>OZ220738.1:0-2536507 GCA_965116995.1 Nitrosopumilaceae archaeon | reverse complement strand
GTCCAAATCGTGCCTGTGGTGGAACAGAAACCAGCTTCCCACAAACCTCCTTGACGAGCTGCTGGCGTTCACGGCCGGCGATGGGGCATCGGGGACACTGCTGGCCGACTCGTCATCATACACCTACAACAGATACGAGTGGAAGGAGACTGCAAAAGGCGGCAAGTGGGTGCACAGTACGATAAAACACCACGTGCTGCTGACCCTTGACGGTTGCGTGGTGTCGTCGGCGGTGACCGACGGCAGCCGGGACGACTCCCCCATGCTGCTGAAGCTTACAGGGACCGCACCGGTGGGATCCGGGTATCTGCTGGCAGACCGCAAGTACTGCTGTATGGAGAACTGTCAGGAAGCCCTCCGCATGGGCAGGCTGCCCTGCATGAGACCACCCAAACACCACAACGGGGGCGGTTTCAGCGCCTGGGCCCACATGATCCGGTGGGAGAAGGAAAATCCCGGCAGGTTTTACCGCAAGTTCGGCATGCGCAACCTGGTCGAGAGTGGATTCTCGTCGCTCAAGAACGCATTCCGCAACTCTGTCCGGGCCGTCACACCGCGGATGCAGGTGCGCGGGCTGGCACTGCGCAGCATAGCCCACAACATCTTCCACTAGGGAATGGAAAGATCTCCCCCCTGGTGTGTGGGGGAGGCTGCTCACCACGTGTCATATGCGGCCAAAACGGCACCAAACCCGGCAAATCAGGCGTCAGGATAGGCCAAAACGTGCCCCAATGCGGCCCATCTGGGGGAAAATAGACGCTGTCTGGGCAGCTGTGGGTACATTTTGGCCTGCTTGTGGGCAGTCTGAGGATGCTGTTGGACAACCCCGTATACACAGGTGCATTCTTTATGGCCACCACTATCCAGTTGGAGATGGTGCCCATCGAAAGGCGCGCTCTCCACCTCGGCCAGCATCAGCCGCACGTCCTGCTCTGTGTCATGCTCCCGCTCGCAGGCCCGGGGAGTGGCGCAAGCGCGGCCCCAAGGACGACTCGGGGGTGGTGTCCGTATGCGGGAACCTCAGGGCGCCGCGACACCGGCATATCTCCGGGCGGAAGTTCACGGTTACGGGCCGGCAGGAGCCGTGTCGGTCCCGGCTGCCCGGTTGGGCTCCACCGTGACGGTCCTGGTCACCGGGTCGGACCAGACGCCAAAGTAGTCCTTGCACTTGTAATTCAGCGTGTACGTACCGACCTTCTCCGTGTCCATGCTGTCGTCGGTGTACACCCTCCACGCGTAGGAGAATCCCCCGTTCTTACACCTGGCCCCGGGGTCTGTCCACGACTCGCCCTGCGTTATTGTGACGGCGCTGCCGCCGAGGAGCTCGATGTGGAGGGGCTTGCCGTATATGAATACCGTCCCGGTCACGGAGTTGGCGGACACGCCGCGGCTGTCCGTGCACGCATATGTGAGGGTGTACTTTCCGATGAGTTCCGGATGGAGGGTCCTATACGCCGAATACACGGTCGTGGAGCCGCCGTCTATGAACTGGCCGGTGCAGGTTGCTCCGAGATCCCTCCAATTGCTCTGGACCCCCCGATGCACCGCGTCGGCGGGGCCGTTCAGGGTCAGGGTCGGCGGGGTGGCCACGAGCGTGACGGTCCTAGTAATCGTGGTCTGCTGACCACGGATGTCCATGCACCAGTATGTCAGCGTGTTCTTGCCCAGGATCAGGTTGAAGGGGTTGGCATATATCGTCTTTGGGCCAAACGGATAGGCCTCGCCGGTGCAGGTTGCGCCGGGGTCGGTGTATGCTGAGTTTCGGACCTGAGGAGTGTCCGGACCGGGCAACTCCACCTCGACGTTGGCATCGCCGTTCAGGGTCAGGGTCGGCGGTGATGGGGGGGGCGGTGGGGACGTGGTAGTGAGCGTCCTGGTCACCGGGTCGGCCGAGATGCCGCTTCTGTCCTTGCACTTGTATGTCAGCGTGTTCTTGCCTAGGACCAGGTTGGCGGTATCGGCATACACCGTCTTTGAGCCTCCCGAGATGCGCAAGCCGGAGCAGGTTGCGCCTGGATCGCTGTACGTGTGGCCCAACTGTATCGTGGCGCTGGCGTCGCCGTTCAGGGTCAGGGTCGGCGGGGTGGCCACGACGGTGACCGTTCTGGTCACCGGGTCGGCCGAGATGCCGCGGGTGTCCGTGCACTTGTATGTCGCCGTGTTCTCGCCCAGGTTCATCACACTACTGCCGGCATACACCTTCTTGGAGCCCCCCGGAATGGCCTCGCCGGAGCAGGTTGCGCCGGGATCTGTGTGAGTCAGGCCAAGCTCTATCGTGACGTTGGCATCTCCGATAAGCGTTATTACAGGCTTTGTCACGACCTTGACCGTCCTACTTACGTCTGGCGCCTTGACGCCGCGGGTGTCCGTGCACGTGTATGTCAGCGTGTGGGTGCCGACCACGGACGTGTCGACCGCAGGCGTTCCCATCACCGTCTTGTGTCCGGCCTCGTTGACATGCTTGCCCGTGCATATGGCGCCCGGATCCGTAAACGTTTCGCCCTTCGCCACCGTCATCTCGGAATTGCCTACCAGCGTGAGGACCGGATCCACAGCCTCCTCCACGTAATCCGTCGCGAATGCCTCGCCCGCCAGCAGAAACGGCGCGGCGGCTAGCGCTACCAGCAGGACTCGTCTATGGATGCAGTAGCTCATGGTTGCTCACCCTCCGGGGCCGGCAGGGACCGGGTCGGTCGCGGCTGCCCGGTTGGGCTCCACCGTGACGGTCCTGGTCACCGGGTCGGACCAGACGCCAAAGTAGTCCTTGCACTTGTAATTCAGCGTGTACGTACCGACCTTCTCCGTGTCCATGCTGTCGTCGGTGTACACCCTCCACGCGTAGGAGAATCCCCCGTTCTTACACCTGGCCCCGGGGTCTGTCCACGACTCGCCCTGCGTTATTGTGACGGCGCTGCCGCCGAGGAGCTCGATGTGGAGGGGCTTGCCGTATATGAATACCGTCCCGGTCACGGAGTTGGCGGACACGCCGCGGCTGTCCGTGCACGCATATGTGAGGGTGTACTTTCCGATGAGTTCCGGATGGAGGGTCCTATACGCCGAATACACGGTCGTGGAGCCGCCGTCTATGAACTGGCCGGTGCAGGTTGCTCCGAGATCCCTCCAATTGCTCTGGACCCCCCGGTGCACCGCGTCGGCGGGGCCGTTCAGGGTCAGGGTCGGCGGGGTGGCCACGATGGTGACCGTTCTGGTCACCGGGTCGGCAGAATAGCTGGCAGGGATGTGACAATAGTATGTCAGCGTGTTCGAGCCCAATCTCATGTTAGTGACATCGGCATACACCGTCTTGGAGCCCCCCGGGATGTTCTCGCCGGTGCAGGTTGCGCCGGGGTCGGTGTATGCTGAGTTTCGGACCTGAGGAGTGTCCGGACCGGGCAACTCCACCTCGACGTTGGCATCGCCGTTTAGAGTTAGAACCGGCTTGGTTGCAGGCTTGACGGTGACCTTCCTGGTCACCGGGTCGGCCGAGACGCCGCGGGTGTCCGTGCACGTGTATGTCAGCGTGTGGGTGCCGACCACGTACGTCCAGACCGCAGGCGTTCCCATCACCGTCTTGTGTCCGGCCTCGTTGACATGCTTGCCCGTGCATATGGCGCCCGGATCCGTAAAGGTTCTGTGCTTCGGCACCGTCATCTCGGAATTGCCTACCAGCGTGAGGACCGGATCCACAGCCTCCTCCACGTAATCCGTCGCGAATGCCTCGCCCGCCAGCAGAAACGGCGCGGCGGCTAGCGCTACCAGCAGGACTCGTCTATGGATGCAGTAGATCATGGTTGCTCACCCCCCACCATACTATCTACACCTGCATGGTAGCCGGACCCGAATATGAGTCCGTCCTGCAGGTGCAACCAAGATCTCTTGGGTTCAATCTGGCCGGTGGCCGGGTTGACCGCCTCGTACTCCACCCAGACGCCGACCTTCTCGGTCAGATCTTCAAGGATGTCCCCGGCCGACCAACCCGCCGGCACGATGGCCGGCCAGGTCCCGCCGGTTCGGGACGCATCGGCGCCGTGCGCCAAGACCATCCAAGTGCTGGCGTCCACGACAAACGGCCGGAGAGGATCCGGCGGGCCGGCCGCCGAGTCGTTTATCATACGGATGATACCATCCCCGCCGTACGCCCCGTATCCAAAGACGGCATTCTGGACCAGTGCCTGCGCCCTAGAGTCGGACACGTAATAGCCGGACACGAAGATGAATCCGTCCCGCTCGTACAGCCAGGATCTTTTGAACTGGACGGTACCAGTGTCGGGATCGGTGAAGTCATAGGTGACCCAGGCGCCGCCGTACTGGTCCAAGTCGGCCAGCACCTGCTCAAAGGACCTGTCGCCGGTATTGCGGATGGCGTCGGCGCAGCAGCTTCCCACGAGCTGCGGCAGGGCCCCGTCGGCAACCGTCGTGTAGCCGTCGGAGTCTATGACGAACACGTGTGTCTCGCCGGCGGGCCGGGGTTCCTGGGGGGTAATCATCTCAAAGGCGTCCTCGCCGTGCGCCCCGAACAGGACCAGTGCCTCGTCGACGGCCGACTGGACCTCGGCATCCGGCAGGTAGTACCCCGACACGAATATGTAGTCGCCGTATACGTCCCACCACTGCCGCATGACCTGCTCGGTGCCGGTGGCAGGGTTCACCAGAACCCGCTCCGTCCAAGTGGCCCCGTCGATGTAGGCATCTGCCAGCACCTGGCGGAAGTCCCGGTCCGCTTGGACCGGCAGCCCGCGGAGCTCGTCCAGCCAGACCTGGGCGGAAGTCCCCACAGCCACCGTCTCGGCGCCCCGTCGCTGCAGGACGACCGGGTACAGGGAGTCACCCTCCGCCCGATCTTCTGACACCAGCCGCTCAAAGGAGGCCGGCCCGGTCGAGCGGTACCGCGATATGGTCTCGTCCACCACCGACTGGGCGCGCGAGTCGGGCATGTGGTAGTCGGCCACAAACAGGTAGCCGTCCAGCAGGGTGGCCCAGGCGCGCGTGAGCTGGGCCGAGCCGGCGGCCGGGTTGGCCGACATGTAGGAGAGCCAAGTCCCCCCGTCCCTGTCTATGTCGTCAAGGATGTCTGAATAGGATCGGTCGGCGGCCCCGTCATGCAGCGTCCCAAAGACGGTGCCGACCCTGCCTGGGTAGGCGCTGTCCGCCCGGATTACGCCGGTCTTCTCCAGAACGAATAGGTGCGGCCCGGTGGCGCGGATGTCGCCGCCGGCGTACGTGGCCGAGGCGACCTGGGAGCCGGTGGTTATCTGCTCAAAGGCCGCCTCGCCGACCGACCGGTACAGCAGCATGGCCCTGTCCACCGCCGACTGGACGCGCTCATCGGGCGTGTAGTATCCCGAGGCGAATATGAACCCGTCGTGCAGGGACAGGTAGGTGCGCTTGGCCTGCCTGGTGTGCGTGTCCGGATTGACGAACACGTACGATATCCAGAGAGTGCCGTCCTCCTCCAGCTCGGACAGTATGGCTTCATAGGGCCGGTCGGCCCCGTACAGGAACGTCCTCTCCGGGACTACCCCCACCAGCGACGGCGTCGTCCCGTGGGCTACCCCGGTGGGCCGGTCCGGATCCGCCCCCGCATCCAGCACGAACACGTAGAGCTCGTTGGTAGTGAGGGGTTCGGCAGGAGTGATCGCGTCAAAGACGCCCTCCCCGAGCCGGCGGTATTCGTTGACGGCCCCCTCCACCAGCGAGACCACCTCGAAGTCGCGCGGGTAGTAGCCGGACCCGAATACGTACCCGTCATGCAGGTACAGCCAGGACCTCTTCAGCTGGACCGTCCCGGTGTCGGGGTTCTCGGACATATGCTCGACCCAGGTGCCGCGTCCGCTATACAGATCCTCCAAGATGGCTCCGGCCGGCTTCTTTATGGCCATATAGAGCGGATCCCCAACCACGTACGGGAATGCCCCGTCGGCCACCGTGACCATCGTACTAGCGTTGAGGACGAACGGGTAGGGCTGACTGGTGTGGACGGGGGCGCCGGGAGTTATGTCCGCGAAGGCATCCGTACCGGAGGCGCCGTACATCAGGAGGGCCCCTACGACTACGGCCACCACCTCTGACTCCACCCCGTCAAGCAGGCGCGGGTCGGCGGGTGGCTCCCAGAGCTCGGCGCCGGCAAACGGTACCACGAACATGCCTAACCCCACAACCAAGACAAGCAAGCATATCGAACAGGACGCGCTCGGCAACTGCCTGTTCTCGGACAAACACGGGCAATCGGGTAAGTTGTGAATAATGTTCATATCAGCGGATACGCATTTCGACTTGGTTCTCAACAGGATGCGCCATTTCAAATTATAGTATAAATCTAGTATGTCTACATTATGCGTATTTGTTGTGTTTATGCGTATTTGTTGTATTTGTGCACATTTGTTGTATTTGTGCACATTTGTTGTATTTGTGCACATTTGTTGTATTTGTGCACATTTGTTGTATTTGTGCACATTTGTTGTATTTGTGCACATTTGTTGTATTTGTGCACATTTGTTGTATTTGTGCACATTTATACGCATATGCACCATGCACTCGTCCAGCTGCCGCTTTTGGCCAGGGTGCTTCTTGTCAAACCGCCTTTTCAGGTCGACATCCTCCATCGGCGGCGTCTGCCGTGCCATATGGGCGGCCCTGCCTCCCTGCATGCCTGACCGCCCCGCATGATGCACGATCATTAATCAGCTAGCTTGGACCTGAGCCCATGCATCCAGCGTAAATATCAAGGTAGGCGGGGGAAATCCCGCCATCTGAAAACAGATCTACAGTTATATAGTTATAGTGCAGATGATATTATAATTGCAACCAAAATCGCACACAAGAGCAGGAGATGGTACAAGACACGTAACGCTGCGCATACCGGACTATGTGGCGGCGGAGCTAGAATCGGACTCTGACCATCTTGGCACCTCCGTCAACTCCATGATAGTTAGAATTCTTAAGAGATGGGTGAGATGGGACAGGCATATGCAGAGTCTTGAGATGGTTCCGGTACCAAAGCAAATGATCCCTATACTCGTACCAGACACTGACGAAAAGAATGTCCATATTTGGGTAAACGGCATACTTCCGATATTTCGGGAGGCGGTCATGGTGATAAAGGGCAAATACGACCTCAAGCACTGCATTGAGACGCTGGAGGATTGGATGTGGGCGACGGGGATTGTCTCTGGGCACAAGATAGATGGTCAGATCCACGTCTTTACCGTACGGCACGGAATGGGAATCAACTGGTCTATCTTCATAAAGGCAATGCTGGGACAATTGTTTGCCGAGTTCATACCGGACAGAAAAGTCGAATACGAAATGCAGACAAACATCATATCTGTCAGGGTTCCGTTGTAACCGTTTCGCCTTTTGAAGCTGCCTGAGCCGCCTGCATGTCACCCCAGACCCGAGGGCTGGACATAGTGAATCATGACGCCGCCGTAGCTTGGAACGGGGACTCGTTGGCCATATCTGGACAGCGGGTTCTGCCCCGTAGTCAAAAGTTTTAGATCTGCCACTCAAATCCGATCGATATGTCTGGTTATTAGAATGGCAGTGCATGTCCCACCGGGTTAGCAATGGTGGGACAGGCACACCGGAAAGACTCGGCGACGGGGGAATTTAAGCCCATAGACCAATGTCATGGCGGCGGGCCCTGCATGGGGTGCGCCTGCTGCATGTGGTGGAGTGAGATGGCCGACGTATCACTGGGGGTGGCCGGGCGGCTGGCCCGCGTCGCCTCGGAGATGGCCGGCAGCAACGATGCCGACGGGGACGTGATACGGGAGCTGCAGGCGGCCGAGGCCGCCCTGGCCGACGACAACCGGCGGCTGGTGCGGGCCAACGGGGCCCTCAACGCCAAGAAGAACCGCATCAGGACGGTCCCCGCCTCAGACCGGACCGGCACCGGTGTGGTGGGCAGGCCGCGCGGGACCCAGCCCACCATAAACCGCCGACCCCAGGACATAGACCGGAGGGAGGTGGCCGACATGGAGAGATGCCCCGAGGGCCACCCGCTCTCAGGCATCACCGAGACGTATACCCGGGTGGTCAAGAGGACCCGCGTCATAAAGGAGACCGTCGGGTACACCGTGCGCCGCCGCTGGTGCCGCAAGTGCAGAACGCAGTACGCGGCCAGAGTGCCCGGCGCGGCCAAACACGCGCGCGTCTCGGCCAACCATTCGGCGGCGGCCGCAACGCTGAACATGAACTGCCTCTCCCACGGAAAGACCGCCAAGTTTTGCCGCGACGTGCTGAAGGCAGGCGGCTCGCGCTCGTGGTCGTACCGGAACAAGATCTCCGCCGCCCGCAGGCTACAGCCCGAATATGACACCATACGCAGGGACATACTGCATGAGCCGTACCTGCAGTGTGAGCCAGATGTGGTGGAAGCTGCCAAAATCCAACAGCGGCAAGGTCATGGTGGCCCGCGGGAGCCGCCTCTGCCTGGCGGTGGTGGTGCGGTCGGCTACCAAGGGTGCGGTCAAAAAGATGCTGCCCGGATACGAAGGGACGGTGGGGCAGGACTCCAACCCGATATGGTTTCACACGGGCGGCGACCACCAGATGTGCGAGTCGCACCAGCGCCGCCTGTCAAAAAAGGACCTCATGTATCTCAACCCGAAGGGGGACGTCCGGGGGTTCCTGACGGCACTCCACCGCCTGGACTACAAGCACTACGTGTACGACAAGATAGAGAACCCCCACACCCGGATGGTCGCGGCCAGGTGCCTGGAGAAGGAGCGCAGCGAGCTGATGCACGGGGAATACCGCGACGACAAACGCCGCACCATCGCCAGGTACAGGAAGCGGCACAGGCGGGAGGGCGGTTCCTGACCACCCACATGTACCAGAAGCATGCCAGGGGGGTGGCCCCCGACAGCAACGGCGTGGAACGGGTCAACCGGAGGTTCGTGGCGGTGCGGAGCGACGGGGGAGGGAACCGTACCCAGAGGGGGATGGACGCCAACTCCGTGCTGTTCACCATATATGCCACCGACTGGATAAACGGCAAAAGCCTCTACGAGCACCTGGTGAGGTCGGCGTCCGGCGACGGATAGCGCGCCGGCCACGCCCCGTTCCGAAAAGCCGACGCCGCAGGATGGTCCGCGCACGGCTTCCCGACTGTCAAGATCAAATAGATCACTTCAAAAAGCAAAACGGTTACGTACACCATGAGCTTCGACGGGCTCATCGTACACAAGACTACCCACTCGCCGGGCCGGCGGCACGACTATATGGTATACAAGATGAAGCACCCGACGTTCCCCGACAGTCTTTGATGCGGGAACGAGGAGAACCAGGGAAAGTTCCGCCGCAACCACCTGCGCCACTACGGCGACACGGCATACGTCGCGATGGGCAAGGCCGTTCCGGGGCTGGACTATACCACGCCGTTCAAGCGCAAGCCGGGCAAGGATCTGACCCCCGAGCAGCGGACATTCAATAAGGCCCACTGTATGGTCCGCATACGCGTTGAGAACGGCAACCGGAGGGTCAAGACCTTCCGGATCATGAAGGAGATGTACAGGAACAAGCTGGAATGGTACGATCGCATCAACGACATCGTTTGCGGGGTTGTTAACCAGACCATCATGCTGAAGCGGGACGGCATCATGTGAGGTGCCGTGGCAGACCGGCATGGGCGGGAGTCGTACGATTTTTAATTACAGATCACGTCTCCGGCGGTCGTCCCCGGGTCGCAGTTTCCGTCCTTGGCCGCCCCCTTCCCCCCTTGTTTTTGCGCAGCGACGCATACCACGGGGGTGCGGGGGATCTGCTATTGTTCTGTCACGATCCGTCAAACTTGACATGTACCGCTATGCGGCGCAAGCCGCCCACAACATTTGAAACACGATCGTCCGGATTTGCAGGCTTTCAGTTACATATTCTTGGACTCTTCACAGTCGGATGTGGCCGTGTCCGTTCCCCTGCCGCCGTCTGCCACATCACTGTCTCCGGTCCCGCACGATATGGTGTCGTTGCCGGCGCCTCCGTGGATGGTGTCGTTGCCGGCGCCTCCATATATGGTGTCGCTGCCCTGATTGCCGAAAATACTGTCGTTGCCGGCGCCGCCTATTATGCAGTCTTTGCCCTTCTTGCTTTTGATGGTATTTCCGGCATCGGATGCCAGTATCAGGTCGTCGCCGCTGGTGCCCTCGATCGTCGAGCCGTCAAGATGTCCGTCCCTGTTGTCGATGACATTGTAGGCGCCGCTGGATATCAACTGGCTGATGTTCGCATCGCTGCAGGACACCTGCTCAAGTGGCCTTCCTTCCGCCGGCTGCGACTTCGGCTGGCTGGAGATCTGGGGCGACGCCTGCTGCTGGTTGGCGTTCTGGGGCGGCGTGACGGTGACCGTGACCGAGTCGGTCTCGGAGTCCATGCCGTCCGTTACGTTGAGGACAAACGTGAGGACGGCGTCGGCGGACGGCGCCGTGAACGTGGCGGTCTGCGTGTCAGCGCCGGACAGCGTCACGGAGGGGCCGAACACCTGGCTCCACGAGTACGTCAGGGTGTCGCCCGCGCCCGCGTCCGGATCCGAGGCCGTGCCGGCCAGCGTCACGGCAGAGCCGGACTCCACCGTCTGGTCGCCTCCCGCGTCAACCGACGGGGCGCGGTTGTTCACGACCTCGATAACTGCGGTCACGTAGTCGCTTTCCCCATTGCCGTCGTCTACGGTGAGCCTGAATATGAGGTATTCGTCATTGTCGACGAGCGGCGCCGTGAACGTGGCGTTCTGCGTGTCGGCGCCGGACAGCGTCACGGTCGGCCCGTATGTCTGGACCCACGAGTACGCCAGGGTGTCGCCGTCGGGGTCGGTGGCGACGCCCCTCAGGGTCGTTACGGAGCCCTCCTTTACCCTCCGTTCTGCCGGCTCGACGGGCTCCGGCGGGTCGTTGTGCTCGACGGTGACCGTGACCGAGTCGGTCTCGGAGTCCATGCCGTCCGTTACGTTGAGGACAAACGTGAGGACGGCGTCGGCGGACGGCGCCGTGAACGTGGCGTTCTGCGTGTCGGCGCCGGACAGCGTGACGCTGGGCTCGCCGGACGCCTGGCTCCACGAGTACGTCAGGGTGTCGCCCGCGCCCGCGTCCGGATCCGAGGCCGTGCCGGCCAGCGTCACGGCAGAGCCGGACTCCACCGTCTGGTCGCCTCCCGCGTCAACCGACGGGGCGCGGTTGTTCGCGACCGTGATAACTACGTTCCCGTAGTCGCTGCCCCCCCTGCCGTCGTCTACGGTGAACTGGAATACGAGTAATTCGTCACCGTCGACGAGCGGCGCCGTGAACGTGGCGTTCTGCGTGTCGGCGCCGGACAGCGTCACGGTCGGCCCGTATGTCTGGACCCACGAGTACGTCAGGGTGTCGCCGTTGGGGTCGGTGGCGTCGCCCCTCAGGGTCGTTACGGAGCCCTCCTTTACCCTCCGGTCTGCCGGCTCGACGGACTCCGGCGGGTAGTTGGTGTCCTTGACAAGGACGGTCACAACGACAACATCACCCCGGGCCCCGTCGCTTACACTTCCGATAAATATGAGGGTGGTGTCGTCTTTGACGAGCGGCGCCGTGAACGTGGCGGTCTGCGTCTCGGCGCCGGACAGCTCGACCCGGGGCCAGCCGGACGCCTGGGCCCACAAGTACGTCAGGGTGTCGCCGTCGGGGTCGGTGGCGTTTGCGTGCAGCGTGACCGGGGAGCCCTCCGTTGCCGTCATGTTAAAGTCCCCAACGCTGAACTCGGGCGGGTTGACCCCGCTGCCAATAACCACCTCAACGACGTGGAAATGGCTGCCGCCTCCGAACAAGCCGTCGCCGGAGGCGGTTATGTTGACCCTGTAGGTACCTTCGGAGAGCGCCTCACCTGTCTTGAGGACGTTGCCATCTATCCAAAACGCCCGGTCGGTATGGCCCGCGCCATGGTCCGTCAATACTCCGCCCGTGTCTATGCCGTACGTGGGGTTCTGCTTGTCAAGGAACTTGTTCTGGGCGGAAATGCTTCCCACGATTGCGTTGGTACGGTCAGACTGGACGTGCGACGCGCGGTCAAGCGCGACGTACCACCCGCCCATGTTCTGGCTGAACGCGTCGGCGCCCCTGAACATGTCGTCCATTTTCCTTACATTCGATACGTCCCACCCGGATATGTCGGCGTTGAATGCTTTGGCATCAAAAAACATGCGGCTCATGTCGGTCACCGACGATACGTCCCACCCGGATATGTCGGCGTTGAATGCTTTGGCTCCTTTGAACATCGACGCCATGCTTTTGACTCCTTTGAGGTTGGGTTTGTCGGTTGCATTGTGTACCATGTTGGACGCCCCATAAAACGCATATGTCATCGACTTCCATTTCGCGCGGCCCCACTGGTCTATCGACACCAGCTTGTCCGAATTGCCGGCACTGGTATCATGATGATAGGCGGATAGCAGATCCATCGAGTGAATATTACCGGAGATGGAGACTTGGTAGCTGCCGGGTGTCGTATAATTGTGGGTGTATGTCTTTGACGAGCCGCTGGATGGATCTGAGCCGTCGCCCCAGTCGACTTTGATTTTCTTGCCTTCCACCACGATTGCTATGGTCTCGCCTGCCGCGGTGGTCTTCCAGGTGGTTATGAAGGATTTTTTGTCAGACTGCGCCTCTGCCCACCAGAGCCCGTATTCCTCCCCCGGCAGCGGCGACAGGGAGGCGAGGGCCAGAACCAGTAGCGCGGACAGGGCGCACAGCGCGACCACTTCGCCCCTCCGGCCCGCGCCCCGGCGGGGGTGGCAATCGTATTTAGCGCTGCTGCCTGTTACCATTGCATGTCATCTCGAATTATTGTATAAATCTGGTATGTCTACAGTGTGCTCACTCATGTCCATCTGGCCTTGTCCAAAGATCTGTGACATAAAGCGCATGAATTGGACACACACCCGCCGTCAAGGCTCATTAGGGGCCAAATGATCTTAGATCGGCTGATCGTGGCCTCGGACAATGAGCAAGAACAGGAAGGCAGGAAAGAAGCGCAACCCCAACCGTCCCAGAAGCAAGAACAGCCCGGTCGGCAAGAGAAACGACCCCCGGATCAACTGGGCGCAGTACAACAGGGACCGCCGGGACGAGGGCCGGCGCTACACCGAGTGGATGCAGAGGGTGGCTGACAGGGCGCGCCATATCATGGGCATGCCGAAGGGTATACCGGGGTGACTAAGTTCGTGATCGAGATATGATTGAAACTAACCATTAATGCTCCAAAACTACCGTACATCTGCCTAAATGAACCGGACGACACGAAATATGAGGGAAGGCAGGCTCCGGCGCGGCGTTGCCGCACCGTGCGGGCCTGATGCGGGGACAGTTTTGCCGTGGTACCGCACGGGGCGCCCCACATCTCCCATTCCACTGGAATATCGGGCGCAGCCTCCCCGGTACGGGCGCACTTGGGCGGCGCCGCATCGCCTCAGAGGGAACGCGTCAAATACTTGAGGATGTCCAGGCCGAACGTCTTGCCCGCGAAGTACTCGTCGATGGTCTGGCGCAGCCTGCCCAGGGTGACATAGGACACCTTCAGCAGGTCTCTCTTGGACTGCCTCCAGCACTCCTCGACGGCGCTCAGCTCCGGTGAGGCCGCCGGAAGGAATGCCAAGCGTATGCCGGCCATTCCCCGGAGCGTCTCGCCCACTATTTTGGCCCGGTGCTGCGGCGCGCGGTCCACTATCACGAGGGCCCGCCCGAACTCCCTCTTCACCGCTTTGATGTACTCCGCGAAGGTGTCGCCGTTGAACCTGTCGTACTGCAGGAAGAGCTGCTCGCCGTCCAGGCCCAGCACCCCGTACACTATGGTTTTGTCGTGCGTTCCGGAGACGTGGCAGACGGCCCGTATTCCGTGGGGCGTGTACACCCGCCCCGGGCGGGCGTCGGAGACGAATATCGACTCGTCCTGCACCAGCACGGGTATGCCCTTCCTCTGGCATCGCTTGATCCTGCGCCGTATGTTCCTCTGGAATTTCTTTATGTCCACGATCGGGGCCCGACTGACGTGCCGCTTGACAGCGACCTTCAGCGAGTACCCCCGCCATTCCAGAAGTATGCCGCCGTATCCGGGGCAGTACCGCACCCCCGTCTTCTCCTCTATATGATCAAGGAGGCCGTCCGACGTCCACGTGGGGGACTGGGTGACCGCCCCGTCTATCTCATCCCTGGCCACCTTGGGCGGCCTGCCGCTTCTGGGGCGGTCCTCCAGTCCGTCAAAACCATACTTCTTGTAGCGGGCCCACCACTTGGAGCCCCAGGGCTGGCTCATGCCCAGCTTCTTGGCCGCCTGGGTTATGTTCCCGGTCTCCAGCACTTCGCCGACCAGCCTCAGGCGGTCC
Organism: Nitrosopumilaceae archaeon; assembly: GCA_965116995.1. Lineage (GTDB taxonomy): Archaea > Thermoproteota > Nitrososphaeria > Nitrososphaerales > Nitrosopumilaceae > VYCS01. The sequence goes on along the minus strand of OZ220738.1, from coordinate 2,522,169 downwards.
CGCACGTTGGCGTCCTTGGTCTTCCGTATGCATTTCTTGATTGCTGTGTTCATATCGGGTAGTGTACGCGTCCACGATCAATACCTTCGCTCATATTCCAAGTGTTGGGGGTGCCTAATCGTGTCGTGTACGCCATTTCGGCGGCATTTCTGTTGTTGACAATCCAAAAGGCACGCTTGGGCTAGGTCCGGATAGGTATGTGGGCAGGTCCCATTATCAGGCCTGCACTCCCTCGAACCGGTCCAGAACCATGGCCAGCGTGGCCACGAACCTGCCGCTGAAGCCGTAATGGCGGTGGTTGTGCACGAACTGAAACGACTTGACATAGAACGCCAAGTGCCACTTGCTGACACCGCGATGTTTTTTCAACCACCATTTGGACAGGCCTATCCGGCACTCGCAGTTATTGGTGTGGATTTCGTTGCACTCGCCGGAGGCGTACTCGCCCTCACCGTGGTTTACCGTGTGGTGGTCGTATCCCCGCTCCTTGAGGCTCTTGTATGCGGTGTGCTCGTCGGTCATCACCGTGGAGCCGGGCCCTATTCGCTCCTGTACCATGTCGGCCAGGGTCTTGCCGTTGCGCGGCACGTCCATTATGGTATGATCCGGCTCGTCCTCGGTGGCCCGCTGAAAGTATATGGTGGACATCGGCCTGTTCTTTTCGAACGTGCTGCGGCCGGGCCCGTGGGGCAGGCCGCGGCGGCTGGGAACGGTGCGGTCCTCCCCGTTGGTATCCAGCGGAACGCCCTTGGAGCCGGCCTTGACGTATGCCTCGTCGGTCTCGCATGCGCCCTTCAGCGGCTTTTCCGGCAGGCCGCGTATCCGTGCCATGATGCCGCGCAGCATATAGTATGTGGTCTTGTAGGCCTGTCCCGTCGCCTGGGAGATGAACTTTATCGAGACGCCGTTGAGCGGGCCGCACAGAAAGAGCCACAGCGCCGCCATCCAGTTGCCGATGCTGACGTGTTTGTAATGGAGGAGGGAGCCGGTCTTGTCGTTGAATGTCTTGCAGCAGTCCTTGCAGGTGTACCGCTGCAGGTGTTTCTGGTAGGGGCAGTATTTGACGACATTGTCCAGCCCGCAGTCGGGACAGAACACCCCGCCGTGCCACCGCACCATCCGGAACAGCTCTGCTGCCGCCTCACTGTCGGCAAACAGCACAAACAGCGCCAGAAGCGGACCGCGTCCCGCCGCTCTCCTTTTTTGCTTCCTGGCTCCTGCCATGGGGGCGCGGGGAATGCAGGGCTATAGATCTCTTTCGGTCTGGCCACATGGTCAAGGGCTGAAACCACCCCCACGATTCGGAATATGAGCGATAGTTAATAACTTACTATATCGACAGCATGCTTATGAACTGGGCGTTGCTGGGTACCGCAGCCGTCATCATGGCGGCGGCTGCCTACCCCGCATACGCCGACGATTTCGCGGCATCCCTCCAGGAGATGATTGACACCGGCAAGGATCTGCGGAACGATTACCTGGCCGAGAAATTCTTTGGAGAGTCGTACTTTACGCCTCGGACGGCTGCGGTGGGGACGGTGGAGAGCGCCATAGACCTGTACGAATCCACCCTGGTGGAGCCTCAGGTCCAGGTCGCGGATCGGGGTACCTTCGTCCGGCACCCCGCCAACCCGTACGGCACCACGGTGGTGGCCTTTGAGGTGATCAACTCGATGAGCACCAGCGAAGGGGTCTATCCATTCGTTATCGACTTTGACACGCTGGAGGTGCTGGCCGAGGGAGCCTTCCCAGGCAGCGTGGGGCTGTACGCCGCCTTCCTTGATGATGCCGACCGGCCCCTTGAAGATATTCTGGCCGACCTGCAGGAATCTGACGGGACCTGGGCGACCTACGTCTTTAACGATCCCAGCACCGGCAGGTACGAGAACAAGCACACGTGGCTGTCCCTGCACGACGGCTACATATTTGGGGCCGGGTACTATGCGCCGCTGGACGACGAGGCCCTGGACAGTGTCAGTACCATGGTCCGCACGTACGATGCCGACGGGACCGACTCGTTTGCAGCCATCCAGGTCGACTTCGGCATCTCGTTCGTGCTGGACGCCGGGACGCTGGAGGTCGTGGCGCATACAGACCCCGACACATCCGGAACCGCCATCAAGGATGCGATAGCCACCACTTGGCAACTCGAGTCCCTGTCCAAGATCCTGGCCAAGCACGGGAGCATTTGGGTGAGCTACCCGTCGGCAGATCCGCAGCCCGGTAGCGAATATGTCCGGGCCCACCTTCAACTGCACGACGGCTACGTCTTTGGATCCGGCTACGGAGTCACGCCGGAGACGAGGGTCCAGTCGCTGACAGATGAGGCAGTATATCTGTACGAGATGGAGGGCGAGGGCGCCTTCCCGATAATCACGTCAATGAAGGGGACGCTGCAGTTGGTCTTGGAGCTCGACGACAACGCGATACTGGCGGCTGCGGCTGCCGAACGACCCAATCAGGTCGGCCTGAGCATAAGAAACACCATCTTCGATCAAGACCCGAAGGCGATAGGGCAGCACCTCGCCGATCACCCGGGGTTGTGGATAGACAACGTGTTTGTGAACCCGCGAGCCATCTCCGCCGACGAGCTACGCCGCAGCTCTTGGCTCGTCCTGCATGACGGATACTTCTTTATGGCCGGGCACGTCTATTCGCCCGAAGCGGTCTCCGTCGAGGTGGTTAATGCAGCCATTGGCCTCTACAAAACACATGGCGTAGAGGCGTTCGACCGCATCACCTGGCAGGCCGTCAGGCCAGAGATCATATATCCGTTCGTGCTCGATGCCCAGACATGGGAACTCTTGGGACACGCCGCGATTCCAGAGCGGGTAGGTGTCTGCTGCGCCGTGCCCATCGCCACGTCCAACGATCTTGACGCCATCAGCGAGGCCCTGGAGCAGAACCCGGGCATCTGGGTGGAATACACCTTCTACAACCCCATAAGCGAAAGGTACGAGTACAAGCGCACTTGGCTCGCCACCTACGACGGGCATACGTTCGGCGCCGGCTACTACTATGGAAACTTTGAGCAGCTGGAGCGCACCATCCAGGAGGCCATCGACCTATATGATGCCGAAGGCGGGGATGCCGCCTTTGCGAACGTCAACGCGATGAGGGCTGCCGACGTAAACTATCCGCTCATCCTGGACCATGAAACCCTGGAGATCGTAGCCCACGGCCAAAGCCCCGGCCTAGTAGGCACCAACTTCCTTGACGGGGCGCCGAGCGCGTCCCTGATTGCGGACAAGCTCGAGGCTGACCTCCGCAACGACGGCGATACCGCCTTTACCCACTATAGCTCCTTGAATCCGGCGATAGGCTCCCACCTGGCCCAGACCATCCTGTACCGGTTGCACGACGGATACATCTTTGCGGCTGGGCAGCCGTTTGTCGTCTATACGAGATAAGCGGACAACTGGACCATCCCGATAAACACGGGATGCAGACCACGCATAACATTTTTGAGGGGTCTGGAGCCGTCTTTCCCCATATGTCTGAGAGCGCCGAGATAGTAGAGTTGAATGGTCACCTCATAGACTCCATGATACTGGCCAAGGTAATGGACAAGGTGGTGAATCGGGGTGGCAAGTACGAGTTTCTGGAATTTCGTGTGGGCAAGGGGGTGGAGGACACCAGCTACGCCAAGCTCCGCATAATGGGCGACGACGGAGACCACCTGCGCGACATACTCGATGACATACACGCTGACGGTGCCACGGAGATCTCGCCGCAACCGGTAGCCGTCAGGAAGGCCCCCAGGGACATGGTCCTCCCCGTCGACTTTTACAGTACGACCAACAACGAGACCCGGATATTCCACGATGGCCGCTGGATTACCGTCCAGAAACAGATGATGGACAAGTGCATTGTGGTGGGCAGGGACGGCGCCTGGTGCACCCCAATCCGAGACGTCCGCAAGGGGGACGAGATAGTATGTGGCGAGGATGGGGTGCAGGTGATACCGCCTCCCCGGCCCCGCGGCGGAGCCAACATATTCGAGTTTATGGGAAGCAGCGGGGTTGTCCAACAGCATCCTCAGACTGCCCACAAGCAGGCCAAAATGTGCCCACAGGTGCCCAGACAGCGTCTATTTTCCCCCAGATGGGCCGCATTGGGGCACGTTTTGGCCTATCCTGACGCCTGATTTGCCGGGTTTGGTGCCGTTTTGGCCGCGTATGGCACGTGGTGGGCAGCCTCCCCCACACACCAGGGGGGAGATCTTCCCATTCCCTAGTGGAAGATGTTGTGGGCTATGCTGTATGGTGCCAGCCCGCGTACCTGCATCCGTGGTGTGACGGCCCGGACAGAGTTGCGGAATGCGTTCTTGAGCGACGAGAATCCACTCTCGACCAGGTTGCGCATGCCGAACTTGCGGTAAAACCTGCCGGGATTTTCCTTCTCCCACCGGATCATGTGGGCCCAGGCGCTGAAACCGCCCCCGTTGTGGTGTTTGGGTGGCCTCATGCAGGGCAGCCTGCCTATGCGGAGGGCTTCCCGACAGTTCTCCATACAGCAGTACTTGCGGTCTGCCAGCAGATACCCAGATCCCACCGGTGCGGTCCCTGTAAGCTTCAGCAGCATGGGGGAGTCGTCCCGGCTGCCGTCGGTCACCGCCGACGACACCACGCAACCGTCAAGGGTCAGCAGCACGTGGTGTTTTATCGTACTGTGCACCCACTTGCCGCCTTTTGCAGCCTCCTTCCACTCGTATCTGTTGTAGGTGTATGATGACGTGTCGGCCAGCAGTGTCCCCGATGCCCCATCGCCGGCCGTGAACGCCAGCAGCTCGTCAAGGAGGTTTGTGGGAAGCTGGTTTCTGTTCCACCACAGGCACGATTTGGACGGGGTGTGTGAAAAGCCCAGCCTCCTGCGCTGCATATTGTTCCAGTCCAGCTCTTCAACCATGCCGCGATACGAGAGGTTGTAGCGCGCCATCACCAGCATCACCATCAGGAATCTTGCCCGGTTGCCATATTCCGGATTCTTCTTGACGAATTTCTTGACCTGCCTTCGTATCTTCTTGTACTTCATCTGGGCGTTTTTGCCCGAATTCTTCCGCTTCTCCTCATAGTCCTTGTAGTAGCCGCCCTTCTTGTACCCTTTACTTCTTCTCTTTAGATTGGTCTTCTTTGCCATTGTGTGGTATGCGCTGCCACGATCTTTAAGCGTACCGAAGAATGAAATGCCCTCATAGTTTATAATAGTACGGACGTTTTTTGTATTTTTGTCAGGTCGCCGAGCCCCTAAAATATTGGACAACCCCAGCCAGCGGAACATGTTTTTAACGCAGCCTCCCGGCGAAGTCCCCATGTGTCCTGGCCCGGTGTCCCTGCTAGCGGTGGCGGTGGTCGCCACGGCTGCAGCGCTTGCCGCCCAAGACACGCACGGCACCACCATAATAGAGGGAACCGAGGTGGCGTGGGATATTACGGATTCCAAGGGCAACGAATACCGGTGGAGCATGCCCGTGACCACCTATGAGGACAACATTGTGGAGAGTAGGTTCCTTGTGCGGGACAAGGTAAACTTAGACTTGGATGGAGAGACCCGCCACGTGGTAAGTTTGGATGGGTTTGTCAGGGAGTCATTCTCCAAGGTGATAGACAATGTGTATGACAACTCCCGCAGCAACTCGGATTTTGTCTGGGAGGTCTGGTATATCGTGTCCCAACTGACGGTGTACGATAAGGACATACACGAGTACAGCGAGGGCAGATACGCCTTGGAAACGCTGACCCGTGGCGGCGGGGACTGCGAGGATCTCACAATCCTGATAGCCGACATGCTGATGTCCTCGAGGCATACGGACGACTGGGAATTCAAGTACGTGTACATGGACAGCGAAAACCCCCGTGACCCTCAGGCGATAAACCACGCGATACTGTTCGTGGATGACGGCAAGTACAAATACTTCATAGAGGCCACCGGACCTCCAGACTGGGACTATTTCCCCGACGGTGTGGTCGGCTGGTACTTTGATGTCGTACCGCACACCAACGAGTTGGACTTTGCCGGGCAGGACCTCAGCGGGCTTGATTTGGAGCACAAGGATTTCGCTTGGGCCGACTTGTCGTTCGCCGACCTATCCGGCACCGACTTGTCGTTCGCCGACCTGCGTGGGGCAGATCTCACCGGAGCCAACTTGAATAACGCCGACTTGTACGGGGCGTATCTTGAGGATGCCAGTCTACTTGGGGCGAGCCTGCTCGATACAGACTTGCGCAGGGCCTACCTAGGCGGGGCCGACTTGTCGTTCGCCGACCTGCGTGGGGCAAACCTACGGCACTCAGATCTTGGCGGGGCCGACCTGACCGGGGCTCACCTTCAAGACGCAGATCTGTTCATGACATATCTAAGTGGTGCCTATCTGCTTGAAGCATACATGGCAGATGCCAACTTGCGCGGCGCATATCTGTGGGGAGCGGATTTGGCCTTTGCCTATATGTACGGGGCCAACCTCTATGGTGCGGATCTTGGCGAGGCCGACCTGACCGGGGCCGTCTTGGATGGTGCCGACTTGGGCAGGATAAACTGGTATGGAGTCATAGGGTGGCCACCAGAATAGGACCGCAGACATCTCGTACCGCATGGTAGAATGCAGCAAGATTCAATATTTTCAGGTCTGTGAATCTTGCGCTGGCGCAGGCGAAGAACCGCCTGCCGCCGTAGCCGCGCTGTTGGCACTACCCATCCGGGCCAGGCTTGGCTGCTGCGCGCCACGGGTTCTTTCGCACTAACGCGGGTTGGTTCGTGCCAATATGATCATAAATTTAGAGGCATCGACACACGCCAAATGGCCGGCCACCGCATTTGCAGGGCACGCTGCCCGGCTTCCCGGCGGCGCTCTGGCCGTCGGGCCGTGCGGCCCGGTTGCCGAGTCTGGCCCACGCCTGCATTGGATGTCGCACACTGCATACCGGCATCCCGCGTTAATGAGACAATATCGACGTTTTTTGTATTTTTGTCAGGCCGTTGGGTTCCCAGAATGTTGGACAACCCCCATCCATGCGGGGGAGGGGTGAGCAGACATGAGGTCCGAAAGGTATTTTGATCGCAGATGCGTACACTGCCTGATATGAACACAGCAATCAAGAAACGCATACGGAAGACCAAGGACGCCAACGTGCGGGACCGCCTGAGGCTGGTCGGCGAAGTGCTGGAGACCGGGAACATAACCCAGGCGGCCAAGAAGCTGGGCATGAGCCAGCCCTGGGGCTCCAAGTGGTGGGCCCGAGACGTGATCTGTAATTAAAAATCGTACAGATTTTTGCCTTCCAATGGGAATATTCCCCTATATTGTTCATGGTTTCGCTTTCACCTCCTTTGTGCGGTCGGCAGAAGAGCGGCAAGTACGGCAAGCTCAGCGTGCATGACTTTGCCAAACTGCACCTCATACGCACGCCCCATGGCAGGATATGCGCCGCCATGGTCACGCCGGGAAAGGCCAACGACTCACCGTACCTGAAAAAGACAGACATGATGCCAAGAGGCTCCGGCGACGTTCTGGGCGATGCGGCGTACGGTGGCATCAAGAACTGCAACGCCATACGGGACAGCGGACGCAGGGCCGTCATGGAATGCAAGTCGGACGCCGTGCCCAAGGGATTCAACGCCAGGGCCGAGATGCCGAGGTTCCGCAACGAGCACCCCCGCTCATTCCACGGCATACTGCGCATCAGGAACAACGTGAAAGAGCGTCTTCTGGAATGATGAAGGCGAGGTTCGGCGGGGTGGTCAGGGCCCTCAAGCTGCACACGCAAGCCGTCGAGCTGCTGTCCATGTGCATCTGCTACCATATGTCAATATGACAACATGACCTTCGCGTGAAGGTTGAAGCGCAGAGGCGATGACGGTCCCTGTGTACGGGGGATGCTGCGTACGCATGTTCGGGAATGGTCCAAAACATCCCCAAACGCAGCCGTGAACGGCTCCGGGCCGGATCCGGGGCCGGCAGGCGGGCCGGCCCATGTGATTCTGCAGAGTTTGGGCAGGGGCCGGGTTATGGCAGGTGGGAGAGGATCCTTCTTATGATCTTTTTATCGTAGATTTTTAGACAAGGCCTACAGGGTTCCACCCGCAGGAACGGGCGGCCGGATTGTATCGGGAACGTGGACGCCCGGTGGCGCACCGTGCCCATCATCCCTTGCGCTGTCCATAGGACAATGTAGGTTCCGAGCGCCGCCGCCCCTCAATTCCAAGATGCCGCCCACTCTTACAGCGGGATCAGTATTCGGACCACGCCGCCGTTCCGGTTCGCCCCAGCGGGGCGCGTCCCGCCGATGTGGCCAGACATCTGGGCCGGACACCGGCGCAGAATACGAGGCCCGCCCACTCAGGCCTCGCGCCGGCCTATTCAGGGCTTGGCTGTATGTCAGGCCACCGGCCCTGCCGCTGCGCCTCCGATATGGCCTGCACGGCGCAGGCCATCACCGCGTTGTGTACCACGGGGGGGTCGAAGCCCCCGAGTACGACGTACCATTGCTTTGCATGCGCCTCCCGCCGGTACGCCTCCGCCACCCGCTCCATGAAGGGGCGGTCGGACTCAAAGGAGTCGCCATCCACCCGGCGGCCGAACGACTCGGCGGCGTCCATGTCCAGCAGTATCACCGCGTCGGACTTGGGCATGCCCTTGTCCAGCCCGGCCAGCCACCTCCGGTCCAGCCCATTGGCCAGCCCGTACGCCATGTTGGACTCGACATACCGGTCCATCACCAGGATGTGCGCCTCTGACATGGCCCGCCGTATGTCCCCGAGCCTCTCCCGCCGGTTCTCGGCCATCAGGGCGTGCAAGGTTTTTGGATCGGCCCGCCCGGACTTTAGACATCCTGATATGAGCCGGCCCACCGGCGTGGAATAGTCGGGAAACTTGAAGAGCCACGTCTCGTATCCCCTACCCCGCATCCACTCCGCCAGCATGGCCGCCTGGGTCGACTTGCCGGAGCGGTCCACGCCCTCTATGGTTATGATCATGGCGTATATCCTACGGGACCTCCCGTTCCAGCCGGCGGCCGTCCTGCACGCTCTTCACGAAGAATATGCCGGCGGCCAGTATCCCGGCGGCCATCAGCGGGGAGGCCACCTCCGTGTACAGCAGATCCGGAGCCAGATCCGGCCGGGGGGGCACCTGCATGGAGGGTGAGTATGACGGAATGATCCGGGTCAACTGGTTGGCCCGCTGCTCCACCAGCCACACGTCGCCATCCCCGGAGACGACAAACTGCGCGAAGGCTCCCTCGGAGGGTATGTCCACGGTCCTCTGGGCGCCGGTCGCAGGGCTGTACACCGACACGGCATCCACAATATGCTGGGCGACCCATATGTTCCCGTACGCGTCCATGGCGGATCCATACGGGAGGCCCCCGGATATCTCCAAGGGTATCCTGCTGAACTCCCCGGTGAGGGGATCGAACCGGACCAGCGCCTCGCCGGCGTGCTCGGAGACCCACGCCGCCCCGTCCGCGAAGAGTATGTACTCGGGGCTGGCCATCCCGCCGTCGGGGGCGAAGGTGTCCACATTACCTGTCTGGGATATCCGCCCTATGAAGCCGCCGCCGTCGGCAGTAAACCACACCGAGCCGTCCGGTCCGGGGGCCAGGGCGAAAGGGGACGATCCCAGCCCCGTGTGGAATGTGGCAAACTCCCCCGTCTCAGTGTCGTACCTCAGTATGGTATCCTTGGCGGCGGCTGCCACCCATATCTGGTCTTGGGCGCTTATGAACCTGAGGAGGTTCTCCATGTCGGCAGGCTCCAGCCGGGGCACCGGTATGGTGGTGGTCTCGCCAGTCCCCGGATCCAGGTACCCTATGAGATCGGCGCTTGGGTCTGTAAACCACACCCGGCCGTCCGGGCCGACATCCAGAAACAGTGAGCGAACCCCCTCGAACCCGTATGCCTCGAAGGTCTCCTGGTTGGTGTCGAACCTCCATATGCGGGCGGCGGAGGAGTCACTGATCCATATGTTGTCGCCGTCACGCACCTGGTGAAACGGCATTGCTGGGGCGGGAAGCTGGTGGCTCTCCATCCGTACCCGCAGCGACTCCAGGTCGGCGGCCACCGGCAGCCGGATGGTCACGGCCTCGTTGGCCCCCGTACCCCTCTGCGACTCCACCTCCAGTATCCACTCCCCGGCGAACCCGAAGGTCACCTCTCCGGAGTACTCGGGGACGCCGCCGACCGTCCCGGTATGCTGCAGCTCCACGGGTATGGGGGATATGTTCCGGGCGGGGTTGGAGACCTTGACGCGGACGCCGCTCTGGTCCGGCGGCGGGTCGCCGCCCAGTCCGGCGGCCGTCACGTATATGCCGTTGAGGCCGGTGGTGTACGGCTGGATGTCTATGCTGAACTTGGTGTTACCGGTGAACTCGGTGAGGCGCAGCCCCTCGGGTGCGGCCTCGCCGGCGGCGCGGATCTCGCCGGCCGGCAGCGTTCCATTGATTAATAGCGCCACCACCCCCAGCAGCGCCACGCCCATGGCCAGCTCGGCCCGCAGGCCGCGCCGCAGGCGCCCCCACGCCCCCTTCCAACCCCCCGGCCGCATTATGGTAACCTGCATGTACCCTCCCATGGCCACCATGCCGGAGGCCAGGGCCAGCTTTACCATGATCAGGCGGCCGTACACCGACTCCGTTATGGTGGGCAGGTCGCTCTCCAGGGTCCACATCAGGAGCGGCCCCGTTATTATCACGACCCCCAGGCATACGGTGAAGACGGCCGAGAGGCGAGGCAGCATGACCGCCACGGCGCGGTCCCGGCCGCCGGCCGACGCCAGGGACGGCACCAGTATGAGGCACAGGTAGGCCACGCCCCCGATCCACACGGCGGCCACCCAGTTGTGTATGTAGTCCAGCATGACCGCCAGGGGGTCGCCGGTGGCTGAGCCGTGCCCTATCTGGCTGGAGGTCCACAGCAGCACGGCCGCCAGACCGATCAGCACCAGGGCAGTCCTCCCCCCGATGCCCCGCCGCTCGGTGGCGAACCACAGGGCCAGCAGGGCCCCGGTTATGATCATGCGCATGATCCACATCAGGCCGAAGTGCGTCTCCAGCGTCTCCGGGGAGAAGGCCCCCAGCCGCACCGTCTGCACGGCCAGTACCGCTATGTTGGAGGCCAGCACGGCGATCAGCGACGCACCTATCACGCCCGTCAGCCGGGAACGGTGGGCCGCCGATGCCGCCTCGGCGCCGTCCCCGACCCGGCGCCTGTACCGGTCATTCCACACCAGCAGGGCGGCGATCGCCGAGCCCAGCAGTATGGTCTGCCCCGCCAGCCCGGGGAACCGGGCCGCCGCCTCGGGGATATATACCAGCTCCCCCCCGGCATCGTCGGCTTCCTGCTCCACCACTTTGTCCCCCACGGCAAAGACGAAGGTGTCAGGCACCAGGTGCCCGTCCACCCTGGAGAGCACCTTGCTGGCGACGGTGTATATGCCCTCCTCCAGCGGGGGCGTGCTGACTGCGAGCGACGCCTCGTCGGTATGGTATGCGGTGTCCCGGTTGTCTATCTGGTTGTCCGCGTCGTAGACCTTCAGGGAGCTGAACTGCAGCTCCACCTCCTCGGAGTACCTGACCCACACCTGCGTGGCCCCCACCTCGACGCTGGCACCGCCCCCCGGCCAGGTCTCCAGTGTGAAGGGGTGGGCGTGGGCCGCCGGCGCCGCCACGGCCGCCAATACCAACACCAACACCAGCGGCCTCATCTGCAGCCGCTGACGGCATGCTTCGTTTAAACCATGTGTGGTGGGTGGAGTGCATCCTCAGGTCCTCCCCCAGCGGCGACTGATCTCAGAAAATTTCACTCTTAGCTCAGTTCAGATCGACCAAGGGCGTTAAGTACCAAAGTGTGGAGGCTCCATCAGATCTTCAACAAAATGATGTGACCAACACACAGACACCAATGGGCGAGAACGGCATATAAGGACACGGAGAGGGCGTTCCGCGCAATCCCGGGAGGGCTGCATCCCGCCATGGCTGCCGTCCGTCGCGTACGGCCACCGTTCGGAGGTACATCGCGTTGAAGGCCACGCAGCTTGCCATATACCGCGACGAGATATGCCGGCTTCACCATACCAACGACGCGCTGGCCGCGTCAAACCAGACACTGCGCGATGCCCTGGGCGCCGTCCGGGCAGACTGTGCCGCCGAGGTGGCCCGAACCAAGGCGGAGATGGCGCCCGGCTTCAGCTGGCCGGACCGCGACTCGGCGGTGCGCCTGTCGGCCAAACTGAAGGAACTCCGGGCGGAGATGGCCGGGATGGCCACCAGGCTGGCCAAGACCGCGGCGGAGCGGGACAAGGCCATAGAGGAGCGGGACTACCTGAGGAGGCGGCACGCCCACCACAACACGTCCGGAAAGAACGCCTACACCGAACACAGATCCCACGTCAACGACGAGATCAAAAAAGTGGAGGCCGAGCTGGCCGCCGAGCTGGGCGCGGAGGCCGCCGGGCCGGGAGACGCAGGGGCGCATCCGAATAATGCAAAAGGCCGGGCCGGTGCCGGACACAGCCACTCCAACAAACCGCACAAGAAGGTGTGGCATATACTGGAGTGGTGCCCCCACTGCCATACGCGGGGGCGCCTCAGGCAGGGCCGCGCCCTGACCAGCCTGTGCAACGACTTTGACGGTAATGGCATGTACATACGGACCACCGCCCACATAGGGTACGAGTATACATGCAGTGCATGCGGGGAGGGCAGCCATTCCAGATTCCCCCGCGTGTCCGGCACCTCCTTCGGCAGGAAGGCGCTGGGCATCATGGTACGGCTGGGCGGAAAGAAGTGCGTGGACGCGGACATCGCCGAGATATTCGGGGACGTGTTCGGGTTCCCGACCGGCGAGACCACCATATGGAACGCGCGCCGCGCCGCCGCCGACCTGCTGGATCCCACCATACATTTCATACTCGAAGAACTGAAGAAGGCCAAGTTCCTAGGTATAGACGAGACCCCCTACTCGGTGAACGGCGAGAGAGGGTACGTCTGGGTGGTGCGCACCGACAGGGCGACACTCGTCCTGGCCATGCCCACCCGGGCCGGGGCCGTCATCGCCGAGCACATGGCGGAGCTGCTGCACATCCCGGTCACCACCGACGGGTACTCCCCATACCTCACCATTCCAAGATACTGCAGAGGTGCTGGGCGCACATACTCCGGGACGCCGAGGCCGCGTACGTGCACGCCGACGGAAACGACCGGGCCCGCTACCTGGAGCTGTACCGCAAGCTGCTGGGAATATTCCGCGATGCCAAGCGCACGGCGGCCAAAACGGCCGGCATGGGCGGCGCCGACGAGGCCGCCTGCCTGGAGTTTGAGGGGCGCGTCATGGACGTGGTATCGGCGTACGGCGACCACAAGTTCGCCACCACCCTGGAGAACGCCGCCCCAACCTCTTCACCTTCCTCAGGTATCCGGGGATGCCCCCCACGAATAACGACACCGAGCGCGACATACGCGACGCGGTGGTGCAGCGCAAGATCCGCCACAAGTTCGTCAACTCCGAGGGCATGCGGGTCTTCTCGGCCATACAGGGCTTCAACAGCACCTGCCGCAAGCTGGGGCTGGTCCCCTGGAAGTGCATGGCCCGCATAGCCGCCGACCATGCCTTCAACATATTCCGGGCAGGACCTGAGCTGGAGAGGGCGTCGGCGCCGTGGGACAATACGATCACCGTACGCCGCGAGACATGCGTGGACGGCATGCCCGTCGATGCCCCCGCCGGGGGGTGGGACGCGGACCGCATCGCCCGGCTGGCCGCAGGGGTGCCCGACACCGAGCCAGATGCGGTGCCCGACACCATAGATGCGGCCGACATGGACAAGTCTGCGTCACTCGTACTGAAGCCGCATACCAATCCCGTGGCTGCACATGGGCGGCCTTCACATGGCGCGCCTGACAACCTCCCATATCACGGCAAACCCCCACCGACTGCTACGGCCTGAAGTCTAAAGGCCGTCTTGGCTGGATGGTGGGTCGGCATCGCGGATCTGGACCTGAGGATGTACTGAGCCTGTGAGGCGACTTCAAAATCCTGAGCTGTTACCACCTTCCGGGTTTGCAATCGGCCCGTCATGGCAGCCCTGGCCACCATGGGGTGAATCCGGCGGTCACTATACCACTGCGGGGGCAACTTGGCTACGGATTTTTGTCATGCGGTATAGGAGCCCCCGGAGCTTTCCGCGCTCAGGGTAAGCCCGAATCGACGCTCTCTTCCACGACTGTAAGCGTGTATGTGCCGGTATCGTTGCTCAGGCCTGCCACGCTTACGTGGTAGATCCCTGATCTATCGGCTTTCAGCGGTATGTCCAATGTCCGGTGAAAGCCAAATCCCCCGCTGGTTGATTCGAACGCTTCCAACTTACCGTCGGGGCCGGATAGCACAGCCACGCAGCCTGACAGCGTTTCCCGGTACACCTCCACCTTGTAGGACTTTCCCTCCTCGGCCTGAAAGGCAAAGTAGTCGATGTCGCCCGTGAAATCCACCGCCCCCTGGACGCCTTCACCGAGCGTTACCAACGCGGCCCCCTCGTGGGAGTCGGCATGGCCGTCGGTGACTTCTGCTACGGTGAGGGTATAAGACCCTGTTCCGTAGCCCTCCACCGCAACATAGTATTCGCCCAAACTCGAGGCCTTCCAGTGGATGGTAGATGCCCAGGAATCTCCTGAGTCGTCGTTGGATGCGAGCTCCCTCACGTCGGCATCGTACAGAGTTGCTATGGAGTCGGACAGCGTTCCCAGGGCCACGTCTATCCGGTAGAGGCCGTCCGCCTCGGCGTCGAAGGCGAAGAAGTCAGCGTCGCTATGGTACTCCAAGGTCCCCTGCACAGCCCTGCCCGCCGCCACAGATACGGCCCCCGCTGCCGAGTCGGCATGGTCGTCGGCGTATTCGTATCTGGTGACGGTCAGGGTGTAGGAGCCTGTCTCCGTACCCGTAATCCTGATGTGGTACTGTCCGGTGGAGGGGGCCTTCAAGATAATACGGGATGCCTTGGATTCTCCGTGGTCGTCGTTGGATGCGAGCTCCCTCACGTCGGCATCGTACAGAGTCGCTATGGAGTCGGACAGCGTTCCCAGGGCCACGTCTATCCGGTAGAACCATCCCTCTTCGGCTTCGAACACGAAGAAGTCCACATCCCTCTCGTACTCAAGCGCGCCCGGCACGGTCTCGCCGACCTCGACCGTGGCTGCGTCCAAACCTACGTTGGCATGGTCGTCCTCGACGGCCGCCACTGCCGGAAGGGTGGTGGGCGGCGTGGCCTGGCCGTCGTCGTCATCGCCCCAGCAGACGACGGCGCCCCCGACCTCCACGCCGCAGGCGTGGTTGTACCAGATGCTGACCGACGTAAAGGATCCGTCGGGGGGCGTGGCCTTGCCGTGGCCGTTATTTCCCCAGCAGGCGAGGGAGCCGTCGGTCCTCACGCCGCAGGTGTGGTCATACCCGGCGCTGACGGAGGAGAAGTGGCCCCGGGGGGGCGTTGCCTGGCCGTCGTCATCATCGCCCCAGCAGGCGAGGGAGCCGTCGGTCTTGACTCCACAGGTGTGGAGGGTCCCGGCGCTGACGGAAACGAACGGTCCGTCAGGAGAGGAGCCCACACCCCAGAAATCCAAGAGGACCTCGTTTCCCCAGCATTCGACGGAGCCGTCGGTCCTCACGCCGCAGGTGTGGGCAGCCCCGGAGCTGACGGAGGAGAAGTGGTCCCGGGGGGGCGTTGCCTGGCCGCCGTCATCATTTCCCCAGCAGGCGAGGGAGCCGTCGGTCCTCACGCCGCAGGTGTGGCCACCCCCGGCGCTGATAGACGCAAAGGAATAGCCGGGCGGCGTGGACTCGCCATACCAATCGCTTCCCCAGCATTCGACGGCGCCGTCGGTCCTCACACCGCAGGTGTGGGCAGCCCCGGAGCTGACGGAGGAGAAGTGGGTCCCGGGGGGCGTGGCCTGGCCGGTGACGCCGGTCCAGCCGGCGTTGGAACCCCAGCAGACTGCTGAGCCGTCTGTCCTCACACCGCAGGTGTGGGCAGCCCCGACACTGACGGATGAGAAGGGGCCTACGTCATCTCCGCTCCGGGCAGTCGGGACTGGCTGGCCCGGGGCCAAGGCCTGGCCTGCGCTGTTGTCCCCCCAGCAGACTGCTGAGCCGTCTGTCCTCACACCGCACGTATGATAATTGCCGGCGCTCACGGAGGCGAAGGGGGCCCTGGGGGGTGTGGCCTGGCCGGTGACGCCGGTCCAGCCGGCGTTGGAACCCCAGCAGACTGCTGAGCCGTCTGTCCTCACACCGCAGGTGTGGTCACCTCCAGCGCTCACGGAGGCAAACTCTCCACTGGGCGGCGCGGCCCGACCGTCGTAGTTGGAGCCCCAGCAGAGGACGGCGCCGTCGGTCCTCACACCGCACGTATGATAATTGCCGGCGCTCACGGAGGCGAAGGACCCCCCGGGGGGCGTGGCCTGTCCATTATTGTTATGCCCCCAGCATTCGACGGAGCCGTCTGTCTTCACCCCGCAGGCGTGATCACCTCCGGCGCTCACGGAGGCAAACTCACCGCCGGGCGGCGTGGACTCGCCATAATCGTCGTTTCCCCAGCAGAAGACGGCGCCGTCGGTCCTGACCCCGCAGGTGTGGTCACCCCCGGCGCTGATAGACGCAAAGGAATATTCTGGGGGCGTGGACTCGCCATACCAATCGCTTCCCCAGCATTCGACGGAGCCGTCGGTCCTCACCCCGCACGTATGATAATGGCCGACGCTCACGGAGTCGAAGGATCCCCCGGGAGGCGTGGCATGGCCTATGAAGTTGCCCCAGCAGGCGAGGGAGCCGTCGGTCCTCACCCCGCAGGTGTGGTCATACCCGGCGCTGACTGACGTGAAAGGCCCGGCGTCTTTACCGCTCCGCGAGGTCTTGGCAGAGGGATCTCTCTCAGAGGTGGGCGTCGGGGTGGGCGCAGGCGTCTCCACTGGTGTTTCGACATGTGGGGAAACTTGACCGTACTGGTTCCATCCCCAGCAGAGGACAGCGCCGTCTATCTTCATCCCGCAGGTGTGCCCTACCCCGGCGCTCACGGAGGAGAAGGATCCCCGGGGGGGCGTGGCCTGGCCGATGAAGCTGCCCCCTTCGCCGTTGTCGTTCGCGCCCCAGCAGGCGAGGGAGCCGTCGGTCCTCACCCCGCACGTATGGAGGAGTCCGGCGCTCACGGAGGAGAAGGATCCCCGGGGGGGCGTGGCCTGGCCGATGAAGTTGCCCCCTTCGCCGTTGTCGTTCGCGCCCCAGCAGGCGAGGGAGCCGTCGGTCCTCACCCCGCACGTATGGAGGAGTCCGGCGCTCACGGAGGAGAAGGATCCCCGGGGGGGCGTGGCCTGGCCGATGAAGTTGCCCCCTTCGCCGTTGTCGTTCGCGCCCCAGCAGGCGAGGGAGCCGTCGGTCCTCACCCCGCACGTATGGAGGAGTCCGGCGCTCACGGAGGAGAAGGATCCCCGGGGGGGCGTGGCCTGGCCGATGAAGTTGCCCCCTTCGCCGTTGTCGTTCGCGCCCCAGCAGGCGAGGGAGCCGTCGGTCCTCACCCCGCACGTATGGAGGAGTCCGGCGCTCACGGAGGAGAAGGATCCCCGGGGGGGCGTGGCCTGGCCGATGAAGTTGCCCCCTTCGCCGTTGTCGTTCGCGCCCCAGCAGGCGAGGGAGCCGTCGGTCCTCACCCCGCACGTATGGAGGAGTCCGGCGCTCACGGAGGAGAAGGATCCCCGGGGGGGCGTGGCCTGGCCGATGAAGTTGCCGTTCGGATCCGTATTGTCGCCCCAGCATTCGACGGAGCCGTCTATCTTCACCCCGCAGGTGTGGGCACCCCCGGCGCTCACGGAGGCGAATATCGAAGACTTGTCGTCTATTCCCGGGTCGCCATTGTCTGCGGTTTCCCCGCAGAATGGCAGGCCAAGTACGGCGATGTCAGTATTACTTACGCTCCGCCAATCTTGGGGCAGGCACCCGGTTAGCCGGTTGCTTCCGCCGAGGTACAGCGTCGTCAGGTCGACGAGGCCACTCAATTCCACAGGCACCTCCCCGGTCAGGCGGTTGTGGACAAGGTACAGGTTTGCCAAGTTTGGAAGGTTGCCCAGCTCCGGTGGTATCTCGCCGCGCAGCCGGTTCCCCCAGAGGTCCAGTGTCCACAGGTTTCCGAGATCGCCCAGCTCCGGTGGTATCTCGCCGTGCAGCCGGTTCCCGGAGAGGTCCAGCGTTGTCAGCTCGGGGATCTTGCCCAGCTCCGGTGGTATCTCGCCGTGCAGCCGGTTCCCGGAGAGGTCCAGCGTTGTCAGCTCGGGGATCTTGCCCAGCTCCGGTGGTATCTCGCCGTGCAGCCGGTTCCCGGAGAGGTCCAACGTCCACAGGTTTCCGAGATCTCCCAGCTCCGGTGGTATCTCGCCGTGCAGCCGGTTCTCGCTGAGGGCTAAATAGACGACACGATCGTAGGATGTGTTGACGCCATGCCATTCGTCGAGGGGAGCGTCACTTAGCCACTTGTCGTTGTTCTCCCAATTGGCGCCACCGGTGGCGTTGTAGAGCGCGACCAACGCTGTGCGGTCCGTATCGGCGGATCCGGCGTCCGGTGGAATGAGAGTGGGCGTAGGCTGCGGGACGGAGGCAGCGCCGTCTCCCTCAAAGACAAGGGCCGAAGCGGCGTAGCAGTTAGAGGCGCCCAAGATGGTCAAGATCTCCTCCGGGAGCGCCTGTCGGGCCACCTCTACGGCCAGTAAGCCAGCAAGAAAATCGGGGCCCAGGAATTCGGCTATCTTCTCTTCCCAAGCCTCTTGGATCAGCCGTTCCTTCTCGTCATCGGTCTTTGTTTCATCAAAGCCGACCTGGAACGCCACCCCCAAGAGCTCGAAGACAAGATTCACGACGCTCTCGGAGAAGGAGTCCCCCGCCGGACGCGTCAGGGCGTTCTCACGAAGGGCTTCTATAGACGCAAGGTTGGCGTTGTGGTACGCCTGAAGCTCCAGAGGCGGGCTAATCTCGCCGTACATGCTTGCAGCCGCGTCCAGCATCTCCGCCAGTTCACCCCAGGTTATGTCCCCGCCGCCACCAAGATCGACCGCGGCACCACTCTGTACGACCGCTGCTAGTGGTTCGGTTGCCGCCTCACATGCTTGTACATAGCCGGGGACCCCCAGCGGGGCAGGAGTGGGAACGAGTGTTTGCGCGGCTGCTAGCGAAACAGATGTTGGTGCGTCCGTGCCCCACGCGATTTGTAACGGCGTTGGCCACCCCCTCATCGACGGAACCGGCGTTGGCATGTCCGTGGGCGTCGGGACGTGGGTGTGCGTCTGCATAGCCGCGGGTGTGAGTGACGTCAGCATAACCATGGGCGCGTTCAGGGATGTCGGCTCAGGAGTTGGAGTCGGACTATCTGTGCCGGCGCTCAGGGCTACGATGATAGCCAGGATCCCCAGTACCGTAATCCGGTGGATATAGAATCGCGGAACGATCATTTCGGTGATCTCTGTATGGTATCGTGCCTTATTTTTTATGTCTATAGGGATTCTTGGGTGTACGCGTTTCGGCTCGGAACAAAGATCTATACGCCTTCGGATCCGCGGGCCCGCCATGCCGGTCACAGACATCAAACTATTGCGTGACCAACTGGCCCAGGTGATAGGCGAGAACAGGCGCCAGGCCTCCAGGCTGGAGGAGAACGAAGCAAAGAACGCGGAACCGGCGCTTACCGTTGACCGGATACTCTTGGAGATGCGCATGATCAAGCAGGAGCGTGACGATGCGCTGGCCAAGGTAGAACGGCTGGAGAACGCCCTCAGGAGGTGGCCGAGGGCAAGATCAAGGCCGAAAGAATCCTCGAATACTACGGCAACGCCCACGCGCCCCCGAGCAACCAGACCATCACCCAGCGCGATATCAACAAACAGAAGCGCGAGGAGCGAAAAAAGAGGAACCCGACCGGCCGCAAGGGACGCCGCAAGGGACGCCGCAAGGGACGCCGCAACACCGCGGTCAGCAGAAAGGCGGCCAAAACAGTCCGGCACCGGCCCGGCAAGTGCGGCGAATGCGGAAGCGCGAACCTGGAGGCGGTCCGCACCGACAACAAGATCGTGGTGGACATCCCGGACATACCCAAGGTGGAGGTCGTCAACCACCGGGCGGACACCTGCCGGTGCCTCGACTGCGGCGGGATCACCATACCGGAGACCGGCCTGGTCCGCGGCACCTCCCTGGGGCCCAACCTGCTCAAGATGGTCGTCGGCCTGTGGAAGATGAACGGCAGCTACCGGGGGATGGCAGACCTCTTCGGACTGTTCGGCATGGACGGGTGCGCCAAGTCGACCATCCAGCACGCCCGGGACGGCGCGGCCGATATGATGGAGCCGGAAGCAGAAGAGATAGCCGCGGAGATGATCTCCGGGAATGATCCGGTCGGCATAGACGAGACGCCCATCCGGCGGCCCGGCGGGACGGGGCGGGTGTGGCTGGCCTCGGACAAGAGAGCCACCCTGGCCAAGGTGGCCGCCGGCCGGTCGGAGGCCGTCCTGCACGAGCACTTTCCGATGTTCCACCGGCCGCTGACCGCCGATCGCTACCAACCCTACACGAAGCTCTTCGGCCATGGCCAGATCGCTGCATACCGGCGGCGCCGGTACGTGGTCTGTGCCGGCCTATGAAGTGGCTCCCAGGGAGACTGTATCCGGCCATGGCGCGTGCGGGCCGAAGAGCGTCTTGTGGGTGCTCATGGTGTGGCTCCCAAGGAGACTGTATCCGGCCATGGCGCGGGCAATCCAACCCGCCGAAGCGGCGACTCTAGAATTCCACAGCGGCGCTGCGGTCCGCCATTTATGAGGGACGCACCGAGACCCGTATTGGCTCGTACAGTCCCTCGCCACCGTGCAGCGACACGTGGGACAGTATGGTGTACACGCCCGGCTCGGGCGTCTGCACCTGTATTATGGTGGCGGTGTCGTTCCAGTTTCTCACCGGATAGAACCCTCCCCCCTCGCTGAACGCCGAGCTCCCCAGCCAGTCGCTGGACGGCCAGTTCGCCAAGTCCCCGAAGACTCCCGGCTCGGTGTTGGTTTGGACGATCTTGCCGGCGGGGTCCACTACAAACACCCCCACGTGGGTGCGGTTGGAGAGCCAGGAGACCTCCACGACAACCGACCCCACGTCCTCGGGCACGTACACGTGGTGCTGCCGCCACTCCCCGGCGGGGTACCTGCCGGACATGTCAAAGGAGCCCTGCACCAGCCCCGACGGTAGCAGCGAGTCGCCGCCGCCGTCGGCCAGCACCGCCTCGCCGTCCAGCCGGGGCGCCACCGCGTACGAGACCGGCACGCTCACCGTATGATCATCTGACTCGAACCGCACGAATCCCTGGTGCACGCCGGCGGCCGTCCCCGGCGGCACCGAGACTGCCGCCTCCACCATATGGCTGGAGCCGGGCGGCACCACAATAACGCTCGAGTCGGTCCACGCCCCCTCCCATGGTTCGTACCCATAGTATGACACGGTCATGGTGTAGTTTATGGCGGTGGAGTTCCTGTCGGTTGTGCCTGTCCAGTACGAGGCCTGCACCGGCACCGGATACACCCCCACCACCGGCACCCCCTCGAATGCCATGTGCGGGTAGGAGACCCGCAGCTCCTGCCCGGTCCCCCAGCTGCCCGCCCTGTTCACCAGGGCCAGCTCGCCGTAGTCCACCGTATGGTCGGCGTTGGAGTCGAACCAGTCGTACATGTACAGCGACGCTATGGTAAAGTCGTCGGCGTACAACTGCGTGGTGGAGTTCATAAAGTCGTCAAACTCAAAGTTCAGGTTTATGACCAGCAGGTCCGACTCGGGTATGTCATGTACTGTGAACAGGTCCGACAGGGAGTGGTACTCCCGGGCGTCGGAGAGCCGTATGTAGTTGGGCGCGTACACCCCGGTCTCGTTCAGTATTGGATCCTGCTGGCGGGGTTCTGTGGTGTGGCGCGACTCGTGGCTCTCCAGCTCCTGGGCCGTCTCCGGCTGCACCCGCACAGTTATGGGGTGCGGGTTGGGGTTCTGTATGGTGAACGTGGTAGAGCTCCGGGAGCCGGGCTCCAGGTGCCCAGCGAACCACCCTGTGGATGGGTATGGCCGGTCGGGCACGTACACCGTCCCCAGCCCCAGCTCGGTACGGTTGAGCGAGTCCAGGGCGCCCGACAGCGCCTCCCGCACGTTGCCGTACGAGGCATCGTTGGTCACCGCGAACGGGCCGTCGCCCCGCACGTACGCGACGGCCGTCCCCACGTCCAGCCTCCCGGCCCCCTGCGCCATGGGATCGTTGCCGGTGTCGGCGGCCGTGGACATCAGTATGTTCTTTATGGTGAAGGGGGCGTAGGGCGTCCCGGCCTCCTCCAGCTGCCCCATGACGACGGCCGCTCCCCCGGCGACCAGCGGCGCCGCCATGCTGGTCCCGCCAAATACCCTGAATGCCTCGTAGGAGTCGTCGTCGACATCCCGCGTCACCCATGCTGGCGCAAAGCCGTACGCCCCGATCGAGAGTATGTCCGGCTTTGGAGATCCCATGACCCCGGGGCCCCGGCTGGAGAGCTGCGCCAAGTGTCCGTAGTGCTCGGTGGAGTTGCCGAAGCGCGGCTGCTCGGCGAAGAACCCGTATCCGGCATACCCGGCGTTGAACGTGGCTCCCACCGTCAGGGCCAGCGGTGAGGAGGCTGGCAGGGACATGCTCCCGTACCCCTGACCGCTGTTCCCCGCACTGGACACCATGAGCGTGCCCGGGTAGCGGCTGTCCAGTGACCCGGGCACCGACAGCACGTCAGAGAGCAGCGATATGTAGTCGTACCCGGGGGCCGCCTCCAGAAGCGGGAAGGCGGGCACGCCCCAGCTGTTCGATATTATGTGGGCGCGCCGCTCCCCCGAATAGGTCCACCCGGAGCCGTCGTTGTCCATGCCCGCGGCCCACATCCAGCCGTACTCGGTACTGCCGTACCAGAGCGCCTTCACGGGCAGTATGGAGGCGCCCGGGGCCACGCCGTGTATGGTGTATGTGCGGGAGTCGTTGTATATGCGGTAGGTCTGCTCCCCCTGGGCCGCTATGAGCCCGGCGACGGCTGTGCCGTGTCCGTTTATGTCGGTCATTATCCCGACATAGTTGCCGTCGGCATCAACCGGGTTCAGGAGGGTGGTGTTTGCCGCTCCGGGGACGTACCCCTCGGGGGTCGTCTCCCCGAACACCCCGTACACGTCCAGGACGCGGGCGCCCAGCATCCCGGCGCTGTAGTCGGCCAGGCCGTCGGCGTCGGCGTCGTACACCAGAATCTCGTTGCCGGACCCCATCCTTATGGGGGAATCGTTGGTAAAGTCCAGGTCCAAGGAGTCCTGCCCGGTATAGTCCTCCCAGGAGGTGTCCATGTCCGGTATGATGGTGTCGTATATGCCCGGCACATCCGGGTCCGTGACCAGGATTGGTACGACCTGTATCGTGCCGTGGTTCAGCTGGAGTGACACCCCCAGGTGGTATATGCCGCTCTTGGAGGGTATGTAGTCGCGGCTGCTGTCGCCTATGCGGAAGTCCTCCAGTACGATAGCCTCCAAAACCGGCGAGTCGCCCAGCAGCGGGTACAGCGAGTTGTACACCGATATGACGGCGCCCCGACTGGCCAGGTACACGCCGGTCCCGTCCACGTACACGGTGTGGTTGAAGGCGTTGCGCAGGGCTCCGTTCGGGTCCACGAACGCCCTGAAGGTGTTGTTGGTGAGTATTATCCCCTGCCCGTCGGGGTCCAGCATGAGTGGGTGGTTGTCTGCGTCCCGGGCCACCGCGTGCATCATGTCGGGGTTGGAAAAGTCCGTTCCGGTGTCCACCACCGCTACCACTATGCCGCTCCCGGCGGCCCCGTACGCGTGGGCGCGGGCCGCTCCGGTGACGCTGCCCAGATTGGCCGCCTGCGGGAGCGCTGCATCACCCTGGTGGGAGGAGAGCCGTATGTCACGCATGCCCTGCGGGTTGAAGGCGCCCTCCAGCACCACTATCCGCCCGTCTACGATATAGCGGTGCAGGTCGTAGGATCGCAGCGCCTGAGGGTCCAGCGAGATTATGCGGCTGGTGTAGTCCAGGCCGGAGTAGTCGAGCCGCTCCGGCCCGAACACCTCGTACTCTATGCCGGGGCCCAGCGCGTGCGACTCGGCGGCGGCACCCGCAAGTATGGCAACCGCGCCCGCCAGTATGACCGCCGTCACGCCCCGCATATGCCAAGAGCATCCCCCACCGCGTTATTATCTGCTTCGTCGACCTGAGGGCAGAGCCTTCCGGTGCAGAGGCGGCCCGGCGCACCCCGGCGCCCAACCGCCATGTATGGCGTGGCCGTCGGCCCGGACCTAGTAGTACGCGACCTCCCCGGACTTTGTGCGGTATCGGACGCCGAAGTCCGGGTTGGCCAGCAGGCGGCCGGCCTCAAAGACGGTGCCGTCCCCGCACACCAGCTCGCGGCCCATGCAACAGCTGCCGCATATACCGGTGCCGCACTTCATGATACGCTCCACACTGGCCTGCGCAAAGACCCCCGCGTCCTGCGCCAGCCGCATCACCTTGTACATCATAATCTCCGGGCCGCAGGCGTACACGGCATCGAACGCTCCACCGGAGATCTCGTCGGCGGCCGCGTCGGTGGCCAGGCCCGGCCGGCCGTACGAGCCGTCGTCGGTGCACACCACTATACAGTGTGGGCGCGGCCGCAACAGCGCACGGGCCGTATCCGCGAAAAAGACCTCGGGGCGCGTGCGCGCCCCCATCACCAGCGTGATGTCGGCGTCCGGCGGCGCCCTAGATATCAGCCTCATGAGCGGGACCAGCCCGGTGCCTCCCCCCACCAGGAGCAGCCGGCCGGTCCTGATATCAAAGGAGTTCCCGTACGGGCCCCGCACGCCCATCATTTCTCCGGGCCCCAAGTTGTACAGGCCCGTGGTGGCCGCTCCGTGGCGGCGCACGGTGAACGCGGCCCGGCCGCCGTCGGCCACCATAACGCTCATCGGAATCTCGCCTATGCCCGGGACCCACACCATGGCGAACTGGCCGGGGAGGGCGGCGGCCATCGTACTGTCGTCGAACTCCAGGGTGCGCACCGTGGCCGTCTCGTCGCGGACGGATGTTACCCGCACTATATGGGACATCTCATGCAAGGGCCCTGCCCACCATCTCCCGTACGGAGCGCATCCCCTTGCGCTCCATGTACCGCGCAATTCCGTCGTTGACATCCGCAAAGACCCTGTCGGGCGACCCATGTCCCAGCACGCTGCCCAGCTGCACCGCCGAGGCCCCCGCCAGGACCAGCGCGACGGCATCCTCCCAGGTGGAGACTCCGCCGCATCCCATTATGGGTATGTCAAACTGTGAGTGTATCTGCGCCACGCACCTCTGCGCTATTGTACCTATCGGGCTTCCGGAGAGTCCCCCTATGCCGTTGCTCAGCTTGGGCCTCTGCGCCTCTATATCTATGGCAAGGGCCTGCACCGTGTTGATGGCCGTTATCCCGTCGGCTCCCGCGTCTATGGCCGCCGACACCGTGTCCAGGTAGTCGGACCTGCCCAGACCCACCTTGGCAAAGACTGGTACGGACGCGGCCGACTTTGTGGCCCGCACGACGCGGGACACCAGCTCCGGGTCGTCTCCCACCTCCAGGCCCACGTCGTCCACGTGCGGGCAGGACAGGTTGATCTCGTACCCCGCTATGTGGCACCCCTCGAACCTTCCCACCATAGAAGAGAACTCCTCCGGAACGGAGCCCACCAGACTCACTATGACCGGCACGGTCCGGTTGTCCCGGATCATGTCGGCGAAGGCCGCCGCGCCGGGATTGGAGAGCCCCACCGCATTTATCCAGCCGCCGCCGCCCAGCGGAACCACCGTAGGCCCGGGATACCCCTCCCGCGGCTCCACGCTGATCGACTTTGACACTATTGCGCCGGCGCCCGCCCCGTGCAGCCGCCCGAAGATCTCCACCGATATGCCCAGTATTCCCGACGCCAGCACGGTGGGCCGCTCCAGCCGCAGGGGGCCCACCTGCGCCTCTAGGCTCGACTCCATGCGCGTACCCGGACGCGGTCCCCGTTATACTGTTTGCGCGGAGTAGACCCAGAATTGGTCTACTTAAATATGGTCAAGCCGAATTCAAATTATGGACGAGCCGGCAGTAAAGAAAAAAGTAAGGCATATCGTAGAAGACATGCGAGATGTGATAGCCGTCGGCGATATAGATGATAGGACGCACGGTAGGTTGTGCGGCTTGGCCAGGGAGTTGGGCAGGCTCGAAGCCGAGCTGTCAGACAGCAAGCTGCGGGTAGCCATACGGAGTGCGGTCAATCTTGTACTGGGCGGGCTGACCGGATACACTATCGGCAGTCTTGCCGATCATCTAGGAGAAATTGTGAATCTGCTATGATGGTATTTCGCTTGGTTGTTGGCGTTGCGGTTTTGGCGCTACTGCTACACCATGTGACAGAGTTGCCACATGAGCCTGTGGGATCCACGATGTTTCCTGAAGTGACCAAGTGGCTGGCGGGGTGGCTGCACGAACCACAGGAAGGCGCCGCGTCGTCCACCGGACTGTTCGCAGCCGATATGCAGTTCGTCATTATAGCCTTGGGAATTGCAGTGTATATCCGCATGGCACGAGGCACGCGGCTGGGTGTTAACGATGCATATGCGGCGGTTATACTGTGTGTGCTTGGCGCTGGGCTGGCGGCGGCCTGCGCGGTGTGGGCGCTTGCGGGGCTGTATCCGGCAGTTATTGTGGCAGCCACGGCTTTCGCGGCGCTCGCATACGTGTCGTGTACGGTCGTGCCACGTGGGATGCGTGTGATGCGGCTGGCATTCGGCGGATAATACGGTCACGGCTCGGACTGGCAAGTTAACAGGGCCTGGAAAGAAACAGCGCCCAAGGTGGAGACGTAGACCCTCGTAAATTGAGCGTGCAGGGTGGAGACGTAGTCGGTTTTACGGAGTCGGGACCGGCGTGGAAGCGTCGGTCCGGTCAGGCTAGGCACTGTTTCTAGGCGCCGTTGACTTACCAGTCCGGCGCGGCGGCCAGGCCGCACAGGGGACATCTCGGAGGCAGCAGACGGCGGCCCGCGTCCGGGCATCCATACTACTCGGGGAGCTTCTTGGGCACCTGGGCCTCGGGGAGCGGCTCTGGAGCCTTCTCGGGGATATTCTCGGGGAGCTTCTCGGGCACGCTCTGGGGTATCTCGGCGGGCGGGGACGGCGGCGGCGGGGGGACCTTCTTGGACTCGTTGACCCCGTACCTGTACAGGTGGAAGAAGCCGGCGAAGGTTATCATTATCATGCCCACCAGGAACAGCGAGACGTTCTTCAGTCCAGACAGCATTGCGTTGTACGCGGCTATGTTCAGGAAGACCTGGAATGCCAGCAGCGCCACTATGACCCAGTTGATCCATTTCTGGGTGAGGCGTATTGTGGAGACCTTCTTGGGCCCCCTCTCCTTGGCCAGTTTGGCCTTGCGCTCGGCCTCCTTGGCCAGCTTTATCATCATGTATGTGAAGCCAAAGCTCATCGGGACCAGCAGTATCATAACCAGGTACAGGAATACCGGATCGATGACCAGCCGCTCCACCAAGGGCAGGCTGGAATCGTCGGGTATGTAGAACCCCCAGTAGGTGGTCACCATGATCTGGGCCAGCCCGGTTATGCCGAAGGCGGTGATCATGGGACGGTCCTTCCAGGAGAACTTCTTGTACCGGTCTATGAAAGGTACGAGCAGCAGGGCCCCTATGAAGAGCCCGGGCCACAGCACGCCGGTGACGAACTTGTCGTACTGTGTGCGCAGGAATGCGTACAGCCCCGTCAGGTACCACTCCGGCACCGTGATGCCCGGCGGCACGTCGGGCCGGAACTTGAACCCCAAGTCTATGGGGAAGACCCCCCCGGTCAGCATGATGGCTCCGCCCACCGCAAAGACCATCGGCACGTCGAACACCAAAAACCTGGGGAAGTGGACCGCCATCAGCCCCAGCATCACCAGGGGCAGTATGAAGACGTGCTGCGCGTAGAATCGCAACACAAAGTCCGAGAACCCTGCCCCGAACATGGCGTCGCGTATGACCGGCCCGGCGACGGGTATGGAGTTGGTCAGCGACGCTGCTATGCTGATGGCCAGCTCCGCCCTCTCGCTGAATATCACGTCGTACCCGGTAAAGGCCTCCAGTATGGTGACGGTCCCCAGTATGACGCCCGTGACCCAGAGTATCTCGTTGCGGATCTTGTAGCGGCCGCTGAAGTACTGGTAGTACATGTGGAGGACGGCCAGCAGCACCATGGCGTTGGAGCCGTGGTAGTGTATGTTCCGTATATGGAACCCGAAGGGCACATCGTTGTTTATGAATTCGACGCTGTCCCAGGCACGGTCCAGTATGGGCTGGTAGTAGAACATCAGCAGGGCTCCGGATATGCCCAGTATCACGAAGGTGATGAACGTGAGCATGCCCAGAAAGCCGAAGGGGCTCACGAAGCGGGCCGGGAACGAGAACTTTATGGCGGTGAATATGGTGCGGTCCAGCCCGTCCCATATCCAGACGAAGAAGGCGACGGCGCCCGTCCGCCGGCTAAGCGAAACGGCCATACCCCACAACTCCGTTTGCGGTCACGCCCCATACGGGGGGCAGTACCCACAGGAACCCGTCGGCGTCCGCCTCAAAGTCCAGCTTGGGCAGCGTATTGGAAGGGGCCGCCTGGAGGGACGCCGGGCCGGCCGTGGCGGTGCCGGTTGTCGCCTCATATATGGAGCCGTGGCAGGGGCACTCCCCCCGCTTCTTGGTGTCGATGGGGTAGTACTTCCACAAACACCACAGGTGCAGGCAGACCATCGAGTACGCCCGGAAGGCTGTGACGTCGGCGGCGGCGCCGCCCATCTCCTCGGGAAGCCGTATCAACTGCCACTTGCGGAAGGCCTCCTCGTCCAGCACGCGGTCCCCGGTCTGGGGGTACGTGATTACCTCGGCGTGGTTGATCGGGAACGTATTGATGTTGGCGAAGGTCTCATCAGGCAGCTGGACGCGCACCTTCTCCAGCGAGGCGGTGCTGGGGTTGGGCATGAAATTGCCCCAGGGAACGAAGGGCGCAAAGGCCAGCCCCGTGCCGGCCGCCCCCATCAGCTTGAGGAAGTCACGCCTTGACAGACCCGATGTATTTACCGCCTCTGCCATTCGTTCCACATTAGTGTAAGTTCGGTTATAAATCTTGGCGGATCCACGGCCTTGTCCAAAAATCCGGAAAAAGTCACTAGTAATGTTTAATTAGCAAATCCCGACGCCAGCCGGGCGGCGGCCTAGATGACCGAAAGGTACTATGATCGGAGGATCGCCGCCCCGCCCAATGAGCAAAAGATACGGAAAGTCAAGACAGACCAACCCCAACCACGCCAGAAGCAAGAACAATCCCGGCGGGAGGAGGAACGACCCCAAGACGGACTGGTCCAAATACAACAAGGGCCGCCGCGCCGAGGGCCAAAGGTACGTCCGGTGGATGCTTCGGATAGCCGACATCGCACGCGAGATCCTGGGCGCAGCGCCAGGCACGCGCGACAGGCGCGTGTCAGCCATACTGGTGTCCATCCTCAAGAGCGAAGAGAATCTCTCCTATTGGGGCCTGATCAAGCACTTCGACAGGCATCCGGGCGACTTGGAGCTGTGCGAGCTGTCCAGGCCATACTGCAGATCATGGTACCAGCTCCGTGTATCGGAGATAGATCCCGCAGTACTGCAGAGGATCATAGCCAAGATGGCCGGCGGGGACGCCGTCCACGGCACCCTGCTGGCCGACTCCAGCGGATTCAGCATAGCCAAGTATGTCGACTGGCAGAACGCCAAATACGGCAAGCTCAGCGTGCGGTTGTTTGCCAAGCTGCACATCATGCACACGCTGCACGGCATGGTGTGCGCCGCGACGGTCACCCCCGGAAACGCCAGCGATTCGCCGTACCTGCGCCTGATGGTGGAGACGCTGCCGGAGGGAGACGGGGACGTCCTGGCCGACGCGGCCTACGGGGGCGTCAAGAACTGCAACGCCATCCGGGACAGCGGCCGGAGGGCGATCATCGACTCCAAATCCAATGCTGTGATCAAGGGGTTTAACGCCCGCGCCCAGATGCTGAGGTTCCGCGAGGCCCACCCGGGGACCTTCCACCGAATGCTGCGCCTCCGGAACAACGTCGAGAGCGTTTTCTCGTCCATGAAGGCGCGATTCGGCGGGGTGGTGCGCGCCCTCAGACAAAACACCCAGTCGGTGGAACTGCTGTCAATGACCATCTGCTACAACATGGCCTTCGCCTGAGGCCACGCCGCGGGGGCGGCACCCCCGCAGCTATGGGGAGGCTGCGCACGACTGCCCGTGGACCGCCATCAACGACGGGCCGGCGGGCAGCGGGAACGTGATCCGGCGTCTGCCCCGCGCATTCCTGCCGGTCCAAGTGCCTCCGGAAGCATCAGGAGGGTCGTCAATTTTGATTTTTTGGACAAGGCCCGGATCCACAGTCGGGATTTTGAGCGCGACGATTGGCAACCGGCGCACTACAAAGCCCGAACTACGGACTTGGCCGCATTGCCTGCATCACCGCCCTGGCAGTGTCCAACGCAGCATCGGCATCCTTTTTTGTGATCACAATATTGCTGTACCGGGAGAGCGTTGCATACCCTGACAACGTTGCAAGATCATGGTCGGAAGCACCCGCAACACATCCGGACGGGAGCTTGGCTGCCAACGACACCAAGTCATGCGTCCACCGCGGCACCCTGCCGGACGCAATAATCGCGGCCTTCATTGCTTTCTCGGCGGCCTGCTGGGAGTGGAATGCCCTGCCATATGGGTGGATGTCATCATCCCTTGACAACTCCTCGGCAAGGGACAAGTCCCTCTCCGCATGCGACATGAACGTCTCGGCACTGTCACCCATACAGCATCACTCCATCATCGCGCACCGAATGCTGGACGGAGCCGACATCGTCTACTGCACGCGCAAACGAGTCCGGTGTGGTGACAAGGACGTCCTTGGGCAGTATTGAGCCGCGCAGATCCACCAAAACATCTATCGTGGTTGCCTTGCAATCCGTGCCCTCCGGCATGATCACCATCAGGTCCACGTCGCTGTGCTCGTTGCAGTCGCCGCGCGCCATAGAGCCAAACAGCCACACTGCTATCGGGTCAAAACCGTTCACAACACGCTCCACAATACGTCGCACGACGCTTTCGGCATTCGTCCCATACTCGCGCGCATTGTCCGGCCATTGTTCGACATCATAGTCCGGAACATCGCAGCGCGCAGACCGCTCTGCCCACCATTCGCTGTCCGGAAACCTGTAGGTGCGTTTGCTTGCCATACGGTATGTATGGCTCAATAGCATATAACAGGTTTGCAGTTCACGGCCTTGTCCAAAAATCTGTGTAGTCTGGCGCGGTCACAGGACCCACCGCCTACGGCAGCGGCGACATCATGCCGGTATCGGGGGCCGACGCGTTCACTATGGTGTACGACATCACCCACACGAACAGGTACATCAGCACGTAGCTGGGCAGCGCCTGGGTTACGATCTTCTTGCGGTCTGCCCTGGACAGAGGTATGCGCATAGTCTTGGCCACGAAGACCGTTGTGGCAAACAGCACTATCATGTACCCGATGGATGCCCAGCGGCGCGTCTCCCCCTCGAACGGCTCGAATATGAACGTGGCCGATATGCCCGCAGCCACCGCCAGTATGATGCGCAGCCAGTACAGCCGGTTGAGCTTGTGGCTCCTGTCGTCAGCGTTGATCTCCGCCTCGGGCGGAATGGGCTCCGGGGCTCCCGGCGGCTCGGTGGGTGGTTCTGTGGGCGGGGGAGCGGATCCGGGCCGGTCAGCGGGTTTCGGGGGATCCGGCGGGGGCGTGGGGGCGTCCGGCCCGGCGGGTGGTGGGGCCTTGGGCGGCGGGGAGCCCCCGGTGCCGGGCGTGTACTTGCGCTTTTTGCGGCGGGCCAATCGTACGGTTGCACCCCCTCTCCGCGTTATTAGGTTTTGGAGATCCTGTCCGGGAATGTGCCATCCGGGAATCATGGCGTCAACCGGAACCGCACGGCCGGCGCGACGGCAGCGGTGGTTACATGGTCTGGCGCACGGGCGCCGCAGCGACGCCTGCCAAGCCGTCGCGCCGGTTCTGCGGCCCCGCTCGGGCTCGAGAGCTCCCCCCACTCTGCGGTCGTATACGGCAGGTCTTGGCTGCGCGCAGCCTCCCCCCGCCACACTCTACAGTAAAAAAATCTGGTATGTTATTTCTCTTCGCACGAGCCGTCGGCCACGGTGTTGTAGTCCAACTCTATCAGGAGAGTCACATCGTCACTGCTTGCAATATTGCCGGATATGCGTATGTCTTCGCTGTGGAACGCTATGGGGTAGTCGTACGACTTTAGGGTGCCGTCATCGGCAAACCCGATGTTCACCTCCTTGTTCGAGTCAAGGTGGGTCAGCTTAAACGTCGAAAAGCCCGCCAAGCCAGAGGACCAGCCGCTCGCCACCTGCGCCGTCATCCCGGTGATCTCCACCGGATCGTCGTCGCAGGTGATGTCGACGCTGAACGATTTGATCGTGGACGGACCTCCCACCGACGGCGCCACCAGCAGCGAGCCGCTCTCTGGCAGAGAGCCGGTGCCGGTATTGCCGGTACCGCCAAACGAGCACGTCGTGGAGCGGTCTCCCAGATACTCCACCGTGATGGTATATCCGCGTTGGTAGGCCGTTCGGGTCGCGGTGCTGATCTCTTCGCTGCGCTCGGTCTGTCGGCTCTCAAAGTCCAGTGTCTCGCCGACGGACAGCTGCTCAAGTCCAAAGTCTACGGCGCGGTTATACACCTGGTACTGTCCCGGTGAGGTCTCAAAGCGGCTGTTGTACAGATACTGCCTCTCTACCTCCAAGTAGTTTTCCGACGTGCTGGCAGATGGGGCGCTGTTGGTTATTATCCAGAGAACCGAATTTGATATATTCGTGCTGACCTCGTCGATGCTGACTGGCCCGTCGCACGAGAAGGTCAGGTCCAGCTCGTAGACGTTCTTGCCCGATATGGTGCGCTGTTCTCCCTGGCTCTTGTAGGTGTAGGTGGTCACCTCGTGCGTCACAGAATCTCGGGTGAGTCCAGCGGTGGACACAGAGGACGAGGTACTGCCCTGCTTGGCCTCCAGGCTGCTTATGGCCGCCTCTATGGCATCCAGCCTGTCGGAGATTCTTATCTCGTTGCGGTTCACCGTGCTGGTCAGGACGTCTATGCTCTCGGCTAGCCCGCTGTCGCCATCCTCGCCCAAGGATGCCTGTATGCTGGCGATGTCGGTGCTCATGCCCGCCATTATGTTGCTGAGATCGCTGAGCGTGGCGGCGTTGGTCTGCACGCCGGACGCTATGGTATTCAGGGTGGGCCCAAAGCCGGATATGGCCGACTCCACGCGGGCGGAGCTCTCCGTCACCGTGGACAGGTCGCCGGACAGGTCCGACAGGCTTGTCGCCAGCGTATCGAGGGAGCTCTGTATGGATGCCAGCGCGCTGGATATGGTCGTTACGATGTCCAGGATGCTGTCGGTGTTCTCGTTTATGGATACCAGGCGCTCGGTGTTCGACTGCGCGTGCGCCTCGCTTGCAATGGTCGCCGCCCCTGCCACCATTACGGCAAGCAGGAGGGCCTTGTAAGTTGTCATTTGGGACTGGTGGCCGTGCGCCGTATAAAGGCGGGGTGTGAATAAAATCCCACAGTGTGGTTAGCTGGATTGCACCCGCGGCGGACTGCCGCTTGGCGCGTTCCCGGTGCACGCCGCATTCCGGTACGCTCGTGGTCGGCCTGAACCCGGGGGGCGGGCCGTACGGCCCGGAGTCCCCGCATCCGCCGCACGATATCAGTGCCGGCTCCGCGCCAGGATTGCTATCTGGGTGGCCACCAGCACCCCCATTATGGCCATCACCGGGAAGAAGAGCGAGTTCAGCTGCGAGGAGGCGCCCTCTATGTTGGTCACCGAGGCGGACATCGAGCCCACGCTGGCGTTGATGTTGCCGCTGGCCTGCTGCAGGGTGTCCTTGAACTCGGCCACCTCCGCCTTCAGGCCGTCCAGCTCCGCCGAGGTCGCCGCCAGCACCTCGTTGAGCAGTATGATCTGGTCTGATATCCCCCCGATGTCCTGGCTCAGTATAGTGGTAGCCGCCGAGCCGTGCGATATGGTCCCCT
Source organism: Nitrosopumilaceae archaeon (assembly GCA_965116995.1). Classification (GTDB taxonomy): domain Archaea; phylum Thermoproteota; class Nitrososphaeria; order Nitrososphaerales; family Nitrosopumilaceae; genus VYCS01. The sequence continues at coordinate 2,487,955 of OZ220738.1, read as the reverse complement.
GGCTGAAGGCTACCGCGTGGAACACGTATGTCCCCTCCATGTGTGGCACATAGTCAGCGTAGAATAATCCCTGGTGCAGTGTATTGAACGAGCTGCTGATGTCGTGGACCGTCCCGTCAGGCAGGTGCACGTGGGTTGTGCCCAGCAGCTGTTCGGGGTCGTTGCCCACCAGCAGTCCGTCACTGGTGGTCTGCACGAAGACCCTCAGGGTGTTGTTCACTGCAGAGGTCTCGGGGGCGAATATCAGCATGTTGATTGTTCTGGAGACGGGCGTCTCCACCAGCTCGGCGGTCTCGGCGAACCGCACGTCCAAGGTGCGCGACAGGCCACCCTGTTCGGCGCTCAGTATCTCTATGGTGTAGGTGCCGTACGGGAAGGACACGGTCGCCTCGGGCCACACCAGTACCGTGTACTGGAATGAACCGTCGGGGTTTGTAGTTATCTGGTCAAACTTGGTTATGGTGCCGTCAGGACCGGTCATCCGTATGATGATGTCCTCCCCTGGTTCGGCTTGGCCGAAGACTACAAGCGGCTGGCCGGAGGCATATACCCGACTTGTGGAGGCGATGTCCAGATCCGCGTACGCGCCGCAGGGTATCGCCAGCAACAACATCGCCGGTATGGCGTACCTCATGGCATGTGGTGCGCAGCCTCCTCTAGATATTGGTTTTCAGGTGCACATGTATCTGTATTGTAACAAAACCTTGTCCCCCCTCCTTAGCACGCTGTTCATCCATGGATGTCAATCTCCATCCAGTAGGGGTTGTCCGCTCTTATGGTTTCATGCGCCGTCTTGTCACGGAACGCTTTGAGGGGCGTCTGGCGGTTGTCTATGTCGAGCGACCAGTGCAGCCGCCTCTCGTTGTAGTACGTGATGAAGTCTCCCAGACTGTCGTGTCGGCCCACTTCGGTCTCCAACGTCCTGTGGAACCGTTCCAGTTTCCCGTTGGTCTGGGGGTGGTACGGCCTGGAGTTTATCAGGTGTATGCCGAGATCCAGCAGCTCGTTCTCAAAGACTGTCGGCGTCCACGTTCCCTTCGGCATGTCGCCGCTCCGCACGCCCACAAAACAGGATCCGTTGTCCGACAGGATGGATGCCGGGCGGCCGAACGCAGCGACGGCCTGCCTTAGCACTTCCACGGCGTTCAGACCGGTTGCCTCACTGAACACGCCGTACCCGGTGACGCACCGCGAGGCGTCATCCAGGTAGGTGATCAGGTTCAGATCCCTCATACGGAAGTCCTTGATGACGTGCCAGTCGGTGTGCCACATGGCGTTGGAGTACCGGCGCTCAAACCTCACCCACTTGCGTTTCTTTGTCTTTGCGGGGCAGGGCTTCACCAATCCGTGTTCTTTCATTATGTCGTATACGGTGCGCCCGCTTATGTTCTTGTCAGCCAGCGCCTTGGTGATCCGTCCCACCCCCGAACCGCCGCTCCTGCACTCGGCCAGCACCAGCTCGACATCCCTATCGGATATCGTCTTGGTGGCGGGCCGGCCTCCCCTGCCGATTGTTGGCAGCGAGCCGGTATTCCTGTACCTGGCCCAGAGACGTCGCACGTGGCGTGCGCTGACCTTCGTGTTCTCCGCTATCGTAGAATTGGGAGTCCCCTTCTCTTTCTCGCGAATGATGTACTTTATTTTGCCATCGTCCAGCTTGGCCCGCATCTGGCGTTTTGGGTTATGCAGTCTAATGAAGTCGCGCAGGGTGCGTCTGATCCGGGGCGGACATAGTTTTGTTACAATACAAGGTGCACATGTATCCCCAAGCCCGCCCGACTTTCACGCCGGGAATACTGCCCAGCGCCGATTCCCGCCTGCATGAGATGCGTGCCTGGGCATGTACGGCCGGGCTTGGTGGCCGGTCTCACTCCACCCTGATGGTCGTTGTCGCCGGTGGCGACAGCGGCACCATGCCGTCGGGGGACTCCCAGACCGAGGCCGTAACGGTGTACGTACCCGCCACAACTGGTGTCCAGAATCCGGTCGGGCGCAACGACTGGCCCGGCATCAGCGAGCCCGCAAACGTGGCGCGGCTCACCACATCGCCGTCGGCGTCCTGCACCTGCACGACGTACGCGAACTCCTGTATGCCGTCCTGGTTGTTCACCAAGTCAGCCGTTATCCGTACCGGCTGGTGCACCGGCACGGTGTCAAGGTCGCTGCCGAAGGAGTCCACCACCCTCAGGTTCGTGGCCGGAACCCGCTCCATAGGCGATACCGCAGCGCCGATCAGCGTGGAGGCCGTGACGTATAGATCGTCGGCGGCGCCGTACGGCTCTGGCAGGGTGCGGTCCACATACCCGGCGGTCACCATGTTGCCCTCATCCACCCCGAGGCCATGCATGGAGGGATCCGGCTGGAATGCCACTATGCCCTCGAATATTCCGGTGGACACGTCGGTCTCCAGCATCGCTACAACTATGCCGTCGACATCCGAGTCGGACCACACCCCGATGCCAAAGATGTCCACGGCTTCGGGGTTGAGGTTCATGTCCGGATCCATAACCCGCACGACGCCTGCCCCGGTGGCCGGGTAGCTTGGCTCGAGCCACTGCACCTCGCCTATGTTCCAGCGTATTGGGGCGGACGCGACAACAGGGTTACCGTCGTCATACCTGAACGAGACGGTAAGGTCGTCGTTTCTGCCGGCCTGCAGGTAGCCGTCGGCCGGGCCTACGCCATGAGTAGTGCTACGCGCGTCATACGCCACACCGTCACCGTCGGCATCATGGGGTGCGAATCCTGCAAGCGTGACCTCCCCGGCGAATATGCCGGTGTCTGCACCGGTCTCCACCAGCCTGTAGCCGTACAGTTTGTGGTCTGTCGTGGATATCCTTATGGCATCCTCGCGCGTGGTGCCTATCTCGTCGATCAGGTTGTCGTTAAAGTTGTAGCCGGGCGCCACCACCGTAATGTAGACCCTGTCTGTCCAGGTGTAGGCATCCCGGTCCAGCTCGACGGTCGCGCCGAGGTCGGAGGTCGCCACCTCCAGCGCAACGCTCTCGTCGTACTCGCCCACGTAGCGCGCGCCGGCCGGGCCCCAGTCCATATACTCCAAGGTTATGGCCTCGCCCATACGCAGCATTCTGCCGTTCAGCTCCTCGGGCATTTCAATGAGTGTCTGGAATATGCCGGTGCTGTAGCCGGTCTCCCTCAGCGCCGCGTCCACTGGCTCAAACGCGGCCATCGAACCTCCCCTGGGCCCCAGGGTAAGCGTAGCGGCGTAAGAGTCCCACCCTATGAGGTCCAAAGAGTACGCCTCGGCCCGGCCGCCGTCAAGGTCAAAGTCCGGCTCAATAAGGGTGAGTACCATGCCGTCTCCGATGCCATATGCGGCCCTGTCGGACTGCAGGACGGCGGTCCTCAGGTCAAGCACGGCCGTGTCCACAACCACATGGCGATCGCCCAACGCGTCCGCATCATCAAGATATTCAACACGAAGGATGTCGCCCGGCAGCATGCAGCCGCCGCCGGCCGGACACTCCAAGTCTTCGGGACCGTCGTCGTAACGTATGATGATCTCCGCCTCGAACACCCCCGCATCGGGTTCGGCCTCACGCATCGGGCCGAACATGTGGTATGAGTTTCCGTATGGTTCGTACTCCGTACCGCCGGCGGTGGCCAGTATGTGCTCGACGTATCCCCTGATTACGGATATCGTTACGGGGCCCGCTCCCTCCTCGGCTATCTCGTCCAAGGTAGAGGCCGATGTGTTGTAGTCCGGATCCGTGACTCTGACGTATACGGTCAGATCTCCATTGGGGACGTATGCCGGTTCTTCGCCGTATGGTCCGAATCCGGCGGGATGTATCGGAAAGTACGACTCGCCGTCCGGATGGGCCCCGTCGTACGCCCCGGCCGCCGCACCCGGTCTGCCGAACGGCGCCGGGTAGACGACCCTGTCAAAGGCGACCGAACCGGTGTTGGCCGTGAGGGCGGCGCTGTCGCCCACCCCTATGGTCCCTCCGGACGCGCCCCGGGGGTCCTGATAATGGACACCAAGCTCCAGATTGACCGTCGTCTCTGGAAGTTCGCCGCCGGGCCTGCACCAGTCGGACGGAACTTGGAAGCTGCCGGCAAACACGCCAGAGTCCGTGTCCGATTCTGCCAAGGCAAATCCGGCCGTGTCCAAGCCTGTATCGGCCGTTACGCTCTCCAGAATCCATAGGCAGTGGGGGTCGGCATGCCGGGAGGACCACGGGCTGCCGTCGATTGTCACATCCAGCAGTATGGTGCCGCCCCCGCCGGCGAGGCCGGCGGTCTCGCCAATCGCATACGTGTCGATGGCGTTTGGATCGGCATTCAGGTCGGCATCCTCCAGCGTAATGGTGACCGTATCAAATATGTTGTATGTGTCAGAGTCAAATGCCACCATACCGGTGTGCGGCCGGCCGTCCGGCGCCCCGGCGGCCGGGGCGAACCGCACGTCTACGGTACGCAGGATGCCCTGTTGCGTACTGAGCGCCTGCACCGCATATGTGCCGTACGGGAATGAGGCGGTCGCCTCGGGCCACACCAGTATGGTGTGCTGGAATGAGCCGTCCAGGTTCGTGGTTATCTGGTCCAGGTTGGCTATGGCCCCGTCGGGGCCGGTCATCCAGATTATGATGTTTTCGCCGGGCCCGGCCCGGCCCAGCACCACAAGTGACTGGCCTACAGAGTACACCTGATTTGTGGGCTTGATGTCCAGGTGGGCCCGGTCCAGCCCAGTGGCTGCTCCAAAATCCGGGGTAATTGTCTCAAGCGCGGTGCCCCCATTCCCAGCGGTTGCAAAGTCCGAGGTCATTATCTCAAGCACGACATCCGAGGCCTCGTCGCCCACGTAGTACGCGCCCGCAGGACCCCAGTCGGTGTACTCCAGTGTTATGATTTCGTTCCCCTCCAGCCTGTAGCCGCCAATCTCTTCTGGTATCTTGATGATCGTCTGGAATATTCCAGTGTTGCCACCGGTCTCCCGGAACGCTTCGGGTTTGGGGTCGAAGGAATCGACCGCGCCACCCCTGCTGCCCATGGTTATAATGGCAGCGTCAGAGCCCCACTCGACCAGGTCGAGTGTATACGTCTCGGCGCGGTCACCATCCAGGTCAAAGTCCGGCTCGACAAGGGTGAGTGTCATGTCCGTCCCTATAGGGTACGAGTTCTTGTCGGACTGCAGGACGGCATCTCGCAGGTAGAATGTGGCCGAATCCGTCACGGGGTTTCCGTCTACAGCTGCGCCTGTGTATTCAACCCGGATTGTGTCGCCTTGCAGTACGCAGCCCTCACCTCTAGTTGGACATCTCTGGTCGGTCGGGCCGTCGTTGTACCTGACTATAATGTCCAGCTCAAAGACCCCCGCATCTGGTGCAGTCTCCTGTATCGGACCATACCGTATGTACTCCCCGTTACAGCCACCATAGTCTGTCACCGGTCCCGGGTCTGCGCTGCCGGCAGTTGCCAGTATGCACGTATCATACCCCCTATTGACGAATATGGTCACAGGGCCGTCGCCGTCTCCTATTATCACGTCTCGGCCGGCGGCCAAAATATAGTCTGCATCAGTGACCCGGACACGGATGGTCAGGTCACCGTTGGGAATGTAAGCAACTGCTCCATTATCGCCAAATCCGGTAGAGTGTACCGGGAAGTATGATTGGCCGAAGGGGTCGTATCCTATCTTCTCCACATGGTGCAGGTCAGCCTCGGCTCGGCTCCTGTCTATGATGATGATGCTTAGATCGCGCATAGAATACATCTCATCTTCCACTTCTTCAGTGGCGTCCTCAAGGCGGTCTAGAATCTCATCCCAGTCGTCACCGGCGTTGCCACGCACATCGGCAAATAGTGACCGCATGTCGCCGGTCAGCATGCCAGCAATCTCTTGCGGTTCAAAAAGACCCTCAATGGCATAATAAATCTCGTAGAGAAGGTCCTCGTGCAACATCAGCTTGTTGTGGACGTCTCTAGCCGCATCTTCCTCCGCTTGTAGGTCAGACAATGGGATAAAATCACGAGGCTCGCCGAAGGGTACCGGATACACGTCCCTGTCAAAGGCGACAGAACTCCCACTGGCCGAGTCGATTTCCAGATCCGCGTATGCCGCGCAGGGTATCGCCAGCAGCAACACCGCCAGTATGGCGTACCTCATGGCATGTGGTGCGCAGCCTCCTCTAGATATTGGTTTTCAAAAATAAAAGAAAATGTAAGTTTAGTCTTACTCTACTGTGATGGTAGTGGTTACCGGAGGCGACAATGCGGTCGGGTTGTCCAGAGACTCCCATACGAAGGCCGTAGCGGTGTACGTGCCTGCCATATCGGGCGTCCAGGATCCGGCCGGACTGAACGACTGACCCGGTGTTAGTGAACCTGTAATCCATGCAAGGCTTACCACGACGCCGTTGGCATCTTGGACCTGTACCAGATACGCGAACGCCTGGTTCCTGTCTTGGCCGTTCATCAGATCGGCCGTGAGTTGTACCTGCTGATCCACCGACACAGTGTCAAGACTGTTGCCGAAGGAGTCAACTGCCCTCAGGTTCGTGGCCGGAGCCCTCTCCAGAGGCGGTACCACGGTGCCAATCAGAGTGGTGGCCGTGATGTCAAGGTCGTCAACGGTATTGTACGGATCTGGAAGTGTGCGGTCCTCATACTCGGCGGTTACCGTGTCACCCTCTGCAGCCCTGAGGCGGTGTCCAGAGGACTCCGTATCGATCTGGAAGGCTACGGTTCCCTCGAATATGCCGGTAGACTCGTTGGTCTCCGTCACCGTGAGGTCTATGCCGCCAGCGTCTGAATCAGACCAGACGTTGACGTCAAAGTTGTCCACGGCTTCGGGGTTGAGGTTCATGTCGGGGTCGATGACCCGCACGATGCCGGATCCGGTGGCCGGGTAGCTCGACTCGAGCCACTGCACCTCACCGATGTTCCAGCGTATGAGGGCAGACGCGACTATGGTGATGTCCTCACTGTACTCATATGAGACAGAGAGTCCGTCATCGTTGGTGGTCTCCAAGAGACCACCAGTCGGGCCTGTGCCGTCCGTAGTGTCGCGCGCGTCGTACAATTCGCCGTCGCCGTCAGCGTCATGTGGCGCGAACCCGGTAAGGATGATCTCACCGGTGAAGATGCCGGTATCGGTACCAGTCTCCACCAGCTTATACTGGTCGAGATCGTGACCTCTAGTAGATATCTTCAGCGGATCTGTATCATCTTTGCCTATCTCGTCAACCAAATCACTGTCGTAGTTGTGGTCAGGAGCGACTATGGTGATGTACACCTTGTCGGTCCAAGTGTAGACCTTCTGGTCCAGCTCTATAGTTGCGCCAAAGTCCGAGGTCGATATCTCAAGCGTGACATCCTCGTCCTCGTCGCCTACATAGTCTGCACCGGCAGGACCCCAGTCGGTGTATTCAAGCGTGATTACCTCGTTCCTCTCCAACCTGTCACCATCAAGCTCTTCAGGTATCTCAATTATGGTCTGGAATATTCCAGTGCTGTCACCTGTCTCCCTGAACGCATCAGGTTCTGGATCGAACGCACCGTCGTTGCCACCTCTATTACCCATGGTTATAGTGGCGGCATCAGAATCCCACTCAACAAGGTCAAGCGTGTACGTCTCGGCCTGATCGTTGTCTAGGTCAAAGTCTGGCTCGATAAGGGTGAGTATCATGTCGGTACCTATGAGGTACGAGTTCTTATCAGACTGCAGAACGGCGTTCCTCAGGTCGAACGTGGCCGAATCGGTCACGGTGTTCCTGTCGCCGGATGCATCTATGGGATCCTCGTATTCAACCTGGATTATGTCACCCTGCAATACACAGCCCTCATCTCTAGTTGGACATCTCTGGTCGTCTGGGCCAGCGTTGTATCTGACGGTAATGTCCGACTCAAAGACACCCGCATCGGGTGCAATCTCCTGTATTGGACCATACCGCATATACTCATCGTTACAACCATCATCGTCCATCACCAGTCCCGGGTCTGTACTACCAGCAGTGGCCAGTATGCACGTATCAGATCCCCTGTTGACGAATACCGTCACGGGGCCGTCGCCGTCTTCGGCTATCGCGTCTTGGCCAGCGGCCGAAACGTCATAGTCTGCATCAGTGATCCGGACATGAATAGTCAGGTCACCGTTGGGAATGTAAGCGGCTACACCATTATCGGCGTCATCGCCAAATCCGGTAGAGTGAACGGGGAAGTATGATTGACCGTCAGGGTTGACCCCTTCCTGCTCCACATCTTCCAAGTCAGCCTCAGCTCGGCTCCTGTCTTTAGTGATGTCGCTTAGATCGCGCAGTGACTTTATCTCATCTTCCACTTCATCAGTTGCATCGTCAAGGTTGTCTAGAATATCATTCCAATCATCATCAGTGTTGTCACGTACATCGGCAAATAGTGACCGCATATCACCGGTCAGACTATTGGCAAATACGTGCGGTTCCAACAGCTCCTCAATGGCATATTCAATATCGTCGCGAAGGTTCTCGTGCATCATCAGCTTGTTGTGGGCCTCTATAGCCGTATCTTCCTCTGTCTTGAGGTCAGATGCCGGACTAAAGTCACGTGGCTCGCCGAAGGGTACCGGGTACACAGTCCTGTCAAGGGCTACCGAACCCGTGTTGGCTCCAACAGCGGCGCTGTCCCCTACTTCGATCATCTCACCAGATGCATCCCTGAAGTCATCATAGTTGACTTCAATGTCCAGACCGGTGGTAGTCTCGGGACGTTCGTCGCCGGGCCTACACCAGTCGGATGGAATCTGGAAGCTGCCGGTAAATACGCCGGAATCCTTGCTAGATTCCACCAGCGTGAACTTAGTTGCATCCAGACCTGTGTCACTAGTGATAGCAACCAAGTCTGACCGGCAAAGTGGGCCCGGAGCACGGGGATCGTCACTGGCACTTAGAGGAGTAATCCAGTCCTCGTCATCGAATGTGACAGTCAGTACTTCTATACCACCCTCACCGATGAAACCAGTGATGGGATCAATCGTGTAAACCTCAATGATGCCTGAATCGACGTTCAGGTCAGCGTCATCAAGCGTTATTGTAACCGTATCGGCAACCTTGTATCTGTTGGAGTCAAAGGTCACCACACCTGAATGCGATGGAGCAGGTTCCTGATCAGACACCTGCGTTGCTACGCCATCAGAGCCCACATCAAGGTACGAAACCCTAGGCGAGTCCTCGTCGGTAAGGTCCTCAATCACGACGAACACCGGAGCATCGGAGTTCGGGGTGACATCTTTAAAGGTATCCTGCTTCACAATGTTCAGTTGGTTGACCATGATGTACTCCAAGCTTCCCTCAAAGACGCCCGTGTCATCATCGGTCTCTTCAGCCTCTATCCTGATTATCTGGTCTGCTATTCGCTCACTGCCCTGAACGCCGTCATCGGTGTATCCAAAGGACATAAAGTCAACTACAATGGGATATTCTCCTACACCAACCGAATCAGCCAGCGCAAACGTGATGACATCACAGCCGTTTACAGTGTCTTCGTCAATCCCCACATAGACAGTATCTCCAGATACAACTTTGCCATTGTCATTGCCATCTTGATCATAAATAAGCACATCCATGGCATCATCGTCCTCGCATGCAGACACGCTAGTGGCAACGGTGTCAAGAGAGCTGATGTCGAAGTTTATGAAGTTGAACACTGTGTCTGCTGTGGGCAAGTCTATATCATCTTCAAATGTCACAGTCAGCATATCACCGATCTCTGCATCAACAATCACCCTAGCAGCAAATGAGTCGTAGTCCATATCGGCAACACTGACATCATTGATCTCAGCATCCTCGGTTATGACTGTGGGAGACCCGGTCATCAGTGTGGGTATGATTTTGATATCGGGGTTGTTGATTTCCATGTCTTCGTCGTCCATCATGTTCTTGTTGGCATCCTGATCGGTGATGATCACGGAGATACCCTCGCCGGAGTTCCATGTATCGTCGGCCGGCTGGATGTCAACCGTGGCAAAGTCAAAGCCGATGACCACATCGGTGTCGTTGTCGTTGTAGTCTATTACTGCAGTCTTTCCTCTCAGCCCAATGTCGCCTGTGGTGACCAAGTTAGACTCATCAAAGTCATCCGTGTTGGTAAACACACCAGTGTTGTCGTTGGTCTCGGTGAATGTCAATGACATGTCGCCCAAGATCTCGGCAATGTGATCGTTGGAATCGTCGTTGTCCTGCTGGAAGATCACTCTGTCTCCCTGTTGCATGGTGTTAATCGTGAACACACAGTTGTCATCACACATGAGATCATCCTCAGGAACTGGCTTTAGCATCAGTTCGTCAAGAGTGGTTAGTTCTTCCTTTATCTCCTGCAGAACTGCATCTGTCAGGATACTATTTGGGCGGTAGTAGGCCATGTCATTCTCGGTATTGAATACCCACACGTCTTCAGCGGTGGGGTCGATGTTTAGCCACGTATCGGTTATCGTGATGTGAACGTATGACTCCAACGGATAGATGCCTCTGTCCAGCATTAGGCTGGCATAGTCCTCCACCGTGTCAAAGGCGAGTGTTACTGATTCGGAGTTACTGCCGTTCTCCAGCTCAATGTCTATATCACTGGCGTCGCTAAAGGCAAATGCCTGTATCACTAGATCTTCATCGGCAGTGAGATCAGGATTGCTGAGTACGTTTCTGGAATCATCATTTGCGTATAGAGCATCAGCCCTAGGGTTGAAGCTCGTGTCATCAGATAGTATGCCAAAGTCCATACCGTTCTCGTGGGCCGCGTCGGCCATGTTTGCATCCACAAAGTATCCATACCAGACACCATTAGTAGCCTGCCTCATTGTCAGAGGATTGTCGTCAACGGTCACGACCGGCGCGTACGAATCCTCAAACGCGTTGTCTGCCCTGAACTGGGGCGCGTTGACCGAAACCTCTACAACCTGCGCTCCTACGAAGGAGTTGGCGAACATGTCACTGACCGCAGAGACCGACATCTCGTTCACCTGGGCGTGTGCACTGGGCACGACCCCCGGAACGGCAAACGTCATCCCTCCGGCCACCATGATCGCAATAAGTGTAAGACTAGTTGTCTTTCTTACTATTTCGTTTTCCATTTTATTGACTCTCGGTTGTTTGGTCTATATTTAAGACTAATGAACGAACCGTCCAGCCTGACTTATATCTATTTTTCATCAATATCTTCCATATATACTATGTTATACAGTATATGAAGAAGCTAATAGATAAATAAATACAACACATACGGCAAATGTGTCGCCCTCAAGACGCCCACCGGGGCCGGAACACAAACCGACGGACACCACACCATACACCAGACCTACACGGTGGGCCAACTCCACCCCCGCTGGCGCGCCCGTCGGTACGCTCTTCGGGCGCCCGCTGCGGTTACAAATCATGTGCGCGTACGGCTGCCAACACACCCATGAGGTGCTAGGCCCCATCCCAAGGCGCAGTGCAGGCAGCAACAGTCCGCCATCCGGCCACGTGTGCCATAAGGACCCAAGGGCGTGTATCTTTTGTCCATCGAGTCAGAGGAGAATATGCGCAGACCACCGCACCGTAGCAAGATCCTCCGTAGAATTCCCTCGTTTTCCGTTCAGAATTGAGTCTATGCACAATCTCCAGAAGATGCCTCAGTAGCCGGCACTAGGGGACGCGCAGCAGCCCGCCGTCGCGCAGGTCCCTCAGAATCTCAAGGCTTCGGGCGTCGTTCTCCAGTGATGCGTCCAGTTTGCTGTCCATGGAGTTTACCGCATCCTTCATCTGGTCCTGGCCCCGCCTCAGGTCTTCCTGGCCCCGTTCCATCCTAGCCAGGGTCTCGTTGGTCTGGGCCTGGCCCTTCTCCAGCCTGTCCTGGCCCCGTTCCATCCTAGCCAGGGTCTCGTTGGTCTGGGCCTGGCCCTTCTCCAGCCTGTCCTGGCCCCGTTCCATCCTGGCCAGGGTCTCGTTGGTCTGGGCCTGGCCCTTCTCCAGCCTGTCCTGGCCCTGCTTGATCTCATTCGTTGTTGTTAGCAGTTTGACCACTGCGCGCGTCCCGGTGGATATCGCAGAAAACAACTCCTCGCCGGAGTCGCCCCACACTATCTCAAAGCCCTCCATGCCCGTGGCCGGCGGCCCCCCCTCCACCAGCACGTCCTTTATGACGGCCAGCTCGGCCCCGGACCGTATTTGGTGCACCATCTCCTCGATGTCCGCCCGTTCGGCTTCGCAGACAACCAGGACGGATCCGTCCCTTGTATTCTTCACGGTGCCGCACACGCCCAGCCCGTCGGCGACGGCCTTGATCTGTGCCCGCAGGCCCACATGCTGCACGATGCCGCGGATCGTGATATTCGTCTTGTGCATATGGTGGTACCGTCCTTCATAGTATAAATATCAACCGGTTGGTAGGGGGGTTGTCCAACAGCATCCTCAGACTGCCTACAAGCAGGCCAAAATGTACCCACAGGTGCCCAGACAGCGTCTATTTTCCCCCAGATGGGCCGCATTGGGGCACGTTTTGGCCTATCCTGACGCCTGATTTGCCGGGTTTGGTGCCATCTTGGCCGCGTATGGCACGTGGTGGGCAGCCTCCCCCACACACCAGGGGGGAGATCTTTCCATTCCCTAGTGGAAGATGTTGTGGGCTATGCTGCGCAGTGCCAGCCCGCGCACCTGCATCCGTGGTGTGACGGCCCGGATAGAGTTGCGGAATGCATTCTTGAGCGACGAGAATCCACTCTCGACCAGGTTGCGCATGCCGAACTTGCGGTAAAACCTGCCGGGATTTTCCTTCTCCCACCGGATCATGTGGGCCCAAGCGCTGAAACCGCCCCCGTTGTGGTGTTTGGGCGGCCTCATGCAGGGCAGCCTGCCTATGCGGAGGGCTTCCTGACAGTTCTCCATACAGCAGTACTTGCGGTCTGCCAGCAGATACCCAGATCCCGCCGGTACGGTCCCTGTAAGCTTCAGCAGTATGGGGGAGTCGTCCCGGCTGCCGTCGGTCACCGCCGACGACACCACGCAACCGTCAAGGGTCAGCAGCACGTGGTGTTTTATCGTACTGTGCACCCACTTGCCGCCTTTTGCAGTCTCCTTCCACTCGTATCTGTTGTAGGTGTATGATGACGAGTCGGCCAGCAGTGTCCCCGATGCCCCATCGCCGGCCGTGAACGCCAGCAGCTCGTCAAGGAGGTTTGTGGGAAGCTGGTTTCTGTTCCACCACAGGCACGATTTGGACGGGGTGTGTGAAAAGCCCAGCCTCCTGCGCTGCATATTGTTCCAGTCCAGCTCTTCAACCATGCCGCGATACGAGAGGTTGTAGCGCGCCATCACCAGCATCACCATCAGGAATCTTGCCCGGTTGCCATATTCCGGATTCTTCTTGACGAATTTCTTGACCTGCCTTCGTATCTTCTTGTACTTCATCTGGGCGTTTTTGCCCGAATTCTTCCGCTTCTCCTCATAGTCCTTGTAGTAGCCGCCCTTCTTGTACCCTTTACTTCTCTTTAGATTGGTCTTCTTTGCCATTGTGTGGTATGCGCTGCCATGATCTTTAAGCGTACTGAAGAATTAAATGCTCTAATAGTTTATAATAGTACGGACGTTTTTTGTATTTTTGTCAGGCCGTTGGGTTCCCAGAATGTTGGACAACCCCAGCCAGCGGAACATGTTTTTAACGCAGCCTCCCGGCGAAGTCCCCATGTGTCCTGGCCCGGTGTCCCTGCTGGCGGTGGCGGTGGTCGCCACGGCTGCAGCGCTTGCCGCCCAAGACACGCACGGCACCACCATAATAGAGGGAACCGAGGTGGCGTGGGATATTACGGATTCCAAGGGCAACGAATACCGGTGGAGCATGCCCGTGACCACCTATGAGGACAACATTGTAGAGAGTAGGTTCCTTGTGCGGGACAAGGTAAACTTAGACTTGGATGGAGAGACCCGCCACGTGGTAAGTTTGGATGGGTTTGTCAGGGAGTCATTCTCCAAGGTGATAGACAATGTGTATGACAACTCCCGCAGCAACTCGGATTTTGTCTGGGAGGTCTGGTATATCGTGTCCCAACTGACGGTGTACGATAAGGACATACACGAGTACAGCGAGGGCAGATACGCCTTGGAAACGCTGACCCGTGGCGGCGGGGACTGCGAGGATCTCACAATCCTGATAGCCGACATGCTGATGTCCTCGAGGCATACGGACGACTGGGAATTCAAGTACGTGTACATGGACAGCGAAAACCCCCGTGACCCTCAGGCGATAAACCACGCGATACTGTTCGTGGATGACGGCAAGTACAAATACTTCATAGAGGCCACCGGACCTCCAGACTGGGACTATTTCCCCGACGGTGTGGTCGGCTGGTACTTTGATGTCGTACCGCACACCAACGAGTTGGACTTTGCCGGGCAGGACCTCAGCGGGCTTGATTTGGAGCACAAGGATTTCGCTTGGGCCGACTTGTCGTTCGCCGACCTATCCGGCACCGACTTGTCGTTCGCCGACCTGCGTGGGGCAGATCTCACCGGAGCCAACTTGAATAACGCCGACTTGTACGGGGCGTATCTTGAGGATGCCAGTCTACTTGGGGCGAGCCTGCTCGATACAGACTTGCGCAGGGCCTACCTAGGCGGGGCCGACTTGTCGTTCGCCGACCTGCGTGGGGCAAACCTACGGCACTCAGATCTTGGCGGGGCCGACCTGGCCGGGGCTCACCTTCAAGACGCAGATCTGTTCATGACATATCTAAGTGGTGCCTATCTGCTTGAAGCATACATGGCAGATGCCAACTTGCGCGGCGCATATCTGTGGGGAGCGGATTTGGCCTTTGCCTATATGTACGGGGCCAACCTCTATGGTGCGGATCTTGGCGAGGCCGACCTGACCGGGGCCGTCTTGGATGGTGCCGACTTGGGCAGGATAAACTGGTATGGAGTCATAGGGTGGCCACCAGAATAGGACCGCAGACATCTCGTACCGCATGGTAGAATGCAGCAAGATTCAATATTTTCAGATCTGTGAATCTTGCGCTGGCGCAGGCGAAGAACCGCCTGCCGCCGTAGCAGCGCTGTTGGCACTGCCCATCCGGGCCAGGCTTGGCTGCTGCGCGCCACGGGTTCTTTCGCACTAACGCGGGTTGGTTCGTGCCAACATGATCATAAATTTAGAGGCATCGACACACGCCAAATGGCCGGCCACCGCATTTGCAGGGCACGCTGCCCGGCTTCCCGGCGGCGCTCTGGCCGTCGGGCCGTGCGGCCCGGTTGCCGAGTCTGGCCCACGCCTGCATTGGATGTCGCACACTGCATACCGGCATCCCGCGTTAATGAGACAATATCTCAGATTGAGTACATCAACCAGATCGACTTTGACGGCAAGCACCACAACAACCAGATGGAGTCCTTCAACGGGAATACTATCGGCCACCGCGAGAAGGTGGTCCGGGACCTCAAGAAGGAGGACTCGCCCATCATAGCGGGGCTCCAGATATATCACAACCACTGTACGACCGCACCTGTCCCTGCCGAATGGCCATACCCCCGGCGAGGCCGCCGGAATCCACATAGAAGGGAATGGCAAGATACTCCCCCTGATTCAGGCCGCCGCCCGGTCTAACGACCCGGTGGCCTGATCCTAATTTTGCTCATATACTTGTATATACACCCTGCCAGTATGATATGGCATGAGCGTGACCATACAGAAAGTCGAGCACCCCGTGACCGTTAAGGTGACGGACTGCGAGGGCGGGGGATACGCATGGGTTGTGGAAGATCTCCGCTTGGTCGGGCAGGCCGACACCATGGAGGACCTCCATGCAATGGTAAAGGAAGATGTGAGCACACTCCTTAAGTGGCTGGCGAACAGATACGACTTTCAATCTGAAATGCGGTAGGTAACACTGATGAAACGTTATGATTGGTACACCGTCCGAGAGACGTTGAAACGACTTCAGGTCAGGGCCACTTGGATTTCATCATCCAATTTGCTGGCGTTTGCAAGTCCCAATGGGGCGGCAGTCATGCGCAAAACAAACAACATACGACCAGAAGCAGTGTATCTCCTGTTGGAGCAGCTTGACATATCCATTGCTGAGTTTGAGCGTGAGCATATGGCGTACCAGGCCCACTAGCACACAGCTTTACATCCCGTTCCAGCACATAGTATCTTTGCAGCCCCCGCCCGGACTGCGGTCCCTACAGGCGGCGCCCGGATCACAGATTTGACACCAGATCCCGGGTCACACTAACTTAACAGCCGCAAGTCCGACCCGCCGCCCGAGGAGAGATACATCGGGTTTGCCACCAGCGTGCCGGAAATAGACGTCAGGGTGTACGGCCACCGGTGGGTCGTGGAGACGGGCTACTCCAAGGCGGAGGCCATGCGGCCCCGCACCCGCAGCCGCAACAAGGGGGCGCGCCTCTTCTGCTTCCTGTACGCGCTGGCCATATTCAACGCGTGGGTGATGTGGAGCGCGCTGCTGCGCGTGCCGTCTGCCGTGCGCCGCAGGTTCCATACCATGACGCAGCTGGAGATGAAGGTCGCCGTGCTCGACATGGCGTTCGCAGTGCTCAAGCCCCCCTCGTGTGCGCCCGCGCCGCCCGCCGTTCCGCTCATTCCAGCATAGGCCGCGCCACACTTCCACCGCGCCACTCTACAGCCTGTCCCCCGCAGGCCTCCGCGGCGCAGGCCTCCTGCCCGCGGGGCGCGCCCCAAGCATGGCGGCCGCACCGTCCTGCGCCACACCCGGGCCGGCGCCCGAAGGCCCGGATGCGAATTGGCCGCTCCCTGCCACGAGCCGGAACGCGCCGTCATGAGGGCGAACGCGGTTTGGATATCGCATTGGCATGGTTTGATGGATTCTTGTGGCTGGATCGGCTGATGCCCACACGGCGTGGTGATTAGTTTGACCTAATTTTGGCTTAGCTGCGCATCCCCGCTGGCATTATATGGGAATTGTCCGGGTAACGGTGTCGTGGGCACATCCGTCGGGGACGCGATACGGGAGATCGACGAGCTCCACGAGGCCGGACGGCACGAGGAGGCGAGATCTGCCTTGGATCGGCTGGAGGCAATGGACATGGATGGGGCCGGGGACTACATGGCCCGGGGCCGGTTCCTCGTCCGGGCGCACCGCTACGGCGCGGCTGTGGTGGACTTTGAGGCGGCCACGGCCAGGGACGTCGACGACCCGGAATCATACTTTTGGCTGGGAGGGGTGCGCTCCACGCTGGGAAGGCAGAGGGGGGCCATCGACGCCCTCCGGAGAGCCGTCCGGCTCCGCCCCGACTCGCAAGAGGCGGCGTACGCCCTGTCCTGGGAGCTGGAGAGGCTGGGCCGGTACGGTGAGGCGCTGGAGGAGCTCCGCAGGTACAAGAATGCAGATCCCGGCCACAGCCGCCACATATACCTCATCTGGGGCAGGATCCGCGGCCGGCAGGGGAAGTGGAGGCGGGCCTACACCAGCTACGTGAAGGCGATCCGGCCGGAGAGACCCGACCGGGATGCGCCCGGTGACGCGGAACAGGAGCGCATGCGGGTCACGGCCATACGCAGGCGCGCCGCGACGATGGACCCCGCCAAGCTCGACTCGTTCCGGTGGCTGGGCGCGAGCCTGCAGGATGCCGGCTGGGACGAGGATGCCGCCGCCGTACTGGGTACCGCGGCGCTGATGCGGCCGGACGTCGACCTTTACCTGACCATAGGATCCATACTCGAACGACACAAGCTCCCGGCCGAGGCCATCGAAAACTACAAGGACGGGATACGGCAGATGTCGGGCACGGCCCAGCCGGCGGCCCTCTTCCAGATGTATGATGCGCTGATAGCGGCCCTCCTCAGAAGCAACCGGTTCCAAGAGGCGCTGGATTATGGGGCCAAGGCCATCTCGCTGGGTTCCACCAATATGGTGATCCAAAACCACTATGACTTCGCCCGGGAGATGATCGGCAAGATGCCGCAGATAGATCCGGTGGCGGCCGGATTGACCGAGCCGTACTATCTGGGCCGCCGGCTGACGCCGTCGGGGTGAACCCCCCGCCGCAAAACGCAACCGGCCGGTTACGGAGGCCGTTCCCGTCAACCATTCCAAGTACATCCGCATGGCCGGAGCCACCGCGCCGCGCGCGGTCTTTGGGCAGCGTGCACCCGGACACGCCTCCGGCCCGCGCATCTAGACTTCGGGTCCCTCCCGCAGGAGCGGATGGTGGCCCGGGGGCGAGGCATGGCGCCGTCAAACACCCATGTAAATCCGCAGCGGATATGCGACGTCATCCATACCTCGCTTCATGCCGAGTCTAGTCATGTGTAATCCCAAAAGTAGTTCCGCCTGCTGACAAGTCCCCATAACTCAGGACATCCACTCCTAAGAGGACTTGGTTTGCTCCGGGTGCGTCCTGCTAGTATATACCGCCAGGAGAGCCAACCTGGATCCTTGTTTCTTGGGCGGGATCCTCCGGATCCGGCAGCGGCGAGCCGCCCCTTCCCGGCATGGGCGCCGCCGGGACGGCCCGAACCGTGCCAAATCCGGGGCGGGGCGCGCAGCCTCCCCCATGCGTGTGACCTGATCCTTATTCCATCAGGCCACCATCGCCCGGATGTCCTGCTCCGTCAGACTTCCGGCCCTTATCTTCGCCCGGGTAACCAGATCGATATTATGGAATGTTCCAGGATACGCATCATGATCTCGGCGGTCTGGGTGGGGGGTATCCGCGTGCGCAGGGAGTTGCCGAACATTGCCTTCAGGGCGGCGTACACCGCCTCCACGATGCTGCGCCGGTGATACCGGTCGTCAAACCCGTCCCTGTCCTCCATGTGCATGGTGACCATCCCCTTCGCTCAGCTCCCCTTGGAGTTGCTTGTGGTGTTTGACTTGGGCTTGATGAAGGGCTCCGGCCCCAGATCCTTCAGGAGGTTGCAGGGCTTCCTGGACAGGTAGGCCGAGTCGAAGCGCCCGTCCCCGTCCTCGAACCCCTCCGGCATCTGCATCATGGGGGGACAGTCGGCGGCGGTTCCCTTCACCTCCATCTTCGATATCACCCTGGTCTCTATGTCGATCAGAGTGTGCAGCTTGGTCCAGCCCCTCTTGGCCTTGGCGCCGCCGGTCCCCACGTCGACCCACACCCGGCCGCTGGTGGAGAGGGCGGTGCTGTCACCGGCGACGCCCTTGGGCCGCATGTCCGCGACCACAACATCGTTGGGGTCGTGCAGGTATTGCTTCGGCACCCTTTTGCACGCGGTCCCTATGGCGCTCTTTGGGGGGCGTTGTCCGGTCCCATCTTGAGCAGGTCGCCATTCGACCTTGTGTTGGCCGACGTCCTGCGGTAGCCGCAGTTCCAGTACCCGTTCAGGGCCACGACCACGGCCATGACCCTGGGGGAGTATTCCATTCCCCGACCCCGCTCACGCAGGGCAAGCGTGTGTACGGGTCGCCCAGCCGTTCCGCGGCGGCTGGCATCATGACGGCAAGCATGCCTGCCGAGTACCTGTGGTACGTCTCGTATGCCCGCTGGTCCCGTTTTGGTTTTGGTTTGTTAGCCATTGCATGCCCGTGAAACGGGGTCAGGGAGGTTTTTGGATTGGCGAGGGGCCGACGGCATAGCATGCCGTCTTGACGGCTGGCGTGGCACACGCGGTGGATCCTATAAGGGATCCTGCGAGGATGTATCAAATCTGGAGAGTATATACTAGCAGGACACACCCCCCACATTCATATAATTTTATATACGCTGAAAAACAGTACCAATATATGCAAAGGACGAATATTCGTATATACGGCAAGGTACAGGGCATGGGCCTACGGGCCAGGATCAAAATCGCCGCAGATGAGATCGGTGTGCGGGGAACCGTAGAAAATCTGGACGACGGATCCGTCCTTGTAGTGTGCGAGGCAGAGCGAACCGAGGTTGAGAACCTAGTGCAACAAATACGGGACCGGGCAGAACCCGCCGCAATAACGGATGTACTGGCCGAGGAGGGATCTCCGGCGACGGGTTTGGGCAGTTTTAAGATAAAGTTTGGCGATACCAAGACGGAAATGCTGACCGCCATATTCATGGGACTAGAAGCACTGCGCAGAATTGACAAAAGACTTGATTCGTAATTAGCCGCAGGCTGCCCTCCAGCCCGACTCCGGTCTAATTTGGGGCATCTAGGGGCCATAGACAGGCCGGAACGGCCCGGGCAGCCGCGTCCGTGTCCGGGCAACATGGTCATGTCTCGGGGGCGGCGGGCTCCGATATGGTAAAGTAGTTGTGATCGCCTCTCCAGAGGCATGCTGACCTATACCGGAGTAAACAAGTTCGTGATCGAAATCTGATTGAAACTAACATTTATGCTCCAAAACTACCGTATGGTTGCCCAGACGGACCGGGCAGTGCGAATTATGAAGGAAAGCCATCTTCGGAACGGCGCTGCCGTACCGCGCGGGCCTGATTTGGGTGCGGTTCTGTCATGGTGTGGCGCGGCCCCCCCCCCGATCCCCCATACCATCAGGGCCAGCGTGATGTACAGGCGCGGCACCTGGCGGCGCTCAAAACCCAGGTTGTCCCGGAACCGCCGTCCGCATATTGTACACCTGTACCTCTGCCTCTTCTCGTGCTTGCCCCGGTGCCATCCGTTACGGACATACCTCTTCTTCTTGCACCTTGGGCAGCACAGCTCCTTCTCTTCGACGTCAACCTTCTTGCCGAATGTGGCCTCCGACGATATGAGCAGCGTGTGCTCGACCGCAGCTATGTGCTTGCACCTGCACCCCTTTCCGGTGGTGTGGTAGGCGCACTCGCACGTGGGACTGTTGCAAACGAGGCCCCATACCGTACGCCCTCCTCACTCTGGGATGCCACGTCCCAGCGGTGCCCGGTCAGGGTCTTGATCTGGTCGCCCTTCTGGTAGATGCGGAGCCCACGGCGCGTCATACTCTGCTCCGAGGTCCTGCCATTCCGGGGTTTGCGGGGCTTCTTGCGTCCCATGCCTGTCCCGATCCGACAGATTGTTTAAGATCGTAGAGACATATCCCCCTACCAATCACCCATCTTTGCAGGAGGAACCCGATCTTGGGTTCCTCCAAGAGCGGGTGGTGGCCGAAACTGAAAGGTAGCGACGCCTAGAACCGACACTGTCCCATGGATGACGCATCGGGGGATCGGCGCCCGGATGCGAGGAGACCGACGAGGGGTGCTTCATACACTCCACGGTAACCATAGATGTGGGCGGCGAGGTCACGTGGGTGAACGACGACGGGCCGGCACACACCGTCACCAGCGGCGTTCTGACCGACGGCGGGCCCGACGGCCTGTTTGACAGCGGCCTGTTCTTTCCGGGGAATGGGTTCTCGGTCACGTTTTGGGCGGAGGGCGAGTACCCGTACTTTTGTTTGATCCACCCGTGGATGGAAGGTCTGGTGATAGTGGAGTAGCGCACCGTTGCGCGCCCGAATGCGGACGGCCGTACGGGTTTTGCAGGCCCGGCTGATTCTTGCACACACCAACCGGGTCTACAAACGGAATCCTATATAACGCCGCACCATTCCCCCACCCGACATGACCGACATAGTGCTGGGCATGGGCGAGGTGGGCTCCACCATATTCGATCTGATGGAGAGCCGCGGGTACACATGCGTGGGGATAGACGCGGACCCGTCCCGCAGCCGCGCCGGAGACGCCACAAATGCGGACTTTCTGCATGTGTGCATCCCCGGCGGCCTTGGGTCGTTCCAGGAGATAGTGCTGGAGCATGTCAGGACGCACCGCCCCACTGCCATACTGGTGCACTCGACTGTACGGCCGGGAACGGCCGCCGCCCTGCAGGCCAAGACCAAGACACCCGTCGTGTCGGCGCCCGCCCGGGGCGTGCACCGCCGCTTCATGCGGGACATGGTACGGTACACCAAGTTCGTCGCCTGCGACACAGAGCCCGGCCCCGAGGTGGTGTCGGGGATAGAGGGACGGTTCGTGAAGGTTGTGTGGATGTCCAGCACCAGAACGGCCGAGCTGGCCAAGATACTCACCGACACCACCTACTACGGGTGGCTCATAAACTACGCCCAGATAACGGCCATGATATGCCAGAGGGAAGGGATAGACTACGACGAGATGTGGACCTTCGCCGACGAAATACACCGGTACCTAGGCAACCGCCCCAAGATGTTCCCTGGCATAATAGGGGGCCACTGCGTCATACCCAACCTGTCCCTGATAGACTATGAGGAGCTGCAGTCGGTCCGGACCATCAACGAGATATTCCGGGAGCGTAAGGGGCCGGACGCCCCGTAGGCCGCGCGCCGGGCCCTGTTTCACCTTCCGGGGGTTTGGACCGCCCCGATGCGCCGCTGGCATGGACCCCGCCCGCCGCGTTCGCCCCTGAGGGCGGACATACAGCCGGCGGGGGGCGGCGGAGCGGCAGGACATCCACAACCCCTTCCAGACTCGGGGCCGCGGGGAGCCTGCCCCGAAACCGTCGGACTTTGTGGCACCGCGCCGGTGCCCGGCCACCGAACGGGTGGTCAGTCCTCCAGGAGGGCCAGCACCTCCAACACGTCCGGATCTCCCGGTGCCAGCTCCAGCGCCCTGTTGAAGCACGGCCTGGCTAGGCTGTCCTGGCGTACTGCCATGTACGCTATCCCCAGATACTCGTGCGCCTTTTTGTGGTCGGGGTCCGCCTTTATGGCCCTCTTGTAGCACTTGATGCCGCGCCTGTAGTCCCGCATGGACATGTACGAGGTGGCCATCTCGTAATGGCCGTCGGCGTAGTCCGGATACATCCGCAAAAGCTCATTCAGGCACTCTATGGCCTCGCGGGGCCTCTTGCAGTTGTTCAGGGCGTGAGCCTTGCCGCGGTATACGTCAGGGGTCCTGCACTGCAGCCGTATGGCCCTGTCAAAGTGTGTTATGGACTCTGCAGACTTTTCCATGTTGTCCAGCACGTTGCCCATGAAGAAGTGAGAGAGGCCGCGGGCGGGGTTTATCTTCAGCGCCTTCTTGTAGTATGAGACGGCGTCATGATATCTGCGCATGCGGTTCATGGCCATGCCCTTGCTCGCATACGCCACCTCGCGGGCCATATCTTTATCATCCTCCTCGGCGATCTCCACCGCCCTGTCAAGGCACGCAAAACCCTCTTTGTACCGGCGCAGGTGATTCAGCGCCATTCCCTTGTGCAGACACGCCTCCACGTCTCTGGGGTCGTCTTCCAAGGACCTGTCTGACGACTCCAAAACCTCCCAGAGCATGTCGTCCACGGATGCATTTCCGGGTGTCACGGGTCAGGGATGCAGCAACCGCAATTTAACGCTACAGCAGCGGCGGGCTCGGCCGTCCTGGGGCGAAGCCCCATACCTGCCCGGTGCAATGCCCGATCCTGGCAGGCTCGTGCCCAGGGGCGGATCCCTCCGGGCAGACGGGAAGGTGGCGGGCGGTAGTTGGCGTCGACCATATCTGCGGCAGAACCCTACCCGCGTCTGCGGGCCTCTGGGGACGCTGCCTTTGATGCCGACGCGAAGGCGGCCTCGTAGGCGGCCTCGTAGAACGCCATCACGGCGGCGTTCTCCTGCGACCCGGCCGCCGCCACATAGTCCGCATCCACCAAGTAGCGCAGCGCGTTGTCCATCCACCACCTAGTGACCGCGTGGGCCGGGAGGGAGACACCCTTCTTGAAGCCGGCCACGTCCTTCCGCGGATCAAAGGCGCAGGCCGACTCGAGGGCGTCCCTATAGTTCGACCTGAAGAATGCCTTGTCGGCGGCCGTCCTGTAGGCGCCGGCCACCAACGCCTCGTACTGCGCCTCTACAACACACATCCCGACGGCATCTGTCAGCATGTCCGTGCAAATCCTGTGGATCTCCCGGACGGCCGCGTCGTGCGCCCTCCTGCGGCTGTTGTAGTACGCAACTCTCGGGATCACGTCCGCTAGGACGCTCTCGACTATTACCGCCCTCGGATCGCCGGCCACTGCCCTTGTGATGACGTTGGCGGCCCGGCGCGCCGCGTCGGCGACCGACTCTTCGGTGTCCTCCATGACTATGTGTCCCAGAACTGCCAGGGTCGCCGCGCAGATGTGAAGGCTGTCCCAGGACTCCTCGGCCGCCCGCACTATGGCGCCGGAGCATATCTCGTCGAGCCGGTCAACGGCCAGCCTGCCGTTCATCTTGTCGGGGCCGCGGGCCTCTCCGGCGGCGACTTTCATGCCGCGGTGAGCCGTACGGTACATCCTGATGAAGTGGGCGGACGGGTGGGTCTTGCTGCCATTATACCGGACGCTGCGTACCGCCCCCACCGCATCCGGACCGAACGCCTCAAAGAACGCGTCGGTGGCCGCCTTGCGGCTGGCCGCGTGGGCCAGCCTGTCGGAGGTGCCGACCAGTGGTTTGGTGGCGGCCGCATAGATGCCCTCCAGCGCCGTGGCCCAGGGGCCGCCGGCCGCGGCCTTCTCGGCCATGCGGAAGATGGTCGGGTCGGTGTCGGGCGTGCCCGAGATGGCGCGGTACGCGGCGTCGGCCATCTCGTCCAGGCCCGGTACGTCCCTTCCGGCCGCGACCGCCCTGGAGATCCCGGCTGTGGCCGCCTCGGCAGCCCTAGCGCCGTCCTGGAGTGCGTCGGATATGGCAAGCCGGAGGGCATGGAACGCCCGGCTTTGTTGGCCGCCACGCTTCATGGCCCCCTGCCCCGGCCTTCCGCATAAGTATCTTGGCTGTCTGGCGGGCACCGGGGCCTGCGGCGGGGGCCGGGCGCCGTCGTCTCGGTTGAATGCTGGAGGATATGCACACTGTCGCCGGGTTGTGCCGGAATGGCGTGGCCGGCCCCGCGCCGCTCACATCCGTACCTATCTTCTGCCGCGCATTCTGTCCCACCACGATCCGCCGCTGCGCATGCCGAGCGCCCGCTCCGCCTCCGACTTGCCCCACCGCGCGTCCCTGTCGTGGGAGTCCAGCTCCAAGGCGCGGTTGAAGCACTGGAGGGCCTCCCGGTTCTCGCCCAGCGCCCTGTGGGACATCCCCTTGTTGTTGTGGATGAGTGCATCGTCGGGGTTCCTTTTGGCGGCGCGGCCAAACCATGTGATGGCCTCCCTGTGCCGTTTGGTGCTGGCCAGGATGACGCCCTTGCCGAAGATGGCCACCACGAGATCCGGATCCCTTCTCAGGGCCTCCTCCACGGATTCGAGGGCCTCGTCGTCCCTGCCCATGCGGTTCAGCTCCGCGGCGATGTCGCTGTACGCCATGGCAAAGTCCGGATTGGCCCTGGCCGCCTGCCGGAAGCAGGCCAGCGCGTCGTCGAATTTTTCCAGATGCCGCATCATCGTCCCCTTGCTGTAGTGCGCCTCGGCGAGGGACGGATCCTCCCTGATGGCGCGATCAAAGCAGGCCGCGGCCTCCTCGTCCCTGCCCTTGTTCGCCAGCCGGATCCCCTCCTCGTGGTGTTTCCAGGCTAGGCCGCCGCTGCCCCTCCGGCAGGCCGCCGCCTTGGAATTCTCGCCCAGCATCTCAAATGTGTGCGCCGCCATCTCCCGGATGTGGTCGTCCGGGTCGGTCTTGTCCAGGCAGTCGAGCGCCGTTTGCATGCAGTCGATGGCCTCATTGCGC
Organism: Nitrosopumilaceae archaeon; assembly: GCA_965116995.1. GTDB lineage: Archaea > Thermoproteota > Nitrososphaeria > Nitrososphaerales > Nitrosopumilaceae > VYCS01. The sequence continues at coordinate 2,462,433 of OZ220738.1, read as the reverse complement.
CTTCCGAGCATAGCCAGTGCCCCTGCCAAGTTGGTGTAGATCATAACGTGATACTCGTCAGGCGCGGCCGCGGCCGCCAGTTCCGCTGCCCTCTCCAGGGGGACCAGGGCCTCTGCAGGCCTTCCTGTCATGGCCAGCACTGCGCCCTTGTTGGAGTGTGCGTCAATGCTGGTGGGGTCCGCCGCCATCGCCTTGTCGTAGAATTCCATGGCTTTGTCGTGCTTTCCGCTCTGCTGGAGGTTTACGCCCTTGGTGACGTATTCTGCGGCCTTCTCGGTGTCGCCTTCCCGCGGGCGGAATGGCCGCCTGCCCCGCCCCGGCTCCGACTCCCCGCCGGAGCGGCGGTTGGACCGGGCCGGCCGCCCCCTACGGGCCATGCCTCCACCCCGCATGGCAGGGTTTGGCGCGCCCGGCCATGGTGCCATGCGCGGCCGTGCCGGTGTGACGGGTTACTCCCAACGGATGCGGTATAACGATTATCGGTTTATAGGGGTTGTTGCGCATTATTAGATAAGATCGTATAACCGCTAGAATTAGATCGGCATTCCAGTGCAAACGACTCCGTCCGTACCGTTTTTGATGTCGGCTATGCCGGTTTTGAACCGAAACGATTCCCATTGCAATATGCGGCATATTCATTCACGGAATGGGCCTCGTCCCATACTCATGCCTCCTGATCATCAGGCCCGTATGTAGGCCGCCGGCGTGGCGGAAGTTCTGCGGCCACCCTCCCGTTCCGGCACAGGGACATCAGATGCCGAGTTCTTTGGCGCAGGTGGGGCGGTTGAACGCCCCGAGGCCCCACCAGATGGCGCGAGTCTTGCCGAATCTGCGCGCGTCTGCGGGTTTGGCAAACCGGCGGTGCGGCCGATAGCTCTTGCCGTTTCCGATACTGCCCCACCAGATCCGCAGAAAAGCCCATTCTAGGCCGAGACGCGTGCCGCGGGAACGCCCCCAACCTTTATGGTAGGATATGGGCCGCGCCGCCGCATGGCGAACAGGCCAATCCGCATAAACGGGCCCATCACAGACCGCATGGAGATGGAGGCGGCCGCGGCCGTCCTGGAGTCAGGCATTCTGACGTCGGCTGCCCGTGAGGGAGGACCGGCGGTGCGGCGTCTGGAGCGCGCCGTGCGGGAGTTCACCGGCGCCCGGCACGCGGTTGCCGTGGGCTCGGGGACGGCCGCCCTGCACGCCGCCCTGCTCTCCGCCGGCATAGGACGCGGCGACGAGGTGATAGTGCCCTCGTTCTCGTACGTGGCCACGGCCAACGCCGTACTGGCCTCCGGTGCGACTCCCGTCTTTGCCGACACGGGTGACGACCACACCATAGATGCGGAGTCTGTCTCCGCCGCCGTTACCACCCGGACCCGCGCCGTCATGCCGGTACACCTGTACGGGAGGGTCGCCCACATGGACGAGATATCAGATGCGGTGGCCGGACACGACATACGCATCATAGAGGACGCGGCCCAGTCGCTGGGATCCACCATATATGGCCGGCACGCCGGCTGCCTGTCCGGCGCCGGCTGCTACAGCCTCTACCCCGGAAAGGTTGCCACCGCCGGCGAGGGCGGGGTGGTGGTGACCGGCAGCGACGCGACATACGAGAGGCTGCTGTCGGTGCGCAACCACGGGAGCGGCGGCGATACGTTCGACACCTTCGGGCTGAACCTGCGGATGCCCGAGGTGTGCGCGGCCATCGGGACCGTCCAGATGGGCAAGCTGCCCCGGTTCCTGGGGGCGCGGAGGCGCAACGCCCGGATGCTGGCCCGGATGCTGGAAGATACCAATATGGGGCTGCCCCGGCCCAGAAAGGGCGAGGATCCCAACTGGAACCTATACACGGTGACGGCCCCCGACCGCGACGCCCTGCTGGAACATATGAACCGGAACGGGGTGGGCGCGGCCATATACTACAGGGTGCCCATCCACAGGATGTCCCACTATGACGCGGGTATCTCCCTGCCCAAAACGGAGCGTGCCGCCGATACCGTACTGTCCCTTCCCGTCCATCCGGGGGTGGACCCACAAGACTTGGAGCGGATCTCCGGCCTGGCGGGCGTACCCCCATAGGGCTGGGCGCGGCCGGCACCTTACCGAAATGGGGGCCCTGCAGGTTGTCCATATCACCATCTTTCCGGCAGGCATGCCGGGTGCCGGCCGTCCGGGATCACACTCCCCGCCAAGCGGCGCCGGGATGCCCGCTCAAATGCACGTCATAAATTTGCGTGCCCGCGCCTGAATTGCGCGGGCTTACATAACAGCCTGCGAGGCCTGGTGGAACATCTGGGACTTTGCGCACCCGGCGGCCAGCTCGTCGCCAGCCCCGCGCCTCATCAGGCCGCGGTACAGGCCGTCCTCCAGCTTTACGCCCTCGCGCTCCTCCCACTCTTCCACGGTGATGGAGTACTTTTTCTGTATGCGGTCGCGGTACCACTCCGGTATCACGTTGAAGGCGCAGAAGGGTATTATCCGGAGGTCCGGCGTCAAATAGTGTATGTCGCAGCGCTGCAGCCGTTCCAGGTCCTCGTTGTACTTGTCCTGAAAGTGCATCATCCCCAGGAACAGTCCCTTGACGTGCCAGGATCCCACCGAGTCGAACGAGCGCTTCATCAGTATGTTGCCGAACATCTTTGCCAGGTCCAGTCCCGCCGGCTGCTTCTTGGTGTCCACGAACGACTTTAGCTTGCGGACGACCTCCAGCATGGTAAAGTACTTGTTCTTGCCAGAACGTATCTCCTCGGCCTTGTCCTCAAACAGCTCCAGCATGCCCTGTATGTCGCAGAACTTTGTGATGGGGACGAACTTGCGGGTCTCCTGGTCCTCGAATATGTAGGTGCCCGCGCCGCACGCGAAGTGTATGCTCAATTCGTACTTTGGTTTGGAGGAGAACGCCTCTATCACGTTGGTGAGCGGCATGCACGAGGGGACCGGGAACCAGTCGTCGATGGTTACCTCGCCGGCGGTCTGCTCCTCTATCCTCTGTATGCAGTCGGGTATGGTGATGCGGTACTTTTCGCGCTCCTGCTTCCCCATGCGCCCGGTGAGCGACACCGGCTGGAAGTTCACCGCGTGTACCACATCCATGTTCTTTTGCGCGTACCGTATGATGCCGCCCAGCTCGTGGTCGTTTATCGACTTTATCACGGTGGGCACGAATACTACGGTGGTGCCGGTCTTGCGGCACGAGTCCAAGGCATATGGTATCTCCCAGTGGTTCTTGGGGTTGGTCCGCGGGGTAACGCCGTCAAAGCTCAGGTACAGGTTGTTGCAGCCGGCCAGCCTCACCTCCCGGGCCGCCTCGGGGTCCATCGCGTGCCGTATCCCGTTGGTGTTCATCTGGATGTGATCGACACCCTCCTCCTTCATTATCTTGATGACATCGGTGATGTCCTCGCGGAGCATCGGCTCTCCGCCCGTAATCTGTATGGAGTTGCCGGGGATGGGGCGCTCGGCCTTCAGCGTCTTCATCATGGCGCGGACCTGATCCAGCGAGGGCTCGTACATGTAGGCCCCCTCCAGCCCCTTCTTCACATAGAAGAAGCAGTACCAGCAGGTCAGGTCGCAGCGGTTGGTCACGATCATGTTGGCCAGGCCGGAGTGCGACAGGTGGTTGGAGCAGAGCCCGCAGTTGTTGGGGCAGGAGCACTTCTCAATCATAACGTTGGGCGCGTGGGCCCCCTTGCCGTCCACCCAGTACGTGGAGAACTTGTTGTACATCTCGTACGAGCCAAAGTAGAGCTCCTCGCACTCGCCGTGGGTAGGGCAGGTCTTGGACATGTACACCCGGCCGTCCCTCTCAAAGACCTCCGCGTCCAGAATCATGTTGCAGTCGGGGCAGATGCTCTGGGTGAAGCGTATGGTGGTGCGCTTGGAAAGACTTCTAGGCGTCTGGTTGGATATCTGTATCAGTGACATCTACGAAATACCCTCCAGGACCCCCCGTATATAACCCCAACGCACCGCAACCCACGGTGAAACAGGTGAAATTCGGCCATATCTCACCGCGGCCGGATCGGCCCCGCATTCCCGGTCGGTGTGTCGCACGTCCAGATTGGCATTTCCTGTCCCCCGCGCCGACCTGGTCTTTCGTCCGGTTCACCATATCTTGGATTGCAATGTAGGGACCTGCCCAGGTGACCCGTGGCAGCATGCGCACCAGCGCGGGCCGCTCCTGCCAAAATCTGCCCGAAACAGCCCGCGAATCGACGAAAATTGTGCCGACGCGCATTTCACCTTTCTGGATGAGTCCCCGTAATGTAATACCCCGCCTTATATACCAGGGACGGCTCTCGTGGGGGCGTGAGCTTCTCGGACAACACCCGCAGGGCGCTGGCCCGGCTGGGCATGAGTGCCTCGGAGATCCGGGCGTACTCGGCCCTGCTCAGGACCGCCGAGCCCACCGCCGCCGAGCTCAGCCAAAAGGCCGGCGTCCCCTACTCCAAGATATACGAGGTGCTCGGCTCCCTAGAGGCGAAGGGATGGGTCGGCTCCGGCGACTCGCGGCCCACCAGGTACGTTGCAAGGTCTCCGGGGACGGGCCTGGAGACCACCCGCCAGAGCCGGGAGGCGGACTTTGAGCGGGACCGCTCCACCATACTCAACGAGCTGACGCCCATATACGAGAAGGGCGACTCCACCGAGAAGCCCGACATACTGGTGCTCTCGGGCCCGGCCATAGAGGCCAAGATGCTGGAGGTGGCCGACTCGTGTCGGAGCGAGGTCATGATAGCCGTGCCCGAGGCCGGCCGCAAGCTGGTCCCCCTGGCCCTGCCCCGGCTGCGGGCGCTGCACGACCGGGGGGTACGGATAAGGGTGCTGGCCCCCGACGGCATCGACGAGGCGACGCTGCGGCACCTCTCCCGGGTGTCGACCACCGTCCGGGTGAAGGAGGGCCTCTTCGGGGGCGGGATAATCGCCGACGGCCGATACGTAATGATACTGCTGGGGCCAGAGCGGGCGGACGCCGAGGCCTCCGACACGGTGGCCATATGGGCAGACCACGCCGGGCTGGCCCGGTTCGCCGGCAAGTACTTTGAATACTTATTTGAAGGCTCCCGCGCCACCTGATATAATGTCCGAGGACGAGCAGCTCTTCGTGGGGACGGCCGAGGCAGAGCACGTGGAGATGTACATCAAGGCGGTATGGCACATCACCGAGGTGGGGGACGAGGCCAAGATAAGCACCATTGCCAAGAAGCTGCACGTCCGGCAGCCCAGTGTGGTGCAGATGCTAAAGAAGCTCAAAAGGAGGAAGCTGGTCAACTACTCCAAGGCAGGGGTGAGTCTCACCGACGAGGGGGAGAGCATAGGCGCCAAGATGGTGAGGAACAGCAGGCTGCTGGAGGTGCTGATGGACAGCGCCCTCAAGATAGAGATAGACGAGGAGATGGTCTGCGGCGTGGAGCACCACATGAAGACCCGGTTCACCGACGCCCTGTGCACGCTTCTGGGGCACCCCCGCACCAGCCCCCACGGCAAGGCCATACCCCCAGGCGAGTGCTGCCGGCGGGCCGAGGCCGGAGAGGGCGACGGCCCCGGGGAGCAGGATTCCGAGTAGTGGGCCGGTGCGCGGCGGGGCTGGCCTGCGGCGGAACGGGGGGGTTCGCGTACGAGGGGCCGGTCGTGATCCGGATTATTTGGATCAGTTCCCCGTTCCCGCGGAGGAGTGGGATCGCAAGGTATAATGCGGAGTCAGATAGTGACGGCGCCATGGCCTGCTTCTGCGGATGCCCCAAGCACATACGCCATGAGAACGGGTTCAGGCTGGCCTGCGTAGAGTGCGGCCACGGCCCCCAGAACCACGAGGATCAGTTCCGGGAGTCGGCGCGGGGAAACGAGTCGGCCTCGCAAAAGCGCGACGCGGACTTTGGATGACACCTGCGGACTCGGATGCGGCGCACGATGGATATCATGTGTGCCACCCCACCGCGTTATGGGAGGGCCCGCCCTAGCTGCCCAGCATCCTGCCAGCTAGGTTCTCCCGGCGGGGTATCCACTGCACCCTCACGTTCCCGTGCGAGGGCAGCAGGCGCCATACTTCCCGGGCCATGTCCCGCAGCGTGGGGTCGTTTATGGCGTACTCGTGGTTTATCTGGCGGACCACCACCTGCGAGTCGCTGAGTATGGTTGTCGTCCCGGCAGAGTCGGCGAACCGCTCCAGGGCGGCCAGGACTGCCGAGTACTCGGCCTGGTTGTTGGTCAGGCCCGGCTTGTCCACGTACTCGGACTCGCCGGTCTCCTGTACATAGTAGCCATACCCGCTGGAGATCCCCCCGGCCCCGTCCACGTATATGGTAACCACCGCATACATGGACGGTTCGGTATGTTTAAAGGATCCACGCCGGTACGCGCCCCCGGGTTCATAGTCTAGCTCGGTTATGACGTCGCCCTTACACGGCGAAGATCCGGGGTCCGAATCCCCGTGAACCCATTACTTCTTGGTAACTTTAATAGGATTCAAATGCACAACAACCGTGAAGTTGAAGAAGGAGGACATCGTCCGATCGCAGGACGCGTCCCCGCTGCAGCTGTTCGAGCAGGGCATGCGGGCGGAGGCGACGCGCAGCTGGTACACCAGAAAGCTGCGCAGGGTGATGTGCGAGATACTGGAGGAGATACTGGAGGGAGACTTTGAGCGGCGCGCGGCGCAGTTCGTGCAGCGCAGCAGGGACGATCCGGGCTGGGCGCTCGATATAATGCTCACCATATCCTGGAAACTGCGCGAGCGGACCGAACTTCCCAAGGATCATGCGGACTACCTCAACCCCACGTCCGTCCCGGGATACTTTAAGCCAATCAAGAAGCTGCTCGAGATGAACAGCGTGTCCATACCCTGGAAGCGCGTCTACGCGACCTTCCCCGAGAAGGACAACATACTGGACGCCAAGGGGTGGACCAGGGAGAAGATAGCGGCGATGCTCAGGCACGCCCGCGATCCGATGGACAGGGCCGTGGTGCTGGTGCTGGCCAGCTCCGGCATGCGGCTCGGCGGGCTGAACATGGCATGGGGCGACATCACGCCCATATACCTGGCGGACGGCCGCCTGACGGCGGATCCGGGTGGGGGCGGCGAGGTAGCGTGCGCGGCGCTCAACGTGTACGCCGGGTCCCCGGACAGCTACACCGCCTTTGTGACGCCGGAGGCGTACGGAGCCATACAGGAGTATGGCCGCGTGTGGGCCGACCTTGTTCTGCGCCAGCCCCGTCCGGAGGACCCCGTGTTTCTGGCCACCAAGACGCTGCCGCGCCGGGCATCTGACATGGCCATTGCCAAGCGGGTGCGCCGGATGGCAGCCAAGGCGGGGCTGCGCGACCCGGAAAGCAAGAGCGGGACCCGCTTCGACACCCAGCTGATACACGGCTTCAGGAAGTTCTTCAACAAGACCTGCAGGGAGACCCTGTCGGGCGACTCGCTGGCCTCGCTCATACGCGCCGAGTACATGATGGGCCACCGCGGCCTGGTCGCCCTTGACCAGAACTACTTCAAGACGGACATGCTGGAGATGGCGGCCGAGTACGTCAAGGTCGTGCCGGACCTCACAATAGACGACGCCGACCGGCTCCGGCTCTCCAACCGCACCATGGCCGGCAACATACAGAGGATGGAGGACGAGAAGGACGGCAAGATAGCGCGCCTGGAGGCCGAGGTGGAGCGCGTGAGCCGCGAGAAGGATGAGGCGATGCAGTGCATGCGGGAGGAGGTGGCCGATCTGAAGAGGCGCCGGGAGCGGCCCGTCTCGGACATGCTGGCCATACTCAGGGAGTCCTCTGAGACGGACGGCGTCTCGGACAAGTTCATGGAGTCGCTCACCGGGATGCTGCGCCAGCTGGGGGCCTCCCAGGAGGCCGCCATACGGGAGATGCGGGACGAGTACGACTCCAAGATAGAGGGGCTGGTGCGCCGCATGGGCGGCCTGCCCGAAGGCGCCAGCGGAGGACGGCCCGGCCCGCGCGATCGCGACCTGCGCTAGGCAGGGGCGCGCGCGGGAGGAACGGCCCGGCATCCGGCCTTTTAAGGCGCCGAGGCGCCGCCCCGCATGGCAGCCGCGCCGGATGTGATACAGTGATGCTCTGGTTTCGCCTAGCCGTGGTGTGCACGATGGGCCTCTGCGCCGCGGCCGCGGCCAGCATCATCGTGGAAATCATGCCCGGGGATGCCCGCTCTAGCCTTGAGGACGGGTGCTGGCGCCATTCCGCCGGGGCCGGGTTGGAACGGTGTACGGAGCATGGTGAGGAGGTTGTCAGGCATATGGTGCGCGCGGGGTTGTATATGACGAACGTGGGCGTATCGGCGTGTGTATACAGGTGGGTCACCGGCTCGTGGCCGTGGGCGCTACGGGCGCGCGATCCGGGGGCCCGGTGGAGATGATGCCGCCGTGACGCGCGGAACCCTGGACGGCACGGCGCTGGCTATGGCATTGTGCGCCCTGATCGTGGGGCCGCTGTTCGCCGCGGCTTGCGCATGCGGGCGGGGCAGGCCGCAGCCGGCGTCCGCGGCCGTCGCGTTCGCGCTGGCCACCGGGCGGCTGGCGCGGCCGGCCGGGCGCCGCGTGCGGCACGGGACCTGACGGGGGAGCATTGCGCCAAATCTGCCTTAAACAACAGGTGTTTCAAATCCGCGGCCAAGTCGGGCCGCTCCTCCCCGGCATGCCCCGCCGGGACCGGCAACCGTTTAATCCGCCCGTACCGGAATGATGATGCGGTGGTTTCGCAGGGGGGTGGACATGCGGCCGATATACGGCGCCTGCATGAAAGACGGCGGGAAGCCCAGGATGTCGGCCACCGAGGCGGCCGCGGCCCGGGACTCGCCGTTCTCGCTGTACTGCAGGTACCACGCGGACCCCGCCAAAATGGACCCGCCGGATCCGTTCCTCCGGGCGCTTTCCGTAAAGGGTACGGAACACGAGTCGGATATCCTAGAGTCCGACTACCCGGAGATGGAGCAGGTGTCATACGAGACGCCGGAGGAGGGATTCATGGAGGCGCTGCGGTCCATGGCCGGCGGCACCGAGGCCCTGTCGAACTTTCCGCTGTTCTGGCTGCCGGAGGGCATGCACGGGTACGCCGACATCCTGGAGAGGCGCGACGGCGTGTCCGCGTTCGGCAAGCACCACTATATGGTGAGGGAGATCAAGGTAGCCAGGAACATCGGGGAGCGCCACGTCGTCCAGGCGGCCTTCTATTCCATGATGCTGGGGCACATCCAGCGGCGCCCGCCGGAACGCTTCCTCATCACCAACGGGGACGGCGAGACCGCCGAATACCGGTACGGCGAGCACGAGGGCCTGCTGCTGGAATGCATGGACATGGCGGGCCGCATACGCGGCGGCTGGATGCCGCCGGCCATATACGGGAGCGGCGCGCCCCCGTGGTCCAACTACTGCAACGAGATCGCCATACGAAACGACGATGTCTCGCTGATTCCGGGCGTGGGCCCGAGCATGCGGGCCAAGATGGCAGATACCGGGCTCGGCACGGTCCGGGCGGTCGCGTCCTCCCCGGCCGCCGAACTGCAGCAGATAAGGGGGGTCGGAAAAAAGAAGTCCTCAAACTATCTGGAGGCGGCTCGCGCCATAAGCGGCGGCGAATGCGTCAGGAAAGGTGGTGCGATAGACCTGCCGGACCGTACCACCGAGATATTCCTAGACTTGGAGGGACTCAGCGACGTGATCGACGGCACCATGAGCGACTACCTGATAGGCGCGTTCGTGAGGAGGGACGGCGCGGAAACATACCACCCGTTCGTAGCCGAGAACAGGCGCGAGGATGCAATGCTGGGGCGGTTCCTGGACTTCATGGACGGGCAGGAGGACTATGCCATATACCACTGGCACCACTACGAGAGGACCCACCTCCGCTCCATGATGGAGCGGCATGGCATGGAAGGGCGCCGGATCCTGGAGCCGGACGTGATGATCGACCTGTATCCGGTGGCCACCGGCGCGTTCGCCTTTCCGACATACACCAACAGCATCAAGGACATAGCCAAGTGGCTCGGTTTCCGGTGGCGGCATGAGAACGTCGGCGCCATGTCCTCCATCGGGCTGTACCTCAAATATGCGGAGGACCCGGAGGCCGGCCGGGAGGGCATGGGGATGGTCCTGGACTACAACGAGGACGACTGCATCGCGACGCGTGTCGTAAAGGACTGGCTGACATCGGCGCGCGCGGGAACGGCGCGGGGCGGGGCGCCGGCCCGCGGCACGGCGTGATTGGGAGATCCACCCGCCCACCCTCTCCCCATATACCCTTACAAACCCAAAAACGTCCCGCGCCGCGCCACCCTATATGGAAGCCGGCCCGCCCCAGCTCTCGACCATCGGGCGCGCCCGTGCCGCGGGCGGGGCCCCGCGCCTGGACGCCTTCCCGGCGATGGCCATAATGATGATGCTGCCGCTGATAGTGGGCGCCCTGGCCACCTTGGTGAACAGCTGGTCCGGATTCATAGAGGCCGCCTTCATGGACATGACGCTCACGCTGGAGGGGTTCGACTATGGGTTCGGCCCGGCCGAGTGCGGGGGCGAGTTCGGCGAGTGCGGGAACAGCACGTTCGATTCGTACAGGCGGGCGCGCGAACTGTCCATCGTACTGTTTATGCTGGCGCTGGTGGCCGTCACCGTAAAGGACATGCTCAAGAGCGGCATGGGGGACCTGGATCTTGGGGCCGTCGACACCAAAACCCTGCCGGAGATGCTCAAGTACTCGGTGCTGGTTATGGCGTTCCTGTTCATATTTCCGCCGGTGTGGGACGCGGCCTCAGGCACCATGAACAACGTGGGAATATGGATACTCAACCCGCACTATGATCTGGCCGGGAAGGGCGGGTACGCGCACGGCGCCGGGGGCAGGGGCGAGATGTGCGTCGGCGACATCACGTATGATAATTTGGCGGAGCTGGCCCCCTACGTGCGGGACGCGGACGCCTGGACCACATACCGGGACCGCGACTCCGGCCTCCTGAAAGACCGCGACTCCGGCCCCATGAGGAACGGCGCGCCGTCCCCGTACGGGGTCGCGGACAACTACGTCATAGACAGGGGTGATGTCCTCTCGCGGGAGTGCCTGCATGACATCGACCAGTGCCCGGATACCGTATCTAGGCCGGTGACCGCGTCCGCCTTCCAGATAGGCGACATACTGTGCAACCCGGACATCCGCGTCAAGTACGTGTTCCGGCAGGCGCTGGGCGTAGTCGAGATGGACGCCGTCAACCCCGAGCAGGTGCTGGGGGCGGTGACCGGCGTGGGCGGGGACGACATACTAGTTATGATACTGACGCAGTTCATCAAGTCCTCGGTGACGTTGCAGGTGATCATGGTGGTGTTCATGACCGGAGTGATGGTGGACGTGATTTTGTCGTTCGCGCTGGCCATACTGCCCATAGTGCCGTTCTACAGGTTTTTGCCGATGTCCGACAAGGTCAGGCTGGGCGACTACTCGGGGGCCGCCTTCGCGCTGCTGGCGATGCCGCTGGTCGCCTCGCTGGTGCTGGTGGCCGGGGCCGGGGCGGTGGCCAACATGGCCGCCGACGACGGGGAGGCGTTCGGCTCGTTCTTCACGTGGCTGGCGGCGCTGTCCGTCGTGCTTTTGGTCATAGGGATACCGGCGACCATGGTGCCCTTGATAGGGTCGGCCCAGATGCAGGCGACGGCGGCCATCCAGACCGGCGTGCAGACGGCCTCGTTCGCCGCCAGCACCGCGGCCGCGACGGTCGGCGGCGCCGTCCGGGCGAGGCGCGAGGGCGGGGAGTTCCGGCGGCTGGCCGGGATGAGCCCGGGGTCGATGTCCCCCGAGCAGAGGGCCAGATATGACATGCTGAAGGAGGCCGGCCACGACAAGATGTCCATGGCTCGCGCGGCCCTGCGGGGCGGCGCGGCCGGCGCGCGCGGCCAGATGTTCGACGAGTCCGGCAGGCCGACGCAGGCGTTCCGGAACGCGGCCATGCCGGGCACCGGCGAGCTGACGGCCGCCTCGGTGCGCGGGCTGGGCGGCTTTGAGGGCGGCGACGCGACGCGGGGTGTGTCCGGAATTACGGACTCCCTGGGGACGGCTGCCGCGGATACCGCCGCGGCTGCCAGGAAGGCGGCCCCGCGCAAGCACACCAAGGAGGAGCTGCTGCAGAAGGCCAGGGAGCGGGAGACCGAGGCCGAGGCGGAACTGAACGACGCGGCCGACGGCGTCGAGGACGCCCTGGATGCTGCCGAGGACGCCCCCGGGTTCGATGAGGCCACCGCCGAGGCGCGGCGCGCCGACGGGCTGGCCGAGGCGGAACGGAACAACAAGTCCCAGGCCGTCAAGAACGCAAAGAAGGTGAGGGCCAAGATGCGCGCGGCCGAGGCCAAGGCCGAGGACCTGGGGCGCCGCGTGCACGTGCTGGAGGGCAGGCTAGCCGGGGACCAGACACCCGGGGAGTGGAAGGCTGGCATAGAGCATGACATGGGTATGATGGAGCGGGAACTGGCCGACTCCAAGATATCCTCTGAGAGGCGCGCCCGGCTCGGGCGCGAGATGGGCGAGAGGCGGGGCGAGCTGGCCGAGGCCGACAGTATGGTGGAGGCCGGCCTGACCGCCGAGGAGATGCGGGACGGGTTCGCGCAGGAGATGGAGCGGGCCAAGCGGGAGATGGCCGGGGCGTCCAAGGCCGCGCGGTCGATGGAGGCGTCGGCCGCCACGCTGGACGCAGAAGCCGCGCGGGCCGGCGAGGCGGCCAAGCGTCACATGTCCGAGGCGTCGGCCGCGTGGGACGGCCTGGCCGGGCGGGCCGCCTCCGGGGAGATGGCCGGGGCGGTCGGGGCGGCGATCACCGGGCTGTATGTGGCCAAGATGGGCGAGAAGGCGGCGCAGCGGCGGTACGACGACGCCTCATCCGTCGCCGAGGACTTGGATACGGAGATTGGGCGGGAGCGGCGCCAAGCGCGGTGGGCGGACACCATGCGGAAAGAAAAGAACGAGGTGGAAAAGCCGTCACCGGTGTCCGGCTCTAAATGGGATCCAGACGATCCCGGCGGCGGCCGGCCTAGCGGTGCGCCCCCGAAGCCCCCCGAAAACCCGCCCGAACCGCCCCAGCCTCCCGCAGCGGCTGCTAACATGATAGCCAACTCAATTCCATCTGCACAAAACACGCAGCGCGGCGACGGGGACGGTGACAGCGGGGACCAAGATAGCGACGACAGCCTGGCTGCCCCCATGGCACGTTCCGGCGGCGGCCCTCCCCCGTCTGACGCGCCGCTCGTGGTCCACGGCTTCAAGCCAGCCCCGCAGGCCGGTGGGGACAGCGACGCCCAGTCCGGCGGCGAGGTGAGCGGCGGCGCCGGGGATGGAGGCCGCCAGCAGGATCCATGGCCGGAGCCGCCGCGACGTCAAGACTGGGGCGGCGCTGCGGATGACGACGGTGGAGCGGTGGTCGGACGGTCCAACCAGCCCCCGGACCGTCCGTCCGGGGGCGGGGGCACCGCGTGGGGGCGCAGGCGCGGCAAGCGTGGCGGCGGCGGGGATCCCGGCGCGGTGAGCGGCGTGGTAATGCCCCGAGCATAGTCCGCACATATTAGGACGGCGTTATGCAGGTGTTCCGGATGGCCACGCCGTAGAGGTTGCCCGGCGTGCCGGGGGCGAAACCCTTCCCCGGAACGGATTCGGGGCTCCCCTGGTGACGCATGAGTCCGTCGCCGCCGGTAACGGCCAAGCGTATGTTCACATCACTACCAATCCCGTAAGACTTGGCCAACTCTTGGTTTCTCTCGTCGTTGATGGCTCGCCACCAGACAGCATAGACCCGGAACTCTCCGGGCATCTTCTCCATCTCCATCTCCAAGCGTCGGCGGTCGGCATCCGTCAGCTCCCGCTTTCCAAGGCAGTGGGAGCGAGCTCTCACTACGCGCCACAGTTGGCGAGCCATATCCTCATCCATGCCGGAATGATGCGGCCGTCGGTTAAAAGGCTGGACTGCCAAGCGGGCTGTAACGTCTACGTGTGTACTGCAACAAAGTATAACATCTGTGTGCTGGGATGGTGGCTAATGGAATAAAGTGCCATACTAGCACCACCATACTGAAAACACGGGGCGCTTACTTTTTTTGAGGGTCGAACCCATTCATATCTCTGTACTTTTGCTCATACGCCTCCAGCTCCTTCTCGGCAATACTTATCAGTCCAGGCAGGTCCACATCCTCTCCGAACTCTGACTGATAGTCGGCTCGAAAGACAATGTCGGTCTCCAAGGCACTTTGATATGCGTCGTGCAACTCCGGCGCCAGAAGCGCCGCGTTGTCCCGAAAGTAATCCCGCAACCACTCGATGGCGGGTATGTTCGAGATGTGCTGGTTGCCGATCAGCCCCGCTTCCTTTGATGCGCGCTTCTCATCCGCCTCTATCTGGAGCAACACACGCCATACTGTCCTGTGCGCGTCTACTATGTCTTTCAACTGCTTGATGTGATCGTCTTTGCGCTGGCGGGAATGGATACGCAGCGCCGTTAAGCTAGCAACACCGGCCGCTATCAGTACCGCGACGCCCCCGACTGTTACTGATATGGTCGCTTCCCAACCAATTTCCATCGGAGATGCAGTTTCTACAGTTCTCTTATCAGCTATGCGGTTCTGCCGGGCAGCCAGATGTGTCTACCTAGCAACACCGGGTGCCTGTTCCACATGCCGCGCCCCCGAACTGTCAAAAAACGAGACATATGATGGAGATGCTTGGCACGGGCGCCATTTTTGACAGGCTCCGCCAACTTGACAGTGTGTCATCTGTACTGGACACCAATTCCAAATCCTGGCGGGGTCAGCCGCGGCCCTGTCCCCCGCATACATTCTCACTTGCCGTCTGGCCCGCCCGGGCGCCTGTACTTGGTCGGATGCGTGGCATCGCACCCCGGACACAGCCCGTTTGACGCGACCCACCGGCAGCCGGGCACCGAATAGCCGCGCCGCCTTATCTGGCCTATGTGGTACTTGGTGATTTTGGGGTCGTAGTCGGGCGCCCCCTCGAACATCGCAGATATGGAATCATCGTCCAAGCCCGCATGCATGAAGAACGTGGCCGTCAGGAAGCGGCCGGCGTGCGGCAGGTTTTCCCCCCTGCCCATCGTTCCGCGGCACCGCTCCACGCAGGGCGGCGTGTCGCCCCCGGCCCGGGACTCGGCGCGCCGGGAACACCATTCCATAATGTCCGGCGGCACCTTGACGGGAGGCGGCCGCATCCGCGCGATGCGGTCTCGTATGTATGAGGCGATGGCGTCCCGCAGCAGCCGTACCAGGTCATCCCCGATGATATGCACCAGCCCCGCGTGGACGTCCTGGTTTACCAGCTTCCAGCGGCGGCCCAGCCCGATGGCCACGCTGAGGTACTGCGGGACGAGGATGGTGAACCGGTCCCTGTCCCTGCCCGGTTCTGCCCCCAATACCTCCCTGCACACGGCATTTAGATTTCCCGCGGGCGCGCCGCCGGCCAGCAGCGAGGCGGGCCGGCGCCGCCCGGCCAGCATCATGTGTATGATGCGTGTGGCGTACAGCGCCTCGGCGTACGCGTAGCGGCCGGTGAGCCGGGGATCGGCCGCCCTGCGGCATATCATGGCCCCGGCCAGGAAAGACATGGTCCCCTCCGGTTCGATATACTCCCGGTCCAGCACCATGCAGCCTATGGCGCGCCCGGCGCTCCATCCGGTCCACGCCCCGCTGCCGGGGTGCACCATGTCTAGGGCGGCGCGCACCCGGTCGGCGCCCGCCTGCAGGGCGGCATCGTCCAGCCTGTCCATCCCGCGTACGTGGGCCGCGGCATCCGGCATGAAGTGCAATATGGCCATGCGTGGCGGCGCGCCCGTCCCATAAAAGGCCGGGATATCTCCATGCGTCTAACCGTTTTACGGGGGCCCGTTCCACGCCGCATATCATGGAGGAGAAGCGCGCCGCCGAAAAGCCCCACATTGTGTGGTGGGTGGCCCACGTATTTCTGGGAGTCA
This sequence comes from Nitrosopumilaceae archaeon, assembly GCA_965116995.1. Classification (GTDB taxonomy): domain Archaea; phylum Thermoproteota; class Nitrososphaeria; order Nitrososphaerales; family Nitrosopumilaceae; genus VYCS01. The sequence goes on along the minus strand of OZ220738.1, from coordinate 2,446,472 downwards.
TATCCGGACTGGTAGTCTACGTCCTGTACAAGGAGAAGAACCCGGCCGCGGCAAGACGACACCTGATATTTTCCGTCATAGTATGGCTCATTGGGGCCGCCGCCTCGTTTGCGGTGACCATCCTGATCAGCGCCGAGCCGCTGTGGGACGACGCCTACCGGGACATATCACCCATCTCTGGCAACACGTGGTAGTTTCGGTCCGCACCCACCGCATACGACACAGCCCCACACCAACCCCGAATGAAATACACACCGCATCGCTAGAGACATGCCACCATACCATCCACGCGGACAAGTTCGCCGTCAGTGCGCACCATCTTCCGCGTGTCGATCACTTCGCCACAAGAACGACAAACCGACCGGAAGAACCACCCGTCAACATCCCCCTCTCAGCTCCAGCTCCTTGGAACCATGCGCGCAGTCGCTCCTAGACCGGGGCGAATGCGTGGTGACGGACGGCCCGTCTTACTCCTCGTGGGGGCGCGCAGTCAGGCACCGGAATTCGCCCCCATTCTACGGTTCAACATGTCCAGCAGAATGTTGCGGTGGCAGTTCTCCCCGTCCGGCTCGTAGCACAGCAGTGTCACGTCCCCCTTCAGGGCCAGCCGGCGCACGTCCTCCAAGGCGCCCTTGGCCTCGTCACTACACATCTCAATCCGGTACAGCCTCTCGAACTCCGCCCAGGGCATCGTGCCGGCCCTGTACCTCTTGAGAAGGTCTGCGCTGGGAGCCAGGGCGCGAGCCCACACGTCGAACGCGGCTCGGCCGAACCCGCGCGGCCAGTATCTGGTAATCAGGACGCGCGTCCCGACGGCGGGTGGCCTGCCGTATATTGACGCGGTCCGGAGCATGCCGGGCGCGCGCACCCGTTCCATAAAAGGCGGACTTTGCGAGATTGGTACATCATGCCGAGCAGGCCGACCAGCCGCACGCGCACGACACGCACGACTCCGTGCGTACCAGCTCCCCGCCGCACTGCGGGCAGCCCCCGCGGTACGGCGTGTCCCCCCAGACATCATCGCGCCGCCCGTATATCGCGGTCGGCTCTAGATTCGGTATGGCCTCGTACAGCGTATCGTGTATCGCGCGGTGGTCCATGCCGGGCGGTATGATGACGCCCGGACCCGAGGCGCCCTCCCACCGCTCCAGCACGGCGGCGGCCTGTTTTGCGGTCTCGGCCAGCTCGCACATGGGTATGCGGGACATGTCCAGCATGCCGCCGAACCTCCCCTCGCGTATCTTGCACCCCGTGTACGAGCAGACCGCCCGGAAGGCGGCCCGGAACGGTATGGGCGTGCGGTTCCAGTCCACGTATACGGCGTATTTGGAGGCGTGCCGCATCACATCTAACTGGAGGTCGATGGCGTGCGGCATGACGATACGGTATGCTCCGGCCGGCTGCCCCTCCATGATGATGATGTCATCGGGGATGAACCTGCCGGACAGTACCAACTCCCCGCATTTCGGCTCTATCCGGGCGATGGCCTTGTGTATGTCCGGGTCGGCATCCCGGAGCGTCTTCAGGGTGGAGGGCCTCATGCGTTTGAGGGACTCGTCTATCACCCCGCCGGTTATGCCGGCGCGCCTCTGCCGCTCCAGGCGTCGGCCGGCGCGGTACTCTATGTAGCGGCGGCACGCCCCGTGCAGGCCGGCGCGCAGCATGGCCTCCTCGGTGAGGTCCCCCACCTTCGCGACGGTCAGCGGCTGGCGCGTCCGGCGCGTCACCCCGGCGGCGATGGCGGCCGCGTCACCAGTTCCCACACCGGCCCGCTCGGCGGCCAGGCGCACCTTGGACTCGTCGTATATGGCGCGCGTGCCGTCGCGCTTCCGGATCATCACGGTACCGGACCACACTCCCTGCCGCAGCCGTGCCTTCTGGATGCCATGGCCGGTATCATCTTCCTGACGTCCTTTTTCTTGGTGTGGCCGCACTTTTTGCACATGTACGATACCATGACGCCGTCGGCCCCGGAGAATGCCGAGTCGCCGCCGCACCCGTGGCCGGCCGCCCCGTTGGAGATGTGGTCGGGCACCCCGCAGTGCACGGGGAACGAGGCTTTGCAGTCGTCGCACCAGTACGTTATGGTTACCTTCATGCCAGCAGCCCCCCAGATACGAGGTCCGCGTGCAGCCCGTTCACGGCCGAGGAGGCCGCAGCCACCGAGTCTGCCCCGACGCAGACCAGCCGGCCCGAGGCGAACAGCAGTATCGTGCATTTGGGGTTCAGCCTGCATATGACGGCTCCCGGAAAGTGCTCCGGCTCGTACATGGATCGGGGCACGGACAGGACCACCCGGCCCAGGTCCAGCGTGCAGCCGAGCTCGGCCGTGGCCACCACGTTGCATATGCTGCGGGTTGTCCGGCCCGTGCGCACCCCGCGCCGCCTCAGCAGGCGTACGAGCTCGTCCACGGCGCCGAGGGCAGCCCGCTCGGTGTTCGCCCCGACCGAGACCACGCTGCCGGAGGCGAACAGTATGACGGTGCAGCCCAGGCGGAACCGCACCCCCGGGAAGGAGACCGGGTCGTGCTCGGCGCCCTCGAACTTCGCTATCACATCCAGGGGCATCTCGGCGCCGACCGAGCCGGAGCAGACTATGTTGCGCGGGGATACGTCGATCAATGCGGCGCGGCTGACCGGCGCTATAAAAGGCGGCCTGTGGTGGGGTGGCGGGGGACCTAGGCCGCCGTCCGCGCGCCCTCGGGGCGCCCGTGGGGTGTGAGGCGGCGCGCGCCCCGTGCCCGGACTTTTAAGCCGCCGACGCGCCGCCGGGCGTGGGTGCCAGCATCAGCGTGCGCAACGTGGTCGTGAGCGCCGCCCTGGACCATGACGTGGACCTGGACGGGGTCGCATCGTCGCTGGACCATACCAAGTACAACCCCCGGAGGTTCCCGTGCGTGGTGGTGAGGGCGCCGGGCGCGGGGGCGACGGTGCTGGTCTTTGCCTCCGGCCGCCTAGTCTGCGTCGGCGCGCCCTCGGAATGGCGGGCCGGCCTGGCTGTCCGGAACGTGGTGGACGGCATGCGCCGGTGCGGCATCCATGCGGGCGGCGACCCGGACATGCATGTCCGGAACGTGGTGGCGACGGCCGACCTGCACGGGCGCATACGCGTGGCTGAGGCCGCGCGGTCCCTCCCGCATTCCATGTACGAGCCGGAGATGTTCTCCGGAGTGGTGCACCGCATCGTGGACTCGCGGGCGGTAACGCTGCTGTTCGCCTCCGGCCGCATGGTCTGCGTCGGGGCCGGGAGCGTGGGCGAGGCGCGCGGGGCCATACACGCGGTGCACGCGGAGCTGGACGGCCTGGGCCTCGTGCGGTACGGCGCGGAGGCGCCGGGCTGATCTAAGATGTGGATTCCCCGCCCGGCCACACGGGGGACCGGGCCGGCGCGCGCTGCCCTATACCGTCACACCGGCTGCCTGCCGCATTCCCGGCGCGCGTCGGCCATCCAGCCGGGGTCCACCATAACTGCGCGCCCGCGGCGCCGTCCGTTTATCCTGCCGCACACCATGAAGCACGCCCCAAATATCATGCCCGCGGCCGCGCCACCCAAATGCGACACGAACGACACGCCCCCGTCAGGTATGATGCCGGTCGTGACGCCCGCCAGCGGGAGTATGTTCAGGGCCACCACGAAATACAGAATGCTCCCGGCTCCGACCGCCCTGTATATGGCGGCCGCCCCGAACACCCCCGAGACGGCGGCGCTGGCCCCTATCAGCGGGGCGTCCGCGCCGGCCATCCCGTAGTATGTGAGGTGCACCAGGGCTCCGACTGCTCCCCCTGCCACATACACGGGGATGACGCGCATCCCGGCGCACCCCTCCAGGCCGCGGCCGGCGGCCACCAGCACCACCATGTTCATGACTATATGTGCCAGGCCTGAATGCCCGAACATGTAGGTGGCCATGCCCGGCCACAGATTGTCCAGGCTGACGGGGACGCCAGCCGCCATGTCGCCGGTGACTATTCCGTATACCGCTGGCAGGTCGCCCGCATTCGGTATGATGTATGCGGCAAAGACCATCACGTTCAGTGCAAGCAGGGCGGCGGTGTACCTCATGCATGGCGGCGGCGTGGCCATATTTAAGGGCGGAATGTCCGGGTGACTGGGAAGTTGACGGAGCATGAGCCAAGTGGGAACTCAGAGACATGAACTTAGAGACCTCAACTGCTAGTCGTCACCGTCGTACGCTCGGAACAACTTCAAGACCCATTGCTTGCCACTCTCGTTCTTCCGGAGAAATTCTTTGACGGTCTTCGTGAGCTCGTCCAGTTCTGGTTTGATTGGTTTTGCCCGATAGAGGCTGTCCAACATGTACCTCTTGGTTTCTATATCATGGTTGTGGGCGGCGACCAATCTATAGAATAGGTGGATCTGTTCTTGGAGGGATTGGTCCAGATGGGAGATGCTAGCAGTTCTAACCAAGCCGTTGTATGCGCTGTGGGGTAGAATCTCGGTTGATGTCACGACTGGCATCATATTGAGCTCGGCCAACAACATTTTGGCGCAGCGAATCCGCCGCAGGTGGCCGCGGACGGACCAGTGGAGGATGTAGATGGCAAGTCCTACGAAGATTGCTGTGACCTCGATGAGGACGGGTAGCCAAGTGGTATCAAGCATGACAGCCTACAACTGGTTGTCTTCCTATAACTCAACCGGGCGGCGCACGGCTCGGCTCTTCTCAAGAACCACCGTTGCCCAAGGTCTACCAGATGCGCCGACCACCACACCAACATCACATACCCCATGCTCTCAAACCTAGACCACACGGAAACCATGCACCTTAATCCCAGCCACGACCCCTCCCCCCCGGCGCCGACGGTTCCGCTACACCTCGGCTATCCAGAGGCCCGTGTTGCTTTTCGGCTCCGCGTAGCACATGGGGCAGCCATGCCAGTAGCACCCGACCACGAATACGGCATCCTTGCACCTCCTGTTTGAGATGTCCGGCGTCCTCAGCATGGCCCCTACTGTGGACTCGGAACCGGCGGTGGCAGTATCGCGACCAGCGCAGCGTCTGGGGGCGGCCTCCCACCACGTTCCGTCGCGTGGGCATGCGCCGCATTGGCTCGCGATACGCGCTAGATCGGCGCCGCCTCGACCACTATGGGCACCAGCGCGATGGCCGCCGCGTTGACGGCCCCGACTATCACCAGTGGCATGGTGTTGGCCGCCGTGAACTTGGTTATCTTGGCCGCCACCAGCCCCATCGGGCAGGTGAGCATGGCCGCCATCAGCCCCAGGCGCTCCTTTATGCCGGAGTCCGGGTCCGGCGGCCTGAAGCCGTCCAGCACGCCGGGCGGCAGCATGTTCGCCAGCATGTCGGTGGACGACTCCCCGTCGCCGCCGCCGTCGAACACGGCGAACATGGCGCTCATTATTCCAATCAGCATCACCGGCGCCACGTATATCATGACGGCCCCCATCCGCAGCGACCTCTCCACGTCCAGCTTGGTGCCCACTATGCCCGCCATGAACTTGGTCATCTGCTGCAATACGGACGGCGAGGTGGAACCGACCTCCTGCAGGCGCGTTATGACGACCAGGACGAACGCCAGGTAGCGGCTGTGCCTGCGCGCCTCCCGGCAGGCCTCCTCCATGGTGGCGCCGCTCTCCAGCCTGGCGACTATCCCACGCAGCAGCCGGCCGAAGAGCCCCGTGTATCTGCCGCGCGCCTGCTGCCTCAGTATGGTGGATATTGCCGTGCCGGCCAGCGTCTGCTCGTATACGTCCTCCAGGAACTCGGGCAGGCCGCGGTCTACGTTGGAGGCGCCGCCCAGCTGCTTGCGCACCATCACGTAATTGGAGAGCCCGGCGGCCACGAATCCAACAGATACGGTGATCCCCGGCTCCGTGCCCCATATGTCCGCGCCGGGCTCCAGCCACACCGCCCATACCATGTGGACCAGTATGGCCGCGGCCGCCCCCACGCCAATGCTGGGCAGCCACGGCTTCATCTTCACCCCGGTGGACGGCTGGGCCGATCCCACCATGAACAGCAGCATTACGGCGAACGCCGGCCCCATCAGCGGGCCCAGCGTCAGCACCATGTTTACCGTGGACTGCGCGGCGATGAATATCATCATGACCATCATTATCGGGATCATCACCGAGACCATCACCGCCATGGTGGCCAGCATCATCGCCGTGTTCTTGTAGTTGGCCCACGTCTCCTTGTACCACTCGAAGAACTGCCCGGACTTGGCCTCCGTATACGAGGCGACGGGCCCCACCGTCTCGTGCTTTGAGATGTAGCCGTACAAAAAGTCCTTGAATGACTGCACCGGGTGGCGCGCCGCGTATTCCCGCAGGGCTTGCATGTGGGGGGTGCCCAGCGTGACGCTCTGCGTTACCGCCGCGGCGTCCCGGGCCATCGCCATGAAGACGTCCGGGGCGTCCATCATCCGCTCTAGGGCCGCGTACAGGGTGTACCTGGCGCCCTGCATGACGGCCAGATAGCACAGGAAGAACGACATCTCCTCCTCCACCTGGACGGCGTGCTGCTTGACGCGGCCCCACAGCTGCATCAGCGGGTATGCCACAACGGCGGGGGCGGCCGCGGCCGCGGCCGTCATGATCTCGCCGGTCGCGGCAGGCACGGCCGCCAGGGGGGCCAGCGTCAGGGACATGTGTACGGCGCGCCTGGCGTGCAGGTCGTAGTCGTATATGAGGCCGGATCCCACGCGCCGCAGGCGGGCGGCGTACGCCTCCCGGGCCCTGCGGATGCGGGGTACGTGTTTCTCCACCCTCAGCCAGAACGCCGTGAACGGGTCCTGCCGCAGGTCCGAGACGGTCACAGAACTGCGGCGCCGCATGTTTGGCAGCCTGACGCTCCGCAGCGCCGGATATGCGAACGCCCCGGCGCTGGCCCCCCACAGCACGAATATCATGGTCAGCCACTGGTCCGAGCCGTCGCCCAGAATGGCCCCTGCCCACCCCAGGGCGGCCAGCCCCGAGCACGCGGCCAGGCGCGCCGGAATGCGGATCATGTGCCTCAGATGCCCCACTGGTTGTACATCCACTCGCCCAGGTCCAAGAAGAACTTGGGTATGTTGGAGAGGCCCTCGGACGCCCACCCGAAGAAGCCGCCCACCGCGTCTACCATCCCGTCCCTGATGCCGCCGGCAGCGCCTGCCGCCGCGTCCCCGGCGTCGCCGGCGGCCCCGCCCACCGCGTCTGCCGTCGCGTCAATGCCGCCGTACCAGTCGGGGTCGCACCACTCCCCGTTACGCACCCAGCCCTCCGGGCAGGGGCACTCCGGATTCGTGTAGTGGTCGCACGTGTCGTTGTCCTCCGGCATGCCGGGGACGTCCGGCTCGGCCACGTTATCTGGTATGGCGGGCAGGTCGCCGGGCGCTGCGTCCGGCGCGCCGTCCCGGGTGTCCGGAATGTCCGGCGCGCCGGCGTCCCCGGCGCCGTCCGGCGCGTCGGGATCCGCGACGGACACGGTGACATCGGGGCCGCCGCCCCTGGCCGGGGTATCTGCGATATCCTCCGGGGGCGCGGGCAGTCCTGTCTGCCCGGCCGCGCTTGGGTCCGGGAAGCAGTACGGGGCCAGCCACTCGGCCCGCGCCAGGCCGCACTCGGCCGGGTCGGTTATCGCCAAGCCCGACTCCAGCAGGTAGACGCCGAGGTTCGTTCCGCCGCACCATACGGTGCCCGCCGAGTACTGGGTGCCGCGCGGCGCCAGGCCCATGTCTCCCCGGAACAGCGCCTCGCCGCCCAGCGGGCATACTTGGCGCGTCGCCTCGGAGGCCGCGTCCAGCGGTATTATTCCGGCCGGCCTGGCCAGCCCGCCGTCTACGAGTATGCCGTCGGGGCCGTCGTACCCGGTGGTGTGTCCGGAGCGCTCGGCGGCGCCCGGGGGCGGCCGCACCGATATCGTCTCGGTGGCATGGTCGGGGCCGGCTGACACGCTCACTATGACTTCGCCGACGCGCCAATCCGAGGAGTCGGCCACGTATGTGCCGTAGCCGTCGGCCAGCGGCGCCGTGCCGGCGGCCAGCACCTGCCCGCCCTGGATGAACACTATGTGGGCGACGGCCGCCGCGCCCGTGTGCGTTATGCCGATGCGCACCGCGTCCCCGGCATGGCCCGGCGCCTCCAGCAGGAGGGCGCCCGGCTCCTCCGGCGGAACGTACATGCCGGCGGCGCGCACCTCGAACTCCAGCCAGGGGTGGTAGACGCACCGGTATGCGGCCCCGCCCTGCGAGTTGAACGGCAGGCGCACCGACTCGCCGGGGTCCAAGTTCCCGGTGGACTCCACCGCCCAGGCGCTGCGCGTGGTAAACTGGTGGCGCTCGGCGTCGGCGTTGGAGACCAGCACGTACCCGCCGGCCTCTATCGTATCGGCTGGGCCGTCCACGCATCCGGCGCACCCCTCCTCGTGGGCCCCCGGCGATACGGTGACCGTCCCGGCCGGCACGTCGCCGTACCCGCGGCCCAGCACGGTGAGTATGCCGTCCACCAGGTGGCCGGTGGTGGTGGTCTCGGCCATGCCCCCGGCGGCCGGCTCCATGTGGCTGCTCCCCCAGGTGCCGGTGATGCCGTACGTGCCGGGCGGCGGGGCGGGCACCAGAACGTGGAAGGAGCCGCCGCGCACCGCCGACTCGTACGTGGTGCCGTGCATAGTTATCTCGACCCACCGCGCGTCCGGAGCCTCGCCATATACCAGCACGACCTCGTTGCCGGCCCCGGTGACGTGCACCGGGGAGTTGGTCATTATCCTGTATGGTTCTGCTGAGGCCGTTCCAAACAACGCGCCGGCTACCGCCATCGCCGCCAACAGCGCCAGGAAACTCATCTGAACCCCAGCCCCGGTATGCGCCTGCGCCTGATCACGATCACGGCAACCGGTATGGCCAGCCCGCCGGCCCCGGCCATCACCAAGTACGTGAGGTCGCGTGCATACTCGACCGTCACGGCGGTGTCCCCGGCCGCGTTCCACGATACGGTGCCGCCGGACTGCGCGGCCCCCGGCGGCAGGCCGACCCAGCGCTCGGGCCTGTCCCACACCAGCCCCCAGAACTCGTACCGCGGCTCGGCGGTGACCGTCACCACGTCGCCGGGCTGGTACCTGCCCCAGAGCAGCTCGGTTGTCGTGCCGTCAGGCATCGCGGCGACCGCCTCGACGGTCACCACGCCGCGGTACGTGGCCCGCACCCCGGCGTCCGAGTCTAGGACGGCGGTGGCCCCCGGCTGTATGTCCAGCCCGTTCACCGTCAGGGAGTCCAGGCGGTGCGTCACCCCGCCCACGCTGATCTCTTCGGGAACGGAGACGGGGCAGAGGCCCGGCTCCAGCCGCAGGTGGTCGCCGGGCAGCACCGTCTCCCCGCACAACACAAGGTCGGCGTCCACGCGCTGCCCGGGTATGGTGGCCGCGTCATACGTGACGTCTATGAGGTGCGCCACCCTCACCGGCAGGCGCACCGAGTACGGCTCCCAGCCGGGCTTGCTGACGTGCACGTTTATGGTGTAGGAGCCGGGCGCCGCGGCCTCCGCGCTCCACCGGCCGCCCTCCCCGCTGAACAGCAGGCCCTCGGCCGCCACCGACACGGCCGGCTCCGGCATGGCCCCGGAGTCGACGAGCACCTCCACCGCGTCGTGCAGCTCCACGATGTCGGCCGCCACCTCCGCGCCGGCGCCGCCGGCGCGGTTCAGGAAGCCTTCTACCATACCGCCGTGGAAAATCCCGCCGTACTCCACGACTATTGGCACCTCGCCGCTCCCCGTCAGTTTCAGGCCGGAGTCCGCGGCCGCCACCGCCCCCGAGACCTCCACCGGGACCTTGCGTATGGGCAGGCCCGCCGAGTCCAGCGCGTGCGCCACCAGCGGAAACTCCTCGGCGACATGGACCCGCCCCGGGTGCCACACCGCCAGCTCCGCTTCGTGCCTTACCGGGGTAGTTAGGGCCGTGCCGCCGCCGATGCCGGGCGCATGCACTATGAGCTCCCCCACGCCGTCGACGCTGCCCCGCACCATGCCGCCGCCCCCGCGCCAGCCCACCAGCTCTATGTCGGAGGCTCCCTGGCCGGCCTCCACGTGTATGTCGCCGTGGTGCGTGGTGAGCAGGCCGTCGGAGTCCAGCACGGATATGATGGCTATCAGGTCGCGCTCGCCGCCGCCCGGGAGCGTGGAGACGTGCAGCCGCTTGCCGCCGGCCGGCGTCATGTCCTGTATGTGCACGCTGCCGCCGCCGACCCCGCCCAGCGAGGCGGTGAACGAGCCGCCGCCGTGCACCATGACCGGCACCACCATGGCCGAGGGCCTGGTGCCCGGGGCGTCGGGCCGCGGCACCGAACCGTACGTGCGCACCTCCGGCGGGTGGGACAGCCCCGAGTCGCTGGACAGCGTCATGATGCCGTCCGGCAGGTATACCGGGAACGTGTTGGAGCCGTCGCGGAACATCGTCGACACCACCACATTGGCCGTTCCGGGCCGGCCGGGGAACGCCTCCAGCGCCAGCTGGTTGGGGGGCGGGTCGTCGGGGAGCCGCTCGATCATCTCGGCGGTCACCCCCAGGCTCTCCACCGGAGTGACGTCTATCTCGCTGGTCCGGAGGTACGCCCCCAGCAGCCCCGTCAGGTCCCCGGCCAGGCCGCCGGTGGCCCCCACGTCCGATATGGAATACTCGTTGATGCGGTCCACCAGCCTGTACAGCGCCGCCCCGCTCTCCGCGTTGTCGCCGCCGAACAGGCCGTCCAGGAATGCGATGGTGTCGGCCTCGCTGTCCAGCGGATCCCCGGCCGAGTCCGTGATGTCGAAGAAGTGGCTGGCCACCAGCAGGCGGTGCCACATCTCGTTGCAGTCCTGCGAGTAGAAGCCGTCCGGCAGCGTGCCGGCCTCCTTCATGCACTCCCGCACGCGGTCCGTGTCGACGCGGAACTCCTCGCCGAAGGACCCGGGCGCGCCTATCCGGAAGGACGTGGTGGCCGAGCCGATGCCCTCCACGTGCGCCCTGACCGCGATGTCGCGGTCTACGGAGAGCAGGCGCATGTCGCCCACCACCGCCGGCGTGCCGGTGTGTATGGTGCCCGATGCGACGCCGTCCAGCAGGAAGGCGTGGTGCGGCCGCATTGGGCGGAGCGCCGGCCCGCCCGCGTCGACCAGCGCGGGGTCAAAGCTGGCCAGCACCGGGTTGTCCGTCGTGAGGTATACGGACACGGGGCCGTCCGGCACGTACTGCTTTCCGTCGCGCTCCAGCCACAGGTGCCACGTGACATACGAGGACTCCATGGCCACGGACGGGCCGACCCCCAGGCGCACCTCCACCTCGACGGGCCGGTTCTCGACGCGGATGGAGTCCGGCGAGACGCCGCTTCCGGTGGCGTATATGACGCCGCCGCCCCCCGCGTCGCCCACGTACACGTCGAGCACCGCCGAGTTGAAGCCCTGCGGTATCACGCCGGAGACGTGGGACCGGCCGCCCCCGAACGTCAGGGCCGGGGTGTCCGAGGAGACGGCGAACGATATCCCGCCGGGCGGCGCCGTGACCGGGGTGCAGTACCGGTCGGTCAAGAACACGTGTATCGTGGTCTGCGGGAGCCGCGTGCGGATCTCCTTGCCGGGGTCAGGCTCGTCAAAGACGCCGTCGGCCGCGCGGCTCGCTATGTCCTGCGCGGTGGTGGAGCCGGGGTCGTCGCACGCCACGCCCCCGGAACCGGGCCCGACTATCCAGAGCCGGGAGACTATCCCCACGCCGGGGTGCGTCTCCACGGGGATGTCGCGGATCTCGCCGTCCGGCGGTATGACCGTGATGCCGGTTGACACGACCCCGGACAGGATGGTCGACTGCACGGGCAGTATGTCGAACAGCACGTGGTTTCGGCCCTCCTCCAGCACGGCCGAGTCGGGCAGCATGATGTCGCCCCCCGCCGACCCGAACCGGAACGTCGCCGGCCCGTCGGCGGGCAGGTTCGAGACCACGAGTCCGCGGTAGCTTTCGCCGCGGATCATCACGTCCGGCACGTACACCTCGTACCCGGGGGCCGGACCGTCCCGCTCCTGCATGCCGGCCTCCTGCCCGTGAATATCATGCGGCGCTAGGCAGGCGGCCAGCGCCACGCATGCGAGCAGCGTGGCGGCCGCGCCCCCCAACACCCCTCAGCACCTCCCGGCCATGGCCTGCATCTGGTTGTAGGTGGTGGAGCTGATGGTGAGCGCCTCGCCGCCCTTTATGGTCGCGTCCAGGTCTATGGTGTGCATCTCGCCGGAGGGGCACTTTACCAGGATGCCTATGATGCGGGTGTCGTCGGTCCACTCGGACAGTATGGTGGCCTGCTGTATGTTGGTCGGGCTGCCCTCGTACTCCCCGCGCAGCCGCTCCTGCAGCCGCTCCTGCGTGTTTGCCGCCGCCCCGTCGCGGAGGTCCTGCACCTCCATGTGGGAGTAGCCCGCGTATATTATCAGCCCGAGGATGACCGCCCCGGCCACCGCGGCCGCCGGTATCATCGGTATCATGGGGTGGTTTGGGGCCGGGGAACGTTTTAGGGTTAGACAGCGGGGCGCCGCCACGCCCGCGCGCCGCCCTCCCGGCGCCGCATTCGGGACGGTTCATGGCATGTCCCCCGGCTTCCCGGCCCGCGACTATCCGTACCTCTCCCCCAGTGCGGCCCGCATCGCCTCGGCAAAGCCCGTGCCGTCGAGGTTTTCGGGGTTGACGGGCCCGCGCAGCAGCGGCTCGGACGACCAGTGCCAAGAGCTCCTCAGGAGGGCCCGGTACGGGCCGTTGCGCTTCAGGAGGCACGGCAGGCAGGACCCCTTGAGTCCGTCCATGTCGCGGACGGCCAGCGTGACCTTGACCGGGCCGCAATGGAAGCAGCCGCGCCGCCGCACCATACGCAGGTACAGGCGCTCCGGCAGGTTCAACGGCCGCCGTCCCCCGTCCGGCCGTGCCGACAATCCAGCCGCACCTCCGCCGGCCGGGCGGCCTCGGCGACGGCGGCCAGCTCGCCGTACCGCATGGAGAGCGTGGTCTCGGCCACCCCGGTCGCGGCGGCTATCTTGGCCCGAAACACCGGCTCGCCGTGTCTCACGCACGCCACGTACAGGGCGCCGGCCGCCAGCCCCATGGGGTCCTTGCCGGTCGCCTCCATCCGGTCCATCGACATCAGTATGCGGCACGCCTCGCGCCGGGCCGTCTCGCTGATGTGGCACGTCTCGCCTATGCGGGCTATGTATGATACGGGGTCGGGCAGCGGCAAATCCGGGTCGAACCGCTCAAAGAGCTGGCGGTACGTGCGGTAGATGTCGCGCCGGGGGACGCCGGTGGCGCCCATCACGTCATGTATGGTGCGGCCGATGCCGTGCTTGCGGCACGCCAGGAGCGCGACCGCCGCGGTGCAGTGCGAGACCACCCGCCCCACCAGAAACCCGGAGGAGGCGGCGCGCCGGAACAGGTACGCCGCGTACTCGGTGCATGCGCCGGTCATCCCCAGGCGGTCGCGCAGCGTCGAGAGCTGCGCCATGGCGGCCGGCAGGGAGCGGTCGTACCTCTGCGTCCAGGTGTTGCGCTTCCGCAGGCGGTGCATATTGAGCTTGCTGATCGTCCCGCCGGCGTGGTCCGAGTTGGACATGCCCATCGTGGTGGAGAGGCCGCCGTAGTCGAGCGCCCCGGCCGGCGGGGCCGTGGGATCCTCGGGCGCCTCAGTCCAGTATCCGGCCACGACCCCGCACCGCCCGCAGACCATCTCGCCGTCGGCGTCCAGCATTACTCCGCCGCACGCATGCGAGAGCGCGGAACCTTGGGCTGGCTGGCGGCGCCAGCGGGCGGCCATCAGGGCCGCGGCGCCCCGCGGCGAGAAACCGACGGGCTGCTGCCCGTCGCGTCCGGCCATGCGGCCTGCCATGCGACCGGCAGTCGGGACGTCCGCCTGCGCGGCCGGTTCCTTGGCCGCCCCGCGCACGGCCACGCGCAGCTCGAACGTGCGGTCCGCGGGATCGGCCCTCCCGGAGACTTCCACTATACAGAACAGCCGCATCTCCCAAGACGGGTCGACGGGCGTGGCGGTGCGCACCGTGCCGTACCCCGGTATGCGCAGCGTGCGGTCGCCGAGCCTAATCGGCGCCACCACCGACGACATCTCGATATGGCCACCCTCCGGCAGGTACGGCGGCCGGTCAGCGTGGTCCTCCACCGCCTTCCTGCACGCCGCGACGGCCTCGGCTATGGCCCCGCGCTCGTATGCGGTGGGGCAGCCGCGCAGCCACTCCGCCTCCGAGCGCCATCGCGTCAGATTGTTGTATATTCCGCGCCTCAGCTCGTGCGCCGTCGGCTGGGCACAGTACTCGTGGTGCGCGCCGTCCATCGCCAAACTGCCATATGTTATGTCGTCGGGTCCCTCCGGCAGCCAGAACGCGTCGGGACCCGCGGGCAGGTCGGCCACCACCCGCTCCATGCGGTCTCCGCTGAACAGGCACTCGGAGACGGCCCGGTTGTACACGTATCTTGCCGGATTGCAGGCCCGGCGCGCCCACTCGGCGAATCCGGGATCCCTCTCCAGACGGATCTTGGCGGTCCACGCCTCTCTTGGCATGTCTAATACCATTTCTGTACGGTAATGTATCTTTTGTTTGCTGGACACACTTCCACCGGCTTCACTTTGCACGCGGGGCGGTGCAGTGGTTGTTTATAAAGCTGGAATAGCCTCCAGCCCAATACACATTACATACTGCACATGACTAATTTTGTGTGCGTGCCGCCCGCACTCGCAGACATGCCCCCCGCCGCGCGAACGCATGCGCGCGGCGCATTACATCTTGGGCACGTACCACCGCGCGGCGTCCGTCTCGACGTCCTCCAGCGCGGCATCCTGCAGGTCGGCCCCCGTCATGTCGGCGCCGCGGATGTCTGCGCCCGTCATGTCGGCGCCGCGCAGTACGGCGCGCCGGCACTCGGCCCGCTCCAAGTCCGCCCCGCACAGCAGGGCGCCGTCGAGCCGCGCCCCCTCCAGATCTGCTCCCCGGAGGTTGGCCCGCCGTAGGTCTGTCCCGCACAGCAGGGCGTACCTCAGGTCGGCGCCGCCCAGGTTGGCCCCCGGAGGTCGGCCCGGCACGCGTGGACGCCGCAGAGCCGCGCCCCTCGCATGAACGCCCGCCGGAGGTCGGCGCCCCGGAGGTCGGCGCCTTCCGCCATACGTATGGAGGGGCCGCCCGGCCTTGCCGCCAAATGCATGGGCGGCGGCGCGCCCGCTCCATAAAAGGCGCCCCGTGCGGCGGAACTGTAATGTTATCAGTGCAACGCTAGAATCATCTCCGGCGGTGTTGTTACAGCCCAACCGTTGGCGCTGTGGCGCCACCGTTGGCGCCACATACGATGAGGGGGCGTGGCTGCCGACTGCTGACACATTTGAGGGCGCCGGGCCGCTGCACTCGCAGATAGCCCGTCAGTCCCATCCATCCACCTTGGCCATGACCATTTCTATGGGCACCACCACAGTCAGACGATCACCATCAAATCCCGCCAGAACCATCCCTACCACCTCGCCCCACAAATTGAACACGGGGGCGCCGGATCTGCCCGGCCCCGAATAACCGTCAACCACGAACGTGCGCAGCGTGGTCGTGCCCCAAGTCTCCCACTCGTGCGATGCGACCATGCCGGACCTGGCAGTCAGAAGGCCGGACTCATACCCCACACTGAGCACCCATTCTCCCACGCCCACCTTGTCCTCCGGATCCATCCAGTACCGATCTACTGAACGTACCGTACCGTTGGCAAACATGGCCGAATCGGTATGTCGCACGGCGCCATCGCGTGTCCGCAGCGGATCAAGCACCACCACACCACAAAGTTCCCCGACATCTTGGCACGCGGGGTGGACCATTCCATTCAAAGCCAGCACGGCTATGTCCGCCTCTGCGTCATACCCGACAACTGACACAAACTCATGGTACCCACTATTCCACACGAAGAGCCGATCCTCGTACCCCTCGATTACATGGTGTGCGGTCAGCATGCGGCCCGTCTCATACACGAATCCCGTGCCAAGGCTGATCCCCGCCCCGTCGTCCCATGCCCTGACATTCACGACGCTATCCACCACGTCTTCGAATATTTCATCAGGCGGCAGCCCCACCACCGACACAAAATGACCCGGCACGGCCTCGTCGGCCGACACGATTGCCGCCCCCGATACAACATCCGCCACCAGCCACCCGATCACCGTGAAAATCAAGACGGCTCCCAGAACCAACCACCGCTTATCATCATACATCGTGATTACCGGTTCTCGCCGGAGGGAGTATAACGTTATCGAGAGGCGACGCCAGCGTCATCGTCCGGTGTTGTTACAGCCCCCGCGTGCGGGCAAAACCTTCCTTTTAAGGGGCCGCAGCGCCCCCCGGCGTTGGAGTTTGAAGCTGACCGGGGCGAACTGCTGCGCGTGGCGCATCTCTTGGCCGAGCTGGGCGAGGTCGTGGCCAGCCCGGGGCGCCACGCCATAACCGCGTACGACGTGATGCACACGCGGCGCGTCTCGTATGCGCCGCAGGGGGTCCAGGACGGCGACGGCTCGGATATAGGCCTGGACGCGGCGGCCCTGCTCAAAGTGGCCAGGCGCGTCCGGGATATGGCGCGCATAGAGGTCACGCCGGAGCGCCTCGTCATACGTTCGGGAGACACCGTGTACAAGCTGCGCACGCTGGAGCCGGCCCCGTACATGAACGAGCCGCACGCGGACTGCCCCGGCCGCGTGGCCATGCCGGCCGCCGACCTGCGCGCGGCGCTGCAGGACGTGGGCGCCGCCGGCTCCGTATCGGTCATCATCGCGATACGGGACGGGAAGGCCGTCTTCCGCGGGGACGACGACACTAGCTGCTGGATAGAGGCCCCGGCCGCCACGACGGACGGCATCGGGTACTCCCGGCTGGACCTGGGCCTGCTGCTGCCTTGCGTGTCAAGCATGTCCGGACTCGCGGCAGAGATATCGCTCTCGCCAAAGGGGGCGACCGCCATTAGGTTCGGCGACTTCCTGACGTACCACCAGGCGGCCCGGCTATGATGAACTTCGACTTGGAGGCTGTGGCCGAGAGCCTGAAGGACCGATACGTGACGGTGCCGCGCGGCGAGCTGCCGGACGCGTTCGCGAGCGACACCGCCACCGCGCTGGCCGCCATGGCCGAAGACTACCGTCAGGAGGTGGCGCGGCTCAACCCGGATCTGGCCAACGCCCACAAGGACTGGGCGGTGCGCGTGGAGCTCGACCCGGAGCATTCCATGCCGGTCACCGAGGTGGGGGTGACGCAGAACGGGTCGTGGGTGGAGTTCCGGGGCATGGTGGCGCGCATGCGGCAGCCGGTGCCGCGCGCCCTGGAGGTCGGGTGGGTGTGCTCCAAGTGCGGCCAGACCACGAGCATGGACCCCGAGCGCGGCAGGCCGGCGGCCTGCCCCTGCGGCTCGCGCGCGCTGGAAGAGCACCAGTCGCAGTCCACGTTCGTCGACTCGCAGCGCGTCGTGCTGGCCGAGAGCTTTGAAGAAATCAGGGGGTCCAGGCCGCCGAGGATGCTGGACTGCCGGCTGGACGGCACCCTGATACAGAAGGTCAGTCCCGGCGACCGCGTGGTGATGGGCGGGGTGCTGCGGCTGCTCCGCACCAAGAAGGGCGGGCACGACTACGAGCTTTTGGTGAACAATTTGGCGCCCTTCCGGCCCGCCAAGAAGGTCGAGCCCCCCGACATGCGGGGAGATATAGTGGAGAGTTTGGTGGACTCGTTCGCCCCCCGGGTGCACGGCCACCGCACCATCAAGAAGTCCATCATGTTCTTGATGGCCGGCGGCTCGGCGGCGCTGGACGGGCGCGTCAACCTCAACATACTTCTGGTGGGGGACCCGGGCATCGCCAAGTCCACGCTGTTGCAGGAGGCCGCCGCGGTGGCCCCCCTGGGCAGGTACACGTCGGGCCGGGGCGCGACGGCCGCGGGGCTCACCGCCGGCCTGGCGCGCGACCGCGACGGCGTGATGTACATGGAGGCGGGGGCCGCCGTGCTCACCGACGGCGGGCTGCTGTGCATCGACGAGTTCGACAAGACGCAAAAGTCCGACCGGGCCGCGCTACACGAGGTCATGGAGCAGCAGAGGGCCAGCATCGCCAAGCTTGGAATAATGGTCACCATGAACGCGCGGGTCTCGATACTGGCAGCGGCCAACCCCAAGCAGGGGTTCTGGGACGACTCCATGACACTGTCGGAGAACATAAACCTGCCGGACACCCTGCTGACCCGCTTTGATCTGATATACGTCCTGAAGGACACGCCGAACGCGGCCAACGACGGGCTGGTCGCAGACCACATACTGGGCGACGGCGCGCCGGGCGCGCTGCCGCCCGAGGCAGTCACCGCGTACCTGGAGTCGGTGCGCCCCCTGAAGCCGGTCATGTCCGGGGAGGCGGCCCGTTCCATCAAGCAGTATTATGTCCGGGCGCGCGCCGAGCCGGGGGAGATCCGCATAACGCCGCGGCAGCTGGAGGCCGTCAAGAGACTGGCCGGGGCGCGCGCCAAGATATGCCGCCGGGAGGAGATCGCCATGCAGGACGTCACAGAGGCGATAGAGCTGGTCGAGACGATGATCCAGCGGACCCTGGCGGACCCGGACACCGGCCAGCCCGACCATATCAAGGCGGTGGGCGGCCAGTCGCGCTCGGCGGTGCGCCAGGTGGACGAGGCCATCTCGGCTCTGGACGGCGAGTTCACCGCGGCCGACATAGCCGGTATGGTGAAGGTCCCGTTTTTGGAGATCGAGAGGATACTGGACCACCTGAACCGGCACGGCATGATACTGGAGGGCAGTCCGGGCGTCTACACCCGGGTGCGCTAGGGTGTCACGGCGCGGCCGGGGGCACAGTTTGCCTTTTACGGTACGGATGCGCAACCACACCATGAGGCACGACAACGCCTGCCGTATAGTGGCCAACTCGTCGCTCATGACGGCGGTGGTCAGGCAGTACGGCCCCCGGTGGGAGAAGATCGGCTGGGTGCGGGCCATGCTTGCCGGGTTCGTGGGCGCCCTGGAGGGCGCCCGCGAGTTGGACCCCGTGCTGGACGAGATGGGGGACATGGCCAGGCGCATACGGAACGGGACCGCCGCCGTGTAGGGCGCGCGCCGCCAGATCCGGACGCAGCACATATCCGCGCGGGGCGCCGGCCGAACCGGCAGGTTTTTCGGGGCGCCGCGGGCATGCCGTTGGTGGAAGTGGTCGTGATGGTCGGCATACCGGGCTCCGGCAAGACCGTTTATGCCCGCGCCAAGCTTCCAGGCCATACCTATGTGTCGATGGACGCTGTCAGGAACAGCATGTCATGGGGGCCCAAGAGGCGCGCCCTCATTATGCGATATGATGCGGAGCGGCCCGTGCGCCTGGCCCGCATGAGCGGCAACAAGAAGGCCGAGTGCGTCCTGGTGGACGACGCGCTGGCGGCGGGCCGCAGCGTAGTTGTGGACGACACCAACCTGACCAGAAAGATACGCCGGCCATACGTCGCGCTGGCGCGGAAGCACGGTATCCGGGCGAGGGCGGCGTTCTTCAACGATTTTGATGGGGCCAGCGCCCGAAACGCCAAGAGGGCGTGGGACGGAGGACGCGTTCCGGACGATGCCGTTGTCAAGATGCAGGAGAGTCTGGAACCGCCGACGAGGAACGAGGGGTTTGACGAGGTCAGCCTAGTGGAATTGTAGCGGCCGCGCGTGGGGCCGCGCACCATGCCCGGCCTCGCCGGTGCGGACTGGAGTGGCGCCACTCCACCGAGTGAGGTTTGGTGGATCGCCGCCGACTTTGCAGCCGGGAGACTCGGCGCGTGGTCGTCAGCGGCCCGCCCCGGTTCCTAGGATTCCGGCGTCCAGCTTAGACGGCTTCCGGACCCGTGCAGGAGTTGAGGAATCCGATGGCGTCGCTCCGGTCATGGAAAGTGCCGCAGACGTTGTCTCCGTTTGAGTACCGGACAGTCAGTTCATACTGCACAAATTCTGAGGAAGGTGTGGAAGTGTCGTGGTCGGAGATGTAGCGGACCGCGTCCCGGACTGCGTGGAACCTGTGCTGGGTGCCTGAAAGGGGCAGTACTACGACGTATTCGATGCGGCGTCCCAGCGAACTGCGCAGGGTGCCAAAGAACCGTTTGAATTGATCAGAGTGGAGATCGCGTATTTGCGTGGCGATGCCGTCACGCTGGCTCTGGCTCATCCTCTCAAGAGCATCGACTTTCCGTTGAAGTTCTTCCACACTGGTGCGCTCGTCATATGAAATATCGGCCTGCTCGCTGGCAAACGCCTGACACAGCGTATCATACGAACAGTAGATGAAATTAAAGCCGTGTGACCGGAGCTGCGTCAATGACGGCTCGGTATACTCGCCGGCAAGCACCGCTCCCAGAAACGGTGCATGCTCCCTGTATGTCTCCGTTATGGGCGCTATGGCTCCTTGGATCTCCTGCGCCTTGTTCTTTGAGTGCTTTGTGTACCTCCGCCAGGCCACCTCTATGAACGCCCGAGGTTTGCCCAGAACGGTCTCGGATCCGCCCTCCTCAATCACATAGTCGAGTACGTGGCTGTTGCCCTTCAGGTCCCCCCACACCACCTTTTTTCTACCGTTGCGCGCAGCCCGGCTGTGTGCGTAGTCCAAGTACAGGCCAAACTCATCCGCGATCTCTTCCAGCGGCTCCCGAATCGCGGCCTCGAGTTCGTTCCCTACAATCTGCCCCAGCCGGTGAGACGGCGACCGAGCCACGAGCTAGCCCCTCACCCAGAGCTGCCCTTCGCAGAGCGGGACCCTGTGCTTTCGGTTTTTCCACTTGACGTTCCGGTCACGCGTTTTGGTGAACGTAAACGAATGGAACCCGGCCGCCAGCGCCAACCTGCCCAGCCAGTCCATCACCGGGACATAGACGCCGTACGGGGCCGAGTCCCCTATGACGAAACAGACGTTTGACGGGGAACGGCAGACCCGGCGCAGTGCAATCCAAACTTGTGCAAGGTCCAGAAAGTAGCAGGCAACCATGTTGTGGTATGTCTTCCTGCCACCGTGCTCTGTCCTGACCGCGCGGAGCCGCTCACAGACTTGTCGGATATCGTCCCGGATCGGGCCAAGCTCGGGCCTTGAGAGTATGGCGTGAAGATCTACCAGACGGTCCGGAACGTGCTGCGTGCAGGATCGTATCAGGTGGGTGCGGATGTGCGACTGCAGGTCGCCCCAACCGCTAATCTCGCCGAAGAACGCCAGTTCCAGCCTGGTGGCGTCCGCATAGTCGTAGTTGTTGGCGTATGGCGGCGACGTCACCACCAGGGTGACTCCGTCGTCTGGAACTGCCGAGCATGAGCGGGCATCCCCCAACTCAAATCTAGCCCGCGGACCCGCCAACCCGTTCGCGCCGCACATGTCGTCATAAAATATGCCGGCCGTCGCTTCGAATGCATCAAAGGGCAGTGGAGTGACTGCCTTGCGCCTGCTGGGAAGAAGATACTGCCAGTTCGCGGTTCCGGCATGTGACGTGGGGCGCAGGATGGAGACGAGTGTCAACCACGCTAGTTGGTGTGGCTCCGAATCGCCCCGCGTGGCCTCGATCTCGGCCCTCAGGCAGTCGAGCTGTTTTAGGGCCGCGTCCGAGTAGCATCTGCGCACCAAGGGCGCATACCTATCCAACAGCGGCCTGCGGCGCCGGGCGCCGTCAAGGATATCCCTCGCCCGCGCCAGGTAGTCCTCTGGAGATGACCGGTAGGCCAATTTCGCCTCAGTGATCCGCGCCACAAATGGGTGAGCGTCAATACCATAGGATGCGACGCCGCACTGTTCGGCGGCAATGAGCGCCGTGCCGCTGCCGGCGAAGGGATCAAAGACCACCGCTCTACAATTGTCTCTCTCCGTTGAGATCACCTCCTTTGCCCATTGCCCGCTAAAGCCCGCACTGTAACGATACCACCTGTGTACCGGCTGGCTCATGTTGTTTACGAAGGTGCCGGGCGAGCCTCCCAAGACTATCGCTCGGCTTGGACTAGTGCTCAACAGAATCCCCAGCGCCATATGCATACCAAGCCGTACATATACCGTTGCACAACCGACCCCATTCGCTCCGCTTCCCGGTTGTCCTCCCGACCCGCCATGCCAACTTGCGGGGCGCAGGCGGATTGCGGTCCTGATCTGCCCACGCATGACGCACGGCGCGAACGCTACCACCAGCCGTCCGACGGCTGCCAACACGGAGGCACGGCACCATATCGGCCATGTCAGAAAATCCAGCATCCGGTTGATAAACACTACGGCCACAGCTGCATGGCATCGCATGGAACGAGGATGTGGTCCGCCGGGGCAGGCTGGATCCCATAACACGGAGGTCCGTTCTGGGGGAGATCTGCGCGCCTACCTCACGTCTATCGCGAACGTCCGCAGGTAAAACTGCACCAGCATGCTCTCCAAGTCGGTGCCGTCGCAGATCGGGGACCGCGCCAGGGCGAGCGGGGTGGCCGTCAAATGGAGCGACACCGGGACGTGCTCCCCCTGCGCGGCCTGGACGGACACCGACCGCAGCACGTACGGGGAGACGTCCGGCATGGTCACGAAGCGCGCGTAGCACCGGCCGTCCTGGAGCAGGTAGGCCTCCTGGTATATGTCATACAGGTCCATGTCAAACGCGGCCAACGTGGTGTTGGTTCCGGCCACCTCCAGCACGGCCTCCACGAGCATGGTGCCGTTCAGCCACTGGCCGGTCGAGTTCGTCCTGGTGGAATGGGCGTCGCCGGTCCCCAATGCGCTGGCCCCCGCCCAGAGCCTGGCGTTTACGTCCAATGTCAGGGTGCCGGTCCGGGGCGCCTGCACGCCGGAGCGGTGCGTATATGCGGCCTTCCCGAAACCGGCCGTGCCATCGTACTCGACCTCGGCCACGCCCTCCGTCCCGCCCAGCGACAGGTACGTGCCGCCGTAGGGCAGCCCGTACAAAATGTACTGCGACTCCAGTATGTTGGGGGATATGACAGTGCACAGGTACGGGCGGTTCCCTAGTACGGGTATGTGGATCTCATCGCCCGCGTAGTAGAACCCGTCCAGATAGTCCAGATAGGTGCGGCTGGCCTCGTATATGAGCTGGAGCGTGAGGTTGTCGCTTATGTCGCCGGTGTGGTCGGCGAGCAGCAGAAACTCCATCAGGTGCGGGTCGTATGTCCCGCTGCCGAACGTGTCGAATATGGTATCGCGCAGCTCGTGGGTCGCCTCCGTTATGTTCGGGTACCCGCACGGCAGGCTGGAGAGGTAGGTGCTTGACAGCGTGGTGGGCGTCACGGTCGGTATGGTCGCGTAGGTGTCCACGATGAGCATCTCGTCGTCGGGCAGCTCCACGCCGTACAAGTCCCAGACCGGGTTCTCCTTTAGGTTCAGCCAGGGCTGTATGTACGGCCGGTCCACACGGGTGCCGTCCCACAATATGAAGCGGCCCTCGTCGGTGAGCAGTGCCTTGTCGTTTCTTATGTCGTACATCTGCGCGTCCAGCAGGTGTCCGGCGGGGATGTCTATGCGCAGGATGCGCCCCAGGTCGCCATATGTGTAGTTGCTGTACGGCGTGTGGTCCAGGATGTCCGTATGCGGCACGTCAAAGTCGACGTGCCGCGCCTCCACCAGCCTCACCATGTACGGAGGCCAGTCGCCGTGCTCGCCGTACAGGAAGCCGTGGTATGCGGGGTCGCCCTGCTCGCTGTGGGCCAGCCACCGGGGGGAGTGGCGCGGCGCCTCGCGGGCGGCCAGCTGCACCTCCTGCATGTCCCGCAGCGTGGGGTGCTCGTGTTGTATGGATCCCCGGTACGGCAGTATGAGCAGGTGCCTGTCCGTGTTGTGGAAGACCGCGGCCTTGGGCGGCTGGCCGGGCTCGTGCGCCACGTGGTATATGCCGCCGTCAAAGCCGTGGCAGCAGCCCGGATCGGTCTGGTTGGCCTCCCGGATCTGGAGCCTGGCCCCAGACCCCGGGTCCGATATGATAACGTAGCTGGCATTTGGCGGGAACTCCACCAAATTCCAGCCGGGGACCAGCGGCGTCCACGTCTCGGCCAGGACCGTCCCGGCTTGGATGTGCGTATCGGGCGTCGTGATTGGGCAGCCGCCCACTATCGTGCCGCCGGATATGCCGAGTGGTGTGCACGCGCCGCTGCCGTTCTGCCAGTAGCCGGTGCCGTGCGGGTCGGTGACGCCGTCCCAGGCCAGCCCCGTCAGGTTGCCGCGCTGCATGTGGTGCGGCGGGGCGGGCGGGACGACCGTTGCCGGGTCGTGCCTGAATCCCCGCTGCATGAAGTCGTTGGCCGGGTCGCCGTCATAACCGTGGAACGCGCGGGCGTCGTGCCTGCAGGCCGGGCAGGTGAACACCACCTCGAGCCAGTGCGGGTGCGGTGAGGCGTTGTCCACATGTACGATGGACTTGCCCGCGGACGGCAGCTGCAGTGTGTGGCCGTACTTGGCGTATTCCCCGCCGACGCGCCTCCCGGCATCTGCGGCGGTCAGGTTCCTGCCGTTGTGGTTGTCCACGCAGGAGACCAGCGTGCCGTCAAGCGGGCTGGTACGGTTGTACTTGGCGGTGCTGTTGAGTGGGGCGGCGTTGCACCACTCCAGCAGGTCGACCGGCTCGTGGTCGGCGGTATCGCGCACCCTGGCCGGGCCCAGATACGGGATGCCGCCGTCCACCCCCAGTTCCCCCACCGGAACGGTGGCGTACAGGAACCAGGAGGAGCCCCCCCAGTCCCGGACGACGGCGGCTTCCATGATACTGCGTTCGGGATGGTACTCGGGCAGTTTAGTGACTATGCCGGCCTCCCCGAAGATGGCCACCGGCTCCACGCCCGGCGCCGGCCCGGCCGTCAGCGAGAGTACGGTGTCCAGCGGCCGGACGTTCAGGAAGGGCGCCGAGTCGAAGCCCGGCGGGCGGTCCGGCGGGGGGCCGACGATGTGGAACACGTTCCCCAACTCCGTCACCAGAAAGAACCGCGCGTCGTCCGGCAGGCCGTGCGCCCCGCCATACAGCAGTGTGCACGCGGCCAGCGCCATGCATGCCGTCAGGGTGGCGCCCGTCCGCCTCATGTAATATGGTGTTGCGCGGGACGTTAATGGGTTTGGAAATCTGGCTTGGCGCGGCTACCCGGCCTCTTGTTCTGCAGCAGAGAGCCTCTTTTGAACGACATGGTTGGTGCCGATTGTGAACGATCCCAAGAGCTTCCAGACGGTCGCGCCCCCAGCGTGTGAGCCTGCCCGCTACTCTTGGACGGCCCTCACGTAGTGGACCGGCGTGTGGCCCGCGTGCCCTTCCTCCCTCACCTCGAACTTCTCTGGCGCGGTCCTGACTAGGGCAAGCAGTGTTTTGCGCCCGTACGCGCGCGTGTCGAACGAGGAGTCTGCCTTTCTTATGCTGTTGCCCACGTCGGCCAGCCTGGCCCATTCCTCCTGCGCCGTCATCTCAATGGCCCTGAGGACGACAGCCTCCCAGTTTGGAGGCTGCGGTTCCGGCTCGTCCTGCGGCTCGTCTGCCGCGTCTTGCGCGCCATGCTCGGCGCGCTTCCCCTTCGCATCTACGGCACCTGAACGATCCGAGAGGAGGTCAACGAACGTGAAGACCTCGCACGCATTCCTGAACGATTCGGGGGTGGTCTTCTTGCCCATCCCCATGACGAACATTCCCCTCTCCCGTGCGCGCTTGGCCAGGCCCGTGAAGTCGCTGTCGGAGGAGACGATGCAAAAGCCGTCGACGTGGCCGGAGTGGAGCACGTCCATCGCGTCTATCACCATGAAGGTGTCTGTAGCGTTCTTGCCCGTGGTGTAGTTCAGTTGGTGCGGGGTCTGGAAGGCGTACTTGTTGGCCGCCTCGCGCCAGCGGAACATGCCCGTGTCGGTCCAGTTCCCGTAGATGCGGCGTATGGTCACCGTGCCGTGCTTTGACGCCTCCTCAAGCATCTTGTCGAGTATCTTGGCTTCGGCGTTGTCGCCGTCTATCAGCATCGCGAGTCTCTTGGGCGCGGGGTTGGCCGGGTACAACGCGATACGGTACGCGCGGCCGTATTAGAACTTTGATCATGCGGTCAGAGGGACGTGCGTATCCAGACGGGTGCGCGCTGTCTCGGCTCCGCGGCCATATCCGCCTGTCGTACCGGAAGCCTCAGGGCCGGGCCGGCTCGACCAGCACGATAACGGTGTACTCCCGGCTGTCCAGCGCGCCGTCGTTTACGACCAACTCAAACGTCAGGGTGTTGAGGTGTTTGACATTGGGGGCCGTGAACGTCAGATATGGCGAGTCCGTGCCATGCAGGGCGACGGGAACCCCGCCGGTCTGGTTCCACATGTATTCCAGCGGGTCGCCGTCCGGGTCGTACGAGTTGGTGCCGTTCAGCATCACCACGCTTCCGGACGGAGCGGCCAGGAGGCCGGTTTCCGCCCAGGCGACGGGCGGGCGGTTGGGCGCGACGTACTGGACGGCCACCTGCGCAGTATGCGTGGACGGGTAGCCGAGCGGACCGGTGGACCGTATCGTCACGTTGTGGGTGCCCAGCGTGAGGTTGTGGTTGGGGTCAAGCACCAAGAGGGACTCGTACACCGTACCGTTGGCCGCGACGAAGGGGACGGCGGGGTCTGCCAGTACCGCCGGAGCGAATCCGTACTGGACCTGTCGCTGGGGTGCCACGACGAGGGGGACGCCGGGGCCTGCCAGTACCGGATCCCCGGGCTCTATGCGGAACGCTCCGTCGGCCGGGCCGACGACCTCGTATGAGACGCGCCCGTAAAAGGACGGGCTTTGGGGCGCGACGCGGCCCACGACCAGGTCGTCATCGGCCACCGTGAGGTCGTCCAGCGTGATGAACCAGTTTCCGAGGTTTTGTTTGAAGGAGTGGGCGTACCAGAACATATTGTACATGTTTGTAACCTGCGAGACGTTCCACCCAGATATGTCGCCGATGGAGTCGACACCGTAGAACATGCTCTCCATGTTGGTAACCCCTGAGACATCCCATTCCGATATGTTGTCGACGGAGCTGGCGCCCCTGAACATCCCGCCCATGTCCGCGACGCGGGAGAGGTCGGGCATGTCGGTGGCCTTGTGCACCAGGTTCGGGGAGCCGGCAAAGGCGCTATTCATGGTCTTCCACCGGATGTCTCCCCACTGGTCTATGGATGCCAGATTTTTGTGGCCAATCCTCACCCAGTCCACGTTGCCCGTGATGCTTACCTGCCCGTTCCAGCCCCCGCCAAAGTCGTGGCGGATCTCGGCGGGGCGGTCCCGGGGCTCGTACCCGATGATGATCGGCTCGATATGCCTCTGGGAGGGGCCGAGACCCAAGGGGTTGTAGACGGACCTGTGGCTGCTCGTGAACGAACCCGGGGGGGAGAGGGGTTCGCCGGCAGGCGGGGCGCCAGCCACTGGCAGGCACCCCAACACCCGGTTGCACGATATGTGGTTGCCGGGGTCGTGGATTGGTTTGCCGGTGACGGTCTGCACGTTGGTGCCCCAGTCTATGGCGTACGGGCCGGGGCCCCCGATCTCGACGTCGAACCAGGTGTAGGGGTATTCCAGGTCTATGGTGAAGATGAACGGCTCGGCGGTATCCATCATGGCCCTGGCCACCTCATTGGGCGTGAGAATGTCATTCGGCTGGGGTCTGAGGTACCCCTCCCCCAGGTGGCATCCGCCTTCGATCCTTTGCACGTGCACGTCACTGTCTATGTCCGGTGCGTCGTCATCCAGCCACACGCAGACGTCCGGTTCCATGACCGTGATGTCCCCCAGGCCCAGCGCCGCGGCCTCCATGGGACCGGCCAGCACGGGCGGACCGGCCACCATATTCACCACTGCATGGTTTAGTCCGTCTATGCTTACCACGAGCATCGTGGGGTCGGGGCCCTCATAGGAGGGCCGGTTCCCGGCACCCGGCACAGCCACCTCAACGGGCGGTTCGCCAACCCCGTAAAAATGGTAAGCGGTTGCGGTGGCCCAGGTGTTGGGCACTTCATGTATGGGGACTGACGGATGCTCGGCCAGGGCCTGCCTCCTCACGGTTTCCCAGTTTTCTACAAAAGACGACTGCAGCACGAGCACCCGGTCGCTGTTCCCATGGACCCGTATGAGGGACAAATCCCCGCCCCGGTATGGCTCCGCCTCGCCCACCTGCACCAGGACCGGTATGCCGTCGTCGGCGGCCACCACCGCGTGCCGCTCCCCGTCCAGATGTATGTGGGCGTACCCCAGCGTACCACTCCACTCGACGTCGTCCACGGTATACGGGTGCGGCCACACCAGGTCCATCCCGTCGGTTATGTTCCACGCGGCCTCCCCCAGCTCCGTCTCGGCGTCAAACGTCAGCGCGTACGGGAGCCCCATATCGTCCCACACGATGCCGACCGCCACGCTCAGGTCCGGCGCGGGGCCGTCTGCCCACGCCGGATGCGCCGCGGCCAAGGCGCACGATGCAAGCAGTGCCAGTGTCGTGGCGCGTCTCATGGGAGGCCGGGTGCAGCGGCGGTATAAAAGGAAGGAATGCGGCGAGGACCGTGGCGTTGACGGCGCCTGACCACTGCCGTGCCATGTGCGGCGCCGAGAACTGCCAATCTCCCGCCGCGGCGCCGCCGGACGGTCCGCGTCGGGGGCGCGGGTGCCAGATGAGAGCCGTCCCAGCTAGTGAGGCGCCAAACCTTGGTTTCCCAGTCAACTATTCTTGACCATCCCAGTTATCCCATGTTTGGTAAGGTGGTGGCAAATGGCACGGAATGACAAAGACTATCCATACATGTCGCATGCCCGCGTAATCAAGCATACCCTGGACGACGGAACCGTCTTGGCGGTGGTGGCGACCGGCCTGAAGTCCGAACTGCCGTCCGAACAGCGGACGATTACCGGGTACAAGGTGAGAGTCACCGACCAGGTCATCTACACTCCCAAAAGTAACGGTCCACCGGGCAGGGGCGACTACACGGCCGAAGAACTGGGGGCTCATCGTGGCGATGAACGGTTTGTTGTGGACGAGAAGGAAGAGTGGCGAGGCCGCAACTACATCACGGACGAGATGGTGGGCATTATGACACAGGTACGACTGGAAAAGGGTCTGGGAGACGGATCTGTTCGATAAGAATGGCAAACCAGTGTACAAACTTGAGTACAGGCCCCACACCTAGTGGGCATCCGTGGCAAGAAAAACGTCAGGATTCGCTGGAAGCGAGAGGCCCAGAGTTAGATGCGCAGTCAGCAGATTCTTCTTTTTTGGCCGACGTGGTGATTTTCCCGGTTATCTCGTAGTCCGCCTTCTGGGTCAGGCTTTGGGCTACCAGTTCGTCAATGGTTATCCCGTGTCCGGCGCCGACTGTTGGCTTGGTCATGGCCATGGAGGGACCCGGTGACCGTTTTAACATTACACGCTCGACACTACCAATTTTGGGCGCGTCGTGCTCTGTCAGCGGCGTCAGTCCGCGCCGGACAGGCGGCGTGGCGCAGTGTCGACGGGTTTGGCCTCGGGCAGCTCGTCTATTGCCGCGCCGGCCTGCGCCAGCTTCTCGGCGGCCGGCATTACTCGCGAGTCCCAAGAACCCGCGCCGGCGTTGTACTGCTTGATGGCCTTGCCGAGAATGTCGCCGGTCTTGGCATAGTGGTTGCCGAACGTCACCAGCCTGGCATGCAGGTCGGCGGACAGCCTGCCTATGTCCTTTACGGTGTCTGCCATCTCGTTCTGCTTCCATATTATGTCGACCGCCCTCAGCAGCACCATCAGTATGGACTGCGTGGCCAGTACCACGCGGTGCTTCCACGCATATTCTATGAGGCCGCTGTCCCGTTCCAGGGCCGGCAGCAGGGCGTATTCGGGCATCACCAGTATGACGCACTCCAATGAATCGCTCCCCTTCCAGTACTCCTTGCCGGACAACGACTTGATGTGCGCCTTGACAGCCTTGACGTGCTCGTCCATGTGGTACGACTTGTCGGCCTCGTCGTCGGCGCCGATTGACCTTTGCAGGGAGTCCAAGGGCGCCTTCGAGTCCAGTATTATGTTTCGGTCGTCAGGCAAGTGCACCACAAAGTCGGCCCTTCCGGTCTCGGTGGCGTATTGGGTACTGTAGTGCCTGCCCTTCTCGAACCCCGACATCTGAAGTATGCGCTCTATCGTGATCTCGGAGTACTGGCCGCGCCTCTGCGAGCTTGTCAGGACCTCCGATATCTCCTTGGTGGACTTTGCCAACTCGTTGGTTACCTGCCGGTTTCCGGCGTTCTGCTCGCCCAGCTTCTCCATGCGCTCACGGAGATCATCCATTATCTTGTTCAGGGGCTCGGTCACGTCGGCAGTGGCGACCTTGGTCAGCGCCGGAAGGTCCTCGGTCTTTGCTTTCAGCGTGGCGGAGATTCCGTCCCGTTCCCTGACTGCGGCATCGTACTTTTTCCGCAGTCGGTGGTACGCCAAGAAGAGTATTGCCGCAATGGCTGCCGTCACGCCGAATGCGGCCTCGAACGCCATCGGGAGATCACCGAGTCACGTCGGCGCATGCGCAAGTCTTCCGCGTGCCGGGCATCGGAGAGCCGCCGGCGGGCTGCCTATTATGTGATCCTGGCCGAGCGGTTCTTTTGAATTAACGCGTGGTGGCCAGCCCGGATGCAGCGCGCGCCTAGGGGGCAGCCCGGCAGGCATTACTTCGAACGACTCGACGGCGCGCATCAGGTGACGCGTGCCGTCCCCATGCGTCCCGTTCCAAGCCGCGTACGACACCGAGTACAGCGCGCCGTCCACGATCGCGGTAGCCTCCAGCCCCGTGAACGAGACGCCCTGTATCATGGACACCTCATACTCCGAGAGGACACCGCTGCCTGATCCCCACGCGATGGCGGACGAGCCGACATGCCCTCCAGTGGGGGTGCAAGAAGTCCAGCACGTTGTCCGGCCGGCGGGACCGGAAGATACTCCGCAAGATGTGCACGGTATGAAACCATAAACTGGCAAGCACCGGCTGGAGCAGGGCCGCGCCAGTGTGCAGGCGTGGTTACGCCGTACGCGTGATGTTCGCGGGAGCGACTCCGACCACGCCTGCGGCGGAACCAGTGACGCGCCGCAGCTCTCTGGTCATGTTGCGCATGGCGACATCGCTTATGGCCGCCGCCGCGGCTATATGCTTCATGGTGTGCGGCTCGGACATTCGTTCCATTGTGACGTGCAGGACGGCCGCCGCCACAACCATGGGCCGCCGGCCGTCCAAAAACGTTTGGTCCAAGCCGGCGGCGGCTCCGGCCGCCTCCTTGGCTGAGACGGCGCTCGCCCCCACCGCGGCGGCCAGCCTCGCCGTGAGCATCGGGATGCCGTACTGCTCCGGGCTCCCGGAGCCGCCAAGCTCCAGCAGTACCCGTACGTGCTTGGCCACCGCCTTGCGGGACACGCCGGACGCGCCCGCCACGTCCGGTATGGTGCGCGGCACGCCCGCCTCCCGGCATGCTAGGTACAGCGAGGCCGCCGCCATGGCCGCCACGATCCTGCCGCGGGTACGGCCCGAGTTGACCGCGCCGGCGAACACCGCCGCGGCCCTCACGTAGACGCTCTCCGGCAGCCCGAGTCTGTCGTGCATGGCGCGCATCGCCGTCAGCCCCCCGGAGCGCAGGGCGGCGGGCGTCCACCTCTGCGTCACCCTGCCGTCTGTCCGGCGCAGGCGCTGCGCGGCGTGGCCTGTGTCTGGCGAGGGCCCGATGACCGTCTCCGGGATCCCGATCGGCGCATGCGGGGCCGCCCCGGCCGGCTCGGCGCCGGCCCCCGGGATGCGGTCCTCCAGCACCATGCCGCAGCGCGTACAGCATATCTCGCCGCGCTCGTCGTCCCGTACGGTGTCCGGTGACCGGCAGGCAGCGCAGCATATTCCCATTTGCGTGGCGGCGACTCCATTCCATAAAAGGCCGGACCGGCTAGGCGTTCCCGGCATGCTGCCGCATCATTCCGTCGTACTTGGCCAGCCGCAGCAGGAACGCGGCCGCGTGGTCGCGCGGGTCGGCCGTGAACTCCTGCACCGTATCGCGCTCCGACGACACCAATACCACACACTGCCGTATCTCGATGCCCGACAGCTCCCTGAACATCATGCAGTAGGCCGCCGTCTGCAGCCAGTAGTCGGCGATCCAGTCCGGCTGCTGCGGCACCCGCTTGGTCTTGTAGTCAACGACGCTGGGCACCCCCATATACTCCCCGATGCAGTCGGCCGTTCCGGCGACCTCCATCATGTCCGAGTACAGCGGCACCTCGGTCCCGTATATCGTTCCAATGCGGTCCAGGTACGGCCTGAAGTTCCCGTGGTGCGCCCGGGCGAGCAGCCTGGCCTCGCCGGACTTGGTGCGGTTCAGGTAGTCCTCGTTCAGGCGGTGCGCCTGCGTCCCTATGGTGGCCGCCTCGCGCATGATGTAGTCGGCCACGGCCGCGCCCACCGATGCCCTCCACGCCTCCAGCCCGTCGACCGCGTCGGCCGGCTTGGTGGCCCCCAGTACCGTGGTCACCGACGGGTATATTTTCCCTGCCGGGGTGCGGTAGCGGTGGCCCCGGATCAGGCGCGCCCTTGGGATGGCGGGCGGCGCGCGTGTCAGTATTTTCATGTTTAGTGTAAGGTGATTTAAATATAAAAGGATTAGTAGGGCCACGCGAGCCCTGAAACCGAATGGCGGCGCGCGGTGGCCGGGTCCCGCGCCGCCGTGAATGATAACGCTAACGAGGATCAGCCCCCCGCCCGGCTGCGGCATGGCGCGCCCGCTCCATAAAAGGCGCCCCGTGGCCGGGGCTGCAACGTTGCTGGAGGGCGGCGAAGGCGACACCCCCCGATATTGTTGCAGTCCCAGTCACCATTCCAGCTTTTAATACCGGCGCGGCGCTCCATACGCATGGAGCCGTTCTTCCTGCTGTGCCTGAACTGCCACAACGCGCGCGCCTGGCACCACCGCGACGATATCACCGACTGCCCCAACGGCTGCGAGGCCCGCCATTCCATACCTTGGTTTGACGGGTTCGGCCCCGACGAGGCGCCCGTCCCCCGCCACCGCTCCCACCGGTACGGCGACGGCTCGGACCGGTGGCCGGAGAGCAGGGACGTCGCGTTCCACGTCAACAATATCGCCGAGATGAGGGAGATGTGCCAATGAGGTGCGAGTGCGGCGAGGAGGTGCTCGGGGACACCTGCATGCTGTGCCAGCGGAGAGTGCGGCGGGACGCGGGGAGTGCGGCGCCCGGGCCGGCGGAGCCGGGACATGCGGAGCAGCCGGCCGATGACGGCTTGCGGAGCGGCAGCCTGGGCGGCTATACGCTGGACATCACCCATTCCGTCAGGATAATGGACGGCTCCGGCAACACCATATACGACATACCGTACGACAAGGCGAAGTGCTCGACCAGCCTGGGGGCGCTGCGCATCAGGCACGCCGGAAGGCGCGTCTCCATCAGGGGGGCCGGCGCCAAGTCGTGGATGCGGGCCATCTCGTACCAGCAGTCGCCGCCGGCGTGGTACGTGCACGGATCCGAGGACTGCGAGATAGCATATGGCGGAACGGTCCTGGGCGTGACGCCGTGCGTGGTGGTTCCGCCCTTCTCCTGGGCCGCGTTCAGGCGCGGCTCGTACGAGGTCACCGTCAGCAGGCCCGGCGCGACCCCCCGCAAAAAGACCATAGGCGCCGTCTCGGGGACGCACAGGGTGCGCCTCGACGGCGGGAGGCCGGCCGAGCGCCGCGGCGACACGCCGTCGGGCGAGACGCTGGTGCTGAACCCCGGCCGCTCGCTGGTGATGGGGGACGTGCCCCACCTGACCGACGGCCGCGGCATAACCGTACTCAGGATGCCCGGGGCCTCGGCCAGCGTCAAGTTTCTGAAGCGCGGCGCCACCATATCGTGGAACGAGCCGGGCCTCGGCCGGCTGGCGGTCGGCGTAAAGTGCGACTCCGGGCTCAAATATGACAGGCTGCGCGAGATGCTTCCCCCTCCGGCGGCGGACGGGGATTCCGCAGCGGTGGCGACGGAGGCGCCGCCGGCGGACCATGCCGCGCCTGGCGCGGATTACGCCGCGCCGCCGACCCGGACCGAGGCGTCCGAGCCGAAGTACGAGGAGGCCTTGCCGCCGGCCCGCGCCGGGGCCCCGGCCGAGCCGAAGAAGAGGCAGTGGTGGAGGCGCAAGCCGAAGAAGGGCAACAAGTACAACCGCGGCACGTACAGCGGGACGGACCTGCGCGTCACGAAGAACGACATCGACACCAACATGGGGAGGTTCAACTGGGAAGCCTTCGAGGCGGTAATTGCCAACCTTTTGGCATCCATGGGATACAAGATCGAGAAGGGGTATGACGCAAAGTCCGGCCGGATGCTCGGCCCGACCAAGTCCGACATGGGGGTCGACGTGCTGGCCGTCAAGGACAGGGAGCGCGTCGTCGTGCAGTGCAAGTTCTGGGCGGGCCAGTGCGGCGGTCCGGACGTCAACAAGACCATCGGCGCCGCCTCGGTGCACAGCGGGACGTCCGTGGTGATGGTATGCACCGGAGGGTTCACCGAGCAGGCCTACCAGATAGTCAAGGAGTCCAGCGTGCCCGTGGAATTGTGGGGCTGGGAGACCGTCCGGAAGAACCTGCGCAGGCACCTCCTCAAGTGACCGGAGATGCGCGGTTTTTGCGCCTTTTAAGGAACGGATGCGCGGCGGACTGATGGGACACAACCTCTCCGACGACACCCTGGACAAGATCAAGCGCGAGGTCGACCAGATGTTCGTCAACCTGCACCGCGCGCTCAGGGGCGACGACTCCCCGTGCCCCGACTGCGACTGGATGGAGCGCGTCCGGGTGGGCGCCTGGAACATACGGGGGCTGATAGAGCACGACCCGTCCAACGACCCTACCGGCTACATCGGCAGCAACGCCAGGTGGGAGATGCACGTCAAGCCGGTGCTGTCCGCCTTGGAAAGGGCGGAACGCGTCCTGTATGGGGCGGATGACAGACATGCCGCGGCCGACCCTGACGGCGTGCCGGACGGCAGAAACATGGTGATTACCGCGGCGGACGGACTTGACGACGTGAGCGATGATGCCGTCGTGATGTCGTATCAAGCATTCGACGATATGTGCCGCGAGTTGGACGGCGCCAAGGAGGCACTTGATGATGCCCTCCACGAGGGCGACGACGTCGACGACTACTGCGACACAGGTGCCGAACCGGACTTTTAAGGCGCCGGCGCGCCGCTCCGCATGGATTTTGAGGAGCGGCTGGCGCTGCGCGAGACGGCCTCCCTGCCATACTGGTGGGGGAGGACCCGCGCGCTGGACGTGCCGCAGCCAAGGACCGTGTACACGCAATATGACAGGAAGACGCTCATGAGGACGCTGGACGGCGGCCCGCTGGACGTTGCGCCGTTGCTGGCCGCCGCCGAGGAGGTGGGCGGCTATCCGGTATTCCTGCGGACCGACCAGATGTCCGGCAAGCACTCGTGGGAGAACACGTGCCACGTGGGGTCGGCCGACGCGATGCTGCGCCACGCAATGGCGCTTCTGGAGGAGAACTACATGGCAGACATGGGCGGCGAGGCCGAGCCAAGCGGGTTTGCCGTACGGGAGTTCCTGGAGCTGGATTGGAAGTTCAAGGCATTCCACGGGCAGACGCCGATATCCACCGAGGTGCGGACGTTCCTGCGGGACGGCGCAATCGAGTGCGTCCACCCGTACTGGCCGCCCAAGGCCATAGCGGACTGGGCCGGGCCGCCCCAAGCCGGCTGGAGCGAGTACGGCATCTCCGGGGGCGACGTGCCGGAGGGGATGCTGTCGTCTCCAGGCAGGCCAAAGCGGAATATCCCGGACGACTGGCCGGGCATACTGGCCGGACAGAACGACAGGGTGTCCGCGGACATTGACGTGATACGCGCCCAGGCGCTGAAGGTGGCCGCCGTGATGGACGGCTGGTGGTCCTGCGACATGGCGCTGGGCAGGGACGGCGTATGGTACCTGATAGACATGGCCCCGGGGGCCGCCTCGTACCACTGGCCGTCGTGCGAACACGCTCCGGAGTATTGAGTTCCCCGCATCCGATCGGGGAGACCGAGCGCGCGCCCCTCCGGCCGCCATACTGCGCCTTTTAAGGCGCCGGCGCGCCGCCGTGCAATGACGAGCGCCAAGACCATTGAGGGCCTCCAGGACACACCCTCGACGACCTGGAAAAGCAGCTGGAAAAGGCCGAAGAAAAGTACGAGACGCTGAAACGGCGACGCGACGCGGTGCATGACGCCCTGCGCACCCTCAACACGCCGGGGCCCGAATCCGGGTAGCGCGCGGGCAACCAAATTTTTTCAGGAAGGCGGCAGGGATGCGGGTGTGTGTCGGCATCCAAGGTCGGCGGATCCGGTTCATGCCCTCCAGGGCGCGTCCTGGTGTTTGGTGTGGGTGGGTGCCAGTCAGGGTCGGCTGGTGGTGTTAAGCAGTGTGGGAGTTGCCGGGGCCTCACGCATGATCTGCAATGAACTCCCTGTGGACGGCCGGCAGCCGCTCCAGCAGCCACACGTAGAACTCGCAGAACGCCTCCGCTTCCTGCTCCACGTATTGTATGATGCGGTCGTACAGCCCGTCCTGGTACCATTGCGGTATCGGGCTGCCGGGGTGCTGCTTTCCGGTCATCCTGGCCATGCCGGAGCCGTGAAACTCGCCGCGGTTCATCAGTATGGCCGCGTGGTGCAGGTCGATGTGGGGGAGGTCCAGTATGCTGATGTTTGTCCGGGGGTACAGGAACCGGTGCTCGAACGACAGGTTGTATCCCACTGGGATGAACGAAAACCGGTCCTGCAGGTCTATGCCGGTGTCGCGGACGAACCTCTCCAACATGTCCAGCTCGTCCGACTCCCACGACTTGAGTATGCGCAGGCCGCCCCTCGGCCTGCCGGTGTACCGTTCCAGATCCTGATATTGTATCGTGATTATGGAGTCTGCGGCGGGATCCAGCCCGGTGGTCTCTATGTCCAGGTAGTATGCCGGCATGTTATACTGCGGCGCCGTCCCTTTTAAGTGCGGAAATTCGGCGACGGGGAGCTGCCGGAGTGGACGGCGCGCTCTAGTTGTATTCGGTGGCCTAGCCGCCGCGCGTCAGGTACTCGGCCGACTTGACTTTAGTATGAGGCGGCCGTCAAAGTCCTCGCGCTCGCGCAGCGGCCTGACGACCACACCCTCGCGCATGCAGCCTACCTCCTCCAAGACGTTCTGTCCGGCGGTGTGCTCGGCCAGCGCCCCGGCCGAGTACGCCCCGGCATACACGACCGGCACCGGAAGCAGCGTCCGTGGCCCTCCCGGTACGGCCGGAGCAGCCGTTCCTGCACCAGCGTCGGATCGGCGAACCGGCCGTCCGCGAACACGTCAAAGATCCGCATGCCCGGCGCGGTCCTCTATTGCGCATACGCTCTTATGTTCCAGATAGGTGATGATGGGGTAGTTTGGAGCAGTGGTTGCTGATATTGGTGCTGGCATTGACAATAGTGGCGATGCTTGGCGTAGTGGCAACCGTAGCAATCGTGGCTTTGGCCGAGCAGGACTCGCCGCCGGCTGCACATCCGCAGGCTTGCGCGGAGGTGTGCGCCGCACCCGACAGTGGTTTGCTTGGGCCTAGCACGGTGTTCACGTCTGCGATAACTATCATGGGTTTTGCGGCGTTCGGTTCGGCGCTTGGCATACGAATTGAGCGCAAACCGAAGAAGAAAGACGCGCAATGGTACGCTAAAGTTGCCGCTTTCGTATTGGTGATCGTTGTGATTGTGTGGCAAGCCATTTTCCTGTCTTTGTTGCTTATGGGCATAGCTAATAGCTGGGAGTTGAGTTTGTACTGGATATTTTCAACGGCAGTGATTTTGATGGTAATTGCAGGACTAATGACAATAGGATCCAGCTATTCGAGGGGGCAAGGTGACTCGGGATCGGCATCAGGAGGCCCTACACTACCAAGTATGGAAGGACGTGCAAAATAGAGGATGGCGGCAAGTTGCCACCCTTCATGAAACGGCGACCGTCCCGCCCCGCACCAGCGAAAAATTGTTCCACCGCTCGTTCCAGTATGCGGGGCCGGCGCGGATCCTCCGGCCCGCGCGGTACTCCCGCTTCGCGCATTCCCCGAATATTACGAGCGGCAGGGTGGTGTGGCCGTCGGTTATGTCCAGGCGGCGCATCCTGGTTCCTCCGCGGTCCTCGGCCTGCCCCGGAGCGCGTATGGTCGCCACCAGCATGACATCCGAGCCGGCGCGCCTCGCGTACTTGAGGTTGTCATATTCCCTCATCATGCCAGCTCCCCCAAAACCGCGGCCAGCCGCTCGCCGGCCCTGGTGAGCCCCTCCTCCCCGTCGGCGGCCCTCCCGAGCCGGGACAGCAGCCTGTGCGTCTCATGGAGCGAGAGCGGCACCATCGGGCAGCCCTCCGCCCGGAGCGCCGGCCCGTTGCCGGTGGCCACCACCTCCACCGCGACGTCCTTCCCGGACGATACTATGGTGCGGCGCGCCAGGACCTCCATGATGTATCAGGCCGCCTCCCCGGGCTTGGTCGTAAAGGCGGCCATCTGCTGTTTGGTGGGCGTGCAGTGCATGTAGATGCGGTTGCCGCCCGCCCGCAGTATCGCGTCGCCCAGCCCCAGCCTCTCCACGTCCCGCTTGTCGGTGTCGGAGAGGTGCAAGACCGCCTGGAGCTGGTCGGCCAGCGTGGGCTTCAGGCCCATCAAAAACACGGTGTCCGAGTTCATCAATACGGACTTGCCAAAACTGTTGCCCAGCAAATCGTCGGGCTCCTGCGTCAAAAACAGCAGGTGGACGTTCTCCTTGCGGCCGGAGCGGGCGATGTCGGACAGGATTGCCCCGCTCGCCTCCATGGACGTCACATACCACCCCTCGTCTATCACGAAGAGCTTGGGGACGCGCGGCCCGGCCTCCCGCATGGAGCGCCAGGCGCGCGCCATCACCATCGACACGAGCATCGCGTTCAGCCTGGTCTTGTCCTCCCCCCGCATCGTGTAGATTGTCCTCGGCGGCGCGGCCGGGTCCCCGGCGAATATGCCGGATATGTCCCCCGAGGTGAACTGCGCCAGGTACGCTGCGGCGCTCCTGGATATGTCTGGCTGGTACTCGGACGCCTCAAGCCTCTCCCGCATCTCGGACACGGACCCCGCGCCGTCGCACATCGATATGGCCACCGAGCGCTCCGCGTCCCCCATGCCCGTGCACTCGGCCAGGAGCCCGACGGCCTTGCTGGGGTGCTCCAGGATCCGGAACGGGTCCAGCCCCATGCTGTCCCGGTCGGCCAGGTCGCGCACCGCGCAGTCCCACCGTTCTGCCAGCCCGGCGTACTCGCCGTGCGGGTCTATTATGGTGACCATCGTCTCCGGGGGCGCCCGCGCCAGGAAGTTGTCCAGGTATGTTTTGGTGGTAGTCGACTTCCCCTTGCCGGATTCGCCGACAAACGTGACGTTCGAGTTGACCCGCCTCGTATAGTCGTACACGACGGGCGTGCCGGTTATCGTGTTCGTCCCGAGTATGACGCCGCCGGGCTCCACGAGGTCCGCGCTGTCAAACGGAAAGAGCGCCAGTGCGGCGCCGGTCCTCTCGAATATGAACCGGGCTCCCCAGCCGTCCAGCAGCCGCCGCTGCAGGCCGCGCACGGTAGTCAGGCGGAGCTGCTGCAGCCGGCAGGCGCGCTCCATCATGCGGCACTCCTCCCGGAGGTGTCCGGGGTTCAGGCCGTACTGTATCGCGTGGACGGATATCTCCACCATGCCGGTCTCGTCGTTGGCTATGGCCGTGCGCAGGTCGACGGCCTCCCCGACGTCGGCGGCGACGGTCGGGTCGTTCATGCGGGACCGGCCCACGTTGATTATCTTGGTCAGCTCGCCGCGCGCCTTGGCCGGGTCCATCGGCGTGATGCGCGTTACGGTCTCGTGGACGGGCAGCGTGACTATCCATGCCCTCTCGTTGAGGTCGTGGCGCAGGCCGTACACGTTGTACATTCGGGCGCGCGAGCCGTCCTCCAGCTCGACGTGGTCCATGTACTCCCGCTTGACGCGGTGGGAGAACGGCCTGTCTAGGCGCACCGGCGAGTAGCCGGCCTGCCGCAGCGGGCCCTCCAGGTCCTGCTCGCTCGTAAAGTACACCATGTACTGGGAGTATTCGGTGCCGTCGTACAGCGTGCCGCCCAGGGGCGCGCGCCTTATCTCCACGGGCCTGTCCAGCGACATGAGCAGGGCCAGGAAGGCATCCTCCTGCTCGCGCCGGTCCTCGGGAGAGAGCGCCTTGTAGTTGATGCCGCTGACCTGGAACGATATGGGGTCGGCCCTTTTGGACTTGGCCGAGAGGAACGACTTGAACGACTTGAGGTCCATATGCGGTATTTGGCATGGGCCCGGACACGTTTTTGGGTTTGCGCGGGAAAAAGCCGGGCGCCCACATCCGGGCTTTTATTCGCGCCCGCACCCGGGCGTCATGGTGCAGAGGCGTGTACTCGTGTTCGGCGGGCTCTGCTGTATCGCGGCCGGTGCGCTGGCGCTGTCCATGCCCGCTCCGTACGATGTGGTCATGCCCGTCTGGTGTCTGGGCATGGCCGCGGCGGGGGCGGCGCGGCGGCCTACCCGAAGGCGGCGCGGCCAAACCGTATCATGATGGAGTCTCCGTCGCGGCCGACCTCCACCTCCTCTCCGCGTACCATGTGCTTGGACAGGTCCGGCGGAAACAGCACCTGGCGGAAGTGCCGGAACGTGAGGCCGCGGCGCTCCCGCACGCCCAGTATGCGTATGGGTCGGCCGCCGGCGACCTCCTCCCCTATGCGGAGCGTGTCCGGCGACTCCACGCTGATATGCCGGCGCTCGCCGCACTCGGCCACGTACCGCTCGGCCATCTCGCGCGGCAGGCGCAGCCGGCAGTACGACCTGTCGGAGGGCGCGCCGTACACGGACTGTACCTGTATCTTGGGCATGTTCGTGTGGTGTTTGGCGGCGGGTACGGTTTAGGGTTGCGGCACGCGGAATGCGCGGCAGGTCAAAACGTTTTTGCGGCCCCGCAGGCATGCCATGTACCGTGTGGTGCGTGATACGGCTGGTCGAGCGCCAAGAGGGGATGCGCCGCGAGCTGGTGCAGTCCATACTGGCGTACGTGGGGCTGGCGTCGTTCCTCACGTATAGGGACGCCGGCGGTTTCGTCAGGTACATGGTGTGGCTGGAGGACCGTCACCTGAACTACGTGATGGGCCTGCACGCGGCCCACACGGACCTGGGCGGCATAGAGGTGCGGCCGGCGGCCGAGCCGTCCGTGCTGGGAGAGTGCGACCATGTGTGGGACATGGAGATGGCCGGGTACGGCGGGGCTCCCCTCCCGCTGGACACCGGGAAGCGCTCGGCGACGGCGGCGCTGGGCACGCAGATCACCGACACGGCATACAGGCTGCTGGTCTGCCACAGGGTGGGCGGGTCCCGGGTGGTCGCCGAGTGGGAGAGGAGCGGCGGCCGCCCCGTGTCCCTCGGCAGGAAGATCGCCGGCATGGCGGCGCGCGAGGTGGCCGACTTTCTGGCGTCCGGAGACGACGACGCGGAGGCCAGGGAGCCGCCGGCCAGGGCCAAGGTCAAGGCCAAGGCGCCGCCCCACACCCACATGCGCATCATACTGGGGGCCAGCAGCGCCGAACACCTGGCCATCCTGCGGGACACGTTTCCGGCCGGCAGCCTCCGGCGGCGCGGCGCGCTGCGGACGGGGGACGTGGCGGGCCTGGCGACCGTTCCACCAAAGGTCACCCACGGCAACGCGGTGCATTTTCCGGCCTTCAACGACCCGGAGCTGGCCGCCCTGGAGATACTGCCCACCGCGGTAACCGAGGTCCCGATGGAGTACGGGCGGCCCATAACGACCACCACCCAGCCGCCGACGGCGTTCGTCGACCTGGTATCGTGGGCCGACGACTCCGTGGTGCCGGATCCGGAACCGCTGTTCCTGCCGGAGGGGGACGACTGGGGCGCGGACGGTCCGCCCGCCGGCCCCGGGGCGGTCGACTCGGGAGCACCGGAGGCCGGGCCGGGAGAGGCGCCGGCGGCGGACGAACCCCGCGCGGACGCGGCCGAGCCGGAGGCGCCTGATGCCGGGGAGCCGGAATCCGAGTTTCCAGTCAGGATTGTGGACGGGGAGCCGGAGTTTCCCGTGCGGATTATATCCGGCTGACCGGGCGGTTTGGCCAAGCAGGATGACTGGTCGGCGGGTGCCGGGCCGTAGTCCCG
This sequence comes from Nitrosopumilaceae archaeon, assembly GCA_965116995.1. Lineage (GTDB taxonomy): Archaea > Thermoproteota > Nitrososphaeria > Nitrososphaerales > Nitrosopumilaceae > VYCS01. The sequence goes on along the minus strand of OZ220738.1, from coordinate 2,404,290 downwards.
GGACGGTCCAGTCCACCACCATTACCAAATTTATGGGAGCGCGCTTATCTCAGGCAACATGGACGCAGATTCTGCTATCCGGCCACCTATAATATTCGGCGGCTATCCGGACGATGTTGACTATATGCGTTGGAGGTCTGGGTTTGAGGCCGAAATGTACCGATGCAGGCGTGGGCGCTACGGCGAAAAGGGCAGCAGCTTGGACATCCTGCACGTCAGCACGGATCTTGAAGCGGCGTCCAGCGAAATGAAAAAGGTTGTCATCTTTCTAAAGTCGCGCGGCTTTCACATTCAACGCGTGCCTAGTCCAGGATACTGGACGGAGGCGGACCTTCTGATAATCGGCAGCGACAAACCGCATTCGAAGCATGCCGCTAAATTGGCAAACTACCTGCCGTCCGTCCTTGGCATAGTCACGCCGCTTGATGTGCTGCTCTACGGACTGCATGGAAAGATAGAGACCAATTTGGCCCCGGCGGACCGACCATTATTGGCTGGCAGATCCTTCGGCTTGGATGGCGTCTGCTTGACACATTTCCGCATGCGGAGATGGACTGACAATATCGTGTTTGGCGGCATATTCAACACCAAGGTCATAGGAATTGAAAACTGTATTGATGCCGTGATGGGTTGGAAAGACAAGTGGTTTACCACCAAAGTAAGGGACTTCGAAAAAAAGATCAGAGATGATGGACGCTATGATCCCGAGGCAGAGATGTTCTTTGCCGCGGTGGGCGTTGCAAATGCGTGCCGCAACGTTGGCGCCCATGCGCAGGAGCACGTTCCGGAAAACAAGATCTTCGACTATACCGAGAAAGCACTCCAAAAGTTCTACGAGGTGGCGGCTAAGCACAAGCGGAATGAACTACGTCTCGAGTACGTCTCCAGCAATTTCGCCGGTATAACGGAGTTCATCAAGCATTACATCAAGATTGCCACATATGCACACAACTGGGCCTGTGAATATGTTAAACTGTATGGTCAGAATTGATACTCAGATGAGGAGCCGACGTTTGTGTCTGACGGATGCGGTGTGACACGCGTGCTACGGTGGGGCCACTGCATGTCCGCAAACCGCATGCGGACAATCATGCACGCCTCTAAGGCGAACCGCGCACTGGGCCACTCCATGCACGCGGCCGCCTGCCGTATCATGACATGAGCCATGGACACGCGCTACGCCGCCCCCGGCGCGCGCGGCCCAAACCCATTAACCATCCGCCGGGCATACAATAACATGCCATCCACACATATCCTGACAGCCTGCGCCCTAGCGTCCGCCTGCGCCCTGGTGTGGTGCGCCCCGGAGGGCATGGCGCAGTCGCCGCCCCCGCCCACGTTCTGGGCGGTGACCGACCGCGGCAACCTCTTCGAGATCAAGCCTCCCGACGAGGTGCCCACCACCGACGTCGTGTCATCCCCATACATAGAATTCCAGAGGGTCGGCGGGCTGGTGGCCAACGGTGACAGGGTGGCCGAGGCCGGCCAGTACAACCACGTCGGGTCGGGCCCCACGTACATAGTCGACAACTGGGCGGACGGGACCACGTACGGCATACCCAACGGGGCGCCGCTGGAGGGGCCGCTGCGCCTGAGCCCGGCGCCGCACCTCCACCTGCGCGACCTGGCCGTCCACGTCCCGCCGGCCATCGACCGCGTGGAGATGATCGACGGTGGCCTGACCCACACAGTGCACAACCACACGACGCGCGGCACATACCACGAGTTCACCGGCAACGGCCGCGCCATACTGTGGCTGGATCCTGCCCACAACTACTACGCGCTGAACCTGGTGTGCCTCCACTGCCAGACCGACACGCCGGCCGCCGTCGGCTCGGTGCCCGACGACGGCACCGGGGACCCGGAGAGCACCGGCCTGGGCACCAACCCGCTGGCGGGCGGGCCGTCCATAGCCTGCACGGTCGACGGCGTGAACCACACAGGCTGCGGCCTGTTCGCCCCGGATACCATAACCAGGGAGTGGCCGCTGAACCCGAGGCCCCGGATCGGCGGCGGCGCGCCCGACGCGCCGCCAATACCCGAGCCCGAGCCCATACTGCATGTGACGCGGTATGACACCGCATCCTGCCCGGGCGCCGACCGCACCAACACGGAGGCCGAGAGGCTCAACCACGAACTGTTCCGGCTGGTATCGGAGGGGTGCATACACCAGAGCTACGAGTACGAGTGGTGGGACGGCAGCGTCGAGATGGAGTCCGCGCTGCCGCTGCGCCCCGGCCTCAGCGTCTGGCCGAAGGCCACCGGCCACCCGGCCGTCGTACTGAACTTGCGCGGCTCGCACATGGAGCTGCAGGCGTTCGGGGCGCCGGACCGACACACCGCCGAGAGCATCCTTGACGACACGTTCAGCGTCGACCCCGGCCCGGTGGTGGGGGCCGGCTCCTTGGTGATACTGCACGACGCCTTCACGCATTTGGGCGCCTACACCCGGTCCACGCTGGCCGGCATGGCCGACCACATACAGACGTTCCCGCAGCTCCGCCCGTCCGGCTCAGTGGATATGCTGGCGCACGCCAGGACGCCGGGCGCGGTGGGGCTGGGCGGCCTGCTGGGGGCCGCGTGCAAGGACTCATACCAGTACTGCATGACCGTATTCGACCGCGGCCCCCTGCCGGTGGTGAACAACGCCGCCGGAGTGGTGTACGACCCGCGCAACGGCGCGGAACTGAACCGCGGCGGAATGGTAGACAACCACGGCAGCGTCTTCGGCACCGGGAGCCCGGGCATGGTGCCGTACGACTCCGCCACACTGAACCTCATACAGGCGTACGCCGTGGTACCGGTCACCGGCAGCCTGAGCGTCAAGGAGCTGTATGTCGTGGCCCACCCCGGCGACTGCTCCACGTACGTGGACCGCTCCACCACGCCGCACCGCTGGGCGGCGCCGTCCGGGCCCGGGTGGCTGGGGCTGAAATACCTGGAGGGCGACTACGGCGCGGACGACACGCTGATCGACATCCCCCTGCTGCCCGGGTACGGCGTGGCGTGCATGCGGACGCACGGCTCCGACGAGTTCCGCCAGTTCACGCTGGACAACTTTTTCGTCATCGGCGCGCACGCCTCGTTCGGCGGGACCCGGTACGTAAGTTCCTATGCCAGCGCGGACTTCCCGCCGCATACGGCAGGCCGGCCCCTGCCCACGGAGCCCGACGTCGCGGGCGTGCGGGTGCTGCACACCGACGTGGTGCTGCCCGGCGAGGGCGTGGGCGTCTTGGACTTGGACCTGGACATGGCCGGCAGCGTGGCCATAACTGGCGTGGCGGCCGGCAGGGGGGGCGTCCACGCCGGCACCGCCGCCGGTTCCTGCGACTGGCACCTCCTGCCGACGCCCAGAAGCACGGCCCCGCGTTCAAACCCGTGGGTGAGCATGACCGTGTACGTGCAGATAGAGGTGCCGACGGCCGGCGGCTATGTCACCCTGGACAGGATGAGCGCCTCGCACACCACGCGGCTCGCGGCGGCCACCGCGCCAACCACAATCGGGGAAGACTGCAGGCACGTCTCGTACGCGGAGTTCGACTTTGATCCCGAGTTCCGGACCATCCCGCTGGAGTACGCGAGCAACGCGCCGGTGCGCATCACCATAACTGCCGACGTCGACTTTGCGCACGGCTCCCCGCCGCAGTATGCCGGGAGGCTCCCCGTCGAGACCATGCACGTGGAGGTCGTGATAGACCGACTGTCCATGAAGGCGCACTGACACGCGCGGGCGGGGGGAGCGCGCCGCGATGCGGCTTAAATCCGGGGGATGCGCCGCCTGCGAGTTGAGACACCATTCCAAGACGTACGACGTCAGAAACGGTCCGAACCGGTTCCACCTGATACCATACGTCGGAAACAAGTCCGGATTCGCGCACATATTCGACGAGCTCGTGCCGGACGACGCCGGCTCAGGAGGCATCGTAGACGTGTTCGGCGGGTCCGGGGCCTTTGCGATATACTGCTCGTTCCGGTTCGGATCGAGCCGCGTAACATACAACGACAACAACCCGGTCATGGCCAACTTTCTGGAGTGCGTGCGGGACGACCCCGGCGGCCTGGCGGAGCGGTACGAGCATCACCGGGAGGGCCACGACGCGGAATACTTCCTGGATGCGAGACGGCGGGACATCCGCACAGGCGTGGACGGCGCCGGCCGGTTCCTATACCTGGCAAAGAACGCGTTCAGCGGGAAGATACGCTTCAACGGAACGGGAATGTTCAACTCGCCGATGCGGAAGGGCTCCAAGTGCCCCAGGCTGGACGAGGGGCGGCTGCTGGACATCGGCCGCGCCATCCAGCACATGAGGGTAACATGCAGGCCGTTCGAGAACTGGAGCCATGCCAGAGGGGCGTTCCTGTACCTGGACCCGCCGTACATGAACAACCGCAACAACCACTACAACATGGTGCCCGCCGCCGGTGATTTCGCAAGGTTCGTCCGTTCCATAACGCCGCGCAACCGGGTCATGATATCGGAGCAGAACGAGCCGGCCGACATAGGGCTGCCGCCGTGTTATGCCGTATATCGCGTGCGGCTGCGCCGCTCCCTGCAGTACGCGACGCAGAACGGCAGCCGGGAGATAATCGCCGTCAACTACGGGCCCGGCGCGGGCGCCGCGGCAGATTGAGAAAAAAAGAGAGAATGCGCCCGGGTTCAGTCCGGGCCGCTTGCGCCGTTCCCGTTCATGAACGCGTAGACCTCGGGCAGCGAGTGGGCGAACCCCACGTGCAGGCAGTTGCCCACCTCGCAGAGCTGGCAGTACAGCAGGCCGTCCCGGACCACTACCTCGGCGATGCGATTCTCGTGCCTGTCCAGCAGCACAGCGCGGCCGTCGTCCACGGAGACCTTTTTCATCCTGGGGGTGTACTCGGCAACCGCCTCGTCCAACCGCATGACATCCTCCAGCATATGGGTGAGGTATCCGGAGAGGCTGCGTATCCCCCGGACGGCAAGCTCGGCCTTGTTGCCGGTGTAGGCATCCTGGAACCGGTCGTATACGGTTTCCGGAATGGTAATGGACCTGAATCCGTCCTTTGGCATACACAATATATGGGATAATTGCCATATAAGATATTCACTTATAGGTAACAGTACTATATAAGCACGTCCCAATCCCAACGGTCCGGCCGAACCGCAAGACATCGACGGCGCGTGTACGCGAGAGAGGGAGGGAGAGTCATGTGCGCGCGCCGGCTAAACACTGCGGACGTTCTCCCTGTAGTCCGGGGGAAGCTTGGTACCTGTCAGGTCGGCGCCGGCCAGGCGCGTGCCATACAGATAGGCACCGGTCAGGTCGGCGTCCCTCAGGTCGGCGCCGCGCAGATCGACATCTGTCAGTTCGGCGCCCGTCAGGCGTGCTCCAGCCAGTCGGGCGCCGGAGAGGCGGGCGCCGACAAGGTCCGCCCGGGCCAGGACCGCCCCGGTCAGGTCGGCGTTGGACAGCCGGGCGTCGCGCATGTAGGCACCGGTCAGGTCGGCACCGGCCATGTCCGCCCCGGCCAGATAGGCTCCGCGCAGGTCGGCGCCGGGCCGCAGCATGTCCCGCGTGATCGGAGCGTTCTCGCATGTGCGGCCGAGCGGCATGGCGCTTTGTTTGGGGCCCACTCGTATATTAGCGAGGTTTGGCGGGGAGCTGCTGCGTGCTGTTAGATAAAAGATCGCATAACCGGGGCGGATTTGTCAGTCCCGCGCGCCCCCGGTGCGCCCTTTTATCCCACCAACCCGCACGCCGCGACATGGAACGGGCTCCAGGACGGGCGGCGGGACGGGCCGGCCGCCGGACGGCCAAGAGGCGCGCCGCGCCCGCAACGCGGGACCGCCCCCTCATGGACCGGGCGGCCCTGGAAGCGGCGTGGGTCGACGGGCGGTGCGGCCACGCGACGACGGTCATGTCGCTGCACGGGCTGTGCGCCACCCTGTCGTGCGCCGACTGCGGCCTGCGCATGCTGTTCCTGCTGCGGTTCGGCCGCCCCAAGACGTTCGAGGTGTTCATGCATGACGGCGCCGAGCGGCCGGTGGGCCGCGCCTTCGCGCGGGACGCGGGGAGGTTCGTCTTTACCGCCGCCACCAGCGCGCGCATGCCCGAGCCGGGCGCGCACCCGGAGGGGAAGCATCCGGAGCGGGACCAGAACTTGGTTGCCATACTGATGGACGTGCTGGTCCGCTCCGAAGGCCGGGCGGAACCGGGGCCGGCCGTTGACTTTGCGGTGCCGTGGCGCGGCACGGGCTGCCGGCACGAGAGCACCGTGTGCCACGCGTACTCGGATTCCATATACTTGGACTGCACGGACTGCGCCGCGACGCTGCTGTTCAAGGTGCACGGCGCCGACGCGTTCGAGGTCTTCATGGCGCGCCTGCCGCTCCCGTCGGCCGAATACGGCCTGCACGGGGCCGGCGCCGTGATAGACACGATACGGGAGTTTGCGGACACGCTGGATCTCCCCGACAAGATGGCCGACCGTATGTCCGAAGACCCCGACCGCGACGCGCGCAACATGGCCTCGCTGGTTGCAGCGCTTGAGCGGGGCGGGCTGCTGTCGCGCAGGGAGACCGACCGGTCCGGCACGTACAACGCGATGTCGAGGGCCATGAGCGCGGCGCTGCACACGCGCAAGGAGTTTGCGGCATCGGCCAGGGCGACGGCTGCCGCCATGCGTTCGAAGGGTGAGAATTTTCAGGAGGACGGCGGAGCGGTCGGCGTGCGGCGCGGGCTGGAGGCGCTTTGGCTCTCGTGGCCGTTCTGGTTCGAGGGGACGGGCGTCGAGATCGACTCCTATGATCCCGACGGGCACTCCGAGTACTGCGCCCGGTGCGGATTCTCCACGCTGGACGAGCCCGGCGTCGGCCAGGACAGCTGGCGGCGCGGCTGCCCCGAGTGCGGGTACGCCGGATACCTGCTGGACATGGACGGCGGGCGCAAGGGGCGGGGCGGCGCGCCGTCGCTCGGCAGCCCATGAGGGTGCCATATGCTACCGGTTGTAGTCAAAATCCTGCAGTCTGATGGCGCACTCTATGACGTAGTCAAGGCAGAACCTACAATCCTCTAGCGTTACTTGACTAGGCGGTTCCTCCACGTATATGTCATATAAGGGATTCCTGCCATCTGTACCATATTCATGCATCAATACTGTTGGGGTCAACGATTCAAACTTTGAAAACTTGCGGTAGTCAAAACCGAGACCGATAATTTTGATTGCGTATTGCATAGATGTGATTGACTTGTTAACCTTGTCCACAAAGTCTTTCATTCTTCCCTCCACGTCCATAGTGCTGGTTTCAAACGCCATCACTGGACCAAAAGAGAAGGGCGAACTGCCAAATTCAGAGATTGTCTCCTGTTCATATTCGTCAATGAGCAACACGAAGGATTCAGCTACGTCCTGAATGGCTCTTTTTGCATCGCCGCTTTGTATCAGATTCTGTGCGGACCGCAGCTTGGACTTTGCGCCGTCATAAGCAACCAAGTCAACCAGAGAGACGGAGTCGAAGCCAATACCGAACACCTTGGGGGTATTCTCCTGGAAAAAGTTGGTGACGGTCGCCCTGAACGCCTCCATGTCCAGCTTGGATGGGGCGGTTCCGTGGTGCTTGAGTTGCGCTCGGGCTTCGCTAAGCCGCCTCATGGGTCCTTTCTGGGTGATCTGGCCCGATGGTATATTTTGATCGATTTTATCCCAATAATCCATGAATTTTATGTCCTTGGTAGTGACTTTGCAGTGTTCGGCCGCCAAATGAAGGAACAGTTCCGCGGCATCGTGGAACGACAACAAAGATACGGCGTTAAGCGGTTCGGGCTGGTTGGACTGCTCCACGCCGACCTTGTACAGGTAGCGGATGAACGCCAGCCTCTTCACTTCCATGTCCTGCATGCCGGCATGGCGGCCATCGCCAACTTATATGAAGTGTCACCAATGGGCTGCAACGGTGGCGGCGCCGAGAGCGCCGGTCACCTGTGCGGGAGCGCCGGATGGGCAGTGCCGGGACATGGGTGCCGCACACGCGCCATCCCAAACAGGAAGGCATCGCCAACGTTACAACCCGCGCCGCACCGTCCAACCTTTTAAGCGGCGGCCGCGCCACCCCGGCATGGCCAGGCACCTGCCCAAGTTCGCGGCGCCCGACTGGAAGATGGAGGACACCGACGTCCGGCCCAAGCGCTCCCCCCAGAAGTGGTGGGAGCTGAAGAACGTCCCCCCTCCGATGCCACACTATGAGGGGTTCGCGTACGTGGACCGCGTCGGCCCCGAGATGTTCGTGGGTAGGTACGACCACGGCAGGTGCGACACCGTGCCCGAGGACGCGGCCAAGCACATACCCGGGGCCGGGCGCGGCGCGACAGGGTCGCTCCAGCCCGAGCCGCCCGCCGAGCCACTCAGGCTGCGCAACCACGCGTATATAGCGACCATCACCCCGCGGGGGGCGGAAAGCATATGCCTGTACTGCGGCACCATACTGAAAGGCTGTCCCAAGGCCGACCTCCGAAACATACCGTGGGACGAGCCGTACGAGAGGCCCCGGCGCGCCACCAAGCGCGAGATGGACGCCATGAAGATAGATCCCGTCCCGGAGGACTGCATGCTGTACCTGGACATGACCGACGGCGTGACGTGGACCGGGAGGATGCGCGTCGGGGAGTGCCCGGAGGGCGGCCCTCACGAGGCCGTCCTGTGCTGGTGGCGCCACGGCAGGGACCCGATGTTCAGCTTCTGCGCGTTCTGCGGAGGCCGGTGGCACGGCCCGCCCCCCGGCTACTGGGACGCGATGGAGCCGGGCAACACGGTGGAGCGTGCCCTGGAGCGGCACGCCGAGGACGTGAAACGCGGACTGTACTAATGTCTCGCGCGCATGGCCCCTACCGCAGCGTTGCGGTCATGGTGCGTATGTCCAACGTGGCAGTCTGGACCGACTCCACCAGCCGGCACGCGTGCCCTGCCGGCGCGGCCATGGTGACGTTGCCGCCGGCCACCTCCGGAAGGTATGCGGTGGCGTTGAACGACAAAGTTATGGTGTCTCCAGTCATAACCCGTATGCGGGGTATGTCGCGCACCTCCAGCCCGCCGGTCGCCGCCGACACGCCCCCCAGGCCGTAGCACCGGCCGTCCGGCAGGCCGTACACGCCGGTCCCGGCAGTGCCGGACGGCAGCGGTCGGGGGGCTTCCGCGTACGGCTCGCCGTGCCGGAACGAGGTGCCGTGTATGTACGCGCCGTGCTGGAACGTGGTGCCGGCCATCCTTATGGGCTCGGAGCAGTAGACGCCGGACGCGCCGCACGGGCCGTACGCCCCGTTGACCCTCGCGACGGCCGTCACCTCCACCTCCAGCGGCGGGACGGCCCAGGAGGCGTTGGCCGGGACCGTCCCGTCCCCGATTCCGTACGTTTCCGACTGCCACGCCGCCACCAGGTCGGCCACCACGTCCACATGCACCATTCCGTCGCGGCGCGCCGTGAGGTCGCCGGACAGCACCGTGCCGTTCACGAGCGGGACGTGGCGCGCCCCGGACGCGACGCTGGACAGCGGGGATGGCAGGGAGGCCGTGTCGTACCAGTAGCAGTCCCCGTTGGCCACAAACGCGGCGTACCGCATGCCCGGGAGCACGGGTATGTGGAGGGCGTCGCCGTCGGTCACGTTCAGGCGCGCGGCGAACGTGGCGAGGCCGCCGGACTGGCGTATGTGGCACACGTCGGCGCCGCCCCCCGGGTTGTCCCGCGGCGAGGGGAGCTGCGCCGCCGGGTCGAACCCGTGGTCGTACAGCCGTATGTGGTATAGCGCGGCGTCCTCGGCGAACGGCACCACCAGGTATAGCGCGGCGGCGGTCGCCCGGTCTCCCCCGCCCGCCCTCGTGAACCACATGTCGTTGCGGTGGTCGTACGTGAGGCCGGCGCCGGGCGATATGGCGTGGGAGCTTGACGCGGCCACCTCCCGTATGGCCGGCTTGCCGGAGTCGATGCCCTCCATGCCCATGAAGCAGTCGCCGTGGCAGACACGCGTCCCGTCGGACGGGCCGCTCCCGTCCATGCGCAGCCCGTCGCCGTGCCCGGCCATCGCCGAGTGCGCCGTGTATCCCATCCCGGACAGCTGGCCGGCGTCATACATGCGCGCGTCCACCCACCCGTAGTGCCGGTGGGCGTCATACAGTACGCCCTGTGCGTTGGGCCTCAGATGGAACGAGTACGGGCCGGCGGGGTCCGGGCCCGGGCCGGGCCCGTCATGCCGGAACACCTGTATTCGTTCGTTGCCGCCGCCCCCGTTCTCGACGTCGTCATATATTGCGAGGATGTTGTGGTTTGCGGGTATGGCTCCGGGGCGGTACAAATTCAGCCCCGGCCGTATGGTCATGGTGTCGTCCAGGTCCAGGTACGGCGTGTTCGTGTACAGGGAGCACGTGGCGCCGACGTCGGCGTACGTCCGGACGGTGGGGCCGGAGTACGTGATGATCGTGCGCTTTACCCATCCGTCGTTGAGGTCGCCGCTGCTGGTGACGCGGTCGCTGTCGCTGGGCGGGCTGGTTGGGGCGGAGGGTCCGCCGCGGCACCTGACGCTTACCTCGTAGCCGCTGCTGGTGCCGGCAAAGTCCACCGGGTCGCACGAGCCGTTCTCGGTGAGCGTGCGGGTGCCGTGCGTGGTGGTCACCGTATTGCTGATCTCCGTGCCGTTGAGGAAAACCTGGGTCCTGACCTCCGTGGTGCGCGTGTACCTGTACTTGGTGGATGCCGACGCGCTCGTGCCGCTGACGCACATGTCGTGCTTGCGGTTGTCGTCGTTGTTGGCGCCGTGCAGGGTGCCGCCAAGGCAGGTCGAGTGCGACTGCGGCAGCACCGACAGGTCGTCGTACCGGGAGTTTATGTGGTGGCCGCCGGCGTTGCTGTAGTCGGGGGACGGTATCCGGAACGTGGCCGACGCGCTGCCCCAGCCGCGCCCGCCCCAATCGTTGTCGCCGGATTTGGAGCACCCGCCGGTGGACCTCCAGCCGCGGTGGTGGTCGGTTACACTGAGGTCGTTGGGGAGCGTTTCCTGCGGGTCTGCCGGACTGCCGTGGCCGATGGCCACCAGAGTTCCGCACGACGAGCACCCGCGGTAGATGTAGTATGTGTGGTCGGCGCCCGTGCCGGGACCAAAGTCCAGGCCGGCGCGCTCGCGGCTCCCCATTGGAATGGCGTACTCCCCGTGGCTTCCCATGGCGAGCCCGAGCGTGTTGTTCGCGCACATGCCCAGCCCGAAGCACGAGTCGTCGCGGAGCGGCACCAAATCGTAGGTGTCGTTCCAGCCGGGCGCCAGCGGCATGGCGCGGAAGTGGCGCATGGGGTCGCCGGACATTGTCCCGAACGCCTGGTCGCGGAACTCGCGGTCGCCGGCCCGGTCCCAGTCGTCCCGGAGTATGACGCGGACGGTCCCGCCGGCGAACCCGTCCGTGTCCAAGCCGGACTGGAGCGGGGTGAACTTGTGTGTGGCGCCGTCGGCCGACGTCGCGACGAACATCCCGGCCGGCGGGTTGCGCACGGCCAGGTGGGCCGTCTCGCCTATGATGTTGGCCGGCCGCGGCAGGTCCGGCGGCTCTATCAGGAACGTGTTTCCGGACTCGGTGATTATGTGGAACTGCACCTCGGCCGCGTACGCCGCCGCAGGCAGGGCGGCCAGGGCCGCCAGCAGGGCTACAGTGCTTGCCGTTCGCATATGTGGTACAGTACCAAGACATGCGTTAATGGGTTTCCGTCGTACTCCGGGCGCCGTCTCCGGGGACCGGCGCGCATCCCAGGATGCGGCGGCCGCCGGCGCCGAGCCACCTGAGCACGCGCCCGGCGTCCATGCGGACAGTCTCTATTCCGGCCCCCTCCACAATATCCCGCGCGTCCTCCGGATATTCGTGCATGTGGACGAACCTCACTATGCCCGCGGTGACCGCCGCCTTGGAACATTCCAGGCAGGGCGCCGGGACGGTATACAGGGTCGCCCCGCCGGCGATACCGGCCCCCAGCGCGGCGCAGTGCATGATGGCGTTGATCTCGGCGTGGACGCAGAGGCACCTCTCCAGCCCCTCGCCGGAGCGTACGGTTCCGGCCATCCTGTCGGCGCACCGGCCGCACCCGCCCTCATGGCAGTTCGGCATGCCCGCCGGCGTCCCGTTGTACCCGGTGGCGACCTGCCGGCGGTCCTTGGCTATGACCGCCCCCACCTTTCGGGTGACGCAGTTGGATCTCAGCCCCACCAGCGCTGCCTGCAGCATGAAGTACTCGTCCCAGTCCGGCCGGTACGGAGCCTGCGGCCGTCCCGGCACGACGGCGCCGCCCCCCGCAGTGGCCTCCATGCCTGCCGGAGCGCCCGTTCCATAAAAACCGCGTCCGCCCCCCCGCGCGCGGCCCGCCGTATGAGGTCAGGTCTGCGCTAGTGATCTTTATTTTATTGGTACGCTTGTGTTCAAGTACCGCACTTGTTCTGTATCTGCGGCATGGTGGCAGTCCCGTCCTGGCTTCGGCACCATCTGATATGGCCGATGCCGCTCCTGCGGCCATATGCCGGACCATTCCATGCCGAGCATTCCAAAAGGCCGTGCGGCGGGGGCCCGGACCGTCTCCGTCCGCGGGCGGGCAGAATCCAGACGCCCGGGCGAACACGCCCGGTCGCATGCGCCTACACCCACTTTCATGTCATGTGCGGGAGTATGGGCGGGTGCGCGCCGGACTGGAATACGCTCCAGTCCGGGTCCCGTCCGCGGGCCAGCACGGCGTGGTACGGCGACGTGCCGTTCCTGCGGCAGGTGGCCGCGAACGTCTGTATCGTGCCAAAGTTCCGGGCGGCCCGCCAGTTGGGCAGGGCTCCGAAGACGTGCCGGGGCCGTATGACATTCCACCGTATGGCCCCCTCGGTGGTATTGTTGGTGCCCGGCGTGCCGGGCCGCACCACAAACGTCAGGGCGCGGGGGAGCATCCTCTCCAAGTATGGGCCGGGCTCCCGCCCGTCCAGGTCCCTCACCAGGCCCAGCAGGCCGTTGGTGATGGAATGGTACTCGGGCTCGAAGGCATGCCATGCCCTTTCGAGCCTGTGTCGGCAGGCGGCCATCTCGGCCGCGTTGGAGGGCGTCCCCAGTGCTGCGGCGAGGCGGGCGGCCAGGTCCTTGGCCCGCTTGTACAGGGCTTTGATCACCAGGTACCGATCGTACTCGGGCGAGCCGATACCGTGTTTGATGGCAAGCTTCAGGAAGCGACGGATTAGGTGCGCCCAGCACTCCTGGTGCGGCCCGGCAAACCCGTTGTATATGGCGATGCGGTCGTGCACGACGCATACGTGTCCCATGCCGCCGAACAGCCAGTTTACGGCCTTGGTGTTCTTGCGGGGCCGCACCGTTATCATGGTAACGTTAGGCGATGCCACCACTATGGAGTGGCACCACTTCCCCGCCGCTATGGTCTTGGTCTCGTCGATCCCCAGATATGGGGCCATGGTGAGCCACTCGCGGCACCATTCCATGAACGACATGCGGTGGGATCCCGGATATGACGTGGTGGTTTGGGTTAGCCGCGTGTCGGTCGTCCCCTGCGGCGTCTGGCCGTATGGGATCCTGTTCTCCTCGGCCTTCAACTCCTTCCTGGTCTTGCGCCGGGGCGGCCCAGCTGGAATGGTGGGGTGCGCCGGAGACGGGAGGGGTGTGGCCGCCTCCGGTTCGGCCGCCTCCGGTTCGGCCGCCTCCATCTTGGCCTTTACGAAGGCGGCCACCGAGTCGGGAAGCACCCTGCCCTCCAGGTTCCTGGCATAGGCGGTAATTGCGTTGGACACGGCGCCGGGCGATATCACAAACCTGTGCACCGCCCCAAGGTTGTCCACGATGGACGAGCGCCCCTGCGGGTTGCTCTTGTACTGGATTATGGCGGCCATGGCCCTCCCTTCCACCCAGGTGCCCCAGACCAGGTGCGGGGCCGGATCTATTACCGCCCTGCACGTGCCGCACCATCCGAACGTGGCCACGTTCGTGTACCTGTCCTTCGCATCCTCCTCCCCCTCCACGCACTCCCCAAAGTCTGCCGCCGGCTTCTTGATGGGGGCCATCAGCTCCAGATCCGTATTGCCGCACGTGTCGCACATCTTGGCCGTGTATGGCACGGTGCGGTCCGACTTGGCATGGTGGGACCTGCCCGGGTGGCCGGGCCGTCCGCCGCACGGTTTTGCCGGAACTGCTCCGGATGGGCCCCCGTCCCTCCCGCCGTCCTCCCCGGCCGCCGTCCCGCCGTTCCGGCCGCCTTCCGCTGCAGCGTCTGCCGTCCCGTCCCTCCCGGCCTCCTCGTCGGCCCTAGCCATGGCCAAGAACCGTTTGGCGGCCTCATATCCCCTCGGATCCTTCCCGGAGGGGGAGTCTGCGCCCGAGTATATCGACAGCAGGTGGGTCAGGCTGGCCATGTCCTTGTCCTTCTGGGCCGCGGCATCAGTACACTCCCTCAGGAGTGCGGCCATCCCGCCGGCGACTCGGGCAAGGGCGGCGACGGTTTCGGCATAGGAATCCTTCTGGCGGTGCACCCTGGCAAGCTCCTGCCTCAGGAGGCGGTTCTCCTTGGCGGTGGCGTTCATGTTGATCTTGTTTTTTCGAGATCATGTAATTGTTCGGATCTGCATTATGTGGTACTTTCCCGATCATACATGATCCGGAGGCAGACCTGACCTCATACGGCCCGCCCGCCCTTTTAAGGCGCCGGGGCGCCGCGGTGCATGGCCGACGGCTCCGGCATCGAGTGGACCAATTCCACGTGGAACCCCACCACGGGCTGCACAAAGATATCGGAGGGATGTCGTAATTGCTACGCCGAGGCGATGGCCGTCCGGCTGAGGACGGCCGGCCAGGCGAAATACCGCAACGGCTTCCGGTTCACTCACCACGAGTCCGAGTTGGACAGGCCGCTGAGGTGGAGAAGGCCGCGCCGCATATTCGTGGACTCCATGTCGGATTTGTTCCACGAGTGGGCCGAGCTGGGCTTTGTGTGGCGTTGCTTTGAGACGATGCTGCGGGCCGACTGGCACACCTACCAGATACTCACCAAGCGCCCTGGCCGGATGCTCAAGTTCTCCGGGCGGTTCCTGGAGCGCTTCGGCGTGCCCATACCCGGCCACATCTGGATGGGCGTGAGCGTGGAGAACGGCGACGCCGTATGGCGCATCGACGAGCTGAGGCGCGTGGAGTGCACCACGCGGTTCGTGAGTTTTGAGCCGCTTCTGGGGGATATCAACAACGCTGACCTGACCGGTATGGACTGGGCGATAATCGGCGGGGAGAGCGGCGCCGGCCACCGGCCGGTCCACCCCGACTGGGTGCGCGGCCTGGTGGGGCGGTGCAGGGAGCAGGGCGTCCGGGTATTCTTCAAGCAGTGGGGCGGGCCGTCGCCAAAGTCCGGGGGCCGCGTGCTGGACGGGAAGACATACGACGAGTACCCGGACATCGTACGCAACGACGCGGTCATGAAACACATCGCCGGCGTGCTGGACGGCGGCGCGCGCGGCCGATGAAAGTCCCGCGCGCGCGGGGCGCGGAGCTGTGGTGCGCCAAGTGCCACCACCGGCGGCTCGTACTGCTTCATGCCAAGCCTGACGTCCCGGAAGGCGAGATTGTGTGGTGCAGGCCGGGCGGCGGCGGGTATGTTGTCTGCCCGCGCTGCGGCGGCAATACTTGGAGGTACATGTGGCGGTGGAGGGATCCCCGGCATACGGATACGGTGAGCCTTGAGCTGGTTCCTCTGGACGCGAGGGCGTGACGTGCCCCACTGCGCCCCCCAAGCCGGCTCGGCTTCGGGCCCGCCCGTGTTATGACTGCCCGGCAGGACGGCGCGCGCCAATATCTCATTTGTATAATCCTTATATATCCAAACCACAATACAGTAATTATGGAACAAGTCTCCCGGGTTCGCAGCCTTCTGGAGGACCTCTACGGCAAGGCCGCAGGCGGCGCCAAGTACGAGAAACCCCAGCCATATTCCAAGTGGGACACCGCATACGCCCGGAAACTCTCCGAGGCGTTCGGCGTCAGGATAACGCTGCGGGCCGGCCGCTCCAAGCGACGCGGCGGCACGCTAGCGATAATTACTGAGTACGATCGCAAGACCGGGAAGCCGACCACCAGATACGAGATCACCATATACGAGAACCAGCCCGGCAACCTGGAGCACGAGATCGCGCATTTCATCCAGTTTGCCGTGTTCGGCAACGAGTGCAGGATGGACCGCAAAAACTACGCCATAGAGGAGATAAGGGCCGAGTCCACGGCATACGTAATATGCATGATGTCCGGGAATGATTCCCGCGAGGCCAGGTCGGTGCCATATGTACGGCGGTACATGAGCGATGCCGGGGTCGACCCCCGCTCATTGATACCGGAGATAGAGGAACGGGTAGCCGAGTTTCTGCGGCACGGCATCATGCCCCCCGAGTACTCTCCCATAGAGCAGGGGCCCCGGTTCAAGTACGGCAGGTGCGGCAGGCGCCTGCGCCACGTATTCGAGCTGGGCGAGGGCGCCTGCAAATGCATACGGTGCGGCCATGAGATGCACGGCCTGCTGGTGCGCATGTACGGGGAGCCGGCCCAGATAGTGGCCTGATTCTGCCGGCTGGTCTGTAACGGCATCAGTGAGTGATGCCAGCGTCGCCAGACATCTATAAGTGCGGCCCGCAGGCGGTCCGCGCATGCCCCAGACCATGCCGGTCGTCAGCATCGAGAACGTGGTGGCCACCGCGTCCATAGGACACGGGCTGGACCTGAACCGCATAGACGATACATTCCCCAAGACCGAGTACCACCCCGAGCAGTTCCCGGGGCTGGTCTTCCGGCTGCAGAGCCCCCGGACCGCCACCCTGATATTCCGCACCGGCAAGATGGTCTGCACCGGCTCAAAGTCCGAAGGCATGGCCCGCACGGCCATACGGACGGTGGTGGACCGGCTGCGCGCCGGCGGCATACGCGTGGAGCGCGACGCCACCGTAACGGTGCAGAACATGGTGGCGTCCGTAGATTTGGGCGCCGGTATACACTTGGAGCGGGCGGCCCGCGCGCTGCCCAGGAGCATGTACGAGCCCGAGCAGTTCCCCGGACTGATACACCGCATGATGGATCCAAAGACCGTCATGCTGCTGTTCTCCACCGGCAAGCTGGTCTGCACCGGGGCCAAGAGGGAATCGGACGTGCTCAGGGCGGTGAACGGCCTGCACGCAATGCTGGAAGAGAAGGATCTGATGGCGTACGGGTAGGCTGCGAGCCCCGGCGTGGCGTGTGTGCAGGGCGCGCGTCGGCCGCCGCCCGCTCCCATGTTTACAAATCCGGCGCGCAGCCTGCCGCTCCCGGGAGCATGCATGTCTCCAAAACGCGCAGCGGCCGTACGCGCGCAGCACGAACCGCCCGGGAGCAGGCGGGCGAGCGACGGTCCACAAACCGCCCTGTCCAAAAAGGAGAAAAAGTGTCTGGCTATCGCGCCTGCACGCGCACCGACCGCGGGTCGGATATGGTGCTGGTCTGCCCGTCGGTGCCCGCCACGGTGACGAACAGCTGCGACGAGGCCGGAACGGTTCGCAGTATGTCAAGGACGTCGGGGTTGGTACCGGACGAGAGGCCGGTGATGACAATCCGGAACGCCTTGGAAGAACCCGCGGCCAGGGCCTCTAGGTCATTCTCGTCATTACTCAGTCCCGCGATGGACACCGTGGCTCCGCCGACAGTGCCAACTAGAAAGTGGTAGGTGTCGGTATTCGGTGTAGTGGTTGTATCAGTCGCAGGTGTACCAGCAACGGCTACCGCAGTCCAAGTCAGATCTGTTGTGGTCGCAGTAGGCACGGCAACGGCTGAGTCAAGATCGAGTGCAGACGGACTAAATTCCGTTCCGTCACCCTCCAAACCGGCCAGGCTCAGCGTGCCGTGCCCGGCGGCAATCTGCCCGTCCTCTATGTTGGCAAGCTGGGTGATGACCAGGTCGCCGGCCGTGATCTCGTCGATCGTGACCGACGTGAGCGGCTGGCTGCCCAGATTCTGTATGTTGCCCGATATGACCATGCGGTTCCCGTCGGTGTAGGCGTTCACGCTTACTACGGCGATGCGGTTGGTGCCCGACATCGAGTCTGCGTTGTCCAGAATGCCGCTGGTGATGGCGAACGTCGCGCCGACGGCGACGGCCACCAGCAGGCCAAGGGTAACCAGTTGCTGGAGACCCGAGCGGCGGAGGTGCTGCGTCTGTTGCGAGCGTATACTCGTCATTACCCCCCGCCGGCTTTTGGGGGGTGGTTTAACAGTTAGAACGGCTTGTGCGGCAAACGCGGGCGCCCCGCGCCCGGGCCGCGCGGTGGTTGGGCGGCGCCGTCCTACAAGCCAAGGCAGATCCGGTCCACCGCGCGCCCCATGACCCGTCTTTTATAGTGCGGGCGCGCCGCCCGCCATGGAGTGGCTCCTGGCGCTGGTGTGCATGGTGCCGGCGGCCGTCTCGGACGCCAAGTACCGCAGCGTCTCATTGGAGTCCTGCGTGGCGGCCCTGGTGGTGGGCGCGGCCGCGTTCATGGTGTGGGCGATGTCGGCGCCGGTGGCAGAGATAACTACCGCCGCGCTGATGGCCGGCAGCGTCTCGGTTGCCGTCTGGGCAGCCAGGAGGATGATGGGCTCCGGCGACTGGTGGTTCGTCGCGGGCGCGTGCATGGCGCTCTCGACGATCGGTATATACCCCGTGCTGGCGGCCATTGTATCCGGCTTGCTGCCCATGGCGGCGCTCCACGTTGTCATGTGCGCCACGCGGCCGGGGCTGCCGTTTCCCAGGCGGCTGTTCCGCCATATCAAGCGCGAGGGCGAGAGGTTCAGCGTGGATCCTGCCACCGGCCGGGTGGTGCCGCCGGAGGAGTCCGGCATGGTGGTGTATCCGGGGCTGCCGATGGTCGTGTTCGTGGTCGCCGCCTCGCTGGCCGCGGGGATATGGTTCTCCATACAATGAACCGCGTGCTGAGGACCGGCGTTATGATGCTGGGCGTGCTGGCGCTGGCCGGGGCGGCCTCCTGGTCACTCACCGGGGGCGGCGCCTACCACACCGGCTCGACTGACCACTACCCGGTGACCGTCCGGATGTGGCTCAACGACTCGTTCGTGGGCGGGATTCAGCCGGCCGCCGGGTGGCCCGGCATGGGGGCGTCCGTCCTGGAGATGCTGGCCGCCGGCAACGACCTCATACATGTGGGCCCAGACGCCCCGCGCTGCCCGGTCTGGTCGGTGGCCTGGGTGAGCCCCGCCCCCGGCACGCCCCCGGGATCCCAGGTATACGACGCCACGATACAGTGCGCCCGGCCGGGAGCCTCTGGGCTGGCGCAGGCGGGACCCCCGGACGCCACGCTCCGGGAACTGCTGGAGAGGGTAGGTCCCTGACACACCACTCCCCCGGAATTGACAACAGGTGAGAGTGGCTGCACTGCTCCCGAGTCCGGCGCGGAAGGCACCGTCGGTACGGCTCGGCGGCCATGCCCGGGATGGGATCTACGGCCTCTCCACACCTAACGTCTGTTGGACCGTCTGCCAGGAAAACCCGAATGGCGCACTCCAACCCCACCCGTCCCCGGCCGAGTTCATTCCGCCAAAACTCCCGTCTTTGAGCGCGATGAACGGACCACCGCTGTCCCCCTTTGCTGTCTCTACATCTATCACATACACATTCGCGCCCCACACGTTCATCACGGCCAGTACCTGTCCCAGCGAATAACCGTTCCTCCCGTGAAACTCCACCCACTCCCCCACCTTGAAATCTCTGTATTCTGATATGGTGAGCGGTCCCCAGTCGGTCCAGATGGCGTCCATGCTCACGTATTCGTGCTCCAGTTCGACAAAGGCGCAGTCGCATCCATGAAACACGCCATCACCCCTTTCGGCGCTGATATCATACAGCCAGCGAAACATTACTTGGTCGCCGGCAGCGCCGCAGTGCTCGTTAGTAAGTACGCCGGTCTCCGCAACCCCTCCGACGGCTGTCCGCTTTACAACAACGCCGGACGTGCAGGTGTCTCCATTCAGTCGTATTTCGCGATTCCCGATAACGTGGTCGTCCATGGCCGACACATCCACTGTATGGGTGCATGTCATGTTGGACAATCTGGTAGGAGTGCCCTCGGCCGGCAGGCGGTCCAGCTCCCCAAGCAGGCCCAAAATCCGCTTGTCGTTGGCCTTGATTTGGGATACGGCCTCGGTGGTGTCTGTCATGCTGAGATCCCGGTTCTGCGCCCGCAGTACGTTGATCTCCTCACCTATGTGGTGGACTGCGCACCTTGTCTCGTCGGACACTCCATACATAGATTCGATGGCGAACATGTAAACATACACCCCAAACGGGAAAAGTAGTCCCGGGAATGTACGCCTTCAGGTCCCCCCTATCGAAATCCATGCTCGGCCATCCGGCATCACACAATAGAAAGACTTAAGATCCTGCTCTGATCGGGGGGCAGCCATGGACTCCCGAACGCGGCAAATTTCCCTGCTGCGCGGCGAGGTTGCTCGCGTGTGGGGCATCGCAGACGACTGGAAGAGGAGGTATCAGGACCACGCCGCCGCGTCCGGTGAGGAGATTGGCAGGCTACGCCGCACAATAGAGCAGCAGAATGCCACGATTGCCGACCTCAAACAGCATCTGAAGCAGTGCGGGCAGGAGCTGGCCGTACACGAGAACTACAACAACTCCACGCGCGACGCCCGGCTGTATGCAAAAAGGCGCAGGGAATTCCACAAGCAGCTCAAGCAGGATGCCGGCAGCACCGGAGACGCCCAGCAGGATGTAGGCGGCACCGGAGACGCCCAGCAGCCCGCCCGAAGGGGGTCCGGCGGGGACGGCGCCAGGCGCGATACGGGCGGCAGGAGGGGCCACCAGAAGGGGACGCCGGGCGTGTCCCACCACCACAAGTCCGAATACACCAAAAGGTTCATCGCGGAGGCGTGCGGCCGGTGCGGCGGCACGCACCTGCAGCCCCACGAAACGGTCTACAAGCCCGCCACGGACACCACCGCATGCAACAGGCAGATACACTATACCGAGAAGATAGTGTCGGTGCTGTGCCTGCACTGCGGCGAGGTAACCAGCCCGCCCACCGACACCCTGCCGGGCTCCGGGTGCGGTCCCAACCTGCGCCGCATCATCGCCAACATACACGACGTGACGCCCTCCATATCTGGCATCAGGAAGCTGCTGATGCGCAACCACAACACCACACTTAGCGCGGGGGCCACATCCAACTGCATAACGGCGATGGCGCGCCATGTACAACATGGGAACGCCCCCCAGACTCCAGGCGGGGACGTGGTGCCGGCCAGCGACACCCTGCAGGGCGGAGGCGGGCCGCCCGTGCCATATGTGGCCGGTGCGCCCTACGACCCCGGCACGGTGTGGTCGGGCACGGCCACGCCGCCCCTGATGGACATCATGCATGAGTGGGCCAGCATGGCGCCCCACGTGCAGTTTGACGAGTCGCACGCCAACGTGGCCGGATCACGCGCCCAGGCGCTGGTGCTGCTGACACCCCGGGTCGTCATCATGCACATAGTACGGCACAGGGACAAGGCGACCATACAGGAACTGTTCTGGATGGTCATGCGCCGGCCCCTGGTGGCCGACAAGTACCGCGGAGGCAACGCCTTTGTGGGCGAGTACCAGACGTGCGTGGTGCACCTGGAGCGGCACCTGGAGTCCTTTGCGATAGCCGCAGGAGCCGGATCCCTGGAGCATACGCTGTACCTGATGTTTGACGACATACGCGAGGACGCCAAGGTGGCGGCCGCCCACATCACGGAGATGGCCGGAGGGCCCATGAGGTCGGCGTGCGAGATAGGCCGCGCCATGCTGAACCCGCGGATCCGGCAGTATGCGGAACAGCGGAGGGCCGCCCTGGCGGGGCGCCTCGAGAAGCTGGCCCACGCCTATTCCACCGGGGCCGTGACCGTTCCGGAGAGCCGGAAGATGGCCGGCAGCATAGGGCGGGCCGAACCGTACATCCTTACGAATTTCAGGCATCCGGGCATGGCTAACAACAGCAACGACGTGGAGCGGACCATAAGGCAGCACCACGTCAGGCCGCGCAACACGCAGCGTATACTGCCGGACTGGAACGCCGCGCGCAATGCCGGCACACTCCGGAGCATATACGCCACCTGCGAGCTGAACGGGTGGGCACCCGGCGACATGTTTGGAGCCGGTTGTATGGACGACCCGTTCTCGTCGGGCATACCCCCGCCCATACTGTCTGGTGCAGGACGGGACGCGGACGACTCCAGCCACGCCCATACACGGGCGGGCCGCTCGGGCCCTCCCTCTGATCTAGTATAAAGATCATTATTGCGGCAGATAGGGGGGACCTGAAGGCGTACCCGGGAATGGCATGATCATAACCGCCACCGCTAATATGACCATAAGCCAGTCAGGAATGCATACACGTCTCCAATCCTTTCTCCGTAGTGAGTTCCGGGCCATGATGACTATGCTGTATCGGCCACGTAAAAGCAAAGACCCACAATGCGGCTGTTAACTTGTTGTGTGATGGGATCTGGTGTTAATTCTGTGCGGTGGGGCGCCTTGGCGCCTCGAGTGGCGGATGAGGGTTCTCACCGCTTAGTCTAGAATGCCACCAGCCAATACTTTTTTACGAACCGTATGCGGGCAGGATAATGATGTGGTCACAGCCAACATGCCAACTTACAGCCCACCTACCAGAGGTGATACTTACGACAAAGGCCTCCATCTACTGCGAGATGGTGTAATCCTTGATGGGACGGCAGACAAGCCCCGCGAGGTACAATGAGACTGTAATGCGGCAGCGCGGGCGGTGGGCTTCCCGCAACGTGGACGCGCGATACCGCATAAGCTCGGTGTTTACAATCGAAGAAGCAAACCGCATAGCGGAGGCAATGGAGGGCGCGTGGGGCGTACTACCCGCGCTGGCGCCATACAATAGGCGGGCACCAATAGTCGTACTGAAGCGCGAGCTCCGGCGCGGCTGTGGACGCGCCACGCTTGGCACGTTCCCGCGTGGGTGGATCAAACTGGGCACCGGATGGGATTCTGAGACCGTGATACACGAGCTGGGCCACATTCTGGGCATAGGGCACAGCACAGACGAGAACGACATCATGTACTCGCCGGATCCGTGCCCGGACTCTCTCAAGCCGTGGGTTATCAAGAAGTTCAAGTTGGAAAGCTGGGGTGGCGACGACGGCGAGGGCTGGACATCCGCTAGGTTTGTGCGGAACGGCTACGCGAAGGCCAAGCACACAACTTAACACCCTATCACGAGTCTCCGCATCTTAACAGTCGCTGTCTACATTACGCGTATTTGACATACCCATCACACGCGTGTTACACCCTATTCCGCCACACATAGATGTTATATCTCCGGTTTCAGCGGCAGTCCATCACACAAAATTAGCATCCCGTTCCACCACCAACAAGTTAACCGCTACCCCACAATAGTCAGCAGGCTACGCCCGGGACGGACAGCCTATGCGCCTCCCTGTACCTCTTGTTGCGCGGGTGCGTGCGCATCCTGCCGCCGCAACAGGGACAGGGTATCTTGTCATGCATCATGTAGACCTCGCAGTGGTTGCACCTTTTCTGGCCCGCGGCGTACCTGCCCACGTTGTTTGGCGGCTTGGGGGCCTTGTACTTCTTGCACAGCCCCCTGCAGCTCCTCACGGCGCATTGCCGTTCTGCGCCACGTAAATGCGCTTGCCGAACCCAGTTGTCAGGTCTGCGCGGAGCGGCCGGTCGGCGCGCCGGCGGCGGCGCGCTCCAGATCCTGCCGCCGCAGCCTCATGGATACCGTAGAGACGTGCGCCGCGTCGGCTATCGCCTGCTGCGACACGCCGCAGCCGGACTCCGAGCACGCCACGTACAGCGCCGCGGCCGCCAAAGTCGTTGGGTCCTTCCCGGTCAGGCCGCTGCACGCCTTCCGCAGCATGGAGTCGGCCCGGCGGCGCGCCGGCTCGGGGATGTTGCATGCGGCCGCTATCGACCCCGTATACGCGGCCGGGTCCGGCGGCGGCACCACGATCCCCAAATCCCTGACCACCGCGCAGTAGATGTGGTGCGCCTGGCCGGGCTTGACGCCGGCCGCCTCGCATATCGCCTTGGTGGTGCGCGGCACCCCGTCCATGCGGCAGGCCAGCGTGACCACCGCGGCCACCCGGGCCTCCAGATTCCAGCCTTGGTGCAGGCCGTGCGCCACCACACTCGCGTGCAGCGATATGGCGCGCCTCCGCACCGCGTCCGGCACGCCGCACTTGCCGCATATGGACCCTATCAGCAGGTAGGCCTTTGAGCTGGGGCGGCTCACCGTGCGGTCCAGCCCGTACAGCCTCCACCGCCCCGCGTACCGCACGCGGCGCACCGCCTCGGACCAGGCCGCCCTGCGCTCCGGCGCCGCATCATATACGATGCCGCACCGGGAGCAGGCCGCCTCGCCGTCACTCTCCACCACCGTTCCGCCGCAGCGGCATTTCAGCACCATATGTTCCAGCCCCCGTCATATTTGGTGACGCCGCAGTCCTGCCGGTTCAGCCCCGAGTCCCGTATCACCGCGGCGTTGACCGGCTCCGACTGGCCGCACCACACCGCCCCGGTGCGGTCGGCGGGGGGCGGCAGCGCCAGCCCGCCCTTCCACGCGGTGGGCCCGTCGGCGCTCGCCACGTATGATACGGTCCCGCCGGGGTGCTGCAGGGTGGCCGTCACCGTATCGTGGTATCTGGACTCGGCCAGCGGCTCGGCCGCGCTCCCGTTGGCCGCATACGTGACATGGCCCAGCATGGCCGGCATTCGGAGCGTGAGCGCGGCCGGCCCGCCGGACGCCTCCGCGCGTATGGTGGAACCGTCCCGGGATATCGAGACGTCCAGGACCGACTCGTATGTTGTCGCGTGCGGCAGCGCCGGGGTGGCCCGGCGCGGCTCCATGGTGTCAAAGTCGACGGTCACGGCGCTGCCCGGCGGGCACAGCGAGGGCGCCACCCCGCCCGGGTCGCCGGACGCCAGACTCATCCGCACTGACCCGTGGAACCCGTTCCCATATACGATGGCGGCCGGCCCGTCCCAGGCGCGCACCACCAGGCCCTCCAGGCAGTCCCCGGTGCATATGTCGTCGGGTATCGCGTGTATGGCGATGTCGCTGCCGGAGCCGTGCCGTATCTGGGCCGAGAGCACCCCGCCGGCCACCCCGTACTCGGCCTCCAGCATCGCGCCGTCCTGCCAGAACGTGTAGCTGCCGCCGAACGCCGGCATCACCACATGCAGCTCGCCGGGGCCGGACGCGAGGCCCCGTATCGTGGCCCGGTCCGGGGACGTGGAGAGCGAGACCACCTGGTAGGTGTCCGACGACCAGGTCATGCCGGCCAGCGTCCCGGCGCGCATCATATGGTCCGGCCCCGAGACGTCCACGGCCGCCCGCTCGTACACGCCCAGCAGGATCTCCATGTGGGAGCGGTCCGCATAGAACCACGAGGAGTGCCCCACGTGCGGGTCGTACCTGTCGGCCCGGTACGTGCCGGCCAGCGGCATCGGCTTTGCCGGGTCTATCAGCCACGAGGCGCTTCCCTCTCCCACATACTCCACCACGTACAGTCCGTCAACGCTCCCGGCCACCACCGCGTCGCCCCACCGTTCCCCCACCCGCACCGGGCCGCCGCCCGCCATTATGTGGTCCATCCCGAATATCGTGTCGGCCATCGAGTCGGCCAATGTTCTGGAGTGGTCCACGAACGGGGAGTGCGCCGCCGTTCCGTCATACAGCAGCACGAACGTCATGGCGGGTATGCCCGGCGGCAGCGAGTCGTCCAGCAGATCGATGTCCAGGTATGGGTCGCCGGCCATGCGCCAGGGCTCGTGCACGAAGCCGCGGGGGTATTCCATGTCTGGCGGGAACCCCGCCAGTATGAGCATGTCGGCGCGCACCACCCAGTATGGCTGCTGCTCGTGCAGGACCGGCGTGACCAGCTCCATGCCCAAATCATAGCAGAACTGCCGCACCATGTCACATATGGTGTAATGATGGGTGTCCGGCGCCGCGCCGGTGCCCGGCGCCCAGTATGGTGCGGCCTGCGCGGCGGGCATGGATGCCGCCAGGAGCGCAACCGCCGCGGCCGCAATCCAGCTCCGCATGAGTGGTGCCCGTCCGGGAGGCCGTAAAAGGGTTATAGGCATGGCAAGCAGTCCCTAAACCGAACACTCCCCGCAGTACCACTCGGCGCCATACCTGTGGCCATATGTGGAGCCCCCGCCGTCCCTCGGGCGGTACTTGCGGCAGTCGGCGCACCTCGCGACGCAGTCGTTGCATCCGTCTATGCCGTCCCTGCCGCGCGTCCGTATCTCGTCGTGGTCGGTGTCCGTGCCACACCTCTTGCACACGACCATACCATACTGTGTCCGTACAGCTATTAATGATCTGAACTTTTTACCATTCGTTGTTGCACACGGAGCACCGCCCGTCGTGCTCGATGGGCCGCTTGCCGCACTTGGCGCACATGCCCGAACGCCTCCGGCCGTCGGCCAGCCGCACGCACTCGGCGTGAGCCGGGTCGTCGCGCACCATGCCGGTCGCCGGCCCGCCGCATATTCCGCATCTTCCCATGCCCGGCGTGCGTACGGGGGGTGGTTTAACGGTTGGACCCCCAGCCGCCAGTTCCGTCATTTCTTCGGGACTCCGCTCGCGGCCCTGCCAGTGGCTCCGCCGGCAGCACCCGCGCCGCCCATCTTGCCCATCGCGCCGCCCACGACGCCGCCCCCGCGCATCCCCATGGCCCCGGCTGCGGCGCCCACGCCGCCCTGCGCCGTCTGTATCAGGGCGGTGAACTTGCCGGTGACCGTCTCGGCGACCTGCGCGAACGCCCCCAGCGACACGATCGGCACGGCCACGACCATCGACGTTATCGCGGTCCCGAACAGCCAGACCGCCAGCAGGTCGTTCCCGTACTCGGAGAGGAGCAGCGATACCATCAGGTCCGAGGCGACCGCGAACAGGACGGCGACCTCTATCGGGTATATGACTGCCGCGGCCAGCGTGGCGGGGCCGTACGTCCTGATGGTGTCCAGCACGCGGCCGCCCCCGATGTGCTTCCACGGCACCAGCATAAGCAGGAAGTAGATGGGCGCGAACACGATCATGGTGGCCACGCCTATGTCCACCACCATGTTCGAGACGATCATGGCCGTGCCGGACATCACGACGGCCTGGGCCTTGATCACGCCGAGCACGACGTTCACGAAGAATTCGCCGGCGCCCCGGATCATCCAGTCGCCGGCGTTCTCGCCCATGGATCCCAGAATCTCCCATAACGAGCCGCCGTCCACCGGCGGGGGTATGGCTTTCGTCTCGCCCGCCCACTGCTCCAGCAGATACCGCACCCGCAGCTCCGGCCTGCACATCGCGTCCAGCTCGCCGGTCTTGTCCTGCGCAAGCAGCCACCGCACGGAGCCGTGGTGCTCCAGCAGCTCCGGGTTGGACGTGTCCAGCGCGCCGTTCACGTACCAGCCGCGCGGGCAGGGGTACTCGCCGTCCCCCGAATATACCGGGTTGAGGATGCGGTTGGCCGCCCAGGCGGAGCCATCCACGGCCGCGTCCCACACCGGCGGGAGCACGAACAGCAGCGCCAAGAACAGCAGGCTCTTGGACGGGAGGGACGCGAGCCACCCGCCGAACCACCCCATGCCGGGGTTGTGGTCCCGGCCGAACGACACGAGCGCGTGGGGCGTGTCCCCGCCGCGCTCCACGAACCCGGCCTGCGGGCGCATCAGCGGGTGGACGCCGTCGGTCACCGGCCGCATACTCTCCGGGAGCAGGGCCGCCCTCACGCGGTGGCCGAAGCGGCCGGTCACCAGCCAGGCCAGCGACCCGGCCAGTATCATCGGCCAGACCACCATGTCGCGCTGGCGCTTGTACATGTCGAACAGCACGCCCCCCGTCTCCCGGCCGTCCTGGAACGAGTACCCGAAGTCGGGCATGTCCACCAGTATGTCGACCAGGTTCTCCACCAAGAAGTCCTTTATGATGCCTGCTATGGACACCAGCGCGACCACCAAGGCAATGACCACTGCCAGGTCCAGCAGGACCTGCACCACGTACATCAGCAGCAGCGGCAGCGCCATACTATGCCATGCACCCGGCGGCCGCGGCCGACGGCACCGACTCGGACGCTATGTCGCCGCTGTCCAGCACCTGTTCGTTGCGCGAGCCGTCGCGGTATACGGTGATGCCGCGGCACCCCAGGGAGTGCGCCAGCACGTACGCGTAGTGCCGGACAGAGATAGGCGATCACCCCGCGCGCGTCAACATGGACGATTTGAACTGGAACCAAGACAGGATTTAGATCAATTTTGGTCGAACTACTCTGACCGGCACTACGCGTCGCGCACGTCGCGTACGGTGGCCGAGGCGGCCATGTTGATCGTCTTGCTTATCGAGTTGCCGATCCACCGCTGCCAGGCAGCCTGCGCGATGACGTGGTCGGCCCAGTGTATCTGGCGCGCCGTGACATACACGTCGGCGTCGGGTATCAGGCCGGCGGGCATGGTGCCGCCGGCCGCCACCACCTTGTCCAGCAGGTCGGGGTGCCTGGCCTCGAAGGCCGGGCACACCAAATGGAACACCCCGACCGACACCGTCTTGGTGTGCACCAGCTCGTAGACCGGCTCAATGCCGGAGCTGCACCCCGCTATCATGCTTATGGTGCCCGTCGGCGCTATCGTCGTGGTCAGGACGTTGCGGATGCCGTGCTTTTGTATGTCCGACAGCAGCTCACTCCAGGGCATCGTGGAACGGTGCTCCCAGTCGCGGTATGGCTCCATGTCTCCGGCGAACGGCAGGCGTCCGTCCACGTACGCGGACTTGCCATACAGCGGGAACGGTCCGCGCTCGGCGGCCAGCCGCACCGACTCGGCCATGCTGTGGTAGGAGACGAACTCGGCCAGGCGTCCGAACAGTTTGTAGGCCTCAATCGAGTTGTACGGGATTCCCATGTACATGAGCGTGTCTGCCACGCCCATCACGCCCAGGCCGACGCGGCGCGTCTCGTTGCTGGCCCGCTCTATGTCCGGCGTGGGATGGCGCGTCATGGATACGACGCCGTCCAGCATGCGGGTGCAGGCGCGCGTGTCGTCCGCAAGCCGGTCCCAGTCCAACATATCGTCGTCCACGTATTCGGCCAGGTTGATGGACCCCAGATTGCAGGACTCGTTGGGGTACAGCGCCTGCTCGCCGCAGTTCGCAGACAGTATGTAGTGGCCGTCGCCGCACTCCACAAAGTAGTTGTGGGTCGTGTCCACCGTGCCGTTGTAGACGTCGGCCTTGCCCGCGCGTATGACCGCCAGGACCGTGTGGTTCCGGCGGAAGAGGCCGGCCAGGCCGCCGGACCTTTTGCCGGCGGGGGCGTCGGGCACGGTCCCGTCGGGCGTGACGAAGCCGTCGGCGGCCTCCCGCCCGCGCTTCTCCTTCTTCTTGCCCCTGCGGGCTATGAGCGAGAACGGGAGTATGCCCGGGGTGGGGTGGCCGGTGCCCCGCATGGCGATCTCGGGCACCTCGCTTACCGACGCGCTGACGCCGACGGTCTGCTCCCACATGGAGCCGTCCATGTACAGGCTGGCCAGGGACGTGCCCGGCGTGAGGTCCTCGACGGCGCGCCTCTCCACGCCGGTGCCTTCCACCACGTACACCTGGTGGGCGGGCGTGCAGCGCAGGGCGGCGCACTCGCCGGTCTGCTTCGAGGCGACCACCAGGCACACCACGTCCACGCCCTCGGCAGTTATCCCGGGGTTCTGCATCGTGCGGTATGATATGGAGCCGTCCTCCTCGCGGGTCATCACTTGCACCTTGGAGGGGCCGTTGGCCAGCTCCCTGAACGGGACCGGCCCGTCCTTGGTCAATACGCGCGTCTCGCCGCCCCAGCAGGGGTTCGTGGAACGGAGCGGCCCGCCGCGCGCCCGCTCCAGCATGTTGTGCCTGTTGTGGTTGTCGAAGAATATCAGGCCCGGCTCGGCGGAGCGGTGCGCCGACTCGGCTATATGGTCCAGTATGGCCGCGGCGCTCCGGCCGTGATAGTCGGCCCCGCTCTCCACGGCATCCCAGAACTCGGCGTCCGTTCCGACCGAGACGTTGAAGTTCTCCAGCATGCCGGGCTTCTGCTTGGTCTTGATGAACCGCATAATATCCGGGTGGCTGGCGTCCAGCACCCCCATGTTGGCGGCCCGCCTCCTGCCGCCCTGCATGATGGTATCCCCGACGCTGTTCACCACCCCCATGAACGACACCGGCCCGGACGCGGCGCCCGCGGTGCTCCCCACCGGCGAGCCGGCCGGCCGCAGCCTGGAGTAGTTTATGCCGACGCCGCCCCCGCTCTGGAATATCAGCGCCGTCTCCCGGACCTTGTCCATTATGCCGTCCAGGTTGTCGGGCATGTCCAGCACGAAGCACGCGGAGAGCTGTCCCATTGGCGTGCCCGCGTTCATCAGGGTGGGGGAGTTGGGCAGGTACCGCCTGCCGGCCATCATGGAATGGTACCTTTCCACCGCGGCCGCGAAGCGGCGCGCGCCGCCGTCCCGCCGTTTGGCCCCGTCCCTGGCGCGGTGCGTCATGTATGCCAGCCTGTGGTGCGCGGTCACCGCAAAGCCGTGGACCGACTCCGGCGGGTCGGCCCCGCCCAGCTCCGGCATCGCCATGCAGACGGCCACCCTTCCGAGGAGCTCGTCGGGGGTCTCGGCCCACCCGTCCGCGCCGCGCTGCAGGTACCTCTCCCGCAGTATGCGCACCGACTCCCGCGAGAATCCCGCGTGGTACGACCTGTAGCGGGCCGCCGCCGCGGCCTCCCCGCACCGGAGCAGTTCGGCCGTGATGTGGTCCCGCACGTCCTCGGTGGAGCCGTCCGGCAGCGCGGCGGATATCTCCTTGGCCAGCGGCTCCGGGCATCCGGCCGCGACCATGCTCCGGACCGCCTTGCCGCCGTCCACGCCCTCCTCCGCGCCAGACCGCTTCAGCACGGTGCGCTGCCCGGCGCGGGCGGCGGAGTGGTTGCCGGTGCCGTCCCGCGCCGCGTCTCCACCAGACATGCTTGGCGGCGCGGCGGCCGCTTAAAAGGCGCCTTGTGGCCGAGGCGCCGAGAGCTGGTGCCCGTCAACGATATATGTCCCGGCGCCATGCAAGGGGGCGTGACCATGGAGGAGAGGGCGCGGGCCTCAAAGTTCGTCGAGACATGGCGCGGGGCGACGTACGAGCGCGGCCAGTCCCAACTGTTCTGGAACGACTTCTTTGAGATATTCGGCCGTAGCCTCAGGTCTGTGGCGCTGTTTGAGGTGTATGCCAGAAAGCTCAGGGGATACGGCTTCATAGACCTGTTCTGGCCCGGCAAACTCATAGTGGAACACAAGAGTGAGGGCTTTTCCCTTGAAAAGGCGCTGGAGCAGGCGGGCGACTACACCGTGGCCATGCGCCATGACGAACTCCCTCGGTATGTACTCGCGTGCGACTTTGCCAAGTTCATTCTGGTGGATCTGGACGACAGAAAGGAGTACAGGTTCACGCTGGAGGATCTCCCGGACA
This sequence comes from Nitrosopumilaceae archaeon, assembly GCA_965116995.1. GTDB lineage: Archaea > Thermoproteota > Nitrososphaeria > Nitrososphaerales > Nitrosopumilaceae > VYCS01. The sequence continues at coordinate 2,372,752 of OZ220738.1, read as the reverse complement.
AGATAGGCCTGTTCGGCTTCATGGCGGGCAGGCCGGCAGACGAGGCCGATGCCCATCCGGTGAACCAAAAGGCGACTGCGATGATGGCCGGCATATACAAGTCGGTGGCCGCCGCCGGATACCCGTCCGGCGACATGGAGCGCCTGCTGACCCGCCTGGCTTTCTGCATGTTCGCCGACGATGCCGGCATATTCGGGGATCAGGGATCGTTCGGCAGGTGGCTGAAGGACAAGACCGACGGCCTGACGCTAGGGCCGATGCTGTCCTATCTGTTTCAAGTGCTGGGCACCGAGAGCCGCGCCGCGCTTGATCCTGCAATGGCGCCGTTCCCGTACGTGGATGGGGACCTGTTCAGGGACACGATAGCGGCGCCGGCATCCACCGACGAGATAAGGGACCGGCTTATCGAGGCGAACGGATACGACTGGTCGAAGGTGAGCCCGGCCGTGTTCGGCAGCATGTTTCAGGCGGTGCTGGACAGCGAGCAGAGGCGCACTGCGGGGGCTCACTACACAACAGAGGAGAACATCATGCGGGTGATAAGGCCGCTGTTTCTGGACGGCCTCCGGGAGGAGTTTGAGGCGGCAAGGGCGGGCATGAATAGGAAGGCGGCGCTTGAGAGGTTCCAGAACCGGTTGGCAGCGCTGAAGTTTTTGGACCCGGCATGCGGCTCCGGCAACTTTCTGTCCATAGCGTACCGCGAGCTGCGCCGGCTGGAGCTTGATGTCATCTTGGAGCTGCACGACACACAGACAAAGCGCATCAACGTGAATTACCTGTCCAAGGTGGATGTCAACCAGTTCTACGGCATAGAACTGAACCCGTTCTCGGCCAAGATAGCCGAGATCTCGATGTGGATGACCGACCACCTGATGAATCTGGAGCTGGGGGCCAAATACGGCGTGCACTACACGCGCATACCGCTGAAGGCGTCCCCCAACATCGCGTGCGCCGACGCGCTGGAGACGGACTGGATCGACATACTGTCCGCCGCGCAATGCGACTACATTTTGGGTAACCCTCCGTACGGCGGCTCCAAGGTGATGTCACCGCACCAGAGGGAGCAGGTCAGGCGCATAGCCGGTTTGGGTGGTACCGGCGGTACGCTGGATTATGTTGCGGCGTGGTTCTTCAGGGCTGCTAGGTACAGCGATGCGGCGCCGCACATCCGTACCGGTTTTGTGGCCACAAACTCCATCATACAGGGCGAGCAGGTCGGCCAGTTGTGGCCCAACTTGCTTGACCCGTACGGGCTGCACATCGCGTTCGCATACAGGCCGTTCAAATGGGGCTCGGATGCGCCGGGAATGGCGCATGTTCACGTGGTGATAATCGGCCTCGCCCGGGGCAACGGGGAGCGACGGCTGTTCCACATAGACGGCTCCGACATATTGGAGGATTGCCCGCCGGTTATATCGCCGTACCTGATCGGAACGGAGAGGGCGCGGGTGGTGCTTGAGTCGCCGCAACCGCTGAACGGACTACCAGAGATGGTGATGGGTTCGCAGCCCATAGACGATGGTAATTACATATTCACCGACACCGAAAGGGAGACGTTTCTTCAAGTAGAACCCGGCGCGGGGCCATACATGAGGCCATACATCGGAGCAAAAGACTACATCAACGGGAAAAGACGCTGGATACTAGCTCTTCACGAGATTGAGCCCAACAGACTTCGTGCCCTACCACAGACCGTCAGGCGTGTAGACAAGGTCAGGGCATTCAGGCTGAAAAGCAAAAGAACTTCCACTATAAAGCTGGCTGAAACGCCCAGGCTGTATTGCCTCAACGTGTTGCCTAACAAGCCTTTTCTGGTCATACCGAGCACAAGTTCGGAACGGCGCAGATACGTACCGATAGGGTATCTGGAGCCGCCCACGGTGCCTAGCAACGCCACCATGGTCGTCCAGAACGCCAGCTTGGGGTTGTTTGGCCTGCTCACATCTAGGATGCATATGGCATGGCTGGACTGTGTGGGTGGCCGGTTAAAGAGCGACTACCGGTACTCGGCGGGCATGGTGTACAACACGTTCCCCATACCCGACAAGCCGCTGGACGCGCTGGAGCCGTACGCGCAGGCCGTGCTGGATGCCCGCGCCGCCCATCCGGACTCGACGCTAGCGGACCTGTACGACCCGACAACCATGCCGCCCAGCTTGGTCAAGGCGCACCGCAGGCTGGACCGAATGGTGGACAGGCTGTACCGCCGGGAGCCATTCCGCTCAGACGATGAGCGCGTTGAGTTTCTCTTCGGCAAGTATGGAGAGATGGCAGACTCGGCTGGCCGGTGATGCCGCCGCCGGGCTGCGCGTATGGTCGCGGCCGAGTGGATGGTCCCGGATTCGTCCTGCGGATGCAGTGGGGCGCGCCCTGCTGCGGAACGCTCCGGCCGCCATTGGCGTTCGGGCCGGCGGGTTTCCCAAGACATGCTTGGCAGGGTAGGTGTGTCCGGTAGTGCGGCACCACCGCCCTCTCGCAGCTCTTTCCATCTCGTTCATCATCGCTGGTTTGATCTTCTGTTTTTTCATAGGACCACTCACAGATGGGGCGCCTAGGAGTTTGAGGCATTTTGAGCAGGGTGTGGATTTGTTGTGCGCCGTTTTGATATTGTTCGGTGCTGTGTTGTGGACAGCGGCCGTGGGCGTTTGGCTGATCCGGAGATAGCGGACGCCATGTCACATGCGCGTCGGTGGCCACCACCAGCCTTTGCGGGATGCGCCCCAATGTAGTGTATGAAAATCATTTCGCTTAGGCGCAGCTAAGGAAACATCTCAATCTCAGCAGCATCTTCTATTGACCCTTACTGATTGATGTCGGCATTCATCCAGTCAGGATCTTGGCGTCTTATGTAGTCAGCAGCTGCCTTGTTGTGAAAGGCCCGCATCGGAGTCTCGTAGTTGTCGATGTCCAGAGCCCAGTGTAGCCTGTCGGTATTGTAGTATTCGACATAGTCGGCAAGACTGGCATAGCGCCATATCTCGTCCTCTACACTCCGATGGAACCGCTCCAGCTTGCCGTTGGTCTGTGGGTGGTATGGCCGTGAGTTGATCAGCACAATATTCAACGCCAGTAGCTCGTTCTCGAACAGGGTCGGAGTCCAGGTACCGGTCGGCTTTTTGCGGCCTCCCCTGCCCACAAAGCAGGATCCGTTGTCCGACAGGATGGTCGCCGGCACCCCGAACCTGTCCACGGCCTGCCTCAGCACCATCACGGCATTCTCCGAGGTGGCCTCCTGGAAGAGGGCCGCACCGGTGACACACCGCGAGGCATCGTCCAGGTAGGTGATCAGGTTCAGCCCCTCCATGCGTGGATCCTTCATGGTGTGCCAGTCGGTGTGCCACATGGCATTGGAGTAGAGGCGCTCATACCTCACCCACTTGCGCTGCCTTGATTTCGCCGGGGAGGCGGTGACCAGGTCGTTGGACTTCAATATCCGGCATACCTTGCTGTAGCTTATATCAGATCCACTCTTTCGGAGCCGCCTGACGGTCAGCTGCACCCCGTCGGGCCAGCGGCGGTGGATGTCCAGCACCATCTCTGTCTCGGCATCTGAAGGGTCGGCCTCCCTGGGGCGTCCTGCACGACCTTGGGTGTGGACCTTTCCGGTCCTTTGATACTCCGCCCACAACTGCTGGATGCGTCGCTGCGATACGTTCATCTCCTCTGCCAGTATCTTGGTGCCCCTGCCCTTCTTCAGCTCCCGGATGATGTAGCGTATGGACCTTTCTGTCAGCACCGATGCCCCTGCACAAGATGATCTATATAGCTGTTTAGGATCGTCAGGCAGGCGTTTCCTTAGCTGCGCCTAAGCGAAATGATTTTCGTACACAACACGGGATGCGCCCCAACACAAACCTCTTAAAAATGGGGTCGGCTTGTTGGCCACCATGTGCCCTGACCCCCACACCTCATCAGATGTTGAGTGTATGCGAGAGCGATTGCTCGCGGAGATGCGACGGTACTGCGGCAAACGTGGAATTTACGCGGCCGAAATGCTTGAAACCGCACGACTCCTGCTGGGGCAGCCGGAGCAACATCCCAGACAAGCAGAAGCGGCGGCTTACTGCATCCGCCAGGCCGTGAAGGAAATATTCGGGGACACCAGAGACAGGAATCTGCTGCCTGGTCTGGTGAAGCGCCTTGTGGCAACCAAGGACAGCATGCAAACCGCAAACGCAGTAGGCGCGGAATGTCTCCACAACATGTATCGGGCCGTGGACGACTTGAAAGATTTCGTGTGCAGTCCAAAACCGGAAGCCTGCCTCAAAGAAATATTCAGGAGGCGCTCGGGAATTGATCCGGAAGACGGCCTCATTCAAGAATACCGGCGAATTCTCAAAACGAGTAACTGCCTCCTGCATGATGTCTTGGATACACGAACTGGCGCCGGCAAGGTCCGCGACCACTACGAGGACGCGGTTGACGTACTGTCCCTGATATTTCTCCCAACCGAGAGACTGGCCCGGATTGAGCGGCTGGCGGAACTGCCAGCGCCGCAAAGATCCGACTTGAACGAGCTACGGCGAATAATGAACAATGCGTACGGCTTCGACTATTTTGCCCGCAGGATGCGCAGTCCTATGTGGTTCGCCATAATGGAGCCGGACATGCTGAAGTCCTCGTCTGGAAACCCACCATGGCTACTAGGATCTCTTGCCAAACATCTGAAAGATGTGCACGTGGATGCGTTCGTCCGCATGCTCGAGAATAACTTTGACCGGTGGGCATCAGACGATGTTGGGCTTGGGAAATTGGGTTTTGTGGGATACAAGTTGGGTGATAGCGGACTCCCGTGGCTGGTCAAAACCTTACAGGTGAGCAAAAGGGCCAGAATGGAACGTGACAGGAAGATAAAGATACACTCGGAAGCAAGCACGCCTGACGCCGAACTCATTAAAGAAATGGATCGTATACGTGATTCAATCTGGTATCTCGACTATTACGCCCGACTCGCGTTTTCGAAGACAAAGCGGCCAAACCCCCTATTCGTTGAACTCGCGGAACACCTATTAAGTTCAGATTCGACGGTTAACAGTTACCGCAAGCCCAAGATCCTTGCCAAACTTGTTGGAGGCATGGACCGGGCATCCGCCATCCGCATAGTCGAGATCCTGGTCCGCGAACTTCGGACCAAACCCGAGAGTGGACAACGGCTTTTGATTCCCCGTCTGGACTCGGTCGACGAACCGAATTATGACCGATCCTTCGGAATAAACGGTTTGGTTGCAAGCCTGCGCAGTGCACTTGCGAAAGCCCGGGATCTAGACGTGTCTACTCCCCGCCTCATCAGGGAACTCGGCAGCCTGTCCGAGGCGGCCAAACCGAGGTTTGAGGCGTGGTTGTACTCGCGCGCAGACGACATTGACTCCTCCGAGATAGTCCGCTATATGGTCGACAGTTGCAACAGCAGGCCATCCAACGACGAAGACGACCTGCTGCTGACTAGGCTGAAGCGGGATGGCCGTATGGCGGACATATCTGATCATATAATCCGTCTGCTCGGCAGGGCGCCGGATACAAAAAAGATGTCCGGGAGCCCGCGACAATGGGGCATCGGCACGGAGGAGTACCGGCACATACTCTGGGCCCGTACGCTGCGCCCCTGGATCAGGTTGCCGGACGAGTGGAAGCGGTGCTTAGACATGGTGGATAGCTATGAAGCGGAATACAGTTCCGGCGGCAAGCAGGCGCCAGAGGTGCTTCGGAGTCAAGACAACGTAGTCCTGCTGGACGGATCATGTGCGGATGATCCGCCTGATGCGGCCGCCAAAACCGCTGCCGAGAGCCCAGACGCAGGCGTATTTCTGGAACCGGTAGACAGACGTTCCCCCGTGGCGGCCATAGATAAATTCCTGAGGGAATACCAGCCTAATGCATCCATGCTGGAGAAGTATCGTGACATGGTTCTGGATGCCGTAAAACGGGACGTCCCCGGATCTCTCATTCACTTGTTGCACGGCTTGTTGTGGGGAACGCGTGGTTATGATCCTGAATATATCGCCAAAAAACTCATGAATATCGGACCAGAATATGTCTCGAAAGCAGGGTGGGCGATATTTAATCTGCTAGACGAAGGTGCTAGAGCGGATCATGTACAACGCGGCACGGCCTTCTGGGCCAGCGTGCTTGGGCAGTCACCAAAACCGGAGGCGCTGGCCGGATTCGGGTTGTCGGCCGACGTATCAGGAATTGATCAAGAGCGATGGGAGGAATTGATGTTGTGTACCTGCAAGATGGCAGAAAAGATGGAATGGTCGCATGGGGTGGCCGAGCGGATAAGCACATCGCCGACCCTAACCGACACCGGCTGGCAGATACTCGCGCAGTTGTTCAGCATCGACCTAGGATACGACAGGGATGAAGTAGCAAAATATGCCATGGATGCCCTACGCAAGACTGTGAGTATTGATGCGCCGGAATCACGCTCGCACCTCCGCGAGGTGTTGGCGGACAACGGCTTCCCTGATGCTCGCGAGTTGTGATTGAAGGGTTCTCTCCGTAGGCCCAGCCTAGCGATAAAGCGCACACACGTGTCCAAACCACTGACATGGTTGAGAAGTCTGGAAACCTTGCCCCACGGAGGAGATGGAATCTATCCGTGGAGCAGGTGCAACATATGTCCGACTAACCCTGCACGAAGACCAGCGTCCGGCCGGCCAGCTGCGCGCCCGCCCCGTCGTGCACGGTTATGGTGCGCTCGCCCCGCATGTCGTCCGGATACAACACGAGGTGGACGGTCCCGTCGCTGTCCGGGTAGCGCGGCGGGCCCAGCGCCGCGCCGTCCATCCGCACCCCGACGCGCCTGTCCGCCGGCGTGCCCGCCGGCAGTTCCATGCGCAGCTCCCGCGGCCTGTCGTACACGGCTATCTCCAGCGGCGCGTCCGGCTCAGGCTTTGCCTCGACGGCCCCCCTCGCAACGCGCGGCATCGCATACCTTTTGGGCTTGGGTCCGGCCCTCTTCTCCCTGGGCCCGGACAGGCGGAACCGCGCCATATGAAACAGGCGCATCTCGTACCCCAGCAGCGGCGGCCGGAACTTGGCGAACAGGAAGGCGGCCAGGAGCGGCCAGGGCGCCGCGTATATGTCGGCCACGTTCACGGCGACGAACATCCCAGGCATCCCCACCCCGACCAGCAGCGTAAACTGGAACACGGTGACCCACCCCAGCACCGGCAGGTGGAACATCCGCTGGCCCATCAGCGTCGGCTTCTCGTGCCACTGTATACGTCCGTGCGGGTACTCGTCGCCGGCCATGTCTCCTACGCCTGCCTCCCGCGCGCGCCGCCTGCGTACACGCGCACGTTGCCCGCGGCCACCCACACGTGCACTCCCGCCAGGCCGAACGCCATCGCCGCCAGGAGCGCGTCCCACGGCAGCGGCCCGGCCTGCCCCAGGGCGTACGAGACGCACGCCACCAGGGCCATGTACGCGGCCGTGTGCAGCGCCAGGGCGGTGCGCATCGCATACCGCCGGAAGAGGGCGCGTAGCAGCGGGTTGTACTCGTTGTCGCGGAGAGCCCGCCCGCCGAACCGGGCGGTGCTCCATATGTCGGAGGCGTACGCGGCAGCCAGCGCCGCGAGGCCGGCCGGCAGCAGCGCCGGCTCGAGTGCGGCCGCGACGGCCCACGCCGCGCACGGGACGCACGCCCACCCCCAGGCCGGCCACGCCCGCGCGCCGGACACGCGCATTATGCCAAGGCTGGCCAGCGCCGCCACCACCGCGCCGTACTTTATGACGGTGATGGCCAGCCAGAATATGCCGGACAGGTCAATGCCGGAGCGCGCCTCCCGCAGGTTGGCCTCCCACACCTCCCGGGGGTGCGCCGGGCCGGACTCGCCCTCGAACCCGCATCCGGGCACATTGCACACCTTGACGCACGCCCCGTCCCTGTACGCGTACGCGTACTCCCGCTCCGCGTCGCCGGCCGTACCGCACATGATCTCCCCGCGCCAGGCGGGCGGCACCAAGAACAGCTCGAGCGGCATGCCGGAGACGGACTCCATGGCCAGCGGCACAGCCCACACCACAATGCTGACGAAGGCCAAAAACGACACCACGCCGCCCAGCGTGGACGTCTCGGCCTGGGGGGCGCCTAGCCAGTATCGCTTGTACACTCCGTACACCTCGCAACGCCCACCAGCCCCAGAATCACGAACGCCGTCATGACCGTGAGCGCCCACTGTATGGTCTCCCACGTCGCCGCGTCGCCCCCGGCCAGGTGGTCCAGGCTGCCGCCGGTCAGCGTCTCATATATCATGGGCGCCGCCAGCAGTATAACCATGAGTATGGTGGCGCGCGTCAGCAGCGCCCGTATGGACTCGGCCACGCGCGCCGCCGCGTACTTGGACTCGTCCTCGCCTATGATGCGGTGGTACATCCTGTATCATGACACCGCCCTGAGGGTCGTCCACCCCTTCTTGATGTAGGACTCCAGCCTGCCGTCGGCCTTGAGGCGGTCCACCGCGTCGGCCACCTCGCGGTCGGTATATGTGGCCGGCACCTTCCCGCGCAGCTCGCTCAGCCGCATGTCGCCGGCAGTGATCAGGTCCAGCACCGCCCCCTCCACCGGCGGCCGGGCAGAGCAGTTCGGCAGCGGATCCGCCGGGGTGAACCCCGGCGGCAGCGGCACCGACATCCCCGCAGATATGTCGTCGGCCGATATCACGGCCGTCTCGTACTCGTCCGGCCTGACGCCGGTCTCGGCCAGCTGCCTGTCTATTACATGTCTGTCGTTCTCCGTGTACGCCAAAAACCACACCGTCATGCCGCGGTTCTTCCGCCAGTTCCTGTGGACCTGGCCGGGGTTTCCGGGCTTGTTCGGGTGCCGGGACGGGCCGGTCTCCACCTCTATGGCGACGCGCCGCCCCCACCTGTCCGGGTCCGGGGCCCCCTCCGGCCCGATGGCCGGCTCGCAGACCTCCAGGTCCGGCATGGGGTTCCCGGTGTCGCCCACGTCCATCCTGGTGTAGTAGCCCAGGCTGGAGTAGTGCTTCTGGAGGGCCGTCAGCGTGGATATGTGTAGGTCGCCGCCGGCGCGCCCCTTCAGGGCGGCCGTGTCGAAATACTTGTCGATCGCGGCGGGCCGCAGCTTGTACATGGTGGAGGGGCCGCCGGTATACGTCTGCACCAGCCCCGAGCGCGCCAGGTGGCTGAGCAGCTGCGCCACGCGCCGCTTGGTGGGGCCGAACCGCGCCACTGCCTCGTTCATCCCGCCCTGGTCCAGCCCGCCGGGAACATGGAACAGCACGGAGAGCATGGCCATCTCCAGGGGCGTCACGTCGTACGCCCCCTCCGGCCTGTTGGCGTACTTGGCCATGTCCACGTCCGCGCCATAATTGGCCAGCGAGTGGTCCACGATGTCCTCCAGCCTCTCCCAGGAATGCGCGGCGTCGTCCATGTTGCGCGTCCGCATCAGCCTGCCGTGTATGTCGCCCTCCGGGACGCCCATGTGGTAGACCATGTGGTATTTCGGCACCTGGGTCAGCTCGTCGGGGGGCATGCCCATCTTGTGGGCGACCATCTTGGACGTGTTGGGCGTGCACCGGCTCACCACATACAGGTCGCAGTTTCCGATCATGGCGGCCGCGTTGCCCGCGTCTATGCTTTCCAGCTGCTGCGTCGCCAGCGTGATGCGGATGCCCCATTTTCGGACCTGCTGGAGCATCTCCATCAGCTTGCCGCTGTCGAGCATCTGCATCTCGTCCACGTACACGTAGAACGGCCTGGGTCTCGCGCCCTGCGGGCGCGACTGCGCCAGCTTGGACGCGGCGGTCGTCAGCATGTTCAGCAGAAAGGTGGTGAAGATCATCCTCTCCGAGTCGTTGTTGCAGCCGGCGCCGTCAAAGACCAGTATGCCGCCGCCGTCTATCAGCCTGGACATGCTGAAGGCCGTCCGCCCCTCAAAGAACGGGCCGATGGCGGGGTTGGATATGATGGGGGTGAGCTTGTTGTCCACTGCCGGGACGGCCTCCTTGGCAATGCCGGGGAAGACGTTCTCCCAGAACTCCAGGTTGTCGCGCAGGTGGACGTCTGCCAGCACCACGTCGCGCTCGGACTTGTCCAGTATGATGCGGCGCAGCAGCCCCAGGCCGCCCCGGCGCGAGGCCATCAGGGAGGTGGCCGCCTGTATCAGCAGCTGCTCCATGCGGACCCCCTTCGTGTCGAACGCCTTGAGCAGCGTCTCGGCAAACGCGGTGGCCGCCGTCCCGGGCGCCCCGCCGTACGCCTCCAGGGGGTTTATTGGAATGGCCTTGCCGGTACGGGCGAGCTGGGCAGGCGATATGTACACCAGGTGGTTGGCGCGCCACCGCGGTATGCGCCGGGCCGTCCAGGCGGCCAGGTCGTGGTGCGGATCGAGCACCGCCACGCCCTCGCCGCGCACCAAATTCTGCCGTATCAGCAGCTTGAGCACCGTGCTCTTGCCGTACCCCGACGACCCCAGCACCATGGCATGGAGGCGGTGCTTGTCCGGGACGGTGATGGTGTCCAGCGGGATGGCCGGGTCCGGCCTGTCGTTCACGTACCCGATGGCGGTCCGCCCCTCCGGCAGCCTACAGTTCCGCATAGTACCTCCCCAGTATCGAGAAGACCGACTGTATGTCGTTGGCCTCCGCGGTTATGCACTCGCGCAGCAGATCCTCGCGCCTTTTCATGTCCGCCTCCGGGTCCTCCACGCTGTTCCTGAAGCACGCCTCCCCGTACTGCTCGGTCTGCAGCAGGTCCGGCACCTCGCGGAACGAGTCGCCCTTCGGCGAGTACGTGAAGAGGTCCATGAGCTTGGGCTGGCCGCCGGCGTCGGGCGTGACCTCGGTTATGCTGCGGACGCGCCGCTTCTTGACCCCGCCCAGGCGGACCTCGGTGATGTATATGATGAACGACAGCAGCGCCATGTCCTCGGGGCCGACGCCGCCCAGCTCCATGCGGGTCATGGCGGCGCGGGGCGAGTTGGCGTGGAAGGTGGTGTTGTGCGATACGATGCCCCCGCCGTGGGCGAAGTTGTGGGCCGTGCGCACCTCGATGTCATACAATGCGGTGCCCAGCGAGGGGCGCTCCACCGACTCGACCTTCTCCCAGGCGTACAGGCCAGATATGGGGTGGTACCGCTCAGGTATCACGCCGCCGCACTCCCTGACGAACTCCTCGGGCCCGGACAGGGCAAAGTGCCGCAGTTCCGCCCTGTGCCGGGCGGCCATCATCCTGCCGTTGGCCGCGTCCAGCAGCGTCCTGCCGCCGCCGTCACCGCTGCCCAGGTATGCGGCCGCCTCCCGCTGCAGCCCCAGCACCACCGGCACGGAGTCCCCCGGCATGACGTCGGAGGCGGCCACCACGCCGCGCTCGGTTATCATGGGGTGCCCGGCGTGCACCGTGGCCGTCGCGCCGCACGCCGTTATGCGGCGCCAGTCGTCGCGGCCGCGCTTCACTATCGTTCCGGTGATGGGGTGCCAGCCGCACCGGCCGCCGGACATCGAGTACGCCTGCAGCGCCTCGCCGTCCCGGAACCTCTCTATCACACTGCGTATCGTGTCGTACGATATGACCTGCCCGCAGCGGACCGGCAGCATCTCGCCGGGCGGCAGACACAGGCCGCCGTGCCCGGTCCCCATGCTTTGGAAGAGGGCCCTGGCGTCGGCCACATCCCTGATCTCGCCGATTATCTCGTAGTTCGGGCGCTGCGTCAGCGACTGGTCTATCAGCCTGGATATGGTGACGTCGTGCTCGGACCCGACCGTGCTGGTGGTCTTGCGGGTGTGGTACCTGACCCAGTCCAGGTGCGGTATCTGCAGCTCCAGCGCGTCCTCTATGGTGAGCACGCGCCAGCGGGGGTTCATCATCGTCGTGAGGGCGGCCAGCAGCGTGGTCTTTCCGGAGCCGGTCGTGCCTATGACCAGTCCGGCTCCCTGCGCGTCCAGCAACGACCACAGGAACGCGGCCATGCGCGGGGTGAGCGTGCCGCCGCGCATCATGTGGGTGATCACATATGGCTTCTCGGGGAACTTGCGGATGGATATGGTCGAGCCCGGCTCCGATATCACGTTCCCCAGGGTGACGGATATGCGGGACTTGTCCGGCAGGTACGTGACGGCGCCGGGCTTGATGATGGTGGGCTCGTTGCCGGTGGGAAGGAACATGCGGTTGATGAAGGTCTTCATCTCGTCGTCGCTGGGGAACATGACGTTGGTGATCAGCTGGGTGAAGCGGTTGGAGTGACGCTTGTGCGTGATGTGCACGGGGCGGGCCGGGGCGCTCACCTGCACGTCCTCTATCTCCGGGTCGGTCATCAGCGGGTGCAGTATGCCGTACCCGGTGATGTCGCGCGCGATGTAGTACTTGAGGGTGGGGAAGAGCCCCTCCATCTCCCGCTTCCCGAGCATGGTGAGCCCCGCGTCCCAGAAGCCGTCATACACCATCCGTTCCACCTCGGCCGGCGGCCTGCCCCGGATGTCCATGAGGTGGCTCTCCCGCATCTTGCCCATGATGCGGGCGTACGCCGCCTCCGCGGCCTCCGAGAACTCAGGCTCGTTGACCAGGTAGCGGCCGTCGCCGGTCACCGTGACCGAGACCAGCCCGCCGGCCACCGTATACTCCTCTATTATCTCGAGCTCCTCGGCCTCGACGCTGGCCCGCAGTATCCTCTGCACGGGCGGGGACGCTGCGGGGGCGGTAAATTGGTTATCATGTGCGCGCGCCCTCTTGGAAGGTGGGAGAGGGACCCGGTCCCGTGGGCGCGTAGAGTCCAAACCTTAAATCGGTCACCGCACACATATTGATCGTGCCAGCATGCGCCAGATGCGACAGGAGGGGGCGGGACGGGACCACCGATGCGGGCGGACTGTTCTACTGCTCGGACTGCATTGACGACGAGAACATGAGCCTGTGCGGGGACTGCGGCGACATGTTCCCGTCCAGCGACATGGCGCGTTCGTCGGCCCACGGGCGCGTCTGCCGGACGTGCCACAACTACCTCAGCGACATGGCCTGACCGCGCGCCGGCGCGCCATGGTGCGGCTTTTACGGCGCCGGCGCGCCGCGCCCCATGCTGGGCATCGACCTGTTCTGCGGCGGGGGCGGCATGACGTACGGCCTGGAGTGCGCCGGCATAAGGGTGGTGCGCGGGGTGGACATCGAGCCCGCGTACCGCGGCACGTATACGCGCAACAACCCCGGCGCCGAATACGTGGTCGCAGACATCGGAGAGGGCGCCGGTTCCCTGGTGCCCGAATCCGTACGGCGCCGCCCCGGACCGCTGGTCGTGTCGGCCAGCCCGCCCTGCCAGCCGTTCTCGGCGCTCAACCGGCACGCGGCCGACCCGGATCTGGACCCGCGCGCGGGCATGTCGCGCGGCATACTGGGGGCTGTCCGGGCCGCGGCGCCCGAATACGTCATAGTGGAGAACGTCCCCGCGTACAGGAACAGCCGCGACTGGCGCGAACTGCGCCTCGGCCTGGAGGACATGGGATACGCGGTCAGCGTCCGCACCGAGGACATGGGCCTGTACGGCGTCCCGCAGCGGCGCGTCAGGTTCGTGGGAATCGCGACCACCGCGCCGTGGTGCTTTGCGCCAGCGGCGGCCCCCGGCCGCGCCATGACCGTCCGGGATGCCATAGGGGGAATGGCCGACGCGCCGGACCACGCGCCCGCGCGCCACATCGCGGACATGATGCGGCTGATGCCCAGGGACGGCGGGACCATATACGACATACCGCACCACATGAGGCCGCCGTGCCGCCGCCGCGGCCACAGGCGCTACTCGCACTCCCGGCTGCACTGGGACCGGCCGGCGCCCACGGTGACTGCCAAGTACGACATCGGGTCGGCCAGGAGCATACACCCCGAGCACGACCGGCTGCTGAACGTGGCCGAGAGGGCCCGGCTGCAGACCTTCCCGGACGGATACTTTGCGGTGTCGGAGGAGACTTCCCGAAGGGCCTGCCATCGGATGATCGGCAACGCCGTCCCGCCGCTGTACGCGTTCCGGCTGGGGCGGGCCGTACTGCGGCATTTCCATGACGGTGCCGCCCGCCCGGAGGCGCCTTAAAAGGCGCCGCCGCGCAACATGTCGTGGGAACCGAACGCAGGGCGACGAAGGGAAGGCGGCCCGGCGCGCTCGGCGATTCTGTCGACGCCGAGCGCCGCGCGATACTGTCCGAGGACGGCATCCCGTAGCATATAGTCGGAATCGACCGGGCGCGCGCGGCATGCCCTCCAAGGTTTATCCGACCCCCCGCGGCGCGCCACACCATGGGACTGTTCTCCGGCCCGGCCAAGCCGTCCACGGGCGCCCCGGCAGGCCTGGTCACCGTGTCCAGGACCGACCCGGTGGCCACCATACGGATAAACAACGCGGCCCACAAGAACGTCTTCACGTCGGGCCTGACCGCCGAGCTGACCGACGCCTTTGAGGCGATAAGCGCCGAGGACGACGTGCGGTGCATCGTGCTGGCGGCAGAGGGGGTGCACTTCTCGGCCGGCCCGTCACTGCAGGAGATGAAATCGTTCGAAAAATCCGACGCCCAAAAGTACTGGCGGGCGGGCAGGCGGCTGACCGACGCCATCGAGGGGGCGCGCCAGCCCGTGGTGTGCGCCATCCGGGGAAACTGCCTCTCGGTGGGGCTGGCCGCCGCGCTGGCCTGTGACCTGCGCCTGGCCGCAGCGGACGCCAGCCTGGCGTTCCCGGACATACGGCACGTGCAACTGGTGCCCGGGTGGGGGGCCACGCAGCGGCTGGTGCACATGATAGGGAGCCAGGCGGCCAAGTACCTGCTCATCACCGGCGCCAGGGTTTCGGCCGAGGAGGCGCGGGACAAATACGGCATGGTGCACGCCGTGTTCCCGGCGGCGCGGCTGGACTCCGAGGCGCGGGAGCTGGCCGGCATGATAGCCGGCGCCGAACTGGAGCCGCTGGTGCAGCTCAAGCACTGCATAAACAGCGGCATTGACGTGGAGTACGGGACCGCCGTCAAGATGGAGGAGCAGTCGTGGCTGAACTCCTGGGACGTGCCCGGGCGGCAGGACATCATACAGAAGGCGCTGGACCGCCTCGGCGACTCCAGGTGAGAGCCAGGTTTGGAGCTGGTTGTTTCCTTTTATAGCAGGACCACATACCCACATCATGAGGATGTGGACGCCGTGACGGAGGGAGCGGCCGGGGCGCGCGTAAAGCACGCGGACATCCCGCCGGAGCTGAGGCGCGCGTTCTATGAGTGCGCGAGGCTGCGCAGCGAGGGCGAGCCGATACCCGACCACGTCAGGCAGATGGCCAACGAGTACAGGCGGTGGGCCAACAACGGCGGAAAGGACCCGGGCGGGCGCACCTGGGGGGCGGTGTACACGTACATCCCCGAGGAGCTGCGGAAGGCCGTCACCAGGTGCGCGAAGGCGAGGAGGGCCGGCCTGAGGCCGTCCGCAGAAGACCTGGCCAAGCAGAGCGAGTACTGGCGGTGGCGCCTCCACGGCGGGCCCCCGCCCCAGCCGGATCCCCCTCCGGAGTGGCCCAAGTCGGCGCACCTGGAGTGGAGGCGGCTGATCCGGGCAGGCACGGCCCCCGGCGACATAGACCCTGACATAGCCAGGGGGCATGCCGAGTACGAGGGAAGGAAGCCGCACAGGTACACAAGGTGCGCCCCGTCGGACCGCATCGGCGGGCGCGCGTGCCACGGACGCCACGGCAACGGCCCGCGGCGCCTCCCGTACGCCCCCGGGGTAGCCAACTGCCGGATGTGCAACGTCGCGTACACGGACGTCCCCGACGACGTGTTCAGGTGCGGGTGCTGCGGCGGGCTGCTGCGCAAGGAAGCCAAGTTCAAGTAGTCGGCATTCCAGGGTTCCGGTCGGCGCCGCGCCACCCAACACGCGCCTTAAATTCCGCCGCGCGGCCGGGCTGCATGTCGACAACCGCGCTGCTGGCGGCTTCCGCCTTGCCGGTCGCGCTCGCGGCGCTGCTGACAGCCGGCTATCCGCCCGAGCCTGGCGCCGACGCGCACACCGACCCGGAGGCAAGCATACCGTGGTTCTTTGAGCGGACAGTCCTCATACAGAGCGGCGGCCGGACGTTCGCCGGCATCGTGTGGGACA
This sequence comes from Nitrosopumilaceae archaeon, assembly GCA_965116995.1. GTDB lineage: Archaea > Thermoproteota > Nitrososphaeria > Nitrososphaerales > Nitrosopumilaceae > VYCS01. The sequence continues at coordinate 2,356,681 of OZ220738.1, read as the reverse complement.
ATTCCACCATAATTACCGCCCAGCACGGCGTGCACAACCAGACCGGGGTAGCGGTGACCGACGCGCGGGGCGCGGCGCTCCCGGCCGCCATACTGTACGCCGACCAGTACTCGGACGTGGCCATATTGTCGGCCAGCACCGGCATGGCTCCCTTGGAGATGTCATTTGCCGGCCCCGGCGACCCCGTGTACGCGGTGGGCCACCCCTCCGGCAGGCCATATGTGGTCACCGGCGGCATAATATCCAGCGTGGAGAGGGGGCCGCCCATCACCATACAGCACGATGCGGCCACGGCCACGGGCAGCTCCGGCGGGCCGCTCTTTGACCACTCCGGGAGGCTGGTCGGGATGAACGCGGCCAGCGACGGCCTCTCGTTCGCCGTCCCGTACCATATCATAGCAAACGTGGTGGAATCAGTCCGCGAGACGGGGGAATACTCGCCCGGGTGCGTGGGCGTCAAGCTGGACGGCGGTGTGGTGAGGGCGGTCAGGGACGAGGTGGCCGGCACGCTGCGGCCCGGCGATATCGTATTGTCGGTGGACGGCGGGGAGCCCTACGATCTGGTGTACGACCGCCGGCCCGGTGAAATAGTCGAGGTCGTGCTGGAGGACCGCTCCGTCCTGGTGCAGCTGGGCCGGATGGGCGAGTGGTTCGGAATACACCGGTGCCTCTACCGGTAGACATGCGCGCGCCCTTCAACTCCGGCCGCCGCGCACCAGTTCCTCCCACGTCCACCGCTCCAGGGCGCCGCCGCTCGCCTTCCCGCGTATGTTTATGGTGACCGGCTCCGGCTCGCCGCCCAGCCACACGTAGTGGAACTCGGCGGTCCGGCCGAAGCGCGCCGAGAGCACCACCCGGCCCTCATACCGCGGGAACGCCGAGGCCACGTCCGCGCAGCGCACCAGCTGGTGGGTGGGGATGTGCACCGAGTTCCCGGCGGTGGCCTTGAGCTCGTGCACATGGATGGCGCGTTCCCCCACCGCCAGTATGTCGGGGAGGCCGGCCGACGACGCGCCCAGCCGCCAGGAGCGCCAGCCGCACCTGTTGTACCGCTTGGCGATGTCGTTCTCGAACCTGTATCCGCGCTTGCGCTCAATCCTGCCCATGCGGCGGGGCGCGCCGGCGCTATTTAGGGACGGAGGTGGCCGGCCGGGGATGCGGCGGCCAGAGCGCGCCGTAACGGCCAGACCGCCTTGGCATGCCCGGCGCGCCGGCTCCGTCCCGGCTCACGGCCCGTTCGCGTCCGCCTGCCGGCCGCGGGCCCGGGCAGCGGCCTGCCTGCTCCACTCGTCCTCCATGCGCCTCCGTCTCACCTCGTTCTGCCGCTCCGCCACTATGCCGCGTATGCGCTTCCGCACCTCTGACGACCTCATGGCATTGGCGCTGATCGGCTCCTTAAAAGGCGGGCCGGGGGTGTGCTCCGGACACATCCCCGCTTCCGTCACCCGCGCACCATGCCATCATGCTCCGCATTAGGCGCGCATAGCACCGCGCGCCACATCGAAAGATACTCTCTGGCGCGCGCGTACACTGCCCCCCTGGGCCGGCCGCCAGCAGCCCGGCGGCCCCCAACCGTTCCGCGGCGAACGAGTCCATTACGGTGAGCATCATACCCCACGACACACATGGCCCGGATCTCAAATAGTTTCATCATATCCTCCGCAAGTCGATAGGGGCTTATCTTGGAGAGTACGCCCTCTCCCTTGGGCTCTATTTTGGCTCACTCATTTGAATCTAGGTTGTTTAGTCTGGATTCTACCTTGCTTACCCTCGACTCCAATACATCAAGCCTGTCATTCAGCTTGCGCACACCCTCTTCAACATTAGTCATATCCTTGGCCGCTGCCCTAGACATCTGGGCGCTCCACTGGTCTAGGCGGTCCAAGCGCTTCACTATGGCGTCTATCTTGTCATCCATAGTAACGCCCGTGGTTGGTGGCATGTATGAGTGTTTTCCACTCAGTTATAACACCAGTACCGTACTTTCCCAACTCACTTTTTTGACAGTCGATGCCAACTCACGTAGATTTGACACTCTCGTCCGCGCGCGTCGTTCGAGTGCCACTCGCGCTGGGTGCCGCCGCAGCCTCCGACCAACCATACGTTCCTAAGCCATCTCGCTGGCCCTCATGCGCACGCTGGCCGGGGAGATGCCGAACACCGAGGCGATGTCGGCCGCGGAATGCTTCTCCGACGCGCGCCTTCCGGCCGCGTACAGCGCGGCGGCGGCCATCACCTGCGGGTTCTTCCCGGCCAGATAGTCCATCCCCAGGCTCCCCGCAGTCTCAACGGCCGCCCGCCTGCAGGCGAGGCTGGCGCCGACCGCGTTTGCCGCCCGGGTTATGAGCACCGGCAGGCTGTACTGCCCGGGCGGGACGGCGCCGCGCCGCTTCAGGACGAACCGCACGTACTTGGCCACCGTCCCGGCCGGCAGGCCGGACGCCCTCCCAACGTCGCCGAGCGTGCGCGGCGCGTCGGCCTCCCGGCAGGCCAAGTACAGCGAGGCGGCCATGACCGCCAGCAGGCGCCTGCCGCGGCAGTTCCGGACGGCCGTCGTCCGCCTGTAAGCGGCCTCGGCCCCCGGTAGACGCCCTCCGGCAGCCCGAGCTTGTCGTGCATGGCGCGCAGCCTGCCCAGGGCGCCCCCGCGCAGGGGGCTTGCCGCCGCGGAGCTGGCTATCCACTGGTCGCACCGGCGCATCCTGGCCGCGGACCCGCCGGCCGACCGGGAACCGCCCGCCATGACCGTCGAGCGGCCCGCCGCCGGCGCATGCAGGGCCTCCCCGGCCGGCTCGGCGTCGGCCCCCGGGATGCGGTCCTCCAACACCATGCCGCAGCGGGTGCAGCATATCTCGCCGCGCTCGTCGTCCTGTATGGTGTCCGGTGACCGGCATGCCGTACAGGACGTTGTTGCCTCCATGCGGGGCGGCATGTCCGTACCATAAAAGGCCGAACGTAGTGTGGCGCGGTCAGGCACCCCGCCGGACCTCCCGGCCCGGACGCGCGACGGGAACGGACTCGGTCAGGGCCCTGGCCAGGGCCGACTCGGCCGACAGCAGGCACCATCCCGCCCAGTGCAGGTTGCCATATAGTATGGAATGGCGCGCCTCCTCCACCAACATCCGGGCGAGGCGGACGCGCCAGGCCCTCATGCGGCGCAGCCCCCCGGAGCCTCCAAACCCCAGCTGTCAAAGTTCGGCCGCGACTGCCGGGCGAACACGTCCATGTATGGGCCGTCGCACGCGGCTGCAACCATGTCGTATATCTCCTGCGGCTTTTCCGAGTGGGGCAGCCGGCCGGCGGGCGCGTCTATTATCGCCGGCAGCGCCTTGTTGAGATGCAGCAAACCGCCTATCGTCCCGTATACCAAAAACTCCGTGGACCGGAGCAGCCTCTGCGTGTTGACCCCGCGGCGCTTGTGCCATGTCTGGGTGAACCTGTACCGGACGCCCCACTTCCGGATTATCTCGTACACCCACTGTATGGAGACCTGCGTCGCGAAGGTGAACACGTGGCACTGCTCGGAGGCCCACCGGCCGATGTCAAAGTCCATGAGTTCCCCGACGGTCATCGTCGGGTAGACGGTCCTCCGGCGGGGGTCGCCCTTCCCCTGGAAGGCGTGAACCTGGACGTCCTGCGGCCAAGGGGGGTCGATCATCAGGCAGTTGTAGCCGCCGGGGGGCCCGGGGAGCGTGGACATCGCGGGGCGGCATGCCCGTACCATAAAAGGCCGGATGTGGGGCGCGCGCGGCTAGCGCGCGCCTCGGCCCGCCTTTAATACCGCGGCGGCGCGGGCGATGCGAGATGGGCAAGCCATACCTGGAGGAGCTCGGCATGCTTCCGGCCACGCACGACTGGGCGGTGCGGGAAAGGCCGTCCGGCCTGGAGCGGTTCATCAACGCCGCGCTGTCTCTTCCGCTGTGCGCGGTGGGTTCGGGAGGATCGCTGGCGGCGGCCGCGTTCGCGGCGATGCTCCACCGGCGGACACTGAACCCCGCAAGGTACGCCACGCCCTGGACGTTTTCATGGGAGCCGCCCGCGCGCAAGTGCGCCACCCTGTTGGTCTCGGCCGGCGGGCGCAACCCCGAGATACTCGGCGCGCTGCAAACGGCCACGCGGCCCATCGGGGTGGTGTGCGCCAGCGGCGCGAACCCGTTGGTGGAGTCTGCGCCGCCCGGAACTCATGTGCACGCCGTCGAGCCCCCCACAGGGCGCGACGGCTTTCTGGCTACGAACACTCTGCTGGCGACGTGCGTGTGGCTGGCCATGGCATACGGCAGGCACGTGCCGTTCCTCCGGGAATACGACCTGACATGGGCCGGGCTGACGGGGCCCTGTGCCGAAGATATGGTCGGGGCGGCCGCAGACGAGATAGTCGGAAGGAAACACCTCCTGGTGCTGGCCGACCCGTGGAGCTGGCCGGCGGCCGTCGACGCCGAGTCGCGGTTCCACGAGTCCGGGCTGGCGGCCGTCCAGATAACGGACTGGCGGAACTTTGCCCACGGCAGGCACAACTGGCTGGCAGTCCACGGGGACGAGACCGGCGTGGTTGCGCTCGCCACACCACATTCGGACAGACTGGCGGACCGCACGCTGGCGCTGCTGCCCAGCGACATACCGGTGGCGCGGCTGGACTCGCTCTACAATCGGACTGCCGGGTCGCTGAACCTTCTGGTGAAAGTCATGCAGCTTGTAGGGGAGCTCGGCGCCATACGGGGCATAGACCCGGGGATGCCGGAGGTCGCCGAGTTCGGCAGGCGCATACACCACATGGACGACCCCGCGCCGGACCCTTAGGCGCGCGGCCCGAGCCGTGCCCGGATCATACACACGCGCGGTTCAGCCTTTTATGGAACGGCGGCGCTGCACATACATCATGTTCGGCTGGACGAGAAAGAAGAAGCCGGCGGCCGGGGAGGATGGCCAAGACAGCGGCCTCGCATATGCCGGATCCCCGGCGCCCGGACAGCAGCCCAAACCGGCCAGGGCCGGCGAGATCCTCAGCACCTACGAGACCGACCGCGGCACCCTGGAGATGCGCGACTCGGCCATGGTGCTGTCCGCCGGGGAGGAGGGCACCATCACCATACCATACCACGAGGTGGACGCCTGGGACTCGTCCGGCAAGGAGTTCCGGGTGTGGTGGAGCGGTTCCAGTGGGGGCGCCCGCAGCTATGTGATGTCCTGCGTCCCCTCCGGGGAGCCGGCCTCCGATATAGCGGCCGAACTGCGGGACATCATCCACCGCAACACTTTCGTCGAATGATAAAGAGGAAAGGGGGGAGAGGTTATGATGCCTTTGTGGCGGTCCAGACGCCCGGCTTGACCTCGCTGCCGAGCACCTGCTTCTGCGTGGAGCCGTCTGCCTTGGCCACGTCCACCATGTCGCCGGACTTGGCGCCCGGAAAGTACACGCGGACGCACCACTTGGGGTCGCCCCCGGTGGGGTTCTTGGCGAAGTTGCACTGGCGGTAGAACAAATTCTCCTCGCCGGCGCCCGGACCGAGCACTATCTCCTGCACGCCGCGCTGCGTGTGGATGCTCACCTTGTCGCCGGTCTTGCGCGGCCCGTTGGTCCGTATGAGCCAGTGGTCGCCCTGCTTTACGAAGCGGCCGTCGCCCTCGCCGGGCTCGGGGTCGGCCCACTCGAAGGCGAACTCCTCGCCCATGGGGATGGTCAGGCGGGCGCGCCGGGGCGAGTTCTTGGTGTCCAGTATCTCTACGATGTCGCCCTCCTTGGCGCCGGGCACCCGCAGCGTGAATATGTCGTCATGTGCCGTTACGGTTGTCATTGTATGGTAGAGTACTCCTGCTATATAAGGACGGGATACCGGCGACCGCAATGCCGCACTCACGCATACAGTATCCCCGCCATGCCGCCGTACCACCCCGCCACGCCACTACCCCGTCCACCGGAGGTGGTGGAGGAGGCAGGGGGGAGGGGGGAGGGAGGGAGGAGGGAGAGAGGGAGAGAGAGAGGATCTGAGAGAGGATCAGGGAGGGAGGGAGGGAGGGAGGGAGGAGGCGGCATTGTCTTACGAGGATAATACTGTTGGTTCATCCGGCGCGCGGAGGCAGGGGGTCCCGGGGGCGTCCGGGGCGTGGTTCAAAACTTTGGCGCGGTACGGGCGCCCAAAAAAGGTCCGGATCCCGCCATGCGGTGGGGTATTTTGGAGCGGCGTGCGGCGACCGCCCCGGCCGAGTCAGTTCAAAATTTTGGCGCGCGGTGCGCGCGGGCAGTCAGCCGTAGCCGCGCCGTCCGCGCGGGGCGGGCCGGCACTCAAAGAGGGCCCACTTCGGGAATATCCCGGCGCGGCCCAACAGATCGGTCACCTTCCCCCACATCCCGAGGCACTCGGCGAGCCCCCCGTCGCCGGGCGGCTCCGACCGCAGCAGGTCCGGTGTCACCCGGATCCTGAAGCCGTCAAACGTCCTCAGCATCGCGTCGGGACCGCCCTTATACATCTCCGCGTACCGGCAGAACACGACCGCCATCTTCTCGGCGGCGCCCTCTTTCCGGTACAGCTGCCGCATCCTCTCCACCACCCCGGCGGCGGCCTCCTCGGAGGCGCCCCACCTCTCGGCCAGCCCGTACACCGACTCAAAGCCCTCGGCCCTAGCGAGCCTCCAGGAGACGGCGATCATGCTCAGCTGCTTCTTCTTGCCCTTCGACACCTTGAACGCACCGCCCGCGTACACGTCCATGCCTTCCCGTATGTCGCAGCCGCCGATGGAGTGCGGGATGTAAACTTCCAGCGTCTGCCCCGCGGTCTTCACCCGCAGCTTGAGCATCCTCTTTATCCTGTAGTCATAGTCCTCCACGACGGACAGCACCGTGCCGCACACGGCCCCGACCAGCTGCCCGTTGACAAGGGACAGCGCTTCATGCCTCACGTCCACCTTGGGCGGGGCAGTGCCGAGCACGGCCCCAAAGAACTCCGGTAGCACATCCATGTACATCTTCAACGCATGCATGCCGTGCGGGTCCATGCCGGCGGCCCGCGCGTCGGCCTCGGTCACGGGGAGAACGCCGGCCGCCAGATCTTTCATGTGGTGCCGCGCCACGGCCGCGGCCAGGCGGTATCCGGCCTTTGAGAGGACCGGCCACGTATCGCACGCCTCCGGCCCCTTCCCGGCCAGCCCGGCGATCTCATCCCGCGCCCGCACCACGGCCGGGTCCGGCTTGATGCCCCCGGCGTCGACGGCCGCGGCAGCGGCCCACAGTATGGTACGGAACGTCCCGCTCCAGGAGTACAGGCGCAGCCCGCGCATCTGGCGGCGCATCTCGGCGCGGTCTCCGGCGGTGATGCTCAGGCAGACGGCCCCCCGCCCCCGGCTGGGTTCGGGTGCCGGCGAGCTCCGGGCCATTTCCCATGCCGGCCCGCGCTCGCCGTCGCCCCACAGCATGCGGCGGAACCACTTGCTCCGGTTGGGGATGTCCAGCGCGTCCCGCTGGCGATCCACCTCCGCCATGTCCTCCTCGGCAAGGCACACCGTCATGGGGCCGTACCCCTCACCCAACACCAGCACCTCCGCCGTTCGGCACCACCAGTCTCCTGGGCTGCGCCACCACCAGCCTCATGGACATCCCCAGCGCGGCCCCGAAGAACTCCGGCAGCACGCCCATGTACAGCCTCCGGGCCTCCCCGCCGTACGGGGAGATGCCGGCGTCCCGCGCGTCCTCCCCCGACACCGGTATCATCCCGGCCATCAACTCCGCCATGTGATGCCGCGCCACTGTCAGGGCCAGGCCGTGTCCGCGCCGGCCTATGTCGGGCCACTTCTGGCACTCGCGTCTCCCCATGCCGAGCAGCCCGGCGATCTCCTCCCGCGCCCGCACCGCGTCCGGGTGCGGTATGTGGCCCGAGCGCGCCGTGGCCGCGGCGTGGGCCCACAGCAGCATGCGGAACATCTCGCTCCGGTTATTCACGCGCAGCTCGCGCATCTGGCGGTCCATCTCGGCGCGGTCCGAGACGGTGCAGTTCAGGCCGAGTGTCTCCCGCTTCCTCGGCTCCGGTTCGGGCACCGGCGCGCTCCGGGCCTCCTCCCACGTCGGAAAGCCGGTGTAGTGGCCCCACAGCATGCGGCGGAACAGCACGCTGTACCGCCATATCCCACACTCGCGCACTTGGCGGCGCATCTCGGCGCGGTCGTCCTCGGCGATGTTGACCACTATGTTGACGTACTTCTCCCTCGGCCTCTTGGCGTACGTCTTGACGAACCACTCGTAGTCGTGTTTGGCGAGGAGCGCGCCGCTACCGGGGCGCGCGCCGGCCGCCACCGCCCCGCCATCCACCTTAACGTCCATGGGCCGCCTCATCAGCGTCTCAAAGAACCGCCGCACGTCATCCAAACTCGCCACCAGCGTGTCAGGGTCGTCCGGCCCGATGCCGGCCTCGGCCCTGTCCAGGGCAGTCACCGGTATGCTGCCGGCCGCTATCTCGCGCATGTGGCGCCGCGCCACGGCCAGCGCCAGCCCGTATCCGTACCGCGTCATGCCGGGCCAGTCGATGCCAATCGTCGGCCAAACGTCGGCAAGCCGGGCGATGTCGCTCAGTATGTCGGCGGCCTCCACGGTATAGTCCATGACCGGCTCGGTAAGCAGCGTGTCAAAGTTCAGCTTTCCGGTTATGCCTCCGCCGCCGGGCATCGCGGCGCGTATGCCGCCGGCGCAGACCAGCCTGGCGCCGTCCCACAGCATGCGGCGGAACATCTCGGTGGGGTCGGTGACCCCGGAAACGTGCATCTGCCGTTCCAGCTCCATGAGGTCGGCGTCGGTGACCCCCACGCCGAAGCCGGCCCGGCCGCCGCCGGACCGCCGGGGTATCGCCGGCGCGTCCTCCTTCCCCCACAGCATGCGGTAGAACATCTCGCCCCGGCCGGTGATGCCCAGCGCGGCCATCTGGCGCTCCATCTCGGCGCGGTCCTCCCGGTTCGCGGCAATGCGCAGCGTGCGCTTGCCGGCATACAGCGCCGTCATGCCCTCATCGACGTCGAGCTGATCCCGGACGAACTCATCCCGGCCGCCGGACAGGAACCACTTGGCAAAGTCGTGGCCCCACGCGGTGGGCCTGCCGTACTTGTCGAACCCGATCTTGTTGACCCTGGCGATCACCTCGTTGTCGGACAGATTGTCGCCCCAGTCGATATCCGTCATGCTGAATTCCGGCACGCGCTGCCGCCGCGCGGTGGCATATAAGGCGCATTTTGGCGTGTTGGTGAAACGCCACGTCTGGGGGAACTCTCACTCGCGCGTCTGGCCGCGCGTCCTGCAGTAGCAGCACGGGCAGACATACGAGTCGGTGCCGGGCGGGACGTCATACGCGACGTGGCATATGCTGCACAGCCGGCGCCCCTTGGCCTTCCAGTGTCCGGTGCCGTGCGCGTTGGGCTGCGACTGGCATACGCCGCTACACTCTCTGGACATATCACAGTGTGTCGGAATGTGCCTAAAAGATTGGAACTTTTGACGAATTCGTGCTGTGCCTCAACATGCGTAAGTCCATTTTGCTGGTTCTTTCGCATTAACGCGGGATGGCTCGTGACAGCATGATCATAAATTTAGAGGCATCGACACACACCAGATGGCCAGTCGCCGCGTTCGCAGGGCATGCTGCCCGTTTCTTGATCTATATTGTTCTTAAATACTGATGATGCAATGCCCCCTCGGGTCATCGGAATGAGGGGGCACGCTCATCGCGGAATGGTAGTTAACGGGTTATTTAAGGCCCGCCTGGATGCCCGCGCCGGAGGGGGGACATCCAAGACTGCGGAGTGCCCGCGGGGGACACGGGAGGCATGCCCGTGAGCACGGCCGGCCTTCAGAGCGGCGCCGCCCTAGAGGTGGGCTCCCTGATACGCGCCATGTGGACCCAGGCCGCCGGGGAGGGGGCCGTACTCGCAAGACTGAGGCGCGGCCAGGAGATGGCGGGCAGGAAGGGTTGGGTGAAGAGGCTGGCGTACAACCGATATCTGGTCCAGTCCCGGGAGACCGCCTATGAGGTCCGGATTGCGGGCAGGGGCGTGTCGTGCGAATGTCCGGATCACCAGAACCGGAAGACCGTCTGCATGCACATCGCCGCGGCGCTGCAACGGTGTTCGGACTCGGCGCGCGACAGGACGGATGCGTCGCACGCGGGAACCAAACCGGCCGAAGAGTCAGCTGCGGCCAAGGATGTCGACGACATAACCAAGGAGGAGGCCGTCGCGCTTCTCACGGCCAAATTTCCACAGGTGGACATGCAGGAGATGCTGGACATGCCGCCCAAGGATGCCATGGTGAGGATGGCCGAGGCGTTCGACGGCCTGGCCCCGCAGGAGGCATCGGTAGACGTTCAGGCGCACATCCAGGCCCTGATGCTGTGCATGATGCGCGATATCATATCCGAGGATCCGGAGTTCATAACCAGGCTGGAACCGGCCGGCGAACATCCACCGGCGTGCCCGAAGTGTGGGGCCGAATACGTCAAGAACGGCGTGAGGAAGAACGAGAAGGGGCCGGAGCAGACGTACCGCTGCAAGGGACCCGGGCGCCACAGGTTCGTCTTCAACCCCGGCTTTGAGAGGCGGCGCTATCCCAATACGATGATAACGCGGGCCGTGCGCCTCTACTGCGAGATCGGCAGCATCAGGGTGGTGGCAGGCGAGCTTGCGAGCGAGGGAGACGACGGGCCGCACTACTCCACCGTCGCCAGGTGGATTCACGACATGGTCTCAAAGACGGTGGAATACCTGCGGGGTTTGGGCATGAGGGGGATAGGGCATGTCTGCAGTACCGACGAGGTAATCGAGGACGTGTTGGGCAGGGGGTCGTGCATCTCCACACTGCTGGACCACGACACCCGGTTCTGCCTGGCGGTCCGGGTATCACGCACCAAGGACGGCCAAAACTCGGCCGACCTGTTCAGGGCCGCCAGGGAGATGACCGGCCGCAACCCCCTGATCACCCTCAGCGACTCGCTTGAAGCCATAGGGAACGGCCACGACGAGGTGTTCGGTGCGAATCCGTGCTCCATTCTGGTCCGCGAGGCGCACATCCGCAACCAGCGGCACACCAACAACCGCCATGAACGGTTCAACTCCACCCTGCGCGGCATGTTCCACGGTAGGAGGGGCCGCCTGTCCCATATCGTGATAGAGGCCGCGTGGCTATACTACAACTACATCCGCCCCCACATGGCTTTGGACAATGTTGCGCCTGCCAAAAAGGCAGGGATGCTCATAATGGGCCCGAACAAGCTTATGACGCTGTTCCAGAACGCCGCAATGTCCAGGTTCGCCATACCGCATCCGCAATGGACAAAGAACCTAGAGCAAGCCTGCTGGGTGGCCTGACTGTACGGTGTAGCAGGGATGGCAGCCATGGTCCGCCAACAGTCAAGGATTGCGGGAGTATCGGCCCCCGCATGTGTTGACGGTCCGCAATCTTGTCCCATTCCGCCCGAAATCCTACATTAACCGGCACTCCGGCCGTCGGGCCGTGCGGCCCGGTTACTGAGTCTGGTCTCTGCCTGTATTAGATGTGGTATGCTGCATACCGGCATCCCGCGTTAATGAGACAATATCATTTTGCTACAATACACTTATGCAGTCAGTGGCCAAACGCGAACTAGACATGGCATCCAAGACCGCCTACTGCGGCACACCATCCTGCCGGAGGATGTGGGTGGCCGCCTTCGTCATGCTGGCGCCGGTGGCCGGCCTGTTCCTATGGTCTGTCGCGGGCGCAAACGCGTGGGGCCTCGCAGACGGCGAGCAGGCCGTCTTCACAGGATGCGTCCTTCATGACCCCTCCAATACAAACGCAGAGAACCCCACAGACGGCGAGCAGGCCGTCTTCACAGGATGCGTTCTCCTTGATCAGCCAAAACCGTTAAGCCGAGACGCCATATACCAAGGATCCGCCACGCTGGCCGGGCTGGCCGTTTTCGGTTCCTCGATTCTTATACATACTGGTGATGCACTAAAGTCGCCAATACGACACCGAAGGGGCGGCGCCATCATGCTGGTACTTGGCCCCTACGTGCTGGCGCTTATGCATATTGGGTTTATGGGGTATCCCAATCTGATCCCTCTATCTATCATCACCCTTCTATCAATGCTGCTGATTATAATTACAATAGCAGGCTATGTCCTTGTGGAAAGTGAACGCGCCAACGCGCGGAGGGGTCGGCATCGGCCATTGCGGTGATGCCGTTCACGCGGAGCCAGATCAGGTCGCCGACCAAGATTCCCTATTGCGGGTTCGGCGTCCCGTCGGGCCCCCAGCCGACCGGCCAGACGACCGGTTCGCCGCTCCTGACAGTACTGACGGCGCGCACAAGCGCCCGTATCCTCCGATTGTAGCCGTCCTGCAGGTCGCCTAGGGCCGTCAGCTGCGAGTTTGCCGAGCCGCGCGCCATCCTGTCGAACGGCTCGTGCCATCCGGGCGGGCAGCCGCCCGGGTCATTCCCCGGCAGGCCGCTCCCGGCCATCTCCCCCAGTATGCGTCGCATCTCGCGCATGCAGGCATCGTACCGCTTCTGGTGGTCCAAGATGATCTCCTCCCAGCTTGTATACCGCCCCGGAGGGCCGCCGTCCCGTCCCATGCGCGGGCGCCCCGGGCCCGCGTCATATAAGGATGGAAAACATCCTGCCGCGAAACGTTCAGTCGCGAGGGTCGCACCCTTTGCACCAGGCGTCCCCGTCGCTCCAGGCGGCCAAATGCGCCGAGCATACTGCCTCCCCGCAGCGGTCACATTCGGTGCCGTGGCGGCGGCAGAAGCGCACCCCGCAGTCGGCGCACTCCCGCTTGCCCTCCGAACTACATTCGTAGCAAAGCCCGCGGCCCATATACTCTCACGCGCCGCCTGAATCCACGAACAGCCCCAAGTCCTCCAGCTGGGTGTGCGTCATGGCCACGGCCCGCTCCGCGTCCTCCCCGCTTTCGGCGCCGGCGCACACCACCCTGCCGGTGGAAAAGAGCAGCAGGACCGCCCGCGGGTCCGCGATGCGGTGCACCAGGCCGGGAAACATCTCCGGCTCGTACATGGAGCTGGGCAGGGAGACGGCGGCGCTCGCCAGCCGGATCCGCCGGCCCATGTCGGCCGTCGCCACCACGTTGCGTACACGTACCGGCGGCGCGTCGCCCCCGTCCAGCCCGCGCCGCCGCAGCAGCCCGAACACCGCGCCGACCACCTCGGCGGCCTTCTCGGCGGACTTTGCGCCGGTGCAGACCGCCTTCCCGGTGGAAAAGAGCAGCACCGACCCCCTGGGATCCTCCGTCCGTATGCAGAGTCCCGGGAAGTTGTCCGGGTCGTACTGCGCGGCCTCGAGGGTGCCGCCTATGCGCTTCAGGTCCAGCCCGCGCCCGGCGTCGGCCGTCGCCACCACGTTCTGTATGGTGATCTGGGGTCTCAATGCTGCGGGGCGCGTCGGCGGTATATAAGGCGCAGTGTGGGGACGCGCCCAAGGTGGCGCGCGGCCCGGGCGCGGGCCGCAAACCGATTTACGGATCCGGCAGCAGCGCACCGCGATGGCAACTGTCCTGCGGCCCGGCGGCGGCAGCGCGGGGCCCCGGCGCGCGGGGCTCCACACGCTGGTCACCACCGCGCTGCTGGTGTTCTTCACGGTGATAATGGGGCTTTCCTGGAGTTCGGGCCTGCAGGACCTCGTGGCCGGGTACCTGGAGATCATGGAGGGCGAGCTGGGCACCGTCTCGGCGGTGCACCGCAACGACACGCTGCACGTGAGGGCCAACTTCAGGCACCTGTACGGGTCCGGCTTCGACCGCGTGGCGGTATCTGATCTGACGGTGCGCGGCGCATACATAGAGCGGGACGGCTCGCCGCTGGCCGCCGACCACGCCGCGCTGGGGTATGCCGCCGCCGGGTGGCCACTCCATGACGGCACGGCCTGCGCCTCCTGGGCCCCGCCGGCGGTGAGGCCCTGGCCCGCGTCGTGGCCGCCGCCCCCGCCGCCCCCGCCCGCCGCGCCGTCGGATCCCTGCGTGATGCACGTCTACCAGCGCGTGGACGGCGGGGACGCGCGCCCCGGCGGCTTCGGCCTCTCCCGCGGCGACACGGCCGTGCTGGAGTTCGTCTTGGTGGGCGTGGGGCTTCCGGCCGGCACGGGGGCGGGCATCGCGGCCGAGTACGGCCTCGGCGACAGGACGGCGGTCACCGGCAACGCCGGCGTGTCCGTGTATGACGGGGGCGGATGAGCGGCGAGCGCGGGACGCCAGATGGTAGGAAAGTAGATTTTGACACTTGAAATTCGGGCCTAAATTCGTCTCAGCCCCGACCTAACTCAATAAGATCAGGACCTCAGCCGGCCACACGCCGGCACTGAACCGGCCATTCGGCCCCCAGCCGATAGATTTAGATCCGCCCAGATCCCTCGCGCTCCCATGCTGACGCAAATGACAGCAGCGGCCAAGACGGCACCGGGGCCAGTTCCAGGCACGCCAGGCACTGCATGCCCGTGGAGACGCATTCTTTGCGGGCTTGCGGCCGTCGCCAGTCTGTTCCCTGCATTGCGCGTGCGCCTTCAGAACCAATCCGGCGGCAATCCGGCTGGCGTGATGTACAGGCGCGGCACCTGGCGGTACTCAAAACCCAGGTTGTCCTTCGAACCGCCGTCCGCATGGAATGCACCTGTACCTCTGCCTCTTCTCGTGCTTGCCGCAGTACCATCCGTTACGGACATACCTCTTCTTCTTGCACCTTGGGCAGCACAACTCCTTCTCTTCGACGTCAACCTTCTTGCCGAATGTGGCCTCCGACGATATGAGCAGCGTGTGCTCGACCGCCGCGATATGCTTGCACCTGCACCCCTTCCCGGTGGCGTGGTAGGCGCACTCGCACGTGGGACTGTCTCCCGCAAACGAGACCCTGTACCATACGCCCTCCTCACTCTGGGATGCCACGTCCCAGCGGTGCCCGGTCAGGGTCTTGATCTGGCCACCCTTCTGATATATGAGAAGCCCACGGCGCGTTATGCACTGCTCCGAGGCCCTGCCTCTCCGGGGTTTGCGGGGTTTCTTGCGTCCCATGCCTGCCCCGATCCGACAGATTGTTTAAGATCGTAGAGGCAGATCCCCCAACCCATCACCCGTCCTTGCAGGAGGAACCATTGACCAGGCTCCAGCGGCCCGAGAAGGTCCGTGATGCCGGCCCGCGGCCGGGAGGCATGCGAATTATGAAACGCTGTCATAGACTCTGGCTCCCGCCGGAGATTCGTAGCGCGTCGGCCTCTGACCGGGGCCGGTGCGCAAACGGTGCGCACCCTGCCTGCCTCCCATCACATCTTAGCCGACGATATCTGGACGCGTGCCGAGCCTCACCATACTGTACGTCTTTGGGCAGTCACCATCCTGCCAATTCCGCTCTAACAGAGCGCTTATGCTACTACTTGGTGAAGTCGCAGCGTATGTGTGGCAACATCTGAGTCCTTCACCGCACCACTATGATGTCCGGCACAAGCACCGGCGAGCCGTCCGTGATGTCCACAAAGCCCTCTGCCGCATATACCGCCCGCGTGTCTATCAGCAGGACCAAATCGCCGTGGGTCCGGAGCGACTCGGTCACCTGCAGCCGCATTGCATCCGGCAGCGTGAACGCCAGCACCATACTCTGCCGCTTGTTGTCGACCGTGTTCAGCTCCGCCCCATCCAGGCCGGGCGGCTCTTCGTCCTCGATAAATGCGTCTATGTCATGTATGAGGTGTACGCGGCCTGGATTGTGCGCCACCACCAGATCATCGAATACAAGCGTCAGTACGCCCGTCTTGTTGTGGTATATCGTATATAGCAGGGTGGCCGGTTCAAATTTTGGGGTCGGTGGTTCAGGTTCAGGGGCAGCCGTGCTGTCTATACGCTGTACGTTGTTCGCATTGCAGTGACTGGGATTGTCAACAAAACAATACACCGACTCCTTATGGAACGGCACAACCTGAAGAGAACCTCGTAGGTGACCAGAAGCATGACAAGAATGACTCCCACTATCACAATGCTTCCCATGAGAACCAAATTCAACATTCAACGCGCTAGGATAATCCCCAAACCCACTGCCAACCATGAAGCAAGCCGTCATGTTGGCAACGCCATTTTCCGGTATATAGGGAGCGCGTCCGTTTGAGGCACAGTCGTTGACAGAGACTTCTGCTCCCATTCCGCGCACATCACTATATGTTCTATGCAGATAAGCGCCACGGTCATCAATAGCCAATCGAAGATGAAGTGGGAAATCACCCGATTGCAGATTCTCAATCTGTACCGTCATGCGCACCAAATCAAAGTTGGCATACTCGGTTACATCGTAACTCAACACGTCTATGACACCATTAAAATACGGCCAATGAGCCTCAACCGTCACAGTGCCACCAATACATATCAGGACTGCCGCGCCCACTGCAAACAGTACGGTTTTCAACGCCGAGGGGAAAGGGGGAGCAGTATATAAGCTACATGGTCAATGGTTCCTCCTGCAAGGACGGGTGATGGGTTGGGGGATCTGCCTCTACGATCTTAAACAATCTGTCGGATCGGGGCAGGCATGGGACGCAAGAAACCCCGCAAACCCCGGAGAGGCAGGGCCTCGGAGCAGTGCATAACGCGCCGTGGGCTTCTCATATATCAGAAGGGTGGCCAGATCAAGACCCTGACCGGGCACCGCTGGGACGTGGCATCCCAGAGTGAGGAGGGCGTATGGTACAGGGTCTCGTTTGCGGGAGACAGTCCCACGTGCGAGTGCGCCTACCACGCCACCGGGAAGGGGTGCAGGTGCAAGCATATCGCGGCGGTCGAGCACACGCTGCTCATATCGTCGGAGGCCACATTCGGCAAGAAGGTTGACGTCGAAGAGAAGGAGTTGTGCTGCCCAAGGTGCAAGAAGAAGAGGTATGTCCGTAACGGATGGCACCGGGGCAAGCACGAGAAGAGGCAGAGGTACAGGTGCTCCATATGCGGACGGCGGTTCGAAGGACAACCTGGGTTTTGAGTACCGCCAGGTGCCGCGCCTGTACATCACGCCAGCCGGATTGCCGCCGGATTGGTTCTGAAGGCGCACGCGCAATGCAGGGAACAGACTGGCGACGGCCGCAAGTCCGCAAAGAATGCGTCTCCACAGGCATGCAGTGTCTGGCGTGCCTGGCGTGCCCGGAACTGGCCCCGGTGCCGTCTTGGCCGCTGCTGTCATTTGCGTCAGCATGGGAGCCCGAGGGATCGGGTATGATCTAAGTCTATCGGTTGGGGGCCGAATGGCCGGTTCGGCGCCGGCGTGTAGCCGGCTGGGGGACTGATCTTATTGAGCTAGGTCGGTGCTGAGGCGAATTTAGGCCCGAATTTCAAGCGTCAAAATCTACTTTCCTACCATCTGGACGCCGGTCCCCCCTTTTAAGGCAGGAGGGCGCAAGCCGGATCATGGAAAGCAGTCCGCAGGACGCGGCCGAGGCCCTCCGCAGGAGGCGCGCCGAGGCCGACCGCCGCGCAAAGAAGGTGAGGCGTGACAGGGGCATCGAGTCGGCCGTGGAGGGGATGGCCGGATGGTGCATGGAGCTGGGCGTGGACCACGAAGCGGCCGGGGACATATACCGGGCCGCGGCCGCCCGCGGGATGAGGGGGCGGCACGCCAGGGGGCTGCAGGCCGCGTCCATGTACGTGGCCTCCAGGGGAACCGACAACCCGCTCACCATACACAGGGTGGCGGCAGTTACCGGGGAGCCCCAGAAGGCGCTGCGCCGGACGATACTGCAGCTGGGCGGGGACGCTATGCCGCGGGAGGATGTCGCGGCGTGCATAGCTGCCGGCGCCCGGCGGCTGGGGCTGCCCGACGGGGACGATTGGGGGGCGCCGCTCGGCGAGATACGCCCGGATCTGGGGGCCCCCATGCGCGCCGGCATATCGCTGGTCGTGGCCGCCGCGCGGGCCGGACGGCCGCTGTCCATCAACGACGTGTCCGACGCCGTGGGGCTGAACCCGGCCACGCTCCGAAATTACGTGCGCGCCGGGGGTGTCCTGACGCCCCGGGCGGTGGGGCAGTGACTGCAGGCGGCGCGCGGGCCATGGCGCTGGCCGCCGCGCTGCTGGCGGTGGCCGCCATACCTGCCGGGCAGCCGGCCGCGGCGCAGCTGGTTCCCCACCTCACCATACATTTGGACTCGGACGTGTACGGCCCGGGTGAGACGATACACGCAGCGGGACTCGTGGGCGCGCCGCACGGCGGGGCGGTCACCATACAGGTGATATCGCCGGCGGGGAGCGTGGTGGCGGCGGGCCAAGCCGTGCCCGACGGCCGCGACTGGTCGTGGGCGGTGCCGGCCGAGTTCGGCCACGCCGGAACCTACACCATCTTGGCGCACTATTCGCTGTCTGCCGAGCGGGACAGGACTGCCGCGGCCACGTTCGTGTATACGGCGGCCGTCGAGGGTACGGTACAGGTCGACGGCACGGATATGATGATATCGTATACGGGCGACCCGGCGGCATCCGCGCACACCGACGCGCACCGCTCCCTCATATACGTGGAGTTCGCCTCCCCGGGGGCCACCGGCGTGATGCGCCTGCCCGGCGGCCTGCATTCCGGCGACTTGGTCGCGGTGGAGGGCGGCTCGATAACCGCCCTGCCGGACGGCTCGTACGCGTACTCGGCCGACTCGGGCACGCTGGTGCTGGCCGCCGACGCGGTGGCCGTGCCAGAGTTCGGCGGCGCTGCCCTGCTAGTCTCGGCCTTGGCGGCCTCTGCGGCGCTGCCATTGGCGCGCCGCTTCCGGTTTGGGAATGGTATGGTATAATACTGTGTAGTTCAGGTGCAGTGTATGATTATTGGTACGTGGAGAAGCCGCCGCGGAGGCGCCGCGCCGTGAGCGTTGCCCACCGGCCGGCCGTCGAGGCCGAGCCATACTCAGGGCAGGACGGCCTGGAGCCGCTCCATACCAGCATACGTCACACGTATGAGCGCGTCAGGCTGCACTTGGAGCGGGACACGCCGGCCGGCTGGCCGGAGACGCCCCCGCCGGCCATATCCGGCCTGGCCGACTGCGTCATACAGTACGTGGACATGAGCGACTCCACCCGTCTCTCCATGTATATGGATCCGCTGCGGTATGCGGCGCTGGTGACCGCGTTCTGCCGCGAGACGGCCCTCATAGTCCGGCGGCACGGCGGCCACCCGCTCAAGTTCGTGAGGGATGCCGTGGTCTCCATATTCACGGGATACTCGCTGCACGCGGCCGACTCGGCGCTCGGGAGCGCCGTATCCACCATGCGGATGGTCCACCACGCGCTGCGCCCGGCCTCCGGCATGAGGATCGGGGTGCACGTGGGCATGACGTACGGCAGGGTGGTGGCAGTGCGGCAGGGGGGCGGCCTGGACGTGCTAGGAGCGCCCGTCAACCTGGCCGCCAAACTGCTGTCCCTGCGCCGGCCGGTGGTGATGGACGGATCATTTCGGGAGCGGCTGCATCCGGAGTCCCGTGACATTTTGGAGATGTCGAATGCCGACTGGCCGTACGGCGGGACCGTGCACGAGTATACCGGCGGGTTCCACGACTAGTGTTCCGGCCTTATATATCAGGAGAACGCTCCCCCGCATGAGCAGATACGAAGATCTTGATGCAGCCCAGAAAAAGGTGCTAGAGGGCAGCGACTACTATAACATCACCGACGAGGAGACCGGCGAACAGGTCAGGGGCTTGGGGCAACCGGGGTGCCTGAAACTTGCCGCCGAGTTGGACTATTCCCACCGGGTAAAGGAGGAGCGGTGCACCGAGCGCGACGGCGGGTACGTGGCATTTGACTTTATTGTGGAGATCCTGGACCCGGCCGGCCGCGTCCTGGCCGAGGATGCGGGGTCGTGCGACTCGGTCGAGAAGCCTGCGGCGCGCCGGCACAACATCCGGGCGCTGGCAAAGACCCGCGCCTGGCAGCGCGCCCTCAAGTGTGCCGCCATGGTGCTGGACAGGCTGGCTAGCGATCTGGGACCCACCGAGAAGCTGGCCAGCGGCGGCGCGCAGGCAGCCCCGCAGCAGGACTCCCCGCCGCCCGAGCCGTCCGGACCCGAGTGCGCGTGCGACATAAAGGAGATGCCCGAGCCCAGAAAGCACGGCGACGTCCACGTGTGCGGCAAGTGCGGTCACCCGGTGCCCCGCACCAAGCGGATACAGTTCCTGTCGGCGCACGCCGCGGCCAGCTGACATACACTCATGCCACTTCTCTCTCTTTTTTCACGGTGTGGGGAAAACCCCACCAATCCGCGCGTATGAATCCTGTGTAACCCAAAAACGTGCCGGGCCGCGCACCCCACCAATATGAGAAAGATGATAGCAGCCGGAGCCCTGCTGGCCATACTTGTGGTGGCAGCGGCGCCGGCAGCATACGCGCAGACAAACACAGAACTGCTGAGAACGATACACGACACGGCGAGCGACATCGCGCTGGGCATGGACCGCATGCTCCGCTCGGTGGACGCGCTCCTTGACGACCTGCGTGACGTCCTTGACGACCTGTCCGGCATCGCCCCGATGGTGGAGCAGAACGCCGAATCACTCCAGAACATAGAGGCCGCGATAATGGGCCAGGCATGCGGCGAGGGCACCTCGCCGGTGGCCGGCACGTGCGTGGCCGACATCATACGGTGCGACGCGGAAGTCGAGAACGGCGTGTGCAGGGCGTCCATAGGGTGCGGCGAAGGAACCATCCTGCACGTAGACACGTGCATTGCCGACATCTCGATTTCATACTGTGGCCCAGGCACGGTCTTTCGCGGCGGCGTGTGCGTGGCGGAGACGCCAAGCACGCAGGAACCCGCGACCGGCCCGGCCGGAACAACGCAGGAGACCGGCCCGGAGACGCCCGGGGCAACCATCATAGAGCCGGCCATGACCGACAGGTATGTGGCGGACGGCGACACCATCGAGGTTACGGCGGACGGCGCAGACGTCACCTATACGCTCGCGTTCTCCGACGCGCCGGATCTCACGGAGACCGGCGGCCGGGTCGCGGTCCAGTACCTGGACGCGCTCTGCGGGACCGCACCCATAACGGTGCAGGCCGAGGGCACGCCCACCGGACTTGGTACGCGCGCCGTCATACACTGCGGCGGAATAGACGCCTCGCAGGCGATGGTGGTGTCGGGGCATTCGTCGTTCGACGCCGCCGACTGCTCCGTGCGGGAGTTCGTCGACGTATCGTGGACGCACGACAGGTGCATCGCCGCCGAGGCCGGTCCGGCCGGGACGACGGTGAGTCCCGAGCCCGCGACGCCCGAGCCGGTCGCAACCCCGGATCCGCCGACCGCGCCCACCGCACCCGCGACGCCCGAACCGATAAGGGGCGCGCTGGCATTCCGCGAGTTCACGTTCCCAGTCACTGTGGGCGACGTGCTCGGGTGGGAACGAGCCAACGACGGCGACCCAATGACTGCCGAGACCATATCGTGCCTGTTCCCGCACACTCCGGAGAGGGTGGACGCCGTGATAGCTGACAACTCCGCCGGAGCGTACAACATCAACGCCAGTCCAACGTATGACGACGGCAACCGCCACGACTCGCTTATCGCGCTTACGTCCCCGAGACTGCTCACACTGTTTGAGCAGAAGTTCTCAACCGGCACGGGCTACGTACCCTTGGACCGGGAGAGAAGCATCGTGGACGTGGGTTCGTACGACGGCGACTACGCCGTATCCATGTCGCTGGCCGACTGGGACGACATCGCGTGGTCGGACACGTCAGACCCGCCGGTGCCCACCGAGGCCGAGAAGTCGCAGAAGATACTGGACATACAACTCCGCATACTGACAGACATCGTGAACAACGAGTGCACGATATCCGGCGCGCCCGCCGGCAAGACCAGTCCCCATACGAGGCTGCTGTCGCTGGCCGCCACGGACACCAACGGCGTCCTGCTGGACATCATACCGCATGATGTCACATGCGTCGAGGCCGTAACGGTAACGGCGATAAACGTGACGCCGAGCGGGAGCGTGATATCCGGCTTCGACACCATACACGTATACGACAACGAGGACGGCAACAGCCAGGACGCCACCATAGGCGCCGCGCTCAACGGGCCGCGCCTCGAGGGACTCGCGTTCCGGTCGGCCGACTTTGTGATCGGCGCCGGCGATACCGGGCCGGACAGCATCGCCCAGTCCGAGCGCGGCTCGGTCTCGCTGGGCGGCGCCGTGCTGGTGGACATATCGTATGATGCGACGTCTGACGACGCCTGCGCTTGGACCGAGCGTACGGGATAGTTTTTTCATTTTTTTGACATGCGGCACGCGCGCGCGGCGCGCCCGCCCTTTTATGGAACGGACTGCGCACCAGCGCATGACCCCGTGGGACGTCGCGTTCATGCAGAGATGCGTGAAGCGGCACTACTTTGAGCGGTTCGACATGATAGAGCTGCCCCCCGACATCTCGCGGCGGGAGTTCGGCTATACGATGCCCGGCGCTGGGGCCATGGTGCGCCACCTGCAGATGCGCGGGCCGGCCGACCTGCGGGTACTGCTGCTGCGGGAGGCGCCGCTGGACGTGTACGTCTCCGGCGCCCGGTACATGCTGCCGGACATGCCCATGCGGGACAAGGTGTGGCAGGGGGCAGACCTCATATTCGACATAGACGCCAAGGACCTGGGCCTGGAGTGCCGCCCCTCCCACACGGCGGCCGTATGCGGGAGGTGCGGGCGCGCCGACGCCGGGGCGGCCGGCAGCTGCGGCCGGTGCGGGAGCGGCGACGTCGCCGGGGTGTCGGTGGCCTGCCCCAAATGCGTGGGGGCAGCCGGGAACCACGCCGCCAGGCTGCTCAGGATACTGGCCGACGACTTTGGCGTGGAGGGCGCGGTGTACTTCTCGGGGAACGACGGATTTCACGTGCACGTCCACGACGGGCAGCTGGCCCGGCTGGGCCGCGCCGGGCGCGCCGACGTCGCCGACTATATGTCGTTGCGGGGGGTGATGCCGGAGAGGCTGGCCGACCGCGACGGGAAGCGGTCGCTCCCCAGAAGGTCGGAGCGCGGGTGGAGGGGGCGGTTCGCGGGCGCCCTGTCCAAGTCCGACCGCGCCTCCATAATACGGGAGGCCGCCTCGGACGTGTACTCCACCCGCGCGCGGGCGCTGGAGGACATCGTGGGGAATCTGGGCGTGCGCGTCGACCCCGGAGTTACAATGGACGTGCACCGTATATTCCGCATGCCGGGCACAATAAACGGCAAGAGCGGCATGGCCAAGACGAAATGTGCAGACCCAAAGAAATTCGACCCGTATGAGTCGGCGGTCGTCATGTCTGACGAGCCGGTGCACGTGCGGGCATCCTGCCCCGTACCGTTCCGGATGATGAGAAAGAAGTTCGGCCCATACGCGAACGAGTACGTGGAGGTGCCCTCGTATGCGGCCGCCTACATGGTATGCAGGGGGCTGGCGCATGTGGTGGGGTAGCGCCGGCGCGCTGGTGCTGGACGCGCACGGCGAGTGCCACCGCGGGCTGTCCGGGCACCCGCGGGCCGCCTCCAAACTGGTCTGCCATTCGGCATCCCCGGCCGCCGGCCACCTCCGGCTGGCGGTAAATATACGCTCCATGACGCCCCACCACTTCCGCGGGCTGGTCGAGTTCCGGGAGCCGCAGGAGAGGATGATGCGGGACCTCTGGGGCGCATGCAGGAAGGAGTGGATAGTGCGGCTGTTCGACGAGTCCGGCGACGAGGACGTCCCCGAACCGCAAAAGATGACCCGCACCGTTCTGCGCCAGAAGGTGCGCACGGCGTTGGGGATCAGGACCGGGGGGACGTTCGAGACCGGCGACGGCGGCGAGAGCACCATATACGATATCGTCCGGGGCGTCTCCGAGGGCCGCGTGGTGGTACTGGACGCCTCGGGCCTGGGCACCACGGTGGGGATGATGGTCGCGTCCATGGCCGCCTCCCGCCTGCTGTGGTCGTACCAGGCGGCCTCGGACAGGGGGGAGCTGGACGGACGGCCGGTGGCCACCGTAACAATGGAGGAGGCCCCCGCCTGCTGGGGTCCGGCGGGCTGGGCGACGGCAACCCATTCGCAACCATAGCGCGCGAGGGCCGCAAGTTCAAGGTCGGCGTGTGCGCCATAACGCAGCTGGCCAGCGTCATCCCCCGGGAGATAATGGCCAACCTGGGCACCAAGATAATCCTGGGGAACGAGATGCGCGCCGAGCGGGACCATATAGTGGGCAGCGCGGCGCAGGACCTCTCCGGCGACCACGGCACGATAGCGTCGCTGGACGCCGGGGAGGAGATCGTGTCCAGCGTCTTCGTGCCCTTTGCGATACCAATCAAGGCGCCGCTCTTCGAGGACCTGGCGGCCCGGGGCGCGCCCGCCGGCGGGCGCATCAGGGTGTTCTGGTAGGGAACCCGGTCCGCGGCCTTGGGTCACTGTATAATCCTTTTATATCTAAAACACATACAATAAATATGGAATGTAGATGCGGCGGGCAGATACTGGACGCCGACGGCGAGATTGTCTGCGGGCAGTGCGGAGTGGTGTCCGGGTACTGGAGCGAAGCTCCCGAGGCGCCCACGGCCCCGCCGGCCAGGGCGCTCGACTGCGGCTGCCCCTCCACCACTATGGGAATGTCCAACTCGGACCACGCCGGCAGGGCGCTGTTCCGGCGGGATATGGACCGGCTTAGGCGCAGCGACACCCGGGCGCAGAGGTACAACCGCTCGATACCCGTGGCGATGGCGCAGCTCTCGACGCTGCGCGACCGCCTGGGGATGACCGGCGCGTGCGCCGAGTACGCGGCGTACCTGTTCCGGCGCGCCGCCTCCTCCGGGTTTCTGGTGGGGCGGGTGGTCTCGCACTGCACCGCGGCGGCCGCGCTCCTGGCGTGCCGCAAGCACGGCATCGGCCGCACCGTGCAGGATATAATGCGGGCGACCGGTCTCCCGAAGCGGGACGTCTACCGCACGTACCGCCAGCTCTTTGAAAAGTTCGACCCGGACCTGCCGCTGCAGGACCCGGTATCGTACATAGCCCGCATAGGCGAGGCGTGCCGCATCAGCGAGGCGTCCCGACGCGAGGCGTGCCGCATGCTGGTCAAGATGGACCGGATGGAGGCCGCCGGCAAGGGCCCGATGGGGCTGGCGGCCGCGGCGCTGTACGCGGCCTGTTCGGGCCGCGGCGAGCCCGTGGGCAGGGCGGAGATCACCGAGGCCGCCGGCATCGCCGAGACCACCTTGTACAACCGGTACAACGCGCTGGCCCCGACGGTCTAGCCGTGTCCCGGGACCTGCCGGCTATGCGTCGATATTTGGGCTGCCGCAGGATGCTATATACGAGCAGGCGGCGCGCGCATGTATGATGCGTGGCGGGATCTGGGAGTGATGCCGTACAGTCTGGAGCGGCCCGGCACCAAGCGGTACTGCGAAACGGGTTCGTGCCAGTGGTGTTTAGGATGAATGTCTATAGATCTTCAGGATGCAACCCAATGGTAACGCGGCAGAGTGTGCATACCATGACTTCAGTTGGACGACCAATGTTAGGCATTGGTGGCTGTATGTACGTAAATTTTCTTGGGTGTGTGCATTTGGTACGTATTTTCTTATCGAAACACTGTTCACACAATGCCCAAAATTCTGGCTTTGAGTTCTTGTTCCTGTGATACCACTTTGGGCGCGGCATGGTGCCATACTGTATGTTGCAATTAACACACTTGGAAAACTTGCGTACCTGATAACGGTCGGAGCAGCGGGGACATACGCCTATCTCGTACTTTGATCTTTGATAGAATGACACTCCACAAACAAAACATACCACCATGAACCAACAGCTAGTATGGAGCTATTTACATAGTGTTTTTGAGCCGGCTCGAACCAATTGATCAGTGTGCCCCACGAAGGCCGGGGGTGTCTTGTGGCTGGCTGCCGTTATGCGCGTTACGACCCCCAACCGGCGGCCCGGAGCGGCCAAAAAAGGAGTGTGGTACCTTCCCGCCGCCAAGGCTCAATAGTCCAGCTCCCCGCGCATCGTGCCCGCGCCGCACTCGGCGCCGTATATGCCGGCCTCCATCGCGGTGACGTTGCGGAGGTCCGGCCTGGCCTCGAAGAACGCGTCCAGCACGCGCTGCCGCTCCAGGTCGCCCATCCCGGCCGTCCCGCCCCAGGTCGGGTACTGCTTTGCCTGCTTCGTGCCGAACTTTCTGACGCCCTCCTCCAGCCACTTGATGTAGTCTGCCAGATCCGGATCCATCTCCCGGACCAACTCCTTCTGGCCGCGGGTGGCGTACGAGCCGCACATGCATTCGCCACTCATCCCCATCTTCTTGTGGACCGGGGTGATTTTGACGCCGTTGGTATGGACGTACCGGTACACCTCCTCGGTGGTCATATAGAAGAACGGGCAGCCGAACCACATGCGGCCGTCGTGCTGTATGGGGTGCGGGTAGTTGGCCTGCCGCCGGTCCGACTCGAACTTGCGCACGCCGGATATCAGGCAGTGGCGTTTCGGGTCCAGGGAGAGCGCAAAGTCCCGCATCGTCTTGTACTTGAGCAGCCCCATGATCATCCTGTGCGCCGACGGGCCGGGGAAGCCGTACTGCAGGACGAACGCCGCGTAAACGAACTTGGGCTGCGGTTGTATGACGTACAGCCTGTAGCCCAGCTCCCGGCAGCGGTCCTGTATCCAGTCGGTCGTCGCCCGGATGCCCACGTTCGTCTGGATGTGGACAGCGGCCTCCAGCTTGTTTTGTTCGGCGAGCCAGTGGCAGACGCTCATGGAATCCTTGCCGCCGGACGTGAGCGCGTAGAACTTGGTGCGGCCGTGTATGTTCTCCAAGTCGGATATGATGGCCTCCGGCGTCTCGGCGGTCGGCGGTATGAACTTCAGGCCGTGCGACTTCACGCCGGTCTTGCTGGCTGGCTTGAACGGCGTGGGCCCGGACATGGCCAGCCGCCCCTGCCCGCGCTTTCCCCCGGTATCCATCACGCCACCGGTTGCCGGCCGAATAAAAGGCGGGCTGTGGGCGCCCGCCCGTCCACTCCAACCGTTAAACCACCCCCCTGGGGCGGCAGACACCATGATACGGCGGCACACGGCCGACGAAGCCACCGACAAGTCCACCATGGGCGGCGCCAAGACGGTCATCGCCATACTGATCATCGGGGCGGTGGTGCTGTGGATGGCGCCGGCGCTGCTGCTGGGCGGCGGCACGGACGGCGCGTCATACGCGTGCAACGACGACGGCTCCGTCACGGTGACCAAGACCGTGACCGCCGGTTCCGGTTCCACCACCACTACCGAGACCATCGCCGCCGACAAAGTCACCATAGAGCACAGCCTGGCGTGCGCGGAGGGGACGATGGCCGGCTCCGTGCTGATACTGGTCGACATCTTCAAGTACGTGTTGCTGGTGGCCGCGATCGGCAGCGTGGCCGTCCTGCGCGTGTCGGGCGCGCCCACTCCAACCGTTAAACGGCCCCCCGGGCGGGGTGCGGGCATATGATAAAGAGGCACACGGCCGACGAGGCCACCGACAAGTCCACCATGGGCGGCGCCAAGACGGTCATCGCCATACTGATCATCGGGGCGGTGGTGCTGTGGATGGCGCCGGCGCTGCTGGGCGGCGAGACGGTGATTGCCGGCACCACGGCCGCGACATGCCCGACGGGGGGTACGGCGCCGTCAAACATAGCCGAGGAGATGGCGTGCGCCAGGGACGAAGTGAAGAACTCCGTGCTGATACTGGTCGACATCTTCAAGTACGTGTTGCTGGTGGCCGCCATCGGCAGCGTGGCCGTCCTGCGCGTCAGGCGTGCCGCGGCTGCTAGTACTGACTGACTGTATTGACCGGCTTTGCATCAGGGCCCAGTGTTGGTGCGGCTTCCGGCGCGAGGCGGAGTCCGACGGGCCGGCTACGGCTCTGATAACATGTGGAATGTCGTGCTCGCAGCAAGATTGCCCGGTTCCTCCCGCAAAGCCGGGTGGTAAGTCAGGAGATTGCCTCATCGATCTGCCAAAATAGTGCCTGCCAAGTTAGCACCGGCCAAGTCTGCACCATACAGATTGGCACCAACCAAGTTGGCGTTGACCAAGTTGGCGTTGAGTAATTTGGCATTGCCCAAGTCAGCCCCGCGCAAGTCAGCCCTGACTAGGTGGGCACCTGACAAGTTGGCATTGTTCATTGTTGCATGGTACAAACGTGCCCCCTCTAGATTAGCCCCTTCAAGGTTAGTGCCAGAAAAAACCCCGCCGTCAAGCACAGACATAGACAGATTGGCCCCGTGCAAGTCAGACATGCCAAAGTAGGCATTAATTGCCTTGGCCCCGGACAGGTTGGCCCCGGACAGGTTGGCCTTACTAAAATAAGCCATGCTCAAGTCAGTGCTGGATAGGTCGGCCCCGGACAGGTTGGCACCAGTCAAGATGGAAGTAAACATCTTGGCTCCGGCCAGGTTGGCCCCCGCTAGGTTAGCTCCAGAAAGCCTAGATCCTTCAAACATGGCATGACTCAATTCTGCACCACTCAAATCGGCACCGGCCAAGTCAGCCCCGGATAGTCCGGCACTCAGCAGCTTAGCCTCATGCAGGTTGGCATGTTCCAAGTCAGCCCCAGTCAATAAAGCACCAGACAGATCAGCGCGATGCAAGACAGCCTCACGTAACTCAACACGACCCATCTTGGCATTGACCAAGACAGCGCCGGACAAGTTAGCCGCTGTCAAGTCAGAACCGGTTAGCCTGGCATCGGACAGGTTGGATAAGACTAAGTTGGCATTAGACAACAAGGCTAGATAAAACTGAGCGCCGGCCAGATTTGATCCGGCCAAGTCAGCTTCAATTAATACCGCCGACATAAACATCGCTTTTCGCAGGTCGGCCTTGATCAGTTTACATCCCCTCAGATCAGCACGGTTAAACAAAGCAAACGCAAGACTCTTCCCAGAAAAATCCTTACCAACCAGATCTTGGCCCGTAAAGTCGGCCACCCGACTGGCATCCCTACCTGGCCACCTCAATGACCGTCCGCCACTGCAAGAAGTATACATTCTTTTCACACAACGCATATGTCATAACCGGCCCGCCGTCAGTCCATGAATGGCCGCAGGCTGCCCTAGTGCCCATGTGTGCGGAGGAGAGCCACCCACAAGGCGCCTTTTAAACCGCCGGCGCGCTGCCCGGTCCTGAACCGGAGCGAGCATGAGTTGGGAGGGGGGCCGGCGCCGGACGGTCCACAGGCGCCTGCGGCCAAGCGCGGCCGGCCGCACGGCGGCGCCGCCATGAAGAGGACCGAGGCGGCCGACGCGGCGCTGGCGATGGCCGCCGGCGGGCACACCGCCTACATATGCCACGACGGCGGGCTCCGCGTCGGCGACAGTCCCTCGGGGCTCGTGATACTGGTGATCCGGCCCGAGCACGCCGTCCAGCGGGAGCCGCTGGTGGCGCTGCTCACCCACCGCATGCGCATGAAGGGCGTGGCATAGCGGCCCGGCCACACACCGGGTTCGCGCTCACCGGCGCGCGCCGGTGTCCCTGGCCGCGCTGCATGAAACCCAAAAACGTCCCGCCCCGCACCACACATACCATGGTAGTGGAGGTCACCGGGGCCACCATAGTCATGGTGGGCGCCCTGGCCGCGGCGACAGCGGCCGCCGCGGTGTTTGTCGGCGCGGCCGGCACGTACGACGCCGGCTCGGTCTCGAACCTGGCCGTGGGCGTCTGGGACCGGTTCCCGGGCGCCGACGCGGTGTGGGTGGATATCAGCATGACGTACTCGGGCGGCTACCTGGAGATCGCCGGCGACCTGGACGTCTGCTTCGTGCCGCCCGACGGCATGGTATCGTGCCCGCTGTCCGGGGATGTGCCGGTGCCACGGTGCGCCCCCAGCGACAGCACCCAGTTCGGCTGCTGGGAGTCGCGGCCGGCCGGCCCGGACCTCCAAATCA
This sequence comes from Nitrosopumilaceae archaeon, assembly GCA_965116995.1. GTDB lineage: Archaea > Thermoproteota > Nitrososphaeria > Nitrososphaerales > Nitrosopumilaceae > VYCS01. The sequence goes on along the minus strand of OZ220738.1, from coordinate 2,326,799 downwards.
GATATGTCGGGCCCGTGGACGTCGGATTCAACGCGGACCGCGGCGACTCGCTCGGATACATGGTGGCCGCCACGCACCACTCCGGCGCCGGGACGGTGGGCGTCCGGTGAGGCGGAGCGGCATAGGCGAGGTGGTCTCGGCCAGCATCATCCTGGCCGCGACGGCGGTGGTGGCCGCCCTGATGCTGGCCGGCTTCAGCGAGCAGGCCCAGGTGACCGCCGACGACATCCGGTCGCGCATGGACATCATGCGGCAGCAGGCCGTCGAGCAGCTGGACGTGACCAGCCGGGAGTGGCGGCCCGGCGGCAACCTCGCGTTTCTGGTGGCCAACTACGGCGAGTACGACTCGGCCATGCCATTCCTGTTGTACCGGGCGAACGGGACCGAGGTCACCAACGCCATAGTCAGCTACTACTGGCTGAACGACACGGACAACCCGATCATGCGCTGCACGACGGCCGCCCCGTGCGCCCCGTACAACATGACGCTGCCGCGCAAGGACCTGGTGCGCCTGGAGATGCCCTGGGCCGCCAACGACCCGCTGATAATCATCACCGACGCGGGGAGGGCGCTTTGGGCGGGCGCGGACTGATACGGGCCGCGTGCCTGGCCGCGTGCCTGGCGGCCTGCGCCGCCGCGTCCGCGCACGGGGACGGCCCCCCAAGGCTGTACGTGGGGGACGACGACGGCTCGCCGGACAGGAAACATGACGCCGGGCCCGGGGGCTGCACGGTCTGGGCCGACCACGCATACGACTGGACGCCGCTCGACCCGCCGCTCAACAACGCGCCGCACGAGGAGTCGCTGTATCCGGGGGATGTGGTGCGCGGCCTGTTCACGCACGGCTCGGAGGGCTGCTGCAGGGTGAAGACGTCCGGGCCGGCCGCCGTCGGGGACTGGTCGGAGCTGGCCGGCGTGTCCGGCGGCTCGTACACGCAACGCATGGCGATACTCCCCGACAGGCCGACGCCGGACAGCTCCACCCGCGGCGCCTACATCCGGACCGCCGAATACGACGACGCCGGCCGCTCCCGCACGCACTGGCTGGGCGCCGTGGAGGGGCACGGCCTGGTGGCCGGGGCAAGATACACGGTGAGCGGTTATACGTTCGACGCGTTCTCGGACAGCTGCGGCAACCTCGACGCCAGGGTGTCGCTGGCCGCCGACTTCCGGTACCGCAACCCATTCTGGGAGACCTCCATATTCGAGCACCACATACTCGATACCAGGGGGTACCCGGCCTCAAACTTGGACTACTCGCAGTACCCGCACGATTCCATACCCCTGGAGGCCGGCTCGAACCTCGTACTTGGGGCGTACAGACACGAGACCATACGGATATCGCACGAGGTTCTCTCCGGCGGCACGCCGGCCAAGGAGTTCCACTGCCATACCAAGACGTGCCGCATCGGCCTGGAGGGCGCGCCGGAGTCCGCGTCATACGTGGGGCACGCGCCATACCGGGGCGACGCCAAGAATCCGCCCTGGCACGGCCCCGACCCCGGCCGGGAGGGCATGCTGGATATGGGGGAGGCCATGTTTGCCATGCCGGCCGCGTCCACCGGCCCCGTAAGCGTCGCATCCATCATGGAGAATGGCGGCATCGAGGTGGCCCGCGGGTACAACGCCACCTACCAGTTCGTCCCGTCGTACGAGCCCGTCATGAGCATGACGCCGGTGACCAACACCGCATGGGGCGGCGACTCGGCGCTGGAGCGGCCGGTCTCGGCCATCATGGAGTACGACGGGACGATATCGGACACCCTCCACTATTGCGCGGTGGGGACCGCATATGACACCGACGGCGCCGTGATACCGCACGGCTCCACCGGCAGTATGGACGCCTGGGGCCGGCTTGCCGGGGACCGGTGCCCCGAGGATGGCGCGAAATGGGGGAATCCGGGCGCGTGCGGCACGCCCGGCTGCTCATACGTGGCGCATCCCGAACCGCCGGCCGCCACCGGGTGGGGCCGGTGGAGCGCCCTCAACCCCGAGACGCGGGCGCTCCTCTGGGGGTTCGCCGGGGAGCATGCGATATGCCCGACCGGGACGGACGCCGGGGAGTGCATATCATACGGGACGCCGTACCTGAACTGGGACTTTGTGCCGGGCACCGACAGGGACTTCATACCAACGTGCGTGGTAGATATCATCGCCGCGGAGGGCGGGGAGCGCGCCAACGCGCCCAAGCCCGAAAACTGGGGGCTGAAGGGCGACTGGGGGTTCGGCGAGACGTTCGGGGTCGGCGAGGGCGCCGGGCCGCACTCGTACCGCGGCATATTCGGCGTCCCGCCCGGCAACCCGCCGGACCACTATGTAGTGGACGCGGCACATTGCGAGGCCGCCTTGGGGGACCGGGAGTGCGTGCCGCGCGGCGCCGAGTGCAGGCCCGAGTACGACCGCCGGTGCGAGGATGTCTTCACCCCATACCTGTACCCGGACGACTACATCATGGCCGGCCATAACCTGCTGCAGGAGATGGCGGTGGGGTGGTGCGGCCCCTCCCCCACCGAACGGTGCGCGGCGGAGGCATACGGGGCGATAGACGGGGTGATGGCCGCCATGTGCTCTAGATATCACGGCGTCGACCATGCGTCGTCCCGCAACCAGGTGATAGATACGGCGCCGATGAAGGTCAGCGCCGACGGGTTCTCCGCCCACATATGCCACAGCATGTACGCCACAATGGTGTATGTCCCGGCCATCGGGGGAACGCCGGTCGCGGACTGGCGGGCCTGCTATGGAGTGGTGCCGGAGGGGGAGGGGGGCGTGTGGCCGGACGGCAAACCCGATGCCGACCCGGGGGACGCCTGCGCCCCGGCGGGGGGCGGCGGGGCGCTGTCCATGCCATACTGGGACGGCGGCAACAAGAACGTCTACGTCCCATACACGCCCACCACCGGCGCCTTCATTGGTACGGTGGAGCGGCCGGGCAACATGCTGGCCGACGACGGCTCGCTGACGTGCTCGTGTCCAGATCTGGACGGCAACGGCATCTGCGACCGCTCCGAGGCCGGCGGCACGGGCGACCTGGACGGCAACGGCATCGACGACGACTGGGACGCGCTCACCGTGGACGGCGCCACAAAATGCCTGGACCGCACCGGGACCGCCGCCGCGGCGGCCGCATCGTGCTGGGCCAAGTACGGCCGGGACGCGGGGCGGGGCGGCGAGGCGGCCGCCGCCCTGGAATCCTGCTTGGCGGAGGCCGGCGGTGTAGCAGACGGCCCGGACGGGGAGTGCGACCCGGCGGTCGTAATCGGGCGGATAGTCGCCGACGGGAGCGTGGACGCCACGTTCCTGGAGGACCCGGCCGGCCTTGGCCGGAGCCTGGCCGAGTTCGCCGCCGACCCGGACCTGGCCGGCAGGCTGGCCATCCCGTTCCAGGCCGTCGGGGGCATAATCCCCATACCGTATGTGGTGGACGGCGAGCACGTGCACTGCGACGAGTCCGAGCCGTGGTGTATATCCTCCGGCGACACGTACCTGGAACACGACCGCCGCGCGATATGCGAGGACCCGGACATGCCCATATCCGTGAAGCGCATCCCGGCCCCGGCGACGATGCCGCCGCTCTACCGGCCGATATTCGACGAGAACTGGCCGCCGCCGTGCCTGCCCGAGTACCCGGTCGGGGAGTGGTCCAGGCCGGAGCATGACGCCGTGTCACTGGACTTGGCCGGCATGGACGCGCAGTGGCCGACCGCGCCGCCGCCCTACCCGGGCATGGGGACGGGCCGGACTCCGTCCCATGTCAGCACTGACCGTTCCCCGGGGGAGGGCCCTGACCACACCATGATGCTGCACGCGGGTACCGGGGTGCTGCGGTTTGCGGCATGCGGGGGGTGCGCGGACCCGCCGCTCTCCGGCGGCGGGGAGTGGATAGGAATGGTGCGCACCGAGATGGGCGGCGCAGAGCACGTGATACGGGGCACGATGGGGCACCCGCCATACGTGCTGAGCCAGGAGACGTCGGTGCGCGCGGTGGCCGTGGAGCCGTGCGATACATGCGAGCGGGGGTGGCGCGAGGCCGCGTCGGAGCCGGGCATATCCATGACGCTCACGGCATACCCGGAGACGCGCACCCCCGCTGCAGAGCCCGCCGAGATGGCGGCGGCCGGGTGCCAGATGGACGGGGACCGCGGCACCGGCGTGCTCAACTTCTGGGACGCGCTGGTGGCCGGGCCCGCGGGGGCCGGCGAGCTGAAGGACTACTGGAACGGCATGACGTGCCGGGACATCCCGGGCATATCCATCACCGTGCAGGACTACGAGGCGGCCAGGCACGGGCCCGCGGCCAAGCGGGAGGCCGGCCAGCCCTGGACCGTCGCCGAGGGAGTGAACGACGTCGGCATGGACGTGCTGCGGAACGGCCTCTGGCTGAGCACGCTGAACATATTGGGGCACCGGGGGCAGTGCGCGACATACGCGTGGTCGCAGGGGATAACGCCGGGACACACCTCATGCCCGGACACGGCCAGGGATCTGGCCGAGTGCCTGTCCGGCGCGGGAGGGGCGGAGTACGGCGGGTGTCTTGAGAGGGCGTCCGGGCGATGCGCTGGGGTGTACGTCGAGGACAAAATCCACAAGCAGTGGGAGTTTTCCGGATACGGCGGCGGGGACGCGCCGGTCGTATACCGCATGCCGGACGGCTCGTACGCCGGCATGGGCGGGGACGGTGATACCATGGTACCGATGGACGCGGGGCGGCTGGCCTGGGAGCCGGGACTTGCCGGCGAAGACATGCTGCTGCGGTGCGAGGTGGCCGTCGGCGCGGACGGGACCATGCACGGGGTAGAACACGGCATACCTGCCGAGGACGTCGACCTGATGCGCGGCGGAAGCTTTGCCTGCCAAGAGGTGGAGGCGTGCAAGTCCGAGAGGACCACATACAAGTGCCTGGGCGGCGAGGTCGTGCCGCATGTCGTATGCGACGAGCCGGCCGACTCGTATTCGGTGCTGGACATGCCGTACCAGGACGTGATGTCCGGAGTGGCCGCCCAGAAACTCCACATAGAGGCGGCGTGCCCGGCCGGCCACGCGCATGTCGGAAAGGCGGCCAGGTGCGACGGCCGGCCCATATACGACACGCACACGATAAGCGACGGCGCGGCCATGACGACCATATACGTGGACTATTTCGGCGTGGGAAGGCTGGCGGCGGGCCGGGGCGACCCGTCCTCGCACATGATACATCTGCGGCCGCCGGAGACCTTCGGGGCCGTCCATTCCATAACGGTGGATCCGGGGGACGGGGACCGCGTCACGGCGCCGGGGACGACTCCCTGCACCGCATGTATGATAGAGCACCCCGGCGCGGCCGAAATCACCATACACAACAGGTACGGCGCGACCCTCACGGCCGCCGTGGACGCCGCCGAGCCGCTCCGCCCCTCCGTCATACAGGCCGACGAGATATCCGGCGCGGCGTGGCTGTACCTCCCGGCGCTGGCGGCCGGCGCGGCCATATATGTGGTGATCCGAAAGTACCAGGGCATGGAGGGCCGCGGCTGACGCGCGCCCCGGACTCGGCGGCGCGCATGCGGCACGTCGAACGGCGCCCCGGCGGCATGGTGCACCTGTGTCTCGGACTTTCGGTTCGGCGGAGTGGTCATACACGAGGTGGGGCTTGAGGTGGTGTCGACTTACACGACATCCCGCAGGAACAGATCCGGAAGCGCGTGGTTCGCCAGAGACCGTCCGGGCCTGCTGCCACACAAGAACTGCCGGCCATAGCCAAGCCGTCAAAAACAGGATCGGCTTGATTGTGCAAAGGCCGGGGATGCCCGCGATGCCGGTCCGCGGATGGGAGACATGCGAATTATGAAACACTGTTGGCCTTTCGGTAACATCATATTGCGTCGCTAGCGGAGGCGGCCCATGGTGATTGGGATGAACAACTCTCTGTATTCCACACGGTACACTAGGCCGGTGTCTTTGTGGACATCACGGACGGCTCGCCGGTTCTGGTTCCTGACATCATTGTGGTGCGGTAAGCCAGAGGCGGATGCCCATGGTTTGTGACGTGTGTGGGTGGATTCGCAGGCACAAAATTTCAATTTCGTTTGCTGCGTTCATGATCTTTCTTCTAATCGGAATTGCGCTTGCAGGGTATGTGGATTGCATCCTCAAACTAGAGGTACCGCTCCCCGAAGATGCAAAATTCCTCTGTCCCGTCCTAGCGCTCCCAGACCTGATTATCGTACTGTCCGCCACATCTCTGGGCGCACTGCTGGCCTTCAAGATTCACCGTGACTGGTCGAACCAGAAACATGGAGAACATGACGGACAGCCGGGCTCGCTCAAGATGTCCGGGCACGGTTGGCGTTTGGAGGTGTCCGACTCTGGGTGGAAGTTTGAGGCGTCCGGCCCGGGCGTGAAGTGCAGAGATGGTGCCAGTCCGGAGCCGGAACTGCACACTGAAGATGACGGGGACAAGGCGCAGCCAACTGGAAAGCAGGGTAAGGGAGCGCAATAGGCCGCACGTGCCTGCGGCGGCCCCACCCATTCCACAAGAGGACGAGACGGACCTTTTCTATCTACTGGAATGCGTGCGCGGCAATCTGCCTCCACCTACAATCCTTCAAACGTGCTCTGGCGCGTGCGGCCGACGCGCTCCGGGGGGCGCGGCCCTCTCATACCTGAGGGCGCGCGTGGCCATCTCGCACACACCAAAACAACATCATGCAAAAAATGGTGTGTGCGTCCTCTCTTCCTGCGGCGCTAGCTGGGACTCTTCCTGCGGCGGCTCATGCCTCTGAGGGGCTCGTAATTGTGCATCTGGGATCACAGTGAACGCACACGCGGCATATTGGGAGTGTGTATGGGAGTGTGATCATGGGGGGAAAGCGGCATTGATTGGCATGGGGGCATTGATCATTGTAGGGTGCGTGTGATTATTGGCGTTGCGCGGGGTCACGTGTGTACGGGGCGCGCGGCGGCCGGCGCATGTGTGCCTGTGTTAAGGAATGTGTGAGGGGGAGAGGCCGGCCGGAGGGTGTATGTGGATATCGAGGGCCGGCGCGCGCGGCAGGGGGAAAAGAAATTGTTGGATGATATGCTGGTGTGGTGGGCGGCGGTATTGGGATATGAGGATGTTGCGCGGGCGGGTCCGGTGGCTGGGAGTCGTAGCGAGCATGGCTCTGGAAGGTGCGTGGGGGAATGGGGTTTAACGGCGCCGGCGGCCCTTTTTGAGCGTGGATCGCCGGTTTCGGGTTTTTGTTTAACGGCGCCGGTGTCTTTTTTGGGGATCTTGCGTGGGTGGGCCCCCGGATTGGCGTATGTGGACCTACCAGGGGTTGCCGGCGGCGGCGCGGGCCAGCGGGAGCGCCTCTCTGGGCGGCGGCGGGATGTCCCTGCCGTCGCGTATGGCCTCGTACAACTGCCTCATGCGCAGGTAGGGGTTGTGGGTGGGGTTCTCGTGCAGCTCGTCGGCAACGCGCACCATCACGGGTATCATGGCGCGGCACCTCTCCAGGATGTCATATGGGTGGCCGCCGCAGCTGCCCGGGTTGATCTCGTGGCGCCACTCGGACTTTGCGGGCGCGAGGGGCTTGGGCTCGAACCAGCGGTCCGGCCAGTGGGCCGAGTCCGGAAATAGGTTGTTCCACCCGGCAAGGTGGCCCCTGCCGCGCACCACATCCGTAATTTGGCGCAGCGCCGTCTTCCAGCCCCAGACCAGCCTGGTCATGTGGGTGAGGGCGTGGCGCCTGAGCGTCCGGCGGTAGTAGGCGGGCGGCGGCCCGTCCGGGAAGCCGTCGTGCCGGAGGGCGGCCAAAATGATGTTGGTATGACGTACGGTGCGCCGGAACTCCTCGGTGTCCGGCATGTCGCCGGCGATTCCCCCCTCGGCCAGCGTCTTGGAATCGTACCGGCGGATCCTCCAGCCGGCATGGTATAGCGCGTCGGGCAGCTCCGCTATGTCGCCGAACGCGGGCGGCGGCCCGTCCGTCTCGGCCACGTCCTGCAGGACGCCCCCCTTCCAGAATGAGATGGCGTTGCCCCACCATGCCACCGGCGTCTTCTTGGGGGTCCACGTGACCTGCCGGCCGTCGGGGCCGGACAGCACGCCGGACTTTTTGCCCTCGGCCCTGACCTCCAAGTCCCTGACCGGGTGCGTCCAGACCGGGCCGGCGCCGCCCTGTATCACGACCCTCTTGGGGGTGATGTACAGGGTGCCGGAGACCCTCGCCTCCCCCATGCGGCCGCTCCCAGGCACCTCCATGTGGAGCCACTCGTACGGCCGTATCCGTATCATGGAACGGTGGCGCACCGGCGGCTTAAAAGCATGGATTCGGGGACCGTTTGAGAAGATCCGATCCCGGGTCGCTCATATTCCAAATGCTGGGGGTAGTTGATCGAGCCGTATATGACGTCCCGCTGGCATTCCGGTGGTGGACGGCATCAAAATATGCCACATTATCATAGATGGGCCGCTCGGACGATCACATGATCAAGCTTGCACTCCATCGAACCGGTCCAGCACCATGGCCAGTGTGGCCACGAACCTGCCGTTGAGGCTGTAGTGGCGGTGGTTGTGCATAAACTGGAACGACTTGACATAGAACTCCAGGTGCCACTTGCTGACGCCGCGGTGTTTTTTCATCCACCACTTCAGCAAGCCTATCCGGCACTCGCAATTGTTGGTGTGTACCTCGTTGCACTCGCCGGAGGCGTACTCGCCCTCGCCGTGGTTTACAGTGTGGTGGTCGTACCCCCGCTCCTTGAGGCTCCTGTATGCGGTGTGCTCGTCGGTCATCACCGTGGAGCCGGGCTCCATACGCTCCTGTACCATGTCGGCCAGGGTCTTGCCGTTGCGCGGCACGTCCATTATCGTAATATCCGGCTCGTCTTCTGTGGCCCGCTGAAAGTATATGGTGGACATCGGCATGTTCTTTTCGAACGTGCTGCGGCCGGGCCCGTGGGGCAGGCCGCGGCGGCTGGGAACGGTCCGGTCCTCGCCGTTGGTATCCAGCGCCACCCCTTTGGAGCCGGCCTTGACGTATGCCTCGTCGGTCTCGCATGTGCCCTCCAGCGGCTTCTCCGGCAGGCCGCGTACCCGCTCCATGATGCCGCGCATCATATAGTATGTGGTCTTGTAGGCCTGTCCAGTCGCCTGGGAGATGAACCTTATCGAGGCTCCATTTAGCGGACCGCACAGAAAGAGCCACAGCGCCAGCATCCAGTCGCCGATGCTGACGTGTTTGTAATGGAGGAGGGAGCCGGTCTTGTCGTTGAAGGTCTTGCAGCAGTCCTTGCAGGTGTACCGCTGCAGGTGTTTCTGGTAGAGGCAGTATTTGACGACGTTCCTATGCTTGCAGTCGGGACAAAACACCCCGCCATACCATCGCACCATCCGGAACAGTTCCGCTGCCGCCGCGCTGTCGGCAAACAGGACAAGCAGCGTCAGGAGGGAACCGCGTCCCGTCGCTCTCTTTTTTTGTTTCTTGGCTCCTGCCATGGGGGCGGGGGGGATCTGAGGTTATAGATCTCTTTCGGTCTAACCACGCGGTTAAGGGCCGCAACTACCCCCACGATTCGGAATATGAGCGTCCCGGGTTCATGTCCCTGGTTTGGCAGCCCATGCCATGTCCCGTCAGCTTGGCAGTTCCGCAGCGAGATATGGCTTATATCACACAGGTAACATCAGCACATCATGTTAGAGAACACAGATTACATCATCATATGTGCTACCTCCAAGGATGGCAAGATCAGTGAAGTGAAGTGGAAAATTGTCCTTGCGGGTGGCGACGTGAAACCGTACGAATACACCAAAAGACGAGAAGATGTTATTGATAAGCTGGAGAATGGCAGTGTGATACGGACCGGACGCGAGGAGAACGGCGAATGGAAACTGAGTCCTGAGGTGGATTACTTTGAAAGAGATGATGTGATATACATAAAGACCAAGCCGAACGAAACCGCAAGAGACAACTTGGGCGAACTGCCAAAGTGTTAGACCAGCATACGGCCATGTCGACCTCTTAACGCCGCTCAAAAGTCGCCGTGTCTGAACAGAACCTGGGAAGATTCCCCATCTCACGCGCTTTCCAGGATGATCCATCCCATCCCCCGTCAACTTCCCAGAACCGCCGCCAGTCGTTCCTTTTAAGGCGCCGCTGCGCGCCGCCGCATGAGCGGGAGCGGGTCGCCGGATGGCGCGGCAGGGGACGGGCTCCCGCCGACCACGGCCGGCATGGACGAAGCCCGGGACCGCCCGGCTTCGGCATCCGGGACGCCGCGCAGGCTCCCGCCGACCATATCCAACATGCGCGACGCGGCCGCGACGGTCAGGGACATATTTGACGCCGAGAGCCCGCGCCCCCCGGAGTCGCTTTACGTATTCACCCACTGCAAGCCGGTCGGCCGCAGGGGGAGCGTCAGAACCGTGGTGAGCCTGCACAGGACGAGGGCCGCCGGCTGGAACCGCGGGCAGACCATCCTGTGCGAACTGCGGCGCGTCCCGGGGGGAACGGCCCGGGACTACTTCGACAGGATAGCGGGAGCCATACACGGCAAAAAGTCTGGGGGTGCCGGCGGGGCGTGACCGTTGCAAATCTGCGGCGCGTGGATGCCCGGACGGTGTTTTGGGCGGCCGGTTGCCTTGCGGTAGTCGCACTGGCGGCCGCTGTGGCATGGCACACTTGGAACCTTCCGGACGAGAGCTGGCTGGCCTGGCGGGAGTACGCGGCCGGCACCATCACGTATGAGGAGGCTGTGGGATGGTACTGGTGGTGCAGGGTTGGGCTGACGGCGTTTGGGGCGGCGATGGTCTTCGCTCCCGGCGCGTTTGCGCTCTTGGCGTTCAGGCCGGGGCGAAGCGGGGTCGGCGGCGCAGAACATGGGAGGTTTGCCGACTGACATGGCCAAGATACCATACGAGAACCCACGCAACATGCGGCCCGCCACCAGGGAGCTGCTCGGTCAGATACTGGAGGTCGTCGAGAACTACGGCGAGCAGGGATACAGGCTGACGCTGCGCCAGCTGTACTACCAGCTGGTCGCAGCTAGTATTATTCCGAACGAGCAGCGGCAGTACTCGAAATTATCAAAGATCCTGACCGACGCCCGCATGTGCGGCATGGTGGACTGGGACATAATCGAGGACAGGATCAGGGTGCCGCAGCGGCCCCCGCAGTGGGACTCGGTCAGTGATATCTTGGGGGCGTGCGCCGACCAGTACCGCTGCGACCGGCACAGTGACCAGAAAAACTACGTCGAGGTCTGGGTCGAAAAGGACGCCCTGTCTGGAGTGCTGCTGCCGGTCACCCAAGAGTACCATGTGAATTTGATGGTCAACCGCGGCTACTCGTCTGTATCGGCAATGCACGACGCGGCGCTCCGATTCATGAACACGTATCACACCGACGACGAGATGTACATCCTGTATCTGGGTGACCACGACCCGAGCGGGTTGGACATGGTGCGGGACATCGCGGCCCGGATGGACCGGTTCGACATACACCTGACAGTCCGGCCGATAGCGCTCACCATGGACCAGATAGAACAGCACAATCCGCCCCCGAACCCCGCAAAAGTGACCGACCCGCGGGCCCGGGACTACATAGCGCGACACGGCCACACGTCCTGGGAGCTTGACGCGCTGCAGCCGGCCGTACTGCACGGACTGCTGCGCACGCACCTGGAAGAACTGATCGACATGGACCAGTACAACGAGCGCGTGGAGCAGGAGCGCGAACAGGTATCGCTGATCCGCGAGTACGCCGCCGACTCCGCCAAAAGAGGTGGGCGGCAATGATTACGGCAATTCTCCTCGGCGCCGCGGCTGTGGCCCAACCTGCCATGCGCCCACCCGGTGCTGGTCGCCGGCGGGATGGTCTGCTCCTACTCGCGGTACGCCTGCCCCGACTGCCGCCAGTCGGTAAACCTCCACATCAACGACACGATGCACGCGCCGGTGAGCAACCCCCACATCGTACGGCGCCGAAAAGGCGGGGCTGGCAGTCATGGCGTCTGACGTCGTAATTATTCGGTGGTTGGAACGCCACTTGGACGGGTGGCTCCTGCGGGTGCATTACGTGGCGAGCCGGGATGCGCACCGCCCGATACCACTCTGGATGCTGCTGAACTTGTACCGAGGACGGTGCTGGTGCGGAGCCCCGGCTACGCACCACAACGAGTGGTCGACCAACCCGGGCTCCCACTCCTGCGACAGGGGTTTGGGCATCCACCGGCGCCACAGCTCCGTCTGGAACCAGTACATCCGGTGCTGGTGGGGGTGGTACCGGCCGCACTTCCTCCGGCAGTACCCGGTGTGCGAGATGTGCGGCGCGAAAAAGTCGTCAGAGGTGGACCATATCGAGGCCCTCTCGCTGGGGGGAGAGATGTGGGGGGCCAACAACCACCAGGCGTTATGCCAGTCATGCCACCGCATGAAGACCGCCGAGGACATGGGCAAGCTGGCCGCCAGACGCAGGCGCAAGATGCAGGACGAGTTGGATACCCGTCTGGGGCACCGCCAAGCCTCCCTGGAGGCATTCCTGGCATGACCGTCCACCTAGACAGAAAGGCTGCGTGTCTGGAATGATGGTGACTGCACGCGCCGACTCCGTGTACCGGCGCGCGGCGCACACCGGCATCCCGGGGGAGGCATCCTGATGGCCCGCCGCAACTGCGACTACACCCTGGTGGACTGCCACGGGTGCAGGTACAGGTGCAAGCGCCGGAACCTCTTGGATGGAAAGTGCCCCAAGTGCGGCGTAGGGGGTTGCTCCGAGGTGGTGGAAAATGCCATGATTGCCGGGCCGGGGGTGAAGTGGAAATGACCAAGCGAGTCCATGTATTATGGGATAGGCAAAAACTGACGCGGGAGGAGAGAGGTCCCTCGCCAAGAACGCGCTGTACTTTGAGATGCTCCCGCGGCCGGGCAACGCGGCATAGGCGCGCGCCCTGGGCTGAAGGCGCCTTAAAAGGCGCCGGGCAGCCGCCACGCAAATGGGACTGTTGAAGAGAAATAAGAAGAATGACACCCCGACCCCGCCGGAGGACGCCGCGCCGGAGACGACGCTCTCGGACGTGCTGGCAAAGGTGGAGGCGCTGGAGGCCAAGCTGGAGGCCCGGGAGGACCCGCTGGCGGCCAGCGCCGACCGGCTCATCGAGGCCGGCGACCGGCTGGCCGGGCTGCTGGACGTGGCCAAGACGCGCCACCCCGAACTGGGGCTGGAGAGCGTTCTGGAGGCGTCCGGCCTGGCTTCCGGAACCCACTATGCCAAGACGGATTCGGGCTACACGCTGAGGCTGCCCGGCGGCCGGGACTGCCGCATACGTACGGTGCCGGTCGGCAGGCTGGTGGACGACGGCGACGCGGACGGCTTTGCCGGAATGGTCCGGGAGATGTTCGGGGACGCGGAGATGCTGCTGTTCCCCGAGTACGCCTTGGCCGGGCTGCTGTCCAGGAATCCGGACATGGTGGCCGAGGCCGCCAAGTCCTCGACCGTCCTGGTCACGCCCTCGACCATGCTGGCCATGCTGGCATGGACCGGGGCCGAGTGGCGGTACGCGGACCGCGTCGGGGAGATCGGGAAGGCGGCCGACCAGATGGCCAAGGCCGTCAGGGCGTTCGCCACCAGATACGCGGAGCTCGGCAAGAGGCTGGGCGGCGCGCGCCAGATGTACAACTCCAGCCTCGGGCCGTGGGGCGATGTGGAGAGGACCGTCGGGCTTGCCGCCGAGGCGGTCGGGACGGACCTAGACAAACCCGAAAAGATGGGCGAGTAGTGTTTTTTTTCATGCCGGTCGCACATACCGGCCGGACATTTTTTTGACTGTAGGGGCCGCCCTGCCGAGCACATGCAGATCCCCCTGCCCGGGCCGCCACCGGGCATCTCAGGCATTCCACCGTAGCAGCGCGCGCCGGACCGCAAATTCCAGAAGCCGGGACCGAGACCCTGCCGGATCCCGCCGTTTTGAAACCGCAAGATGTAACCATGTGGGAATGGTTCCCCGTGAACCCACCATCTTTGGAACGGCCTCGTCGGGCAGGTGGTGGGGCAGGCAAATTATCTCCACGATCTTAAATTATCCATCAGACCATGGAATGTGCGGTAGGCAGGAAGCTCGCAAGGACAGATCGTCGGAGGCAGATACAACGCGTCGCGGGCTGCACTACTACGGGTGCGGTGTCCACATCAAGGCCCCGGGCGGAATTGCCGGTACGGGGTCTTCCAAGATACAGAGGGTGAGTGGTACTGCGTCTCGTTTGTAGATGAAAGCCGCGCGCGTACGTACCACATCGCGGGGAAGAGGTGCAGGCATGTGGCGGCCGTTAAACATATGCTGCTCGCCATGGCTGACCACGTCAGCCTGACGACGATTCGCGGAGAATGCAGACCCTACCCCTGAGATCCCCGATCTGCCACCAGTGTGGCATGGGCGCACAAGAGACATGAGAGCCTAGCGCTCATCCGTTTCAGGTACTTCTCTGGTATGCCGGTTGCCTCACGGACCGTTGGTCCGTACATCTCCTGCACGTGCTGGTAGTCCGATGCACCATCGACATCGGCCAGTATCTGGCGCATTCGGGCAGCAGCCTCCCCGCCATCCCTCCCGTCCAGCACCTGCCCCGTTAGACGATTCAGCACCTTGATGGACAGGATGTTGGCATGGTGATCGATTTTCTGGTACCGAACCCTGTCCGAAATGTACTCAGAATTGAAGTCAGCATAACCCTTTTTGGCATCTCCTGAGAACCGCATCTCGCCGGTCACGGCCTGCATTCGGCTCAGCGCCGTACCGATGCTGTCCACCACCGTCCGAGCCTCAAGCTCCGGTTTGCCGTGTATCGCCCTTTCTACCTCCATCATGCGGGGGAACTCGGCGAAGAATCCGGTGATGTCGCCAACTGTGGCTCCGTCCAAGAGGACACCGACATCAAACACCTGCTTCGCTATCTCGTTTACCCGGGACACGCCCAGTCCTATGGTACCGGCGGCAAGCGTTCCGACCTTGTCTGCCATCAGGGCGCTTCTCGTGAGCATCCTCATCTCGTGGGGCATTCCAAATCCCATTACCGCCGTCCCGGCCGGGACGATTCTGGTGCCATAGTCAAGGTCGAGGCCGTGTAAAAAGTCCACCTTGACACGCCGTTCCGGCCCAAAGCAGGACCTGTATCGAACATTGTAGGTGACTAGGTTGTTCTTCGGAACGGCCTGCCGTGACGGGATGTGTCTCTCAACTCTGGCAACGTTGGGCAAGTCTCCGGCTAGCCTCACGGCCGAATCAACGCTGTCAAGCGGCAGCTTGGTAGCCAAGTCCACATCCACGCTCAACCGCCGCAACGTTCCGTCTGGTTGGTAGAACGGCATACATATGCCGCCTTTGGTTATACACTCTAGCCCCCCGGTAACGCGCTGGTGAACTAGATAGTCCATCAGAAACTGCTCTGTTATGTCGGGTCTGAATCCGTGCTCAGTGGATATCTCGGCTATCCTTTCGGGAGTGAGCAGTTCGGACAGTTCATAGGCCAAGATGTCATCACCCCGGAAGAAATTTGCCCACCCGGTCCGAAGTCTTGGGTCCCCTCCTTTTTGCTAGAGATGCAAGCTTGGGAGGTCTCACGAGGCCCTGCTCCAAAAGGTCGTCCAGTATGTACACCAGCTCTCCCTCGTAGGGAGCCGCGCCGTTCTCCGCCTCGATGGACAGGTCCAGCCACGCCTTCTCGGGGGAGGCCAACGTGTAGGCCAGCCTCTCGGAGTGTTCACGGATGACGAGCACGAAAGGATCCTCGGCCCGCTCAAGATATGCCAGGAGTAGCTCGGGGCTGGGGTCGAGCAGGACAGCATGGTCCTTGCCGTGGCCGGTTATGGCCTCCAGCAGCTCCTGGCCGGTGCCGGTCTCAGCCTGTATGTTGTATGCAAGTGTGTGGTGTGCGTTGTGCAGGAACGGCGCCAGAGTGCTCAGTCCGGTGAACTGGAACCGGTGTGGGAATACCTCGCGTAGATGGTCGTGCAGGTCCACAAGCTCGGGCTGCAGCGTGTAGTGGGGCAGCGGGACGGGCTCCTGCCGGGGGCCCAACCGTTTTGTGGCGGGCGCCTTCTCGGCCGGTAGGAACGCGTCAACGAACTCGTTCCACAGTCGGTTCCGTTCGGCAATGGCCTGCCTTGATGTGCCCATTCGCCCGAACACCTCTGCCTCGATCTTGATCAGTCCCAAAAGGAGCAGTGGGTTCCTGAACGCCTCAAACATCCTGCTGGAGGAGTTGACGGTTATCCTAGCCTTTCCCGAACCAGACTCTACCTCGTACAGGGCGTTCTGGCTGTCTGTCTTGCGCCGGACGGTGATCTCCGTGTCTCCCGACCTGACAGACGTTCCATCCATGCCGTGCAACATACTCTTGCCCCGGACCGCGCTTACCTTCATGCTCAGCGGCGTTACCCGGGTCGGATCCAAGCCAAAGTCCAACACGCGGCGGACCTCGTCGCCGTCGGCTCGATCATCCGACGACATGCTCCGCACCAAGCCGACCACACCCGGATCCCTGTTGAAGTACTCAACGGCCTCCCTGTACTCGTTGGTGTCCTCCAAGAAGCCGGTCTTGTGGAAGTTGACCGGGACATGGTCCAAGGATATCTCGCCGATGAATCTGGCGGTTGCTGGATGGCGCCGCATTCCGAACTTGGAGTACGCCTCCACCAACCGATTCCGGTTGTATATGTGCAGGCCGTAGTCGCCCTTGATGGAGCGCTTCCTCAGCAGGCCCATCCATCCGGTTATGGCATTCCCACTGGGAAGGCGTATGTTAACGGCCCGCCGGGTGTTATCCTCCAGGTCCGGTTCGCTTGGCTTGCACGGCCGCGAGTTTACGGTTATCTCCACCTGTCCGTTCCTTATGTACGGACCATACCTCAGTCCGAACCGGCGCCTGAACTTGATCATCTGGTTGGGGTACAGAGGGACGTTCAGTTTACTGACGGTTATCTCGGTGCCATGGTCGCTGCCCGGACTCTCCAGCCCTATCTCAAAGTTCTTCCAGTCCAGATCCCGCTCGCCCAGCCACCTCTCCTCGTCGTACTCGGCGATCAGCGTCTCCTGACCTGCCCGGGCGGTCCTTATGGAGAACGCCCTCCCCAAGTTGGAGCAGGCACTCTTCATGCCCAAGCCGAACCGTCCCAGCCGCCCGTCCGTCCCTTCGGGATCCTTGGCTATGGTCAGCGCGTTCCTCAGCTCGTCCAGGCTCATGCCGTGGCCGTCGTCGGACACGATAATACGCATGAGGGCAAAATCCAGTACCACCTTCACGTGCTCGGTCGAGCCGCCCAGCCTAGCGTCGATGGAGTTGTCTATCAGCTCCGCTATCGCCTGCTCGGTCCGGTATCCGGTCATGCCCAGCTTCTTGATCAGGGTCTTGTCTGGGGTTATGTCGACCTGTCTTGTCTTCACAACTATTGATTATAATTTTGTAAATATAAGTATTTTTTACACAATATGATTCAGGTTATATCCTGAGAGGGGTAGTTGTGGTGTAGGCAATGCAGAAGGACCACACAGTAGCCGGAACACCACTGCTCTGTCCCCGGCGCACCATACTACAGCAGCGGCGCGCATCGACAGAATATGGGTGCACCATACCCGGGCAGCCGCCTGTTGAGGGCCGGCGCTTAGGTCCCCGATGGGCTTGGCGCATGAACGCGGTCCGCAGGGCCGGAGCTGACTGCACGCCACAATAGATTCCATCTTGCATATACGATAGATGATAGTTGTATATTCTCAATCGGTCTCCCTGCAAGGGCGGAGTGGGCAGATTGCAGAGCACGGGCTCCTTACGGCGCACCGTGTCTGCCATTGCCATGATATACCATCGATAGGATAATATGGGTTCTAGGCGCCGTCACCTCTTAGTTCCGGTCACGGCGCGGTCCGGTGAGCGACGGCGCGCAAGGCGGCCCATACAGCAGCTCTAATGGCGCCGTAGCCGGTTGCAACTTTTGGCCTGGACCGGCTGCGCCGCAAACCGCTAGTCCACAGAGCATGGCCCGCACCATGGAACCGAAAGATGCAACTATTTGGGAATGGTTCCCCGTGGAACCCATACCCGACGGCGCATGCCATATATCGGCACGCAGAACACCACACCGATGGCCGCCGAGTCCACAAAGAAATTCCTGGTGGTGTCGGCCTTTGCGCTGGCGTCCATGATAGTGGTGGGAGCCGTATTTGCGGCCACCCACGGGGTCTCGGTCCGGGCCGGGGCCGAGGTCTCGTACCCGTCCTGGCTGGTGCTCTCGTACGTGGCGGGCCTCTCCATGATAGCTTTGCCCTGCACCCTTCCCCTGGTATTTGTGGTGGTGCCGATGAGCATGGGCCGTGGCGCCCGCCGGGGGCCCGTCATGGCGCTGCTCTTCGGGGCGGGCCTCACGGCCACCATCACCATATACACGATGGGGGCCGGCGTGCTGGGAGACACGGTGGGCCTGGACGGGGCCTCCCAGTACATGTTCCTGGCGGCCGGGGTTATCGCCTTCGTGTTCGGCCTCTCGCAGCTGGACCTGGTGCGGCTGCGGCTGCCTGCCTACTCGGGCACCCCCCGGTTCATACAGGACAGGGGCGACTATGCCAAGTCACTCCTCATGGGGCTGCTCTTGGGCAACGCCGGGGTGGGCTGCCCCAACCCCCTCTTCTACTGGCTGCTGATGTACGTGGCCGGCACCGGGAGCGCCGAGATCGGGGCAGGACTGGGGGCCGTGCACGGCCTCGGGCGGGCCGTCCCCCTGATACTGGTGGCGGTGCTGGGGGTCATGGGAGTGAACATGGCGCGGGGGGTGGCAGTCCGCCGCCGTACCATAGAGGCGGCCAGCGGCTGGATGCTCATAGTGTTGGGGTCGTTCCTAGTGATAAACGCCATCCCCGGCGGCCACCAGTGGTACGAGGACACCGTAATACACATAGGATGGAACAACCTGGCCTCGGTGTTGTCCATCCCGCCCGAGTTCCACGTAGCGGCGCACACGCACGATGCTCCCGCCCTGCTGCCCCCCGACACCGTTCCCGCCCTGCTGGCCGCCATGATCCTGACACCCATAGGATGGCACTACATGAGGAGGGCCCGACAGTGAGGGATCCGGTGTGCGGCGCCGAGGTGGAGGGCGGCGACCGGCTCGCCCACCGGGGGCAAGAGTACGCCTTCTGCTGCGCCTCGTGCCGGTGGGCATTTGAGCGGGACCCCGACAGCTTTGCCTTGAATCCTTCCTGAAAAAGCCGGGTCATGATATGTGGGCGGCCAATGGCGGAGCGGGCTCACTCCTGCTGTTGGGCGCGTATGAAAAGCTGTCCAGATTCCAACCACGTCACTCTGTCATCCATCCTGCCTAGACTGTGGCTGCCACCACTGACCAGAATACGGCGCCCTCCTGTCCGTATGGTTGCCGCATGTGCTCCCAAACTCGCATCCCCCATACTCCAAATGTCGGCGACCATTTCAATTCCCGACTAGGCGGCCGGATGCTTCGATTTTTGAGGTCTATTTCCTAATTGTGTCTGAGGACCATCCGCGGTTTCCGGATAATTATGACGGATACCATATCTGAGAAAACAAGCCTAACGATCCAAATCATCCCGACGTCGCGGGATCATATGCGGACCGAACCATCCCGGCAGAGACTGCTTGCCCAAGCATATGGCTCCCGCAATCAGGATGCTCCGGATCCAAACCCGGTCTTGCCCTACCGGTACTGGCCAAACATAGTGTTGCCTGTTATCTCTATCGTGCCGGCCCCCGCGTGGAATTCGATGGTAAGCGTGCGCGCATACGGTGATGCCGATTCGGCAATGTCGATCTCCTTGCCATCAATCAAGACGACAAAAGCCGCATCGCCCAAAGTGTCGCGGACGAACCGCAGGGTGCCCAGCAGCGCGCGGTAGTCGGGTTCTTCGGGGAGTTTGGAGTCGGCCACCGCACGTGGTATGTTGAGTGTCAGGGAGCCATCCTCGGTTGCGTCAATTGCGACCATGAGGGACATGGCAGCGGTGTCTGCCTCGACACCCAGCACACTGCCTCCGGTGATGTTGTAGCCCAGCGAGTATTCTGTGTCCGCCACCCTGACCATTCCCTCATAGACGGCTTCGGACGTGAACGTGTCGGCGCGCGCAGGATCCGCGGGTTCGGACAGCGGCACTATCCTAAGGATCCGATCGTCATTGTCGGCCGGAGTCACCCAGCCGTCCTGATTACTGGTCAAGAGATACAGGTATCCATCCGGCCCTGTCTGGACGTCACGCAGCCGCCCAAGCGACTCCGAGAACAGGCGCGTGTGAGACACCACCACATTGTTCTCTAGGTCAAGGTCAATCATGTGGAGATGGGTTCCCCGAAGGGCCGCGACAAAGAACTTTCCGGTCCATTCGGGGATCTTGTCGCCGTCGTAGAACTCCGCCCCCGATGGCGCCCACGTGTCATTCCCGCTGTGTACTAATGGCGGTCGCAAGCCCTCTGCCGTCTCACCCCCCACTATTATGGGCCAGCCGTAGTTTGCGCCCGGCACTATCAAATTGATCTCATCATGCGCCTCGCTCCTCCATCCGGACGGCCCGTGCTCGGCGACGAGGAGGTTTCCGGACGCGTCCCAGTCCAGTCCCTGAGGGTGCCTGTGCCCCATCGACCACACCGGAGAGCCCTCAATGGGGTTGTCGTCGGGGACGGTACCGTCCGGGTTAATCCGAAGAATCTTTCCTGCCAGCGAGTCGGGGTCTTGTGCCAGAAACGGATCCGGCGCATACCCGGTGGTTATGTAGATCTTCCCGTCCGGTCCGAACTGAATTCTTCCGCCGTTCTCGAATACCGCCCCGGGTATATTGTCCAGGACCGTGTGCTCGTTGACGACCCTCCCGTCTGTTAGCGTGTAGCGGACCAGCTTGTTCAGTAGGATGTCGCCTTTGTTGTAGGTGCGATACAGATAGATGTAGTTGTTCTCTTCAAAGTTGGGATCCACGGCAACGCCCAACATCCCCCCTACCAGACTGGTGGACGTACGGAACAGCAGGGCAGTGGGCTCAGTCGTACCGTTCTGGATCATCTTGAGATAACCTTGCCTCTCTGTGAAGAGGGCCGTCCCGTCGGGTAGCCAGTCGATGCTCCACGGGACGGTGAGGTCTTGGGCCACGGTCTCGACCCGCACGCCAAAACCAGGATACGCGGGTGGCGACTCGACGGGCAGGTGAAGGGAGGTCTGGAGTTGTGCGTCCGCAGCCTGGGTCGAGTTGAGGAGGCCCACAAGCTCCGGCGTGCGTGCCGGCTCCGGCAGATCAAGAAGGTCGGGCACCTCCGAACGTGGTACCGACGCGGCCGATATGATTCTTGTCTGATCCGGGTTGAAGGGCCTGGCGCTCCACTCCACCACACTGATTTGGACGGCAAGAAGTTTGTTCAAGGTCTGGAAGCTCCCCTCTGTCGCCAGCCTGCCGAATACGGTGTACTGGCCGTTGAGGAATGGTGCGTCCGTGTCAAGTATATAGAACTGGGTGCTGGCGCTGCCCGGATCCGCCGTCCTGGCCATGGATACGATACCGCGCTGGTGCTTGATGGTGCTGAATTCCGGATCCAGCCTGTCATCGGTACCGCCCAGCCCCCAAGTGTCCCGGTTGCCGCTGATTGTGTTGGGATCTCCGCCATGTATCATGTAGTTGGCAATTATCCTGTGAAATGCGGTCCCGTTGTAAAAACCCGAATCGGCCAGTCGGATAAAGTTGTCCACGTGGTTGGGGGCATCCTCCCGGAAGAAATCTATAAAGATGCTGCCCTGCGTGGTTTTCAACTCCACCAGCAGTTCGTCGGAATCGGCGGCAGCCAAGTTAGCAGGGGCGACCCAGAACAGCGCCAAGGCGGCCACCGCAAGGGGCAAAGCTTTGTAGTATGTCAAATGCAGATGGCAGGCGCCATCAATGATGGAATGTTCCCTACTGCCGGGTATAAACAACAAACGGCTGTCCAGCCCCGATTATATACCCGTCATGCAGCTGGAACAGGACGGTCTTGGTCGGGATGGAGCCGGTTGTCAGATCTAAAACACTATAGTAGACAAAGGTTGTGTCTCCATCGTTGTGCAGCTCATCATTAATCTTATCTACCGGAAAAGAGCCCAATGCTTTGTCTTCAAAGCTGCTGCCCACCAGTCCCGGGTTTTGGCCGTGGGCCACTATATCCAGCGTTTCGCGGTCTAGGACGAACGGATACTCCAAGCCGGCGGCCATCATTGCGTTGACGCTCGCAAATGCGGCATCTTTGCCTTCGGCCTCGTAGACATCAATGACATCCTGAATGACGCTCTCCATCTGGTCAAAGTTTCCATAGTAATAGCCAGCAGCGAACGTGTAGTCGTCATAGGTGGAGAGCCAGACGCGCTTGTACTCGTCCCTCTCGCTTACGGGGTTGTAGAAGGTGTACTCCAACCAGATGCCGGGGTTTTGCTCAAGAGCCTCACGTGCGGCATCAAGATCGTTGGACGCAGCAATTGGGGCGGCGCAACACACACCCACCCTCTCCGGAAGGCCACCGTGCGCCACAAGATCCCAACTCTCGGCATCAACCACAAACGGGTAGATGATCTCGGGAACGGCGGCTTGCCACGTGATGCGGTCAAAGGCGTCCTCGCCATGGGTCTTGTATAGTTCGATGGCCGCATCAACCGCATCAACGGCGGCCTGCTCTGGCGCATAGACATTTGCGCCAGTAAAGAGTAACCCGTCGTGCAGTGTAACCCAGTTGCTGATGCGCATCTCCTGAGTGGTGGGAGCGAAGGGATTTATGAAGATGCTGTCCGTCCACAGCCCGGGGCGGCTCTCTAGGGATTCAAGCACCACGTCCTGCTCCTCATCGAAAAAGTCAATGCCCAAGTTCTGGCCGACCAAGACTGGGAATCCGGCGAACGCCATTACCGTGTTGTCACTTGGATCCAAGACTATCTGCCAGACCCCCTCCATATTTGTGATTAATCCGAACGCGTCCTCTCCTTCCAAGTCGTACAACTGTACGGCTTCACTTGCAAGTGACTGTCTTCGCTGCTCTTCGGTCGCTCCGTAGCCGGCCCCAAAGACGTAGTCGTCGTGAAGGCGGAGGTGAGCCAATGTGTATTCGCCACCCGCCTGCGTACTTGTAGACGGATAGCTCACCGACAGGCTTTCATGTTTAGCCAATATTTCGGACAGAGACCCAAGGCTCCAACTCTGGCCTATTGCACCTGAGACGGCACTTCCAGAGACATCAGAGTCGGTGTGCGCCACTACATCCAGCGTCTCGGCATCTAACACAAACATTACGCCCGAGTCTGCCGAGATTTCCGCAAACGAGTCGGTTCCGTCGGCATCGTACATGCGAACCATGGAATTTATGCGGTTTAAGTTATCGTCAACTTGCGTCTCATAGTAGCCGGCGCCGAAGATGTAGCCGTCATGCAGGGTGAGCCAGACGCGCTTATCACCGTAGCTGCCGGTGTTATGGTTGGGAAAGTTATACGTGACCCAGACTCCGTCCGAATCCTTCAGGTCCTCCAGAATGCGCTCCATGGGCAGGTTAGCGTCGTCCAAGAAGAATGCGGACAGGCCCACGGTGGAAGGAAAGGCCCCCTCAGCAAGTATCTTGTGGGTGCCCGCATCTATGACGAACGGATACACCTCATTGTCGGTGCTCATTGAGTTTATCACGTCAAAGGCCACCACCGTCGTACCGTAGGGATTGATGGGGTGGTAGGTGAAGGAGCTCCGTTCTGTGATGGGTACATTGGGCCCTGGCCTAGTCTGCTCGTACAGGCTATAGCGCTGTTCACCGTCTCTACCGCCGCCGTCCGTTGCGAGTGGTAAGATTCTCCAAAGTATTTTTCTATCAGATAGTTGTTTCGTAGTTCTGTTATATTATCAATTGCATCCTGTACGGACATTGCAAAATTATCTTCGTCAGCGTATGCAGAGTTGGCGGCCACCATCAAGATGGCAGCCATGCCAGCCAGCAGAATCGCTTTCATGGTCTACCCCCCTCAAGGTGTACTTAATAAATGCTTCGAAGAGGCCAGTTAGGCGTGCTGTACACGTTGGCGCCACACACTGTCATATATTGTCAATAGATGCCGTTCCGCACCGCTGGCAAGAACAGGACGCCCGTATCGCGTCGAAATCAGGTCGAAATCAGGCCCAGATCAGGGGGCGCATCACACATACAATGCTGGCCGGCGACCCGCCCACGGGAGATCTGGGCGCCGCGTGCAGGGAGGTGTTGGGGGTAGAATCGGAGATGTGATCTGTAATTAAAAATCGTACGGCGCCCGCCCACGCCGGCCCGCCACGGCACCTCAGAGGATGCCGTCCTGCTTCAGAAAAATGGTCTGGTTGACCACCCCGCAGGCGATGTCGTTGTTGCGATCGTACCATTCCAGCTTGTTCCTGTGCATCTCCTTCATGATCCGGAAGACCTTCACCCTCCGGATGCCCTGGTGCATATCATCGGGGATGGCTTGGTGCGGCTGCTGCAGGACGCCATAACCGCATACATACGGGACCGTATCGTACAGATGCGGTCGCCTCCCGGCGAGGTGCCGCCGGACATCGCAGAATGGCGCTCCCGGCGCGGCATGCCCAGTCCACTTGTGGACGGCTGTGTATCGACATCCAGCCAGAGCCGTTTTCGAATAGGTTTTTGTCAAAGTTGGGAGGCCTGTAGCATGCAGGCCTGCCAAGACATGGGGCGGTTCCAAGAGCTGGGCTGCATATGGGGGCAGTCTGCCCTGAGATGTACCAGTTTGTTGCGGCGCCACTAACCCAAATCCGAGTCATAGTAGCCGGCGCCAAAAACGTATCCATCATACATGATAAGCCAAGAGTGCTTGTGCTCCTGCATGCCCGTCTCCGGATTTATCGTGGTATACTCTGACCACGTCCCCAGACTGCTCTCCAAATCCGCCAGTATCTCGGCGGTCGTCCTGTCGGCAGCAGTCAGACTCAGCGAGTCATCAGCCGCCAGATCCGGTTTACCGCCATGCTTCACGACTTCCAGCGTCTCCGGATCGATGACAAAGAGGTAGAGGTGGCTACTGGGGTTTACAGGGCCCAACTGGTTGATGTCCCCGCTGTCTTCATACGCAAAGGCGTAGTGGGCCGCGATCGACTGCACCTGTGAGTCATGCATGCCGTATCCGGATCCAAAGACGAATCCATCGTGCCATGACAGCCAAGCGCGCTTCTCCGATACGGTTCCGTTGTCTGGATTGGTAACATTATAGGTAGCCCATACTGCCCCGCCCTCACGTATATCCTTGATTATATCATCTAGTGTCAGGTCGCCCGTCTCCTGCCTGGCCTCCGAACAGCACTCATCCACAAATTCGGGCATCGCGCCATGGGCCACTATCTGGTGGGTTGTGCCGTTTATCACAAACGGGTGGGTGACATCCGTGAAGGCGTCATCGCTCGTACGCATGTGATCCTGGCCGTTGCCGCCAGCAAGGGTTAGCCGATCAAATGCAGTCTGGGGATTGTCCTGATAGATGAGCCGGGCAAGGTCTACGACCGACCTGGCCTCCGAGTCTGTAATGAAATAGGCCGCAACGAAGATTACTCCCCCGTGTTGGTGCACCCAACTGCGCCGTACCTGATCTGCCTCGGTAGCCGGGTTTACCTCTAAGTTGTTCACCCACACGCCACCGTGGATGAGCAGTTCAAATATCTGGGTAGGCGATTGATATGTCTGATAGTAGTCGGACCATGGGTGTCCTATCCTTTCAGGATCTTGATTGTCGGCCACGATTGTCTGAAAAATTGGATCTACTGCAATCATGTAGGTCTCATCTTCATCGGCCAAAGAGTTGATCATGGCATATGCCTCATCCCTGTCGTGGTCGAACACCGAGACTATCTGCTTGACTAGCGACTGGATCTTGAAGTCGCGTAGGTAGTAGCCGGCGCCAAACACGTATCCGTCGTTGAGTGTCAGCCATACTCGCGCCGTCTGCTTGGAGAGTGTGTCCTGATTTGTGAGCAGGCTGGTTACCCAGATGCCCTCTCCGCTGCGCAGTTCTTCTACGATCTCATCATACGGGCGGTCCGCCGCAAAGACGCCACTCAGTGTTCTGCCTACCACATGTGGCTGCGCGGCGTAGGCCTCTATCTTACCGGTGGTAGAGTTCAGGATGAAGGTTGGATAATCTACCTTGCTGGGCACCAATCCCGTAATCTCCTCAAACGCTTTCTTGCCGTCCGATTCGTACCGCAGGACGGCATCCTCAACTGCCGCCTGCACCATACCCTCTATCTCCGTCGCATCGTACTCATCCTGCTGGATGGCCACTTCGCCCTGGGCCGAGCCTATGCCGCTGACAAGCACTGCGAGCGCCGCCGCCCAGACAACATATAGTCTCATATCTTGAATTAAATATTTCTATAATTTATCTGTGACGAATCCGGTTCCCCGGTTCCAGCAAAGCCGGGCGGCGAGTTGGGAAATCCGCCTCTACAATCTTAAACAGTTTGTAAGATCAGGGCTGGCATGGGACGCAAGAAGCCCCGCAAACCCAAGAAAGACGGGGCGTCGGAGCGACAGGACTAGCCGCGCCCCTGCAGGGGCCGGCTGCCCACCGAAGCGCCAGCTTGGGATCCCACCAACCAAGAGAGGGCCCGAAGCCCGTGCAAATCAAGTGGCCTGCCCGCCGTACGGGGCCAGGCGGGGCCGAATATACTCGCTTCCAAGGGAACCCCCAACATGGGCTGTCGGGGGTTACGCCTTCCTGAACCGTGGCCCGTACAGAATGCCGCCATAATAGTTGAACATCTTCCTGGCCTCGGGGTCGTCGAATGGGTAGTTGGCCCCCATCTGCCTTGCGGCCGCCAGTCCGGTGGCGAAGCACGTCTCCTGACTGTTTACCAGGACGTGCGCCCCGCAGTGCCAGGTATGCCGCCTGCCCTGTATCAACTGGAGCAGGGGGGACAGCCAAGCAACGTGCCGGACGTCATGCACCACATGCTGGAACGACCGGGTTGCTATCACCTTGCGACTATCTATCGGGGTTGTCGGGTTGTAGGTGACCAAGCAGGGTCTGTCGGACCGGCTAGCCCAAGGCTGCTGGTTGTGCATGACGTAGGTGATCTCGTAGTTATCAGGCGGCTCGCCATACTGTTGTATGTGGTTGCTCCGGGTGGATAGCGGCTTGGCCTCGTTGTCTGGTAGGACGGACGGGTCGGAGTGGACGACCGCGGTGTGGTGGAGTGTCCTGTCATACCTGATGGATGACAGGATGTACCGCTCCAACCGTGTGGGCCGGTCCAATATCTCCAAGGTCTGGTCTGCATTGCACGCGAAGATGACCCCGTCGTACGTCTCTTGGTTTCCGTGGTCATCCTTTATCGCCACCTCGTTCTTCCTCCGGTACACCTTACGCACCGGCCGGTTGAGGTAGATTTTATCACGAAAATCAGCAGTCAGGTGGTCGTAGATGCGCCGTGTCCCACCCTCCCACGTCTGCATGGGCGTCGCCCGCTCGATATCAAAGAACTCCAGATATCTCGCGAACAGGGCCGCCGGCATGTCAAAGATGTTGGTTGCCAACACAAAGTTGACGAACATCGGCTTGAGCACCTTGTACCGGAAGTCGTTGGAGAACCCCCCCATATTGAGGACGGTCCCCATGCTGATATAGTTGAACGGGTTGAGGGAGTTCAGCAGTTTGGACCTGGAGCGGGTCAGCCAGCCCACCTTGTGCAGACGGCCCAGGACCCTCTGGAATTTGGCTATCTCGGGTTGTAGCTGTCGTCTGAGGTCCGAGTCCAGGTCATGGGCGTAGATGTCACCGCCATACTTTACGCTGTAGCTGAATTTGGTGTCCACCAGGTCGATGTCAAACTGTTCCATCAACAATATGATGTGGTGGTAGACCGACGGGATGCAGGCGGTCACCGAGATGTCAAACGGGATGGTCCCGCCATCCTGTTGCGGCATGGACACCGTGACAGCGTTTCCGCCCAACCGGGGGCCGGCCTCGAACAGTCTGAAGTCGAACTCGTCTTGGCTGTGATGGAGAGCCCACGCCGCGCCCAGTCCTGAAATGCCCCCGCCAACTATTGCAACTCGTCGCGGCATGGCCGTTAGGTGGGTTTCGCCCCCAAAACGCACACGCCCTCACAGGATATGCAGGCGCCAAACCGGTCCGGGATTGCCCCACCGCTGATATCTATCCCGCATGTCGAGCACAGTTGCATGGCGCAGGCCGACACTACCCCATTAACCGGATGGTTATTGTATATACGGTATATACGGTACATGCAGTAACCCGGAGGGTACTCCTCTTTTAACATGCCGACATCGACTTGTAGTATCCGAAAATCATGTCGCGCCCCGTTTTGGCGGTCAACCACTGATGTCCCCCCTCATCTTTTCGCTCGATCCATGCATTTTGCTGCAGTCTCTATGCGCATTATTAGTCTCGTCTAAGCGACATGATTCTCGGATGGCACATCCACCCTAAACCACAAGTAGATTTAAAAATATCCGATGGTAGCTAGAATCATGGCGCGCCAAGAAAGCACACTGGGAAAGCCTTCCAGCCTGGTTGACTCTCCGGCGCCGAGGGGACGAAGTTTGCCTTGAGTTCGGCGTGGCAGAGCAGTGAACGACGGGGCAAATCCAGTCGCACGGGCCCGCCGAGCCGGGATGAACGGCATTGGAAGGGGGCTCTGTACACATGGATATGAAGATCAGGGGCGGGATGAAACTCTACAAGGAGCTGCCGGCGTTCCCGGAGGGCTGGTACTTGGTTACGAGCCGGAAGACACTCCTGCGAGAAAAGTTGATCGAAAAAATCTGGATGGGCGAGGAGATTGTCGCCTGGATAGACGATGACGGGCGCATCTGCGTTACGGACGCGTACTGTACGCACCTCGGCTCGCACATGGGACCGACGGTCGGCGGCGTGGTGCGCAAAGGCTGCCTCGTGTGTCCCTTCCACGGGTTCGAGTTCGACACGAGCGGCGAGTGCGTTCTCGCGCCCAATGCCCCGCCCCCCAAGGCCGTAAGACTGAAGGTCTACGAGACCAGGGAGATTCTTGGCATGGTCTTTGCCTGGTGGGGCGCCGACGGTCGTCCGCCGCAATGGGATCTGCCCGACGAACCCACCGCAGCAGGAGAGTGGACAGACCTGCAGTTCACCGCCCTGCGCTTCCGCGGACACCCGCAGGAGACGACCGAGAACTCTGTGGACCTGGATCATCTAGTCTACGTGCACGGCTACAATGAGGTGGCATCGCCCGCTACGCTATCGGTCGACGGCTCCTACCTGAGGAATACTTTGGATTTTTTGGCCGTTCGGAAAATCGCGGGCCTGTTCAAGGTCGTATCGGATATCTCGACCATAGTCCACGTCCACGGGCTGGGCTACTCGTACGTCGAAATCCACGAGAAGAAGACCAACCTCAATATGAGGCTGTGGGTGCTTGCGACGCCGATCGACGGCAGAGACATCACCCTGACGCTGGTCTCCCAGGTTAGGAAAGACCGCAAGCCGGAACGGTTCGTAGCGGGGATGGGATTTCTGCCGGCTAGCCTGCGCTACAAACTGCTTAACCGCATGTTCTTGCAAGAGGAGAAACGCTACGTCATGCAGGATGTGGGCATCTGGGAAAGGAAGCGTTACGTGGCTCCGCCCCGGCTGAGGCAGGCCGACGGCCCCATAGGGAAGTACCGCATCTATTGCCAGCAGTTCTATCCGGAAGTATAGCCCGAAGACAGGTCTGGCGGTGGCGCGGATCCGCGCGCCCGCCGACGTCCAAGACGCGGCCTCCAGCCCTGTGTTCCCGAACAGGCGGCCATACAGGAAGGGATCGGATCAAAAACGCATCCGGAACACAGTTTCTTAATTCATTGCGGCCGCAGGGGTTGTCCAGCGTTTACGAGCCCGGCGGCCTGGCTGGCCTTGTCCAAAAACGGGTCCGCCGAGGCCCGCCAAGGACCGATACCCGCTTAGATCTGCCGATCGCGGCCCAGACTATAGGCAAGAACAGGAGAACCCATTTTTGCTGGGCCGGACAGCCTTCCAAGCCGGTCTGGTTCTGTCCAGTTCTCCAGATTTTGGACAGGGCCACGGACTCCGCGATACAGATAAGTTCGCCCCGCCCTCGACGGTTCCTGCGGGGGTTGCCAAGCCCGGTCAAAGGCGCAGGGCTTAGGACCCTGTCTCTGAGGAGTTCGCGGGTTCGAATCCCGCCTCCCGCACATGGTTAATAATGGCGGCCGCCCCGGCGCCGCGCCATATGGCCAGGAAGCGCGTCGGAATAACCGTGGTGGGCGATGACCGGGAGGGCATAGTCGCCACGTTCACCGGGTTCGTGTTTGCCCGGGGAGGCAACATAGAGGCCGTGAGCCAGAACGTCATACGGGGGCTCTTCGGCATGTACCTGGAGGCGTCCTTCCAGGATCTGGACGCAGAGTCCTTCGACTCGGAGCTGTCAGGACTGGCCGAGAAGGAGGGGATGGACGTCAACGTTTACCACGCCTCCAGCGGACTGCAGAACATCGCCGTGTTCGTTACCAAGGAGGGGCACTGCCTGGAGGACCTGCTGAAGGCGGCCTCCGACGGCCGGCTGCGGGGCCGCATATCCGTCGTGGTGGGCACCGAGGACACCCTGAAGGAGCGGGCTGAGGGGGCGGGCATACCCTTCGTGTCGGTGCGGGAGCGGGACCAGGAGAAGGCGGAGGCCCACCTGATCGAGGTATGCCGGCGGTACAGCATAGACCTGATAGTGCTGGCCAGGTACATGCGCATACTCACGCCCAACTTTGTCTGGAGGTATCCGCGGCGCATAGTCAACATACACCCCTCCCTGCTGCCCGCCTTCCCGGGAGCGTACGCATACATGCAGGCGTACGAGAGGGGCACCAAGATAATAGGGGTCACATCCCACTATGTCACCGAGAATTTGGATCAGGGTCCAATCATACTGCAAAAGTCGTTCACGGTGGATGCCGAAGACACGCTGGACTCCATCAAGTCCGCCGGCCAGAGGCTGGAGGCCGAGACGCTGACCGAGGCGGTGCGTATGCATCTGGAGGGGCGCCTCCAGGTGCACTGGCGGAAGGTCCACATCCGGGAGTGACATGGACCTCCACTCCAGGACGGACCCGGCTCTGAGGGGGCGCATATCGGCGGGCGCCGCGGCCATCATACCGGTGGGATCCACAGAGCAGCACGGGCCCCACCTGCCGGTCTCCACCGACTCGGACATAGTATTTGCCGTCGCCGCGGCGGTGGGCCGGGGGCCCCGCTTTCTGGTGGCCCCGCCCGTATACACGGGCGTCTCCTTTGAGCACGCCCCGTTCTTCCAGATCAGCATCCGGGAGTCCACGCTGGGGACTCTGCTGGGGGACGTCTGCGACTCGCTGCATGCCAACGGCATACGCGACGTATTCCTGATAAACGGCCACTACGGCAACCGCGGGGCGCTCTCCGGATTCGTCTCCGGGCGCGGTAAGGAGGGGCCGAGGGTGCACGCCCTCTCGTACTGGCGCTTCACAAGGTCGCGGTTCGATCACGGGGGGTTCGTCGAGACATCCCTCATGCTGGCCGTCTCCGATTTGGTGCGGATGAGCCGGGCCCGCAAGGGGCTGGTGACCGACGGGATGGAGCCGGCCAGCGTGGAGCGCCTCAAGAGGGCCGCCGCCGAGTCCTTCCCGGCGGCCACCGGGAATGGCGTGTGGGGGGATCCCCGGAGCGCCACAGCCGAGGCGGGCCGCCGCATACTGGCCGAGATCGTCAGGAACCTACGCCAAGAGTGCCTGGGGAGGCTGGACGGCACCCGCCCAAATGAAATTTTAATATAGCGCCGTCCTAAGTCTCCCCCTGATGTCCATAGATATGGCGGTAAAGGTGCTGGACGAGAGCATCGACAAGGTCGTACTGATAAAACTCAAGGGCAACAAGACCATCCGGGGGAGTCTGCTGGGATTCGACCAGCACATGAACCTGATGCTGGACGGTTCCGAGGAGATTACCAGCGATGGCGAGTCCAACGACCTGGGGACCATCGTGGTCAGGGGCGACAACGTGGTAATGATATCACCCCCTCCCTCCGGCTAGGTGAGAGGCCGTGGTGAAGGGAACCACATCCATGGGAAAGCTGACCAGAAAGAAGACCCACATACGGTGCAGGAGGTGCGGCAAGAACTCGCTCCACAAGAGGCACTACCGCTGCGCCAGCTGCGGCTTCCCTGATTCCAAGATCAGAAAGTACTCGTGGATCAAGTGGTACACCTAGATGCAGGAAATCCTGATCGTTCTCTGCGGCGTGGCCGGCGTGGCCGCCGCCGCCCTGATCCGGCGCGGCCGGAGGACCGCAGGGTCGGCCCTGCGCTCTGAGCGGAACGTGCTGGGTAGGGCCGTGTCCCTGCTGGAGCGGGATCCCGCCTACGCGTCCGAGCGCCAGGAGCTATTACCCGGATACCAGGCCCGGCTGAAAGAGATGGAGCAGGCCATCGCCGGAGGCCGTACGCCGGACCCTGACACCGCCATTCCAAGAGAGGGGCAGGATGCCGTGGCGGACGCACCCGGGCATGCAGTGCCGGACGGAGATGCGGGGGGCGCCGGCGAGCCCGGCGCCGACGAGGTTCCGGTCACGGCGACCCAGAGCGAGGTAGCCACGGTCCACGACACTCCCGAGCTCTCAGATGTGGCGGGAGAGCCCGGCGCCGATACGGTTCCAGCCGCTGCTCCAGATACCCATATCGAAGATGCCGCAGTGCCGGGCGTCCCCGAACCCCCAGGTGTGGTGGGAGAGCCCGGCGCCGATACGGTTCCAGCCGCTGCTCCAGATACCCATATCGAAGATGCCGCAGTGCCGGGCGTCCCCGAACCCCCCGGAGGCGAACCCGACACCAAGGCGCCTCCAAGCGCCCACAGCACGCCAGATACTCCTGAGGCGGGACATGAAATCAAGGATACCAAGATACCGCAGGCAGCTGCGCCCGCCGGACCGCATGCCGACACCATATCACAACCCGGTAACGCAAGTACTGCCGGAGGAGTGGGGGATGAAGCTGGACGCAATGCCCCCGGAAAGGGGCCGGACAGTACAGCAGATGTAGAACAGCCTCCGGACACGCCCGCCGCCGCACCGCCCATGACACCCGCCGGGGACGCCTCCGCGCAGGACAGGGCGGGGACCGGAACATCCGACGATACACTCCCGGCCGTAGATCCCAAGGACATACACAAGGACGCGTCCGGCCGCCCCGGAGATGACCGGGCCGAAGGGGACGGACCCGCACCTCCGGATCCCGACGGGGACGACTCGGAGGATCTGGAAAAGATCAAGGCCGACATAATAAAGACATTAAACCGACTGCAGCGCGCCGAGGACGACTGATGTCGTACGATGACTCCATCGGGCGTGTGGCCCAGGACGCCCTGCGGTACGTGCGGGAGGGCGATGTCATTGGTCTGGGCAGCGGTAGGGCGGCGGCCGCCCTGGTGGAGGAGCTGGGCCGGGTCGCCGGGGAGCTGCGCATACGCGGAGTTCCCACCTCGCTGCAGATAAGGCTGGCCGCCGAGAAGGCCGGCATACCCATGCTGGAGCCCGGAGAGATATCCCGCCTGGATTCGATATTCGACGGGGCCGACCAGATAGACTCGGCCGGATACATGGTGAAGGGTGGCGGAGGGGCGCTGCTCCGGGAGCGAGTGCTGGCCGGCATGGCCGGCAGGGTGGTGATAATGGCCGACGAGACAAAGTTCGTCGAGCGGCTGTCCCATTCAATACCGGTAGAGGTGCATCCGGCCGCCCGAGGCCTCATACATGAGCGCGTCCGCGGAATGGGAGCGGTCCCCCGGCTGCGGACGCTGGAGCGCGGATATCCGGCGTTTACCGAGAACGGCAACATAATACTGGACTGCGACTTTGGTGGTATAGTGGATCCGCCCGACCTGGCAGCCCGGCTCCGGGCCCTGCCCGGGGTGCTGGAGGCGGGAATATTTGAGAGGCCGGACATAATATACCGGGCCGCCAAGGGCGGCGCCTTTGAGGTGGTGCAGCCCCTAGGGTGACCCGGGGCTGCGGGGGACAAACCTGCCGTATCCGGGCTTGGACACCACCTCGAACTCCTCGGCCACCACGCTGCCCCGCACCAGCGTCCTCACCGGCCACCCACGCAGCACCATGCCGTCGTATACGGTATAGTCCGAGTATCCGCCGAAGAGCTCGGGGGTGACCCTCTGCTCCCGCTTCAGGTCCAGCATGGCTATGTCGGCGTCGGCCCCCCTCTCCAGCGAACCCTTCCGTGGGTACATGGAGAATATACGGGCGGTGTTCAGGCTGGTCAGCCGGACGAACCGCTCCAGCGATATGCGGCCGCGGTTCACGCCCTCGCTCAGCAGTATGGGCACCGCAACTCCTATGCCCGGAAACCCGGCCAGCGACTCCCAGACGTCGGCCCCCACCTTGAGGGAGAGCCGGTTGGCCACGTGGTCTGTGCCTATCGTGTCCACCTCGCCGGCGGCGGCCGCCTCCCAGACCGCCTCGTTGTCCGCGGCGGCGCGGATGGGGGGCATCACCTTGGCCAGGTAGCCGGAGCGGTCCTCGTGGGAGAGCACCATATAGTGCGGGCAGCTCTCCACCAAGATGCGGCCCCCCTGTCGCCGCTCGGCCCGGATCTGCTCCAGGGCCGCCCGGGAGCCTATGTGCACAAAGTATATGGTGCATCCGTACCGGCGCCCATATCCGCAGACGGTCCTTATCGCCTTGGCCTCGTACTGTGGGTCCCGGCTGGCCGACCATGCCGACAGCCCGTCACGCTTCTCCTCCTTGGCTGTCTTGATGCCGCAGGCGCACGACTCGGAGTCTTCGGCGTGGACCAGCACCGGACAGTTCAGCTCCGCCGCCCTCCTTACCGTTCCCTCCACTATCTCGTCGGTTACGTCCACCCGGGCGTCTTGGATACGGACTATATGCGGGGGCATGTCCATGTAGACGTGGCCCACCTCGCCGCCCAGGTTCATGTATATCTTGAAAGAGGAGACGCCCTTGGACACGCAGTGGTCCATCTCCTGTATCTGGCGTTGGGTGAAGACGGAGGCGTGTATCGTGTAGTCGATGTGGTGCGCCCGGGCCGACGCATCCAGCTGGGGCTGCAGTCCCTCGGAGAAAGGCACGCCCAGTCGGAGCATGCGTATCATGGTGGTGATACCCCCGACGGCCGCCGCGTGTGACTCGGTCTTGGCTGCCTCGCCTATGGGCGAGTAC
The DNA here is from genome assembly GCA_965116995.1 of Nitrosopumilaceae archaeon. GTDB lineage: Archaea > Thermoproteota > Nitrososphaeria > Nitrososphaerales > Nitrosopumilaceae > VYCS01. Next base: position 2,291,588 of record OZ220738.1, on the reverse strand, counting down.
ACCCCGTAGTGGACATGGGGGTCTATGGGTCCGGGAACGGATACCAGGCCGGCCCCGTCTATCTTGGTGTCGCAGGCCGGCACGTCGGTCGACAGTCCCGCGATCCTGCCGTCCTCGATTATGATGTTCTTGTCCACCATCCCCTGCGGCAGCATGACATGGGAGCCGGCCACCACCATATCCACGGTCATCGGGGGCCATCTGAGCCGGGGGTATTTGAGGGGAACTATATACCTGAGTTACAACGCGTGACATACGCATACCTGCCCAGGTGCTTTGCGGCGCTTGATGTTGCGGGACGGTTGCACGCTTGGCTCTCGCGCCGCCTCACGGCGTCCGGAGCTGCATGCGCCAATACTGGCGGCTTCCGGGCCCTTCCCATTTCACGCCTTTCGAGGGTCATTCCGCCCCCCGTAGGAACCATGATATCAGTTCCCCGTTGAACGATATTGGCCGACGCGTTGCCGTCGGCGTGGTCCAGGCGCCCGCACGCCAGGCACAGGAACTTCTCGCCCTTCCTGTTGTCCCTGTCCGTATGCGAGCACACACAACACTCCTGGCTGGTACCGCGCGGATTCACCCCCACAATCCGGATGCCCAGCCTCTCGGCGACTATGCGCACCTTCCTGAGTATCATGCCGTGCCGAATGTACCGCAGTCCCCTGTTCAGGCCGCGCTTGCTTGCGTTGCCGGCGCGCGTCATCGCCTCGATGTCCAGATCCTCGATGCATATCGTGTCCACGCCACAACATATCTCCTTGGCCAGCAGCCACTCGGCGTAGTCGCGCGCGTTGGCGTTGCCCCAATTGTATGAGTCGCGCTGCCGCCTCATCTTTTTGGTGGATCGGGAGTGTTTGTTGCGGTGCGATATGGCGCGGCGCGCCCCGTCGTTCCACGACTGGTTGGCGCGGAACGCCACGGCAGTATCATAGCACGTGAAGGACGCCGTCTCGCCGTCGGTCTTGCATACGGTTGTGGGGTTGGTTATGCCGCGGTCGATTCCCGCCGCCACACCGGTGTGTATGAGATCAGGCTTCGGCAGGTCATATGTGACGTACAGCCTGTATGTGCGGTCCCCCGGCCTCATGTTGTTCCACGACTTGGGGGTGACATCCACCAAGCGGAACGACCGGGCGCCGTGCAGCCAGTTGTGCGGGTACTGGTACGGCTGCTCCTCGCGCAGCCGCACCACCCCTATTCCGGGGAGCGACGCGTGCGAATTGTCCACGAATCGCGGCTGCACGTCACACGCGACCGACATCATTCCACCGCGCTTGCGGGAGTGGAACTTGAGGTTGCCGTTCCCGTACCTGTTCGATATGTCGGCGGCGGTGCGGGCCTGGCCGATGGCGGTGTTCTGGTATATGCGCTCCACACTCTGCAGCCACGGCGCGGCGCGCCGCACCTTGGTGAACTCCCTGAAGAGGTCGTACGCGGTGAGCGTGGGATCCTCCAGCAGCCTTTCGACGGCCCAGTTGTATGCATGCCTCTGGGACTCGCGTATCCTAGACACGCGGCGCGCCTGTGAGCGCCTCAGGTGCATGCGGAGGCCGTCAGGTGCATGCGGAGGCCGTCGGAGCGGTACATGTGTATGGCACAAGGCCGTACCAGTACGCTAAAAATGTTTGTAGATGTCGTAATGTATGGGAGGCAGGCGGCTTGTAACTCAGGTATGTAGTTCCCTATTTGAGTTTAGGAAGTGATAATAGTACGGTGGATCGGGGGGTGCCGAGGGCCGGTGGTTTAGGGGTATAACGCCACGTTCGCAACGTGGATGTCGGGGGTTCGAATCCCCCCCGGTCCACTTAATCAAAAGTGCACTTGTAGGTTCCAGCCATATGTTTGTACGATGAATCTCATCTAGATCGTGCGGGTAAAAGACGACTCGCCGCCGGAGCTGTTCGGGCAGGGCATCAAATCGGAGACGCTGGGTAAGTACACCAGGACCCTGCAGCATATCACCTGCAAGATTCTGGAGGGCACACTCGAGCGCACCCCCCCCCCCGTCGCGCTCGCCGCCCCCTAGCAGGCGGGCCAGTCCGGCTCGCCGGCCGCCGATAGGTATACGCGGATGGCCACGGTGTCGGTGCCGGGCGGGTCGTGGCCGTCGGCCACCACGATGTAAAAGAGCAGCCGGTGGTCGTACGGGAACTGCTGCCCGTCGGTCTCGGCGATGGTCGCGTTGAACCTCAGCACGCCGTCCACGACAGCGGCCGAGTAGGCTATGTCCCCGGAGGATGCGTCGTCGACGGCCAGCGCCTGCGCCGGAAGGTCGGGGTCGGTGGCGGTCGCCGTGAACGTGAGGGTGGAGAGCTCGTCGACGATTTGGGGAGGGATATCATCTAGAGTGGGCGGCTGGTTCGAAACGTCGTCGGATCCGTAGGAGGACGCAAAACCCACGGCGAATACGGTGGCCATCACCACGGCAAACGCGACGGCCGCAGTCAGTCAGCTACCAGGCGGCAAGGCTCTGCCTCCTTGGCCGCAGCACCGAACACGTCCGCCAAAGGCATGTTCATATGCGAGAGCGAGGCATGCTGATGAACATGCGCGGGCCTTGCGTGTTTTGGGCATATGCGGCACAATCCGGGCGCGCCCGGGCCCGCGGGCTCCCCGGCGTTTCCCTGGCGGCATCCGCACTGGCCCTCATATGCTGCGCCGCCGCCCCGGCGCACGCCCAATCATGTCATTCCAGAGTTAATATATGATCACGACGGACAAGTCAACCGCGTCGGCTTGTGACCGTGGTACCATCTTCCTGACGATAAGGCCTATCCCGACAATGAGGACCGACAGTATAATCACCGTGGCATACTGGCCCGGCACGTCCCAGGCTGCCCACCCGAACGCCTCAAACCTGTCGGCCGCAAGCGTCGCCAGGTAGGTAGCCCCGACAGCCAACAGAATGGTTCCGTATATGGCAAACCACCACCCCCGGCCGGACAGTACGCCTTCGTCATAGTCCTTGGTGATCGAGGCCCTGCGTCGAAGGCGCCTCAGCTTGTAATCCAGCACGAACAAACCCGTCCCGAAACCGAATATGCCTATACCGAAATACAGCCCTATCGGGTCGGGCGGCCGCAACGGGCTCGTAATCCTTGGGCATGAGCCACGAATACAGTAGCAGCGCCCCGAATGCCATAATCGGAATGGCGTAGTACCTAAGGTATGCCCATCTGGGGATGGGCCCGACCACCATGAAATCTGCGGCATCGCCTCCGCGCTTCTTCCTGGGTATGCTCAACCACGCGCCCAGAACCCCGCCAATCACCAACGCTATCGCCACCTGGAATACGTGGTACGATGCGCCATTCCCGGGGGAAGCGCTCCAGGTCGATGACGGTATCGCCAGCAGCAGGCCGCCTATCGGGACGCAAACGGCAAATCCCAGTATGACTGCCCTGCGTCTGGCGGTTAGCTCCGTCAGCATGTACCCATCTTTATGTTGCATGGCGTAATTAATGGTTGTTGGCGGGGATGGTTGGCTGACGGGTGATCATCGTTGACCAGGAGTTGGTGCAAAAATCCTTCCTCGTACATCAACCATGCGCCCGCACCAGAGACGTTCCAGTCCATGAAAAACAGAAAAACTGGCGTGATCAGGATTCGATGGCCTCAATGGCCTTCCGTGCAATGGCGGCTACCTCTGGATCGTCAGTCCGCCTCTCGATCTCGCGAAGCTCTTCTACGCGTCCCATACTGCCACATGTGACCAACGCTTTAATAAACTTCTTGTACGATGACACATGAATCGAATTTGGAAGACCACACCAAGAAAGACATCCACCGCATTTACGAGATTGTCATGGACGAGTTGGAAGTGGCGCGGGAGGCACACAATGAGGCAGCAGCCCGGGTGACGCGGCTTACCGAAGTAGCCAATGCGCTTCGCAATATGATTGATTCATGATATGCACCTTGTTGTGGCTGGACATGCGCCAGTTGCCACAGGCTGATCTCATCACAGGATACTCGTTCAAGTCTGCCACGTTAACGTGAGTTGAGATGTGGCGGTACATGCGTGAGTTGGGCAGCCGGTGGGGGGGGGGCTAGGTGTTGGGATGGCTACGGGTAATAGCCAGAGCCGAACACGTACCCGTCATGCATGACCAGCCAGGAACGCTTCAGGTACTCCTCATCCGTATCGGGGTTGATAGGCACATACTCGATCCATACGCCATGTCCCTCCTCCAATGGCGGTATGACATCCAACATATCTAACATGCCGCCATGCCCACTGGCCACCACCAGACCATCCATATCCAGCACGAACGGGTACGTCTGGCTTGACATGTGGAATGAGTCTATCATGTCGAATGTCATCTCGCCCAGCGCGTACAAACGTACCATCTCACTCACTATACCCTGTACGCTCTCCTGTATGGTGACCGGATACCCCGATATGAATGCGTGGTTGTCGTATATGCGGACCCAGCCCCGCTCATACACTGTTATGTCCCCCATGTCGTTTGATACGGGGTAGCTGATCCACACTCCCTGGGTCTGCGCCACATCCAGTATCACGTCAGACGGTATGGAGGCAGACCCCACCAGGTGCCCATAGTGCAGTCCCACAAACAGCGGGTTGGAGTTGTGGGCCACAATGGTCTGGTCGTATAATGATACAATGAGGCCGGCCACCTCCTGGAACGGGCGCAGCCCCGTAATGTCTTGGAATGATTCGGCGCCGTCCTCCCTGTACTGCGTGATGAGCTCGGCCACCTGCTGCAGCGCCACACTGTCACGGGGCTGGACTTCCAATTCCATGGGGGTGGTGTCCACATCCCCAGATTCCACTATTACGACGCCCTTGGCCCACGGATGTACGGAACACGCATACCAATATGTTCCAGGGGTGTCAAAGGTATATGCGAACTCCCCTCCTGCAGACACCAAGCTGTTGAGCGTGCCGTCGGGGTGAGGTTCTATACCAGTTACGGTATGCGGTACCGCGTCATTGTTGACCCAGGATACGGTGGTCCCCTCTGGTATGGTTACGGTGTACGGGTCAAAGCAGTCGTTCGTGATTTGGCAGTCCGGGAACAGGGCGCCGTCCGGTATGGTGACCGTGACGGAGGACGGTTCAGCCGTCCCGGTGTGTCTGGTTGATATGGTGCAGTCCTGCGAGTATGGGCCCAGGTCTATCATGCCTGTATCTATGCCGGATATTATACCGTCCAAGTCGTCCGGGTGTATGTCGCAGGTTACGGTTACGGTGAGCTGCACGTCCTCTGAGGCGTAGGCGTCCAATGATACCAGTATGGCCAGTCCCAGGATACCATACCATATGGGTGTCATGCGGGCGAGCTGCCCATACGGTTACAATATAATCACTTCGGTTCGGGAACCATACAAGCCTCAGATGCGGTCCAGCAGCACGTCACTCAACTCCTCAAACTTCTCATTGGTTAGAAGGCCATCGTCCCGTAACCGTTTTGCTTTTTGAAGCTGTCTCGGCTGCCTGCGTGTCACCCCGGAACCGAGAGGTTGGACATGTGGTGAGTCATAATGCCACCGTGGCCTGAGACGGGAGCTCATTGGCCTAGATGGACAGCGGGTTCTGTCCCCGGTCAATAGTTTTAGATCTGCCAGTCAAATACGATCCATATGCTTGGTTATTGGCATGGCAGTGCAAGTCCCACCGGGTTAGGAATGGTGGGACAAGCACACCGGGGAGACTCGGCGGCAGGGAAATTTAAGCCCATAGACCAATGTCATGGCGGCGGGCCCTGCATGGGATGCGCCTGCTGCATGTGGTGGAGCGGGGTGGCCGGCGGGTCGCTGAGGGTGGCCGAGCGGCTGGCCCGCGTCGCCTCGGAGCTGGCCGGCAGGAGCGATGCCGACGGGGACGTGATACGGGATCTGCAGGCGGCCGAGGCCGCCCTGGCCGACGACAACCGGCGGCTGGTGCGGGCCAACGGGGCCCTCAACGCCAAGAAGAACCGCATCAGGACTGTCCCCGCCTCCGAGCGTAAGAGCACCGGCAGGGTGGGCAGGCCGCGCGGGACCCGGGCCACCATAAACCGCCGCCCCCAGAACATAGACCGGTGGGAGGTGGCCGACATGGTGGAATGCCCGGAAGGCCACCCGCTCTCAGGTATCACCGAGACATATACCCGGGTGGTCAGGGAGGCCCGTGTCATAACGGAGAACGTCGGGTATGCCGTGCGCCGCCGCTGGTGCCGCACGTGCAAAAAGCAGTACACGGCCGGGGTGGCCGGCGCGGCCAAACACGCGCGCGTCTCGGCCAACCATTCGGCGGCGGCCACCACCCTGAACATGAACGGCCTCTCCCACGGAAAGACTGCCGAGTTCTGCCGGGACGTGCTGAAGACGGGCGGCTCGCGCTCGTGGTCGTACCGGAACAAGATGTCCGCCGCCCGCAGGCTACAGCCCGAATATGAGGCCGCACGGAGGGACATACTGCATGAGCCGTACCTGCAGTGCGACGAGATGTGGTGGAAGCTGCCAAAATCCAACAGCGGCAAGGTCATGGTGGCCCGCGGGAGCCGCCTCTGCCTGGTTGTGGTGGTGCGGTCTGCCACCAAAGACGCGGTCAAGGAGATGCTGCCCGGATACGAAGGGACGGTGGGGCAGGACTCCAACCCGATATGGCTTCACACGGGCGGCGACCACCAGATGTGCGAGTCGCACCAGCGCCGCCTGTCAAAAAAGGACCTCACGTATCTCAACCCGAAGGGGGATGTCCTGGAGTTCCTGACGGCACTCCACCGCCTGGACTACAAGCACTACGTGTACGACAAGATAGGGGACGCCCACACCCGGATGGTCGCGGCCAGGTGCCTGGAGAAGGAGCGCAGCGGGCTGATGCACGGAGAATACCGGGACGACAAACGCCGCACCATCGCCAGGTACAGGAAGCGGCACAGGCGGGAGGGGTGGTACACGACCACCCACATGTACCAGAAGCAGACCAGGGGGGTGGCCCCCGACAGCAACGGCGTCGAACGGGTCAACCGGAGGTTCGTGGCGGTGCGGAGCGACGGGGGAGGGAACCGGACCCAGAGGGGGATGGACGCCAACTCCGTGCTGTTCACCATATATGCCACCGACTGGATAAACGGCAAAAGCCTCTACGAGCACCTGGTGAGGTCGGCATCCGGCGACGGATAGCGCGCCGGCCGCGCCGCGCTCCGAAAAGCCGACGCCGCAAGATTGTCCGCGCACGGTCTACCGACTAAGAGCAAATAGATCACTTCAAAAAGCAAAACAGTTACATCGTCCCTGAGTTTGCCCAGCCGTCTTATCTCCTCAACGGGATCCTTCAAATAAACAAAGTCCATCTTGCCGTTGCCGTCGCATTTGATCCAGATCTTCTGTCTGCCTATGCCGCGGGTAACGAGTTTGTTGACTTCGGGAGGGAATACGTTGCTGTCCACGGTATGTGTCGAATCTCCATACACCACATCCAAGTTTGCACTAACTGGGAACGGGTTGCCGGGACTCATATGACTACAGGTCCTCTACGACAAGCGCGCCGTCGTTTCGCTTCCGCATGATATACTCCAGCTCCCCAAACTTCACCACATACGGGGAGCCCACATCCATCCTGTTCGTATCTATGCTGAACCCGGAGTCATGAATGGTGACCACTTCCGGCATGTTTACGGGAATCACAGACTGTATGTTTATAGTTGGGATCATAAATAACCCCGCATGAATTTTACGTCGGCAGTATTTTGCTCAGATCCCTGAACAGGATGTTGCTTGGATCAAACGTTATTTCAAGTGACTCGTACACGAGCATCACCTTACGTCTGAAATAGCTCCTGGCCGGCCGCCTGAAGATGCGCCGTATCTCCGCCTTGCCGTTGCGCCACAGCCATTCGGCCGGATTCAGGAACGGCGAGTACGGCGGCAGGAATATCAGTCTGACGAAATCGTCGTTCTCTTCGAGGTATCGCCGCACGCGCCCAGAGTTGTGGTAGGCGACGTTGTCCACTATCATGGCAGTCTTGCCGAACTGTTTTTTCAGCTTGTTTAGGTATCTGATGAATGACCTGTCGTTGGCCTTGCCGGCGGCCATGTAGCACGTCTGCCCATCCGGCGTGACGCCGCCGTAGACGGTCTGACGCTGACTGCCGGGCGGTGTCGGCACAGGCTCGGCGTCGCCGCGCACGTAGGCTGCGCCGGAACCGAAGATGTTCGAGTTTTGGTGGCTTTCGTCCACCATCACGAGCGTAAAACCGTCGTTTTCAAGCGCTTCTACCTCCTTTTCGACGTCCTTCTGCCAAGTTTCGAGCTCCTCTCTGGACGGTACACGGTCGGATATCCGGGGAGTCTTCTTGACCGCGAAGCCCAGCGACCTCAGCAGGCGGCGCCCGTGCGGTTCGCTGTATTTTATACCGGTCATTTTCTCGACGCGTTCGACAAACTCGTAGGCGGTGAACCGTTTGGGGCCGCCTACTATTTTCTTCAGGTTGTCGCGCGGTACGAAAGGAGACGGCCCGGCCTCGCAGCACCGGCGGGACCGTCAAGGCCGTAGCGGTCGTACGCGTCAAGCCAATCGCCAGCGGTGCCTTGGTCCACGCCAAGCGCGTCCACCAGCACGACAAATCCCTTGACGCATACCACATCCACAACGCGGGCGTATTCGTGCGTATCCTTGGTCTACTTTAAGTCTGCCCTTATCTTTTTGGCTTTGGTTTGTATGTTTATGCATTGTGTTAAAATTTCGAACATGTATATCCTACGTGGCCATTTGTGGCCCCGACTATATCTGCAGGTCAGGCGGACCGCAACAATTTGGCATATGACCCGCCACGAGTACAGATAAAGGGGTACAGGAGCAATCAGGCCACTGACGGCGTTTTGCCGGTGCGGCGTGACTTGGCTCGACGCCGGACCGCTGCCCTGAGCCTCTTTATACGCCCGTGAAGATCAGCTAGCCTCTCTGCCTGTGCCGTAGCAAGAGATGGACTGCGCTTGTATGAAGTGATCATTTTTTGTAGTACTGTTAACTGGTCTAGAAGACTCTGGTCGAAGTTTTCTGTAGGCAGGGATTCCAGCTGAGATATCCTAGACTGGAGGGTGTCGAGCTTGGTCAGCAGATCCGAGTCGTCCCGTAAGGAAGATTGAAAAGATTTCTTATTAGGTTCTGCCGGAATATTAGATTCCACCTGAGCAATCCTCTCCTCCAATTTTCTGACAAGTAGGAGCAGTTCCGAACTCCTAGTTGAAACGGACTCCATCTGCTCAAGTTGGTCCTGGATTTGTACTATGCGCCTCATCTGGGCTGGATCTGGCTCCGACTCTGTCCTTGTAGACTCCAGCTCGCGTATCTTGTTCTGGAGCGCGTCAATCTGGGCGAGCATCTCGGGATCTGGCTCCGGTTCTGCAGACTCCATGTCCTGGATCTTGTTCTGGAGCGCGTCAATCTGGGCGAGCATCTCGGGATCTGGCTCCGGTTCTGCAGACTCCATGTCCTGGATCTTGTTCTGGAGCGCGTCAATCTGGGCGAGCATCTCGGGATCTGGCTCCGGTTCTGCGGACTCCATGTCCTGGATCTTGTTCTGGAGCGCGTCAATCTGGGCGAGCATCTCGGGATCTGGCTCCGGTTCTGGAGCAGACTCTAACTGTCTTATCTTTTCCTCAAGCTTTGCTACATATTCTACTTGGCTTGATTCAGGCTCGGATGGAAGATTCGACTCTATTTCTCCTATCCTTTTTTCTAGTTTTTCAACAAGTGATAGAAGTTCCGCATTTCTAACTGAAGTTGATTCAGATAGATCAAGTTGGTTTTGGAGATCATTTATACGCTTTAGCTGAACTGGATCCGGTTTCATCTTTGCTAACTCCAGCTCGCGTATCTTGTTCTGGAGCGCGTCAATCTGGGCGAGCATCTCGGGATCTGGCTCCGGTTCTGCGGACTCCAGCTCGCGTATCTTGTTCTGGAGCGCGTCAATCTGGGCGAGCATCTCGGGATCTGGCTCCGGTTCTGCGGACTCCATGTCCTGGATCTTGTTCTGGAGCGCGTCAATCTGGGCGAGCATCTCGGGATCTGGCTCCGGTTCTGCGGACTCCATGTCCTGGATCTTGTTCTGGAGCGCGTCAATCTGGGCGAGCATCTCGGGATCTGGCTCCGGTTCTGCGGACTCCAGCTCGCGTATCTTGTTCTGGAGCGCGTCAATCTGGGCGAGCATCTCGGGATCTGGCTCCGGTTCTGCGGACTCCATGTCCTGGATCTTGTTCTGGAGCGCGTCAATCTGGGCGAGCATCTCGGGATCTGGCTCCGGTTCTGCGGACTCCATGTCCTGGATCTTGTTCTGGAGCGCGTCAATCTGGGCGAGCATCTCGGGATCTGGCTCCGGTTCTGCGGACTCCAGCTCGCGTATCTTGTTCTGGAGCGCGTCAATCTGGGCGAGCATCTCGGGATCTGGCTCCGGTTCTGCGGACTCCAGCTCGCGTATCTTGTTCTGGAGCGCGTCAATCTGGGCGAGCATCTCGGGATCTGGCTCCGGTTCTGCGGACTCCATGTCCTGGATCTTGTTCTGGAGCGCGTCAATCTGGGCGAGCATCTCGGGATCTGGCTCCGGTTCTGCGGACTCCAGCTCGCGTATCTTGTTCTGGAGCGCGTCAATCTGGGCGAGCATCTCGGGATCTGGCTCCGGTTCTGCGGACTCCAGCTCGCGTATCTTGTTCTGGAGCGCGTCAATCTGGGCGAGCATCTCGGGATCTGGCTCCGGTTCTGCGGACTCCATGTCCTGGATCTTGTTCTGGAGCGCGTCAATCTGGGCGAGCATCTCGGGATCTGGCTCCGGTTCTGCGGACTCCATGTCCTGGATCTTGTTCTGGAGCGCGTCAATCTGGGCGAGCATCTCGGGATCTGGCTCCGGTTCTGCGGACTCCAGCTCGCGTATCTTGTTCTGGAGCGCGTCAATCTGGGCGAGCATCTCGGGATCTGGCTCCGGTTCTGCGGACTCCAGCTCGCGTATCTTGTTCTGGAGCGCGTCAATCTGGGCGAGCATCTCGGGATCTGGCTCCGGTTCTGCGGACTCCAGCTCGCGTATCTTGTTCTGGAGCGCGTCAATCTGGGCGAGCATCTCGGGATCTGGCTCCGGTTCTGCGGACTCCATGTCCTGGATCTTGTTCTGGAGCGCGTCAATCTGGGCGAGCATCTCGGGATCTGGCTCCGGTTCTGCGGACTCCATGTCCTGGATCTTGTTCTGGAGCGCGTCAATCTGGGCGAGCATCTCGGGATCTGGCTCCGGTTCTGCGGACTCCAGCTCGCGTATCTTGTTCTGGAGCGCGTCAATCTGGGCGAGCATCTCGGGATCTGGCTCCGGTTCTGCGGACTCCATGTCCTGGATCTTGTTCTGGAGCGCGTCAATCTGGGCGAGCATCTCGGGATCTGGCTCCGGTTCTGCGGACTCCAGCTCGCGTATCTTGTTCTGGAGCGCGTCAATCTGGGCGAGCATCTCGGGATCTGGCTCCGGTTCTACGTCTTTAGTCTCCGGCTCGGGCGCGTCGCCGGGCGCTGGCTCGGTTGCAGACTCTGGTTCTGCTGGCTCTGCTTCCGGCTCGGTCTTGACGACGGCCATCCCCTTAGGCATACTGCCCCATGGTGACTCAGATGGGCCGGCCTCTGGCTCCGGTTCCGTCTCTTGTTCTGTCCCCAATTCTGTTTCCTCTGCGTCTTGTTTCTCACCCTCAGGCACGTCTGCCGTTGTGGCCTCTGGCTCACTTTCTGGTTCTCCTGGTTCGGCCTCCGGCTCTACGTCTTTAGTCTCCGGCTCGGGCGCTGGCTCGGTTGCAGATTCTGGTTCCGCCGCTGGCCCTGCGCCTTCAGTCTCCTGTTCCGATACGATATCGGATACCGACTCTGTATCCGCCGGCTCGGGCTTGACGACGGCCATTCCCTTGGGCAGGATTTCCCATGGTGACTCAGATGGGCCGGTCTCTGGTTCTTGTTCCGGCCCTTGTTCCGTCTCCGGCCCTGTTTCCTCTGCGTCTTGTTTATCGCTCTCAGGCACGTCTGCCGTTGTGGCCTCTGGTTTGGCCTCCGGTTCTGCCTCTGGTTCGGCCTCCGGTTCTGCCTCTGGTTCGGCCTCGGGTTCGGCCTCGGGTTCAGCCTCTGATTCCACATCTTGCTCCGCAGTCTCCAGCCCGGGCGCGTCGCCGGGCGCTGGCTCGGTTGCAGACTCTGGTTCTGCTGGCTCTGCTTCCGGCTCGGTCTTGACGACGGCCATTCCCTTGGGCATGCTGCCCCAGGGTGACTCGGATGGGCCGACCTCTGGTTCCGGTTCCGTCTCTTGTTCCGGCCCTTGTTCCGTCTCCGGCCCTGTTTCCTCTGCGTCTTGTTTATCGCTCTCAGGCACGTCTGCCGTTGTGGCCTCTGGTTTGGCCTCCGGTTCTGCCTCTGGTTCGGCCTCGGGTTCGGCCTCGGGTTCGGCCTCGGGTTCAGCCTCTGATTCCACATCTTGCTCCGCAGTCTCCAGCCCGGGCGCGTCGCCGGGCGCTGGCTCGGTTGCAGACTCTGGTTCTGCTGGCTCTGCTTCCGGCTCGGTCTTGACGACGGCCATTCCCTTGGGCATGCTGCCCCAGGGTGACTCGGATGGGCCGACCTCTGGTTCCGGTTCCGTCTCTTGTTCCGGCCCTTGTTCCGTCTCCGGCCCTGTTTCCTCTGCGTCTTGTTTATCGCTCTCAGGCACGTCTGCCGTTGTGGCCTCTGGTTCGGCCTCCGGTTCTGCCTCTGGTTCGGCCTCGGGTTCGGCCTCGGGTTCGGCCTCGGGTTCAGCCTCTGATTCCACGTCTTGCTCCGCAGTCTCCAGCCCGGGCGCGTCGCCGGGCGCTGGCTCGGTTGCAGACTCTGGTTCTGCTGGCTCTGCTTCCGGCTCGGTCTTGACGACGACCATTCCCTTGGGCATGCTGCCCCAGGGTGACTCGGATGGGCCGACCTCTGGTTCCGGTTCCGTCTCTTGTTCCGGCCCTTGTTCCGTCTCCGGCCCTGTTTCCTCTGCGTCTTGTTTATCGCTCTCAGGCACGTCTGCCGTTGTGGCCTCTGGTTTGGCCTCCGGTTCTGCCTCTGGTTTGGCCTCCGGTTCTGCCTCTGGTTTGGCCTCCGGTTCTGCCTCTGGTTTGGCCTCCGGTTCTGCCTCTGGTTTGGCCTCCGGTTCTGCCTCGGGTTTGGCCTCCGGTTCTGCCTCGGGTTCAGCCTCTGATTCCACGTCTTGCTCCGCAGTCTCCAGCCCGGGCGCGTCGCCGGGCGCTGGCTCGGTTGCAGACTCTGGTTCTGCTGGCTCTGCTTCCGGCTCGGTCTTGACGACGGCCATTCCCTTGGGCATGCTGCCCCAGGGTGACTCGGATGGGCCGACCTCTGGTTCCGGTTCCGTCTCTTGTTCCGGCCCTTGTTCCGTCTCCGGCCCTGTTTCCTCTGCGTCTTGTTTATCGCTCTCAGGCACGTCTGCCGTTGTGGCCTCTGGTTTGGCCTCCGGTTCTGCCTCTGGTTTGGCCTCCGGTTCTGCCTCGGGTTCGGCCTCGGGTTCGGCCTCGGGTTCGGCCTCGGGTTCAGCCTCTGATTCCACGTCTTGCTCCGCAGTCTCCAGCCCGGGCGCGTCGCCGGGCGCTGGCTCGGTTGCAGACTCTGGTTCTGCTGGCTCTGCTTCCGGCTCGGTCTTGACGACGGCCATTCCCTTGGGCATGCTGCCCCAGGGTGACTCGGATGGGCCGGCCTCTGGCTCCGGTTCCGTCTCTTGTTCCGGCCCTTGTTCCGTCTCCGGCCCTGTTTCCTCTGCGTCTTGTTTATCGCTCTCAGGCACGTCTGCCGTTGTGGCCTCCGGTTCTGCCTCCGGTTCCACGTCTGGCCCCGCAGCCTCCGGCTCGGGCGCGTCACCTAGTGTTGGCTCGGCCGCAGACTCTGGCTCGGCTTCCGCCCCGGGCGCGTCACTGGGCGCCAGCTCTGGCGCAGGCTCTGGTCCTGAGCCTCCAGTCTCCATACCTCCTTCCGCCGCACCGTCACCATCAGATCCCGGCCTTGTGTCCCCCTCCGGGCCTCCGCCCGCACCGGTCTCCGGCCCGCGCCCCCCGCGCACCATGTCCTCGTGCAGTATGTCCGCCGCCGAGAGGCCCGGCGGCCTCCGGGCCTCCAGCACCCCGGCCGACTCGGCCATGTCCTCACGCATGTGCCTAGCCCTAAGCTTGGCCAGCTCCGAGGACACCTCGCCGGACCCGCCGTCGGGCGGCGGTGAGGGACCCCCGCTCACATCGGGCAGGAATCCCAGATGGTCATACGCCACCCTGTTGTCGTCTATCCTGACGAATGGCTTGCCGTCCAGCAGGAACGCCCGCACCCGATCCCCCCGCTCCCATCCCCCGGCGGTCTTGTGGCCCGTCACGTAGGCGATCTTGTCCTTTATCTCCGAGACCAGTGTCAGCTTGTCGGCCACCCGTCCCTCGGAGACCCCCTGGCTGGTGATCCTGTGCCTGAGCACGTAGAGAAGCTGTCTGCCGGGGCCGTAGGTAGCCTCCGATATAAGATAGTCAGCCCAAAGCTCCATTGGTCAGCCACCGCGGGTGCCATATAAAAGAGCGCAGTCAATCCACGGGAACTACATACTTGGAAGCGAGTATATTTGGTTCTGCCTGACGGCGCACGGCAGGTGGACCCCTTGGCACTAATGGGCTTCGAGCCCTTCTACTTGGATGGGGCTATCTCAAGCTGCGGCTTCAATGGGCTTCGAGCCCTCATAGGTGATTGCAGTTTTGCTACCTGCCAACCACGGAAAAAGGAGGTGAAAGGAAAATCGAAAGTCAAACGACATACGTAGGAATCGACGTAAGCAAGCGAACCTGCGTATTCACCATCATGAATGTGGACGGCGCAATCTTGGAGAGTGGTAAGTACCCAAACACTCGCGCCGATGCGGCCAAGTTCGTAGACGGCGCGCTGGCCGCATACGGCAGCTGCCGGGCCATCTGCGAGTCCACCGCCAGGATGCGGATCAAGACGTACGAGACGCTCGCCAAGCGCGGCATACCCATCGTGGTGGCAAACCCGCTCCGGCTCGGACTCCGCAAGTCCGGAGCCAAGACGGATCCAAAGGATGCCGCAAGGCTGGCCAACAAGCTCCGCATGAACGACCTGGAGGATGCGATATGCCACGTGTACGACGAGGACACCATGAGAATCATAGACCTGCTGCGCCAGATGACCCTGCTGAAGCAGGAGCGGACCCGATACCTGAACCGGGAGCACGGCCTGTGCGAAAAGTACGACCATCCCATAAAGACCGGAAGCGACACGTCAGGCGAGAGGCACCAGTCGTACCTGCACAGTCTTAAGCTGCGCCCCGGCGACATGGTGCTGATTGAGCAGTACGTGGCAAGCGTCAGGCACATCAACTCCCAGCTGGAAACGCTGCAGGGACTGGTGCGCCGGGATGCGGCCAAGAACAAGGACGCCCCACTCATCATGAGCATGACCGGATTTGACGCGTACAGCGCACTGCTGCTGGCCGCCTCAATCGACTACATAGGGCGGTTCAAGGGCCCCAAGCACCTGGTCTCTTTTCTGGGACTGTGCCCCACCATCCACCAGTCCGGCCAAAACGTCAGGCACGGCCGCATGAAGAAGGACAGGAACGGCATACTTACGCACATCATGATGAACGCCGCGATGGTCGCCAAGGAACATGACGAACACATCGCGGCCATATATGAGAGGCATGTCAAGCGGCACCTGCCCCTCATAGCCCGCAGCCACGTCGCAAACACAATGGCTACATATATCTACTTCATGCTGAAGAACGGGGAGACCTACAGGTGTGCCAATGACAGACTATACCAGTCAAAGCTGGACAGGCTGAAGACACCCTAGTGCGCGTCGGCGCCCATCCCTTACCCCATAATTGGGAGAGCGGCGACGTGCGGGGATATGCCAGCCACAATCGGATCCCAGACGGATCTTTCCCGGCCGCGTCTTTCTGCCGGCCGCATCGGAGACGGAACGCATGGCGATCCTAAATATTGGAAGCCGTGTCTTGGCTGGGGAGGCTGCGCACCACATTCTGCCGCAGACCTGTCCGGAGCCGGATTTTGGGACCCAGATGGCGGCCGGTCAGACTATGAGAAGCGGCAAAGACAACATAATGTTTAGATAAGGAACCATAGAACGGCTATCGGTGGGTAGCAAAACGCGAGATAACCCGGCCACACGCGGGCGACGAATACATAGGTGAGTGCTCATAGGTTGGAAACGCATACTTGAGTTACAACAACACAATTCCCACACACTTCGCATCGGCAAACGTTTTTTTGGGGTACTGGTACGGCTTCATACTGCTTGTACCGCGCCGCAGGCCTCCGCATGAACTTGAAGCACTCCCAGGCGCGCCACACACACCACATACGGGAAGCCCAGCGGCACGCGTACAACTGGGCCGTGGAACGACTGCTGGCCGACCCCGCGCTCACCGAGTACGACCTGCGAAAACAGTTCACCGGGGTGAGGCGCGCCACGCCGCACATGCAGGAAACGGAGGGCATATACCAGGCTGCCGCAATCACACAGGCGCGCGCGGCATGCGACCTCTCCAACCTGCGTGGCAAGGGAAATTTGAAGTTCCGCTCCCGGAAAGAAAACGAAACCATGGCGGTCGTATGCAACGTTCCGCCGCGGTTCGTGGACAACTGGCACGCGTCGCTGCCGGGCATCGGCGTGGTTCGGCTGGACAAGGAACAACCATATGAGTATCCGTACAACTGGCTGCACGGCGCGCGGGCGTTCCACCTCATCGACGTGACGCCGAGGTCGTGGGCACGCGTGAAGCCCGGCGACCGAATCTACCGGCTGCGCGTCGTGTATAATTTGCCGAAAGCCGAACCGGTCCACACCGGCGTCGCTGCCGGCATAGACCGTGGTATCACAAACCCCACGGTGGTGTGCAAGTCCGACGGTGAAAAGTCGATATACGCGTGCTTCGACACCGCCACGGCGTTCCGCGACAACCAGGCGTGGAACGACGGGGCGCGGCGCGCCATATCACGGCGCAGCAAGCACTCCCGCACCACCAAAAAGATGAAGCGGCAGCGCGACTCGTACAACTGGCACAACGCCAACGCCCGCGACTATGCCGAGTGGCTGCTGGCCAAGGAGATATGCTACGGGGTCGATACGGTGTGCGTCGAGGGTTTGGACCTCGATGCGATGACTCGGCGCGGCAATTCCAGCAAGCGCGGCCTGAACCGCGGCTTGAGATACATACGCCACGGCAAGATACTCGAGAAGGTGCGCATCGTCGCGGAGCGGATGGGGATCCGCATCGTCGAGGTGAACCCAAAGCACACCAGCCGGGAATGCTGCGTGTGCTCATATACGGATAGGGATAACCGGAAGGGCGAGAAGTTCCTGTGCCGCTCATGTGGCCGACATGACCACGCCGACCGCAACGCGTCGGCAAACATAGTTCAACGGGGAACCGGAATGAAGGCTCCCGCGGGGGAAGGAACTTTCCTCGAAAGGCGTGAATTGGGAGGGACCCGGAAGCCGCCAAGACTGGCGCATGCAGATCCGGACGCCGTAAGGCGGCGCGAGAGTCAAGCGTGCAACCGTCCCGCGACATCAAGCGCCGAGAAGCACCTGGGAAGGTACGCGTACGTGACGTGCGCGCACTCAGGTATATAGTTCCCCAATCCACCAACATGCAACATATAAGGGCGAGCCGACCGTCCGAAACCGTGGTGTTTCCCGCGTACGACCAGCCGCTGTACCGCCCCCCCTCCGAGGCCAAGTCCCTCATATTTCAGGTCACGCTGGGGTGCTCGTTCAACGAGTGCTCCTTCTGCGACATGTACCGCTCCAAGGAGTATTCGGAGAGGCCCCGGGACGAGGTCCTGGCAGAGATGGACGTGATGGCCCGGCACATGCCCCGGACCCGCCGGGTATTCCTGGCCGACGGCGACGCCCTGAACCTGGACACCGACTACATGGTGGATATTGTATCACACCTGAGGGAGATATTCCCCAATCTGGAGAGGGTGTCCTGCTATGCCATGCCGATGAACATCCTAAAGAAGACGCCCGAGGAGCTCTCCCGAATGCGCCGGGCCGGGCTGGACATGCTGTACCTGGGGATAGAGAGCGGCTCGGACACGGTCCTCCGCAAGGTCACCAAGGGGGCCTTGGGGGCCACCATAATCCGGGCCGTCAACAAGGCGCGGGCGGCCGGCTACACCATGTCGTGCATGGTCATACTGGGACTGGGGGGCCGCAGGTACTCGGCCGAGCACGTGGAGGGGACCGCCCGGGTCATCAGCGCCTGCTCGCCGGACTACGTGGGGGCGCTGACCCTGTACCTGGAGAACGGCATCAAGCAAGAGTTCCTGGACAAGTACGAGGGCGAGTTTGAGAGGCTCACCGACGCCGAGGCCCTGGAGGAGCTCAGGGGGCTGATCTCGCGCATAGACACCAAGGAGAAGATCGTGTTTCGCGCCAACCACGGCTCCAACGCGTATACGGTAAAGGGGACGCTCCCCCAGGACAGGGATGCCATGCTGGAGCAGATCCGGTGGATGGCCGTCCATCCGGAGACTGTTCGGCCCCAAGGGCTGCGGGGCTTCTAGACCATGCCGGCGGCCCGGACGTACACCACCTTGAATATGACGACCTCGTAGTCGCCCTCGAATATGCGGGTGATCTCTCCGTCGGCTACGTCCAGTGTCCGGAACATGTACTCGTACGAGCCGTCCTCCTGCACGCCCACCTGCGCCAGATGCACCGGCACGCCGTCTTGGTACACCTGTATTATGACGTCATATCCCTCGGCGGGGCTCTGTATGGTCCCCCTTACGTGCCCCCAAGGGAAGGGGTTGTCGGCGGGCACGTGCATTGGGATGGTGGTCTTCTCCAGATGTATGGTCCCGTCTATGGGGATGTACTCGGTGGTTGTATCCTGGGCCTGGACGGGAGCCGCGGCCCAGAGCGCCGCGGCCAGCGCCAAGCCGGCGGCCAGCGCCAGGCTGGTGCGGTTCATGTGGGAGAGTGGGCGGCGTTCGTTAATATCCCTTGCTTGGGGGGCATCCCCCGCATGGACGGGTGGCCGGACTGCATTGGGAATACGGGCGCTTGGCGGCGCACTGTATCTGCCATTCTCTGGATGCGCCGTCCATGGAATGGTATAGGTTCTAGGCGCCGCCCTTCAGTTCCGGCCACCGCCCGTTCCCGCTGGAGCCCCAACTCGTGACTGTAACGTCAACAGCTCCCGTAACAGATGACACTGGGGTGGAAACGGTGGTCCGGCGGATCAGGCATGTGGAGTGGAAACGGCGGCCGGCCGGCGGTCAGGCGCCATGACAGGCGCTGCCATCGTTACACCCCACTATTGCTCTTACAGTTAAATACTCGGATATCTAGTACGTATATTGGACGTGAATATAACTAAAACACTTACTACGGACGGGGCGCGCATGATTGCCGACGTCTGGGACAAGGAGTACCGCGGGGGGAGATACGCCGGTGAGCCGCCGGTAGGTTTTGCCGGTGAGATATTGGCCGAATTGGCGAAGAGGCCGGAAATCCAACACTCCCGCGGCCTGTACGTAGGATGCGGCAACGGCCGCAACTACCTGAAGCTTGCCAAGGCCGGCCTGGATGTCATAGGACTGGACGTGTCCGCCGCCGGCCTAGAGCAGATAGCGTCCAAGGAGCCGTCGCTGGCGCACAAGCTGGTGCAGTGCGACTTTCTCAACTATGATAACGGAAGGTTCGGCTATATCGTCGCCATACAGTCATTCCAACACGGCGACGCCGCCAGGACGGCGGAGTACTTCCGCAGGGCCGCGGCCATGCTGGACGCCGGCGGCCTGCTATTCGTGCGTGTCAACGCCGCAGACACCGACGTGGGGCATCCTCATCGCATTACGGAGAGGACAGACGGGGGGTTCACCATATTGTATGAGGGCGGACCGAAGAGCGGACTCCACGTGCACTTCTTTTCGCGGGGAGAGCTGGAGGCGGCCGTGACCGGATCCGGCCTCCGCATGATTCGCCCGCCCAGAATGGTGACGGCCAAGCGGCCTGGAGGGGCTCCCGGCTCGTGGTCGCAGTGGGAGCTGGTAGCCGCACGTGGTGTGTAGTGGTGGCTGTACTGGATAGGTTGGTAGCAGACAGTGTCGCATCGGTGCCGCTGGCCGGCAAGTTGGTGCTCGTCTGCACTCATGCAACTACTGCCACCTCCAAATTGATAATGGCAGTAACCGCGTTGGGCGCAACCGTCACGTACGTTCCGGTTTCATACAGCGGCGAGGGTGTCGTGGATGATATCGGCAACAATTCAGGCGTTGTTGTGGTGGAAGCCCCGCCGGATGCCGTTCACCGAAACCTTCCCTCGACCGACATAATATTGGAGGACGGTATGCGCATAAGCAGTATCGTCTACGACAACCCAGAGAGATACCGGTGGAAAGAGCACCTATACACCATCGAGCAGACTACCAGCGGCATCCACGGTTTTGAGAGATCCATAAAGTCTGGACTCTTGTACCCGGTAGTGAACCTGGCCGAGGCGGAGATAAAGTTCGAGATGGAGAATTCCGTGGCCACGCCGGAGTCGATACTCTCTCTCCTCGTGTCCAGAGAGTCGCTCACGTTGTCCCGGAAACGCGTCTTGGTCATGGGATACGGATCCGTGGGCCGCGGAGTCTCAAGACTCTGCGCTTCGCATGGTGGTGTAGTGACCGTTGCGGAAGAGGATCCGGTGCGCCGCGCCGTTGCCGCATCGCATGGTTACGCGACGGTTGACGCACTGGACATAGACACGGCACTGTCGCATCAAGACATTGTGGTCTCCTGCACGCCTAACGGCAACGGGCACGCCCTTGAACTGGAGCAAATCATGCTGATGAAGGACGGCGCTTTGGTGGTCAACGCCGGTACCGGCACGGGCGAGGTGACGCGTGAGGCGCTGGCGCCAAGCTCGTACGAGAAAAACAGGGCAACGATCACCATAACTAAGAATGGAGATGGCTGCGTCACATGCGGTTTTGAGAAGATGGGCATGAGGAAGGCTGTACGCATGGTGTGTTCGGCCACACCGCTGAATCTCGGCTGCGGCGCCGGCACGACGGATGATGTGATGGATGTGGCGTTCGCCGCCGCCCTGGCCACGATGATTGGTGTGGACGGCCGGCAACTGTCCAACTCCATACACAGTGTGGGCGCCGATATCGAGAAGCGGGTGGCGACGGCACTACTGCCGCCAAAGTACGGCTTGGTCCCAAACCATATCGCGGAGGGGGATTTGGTTCGTGAGGGGCGGCCTTGGGGATGCCTGTTTAGGTTCGTGCCGGCAGAAGGGGCGCCCGCCCTCACCCGGTTCTCCACAGCCAGGGCATCGTTTGATCCGGGCTCCACCACCGAAGGCCACTACCATGCCGTATCTGAAGAGGCGTATCTTGTGGAGTCTGGCAGCGCCGACATCTTGGTATGGGATCCGAAAGACCCGAAGGCCGAACAAAAGACGTACCATGTGGTGGCCGGAAGCTACCTGTCCATACCGCGCGGCATGGCGCATAGGGTATTCGCCGACCCCACCGAGGGTTTCGTGTGCGTCATAGTCGCGTCCCCTCCCTTCTCGTTCTGGGATCAATTCTTCCCGAACCGGCCTGTATAGGCGCGGCTGGATATCGAGATGTACGACTGCCAGTTGCATGGTACGTACGTGAGCGGGCTGTAACGTTGGCAGCTCCCGTAACAGATGACACAGTGGAAACGGCGGTCCAGCAGATCAGGCATGCGGGGTGGAAACGGCGGTCGGCCGGCGTTCAGGCGCCATTACGGGCGCTGCCGACTTTACACACCACCCAACTCACAAGATTTTTAATTGCGGGTCCGGCAGGGTATGGCAAGCCCTTGTAGTATAGCCCGGTCTAGAATTCGGCCCTGTCACGGCTGAGACGCGTGTTCAAATCCCGCCAAGGGCGCCACTAATCTTTGAGGCGATATAGTCGGCCGCCTCCGCGTCGGCCGCCGCTATGAACGACACCCGGGTGCCGTACCCCAGATCCGCGTCCAGCGGCCTCATCCCTGCGTCCAGCAGCAGCCCGCCGGCCTCCCTCACAAGCAGGTAGCCGGCGGCGATGTCCTGTATCCGGATCTTGTCCCGTATGTCCACAAAGGCGTCCATCAGCCCCTCCGAGAATACGGCCATCTCCAAGGCGTTGGCGCCCATGTGCCGGATGTGCGCCGACTCGGTCAGGGGCCGCACCCGCTCCAGCAGCTCCGGCGTGGCGCCCGAGAGGTTGATGCCCAGTATGGTGTAGCCCTCCTCCCCCCGGCCCGCCCGGATGCGGGAGCCGTCGGCAAAGGCGCCCCCGCCCTTGACGGCCCAGTAGGTGCGGCCGGTGGCCAGGTTCTTCACCACCCCGGCGGTGACCTCCCCCAGGCTGTACCCCTCCGCGTACGCCAGCGAGCTGCAGTAGAACGGGAACCCCCTCACCGCGTTGGCCGTGCCGTCTATGGCGTCCATGACGACGTACGGGCCGCCGCCGGATATTTCCACCCGGCCGCACTCCTCGCCCAGGACGGTACACGGGAACTCGGCCTCCCGGAGGTACTCCAGGACGGCCCCCTCGGCGGCCACGTCTATCGCCTTGCTTATGTCCCCCCCGGCCCCCCGGCCGTAGTCCCCCCCGGCCGCGTCGGTGCCGGCCATTCCCCGCACGCTGCGGTGTATGCGCTCGGAGGCCTCCCGCAGTATGTCCAGCGGCCGCATGATACCCCCCCTCCACACCATAATTAAAGTCGAGGGGGCGCCTCAGAGTCAACGCCGCCAAGGCATAATAGGCAGCCCCTGCCGTCCCTGTCCATGATAGGCAAGGACGACTCGGTGACCAGCAAGGAGGGCCTGAGCACCACCAGGACGGGCAGGAGCATCCTCAAGGAGGCCCTCTTCAAGTCCCGGGGATACAGGACGTTTGCCAAGTACAAGGAGGAGACCGCCAGGCAGTTTCCGGACTTTGAGTCGCGGTTCGTCGAAGGTATGGTGGAGGCCCTGGAGTCGGACGGGGACCCCGCCGCCACCCAGCGGGAGTTCGCCCACGAGATAGGGACCGACAGGCTCATGGCCGACCTGGACCACATAGGAGATGTCCGGGCGCGGCTTCTGGAGCCGGGCGCCATGGCCGACCGCGTGCACCGCATACTCGACTCCAACTTCGTCAAGATGACCTTTCCGGTGTTCAACGCGCTCTTTGACGCGGCAAACCCCCATAGCGACCCGGCGCTGAAGCGGGACATGGTGGAGGGCCACATACTGGCCATCGACCTGAGCGAGCCCATGGACCGCATCGTGGACAGGGACGAGGACCTGGAGTACCTGGAGGACTACCGGCTGATGAATCCCTACATACTGGGAATGGCCCGGGCCAAGATATCCCGGGGCGGGGTGGCCGTACTCAAGTCGTTCGAGGACGGGTTCCGCGATGCCCGGAGCGGGCAGTACATGGACGAGGAGCTCAAGTCGCACCCCGACCGCATGACCGAGGTGCAGATGGAGTACTCCTACAAGAAGTACCGGGCGGTCATGGGGACGGCCGGCGCCAACATGGCCATGGCCGAGCCGCCGCTCTCGGAGGTGTTCTATTCGGGCATGGCCCACGCTTCTGAGGCGGTGGGCTGCGGCAACGAGATCGAGGACTCGATGCGGAACGGCTACGTCAAGGTGCCCTCCTGGCCCCTCTACTACTCGGTTCTGTCGGGGGACGTGCACACAGGGTTCGAGGCCACCCTGGAGCGGAGCCGGCAGTACCTGGAGAGGGCCCGGCTCTCGCTGAGGCTGCTCCCCGACGGCTTCACCCACCTGGAGTTCCTCAAGTTCCTGTTCATGACCGTGGAGCACTATACCGAGTTCTGGTACAACCGTATATCCAAGGCCGACCGGTGGCTGCAGTTCCAAAAGAGCATACCGGTGAGACGCGTTTGATGTGGTCGGAGAGGCACAGGCCCGGCACGCTACACGAGATGGTGGGCAACGAGGAGGCCCGCGCCCGGGCGGCCGAGTGGTTCTCCGGGTGGGATGCCAAGTCCAAGCCCCTGCTCCTGACCGGCCCTCCGGGCACCGGCAAGACCACCCTGGCGCACGCCGCGGCCCGCGCCCATGGGTACGGGATGGTGGAGCTGAACGCCAGCGATGCGCGGAGCAAGTCCAGGCTGGCCGGCGTGCTGGACCCCATGCGGGAGAACCGGGCCCTGGCCGGGCGCACCATGCTCTTCATAGACGAGGTGGACGGCATACACGGCCGCTCCGACTACGGCGGGGCGGCGGCGCTGCTGCAGTTTTTGAAGGGGGCGGCCATACCCGTGGTGATGGCCTCCAACTCCGAGGATGCAGGCAAGATGAGGGAGATAGTCAGGGCGTCCGTACACGTGAGGTTCAGGCCCGTCCCGCCCCGGCTCCTGCGCATATACCTGGCCCGCATACTAGATAGTGAGGGAGTACGACTGGGGCCCGGCACCATGATACGCATCGTGTCAGAGGCCCGCGGCGACATCCGCTCCATGCTGAACAGGGCCCAGGCGCTGGCCGGCGGGCTGGACCCCCGGACCGAGACGGCCATGCCCGAGCCGGACATCGAGGAGGGCATCACCTCGTTCTTTGGGGCCGAGTCGCCGCAGGAGGCCGCCGCCGTGCTGTACTCCATGTGGACCGACCCCCGCGAAAAGATAAACGCCATATACTCCAGTGTGGTGACCGCCAAGATGGACCCCGGCAGGAGGGCGCGCCTACTGGATGCGGTCTCCGAGGCCGACATGCTGCACGGCCGCATACTGGCCACTCAGGAGTGGAGGCTGCTCAGATACCTCAATCCCATACTGGCGCGGACATACGAGAAGGGCAAGCCGGTCAGCTACGCCCGGTACAACCTGGATTTCAGGGTGTTGAACCGCATACGCTTTGACGGCTCCAAGATCCGGGCCCTCAACCGGCACCTGGGAAGGAGGCTGCACATGTCGGGCAGCGCGGTGGCCACCCTGGTGCTGCCATACTACATCAAGATGGTCGGCGACGGCACCATACCCGGCGCCGAGGAGTTCAGTGAGATAATAGCAAAGGAGGCCAAACTGCAGTGAGCTGGGTCCGGCTGAACATGCGGTTCCCGGGAACGTGCCTGGAGTGCGGAAAGAGGATCAATCTCGGGGAGCAGGGCCTCTGGGCCCGGGGCGTGGGCGTAAAGCACATAGAGTGCGCAGAGCGGAGCGCCGGGCAGGGCCCCGACATAGCGTGCGCCGTCTGCGGCGGGCCGGCCGGCTGCGGCACGTGCGAGCTGGCCGACAGCTGCGACACCAAAAAGGTCTCGCAGCTGTGCATATGCAGGGGGTGCAACACCGGCGATGCCATGGCCAAATATGTGGATGCCGTGGCCAGAAAGTTTCCCGCTCTGCGTGGGGTATGATACCGGCGCTCCGCGTTGGGGCGCTGCCGAAGGGCGGCCGCGGGGCATCACCTAAATTGCGTAAATGTGGTGGTTTGGCTGGGGTCTATGGCTCAGCCAGGTAGAGCATCGGACTTTTAATCCGGCTGTCGGGGGTTCGAATCCCCCTAGACCCGCCTACCTAGTGGTGCGAGCCAAGACGCTCCGGCGAGGTTGTCTCATCTGCAGCGGTTCCATTATCATGGGGGGCGTATCTGGCAACGGCGCTCACCGACCAAACCATCAGTAGCCTTCCTGCTCCAGAATGGCACGAACTTTCCCTGATGCTTCATCAACAATCCGGCGCGCAGCACGACATGAAAACTCAGCGCGTCTGGCGCGCCGGTCCAAACTCTTGATTTGGTCAGTCAAAATTACGCCCTTGATGGTTCCCGTGTCTGGAAGGACTACCTCAAACGGGTAGCCCTTGATCCTAGACGTAATAGGACAGAAGAGCGCCAATCCACTCTTCCTGTTGTACGTGCCCGGACTCAATACTATGGCGGGTCGTCTACTGGCTTACTCGTGTCCAGCATGTGGAGTAAAACTGATCCAGACTATGTCGCCCTTTTCCGGCACGTAACTTGCATCGCCGGCTACCATTCTTCCTTGCCTTGAGCCGGACCCGTCTCGTGCTCGGGATGGCGGTTGGCTTGATCCACCCGGGATAGCATATCTGCCAAGTCGTACCTGTGTGTTTCAGTGTGGCCCGTATCGTCGGGTCCTCGTGGCTTTGGATCCTTGCCGCTGGCGTGTTTCATATAACGTCTCCAGTGCCGTCTGTCCGTATATAAACATCGCAGATAGTAGCGCAAGCTAGTTACAGTGCCCAGTCGTCGACTATGGGTCCTACGCCGTCGCGCTCGGGCTCCCCTAGACCCGCTACTATACGTTTAGGCTCAGCACGGGTTCTGTTGACTCTTACCGGCCTGTTTGGCAGTCCTCACGCTTTACGCCATTGGCTAATCATACCCAACACGTCTGCAAAACTGCCGGATCAGTACCGCATGATCTCTTCCCGAGAGTTTTCTGGCACCATGCTGGGCCTAATTGTGTACGAACCCCGAGTGTATTTATTAAGAAAAATCTTACATCATACATGTCAGAACCGATAATAGAGGCTATGCGTAATCACCAACGCACAACTTGGCAGCATTGGGAGGCCCCGGCCCGTTCCGGCCGAAACCGCCCACCCCGGGTCCGCCCACCGGCTCCCCGCCGGCGGGATTTCGGCGCCCCGGTTTGTGCGCCCCCGGCAGGCGCCATTCGGCGCCTGCGCTGCGGCCCTCTAACGTCCGCATGATGTCCGATAATGTTGATCTCTGCGGTGCGGTCATGCCCCTGTGCGACATGGCTTCCCGCAATGTGGACATGATACCCGGCAGCGTGATTTTCCGCTGCGAGCCGTCATGGCCGGTCCACTCCATGACGAGTGCCAGTATGGTGCGGAAGAGTATGTTGGCACCCGCGTTGCCGTCCCGCTCCCGTATCGCGCGGCATGGCTGGCACCACAAATTTCGCACGCCCTCCTGCCGCACCGCCAAGTGTTTCAGTTTTTGGCCGCACTCCAGACATTTGGACGATGTCCCGGCGGGGTCGACGCCCTCGTGCGGCAGCCCCTCGGAGTCTAGCGCGTTGGTTATGGCGCGGCGCCGCTGTCCCGCGTTCAGCGTGGATTTCATCTTCCCGCGCACGTACGGCGACATCTTACGATCCTTGGTGTACAGCCTGTGCGTTTTGAGATCCTCAAAACCCACCGCACACCCGGCCCTTGCGCACGCCCTCGCCTCCTTGCCCATGTGGTCCTTGATTCGGTTTTTGTACTTTTTCCATGCCTTTCTTGTGCACTTTTCAGTGATGCGGGCGTCGCCGAGCCGCCTCACCCTCTGTATCTTGGAATGGGCGCGGTTGTACTCCTTGTTGTACTCATTCCACACGGTGCCTGTCATGCCGTTTGGGTACGCGTAGGTGTTGTTCTTGGCGTTGATGTCCACCCCGGCCCAGGTTTCCGGCTCGCGGTCGGGAACTACCGCCTCATACACCATGAATATCTCGTCGCGGCCCAATCTCACCGACTTGGGCACGACGCCGGGCCGGCTCAGCTTCTCCACCATGTATGGCGGCACCTTGAATGCCATCCAGGAGCGGTCCTGGCGGCCCCTGCCGTATATCGCCACATGTATGGCCGGCTCCCCGTTCCACCGCTTGGACGTCTCCTCAAACGCCAACTCGAAGCAGTCGGTCTGCGCCACACCATTATGGTAGCGCGGCGCGCGGGCGTGGGGCTCTACAAGCTTGTTGGTGCGCCATGCCTTGTGGCTTCCGAGCACGTCCCGCACGATGTATTCGGCGAACCTTGCCTGGTAGACACCGGTGCGGTGCGCCGCCATCCTGTACAGGTCCCTGCCGCGCACGCCCCTTCGGTACCCCTTGGATGCGCGGTTGGACGCCGCCGCGACGTAGTGGAGCAGGCCGCCCAGCAGATGACCCTTGTCATGACTCACGTGGACTGTTCGATGGATCTTTCCCATATGTTCGGTATGATACGGTGGTATATATTTGAATATACCTGTTCTCTACAGTACCATATCGGCATGGTGCGGAAGCCCGGAAGTTCTGCTGCGCGCGCATCACGGCATTCCGGAGCAGAATGTCGGATGACTGAAAGTGTTGGTTTCAATTACGCATAGGGTCTTATACCGCGTGAGATCAGAAAACAGCTAGCCATCGAGAAGGGGTCCAAGCTGGTGATCGTCCTGAAGGACAGGAAACTTCTGATCCGCAAGGCATCCGACATATCACAGTCTATAGAGGACGGCTTTGAGGACGTAGTACTGCACTCGGAACGCTCGCTGAGGAGGATATGGGACAATGAGGAGGACGAGATATGGAACAGGTAGCTTGTTGGCCGACTCCGCACCGATAGTTAATAATAAATAAGGGGATATTATTAACAACCCCATGAAGACCGGCCTAGTCGTACTCTCGATGGCGGCGGCCCTGATCCCGCTGGGCGCCGCGGCCCAAGACGCGGCCGCCGAGGATATACACATACAGGCGTCCTTCTACCCATACTACGAGTTTACCAAGAACGTGGCCGGAGGCGCGGCCACCGTGGAGCAGTTCCTGCCGTTGGGGGTGGAGGCCCACGACTGGGAGCCGAGCATCTCCAAGGTGCAGTCCCTGCAGGATACTGACGTGTTCGTGTACAACGGGCTGGGCCTGGAGGTATATGTGGACCGGCTGGCACAGTCGGGGGATCTGTCCCACGTCGTTTTCGTAAAGGCGAGCGACGGCCTGGTGCTGATATCGACGGCCGGGCCAGACGAGATGGTCCGGGGGGCGCTGGAGGAGTACGATGCCGGCCACTATACCGCCGAGGAGGCCGTCGATGCCATAGAGGCCATTCTAGACGACGAGGACATACGGAAGATACTGGAGGAGTACGGGTCCGGGGGCATCACCACCGCAGAGGCCCTCTCCTCCATCCGGGATGTGGTTGGCGGCGGGCACGCCGGACACGACCACGACGAGCACGGACACGACGAACATGGCCACGACAAGCATGACGCCATGGAGGCCGACGAACACGGCCATGACGAACATGACACCGCCGAAGAGACAGATGAGCACGGACATGATGAGCACGATCATGGCCACGACGAACACGGCCACGACACCGAAGGCATCCGGGGCATCCTGGAGGAGATACGCGACGGCGACACCGGATATGCGGAGGGGCTTGAAGCCATACGCGAGCTGGTGGGGTCGGAGGGCCACGATGACCATGACGACCATGGCCATGATGACCACGGGGGCCATGACGAGCACGACCACGGTATATTTGACCCCCACGTCTGGCTGGATCCGGTCCTGGCCGTACAGCAGGTATACAACATACGGGACGCCCTGGTGGCGGCCGACCCGGACAACGCCCAAACATACCAGGACAACGCCGCCGCGTACGCCTCCCAGCTGGACGGGCTGCACGACGAGTATTCCGCGACTCTGTCTAGCTGCCAGTACGACACGATAGTCACCCTCCATGCGGCCTTCGCATATATGGTCGAGCGGTACGGCTTTGACACCGTCTCGCTCTCCGGCATAACGGGCACCGAGACGGTCTCGACCCGCGACATAACCAACCTGGTCGATTACGTGAAGGCCAACGACATAGAGTATCTGCTGGGCGATGATATCATCGACACGCGCGCCCTGGAGGTGATCGCCGAGGAGACAGATGCGCAGGTGCTCACCCTCAGCCCCATCGAGGGCATCAGCCCCGGGGAGTTTGAGTCCGGCGCCACCTATATCGGCAAGATGAGAGATAACCTGGCGGTTCTCAAGACGGCGCTGGCATGCCGGTGAGCCGTCCCGCAGTGATGCCGGACCCGTCCAGAATCGTATGGTTAATAAGGGGATCGAGCGGCGGGCACAGATATTTAACGTTTGGGTGGATTTCTTGAACTGATCGGACTTATGAGAGATGGGGATGGGTATTTTTGAGAAAAAATGCTTTGTTTGTATGATAATTTGTATTTCAACCTTAAATACATATCAATTTCTATATGCGTTATGACATGCAAAGGTATATGCACCAGGTACAAGGCCCAGAAACCGGTGGGTACCGGCAGGTATGCATCCGGCCAGAGACGCTGCCAGATATGCGAGATCTTCATCAAGTGGGAAGGTCTGTGGTGTCCGTGCTGCGGATATAGGCTGCGAACCAAGCCCAGAAACCTCAAGTACAAGGCTAAGCTGCGAGCCAGAGTGGAGGCGGAGGCCGACTCCAAGGTGGTAGAGCAGATGGCTGTCCAGACGTAGTACGGGTTTGGGGCATTGAGCTCTCCACGCGGATTCGGCGAGAGGACCGTCAGCGTGGAGGGCCGTACTTTTTCTCTATGTGTGGTAAGGTTCGGCAACGGATGCTTCGCGGCAGTCACCGAGGGGGAGGTGCGGCTGGGCTCGCTGACCGTCTCGCTGTACAACCGCACCACGACGGTGACCACCCAGGTCATACCCTCCCGGTCCGGTTCGCTCTTCATGAGGCTGGCCGCCGAGAGGCTCGCCGTGCGGACGGACGGGGTGGCCATCTTGTCGGTGAACGTGCTGTCCGAGATACCCGCCGGCGCGGCCAAAGAGATAATGAGGGAGATGGACGGGATGGTGTCGTGACTCCGGGAATCCGGGAGTATCTGGAAGCGGTGGAGGCGGGCGGCGGGCTGGCCAGGGTGCGCCGCACCGTCTCGGCCAGGTACGAGGCGGCGGCGGTGACTGCCCGGGCCGAGGGGGGCCCCGCCCTGCTGTTCGAGGATATGGAGGGCAGCTCGTACCGGATGGCGACCAACCTGGTGGGAACGAGGGAGCGGTTCGCCTTGGCGCTAGATACCGTGCCCGACTCTATACACGATACCATGCTGGGGGCCATAGACGGGGCGCGGGCCGAACACCGCACCGCCCCGGCCGCCTTCGCCCAGAATGCCTCGTCCGTTCTGGGCGACATGCCCATAGCGACGCACTTTGAGAAGGAGCCGGGGCCGTTCATCGCCTCCTCGGTCGTCTTTGCGTCCAACCCGGAGACCGGGCGGCAGAATACCTCGTTCCACAGGATGATGCCCCTGGACGAGGGGCGGCTCACCATCCGCATGGTGGAGGGTAGGCACCTGCACCGGTGCTTCACGCACGCCGCCGAACACGGCGAGGACCTGAGGGTGGCCATAGTGGTGGGGGTGCACCCGGCCATACTCATAGCGGGGGCCTACCAGGCCGGGTGGGGCGAGGAGGAGATGGGCGTGGCCGGCGCCCTGCTGGGCGGCGGCCTGGAGATGGCCCCGCTGGAGTGGTCTGGGCTGAGCGTCCCGGCCTCCGCCGAGATCGTCATGGAGGGGCGCATACTGCACGACGCGACATACGAGGAGTGGATGGTGGAGATGCTGCAGACGTACGACTACCGGCGGGAGCAGCCCGTCTTCCAGCTGGAGCGGCTGTACCACCGTGACGAACCCATATACCACGACATACTGCCCGGGTACGGGGAGCACAGGCTGCTGATGGGCATGCCCGTCGAGTCCAAGATAAACGGTCTGTTGAGGGGCGCGGCGCCGGCGGTCTCGGCCTCCCTGAGCCGGGGCGGGTGCAACTGGCTGCACGCGGTGGTACGGGTACGAAAGGAGGAGGGCACCAACGTACCAGACATAATACGCCGGACGTTTGAGGCGCACCGCTCCCTGAAGATGGTGGTGGTGGTGGACGAGGACATTGACCCCGACGACGCTGCCTCGGTGGAGTACGCCCTGGCCACCCGATTCCAGGCAGACCGGGATATCATGATACAGCGGGACGTAAGGGGCTCCAGCCTGGACCCCTCCAGCGACCAGAAGAACCTGAGGACAGCCAAGATAGGAATCGACGCCACCATCCCGCTGGACAAGAGGCCGGAGGGGTTCGAGATTGCCCGCATACCGGGCATGGAATCCGTACGTTTGGATGAGTATACTGCATCGGTGTAGCCGTTGGCTGTGTAATTGGCCCCCTCTACGGCATCTTCAGGATCTATACGTCGACGCCAAATGTGGAGGACCTCAGACGTGCCTCTTGCGCCGGGGGGCGGCTGCCTACCCGGCGGCCCGTCCCCGGGTGCTGATCCGGCTGCCTACCCGGAGCCAGCGGTCACGCGCCGCAAACACCAAGTGTACCGCCACCAGGCACGCCACCAAGAGTATGACTATGGTGCCCGACGGGGTCCAGTCCAGCCCATATGAGGCGAATATGCCGCAGACAACCGAGGATGCCGATATTGCCGTCGATATCAGTATGGTGGCCTTGAAGCCCCGGCCAAACTTGCTCGCCGTTATGGTGGGCAGCACTATGAGAGCCGTAATCAGCAGTATTCCGGTGAGTCTCATCGCCGTCACCACCGTGACGGCGGCCACCGCCACAAAGAGGTAGTTTAGGGCCGTGGTGTGTATGCCGGATATGCGGGCCAGCTCCTCGTTGAAGGTTACGAAGAGAAGGCGGCGGTACAGTATGCAGAGCAGCGCCAGCACCACCCCGCTGATGCTCAGTATGATCGTCATGTCCTCGGTGCTTACCAAG
Organism: Nitrosopumilaceae archaeon; assembly: GCA_965116995.1. Classification (GTDB taxonomy): domain Archaea; phylum Thermoproteota; class Nitrososphaeria; order Nitrososphaerales; family Nitrosopumilaceae; genus VYCS01. The sequence goes on along the minus strand of OZ220738.1, from coordinate 2,259,068 downwards.
ACTATGCTTCCGAACAGGAAACTGAAGAGATCAACCGTAAAACCGCCGCTTATACTGATTATTATTATGCCCACTGAGAGACCCGTGACCAGCGTCACGGCAACGGCCACCTCGCCGGGGATGCTGGTACTCTTGCGCAGCTTTTCCAGTCCGACGCTGCCCAATACCGCCACTCCCAGAGCGGTCCATATGGGGTATAACCCGGCGAACATGCCGACGGCTATGCCGCCAAACGCCACGTGGGCAATGCCGTCTCCGAACAGGGCCAGCCGACGCATGACCAGAAAGGCCCCCACGAACGAGCATATGGCCGATATGGCCACGCCGGAGACCAGCGCCCGCTGTATGAACCCGTACTCCAGTATCTCCAGTACCATGTGTCACACACCGTGGGTGTGCCCGCCGGCGTGCATGGACGCCTCCGTGTACATCTTGACGCGGTCCCTGTCGGCAAAGAAGGCATCCGTGTCGCCGTGGTATATCAGTGACCGGTTGAGGAACATCACGGCGTTGGTATGCTCCCGGAGAGTGTCCAGGTCGTGCATGGATATAATCACGGTGACCTTGTGTTTTCGTGCAGCCTGCCGTATCGCCGAGTAGACCAGCGACTGGGACTCCACGTCCATGTTGCTCACCGGCTCGTCCATGATCATAAGCAGGGGGTCCCTCACCAGCGACTGGGCGATGAACACCCGCTGCCGCTGCCCGCCGGAGAGTTCTCCTATGCGGCGGTCCCTTATGGGTGACAGACCCACCGTCTCCAGGGCGCTCTCCACCATCTCGCGTTCGGTGTGCGGGTCATCGCATGGAAGGCATGTTTGACAGTCCTCGCCTCTCTCCGCCATCTCGCGTTCGGCGTGCGGTTCCCCGGTATTCCGCCAGTCCAGTCCGCTCCTCTCCAGCAGGGCCAGCCCCTGCATCCTCCTCCGCTGCTTTACCACCCCCATGGATACTATGTCGTGGACGGTCGCCGGGAAGAGGGGCTCGTGGTCTATCTTTTGGGGCACGTACCCCACCAGGGGGAGTATGCGCTTTTTATCCTCCGGGCCGGTGCCGAAGAACGAGACGCGGCCCCGGTACGGCAGCAGCCCCAGCATGGCCCTGAGCATGCAAGACTTGCCGGCCCCGTTGGGGCCCAGCACGCCCAGGATCTCGCCCCTGCCCACCGACACGCTGACGTCGTCCACCACGACATTGTCGCCGAATTGGACTGTCAGGTTCTCCACATCTACTATGGGGGTCAGCAACGGTATGCCTCCTCCGGGGGGGCGCCCGATACTGTGGGACGGTGCGTCCGCGGGTGACTCAGCCGCAAGAAAGCGCCGTCTCCAAGATTGTCAGGTTCTCCCGCATCCTGTCCATGTATGTGACCCCCGACTCCAGCTGGGATGCGGTGGCGCTCTCCAAGGGGCTGAGCGTCAGGACCTGGGCGCCGGTCTCCTCGGCCAGCACGTTTACGACCCGGGTGTCGACTATATCCTCGGCCAGCACGTACCCTATGTCGTTGTCGCGCATGAACTCCACCAAATCCACGACGTCGACGGCAGAGATCGCCTCGGGGGCTATGCCGCTCAGCGTCTGCACCTTTATGCCGTACCGCTCCACCAAATACCCGAATGCCTGGTGTGTGGTGACTATGGTGTCCTGCGCGCAGTCAGAGAGCCCCTCGGAGTAGTCGCGGTGCAGCTCCTCCAGCTGCGCGGCGAACGATTCGGCGTTGGCGCGGTATGTCTCGGCGCCTGCCGGATTGGCCGATGCCAGGCCGTCCCGTATGTTGTACACCTGCCGTATGGCCAAGACCGGATCCAGCCAGACGTGGGGATCGACTACCCCGTGGTCGTGCCCGTCACCGCCGGCGTCCTCTTCGCCGTGGGAGTGCCCGTGGTCGTGCCCGTGCCCGTGCCCGTCATCCTCTGGGGTCGACAGCATGCCGTGCATCTCCTCAAGGCCTTGGGCGTACGTAATGTCGCCGTCCTGTATATTCTGCAGTATGGCGCGCACCTCCGGCAGGATGGTATACTCGTACCCTCCGCTGTATATGGCATCTATGAGATGTATGGTCTCCAGTATGGTGGTGGTCCCGTCCCGGTACCCCTCCAGAACGGCGCGGGCCTCCTCGCCGTTCAGCGAGGATGCGATGGCGTCGGCGGTCTGCGTCTCGCCTGCCATGCCATTCTCGTACTCCTCCAGTATGGCCAGTACGGTGTCGCCTATGGGAACGGTCGATATCAGCGCCAGCCCGTCGGTGGCCTTCACGAATGTCACGTGGGCCAGGTCATCTGACTCGGTCAGCCTCTCCAGGTACCCCTCGAAGCCCAGCCCGTTGTACACGAAGACGTCCGATTCCACGAGCGACTGCACACGGGATATGCTGGGCTCCCAGTCGTGCGCCGCCACGCCGGCGGGCAGGAACTGCACCACCGTGTCGTTCTCCGATGCCACCGCTCTGGTAAACTCGTAGTACGGGTAGAAAGATGCCTGTATGTTCAGGCCGCCGGACGTGCCGGGGGAATCTTGGGCGGCCGCGTCGTATGCCGCAACCACCAGCAGTATAGCCGGCAGCAGGAGTGCCACCTTCATATATGCTCTAATAAGTCTCTATTATTTATTATTAACTAAAACCAAATTGTACGCGATTAGGCTCAGCGTGACGCCAGAAAATATGCAAGAAAGGGTTTTGCGGTATTGAGCTGGCAGCTTTTGCAACATAACAGGCCAGTGAAATCCAGAAGATTCTAGCGCTGAGCCTAAACGCATACACACTGAATCTCCCGCATTATCGTATGGGGTCGAATGCCCGCGGGGCGGGCGCTCTACACTGTTTTAAATAACCGTCCCCGATATCCAACGCGTGGCCATAATATCAATATCTATGCCCGAGGATTTGGTTGAGGATCTGGATCGCCTGCAAAAGAGCATGGGGACGGGTCGTTCCGAGGTGGTCAGGGCGGGCATAAGGCATGTCTCCCAGGAGCAAAAGCAGCAGCTGGGCGAGAGGAACAGCGCCGTGCTCATGGTGACACACAAGGACCAGCACGACCGCGAGGTGGCGGGCATCAAGAGCGGCTACGAAGACCTGATCAGGACCCACATGCACAACAAGATAGACACCACAAGATGCGTGGATGTGTTTGTACTGGAGGGGCCCGGCGACGGCATCCGGGCCATAACCAACGGCTTTATAGCAAACAGGAAGATGGACAACGTAAAGCTGGTAGTGCTGTAGCGGCGAGTCTGGGGAGCCGATACCATATGGCTGTATTTTGTAGTTCTACAATGCGGACCGCGGTCGGCCAGTCCGCGGCGCGGCCACGCGGACATCCCAAGCATACAAACCCTCTTTTGGTGCAGCCACGGCCAGGCGGGGTGGTCTTGTCGGCCCCGCTGGATCCCATTGCATCTAGGCCTGATCGTGGACCGCACGGATGCGCCGAACGTAGGGCGGCGGACCCGTGCTGTGGAACGACTCACTGGCACGCCAGCGCCGTCTTGAGAACCGCCAGGTTATCTCTCATCTTGCCGATGTAGGTGGCGTCGGACTCAAACTCCTCGGGGCTTATACCCTCGATGGGGCTGAGGGTGAGCACCTGCGCATCTGTCTCCTCGGCGATCACCTCCAGGGCGCGCGTGTCGATGATGTCATCGCCCAGCAGGTACTCTATGTCGTTGGCCTTCACGTAATCGACCAGGTTGGTTATGTCGCGGGTCGAGACCGTCTCGGTGCCCGTTATGCCGGAGAGCGAGACGGTGTCAAAGCCGTACCGCTCGACCATATATGCGAAGGCCGCATGGAGGGTGACTATCGTGTCGTGCTGACAGGAAGACAAAGTCGACGCATAATCGTCGTGCAGCCCGTCCAGCTGGGAGGCGTACGCGGCGGCGTTGTCCTGGTATGTTTGGGCGTTGTCCGGGTCGGCCGCCACCAGGGCATCCCGTATGTTGTGCACTTGCCGTACGGCCAGGACCGGATCCAGCCAGACGTGGGGGTCAAATATACCGTGGTCGTGCTCGTCATGGTCCCCGTGGTCCCCATGGCCATGGTCGTCGTGGTCATCGTGGCCGTGGTCATCGGATCCTGCCAGCTCGCGTATGGCTTCAAGCCCCTCCGCATATCCGGTGTCGCCGTCGCGTATCTCCTCCAAGATGCCCCGGATGCCTTCGGTGTCGTGGCCATGTTCGTCGTGGCCATGATCGTGCTCATCATGACCGTGCTCGTCGGCCTCCATGGCAGTGTCATGCTCGTCGTGGCCATGTTCGTCGTGTCCGTGCTCGTCGGCCTCCATGGCAGTGTCATGCTCGTCGTGGCCATGTTCGTCGTGTCCGTGCTCATCATGGCCGTGTCCGGCGTGCCCGCCGCCAACCACATCCCGGATGGAGGAGAGGGCCTCGGCGGTGGTGATGCCCCCGGACCCGTACTCCTCCAGTATCTTCCGTATGTCCTCGTCGTCTAGAATGGCCTCGATGGCCTCGACTGCCTCCTCGGCGGTATAGTGGCCGGCATCGTACTCCTCCAGCGCCCCCCGGACCATCTCGTCTGGCCCGGCCGTCGATATCAGCACCAGGCCGTCGCTCGCCTTTACGAAAACGACGTGGGACAGATCCCCCGACTGTGCCAGCCGGTCCACATATACCTCCAGGCCCAGCCCGTTGTACACGAACACGTCAGTATCCTGCAGGGACTGCACCTTGGAGATGCTCGGCTCCCAGTCGTGGGCCTCCACCCCCAACGGCAGGAACTGCTCCACGGTGGCCGCGCCTCCGGCCACGTTCTTGGTAAACTCATAGTATGGGTAGAATGACGCCTGTATGTGTATATCCTCGGCGGCCGCGTCTTGGGCCGCGGCGCCCAGCGGGATCAGGGCCGCCACCATCGAGAGTACGACTAGGCCGGTCTTCATGGGGTTGTTAATAATATCCCCTTATTTATTATTAACTGAGCCGGCGCGGGCGCCACAATCGCCCAGCCTCACGGTGCCGGCCACAGCAATCCGCTCATTCCGGAAAGAACCCCGGCGGATATGGGCCACGACATGGTATAGTAGCGGCCGTTGGGGTGTGACACTTTTTTCGTCCGGCATCTCTGCACATGCGGCGAATTGGATCGCGCATCCTACTGGCCTCTGTTACGCGTCAGATGAACGTTATGTTGGGCCGCTCGTCATGGACGGCCCGGACCGCCCGGGCGAGGTTGTCGCCCGAGTCTTCTATTATGATCAGGATCCCAGGCATCTCCTCCTGCGCGTCCACGTTCAGTATGTTGAGGCCGGCCTCGCCTATCTTGGCGCATGTCTTGGATGCCACGTACTGCACCCTCCACATCGAGTCGCCTATCAGGGTGACGGCGCCCCGGTCATATGTGATGGACGCCAGGGGATCAAAGCCCAAGAGGTACCGCTCGTTCTTCCGCACAAAGTCCCCGTCGGTGAACAGTATGCGCGCAAATCTCGTGCCGTCCCACGTGAAGGGTGAGAGCAGCGCAAACTCGCCGTACTGCCTCTTGCTCTCCAGGGAGTCGAGGAGGCGCGGCAGGAGGGAAAACTCCATGCGCATTATGGCGCAGTTTCCCTTGCCGGTCACGATCTTTATGGGATGTCCGTTGTCCTTTGGTGTGGTGTGCTGTATGGTGGTGGTACGGGCCGGATTCCCCATGTCCGTTATGCGCAGCGGGATGTCCATCCCGTTGTCGACTAGCTCCTTGATGGCCAGGGGGTCGAGTATCTTCATGCCGAACATCCCAGCCAGCCGGGCCTCGTTGTAGGAGAGCCGCTCCACTTCGGTGAGTCCCGACTCCACGATGCGAGGATCCGCCGAGACCACCGAGCTGTCCTTCTCCCAGTCCACGCTGGTGTCATAGTCCTTGTGGAGCAGAATGGCCATATCCGCTGCTGTCCTGTCGGTGCCTCCCCTCTCGTACGTGGTCATGGTGTCGTCTTTGGTCTTGCCAATGAAGCCGCCGATGCACACGACGTCGTGCTCCCGGAGCAGGGCGTATGTGTGGTCCATGCTCTTGCGGGCCTCGGAGACCAGAAAGTTGGTGAACTCCGGGTTGTCGTCGGTTATTATAGGCCAGTGGTCGTACGGCACCGCCGCCGCCGAAAGACCCTCCCCCTGCAGTATGTAGTTCATCACTTGGGACATGAGCAGCTCCCCCGAGTAGCCCAGGGCCTTGGCCCGCACTGGGCCGGCGAATGTGCGTGTGCGGCGCGCCTCCTCCAGGGCCTCCTGGGCCATCTCCAGGTGCGATTCCACCACGTCCCGGCACCGGTCCCGCAGTACCGGGTCCACCATATCCAGTATGGTATGGTATGTCTCCCGTACCACCGCCAGATCCGGTTTTGCCCCGCGCTCTGCCCCGCCCCCCTGCGCCAGGACCACGTCGGTGAGGGAGCGGCGCCGGCCACCCTCCCGCGTGAGCGGCGCAGAGAAGACCGCCACCACCTTGGCGCCGGCGGACATATCCCTGATCCTGTTCACTATAACGGGTATGGAGGCGCCCATCTCGCCTATGGCGCTCCCCCCGAACTTTGCCACCGTCAGGTCCATGGTGTCTGGTCCGGTCCGCCGCTAAATTAACGATTGTATGATGGCGGCGGCCCGGCGGGCGCCCTCGGCTGGACGTGGGCGGCGGGGTTCGGCCAGTCTCTCCAGTATGATGTCGTACAGGCGGCGCACATCGCCGTGGGAGTACCCCAGGCGGGCCGCGTTGTCCTCCTGCTCGAAGTGCCCTGATATGGGTATGAAGACGCCGGGGGTTCCGTACGCGGCGGCCTCGTCCATGGTGGAGCGACCGGCCAGCGACACCACCACGTCGGCGGCCATGACCCTCTGATGCAGATCGTGTATTGTATCGCCCCCCAGGGCCGGGCCGGGCAGGATTGAGGTGTCGGCCGTGCCGCGGAGGCGGGCGGCCACCGGCCCCATGGCATCCAACAGGAACCGGCCGGCGGCGGTCCCGCCCACCGTCACCAAGACGGTCTTTCCGGCCATTCCGAACCTCTCCCTCAGGGTATGGCGGTCCTCGGCTATGTCGCGCACTATGGGGCCCACCATGCGCAGATTGGAGCGGTCCGGGCCGTCTTGGGGCATTATGACCACGTCGCATCCATCCATCATGCGCCGCATGGCGCCGTTCATCCTCCTCTCCACGAGCCCGGCGAGCCCGCCCACAAAGCGGCTCTCCAAAATGTCGGTGATCAGGACGCGGGGGGCCGGACTAGGCGAGGACCCGGCGGCGGCCAGCGCCGCAAAGTCCTCGTCGGCCACCACGATATCCGGATCGCACTCCTTTATGATGCGCCCCGCCACGCCCTTGCACCGCCTGTAGTACCTGTAGTATCTGGCCAGCCACAGGGCCCGGCGCGCCAGGCGGCCGCCCTTCACCTCAAAGGACGGAGGAGTGTACACGTCATCGACCGCAAAGCCACTCCCCTCCAGCAAGGCTACCGCCGGCCCGCCGGTCACGAACCTCACGTCATCCAAGTGCGTGGCCACCGCCATATCCCTGCTGGCGTGGCCTAGGCCTATTGGACTGGTAAAGAAAAGTATCACGGCGGAGGCATTCGCACCGTAGCATATGAAGGTGTGGCGGAGGAACGCATTGTTCCCAGATGCGGCCGGCCCACACCCGGCGCAACGTGGTGCAGCAGAGGTGCCCGCGCAGCTTGTTCGCACAATCGCGTCTTTCCAGTACGTCGTGAATGCGTATAATGTCAAGCGTCTGCTTGTCTTTTAGGGCCAAAATGGCACGGGCAACTGTATCCATGTCCTGTATAGTTAGCTTCAATAAAGAAATTAGATCTGTGAATGGAGTGGCTCGGCCGACGGGGATGCAGCCGTCTTTTCATGGACTTTATGGGTGCTTTTCTATCCTGAACTTCAACCGGGTAAACCTTAGCTAAAACTATCGTTCCTGCTGCCGTACTATAGCACCGACCAAAAGTTCATGCAGAGTATGTCGCTGTTTTAACTACGATTGTTGGGCACATACATCAGCCACAGACCAGAGCTCTCAATTCGTTCCTGATCTTAGCACACATAATATTATGGTAGACGGTCTTGAGGAGAAACTCGAAATAGCTCACAGACTCTGCACGAATTTTTAGTCGGCGCTATAGCCGTTCCTAAATCAGGCTGCTGTGGCGCAAGTGCAAGATTAGGATATGCAGGACGCTCAGGCGGCCGGCCAGAAGCTACAGGCAGGTAATGTTCGTGTACGAGTAGCCTGAAATGAAGTTCGATCCACACAACATTTTGTTCAGAAACCTAGACAAGATATTTTTGCTGAAGCATGGAAATATTTATGATCTTAGCTATCAGACAGAAGATGCCCGGCGCTCAGGTAATGCGGTCATGGCTCGTTGCAGGCAAAACATGCTGCGCGCATTGCCTTAATACGCACCACCAAAAACAAAAGCAAGCACCGTATCCTCACTCATCTATGATCTTCAGGGAGACCGTTCTGCCTACCACCATACCCTCCTTGTTAGTTTCGTCAACGGAGGTAAGGAATGTGGGAAACTCGCTCCCGTCTTTTCTCTTCATCCATATTTTGGCCGGGCTGTGTCGCCCGAGTCTCCAATTGTTCATGTTTGAGTGCAGGTTGCCCTTGCGCCTGGATGCCGTGTGCTCATAGAGGCTGATTCCCACAACTTCATCTCTTGTGTATCCCATGTTGTCCAGATAGGATTGGCTGCAGTCGATTACTGTGCCAACGTAGTCGACGGACCTGCGCATGATATTGGGATCCTCGTAGCCGTCTCTGGCGCCGACGTTGTACAGATCCTGCAGCTCCTTGATATAGGAGAACTCCACTATGGAAGAATCTATTCCGACTACGTCGTCGCCGTCGTATCTGTTTCTAAAGGTCCGCACGACGTCGATGACCTCCCCATCCTTTGCCTCCAGTTTGATCCTTACGGGGATGTTCGTCTTTTGCGATACCGTCCAGTCGACAAACGCCTGCTTGAGAACCCCGCGGGTATCTTTTGTAGCATGATCAAAGAGGGACACGCCGATGACCTCTTCCACGGTATATCCCAGTCTGTCTGCATAGGCTTGGTTGCAGTCCACAATCACGCCGTCCAAATCCACAGAGCGGTACAGTATGGGTATGGTTGCCTGTATGACTCTCATTCTGAACAACACAGCAACGTATCATATAACCATTCCTGATACGGCGTATTGTATCATGTCAGCCACCTACAAACTCGCACCAGTATTTGGCTACAGATCAGCCAGTCTGTCGTATATCTCCCTGTGGCGTTCCAGCAGTCGATCAATAACCTCCGCCTTCTCATCGGAAGGCATGTTGTCCATCTTCGCCGGTTCCATGCGTATGAGTAGCAGCAGCTCGATTATAAGCCATACTGTACGGTATAAATTAGATCGTAACAGAACCTCTCAAGCCGCCCCCACGCACCCTTTATACTGGCCCGCCACCATAGCTGTGCATGTTCACCGGGATAGTGCTGGGGACCGGAAGGGTGACGGCGGTGTCGGATGAGACCGGCCACCGCAGCTCCCGTACAATGGATGTGGACCTGGCCGAACACGCCGACGGCCTGGAGGTGGGCCACAGCGCGCCCCCACGCACCCTTTATACTGGCCCGCCACCATGGCTGTGCATGTTCACCGGGATAGTGCTGGGGACCGGAAGGGTGACGGCGGTGTCGGATGAGACCGGCCACCGCAGCTCCCGTACAATGGATGTGGACCTGGCCGAACACGCCGACGGCCTGGAGGTGGGCCACAGCGTGGCTGTAAACGGGGTCTGCCTGACGGCCACAAGACTGAACGGCGCCGTATGCACCTTCGAGATGATACAGGAGACCGTATCGACGACCGCCCTGGCCGACCTCCGCCCCGGCGACGCGGTCAACATAGAGCGGAGCCTGCGGGTCGGCGACCGGCTCGAGGGCCACTACGTACTGGGACACGTCGACGGCACCGGCATCATAGGAGCGATGGAGGAGGCCCCCGGCGAGGTGCGGGTCCGCGTCCGCGTGCCCCCGAGTTTGGCGGCGCACACAGTAAGGAAGGGCTCGATAGCCGTCGACGGCATAAGCCTCACAATAACCGAGTCGTCCCCCGATTCGGTGGCCTTCTCGCTGATACCCCATACCATACAGACCACAAACTTCAAGCACCGGAGGACCGGAGACCGGGTCAATATAGAGACGGACATACTGGGCAAGTACGCTCTGAAGGAAAACGTACCAGTATAATGGTAATTACCACAAACCCCGTAAACTTATAACACCACCTCCAACCCCACCACCCCGTGTCTGTCCGCGAAGCTGCCGACGCCCTGCGGAGGGGCGGGTTCGTCCTGCTCCACGACGCCGAGGGCCGCGAGAACGAGTTCGACATGGTGGCCGCCGCCCAGTTCGTCACGTCCGGACACGTAGCCACGATGCGGAGCCAGGCGGGGGGGCTGCTGTGCGCGGCCGTGGAGCACGGGCTGGCCGCCCGGCTGGGCCTGCCGTACATGCACAACATACTGGCCGGGGCCGGCCTGCCGCCGGCCATGATCCAGGGACTGGCCCCGTACGGCGACCACCCCACCTTCTCCATATACGTGAACCACGCCAGCTCGTACACGGGGGTGACCGACACGGACCGCTCCCGCACCATCCGGGAGGTCGCGGCGCTGTACGACGCCGACCACGCCCGGGAGGAGTTTGCCCGCTCCTTCCGCACCCCCGGCCACGTGCCCCTGCTGGTGGCCTCCGAGGGCCTGCTGGAGTCCAGGGTGGGGCACACCGAGATGTCCGTGTACCTGGCCCGGGTGGCCGGGCTCCGGCCGGTGGCGGCCATCTGCGAGATGATGGACTCGCATACGCATTCGGCCCTGGACGCGGACGGCGCCGCCGCATACGCGAAGCGGCACGGCCTGCCGACCGTCGAGTCGCAGGAGCTGCTGGAGCATGCGGGGGTGGGACGCTGAACATAGGGATAGTGGTCTCGGAGTTCAACTCGGATGTGACTGGGAGGATGCTGGAGGTGGCCCTGGAGAGGGCCGGCTCGCTGGGGATGCAGGTGGTGCACGTGTGCAGGGTGCCGGGCGCCTTTGACATGCCGGTGGTCGTCGATGCGCTCCTGCGGAAGGATACAGTGGAGGGGGTGGCCGCCCTGGGGGCGGTAATAAAGGGCCAGACCAAGCACGACGAGGTCATATCGCACGCCACGGCCCGATCCCTGCAGGACCTCTCGGTGCGGTATGGCAAGCCCGTCTCGCTGGGGGTGACGGGTCCGGGCATGCGGGAGAGGCAGGCGTATGCCCGGATACGGCCGGTGGCCGAGCATGCCGTGGAGACGGTGGCAAGCCTGCACGCCGGGCTGGAGCGCATACGGGGAATGCCGGGGGGCGGGACGCCGTGATACAGGTCACCGCCGCCAAGATCCGGGGGTACGGGCCCTGGACTCTCACTCTGGGGCACGACAGGGAGCACCGACTGCAGGCGCTGCAGGCATCGCTGTACGCCGAGGCGCAGCGGCTCTTCTCGGAGAGGGATTGCCTAGTATTTCCCAACCGGCACGACGAGTATGTTATAGTGTCCAACGGCCTGGGCGAGGACGGGCACCGCCGCATACGGGATGACCTGGAGAAGAGGTTCGGGGTGGACCTGCGGATGCACATAGGGATGGGCTCCACGCCGGCCGCCGCCGACCACGCCGCCCATCGGGCCCGCGCCCGGGACGTGCCTGTCTTGGGGGAGGCCGGCGGGGACGATATCACCATACTGCACATGGACGTGAACGACCTCACCGCCCGCGTCCGGGACGTACCGCCGTACGGCGTAAGCGTCCTGATGCTGGAGCTGCACCTCATGATGGCCCGGCACTTTGCCGCGCTCCAGTCACTCTCGTTCTTTATGGGCGGCGACAACTTCATGGTGCTGGCCGGCGAGGAGGGCAGGAAGGGCGTCCGGGCATTCTTGGACGCGGCCGCCGGGGATCTGGGACTTTGCATCAACTGCGGCATCGGGCGGGCCGGCACCGGCCGCGGCGCGGCCATGAGGGCCACCAGATCGCTGGACATGATCCGCGAGATCCGCAAGACCGGATCCGGGCCCAAACCGGACATATACGAGGCGGATTGCTGCTAAGAGGGGTAGCCGCCCTGCTGGGGCCGGACCTTACGTACATGCCCGGTGTAGACATCCGGACCGAGGGCGGGGTGTTCACAGAGATAGCACCCCGCCTGGCCCCCGAAACGGGAGAGCATACAATGGACGGGAGCGGGCTGCTGGCGTCGCCGGGCTTCGTCAACTGCCACACTCACTTGGGGGACTCGATAGCCAAGGACGTGGCCGCCGGGACTGGAGTGGACGAGCGGGTTCACCCGGTGTATGGTGTCAAGTCCCGCGTGCTGGGCAGGACTGAACCCGGCCAGCTGGCCGCGTTCATGGCGGCCAGCTGCCGCTCCATGCTGGCGGGGGGAACCACCACCTTCGCGGACTTTAGGGAGGGGGGAGTACAGGGGGTCTCGCTTCTCCGCCGGGCGTGCCGCGGCATACCCGTGCGGGCAGTGATACTGGGCCGCATCAACGCGTACCAGGACGAGGACCAGATCCGGGAGAACCGTTCTCCGGAGGCGGGCGGCGCCCTGGGGGAGCTGCTGGAGCACTGTGACGGGGTGGGCATCAGCGGGGCCAACGAGCACAGCGACGCGGCCCTCGTACGGTACTCGGAGACCTCCAAGATCCGGGCCATCCACGCAGCCGAGACCGACCACAGCGTGCAAGAGTCCCTCCGGATGACGGGGAGGGGAGAGGTGGAGAGGGCCCTGCTGGCCCGGCCCCACTTTCTGGTACATATGACCCGCGCCACCGCCCCGGAGCTGGAGGCCGCCTCGCGCATCTCGGGGGTGGTGGCCTGTCCGCGCGCCAACATGGTACTGGGCGGCAGGATGCCGGACCTGCGTGGCATGGTGGACTCGGGGTGTACGGTGGCTCTGGGCACCGACAACGTAATGGTCAACCCCCCGGACATGTTCCGGGAGATGGAGTTCGCATGGAAGGGGGCCGGCGGTGGCTTGGCCGCCGCCGACGTGCTGCGCATGGCCACCGTGAACGGGGGCCGCGTGCTGGGCATGAACGTTGGGGTGATACGGAAGGGGGCCGCCGCCGACTACATCCTGCTGGAGAGGCACCATATCGACCTGGACATCATGCATGATCCCCATGCGGCCCTGGTGCACCGGGCAGGGCCGGGATCCATAAGGGCGGTGGCGGTGGGCGGCAGGATAGTGCATGGAAGGATATAGGCGGCCCTACGTTACAGTCAGTGCCGCGGCCACCATAGACGGCAAGATAGCCACAAAGTCCGGCGACTCGGCCATATCTTCCAGGCGCGACCTGGCCAGGGTGCACCGCCTGCGCGCAGCCCACGACGCGGTGCTGGTCGGGGCGGGGACCGTGCTGGCCGACGACCCGCTCCTGACTGTGCGGTACGCGCAGGGACGCAGCCCCGCGCGGGTGGTGCTGGATCCCGCCGGCCGGACACCCTCCGGATCCCGCCTTCTCCTCACGTGCGGTGATGTCCGGACCATACTGGTAGTGACCAGCCAGACCGATGCCCGGAACCGGAGGCGGCTGGAGGGTGCGGGGGCAACGGTACTGGTGGAGGAGGACGGCATACGCTTGGGACCGTTGCTGGGGAGGCTTTACGGGATGGGCGTGCGCACCCTGCTGGTTGAGGGCGGCGGCCGGACCATCTGGGGGTTTGTGTCCGAGGGCGTCTTCGACGAGATGGTGCTGACCATATCGCCGCACATAGCGGGAGGGGGCGGGACGAGCCTGGTGGGCGGCGAGGGGTTCGCCGGAATGGCCGACGGACCGGGTCTGGAGCTCCTGTCGGTTCGCCGGCAGGGAGACGAGGTGGTTCTGCACTATGCGCGAACCGGGATGGGCGACGGACCGGACCGCGTCGTGGGTCCGGGATGCTAGCGGCGGCCCAGCCGCCAGCCGCCAAAGCGATATATGCCCGGGGGCGGCGGCCGTGGATGTGTCCACCGCATCGCTGCGCCGGGATCACGACCTCATAGAGAAGGTGCTAAAGTCCATGGCCGCCACCGTCCAGCTGCTCGAGTCCGGAAAGACGGTACCGGCGCCCATCCTAAACCAGGTGATCGACTTCACCAAGAACTTTACCGACGTGTGCCACCACACCAAGGAAGAGGAGTCCCTGTTTCCGGCCCTCCAGTCCGCCGGCCTTCCCTCCAGAATGGGCCCCATCGCGGTGATGCTGATGGAGCACCGGCAGTCCCGGGAGATCGTCGCCGATATGGAGGGGCGCGCCCGGGAGTATCTGGAGTCAGGGGAGCACGGCCCGCTGGCCGCGTCCATGCGGCGGTACGTCCAGCACGTCACCGAGCATCTCTGGAAGGAGAACAACCGCCTGTTCGTGATGGCGGAGGCCCGGCTGCAGGACGCCGCCCAAGTCTCCGGTGAGATGGACCAGATAGAGCGCCGTCAGCTGGAGGAGATCGGGCGGAAGAGGGAGCACTACGAGAGGATGGTATCAGACCTAGACGTGATGGTTCAAGACGCGTCCGGCTCCGTGTAGCGGAGTGGTGTGTGCAGCCGCAGAACAGTCCTCGGCGCCGTGCGCACTTTTGGCCTGCTGGTGACCCGCCGGCCCACTCGCCCGCCCGCAGCGGTCGCTGCAGACGAATCCGGGCATGCTGGGCGGTTGGCCGTTCCGGCCCCGCCGGTGAGGAGGGGAAAGACCGCTGCTGGGCGCCATACGTGGCGGACTTTTGTTATCCGTGGACGCTTCATCGCCGCCCGGGCTGGCTAAAGGCACTGCCTAGCGTTTCACCTAAACCGGCTTGGCGCGGCTACGGATAGTAGCCGGACCCGAACAGGTACCCGCCGTGCATTACGACCCAGGAGCGCTTTGAGGACTCCAAGCCGGTCTCGGGGTTGAGGAAGGTGTACTCCGCCCACACTCCCTCATCTTCATCCAAGCTCCGGAACTCCTCTAGAGATACGGTGGAGTTGGTCAGGACGACAGATATGGCTCCAACCCTGTCTGGGTTTGCGCCGTGCGCCACCACCTCGGTGGTCTCCGGATCCACGACGAACGGGTATCTGGGATCCTGCGACATAAAGGAGTTGATGGTCTCAAAGGCGCCCTCGGGGTCATGGCCGTACACGCGGATCATCTCCACCACAATGCTCTGGACCCTCTCCGCGTCTGTGACACTGTAGCGGCCGGCGAATACATATCCGTCATACAGCTTGAACCAGCCGCGCTCATAGCCTATGATGTTGCCCTGCAGGTCCGGGAGCGGGTAGCTGAGCCAGACGCCGTCATCCTCCTCTTCTATGATCTGCAGCATCACCTCAAGGGGGATGAATGCCTCTTGCAACAGCGGCTCAACCGGGAAGCCTACAAACCCGGGGGTTGAGCCGTGGGCCACTAGCCTGTTGCTGGTGGTGTTTACGACAAACCCGACCACGGCTGCGTCCGGATCCGCGCTGCCGGTGATCTCCTCAAAGGCCCCGACTCCGTTTTCCTTGTACATTCCAATCATCCTCTCCACGGCATCTTGGGCCAATATGGAACTGGCCGTCTCGGACGCAGGTTCGGGCATAGCCGCCTCCGGCTCGTGTTGCTCCGGTCCGGGTGCCACCATGTCAGGATCGACCACCACCGTGCCGCTGGCCCACGGGTGTACCGTGCAGCCGTACATGTAGGTGCCGGGGGTCTCGAACGTAAAGGTGAACTCCTCGCCGGGCAGCAGCCAGCTGTCGAAGAGGCCGCCGGGCTCGGTGACGGTGTGCAGCACGGTGTCGCTGTTGGTCCAAGTCACGTCGGTTCCCGTCCCCACCGTCACGGTGTGCGGAACGAAGCAGTCGTTGGCGTCGGCGCAGGCCGGAAAGAGCGCCCCCTCTGGCATGTCCACCGTGACGGCCGGCACCTGGACCGCGTCTATGTACTCGGTGGTCATCTCGCACTCGGGCATGTACTGTCCCAGATTGACGCCCAAGGCCAGGTCCATGCCGGTTACGGTCTCGTCCAGATAGTCCGAGTATATGGTGCAGACGACGGTTATCACCAGGCGCGGCACATCACCGGAGGTCTCGTCGTTGGCCATCGCTGTGGTGGGAGCTGCCACGGCCAAGACAGCTAAACCTGCTATCAGCAACGCTGCAGTAGCCCCACGCATACCGCCCCTTCGCAAGGGGCATATATATAAACTGTCAGGGCAGCTTGGATGCGCGTTTAGGCTCAGCACGGGTATCTGCTGATCCTCATCGGCTTGTTGGTATGGCTTGGAGTGGCGGGAACGCGACCCCGGCCGGCTTATCCGCCGGGGTGGGAGGGAGCGTTTTGCCGGCGTTGCGGCCCCTGCCCATCGGGCGGATGCGGCCGGTGGCTTGACCGGGAACCATCGTCCATCCACTCGTCGTGCTCGGCGCGATCGTCCATGCAAGGGTATGGCCCTGCACGCCATACGTGAAAATCACACCGCAAGAACGGGGACACGATACACGGTTGGATATAGTGCGGCTCCGCTGCCGGCGCCCACTCGCCGGACGTCCGGATGGCGCCGGCGCGCTTCGTCGGGATGGTCCGGCTGGCCGCCTATCTCGTATAGACTACAAACGGCTGCTCGGCAGCAAAGATGTATCCGTCGTGCAGTTGGGCCAGAACGGTCTGGGACTGGACGGAGGTAGTCGCTAGGTCAAAGACATTATAGGTGATGATGGTGGTATCGCCGTCGCTGCGGAGGTCAGCCTTGATCTTGTCTACAAGTATAGACGCACCCACCGCCCCGCCAAAGAAGTCGGTCCCCACGAGGGCAGAGTTTTGGCCGTGGGCCACGACCTCCAGAGTTTCACCGTCCAGTATGATTGGATAGTCCGCATCCTCCATCATCGCATTGATGCTCGCAAAGGCGGCATTCCCGCCTTCGGTATCGTAGAGGTCGATGGCCTCTTGGATGGCGCGCTCCAGCTGTTCGAAGTTTCCATAGTAGTAACCGGCGGCGAACGTATACCCGTCGTAGGTGGAGAACCAACTGCGCTTGTACTCGTCCCTTTCGCTTATGGGGTTGTAGAAGGTGTACTCCAGCCAGATGCCCGGGTTCTCCTCTAGGGCTTGGCGGGCGGCATCAAGATCGTTGGATGTGGCGATGGGCGCGGCGCAGCACACGCCCACCCGCTCGGGAACCGCTGCGTGCGCCACCAGCTCCCAAGTCTGGGCGTCACTCACGAACGGATATATGATCTCGGGCCTGACGGACTGCCAAGTGATGTGGTCGAACGCCTTCTCGCCATGGGTCTTGTATAGGGCAATGGCCGCGTCAACCTTCCCGATGGAGACCTCCTCGGGCGAATAAACCTGGGAGGCGCCAAACAGATGCCCGTCGTGCAGGACAAACCAAGAGCTGCGGCGCATCTCAGTGCTGGATAGGTCCAGGGGATCCACACTGTCCAGCCACAGCCCGGCATGGTCGTTCAGATATTGCAGCACTGCCTCTGGTTCTTGATCATAGAAATTATCGCCAATACTCAAGCCTACTAGATCCGGCCAGTCGGCAAACGCCAGTATCTTGTTGTCTTCAGGGTCCGCAACTAACTGCAGCGTCCCCTCCATCGAGTTGATTATTTGGTAGGCATCCTCGCCATACATCTCGTACAGCTGTACGGACTCGGATGTCAGCGCCTGAAGCCTTGCCTCTGGCGTGAGTCCGTAGCCGGACCCAAAGATGTAGCCATCGTGTAGTTGAAGGTGTGCCCGGGTGAACTCGCTGCCGGGCCGTGGATCCGGAGTGGGGTAGCTTACCCACAATCTCTCGTGCCTGTCCAAGATGGTCGACAGGGTCTCCAAGTCCCAATTGGCGTCTAACGCGTCCTCGATGGCGCTTCCGGAGGTGTTGGGGTCAGTATGCGCCACTACCTCCAGCGTCCCGGCATCCAGCACGAACGAGACGTCGGCGTCGGCCCGGATGGCCGCAAACGAGTCTGTCCCGTCGGCATCGTACGTGCGGACCATTGCTCTGACATCGTCCAACGCCGCGTCGTCCAGCGACACAGAGTATCCGGCTCCAAATATGTAGCCGTCGTACAGGGACAGCCACGTGCGCTTGCTCTCGTCTCTGCCAGTGCTGGGATCGGTAAATGTGTAGGTCACCCAGGTCCCGTCCGATTCCTGTATGTCCTCCAAAATATCCTCCAAGGGCCGGTCAGCATCATCAAGGAAGACGGCGTACAGCCCCACGGTGGCTGGGAAGGCTCCCTCGGCCAGCACCTCCAGTGTGTCAAAGTCTATAACGAACGGATAGACCCCCTCGCGGGCGTTCATCGAGTTGATCACCTCAAAGGCCACCACCGTCGTGCCGTACGGGTTGATGGGATGCCGGACGAAAGTGCCCCGCTCCGTTACCGGAACATGCGGATCTGCCCTAGTGGACTCGTACAGGTCTATGGCCCTCTCCACCGTCTCCACCGCCGCTATCCGGGGTGTCGGGGACGACTCCCCAAAGAAGGTCTCGGCCAGGTAGTCGTTCCGCAGATCCGTCGTGATATCAACCGCATCCTGAAGAGACGCCGCGAAGTCATCGGCGTACGCGGGATAGGCGGCCGCTACCATGATCGCAGCAGCAACACTAGCATACATCAGCACACCGTTCATGCGGCGACCCACACAAGAGTGCTTATTAGGATTCCGGTGAGGGAGCTATATTGTGTAGTCCCAAAAGTCGTTCACCCCTATATCCAGCACGACCCCTCCATGCGTCTTTGGATGATTTCTAGATTTCGATTAGATGTGGAGCGTGTCTCTTCTTGTATTATGCGGTGTCGCCATCCAGTATGGTCCCGTGAGGACTTTGTGGTATGATGTGGAGTGTGTCTCTTCCCGCACTATGCGGCGCCGTACTCCTCGCCTGTCTTGGGATCTATTACCTCTTCAATGTCAGGGGGCATCTTCCGCCTGAATGCCTGTGCAGGAGTCTCCAGTTCGTCTATGTTGAGGGCCTCGTGCTCCCTGTCGTAGTTATACCATTTGATGAATCTGGCAACCGGATCCGACTCGATTATCCCTCCGCCTATGGGACATCCCGTACCCGGGGGGCCTGCCACGTCGTTGAACGTGTGGAGTTTGCGCTGTAGTTCGCCGTGCACCCTCTCAAGCTTGCCGTTGGTCTGGGGATGGCGTACGCCTGCCAGTATCTGCTTTATGCCAAGTTCCACCAGCTTCTTTTCGTATTCGGACTCTCCTCTCTTCCTGGCCTCTGCCTCGTTGGCGTAGAACTGGGAACCATGATCCGTCATTACCGAGGCAGGTTTGCCGTGGCGTTTGATGGCATCCTCCAGTACGGCTATGGCATTCGCGGTCGTTGCCTCCTTGGAAGCGAGTATATTTGGTTCTGCCTGACGGCGCACGGCAGGTGGACCCCTTGGCGTTAATGGGCTTTGAGCCCTTCTCCTTGAATGGGGCTATCTCAAGCTGCGGCTTCAATGGGCTTCGAGCCCTCATAGGTGATTGCAGTTTTGCTACCTGCCAACCATGGAAAAAGGAGGTGAAAGGAAAATAGAAAGTCAAAAGACATGCCTAGGAATCGACGTAAGCAAGCAAACCTGTGAATTCGCCGTCATGAATATGGACGGCGCCGTTCTGGAGAGCGGCAAGTACCCAAACACCCGCGCCCATGCGGCCAAATTCGCAGACAACATGCTGGCCACATACGGCAGCTGCCGGGCCATCTGCGAGTCCACCGCCAGGATGTGGATCAAGACGTACGAGACGCATATATCCATCGTGGTGGCAAACCCGCTCCGGCTCGGGCTCCGCAAGTCGGGCGCCAAGACGGATCCGAAGGATGCCGCAAGGCTGGCCAACAAGCTCCGCATGAACGACCTGGAGGATGCGATATGCCACGTATACGACGAGGACACCATGAGAATCATAGATCTGCTGCGCCAGATAACCCTGCTGAAGCAGGAGCGGACCCGATACCTGAACCGGGAGCACGGCCTGTGCGAAAAATACGACTACCCCGTGAAGACCGGAAGCGACACGTCAGGCGAGAGGCACCAGTCGTACCTGGACTCCCTGAAGCTGCGCCCCGGAGACATGGTGCTGATGGAGCAGTACGTCTCAAGCGTAAGGCACATCAACTCCCAGCTGGAAACGCTGCAGGGACTGGTGCGTCAGGATGCGGCCAAGAGCAAGGACGCCCTGCTCATCATGAGTATGACCGGATTTGACGCGTACAGCGCACTGCTGCTGGCCGCCTCAATCGACGGCATAGGACGATTCAAGGGCCCCAAGCACCTGGTCTCTTTTCTGGGACTGTGCCCCACCACATATCAGTCCGGCCAGCGCGTCACGCACGGCCGCATGAAGAAGGACAGGAACGGCATACTCACGCACATCATGATGAATGCGGCGATGGTCGCCAAGCAGCATGACGAACACATCGCGGCCATATACGAGAGGTATGCCAAACGGCACCCGCCCCTCATAGCCCGCAGCCACGTCGCAAACATAATGGCCACATACATCTACTTCATGCTGAAGAACAGCGAACCCTACAGGCATGCCAATGACAGACTATACCAGTCAAAGCTGGACAGGCTGAAAACGTCCTAGCGCACCTCGGCGCCCATCCCTTCCCCAATTATTGGGAGAGTGTCAAGATGCGCGGACACGTCAGCCACAATCGGATTCCATTTGAATCCTTCCCGGCCGCGTCTTTCTGCCGGCTGCATTGGAAACGGAACGCATGGCGATCCTAAATATTGGACGCCGAGTCTTGTGGGGGAGGCTGCGCACCACATTCCGCCGCAGGCCGGTCCGGGGGCCGGATTTCGGGGTCCGGATGGCGGCCGATCAGACCATGAGAAGCGGCAAAGACGCCGTAATATTTAAATCAGGAACTATGATACGGCTATCGGTGGGTAGCAAAACACGAGATAACCCGTCCACGTACGGGCGACAAATACATAGGTGAACACCCCCCACCCGGTCACGAACCGGGAGGCATCGTCCTCATAGCACAGAAACCACCTGCCGTCATTAAGCTGCTTGTAGTCGGTATGCCACAGCGAGTTGGAGTGCACCCGTTCGTAGCGAATCCACTTGCGGCGCTTCTTCTTGCCCGACTCTTCGGAGGCCAGACTGTTGTCCATCAATATTTCATGTATAGTATTATGCGGTATATGTATGCCGGTCTCTTTCTCTATACGCGCCTCCATGTTTCGGGCCCCCCGGCGCTGACCGTCGTTGACTGCAAGCACGGCCGAATGCTCCCGACGCCCCGGCAAACCGTTCACGTGCCGGCCCATGGGCAGCGGGTACGTTATGTTTGAGGAGTCCTTGTACCTGGCCCACAGTTTTTGGACCCAGCGTATCGAGACGCCGGCCGTCTCGGCGATCTGCTTGTTGCGGCGGCCCTTGCGCTTCTCCCGTATTATCCACTTCACCACCGACTCGTCCAGTTTTGACATCGCCCGTACTCTACGACTGCCGATATAACGCCATGATTTGGAACTCTTGCGGCGGCCCCGCCTGCGCGTGCGGACTTTGGCAGGATCGACCCCCCCGCCTTCATTTCCACTCCGCGGCGGCCCTACACCCGTTGACACGCATGCACCTGCTGACTGGTCTACAATCGTAGTTTTACTATCATATTTTTCGTCGTGGGGTGAACTACATACGGGACTAGGCAGTGAGGGAGCTATATGTCCTAATTGCGCCTGAGCGCCGCCCGTGCGGGCCGAAAGGTATAATGATCATACCATTTGGCCTCCATGACAAAGACTGACAACGAAAAGTACGTCAAACGGGAGGCGGACATGTTCAGAGTACAATCCCGAGTGGGGGAACGGGGTCAGCCACGCAAACAAGGGAAAGGTGGGGCCCCGTACCGGTACTCGGAGACGCTGATCATGCTGGCCGCCGCCCTCAGGGTCGGATGGGAGTCCGGTACGGGCAGTCCGAGGGGGCAATCGGAAAGATGATCGGAGAGTACAGACGCCCTCCAACCAGCCCCACAAGCGGATGGGGAGGCTTGACGTGAATATAGAGCAGGGAGTCATAACGTCCACGTTCAAGGGGCTGCCGGGGGATTATAGATGAGTTGTACGGATCTGATCCGCATAGACCCAAAGAGCGACTGATGTGCCTTCGAGGCGACTGGATAAGTGTAAAAGCTCCTCTGATGATTATGGGTAGTAGCCGGACCCGAACAGGTATCCGCCGTGCATTACGACCCAAGAGCGCTTTGAGGAATCCAAGCCGGTGGAGGGGTCGAAGAAGACGTACTCCGTCCACACCCCCTCATCTTCATTCAAACTCCGGAACTCCTCCAGAGATACGGTGGAGTCGGTAAGGAATACGGCCGTGTCTCCAACTCTGGAGGAGTCTGCGCCGTGCGCCACTATCTCGGTGGTCTCCGGATCCACGATGAACGGGTACTTGGGATCCAGCGACCCAAAGGAGTTGATGGTATCAAATGCACCCTCAGGATCGCGGTCGTACACGCGGATAGTTTCTTCCACGATGCTCTGAACCCTAGATTCTATGGTGGAATCCGCACGGGCCATAAAGAAGTAACCGTCATACGCCGTAACCCAAGCGCTGTCGTAGTAGAGGATGTTGCCCTGTGGGTCCGGGGACGGATAGCTGAGCGGTATTGGCATGCCTGCATCTGCGATGGCTTGCGCCAGCTCGTCTAGGGGAATGCCTGCCTTTGCCAGCAGGGGCGCGATCGGAAAGCCAACAAATTGGGGGCTTGTGCTGTGGGCCAAGATAACATTGTCCGGACTTATGACCCAACCGACCACGTCCTGGTCGGGATTCTGTGCCATCTCGTTTATGGAGGCAAAGGATTCGGTGCCATCGGTCTTGTACATGTCGATGAATTCCTCCAAGAGGCCAATGATCTCCGTACTGGAGTCGGACTGGTCGGTCACGGGCTCTGGCTTGGCCACAGCCGGCCCGGGCTCTCCAGCCCCGCCGGCATCGACCACCACCGTGCCGCTGGCCCACGGGTGTACCGTGCAGCCGTACATGTAGGTGCCGGGGGTCTCGAACGTAAAGGTGAACTCCTCGCCGGGCAGCAGCCAGCTGTCGAAGAGGCCGCCGGGCTCGGTGACGGTGTGCAGCACGGTGTCGCTGTTGGTCCAAGTCACGTCGGTTCCCGTCCCCACCGTCACGGTGTGCGGAACGAAGCAGTCGTTGGCGTCGGCGCAGGCCGGAAAGAGCGCCCCCTCTGGCATGTCTACTATAACGGCCGGCACCTGGACCGCGTCTATGTACTCGGTGGTCATCTCGCACTCGGGCATGTACTGTCCCAGATTGACGCCCAGGGCCAGGTCCATGCCGGTTACGGTCTCGTCCAGATAGTCCGAGTATATGGTGCAGACGACGGTTATCACCAGGCGCGGCATGTCACCGGGCACCTCATCGCTGGCCATGGCTGTGGTGGGGGCCGCGATGCCCATGGCGGCCAGCCCCAGCACGACCAGCGCTATGCGTGGTGCCCTCATGCGGCCATCGCCCTTTCCGTGGCATATAATCCCATCGTTTGGGCTCTGCCTGGGCACGCTCCAAACCACACCTGGTTTTCGGATGGGATGGGGGACTCCCGCGGCGGGCCTGCGCCCGTCCGGGAACGCGGACTTGGACGACATGCGGCGTATGCCGAATCCCCCTGGGCGATCACGCAAGACGGCCATCCGTCCGTGGCGGCCCAGTCCTGGTGTGGTCCGCCGGCCTGCAGGGGGGAGTGTCTCTGCCGGGGTTGCGGGAGCGCGCCGCGGGGTATGGGCGGCACCATACCGCCCGGGGCCGTCCCTCACTCGACGTAGTGGTGGTGCGTCAGGTTGTCGTAGAACCGTACCGATTTTACGTTGACAAACTCCATCATGCCGTGGCGGGAGAGCTCCCTGCCGAAGCCGCTGTTCTTTATCCCGCCGAAGGGTATGCGGGGGT
The DNA here is from genome assembly GCA_965116995.1 of Nitrosopumilaceae archaeon. Taxonomy (GTDB): domain Archaea; phylum Thermoproteota; class Nitrososphaeria; order Nitrososphaerales; family Nitrosopumilaceae; genus VYCS01. The sequence goes on along the minus strand of OZ220738.1, from coordinate 2,235,113 downwards.
CTGAGACCACCACGTTGTTCACGCTCACTATACCCGACTCGATGCGGCGCGACATCCGCTCGGCCTTTGCCAGGTCCCTGGTCCATATGCTGGCGCCCAGGCCGAACTCCGTGTCGTTGGCGATCTTTACGGCCTCCCGCTCGTCGTCCACCACAGTGATGGGCGCCACCGGGCCGAACGTCTCCTCGGTAGCCATCCTCATGTCCGGCTTGATGTCGGTGACTATGGTGGGCTCGTAGAAGCATCCCTTGTCGCCTATCTGCCTGCCACCCGACAGCACGTTGGCGCCCTTGGAGCGGGCATCCTCGACCATCTCGGATATGGCCTCCAGGCCGCCTTTGGTGGAGAGCGGTCCAATGTCCGTATCCGTCGAGGTGGGGTCCCCCACGGCCAGCTTGGCGGTGTTCTTCACGAACCGCTCTATGAACTCGGAGGCGATGTTCTTGCCCACTATGAACCGCTTGGACGCCACGCAGCTCTGGCCGCAGTTTATGAACCTGCCCTTGACCGCCCCCTCGGCCGCGTCCTCTATTATGGCATCGTCCAGCACTATGAACGGGTCGCTTCCGCCCAGCTCCAGCACGCACTTTTTCAGCCTGCCGGCGGCTCTCTGGCCCACCAGGGCCCCGGCCTGCGTGCTGCCCGTGAAGGTCACCGCCGACACGCCCGAGTCTATCAGGCAGTTGGCCGTCTCCACGCTGCCCGTGAGGGTCTGGAATACGCCGTCGGGAACGCCGGCCTCGGCGAACGCCCTGGTCATCTCCAAGCCCGACTGTTGCGTGATCCGGGAGGGCTTCATCACTATCACGTTGCCGGCCATCAGGCACGGGGCAGCAAAGCGGAGGGCCTGCCAGTACGGAAAATTCCAGGGCATGATGGAGCCTATCACCCCCAGCGGCTCAAAGGCCAGAAAGCTCTTCCGGGCGTCGGTGTTCAGCACCTCGTCTGCCATGAAGCTGTCGCCGTGGTCGGCGTAGTACACCATGGTCTTGGCGCACTTCTCCACCTCCCCGACAGACTCCTTGATGGCCTTGCCCATCTCCTGGGTCGCCACCTCGGCCAGCTCGTACTTGTGCCGGGTCAGGTACTCGGCCAGGTTGTACATGTAGCCCCGCCGCGTCTCGTAGCTGCGCCTCCACTCCCGAAAGGCCCTCCGAGCCCTGGCCACCGCCGCGTCCACCGAGCGCTTGTCCATCTGCTCGTACTCGGCTATGGGCTCGCCGGTGGCGGGATTTACGGTGACTATCTGGCTCATTTCGCATCTATCCGGCAGTCTTGGGCTTGATTTGGCCCGCTTCGGGGTAGGCCATGCGTACCCAGTTCCTCACCACCTGATCAAAGGACCTCAGGGCGGAGATGTACGTCTGCGGGTACCACCTCAGGAACTGCCCGCACATCTCCGCCTGGACCATCATAGTCTTGGCGTACAGCCGTATTCCCATCTCCGCTGCCCAGCGGGCCTCCTGGTGCAGCGGTGAGCCCATCCCCATGCGCTCCAGGCTGTAGCCGGCCTCCAGGAGACTCTCCGCCAGGCGGTTGTGTTCCCGGTATATGGACGAATTCATCCTGACGTACAGCGGCACCTGCGCGTCAATCTTTTTCATCACCTTGGTCGTGCTGTCCTTTAGGACGTCCGTCATGGAACGCGTGTCGTCGGCCACCTGTGCCAATAGCGTGCCTGCCCATATATTTCCTAGAGGCCGCCTGCCGGAGAGTCTCGGGTGGAGCCCAAGCCGGGAACGACTTGGCCGTCCGGGCCGAGGTGGCGCTTGGCGTATCGGCGCACCACCTGCTCAGAACGTCTGCTGCATGTCGTTGCGGATGGCCTCTATCTTGCTGGCGAATGCCTTTTTGGCCCGGTCGTTCTTCTTGAGGTTCATCACGCCGCCGCAGTTCATGCACTTGAACATGTCATCCAGCGTGTCCTCGAACGTCACCCGGGGGCAGTCGTCGTTGCCGCAGTGGTAGAACTGGGTGGAGTTCTCATAGTCCAGGCGCTGTTGGAGGCGCTCCATAATCTGGCGCTTCTGGCCCTCGATGAACGTCTCGACCTCGCCCCGGCGCGTCCTCCACCTGTACACGAACCACCCCTTCCGCTCGTCCTTTACGCGTATGCCCGTGATGAGGGACTTGCCGAACAGTCCGTACAGCACCTTGCGGACCATGTTTATCCGGAGGCCGGTGGAGCTGGCGATCTCCTCGTCGGTGGCATCCTCGGCCTTTAGAAGGGACCGGGCCACCTTGAGGTACTCGTCGCCGCCGATCATGGCGGCGATCCGGACGAATGGGTCGTCGTACTTGTTGATCAAGCGGTTTATACCCCTCGTTCCATCTATAAATTTTCTTGGCTGATTTTTGGGCGCATCTCATGCCGGCTCCGGGCGGTGTACCGATCTCAGACACCGCCTGCGGTTCCAATGGTATGGGCAGGCGGCGCTGAGCAAAGCGTGAGCCCCGGGGCGGATCTGGCGGGGCATGGCGGAAGCTGCCCACATGCGCCAGCGGGAAGTGAGATTTGCGGGGCCGGCCGCTCTCTGCAACCGGCCTGGCGCATGTCCGGTGCAGTGGACTGTCGGCCCCGGATGCCCCCCGCTACATGTCCTGTCGGGATGCGCCGCCTGCACCCGCCGGGGCCGCGCTCAGGACCCCCCGCAGGGCTCCCCGTCCACGACGAGCTTGCCCCTCCTGCTGGGTATGATGCGCCGGGCGGCGCCCGGCGGCGCCATTCCGAACTGCCGTCCCTTCTGCACCCGGTCCAAGAAGACGGCCAGGGCTGCTATCTCAGAGTGGGGCTGGCTGCCCACTGCCACGTTGTAGTCGGCCATGTCGTATATCTCCCGGGGCACCTTGCCGGCGCCTATGACCACCAGCATATCTTCCAGGTGTGCCATGCGGGGCAGCGCCGCGTCCAAGGCCTCGCCATACATGGTCAGGTGGACAACACCGAACGAGTCGGCCTTCCTGCGGCGTATTATTCCCCTGAGGTCCTGCTCCAGCACGACCTCAAAGTCTCCTCCCCAGGTGCGGTTCACCCCGCGTAGGGTGTCCCGTATGTCGGCGTTGGCCTCGCTCATGTATATGCGCCTGGCCCCGAACGCCCTGGACACCAAGGCGGCGTGTGTGGTGACGCGGTCGTCCCTCACCAGTCTCTGGCCCAGCCTGGCCACCTCTATGATCATGGCCCCCGCTCCGAGGCGGCCGCCACCATCTCCCGCAGCGAGTCCAGTCCGTGGCCGGTGGCCGCCGAGACGGCCACCCACCTCTTGCCGTCCATCTCCAGCGCCCGGGCCCGGGACGCCAGCTGCGGCTCGGAGAGGCGGTCGGACTTGTTCACGGCGAATATCATCCTCCCCATCTCCACGCCCAGTCGCCCCAGCGTTGCCATGCAGCTGCGGTACTTCTTTCTGAGATCTGGGAGCCTGTCGCTGCCGTCCAGCACCACCAGCACCACGTCGGCGTGGACCATCTCCTCCAGGGTGGACCTGAACGCCTCTATCATGTACGCGGGAAGCTTGCTGATGAACCCCACCGTGTCCGACACCAAGAAGGGCTCCCCGCCCACGGTGAACCTCCGGGTGGTGGTGGAGAGGGTGGTGAAGAGCTCCTCGCCCTCCCGGCGCCCCTCGCCGGTCAGGGCGTTGAAGAGAGTGGTCTTGCCCGCCGAGGTGTACCCGGCCAGCGAGACTGTCTTGAGGCCGAGCCGCTTCCGCCCCTGCCGGTGGAGCGTCCTCTGCCGCCCCGCCTTGGCCAGCTTGGACCGGACCGAGTGCATGCGGTGTCTGATGTCGTTGTAGTACACGTCCACCTCGAACTTGCCTATGCCCATGAAGCCGGGCTGCTCGCCCATCTTGGCCAGGCGCACCTTCTCCCTGGCCCTGCCGGACTCGTAGCGCATCTGGGCCAGCTTCACCTGTAGGCGCGATTCGGCGCTGGAGGCCCTCCTCTCGAATATCTCCAAGATGAGGGCTTCCCGATCCAGGACGTTGCGGTGCAGTCGGGAGGCCAGGTTGTAGTTCTGGCTGGGCCGGAGCACCTCGTCGTACACTATGACGTCGGGGCCCAGCCGGTCGGCCTGCTCCCCCAGCCGGCGCATGGTCTCCTCGCTTATCCCGTACTTGGGGCGGTTGAGGAACCGCTGCCGCAGGGTGTAGGCCACCCGGTAGCCGGCCGCGTCGCACAGGGCGACGGCCTCGTCCACGGCGTCGTCCCTGTCGTAGGTGATCAGTATGGCTGACCCCGGGGCAGCGGACATGTCAACCGGCGGCGGCCACCGGCAGGCCCTGGCCGTACCCAATCTTCGCGATGGCCCTGGCCGCCAGCATGTCCCTCTTTCCCCGCCTGTTGCAGTTTCGGCTCCGGGGGCTGGTACCCATCTCGTCCACCATCTCGATGCGGAGTGGCTGCAGGCCCGCCGACGCCAGGGCCCTCCGTATGCGCGCCGCCGACGCCATCTCACCGTTCCCTATTCTTATGGTGCAGGAGGACGGCCCTATCCCCCGCACCAAGGCCTCCACATGCGATACCAGGGCATGCACTGAGGTGAACAGCGACGCCCCCACCTCCCGGCCCGCGTACGAGGCGGACAGACCCAAGCGCTTGCCGGGATCTATGCCCACCAACAGGTCGTCGCCGAAGGCTCCGCACCGCCGGAGCAGCAGGCTCAGGGCCACGGCGGATCCCCGCTCCAGCTCGTCGGGGAAGAGCAGGGCGCAGCGGGGAGGCCAGGCGCGCGCCTCGGCGCGTGTGGTGAGTATTATGTGACCGCCGTACCCGGGCATCTCCCGGGGCTCTAGAACGTCAAAATCCACGCCCGTCCTCCGCAGCCAGCCCGTAAAGGTGTAGTAGGGCCTAGCTTGAGTCGTCGCTACTCCCACTCGGTAAGGGTCTATGGGTGTGATGGGTGCCATATCATGGGGCGCGTTAATATTTTTTGTGGACGATATGCGGGGACGCATAACCGGGGGACGTACATGCGGCTCGGGGCACTACGGCTTCATGACGGTGGAGACGACCACGCCGACGGCATCCTCAAAGCCGGCGTCGATGCCAGCCCGGATCTCGTCCAGCCGCGAGTCGGCCTCCTTGGATATCTTGTCGGCCTCGGCGCTTGCCTTCTCCCGGGCCTCGCCTATGATGCCCTCTGCCTCGGCGCTTGCCTTCTCCCGGACGTTCTCGTACAGTGCATCGGCCTCCTTCTGGGCCCTCACGGCCAGCTGGTGCTTCATGTCGGCCACCTTGGAGTCCAGCGAGTCCAGATCGTCCTCAAGGCCGCCGAGGGCCTTTATTATATCGGCCACCTTGGATTCTGCTACCGCCAACTCGAGGGCGGCTCCCCGGCCCGCTAATTAAATCATGGTGCGGGCCGGTAGGAATTGCCGTGATGCGCCGTCTTGCATGGGCGGCTGCGCCGCGCGGCGTCCGGCCCCTACGACCTCTCCTTCAGGGTCTTTTCGATGTTCAGGTTCAGGACGATCTCCGCTATATCCACCGAATACTCGGATATGCGCCGGATGTTGTCTGCCATACGCCGTATCCTGAAGACGATCTCGTTGTCCCAGATGTTTCCCGTTATGCCTTGGAGCCGGTCGTCGTACTCGGACATCCGCGACGCCTTGGCTATGGTGGCCTCCGCCTGGGCGTAGTCGTCCTTGAAGAGCGCCAGGCAGGCGTCGTCCAGCACCGACAGGGCAAAGGTGTTCATGTCCTGCAGCGTCACTATGGCGCCCTCGTCTATCCTCTTGTCGAACTCCAGCACATCCTTGGCTATCAGGACCGCGTGGTCGCCGGCCCTCTCTATGTTCTTGACTAGGACCCTGTATCCCAGGCAGCTGCGGGCGCTCCGGAATCCTATCTCCCGGAGGACGTGGTCGTTCTGGATGGCCAGCTTTAGCTGGCGTATTATGTAGAACCCGAACCTGTCTATCTCGTCGTCCATGTTGGCCACCTCGGCGGCCAGCTCCCTGTTGTTCTCCTGCACGGCCAGCAGGGCATCCCGGGAGACGGACTTTGCCAGGTGGACCATCCTCTTGAACGCTCCCTCCACGGTGAGCTCCAGCAGGTTGATGAGCACCTGGACGGTTATCATCTCCGAGGAGTCCGATATTATCTCGGAGCCCATCAGCATCCTCCTGACCGTCTCCTTGATGTGGATCCGCTGGCTGGGCTTCAGCCGGCCGGACTTTGGCCGGACGTTTATTGTCTTGAACCCCAGAAAGTACAGCGATATGAGCCGGCGGGCAACAGTGTCGGGGCTTTCGTTGGCGCCAATCTCGATGGTGGCCGTATCGAACTGCGCCGTCTTGGGCTGGACGTCGGGCGGGGTGAGCATCAAGTTGGTGGATCCCTTCTTCGATATGCGGATCTGGTCGCCCCGGGTCAGGCCCAACTCGTCTATCCACTTCTTCGGCAGTGATATGATGTATGATGACTTGCCGGTAAACTGGATCTTCCTGGTCTCGTACTTCTCGTCCATACTATATTGACCAATCCGCATCAATATAGACTATATGCGAGGTTCGCGGGTACGTCCGGCCGGCCAGAGCCCTGCCGCATACACTGAACCGCAACGGGCATCCCGCGCACATATGACATGCGACATCAGGCCCCGGGGCCTGGTGTCCCTACGGGGACAGTATCGTGCCGGGGCCGGTCTGCACAACGGCGGGTGGGTTACTTGGCTCTTGCCAGATGATCTCATGCCAACGCGGCCGCTGCCAAGATTGACCGGCGGTCTTCCCTATCTGTCAGGTCGGTTCTTGGGAACTCAAAACTGCCCCCGAGTTTGCACAAGCTGCCCATCCAGATCCACTAATATGCTTGCCACGTCAGCCCGCACCCGTGAACGATGCGACCAAGCTGGCCCGTACGGTGGACGCGCTCTTCGGCGAGGGCGTCTCATCATGCATACCGCCGGACGTCCGCTTTACGCACTCGCGGAGGGGCCGCATACGGAGTGCATTCCGCGGTGATGATCTCCTCTGCACGCTGAGGATAGACGGCGGGTTGGCCCTCACGCCCCGCTTTGCCCAGATGCTGCTGGCGCACCCCACGTTCGCGGAATCGTGCGTGGAGGTGAGCGGGGAGGCTGCCCCCTTCGTCCGGGAGGGCAGATCCGTCTTCGCCCGGCACGTGGTCCGGTGTGGCGGGCGTGTCGGGGTGTCTGCCGATACCCCAGTCACGCACGAGGGGACTGTCATAGCCGTGGGCCGGGCGGTCCTCTCCGCGGGGATGATGGCCGGATGCGACCGAGGGGTGGCCGTCCGGATCCGGAATGGTTTAAAAAACTCGCCATCCCACATCTAGGCATAATGTATCCGGGAAACCGCAACTACCGCCGCATGGCCGGACGCATGGGAATGGACATGAAGGAGATCCCCGAAGTCACCGAGGTCGTGATCCGGACCGCTGACCGGGAGCTGGTCATAACCAAGCCCGTCGTGAACGAGGTGGAGAGCAAGGAGAACACCACCTTCGTGGTGGTCGCCGATGGCTACGAGGAGAGGGAGGTGGAGAAGCCCCAGTTCTCCGAGGACGACGTGGATATCGTATGCCTCAAGACAGGGGTGGACAGAGACAGGGCAGTGGCGGCTCTGACCGAGTGCGAGGGCGAGGTGGCCACCGCCATAGTGCGCCTAGCATCCGGATGAGCGGACTCCGCATAGCGGGCCGTGTCACGGAATTTGTTTTGCGATTGGCCGGATCCTGAGGGCGGCCCGCAGGATCGAGCACAGGCAGGCTCAGGCCTTGGTGGGCGCGGCCAACGGGCAGCCGAGGCCAGTAGGATGCGCGATCCAATTTATCGTATGTGCAGAGATGCCAGACGAAAAAGTAGCGCAGTCCAACGGCCGCTACTATGCCATACTGTGGCCTATATCCGCCTGGGTTCTCTCCGGAACGAGCAGTTGCTGCGGCAGGCATTGCGGGGCCGGGCGATTGCGGCATCTGAGCCATGTCGACTCAGTTAATAATAAATAAGGGAATATTATTAACAACCCCATGAAGGCCGGCCTGGTTGTACTCTCGATGGTGGCGGCCCTGATCCCGCTGGGCGCCGCTGCCCAGGACGCGGCCGCCGAGGATATACACATACAGGCGTCGTTCTACCCATACTATGAGTTTACCAGAAACGTGGCCGGAGGAGCGGCCACCGTGGAGCAGTTCCTGCCGCTGGGGGTGGAGGCCCACGACTGGGAGCCGAGCATATCCAGGGTGCAATCCTTGCAGGATACCGACGTGTTCGTGTACAACGGGCTGGGCCTGGAGGTGTATATAGACCGGCTGGCCCAGTCCGGGGATCTGTCCCACGTCACTTTCGTAAAGGCGAGCGACGGCTTGGTGCTGATATCGACGGCCGGGCTGGACGAGATGGTCCGGGGGGCGCTTGAGGAGTACGATGCCGGCCACTACACCGCCGAGGAGGCCATAGATGCCATCGAGGCCATTCTAGACGACGAGGACATACGGAAGATACTGGAGGCGTACGGGTCCGGGGGCGTCACCACCGCCGAGGCCCTCTCCTCCATCCGGGATGTGGTTGGTGGCGGGCACGCCGGACACGGCCACGACGAGCACGGACATGACCATGACACCGCCATGGAGGCCGACGAGCACGGCACCGAAGAGACAGATGGGCACGGCCACGACCATGACACCACCATGGAGGCCGACGAGCACGGACATGACGAGCACGGCCACGACACCGAAGGCATCCGGGGCATTCTGGAGGAGATACGCGACGGCGACACCGGATATGCGGAGGGGCTTGAAGCCATACGCGAGCTGGTGGGGTCGGAGGGCCACGATGACCACGATGACCATGGCCATGGTGGCCACGACGAGCACGACCACGGAGCGTTCGACCCCCACGTCTGGCTGGATCCGATCCTGGCCGTACAGCAGGTATACAACATACGGGACGCCCTGATGGCGGCCAACCCGGACAACGCCCAAACATACCAGGACAACGCCGCCTCATACGCCGCCCAGCTGGACGGGCTGCACGACGAGTATTCCGCGACGCTGTCCTCCTGCCAGCACGACACGATAGTCACCCTCCATGCGGCCTTCGCCTATCTGGTGGAACGGTACGGCTTTGATACCGTCTCGCTCTCCGGCATAACGGGCACCGAGACGGTCTCGACCGCCGACATAGTCAACCTGGTAGAGTACGTGCAGGCCAACGACATAGAGTACCTGCTGGGCGATGACATCATCGACACGCGCGCCCTGAAGGTGATCGCCGAGGAGACGGAGGCGCAGGTGCTCACCCTCAGCCCCATCGAGGGCATCAGCCAAGAAGAGTTCGAGTCCGGCGCCACCTACATCGGCAAGATGAGGGATAACTTGGCGGTTCTCAGGACGGCGCTGGCGTGCCAGTGAGCCGGCCCGCAGTAGTTCTCCACTACCTATAATTATGGGCCTAGGATGGCGCCAGCCAATGAAATCTGTTGTATACCGCGAATACGCACCTGATGATAATTATGCCAAGATACTGAAGGTGGAGGATCTTGACGATCCCAAGCCAAAACCCGACGAGGTTGTCTTTACGGTCAAGTCCGCGGCCCTGAACTACAACGACATCTGGGGGATGAGGGGCGTGCCAGTGGCCGTCCCGCTGCCCCACATATCCGGGTCCGATGCCGCCGGCGACGTGGTGGCCGTGGGCGAGAACGTCAAGAACATCAAGGTCGGAGACCGCGTGGTCTCCCACACCAACATGGCTTGCAGGGTATGCCAGGCATGCACCGACGGAAGGGAGTTTGACTGTACCCGCAGGACCATCTGGGGATTCCAGACGGGTCCGCTCTGGGGCGCATATTGTGAGCTGGCACACCTACCCGAGGTGAATGTGGTCAAGTTGTCCGACGAGGTATCTTACGACCAAGCCGCCGCTGCATCCATGACGATATTGACCGCCTGGCACATGCTGGTGGGAAGGGCCAAGATAACGCCGGGCCAGACCGTCCTGATAATGGGAGGCGGCTCTGGGGTTGGCACCTTCGGAATACAGATAGCCAAGCTGTACAACTGCGACGTCATAGCGACGGCAGGCCCCGGCAAGATGGACAAGCTCCTGGAGTTGGGGGCCGACTACGCAGTGAACCACCGCGAGGACGGCTGGCACAAGGAGGTATGGCGCATATCCAAGGAGATAGCCAAGAAGAACGGCACCGCGCCGGGGATAGACCTCTCCTTTGATCACATAGGAGAGACCCACTGGAACAAACAGCTCACGCTGCTCAAGTACGGCGCCACCCTGGTGTCGTGCGGGGCCACCACCGGGTACAATGCCATGACGGACCTGCGGCACATATTCTTCAAGGGCACCAACATACTGGGAGCCACCCAGGGAACCAGGGCCGAGCTGGAGCAGGGTATCTACTGGATGGGACGCGGCAAGATAAAGTCCGTGATCGACTCCACGTTTACCTTTGAGCAGGCCGCCGAGGCGCACACCAAGATGCTGACCGGCGACATGTTCGGCAAGATACTGTTAAAACCCGAAGGGGCATAGCCAATGCATGCCGGATCTCTTCCGTAGCCTTATTTTTGTACCCGGGAACAATCCCCGGTTCCTTGCCAAGGCGCGGAACCTGGAGGCAGACATCGTGTGCCTGGACCTGGAGGACTCCGTTCCGCCGGACCGGAAGGTGGAGGCCCGGGAGATGGTCGCCGGCGCCCTGCGGGGCGGGGGGTACCGCTCCCAGGTATTCGTCCGGGTCAACAGCCCGGACTCGGGGCTCATACCCGAGGATCTGGACGGCGTGCTGCGGGGGCGGCCCGACGGCGTGGTGGTGCCCAAGGTGAACAATACCGAAGAGATGGACGCCATATCCCATACCATGGAGAGGCTGGAGAGGTCGACCACCCTCCTGCTGCCGTCGATAGAGTCGGCCGCCGGCGTGCTGAACGCGTACTCCATAGCCTCCCACGGCCCCCGGGTGTGCGGCGTGGTCTTCGGCATATTCGACCTTCTCAACGACATGGGAATGGAGTACTCGAAGGATCCTGGAACGGCCCTGTACGCCCGCTCCAAGGTTCCGGTGGACGCGGCCGCCGCCAGCGTCCCGGCCATAGACGGGATATGGCAGGATATCCGGGACGCGGCCGGTTTTGAGGCCGACTGCCGGCTGGGTCGCAACATGGGGTACGCGGGCAAGTCCCTCATACACCCCGATCAGATAGATGCCGCGCACCGCGCCTTTGCGCCCACCGAGCCGGAGATCCGCTGGGCAAGGCGGGTCTGCGAGGAGTACCGCGGGGCCCTAGGCGGCGGCAGGGGGGCCATTCAGCTGGACGGCAGGATGATCGACGAGGTGCACTACAAGCGCGCCCTGGCGGTGCTGGAGTTGGCAGAATAGATAAACCACCCCCGCCCACACATACTACGATGCCGGATCCGCTGGAGCCCTCCAACGTAATCAGCACCCTGTACGACTCGGGCCGGTACGCCGAGCTGCGCGACTACTGCAACATGCGGCTGAAGAAGGACCCCGCCGAGATGCTGGCCTTGGAGAACTGCGCGACGGCGTGCCTGCATTTGGGGCTGTACGAGGAGGCGCTGGAGCGCTGCAGGAGCGTGCTGGAACGGGACCGGAGCGACCCGTACGCCCTCCGCAACACGATATACGCCCTGGAGAACCTGCACAGGCACGGGGAGGTGCTGGAATGTTGCGGGGAGATGCTGAAGGCGGATCCCCGCGACGTCTGGACGCTGAACAGCGCCGGCCTGGCGCTGGCCGAGATGGGCCGGTACGCCGAGGCTGTCGAATACTTTGAGCGCTCCCTGAAGCTGGACCCGCACAACACCACGGCCCTGATGAACGGGGCCCTCTCGCTGGAGCGCACCGGGCAAGTCCGCCGGTCCATATCATACTATGATATGGCGCTGCGCCTGGACCCGTCGCTGCGGGAGGCCGCCGAAGCCCGGGCCCGGGCGTACCGCTCCCTGGGGATGGAGGACGAGGCGTTCCTGGCCGCCCAGGGCATACGGGACGGCGACATGGAGCGCATAATTCGGCAGGCCCGCCGCAACCGGTGCTCCCTGCTGCACCAGCTCTGCCTGGAGGAGATGGACAGGTACCGGGACACCGACCCCCACGCGGACAACCCGTTCCGCCCGGACGGCCGGGCGCATACATAAAGGCTGCACGGCTCCACCATGCCGTCGTATGTCCGGAAACCCCCAGTTGAATGACCGGCGCGTCCACGCTGCCCCCCTAGGGTTTGAGGAGGACCGCATAGTCATCCCGGCCGTGCGGAACGGCGCCGACAGGGTGTGGCTCCTGATTCCCCGGCATGACGACACCGCCCGGGACTTTCTGGAGGACGTGCAGGCCGGATTGGCGGACGCCAAGATCGAGGTGCGCACGATGGAACATGACCGTGGGGATCTCTTTGATATAATACGGGCCACTCGAGAGATAATCAGCCTGGAGGGGGAGAACCACATCCTGGTCAACCTGTCGTCGGGCTCCAAGATACAGGCCGTCGGCTGCATGATGGCCTGCATGATGTTCAACGGCACCGGCAGGGTCCGCCCCTACTACGCCGAGCCCGAGGAGTACCGCCGCCGGGACGGCCCGCTCTCCACCGGGGTGCGGGAGGTCATGCCGCTGCCCCAATACACCGTCCAGATCCCCCCTCCGCTGCTGGTCAACACCATGCACATCATACGAAACAACGACAACCGCATACGGAAGAAGGACCTGCTGAACAGGCTGCGGGAGGCCGGGTTGGTGGTGATGGTGAGCGACGCGGCCGTCCACATCCCCGAGACTCCCGACGTGCTGGTGGTCCGCGGCCGGGAGCACTACATGGAGACGGCCGGCCTCGCCCGCATGACCGGGAGCATAATCGACCCGCTCATACGGTGGAACTTTGTCAGGACCGAGAAGGTTGGGCGGAGCCAGTGGGTCTCCCTGACCAGGGAGGGACTCAACGCCGTCCGGTTTCTGCCGGACGGAACCGCCCCATAGTTTTACATGCGCTCGGCCGCGTACCACATGGCTATCCCCGCTCCTATCAGGGCGTACCACTTGATGTTTCGGCGGTCGGTGAACAGGTTGGGAGATCCCATCTCGTCGCCGTACTCGGCCTGGCGCAGCCTCCTCAGCTCAAAGCCCTGGCCCGCCAGCCCCACCACCAGGCATGCGATCCCGCCCAAGCCCAAGTACCAGTTCACTGGCATCCGATCGGGACCCTTCGCTAAATTGTTTTGGGATATGGGTTCCTCCCGCAATGCCGGGTGATGCCGGAAAAATGCCTCCATCCGCTTAAGCATTCATTAGGATCATACCAGACATGGCACGCAGGAAGAACCAGCGGAGAGGCAGGACATCGCAGCAGAATATCGACAGAAGCGGACGCGAGATATACGAAAAGGGCGACCAGATCACGGTTCTGACCGACAAACGCTGCGACGTGAAATCCCAGAGCATGGAGGGCGTCACGTACAGGGTGTCGTACGGCTGCGGCAAGTTCACCTGCGAGTGTCCCTACCATGTGGCTGGGAAGGGGCGCCGCTGCAAGCACATAGCTGCGATCGAGTACATGCTGCTCCGGGAGGCCGAGTCCCCCCGCTCCGGAGAGACGGTCATCGACGAGGCGGAGCTGGCATGCACCGAATGCGGCAGCAAAGAATACGTGAAGAACGGCCATGACACAAGGTGCAAGTCCGGCAGGAAGCAGAGATACAAATGCAAAGAGTGCAAACACCGGTTCCGGGACAACCTGGGATTTGAGCGCCGCCACACGGCACCGGCGTTCATCACGCTGGCGCTCATGCTGAACGGCATGGGGATGCCCCCGTTCCGCATACAGATTGTGCTCGGACACATGAAAGTCGGCGTGCATGAGGACACGATCTTCAGGTGGCTGGCGCACTATGTGGATCTGGTGGAATGGTACACCAATCCCATACGGCCGCCGAACTTGGGAAGCGAGCTGGGCGCCGACGAGAAGCGGCAGGACGTCAAGGGCGAGGAGAGCTACTTTGTCATGGCGATGGACCTTGCCACCCGCTTCATACTGGCGTGGGAGACCACGGCCGACAAGATGGGGTATGATGCCACACGCCTGCTGGAGGCGGCCAAGGCCAAGGCGGGCAGGCCATACCCGATACTCAAGACCGACGGCCTGTCCGGCTACCACACAGCCTTCAAGAGGGTGTTCGGCTCCCTGAAGGGCTTTTTCATACACATATGCGACATCCACATCCGGAACGAGTTCTCCAACACCAACAGGCAGGAGCGGGTCAACGGCACGTTCGCCGGCCACACCAAGCCGGCCCGGGGCATAAACAGCAAGAACTCGCTGGTCTACCGAATCTTCATACTGAACTACAACTACATCCGGCCGCACGGCGGAATAGGCGGCAGGACCCCGGCCGAAGCTGCCGGCATCAAGATACAAGGCCACGACAAGTGGCTGACATTGATACAGAGCGCCGCGGGCGCGGCATAGGCACCCGCCTTCATGCCGTTGCGTGCGATTCCGGCCGGACTTTACCGTATGTGGGTCCAAAACCACGCCAAACGGCGGATATCGGGGCCGGACTTTGCCAAAAACCGGCCCAAAACCGTGTCGAACGACCATCTGGCGCCAATCGGGCCCGGCTTTTTGTGGCATGAGCTTAAACTTTGCCCATCACCCGGCGTTGCGGGAGGAATCGGGATATGGTACGATATGGATCAGGTCCGCAGGTGTCAATCTTGGATTGGCATCTCCAACCAAATATTGCCAGCATCTAACTCCCCATACCAATCAACGGTAGACAAATCCAACAGGTATACGTCCCGGCTGTATCGTATAGTGGGCCCCACACTCACCGGCAGGCTACGCCTACAAGAACCCGAGTCCGTACGGATGCGCATCCATCCGGGTGTGATACCGGGGGCCGCGTCCCACGCCTCCCGGCCTGCGCGTTCGAAGGCCGCCGCTGGCACCCATGAGCGCCCATCCGAGGGTGACCCGGGGACGCCCATCAGGAAACGCTTACATTCCTGCCATCCCCATACTGCACGGGCGCGCGGATACACCGTTAGTGGGCTTCGAGCCCTTCCTATAACGGCCTTGCGCGCCAAGCCGACCCGCACCGGACGGGTCGGCGCCTCCCCCCAGCCGCCCGTGCCGGGCGCCTCCCGGCGCTGCGTCATATTCATAACTGACCCGCCCGCACATCCCGCGATGGACTGCGGGAGCGGATCCGCCGCCGTGTGCTGGTTCTGCAGGAAGGGACGCCACGCCGACTGCATGGGAACGATACCCCGGGACGCCAAGTCCGACGGGCCGCACGACTGCACCTTCGACACCTCCTTGGTCCCCTGCGGATGCGCCCACTGCGCCGGCTGAACGGCCCCTTCGCGGATACCACGACCTCCGGCAGGTGCAGGGCTGCGGCGGGACTAAATAGCCCCCGGGCGTCCACCCCCACAATGCCCTACGACGCCAAATACTGGAACGAGTACGCCCGCACCAACGAGTCCCGGTATAATGCCAACTTTGCCGGGTTCCTGCGGGATCTGGTCTCGTCGCTGCGCTGCTCCAGCGTGCTGGAGGCCGGGTGCGGCACCGGCATAGACCTGAGGCTGCTGGGGGAGGGCATAGCAGTGCACGGGGCCGACCTCAACGAGGAGGCCATCCGCGCCGCCCGGGAGCGGATGCCCCGGGCCGACTTCCGCCTGTGCGACGTCACGGACCTGCCCTACGGGGACGCGTCGATGGACATGGTGTTCACGCACCGCCTGCTCAACTACCTGGACGACGCCACCCTGGAGGCGACCATGTCCGAGATATACCGGGTGTCCGGCCGCTACATCATAAGCTGCGAGACGTACCGTCCCGACGAGGCGTTCATTGACGGCCCCTACCGGTACAGGGACATGCCCCGGCGGTGGGCCGCGTACGACGCCATATCCATCAGCAACGTGGACATGCACCCGGAGATAGACACGTGCCGCTTCCTGCTGCTGAAGATGCCCCGGGATCGTCGGTCGGCTTGACGGAATGACCTTCCGTTGTTTACCAATTAATACCATTCTATGGTTTCAACTGGTTTATTTTGGCAATATTCTTCCACGGATCCCACACGGACCCTTCCAGTAAAAATTTAATAATAATCTATCCGGGGGGTAGCCATGCAACTAATTATTTCAAAGAGGAAAAAAGATCCGATATGAGCGACACCAAGATCAAGACTGCAATACGCAACGTCAAGAAGCGCAGCGGCACAGTCACAGAGTTCGACAAGACCAAGATCTCCAACGCCATATACAAGGCCATGGAGGTCTGCGGGGTGCCCGACAGGAAGACGGCCGACCGCCTGGCATCCAAGGTAGTGAACCGCATGTCCCGGGAGGGGTACTCGGAGACTATAGTGCCCGACGTGGAGTACATCCAGGACATGGTGGAGCTGGTGCTGCTGGAGAACAAGCACAGCGAGGTCGCCAAGGCGTACATACTGTACAGGCAGGACCGGCGGCGCATACGCGACGAGAAGATGCGCATACTGGATGCCAAGACGCTGGATCCCGTCTCCCGCCGCTTCGAGACCAGCTGCCTGCGGGTGCTGGCCTCCAGGTACCTGTTCCGCGACTCCAAGAGCCGAATCATAGAGACGCCGACCAAACTCTTTGAGCGGGTAGCCGTCCAGGTGGGCCTGGGAGACATACTGTACGACCCCACGCTGTTTGAGAGGGACGGCAGCCACACCCAGGACGCCGCCAAGGCCGAATCATACATGGAGAAGCTGGACAACTTTGACAACAAGTTCAGCATCGGCAAGTACTACCTCAACAAGTGGCACTTCCGCTCCCTGATCTCCCACTATGTGTCGCTGGCCAAGCAGGGGCGCATGAAGGTCGGCTTCCGGGAGGTATTGGAGATGCTAGCCGCCAAAAAGTTCGACGAGTTTGAGGGGCGCATCACCGAGTACATGAATGTCATGGTGTCCCAGTCGTACCTGCCCAACTCGCCCACCATGATGAACGCCGGGGGACGGCTGGGCCAGCTCTCCGCCTGCTTCGTGCTGGACATGCAGGACGACATGGAGGGCATAATGAAGTCGACCTCCGACGCGGCCCTGATATTCAAGTCGGGCGGCGGCGTGGGCATAAACTACTCGGACCTGCGCCATGAGGGCGACATGGTGGCCTCCACCTTCGGGGTCGCCTCGGGGCCCGTCTCCTTCATGAATATAATCAACACGGTGACCGAGGTGGTGAAGCAGGGAGGCAAGCGGAGGGGCGCCAACATGGGCATACTGGAGGTGTGGCACCCAGACGTCGAGAAGTTCGTAAGCAACAAGACCAAGCCCGGAGTGCTGGAGAACTTCAACATCAGCGTGGGGATGTGGGAGGACTTTTGGATGGCCCTCACGCACCCCGAGGACAACACCTACGTCCTGAGGAACCCCCGGGACCGCTCCCCCGTCAAGGAGATAAACGCCCAGCAGCTCATAGACCAGATAGCCCACTCGGCCTGGAAGAGCGCCGAGCCGGGACTGATATTCTTTGACCACATAAACAAGTACAACGTGATGGCCAAGGCGCGGCGCGCCCCCCTGCGGGCCACCAACCCCTGCGGCGAGCAGAGCCTGTACCCCAACGAGTCCTGCAATCTGGGCTCGATAAACCTGGCCAGCCTGGCACGGCGGAGGGAGGACGGTGTCTACGAGTTCGACTGGGAAGGGTACGAGTCAATGGTACGCAAGACCACCAGGTTCCTAGACAACGTGGTGGACGTCAACATATACCCCGTGGAAGAGATAGACCGCGCCTCCAAGGAGTCCCGCCGCATAGGTCTGGGGGTGATGGGGGTGGCCGACCTCCTGTACAAGATGCGCATACCCTACAACTCCGAGGAGGGGTACGATATGCAGTCCAGGCTGGCAGAGGCGCTCTCGTACTATTCCATGGACGAGAGCGTGAACCTGGCCATAGAACGGGGCCAGTTCCAGCTCTGCTCTGAGACCGAGTACCCGGAGGGCCGCCTGCCCATCGCCGGATACTACGAGGACGTGCCGTCCCATTATGACTGGGACGGGCTGGTGGACCGTATAAGGCGGCACGGCATACGCAACGTCCTGACCACGACGGTGGCCCCCACCGGGACGCTCTCGATGATCGCCAACTGCTCCAACGGGATGGAGCCCAGCTTCGCCCTGGTATTCGAGAAGAGGGTCACCATAGGCAAGTTCATGTACACCAACGAGGTCCTCAAGGAGGCCCTCCGCGAGGAGGGCCTGTACAACGACGGCATCCTGGAGAAGATAGCCAACAACTACGGCTCGCTGCGGGGCATAGACGAGATCCCCCGGTGGATGCAGGACGTCTTCGTGACGGCCATGGACATACACTGGTCCGACCACCTGATGGCCCAAGCGGTCTGGCAGCGGTGGGTGAGCAACGCCATCGCCAAGACCATCAACATGCCGTATGATGTCACAGTGGAGGACGTCAAGACCGCCTACATACTGGCGCACGAGCTGGGGCTCAAGGGCATCACCGTATACAGGGACGGCTCCCGGCAGAGTCAGGTACTGCACATGACCGACAAGGATGCCAAAAAGTTGTTCGAGGTTGCTCCCAGCGGGCTTATGCAAAAGTTCGCCGGGAAGGGAGACGGCGACTCGTACGCCGCAAAGCGCATCCGCGCCGCCCTGACACCCCGGCAGTACGAACGGGAGGCTGTGCGTCCCCCGATCCCCGGCGAGGTGCCCGCCGAGATGCAGTGCCCCACCTGCAAGAGCAACCTGGTATTCGCCGAAGGGTGCAGCATGTGCGTGGAGTGCGGGTTCAGCGGCTGCACGTCCAGCTAGATATACCCTGACTGGAATGATATGGCTGGGTGCGGGGAGTGACGCTTCATCTGGTGCTGGCCGAGTCGGCCCTGGAGCTGGTGCCCGAGTCCATGCAGGGGCACCCGGCGGCAAGGGCCCACGCCCGGCGGCTGGGGCGCCCCGCCTCCGAGACGCTGCTGGATGTATCGTGGCATTATGCGGCCATGCGGGGCGCCCCCGACGCGCACAGGCGGGGGAGGCCGGACTTGGTGCACCAGGCCGTGCTGGCGGCCGTCGCCACGCCCCTGTACAGGGACGGGCTGATGCGCCTGTACGTGCACACCCTGCGGGACGTGGTGGTGCGGTTCGGCGGGGGCGTGCGGGTGCCAAAGTCATACCACCGCTTCGAGGGGCTCTTCGCCAAGCTGCTGCGGGAGGGGCGCGCCGGCGGGGGGGAGCTGCTGGAGGCGGGCGGGGGCACGATACCGTCCCTGCTGCAGGAGATAGGCCCCTCGGAGAGGGTCGGCCTCTCCAGGGCGGGCCGCCCCGTCTCGTGCCGCCGGATGGCCGCCGGACTGGGGGAGGAGGCGTGCGTGGTGGTGGGCGGCTTCCAGAGGGGCGGCTTCTCGGACTCCACGGCCGGCGCGCTGGACAGGATATGCTCGATATCCCCGCGGCCGCTGGAGACCCATCTGGTGGTGGGCCGCCTGCTGTACGATATCGAGGCTGAGCTGTACGGCCCAGAGCTGGGCGGCGGCGCGCCGGCGTAGCTGCCAAGCACTGTTGCAAATATGGGCCAGAGCGGCACGGTCGAACGCTCTTGTGCGAGCCTGCAGAGCCGTGCAGCCTGCAGGCGGTTCGGCGCGTCCCGATGTGTGGCCAAGGCAGGGCAGGATCCACCAACATTGCGTCTGCAGACCGCCACCATGCCGCCATGTACTCTGTCAGATGCTGCCTGTCCCGGTCATGCGGGTATCGCATGGCGGGGCGTATGCGGCCCGCAGGCGTGCCGCGCCTACCCGCTGATCAGCATGCGGACGCAAACGCCAGAAGCGTTGCCCACTTGTCGTCTCCGTCCACCCGGATGCCCATGGCCTCTGCGGGCGTCCTGCCGTTTATGCCCATATGCGGGCGGACAAAGTTGTAGTGGGTGATGAACAAAAATAGCAGCGCGGGATTCTCAGAGTTGAATCCGCGCACGGTCTTTATGCGATTCCTTACCGTGCCGTTCTGACACTCGAATAGGCTGTTGTTGATGTGACGGCTTTGTACTGATGCGGTGCGTATGTGTACGGGTTTTTGGCCTTTTCTGCGGTGTTTTCCGCACCCCAGCATTGCATTCCTGAAC
The DNA here is from genome assembly GCA_965116995.1 of Nitrosopumilaceae archaeon. GTDB lineage: Archaea > Thermoproteota > Nitrososphaeria > Nitrososphaerales > Nitrosopumilaceae > VYCS01. The sequence continues at coordinate 2,214,987 of OZ220738.1, read as the reverse complement.
CCGCGCGCAAAACCGCTCAGCAGATCGCTTATGAGCACATCGGGTATCGCCTTTGCGATGCGGACTGCCCGCCTGAACATGCCGGTGGCGTCATAGGTCTGAAGCTTTTCCTCTGCCGGATACGTCTCGTTTGCAAGCATGTACCTGGATTCGGCGTCCATCACGCCGGCCATGTACCTGCCGCCCCTGTCTGTGGGAAAGTATATCTCATCGGCGCTCCACTTGCCGCTGACCCTGATGGGGACGTTCTCGGAAATTTTGGCGGTGATGCTTTGGGCGTGCTGCATCCAGCGCAGCACTGTGCTGCGCACCGGAACCCTCCCCGACTGCGAGTTCTTTGGAATGGATCTTGCGGCCGCGCCCAGCGACCTGCCCTCATTCACGTCGTCAATCGCCCCGGATATGGCGGCATCCCCGTAGTGCCGCCCCAGAAACCCGGGACGGTACGTAAACCGGCAGCCGCACTCGCCGCACCTGTACCGGTCAGACGCGCCCCCGCCCTTTCTTGGCCGCGACTCGTAGAACTCACAGTTTGCGGATCTGCACTCCCCGTTGGTGCACCTGGGGGCGGGCTTGCTTATGGTGAAATCAGCAGGCGCCAGGGGCCCTGCCTTCATCACTATCATTTGTACGGCAATGATGTGCTTGCAGTCGGCGTGCCGTGTGATATGGTACGGACAGGTGCATGACCAGTCGTCAAGAAAGCACACGTCGTAGTATGCACCGGGTTCTGACTGCGATTCCACCTTGTACCTGTTGTTTTTGAGGTCCAGTATCGGGTTGCCCGCCACGATATCCTCCGCACGCCGTTCCAGTACTGCACGCGGCGTTCCCTTGCTTCGTTTTGCCATACTACCAATTGGTTATGGCGGTGTCTGCTTATAAGCACGTCACGAGCATGCCGTATGATGACCACGTGGGCAAAGGACGCGACTGATTTCACCGTCTCGGTCACGCGCAATGTGGCGTCCAGGACCAGCTACAGCTACATCCCAAAACCCGTCCTTAACCTGCTGGGGGATCCTAGACACCTGACGTTCAAGATACGGGACGGGCAGGTATTGGTGACGGCTGGGAAGAAATAACCAATCAGTCTTCGTCCTCGGCATCGCGCCCATATTTGCAACAGTGCTTAGCTGCCATACAGGATATTTATGGAGGCGGGCGGATTGGGCATCCTGTGCGGTCATAGTATAGCCTGGTCAGTATGTTGGCCTTCCAAGCCAATCACCCGGGTTCAAATCCCGGTGACCGCATCGTGCAGATGCGTATGGGGTGGCCGCCCGTGAGGCGGCGCCTGAGGGCCGAGGCGCTGGGCAGGATGGCCCGCATGGTGCGGCTGGCCGTCGCCGCCGGAGACGGGCCGACCGGCCAAAGATACGCGGGGGTGGCCCGGCGTATGAGCACCCGCCACCGCCTCCGTATGCCCTACGAGATGCGCATGATGTTCTGCAAAAAGTGCAAGACGTTCATCCCGCCCGGTTCCGGCTCCCGGGTGCGGCTGGGCTCCCGCCCCCGGGCCGTCCGCGTGACATGCAGGCGCTGCGGCCACATCTATCGCAAGGTGCTGGGACCGCGCCGCTGAGTGGCCATTCGGGGGATGCCGTACGCCGGGCGCGCTTTTATTCGACCTTGCACTACGTAGGGCATGGGCCAGACCAACACGGTCGCCGACACGGCTGCAGCGGAACGCCGGACATACGGCGACACGTCTGAGTCAGCCATACAACACATGGTAGACATCATAGTAGAGCGGTTTGCGCCGATTTCCATCATACTATTCGGCTCCAGGGCCCGGGGCGATGCCGACAGGCACAGCGATGTAGACCTGCTTGTGGTGATGCCAGAAGGTACGGATGAGAACGAGGCGTGCGTCGCAATGCAGGTAGCGCTTCAACATTCACCGTTGCCAAAGGACATCTTGGTCAATACGCAAGAACGCTTGGAGCGCTACGGGCGCATGCTGGGATCCGTCCAACGTGCTGCGCTCAGGGATGGAGTGAGGTTGTATGGCTGACACGGCGCTTGCAGCGGTGCTCATGTAGAACGCTGAGGACGACTTGCGCTCAGCAGAGCAGGCATCGTCAGACGAACGACACGACATCCGCAACCGCGCATTCAATTCCCAGCAGGCGGCCGAGAAGGCGCTGAAAGCGGCGCTGGTACTGTCCGGGAAGGATACGCCGCATACACACGACTTGATCTATCTGCGTGATAACCTGCCGCCGGACTGGAATGTGAACGCGCCCGCAGACCTGGGCAAGCTGACAAACATGGCGGTGACCGCCAGGTATGACAACGGCGGCACGGCGCCGACCAAGTCCGAGGCAGACTGGGCGCTCGGTGTCGCCACTGATATTGTGAGCGCGGTGCGCGCCAGAACGGCTGCTGGACCATAACGTTCTGGGCGCCCGGCCGGCGGCCAAGCCAAGCGGAACGATCCGCCCCTCCGATCCCCCTTATTAAGGCGGACAATCTAGCGAAGTCATGGATCAGAACGAGAAGCACGAGCTGCTGCTGTACCGGCTGCTGAACCTGGATCAGAACGTGCGCTTTGCGGCCATCTCAGACAAGGACGGGAACCTGCTGGCCCGGGCCGTCAGGCCGGACTTGCAGACCATACTCACCCCCGACGAGACCAAGAACTTCATGAAGTGGACCAGTGAGGCCTGGAACCTCCGGCGGGCCCACCACCCCAAGCTGGGCATGGAGCTGTACAACATCAGCGTCTTTGAGAAGGTGAGGCGCGCCACCTTTGCCCTGGGCGATGACCGGCTAGTCTTGGCCACCATAGACAACAAGGGCGGAATGATGCAGATCCTCGACAAGATACTCAACCTGGTGCTGTACAAGGATTACACCCACGACTGACGCGGTTTTTTCTGGGGGACCTGGTCCCCCCTATTCCATGATGCCCATCAGGGTCCACTCCCCGCCGCGGACGCTCCACACCTCGAAGGCGTCCGCCGCCAGGTCGCCGTTGGGGTCCATCGCCATTGGTCCCAGCGTCCCGGCGTACCTGTCGGCCACGTACGGAATGGCCCCGGCCAGCCGCCCGGGATCCGAGCTCTGTGTATGCGCCATGGCCAGCCCCAGTATCCACGCCGACTCATACGCGGCCAGCATGTCGTGGTTTGCAGGCCGGCCGGCGGCCTCGGACAGGGCGGGGCTCACGTCGGCGGCCGATCCGGAGACGGCCACCTGCAGGGCGGTATACCCCACATCCGAGGCGAACTCCGGCACGCTCCCCTCCCCGGTGTACAGGGTCGTCCCGACCGCGTAGTCGACGCCGAACCACCTGGCGTCGCGCGCCTCCTCATGCTGTGATATCTCCTCCAATAGGGCGGCCTCCTCGTATACGGCCACAAAGACGGCCACCCGGCCGGCCCCGTACGTCTCGGCCAGGGACGCTATCCTCTCCGCCACCCGGGCCGCCACCCGGGCCGTGTCCTCGCTGTCATTCACGATGTCCTCACCGTCCTCCACGACCACGCCCTCGTCCACCGTCCCCCCCAGATCCAGGAAGGCGCCGGCGACCGAATTCCTGTAGCCCACCACCCACAAGTCGTGGGTACGCCACACCGGGAGCAACACGTCAATCCCGTTGTGCTGCATGAGCCGGGCCAGCTGTATGCCCATCTGCGTGTCGCTGGGAGCAGTCCGGAATATGCGGTCGTCCACATCCAGGGACCCCACCGTGGCGCAGCAGCTCACCGCCAAGTGGTCGGGGTATCCGGTTGCCAGCGCCTCCAGCTCATAGCTCGCCGGGAATCCCAGATGCGTCCGTATGCCGGCCTCCCGCAGATCGGTGATCGCCTGTGCAATATCATGGGTGGTGTGCACCTCCGGTTCCAGACTCCAGCCTGCGCCCGTGCCCTCCAAGTACACGTTGAAGTCGTCAACACCCACTCCCACCGACGCCCGCATCACGTAACCGAACACTTCATCCGGAAAGACGGCCCCCACCATCTCCGGCTCAAAGGAGTCCAGGCTGCACGTGGTATCTGGCCCCGACACGTACGACATGTCGACCACCGCCCGCACCGCCGCGCCCTCGCCGGTCACTACAACGGGCACCATCAGGGAGCCGTGTCCGGGGAGCACCAGCGGCAGCGCGCCGCCCTCCAGCGTTATGGGCCCGCCCTGCAGCAGGTCCGTCCGGAGATTGCCCTCCCCCGAATATCCGGGGTGGTCCAGCGCCATACCGTTGAGCCGTATCGAGTCGGCCGCTATGGAATACCTGTTGCCCTCCCCCGGTATGTACAGGCCCAGCGAATAGAGCAGCGCGTCGCCGCTGCACCACACCACCATCCGGTGCGTGCCGGCGTCCTGGGGTATGTCGCCATACACGGCCTGCGTCCACAGCGTCGGGTCCTGCATCTGCGGGGGGGTCGTATCCGGGGCTACCGGCACCGCCCGGGGTATTTCCAGATCATCCAGATCTGCCAGGGCCGGGGCCGCCGAGAGCAGGAGCACCAGCGCCGCCCCCGCAGGAAGCACCCGGAGAATATACGCCGCCTGCCCTTCCCGTATGGAGCGTCCCGCCACGCCGCAATCATGCACAAGGAGGTGATAAAAGTACCGATTAGTTTTGCAGACGTGGGCACCACATACTGGCAGGATCTGAATATTCCAGGCATGGACATGCTGCTCCCAGCTTTGCAACGGGATGTGATCGCGGCTGCATGGCGGCCCGTCCGGCCTGGCGCCCGAATCCCCGGCGGCATGCCGGGGCCGGGACCCGCCGACACAGGCACACCCCAAGAGCGGTTCATAACCTTTAAATCAAGACCGCCTAGAGTCACCGCCGTTGACTACGGTCAGAAAATCCATCGAGATAAAGACCCCCGTGGAAAACGTCTTTACGTATTTTGCCCGGCCCGAGCACGTCTCCGACCAGATAAAGAGCGAGGGCGTGGGGATGGCCGTCGTTCCGATGGACATCAAGGAGGGCATGGGAGTGGGGACCACCTTCCGCGTGATAGGCAACTTCAACGGAAAGCGTCTGGAATGGGACTGCGAGACCACCCGCTTTGACCGCAACGAGAGGATATCCGCAAAGCAGATAGACGGCCCCTTCAAGAGGTGGCAGATAACCAACGAGTTCGAGTCTCTGGGCCCCTCGCTTACCCGGGTCACCATGACCGTGGAGTACGAGATGCCCTTCGGTCCGCTGGGCAGCATCATGGACAAGGCAAAGTTCGCAAAGTCCGCAGAGCGCGGCATGGAGACGGCCCTGTACAACGTCCGGGGCCTCTTGGAGGGCAACGGCTCCATTCCGGTGTACATAACGCTGGACGCGTACCGCAAGCTGCTCGAAGAGAAGAAGAGGATGAACGACCTGCCCGTATCCACGGTACTTACGGCCATACTGGAAGAGTACGACAGGGCCCGGGCCACGGCGGTGGCTCCCGGACGCCAATAACTGCACCCATACAGAACATTCGCAATCTAGGTTAACCCCGGCGGGCCGGGCGGCCTTGGCCGAACTTGTCCAGATGCGAGTCCGCCAAGACCCGCCAAGAGGAACTCGGGTCGGCCCGTCGCGGCCCGGACAACCGGCATGACTGCGCCCGGTCCCAGCACACTCCAGCAGGAACTGTCCCGGCGGCCCTAACGCCCGCTACCTAGTAGTGGAATACCGTGCCGCCGATCTGCTTCTTCCAGTCGGCGCGCACCCCGGGCCTGCCCTTCAGCTTCTCCACGTAGTTGAATGCGGAGAGCCCGGCGGCCGCGCCGTCGCCGCACGCCGCCACGATCTGCTTGTACGGGATGTCGGTGGCATCGCCCGCTGCGAATATCGCCGGGTGCGAGGTCTTTCCGCCGTTTGATATCTTGATCTCGCCCTTTGGGTTCAGCTCGACCAGGTGCTTGACGAACCCCAGGTTGATCTTGGAGCCCATCTCTATGAAGAGGCCGTCCACCTGTATGGCGGTCTCCTCCCCCGCCCTGTCGGACACGGTGATCTGCTGCAGCGTCCCGTTGCCGGAGATGGTCTTTATGCTGGAGTTGGGGACGAGCTCCACGTTCTCCTTGCCCTGCAGGGACTTTATCAGGTCCGGGTCTCCCCCCAGCCTGCCGCCCTTGAATATGACATAGACGCGGCTCGCCATCCTAGACAGGAGTATGCCCGACTCGAGCAGGTAGGCTCCGACGCCGACCGACGCGGTCGTCTTGCCTTGGTAGAACGGGGCGTCGCACTTGGTGCAGTAGTGCACCCCCCTGTTCTGGTATGCGGACTCGTTGTCCAGCCCCAGGCTGTTGGGGACCTTGCCGGCCGCCACCACCAGCGCCTTGGCCGAGTACTCGGATCTGGCTGTCTTGACCAGCAGCCCCTCGTCTGTCTCCTCGACGCGTTCCACCGTATCATATATGAGATCGCCGCCGAACGAGAGGTACTGGTTCTCCAGGGTCCTCGCCAGCAGTGGCCCGCTGGACATTATGGTCCCGGGGTAGTTCTCCAGCTTGGGTATCAGGTTCATCTGGCCGCCCAGGTCCTTGGATATTACCATGCACGAGACCTTCTGCCTGGCCACGTACATGCCCGCCGAGAGCCCCGCCGGCCCCGCCCCCACTATCACTACCTCATACTTTTGCGCCATACAGTATCAGTCTACCGCGATCAGGGAGGTCAGGTTCGTGATGCCGTCCATTCCGTGAAGGTCGTTGTCTATGGCGTCCTTGATCTTCTGCATGTCGTCGGACTCGAGTATAACCAAGACATCGCATATGCCGTATACCGTCTTGACCGCCTTGACGACCGGAATCTGCATGGCCTTCTCCACTATGTCCCGCTGGCTCTTGTAGGACACGTTGAGAAGGACATACGCCTCGTTCATTGGGTGGAGTGGGCCCGGAGCGGTTAAAAACATTCCCGATGCGTGGCTGGGAATTTGGTGGGGGATGACATTCTCCGGGATATCCCGGAGGCGGTTGGAGCGTGGCATCTCACCCGAATGATATCCGCGCCTGAGCCAGCCGGCGGGATCAGGCCAGGCGCCAAAAACCGGGCTTGGGGCGAACCGCTGCGTCGGATGTTTTGGATGGGCTGGCCGGGACCCACATACCTCACCAACATCCCGGTCGCTCTGGGTACGGTAAGGGAGTGGTGCGGTCCACGTGAACCGGGACTGTGGACAAACTAGCGGGAAAACGGCATCAACCTAGTTTGTAAGAGAGCCCCGCCTGTGTGCGGCGTATAGTAAGGTATTGTGTGCTCCGCGAACCCGCGGGGGTGCGGCCGTCTCGGGCGCGTCGCATTGCTCCTGGCTCCGGGCTCTACAGACTCTACGCACCTTCAGCCCGGCCGGGCCGCCGCCCGTTTTCGAGAGCACGGGTCGCGCGGCCGCCACCACCACCCCGGCGCGCAGACATATCTCGTCCATGTATTCGGCGGCGGGCCCGTCCATGTGGCGCTTGATGTATTCGGCGGCGGCCTGTATTTCCCGGTCCGGCAGGCCGTGCAGCATGTCCGCCGCCACAGCGCCGGCGCACTCTGCAACGACCTCGGCGCGCCTCATGATATTGTTGGTGCGTCTCAGCTTGCCGTTCTCCGCATACACCACATGGTGCACGAGCTCGTGGTAGATGGATGTGAGCGAGGCGGTGGGCCCGAACACCACGACCGGCCATTCCCCCGACAGTTCGTACAGCGAGTTGAAGTTTCTTCCCCGTTTCGCCAGCAGTATCGCGTCAACGCCCACCGCGGCGGCCAGACGCCTTACCGTATCGGGGGCAAGGCCGTGCGGCGAGCAGTACGGCATGAAGCTGTCCTTCTTTGATTCTGTCGCACTCAGCAGGCGCCTGACGGCGCGCCTGTCTATCGCCGCCGGTCGCGGCAACGCGGTATCTATGCGTTTGGGCTTTACGTCTTTCTGCCTCGGTACCGACGTGGATTCGTACATGCTCCGTATCAGGCAGGTCGTATCGTCGCGTGAATAGATTCCGGCCAGTTGGGCGGCGGCGGACATGTCGCCGCGTTTCCACTTTCTGGCCAGCGAAGCGGTGGACAATATCGCCTTCTTCAGGCTGCCTTCAGGCATAGCCGGAACGACGTCGGCCCCAGACAATGCCGTCTCTACAAGTTTTGGCGCCCTGAGATATTGCGCCCAGTCGCCGGACTCAAGGTGCAGTTCGTATCGGAGTATCGCATCGGCGCTCATACAAGCACCTCGCCGCGCCGCCAGACTCCCACATCCGTCATGCCGACATTGTGTCGCCGAATAAAAGACCGCAAGTGCGGCCGGGTAACCGCGGCGGCCGGGCTTGCAGCTGGAGTCTGTGGCGTGTCCCCGTATGGCGGTATGGTGCCCGAGTATGGAACCGCGGCGGCCGGGCTTGCAGCTGGAGTCGTCGCCTTCATGGAGTTGGTTAATAACTTTCCTTTATTTATTATTAACTACTGATTTGCCCGGCGGCCGACGGCGACTGGGAAGTTGGTGGGGGATGGCATCCCCCCGGGATGTTCTAGGAGTGGTTGGGAGGCGGCACCTTACTCGGATGATGTCCGCGCCTGGGCCGGCCGGTGGGATCAGGCCGGGCGCCAAAGGCCGGGCTTGGGGCGAGTCGCCGCGTTGGAATGTTTTGGGATGGGCTGGCCGGCCACATCCTCCACTGGTTTCCCGGTCGCTGCTGCGAGACTGCCGGAACGGGTCGCGGCAAGAGCGGGCGCCCGATCACGTGGTGACCATCACCCCGGCAAGGTACGCCAAGACCATTTGTGGAGGATCCGCGGGGGACGGCTGGCCGGAGACTTCGGCTGGTCACGGCAGGTTGTGGATGGCCCCGGGCCACGCCCATACGCGGTAGAATGCCTGGCCGCGCAGTCTGCCGCATTCCCAAGGTTAATAACAACTGTACCCGGCGTGTCAGCGGGTCTATGGCTCAGCCAGGTAGAGCACCGGACTCTTAATCCGGCTGTCGGGGGTTCGAATCCCCCTAGACCCGCCTACCTAGTGATGCGAGCCAAGACGCGCTGGCGAGGTTGTCTCATCTGTAGCGGTTTCACTACCATAGGGGGCGCTCCCGCCACACACCGCCTATATCGAGATCTGCACCAAGATGGAATGCTCCCCTACAACCACACCCAGAATGTTGGGTACAGGGCCGTCCGGGCGGTCTAAGCGGCACTGCGCGGCGGCACGACACTGCACGGCCCAGCCGCGCCGGGCGGCACTGCGCGTCACACCAAAGACTAGGATTGTGCCACCAAATGACACAGATGATGCTCTACTCACCCGCTTTGTGCTCTGGACACGCGCAAACCACGTTACGGTGGCGATGCGGACTGGGTCTGCCCGACCACAGCAACGGGCCCATAGGGGATGCCATTGAATTATGAAACGGGCTACACGGAAGTGAACACCTTTATGCGCAATACAGACATGGTAAAACGTATGAAGTTGCGAATATTCGTAACGCAGGATGAGGACGGCGTCTTTGTGTCCGAAGTCCCGGAATTGCCCGGGTGCGTATCCCAAGGAAACACTAGAGAAGACGCAATAGCCAACATCAAAGATGCCATTTCTGGATATGTGGCCAGTCTGAAGAAGCATAACGAACCGATCCCGTTTGCAACTGACGAAGAGCCCATAGGGATACATGCCTAAACTTCCGGTCATCTCCGCAAGGGAGTTGAAGATGTCGAGTAAAATATGATACCCGTATGATCACCAGACGGACAGCCCTTGATCCTGTAAATAGTGAGATAGAAGAGCGCCAACCCGCTCTTCCTGTTGTACGTGCCCGAGCTCAATGCTGTGTCGGCCGTTCACTGGCTTGCTAGTGTCCGGCATGTGGAGTAAAATTGATCCTAACCATGTAGCCCTTTTCCGACCCGCATCTTGCATCACCAGCTACCATTCTTCCCTGCCCTGAGCTGGGCTCGTCTCGTGCTCGGGATGGCGGTTGGCTTGATCCACCCAAGATAGCATGTCTGCTAAGTCATGCTTGTGTGTTTTAGTATGACCCGTATCGTCGGGTCGACATGGCTTTGGATCCTTGCCGATGGCATGCTTCATCACAACGTCTACAGTACTGTCAGTATATGAATATCACAGAATAAGGCTATTACGGCGCTTGGTAGCCGGCTACGAGCCCTACACCGTCGCTCTCGGCTCTCTCCAGATTCATTCTGGATAGCGGTTTGGTCGGTATGAGCATGTCTGACAGTATCGGCGAGCCTACGCCCCGCCAAGATGGGCCCTGATATTGCATATGATCAGGAGGGGTCCGACACTCTCCCCATGAACAGTATCGTACCGCTCTCGTCGTCCTGTATCAGGAACAGGAAGGGATGATCCGCTATAAACGGCACCGGCTCGGGCGGCTGCAGGGACGTCGATATAGCTCCTCCCCCGATTGTCGTGACGGCGGCAGCCTCGGTTCCCTCCTCGTTCACCTTGACGTATGCGTCCTGTATTGCGATGTCCACATACAGCCGTTGATCAGAACGGAGATCTGCCATCGCGGACAAGTCAGAAATATTTTGATCAAATACGTTCGCTGCTCCCAGATCCCTGAGCGGTCGCGTCAGGTCGTAGCTGGTCTTCATCTCGAACTTTGGCAGTAGTATGTCGACTAGGGTCGGGAACAGGTCTTCCTTCCACCGGTCTATCTGCTCGGGCGCGACGATCTCCTCGAGGTGGTTCAGTCCGTTCCTCTCCGATGGCAGCATGACCAGCATGGACAGCCGCTCTCCCCGGTAGGGCATCCTGAGCACCTGCACCCCGTCTGACTCCGTATAGCCAAACTGCGTCGTCGTGCTCATAAAGTCCGCCTTGACCTCATGCGTGCCGGTCCAAAAATCCAACTCGTGGGTGTACTCTTCTGGGAAAGATACTGCCCACGCGCCCTTGAAGTATATGGCGTTCAGAAGCACGAATGCCGTTCGCTCGTCCACCGCATCCGAACTTAGTACGCCAGGTATTTTGCCTTGAGTCTTTTCTGCAGCCCAGTCGTTTATCTGGCCGACCCCGCCGCCCAGAAAGTCGACGCTGTCGATGTTGGACAGATAGGTGTCTTGGATGGTGTCCACATACGAATCGTACGGCTCAAACCATTCGGCAAGCCACAGCGAGTTTGCCATCAGAATGGCGACGTCGGGATCCGGCCGGTTCAGCGATGACATCAGCCCGGCGGTGGCGCTGTGGCGCAGATCCCTGTCTGGCTCAAAACCGAAGATGCCCTGCAGCTGGCTGGCCGTTTCCCCCTTTGCTCCTTCAGCCACCATGGAGAACGCCGCGTACACGCTGATCGGTGAGAAGAATATGTTGTCGTTGTTGTTGGAGATCTGCCGGTAAAAGTTTACGGCAAAGCAGTTGTTTGCTGTGGCGATCCCCGGGAGGACTGCGGTGGCGTCGGCCGTTCGGTCGATGCCTGTGTCGTCGGTTGTGGCCGCGCCATCCGGAGGAATTGCGGCTGACGGGCAATCCAGTACGTCCAGCGTTGCAACGCCTGTTGTGTCAGACGCGATGCCGGTCCACTGCGCCTGGGCACTCACGATTATTGCCAGCGTTCCGGTTACGGCTATCGCCGCCAGTGCAATCACTGCCAATCTTAGGACCAACTCAGCTCATGGTATTATCCGGCCCATTGGTTATAAGCCGAAGCCTGAAGGTGGCCTTGTCCAAAAACCAGAGAATCATTACGAAGAACTAGGCCAGTCAGGCCTTGACCTAGCAAATACGTGTTTGACTGTTCTGGACTGGACCGGACCATTCCAGACGGCATCCAACGGCAGTCGTGGGCTGTTCCCGGGCACCTGTGTGAAGCATCCTGCCTATTGGCCCTTGGCGGATCCTAGCGGACTCATTTTTGGGCAAGGTCCCCTGAACCACACATCCGGCTACTGCGATTAAGCCTACACCCCAAATCTCTCATGTAGCCAGTACCCTGCGACCCTGAGGACGGACCCGTCCCCCATTGGGTGCCGGGTTCCCCTAGACCCGCCTACCCTAACGGTGCAAGCCAAGACGCGCTGGCAAGGTGGCTCAGCCTGATGGGGACCGGGCACCTGTCCAGATCCCAGTCATCGTGCTCAACCGTCCCGAAGTGGCAGACCGCCTAGGCGTGCCCCTCGTATTTGAACCGGTAGGCAAGCGTGCTGGCGTCAAGCCCCGCCTGGAATTTATCATGGCGGCGGCCCTCTTGGCGGCGCCCATTCTGCCGGCGGTGACCATCCGGTAGATGTTCTCCAGGGTCATGGTCGCCCGTTCTAGATGGGCGCGCGCCCCGCAGCAGCCCGCACTTCCACGGGGAGGTCGTTGGCGGCCAGGTACAACTTGATGACCGGGGGGGCGCCAGGACGGTCGCTGGGGAGAGCCCCGAGGCGGCCGAGTGGGACATGTACTGGCGGATCACCAGCCGGGCGGCCGCCTACGTCAGGTCGCCGTTCCACTTCTACTGCGAGAGATTCGTCGACAAGTCGGAGTGGGGCGAAAGCCTGGCGCTCCGGATGGTGGCCGAGCGCGGCCTGATTTGTGCCCGGCCACGGCGGGCTTGGTTGCGTTTGGATTTGACGTATGAGTTTCGAAAAACCGCCTAAGCTCCCAACAGGGAATTGATGTCGTTTATTGCCGCCGTGAGTGTTGTTATCCGTTCTGCCGCATTCTTGTAATCCTCATTTGCCTTCTCCAATTCATTCTCCAAACTTTCACGCATTTCCTCCAAAACGGACCTCTGATCATCGTTCAATACCACAAAAATTATCCCGGCACCATGTTTATTAAAGCGCTGCGCGTATGCTATGCCATGGGAACAATCGAGAATCTGCGCGAGTACGAGCGGAAGCTTGAGGAGAGCGGCTGCCATGAAGGTGCCGAGATCGCCCGTAGGGCCATCCGGGCGCTGGAATCCTGATGTCCGGTCCGTAAGAGCTTGGAGAACGGATCGCCGTGGTTGGAGGTGGAATCGTGGCATCCGGAGACGGCATCAAGGCGGTCCACGAGGAATGCAAAACCAAGCATCCGAATGATATGCCATTCATCACGAAGACACCCAAAGAAACTGTAATGCTGTTGTAGTTCAAAATGTATCGGGGACACGTCCTGCGCCTGGTCGACGATCGGCTAAGATTCCACCGGCGAAGAGATCCGCTACTTTTCCGACCCAGGTCGCGGAAGCGGCGCGCTTTGCCGCGCTACCCGTAGAAGGCGTTGGCGAACCCGCCGGATCCGTCCGGGACGTAGAATTCACCGGGCGCCGGTGGCTACCCGCCCTGCGGGATGTCCTTCGGGATGCCCCGGCGCCGCCTGGCGCGCATCGGCCGCGGGCCCAGGAGCCGCGCTAGGTCGCCAAAAATAGATCCGGCGTCTCCCCGGCCGTCGGAGCCGGCGTCCGGATCATGGCCTAGGCGACCCCCGCTGAAAGATGCCGGACCCCCCTAGACCCGCTCTCACTGCGGGCTCGGGTTCCCCCGCTCCAGTACTACCTTGCCGTTTGGCAGTGTGCCCACGTACCTGCAGCCCGCGTTGATGTACGATTCCACCAGATCCGTGTCCACGACTAGCTGGCGGCCTGGCCCATCTTGCCGGCCCGTAGGGCCTCTAGCATATGGCCAAGCTGCGCCGGCGTGGCGTCCTGTATCATACGTTGTGCCTGCAGCCTCTGCTCTTGTGTGTCGGGCGCCTCATTCTGGTCCAGATGTTCCTCGGAGCGGGCGAATGCCTGCCGCATCTCATGCATGAGTACCTCGGGCAGAACGCCCTTGTTGGTGGTATACCTGGACTCCATGGTACCCTTGTGTCCCATGAAGAAGACGCGAAAGTCGTGCACCATCTTGCCCTTGGACTCGGCGATGAGCAGCTGCGTGTCAAAGTAGGGCCGCAGTACGTATGGCCGCCATTCGAATCTGGGCCGGAACGTGTCGCGTACCAACTTGCTTATGCGCTGCGTGGGCAGGAACTCTTTGGCAGAGTTGCCCCCTCTGTTTGTCTTGTAGACGTGGTCGGGCGCCACCACAGCAGAGTCTCCGTGCAGCGGCTCTCCCCGCGACAGGCGGTCGTTCAGGTATGATATGATCTGGTTTGTGGCGGACTTGGTCGAGAATGTAAAGTACTGGTGTCCGGCCTTTGAGAGCTCACGCCGCACCACTATGCGGTTGGGTGTCCGGGTGCACCTGACCACTCCCTGTTGGATCACCAGATCCGGCATATCCCGCATCCGCAGTCCGTCGGTGCCGTCATGGTTTCCTATGACCTCGGGCCGCAGCCCGGACTTGGCCATCAGCGATATGATGACCGTCTCGCGCAGGCCCGCCCGGCTGTATATCTCGGCCATCTCCTGCGCGTCGGGCACCCTCTCGTTTTGCAGCGTAGGCGTAAAGTTGGTCGTCGACACCCGTATCTTTCGCTTGATCTCGACATCAAAGTGTCTTAGCCATGATTTGACGGTCTTGATCTGCTCGTCGACGTATCCCGGCGAGTAGCCTTCGGACTCCATCATGGTGACATGGTCCTCCAGAAGGTCTGTGGCGGTCCTCAGGTCCTTCATGGCCAAGTCGGCCAGCTGCAGCGGTGTCATCTGGTGGACATCGCAGAACCTCCCTAGCCTGCGCAGGCGCCCCTCGGCAGTCAGATGACTGCCGCGCGCCAGATTGTCGTACCACCGCTTGATGTCCAGGTTGGCAAGGAGCCTTGTTCGCTTGGTTGCCTTGGCAGTGTCTTTCTTGGTTGACAGTTTGTTTTTTCCCACATCGGTCAACCTCTCGGTGACTTCACTTGGTTGGTCTCTGGGCGTCCTTGTTATTTTTGTCTTGCTGGAATCCGGACGGTCTGCGGAATCCGGACGGTCTGCGGAATCCGGACGGTCTGCGGAATCCGGACGGTCGTCGGCCTGTTTGCAGCGCACCCACTCTTCCAGCAGACTGCCCAGCTCCCTGCTGTTGCACGAACCCCTTCTGTATCTCATGTTATCTTATTATACGATAACTTGTTATTTATAGTTATCGTAGAACACGATAACCACCTCCAAATATAAAGACCAATGTCGTACAACACTGTAATGGGCCTGACCGTCAAGATCTCCAAAGGCAAGGAGTACCTGTACTTTCAGGCCGGCAAGAGATCCATCTACATAGGCCCGAAGGACGATGCCTCAAGAGTAAAGACGGAGAATGTGGTTCGGGCACTAGACCACTCACTGGGACGTGCCCAGCACTATCTGGAATCGCTTGACGAGCTGCTCCCCCTGTTGCCAGAACCGTTGCGCGTGCAGTATCTCTTGAATAGGATGGGTACCCTGCAGGACAGAGTCGCAGGATATGCGGTGTCCGCAAGGCAGCCGGATGGCACCGGCCAACCCTAGCTGGCCGCTTGTGTGCGAGGGGATTCCGTCTGCAAGACCACAGCCGGTTGTGGGATTTATCCGGTTTTGCAGAATAACCTTGGACTGGTTCAAGCTACTGGGCAATCCACCCATCCGCCAGAACCTCAGCCTGTTCCAAGACTGTTCTCGTGGCCTTCTCCTGCTTGTCCGGAGGATAGCCATACTTACGAAGGACACGCTTCACCAGGACACGCAGTTTGGCCCGCACATTCTCCCGGATGGTCCAGTCGATGGCTACGTTGTTGCGGACAGTCCTGACCAGCTCTTGGGCGATGGTGCGCAGTGTGTCGTCCCCCAGCACCTGAACGGCGCTGTCGTTTGTCTCCAGCGCGTCATAGAAGGCTATCTCGTCGTCGGTCAGTCCCAGCCGCTCACCCCGCGCTTTTGCCTCGCGCATCTCCTTGGCCAGCTGTATCAGCTCCTTGATGACCTGCGCCGCCTCGACTGACCGGTTGTGATAGCGTCGCAGGGTGTGCTCTAGCATCTCGGCAAAGGATCTGGCCTGCACCACATTCTTGCGCCGCCGCTTGAGTATCTCCATGTTTAGCAACTTCTGTAGTATGTCCACGGCCAAATTACGCCGGGGCATTCCGCGCACCTCCGCCAGAAACTCGTCCGACAGTACGGATATGTCCGGCTTGTCCAAGCCAGCGGCAGCAAAGATGTCCAGAACGCCCTTTGACTCTACGGCCCTGGAGACTATCTCGCGGATGGCCCCGTCCAGATCCTCCCCGATGTGCCCTCCGCTAGTGGGCTTCTTAGCCAGAGCGCCGCGCACCACTTGGAAGAACCCCACAGCATCGCGTATCTTCTCTGCCTCCTTCCTAGTGGAAGCCAAGGCATAGGCCCTAGTAAGCTTCGTCACCGCTTCTATGTACCGCGCCTTTCCGTTGTCCAAAGACAGGATGTGCTCCTGCGCCCCTGGCAGCATACCCAGGCGCACCTCCGGCGCTCCTCCGGCCCACCCCGACCAGTCAAACCCGTGGAACATGGCGCTACAGACTTCGTACTTTTCCAGCATTATCTGCGCGGCCTTCTCCTGGTCGATGGCAGGCTCCCCAGTACCGCCGCTCTCAGTGTAGGTTGCAAAGGCACGCTTGAGATCCTGGGCCAACCCGATATAGTCGACCACCAAGCCGCCTGGCTTGTCACGGAATACCCGGTTCACCCTAGCTACGGCCTGCATCAGGCCATGGCCACGCATGGGCTTGTCCAAATACATAGTGTGCAGGCTGGGCGCGTCAAAGCCGGTTAGCCACATGTCCCGCACCAGCACTATCCGGAACGGATCGTCTGCCCGTCGGAAGCGGTTTGCCAGCGCCTCCCGCTGTGTCTTGTTTCGTATGTGCTGCTGCCATTCTGGTGGATCCGAGGCGGATCCCGTCATGACCACCTTGATGGCTCCCGCCTCGTCTCTTTCGTCGTGCCATCCAGGCCGCAGGCGCACCAGCTCCTGATAGAGATCAACGCAGATGCGCCTGCTCATGCAGACTATCATAGCCTTGCCTTTCAGCGTCTTGCAGCGCTCTTCCAAATGATCTATGATGTCCTCAGCCACCAGCCTGAGGCGTTTTTTGGAACCTACTATCGCCTCCAGCTGCGCCCACCTAGTTTTGAGGCGTTCTCTGCTCTCCATCTCCTCTCTCTCGGTGACCTCTTCAAAGTCCTCGTCAATGGTGGGGCGCTCTCCCTCGTCTAAGGACATCTTGGCCATGCGGCTCTCGTAATAGATGGAGACTGTGGCGCCGTCCTCTATCGAGCGCCGTATATCATAGACGCTGATATGCTCCCCAAATACGGCCCGGGTATTGGCATCGTTCAGCTCAATGGGCGTGCCGGTGAACCCGATGAATGACGCGTTGGGCAGTGCATCGCGCATGTGGCGCGCAAAGCCATCTATGAAATCATACTGACTGCGGTGGGCCTCATCAGCTATGACCACTATATTGCGGCGTGTCGACAGTACAGGATGGTGGTCGCCCTTCTCGGCCGGGAAGAACTTTTGGATGGTCGTAAAGACGACCCCGCCCGACTCCACCGATAGCCTGCGGCGCAGGTCTGCTCTGCTGTCGGCCTGGACCGGGGGCTGGCGGAGCAGATCCTGGCATCTGGAAAACGTTCCGAAAAGCTGGTCGTCTAAATCATTGCGGTCGGTGATCACCACAATCGTGGGGTTCTCCATGACAGTTTCCCGGATTACTACTCCTGCGTAGAATGCCATGGTCAGGCTCTTGCCGGATCCTTGGGTATGCCAGACCACGCCGATGCGGCGGTCGCCGGTAGATCCTCCGAGCCGGGCTCCCGGCTTGCCGCTGCCGGCGCTATCCAAAGTGTCATCATCGCCACGCCGGATGGCCGCCGCGCGGATGGTCTCACCTATGGCGACACGCACCGCATGAAACTGGTGATATCCGGCCATCTTCTTGGTGAGGGAGCCACCGCCATCATCATCAAAGACGATAAAGTCGCGTATCAGCGCCAGGAAATGGCTTGGCTTGGCTGCCCCGTGCAGCATGGTCCTGAGCTCGGTCACGTTCTGGGCAGACTCCTCTCCGGGCAGGGTTCGCCAAGGCTTGAACCATTCCCACTCGGAGGTGATGGTACCCACGCGCGCCGCTATACCGTCGGACACCATGAGAATCTCGTTCATAGAGAAGAGGGTAGGCAGCTCCGTCTTGTAGGTCTGGAGCTGCTGTCGGGCCATCCGGATGGTGGCGTTGGGGTCAGCGGGGCTCTTGAGCTCTATTATGCCCAATGGCAGGCCGTTGACGAACAGGACGATGTCCGGCCTGCGGCGGTGACGGTTCTCGGCAACGGTAAACTGGTTGGTTGCCAGCCAGTTGTTATTACCAGGATGGTTAACATCAAGAATACGCACCTGCGCGCCCCGGATGGCGCCGTCATCATCACGGTACTCGACATTTACGCCGTTGACCAACATCAAATGGAAGGTCCGGTTGCGCGCCTCTATCGTGGCTCCGTCCGGCCGGGCCAACCTGTGAAGTGCATCCTCCAACGCGGCATCCGGAAGGTTTGGGTTCAGCTGGTGCAGTGCATTTCGAAGCCGTCTCTCCAGTATAAGCTGATCATAGCTATTGCGTTCTGCATTGACTGTATCGGGAGCAATGTCTGGTCCGTATAGGACTTGCCATCCGAGTTCGGTCAGCCACTCCAAGGTGGCCTCCTCTACTGCGGACTCATCAAGTCGGGTCATTTTCTACCTCGGCGGGTTGTGAGTGGCACTCGCAGCTTCCCGGATATAAGTTTCGGTAGTAGAGCATCACGCAGGTTAACTAATGAACGAGATTGTATATTGTTCAGTACTTGCTTAGTAAATAGGTTCTCAAACATGTTGTTAACTACATTAAGAAAGCTTTTGTCAGGAATTATACATTCTACTTCGCGTAAATGGTGGCGGCGAATGTGGCCCATAGTTGTGGCCTTGTCGGTAGCAATGCCTTGAAATTTTTTTAGATGTTGTTCTACCCAAGACAGGAAAAACCATTTTGGATACTCAATTGAGGTTACCTTAAATAAGTGCTGGTTTAGTGCAGCACGGCCACCACACCAAACTTTAACAAGCAAACTGCCCGACCATGAAAAAATGACATCACCATCATCAATGATGCATTCTGGAGTAATACTCCCTTTAGCCCATTCTTTACCATCGACTCGCCCCTTTCTCAATTGTGCAATTTTTACGACAGGTAGTCGTGGTTCGTTATTCACCGGTCTATGATTTTGTAATGCAAGCCCATTTCGGAAATCTGCTATTTCGTCAAGAGGTTTCAGATCCCATCCTTCCGGAATCTCTCCCAACTCTAAGTCGACCATACTGTCTGGAAACATCTCATAGAGGTATGCGGGCAGGCCCAGGAGTGACTCCCCCCGTCTCCAAATGCCGTCCATCTTGGCACGAACTGGATCAAAGTCCACAAACCACGACTTGAACAGTGTCCGCGCCATCCTTTCCAGAGTTTGGTTCATTTGCCGGTTCAGCTCAATCTTATTATCTAACGTACCTAAGATATGAGCGATAGCTTGTTGTTCGCGAAGTAGTGGAGCATGTAGTGAAATTTGGTTTAAGTTTTCTTGAGTTAGTTTAGGCATCGTGGAACCCGTGAGATAACCACTAATGTCCAATTCTGATAACGCATACAGTAGGTATCGCGTATTGGCATTTCTGTTACCTCGTACTATGTGAACGTGGTTATTGACCCAAAATTTTCCCTTAGCTAGAAAAGCAATAGGTGTATTTCTTGTTCGAAGATTTTCTCCATCTTCTGCAATCAGCAGATATTCTCCATTAAAGAGCCAGCCATCTATATGATCAACAATTCCAGACGCTCCATAGTATGGATATGGACCATGTCGCCGGTCTGCTTGCTTGACTGGAATACGAATCGAATCAAAGTTATCTGTAAGATCACCTAGTAGCTGCATCAATCCAATCACGCGCTATAACCCAACTCCTTAAAGTTGTGTGTAATAGCTGCATCCAGCTTGATTGCTTCAGCTTGTTGTACTCGCCATTGGTTGATAAGACGACTCATCTTTGTTGAGAAAGGTTCGTCATCATTAGACCGCGATTCCGCTTCGATGTAGCGGCCGGGCGTGAGAACGTGACCATGCTTGCGGATATCCTCTAGTTTCACACTTTTGCAGAATCCCGGAGTGTCAGCGTACCTGCCTGCCTTCCGGTCGCCGCGCCAGGCTCTATACATGCGGGCTATCCTGCCAATGTCATCGCCGGTCAGCTCGCGGTGGGTTCGGTCCAGCATCCGGCCCATCCTGCGAGCATCAATAAACAGCACCTCGCCCTGCCGGCGACGGCTCCTCCTTACACGATCCCTAGACAGAAACCACAGACAGGCCGGTATCGGGGTCGAATAGAAGAGCTGACCGGGCAGGGCCACTATGCAGTCCGCCAGGTCGGCCTCCACCAAGCCTCTGCGGATCCCCCCCTCCCCGGACTGGTTGGACGACATGGACCCATTGGCCAGCACAAACCCCGCCGTGCCGGAGGGCGCCAGATGGTGCACCATGTGCTGCACCCAAGCAAAGTTAGCGTTACCCTTTGGCGGAATGCCATGTTTCCAGCGCTGGTCATCCTGCAGGCGCTCGCCCCCCCACTCGGAGACGTTGAAAGGCGGGTTGGCCAAAATAAAGTCCGCCTTCAGGTCGGGGTGCCGATCGTTATGGAAGCTGTCCCCGTAAGCTATCTGGCCTCCATCTATGCCTCGGATGGCCAGGTTCATCTTGGCCAGCTGCCATGTGGTGTAGTTTGACTCCTGACCATATACAGATATGTCCGCCGCAGCCCGGCCCCCGTTGCCGTTTCCGCTGGCGTGGGCGCGGATAAACTCTACCGACTGCACAAACATCCCTGCAGATCCACAGCAGGGGTCGTAGACGCGCCCGTTGTACGGTTGGAGCATCTCGACCAGCAGCCTGACCACGCTCCGCGGCGTGTAAAACTCGCCGCCTTTCTTGCCCTCGGCATTGGCAAACCGGGACAGGAAATACTCGTAGACGCGGCCCAGCACGTCCTTGGACCTTGACTCCTCGTCACCAATTCGTATGTTGCTGATAAGGTCGATTATCCTGCCCAAGCGCGTCTTGTCCAAGGATGGTCTGGCGTAGTTCTTGGGCAGTACATCTTTGATGGCCGGGTTCTCCCTCTCGATGGATGCCATGGCGGTATCCACTATCTGACCGATGATAGGCTGGCGAGCCTTAGCCTTGACATTTGGCCAGCGCCCCTCCGGCGGCACCCAAAATATGTTCTGGGCGCGGTACTCATCTGGATCCTCGGGATCTGCCTCCTGCACCAAGTCCAGTTTAGCCCGAGCTTCCTCAAAGGCATCCGATACGTACTTGAGAAAGATAAGGCCCAAGACGACGTGTTTGTACTCGGCGGCATCCATGCTGCCCCGCAGTGTGTCGGCCATCTCCCACAGCTCAGCTTCAACCACCGGGGCTCCGCCATCGGATGGTCCGGCCGTCCCCTTGGAGCCTGTTTGTCTATGCCGTGCTGTAGCCATGCTCTATCCTCTATCCGCCTAGATGGTTTTTGGGCTGCTTTATATACTCTGTAGCCTATATCGGAGTGAACAAGTTCTGATCAAAATCTGATTGAAACTAACATTTATGCTCCAAAACTGCCGCATAGCTGCCTGGGCGGACCGGACAGTACGAATTATGAAGGAAAACCAGCCCTAGAACGGCGTTGCCCCGCTGCGCGGACCTAATTTGGGGGCGGTTTTGCCACAGTGTGGTACGGGGGAGCCCATATCCTCTATTCTGTGGAGGTGTCGGGCGCAGCCTCCCCCGAACGGCGCATTCCGGCGGCGCCGCGTCGCCTCAGAGGGAACGCGTCAGGTACTTGAAAACGTCCAGGCCGAACGTCCTGCCGGCGAAGTAATCGTCTATGGTCTGGCGCAGCCTGCCCATCGTGACGTATGACGCCTTCAGCAGGTCTCTCTTGGACTGCCTCCAGCACTCCTCGACGGCGCTCAGCTCCGGCGTGGCCGTGGGGAGGAACGCCAGGCGTATGCCGGTCATTCCTCTGAGCGTCTTGCCCACTATACTGGCCCTGTGCTGCGGCGCGCGGTCCACTATCACGAGGGTCCGCTCGAACTCCTTTATCTCCTTGATGTACTCCGCAAAGGTGTTGCCGTTGAACTTGTCGCACTGCCGGAAGAACTGCTCGCCATCCAAGCCCAGCATCCCGTACACTATGGTTCTGTCGTGCGTTCCGGAGACGTAGCAGACGGCCCGTATACCGGGGGGCGCGTACACCCGCCCCGGCTGGGCGTCAACGACGAATACCGCCTCGTCCTGCACCAGCACGGGTATGCCCTTCGTCTGGCACCGCTTGATCCTGCGCCGCATGTTCCTCTGGAATTTTTTATGTCCTCGAGCGGAGCGCGCCTGGCGCTCTGCTTGACGGCCACCTCCAGCGAGTACCCCCGCTTCCTGAGAAGTATGCCGCCGTATCCTTGGCAGTACCGCACCCCCATCTTCTCTATGTGATCAAGGAGGCCGTCCGATGTCTACGTGGTGGACTGGGTGACCGCCCCGTCTATCTCGTCCCTGGCCACCTTGGGCGGCCTGCCGCTCCTGGGGCGGCCCTCCAGTCCATCAAAGCCCTCCGCCTGGTAGCGGGCCCACCACTTGGAACCCTAGGGTTAGTTCATGCCCAGCTTCTTGGCCGCCGGGGTAATTTTCATGCCCTCCTGCACGTCGCTGACAAACCTCAGGCGGTCCCGCACGTTGGCGTCCTTGGTCTTTCGTATGCGTTTCTTGATTGCCGTGTTCATCTTGGGTAGTGTACGCGACCGCGATCAGGGTACCTTTCGGCTCCTGGCCCGCCCTGCCCCCGCCTAGGTGGGCGTATCCGGTACTGGACAGCACAGCGGGCGGGCCTGCTGGGGCGGCTGCCCTCCCACGTGGGTGGGCATACCCGGTACTGGGCGGCATGGGGGATCGGAGCGGGGAGGCTCGGTCTCCATAAAGTATTAAGATCATTACGAACTTTTTCATTCCAGTATAGATCTCTTTCGGTTCAGTCACATGGTTAAAGACTAAAACCACCTCCTCGATTTGGAATATAAGCGATCAAAATATTATAGAATGTTTGCTGACCTGTGCAATGTCATCATCACGTATTATTGGACTGTGAGATTCAAGTTAGACATATTCAAATATGCGCATAGAAAGACGACGGCACTCTACACAAATTAATGATCGGTGCTATACCACCCCAGCAGAGATACGTTTTAATTTCTCCGCTTCTAACACAAGTCATGGTGGTGACTGAGGCGATGAAGAAGATCGTGGCGGCGCGTGCCGGTGGCATGTGCGAGCTGTGTGGGGTACGTGTCATAGAGGACAACAAGATAATAGGAGAGGTAGCCCACATTCGAGGGGACAAACCCGGCTCGGCTAGATACGACGAGAATATGTCCGAAAATGAGAGAAATTCGCCGGAAAATTTGATCTGGTTGTGTCCTACCTGCCATACTCGGGTCGACAAGAACCCGGAAAAATATACGGCCAAGTATCTGCTAGACAGGCGGCAACGCCACCTGAATAAATTAGAGCAAGCTGTCGGCAGTGCGATGCCCGATATCGAGTTCCCGGAATTGGACGAGGCGGTACGGCATATTTCGACAATCGACATCCCCCTGGAATACTCGTACACGCTGGTGCCCCCCGAAGAGAAGATCCGAAAAAACAGCCTGTCACTCAAATGGGTGATGATGGGGATGTCCCAAGCTAGGACCGTGAACAGGTATATGGACAAACACTCTGATGCAGAGTCCAGCCGGCGCCTTCGGGCCGGTTTTGTGAAACGGTACGAGGAGTTACGCAGTGAAGGATTGGATGGCGACGATCTCTTTGGGGTGTTGTGGCAATTCGCGTATAGACACAGGGCGGATCCCAAGATGCAAGCGGCCGGCTTAGCGCTGCTGGTATACTTGTTTGAGAAGTGTGAGGTGTTTGAGAAATGATACTGCCTGACAAGCACGTATGGATCTCCAGCTCGTTTCTTGGTATTGGAGCCACGTTGCTGGAGTTACTTGAGAGCAGCCGGACGGTTAGCGGCCTATGGGCTGCGGCGAGGCGACAGGAGGGAATCCGCACGTTCGATAGATTCATACTGGCCTTGGACATGCTATATGCCCTAGGTTTGGTGAAGTTTGACCAAGACGGGCTACTGGCGAGGGTAGAAAGATGATACATTCGGTCTCCGCGGACAGGCCAAAGTTTCGAGGCGTGCAGTTCAAGGATGGCCTGAGTGTGGTGCTGGCAAGCCGAACTGACCTATCCGCCGACCTAGGCAGCAGAAATGGCTTGGGCAAGTCAACTCTGCTGGACATAATCCACTTTTGCTTAGGATCCAAAAAGAATGGTACGTTGAGCAAACCACAGTTGGATGACTGGACGTTCACCATGGATTTTGATATAGCCCAAAAGCCATATACTGTAAGCCGCAACACGGCCAAGGCCAACACGGTCCAGATATCCGGTGACTTTTCTGGCTGGCCCGTCGTCCCCGACGGAAACGACACTCTCAGAGTATCGGAGTGGAATGATGTATTGGGATTTCTCCTGTTTGGTCTGAAGATTAACCATCAAGAAAAGTATCGTCCCACGTTCCGAAGCCTCATGTCGTACGCAGCAAGGCGTGACGGTCAGACAGGCGGCTACCAAGACCCTTTCGGCCACCACAGCAAACAGCTAGGCTGGGATAAGGTCATCAACAGCGCCTATCTGCTGGACATCGATTGGGAATCCGTGGCAAGGCTGCAGCTTGTCCGGGACAGGAAGAAGGTCTTGGCGCAGATCAAGCGCGAAATAAAGGCCGGCCTTGTAGCTGGATTCGCAGATGACACGGGACGCCTTGAGGCCGAAAAGACCATACTGGAGGGCAAGATAAGCGCCGAGAAGGCGGATCTAAAAAAATTCCAAGTGCACGATCAATATAACACACTGCAGGCCGAGGCCAACAAAATCACGCAACACATACACGATATGGTAAACGAGAACACCACCGACGAAAAATACCTTGAATTGTACGAGAAAGCCGGCCGGGACGAGGCCGATGCCGACCCCGGCCAGATTCGGGCCATATATGGAGATGCTGGTCTCGTCTTTCCGGACAGTGTGGTCCGGCATGTGGACATGGTGCTGGAGTTTCACCGGCAGGTGGTACGAAACCGCAAGGAGTTCGTCGAGTCCGAGGTCAAGCGTCTGAAGGGAAACATACGAGACAGGAAGGAGCTAATCAAGAAGGCGGACAGCAACCGGGCCGGCATACTCGAGATACTAGAAAGCCATGGCGCACTGGAGGAACTAGTTCTGCTTCGAGGCAGACATGAGAAGAACGTCGCGAGGTTGGAACAGATCGAGAACCACTTGGAGAACACCAGAAAATTCGAGGCCGGGGAGAGTGAGATCAAGATAGATGTTGAGCGCATATGCCAAGAGATACGCCTCGACTATGCCGACAGACGCGCGCCGCGGGAGGTCATCGGATACTTTTATGAGTATTCCATGCGCCTGTATGAATCATCGGGAACCCTGTCCATAAGTCCGCACGACACGGGCTACAAGATGGCTGCCTCTATAGAGCGCTCCGGCAGCCACGGCATAGAAAACATGAACATATTCTGCTACGACCTAGCGCTGGAGCGCCTTTGGTCGCGGCGGCGGCATCGCCCCGGCTTTCTGATACACGACAGCACCATATACGACGGGGTGGACGAGCGTCAGGTGGCGCATGCCCTGCAGATGGCAGAGGCCGAGGCGGCATCACATCAGTTCCAGTACATCTGCATGCTCAACTCCGATGCCATCCCTGAAAGGGACTTTGATCCCGGTTTTGACTTCGACAGCCACGTGGTGATGACACTGACCGATGATTCGGACGAGGGCGGGCTGCTAGGCATGCGTTTCTAGATCCCGTACCGGCAGGCGTCTTGGTGGAACCAGGAGACGAGCAACGATGCGCATTTTATTCACAGAATGTCTCGGATAAAACTGGCACAGGCTCACCCGCCGTGACTCGTGTGGTGGTTCGGATCATTATTCACATCTCTAAGCACATACATCCCAGCCTTACAACAGATTTGCACCGGCTGTGGCGGCTCGTAGAGATTGTAAACACTCCCCTGTATCCGTCGAATCGAGTCACTCCCTGCTCCGATGGGGTGTGGAGGACACCCGCAGCTTCCCGAAACCTGATTAATAATTAGATATAAGATCGAACCGAGACCCTACTCGAAAGATCCAAGTACCCCACCCATTCCAGCAGACCATGCGTGTCTTCAAGATCATGTCAAAGAACGCCCGCGCCTTCAGAACCACCGTCGGCATGTCCCTCCAGCAGTTTGATTTTTTGATGCGAGATGTCGAAAAGGCCTATCCCGAAGCCGAACAGAAGAGGCTCGACCGTCTGGGCCGCAAGCGGGGGGTGGGCGCGGGCCGCCCGTTCGCTCTGAGCCTGTGGGACAGAGTACTCTTGGTTCTGATGTACTGCCGCGCCTACCTCATACAGGATAGTATGACCCACCTGTTCGGGATAAGCCAAGGGTCAATCTCCACCAACATCAGCAAAATCGTCCCGACCGTATGGGAGTGCCTCCCCGTCCCGCGGGACGTCTACGAGCAGGCCAAGAAGTGTTCCACCATAGAGGAGCTGAACGAGGTCTTCCCGGGGCTGGTGGCACTGACCGACGCCTCCGAGCAGCCCATACAGCGGCCCAAACGTTCGGACATGGAAAAATCTCACTACTCCGCCAAGGCCAAGGCCAAGACCTACACCGTCAAGGTCCAGTACACCATGAGCTTCGACGGGCTCATCGTACACAAGACGACCCACTCACCGGGCCGGCGGCACGACTTCAAGATATACAAAATGAAACACCCGACGTTTTCCGACAGTCTTCCGTACGGAAACAAGGAGAACCAAGGAAAGTTCTGCCGCGACCACTTGCAACACTACGGTGACACGGTATACGTCGCGATGGGCAAGGCCGTCCCGGGGCTGGACTATGCCACGCCGTTCAAGCGCATGCCTGGCAAGGACCTGACCCTGGAACAGCGGCATACAACAGGGCCTACTCCAGGGTCCGCATACGCGTGGAGAACGGCATCCGGAGGGTGAAGGTCCTCCGGATCATGAAGGAGAGGTACAGGAACAGGCTGAAAAAGTACGACCGCATCAACGACATCGCCTGCGGGGTGGTCAACCAGACCATCCTGCTGAAGCGGGACGGCATCATTTGAGGCGCCGTGGCGGGTTGGCGGGGGCGGGGGCCGTACGATTTTTAATTACAGATCACGTCTCAGGACGACGCGTCCCGGCTTGTCGTCGGCTTTGGTGTGTTTGATGAGGCTACAAGCGATCATGCAATCAGGTGCTGGAGGAGGCCATCAAGAGGTACGGCAAGCCGCCCAAGTGCTCACTGATCGTGGGTCGCAGTTTTATGCAAACGAAAATGAGAACGCAAGGCGCGGCACGGCCACGTTCGAAACCAAACTGGTTGAGCTTGATATCAAGCATGTCCTGGCCCGCGTAAGGCACTCCCAAACGAACGGCAAGCTGGAGCGGTTCCACTTGGAGATAGAACGGCACCCAAAGTCCTTCGAAGACGAGTCTGCGTCCAACACCGTCCGGAATGTCAAGCCCGGCGACCATGTAGGCAGCCCGTTCCATGCCGCCGGGATGACGGATCCGGTGGCACGGCTGGTCGATTGGTACAACAGCCTGCCGCACATGTCACTTATGGACTGCAAGGAGACTCCCGCGGAAGCATACGTGCGCAAGCAGGCGCCAAAAGACATAACCGCCGAAGAGATGGGGGAGGACTTGCATGCCAAAGTCTAGGCGGAACTACTTCCCGGATAGCACATCTAGCTTGGATAGCTCGGCCATTTCCGTGCTATTGATACGCACGAGTTGATCACTCCAGTCACATCGGCTCGTACATGTCAGGCGTCCACTCATCGGGTTCCTAGTCCAAGCGGTGGCCGTTGTTGGTCCACAGGCAGCTCTCACACGCCCGCACCATCTGGCTAGCGGGATTGGTTCCGTTCTCGACAAGATCACCGCCGCACTTGGGGCATTCTGGCTTGCTCATGACCCGGGAACGCCGCATAGACCGTTAAAAGGCTGCCAAATCACTAGCCAAGCAGTACATCAGCTAACCGTATAAATCCATCTATATCTTTAAGTGTTAACGTGAAGTCGTCGCCGACCGTGTGGATCAAAGTCATAGACGAGGAAGCGCGCCAAAGGTACCTCGGATCTTGGGCCGATAACCTGCACGTCGATCTGTTCACCAGGTACGGCACTGAGTTCTTTGCGTCCGTGCTAGGCAAACACCCTGACACCGGAGCACCGTGCGCCAAGGCCATTTATGTGGGTGGCAGGTACGAGTACCTGCACATGGCCGGGCCAGGCCTCAACGACGTGGGCGGATACGCATGCCTAGAAGGCTCGCCATGGAGCGACCAGACTCGCGAGACCACCTGTCTCGAGTTCGGGCCTCTGAGGTGCCGTATCTGCGGGGATGTGTACGAGCCAAAACCAAAAACAGCAGAATAGGCCGCTTGCGCTAGCCACTCTTTTTCAAAGATTTGGAGAATCTGCTATCGTGTTCACCGTGGTGTCATGCCAAAGCTTGGCCGGTATAACGGGGGGCGATAGAGAACTTATGCCACAACCATGTGCTCCGCGTGCAGATCCGGGCGTCATCTACCAAACAACGAGACACTAACTGCATCATCTGTTTGGTGGTGACGGCTTGCACATTTTGCACGACCCTAGGCCTCGGTGCCCGCCGACGACATCATTCCATTGCTTGACGGCCTCCATCCAGTTTTCACAATAGTAATACTCTTGCCTCGCTTTGCCTGTCCCCAGCCGCGAATCATCCCCGACAAACATGATCATCCTCTCAAGCGAACCGCACTCCGTCTCGTGTATGCGGCTGTTTTTGAGCGGTCGCTTTCTTATCACGATAAACCCCGCTTTTTTCAAAGCATCATCCAAGTCTTTGCCCGTTTGCAGCTGGCGCATGCCACTGGCATCCGATTTGGTTATTTAAATGTTCAAAACGCCGGTTTTACCTAACGCGTAGGCCTAGCAGCTTTGGCTTACTACAAACCAAGTTCCAAATTTCCGCCTTCGGTATAGACTATACTGCTAAAATACCGTCCACCTTTTTTCATGTATTTTGGCGTCGAAATTACCCTCGGTTTGTCCATGGATATATTCAAACCGTGTATTTTTAAAAAGATCTCTGGAGTGATTGACGATAAGTCGATGTTTTCATCCCGACAGTGCGTGCACTGCATCTTTAATTTCTGCCTCAAGTCAATTTTTGATGCATCTATACCGCAATCCTGTAAAAACTCCTCCTTGGGACAAAACACGTCCGTAACCAGACACAGCGGATCCTTTGGGCGACGAACTACTGACACGTCTTTACGTTGTAAACCCACATAAACGGGCGAGCATCGCTTGCCGTCATAGACCCGATTTCTAACGTGCGTGCAATTTTCATCCAGCATGTTCAGACCGCAAATTGAACACAGTATTTTTTTGTAGGTTACGCCTATGCTGGTACCCATCCGGCCAGACTTGCCTGAACTTAGTCGAATGGGGCAGCTTTCCACAACATGGTGCTCTGTTTCAAACAGCGTGCATCCGTATTGTTTTATAATCCGCTGTACCAACTCATTCATGATGCTAACATAGTGGTCAGAGTTTTTCTTGCTGATCTTTGAGCATTCATTCAGACATCTAATCGCGTCAAACCACCTCTTCTTAAGATCATCTAATGATTCGCGGTCAGGCAAATACGGTTTGTTGCAAAGATGCTCAGCCTTTGTCGACAGGTAAGATTCTCTCAAATCGGGTGAACGGCTTTGCTTTGTTGCCAGGATCCTGATAGCGCGTTTATACAGCCGGTCTGCCTCATCCCATTTTCTCGATTTGGCAGCTTCTCTTGCGTTTAAAATTAGATCATCCGGCGTCATCTTTATCGCGTAGCCCTTTTAAAATTTTTAAAGCATCTTCCAGCTCTTCGGCCTTTATGCTTACCATCTTGAATTTTTCAGTACGGAAAACATCGACGCTGACCTTGGGCATTTTCTGGTTGTCCGCGGCGCGTGCCCTGTAAGACTGCATCTTAGCGGTGATCCAACCAATAAAACATCCAACTAACACGGGCAATGCTATCTCGCTGACTAAATACGTTGCAAGCGTGTATTCCTCACCTCTGTAATCAGAATAGGTTGGCTCCTTGTTCAAAATAACCAATTTGTTGTTTTCTCTAATTTGCTTTATTATGTCAACGTCGTCGACGCTTAGCACGTCGTCCTTGGCAATAACCATAAAATTATTTTCGCGATACTTTTCCTCAAATTCGAGGTTTTGCTGGGCAAAGACTTCTTCCAGCATGGCACTTTTCCGCTCTATCATGATGCTAAATATGGCTGGGATGTTAATATGTCTAGCGCATTTGACGGCTGTCAGGCGGGTAGCCATCAGCATAGACAAGGATTAGATCCAGATGCTGGTCATTCAAGTCTAAACGTGCTGTGGATGGTCCTCTATGTCATCTAGTCTATGGCAGGCAGTACGTCAGCCAACCATGCAGTTGGGCTGTCAGTCACCATAAGCCCGCCACAGCACCTTAAGCACCCACTTCCAACGCGGTCCCAATTGGTTCCTACGTATGAACTCCTCGATGAAGTATATGAGGCGGTGCAATTCCGGCTTTATCCATCTTGGCTCACCATCCTCATCTTGCGGACCAAGCAAACTACCTTGGGGAAACGGCGTTTTGGTTAGGCTGTGGTTGTGCACGAACACCAACTCGTAAAACTTGTGCACCTGTATCTGAAGCGGGTGGTCAAGGTAGGCGATATTGGAGGATTACATCAACCCCTCGTACGCATTCCTGGGGGGAATCTCGGCGGAGTTGTCGATATTAGTCCCCATATCGTCATCGTCGTACAATTCCATCTTCTTGCGCAATATCTTGAGTTCGGCCAGCAACACTCTGGCATATCTTACCTTGCGTACCTTGTTGCTGACTCGCATATCCCCCAGATAGAGCATCAAACCGCCCGCGATGGCCCAACCTCTGTGATGGTCGGCAACCAAGTCATGTCAATGGTAACGATTAACCACACCTTCCGGTCTTTTTCGTCTGTATCTAGAACCATGACCCATGCAGATCCTCGTCCACGCGTATCTCGTGAAATCCGTCATCCTTGAAAAACTGGTCTACGCCGTGCGCCAGCTTCTTTAGATCTACGTTCTTGTCCACCCATTCGCCCTCGCAGCCCATGCGTGGTGAAAGCCGGTGTCGGGAATAAGCATTGCGCCGAGGAAGCATCCCACGACTTGGCTAACGCATGCGTGCATGTACTACGGCAACATGCAAAATCAGATCAATTTCGTCTTCCTGACGTTTTCAATCAGGTCGACCAGCATTCCGCCATAGTCAGACCTGTCAAAATCCGCGTGGGTGGCCCTTGTCTTGATGTTCGTGGGAACCTCCGTTCCCTTTTCGACAATCAGGATGGTCGGCTTTCCCGTAGCCTGGCCTATCTCCTCGACGACGTTCTGGCTGGGGTGGAATTTCATGCCGTCCTTGGATTCAATGTCCTTTGTGAGTACCGCGAGGAGTGCGTTGGATTCGTCTATCAGCTGGCTGATTTGGGTTCCGGGCGGAACGTCAGAGCGGCTGTTCTCTGAGGCTGACACGACCGTGAAACCCATGGCTTTCATGAACCGGCTGACAAGATCGTACAGGGTCTTGTTCTTTTCATCCATGGCGTAGCTGATGAAAACGGTGAATCCTTTCAGCGAAAACGGCGGAAGTCCCTCTTTCAATGGAACGACTGCACGTAACCCGCCCTGTTCTCCCCAATATCGATACTCTCCACTGATCCCCACATCACAATCAATTATAAATAGACCACGCTTCTTTTGGAGCTTGCTGATTTTCTCTAGTTGGATTTTTGTTGATCCACGCGGGTGGATCTTGTGTTTGTTGATTTCATGTACAATGCCCCCACCTGAGTCATAAAATTTGACAGAAAATGCTCGTTGTTCATTAGACAGATTTGCCAGAAAGATCTCACTAAATGCCCAGCATAGGTCGTATTGTCCGGTGAGGTACATGATGCATGGATGAGCGGCTGGTATTTATTGTTTGGGTGATGCCGGCCTTGTCCAAAAAATCAAAATTGATAACCCTTCTTGATGCCTACGGAGGCACTTGGACCGGCAGGAAGGCGCGGGGCAGACGCCGGATCACGTTCCCGCTGCCCGCCGGCCCGTCGTTGATGGCGGTCCACGGGCAGTCGTGCGCAGCCTCCCCATAGCTGCGGGGGTGCCACCCCCGCGGCGTGGTCTCAGGCGAAGGCCATGTTATAGCAGATGGTCATTGACAGCAGTTCCACCGACTGGGTGTTTTGTCTGAGGGCGCGCACCACCCCGCCGAATCGCGCCTTCATCATTCCAGAAGACACTCTCGACGTTGTTCCGGAGGCGCAGTATCCGGTGGAATGTCCCCGGGTGGGCCTCGCGGAACCTCAGCATCTGGGCGCGGGCGTTGAACCCCTTGATAATAGCGTTGGATTTGGAGTCGATGATCGCCCTCTGGCTGCTGTCCCGGATGGCGTTGCAGTTCTTGATACCACCGTAGGCCGCGTCGGCCAAGACGTCCCCGTCGCTCTCCGGCAGCGTCTCTGCCATCAGGCGCAGGTATGGCGAATCGCTGGCGTTTCCGTGGGTGACCGTCGCGGCGCACACCGTGCAGTGCAGCGTGTGCATGATGTGCAGCTTGGCAAACAGTCGCACGCTGAGATTGCCGTATTTGGCGTTCTGCCAGTCGACGTACTTGGCTATGCTGAATTCGCCGGAGTCGACCAGCAGGGTGTCGTGGACGGTGTCCCTGCCGACCATCTTGGCTATGACCCCCTGTAGTACTGCGGGATCTGTCTCCGATACGCGGAGTTGGTGCCATGATCTGCAGTACGGCCTAGACAGCTCGCACAGCTCCAGGTCGCCCGGATGCCTATCGAAGTGCTTGATCAGGCCCTAATGGGAGAGGTTTTCTTCGCTCTTGAGAATGGACATCAGTATGGCTGACACGCGCCTGTCGCGCGTGCCTGGCGCTATGTCCAGGATCTCGGAGGCGATGTCAGCTATCCGGCGCATCCACCGGACGTACCTTCGGCCCTCGGCGCGGCAGCCCTTGTTGTACTCGGACCAGTCCGTCTTGGGGTCGTTCCTCCTCCCGCCGGGGTTGTTCTTGCTTCTGGTATGGTTGGGGTTGGTCTGCCTTGACTTTCCGTGTCTTTTGCTCATTGGGCGGGGCGGCGATCCTCAGATCATAGTACCTTTCGGTCATCCAGGCCGCCGCCCGGCGGGCGTCGGGATTTGCTAATTAAGCATTAATAGTGACTTTTTTCGAATTTTTGGACAAGGCCGCGACTTGAAGAAAAATCACACAGGGGCACCAGAACGTGGACAATCCCCTGCCGACTAGGCTCAGCATGCAACTAGGTACGAATGATATCGCGCACTCGCCACGGATTTACATGGATGTAAAAAATAGATGTAGGAATATTGTAAGCGTTCCAATCGCTTTCTGCCGTCACAGGACCCGCACCCACTGGGGGCGCGAATCCCCCTAGACCCGCTCTCACAGTGGGTTCGGGTTCCCCCGCTCCAGTACTACCCTGCCGTTGGGCAAGGTACCAACTAACCTGTAGCCCGCATTGATGTATAGCTCGGCCCGGTCCGCGTCCACGACTAGATGGCTGCCATTTGGTCTATCTTGCCTTCTTGCGCGTTTGGCCGATCCAAGGAGAATCTCTAGACAGACGTACCCCCTCACGCCGTTGACATGGGGCCTGTCATATGCCAGTGCTCGTGCCTGCCGCCGGCGCATAGCCCTCCCGCAGGGTGCCTCCCAGAGTACCGACCGTCCGGCCGCGATATTCCGTCAGTGTGGGGCAGACGCAATGACCATGTAGCCAATCATGGTAGCCATCCGGTTTGCGGCGTACTCTGGAGCCTTCGGCTGGCGAATGCTAGCGGGAGTGGCCACGCACTGCCCGATCAGTTGCCCTCAACACTTGGAATATGAGACCTGCCGAACCCGCCCGGGAGAGGCCGCCTGCCACCTAGTCAGGTATCAGGCCGATTTCAAAGTACCAGACAGAGCCCGGTCCCGGGTCATGGGCCACTAGGAGAGACTGGATGGCTGTCCCTTCACCGCTTATCTTTACAAAGGTGATTGCAGACGGCGCATATCCTTCGGGGATATTCAGGGCTATGAGCCAGTCAGCGGGCATCAGTGTTATGCTCGCATTGCCTTGATCATCGGTACTAGCGGAGGCTTCGATACCCGTGGCCGAAACATGGACATTTACCACATAATCCTCAAAGCCGCCTTCGTCATCGTTTATGCCATTGTTGTTAACGTCATGGTACGCATTGATGTTAAGCGTGACCTCCTCCGGGATTACACGGGATTCAGCCTCACACGTATAGGTTCTATCCCAGTATGGGGTCGTTGTAGATTCTGTCGGTCTTTCATCCTTGATATAGTCGATTGTCTCGCTTATTGTCTGTTCAGCCCACATGATCATCTCTTCCTCACCCAGAATATCACCGTTTGGCGCTATGGTATATCCCACGCCTGCCTCATCGAGCATGGCCGTCACCAAACTCAAGCCCTCTACGGTTCCCGTTGCATGAATCAGCGTTACATGGCCTGCGCCACTCGCTGACAACATCTGGCGAATATCTTCCTCACCGGCTGCCACCGCAGGTCCGGACAGATGCTCCCAGTCTTCTCTGACAATCAGGGCGGTGGAGTCAGCAAATCCCAATCTGTCTTCAACGTACTTTGCTGCGCATGACATCTCGACGTCTTGGGCATCGTTATGAGAATCATTTCTTGCGCCATGGCCTACAAGCACCAGAAGCTCATTTTCAGGGGAGCTGCTTGCCGCCTCAGCCTGCTTTACGAATATTTCTCTGAGTATGGGGTGATCTGGTCTGGCAGGCTCTGCAAGGATGATTTTTGATTCGCTAATGGTTTCGGCTTGGACGTGGACGTGGCCCATGAACCAGCACACATTGCCATATTGCTCTAGCATGTGGTCAATATCTATCCGCATCTGTTCGAATATGGGTCGGAATATGTTATCGCCTGCAAACGGTGATGCCATTACTCTGGCATCAATGATAGCAGGTGTGGTATTCCATGGTTCTCCGAAGCTGTATGGGAACGGTGGGCATGTGTATCCATCCATGCCAGCAAAGTAACCACGAGTCAGATCATGGATCACAGTAGAGTCAGGTCCAAACATGTCTGTGTACAAAAAGATCACATATTCCTTCTCGTTTTTGTCCAAACTAAGCAGGCCGTTGTTCCACCAGTAAGGCATGTGTGTGATCTTTTCACTTGCAATGCTATGCTTCATCTCCAGATGGGTCTCTATTGCAGTGATTCGGTCACTGGCGGGTTGGTGTGCCAACGGATCAGATGGAATTCCGTGGGTATAGACCAGCACTCCGGTACTGCCTTGGATATCACCCTCACCAGCATATGCTGCCGGCGCCCATCCCGCCACAACTACAGCCATTGCCAGCAGTAATAATAAGCGCGCCGGAGCCAATGGTACGCCGACATTGGTGGCATATAAATAGATAAACGGATATTTCTCAGATTTGTTTTAGTGTGATGGTTTATGCTTGGATAATGTTCCACGTCAAACAAAGTGCATAATAGATCATGCCCCGAATCGCGGGGCAGTTTCAGTCCCTACCGCGTTGTTATTTCGAAAGAGATGCCCGATATCCCTCGTGCCTTGATGGCAAGAGATGCTACTTAAAACCGCTTCCGGGCGCGGCTTGCATTGTGGAACTGCAACATGTAACCGTTTGGTGACGGTTCCTCCTAGACCGCAGTAACGGCATTTGGGATCCAATAATATGATCTAAAATCAATACAGCAATGATCATATACCTGTCCAGGATCTGGCCGCCGTACGAACCCGCGGCTCGAGCCTGTTCGTATGGCATTTGGGCGGTCCGGACATCTCAAGGCGACGGGGACCTCACGTGACGAACGTGCACGTACAACCGGATCTTGTCAGGGCGGCCATGTCGGATCGGCCAACACTCTGGTGCAGTAGCAGGCGGGGGCAGAGACCCTACGGCCAACCCCAGTCGTGGAGCCTGGTCAGGTCGTCCAAGTCACCAACCCAGATGTTACCATCCCCGGCCAGCAAGACATAGGGGCGACCGGCGGACGACTCAAAGACCGATATGATGTCCAGGTCCCCGTGGCCCGCTATGGTCACTACTGGCACGGGGGTGGCCGGGTCTGTGATGTCCAGTATGCTGGAGTCCGCATGCCCGGTTATCAGGGCGCGGATACGGCCATCAGAAGTCTCGAAGACGGCCACATCAGGGACATGTCCGGAATATTCTGTGGCAGGGTTGCACTCCCCTGCCATCCACATGCCGGTGGCATCTTTGTATCCAACTATACCGGCGCATAGAGTCCCAGCTAGGACGGGGTCGCGCGGGTCGGTGACATCCAGTATGGCGGTGCGGCCGGCGCTGCCCGCGGCCAGCGCCAGAACGACGCCGTCGGACGTCCTGACGGTAGCTGTCCGATGTACGCCGTCGGCGGAAGAGCCACCAGAAAACTTGTGTATGCCGCCGGCGGGGGATGGGTGGTGTGGGTTGGTGACATCGATTATCTGGATACCATCGCCGCTACCCACCAGAGCGTACACGAGGCCGCCGCCGGACTCGAACATCGAGATGTCCCTGACATCGCCCAGGTGGTAGAAGCCGCCCAGGTTGTCCCGTATGTGGCTTACCTGTACAGGGTTGGTCGGATAGGTCACGTCAATGATCCGGATGTAGTCGCCACTGCCCGCCACCATGTGGGCGCGGCCGTCATGCGGCCTGAAGATCTCGATGGACGAATCCGGGGCCAAGGCCAAGCCAGCGGCGGGGGTATACACCACATGTGGGTCGGCGACGTCTGTGACCAGCAGGCCGCCGGCGGGCCCTACGGCCATCCCGTACGCGCGGCCCTCCGGAGAATATACCATCTCAATCCCCCCGGCCCGCCCGTACGTGGACGGCACGGTCCCGACAATTGTGGGAGCGTACGGATCGGTCAAATCTACAATCCCGACTATATCATCACTGCTGTCCGGGGGAAGGTCCCATTCGAACCCCATGGTGCTCTCCGGGCCGCCGACGTGTATGATGTGGCCGGCGCCGATCAGGGCCAGGGTGCGGCCGCCGTCCAGAGCAGAAACGTCGCCATTCCCAGCCATGCCGATGGTAATACCGCCGCCCGGCGCCGGGGAGTGTGGGGCCATGTTCAGAACCAGGGCGCCCTCCCCGCCGTCCACCAGCGCATGGGTCTTGCCCTCGCCGGATTCAAACGGGGTGATGTACCGTGGGAACGAGTCGAAGGGAAGAAGGCCCATTCCGGCCACGAATAGGAAATCCGCGTGGGTAGGATGGTGCGGGTTGGTCACATCCAACACATGTATGCCGCCCACCCCGGCGGCCAGCGCCAGTACGCGGTCGCCGTATGCTACTATCCTGACGGGGATTCCCGGGATCGGGGCAAACACATCCTCCGGTATGCTACCCGCCGGAACGGGACGGTGCGGGTCGGTCACATCTACTATGTGGATGCCGATGCCGCCGTAGTAGGCGGCGAGCAGGGCATAGATGCCGCCCCCCGGCGGCTCATACAGGACGGCCCAGTGGATGATGCCAAAGGTGTGGTTGCTCATGCCGTCCGGCAGGGCGCCGGCCAGCCTTGGCGCAGCCGGATCTGACAGGTCCAGGATGCGGATGCCCCCGTCGCATGTCACCAGGGCATAGTCGCGGCCGTCGGCCGTGTAGACGTCCACCCCGTGGATGCCGTCCAGGGGGCCCGGGTAGTCCTCCCCCGGGCAGCCGCCCCGGAGACCCTTGCCGTCCCCGGCGGGAGCGGCGCCGCCGACCAGAACCGGCCGGGAGGGGTCAGTGACGTCCACCACGTGGATGCCCGTATAGTGGCCTGCCACCAGCAGGTAGTCCCGCCCGGCAGGCGACCGGTAGGCTTCCATATCGGTTACCCACTGCGGATCAAGGCCGCCCTCCCCGTACCGTATGGCCCCCGCCGGGACGGGCCGGGAGGGGTTGACTATATCCAGGATCTGTATGCCCTCGTCGCCGGCCACCAGTGCCAGGAACGGCCCGCCCGAAGACTCCATCACGGCTATCCGGTGGGCGGCATCCAAGGTATCAAAGCCGTCCCTGCCGTCCCACGCGCTGCCCGCCGGGGTCGGTCGGGACGGGTCGGTGACATCCAAGATGTGGACGCCGTCTCCGCCCGTCCCCAGGGCGTAGGTACGGCCGACCAGGCTGAAGGCTGCCGTGTATTCGGCGCCGCCGGTTGTATAGAACGCATCGGGGGTGTCCGGTATGGATCCCGCCGGGACGGGTTTGGTCGGATCGGTGACGTCGACCAGTTGGATACCCCCACCAACTGTAGCCAGGTAGAGGCGGCCGTCGCCGGACGGCCCAATGACAGCTATGCCGGCGCTCCCGATATTGTAAAAGCCTCCCTCCCCGTCCCGGACGGCCCCCGCCGGGACGGGTCGGGACGGGTCGGTAACATCCAGCATGTGCAGGCCGCCCGGACCGGTGACGGCCATGTAGGCGCGGCCTCCGGGCGCCTCCAGAACGACCATGTCGCCGATGGATCCTATCTCAAAGCCGCCCTCCCCGTCCCGGACGGCCCCCGCCGGGACGGGTCGGGACGGGTCGGTGATATCAATGAACAGAATGCCGGCGGGTACTCCCCGGGGGTGGACTTCCCCGGATGCGACGTCGTGGTTGGCCACCGCCGCGTATATGCGGCCGCCGAGCGCCTCCATGATGGCCACTCCATCGGCGCCGCGGAGCCCGGCGCCGTCCGTACCGGAGATGCGGACCTCCGCATGTTCAGGTAGAATGTCGGTCCGGGACGGCGGAATGATCACCGTGGCGGCCGGGCCGCCGGCCGGTCCCGGTCCGGTGCCATCATCCGCCGACGGGTCGCCGGCGTACCTTACGACACTGGCCAATGCAGACCGGTGCGGGTCTGTCACGTCCGCAATGTAGACATCCCCCGCATCACCGACGGCGACAGCGTAGACTCGCCCCCCGGATGAAACCAAGACGGCGCCGGCGCTCTCAGGGGACCAGATGCCCAAGCCTGCCAGTCCCTCCACCGGAATTGGCCTGCGGGGATCGGTCACATCCACGACCGTCAAACCGACCTCCCAGCCGAGCGCCAAGGCGTGGACACGACCGTCTGAGGTGCCGAACAGGGTGATATAGTCGGCACCTCTCAGATTGGCGGGCACACGTGGGCCGTCCGCTATGCCAACCAGGGTCGGGCGGCTGGGGTCTGTCACGTTCAGTATGCGCGCCTCGCCATTTCCGGAGGCCACGGCATACACGTGGCCGCCAGGCCACTCAAAGGCCTCCACATTCTTTACCCACGTGTCGGCGAACCACCGGTCGGATATGGCGCCCGCCAGGACCGGACGGTGCGGATCCGCCACGTCCACGACCCGGACAGTCTCGGAGTCTCCTACTACCACCAGATGGGGGCGCCCGTCGAGGGACTCGAAGGCGGTGATGTCCGTCATCGGACCCACGCCGGGCTCGTCCAAGACGGCCTGCACGCTGCCGACGACCTCGCCCAGAGGACCGCTACCCGATACAAGGCCGCCCTCTCCGCCCCAGCTATCTACGCGGGGGACCTCCGGGGGTACCGGGTAGGTCACGTCCAGCACCCAGAGGCGGTCGCCGCTGCTGGCTAGGGCGTGGATGCGGCCGCCGGCCGGCTCCATTGTGATTATGTCCCAGGGTGTCCGCTCCAGTCCCAGGCCGCCCTCCCCGGCTAGGATGCTGCCCGTCGGCGTGGGCGCATGTGGGTCGGTTATGTCCAGGATTTGGATGTCATCCCAGCCCGCCACCAGGGCGTATGCGCGCCCGTCCGGGGAGGCGACGGCCGCAACGGCCGACCCCGGAATGACCTCCACGCCGCCCTCTCCGGCGGGCACGCTTCCCATATACGCGGGCGCATATGGGTCAGTCAGGTCTATGATGTGGATGCCGGACGTATAGTCAGCCAGCAGGGCATGGATGCGGCCGCCGGCCGGCTCAAATACGACGCTCTGGTGGACGAGGGTCAGCGTGTGCCCCCCAAAGGTGCCGTAGATGGAACCGTCCAGCGTGCCGGCCACGACCGGAGTGGTGGGATCGGCCATGTCTATCGTATGGATGCCAACGTCCCCGGTCATCAGGGCGTACGGCCGCCCGTCCGGCCCCCCAAAGACGTCCATATCGTGCACCCCTCCCAGCAGGTCTATGCCGCCCTCCCCGTCCCGCAGGCTTCCCGCCAAGGCGGGGTCGTGCGGATCTGTGACATCCACCGCATATATGCCCCTGTCGTGGTCTGCTACCAGGAGATAGCCGCCGCCTCCGGGCCGCTCCAGGACGGCCGTGCTGATGATAGACCAGCCCACCTCAAAGCCGTCCGTGCCGTTGCGCAGGGTGCCGGCGGGCGCGGGGGAGCGGGGGTCGGTCACCTCTATGACCTGCAGGCCCTCCCAGCCGGCCGCCACCGCATATATGCGGCCGTCGGGGGCATGCAGCGCCTCCACCTGCCATACGCCATCCAATGTATCAAAGCCCCCCTCCCCGTCCCGGATGCTGCCCAGCGGGACTGGCAGGCTCGGGTCGGTGATCTCCACCATGCTGACGGCGTCCCCGCTCACCCCCAAGACATATGTGCGGCCGTCATCCGACCCAAAGACCGCCGGCTCGGCGAAGTGGACCGATCTGCCCAGAATGCTACCCGCCCCGACCGGCTCGCCGGGATCCGTCACGTCCACCATCTGGACACCCTCGTTGCCGGCCATCGCCAGATGGGTGCCGCCATCCGGGGACTCGACGACATCCATGCCGCGGACTGTATCGATATGATCAAAGCCATCCTCGCCGTCCCATATATGACTGAGCAGGACCGGCCCGGCCGGGTCGGTGACATCCAGAATGGTCACGCCCCGGTCGCCGACCACCGCGGCATGGACGCGCCCGTCCGGCGAGTTCAGGATTGCGATATCCCGTATGGGGTAGCCAATGCCAATGTCAATGCGGTGCCCCTCTGGGAATGGTACGGGGCCTTCGCGGATTGCGGTATCCCGTATGCCGGAACCAAAGTCAAAGCCATCCTCGCCGTACAGGATGGCTCCCGCCGGGGCGGGCGCGTGCGGGTCGGTGACGTCCAGGAAGATAATGCCGGCGGGGACGATATGTGGGTCTGACCCATCCATCTGGATGGTGGCCATGCCGTTGGCCACCATGTCGTACTGGGGAGGCTCTCGGCCCACACCAGGGGACTGCACCTGAATGGGGGCCGTGCCGTTGGCCACCATGTCGTACTGGGGAGGCTCTCGGCCCACACCAGGGGACTGCGCCTGAATGGTAGCCATGCCGTTGGCCACCATGGCGTAGGTGCGGCCATCCGGTGAGCCAAAGACGGCAACCTCGTTGACATAACCCAGTCCCTCGGCATACCCGTCGGATATCAGGACGTCGGAGGAGGAGGGCGCAGGAATGCCGTGCGCCTGAAAGTAGTCCTCGTGCCCCAGAGGAGGATCTCCATCATAGTGCCTTATGGCGCTTACCAGCACGGGGCGGGCCGGGTCGGTCACGTCCACGATGGACACCCCCATCCGAATACTGCCATACATTACATATATGCGGCCATCGCCCGGCTCATACAAGGCGGCGCTGCCAGCCATGTCCGGAACCAGGTCCGGCCCTCCGCCCAGAGCGACCGGGTTGTACGGATCCGTGATGTCGACGGTTCGCAGTGCGTTGTTGCCGCCGGTCACCAAGGCGTGGACGCGGCCGTCCGGCCGCTCGTATACGGTCACCTGCCGAGCATCGCCGAAGGAGGCATTATCGGCTCCCTCCGGCACGCCATAGACCATCTCCGGATTGGCCGGGTCGGTCACGTCCAGGATCGAGAAGCCGTCTCCCGTAACGGCGGCGTAGACACGGCCGTCGGGAGTGCGGAATATATCCACGTTCCAGAACAACGAGCCGGCAAGCCGGTCATATGTGATGCCGCCAGCCCGGACGGGGCGGAACGGTTCGGTCACGTCGATGGTGTATATCCTGTCGTACCTGAGGGCCAGCAAGTAGGAGTGGCCGTCGGGGGTCTCAAAGGAGTCGATGTCCGCAAACTGACCCATGCTGGGATCATACAGGGTGGCCTGCGCGCCGCCCACCACCCCTATGCCGGCGGCGCAGGCCGCCTGGCCGCCG
The DNA here is from genome assembly GCA_965116995.1 of Nitrosopumilaceae archaeon. GTDB lineage: Archaea > Thermoproteota > Nitrososphaeria > Nitrososphaerales > Nitrosopumilaceae > VYCS01. Next base: position 2,172,701 of record OZ220738.1, on the reverse strand, counting down.
GCCGCCGCCAGCGCCCCGACGGCAGCCAGCGCCGCCACATACCACACGAAAGGGCGACGCCCGGACGCTCCTCCCACACGTATGGTACGGCGGCGCCCGATTTATCTGCTGGGCAGGACAGACCGCCGGGCCGGCGGAGGCAGCGGCACAGGCTATCAAGAAGCGGATACGTGGAATCCTCCATCAAGCCGGATAGACATACTTGGAATGGCTATACTCTCCAAGCCGGCCTGCTCTTTCCGCCAGATTCCGGACAGTACCCCCGACAACAATAAATCGGGTACGCCGCCGCCCCGCGCCCATGCAGGTAGGACTGCTGGGCAAGGCCAACGTGGGCAAGTCGACGTTCTTTGCGGCGGCCACCGAGAGCGTCGTGCAGACGGGCAACTTCCCGTTCACGACCATATCCCCCAACGTGGGCGTGGCGCATATCCGCACCAAGTGCCCCTGCACGCATTTTGATATAGAACACACACACCAGATGTGCCGGAACGGCACCCGCCTCATACCCATAAAACTCATAGATGTGGCAGGTCTGGTCCCCGGCGCCCATCAGGGCAGGGGCTTGGGCAACCGCTTTCTGGACGACGCGCGGCAGGCCGATATCCTCATACACGTGGTGGACGCGGCCGGCAGCACCGACATACAGGGCCAGCCCGTCCCCCCGGGCACCCACGACCCCGCCGAAGACATGGCATTCGTCGAGGAGGAGTTCGACATGTGGTTCCTGGACATAATCCGCCGGGAGTGGGACAAGCTCACCCGGGAGGTCGACCAAAAGCGGGCGAAGCTGGCCGACGGCATCGCATCCCGGTTCACCGGCCTGGGCATAACCGAGGCCGACGTCGGCGCCGTACTCCAGGAGATGGGGGCCGCCGCCCGAAACCCGCGGGAGTGGGACGATTCGGACATACGCCGGATGGCGCGCCTGCTGCGACAAGCCACAAAGCCCATCCTGGTGGCGGCCAACAAGGCCGACCTGTGCGAGGCCATACCGGAATGGGACGGGGCCATACCCTGCAGCGCCGAGACCGAGCTGGTGCTGCGGCGGGCCGCCAAGTCCGGAATGATATCGTACGAGAGCGGCGATAGCGACTTTGCCATGCTGCGCCAGGACGCCTCGCCGCCGCAGCTCCGGGCCCTGAGCAAGGTGAGATCCGTACTGGAGAGGCTGCGCTCCACCGGCATACAGGAGGCCCTGGACTCGGCGGTCTTTGGCCGCCTAGGCCTCATAACCGCATACCCCGTAGAGGACGAGACGCGCCTAGCCGACAAGAGCGGCCGCGTCCTCCCCGACGCCCGGCTGCTCCAGCCCGGCTCCACGGCCCGGGAGCTGGCCGGGACGGTCCACACCGACATAGCCCGGGGGTTCCTGTACGGTATAGACTGCAAGAGCGGCCAGCGCATAGGCGCCGATTATACCGTCCGGGACGGCGACGTAATAAAGATCGTCTCGACGGCCAGCCGGGGTTGATACCATGACACTGATGCTGGGCATAGAGAGCACGGCGCACACCATGTCGTGCGGGCTGATCCGGGACGATACGATACTGGCCGACGTGCGCAGCATATACCGGCCGCCCGACGGGGAGGGCATACACCCCCGGGAGGCCTCCCGGCACCACGTCACCGAGGGCCCCCGGGTGCTCTCCGAGTGTTTGGCCAAGGCGGGCGTGGGCATATCCGACGTGGACGCCATATCGTACGCGGCCGGGCCCGGCCTGGGGCCGTGCCTCCGGGTGGGCGCCGTGATGGCCCGGGCCCTCTCCACGCACTACTCCATACCGCTATACCCGGTCCACCACGCCATAGGGCACATAGACCTGGGGAGGCTGCTCACCGGCGCCGCCGACCCCCTGGTGCTGCTGGTCTCCGGGGGGCACACCATGATACTGGCCTTTCTGGACGGGCAGTGGCGGGTCTTCGGGGAGACCCTGGACATAACCCTGGGCCAGCTGCTGGACCAGTTCGGCCGCTCCCTGGGTCTGGCGTCCCCCTGCGGGGGCGAGATAGAGATGATGGCCCTCTCCGACATGTCGTACGTGGAGCTGCCGTATACAGTCCGCGGGAACGACGTATCCTTCTCGGGGCTGCTCTCGGCGGCAAAGTCGGCGGCCGCCTCCTCCGGCGGCCCGGCCGTATGCCACTCCCTGCAGGAGACGTCCTTTGCCATGATATGCGAGGCCGTGGAGAGGGCCCTCTCGCTCACCGGCAAGAAGGAGTTCATGATAGTGGGCGGGGTGGCCGCCAACCGCCGCCTCTCCCACATGCTGGAGGAGGCGTGCCGCATACACGGCTCCTCGTTCCATGCCGTCCCCCCCAAATATGCGGGGGACTGCGGCGCCCAGATAGCCGCCACCGGCGTCCTGGAGGCGTCCGTGAACGGGCCCGTCCAGATATGCGACGCGTTCGTGAGGCAGGCCTGGCGCCTGGACTCGGTCCGCATAAACTACAGCTCGTCTATGGCGTCCTGAATGGCGTCGACCCAGCTCCCCGGTCTGAGCACGCCGAACTTGTAGGCCTTCCCGTCCACCATGATGCATGCCTTCTTTATCAGCAGCCCCTCCCTCCACACCTTGGTTATGTCGCCGAGGGGGACGTCCAGCACAGTCTCGCCCATGTGCTTGGAAAAGTCCATTATGCGCGCCCGGGTCTTGTCGAAGGCCACCCGCCGGCTGGTCAGGGTCAGTATTCCGGCCCCCAACGAGTCCTCGTGGCAGTCCTCCTGGCGCAGCTTCCTCTCCTCGCCCATGGAGTCTGGTGCCCATATGCGCGTTATAAACCCGCGGCGGCGCAGAGCCGTAGCGCAGTCGAGGGGCGGCGACGCCCAAGGTGCGTTCACATGCTGTGTCAGCCAGCGTGCACGCCCTGTTTGAGGCGTGCCTGCCGTACAGGCCTACTCCGCGCTCGGCCGACGGACCAGTAGGCAGCGGAGGGTCTGGGGGTATGCTCCAGCTCTGGCGGTTTTGTGGTCGCCCTTTCCCCCCTGTCTTGTGACGACCGCCCTCACCGTGTGCGTCTGCTTCACGGTGCCTTGCGGGGCCAGACAGCATCCTCAGCAGGCCCCTCAGCCAAGCATCATCTGTCTTCGGCAGCAGCTCGTCTGCTTTGACACGGTACGTGCGGCTTGGCCTGTTGCACGGCTTGTCGTCACGGACCTTTTCGGCATCCAACGAAGGTGCTGGAGATGACACCATCTATAGCTCTCAATTCTACAGAAAGCTGGTGTGGGTGGACTCTAGTAATCATGCTCATCCCAGTCTGAACCTAACGACACCTTAACCGATACGAGGTTCTCATCCATTTCATATTCTACATTTTTGTCTGGCGCAAATTTGGCAAACACGTTGCCCAGTAGCATCTTCATGAAGATGGACCACTTGATTCCCATCTTGTGGTGGACGATCAAGTAATGCATATCGCCCTCTATTGCATGAGAAGAGGGGATGCCCATGGACTGCATGTAGTCCTCAAACGTTTCTATGCTTGACTTGAGATGGTATTTGTGTTTTATAAGCAAGACCGCATCCTGAAAGATTGGGAGAATACAGTCCACAAACCTAGCGATATCCTTTTCATCATTGTCCCGGATCAGCATGGATAGCAGATCCTTTGATACTAGAATCATCCCGAGACTCTGCATATGTCTGTCCCATCTTGCCCATCTTCCAAGTATACTGCTTGCCAAAGAATTAAGCGAGATTCCAAGACGCGCCGAGTCTGACTCCAGCGCAGTTACGGCATCGATTGGAACGCGTAGTGATATGTGTTTTGTCTCAACTGGTTTTCTATGGTGGTGTTTCTGCTCCATCAGTTCACCTCTGTTGCCTAATTGTGGGGCCGTGGGGGATGAGTACGAATCCAGAGGTCTGGTAAGCGTGCTGTACAGGATCTGCCATGCCGTGCATCGTGTCTGCCCTATCGTGCGCATATGCTGCTACAAGTGCGGTTATTGCCGCTGTGGAAAGTGAGAGCAACAACAACATGGTGATATGCTGTAACAGGTAGGTTATAATAGCTTCGAAACGCGGTTCGTACGCGTTTAGGCTCAGCTAACTCTGTCCTAATCGTGCCCGCATGTCGGCCCAACTGCGGCCGTGCGGTGGCATGATTCTCATGTCATATGTTGTACACTCCTCTCCAGCTCACGGGCTATCGATTCGTCCCTCCGCTTGTTGTACAGGACCGCCTTGAGCCGTATCTCTTGGATGATGTTCTCACACTGGAGGGACATCACGTGTTCTCCGAATATGCGCTTGAATATCGAGAATGCCCCCTCCGCCACCCATCCCATGTTGCATCCGATCTTGGCCTTCCAGTAGGTCTGGTTCTCCCTCTTCTCCTCCCGGCTCAGCAGGTCCAGCCGCGTGGCCTCGGGGCTCCCTCCCAGCTGGCCCCTTGCCGATATGCCCCACGCGGCTCCTGACCCCGTCCTGTTGTCGCCATCCCCATACGGTCTCTTGATGACCGCCCCCGCCGTGTGCGTCTGGTTGGCAGTGCTCCTGCAGCCCCAGCATCCTCAGCAGGTTCCTCAGCCCGGCATCGTCTGTCTTCAGCAGCAGCCCGCTCGCGTCGACACGATACGCGCGGCTTGGCCCACCGTCCGGCTTGCCGTCCTAGACCCTTTCGGCATCCGTCAGGGGTGCGGGGGATGGTTCCGATCTATAGTTTCCGATTCTACGAAAGACTGGAGCCCTTGCCCATATGGCGAATTGGCCGGCGCTCCCAATGGTCTCGACGAATCGTTAACGGCGCCCACAAAAGATCCTGGTTGCCCGGATGACTCCCCTCCCATCACGCCGCGGAGCCCGCGCGCTGGCGGACGCCACCACCAAGCCACGGCCCGGCGCACCCCCCGTCCCCAACACGGGACACCGCCGGGCAGATCCCCAACAGCCGCCACACCCAGACCATACGGACTGGAGAAGTCACTGCCACGGTGCTACGTTTTACCCAGGAATTTTTTCAATTTAGATAAATTTTTAAATATTATCCTGTGTAAAACTACACATGGTAAGCATCGTAAGGAGGCGAAAGGCAAACAGCGACTACTACTACCTATACCACGACTCAAGGGGAACGGCTAGGCGGCAGTACGAAGAGTATCTGGGAAAGAGCATACCGCCGGACGTGGAGGAGAGAAAGAACGGCTTCATGTTGCGAATACTGCGCGGAGAATGGGAGCCCAAACTGAATACCATACACGACAGATTTGAAAGGGAACGCGCCTCGATGCCGCGGACAATACTGGAAAAGAATCTGGATGCGTTTGCCGTGCGGTTCACGTACAACACCCAAAGGATAGAGGGATCGACGCTAAGCCTGAAGGATACCACATTGCTCTTGGAGGACGGCATCACCCCCGCGGGCAGGCCTATTGCAGATGTGCTGGAGGCCGCGGCGCACAGGACGGTATTCCTGGATGCGATAAGGGGGGGCGATCTGTCGAGGGACCGGGTCGCCGAGTGGCACAGGAGGATGTTTGGGGGCACGAAGGAAGACATCGCAGGAAAGATTCGGGACTACGATGTCAGGGCCGGTCAGAGCGAGTTCGTTCCGCCACCGCACAACGCGGTGGGCGCGCTGGTCGGCCTGTTCTTCGAGTGGTATGAAGCCAGCAGAAAAGTACTGCATCCCGTAGAACTTGCGGCGCTGGTGCATCTAAAGTTCGTCACGATACACCCATTTGGTGACGGGAACGGGAGGATATCCAGGCTCATGATGAACCACGTGCTGCACAGGTCAGGCTATCCCATGATGGACATAGAGTACGGGGGCAGAAGGTCGTATTACGGCGCGCTGGAGAGATCGCAGACGAGAGCGGCCGACTGGCCGTTCCTGCGGTGGTTTGTAGGGAGGTACCTCCGGACGCACTCCAGATACTGGTAGCACTCCAGACGCCCTCCAGACGCCCTCCGGACACTCCGGAGGTCGGCTGCCAAGTGGGGAACGGGGGGCGCCGGGCGGACGGCCAAGGCCACAGGCAGGATGGTACATCGGTGCAGGGATGCGCCGCCCCAACCAAGCCATACACACATCTGGCCGGCGCGGCACGCCCAAACCGTTCCATTCGAAGCGCCAGAGTGCCCGCATCCATCCCGCATAGGTAAAAATATCCGGCCCTGCCACACCTGCGCATGATCCCGCTGGCCGGAGACAGGCGCGACGCCGTAGGCGTAATGCAGGAGGGCGACACAGTGCGGGGAACCGCCCGGGTAAAGCGTGGGTTCGCCCACATGCTCAAGGGGGGAGTGGTGATGGATGTCACCAACGCCGAGCAGGCCCGGATCGCCGAGGAGGCCGGGGCCGTCTCGGTGATGGTGCTGGACAAGCTGCCCTCCGACGTCCGGAAGGCCGGCGGAGTGGCCAGGACCGCCGGGGTGGGTATCATACGGGAGATAATGGAGTCGGTCACCATACCCGTCATGGCCAAGTGCAGGATAGGCCACGTGTACGAGGCGCAGGTCCTGGCCGAGACCGACGTGGACATGATAGACGAGTCAGAAGTGCTCACGCCCGCCGACGATGCACGCCACATCTGGAAGTGGGACTTTACCACCCCGTTCGTCAACGGGGCCAGGTCCCTGCCCGAGGCCCTCCGCCGCATAGAGGAGGGGGCCTCCATGATCCGGACCAAGGGAGAGCCGGGCACCGGCAACGTAGCCGAGGCCATCACCCACATCAAGAAGCTCAACGACGGCCTGCGGCTCGCACGGGCCACATATGACTCGGAGGACCGCCAGGAGATGATGAAGCTGGCCCGGGAGTACAGGGTCTCCTTTGATATCATAGAGGAGACCGCCCGGCTGGGGCGGCTGCCCGTCGTCAACTTTGCGGCCGGCGGCATAGCCACCCCCGCCGACGCCGCGTACCTGATGTCGCTGGGGTGCGACGGCATATTCGTGGGCTCGGGCATATTCAAGTCCGAGGACGCGGCCAACCGCGCCCGCGCCGTGGTGCTGGCCACCACCTTCTGGGACCAGCCCGGCCGGGTCCGGGAGGCGCAGGAGATGATCGACGAGAGGATGTCCATGCCGGGGCTGGACGCCGCCTCGATGGAGCTGCGCATGCAGGAGAGGGGTGCGACGTCCTGACCGTTACGCTGGGAGTCCTGTCCGTGCAGGGGGACGTGGAGGAGAACCTGGGGGCCGCGCGGCAGGCCCTCGCCGAGATGGACATATCCGGAGAGGCCATACAGGTGAATACCCCCTCGGCCGTGTCGGCCGTCGACGCGATCATAATACCCGGCGGCGAGAGCACCACCATAGGCCGCCTCTCCATGGCCGGGGACACCCTGGCCGCCCTGAGGGAGCGGCTCAACTCGGGGATGCCCGCCCTGGGCATATGCGCCGGCCTCATACTGCTCTCGTCCCAAGTGTATGACCGCGGGATGGGCGCCACCGGCCAGCCGCTCCTGGGAGTGCTGGACGTCCGGCTGGAGCGCAACTCGTTCGGCCGGCAGCGGCGGTCCTTTGAGATGGACATAGACATGGAGCCGCTGGGCATTACGGGGTTCCGGGGAGTGTTCATCCGGGCGCCGTCGGTGACCGCCGTCAGCCCGGAGGTGGAGGTGCTCGCGTCGGTGGACGGCCGCATCGTGGCCGTGAGGCGGGGCGGCATAGTGGGCACCTCGTTCCACCCGGAGCTGTCCGGCAACGCCGCCCTCCACCGGAATTTGGTGGATGCGGCCCGGCGGTAGCGCCACCTATTCTTTGAACGCGGTCCGCGCCGTCACCCGCTCGTGGCCGGCGATCACGCCCCCGTAGGACATCCTCCCCAGAAAGTCCATCTCCTGGTCCAACCCGCCCAGGGGGATGATCCGCGTCCAGTGTTTTTTGATACCGTCGAACCTGTAGCCGCGCTCCTTCAGGGACTCTTTCACGGGGTAGGTGTTGCCGCCGGCCGTAACCTTTGCCCTGTCGGCGACGGAGTCGAGCAGGCACTCCAAGGCGCCGGGTACCGAGTGGAGCATCCACGACGCCGCCAAGCAGTCGGTGTGGGCCCGGTGCGCCTCAAAGAACCAGCCCTCCTGCTCCAGCAGCAGTGGCAGGCTGGCCGACCCATAGCCCATCATACTCCACGGTATCCCGCGCAGCGAGCATGCCCACCGGTAGTCGCCCATATCAGGGAACCTTCGCTCAAAGATCGGCCTGTCAAAGCGCGCATTGTGTGCCACAACGAGCGGGTCCCTGCCCAGCCACCCCCTCACGTCATCCGGGTCCAGCCTCTTTCCCCGCACCATCTCATCGGTTATGCCGGTGAGTCCCGTCACCTCGCGCGGTATGGGCATGCCGGGATCCTCAAACCCGTTGAATACGTCAATTATCTCCACCAGGCTCCCCTCCGGGCCGTACCTGCATCGGAGCATCCCCAGCTCTATGATGCGGGCCTCCCGGGTATCAAGGCTGGTGGCCTCTATGTCAAGAAACGTAACAGTGGCGTCCCCGCTGCTGCGCTCCCCAAAAACTGCCGGAACCGACTCTGCTTCCAGAGGCATCCTCTCCAGCAGCCTAAAGTCGTCGGGCCTGTCCCGGATATCCTCAAGGCGTTCAATAGCGCTTTTTCTTTGTGCTCCAGACGGCGTCATCCACATGGGTCCGGAGATATTGCTGTGGATTTAAAAATCTACGGTGGCATCCTTTGCTCGGCAAAGATTGCAGGCGTATCCACATTTTAATTTTGAAGCAGATCTCCCGTCTAAATGACCCGTTGGAACCGGTCGCGAATAATCCCTGAACGCTCATCTACAAGATGGCGTGGTGAATGAGTGGACCATTATCTAATTAGATCATCTGTGGCCGACCCGCAGAAAGACGCCGTCCGCGCTTTACATCACAGCATCCGTGGTATGGCGAGCTGATGTGCCGGTGCGAAGCGGCGGCAGATCTGCCCGCGCCGTTCCGGAGCATGCCGGGCTGGTGTACGTGTCGCAGGTTTTTTGCAACTAGACCGCACAGGTGTGGGCCGCTGCCGGGACCATATCCGTCGGCCCTGCCTGTGGTTCTGACCCTTTGGGCAGTAGACGCTATCCACCCACCGCACCACTAGGGTTCTGCTGTCATCATCATGGCAGGTTGATCAGGATAGATTCCTGTGCCAAAGGTATACCCGGAGCTGACCTTGATCCATCCCAGCTTCAACTCGCCCGCCGCCGTCTCGGTGGCCGGGTTGGGCCAGTAGTACTCGACCCACTTGCCGTACGGGGACTTGTTGGCCGTGGCGAGCGCGCCCAAGTCGGTGCCTCTCGAGTCGAGCAACCCGTCTGTGTCGATCCCAACAATGCTTGGGTCGGCGCCGTTGGCCACTTCCACGTTATCGCCGTCCAGTATGAACACATACAGCTCACCGTCATGATACAGTGGGTTATTGGGATCGTGTATGGCAGTGATGGTCGACTCTCTGTCGGCGGCAAATGCGGCTATGGCCTGATCTACCATTGCAACGCCTATACGCTGCCGCTCCCTGTCCGCATCAGTCAGTACTATATCCGACCCCTTTTCATTTCCGGGATAGATTCCTGTGCCAAAGGTATACCCGGAGCTGACCTTGATCCATCCCAGCTTCAACTCGCCCGCCGCCGTCTCGGTGGCCGGGTTGGGCCAGTAGTACTCGACCCACTTGCCGTACGGGGACTTGTTGGCCGTGGCGAGCGCGCCCAAGTCGGTGCCTCTCGAGTCGAGCAACCCGTCTGTGTCGATCCCAACAATGCTTGGGTCGGCGCCGTTGGCCACTTCCACGTTATCGCCGTCCAGTATGAACACATACAGCTCACCGTCATGATACAGCGGGTTATTGGGATCGTGTATGGCAGTGATGGTCGACTCTCTGTCGGCGGCAAATGCGGCTATGGCCTGATCTACCATTGCAACGCCTATACGCTGCCGCTCCCTGTCCGCGTCGCTCAGTTCCACACTCAGTCCCTGCGCGAACCCCGGGTATATGCCCACGATGAACGTGTGTCCGTATCTGGTCTTGGACCAAGAATACTTCAGCACCTCCTCATCGGAGTCGGTAGCCGGATTGGTCCGGTAGTTTTCAACCCATCTGCCATAGGGTGATGCATTAGACTCAAAGAGATCTCCCAGATTGTTGCCTGCGGCATCGACCATGTCGTCTCCGTCCTCTCCTGCCAACCCCGGATCGGCACCGTGGGCCACTAGAACATTGTCGCTATCCACGATAACCACGTACAGCTCGTTATCGTGGTATAGTTGGTTGTCAGGATCCTGCACGGCTGCTATCGCCGCATCCCTGTCCATTCCGAATGCAGCTATGGCCTGCTCTGTCATCTCCATGGCCACCCGCTGCCGCTCCCTGTCCGCGTCCGTCAGCGTTATGTCCGCCCCCCTCTCACTTCCGGGATAGATGCCCACACCAAAGGTGTGCCCCGCATGGAATTTGTTCCATGATATCTTTAGTTCGCTCTCCTCCGTCTCGGTGGCCGGGTTGGGCCAGTAGTACTCGACCCACTTGCCGTACGGGGACCTGTTGGCCGCGAAGAGCTCGCCTATGTTGGTACCCTGCGTGTCGGATATCTCGTCAAAGTCTGTCCCCACCAGATCTGGGGTTACCCCATGGGCCACCATGACGTTGTCGCCATCTAGCACGTACACATACAGCTCGTTATCGTGGAACAGCATGTTGTCAGTGTCTTGGATGGCCATCAGGGCACTCTCCGCATCGGCGTCAAATGCCATAATGGCGTTCTCGACCATCTCTTGCGCCACCTGCTGCCTGAACTCCTCGTGCACCAAGCCCTGGTCAGCCGAGACCGACGGCGAACCCAGTACTAAGGCAGTTCCTGCCGCTACTACGACAATCAGCTGTATACTCTTTGATACCCAAATACGGTCCCCGTTAAGCAACAGACGTACAACCTCAATATCTTATATTAAGCAATCGAGATTTGCAGAAGGTGCCCTCTGCTATGAGCTGCCACAGCTCGCGGCATATTGGGGTGCGGCGCAGCCGCCACGTCCTGATACATGTCCACAGTATGTTGCGCCACCACATGCCGCGCAGGTCGCACATCTGCACGCGTACGTTGCAGACGCCCATCACAAAGCGCACGGCCCTCTCGGAATGGTCGTTGGTGGGGTCCACATCGTACAACACGAACGTGAGTAGGCTCGGCGCCGCCTTGACCGGTGTCTGGCCGAATTTGGTGGTGTACTGTCCGGCTATCCCCAAGGCCTGCCGCACGTATGTATCATACGCTACCTAGCCCCGGATATACTCTCCGTCGCCATGGTTTACAATAGACCCTATGCGTAATCAAACACAACACTTTCAATCAGTCGGCGCCCGGCATCGGGCGCCGCGGCGCACGGGCGCCGTCTGCGCGTTCTTGATCCATACCGGGCCTGCATAGTACGGTAGAACACCAAGCAGAACCGGTATATTAAAAAGCAAGAACACCGCACCTGCGCGCGAACAATGGGAGAGATCCAACGCACCATCCATGTGAGGCATGATAGTGGCCAACAGCTGGGCGGCCTGCTCCACTATGTAGTGGCGGCGTCCAACCACACAGCCAGGGGGTACCGCCGGGGCGCGCGCGGCAAGGATCTGTACCATATGGCAGTGCACCATACCGGCGTCTACCAGACGCGCTTTGCCGACTACATCATTCACGAGGTATATGGCGACCACAGGGCGTGGCGCACCCGCAGGCTTACCGATCCGCACGCCCGCGCGCCGCACTACCATAACGGGGTAGCGCAGACAGACTGCTTCAAACTCGTGTTTGACAAGACCCACATGCTGTGGGACGGCTTGCCCGCAATACATGTTGCCGTGTACGGCAGGGGCCGTAAGGCCGGCAAGAACTGCGCGGACTGCAAAAGATGCGAGAAATGCAAGAGCTGCTCGGACTGCAGGAAATGCGAGGACTGCGAAGACTGCAACAGCGGCGAATGGATGAAGTTCGAGGTGCCGCCGTATGTCGTGGAGAGACTGACTGCGCCCGGAGTCGTGCCCAAGACTGTACGGCTGGGCCGCGACCAGATAGCCATAACGTATGAGATGGCCGTTGAAGACCGCGAGCCGGCCATGTGGGCGGGAATGGACATGAATGCCAAGAACAACACCTACGCGTATGCGAACGGCATGACAAGCGTGGTGCACAACGAGTACCACAAGTGGTACAACGCGGCGCACTCCAAGATACTGAAGGTGAAGCGGCGCGGCGACAGGCGCATCATGGCGAAATATGCGGCGAAGGCGTGGAGCACGTACAAGAACCGCGCCAAGGACCACATCGGCAAGGAGGCAAAAGCCGTCGCGTCGACGGGGTGCGCCGTCGGGTTCGAGGAGCTCACCATATCCAAGATGTACACCAAAAACGGAAAGACGGCGCCGTACGTTCGCGGAAAGATGAAAACCACGCTGAACACCGGCCAGAGGAGACGTGCCGTCACCAACGCGCTGGACGCCGAGGGGCTGCCGCACGAGAGTGTCGACCCCGCCGGGACGTCAGCCAAATGCCTGGGGTGCGGCAAGAGACTGGGGCGCGCCGCGGTGCAGCAGAGCGGCGTGCGCAACCTGTGGTGCCAGCCGTGCCGCAAGGTCCGCGAGCGGGACGGCAACGGAAGCGCCAACATACTCTTCCGCACCATACTGGCGCTCGTCATGAAGTGGACCGGCATGGACGGCGAGCCGCGCGGAATAACGCTGCCGGGCATCGCAAGCGCGCTGCGGGAGGCCATATCACACCCGAACATGACTACCCAGCAGAGATCAACATTATCAAACATCATGCGGCTGTTAGAGGGCCGCAGCGCGGGCGCCGAGTGGCGCCCGCCGGGGGCGCACAAACCGGGACGTCGGAATCCCGCGCGCGGCGAGCGCGTGGACGGACCCGGGGTGGGCGGGCCAGGCCGGAACGGGCCGGGACCACCCAATGCTGCCAAGCTGTGCGTGAGGGATTACGCATAGCCTCTAATCTCATAATTCTCTAGGCCGTTGTACACCCGGTTCTCGTCGGTGAATTTCTTGGAATTAGAATCTGTATTAGCCTCGATAAATGCCAAGAGGCGTGCCACGTGGTCTACGGCACGGACATGGCCCTTGTGGCATACCTATTCATAACATACCGCCTTGCTAACATGTTACATTCCAGAGGATTTTGTGTGCTTGCCATAAACTCGCAACTCTAAACTGTGCCTGAACCTAGTTTATCCATCAGTAAAATTTCCTATTTTATTGGGTTGATCATCCAAACCGGCGGTAATTCGAGTATTCTGCCCCGTTATACCTAAGATCAGTGTAGGCTGCTCGCGGGTTGGGCTCATGCTGCCCGTATATCCCTGCGTCCGCCCAGTGTCCACTCTAGTCCGCATCCGTTGACGGCCCCGCATCCGGCTACAAGACCCGTCCGCGCCCACGCGGCCACCGCACCCACCACTACGTGACGGGTTTGGGAGCGCAGTAGAATAGCTTGCAATAGCAGCCAATAATGATCTGTGACATGCGCCGCCTGCCGATCATCCGACCGAGATGGCAGTTAATGACATTAATTGGTAATTAAAACCAAACAATGCCAAAAATCAATCGTTCCGCCGTATGGAACGAATCGGCACCCTTATACGCGCCGGACACGTAATAGTTACTGTTGATGCCCACCGTGTTGGACACGAATGTCATAATAGACATACTGGAGAACCGCTCCCATAGTAGAAGATTGGTACGCTCCATCCGGGGCAAGCAAGTACGGCTTGTCGTCTGCGAGACGGTGTTACGCGAACTGCGGCGCGTCCGGGAATGGTCCAAGGACGTCGTTTTGACCGGCCTTGAGGAGATGTTCGGCAGGGAGCGCATAGTGGTCTCCAACCCGCCGAAGGACCTGAAGACGCATGCCAAGGAACTGGAACGCCGGTACGAGATGGCGCACAACGGAGACGTCCACATACTAGCCCAGTGCAGGATGGACGGCTGCGCCCTGATTACCCGAGACTGGAATATGCGCCAAGTGGCGTCCATGATGGGCGTGCTGGTGTTCCATCCAAAGCATGTGGACCGGCTGTAGCCGCTGCGTCGGCAGTCGGCGCCTCACGGCCGGAGCGCGGCCCTCACCCCAGCAGCCTCCGGGCCCGCGTAAAGACTCCGTCCCACTCGTCCCAGGTGAGGCGGCCCGTCTGCGTATTCTGCCGGGAGGGATGGTATGACGTCAGTATGCGGAGACCCCCGCACTCGTACAATCGGGAGTGGCCGAACTCTCCGGGCCGCGTACCCAGTATGCGGCAGACGGCCCTGTACGCCACGCCCCCCATGCACAGCACCACCCGTACACGCCGCAGCAGTGCCATCTCCCGCCCCAGGTAGTTCGAGCAGTTGTTCAGCTCCTCGGCGGTGGGGCGGTTGCCGGGAGGGGCGCACCGTGCCGCCGCCGTGACGTACGCGTCGCGCAGCACCAGACCGTCGTTGGCCGAGAGGCTAGTAGGGATGGAAGAAAACCCGTGCCGGTACAGTGCGCGGGCAAGCCAGTCCCCCGACGAGTCACCGGTGAACATGCGGCCGGTGCGGTTGGCTCCGTGGGCGGCCGGGGCCAGGCCGACCAGTAGCAGCCGGGCGTTTACGTCCCCGAACCCGGGGACGGGGCGGCCATGGTACTCTTGGTCTGCAAATCTCCTAGTCTTGGTCGTGGCTATCTCCCGGACGTACTTGGACAGCCGGGGGCAGGCGCGGCACCTCAGTATCTCGCCGTTAAGCGAGGCCAGACTGTCGCTCATCGACGGCGAACTTGCCGGGGGGCGCCGGGCCAGACGGCCTCGGTGTGCAGCAACTCGCCACACCTGCACACCGCATAGTCCCGGTGGGCCAGCTCGCCGTTGGGCAGGAAGCGGAGGGTCCAAGGGCCCGGCTGGCCGCACCTGCCGCACACCGTCTCCGAGTCGCGGCTTATTGAGAATCCGCCGGTACCATCCTCCACGGTAGTCCATCCGGCGGTGTTCCAGTCCTCGATATCGGCCATACGCATCACTGGAATATGCCCACGCCGGAGAGGTATTCGGAGCTGGTCCTTATCCGAGTGAGCTTCATATGAGTGGCCATTGCCATGGAATTATCGTCGGGTCTCTTGTCGGCACCAGTCAAGGTTATGTCCAGCGGCGATAGTGGCGATACCGCCGACACGATCGATACGGCCCAGATCATAGGAGGGGGATAGGCCGGACATATATAAAGCATCATTCTGGCAGGTACCTTTGCATTAACACGTGGTGCCGGCGCACCACGGTGCCCGTGCCCATGGGTTCCCACTCGCTTCCTGAGGCCTGGTCGCCCGTCCCGGCGGCCCGGCAGCACGGCAGGCCCACGCAGGGTCCCAGGCTGGCCACCACACGTTAATGCAAAAGCACCACAAATACAATCCTCATATATCACCGAAACCGTATACAATACATGAAACGTACGGGTCTGGGACGCAGCGAGCGGCAGGTATACGGAGACACGCCCGAGTCGGCGATACGCCGTATGGCGGACATAATCGTGGAGCGGTTCTCCCCGGTGTCGGTCACACTGTTCGGATCCCGCGCCCGCGGCGACGGGGACCGGCGCAGTGATGTGGACCTGTTTGTCATAATGCCTGAGGGGACGGACGTGAAGAAGGCCGGCTTGGACATGCGCAACGCGCTGGCCGGTTCCCCCATCGGCAAGGACATACTAGTGAACACTCCGGACACGTTTGTCAGGTATGCGATGCTGCCGGGAACGGTGCAGCGCAAGGTTGTTAGGGATGGTGTGTTGCTTCACGGCGACTTGGATTCATACGCTGAAACACTCATGCGCTACGCCGAGGCCGATCTGCGCCTGTGCGAGGAAGTATCGTCCGACGAGCTGCACCATGTGCTGGCCCGGGCCTACCATTCCCAGCAGGCTGCCGAGAAGGCCCTGAAGTGCGCCCTGGCCCTGTCCGGCGTAGACTTTGAGCGGACGCACGAACTAAAAGATCTTGCCGCCAGCCTGCCGGCGGGCTGGGACATCCCGGGCTCGGACTCTGATCTAGGCAGGCTGTCTGAGATGGTGGTGACCGCCAGGTACGCCAACGGCAACGTCGGCACCGCACCGTCCAAGTCCGACGCGGACTGGGCGTTCGGGATCGCATCGGATATAGTACGAGCCGTGCGTGACGGCGCGGCCAGCAGCGGCCTTTTATGAGCGGGGTCGGCGAGGGGAACGAGCGGAAGACGGCGCTGCTGAAGATGCGCGTCGCGGAGATCGAGAATCTCACCGGGCAATTGGAGTGCGCCAGGGTCAGGCTGAAGAGGGCCGAGGAGGAGCTGGCCCGGTCGTGGAGAGCCCAGACATGCATGGACGGGAGCTGGCCCGGGAGAACGCGCGCCTGTACAGGACGGTGTGGGATCTGCAGAAGCGCATACAGGACATCGAGATGCGGCACGATACCACGGCCGCCGAGGCCAGCAGGATCATACAGGACGACAAGGAGCGGCTGGAGAAAGCCAAAAGTGCAAAAAGGCGGGCCGGGGAGAGGCGTAAGAGCGAGGAGGAGAAGCGCAAGAAGGCAACCGGGGAACTGCGGGAGACAAAGGAAGGGATGGAGAGGACCAAGCGCCGCAACTCTAGCTGGCCGCCGAGGCCAGCAATATAGACACCTGGCGCGGTACTTTTGCATAGTGCCGGTCAGAGATGACCGATCACCCTGCACGCCGGTAAAGACGGTTTGGATCGGAAGGTTTAGATCCGCCCCTTCCCCCGCACCCCCATACTGCGGCTACGCCGCAATATGGCAGACTCCGCCGATGGAGAACGGCAAGAGGCAATACCCAAGGGTATGAAGTTCATGCCCGATGTGAGCACCGAACAACTCACCAACGCATTCAAGGCCGAGCGGGTCGGAAAAACAAGTCCATTCTGGAGGCATGCGTCCTGCGGAGGGGTTCGATGTGCATAGTGCCGGACAGAGATAGGCGATCACCCCGCGCGCGTCAACATGGACGATTTGAACTGGAACCAAGACAGGATTTAGATCAATTTTGGTCGAACTACTCTGACCGGCACTATGCATACGGGCCATGGCGAAACGGATACGGGTGTCCTATTCGACCGTGCGCGGCTGGCTTATACGCATGAAGGACGGCGACCTGGAAAGGCGGTTTGACAAGAAGCACCCTGGCCAAAAGCGGCAGCTGGACGGACATATAGTGCATGCCATAAGACGCTGGCTGGGCGACCCCCCAAACCTTCACGGGTTCCGGGCGGGGGCGTGGAGTTTGGACATGCTGATACAGTCGATACGGTGGAGGTTTGGCACCACCTACAGGGAGCGCACGATGAGACGCATACTCAACGCCCTGGGCTACTCGTACCGCAAGTTCAGGCCGATACCGGAAAAGTCGGCCACCCCAGAAGCGCAGGAGTTCATGGATACGACCAACAGGCTGGTGGCGGACCGGATGGGGCGGGGCTATGCCATACTGTGCGGGGACGCGTCGGCGTGCCAGAAGTGGTCCAGCGGCGGGTATGCATGGCGTGCAAGGGGCGGGTGCGACACCGTGGACGTGTCGTTCTCAACGGCGACGGTCAAGATGTTCGGAGCACTGGGCAGGAAGGGACACCACATACGGGTGGTCGACGCCCTGAACTCGGACACCTTCATAGATTTTTTGAAGATGCTGCAAGAGACATACCCCAGGTTTGTCTATGTGCTGGACAATGCCTCCTGCCACCGCTCCGAGAAGGTCAACAGATTCATCGAGTCGACCGGCGGCGACATAGTGCTCGTCTTCCTGCCGCCGTACACGCCCCAGCTCAACCCCATTGAGGTTCAGTGGCGGGAGCTCAAGCGCCTGCTGGCGGGCCAGTGCTTCCACTCCCTGGAGGATCTCAGGGACGCAATCGAGGCCATAGTGGACAGGGAGATGAAACCCGTCAAGATCATGGCATACCTAACCGACCAGTACAACATACCATAGCGCCACACCCATGCGGGCCTGTGCGGTGCCCCGCGTGCCGCCGCCGGATTGGCGCGCCGTACTCCGACACGGGGAAATTCCCCATGCCGCATACCGCGCGGCACCCGGACGCAGGATCCAGACGCAAACCAACCCCGATCTTCGACCGAGTCGGAATACGTCCCCAGCCAACATGGGATTTAGATCAATTTTGGTCGAACTACTCTGTCCGGCACTATGCATAGTGCCGGTCAGAGATGAGCGATCACCTCGCACGCCAGTAAAGACGGTTTGAATCGGAAGGTTTAGATCCGTCGCTTCCCCCGCACCCCCATGGCAGACTCCGCCGATGGAGAACGGCAAGAGGCGATACCCAAGGGCAAGGAGTTCATGCCACGCGTGAGCACCGAGCAGCTCTACAATGCGTTCAAGGCCGAACGGGTAGGCAAGTCCAAGTCCATTCTGGAGGCATGCGTCCTGCGGAGGGGTTCGATGTGCATACGGGCCATGGCGAAACGGATACGGGTGTCCTATTCGACCGTGCGCGGCTGGCTTGAGCGCATGAAGGACGGCGACCTGGAAAGGCGGTTTGACAAGAAGCACCCTGGCCAAAAGCGGCAGCTGGACGGACATATAGTGCATGCCATAAGACGCTGGCTGGGCGACCCCCCAAACCTTCACGGGTTCCGGGCGGGGGCGTGGAGCTTGGACATGCTGATACAGTCGATACGGTGGAGGTTTGGCACCACCTACAGGGAGCGCACGATGAGACGCATACTCAACGCCTTGGGCTACTCGTACCGCAAGTTCAGGCCGATACCGGAAAAGTCGGCCACCCCAGAAGCGCAGAAGGAGTTCATGGATACGACCAACAGGCTGGTGGTGGACCGGATGAAACAGGGATATGCCATACTGTGCGGGGACGCGTCGGCGTGCCAGAAGTGGTCCAGCGGCGGGTATGCATGGCGTGCAAGGGGCGGGTGCGACACCGTGGACGTGTCGTTCTCAACGGCGACGGTCAAGATGTTCGGAGCACTGGGCAGGAAGGGACACCACATACGGGTGGTCGACGCCCTGAACTCGGACACCTTCATAGATTTTTTGAAGATGCTGCAAGAGACATACCCCAGGTTTGTCTATGTGCTGGACAATGCCTCCTGCCACCGCTCCGAGAAGGTCAACAGATTCATCGAGTCGACCGGCGGCGACATAGTGCTCGTCTTCCTGCCGCCGTACACGCCCCAGCTCAACCCCATTGAGGTTCAGTGGCGGGAGCTCAAGCGCCTGCTGGCGGGCCAGTGCTTCCACTCCCTGGAGGATCTCAGGGACGCAATTGAGACCATAGTGGACAGGGAGATGAAACCCGTCAAGATCATGGCATACCTAACCGACCAGTACAACATACCATAGCGCCACACCCATGCGGGCCTGTGCGGTGCCCCGCGTGCCGCCGCCGGATTGGCGCGCCGTACTCCGACACGGGGAAATTCCCATGCCGCATACCGCGCGGCACCCGGACGCAGGATCCAGACGCAAACCAACCCCGATCTTCGACCGAGTCGGAATACGTCCCCAGCCAACATGGGATTTAGATCAATTTTGGTCGAACTACTCTGTCCGGCACTATGCATTAACGCGTGGTGGCCAGCCCAAGCGTGGATATCGTTTGAGGTGAAACGCTACGTCCAACACAATTCCCAATCGCACCACCAGTCATATTTTATAGTCAAGCTGTTGGTAAACCACATGAAATGTGCGTGGCCGTCGCGGGCATCTGGTGGGCAGTAACATGGAGCATGCTCCTATAAAGATAGACGAAGAGGTACTGGATGACCTCAGGGCGGCGATACACGGCAAGGTAATGGTGCAAGAGTCGATAAGACTGCTGTACTCGCTGGATGGAAGCGCATACCAGGTGGTTCCGGACGTGGTGGTGGTCCCAGAGGACGAGGTGGACGTGGTCCGGGCCGTGATAATCGCGGGAGAGGAGGACATTCCGATCACGCCACGCGGATCCGGTACCGGACTAGTGGGCGGTGCACTAAATGCCGGGATATGCCTTGACATGAAGAACCTCAACTCCGTCAGCGTGAACGGGGACAGTGCCACTGTGGGGTCCGGCGTATCCAGAGGATCCCTAGACCGGATACTTGGCAAGCACGGCAAGATGCTCGGTCCCAACCCGTCGGTGGGCGGCTTCTGCTCGGTCGGCGGCATGCTTGCAAACAACGCGGGCGGAAGCAGGAGCGTCAAGTACGGCAGCATGGTGGACAACGTGGCAAGGATCACGTTCGTCGACGGGGCCGGAAGGATGATCACACTGCCGGACGATACGAGTATAGGGCAGGATGTCATGGAGCTTACCGGCCTCATAGACAGAGAAAAGTTCCCAAAGGTGGCAAAGAACGCCTCCGGGTACAGGCTAGACAGGATAGGATCCATCGGCGAGACCCACAAGCTGCTGGTTGGCTCTGAGGGGACGCTCGGGGTGATATTATCGGCTGATCTGAACATCATCGACGAGCCCAAAGACAAGATGCTCTTTGTGCTAGGGTACGACTCAGCCTACAGCGCAATGGCCAACTGCCCCAAGGTGGTCGGAACGAATCCGTCAGCATGTGAGTTCATAGACCACCACATTCTTGCCCAGACGGATCTGGGCCTGGATCCTGGAACAGACTGCATACTTCTAGTGGAGTATGACGACAACCTGCAGGAGCGCGCCACGATGCTCAGGTCGATCACCACCGGCACCATAGTCGCCGAGTCAGACGACCAGAAGGAGATGGACTGGTGGTGGGACCACAGGAACGCCGCGCTCCACCACAGCATGATTGCCGTCGACAAGCACAAGCGGACGCCGCACATGATCGACGATGCGGCCGTGCCCGTGGACCGTATGGGGGACATGCTTCACATCCTAGACGGCATAAACAAAAAGTACGGCACAAGTATCATAACGTTCGGGCACGTGGGCAGCGGGAACATCCATGCGCGCTTGGAGATGGACAACACAAAGACCGATGCCATAAAGGAGATCGCGGGCTCGTACTGCAGGGAGATCAGCAAGCTTGGAGGCACCATAACCGCCGAGCACGGGGACGGATTCGCTTCATCGGAGTTTATCGAGATGCAGTACGGGGGCCAAAACTATGACGCATTCAAGGCGGCAAAGAGCTACTTTGATCCATACGGGATACTCAATCCGAACAAGAAGATCACCGAAAAGAGCACCATCGTAGAGAACCTCTCTGCGGTGCGCACCTTCCACGGAGGCAAGATGGCCCTCTCCAAAGAAGCCTACTAACTCCGGGGGGCGTGTCTCGCTGGTATATACCAGAGTAGAGGATCCCGATCAGTTAACTCTGCGGGATCTGCCGAGTGGACCATCCCATACTGCAGAGCGAGGGATCCGGAGAAGTCCGGGATCCGGGTAGGATTTTCCACCTGCACATACTGGCGGGACACACCCTATGTCAAGCAACTCGGGTTACCGGAGCCGGAACGGGACCGTCGGCGCCCAGCGGCGGGTATCAGGTCCACCTGTCGGGATCCTTCCTGCGGATCTCCACGCCGTCCACTATCACCGAGTCGTCCACGTCAAACACGGTGTGCCACCGGCCGTTGTGGGGGAATATGCGGTTCATGTCATTGACCCTCCGGCTCGTGGGGGGGCGGTTCATCAGGGCGCCCCACCGCATGTTCTTCACCTTGGGCATGATGTCGTTGATGTCCCGGGCCACTCTAACCCACCACGAGTATCCCCTCGCGGATCAGAAATGCGAGGGACTGCAGGAACGACTCGTCGTCTATGTCCCCGGCGGCCCACCACCCGGCGCTGGTCCTGACCCAGTCGGGTATGGAGCCCCCATCCCCGCCCTCCCCGGGCTCTGAGGGTACGGATATCATCCCCTCACGTATGAGGAACGCGAGGGACTGCAGGAACGACTCGTCGTCTATGTCCCCGGCGGCCCACCACCCGGCGCTGGTCCTGACCCAGTCGGGCACGGCCGGCTCCTGTATGGCCGGCTCGGGCTGAGGAGCCTCGTCCGGATCTTCGACGATCCACCCCCCTACTGTGATAGCAGGGTCCTGCGTGGCCGGCTCGGGCGGGGCCTCATCCACCCGGGAGGGTCCCACCTCCAGCAGCGCCGTTCCCACGCCCGCATGGGTCGGGTCGTAGTCCAGGCCGGTCCCATACACTACGATGTCCAAGCGGTACTGGCCCGACGAGGGGACGTACACGTGCTGCGTGTCTATGCCCTCGGTGGCCAGTATGCCCGGGCCGATCTCGTCGTCGCCGTGGTACTCGGCCAGCACCTGCTCGCCCTCGATGAGCCAGTAGCCGTACCGGACGTCCCTGATCAGCTGCTCCGACTCATCCAAGAACGTTATCTTGAAGGGAATGGTGTCGCCGCCGCCGTATGCCGCCTCCCACTCGATGGCGACGTCGGTGGGGACCCGCTCAAAGGCCGTCGTGTCCACCAGATAGAACTCCTGGGTGTTGGTCACGATCTCCTCCTGCGGTACCAGCCGCAGGGTCATTAGATCGTTGCCGTGGTTGGAGCTGCCCAGCTGGTCGTTGATGTTCACCAAATCCTTGTTGGTCACCAGAAAGTGTATCACGTTCGTGTCCGAGTACGAGTACGGATCGTTTATCAGGGCTCTGGCTCCCAGCTCCACGCCGTTCACGTAACCCTTGAACTGCTTTTCCGCCGAGTAGGGTGCAAACTCCTTGGGAACCCGAACCTCCTGATGCACCACAAAGACCTGCTCCACGTATGAGGGGTCCCAGTCGAACGGCATCTCAAAGTATATCGAGTCGTCCGCATCGTCGAACGCAAAGTTGCGGACCTCGTCGTAGTATGTCTTTACCACGGCCGGGTACTCGGCGGCGTCGGCCGTCTGTATGGTAAAGAACTGGTCCTGGGCTACGCTCACGAAGGTGTCGTACGAGAGGGTGTCGTCCAAGAGCGCCTTGGGGCTGGTGGCCCCCTCTATGTGCACGCGGATGTTGTACAGGCCGCCCTTCTCGAATATGGGGCCGGTGATCACCGTCCTCTGGGAGCCCTCCGCATACAGGGCGCCCGGCGCGCTGATGTGCTCGGAGCCATAGTAGTCTGTGCACCTCCACGGCTCGATATGTATGCAGTCGCCCTTGGGCCTTATCTCCACGTTCAGGACGCCGTCGTTGTCGTAGAACAGGTTCCTGGCCAGCAGCGCCCCTCCCTGGTATATCTCGACCCGGTAGGTCACCTGGGGGAGCGTCTGGTTGGTCAGCGTGTCGAAGAACCGTATCTGCATGTCGGCAGAGTTCACGTCCCCCGCCGTGAGGTCCGACGGCCTCAGGTTGGTCTGCACCGTGACCTCCATGTCGCCGAAGCTCACAGCGGGAGCCTGGTCGCCGCCCAGCCCGTGGCCGAAGGCAGCCGGAACGGCGAACGCGGCCAGGGCAACCAGCACCGTCATACTCCGCTTCATGCCATGAGTCCCCTCTGTCCTTATTTAAAACTAAAAAACGCGATGAATTGGTGAGTTAACAGCGCCAAAAAATACCGCCTAGAGTGGAAACAAAGGTCTAGCAAGATCAGGTGTGCAGGGTGGAGATAAAGGTCGGAGTGGAGACGGGACCAATTGGAGCAGGCGCTGGTTCTTGACAGACGCTGTTAACCTACCAGTCCAAAACGCGACGTTTCCGGAGGGCGGCGGGGCGCCCACCAATATCCCCGGCCCCGAACAATCTTTAACGCCCCACATATGCGCCACTTCTGTGGTGTACACCCTTCTGGATCACGCGACCGATGCCCTAGTGGAGGTCCGCGCCGACAGCATGCATCATGCCTTGGAGGATGCCGCGTACGCCGCCATAGACATAATGCTGGACAGGGAACGCGTCGGCTCAGCCGAGATCCGCCGCGTCTCGGTGGAGTCGGACACCATGCACGATATGCTGTACGGCTGGCTGGAGGAGATCATATACCAGACTGTCACCGAGGGGTTTGCCGTGCGCACCGTCGGGGTTTCATACCTGCACGAGGCCGGGCGGCATGCGGTGCGCGCCCGGCTCGAGGGGGAGCCGCTGGACGTGCGGCGGCACCACTTCAGGGTGGAGATAAAGGCCCCCACATACCACGAGATGAGCATATCCCAAAACGGCTGCACATCGATGCGGTTTTTGATGGACCTGTGAGATTTTTATGACGGCGTGCAACACACCGCACCCGTGTCTGCTGACCCGGAGATAGAGCGCATTATGCGGGAGAAGATGCAAAACATGATGAGGAGGCAGCCGGAGATATGGGATCTGGACGACCAGGCGTTCGACGCCCGGGTGTCGAGGGGCCTGACGCTGGTCGACTTTTGGGCGGAGTGGTGCGGCCCGTGCCGCCAGATGCACCCGATCTTTGAGAGCCTCTCCAAAAAGTACCCGGCGGTGCAGTTCGCCCGGATGGACGTGGACCGGAACGGCATAATTCCGGCCCGGTACGGCGTGCGGTCCATTCCCACCCTTATCATGTTCCGCGACGGCCAGCCCGTCGACCGGCTGACCGGGATGGTTGGGGCGCCGGGAATACACATGGTCTGCAAGAAGCACTCCTCATAGGAATTAGGCGCCGGAACTTCCACTAGCGGCCCGGAAAAATGCGATCGTTCGCTGGTCAGGATCTGCACATCCCATCATGTGGACGCGTGCGTCCCCGGCACCAGCCCTACGACGCGCGGATCCCGCTCCGGGCGGCGGCACATGCCAGGCGCGCCCGCATGCGCGGCCGGCGCGTCTTTTTGGTGGCGAGTCCGTCGTTTTGGAACTATATGATCTTTAATATTATACGATCAGTACGCGTATGCGGCGTCCCTCTCCCGCTGGACCCGAATTATGTGATCCAGGGCGTCGCGTTGCTCGGCCGTCAGCCTGTCAAGAAACCTCCCCTGCAGGTTCTTCGCCTCCCGGGATGACGGCAGGGTATAGTATACGTCCTCCTCGAATAGGTGGCGCCCTATGGTGGCGCCCCGGACAGAGCAGGCCACCTCCTGGCCGGCGGCCGCCTCGGATATCGTCTCGCCCTCGTGCTGGAGCTGGTGCACCACGCCCACCCGGCGCCCCCTCTGGTTCATGAATGGTACCTTGGCGCGCAGGGTCCCGGCATCCACCCGCACACCAAAGACGGCCGGGTCGCTGTTCCGGAAGACGTACCCCTTCAGGAACGTAAACTTGGCCAAGGGCGTAATCTCCGCGAATATGGAGTCCTCCTCGTGTAATATGTCCTGCCGGACCCATTCGGTGTAGTCGTCTATCAGCTTGTATATCACCCTCTCCCGGAATACCCGGATCCGGCCGTTCTCCGCCTCCTCGACGGCGTCGGGCAGCACTTTCACGTTGAAGGCCAGCACCACGCCCAGCCGCCGGTCTCCCTCCTTTACGGCGCGCGCCTCCACCACGTCGCGGCGGTTCACCGGACCGATGTCCGCCTTGGCTATGAGCACGCCCCTCTCCCGGAGCATCTGCACCACCGCCTCCAGGGATCCTATGGTGTCGCACTTGAGGGTTACCCCCCTGGTCTGGGTGTCTATGAACATCTCGGCCAGCTCGGCGCGCACGGCGGCGGCGTACCGCTCCACCTCCCCGCCGGTGCGGGCCACGTATATGGTGGTGCCCGGAAGCACGCCGGCCAAGTCCGGCGAGGCCAGCTTGAGGCCGGCGGCCGCCTCCACCGCATCCACGGCGGCGAACCTGTCCCGGGGGTCCCGCATCTCGTCCAGCGGCTTGGGGAGCAGGATGGCCTTGGGCCTGGTCACTATGACGCCGTCCCGCTTGGCCATCACCACCCTGTCGCCCTTGCGGATGCGGCCGTCTATCAGGATGATGTTGGCCGTGTCCCCCAGCCCGGTCTCGTGGTTGGCCTCCAGAACTATCCCCCGGGGGTCCTTCTCCTCCTGCTCCAGCCTGGCCTTCATGTACTGCTGGGTGAGGGCCACCAGCACCGTGAGCAGCTCGGGTATCCCCACCCCGGTGCGGGCCGATATGGGTATTATGGAGACCTCCGACTTGAAGTCCTTGACGCGGTAGAACGCCTCCGAGCGGTATCCCAGGATGGAGAGGCTCCCCACCACGCCGTATATGCGGTTGTCCAGCTCGGTACGCACCGTATCGTCCTGCGCCTTTGCGGCCTCGGATATGAACGGGGTGGAATGGTCGCGCCAGCCGGAGATCTGGTCGCACTTGTTGAGGGCCACCACGAAGGGCACCTTCCTGGCCTTGAGTATGTCCAGGCTCTCGGTGGTCTGGGGCTGGAACCCGCGGGCAGAGTCCACCACCAGTATGGCGATGTCGGCGGCCGAGCCACCCCGGCTCCGGAGGTTCTTGAAGACCTCGTGGCCGGGCGTGTCTATGACCAGTATGCCGGGTATGCGGGTGTCGGACTTGAGCCGGTCGTACAGGCGCCCACATGCCTTCCGTATTGTATCGGCGGGCAGGAAGCTGGCCCCTATGTGCTGCGTGATGCCGCCGGCCTCCCGGCCCTGCACTCCGGTGCCCCGGATCTTGTCCAGCAGCGAGGTCTTGCCCGAATCCACGTGCCCCAGTACCGCCACTATGGGCTGACGGACGGCCAAGTCACGGAAACACCACGCCCGATTCGTGTTCGAAGCTCGCCGCCGAGTCCGAGGCGTGTATAACGTTGTTGCTGAGGCCCAGGCCCAGGTCCCCGCGGATGGAGCCGGGCGCCGCCTCGTACGACTTTGTCGCCCCCACCATTATTCTGGTGGTGGCGACGGCGTTATTCCCCCGGATGGTGCACGCCACCACCGGTCCGGAGGTTATGAACGAGACCAGCTCGTCAAAGAACGGCTTGTCCCTGTGTACGGCATAGAAGGATTCGGACTGGCTTTTGGTTAGGCGGAGCATCGCCAGCCGGGTTATCTCAAACCCCTTGGCCTCGAACCGGGCTACGATATGTCCGGTCAGGCCCCGGGCCACGGCGTCGGGCTTTACTATGAAGAGGGTCTCCTCGGGCAGTGTCAGCCCCTCCGCCGGATGCCGCCCTTGACGTACTTGTTGGTCCACTTCAGCTTGCGTGGGTCCCGCTTCAGCACCAGGGCGTTCTTCTTGCATTTTGCAGAACAGAACCACAGTATGCTGCCGTCGTTCTTGGCCAGCATGGTACCTGACCCCTTGGCCACGGGGCGGTCGCAGAAGCTGCAGGACTTTACCAGAAGGCTCATCGTTCCATCACTTTATTTTTTTGGCTTCCCGTTCGGTCTCCCGCAGCATCAGCGTCTCCTGGACGCGGACCGAGCCCTTTACGTTCCTGGTCAGTATGCGCCCCTTGTCCTTGCCATCCAGTATCCGGACCCTCACCTGTATGACCTCGCCTGCTATGCCCGTGCGCCCCACTATCTGTATGACCTCGGCAGGGGTTACCTGGTCGGTCTCGGCGCTCATTGACCGTCGCTCCTGACGGCTGCCAGCGACTCTATGACCTGGTCCACTATGTGCTTCGCGTCGCCGGCGTCCAAGATGGCCGCCGCCGCCGACTTGGTCTCCAAGCCCAAGGCCTTTCCCAGCTCCTGCTGGCTGGGCACGAATGCGTATGGGGTGTGGTGCTCGTCGCATATCAGTGGGAGATGCGCCACGACCTCGGGCGGGTCAACGTCCTCGGCTATGACGACCAGCTTGGCGGTGGTGCGTTCCACCGACTTTGTGACCTCGTTGGTCCCCTTCTTGACCTTGCCGGATGTGACGCCCTCGCGGATTGCCTCGTAGATGGGGTTGATCAGGTCCTCGGGCGTCTCGAACGCGACGTAGAATGATTTGGCCGTATCAGGTCCCCTCCCTTGGCATGGACGGCGAGAGTCGGATTTGGTTTTAAAAGTGTTCGGAACTCGATTGGCTCACGTACACGCACGCGTTCAGGTCCCCCGCGAGGTATGACTCTCGGACCCTGCCTGTTGCCGCCTGGTGCCTGCTGCCGGACACCACGGCCAACGGCTGACATCAGCAGCCATTACATGACGGGGCACCACCCGCCGAACACCGTTTGGAGGGGGGGACCAATTTTTCAGTTTTTGTGGCGAGGCCCACCCTGCACAACCACATAGTCCCTCTCAATCTCCCGGTGGAAGCTCTCCGGCAGCCGAGCCCAGTCGTGGGCCTGAACCAGGATAGGCAGGCTGGATTGCTCCAGCGCCTCGAGCAGTTCGTCATACTCATAGTCCAGGGGTTCCAGGGTGGAGCTGCGAAGCACCAAGTCCAGATCGCTTCCCTCGTGGCACCGTCCGTTGATGCGGCTCCCATATGCCCATACCTCTACGCTGGGTACGTATTTCCGGAGTAAGGCATCCAGCATCTCTCGGTAGCGGAGTGGCAGGTCCAGTCGGTCAGTCATCCGATCCCTCCACAATCACTTTTGCCAGTCCCTTGGCGTCAACGATGAACTCTGGCAGCAGTTTGAGGGTGGTCTTTGCGAAACCCTCACCGTAGTTGTGCGCCGTGTTGTTGCGATTATCCCGGTAGGCAAACCAGCGCTCGGAAGTTGAGACGGATATGAGGCCGCGTTTGGCCGCGTGCCGAAAGGTATCCTTGAAGGTTAGCCGGTCTGCCTGCCTGTTGCTTGCAAAGTAAGGACGGAGCCGCTTCCTGAGCAGACTCCCGCACTGCTCCAAAATGATCTCAAACTCTTTTACGGCGGCGGCGCGGAAGATGTCGTACAAGGTATCAGACGGCTCACACTGCTGTAGTTGCTCATACGCAGACTCCAGCGTGTTAATGCAGCGGACGAGAAAGTCTGCGTTGATGGGCAATGCCTAACCTCCGATTTTGAAAACCGGCCGCTCTGTATTCCCGGCGACGACCACATCCGGCCACCGGGTCCCTGCCTGCTGCTCTGCCAACGTGGGCATCTTTGGCTTGAACTGCCCTCTATGCTGTGGCTCGGTATCGGCATATGGGCCCGGGGTGGGGACGCGGTCCCCGCCTTCGGTCTTGGGGA
The DNA here is from genome assembly GCA_965116995.1 of Nitrosopumilaceae archaeon. Classification (GTDB taxonomy): domain Archaea; phylum Thermoproteota; class Nitrososphaeria; order Nitrososphaerales; family Nitrosopumilaceae; genus VYCS01. Next base: position 2,143,804 of record OZ220738.1, on the reverse strand, counting down.
TGGTTTGTCTTTGTCCTGCTGCCATGGTCTGCTATGTGTGTATGATTGTTTTATAGAGGTTATGTGTAATGCCCGCACAACTCGGGCACGTGTTCGGGCCTCCCACGAGGAATGGTTCGGGTGCCGCCAGCTGCCGTCCGGCGCCGGTTATTGGTTATGCTGTCTGATGGCAGGCGTCAGCAGCCATAACATGGCGAGGTACGGTCCGCCGTGCCCCGCCCGGGTGGACCTGAACGCGTGGACGTACGTTGAGGGCGGACTGCGCCGGTCGCCCGACATAGACAACCGCCAGACGCCCCTCAAGGCATTCTGTGACAAGACGTCGGATGAAACCGGGCGGACAACTCCGACTGGATGCAGGTTGACATCATGGGTGAACGGCGTACCAAGGATGGCGGACACGTTCTGTTATAGTACACATGCATGCGGCGCAAAGCCGTTTATTGCACGGGCAGGGCAGTCCGCCGCATGGGCCGGCTGTTTGGCACCAACGGCGTGCGGGGAGTCTTCGGCGAGGACCTTACCCTGGAAGTGGTGCACGACCTCACGATGGCCATATCAAGGCATCTGGGGAAGGGCCGCGTGCTGGTGGGCCGCGACGGCCGCCACTCCAGCCAAGCCATATCGGACATGGTGTGCGCCACCCTCAACTACGCAGGCCGGGACTGCACCGACGCCGGCCTGGTCCCCACGCCCTGCCTGGAGTACTGCGTCCGGGCCATGGGGTGCGCCGGAGGCATCATGGTTACGGCATCCCACAACCCTCCCCAGTACAACGGCATAAAGCCGGTGGCTGCAGACGGCGTGGAGGTCTCGCGGGACGACGAGGTGGCAATAGAGCAGCACTATGCGAACAAGGACGCCCCCGCGCCGCCCAGGTTCGGCACCACCACAGCATGGGGGGCGGCCGTCCAGACATATTTGGACGGCATACTCACGCACGTGGACGCCGACGCCATACGCCGGAAAAACTACACGGTGGCGCTGGACATGGGCAACGGGGCCCAAGCGGTGGCGGCCCCCCTCCTCTGCCGCATGCTGGACTGCCGTGTAGTTCCGGTGAACGATGCGATAGACGGCGACTTTTCGGGCAGGGGATCCGAGCCCACCCCGGACAACCTGGCGGACCTGTCGGCGGCGGTGCGGGAGGGCGGCGCCGACCTGGGAATCGCATTCGACGGGGACGGGGACAGGAGCCTGCTCTGTGACGAGAACGGGGATATCCTGACAGGGGACAGGTCCGCCCTCCTTCTGGCCCGGCACATCCTGGAGCGGAACCGGGGGGCCGGGGTGGCCACCTGCCTGAACTCGGGACTGGCCATAGACGGACTGGCCGCCCGGTACGGCTCGGCAGTGGTCCGGACCCGGGTCGGGAGCGTGGAGGTATCCCGGAAGATGGTGGAGTGCGGCGCCATGGTGGGTTTTGAGGAGAACGGGGGCTTCATGTACGGCCCGCACAACCAGGTGCGGGACGGCCTGATGACGCTGGCCCTGGCGCTGGGCGCCCTCGAGTCCTCCGGCCGGACCGTGTCGGAGCTGGCTCAAACCCTGCCGGACTCCCATACCGCCAAGACCAAGGTGCGGTGCACCGCACCCCAAGCCGAGGCGCTGATGGCGGAGCTGGCCCGCTCCCACCCCGGCGCCGACACCGCCGACGGCGTGCGCATCGAACTGGGGGAGCGCCGGTGGGTGATGGTGCGGCCCAGCGGCACCGAGCCCATCGTACGTATATACGCCGAGGCCCCCTCCCAGGCCGAGCTGGACGCCACGCTCTCCGAGTATGAGGCCGTTGCCCACAAGATAATCAAAAGTTAAAATTTGACTCCCGGCGCCCGTACCGCAATGGCACCAGACTCCATCGAACCCGCAAAGGAGGACGCCGCAGAGCCGGGGGCGGCCGAGCCCGAGCCCCCCAAGCCGAAGACATACACCCCCGAGGAGATAGCCGCCATATCGGCGCGCGTAGAGCAGTATGCCGACAGCACCCCGCCGTACAATCCGCAGCACGTGCTGAGCCCCGAGTTCGGGGGGACGTCAAACTACGAGGAGGGCATAAGGCAGGTACGCCGAGAGACCCAGGAGAGGCTGGAGGCGCTGGAGGCGGATCCGCAGGCAAGCCAGCAGCAGATCCACCAGGCCGTCGAGGACCTCAAGACGCTGGATCACCTCTACGAGAACTACAACATAGGCATGAACGTCTTTAGGACGGCGCACGGCGGCCGGAGCAAGCTGCGCAAGTAACGGATCATACAGCGCGGGTACCTGTTGGCGCCCAGCGGCACACCCCACCACCTGCCATCTCTGGTGTAATTGGGATAATTCTGGCTCACGACGCCCACCGTGGAGTGTGTCCGTGGCGTACTTGTCACGCACGGTGAATCTGGCCACCTTGGTTGCCCAGCCTCCCCAGGACCGGCTGCAGGTGGCCTAGGCTGCGCGTATTCTGGACGGCGTGCATGGCGAGTGGTGGGAACCCCAGAGCCTCTTGCTAGCCAAGTCATGAGACCCTATGCGTAATTGAAACCAACACTTTCAGTCATCCGACATTCTGCTCCGGAATGCCGTGGTGTGCGCGCGGCAGGGCTTACGGGCTTCCGTACCATGCCGATGTGGTACTATCAGATGCAGGTATATTCAAATATGTACCAACGTATCATACCGAACATATGGGAAAGATCCGGCGAACAGTCCACGTGAGTCATGACAAGGGTCATCTGCTGGGCGGCCTGCTCCACTATATCGCGGCGGCGTCCAACCACACATCCAAGGGGTACCGAAGGGGCGTGCGCGGCAAGGACCTGTACAGGATGGCGGCGCACCGCACCGGTGTCTACCAGGCAAGGTTCGCCGAATACATCGTGCGGGATGTGCTCGGAAGCCACAAGGCGTGGCGCACCAACAGGCTTGCAGAGCCCCACGCCCGCGCGCCGCACTACCATAATGGTGTGGCGCAGACCGACCGCTTCGAGTTGGCGTTTGGGGAGACGTCCAAGCGGTGGAACGGGGAGCCGGCCGTACATGTGGCGATATACGGCAGGGGCCGCCAGGACCGCCCCCGGATGGCATTCAAGGTGCCGCCATATGTGGTGGAGAAGCTGGGCCAGCCCGGCGTCGTGCCCAAGTCGGTGAGGCTGAGCCGCGACGAGATATTCATGGTGTATGAGGCGGTAGTTCCCGACCGCGAGCCGGAAACCTGGGCGGGAATGGACATCAACGCCAAGAACAACACCTACGCGTCCCAAACGGCATGACAGGCACGGTATGGAATGAGTACGGCAAGGAGTACAACCGCGCCCATTCCAAGATACAGAGGGTGAGGCGGCTCGGCGACGCCCGCGTCATGGAAAAATGTATGAAGAAGGCATGGAAAACGTACCAGAACCGCATCAAGGACCACGTGGGCAAGGAGGCGAGGGCGTGCGCGAGGGCCGGGTGCGCGGTGGGTTTTGAGGATCTCAAAACACACAGGCTGTACACCAAGGATCGTAAGATGTCGCCGTACGCGCGCGGGAAGATGAAATCCACACTGAACGCGGGACAGCGGCGCCGCGCCATAACCAACGCGCTCGAGTCCGAGGGGCTGCCGCGCGCGGGGGTGGACCCCGCCGGGACATCGTCCAATTGCCTGGAGTGCGGCCAAAGGCTGAAACGCTCCGCGGTGCGGCAGGAGGGCGTGCGAAATTTGTGGTGCCAGCCATGCCGCGCGATACGGGAGCGGGACGGCAACGCGGGTGCCAACATACTCTTCCGCACCATACTGGCGCTCGTCATGGAGTGGACCGGCCATGACAGCTCGCAGCGGAAAATCACGCTGCCGGGTATCATATCCACATTGCGGGAAGCCGTGTCGCACAGGGGCATGACCGCACCGCAGAGATCAACATTATCGGACATCATGCGGACGTTAGAGGGCCGCAGCGCAGGCGCCGAATGGCGCCTGCCGGGGGCGCACAAACCGGGGCGTCGAAATCCCGCCGGCGGGGAGCCGGTGGGCGGACCCGGGGTGGGCGGTTTCGGCCGGAACGGGCCGGGGCCTCCCAATGCAGCCAAGCTGTGGGTGGGTGATTACGCATAGCCTCTATGGAATGGCCAGATCGCAACGCTTCCATCAAAGTTCTAGACGGCGCATAGACCACGCCGCAGGGATCCCCCGGAGGCGGCGATGCTGCAGCAAGTCCATGCCGGGCTGCCATGTCCCAATTTTGCACTAAAGTCGTATGGATCCAAGTCCGCACTTGTCCGGACAGGATCCCGGTTGGACTTCGTGTCTAGGATTCGTCAACGGCCCCGGTTGGCGCTGGTTGGAAACACACGTCAGCATATGGTGTCGGCGCGTGGTGCGCGCCCAAAATTAGCAAGGGATAGTGCAGATATTGGGAGTCCCTCGTCTAAAATTAATATATGCTATGATATCGCTTTTCCGCGTTGCATGCAGAAAAGATGGACGAGTTCCGGGCCAAAACTGAAAAGAGCCTGCAGGGCGGCGGCGATGCCCGCATCAAGGCGCAGCACGAGAAGGGCAGGCTAACGGCCCGGGAGCGCATCGGGCTGCTGCTGGACGAGAACACGTTCACGGAGATCGACTCGATGGTCACCCACCACTACCACGAGTTCGACATGCAGAAGCGCAAGTTCTACACCGACGGGGTGGTGGGCGGGTACGGCACCATTCAGGGCCGCAAGGTCTTTGTCTTCGTGTATGACTTTACGGTGCTGGGCGGCACCCTCAGCCAGATGGGCGCCAAGAAGATAACCAAGCTGATGGAGCATGCGGTGCGGACAGGCTGTCCCATCATAGGCATAATGGACTCCGGCGGGGCCCGCATACAGGAGGGGATAATGAGCCTGGACGGCTTTGCAGACATATTCTACCACAACCAGATGGCCTCCGGCGTGGTACCCCAGATAACCGCCAGCATTGGCCCGTCGGCCGGCGGCTCGGTGTACTCCCCGGCGATGACCGACTTCATAATAATGGTGGAGAAGGCCGGGACCATGTTCGTCACCGGCCCCGACGTGGTAAAGACCGTGCTGGGCGAGGACATATCCTTCGACGACTTGGGCGGGGCCATGACCCACGGCACCAAGAGCGGCGTGGCCCACTTCGTCTCCAAGAATGAGTACGAGTGCTTCGACCACATCCGGAGGCTCATATCCTTCATACCGCAGAACAACTCCCAGCGGCCGCCGGCCATTACCCCGGGGGACGACCCGGACCGCGCGGATCCGGGCCTGCTGGGGCTCATACCCGAGAACACGCTCGAGCCGTACGACATGAAGGAGATCATAACCAGGATAGTGGACGACGGCGACTTCTTTGAGGTCCACGAGCTCTTTGCGCCCAACATCATAGTGGGATTCGCCCGGCTGAACGGCAACGTTGTGGGCGTGGTGGCCAACCAGCCCACACACCTGGCCGGCGCGTTGGACATAGACTCCTCCAACAAGGCTGCCCGGTTCATACGGTTCTGCGACTCCTTCAACACGCCGGTCGTGACGCTGGTGGACACGCCCGGGTACATGCCCGGCTCCGACCAGGAGCACAACGGGATAATACGGCACGGCAGCAAGCTTCTCTACGCGTACTGCGAGGCCACGGTGCCCAAGATCACCCTGGTCGTGGGCAAGGCGTACGGCGGGGCGTATATCGCCATGGGCAGCAAGAACCTCCGCACCGACGTCAACTACGCCTGGCCGACGGCCCGCTGCGCCGTGCTGGGTGCGGAGGCCGCCGTCAAGATAATGAACCGCAAGGACCTGCAGAGGGCCGAGAACGCCGCCGCCCTGCTTCAGGAGCTAAAGTCTAACTTTGAGGAAAAGTTCGACAACCCGTACGTGGCCGCCTCGCACGGAACGGTGGATGCCGTGATAGATCCCGCACAGACCAGGCCCATGCTGATAAGGGCCCTGGAGATGCTGGTCGACAAGCGCGACCGGCAGCTGCCCCGCAAGCACGGAAACATAAACCTGTGATGCCGTATGATTGAAAAGATACTGGTGGCCAACCGCGGCGAGATAGCGCTCCGGGTGATGCGCACCTGCCGCGCCCTGGGCATAAAGTCGGTTGCCGTCTTCTCCGACGAGGACCGCGACTCGCTCCACATGAAGCGGGCCGACGAGGCGTACCACATAGGCGAGGCGGCGCCGGCCAAGTCATACCTGAACCAGGACAACATCATGGATGCCGTAAAAAAGTCGGGCGCCGACTCGGTGCACCCCGGGTACGGCTTCCTCTCCGAGAACGACGACTTTGCGGCCCTCTGCGAGAGGAACGGCGTCACGTTCATCGGGCCCACGGCCGACTCCATGAACCTCTGCGGCGACAAGATGCGCTGCAAGGCCGCCATGCTGGATGCCGGCGTGCCCACCGTCCCGGGCAGCCCGGACCTGGTGAAGGACGTCGACGAGGCCGCCAGCATAGCCGCCCAGATAGGGTACCCGGTGCTGCTCAAGTCCGTGTACGGGGGAGGCGGCCGGGGAATACGGCTGGTCAACGACGAGGGCCAGCTGCGGGAGGCCTTCGAGTCGGTGACCGGCGAGTCCATCGCGGCGGTGGGCAAGTCGGCCATCCTAGTGGAGAAGTTCCTCCAGAAGACCCGCCACATCGAGTACCAGATGGCCCGGGACAAGCACGGGAACTCCGTGCACATATTCGAGCGGGAGTGCTCCATACAGAGGCGCAACCAAAAACTGATAGAGCAGACCCCCTCGCCGGTGGTGGACCAGGCCACCCGGGACAGGGTGGGGGAGCTGGTGGTGCGGGCCGCCGACGCCGTCGGATACTCCAATCTGGGGACGGCCGAGTTCCTGAGGGCCGACACCGGCGAGTTCTACTTTATAGAGATAAACGCCCGGCTGCAGGTGGAGCACCCCATCACCGAGCTGGTCTCGGGGCTGGACCTGGTGAAGCTGCAGATAGACATAGCCAACGGCGAGGAGATCCCCTTCAAGCAGCCGGAGATGCAGATGGACGGGTACGCCATCGAGTGCCGCATAAACGCCGAGGATACATTTCTGGACTTTGCCCCATCCACCGGGCCGGTCCCCCGCGTGACCCTGCCCCACGGGCCGGGGGTGCGGTGCGACACCTACCTGTACCCGGGGTGCAGCGTCTCGCCGTTCTACGACTCGCTGATGGCCAAACTGTGCACGTGGGGGGACACCTTTGAGCAGTCCCGCACCCGCATGCTGGCGGCCCTGGGCGACTTTCACATAAGCGGTGTGCAGACCTCCATACCCCTCTACAAGACTATCCTGAACACCCCCGAGTACATACGGGGCGACCTCTCCACGGACTTTCTGGCCAGGTACGACATCATAAAACGGCACGATGCCGAGCTGAAGGAGGAGCGGCAGGGGCTGGCCGACGCCGCCCTGGCCGCCGTCGCGACAAGGGGCGCCCACCGCGCCGGTATGATCAGGGCCGCCGGGCCGCCCGGCTGGGGTGAGATGTAGATGGACTATACCCTGGACGGCCGGAAGTATACCGTCTCCACATCGGGCAATACCGTCACCGTGGACGGGAAGGTCCACACCATGGAGGTCCTCTCCTCCACCCATTCGGACGTGGAGTTTCTCTTGGACAACGCCTACCATGCGGTGAGGTATGTCGACGAGAAGGGGGGCAAGTTCGAGCTGGAGGTGGACGGGGTTCCCCTGGTATTGGCTAGGGAGACCGGACTGGACGACATAGTGTACAAGCACTCCGGCGGTGCCGGCGCCGCCCTGGCCGAGTCGGCGCTGCTCAGCCAGATACCCGGCAAGGTGGTCTCGGTGGCCGTCGCCCCCGGCGATGCGGTCTCGGAGGGTGAAACCGTGTGCGTGCTGGAGTCGATGAAGATGCAGGTCTCCGTAAAGGCTCACTCCAGCGGCAGCGTGAGATCTGTGCGCGCCAAGGTGGGGGCCAACATCGCCAAGGGCGACGTCATCGCCGAGATAGAGTAAGAAAAATTAGCTGAGGTGCTCCTTTATGGAGGCATAGTCGGGCTCCTTGAGCGGATCCTCGGAGACCCATGCGTACGTGACGGTGCCGTTCTCGTCTATGACGAAGACCGAGCGCTTGGCGGCGTTGTACCCCTTCACGTGCAGAAGGTCGGGCATCAGGATACCATACTCCCGGATGGTGCCGCTGGTGTAGTCTCCCAGCACGGGGAACTCCAGGTTGTGCTGCTCCGCAAAGGCCTTGTTGGCGAAGGGGCCGTCGTTGCTGACCGCCACGACTTGGGCGTTCATGCCGGAGAGCTCCTTCCACGAGTCCCTGAAGGTGCACAGCTCCCTCTCGCACACCGGCGAGCTGGCCGCCACGAAGAAGGCCAGCACGACCTTCTTGCCCCGAAACTCCCGGAGGGTTCTCATCTTGAGGCCGGTGTCGACCAGCTCAAAGTCGGGCGCCGCATCTCCCACGTTTATTGCCATTGGCAGAACGGCCATGGTGGCATATTAGGGGCTTTCGGGTCGGCTACAGTATTGTGGAATTATATAGTTCGCGCCGCCCCGGTTAAATAGCGGTGCGGCGATACGGGTTTGGATGGCCGCGCCCGGTCTTGCCGCATCCGCATTGTCCGGGGAACGTCGCGAGGGCCCGCCGGATGCAGGGGAGATAGCATGAGCCGCAAGTCCGTACATGACCCGCTGTACGGCTTCATCGATCTTGACGAGACCGAGCTGAAGATAATAGATTCTGCCCACTTCCGCCGGCTGCACCGCCTGAAGCAACTGGGCCAGGCCCACGTGGTATACCCATCGGCGCACCACGTCAGGTTTGAACACTCCCTGGGGGTATGCCATCTGGCCGGCCGGGTGGCCGAGGCGCTGGGACTCGACGGTGAGAAGCTCCGGGTGGTAAGGCTGGCCGGCCTGCTCCACGACATAGGCCACGGCCCCTTCTCGCACCTGTTTGAGGAGGTGCTGGCCAAGGCCAACGAGGGGGACGGCACAAAGATAGACCACGAGGCGGTCTCCCGGATCATAATCCTCAGGGATCCCGAGATAGCCGACATACTGGGCGGGACGGCCGAGGAGGTGGCCTGCGTACTGGGGCACAAGCCGGTTCCCGGCTGGGACAGCCGCGACAGCCTGCTGGCCGCCGGGATAATATCAGGACCGCTGGACGTGGACAGGATGGACTACCTGAGGCGGGACTCGTACCACCTGGGAGTCTCGTACGGCCGCTTTGATCTGGACCAGCTCATCCACACAATGTCCGAGACCGGCGATGATGACGGCAACAGCAAGATCGCCGTGGGCATCAAGGGATGGGGGGTAGCCGTGCAGTACTTGCTTTGCAGATACCTGATGCACGCGCAGGTATACCAGCACCATACCGTAGCCGTGGCGAACCGGATGTGCCAGGCCGCGGTGGAGGCGGCCGCCGACGCGGGCATGATAGGCGGGTTGTCCGTAAAATCCCCAAGATTTTTGGGGGAATATCTGTGCATGGACGACCAGTCCATAACCGACGCCATACTTGGGTCGGACGGCCCGGCGAAGGCCATAATGGAGAGGGTGAGGTCGCGCGACCTCCTGAAGAGGTGCTACGAGATGTATCCGGATCGCGACTTGGAAGGTGCGCAGGCTTCCCTTATCACCGGTATGAGCCGGGCCGAACTGGAGAGCATGTCCTCGGAGATAGCCGGGAGCCTGGGTCTTGGAGAGCACGATGTCATGGCGCATGCCTCGACCATAGACCACAACCAAGAGCAGATACTGGTGGAGTGGAGGAACAGGCCGCACAAGCTGCGGGAATTTTTCCCCGTAATATCGGACTGGTCCGTTAACAAGTTTTACGTGTTCGGGCCCGACGAACACCGCGACTCCGTCCGGCTTGCCGCCATCGACTACCTGCGCCAAAACATGGGAATAAACGTAAAATCCTGAAGTCAGGACGCTTTCCGTCCCGGGATCCGCGGGGCCGTAAAAAATACCAGACAGCAAAATTGAGCCAGAAAAAGTGGAGAATTTTGTGGCTCAATAGTTTTTTGATACAGCCGGACATTTTCCGTCTACCAATCGGACTGCCGCGCATAACCGTTCCAGCAGCAAGCTAGAATATTCCGGAGACGTGCCATTCCACGCATTTTACGTGCCCCTGTACATCCTGTCCGATTCCATCCCATGTGGTGGAGCCCTTGTATCATTTGGGCCGGCGCCGGGAACCCGCCCTAGCCGAGTGAGGCCGGATACGTCCCCGCGCCGAAGATGTAGTCCCCATACACCCTGTACCAGCTCAGCTTTGGCTCTCCGGTCTCCGAGTTCGAGACAGGATTGAACCAGTGATATTCTATCCAGCTGCCGTACACCGAGAGGTTCTCCTCTATGAGGTCGCCTATGATTGCCCCCCGGGTATCCGAGAGATATTCGATGTCGATGCCCGCTATGTTGGAGTTGTATCCGTGCGCCACCACGGTGCCGTTCAGGTTTATGACGACGACAAACAGCTCCCTGTCCCGGAAGGGTCCGTCGGACAACGAGTGGATGGCAGATATTGTGGACTCCGGATCGGCGGAAAACGACGCGGCGGTCGCCTCCACCATGCGCTGGGCGGCCCTCAGCCGCTCCAGCTCCTGCTGCGTCAGATCCGGATAGAGGTCCGTCTGATATTGGGGATATGTGCCCACCGCGAACGTGTAGCCCCCACTGTACGTCACCAGCGTCCTCTGCAGCGTACTTGCGCCGGACTCGGGGTGCGTGCCCTTGTGCTCCACCCAGTTGCCGTAGGGGGAACCCGATCTAAACACAGCATCCAGCGTTGTCCCGCTCCCGTACTCCACGTCGCTTATGTGGGTGCCGGCAGCATGCGGGGCGTTGCCGTGGGCCACCACAATGCCGCTCTGGTCGGCCACTATGGGGTACAGCTCCGCGTCGTGGAACAGCCGGTTGTCCCCGTCGTGTATGAGCGACGCGGCCCTCTCCGGATCCTGGCCGAACATCCGTATTGCCGTCTGCGTCATCTCCCGGGCCGCGTCCTTGCGGCTGGCATCGTGGTGCGACGGAGCGTCATCGCTGTCCGTGTCCGGGTCCTCCGGGTACACCCCCACCGCAAACATGTGGTTGCCGGATGCCTTGATCCAAGCCAGTGTCAGCTCCCCATCGTCCGAGACGGCGCGCGGATCCGGCCAGTAGTAGTCCGCCCACCTGCCGTACGCCGAGTCGTTCTCCTCGAATATATCCCCCAGGTTGGCGCCCAAGGTGTCCTCCAGAGTGTCGATGTCAGTGCCCACCAAGCGGGGCTCGTCCCCGTGGGCAACGATGGTACCGTTGAGGTGCACGATCATTGTGTACAGTTCCCCGTCACGGAACAGCGTGTCGCCGGGATCGTGTATCAGGGATACGGCTAGGTCGGGATCTTGCAAGAATGTCCTTATAGCCTGCTCGGCCATCTCCTTGGCCGCATCCTGCCGTTCCCGGTCGCGCTCGGTCAGGTATATCTCCGTCCTAGAGTCTGCGTCATGATAGATGGCCGCGCCAAAGATGTACCCCCATGCGGTCACAAGCCATGCCTTGATCGGCCCTTCGTGGCCCGAATCCGGATATGCGCCCGTGTATAGAGCCCACCCGCCGTGTGACGAGCCGCTGGACTCGAACAGTGCCCCCAGCTCGATACCTTCCGGATCCGTCAGGCCGTGCATCGACGTTCCGATCAGGTCAGGCGCAGCGGCGTGCGCCAGAAAGGTACCGCCGCCGTCCACCAAAAACGCGTACACACTGCCATCGCGGAACAGCGGGTTATCCGGATCCCGCATCATGGATATGGCCGCCTCACCGTCTACTTCGAACACCTGTATGGCCTGCGCCACCATGGCCTGCGCCACGTCCTGCCTGTTCTGCTCAAAGACGTTCAAATCCCCTTCGTCCGCGTGTGAGGCCAGTGCCGGCAGGGCCAGCAGAACGGCCAGTGCGCATACCGTCCAAATCATAACAATGCTTTACGCACCAAATCATTAAAAATATTGTGCAGATCGGTCCGGTGCAGACGTGGGTGCCGTACGCGCCATCCGCCGCACTAGCATACTTTAGCGCCGAGCAAAAGTTCTTTCATAGTATCCAACAGTTTCAGTTACATTTGCCATGAACACGGATATAGCCTTGATGGTGGCTACTAATCTGTTCCTGATCTTGGTTGATAAAGCATCTGGTATGTGACTTTAAGTGAGAGCCTGGCTAAATGGACCGAATACTCTAGAAACTTTTGCTCGGCGCTATAGAATGTTCCGGAAACGTGCCATTCCACGCATTTTACGTGCTCCTGTGCATCCTGTCCGATTCCATCCCATGTGGTGGAGCCCTTGTAGCATTTGGGCCGGCGCCGGGCAACCCGCCCTAGCCGAGAGATGCCGGATACGTTCCCGCGCCGAAGATGTGGTCCCCAGACACCCTGTACCAGCTCAGCTTTGGCTCTCCGGCCCCCGAATTCGAGACAGGATTGAGCCAGTGATATTCTATCCATCTGCCGTACACCGAGAGGTTTCCCTCTATGAGGTCGCCTATGTTTGCCCCCCGGGTATCCGAGAGATATTCGATGTCGATGCCCGCTATGTCGGAGTCATACCCGTGCGCCACCACGGTGCCGTTCAGGTTTATGACGACGACAAACAGCTCCCTGTCCCGGAAGGGTCCGTCGGACAGCGAGTGGATGGCAGATATTGTGGACTCCGGATCGGCGGAAAACGACGCGGCGGCCGCCTCCGCCATGCGCTGGGCGGCCCTCAGCCGCTCCAGCTCCTGCTGCGTCAGATCCGGATAGAGGTCCGTCTGATATTGCGGATATGTGCCCACCGCGAACGTGTAGCCCCCGCTGTACGTCACCAGCGTCCTCTGCAGCGTACTTGCGCCGGACTCGGGGTGCGTGCCCTTGTGCTCCACCCAGTTGCCGTATGGGGAGCCCGCTCTAAGCACAGCGTCCAGCGTTACGCCGTCCCCGTACTCCACGTCGCTTATGTGGGTGCCGGCAGTATGCGGGGCGTTGCCGTGGGCCACCACAATGCCATTCCCGTCGGCCACTATGGGATACAGCTCCGCGTCGTGGAACAGCCGGTTGTCCCCGTCGTGTATGAGCGACGCGGCCCTCTCCGGATCCTGGCCGAACATCCGTATTGCCGTCTGCGTCATCTCCCGGGCCGTGTCCTTGCGGCTGGCATCGTGGTGCGACGGCACGTCATCGCGGTCCGTGTCCGGGTCCTCCGGGTACACCCCCACCGCAAACATGTGGTCGCCGTATGCCTTGATCCAGGTCAGTTTCAGCTCCCCGTGGTCCAAGGCGACGCGCGGATCCGGCCAGTAGTAGTCCACCCACCTGCCGTACGCCGAAACGTTCTCCTCAAATATATCCCCCAAGTTGGCGCCCAAGGTGTCCTCCAGGGTGTCGATGTCGGTGCCCGCCAAGCGGGGCGCATACCCATCGGCAATGATGGTACCATTGCGGTGCACGACCATTGCGTACAGTTCCCCGTCATGGAACAGCGTGTCGTCGGGATCGTGTATCATGGATACGGCTAGGTCGGGATCTCGCGAGAACGTCCTTATGGCCTTCTCGGCCATCTCCTTGGCCGCGTCCTGCCGTTCCCTTTCGCGCTCGGTCAGGTATATCTCCGTCCTGGAGTCTGCGTCATGATAGATGGCCGCCCCGAATATGTGCCCCCATGCGGTCACAAGCCATGCCTTGATCGGCCCTTCGTGGCCCGAATCCGGATATGCGCCCGCGTATAGAGCCCACCCGCCGTGTGACGAGCCGCTGGACTCGAACAGTGCCCCCAGTTCGGTACCTTCCGGATCCGTCAGGTCGTGCATCGACGTTCCGATCAGGTCAGGCGCAGCGGCGTGTGCCAGAAAGGTACCGCCGCCGTCCACCAGGAACACGTACACGTTACCGTCATGGAACAGCGGGTTCTCCGGATCCCGCATCATGGATATGGCCGCCTCCCTGTCTTCCTCGAATGCACCCATGGCCTGCGCCACCATGGCCTGCGCCACGTCCTGCCTGTTCTGCTCAAAGACGTTCAAGTCCTCTTCGTCCGCGTGTGCGGCCAGCGCCGGCAGGGCCAGCAGAACGGCCAGTGCGCATACCGTCCAAGTCATAACAATACTTTACGCACCAAATCATTAAAAATATTGTGCAGATCGGTCCGGTGCAGACGTGGGTGCCGTACGCGCCATCCGCCGCACCAACATACTGTATGCATGGTGTCAGGGTTGAGTGCCGGCGTATTAAGCCAGACAATTCCCGCCGGATTGAGGCCGCCGTACGGGTGATCAAACTCCGGCATGATACGTATGGCCGCGGGGCGCTGGATGGCGCCCGTCTTTGTGGCAGAATCTGAATATCGATTCTTCCAGAAACGGCGGTATACTAGGCAGAGCGTCTTTTCGATCTTAAACGGCTCATCAGCTCATATGGGACATGGGATGCAGCGGTTTTGAGGAGCGGGTCGTCGGAGGCGCATATAAAGCTCCACAGGCTCATATTTATGTGACTTGTCCGGTAAGTAGTTCCGCCCTTAGTGCGTGCCTGTATGTGAGCGGATCCGGTGGCATGGCTGGTCGACTGGTACAACGACCTGCCGCACATGTCGCTTGTGGACGGCAAGGAGCCTCCCGTGGAGGCATACGTGCGCAAGCAGGCGCCAAAAGACATAACCACGGAAGAGATTGAAGGGGATTTGCGTACCAAAGCCTGGTGGGAACTACTTACCGGATACCACATCCCTGTGAATATATTAGAAATACTATTTACGTACGCCCGCCGCCGCCATGTTGTGATTTGGCACGTTCTGGCCGTATGTGTGGCGCTGGCGGCGGTGGCGGCGGTGGCGCACGCCGACGTGCAGGTGTCCCCTGTCACGTCCGTGTCCCCGATTGTGCTGACCGCCCATATCACAGTGGACGGTGTGCCCTTCGAAGCCAAGCCCCTCTACTACCCGCCTGATACGGCCAGACCGGTATCGGGGATCGGCGTGTTCGGGACTGGTGGGGCGCACAATATCGTGTTGGCGGAGATAAACGGGACAGTACGCAACACCGTATCCTCGGCGGGAGATCCCCTGGCCGTGTTGTTGTACGGCAAGGTGGCGCCGGACGACGACTGGACGCCGAGTATTCCGGTGGTGTACGTACCCGACGGCGATTCGCTCAGGGGGGAGCTGGACGGCAATACTACCATCACGTTGACGTACGGCAGGACCGCCTACATGCTGGACGGCGTCAACGACATAGCCGCGATAGTGGTGGGGGACCAGACGTTCGGCATAGCCGCGGGGGACGAGGCCATCCAGGTTATAGGCATCACCGACCCGGAGCGCATGATGGCCATCGAGTCGCTGCCGTACGAGGGCTGGGATGTGGAGGTGGTCCCCGATACCACATATGCCTTGGTGACCCACTCCGACGGCGTGTATGTGCTGGACATGTCCCGGCCGTACCAGCCCCGCATAGCATACACTATGACCGACGATACGGGCGGGTACGAGAGGCTGGACGGCGCCAGCGACATAGAGACTGTCATACTGTCGGGCAGCACGTTTGCGGTGATCACGGCATTCGACGATGACGGCATCCAGATAGTGGATGTCACCGACCCCGCCAACCCCAAGCCGGTCAGCAGCGTAGCGGACGACCTGGAAGGATACGAGGCGCTGGACGGCGCCCGCGGGGTGGACATAGTGTCGATATCCGGGCGCACGTACGGAGTGGTGGCCTCGTACAACGAGGACGCCATACAGATCATAGACCTGGTGAATCCGTACCTGCCCCTGCCGGTCAGCATCTTTGCCAACGATACGGATGCGGCCGTCAGACTGGACGGGGCCACCGACGTGGAGGTCCTGATAGACGAGGATGAGGCGTATGCCTTGGTGACCAGCCACAACGACGACGCCCTCCAGATAGTAAACATAACCACCCCGGCAGTTCCCACAAAGATCCGCAGCATAGTGGACAACGAGGGACGTTTCAACGCCCTGGCGGGCGCCACCGACATAGACGTGGTGACGGTGGCCAGAACCACATACGGACTGATATCCGCGTACGACGATGACGCAGTCCAGATCTTGGACCTGAACAACCCGTCCCTGCCCCGGGCGGTGGGCAACACGCTGGAAGACGAAGACCACGACTTCCACCTGAATGGGGTGAGGGGCATGGATACGATAACCGTACAGGACACCACGTACCTGCTGGCCGCAGCCCACCTTGGCGACGGGATCCAGGTCATAAGCCTGGACAGGCCCGCCTCGCCGGTGCCGACGGGCGACGTCTCCCACCCCCGGGACACAGGGATTTCCCGGGAGGGGTCCTGGGGGATGGATACCATCGAGATGGGCGGCCGCACGTATGGCGCAGTAGCGTCGTACCCCGACGATGCCATACAGGTAGTGGATCTGACCGACCCGCGGAACCCCCTGCCCGTCTCCAACGTCTTTGACGAGGACGGCGAGTTGGAGGCGCTGGGCGGCGCCACCGACGTTGAGTTCATGTCGATAGGCGGCCGCACGTACGGCGTGGTGGCCGCCTACGACGACGACGCCATACAGATCATAAACCTGACAGATATATCCGACCCCCAGTTCGTGCAGGAGATATTCGACGGCGAGAACGGTTTTGAGGCGCTGGGCGGCCCCCTGAACGTGGAGACGGCCGTCATATCGGGCCGCACGTACGGCGTGGTGGCCGCCTACGACGACGACGCCGTGCAGATAATAGACCTGACAGACCCCCGGTTCCCCCTCCCCACCAGCGACATCCACAGGGGGGAGGTGTTCGTCGCCGACGAGGACATAGGCGAGGAGGATACGGTGCGGATCAACATCCTGGACGGGCCCCGGGGGCTGGCCGTCACAGAGATACGGGACAGGGCGTACTGCCTAGTGGCCAGCCAGAATGATGACGCCCTGCTCATACTGGACATAACCAGTCCGGCGCAGCCCTGGCCGGTCACGATCATGTATGATGACCTGAGGGGCGTCGAGGCGCTGAACGGCGCCGCCGACATAGAGGTGCTCAAGACCGACGGTCGCGTATACGCTTTGGTGGCCGGCAAGTGGGATGACGGCGTCCAGATACTGGACATCACCGACCCGACGGATCCCGATCCGGTGGCAGCCATATTCGACAACACGGACGGGTACTTGGCGCTGCGCGGCGCCACCGACATAGAGTTGGCCCCCGTATCCGACCGCATAATAGCGGCGGTGTCGGGGGCGTTCGACGACGCGGTGCAGTTCATAGACGTGACCGACCCGACCAACCCCGCGCCGCTGCGCGCCGTCTTCGACGGCTCGGGCGGGTACAGGTCGCTGGACGGCGCCGACGACGTGGAGGTCTTCAGGACGAGTGCGGGCACGCACCTGATGGTGACCAGCATAGTGGACGGGGCCATACAGATAATGAGACTCGCCCCCTGACGGGGGTCTGCCAGCATCCTACCGGCTCTAGCGGTCCGGCAGTACAGGTCCAAAGGATTGTGCGATCAGACCGAGTCCCCGGCCAAGGGTCGAGCTGCGGGCAGGGCCCGGATACGCCCTACAGGGCCGTGTCCACCATTATGCCTATGAAGAGCACGGCCAGGTACGGGCTGGAGAACTTGAAGAGTGTCCAGGCGGCGCGCTCTGTGGGGCGGGCCACGACCCAGCCGGATATGGCCACCATGAGCGCCCCGGATGCCAGGGCCGTCACCGCGTATACCATGCCCGATGCCGGCGCGCCGCCCGCCGTCAGGAAGAGCGGCACCAGGCTGAAGGCGACCATCGCCAGTGTGGACGCGGCGATCACGCGCGCCGAGGTGCTCTCCGACCGGACGGCCGTCAGCATCGGCACGTCCACCCTGTTGTAGTCGTCCCTGTAGCGCATCGTAAGAGACCATATGTGCAGCGGAATCCAGACAAAGACCAGGCCGGCCAGCACCATGCCCATCGTCCAGAGGTCGGCGGTGGTCACGGCCACCCACCCCACCAACGGGGGGGAGCCGCCGCACAGCCCGCCCAGTATTATGTTGAGCTGGGAGCGCCTCTTGAGCAGATACGAGTACACTATGATATTGTTGAACAGGCCGAACCCGATGAATGCGGTCGCCAGCGCCCCCTGGATGGGTGTTGTGGTGTACGATATGCCCCAAGCCAGAGCCAAGGACGCGGCGGCCAGCGCATACCCAAAGTTTCTGGCCTTGACGGGCGGGCTTATGCGCCCGGACGGCAGCGGTCTGGACTTGGTCCGCTCCATTATGCCGTCTATGTCCCGGTCGTGGTAGTTGGTCAGGGTGTTGGCCGCCGCCGAGCCGGCCGCCACCGATAGTATGGCCAGCAGCCAGGTCGCCGCCGACACCTCCATCTGGTATATGTTGGAGGCGGCCACCAGCCCCCCGATCGCGGTGAAGACCAGCAGGTACCATATCTTGGGCTTGGTGAGCTCATAGTATACGGCGAGCCGGGACCGGGCCATGTGCCTCTGCAACGTCATGGAATGGCTCCCGTGGACATATATGGCATTGCCTTCTGCTGGGACTTCATCTCTATAAACGACTCCGAGGAGAGCACTCCGTCTATCCGCCCTATCTTCTCTGATACCATGCGGTGCATCGCGTCCAGCGAGGTGGTGTACGCGGTGACCAGTATGTCGAACCGGCCGGTCACCTCGGCCACCTCGTAGACCCCGTCTATATCGAAGAGCTCCTGTATGATGCTGTTGCGCTTCTTGGTGTCCATCTTTATGCCCGCCAGCACCTTCACCTCGTACCCCAAAGCGGCGTTGTTCACCTCTATGGTGAAGCGGCGTATGAGCCCCCTGTCCACCAGGCGCCGTATTCGAGAGTATGCGACGGATGGGTTGACGCTGATCTTGCGGGCCAGCTTCGGCACCGACACGGAGGAGTCCCGGGCCAGCTCCGATAGTATGAGCGTGTCGATGTCGTCTATTCGGGCCAATATGTGGCCGCCCGCCCGTTTTGTATATATTTTTGGCGGATTCGCAGCACAGAGTCAAAGTTAGACCGGTACGGCATCGTGACGACTCAGATCTTGCCTTTTTCTAGGAGCATCTCGGCCAAGAGTACGGCGCCCTTCGCCGAGCCCATCTTCTTGTTGTGGGAGAAGAGCATGTACTTGAGGCCGTGCTCAAAGAGTTCCTCCCTCTCCACGCGGCCTATGGTGGTGGTCATCCCGTCGCCGACTGTCCGCTCCAGGCGCGGCTGGGGGCGGGTGGGATCCTCGTGGAACGCGTAGTACTTTTCGGGCGCCGACGGCAGTCCCGCCGTGGATATGTGCTCGTTGTACGAGTCGTAGGTGTCCTTGGCCTTTGACGGATCCACATCCTCGGCGGTCTCCACGAAGACCGACTCGGTGTGCCCGTCTATAACCGGAACCCGGGTGCAGGTGCAGCTGACGAGGATGTCCGCGTCGTGGATGCGGCCGTTATCCAGATTTCCCAGTATCTTGCGGGTCTCTATGCGCACCTTGCCCTCCTCTTTGGGGATGTAGGGAAGTATGTTGTCGGTTATGCCCATGGCGGTCACCCCCGTCTTGCCTCCGCCGGATATGGCCTGCATGGACGTCATCATGACCTTTTTGGCGCCGTACTTGTCCAGAAGCGGCTTCAGCGTGATGACCAGGCCGGTGGTGGTGCAGTTGGGCAGCGGGGCGACCCAGCCCTTCCAAGAGCGCCTGCGCTTCTGCTCCTCCAGCAGCTCGGCGTGGTCGTCGTTGATGCCCGGTATGAGGATGGGGACATCCTCCTCGTACCGGTACGCCGAGCTGGTGGATATAACCGGCAGTTCCTTGGCGAAGCGGGTCTCTATATCCCGGGCGGGCCCGGACTCGACTGCCGAGAATATCAAGTCCAAATTTGAGGTGTCCACCTCGTCCACCCCCCGAACCGTCATCTCCCGGACGTACTCGGGTATGTCGCCGCCCACGTCCCAGGCCACTATCCCCGTGTTGGGGTCCCGGATGGCCTCGACGTACTTTTTACCAGCGGTCCTAGCCGAGGCAGCAATCTGGGTCACCTCGAACCAAGGGTGGTCCTCCAGCGACTGTATGAACTCCTGGCCCACAGAGCCGGTGGCCCCGATGATGGCGACTCTCTTCTTCACGGGGGGTGGACAGGGGCGCGGACTTAATATTGTTTGCAATCAGTTGTTTGTACGCGTTTAGACTCAGCGCGACACCAAAAAATACGCAGGATAAGGTTTTGTGGTATTGATCTGGTAGTGTAGTATCCGAAAATCATGTCGCTCCCCGTTCTGGCCGTCGTCCATTGATCTCACCCGCCGGCAGGTTGGCTTCAGGGGAACCCCTGGAGTGCCGCCCGTCTGGCCGCGATATCCAATCAGTTTGGCATATGCGCATGCAGCCAAACAGCACAGCTGGCTTGCCGTGGCACGCCTTGGAGTGGTCGGCCGACAGAATGTCGGCGGGAGCGGCCACGCACTGCCCGATCAGTTACCTCCAACATTTGGATTATGAGCGTTGTCCAAAGCAGATGAATAATAGCCCGACCCGAATATCAGTCCGTCGTGCATGATCAGCCAAGTGCGCTTGTCCTCCGCCTCGCCGGTCGCCGGATTTGTGTGCGCGTAGCTCGCCCATACGCCGGGCTCTGTCTCCAGATCTTCCAGGATGTCGGTTATCGACAGGGCCGAAGCGATTGCGTCCCAGTCCGGCATGCCTATCAGGGCCGGATCCACGTTCTGCGCCCGGGTATCGCCCGTCTCCGGATCAACCACGAACGTATAGGCCGAGATTGCCTCCCCGGGGACGGCGTTGAGGTGGGCAAAGGCGGCGTCCTTGCCCTTGTTGATATACTCTAGGATGTGACCGTACACGACGGCTTGGACCTGTGAGTCGAGTATGTAATATCCCGATCCGAAGACCAGCCCGTCCCTCAGCTCCAGATAGGTGCGCTTGAGCTGTTCGGTGTCGGTGGAGGGGTTGTGGAAGGTGTACGTCACCCAGGTTCCCTCGTTGGTCTCCAGATCCGCAAGAACGTCCTCGACAGATCTGGGCGAGGTGTCCAGGATGGTCTCGGCCTTTCCTACCCGGTCCGGCACCACACCGTCGGCCAGCCTGGTCCAGGAGGTGGCGTTTATGACAAACGGGTAGAGCTCGTCGGTTGTGATGGGCTCGTCTGGGGTGATTATGTTTATCCAGGCATCGTTCTCCTTGTTGGATTCGTAGACGCTCATGGTGCGGTCTACTACAAACCGGACATCCGCCTCGTGTATGTCAGACGAGTAGTAGCCCGACCCGAATATGAGTCCGTCGTGCGTGATCAGCCAAGTGCGCTTGTTCTCCGTCTCGCCGGTCGCCGGATTTGTGTGCGCGTAGCTCGCCCATACGCCGGGCTCCGTCTCTAGGTCTTTCAGGATGTCGGTTGTCGACAGGGCCGAAGCGATTGCGTCCCAGTCTGGCATGCCTATCAGGGCCGGATCCACGTTCTGCGCCCGGGTATCGCCCATCTCCGGATCAACCACGAACAGGTATGTCGAGACGGCCTCCTCCGGTGGGGTATCGATATTGGCAAGAAACACGTCCCCCTCGCCCTTGTACTTTATTACCCCGCTATGTGCGATGGCCTGGACCTGTGAGTCGAATATGTAATATCCCGACCCGAAGACCAAGCCGTCCCTCAGCTGCAGGTAGGTGCGCTTGAGCTGTTCGGTGCCGGTGGAGGGGTTGTGGAAGGAGTACGTTATCCACGTTCCCCCGTTGGCCTCCAGATCCGCAAGAACGTCCCCGACCGACTTGGCCGAGGTGTCCAAGATGGTCTCGGCCTTTCCGACCCGGTCCGGCACCACGCCGTCGGCCAGCCTGGTCCAAGAGGTGGCGTTTATGACAAACGGGTAGAATTCGTCGGTTGTGACGGGCTTGTCCGGGGTGATTATGTTGATCCAGGCGTTGTTCTCCTTGTTGGACTCGTAGATGAACATCGCATAGTCTACCATCGATTGGGCACTGGCATCGGGTATTGTGTAAGAAGATCCAAAGTAGTGTCCGTCATGGATAATCCTCCAAGCGCGCTTGACTTGATCTGTACCGGTGCCAGGATTTGTCAATACCACGTCCGACCACAGCTGCTGCCCTCGTTCATTGAGAGCTTCTTCCACCGTATTCGATGGCAGACCAAGTATTTTGGTGGGCAAGGTCCCCAACAGATGCGGAAGCGTACCGATGGCCACCATATGGCTGGTCGAGTTCCTGACGAACGGATACAGGTCACCCCTGTTGAGATCTCCGTTGATGATGATGTCAAAGGCATCTGTGCCTTTCTGCCGGTACGTGTAGATTGCCGCGTCGGCCACAGACTGGATCCTAGAGTCCGGGAGGAAGTATCCCGAGCCGAAGACGTACCCGTCGTGCATATACAGGTAGGTGCGCGTCAGCTGTTGCGTGCGGGTGCCTGGGTTCTCTGCCATGTACGCCGCCCAGACGCCCTTGCCCTGACTCAGATCCGCCATAATGCGGTCCAAGGACTTGTCGGCCCCCTCAAGGAAGGCGGCGGCCGTCCCCACCAGACCCGGCAGCGCCCCGTGCGCCACGATCTCCAGGCTGTCCGCATCAAGCACAAACGGATAGTGGGCCAGGAGTGGACGCTGGGACTCGGGGGTGATCATCTCAAAGGCGCCCTCCCCGTGTGACCGGTACAGGTGGTGGGCCTCCTCCACCTGAGCTTGGATCCTGTAGTCTGGCAGGTAGTAGCCGGAGCTGAAGACGTACCCGTCGTGCAGGTACAGCCAAGTGCGCTTGAGCTGTCTGGTCTCGGTGGCGGGGTTCGTGAATACGTACTCGACCCAAGTGCCCCCGTCCCGCTCCAGGTCGGCCATGATCTCCTCGACCGGCCTGTCGCCGGTGTTCAGTATGGAATAGGGCACGTGCCCCACCCGGTCCGGGATGGCTCCGTGGGCCACCCCCTTCAGGGTGGTGGCATCGAATACGAACGGGTAGAGTTCGTCGGTGCGCAGTGTCGCCTCGGGTGTAATTATATCAAAGGCCCCCTGTCCCTTTGACTCATACAGCCGTACCGCGTCCTCCGCCACGTACTTCACCGCGGACTCTGGCAGGTAGTGCCCGGAACCGAATATGTAGCCGTCATGCAGGTACAGATAGGAGCGCTTTAGCTGTATCAGCTCATTGTCGGGGTTTGAGGCCATGTACTCAACCCATGTGCTGCGATCCCGCTCTAGGTCCGCTAGAATGCGGTGGGCGGGCCTGTCAGCGTTTACCAGATCGTCGGGAACCTCTCCTGCAAAGTCCGGGTATGCGCCGTTCGCCACAGTCTTGAGGGTGGCGGCATCCAAGACGAAGGGGTATATGATATCGGCATTGATGATTTCGGCAGGAGTAATCAGGTCGAACGCAGCGGTGCCCTCCGCTTGGTATAGCAGCAGCGCCTTGATGGCCGCCGCTTGTACTCTGGACTCTATGCTGTCGACATCGAACCTGTCATGTGTGTGAGGCGCAGATACTGCCGATTCATCCATCGCGTCATCTGCATGTACGGGAGGCGGGGTGGGCGCCACCAGTGTAGATGCCACCGCTACGGTGATCACCAAGAGCATGCCCATGCAAACCCGCGGTGAGTGTATGAGACCGTTCATGTCTAGTTGCAATCCGGTGCCGGTGGGTATGGCTACCTTTTATGTAATTCGGCCGGATTGGTGGGAACTGCATAGTAGCGTTTCACCTCTAGCTTGTCATCTACAATGATCTGAATTTATGCGCAGGCTGGAGGGCGTGGACGTAACGTTTCACCTCAAAATCGACGCCCAGCCCAGATACGCCGCCAGGCGTGCGGGGACTGCCCGTCCGCCGATGGCTTCGTTTGGTGCAGAGGCGCGTCAGGGCGGCCCGGGCCGGGCGGATGGCGGCTTCCCGCATCCCGACGCGCCTCGGCCGAATATGGGGGGCGGTATCCCGGAGCTGAAGATGCTCCATCTGGTATCTTCGGCCATCATCAGGGTGGCGCGGTACGGCGAGATGCCGTTTTTTCGGCAGGTGGCGGCAAACGACCGTATTATGGAGTGGTTGTAGGCCGCCCTCTCGTTCAGGAACCTGCCCCTGCGCCTGTCCGGAACCACACAGTCGCGGATCGTCCCCTCTACGCCGTTGTTGTGGAACGTCATGCCCGGCACCTCCAGCGCGTTGTACGAGTCGTCGCGGGCGTTGCATAGGGTGGTGGTGAGGCCGTCGTGCGGGAACGACTCCACTATCATGTCCAGGCGGTCGGTCAGCCGCGCCTTGTTGGACTGGACGAACCCGGCCAGGCCGGGCACCCTGCGTATGATGCCAAGCTGGCTGGCGCACCTCACCGGCCCGCCGGCCCGCCGCTCTACCTCCATGCCGGTCTCCTTGGCGTCGTGGTACAGATCCTGCATCATGGTGTGGCGCGTGTACTCGGACGATCCCACCCCGTTCACCATGGCAAAGTCCTCTGACTTGCGCACTATGTGCACCATACACCTGGTGAGATCCCCCTTGTGCCACTCGTACCCCGTGGCGCCGTCGCGCATCGCCGGCCTGTTCTTCATCCAGCCATGCACGCGGTATAGCGTGGGGGCGTCCTTGTTCCGGACCGTCCTCAAAATGGTGGTGTGGACGGTCTCCGACACCAGGGTGTAGGCGTCCTCGGATCCTATGTGGTTGGTGGTCTCGTCGGTGGCGGCCCACGGGTCCATGGACGCCCTCTCCACAATCCGGACCATTATGGGCTGGGCCACAAACGACGTCCACAGGTTGGAGTGGCATGTCAGGGCCGCATCCTGCCTGCCAAACTCCGAGTCGTCGGCGGGGGGCGGCCGGACGGGGGAGCGGCATTCCAGCGAGCGCGCGTCGCGCATCATGACGGGCTCTTCGATGGGCACGCAGAGCGGCGGCGCGTCCAGATGATCAGCCATGGCCGACACGCAGTTGGATATGGTGCCGACGGCAAAATCGGCGTTCTCCAGATCCGACAGTATGGCCTGCATGTCCTCCTCGGCCACGTGGGCGCCGTGGTATGTCTGGATGTGGCCCCGGAGGACGGGGCCGAACGAGGTCCCCCGTATCAGCACGCCGTCGTCCGGCCGCTGCTCGACGCCGCATATGTGGCATCTGCCCACCCGGATCACGCACATCATGCACGTGACGCGCTCCTCCCGCCGGTTCAGGTCGTACATTCTGGTCCGTATGATCCGCACGGTCTGGGGGACCGCGCCGCAAAACCCGCACAGCCCGACGGCCAGGTGTATGGTGTCCTCCGGCTTGTCACTCCTGGCCCGTCCCTTGTGTCCCTGCTGCCCCCCGGCCTTTCGGGGCGTGGCTCCCCCGGCGCCGGCCCGGCGCCGGAACTGTCGGCGGGTCTCGGCCGGCTGTTCGTCTGGAGGCGCCTTCTCGGGCTGTGCCTTCTCGCCGCCCTCGTACCCCTGCGCCTCCTCCCGGTGCCTCTTGATGGCTTGGTAGTGTTCGGGGTTGTCAGAGGTGCGGCTGTTCCAGCTGTTGTGTATGGCCAGCCGCGTCTCCAGGGAGGAGATCTGCCCGTTCTGGGCATCTATCCTGCCGCGCGCCCCGTCCAGCTCGCCGACCAGTCCGGTGATGGCCTCCGCTGACGCCTCCATATGGGATGTGATGAACGCCTCCAGGCGTCCCGCAATCCCCCACACCCTGGCAAGCTCCGTCCGCAGCAGTGCGGCCTCGGACAGGCCCGCATCCGCCACCAGCGTGCCCGTCCCCTTGCAGCAGGGGCACTGCACGCTCATACTGTGGCCCCTCCCGCTGCCCGACCGAAGGGGTCGACGCGGGCCTTATATTGCGATCTTGTCACAGGGGGAGTGCGTGTTGGCTCCATCATTGTAGTGACTGATGGGGCCAATATGCACCCCCTACTTAAAATTTAGGATCTGGATCATGGACAGATGGCCGCAGATCATTCCCGCAGACACCCATCCACACATACAGTATCTTAGATCATCTGATTCAGATTTGGCCTGAACTGCCACTCACAGATCGGGCATTCGTCTGGCACGGAGTCCGGTACGGCCCGCTGACCTGCACGCAAACTTGGATCACTGTGGATGGCGAGTTAGAGGTGAAACGTTACGTCCTGCTAGTAACGTTTCACCTCAAAATCGACGCCCAGCCCAGATACGCCGCCAGGCGTGCGGGGACTGCCCGTCCGCCGATGGCTTCGTTTGGTGCAGAGGCGCGTCAGGGCGGCCCGGGCCGGGCGGATGGCGGCTTCCCGCATCCCGACGCGCCTCGGCCGAATATGGGGGGCGGTATCCCGGAGCTGAAGATGCTCCATCTGGTATCTTCGGCCATCATCAGGGTGGCGCGGTACGGCGAGATGCCGTTTTTTCGGCAGGTGGCGGCAAACGACCGTATTATGGAGTGGTTGTAGGCCGCCCTCTCGTTCAGGAACCTGCCCCTGCGCCTGTCCGGAACCACACAGTCGCGGATCGTCCCCTCTACGCCGTTGTTGTGGAACGTCATGCCCGGAACCTCCAGCGCGTTGTACGAGTCGTCGCGGGCGTTGCATAGGGTGGTGGTGAGGCCGTCGTGCGGGAACGACTCCACTATCATGTCCAGGCGGTCGGTCAGCCGCGCCTTGTTGGACTGGACGAACCCGGCCAGGCCGGGCACCCTGCGTATGATGCCAAGCTGGCTGGCGCACCTCACCGGCCCGCCGGCCCGCCGCTCTACCTCCATGCCGGTCTCCTTGGCGTCGTGGTACAGATCCTGCATCATGGTGTGGCGCGTGTACTCGGACGATCCCACCCCGTTCACCATGGCAAAGTCCTCTGACTTGCGCACTATGTGCACCATACACCTGGTGAGATCCCCCTTGTGCCACTCGTACCCCGTGGCGCCGTCGCGCATCGCCGGCCTGTTCTTCATCCAGCCATGCACGCGGTATAGCGTGGGGGCGTCCTTGTTCCGGACCGTCCTCAAAATGGTGGTGTGGACGGTCTCCGACACCAGGGTGTAGGCGTCCTCGGATCCTATGTGGTTGGTGGTCTCGTCGGTGGCGGCCCACGGGTCCATGGACGCCCTCTCCACAATCCGGACCATTATGGGCTGGGCCACAAACGACGTCCACAGGTTGGAGTGGCATGTCAGGGCCGCATCCTGCCTGCCAAACTCCGAGTCGTCGGCGGGGGGCGGCCGGACGGGGGAGCGGCATTCCAGCGAGCGCGCGTCGCGCATCATGACGGGCTCTTCGATGGGCACGCAGAGCGGCGGCGCGTCCAGATGATCAGCCATGGCCGACACGCAGTTGGATATGGTGCCGACGGCAAAATCGGCGTTCTCCAGATCCGACAGTATGGCCTGCATGTCCTCCTCGGCCACGTGGGCGCCGTGGTATGTCTGGATGTGGCCCCGGAGGACGGGGCCGAACGAGGTCCCCCGTATCAGCACGCCGTCGTCCGGCCGCTGCTCGACGCCGCATATGTGGCATCTGCCCACCCGGATCACGCACATCATGCACGTGACGCGCTCCTCCCGCCGGTTCAGGTCGTACATTCTGGTCCGTATGATCCGCACGGTCTGGGGGACCGCGCCGCAAAACCCGCACAGCCCGACGGCCAGGTGTATGGTGTCCTCCGGCTTGTCACTCCTGGCCCGTCCCTTGTGTCCCTGCTGCCCCCCGGCCTTTCGGGGCGTGGCTCCCCCGGCGCCGGCCCGGCGCCGGAACTGTCGGCGGGTCTCGGCCGGCTGTTCGTCTGGAGGCGCCTTCTCGGGCTGTGCCTTCTCGCCGCCCTCGTACCCCTGCGCCTCCTCCCGGTGCCTCTTGATGGCTTGGTAGTGTTCGGGGTTGTCAGAGGTGCGGCTGTTCCAGCTGTTGTGTATGGCCAGCCGCGTCTCCAGGGAGGAGATCTGCCCGTTCTGGGCATCTATCCTGCCGCGCGCCCCGTCCAGCTCGCCGACCAGTCCGGTGATGGCCTCCGCTGACGCCTCCATATGGGATGTGATGAACGCCTCCAGGCGTCCCGCAATCCCCCACACCCTGGCAAGCTCCGTCCGCAGCAGTGCGGCCTCGGACAGGCCCGCATCCGCCACCAGCGTGCCCGTCCCCTTGCAGCAGGGGCACTGCACGCTCATACTGTGGCCCCTCCCGCTGCCCGACCGAAGGGGTCGACGCGGGCCTTATATTGCGATCTTGTCACAGGGGGAGTGCGTGTTGGCTCCATCATTGTAGTGACTGATGGGGCCAATATGCACCCCCTACTTAAAATTTAGGATCTGGATCATGGACAGATGGCCGCAGATCATTCCCGCAGACACCCATCCACACATACAGTATCTTAGATCATCTGATTCAGATTTGGCCTGAACTGCCACTCACAGATCGGGCATTCGTCTGGCACGGAGTCCGGTACGGCCCGCTGACCTGCACGCAAACTTGGATCACTGTGGATGGCGAGTTAGAGGTGAAACGTTACGCGTGGACAACCCCGTCCATACGAACAAGCATTATAATGGAGAGACTCGTTATACTGGCAATGCTCCGGATCTTAACTACGCTGCTAGTTGCCGTAGTGGTCACAATGTCCATGGCAGGAGCTGCATATGCACAGACCGTTGCCGGAGACACCATCCAGTACCACATACCGGACGAGCCTGAGACCACCCACAAGCTCGTACTGTCCTGCTCAGATGATGTCACCATATACCGGCTGGATCTATACGTTCCCCGCAATGACCGCACGGACAGATACGGTATAGACGAGCACTCGATACTGCTTAATGGCGAGTCCGTTGCGCACGAGGCCCAGGACTCCGGCACCGGGCACATGTGGCTGAGTATAGTAGACTCGGAAGTGGGCATACTGAAGCAGCCCTTGGATCTGCCCGCCTCGGGATCCTTGGCCATACCCGTCACCATGCTGGACGATGCGGCCGGTCTGCCCGCCAAGGTCGCAGCACACATCCTGTATGGCTCGCAGCAGCAGGCGGCCTGTTTCCTGAACGGATTCGCCGGGGGAGACATACCCGTGGGCGTGCTCTCGCCCACGGCCGGTGCGACTACAGGTTATGAGGCCGAGACCATGGAGGCGACACTGGTGGGGGTAGAGCACTTCAACCGGTTCCTCACAGATATTGGCGAGAACTGGCGCCTGGATCCCATACCCCTGGATACTGCCGGCGGTCTCCCTGATGCCGTATCCGGATTGTTCATGAACGGAACAACCATGATGCTGGGACCGCCGATAAGCGGAACCCTGGCGGGCGTGATGGACTATGTCAACGACAACGGCATCGTACTGATAAGCTGCTGCGCCAACGCCCACACACTCTCCGCCCCGGACAACGTGTTCCGCGCCCTTCCCGATACCCGATCCGTCGGCACCGCGCTGGCCGAGTACATGATACAGGACGGCCGTACCGCGCTGCTGCCCGTATGGCAGTCGAACCTGTGGTCTGATGATTACGTGGAGGCAGTCTCGGAACGGTTTGTCCAGCTGGGCGGCGAGGTGGCCGAGGGGATGCAGTATACGTATGGCGATGACGCCGCCCAGGTGGCCGCGGACATGGACGGCGTGGTGGAGTCGCTGGCCGACGAGCATGGAGCCGACAGCGTGGCCGTCTTTGCCATACCTGGCAACAGCAACCTGTTGTTCGAGGCCCCATCCCATGACGCGCTGGGGCAGGTGGGATGGTATGGTACGTTCAACGCGGTGGGCGAGGACGCGTTCGTCGCAGACGAGAGTCTGGCCGCATTCCTGGAGGGGACCGGGTTTGTGGCGCTGCAGGTGGAGACGGGTGTGGGCCCATCCCACGCCGCATCTAGCCAAGAGATTGCCGAGCGCAGCGCGGACGGCCTTCATCGTTACGTCGATCGTCTCTATGTCGAGGCAATCAGCATAGAGATTACCGAGCGCAGCAAGCGCACGGTCAACGCCAATACACTGGCCGCGTACGATTCCGCATGGCTGCTGGGGCTCTCCATACTCCGCACCCAGAGCACAGACACCGCTTCCATAGTGGATGCCATGCACGGTGTGGGTTCTGAGTACTACGGGGCCTTGGGCATGCACAGCCTGGACGAGAACGGGGACTTGACGACTGACGCGTACGAGGTCTGGACGGTCAGGGACAGCCACTGGACCATGACGGGCCTGCATTACCCAATGCCCTGATTCGGAGACGTCCTGCCGGTGAGGGCCTATCCGAGCAGGTCCAGTATCGCGCCAATATCCAAGGCCGACTCGACTATTCCGGCGGTCTGGTCTATGGCCCCCTCCAAGCCCGGGTGCAGGAAGGAGTTGAGGGCGGCGGCCGCGGTCCGGGCCGTCTGCCTTACGGCATCCTCCAGCGGTGTGTCAGAGTCTGGCCTGCCCTGAACGAGTCCCCAGTGGGCCGCGGCCTGGCCCACGGCGTCCTCCAAATGGGCGTCGGCATCGCCCCCGTCCAGCGAGTCTTCGGGGGGAAGCCGCGTCCGCGTGTATGGTATGACACCCAGAACCGGCTTGCCGGTAGTCTCCAGTATGCGGGCCGTGCCCGGCCCCAGTATGGACGGGTCGCCGCGGAACTTGTTTATTATGAAGCCCCGGACCATCTTCTGGTGGCGCGGCTCCAGCAGGGATATGGTCCCGGCCATCTGCGCAAAGCAGCCGCCCCTCTCTATGTCTGAGACTATAATAACGGGGGCCGAGGCCGCCTCGGCCATGCGCATGTTGGCCATGTCGAAGGGCACGTTGATCTCCGCCGGCGAGCCGGCGCCCTCCAGCACCACCACATCATGCATGCGGCGCAGCAACTCCAGCGACTCCAGCGCCGCCCCGATGCCCCTCCCGGCGGCGTACCTGTAGTATGTTTGGGTGTCCATCACCCCCTGCGAGACGCCCCTCTCGAACACCTCGCTGGTGTGGTCGCTGCGGGGCACCAGCAGCACGGGGTTCATGTGGCCGGAGGGCGGGAGGCGGGCCGCGGCGGCCTGGACCGCCTGCGCCCGGGATATGCCGCCGGACACATACCCGGACATGTTCTGCGACTTGAAGGGCGCCACGTCGTACCCCCTGTCTGAGAGTATCCGGCAGAGGGCCGTCACCAGGGTGCTCTTGCCGGCCCCCGACATGGTCCCCTGCACCATTATGCACGGCATGACCGTCCCAAGGCCTCCAGCAGTATTTTGTTCTTGTCCGGCGTCCTTGCGGATATGCGGATGTGGTGGCCCATGCCGAAGCTGGAGCAGTCCCGCACCAGCACGTTCAGCCCCAGGAGACGCCCCACCACGTCCGGGGCGGGCGCCTCGGTGCGCGCCACCAAATAGTTGGCGTCGGTGCGGCGGGGGGATATCCCGGGCATCCCCTCCATGGTGTCGTGCAGGCGGCCCACCTCCCGGCGTATCATGTGGCGGGCCGCCTCCAGGTGCTCGGGGTGCGCCAGCGCCTCTATGCCGGCAGCCTGCGCCAAGGCGTTCACGCTCCAGGGCATCCGGATGCGCCGCATCTCCGCCGATATGGCCGGGTCCGCTATGCAGTATCCCACCCGCAGCCCCGCCAGCCCGAACGACTTTGTCAGGGACCGCAGCACCACCATGTTGCCATACCGCCTGGTATGGGGCGCGACCGACTCGTCGCGGCCCGGGGTCATCTCCGTGAAGCACTCGTCGACCACCAGCATGGAGCCGGCGTTGGCGGCCGCCGAGGCCGCCTCCAGTATATGGCGACGCCCCAGCAGCATCCCGGCGGGGTTGGAGGGGTTGCACACGAAGACGCAGCCGTTCGCCGGAATGGAACGGGGGAGTCCGTTGGGATAGGCCGGGTACGAGGAGACCGCCGAGCCGCACAGGGCCGCGGCGGCGGCGTACTCGCCGAAGCCGGGGGAGGGCACCACGACGGTGCGGCCGGCCACATGCCTGCATATGTTGTGTATGAGCTCGGTGGCGCCGTTCCCGGCCACCACCATCCCGGCGGGGACGCCTACATATGCGGCGGCGGCCTCCTCCAGGGCTCGGGAGCGCGCGTCGGGATAGTCTACGGCGTCGTCGGCCGACTCCAGTATGCGGCGGTGGACGGCCGGGTGCATGCCCAGCGGGTTTATGCTGGTGCTAAAGTCCAGTACGGTATCGCCCAGGCCCATGGTGCGGGCGCCGCCGTGGCTCATGGCAGGTGTGGTGGGTGCGGCGTCCGGGCCGCCCGCCGTGGCGCTCATGAGCGGCGGATCGGCGGGGAGTAATTTTGGGCTTGTGGCGGGCCGACGCCACGACACCCCGGAACGGCCGGGGCCGCCCAATGCTGCCAAGTGCAATTACGCATGAACTCTATAGTATGCTCTAGACCCCCGCGTCCATCAGCGCCGCAAAGAAGAGAATGGCCACCGAGAGCACCACCGTTATCTCCCCCAGTATTATCACCCTCCGCCTCAGGCTCCGGAGCTCCGCGGGGGGCATCGTCCCGGCCGCTATGCGCTCCTCCACGTCCCTCCGGATTATCCTGACATGCACCGCATATACGGCCACCAGCATCACCACCAGGGCCATCTTGACTACAAGGTACGTGCCGTAGCTGGACGCCCCCAAGAGATGATAGTTGGCCAGCAGGACGTGCGAGTTGTACAGGCCCGTGGCCATCAGGACCGCCAGCGACGGCACCGCTATCTTGTTGAAGCGCCTCCCCACCAGTATGATGAGGCGCATCCGCGCCTCCACGTCGGGCATGGCCGACCGCAGGGCCGGCGAGAGCACCACCCCCAGGAATATGGCCCCCCCGACCCATATCGAGGCGGCCACCAGGTGCACCCAGGTGAGTAGCGCCTGCTCCATGCCATTGCCGTACCTCGGAATTGTTATAGCCTTTTGGCCGGGCTCGGCGGCGCGCGTTCGGGCTCCGTGACGCCGGAAGGCGCCCCCCGAGTGGTTTTGCGATACTGGTGTGGGCGGCCTTCTCAGGCATGCCGGGCGCCATGTGGCCATGACACACCAAGCCGTGCGGACCACACCAGACAGTCCTGGAAAAGCCGGCGGGCGCCATACCTACCCAAACTCTGCCGAATATGTAACAATGGTTTTATCAGCTCGCCCGGCCACGCCTGTGGCTATGCGGCCGACAAACGCTCTCCTGATCATAATGATGGCATATGGGGCCGCATGCGCCGGCGAGTCCCACGCCCAGGTGCCCGACGAGGTGAGGATCGCGGCGCTGCTCCCCCTCACCGGGGAACTTGCCCCGCTGGGAGCCCAGCTCAACCACGCCGTAAGGCTGGCGGTGGCAGACTTCAATACATATCTGGAGGAGAGCGGCGCGGCGTGGCGGCTGGGCAGGATATCCGTGGATACGGGAACCGACCCCGCCCTGGCGCTGGAGAAGGTCCGGGCGCTGCACACCCTCGGCATCGACATCGTGGTGGGCCCGGCCGGCTCGGCGCAGCTCGCCAGCATACTATCCCATATGGACGACAACAACATGGTGGCCGTCTCGCCCGCCAGCACGGCCCCGGCCCTGGCCATACCCGGCGACTCGGCGTTCAGGACAGCCCCCGACGACTCCCTCCAGGGGAGGGCCCTCGGGGCCCTGCTGGAAGACGTGGGCATGGAGGTCGCCGTTCCCATATGGACTGGGAACACGTACGGGGACAGTTTGGTGGCCGCGGCCATCGAAGAGTTCGAGTCCCGGGGAGGCGCCGTGCATGTGGGCGTCAGGCACGAGCCCGGCTCCGGCGTGCTGCGCACCGCCGTGGCGGAGCTGGCCGGCGCGGTCTCAGAGGTCGTGCAGGTATACGGAGCCAACAAGACGGCGGTGCTCATCATAGGCTTTGAGGAGGCAGAACCCATACTCCGGGCCGCCGCCGCCCACGACATACTGGACGAGGTGCGGTGGTTCGGCGACGAGGCCGCCGCGCCCTCCCGCGCCACCGCTCTCGGGGGGACGGCGGCCCGGTTTGCCGCCGACGTGGGGCTGGCCGCCCTCCGGCTGCACCTGGACGCCGGCGATCGCGCCCCCGCGGTGGACGAACATATCCAAGAGCGGCTGGGCGTCGTACCTGCCGGCTTCGCCTATGCCGCATATGATGCCGTATGGATAATCGGGCTGAGCGTGCTGGAGTCGGGGAGCTCCGACCCCGCAGATATTCGGGATGTAATGCGCGACGTGGCCGCGTCATACTCGGGCGGCGCCCTCAAGTCCGCCGCGCTGAACGAGGCGGGGGATCTGGCGTCGGCCAGTTACGGCGTCTGGTCCGCGGGAGAGGACTCCTGGGAGAGGCAAGCCACGATCAGCGTCAGGCACGATACGGCGCCGGCCGTCCCCCCGCAGGGTGTGGCGCCGGAGCACGCTCCCGGCGATGCAGCCGGCGGCCAGGAGGCAGAAGCCGGCCTCCCCGCCGCCCTCGCCTCCAAGCATCCCGACGAGAAGGCGTTCATGCTGGACCTGATCAACTCCGAGCGCGCCGGGGCCGGCCTCGGGCCGGTCACACTGGGGGACAACCCCGCGGCGCAGGCGCACGCCGACGACATGATACAGAACTGCTACTTCTCCCACTGGGGGCTGGACGGCCTCAAGCCCTACATGCGGTACTCGCTGGCCGGCGGATACCAGTCCAACGCCGAGAACGTGTCCGGACTGAACCACTGCATCGGGCCCGGCGACGGGTTTGCGGCCATATCCGCATACGACTACATCGAGAACATAATGCGCGGCTTCATGGACAGCCAGGGCCACCGTTCCAACATACTGGACCCGCACCACTCGTCTGTAAGCCTCGGCCTGGCCTGGGACAGCCACAACATAGCGGCGGTGCAGCACTTTGAGTACGACTATATCTCGTTCCACAAACCGCCGGAGATCTCCGGCGGCATCCTCTCGCTGGCCGGCACGGCTCAGAACGGGGCCGGCTTCCCGTTCCGCGACGACCTGGGCATCCAGATACGTTACGACCCGCCGCCGCACGATCTTGCAAGGGGACAGGTGGCGCGAACCTACTGCTACGACGCAGGAACTCCCGTGGCGCTGGTGCGCCCCCCGCTCCCGCCCAACTACCACTACACGGATGACACGTACACCATGACCGCCACGCACTGCCCGGACCCGTACGGCGTGCCGGAGGACGCGCCCGCCCCCTCCTCATACCAGGAGGCCCACGAGCTCCACGGCCTGGTCTCCTCCCAGCGCGTTCCGTCCGCAAGCTACGAGGTGCGGTGGTACGACGCCCTGGAGTGGGTGGTGGACGGCGGCGACTTTGAGGTCAGCGCGGACATCTCAGAGGCGCTCCTGCGGTACGGGCCCGGGGTGTACACGGTGGTGGTCTGGGGCGTGGCGGACGGGGAGAGCGTCACCATATCCAGATACTCGATATTCCACCATGCCGGGCCGTAGGGCCGTCACGGAGCGCCACTCAAGGGGCGCCTTACCGGGTATGCGGCCGGTACGGAATGAGCACCCGGTCGCGCGTCACCAGTATGTCGCCGCAGTACGCATCCGGCGGTGGGCCCTCCAGGGGCGCGTGCAGGGGCGCTATGCCGCTGCCGGTGGCCCCCAGGGGGGCGTCCAGGTATGCGTCGCCCCCCACATACCCCACCGAGTAGTGGCCGCGCGGCAGCAGCACAAAGCCGCTCCCCACCCGGGGCGTCCACCCCGGATGGGCCGCCATCTGCCCATAATGGTGGAGCGCCATATACCTGGCCTCCCGGAGGGCGCCCAGTGTAACCCCCTCCGAAAACCTGGGGTCCC
Source organism: Nitrosopumilaceae archaeon (assembly GCA_965116995.1). GTDB lineage: Archaea > Thermoproteota > Nitrososphaeria > Nitrososphaerales > Nitrosopumilaceae > VYCS01. Next base: position 2,108,181 of record OZ220738.1, on the reverse strand, counting down.
GAAACACGCGGAACCGGCCAAACCAGTTGGCCAGGGTCCGGTTGGCGGCGCGGCGCGAGTACTCCAGCGCCGACTCCAGCCCGGCCGGGTCGTTGTGCCCCTGGGAATGCACCTCCACACGATCCATGTAAACCTGCAGGGTCGCCACGTATACCCCATTATACCACATTCATATAACTATTACGTTTTTTTCCATGATATATCCTGTGTTATATCGCTCCAACATATCCGGTATGGTGTACCATACTACATACAACCCGTACCACCCAACCGATACGACACCAACACTTTTAGCGGAACGACGCGTCGTTGGTACGTTGAACCTGCAGAGCAAGATGACCGTTTATGCGGCCATCGCCGCCATGCTGGCCCTGATGGGCGGCGTGGTCTACTACAGCAGCCTGGACAACCCGCACCTGGAGCAGGCCCAGATAAGCCTGCAGGGCGTGGAGGTCAGGGACGTAAACACCATCCAGAACAGGGCCACCCTGGAGGTCACCTTCATGGTGGAGAACCCCAGCGAGAAGACCTTTACGGTGCCGCTGATCACGTACGAGCTGTACGGGGACGGGCGCCTCATAGGGTCGGGCCAGTACTCCACCGAGGACATAGCCATGCCGGGGCGGGCCGCATTCTACAGCGGCGCGGCCATCCCCCTGAAGAGCACGATGGCCATAACGTCCGCCGACGCGGGCGCCGGCATATACGGGGACGTGACCGGCTCCCGCATAGCGCAGTACGAGGCCACGGGCATGATCATGGTCGAGTCGGCCTGGGCCATAGTGGAGATCGACTTTGAGTCGTCGATACCATAAGATGGTGGGCCGGATGAGATTCGAACTCACGACCACCGCCGTGTCGAGGCGGTATCCTAACCGGCTAGACGACCGGCCCGGTTGATGCCTCCATAACATTCGTATTAAATTTTTAACGGGCGGGCGGCCGCCCCGGACACGTGGACTTTACCGACGAGGAGCGCAACGGCCTGTACAAGGCCATACACACCCGCCGCGACGTCCGGACCCGCTTCACCCCCGAGCCGGTCCCCGACACCGTGCTGGCCCGAATACTGCACGCGGCGCACCGCGCCCCCTCGGTGGGCTTCTCGCAGCCGTGGAACTTCATACTGGTGCGGGACCGGGCCACCCGCCGCCGCATAAGGGAGTCGTTCGACGCCGAGAGGGAGCGCTCCTCGGCGATGCTGGAGGGGGAGCGCCGCTCCACATACGACTCCCTCAAGCTGGAGGGCATAATGGAGTCGTTCGTGAACATATGCGTCACGTACGACCCCACCAGGTTCGGGCCCTTCGTCATAGGAAGGACCAGCATACCCCAGACCGGCGTGTACAGCGTCTGCTGCGCCGTGCAGAACCTGTGGCTGGCCGCCCGCTCCGAGGGGATCGGGGTGGGGTGGGTCAGCATACTCTCCAACGATACCATCCGGGAGTGCCTGTGCCTGCCGCCGCACGTGGAGCCGGTGGCGTACCTGTGCGTGGGGTACGTGGAGGAGTTCGCCCCCAAGCCCGACCTGGAGGCGGCCGGCTGGCTGCCCAGGACCAGGCTGAGCAGCGTGGTGGCCTTCGAGAGGTGGGAGGGGGAGCCGGGAGACGCCTGGGAGCCGCTCCGCGGGGCGCTGGACGGCGCTGATTAGCCTTAAATTGCTAGTGCCCGGTATCCCGTCGGGCTTGTGGCGCAGAGTCGTTGACGCGGAACATGGATAGCGCGGTAGCCTCCTAAGTTACAGGTCGTGGGATCGAAGCCCTCCAAGCCCGCTTTCTCATTCCCGCACTATGTGGTTCTGCTCCAGCAGCCAGTCCCACACCCGCTCCACGGCCGAGCAGTTGTCCTCGGAGTACTCCGCTATGTATGCCAGGCAGTCCCGCCGGGCGGGGTCCCGGACATACCTGCGGTATGCGGTGACCGCCCGCCCCCAGTCGGCGTCGGGATCCCTCCACCCGAACCCCATCCACTCGGCGACCATCTTGAGCTTGTCCCGGTACGTGGGAAAGGCCACCGCCTGCGCCGCCAGCTGCTGGAGGTCGGCCATGTCCATCTCCGGCAGGGCGCCGTCCTGGTGCTTCCCGGCCAGCCGGGAGATGACCGCCTCCCCGGATCCCCAGTAGTATGTGGCGCACCGGCCCAGGCCGCCGACCATATCCAAAAACTCCCCCAGGATGTGCGCCTCGCCGTCGGCGCCCTCCGAGACGAACGTGTGGTGGAGTCGCTCGTTTCCGGACCGGGTCAGCGCCCCGATCATGTACACCTCCCCGCTCATGGCCTCCTCCACCCTCAGGAAGACGTCTGCGTCCGCGTCGGATACGGGCAGGGGCGGCCCCAGCCGCACTGGGTGGCCCGACTTTATGGCCCCGGCCCGGGCCACGTACCGGGCGGCATCATCGGGCGGCACGCCCAGGTCCGCCAGGGCCGCGGCGCCCGCCTCCAGCAGCGCCGCCACCGTGCCTATGCCACCCCCCTCCAGCGCCCGCTTGGATGCCCGGTCCATCCCCGATATCAGAGATAGGTCGTCCTTTTGTACGGCCACCTTGTCGGAGTACTCGCTCCACGGGAATATCCCGCGGCCGTACCAGACCGGGGGCATCAGCCCCTCCATTATCTGGGCCACGCCCGACATCACCTCCTGTATGGTATCTGCGTACTTTTCGTGCTCGTACGGCGTGTCCTCGCCTCCGGCGTTGAGCAGGTGGAATCTCTCCGGCAGCCTACCCTGTATCTCGCCCAGCATCACGTTGTAGAATGCCGCCTGCATCACGTGCTTGCGCCTTATCTTTCTGGACGACTTTATCTCCTTGACCACGTAGTGGTGCCCCCCCAGGAGCGACTCGCCGTCGCGCCTCTCCAGAATGTCGGGGCTCCCGTGCATCCCCCGGGGAAAGAAGCATAGCTGCGGCTCCAGAAGGGTCTCGGCGCCCTGGCGCATCGCATCCAGGGTCTTTTCAAACTCGCGCACCCGGGACCTGTCCAGCCGGGCGGCGTGCTCCTTGGGGCTTACCCACGGCCTGCTCCTGCGCCCCCTCCGGCGCGGGGGGCGCCCCTCCCTCCGCGGGGGCGGTTCAGCATCCCCCCCAGGGGGCGCCTCGCCCGGATAGAGCTCCCGCATGATCCGGACCTCGTGGCTGTGTCCGTGCTCGGCAAAGATATCCTGGGAGGCGTCGGGGGGGTCCCTCTCGGAGCGGTCCGCAAAGTGCTTGCAGTACAGCGAGAACGGCGACTCCAAGAACAGCGACACGTCCGAGCCTGATATGCGGTATGGGGCTCCCGGGCCGGTGCAGCGCTCCAAGATGGAGTCGGCGCCCGTCGGCGGGTCGACTGCGGCCACGGCACCGGAGGGGGTGCGGCGCCAATAAAGATTTGTCGGGTTTTCCGGTGAGGATATGCCGGGGGCGCCGCGCGGTCCGGTGGGCCGGTGGGCTCAAAAAAATCCGCCACGCAACGGAGGACGCGCCGCCAAAAAAATGCAGAGCTCCAAGGTTCGCCCCGCTCGCGCCCGGGGAGTTTTTTGGCCGATTTGTTTTGGAGGGCGGCGTGCCGCGCCGTAGCCGGCCGGGCTGCGCCACTGCGCGCCGGCGCTCCTGCCGGGCAGGCGATTCGGCGGGCCCGGAGCAGACAAAAAATGCCCAAAAAAATACGGCCGGCAAAATGGCGCCGCTTGTCAACACAAATAAGCAGGAGGGATGGCCGCGGATGCATGAAGGTCGTCGTGATATCGGGAAGCCCCAGAAAGGACGGCATTACCCAGATACCCATGAGGTACGTGTACGACTACGTCAGGGACCAGGAGCCGGACACCTCCTTCATCAACCTGGCCGACGACAGCATCGAGTGCTACCGCGGATACGGCATGGAGTACAACGACTCCACCACCGAGGCCGCCCGGCTGATCACCGAGGCGGACGTGTGGCTGGTGGGCACGCCCATCTACAACTCCTTCTTCAGCGGGGCGCTCAAGAACCTCTTCGAGTACATCAACTACAAGGCCACCGCCGGAAAGGTGGCGGGCATGGCCATACTGGCATCCGGAAACATCGGCTTTACGGACGTCCAGACCCTCCTCACGCAGCTGCTCTCCTACTTCAGGGTGATAGCCAACCCCAAGGCCGTATACATGACCGTGGACGAGATTACAGACCAGGCCCCCGGCGAGCAGGCGGCCGAGAGGCTGCGGGAGATGGTCGACGGCACCCTGCAGATGGCCAGAAGGCTGAGGGGATGAGGGAGACCCCCGCCGAGTGCGACTGCCGGTGCCACTTTGGGGGGGCTGTCAGCTGCCCCCGGTGCAAGTCAAACCACGGCGAAAGGTGCTGCCACTAGTCCCTTGAGGCGGCGCTCCTCAGGTTGGCCAGCTCCGTCCGGATGGACTCGATCTGGACCTGCGTCTCCAAGGCCGCGATCTGCCTCTTGAGGCCATCTATCTCGCCGTCCTTCATCTTTACGCTCTGCCTTAGATCCTCCAGCTCCCTGCTCAGCTGGGCGCGCGCCGCCGCCGGAGTTGCCGGGGGGCGGGCCCTCCTGGCCGGTCCCCTCCCCGGCCAAGTGGACCATCGGGGGATTGGGCTCGGGGGGGTGCTGGTCGTGGGAGCTGCCCGGCGGGTGCATGTAGTTGGTGCTCACCTGGGCCAGCCACAGTATCACCACCAGAAACCACGCTATGGGCACCGCCATCAGAAACACAAAGTCCAGAACTGGCGCAAAGCCGTTAAAGTAGGGCCACAGGCCGGTGAGTACGGCCGCAAAGACACCCATCACCAGGGTCGCCAAGTGGTTCTTGAGGTACCCCATCATTATGGCACCCCAGACGGCGATTTATAACAGTAATGGCCAAGCGGGGGTTGTCCAACATTCTGGGAACCCAACGGCCTGACAAAAATACAAAAAACGTCCGTACTATTATAAACTATTAGAGCATTTAATTCTTCAGTACGCTTAAAGATCATGGCAGCGCATACCACACAATGGCAAAGAAGACCAATCTAAAGAGAAGTAAAGGGTACAAGAAGGGCGGCTACTACAAGGACTATGGGGAGAAGCGGAAGAATTCGGGCAAAAACGCCCAGATGAAGTACAAGAAGATACGAAGGCAGGTCAAGAAATTCGTCAAGAAGAATCCGGAATATGGCAACCGGGCAAGATTCCTGATGGTGATGCTGGTGATGGCGCGCTACAACCTCTCGTATCGCGGCATGGTTGAAGAGCTGGACTGGAACAATATGCAGCGCAGGAGGCTGGGCTTTTCACACACCCCGTCCAAATCGTGCCTGTGGTGGAACAGAAACCGGCTTCCCACAAACCTCCTTGACGAGCTGCTGGCGTTCACGGCCGGCGATGGGGCATCGGGGACACTGCTGGCCGACTCGTCATCATACACCTACAACAGATACGAGTGGAAGGAGACTGCAAAAGGCGGCAAGTGGGTGCACAGTACGATAAAACACCACGTGCTGCTGACCCTTGACGGTTGCGTGGTGTCGTCGGCGGTGACCGACGGCAGCCGGGACGACTCCCCCATGCTGCTGAAGCTTACAGGGACCGCACCGGTGGGATCCGGGTATCTGCTGGCAGACCGCAAGTACTGCTGTATGGAGAACTGTCGGGAAGCCCTCCGCATGGGCAGGCTGCCCTGCATGAGACCACCCAAACACCACAACGGGGGCGGTTTCAGCGCCTGGGCCCACATGATCCGGTGGGAGAAGGAAAATCCCGGCAGGTTTTACCGCAAGTTCGGCATGCGCAACCTGGTCGAGAGTGGATTCTCGTCGCTCAAGAACGCATTCCGCAACTCTGTCCGGGCCGTCACACCGCGGATGCAGGTGCGCGGGCTGGCACTGCGCAGCATAGCCCACAACATCTTCCACTAGGGAATGGAAAGATCTCCCCCCTGGTGTGTGGGGGAGGCTGCTCACCACGTGCCATACGCGGCCAAAACGGCACCAAACCCGGCAAATCAGGCGTCAGGATAGGCCAAAACGTGCCCCAATGCGGCCCATCTGGGGGAAAATAGACGCTGTCTGGGCAGCTGTGGGTACATTTTGGCCTGCTTGTGGGCAGTCTGAGGATGCTGTTGGACAACCCCGGCCAAGCGCGGCTGTTAAGTTAGTGTGACCTGAGATCTGGTGTTAAATTTGTGACCTAGGTGCCGCCCGGATTGCGGCCTCCCGCGGCCGCATCCATGACATGTTATACGATCTGGGTTGATATAGCACTAGCATGTGGGTGTACCAATGACAAAGATGCATGTGGGCATCCTGCTCATGGTGGGGGTTGTGGTAGTATCAGCCATATCATATCAGCAGGCAGACGCGCAGGTCATCTCCTACCGCATCCACCCGGACATATTCACGGAGTTGCAGGATAGGTATCCGGAGCACGCCACCGAATACTGGGATGACATACGAGACGCCATACGTGACGGCATAAACGACTGGACCGAGTTGAACCACGGTCTGATATTCACACCGTCCCACAACGACGCAGTTGATGTCACCATAGAGTGGATTGATTCAAGCCGGGCATGGGGAGTCGAATATCACGACCGGTCAGGGGGAAATCGCATAGGGATAGACTTTGATACGCCGGAGCCAGACCAGTATGGAGCCAGCCTCATGAACCCGGATATAGTACGGTTTGTGATGGCGCATGAACTAGGTCATGTGCTTGGTATGGGGCACAGTCAAGAGGAGGGGCACCTGATGTATGGACTGGCCAACCCGAGACCAGACAACACATTCAATGACATGGGGTATATCGTGCCCTACGTACGCATCGGGGACTTTGAGAATGTGGGCGGCAACAAACTTGGCGTGCCATTTCACATGCAGGGGTACCCCGTATATGATATCGAGATCATGGAGATCAACGGTATGCCATACATTGTAATGTCCACCGGAGACGACGGCATATACGTTGCAAACATGTCAAACCCACACAACCCCAGTCTGGCCGGATCATACGACATTAACTCAAAGGATACCGAGTCGCTGGACGGCTGGCCATACTTGGTGGTGATACAAGCGCATAGTATCACCGTATTGAACATGACAGACCTGCCCAACATCAGGCTCGCAGGAACCATAGACATCAGGGGCCACAACGGCAATAACAACTACAGCGGCAACAATGCCACGCTGGTCGACCTCGACGGAACCATATCATTGGTGACCATCATGGGCCATGGTTTGGTGCGGCAGTATGACTTGACCGATCTATCCGATATAGAATCCGCGGGTGTATACTATGACGAGTTCCTGCTGCCGAGTAGGGGAGTACAGCTTGCAGACCGCAACGACATACAGTATGCCCTCGTGGACGTGGGGTATGACGGGACCTTGGTGTTCCGTTTGTCCGCAGAGAACAGTCTGGCAAGAATGAAGCAGCACATGGGCCTCACGTACAATGACGTCTTGCATACGACGGTCAGTGTGGGAGAGGACGAGTACCGCATAGCGTACTGGAATGGACAGATACTTGTACATGAGGTGACCTCCAAATACAGCTCGGACCCCATTGGGCGTCTGTTGGGGTATGTGGCGCTGGAGATAGACAGCATGAATGTGAACGGTGCCATATATGCGGTCGTGGCCGCCGGGACCGATGGCGTATTTGGGATACACATCGGCGATGAGGATACCGGTAAGTGGACGTTCAACTAGATACGGCCCGCATTCACCTCTTGATAGCTATGATAGCACTGACGGGGTGTGGAGTGGGTTATGCGTGGGCCTGCCCGCAGGAACCGTTCGATTTCAGCTATGACATAACGGGAGCCTTGGACCGGGCAGCTGACCTGTACGGGGACGAACACGGATACCCACTCTACCAAGTCAGTGGGGATGGCGGCAGTCTGCGTCGTGTGGGCGTGTCTTCAAGTGTGTGACGCGGTCCGGCCCGACATCCCCCGCCCTGCTCGAGACTTGACTCATACGGCACTGCATATGCCGGGCATTTGCAGTATTGTCATGATGCCCGGCGGCCGCGTGGTGCATCCGTGCGGCAGGCCGCCCCCGGACCATACCACATGAGCGACGGTCTCGTAACGATAACGGCTGCTGGATATCAGAGGGGTTGAGTATGTATTTTTGGGTACAGGTCACAAATTTAACAGAAGAGCCCAGGTCACACTAACTTAACAGCCGCTTGATCACCGTGGGCGTTGTTGCATTCGTGGCTGGTGGGATATGACAAAACAGATGCGGCCGGATCGAGTTATTTCCTAAGTTTGACAAGCAATATGACTCGGTATGGAAGACGGGCGCATCCGGGCCCGGCGCAATTCCAGAAAATATCGAGAATGGTTCGGTGGTACTGATCTGGATGTTTTTTTCGGATCATGCCAGCCGCCGCATGGCCACACGGAGCCTTAAACTGCGCGGCCCACACCGGTACGTCGGCGGACAATCATACCGGGCCCAAACGCGCGCGGCCCACACATCTGAGTCGGCCACGCTCTCCGGGCCCTGTCAGCTAATTCCTTCCAGCTGCTCCTTGGAGCGGCGGAGCTTCTCATCCAGCTCGGCAATCTCGGCGGCCAGCTCGTTCCGCAGGGCACCGGCCACCCGGCGCACCGTCGGTCGGGGAACGCCCAGCTCCTTCACCACGCGCGAGTATATCTGCTGCTTGTCGGTCATCCCATCCTCGCTGATGCACTTCATTATGGCCTCCTTGACGTCGCGGCTCTGCGGATTGCTCATGCCCTGTGTGGCCGGGTGGACTATTTAAAACTGTATGAATATGTGGGGTATGCACTCAGGTCCCCAGGCGTGTATTTACTTGGTGAGCGTGGATGTTGTTCGATATGCCTCTTGGATGGGTACATATCGGAAACATATACTGTTAATCGGTATTAACAACCGTAAGACGGTAGTTTTTGGTCGTATATGCCAGTTAAAGATCCACGCCTAGGGACCTGAGTCCATACTATGTGGGCTGCAACGATGGCAGCGCCTGTAACATATGGCGCCTGACCACCGACCTACGTTTCCGCTTCGGTTTTGACCAACGTTTCCACCCGCATGCCTGATCCTGCCAGACCACCGTTTCCGCTCTAGGCGCCGTCTATCACAGGCGCTGCCAACGTTGCAGTCCAACGCATCAACCCCGTTTAAAGGAGACAACTTATTTGGTTGTTGGGGGTTGTTGAATTGTTGTTCGAGACGGTGGGGGGATAATGCCCGAACGCTACTGCCTCAACTGCAAGCGTATAGTCAAGACGACAAGTGGATTCAATTGGGGGTTCTTTGGCGTATTACTCTTCCTTATCGTCATCGGGGGCTCGTTTTTTACCCCACTACTCTTCTTGCTGCTCATCGCACACGCGCTATACGGCTTGTACCACTACTTTAGGGGCCAAAGAAGGTGCCGCATCTGTAGGTCCAAAAGGCTTACCGATGAACCGCCACCTGAGGACAGTTAACCATTATCATCAGGTTAGACTGTAACGTTGGCAGCGCCTGCAATAGCGCCTGACCGCAGACCGACCCCCGTCTCCACTCCGACCTACGTTTCCGCTCCGTGGTTTTGACCAACGTTTCCACCCGCATGCCTGATCCTGCCAGACCACCGTTTCCGCTCTAGGCGCCGTCTGTTACAGGCGCTGCCAACGCTGCAGTCCATGAATTTGGGGTCATACCCCCGCGAATGGCGGCCAACACTATTTATTGGCGGCGCGCGCCACCCTGTCCGTTGGGCACGGCCACCATCAAAACCAACCTGGGAACCATAACGTTCCGCCTCCTGCCGGAGCTGGCCCCCGAGACGGCCCGGAACTTTGAGAGCCTGGCCAAGCGCGGGCTCTACGACGGCACACTGTTCCACCGGGTCATACCCGGGTTCATGATACAGGGCGGGGATCCCAACACCAAGGGCTCGGACAGGAGAACTTGGGGCCAAGGCGGACCCGGCTACACCATAAAGGCCGAGTTCAACTCCAGGTCGCACAAGAGGGGGATAGTCTCCATGGCCAGGGCGGCAGACCCGGACAGCGCCGGCTCGCAGTTCTTCATAGTCACCACCGACAGCCCCTTCCTAGACAGGCAGTACACGGTGTTCGGCGAGGTGACCGGCGGCATGGACGTGGCCGACAGGATAGTGAACCTGCGGCGGGACGCCAACGACTGTCCCCTGGAGGAGGCCCGCCTGCTTCAGGTCACCGTCGAATGACATGATGTATGTGGCCGCCGCGTCGCTCATACTGCTCTTCGCCGCGCCGGCTGCCATGGCGCAGACGGCGGCCTTCCAAGAGGGCCTGGATGTGAGCGTGGGGGCGGCCGGCGACGCTGGCGTGACACATACGGTGCGGGGCTCCGAGGAGGCCGCATGGCTGCCGCTGGTCGGAGGGAACGTGACCGACCTCACCGTCCGGGATACGGAGGGCAACGACACACCATACACGATGGGGAACCACACCATATCCATAGGACCCTCCGAGTCGGAGGTCACCGTCCGGTACGTGGTGATGGGGGTTCTGGCCCAGGAGGGAAACATGTGGGTGTGGGAGTTTATGTACCCAGACGCCACGCGCTTTATCTTCTCTGAGGAGATAGACACCGTATACGCCAACCACCTCCCCATACACCTGGGAGGGGAGGGCATCCGGTGCCACGGCTGCCAGATGAGGCTGGAGTTCACGCTGGGCGAGCCGCTCTGGCAGTACGACATAGTGTGGGGGGACCACACCTTCGTGGTCGCCGTGCGGAGCCACGACACCGTGGGCCCCGTGACGCTGAACCAGGCCTTGATGAGCATCGACTTTGCCGTGGAGCGGGGCGGCGAGATGGTCACCGCCATAATACCCCGCCAGATGCTGGGTGACCCCTACCGGGCGTACCTGGACGGCGGGGGTGTCTGGTACCACGAGTACCACAGCAACGGCACGCACGCCTGGGTGAACATGAGGCCGCCGCACCCCGGCGTGATAACGCTGGTGGGCTCCAGCGTGATACACGAGTTCCCGGTACCCTCCATAGTGATGGCGGCGGCCGCTGCCGGGCCTGCTCAATCACCGCAGGATCCGCACGAGCAGAAGCCCCACTCGTCTATCCGGGAACCGCACTGGGTGCACTTTGTGGTATAGCTGACCTCCCAGGGCTCCTTGCCGTACATGCGGTAGTGGTCGTCTATTTCCAGGGGGATTATACGCTCCTCCTCTCCCATGGTATACGTATGCGGCACGCATAATTATAGCATTTCAGGGCGGCACCCCATGGAGTGCGGATGCCGCTGCATCGCATGCGGGAGCGGCCTTCTGGAGTCCAGGCGCGTGGGGGACGTGGAGCCGGACGGCTACTACGACATGCATCATACCTGCCGCGAGTGCGGGGTGCACTTCGACCACCTGGAGGGCGACACCTTCGAGCGGTGCGAGACCTGCGGCGTGGGCTAGCGGGCGGTGTGGTTTATAGAGCGGCGCCGGGGAGCGGCCGGATATGCTAACCGTATTCGGGTCCGTGGTGCTGGACACCATACACACCCCCTCGGGCACATACACAGACGGACTGGGGGGAGCGGCCATATATGCGGCGATCTCGGCCAGCCGATACACCAGGCCCAACCTGGTGGCCCGGGGGGGCGGTGACCTCTCTGAGTCGCACGTCAAAATGCTGGACGGTATGATGGACACCGGGGGGCTGGGGGGAATGGACGGCAGGACCTTCCGGTACGAGGCCAGGTACCTGGACAACTTCCAGACCAGGGAGGACATCAGGGTGGAGCCCAACGTCCCGGAGGGGTACGTGCCCCACGTCCCGGAGGGGTACAGGGGCTCGGAGTTTGTCTACCTGGCCAACGAGGATCCCGTCCAGCAGCTGCGCGTCCTAGAGCAGTTCGACGGCCCCGGATTTGTGATGTGCGACACCATCGGCCACTGGATACTAAACAAGCGGGACGACGTGGTGCGGGTTCTGGGCTCGGTGGACGCCGTAATAATCAACGACGCCGAGGCCAGGGAGCTGGCCGGCGCGTACAACCTGGTGCGGTGCGCCCGGGCCATATCCGGGTGGGGCGCCAGACACGTAATCATAAAGAAGGGCGAGCACGGGTCCGTCCTCTTCAGCGGCGGCCAGGCGTTCCCGCTGCCCGCCTACCCGCTGGACGCGGTGGCAGACCCCACCGGCGCCGGCGACGCGTTCGCCGGGGCGATGATGGGGCATTTGGCGTCGGACGGCCAGACTGACCTGCCCTCCCTGAGGCGCGCCTGCATGTACGGGAACGTGATGGGCTCGTTCGCCGTGGAGCGGGCGGGGACGACGGGGCTGACCGAACCCCCCGACGGTACGGTGGAGGGTCGCATCCGGGCGTACCGCTCCATGGTATGCGGGTAGCGCCGGGACGCACTCCGGATCCGGCCCCGCTCACGCTGCGGGCCCGCCACCGACCGGACCTCTCGGCGGGCTGATGAACCGCCCCAGAAGCGGTAGGCTGTCCGTCTCCAAGGCCGGGATGGCCGCAAGACGGCCTCCAAGACCCCGCATGTATATCGGACGGCTGCGGTTTTGCCTAATTGGGCGGTCAGACATCCGGGGATCAAACCCTTCGGTGCGGGGGCGGCCGGCCGGGGTCGGCCGCGGACTGTAACTCCGACTTTTTCGAGGAATTGCCGCATGGGGGCCGTCAGGGCGGACAGCCCCACATGTACGTCAAAAACAAAAAGGGTATCATTCGCCGCTGATTCGCTCCCAGGCGCCGTCGGCAACCTGCCAGACCTCGAAGTTGGCCGTGGCCAAGTCTCCGTACTCGGTCAGTGTGAGGGCACCAGAGGCGCCCAGCATGTGAGATGCCACATGGGGTATCGCCGCTGTCAGGGTGTCTGTGTCGGTGCTCTGCGTCTGCAGTATGGTGGTGCCCAGTAGCCATATGGAGTCGTACGCCGCGTAACCGTACGTGCTGACGGTCGCGTTGTACATCTCCAGGTACTGCGCGTCTATGTGGTCCTTGATGTTGTTTTCGTCCGTGGGAATGGAACGGGTGGCGGTAAACTGGGTGGCCTTGGCGAACTCGATGGCCGCAGGATCCTCAAAGAAGTACGTCTTGATGGACTGGGTGTTGGTAGAGAACCACCTCACCTTGTCGATGTTTTCGTACAGTTCCATTTGCTGCATCATTGGTAGGAATTCATCGGTTCCCACATACAGCACACCAACCTTGTCTGCACCATATTCTTCTATGAAACTGGCCATATCGTCGTTCAGCTGTGAGACCACCACGGAGAACTCTGACACGTCTGGGCTGTACTTGAATCCGGGCTTTATGGTGCCGGTAAAGATCTTCTCCACCTCGGCTATTAGGCCGTTGCCCCATACGTCGTCGCGGTATACCGTCACCAGCACCTCGATTCCGGCATCATCCAGCATCCCCACTATCGAGGGAGCCTGGTTGCCGTCGTTCGGCACAAGGCGGAATACGGAGTCGTCTATGGCCAAGTTTGCCGCTTGGGAGCCGTGCGATATCACCAACATGTTGTTGTTATCTATGTAGCTGGCGGCCAGGTTGATGTGACTGCTGAACGCCATGCCCAGCAACAGGTCAACGCCGGAGCCCTTGAACGCCTGCACCTTCTCAAAGGCTATGGCGCTCTGCGACTGCGCATCCTCTATGGATATGGAGAACGACCAGTCCGCGCCGATGTTCTGTAGGTATGCGTTGAAGTCATCCACCGCTATCTCGATTACGCGCGAGCTCTCGTCTCCCTCGGCCCAGTTCTTGTCGAAGATTCCCCCGACTTTCACCTCGTCGGGGATCTCGGCCGACGCGAGGCCGGCGCCCGACAGCACGCCCACCGCAATAACGGCTAGAGCAGTGTGTAGATTATTCATTGCTGTGCTGGCTTTGGCGGTAGTTTTAAGTCTATCCTAGCAGGATTCTTGTACAAATACAGGTGTTATACAGATTGAGACGTTTCAGCACCAAGTATCATAGACCAAAGTGGCCGGACCGTACCGGATTGAGCGTTAATTACGGCCCACCGGACACATAGACGGCCCAACTTGCCCCAACCGGGCATACCGGGAGGCAAATTTCAGCCTATGCGGCGGACAGGGCCGCGTGCTGGATCAGGGTCAGCCACACGTTGGTCCCCCGGATGGTGATTCCGGCGGCCCGGGCGGGCGTGATCCCGCCCAGCCCCAGAGGGGGCCTGACGAAGTTGTAGTGGAGCAGGCTAGCGACAACCAGCGTCGAGTCGGTCCTCTGGATGCCGCGGCCGTACACAGGCGCTCGGATAGCGTCCCGTTGAACCGCTCGTGGCAGTTGTTGTTGCAGCGGCGGCTGCGGATGTGGCTCTCCCGGAAGTGGACCGGCCGCGGGTTCCTGCCCCTCCAGAAGACCCTCCTGAAGGCGGACGGGAACGCCCGCAGGCGGTCGGTCACGAATATCAGCGGGATGTGCCCGGCGCGGTCCGCGGCCCTCTCCAGCAGGCGGACGGCGCGATGGTTCATCCTGTCCGGGGAGACGTCCCAGGACAGGACGAACCGGCTCGCCGTATCCATCACCGTGAACACCCAGTGGTCGGCTCCCACCACCCTGACGAACTTCTCGTCGGAGGACCACTTGCGGCCCGCCCTGATGCGCAGCCCGCCCGTGTACCTGTCGACCATCCCGACATACCGGTCGGCCCACCGCTGGACGGTCGTCCGGTGGACCTTCAGGTTCATCTGCTGGTCCAGCACCAGAGTGATGCCTCCGGGGGATATCCCCCTCAAGAAGATCATCAGCGACAGCAGGACTGCCTCCGGGGGGAGATGCCTGCCGGTACCCCGGCCCGCCGGAGAACCGGGTCCCGCATGTCCTCTCCCCGCATTTGTAGCGCTGCGCAGGTTCCCGGCGGCCGCGGGGGCGCGTCCCGTCCTTCCGGATGTCAACCGAGAGACATCTCGGGCAGCGGGGCCCCGCCGACTCGCCGGGCCCGACCTCTCCGGCCACCCGCAGCATGGTGATCTCGACGGCCACCGAGTGCTTGCAGGCGGCGCCTTTCCTGCCCAGGTGGTACGGACAGTCGCAGACGATGCCGCCCTCGGTCACGGCCACCCTGTGCCAGGATCCCGGCTAGGACTCGCTGGCCACCTCCCACCTGCCGATGCTCCGCACCGTCCCGTCGGCACCGGCCATCCGGATCGGCCGTTTTGGCGGCGTCATTTCATGGATTTATGCACGTCGTGGACAACCCCATAGCAGGGAGGTGTCAGGTGACCCGCTCCTAACGAAAACGGCCGGCGCCGGCCTGCCCTCCGGCAGGCGACCCGGCGGCGCGCCGCACTGTTCTGCCGACCCGGCAGGGCACGGCGTCTGGCGTCGACTTCCGGGACACGGGATAGATAATGGTCACAGGCGCTAGCTCCGGCCCACTGCGACGCGCTTGCCGGAGCGCTTCCTCGCAACGAACACTGCGGTGATAACGCCGCCCGCCGCTCCCATAACTAGCATGAACCACACAGCACTCGGCGTTGTTGATTCGCAGTTGACCGGAGGCGGATACGGCGGCGAATATGATTCAGGCCAAACCAGCTTGCCTCCTATGCATACGGGGATCGGTACGTCATAAGGATCCGGCCCATCATGAAGCACGAAGCCGCCACCATCATCAAGCACGTACTCGACAACCTCGCTCGCATTTGCGCCGTGGCTGCCGATGATGGAGATTGCCACCAGCCCAGACAAAGCCGCTTTCCTGTTCATGCCTGGTACCGGTTAGTGTGGCGCATATTTACCGATGTCGCCGGGAATGCCACTTCCGCTGCGCGCCCCGCATCCCGGAAGTCAGCGGAGGGCGCCGCACCGCTGCCAACCCAAGACTCCGCTGACTCTGCGCGCCGTCCGACCCGCCCTCCAGGTTGAGCTGCACACTGCTCATCAAACCCGGGAGGCAACCCCTGGATCTGGCCGCGCCCGTTTTGTCATACCCTAGCAGCCGCGGATGCAACAGGGCTCATCCACACCAACACTATTACGGAAGGGTCCCGGCACGCCCGCCGTGGACCGGCTGGAGGAGATCTTCCGGATGCAGCGCGAGCTGGCCGGGATCATGCCGCCGGGCAGGTACCCACCAGATACAGAAGGGCGAATCTCGGCGCTGTGCACGGCCATCATACACGAGGCCGTCGAGCTGCAACGGCTGACCAACTGGAAGTGGTGGAAGAGCGCCAGCCCGTTCCCGTCGGAGGACGCCCGCGAGGAGCTCATAGACATATGGCATTTCGTGATACAGGCGTCCATGGAGCTGGGCATGACCCCCGACGACATACTGGAGGAGTACACCCGCAAGAACGCCGTCAACAAGGAGCGGCAGCGCTCCGGCTACTGAGGGATTGCCGGATATGCACCGGCCACGCCAAGGCGGTATCGTCCGGCAGGTACGGATGTGCCCGGTACACTTGCCACATGGCCTGCGGCGCGTATACCCGGCGCCGCATGACGGCTCTGCGCTGCCGGTCGGCGGCATCCGGATCTGCCCCCGTTCGGGCCCGGTTCGGCGTACGTCCCGGATCCTGTACGGCCCACGCCTGAGTGGGGCCGCTGCCCGCCCGGGGGCCGCGGGGGCCCCCGCCGCATGCGGGGCGACATCCAGACCGATACGTCCTGTCCCTTTCGGCGCCCGCGGGCCCACCCGGAATGGTCCGGCGCACCAACCCCGCAGTTCCCGTCCCCCCCCCCCGCCACCTTTATACTGAAATCGCGCGGCGCGGGGGCGTGGCAGAGCACCTAGAGAAGACCGACGGCTCCTACAGGGTATTCCTGTACATATTCTATACCAGCGCCGCCATCATGGTGGGGATA
This sequence comes from Nitrosopumilaceae archaeon, assembly GCA_965116995.1. Taxonomy (GTDB): domain Archaea; phylum Thermoproteota; class Nitrososphaeria; order Nitrososphaerales; family Nitrosopumilaceae; genus VYCS01. The sequence continues at coordinate 2,091,405 of OZ220738.1, read as the reverse complement.
ACCGCGTTCGGGATCTGGGCCACCACCGCCGAATGGCTGGAGAACGGCACGTACGTCATGGGCGAGGTCGTCCACAACACCGCCATCCCCTTCGAGAACTTTGCGCGCCTCTCCAGCTGGCTCTTCTTCTCCAGCATAATAGGATGGTACTGCGTCTCCCGCATAGGCTGGAAGAGGACGGTGGCCGGCAAGATACCCGGGCGCCGGATGGCCCTGCTGCAGCTGATGCTGCTGGGCTTTGTGATAATATCGCTGTACGAGGTGCTCTACAACTTTACCGTGCTCAACGCGGCCATAACGGCGGGCATGGCCGACGGCGCCACCCCGGACATAGACCGGCTGTCGATAGCGTATCCGGATCCGAACGCCCCCTGGAACCTGGTATTTGCCACCAAGATATTCCTGGCGGCCTTCATAATCAGCGGGCACGCTCTGTACCTGAGCACCCGGCCCCGCAAGCGTTTATAGGCTTTTGTGGGGCGGCGCCCCCCCGATGGACGCCGACGAGAAGGTCTCCCTGGTCATGAGGCCCCCCACCGAGGAGGCCGTCACCGAGGAGGAGCTCCGCGGCCTCTTTGAGACGAACGACTCCCCGAACCACTACATAGGGCTGGAGATATCGGGGTTCCTGCACCTGGGCAGCCTGATCAGCACCGGCTTCAAGGTGAACGACATGGCCCGGGCCGGCGTCCGGTGCACCATATTCCTGGCCGACTGGCACACCGTCATAAACGACAAGCTGGGGGGCGACTGGGAGACCATATCCAAGGTGGCCGGATACTACCGCCGGGCGTTCGGCGCCGTCTGCCCGGAGGCCCGCATCGTGCTGGGCTCGGACCTGTACGCGCAGAGCCCCACATACTGGGAGGAGTTCGTGCGGTTCGCCAAGCACATGTCCCTGGCCCGCACCAAGAGGGCCCTCACCATAATGGGCCGCTCCGAGACCGACTCGCTGGACCTGGCCAAGCTCCTGTACCCGCCCATGCAGGCCGCCGACATACACTCGCTGGACCTGGACATAGTGCATTCGGGAATGGATCAGCGCAAGATACACATGCTGGTCCGGGAGATATTCCCCAAGATGGGCTGGAAGGTGCCCGTCGCCATACACCACTCCCTGCTGCCGGGGCTCTCGGCCCCCACAGAATCGGGGACCAAGATGAGCAAGTCCGACCCCAACTCGGGGATACTGATGCACGACGCCGACGAGCAGATCAAAAAAAAGATATCCAGGGCCTGGTGCGAGGCCGGCAGCGTGTCGCAGAACCCCGTCCTGGAGATGTGCCGGCAGATAGTATTCCACGAAAAGGACCACATTACGGTGGAGCGCCCCGAGAGGTTCGGCGGCGACGCCACATACTATGGGTATGGAGAGGTGGAGCGGGACTTTGCCGAAGGGGGGCTCCACCCCGCCGACCTCAAGAGGATGGTGGGAGCCGAGGTGGCCGGGATAGTGGGGCCGGTGCGCGATACCATAGCGCTGGACGAGGGGCTGGCCGACACCATACGGCGCAGCGTCTAGGATATGTTGTACTTTGAGTGGTAGCCCCGCGGGTTTATCATCAGGTCCCCGTACGTGTACGTGGAGGAGTTCCCTATTATCACGGTGCTTATCATTCCCAGCTTGTCGGCGTGGTCGGGCAGCCCCTCCAGGGTGGTGAGGACCACCGTCTGGGAGTTCCGGTATGCGCCCTTTATGATGGCGACGGGGGTCTTGGGGGAGCGATACTTGAGTATGATGCTCCGGGCATCATGTAGCTGGCGTATCCGCCTCTTGCTGGCCGGGTTGTACACCACTATCACAAAGTCCCCGGCGGCGGCCGCCTCCACCCGCTTCTCTATGACATCCCAGGGGACCAGCAGGTCGCTCATGCTCAGCACGGCAAAGTCGGTCATGAGGGGCGAGCCCACTATGGCCGAGCACGAGTTGAGCGCCGAGACCCCGGGGATTATCTCCACCGGCAGGCCCGCCTTGGGGTCCCAGCCCGACTCGGCCAGCATCTCGTATATGAGGCCGGCCATCCCGTATATGCCCGGATCCCCGCTGGAGACCAGCGAGACGGTGCGGCCCGACTCGGCCAGGTCTATGCACTGGCGCGCCCGCTCCACCTCCTGCGTCATCGCATAGCTGTACACGTCCTTGCCCTGTATGAGGTCCTCCACCAGGTTCACGTACGTGGTGTACCCCACTATGGTGTCGCTCTCGGCGATGGCCTCCCGGGCCCTGTACGTCATGTGGTCGTGGTGGCCGGGCCCCACGCCAACGATATACAGCCTGCCGGACATCATATGAGGCACGCCGATGGATAATTTATGGCTTGGCCGGGGGCGGTGCGCGTTTCCAACGCACGCGTTCAGGCCCCCCTATCTGTAAGCCTTATTGATCTTTTATATTGTAATAGTTGAGGGTAGATCTGGCCAGCTGCCGCACCCGCCGCTGGTTTGGATAGGGGGGACCTGAACGCGTACAGACGGGCATGCCGTGCAGTGCGGAATTGGTAATAGGGCCGGCCGTCGATGTCAATAATCGGCGTCATCATCGCGTCGCCGCACGTACCAGCTCTTCCCATGAGCGGAACCCTTTGTTCCGCTGGCCGGCTTCCACTTGGTGAAAAACTTCCTAATTCCCCTTCCAAGTTCTGATTGCATGCTTGCAGCCTCGTTCCCGTATTTCACCCACGGCGATAAGTCGACATGCACGCCACCGTCGGAATGTTCCACGTATGCCACCACGGATTTCCCGATCAGGAACTCCGTGCGCTTTGGCTTGTATCGCCACCTCACGTACGCATTTTGGGGAATGAACTTTGCCAGACTGCTCCGGATGATCCTTGCCGTTCCTCCCCGACGCTTGCGATGGTTCAGCGTTGCCGAACGTATCTTTCCCTTGGCCCTGGGACCGCGCTCCTTGCGTATGGAGCCGATCAGTCCACGGTCGTCGGTCATGACGTCCATGTCTGGACGTTCCATTGCGGCGCAGAGCAGGGCGTAATCCACCTTGGACAGGTTCGTGTGCGTTCTCCCGTTGATCATCTCCCTGCAAAAGTCCGACAGCTCGTAGTCGAACCATACGAACTTGAACGCGATTCCAGCCGACTCCAGCCTGCTTGACAGCAGCAAGGCGAAATCCTCGTAGTACGTGCCTCCGCCGCCTTCCATTTCTTTTCTCTTGTAGGCCGCCTCGCCAACCACCCTGTTCAGCAACACCAGCGTGGCGTTGTTCAGCTCCTGCTTGGTGTCGCGGGTCACGTCCGGATCTCCGTCGCAGATGGGCAGCAGCACCATCGTGTCTACCAGGCAGTACTTTACGTCCGGATCCAAGTCGAAGAAGCCCGCCTGGTCGCGTGAGTCAGGTTCCATTTTGCCTGTTATCTGGCGGGTGGTGAAAAACTTTGCCGGGCGGTTACGGTTGTTCGCAATGCCGGTTTTGCCGTGTCGTGGCCGTGAGTTTGTCGGATGCCGGGGGCCGGTGATGACCCGGCGGGTGGTGCGTGAATTCTAGTCAAAGCCGTGGCAGGCGGCAACCAAACTGGAGCCGCGGAGCGTTGAGGCAAGTCAAAGCCGTGCAGGCGGGCGGCAGCCGGTGGATTTGAAAAAATTTTACGGCTTGGGCCGGTGGTGGTAGTTATGGTGTGTTGTGCAGGATCCAAGCCGGCGGCGTGTTGACCGTGGTGCGTTGATTCTAGTCAAGGCTGCCGGAGTTGGTCATAGAGCGTTGAGAAAGATACAGCGCCGGCTCTGGTCACCGGCCCTTGATGTCCAAATACATGGTGTTCGAATTTTCAGAAACTTTTCTGAACTTTTGTTTCTCGTACCAGTTGATTACGTCGTCGTGCGCGTGTAGGGCGACCATGCGGCACCCAACTGTATCTGAAAGGCTCGCCGCCATCTTTATCGTCCACGAAACCATTGACTTCCCTACCCCTTTGCCTTCATATTCCTTGCTGGTGGCAAGCTGCCCTATCAGCAAGGCCGGAATTGCGCTATACGGGAATCTTTCCGCGTCTGCATAACCGGGGTGGCTCTGGATGTTTTTTCTTTCAAGCGAGTGCATGGCCAAGGACACGTATCCCAGCGCAACGCTGCCCTCATAAACCCAAACCCATGTGGTCCCGATTTTTTGCGCTTGATCATCTAGCGCTCCATGCTGTAAGTGCGCGGCCATTTGCTCTTTCCGGTTGGTGAATCCTGACACACCCGGCGTGTTTCGCCCAAGACGTCTGACCCTAACCTTGGCAAAGTCAACGGTTTCTGCCATCAATCATCATAAGACACGATCAGCGTACTTGCATGCTCTATCGCTTTGCGAACGAACTCCACCTGCTCGTCCGAGGGACCCTTTTCCAGATCAGCTGCCAGCGCGTCCCACTCGTGGTCTTCAAGCGGCGGTATCGTGCGCATTGCCATGGCTACCATACTTGTAGTCGGTTAATAAGCATTTGTAAGCGCGTGGCCTTGTGTAGTGGTACGCATTCAGGTCCCCCCTATCCAAACCAGCGGCGGGTGCAGCAGCTGGCCAGATCTATCCTCAACTATCCCAATATAAAAGAACAATAGGGCTTACAGATAGGAGTACCTTAACGCGTGCGTTTCAAGCACGCGGCCCGCACCTGAACTCCGCAGCGGCGCGTGTCGCCGTGTGCAGCCGCGTCAACTGATGCCGACGCGCTCCAACGCCAAGATTTTGGATCCCGGCTGCATCTGTGGAGAATATAGTATGCGCAGGACGGTTCCCGGCGCAAGGCCGGTGCCTACATCGCCCGTAGCAACGCGATGTGCATGCGCGTATACGGCCGGTCCGGCCGCTGGCAAGGCGTGCCCGGCGGCTCACCGGAACCGACATCCCTTAAACCGCGTATGGTGTTACTGGTATGCGGGCCCGGCTAGTGGCTGGCCTTTGGAGACCAGATCCCACATTACAAATATGATTGGGGCAAATATTACAAAAAATCAAACCAGCCGATCTTACAATAGAATCCGCTGCGGACATACCAGACCTTGAACAAAAAAAAGCTGGAATAGGAACCGGCCGCGCTACGCACACTCGCATCCGGCCGCCACATTGAGCAACCGTACCATCGTCTTCAACTGCTCGTCATACCACGCCTGTAGCCACTCGGGCAGGTTCAAATCCGGCAAGAAGAACCCCGAGCCAAAGACGTAGCCGCCCATCTCCGACAGCCACAGTATCTCCGCCAAGATCATTCCCGGTTCCGGTTCGAAATGGTACAGCATCCACAAACCGTCACACTCTCCCAAGTGCTCCAGCAGGCTTTCGCGCGTGTAGCCGGCTTGGGACGGATCAAAGGTCCCCTCCCCCTCCGTCTCCGGAAAGTCTGACGAGGCTACGGTTACAAAGTCGTCCGTACCAAAAACGAACACGAACGGATCAGTGTTCGAGCCGCTTATCTGCTCGAAAGCGTCTGTGCCGTTTGCCGCGAACATCTCCTGGGCTTGGGCCACCGACCGTTGTGCCGCCTCCGTGCTCGACTCCTCGGCCATTGCGACCGGAGCCAGCACCGCTAGTGCCGCAATGCCCATCAGCATAATCTTCTGCATTGCCATCACATCGGGCGCGCGTTGTTATAAGCAGTACTAAATGTCGACGGAGACTTGCCGTGGCATTTCACCACCAACCGGATCCATGCCCGCCCGCGGCCGGCGGATGTATGGATGGTATCCGGTCACCGGCATGGTGGGCCGCCAACGGATGAGAGATGCACCAATCATAACACTCCCCGTGCAGGACGCCGGCAAGTTTTGGGCGCATGCGGCGCCCATTGCAGTCTCAATATTCGAGCGGCTGGCCTACTGGAACGGGTCTATGAACGGGCAGTTGACGATATGGTCCGCATTCATGGGCCGGGCTATGTTGACGGTCAGCGCCTCCTCGCCGTTGTAGTGGTCTATATCAGCGCGCGTCTCCAAGAGCAGGGCATCGGCCGGGTCGTTCCACTCCACGATATAGATGCGCCACATGGGGCTGTACCCCTCGTCTCCGGGGGCCGCCGAGGCTATGCCCGGCTGGAATCCTAGGGGGCCCGTACTCTTCAGGCCGTTGGCGAACTGGAAGAGGTCCACTGCGGCCGGGTTGGTGATCAGCGGCGCCGTGGACGGGGTGTGCGGCACGCCCATCATCGCGGCGGGGTCTGACGGAACCGCATCGGTCACGATATAGTATATGGTGCCGCCGTCCGGCCCCCATCCCCGATGGGCCACGAACGTGACGGTCATCTCCTCCTCGTCTATCACGGTAATCTGGCCCCCGCCATACTCCATGTCGTTGGTTATCTCTGGGCTGTCGCGCACCTGCATCTGGCCGCCGGGCCACACTATCTGGGGCGCGTTCACAACTATGCCGGCATCCTCCATGGTCATCCTGCCCGCCTCTATGGCATCCTGCACATCTGAGGCGAACTCCAGCGGGGCCTGCTTCTGGCCCGGCCTCCAAGTCACCTCTATCATCTTGGAGAGGGCGTTGTACTCCTCCTGGTCGGGCGTATACATGAACACCTCATCCTGGTACCCGTACAGCCCCTCGCCGGTAACCCCGTTGGTGAAGACGTACATGGTATTGAGGGTGTCCTCAGGTGCGCTGGCCAGTGGCCCGGCCACCTCGACTCGCCACCCCTGCAGCTCCGAGACCGTCTCGGCCCACTCCGCGTCGCTGGCGTCGGTCAGTATGTACAGCAGCCGCTCGCCGTCCTGCAGTCCGGCGTGGAGCGGAATTGTGGCCGGCACGCTGGCGCGGGCCAGGCTTACGGACGGTTCGGACTCCGGCCGGACGGGATTCTGGAGCGATATCTCGGTGGGATTGCCACGGATCCAGCCGTCCACCGACACGGTGGCGACGAACTCATCGCCCCCCGTATGCAGGGCCAGGGCCGCCCCCGTATACTCGAACGAGCCGGCCTTGGTATCGGGGCTGATCAGCGTCCAGCCGTATATGGTCTCCCCGTCCACGGTCCAAGTGGGCTGGCCCTTGGCGTCCTCGGCGTCGATCTCGTGCAACACCACAATCTGCACCTTGGCGCTGGCCGTATACGTCATGGAGCCGTCATATATGGTGCCCTTGTTGGGTGTCAGTATCATCGCCAGCTGGTGTCCCTCGTGGCCTATGCCCGGCGAGGGGGACGACACCACCGTCTGGGTAAAGTGGAACTTTTTGTTGTCGGCGGCGGCCTGCTCGGACCCTGCCGCCAAGAACAGCCCGCCGGCCACCACTCCCAGCAGCGCGGCGTACAGTATACGGTTCAACGGGCTTGCTCACCCTATAGCGTACTTAAGAATGTTTTTGGACGCGCGCGGAGCCTGCCATACCGGTACTCCCTGTATGCCATACAGGACAACCCCGCGCCGTCATGCGGCCAGCCCGAACTCCTCGTGCAGCGCCCGCACCGCCGCCTCGGCGTCGGCGTCGCGCACCACAAAAGCCAGGTTGAGCTCCGAGGAGCCCTGCGTTATCATCGCGACGTTGATGCCCCGGCCGCTCACGGCCGCAAAGACCCGGGATGCCGTCCCTACAGTGCCCCGCAGCCCCTCCCCTATGAGGGCCACGATGGCCACGTCCAGCGTCAGGTCCAGCCTCTTTATGGTCCTGCCGTGGTGCTCGGCCTCCAGTGCGTCGGCGGCCCGGTACAGGTCCGCCTTCTTCAGCACTATGGTGATGCTGGACTCGGATGGGTTCTGGGATATCATCATCACGCTTATGCCCCGCTCGGCCAGCGTGCCGAATATGCCCGCCGCCGTGCCCGGCGCCCCCACCATGCCAAACCCGCGTATGTCGATGAGCCCGTTCCCCCGCATCATGCTGACGCATTTTATCGTGTTCTTGGCGCGGCCGGCCGGCACCACCAGCGTCCCCTCGTCGGATACGTTGGACGAGCTCCGGATGCGGAGCGGTATGTCCCCGTCCAGCACCGGCTCGAAGGTGCGCGAGTGCAGCTGCTTGGACCCGAACATGGACATCTCGACGGCCTCCGCGTACGAGATCTCCTCCAGCACCCGGGCGTCGGACACCACATCTGGATCGGCGGTCATCATCCCGTCCACGTTCCCCATCAGCCATATCTGGTCGGCGCCTATGCAGGCGCCCACGATGGTGGCCGTGTAGTCGGATCCCCCCCGGCCGAAGGTGGTTATGCGGTCGTGCTGGTCGGCCCCCGAGTACCCCCCCACCACCGGGACCGTTCCCCGCTCCAGCATGCCCCCCAGCGTCTTGGAGACCCGGAGCCGGGTCGTGTCCATCAGGGGCTTGGAGCCGCCGAACCGCGAGTCGGTCAGTATTCCGGCCTCCCTGCCGCTCAGGGCCGCCGCGTCCACGCCGTGCCCCTCCAGGGCGGCGGCCAGCAGCATCACCGAGAACCGCTCCCCGAAAGAGAGCAGGTAGTCCCGGGAGCGGGGCGTCTCCTCGCCCAGGAGCAGGAGCCCGTCTATCAGCGACTGCAGCTCCCCGAAGGCGGCGTCCAGCGACCCCCGCAGCTCCTCCAGCTTGGCGCGGTCGGCCACCAAATCGCGTGACATGTCGTGGTGCAGCCCGGCCACCTTCCGCACCAGCTCCGACACCCCGGCCCGGTCCCCGGCCCGCATCAGCTCCGATATCCGCACCAAATCGTCGGTGGTGCTGCCCACCGCCGAGCAGACCACCACCAGGTCGCACTCCTTGGACATCCCGGCCAGATACTCTGATACGGACCGCACGCGGGAGGCCGACGAGATGGTCGTCCCGCCGTACTTTATCACCAGCCTGGGCCTAGCGGGGGGCATCAGGACTCTATGCGCGGGGCCAGGTAAAAGTGGATGTACCCCATGCCTGCTATGGTGAATCCGGCCCGGAGGGGCTTGGCGGTGGAGAACTCGCAGGTTATGTCGCCGGACGCGCTGCCGGCGGCCCGCACTACCGGCACCAGATACTCCAGGCTGTAGGTCCCCTCGCTCTTCCCGTCGGCGGTGAGCTCCCTTATGCTCTCGTCCTCGCCGGACACATCTGTGGAGCCCTCTCCCATGTCGCCCTTGCCCGAGAAGGTCACCTGCTCGGTGCTGGCCGATATCGTGACGTATTCGGAGACGGCCTGCACGTCGCCCAGCGCCTTGTCCAGGGCCGCGGAGGCCATCTTGACGCTGGCGTCAAAGCCTATCTTGGGGAGCGGGGTGTCGGTGGCCGAGCTCTCTATCAGTCTCATCTTGTACCGCTTGTTGGTACCTATGCCCAGCTGCAGCTGGTTGTCCTCGGATATGGCCATAGTGACGTCGTCGGTCTTGGAGGCGCGGCGTATCAGCTTGGAGAGCTCGTCTATGCGCACGCCGAACTTTACCTCCGAGTCGCACTGGTATGAGGCAAACGCCGAGTTGGGCCAGGATACATCTATGAGGGCGACGTGCGAGGGGTCCATCCCCTTGAATGTGATTCCCTCGGCGGTGGCCGCGAAGGTGGCCTCCTCCAGGAGTGTGGCTATGGCCCCCACCACCGCCTTCAGGTCGTCGGATCCCGTGGTCTTGGCCTCGAATGTCAACGGGGTGTCCTCCGCGCCGGATGTTTTTAACGTTTGGAACTGGGGTCGTGGCGTGCTGGTATGGCGCTCCTCTCGGCGTGGTACCGGCACCCGCATCCGGTGCCTTTCCCGGTCACCGCATGCCAGGATCCGGGGGACGACTTGGAGGCCATCGCCCACCGGTTCTTGCCCCTGCTGCGGACCATGCCGCCGCTGTCGGCTATCCGGACCGCCGCCTCCCGAAGCGCCATGGGGGATGCAGCGTTCTTCCTGCGCTTCTTTCTGGCCATGGTGTGTGTCACACGTGATATAATCTTGCGCCGCTAAATACAGGATCAACGTATGCGGCGCATGACCAAGTGGTCCCCCAAGGCAACCGACTTTACAGTAGCGGTGACGACCAACGCGCAGGTCGGTACCAGGTACAGCAACATACCAAACCGGTTCTTGCCAAACTGGACAACCCCGACCGCATCACGTTCTCCATACGGGGGGACGCGGTCGTGTTGAGAGCGCCGACGGCTAGTCACTGGATGTCAGGAGGATCGGAATAGCACCCGCGCTTGCAGCAGAACCACGACTTCGTCAGACTAATGTTCCTGCCGCCGTACTCGCCGTTCTTGAATCCGGCCGAGCACCTGCTGCGGGAGAAGAGGCTGCGCGGGACGTTCCGGCGGCCAGCGAAGAGATATTTCAGAAAGGTAATGCTCGTGTACGAGTCGCTTGAGATAACGTTCGATCCGCGTGACATTCTGTTCAGGGATTTGAGCAAAATACTGCCAGCGTGAAATTAATGAGGGGTTAGTTATGATCCCAACTATAGGTGGTGTCTAACCACGTGTTCCGTGCGGCGGCCGCACGAGCCGCCATTTTCTTTGACAGTTGCCGGTCAGGTCGTCGCAGGTCAGCCGCTGCCCGACCATGTTCTCGGCCACCTAGGAGCAGTCCTTAAATCAATCCTAGATGGTCAATCAGATAATATGAAAATTATGATGATGGCCGCCATGGCTCTGGCCGTGGCAGTCCCGATCGCCATGGCCGACGAGTCTAGCACGGACGCGGCGTACCTGGCGGTGGACCAGGCCCAGGAGCTGTACGCGGCCGAGGGTACCAACGCCTTCGAGATGATAAGCACGCACCAGGTGGAGTTCGACCCGTTCGTGTTCGTGTTTGACGTTGACGACCTCGTGATCGTGGCGTCGTCCAACTACCCTGATCTGGTCGGCGAGGCGAGGTTCGACCCGTCCCAGGCAGGATACAGCCACGAGGATTTCACATCCCACCTAGAGGAGTGCGACGGCCTGTGGTTCCTGAACACGTTCGAGTCCGAGCCCGGAGTGGTTCATGACCAGATTATTTGGCTGTCGGAGGCTGGCGGCTACGTCTTTTCTTCCGGGTTCTTCCTGCCTGACCTGAACCTGCCGGAATGGCTACAGGCCTGGTACGAGGAACAACTACAGGTGATGGTCCGGCTGCTCAACGCGGCGGTCGGCTGCGAGTGCGCATAGCCCCGGGCAAGGGACCAGCACCTCACGATTCCCCGCCCGGTCATTTTTTTATAGAGATTGGACGGAACACTGTCGATGGGGCGCGGGGTGGTACGCATACTCCAAATCCGCCGGGGGCAGGTACCTATAGCGCCGACCAAAAGTTCGTGCAGAATCTTTGAACTATTTCAGTTGAGTTTTTCTTCAAGACCGTCCACCATAATATCGTGTGTGCCAAGATCAGGAACAAGTTGAGCGCCCTGGTCTGTGGTTGAGGCACAAGTGCTCAACAATCATAGTTAAAACGGCGACATACTCTGCATGAACTTTTGGTCGGTGCTATAGCCTGTGGTGAATGACAAGAAGGGCGTAGTGCAAGAATGTGTTTAGGTGATTCTTAGGAATCAACCGCGCAAAAAACACGCGCCCCATCCCCCGTACCAGCTCGGCATACGTGCCAGGTCCCAATTCACACAGCTGCGCCGTTAGCCGTGACCATCGGCGGGAGGCTTGTCGTCCGGGGGCATTCCCCGGTCCAGGTATTTTTTGAGCAGCTCCAAGATGTCGCTATTCTTGTGTGTCAGCATGATGGCCAGCAGTATGAAAAATATCTCTGCTTCCTCTATGGTACGGAGCGACTTCACGACACGGTGCTTTACCACCCCGCTCAGTTCCCGCCCTGCCAAGTTGTTTGTGGAGTCGACGTACTCGTATTTCATGAGCGTGAACAGGCTGTATCCGGCGTTGCGCACCCTGGCCACCTGATTGGAGATCTACGGGTACCGGCCATAGTACTTGAGCAGGGCATCCAGCCCGGCGCACATCTTCGCGTATTTCTCCAACTTCTGACCAAAAAGTTTTGCATGATGCGCCTCTCCATCACCACCCGTTCCATCACGGTCCACTTCCTGAAGTCGCTGTCCATGCGGGCGGCGCAGCGCTGCACAATTTAGTCATGCGATAAGATGGTATCATCCTCCTGCTCCTAAAACGGCGTACTTCGACGCGTTTAATACGAACTGGTTCAAAGGACTGTCATTGGATTTTGAGGGGCTGCAGGACTTTATTGCACACAGGATGAAGATGACCCATGTCTACCAGCCGCTGATGATAAAGACACTACTGCAAGCGGACAACAAGGCCACCGCCGAGGATGTTGCCAGGAGCTTCCTCAACGAGGACAAGTCGCAGTTGGAATACTACACGCAGATAGCCAAGAGGTGGCCCAGCATAACCCTGAGAAAACACAACGTCGTCAGCTATTCCAGGGAGGATGGCCGGGGCGTCTTCAGGCTGCTGCTGGAGGGGGCCACCCCACCCCAGAAGGAGAGGCTGGTTGAGCTGTGCGAGCTGCGGATCAGCGAATACATAGACAGCATGCTCAAGCTGCCTTGGTACAACAGGCGGGGAATTAGGGAGCATATCCCGGGCCAGCTCCGGTATGACGTACTGGCAAAGTCCGGCGGTGTCTGCGTCGCATGCGGGGTATCCGCCCAACAGAGGGCCCTAGAGGTAGACCACATTGTGCCGGTCAGCATGGGCGGTCCCACAGAGATATCCAACCTGCAGGCGCTCTGTTACAAGTGCAATGCGCAGAAAAAAGACAGGGACAAAACCGACTTTGTCATGGTAATGAACCGCCTCAAATACCGCAACCCCAAATGTACCCTCTGCATGTCAGACGAACATGTGCTGGACAACCACCTAGCGTTTGCCGTCCGCCGCGACAGGCCGGATACCAGCCTGCACTCACTGGTCCTGCCTAGAAGGCATGTAGGCAGCTTCTTTGATCTGATACCTGCCGAAAAGACGCTCTGCCTGGAGCTAGTCGCCTCTGTCAAGACACAGATACAGGAGAGCGACAAGGCAGTAACCGGGTTCAACGTAAGGTTTGATGCGGGCCGCATGGCCGGGGCCATGACCGAGCACTGCCAAATACATGTGATTCCCAGAAGATAAATACGGGGAGATCATGTACGCTTTTAGGTCCCTTCTTCACTGCAAGTGCTTTATTGCGTTTAATGTAATAAATGATCAATCTATGCCTTAGTTTTTTAAGAAATAAGATCAATATTGTAAAGTGTCAGACCTGGAGACATACGAGATCATGGACCGCGCTACGCACTCAACCCTCTTACGATGGCCACAGTACAACCCACACCGCAGCTGTTCACCTTGCTTTTGGCCAGAGCGGCCCTCGTCATGGACAACTGGTTGTAACTTACGCGATTTGACAGCATTGACACGACATTGCAGTCACGGCAAAGCTTTGCCACAAATCCTGGTTTAGCATGCTGCTGGCAGTGTCGTAGTTCACATCTGATACTTTTATCGTGAGGTTTGTACCATTAAAATTTGCATTCGGCCTTACGGGGCTGTCTGCGCTATGGTCCGCTTGACGTGCTCGTCGATTGTTCCATGCCCCCCACGTTTATCACCATCTCAATATCATCCGGCCCCTTAAGCTCAGGCGGCAGTATGAAGGTTCTCCGCTCACCCGACAGACTACGTATCCTTTTCTCCATCCTTTCGGTATCCATCTCTGCCGTTGCAGTAACAGAATCTAGTGATCTTTTAATGTTACTGTTAGTATGGCTAGCCTTTAGGCACGATCAGAAAACAGAGCGCCTCATGAGTAATCCCGCCAAGTGTGCCCGCACCCCGTGCACCTGTAAAACTGGGTGGTGGGCTCATCGGCGCTTCTGGTCTGCAGCATCCACCACACCGCCTCGTTGTGGTCGCACTTGGGGCAGTCTATGTTTATGGTGGGCAGCGCCTCCTTGCCCTCGCCCTCGGCCAGCACGTTCATCTCCGGGACGGCATCGGCATCTTGTGGCGCCAAACCTAGGGCGGATCCGGCCTCCGTGTACTCGCAGCGGGAGCACACCAAGGCCCCCTCCATCTTCCTCATCCTAGCCTTGCACTCCGGACAGAACCTCATACCCGGACATCCGTGTTCAGCGCGTCCCTCATCTCGCCGGCGGTCCGGATTGCCGCGTCGGCCGCCTCGGCGATGTTCCGGGCGGGATCCGACTTTGAGCTCACGCGCACGCGGCACTCGTTCGTGAGGGGGTGCTTGACTATGACCCCGGCAAACTCCACGTCGGGGTTCTTCAGCAGCTCGTGCTGTATGATGTAGAGCGTGGCTATGTCCGTCTCCATAAAGGAGAGCCCGATCTCACTGTCGGTGGAATCCAGGACTTGGGCTTCCATATGGCACACAACGCACATATTGGTGTTATAAACCATTGTAGAGACTGTGAAACGCATACCCGGGGTGGATCGAGAGTACCCGCTCCTGACCGACGCCGGAGGCTACATTGCGGAGACGGCGGATCACATAACCAACATGGAGGTCGCAGTCCCCCAAGGCGAGCACACCATCCAGGACACCATACCCGTTACGGTGCGGTTTTCGGTGCAGGGGAGCACCCGGAAGGCGTTCAACGAACACAACTGGACCAAATCCTACGAGGTCAACGACGTGTCCGTCAAGATAAAGTACGGCATAAAGCTGGTCACCGGCGGCATCAGGAAGAGGAGCCTGGGCAAGCCCGTGGACGCCTACCGCAAGGCGGCCATATTCTGGACCAGGAACCCCAAGCTGGTCAACCCCATGAAGGAGAAGCGGGTGTGGGTACAGGTATCCAAGAACTTTGCCCCCGTGATACGGCTGACCGAGGAGGAGGTGCGGCAGGAGCTCTTCGACTTTGAGGAGGAATACCCCGTCAAGGGCTCGGAGCTGGGCGAGGGCCGCCACAAGATCGGGGGCGAGGTGCACGTCTCCTGGCAGAAGCACCGCCTCATGGAGAAGAGTAGCATACGGGTGCACATACCCGCGACCGTCATCACCGTCAAAGGGATATAAGGGGTCGCCCGAAGGGGAACGGATAGATGGCAAAGTACGACGGGCTTTTGGGGCAGCCGCTGCTGGAGGTCGAGGAGCCGGACAAGGAGGGCGGAATCACCTTCATCTTCAAGGACAACCGCTTCCTGTTCGTGAAGGCCGAGGGCGGCAGCATACAGTCCGTCTCCATCCCGGAGTGACACCATGTCCAAGTTCGACAAGGTAAGGATGGCCGAGCTGGTAAAGGTGGAGGAGACCGCCGATACACTGGTGCTGACATTCCAGGGGGACCTGCGGGTCACCATGCGGGTGGCCGACGGCGGCATAGTGTCAGAGGTATCCTAGTCCAGGAACCTCTCGTACATCATGATGGCCGTCTCCTGCACGTCCGACTGTATGGAGCCGGGCCTCCTCAGCCGTATCTCGTTGATGGCCTGCCGCGCCCCATACCCCTTGTGCTTGACCATATAGCACGCCAGGATGGTCCCGGCCCGGCCCAGGCCCGCGGCGCAGTGCACCGCAGTGGGCCGGCCGGTCTCCGCATTCTGGTGTATGAAGTCGACCGCCGCGTCTATGTCCTCGGGCTCGGGGGCGTTCATGTCCGGGGTGGGCACGTGCAGGTACGACACGCGGCCCGTCCACTCTATAGGGAGGGAGTTCTCTGTCATGGTAACCACTCCCCGTATGCCCTGCTGGAGCAGCCACTCAAACTCTTCTACGGTGGTGGGGAAGCCGGATCCGGCCACCCGCCCGGGCACCACCCAGGAAAAGTTGGTCGGGCGGCCGGATATGCGGCCGTGCACTCTCCTCCACAGGTTCCCGGGGCGGCTCACCATACCTGCGGGCAGAAGCCGTACTTTTAGGGTTGCCACGTTCGGCGGGATGGTCCGGCGGGCATGCGTCGGATGTGCAGGGGCACCCCTCTTGTGCTGTAACGCTGACAGCGCCTGTAACAGATGGCGCCTAGGGTGGAAACGTGAGTCTGTTTTGCAGAGGGGAACACAGGTCGGAGTGGAGACTGCGGTCGAGCGGCGGCCAGGCGCCATCTGTTGCAGACGCCGCCAACATTACTGGGCTGGCACGTTGATGGCGCCTGGCACAAAATGGCGCCTGGCACACACAAGACAACACCGTTTCCAGTCCGGCTGAACAGCGCTTGATCAGGCCGCGCGCCCAGACTCGAATTTCCACTCCGTAGCACGATCGTGTGGAACCTACACTTCCACTCTAGCGCCATCTTGTGCCAAGCGCCATCAACGTGCCAGTCCATACGAGACTCATCACGTCCGCCGTCAATTACAGTCAGGCATCAATTCTTGCATCTTTTTGTATCTCGGCGCACTCCCTGAGGATGGATGCCACGCGCCGGTGGGCGGCGGCCGCGTTTGGCGCATCCGATTCACACTTGACGGCCTTTCCTTCCCACGCGCATGCCCTAGCTTCAAAATCCGTCATGTATTATATTGACCGGTGCATTGCTATAAGTCTTGGTTACAAGGTGGGCGTGGCGTTCTATACCGAGGCGGACTATCAGGAAGCACAAACCGAACTTCCAAACGCAAGAGAAGAGCAATTGGAGATAAAAGCCGTGATGTATTTTTATGAGAGGTTGGGTCTGGCAGAGGCGGCCAGGCGCATGCAGGCGGCCGCCAACGCGATGCAGCTTGAAATAGACTACTACGACGGAGTGATTCGGGAATGGGAATCTCACCATGAACGGAAATGACGCGTATGCACGAATTCGAATATTCGGGTCTGGGCGCGCGGCCTGATCAAGCGCCGTTCAGCCGGACTGGAAACGGTGTTGTCCTGTGTGTGTTGGGCGCCATCAACGTGCCAGTCCACAAAACTGGTATAACTTCAAAACTATAGTCACTTGGGGTCCGACATTCACCCCAGCCGCGCACGATGCAGTGGCAAGTAGGATCCTGCAATAACACCTGCAAGCGCAGGGGAATGATCGTGTGGTTTGCCAGATCATGCTCGCCTCTGCATGTACAAGAACATGACCTTTGTGTGATTGTTAAAGCGCAAGGACGATGGCGGCCCCTGTGTATGGAGGATACTGTACACGCATGTCCAAGAATGATCCAAACCTCCAAACGCGGCCAGGAATGGAACCCGGTCCGGATCCAGGACCGTAACCCTCCAAGTCAGCCTAATCCTTCACGTTCCCCAAGATCTGAACAAGGATCTGGTATTACCATATGGGTATGGGCAGGTTTATGATCTTTTTATCATGGTTCTTGGACGAGGCCGTCAACGGCCAAACCCTCAAAACTGTCGGGGACAGGATCATGCTAATCGAATGGGAGATCAGGCCGGTCACAGTCGATGACATGCGCGCGTCGCTGGAGGCGGTCTACGGGTTGGCTCGGCGCCACACCAGACACGCGCAGTAGAAAGGCAAGGACACCGCGTCATGGCAGCACAAGCAACGTAGCAGATCCGGAAGACCGGCTGCGCATCCCACGGTATCATATGCGCGAGCTGGCCAGCCGTACCGCAATCGCGGTCGGTTCTATTGCAAAGTCGGTTGATTCGGTTTCTTGTGATTTTCGCACTAATCACAGCCACAGGACGGGTGTCGGCCGCTAGTCGGGCCTGCGCACCAGTATGTCATTCCCGCGGAAGACAAACTTGAGGCCATCGGGGTTGCCGAGACGTTCCAGAACAGGCTTTGGTATGTAGCTGTAGCTGGTGCGGCGCTGCGGGTTGCGTATTATGGACACCGCGAACTCGGTAGCGTCCTTGCGCCAGTAAGTCAATGGCTAGGAGTGGCCGGGACCATATTTAAGGGGACACGGATGGGGAGTCGATCCCTAGATTAATATGTGCAAGCCAATTGGCAGTATGCATAGGCACGAAACCGTCAACACGCCAGAAGCACGCCAAGACTGCAAGGGGGTGGGGGCGGGCCATTGCGGACAGCCCTGACATGATCAAGAGGCAGAGCAGCAGGAGGTGGTGGGTCGCCTCGGTGACAGATCCCGGCCTGTGGTACGGGGTGATACTGGGCGCGATGGGCATGGTGTGCGCGTGCCCCGACCAGCAGGGGCGGGGCGGTATCTGCAAACATACGGTGGCCGTGGACATCGTACTGGGCCGCGCATGGGACAGGGCCAAGAACATGCTGGCAAGAAGGACCGACATCGTCCCCCAGAGGCGGTGCCACCATTGCCCGTCGGAGAGGTTCGTGAAGTACGGGCATCGCAGGAACACAATGGCCGGCCCCAGGCAGAGATACAAATGCAAAAGGTGCAAACGCACCTTCTCCGGGGAGCCTGGGTTCAAGGGCAAGCAGCACAAGCCACGTGAGATCACCCGGGCGCTGCACGAGGTGGTCGCGGGCCTGTCGCTCCGCGAGGCATCACTCGCCATGAAACGGGACCATATCGAGGTGGACCCCAGCACCATACACCGCTGGATGGCGGAGTACTCGGGTCTGGTGAACCGGTTCTCCAAGACGCTGCGGCCCAGACTGGGACACCGGTGGCACTGCGACGAGGTCTTTTTCAAAATACTGGGGCTGGAGAGGTGGCTGTTCACCGTGATGGACGGCCGCACCCGTTTCATCATGTCCTGGGACATATCCGACACCAAGACCGGGTACAGGCCGCTGCGCCTGTTTCTGGCTGCCCGTGATCTGGCCGGCGTCGACCCGTGGGTGTTCGTGACCGACGGGCTGGACATATTTGCAAGGGTGGCCGCCAAGGCTTTCCGGAGGCGCAGCGGATTCCGGATGGTCCACGTCAGGGAGGTGCACGCGCAAAACCGGCTCAACTTCAACAATATAATCGAGAAGCTAAACGGCGAGTTCAAGCACCGCATCAAGACGGCGAGGGGGTTCAACCTCACACCGGACAGAAAGGCCGACCGCCTGCTGGAGGGCGGCTGCCCGGCCCTGGTGCGCATGCTGATCATACACCACAACTTCTTCCGACCCCACATGGGCCTGGACGGCAGGACGCCGGCCGAGGCAGCGGGGATAACCATACACGGCGAGGACAAGTGGGTCACCATGATATGCAACGCGGCGCTGAACGCAGCCTAGGGAACTGCACCGCTCCAGGAGCAGGCGCGGCCGCCGCACGAGTATCATTTCTGTGTGTGCGCCGGGCGGGGCATATCCATACGCGCCGCACAAGTACGCATCCCATTAGGCCTGCATTCCAGGCAGATCGCAACTGAACTCCACCGCATCAAGTATGACAGACGTGAAAATTACAAAAAACCGCCATCAACCGACTTTGCAACGGAACCATCGCGGTCTGGACGCATGCCGGGCGCCCGACGGCATGCGGGGTGGAAACTGTGGTCGGGCGGCGGCCAGGCGCCATCTGTTGCAGGCGCCGTCAATGATACGCCCCAATCCCCCCGTCCCGTTTATCTAGCAGGCCCGCGTACCATAACCCATGGAGGCGGAGTTGTACGACCGGACCGGCTCCGGCTCGGTGCGCTGCACGGCGTGCGCCAGGTACTGCGAGCTGGCAGAGGGCCAGACGGGGCTGTGCGGGGTCCGCGCCAATGTATCGGGGCGGCTGGACCTGCTGGTGTACGGCATGGTGATATCCGGGCACGTGGACCCCATAGAGAAGAAGCCCGTAACCCACTACATGCCCGGCTCCAAGATACTCTCCATCGCGACGACCGGCTGCAACTGGCTGTGCAGGTACTGCCAGAACCACGACATCAGCCAGAGGCGGAAGGTGGAGGGCGAGAGCATGACCCCCGCCGGGGTGGCCGAGGCGGCCGTGGCGAACGGCGCCGACGGCATCGCATACACCTACAACGAGCCGTCCATATTCATCGAGTTCGCCCGCGACTGCGGGCTGGAGGCCAGGAAGAGGGGCCTCATCAACATATTCGTTTCCAACGGGTACGACACCCCCGAGTCGGTGGGCATGATGGGCCAGTTCCTCGACTCCATAACCGTAGACTTCAAGGGCAGCGCCGAGCCCCGTTTCATACGAAAGTACGTGGGCATACCGGACCCGCAGCCCATATTCGACACCATACTCAACATACGCGACCATACCAGCATCCACACCGAGATAACCGACCTCATAGTGCCGGATGTGGGAGACGATACAGAATACGCCCGCAGGCTGTGCAGGTTCGTGTACGACGAGCTGGGACCGGACACGCCGATACACTTTCTGAGGTTCCACCCCGACTACAAGATGATGGAGTTCGGGCCCACGCCCGTGCGCACGCTGGAGATGCACCGCCAGATAGCCATGGAAGAGGGGCTACTATACTCGTACGTGGGGAACGTGCCGGGCCACCCATACGAGCACACGTATTGCCCGGGATGCGGCGATATAGTCGTGGGAAGGTACGGCTTTGACATAGCGTCGTGGAACCTAGACCACTCCAACAGGTGCGTGTCGTGCGGGCACCGCATCCCCATAACCGGCAGCCTGTCGCCCGGGTACAGGCGGAACAGGTTCCACATAATCAGGGGGTAGCACCCCCGGGCAAAACCGGGCAAACCCCACCAAACGTGGCAACCGGCCTGCCCAACCCCAGGATTATGGCACTGCAGACTCAGTATATGGTAGCGGGGTCACAGCACCGCCGCCGCCCGCACCGGCGAGGCGGTCGCGTCCATTATGCGCAGCGGCAGTATCACATAGCGAAATGACTCCCCCTCCAGCCTCTCCAGGTTGGCCAGGTTCTCCACGTTTACTGCGCCGCTGCGCGCCAATATCTGGTGCGCCGGAAACGAGCCGGCGTCCCCCGCGTCTATGCTGGGCGAGTCGGTGCCCACCAGTACCACCCTCCTGGCGGCCAGGTACTCGGCCGCGTCCTCGGACAGCCCCGGGTTCGCCGTAAAGTAGTCGTCCCTCCCCAGGTGGTCGTGCCACCCGGTGCGAAACACCACCGCCGACCCCCCGGCGATGGCATGGTGCCGCTCCTCCCACTCCGCTATGTCCCGCCGTGTTATGCGCCCGCCGGGGCCCCTCCGCATATCCAGCAGCGCCGCCTCGCCGGCCAGGCGGTCCATCGGTATCTGGTGTATCCGGAGGCCGTCGTCGCAAAAGTGGTAGGGGGCGTCCATGTGCGTTCCCGTGTGCGGGCTCAAAAAGAGCATCTCGGAGTTGTTGCCGTCGTGCCGCAGCGTGTTCCAGGGGATCATCCTCACCTTGGGAGTCCCCGGAAAGACCTGTAGATCCTCGGATATGTCCAAAGTGAGGTCCAGCAGCTTCACATTACTATGGTACACCCGTCCCTATTTAATTGGAGGTGCGGCCCACGTACCGTCCCACGCAGGATGCAGTTGCCGGCCAATCCCATACAGTACCACATTAGACCAGCCAAGAGTTAAATACCCTATGCAGGGAATCGAACCCGTGCCGACAGCTTATGTGCTGCTGAACTCAGACTTGGGTTCAGACGCCACCGTGATCAAGGAGGTAAAGGACCTGCTGGCCGGCGAGACCGACGTCTCTTTCGAGATACAGGGCGTGTATGGCGTGTACGACATAGTGCTGAAGCTGATGTCGGCGGACACCGAGAACCTCCGGCACGTCATAACCAACAAGGTGCGGAAGATACCCAAGGTGCAGTCCACGCTCACCATGATGGTCATCGAGGAGCAGGAGAACTTCTAGGCGTTCCGGATATCGGCCACCGCCCGCACGGCGCGCTCCACGTCCTGTGTGGTATTGTAAAAGTGCGGCGAGGCGCGCACGACCTTGAGCGGCCCGATCTCCCGGAGGGCCACCACCACCCCTTTCCCCTCCAGCCTCTCGACCACCCCGGCGGGGTCCATATCCTCCAAGTTGAACGGCACCACGCTGGTGTGGCCCTCACCCCCACTCCCGTACACCACAACGCCGGGTATGTCCGCCAGCCCCTCCCGGAGGGCCGCCGCGCATTCCATGCTGCGGCGCCGTATCGCATACGTGCCCACGCCAGATACCACCTTCAGGGCGGCCTCCAGGCCCGCCACCCCCGCATAATTCCTAAAGCCCCCCTCGAACCTGCCGGGCCCGTCCTTGAAGGATATGCGGTCATGTTCATACACCATGGCCGACTCGCCCCCCAGCAGGACCGGCCTCAGGTTTGGCGCCGCCCGCCGGCTGCAGTAGAACAGTCCGGTCCCCATCGGCCCGCACAGCCACTTGGAGCCGTTGAACGCCATGTAGTCGCATTGTATGCGGGAGCAGTCACACTCCACACACCCCACCGTCTGGGCCGCGTCCACAAAGAACGGGACGGCGCCCCCCAGGGTGCGGCCCACCTCCTCCAGGGGGAGTATCGCCCCCGTGTTGTACAGGGCGTGGCTCAGCGTCACCAGGGCCGTCCCGGAGTCCACCGCCGCCTCCAGGTCCCCCATCCTGAACAGCCCGTCGGGGTCCACCGGTACCATGCGGTTCTCCAGGCCCATGCCAAGCCAGGGCAGCACGTTGGCGTGGTGCTCGTAGGCGGCCTCCCGCATCACTATGTTGGAGCCGGGCGCCGGGGACAGGCCGCCGGCCACCATGTTTATCCCGTCGGTGGTGCTCTGCGTTATGGACACCTCGTCGGGCTGGCACCGGAGCATCCCAGACACCGCACGCCGGACGCCGCGGGCCGCATCCTCCACCATTGTGGCGGCGGCGCGCGAGTCGGGCCCCGCCCGGTCGTACGCCTGGGCAAACTCGGCCATGGCACGCAGCGCCGAGCGCGGCATCCTGGAGACCGACGCGTTGTTCAGGTATGATACCCCCATATCGGGGAACTCCGGGTGCATGTCCTGCATTCTTATTTGTCCGGTGCGCGTACCGGAGCCGTTGCATACTAACCTTGCGGGGCCGGGCCCCCACATCATACTCTGCCCCAACATATTCCCCAAGTGCGCCTACCTAGAAAGGCTGGCCCGGGACGCCGGCCGCGCCACCATATACGTGGACGCGGACATGCTGTACAGCGGGTACATGCACGCGGGGATGCTGGAGCGGCCGCCCCACGTCCTGGTGCGGCGGCCGGACCCCCCCGGCTGGAACGCGGAGCTGGCGACCATGATCCGCATGACATCCGCAGAGCCCCACCTCGTTATAGTGGACACCCTCAACGGCCTGGGCGGCATGTGGGGCGGCCCGGTCGGGATCCGCCGGGCCGTCCACTCCGTCATGCTGTTGGCGGCCCTGGGGAGGGACGTGGGCACCACGGTGGTCGTCGCCGCCGCGGCCAGGGCGGGGCCGGCCGGATACGAGCTGGCCCCCGGCGGGCGCCTGGTCGGGGGGGCCGGGCGCCTATACCTGTTGGGGGACGGCGGGCCCGCCCCATTGGCGGATGCGGGATCCGCGGATCGCCCCGGCGGCGCGGGGGATCGCCGGCATACGGGGGCATAGCACATCCCAAACGGTGTTATGAAATGCGCCCGGACGGCAAGTTATATTAAGCAAAACACCACACTCACATCATGCCAGTGGGAATTATCCCCGACATCAGTGAACAGATGTGCATAGGCTGCGCCCTGTGTGTTGAGATATGCACAACTCTGGGACCCGACGTCCTGAGGGTAAAACCGGTGGAAGGCTGGAAGAGAGGAAAGGCGTTCGTCTTTTATCCAGAGCGGTGCATCTCCGACGGAGCGTGCATCGGGGTCTGCCCGACAAAGGCGATCTTCTGGATGAGGCCGATGGACTTTACCGTCGGACAGCCAGTTCCGCTGTACAAGAACTCCGTGTTCGTCAAGGGCTGGACCGAGCTCATAGACTAGGTCCGAAACCCGACTTTTTTCATTTTATATTCGAGAGCAGGTCGTCCTGCGTGAATATTGTATGGAGCGGCGCGGCCCCCTCCAGTCGGGCCCGGTCCCGGTCGCTCCCCCGGAACAGTATGGTATGTATGCCGGCGCACCCGCCACCGGCCGCCTCCAGCGCCCGCAGCACCGAGGAGCCCGTCGTAATGACGTCGTCCACCAGTATGTATGGCTGCTCCAGTATCCCCTCTATGAGGCGGCCCGTACCATGCGACTTGGGGGACTTCCGCACCCAGAACGACCTGAGGGGGAAATCCATTCCACGGGACTCCAGCGACACGGCCGTCGCCAGGGGGATGGCCCCCGCCTCCATGCCGCCCACCGATCTGGCCCGCTCCGATACCCGTTCCAGTATGGCCGAGGCGGCCAGGTGCAGCCCCTCGGGATGGGCGTTCAGCCGCCTCATGTCAAAGTAGTAGGGGCTGGTCCGGCCCGACGCCAGCACGAAGGGCCTCTCCGGGGAGTGGGCGAACGCCCCCGTCTCGGTGATGAGCCGCCTCAGCCGCCGGTGCATCACATGTACGGGGGGCGGCGGGGCTTTTAGTGTTGGGCGCGCCCCGGCCTTGTCCAAAATCTGGAGAATTGAACAAAACTGGACCGGCTTGGAAGCTGTCCGGCCTAACAAAAATGTGCCCGCTGGCTCCAGATCTGACTCGGATTTGGGCCAGGGAGCCGTTTCTGGCGGCGTCCGGTAACACTCGAGAACCGTTCCGGGGCCAGATCCGGGCCGGTTTGGGGGAAGAACGGCGCCATTCTGCCGGCCAGGGAGCCCCCAAGCCGGCTGGTTTTCCGGACAGATTCCCGGTTTTGACCAAGCCCGCTGAGCCAGCGTGCACATAGATCCTCCCGCAAGAGTCGGGGCGGGCCAGAAAGCATACCTCTTTGATCTTAAATTATACATTAGATCATGGCTGGCATAAGACAAAGTCGGTGCATCGGAGCAGGCTTGTCCGGCTGAATGAGTCTGAACCCACGATCGAAAATTTGGGCAGTTCGATCCGTATGCCCCCGGGCAAAGGACTGGACGTGAGCGAGTGGAGGACGCAGTCTCACAGGAAGAATGGCGTGGACCGCCCGATGGGCGGGCAGGGCGGCCTGTTGCCGGACCGCTGGGCGCAGGGCCCCGCCCGCCGGGGTCGGCGTCCTCCCGCTCCATCCGGCGCCACATGGCGCCGGCGCGGCGGCCGTCAGGGCATGACGCAGCCGCGCCCTACTGAGGCCGCGTACCTTGCGGTATAAAATAAAATAACAAAATGTGCGAATACGTTTCTTAGTACCCAGTCCAAGACGGTCCGTTCAGCAACGGATCCGGAGTCAGCCCCGTGGCGGGCCCCTTGATCGGAGCGGTCCCGTGAACCAGAGTCTCCCAGTATGCAAAGACCGCGTTGGATGCAATGTTGCACGCATCAACGGACACTTCCACCGCGGGCCAAAAGTGGGTGCCGGATATGACGCGGCTTGCGGCGCACCTCTGCTCGTAATCCGACCACGAGTCGAATACCACCTCGACGTCTTCGGACGGCGTTACCTGCGGCTCGATCAGAGACGATCCCGCCTCCAGTGTGGCGGTGTAACCGTGCACAACCCCGTCGCCTTCCGTATACACCGGAAGGTCGTCCGTACCGGAGTAGAGCCGCCACGCCTCCGCATAGGCGGCGCAGAAGCACGTCGTCGCCGACGGGTACTCGGGATGGTCGGCGGTCTGCAGGTAACTCTGCCACAGGTTACCCGGTATCATTGCCGCGTTTCCGTCGGTATCCACCGATATCGGGACCGGATCCCCTCCATAGAGGTAGTGTATAGCCGTGGTGGGCCGCACCGCGTCGTAGCGCGCCTTCTCCTGCCAGATTATGGTGCCCGCGTCGAACTTTGCCATGTTCAGCAGGAACTCGAGTTGGACATAGTCGACCACATCTGGGATGTGCTTGAGCGCCGGGTTGTGGCTTAGGTCGCGAAACTTGTTGTCGAAGAATTCGATCAGAATCTTGTCGCCGCCGGTCAGGTTTGCCCTCAGGCGGATCACCTCGTCGGCCTGCGCCTGGTACGCGTCGGCGTTGCGGTGGTTGCTGCTCGATGGCGGCGGCACGCGGATGGAGCGCTGATCCAGACCAGAGTAGGTCTCCGTGTCGGACCACTGGGGCGTGGCAAACTGCTGTATGCCGAACTCGCCCAAGCGGTTGAATGCGTACAGGGGCGACCAGCGCGACGGATCCACCAGACTGCCCGGCGTGTTGACAGGCGTATAACCGGTGGTGTCGCCGAACGGCGGGATGCTTGTAGTGCCAAAGTGGTTGAAGCCGTCGTCACGGCGCGCGTCCAGCACGCACTCTGCGGCGTGGTTGCCTATGGCAACCGGCGAGTCCAGGTCGTGCGTCTGGGCGCAGTCAAGGCCGAGACCTCTTTCGTCGTCCGGATCAAGGCCGTACGCGGTCATCATGCCCCGCCACTCGTCGGCTCGGTGCGGGGCGAACTCCAGCATCGACCTGTAGGCGGCGTGCATGACCGCCGTGTTCGGCAGCAGGTTGGTCTCGGACTCCAGCGCGGGGCGGTGCTCCATGCGCGAATAGACCCCCACCGCGGTGGGGTGGTATGGCGCCACCGCATCAAAGGCGGCGTTGTACAGCAGCGTGAGATAGCGGAATATTATCGGGGCATCGTTGTATCCCGGCGACACCTCCTCCAGAAGCCAGTCGGTGATGCGTGGCAGGATTATACCGTACATGGCGTTGTCCCTGACCAAATCAACGCTGTCGCCGGCTTCCTCGGTGGCGAGGGTGCCGAAGGCGACCTCCGCCCTAGCATAGCTTAACACGGGCGGGTCCGGGGCATCGTCCCCGTTCATTCCCTGCATCGGTCCAGATCCACCAGAGAACTGGTCCGCACCCGACTGCAG
This sequence comes from Nitrosopumilaceae archaeon, assembly GCA_965116995.1. Lineage (GTDB taxonomy): Archaea > Thermoproteota > Nitrososphaeria > Nitrososphaerales > Nitrosopumilaceae > VYCS01. Next base: position 2,064,932 of record OZ220738.1, on the reverse strand, counting down.
ATCAGCCAGCTGCTCGTTCACCTCCTGTATCGACTCCAGGATGGCCAAGGACGACTCTTTGTCGTCACTTGCCTGGTCGGCATCAAGCCCTGCTATAATGCCGTCCAGCTTTGACTCAAGGTCGCTTATCCGGGATTCGAACATATCCAAGTCGTCTGACAGCATCGGCAGCGCGGCCGCCAAGTCTTCCAGAGCGGCCCGGATGGCGTCCAGAATAATGTTGGCCTCTGCCGCGTTCTCCGCTATAACGTTAATCTTTTCTGTGTCTGTCTGCGCGTACGAATCGACTATATGGCCTCCTCCCGCCAGCACCGTCACCGACAACAAAAAAGCGTATAATTTTCTGTTCATTTCCAGGACTGCCCCCATGTAGTGTATATAATTGGAACGCTTGCATAATTAATGAAAAAGTTACGGTCAGTATGTGCGTCCAATTCTTATAAACACCTACACGTCCTGCTGGCCAGACATGGCAGTGAAGCCATCCGTATCATCAAAGACCACCGAGACCGGGCCACCGGGTCGGTGCCGTCCATGATCTGGACCCCTCTGCCAAAACATGCATCCGCAATAGCATCAAATGTCCATCAACCTCAAGCAGTTCAATATCTACGGAAGCATTAAGTGCGGTAAGCATAACGGCATCATCGATGATGCCGCTGAATAAGTGGATATAAACATGTCGTCTACTATGTGCTTATTTGTGCTTGTATGTGCTTATTTGTGCTTGTATGTGCTTATTTGTGCTCAGTTAATGAAAATGTGAAACGATCAAAGTGACGGCGACTTGCCTTGTTCCGCCACTTAGCAGTGTTCGGCAAGGTGTCACCGGCATGTCCGCATTCTGGAAATGCGCTAGGTACCTGTAGTTCGGACGCGGCGGCCGGGCGGGTTTGGGCAGGTGTCCGCCTGCAATAGGTTAACTACAAATGATCGGCATGTATTGCTCAAAAGATCGCGCAAATGACCAACGCACGCCAAGGTGCATACGCAGGGGCCGTTTATAATCAAATGCACCGCACCCTGCTCCCGCACATGGCACACATGGCGTCATCGGCGCCCAACGCCCTGTACGGACCCGAGGACCTGATGGATATGACGCTGGCTATGTGCTCGCAAAATCAGTTTGTTGCCGCGTGCTTCCGGGCAATGGTGCGCCATAGAACGCGGACCATGACCGGACGAAAGTGTTTTGGTTTCTGAAGCGGTCCGTACAGCACCAAAAGCCATGCGCACGATCCCCCATCAGTGTGGCTGTTCGTGCCGGTCAAACTGCAGGCCGGCCGTACGGCCGGCCGTCCGTCATATGGGGTGCATAAATTGATGGGGCAAAATCCAAATAATCCAGAACGGTGGATAACAAACCTACGCCTAATCGATCCGATCTATGACCCATACTTGGCAGGCAATATACCTCTGCACAGGAACTCATTTATGGTGATCAATATACTATGGTTCAAACGCAACACGTGACCCTCGATAATCCAGTGTTATAGCATACAGGAGGTGGCGGTAGTAATGCGTTCCGCTGGTCATACCGATGGCAGACATGCCGATCTCATCCGAGCACGCCAAATACCTACCGTCCGATGCACCCACACCGTGCCCGTACAACCTCCCATACCTCGAGAGATCAGCCGCATAGCGCTGCACATGCATGACGGCTAGAATCAATATCACAGATGCAATCGTGGAGCCGTCCTAGTATCACGGTCCGGACTGGGCGCGGGGCTAGTGCTTTGGCATCTGGGACGGCCCGTTCCGGGACTGGGCGCCCCCACCTTGGATATGGACTCCTCCAGGTCCTCCTGCGTTATCGCCGTCTCCTTCAGTGCCACGCCCCCGTTCACGTGGCGGCGCAGGGCGGCCATGGCTGCCCCGTCCACCACGGCCCGCAGCTCGGCGCCCGCCATCTTATCGGTCCGCGTCGCCAAGGTATCATAGTCTATCTCGCCGGCCGTCGGCCTGCCCCGCATGTGTATCCGCAGTATGTGGTCGCGGCCGGCCGCATCCGGCAGGCCCACCTCTATGATACGGTCGAAGCGGCCGGGCCGCAGCAGGGCCGCATCTATCATGTCCGGCCGGTTGGTGGCGGCCACAACCACCACATCGTGCATCTCCTCGAGCCCGTCCATCTCCGAGAGCAACTGCGAGACCACGTTCTCGGTGACGTGGGTCCCCATATCCATCCCCCGGGCCGGGGCCATCGAGTCCACCTCGTCAAAGAATATCACGCAGGGCGCCGCCTGGCGGGCCTTTCGGAATATCTCCCGGACGCCCTTCTCGGACTCGCCCACCCACTTGGAGAGCAGCTCCGGGCCCTTCACGCTGATGAAGTTGGAGTCGGTCTCCCGCGCCAGGGCCTTGGCCACCAGGGTCTTGCCGGTCCCCGGCGGGCCATGCAACAGTATGCCCCGGGGCGAGCGGGCCCCCACGTGCGCGAACGCCTCAGAATGTTTGAGGGGCCACTCCACGGCCTCCCGCACCTCCTCCTTCAGTGTATCCAGGCCGCCCACATCATCCCACCCCACGTCGGGCACCTGCACCAGCACCTCCCGCAGGGCGCTGGGCCTCACCTCCCGCAGGGCCCCCCGGAAGTCGTCTTGCCCTATCCGGATCTTTTTGAGCACGTCGGGGGGTATGCGGTCCTGTTCCAGGTCCATCTCCGGTATCAGGCGGCGCAGCGCCCCCATGGCCGCCTCCTTGGAGAGCGCCTGCAGGTCCGCCCCCACAAAGCCGTGGGTCACCCGGGCCACCTCCTCCAGGTCCACCGACTTCTCCAGGGGCATCATGCGGGTGTGTATCCGCAGTATGTCGCGGCGCCCCTTGTCATCGGGTATGCCTATCTCCATCTCCCGGTCGAAGCGGCCCGGCCTCCTCAGCGCCGGGTCTATCGAGTCGGGCCGGTTGGTGGCCCCTATGACCACCACCTTGCCCCGGGCCTTGAGCCCGTCCATCAGGGTGAGCAGCTGGGAGACCACCCGCTTCTCCACCTCCCCGTGCGTGTCGTCCCGCTTGGGCGCGATAGAGTCCATCTCATCTATGAATATGATGCTGGGCGCGTTCTTGGAGGCCTCCTCGAACACCCCCCGTATGCGCTCCTCGCTCTCGCCGTGGTACTTGCCCATGATCTCCGGCCCGCTGACATGCAGAAAGTGGGCGCTGGTCTCGCCGGCGACGGCCCGCGCCAGGAGCGTCTTGCCGGTCCCCGGCGGGCCGTGCAGCAGCACCCCCTTGGGGGCCTCTATGCCCGCCTTCTCGAAGAGCTCCGGGTGCCGGAGGGGCAGCTCCACCATCTCCCGGATCTTCTTGATCTCCGAGTCCAAGCCCCCCAGGTCGTCGTACGTGAACCCCGGCGAGGCGGACATCCCCGGCTTGCCCAGCTTGAACCTGGTATTCCGCACCACCACCACGGGGCCCGCCGGCCTGGTGGAGACCACCGCCAGCGCCACCCGGGTCCCCAGGTGGGTGCCGACCGTCAGCGTGTCGCCGATCCCCAGCACCCGGTTGCCGTACGCCTCGGCCATGAACTCCTGCAGTCCGGCGACCTCTATGCCCTCGGCGGTAGACACCACCACCTCGGCGGCGTCCTGGGCGCGCACGGCACGCACCCCTACGCGGTCTCCCATGGCCGCCCCGGCGTTCTGCCGCGTGGCGCCGTCCATCTCTATGATGCCCGAGCCATACTGCACGGTCCCCGGCCAGAGGCGGGCATACGTGTTCTTGTCGTATGATATCTCCAGTATCTGGCCGGTCGCCCAGCCGGCCATCTCGGCCACCTGGGGGTCCACCACGACCCTGCCCCGGCCGCCCTGCCGCCGGGCCATCCCGGCCACCTTCAGCGCGTACTTTTCTACCATTCCATCACCCCCATACCATCAAAAAAACAAAAAACGGGCAAGGCTACTCCACACTCACCCTTTGGCCCTTGGGCCTGCTCTCCACTGCGAAGGATACCTCCAGGATGCCGTTCCTGTAGGCCGCCTTCACCGAGTCGCGGTCGACGTTCTCGCGCAGGGGGACGCTCCCCTCGTATACGGTCTCGCCCCGGGTGGCCCGCACGGTAACGGACCCCTCCTCCAGGGTCACCTCTATGTCATCCTTCTCGACGCCGGGGATCTCGGCCACCACCTTCAGGCGGCCGCTCTTCCCGTCGTCTATGACCTCTATCGGCAGCCGGCGCCCCGACTCTGCCGCGTTCCCGTACTGGCGCACCCTGGGCACGCCGTCAGGGCCCACGGCCATCTCGCACCCGTACCAGACCGGCGTGCCGGCCCTGGGGACGCTCCCGCGGAACATTCTCTCGAAGAGTCTGTCGAACTCCTCAAACGGTGTCATTCTCATTGATTATGTAATATATATTACATAATATAAAGTTTCCGTGATTGATACTCTCATTTAGAACACAATACACTCATTCCATGACTATATGTTAATAAGAGCGGGCCGCGCACCCATACCATGAGACCCGCCGGCGTGTCCGTACCCGAGGCGGTACGCGAGATCATAACCAGAAACCGCTCCATATACGACTGCATGAAGATGAACATCATAAACTACAGCGCCCTGGCGGCTCAGATAAGGCCGGAGGTGGAGAGGGAGACGGGCAGGCCCGCCAACCCCAACACCATCGTGGTGGCCATAAAGAGGTACGCCGACTCGTTTGCGGCCGGCGGCCGGCGGCCGGACCCGGGGGTGCTCAAGAACGCCCGGCTGTCGGTGACCGGCAGCATACTGGACATACGGCTCTCGGCCGAGGAGGTGGGGATGGATCCGGCGGCCATACTCTCAAAGTTCGCCGAGGCCACCGACAAGTACGAGTTCTTCAGGACGGCCGACTCGGTGAGGTTCCTGGCCGAGGACGTAGAGTCGGTGAGAAGGGTTATGGAGGAGCTGGGCGGCCGGCGGCACCACGGCTCCGGCCTGGCCCGCATAAAGGTGACCATACCCCCCGAGCGCGCCCCGCCGGACTCGATATCATACATCGCCGAGGTGCTCCACAGCAACGGCATAGAGCTGAAGAACGCCTTCTTCAGCGACGACACCACCACCCTGGTGCTGGACGAGAGGCTCGCCCCCCGGGCGTACGAGATACTGCGGTCGGACATAGTCAGGTCCCTGTGATGGCCCGGATAGTGGTTCTGGGCGGGGGGTTCGCCGGGGTGGAGTGCGTAAAGCAGCTGCAGAGGGGGCTGAGCAGCAACTCGGACACCGAGATAGTCATGATCAGCGAGGACAACTTTCTGCTGTTCACCCCGATGCTGCCCCAGGTCGCCTCGGGAACCATCCAGACCCGCAACATAGTGATGCCCATCCGCACCATCCTGAAGAAGGCCCGGTTCTATGAGGGCCGGGTGAAGAACATAGACCCGGTGGCGCGGAGGGTGAGCGTCTGGGGGACGCCCGAGAAGAGGGGCGTGACGCTGGACTACGACTATCTGGTGGTGGCGCTGGGCAGCGAGACCAACTTTTTTGGGATGAGCGATCTTGAGGCCAACTCCTTCCAGATGAAGACGCTCAACGACGCCGTGTCGGTGCGGAACCGGGTCATAGACATGTTGGAGCAGGCCGACAACGAGACCGACGCCGAGGTGAAGAGGAGCCTGCTGACCTTCGTGGTGGTGGGCGGGGGATTTGCGGGTATAGAGACGGCCGGCGAGCTGAACGACCTGCTGGCCGACGCGCTCAAGCACTACCCCGGCGTGCGTTCCGGGGAGGTGAAGGTGCTGGTGCTCGAGGCGCTGCCCGCCATACTGCCGGGGTTCTCCGAGAAGCTGGCCTCGTTCGCGCAGAGCCGCATGGTCCGGGAGGGCATCCGCATAATGCTCAGGACCGCGGTGACCGGCTTTGACGGCAACGAGGTCGCCACCAAGGACCTGGAGACGGGGGAGACCGGCCGCCTGTACACCAAGACCCTGATATGGACCGCCGGCGTCACCCCCGTCAACACGATAAAGAGGTCCATCTTCAAGACGGAGCGGGGAAAGATGGTGGTGGACGAGTACCTGGAGGCTGAGGGGTACCCGGGGGTCTTTGCCGCCGGCGACTGCGCCCTGTCCGTGGATCCGGCCACGGGCCGGCCGTACGCACCCACCGCCCAGCTGGCCGAGGCGCAGGCCAAGAGCGTGGCCGCCAACCTGAACGCGGCCATAAACGGCAGAGAGATGAAAAAGTTCTCGTACTCGCCCCGGGGCCAGATGGCCATAATAGGAAAGCGCGCCGGGATAGCATCCGTGTTTGGCCTGAACATACAGGGCATAATAGCCTGGATGCTGTGGAGGAACATCTACCTCTCCAAGGTGCCCACCTTCTCCAAGCGGGTCAGGGTGGTGCTGGACTGGATCGAGGACACCATATTCGACCGGGACATAGCCAGGCTGAAGTTCATGGGAAAGTCGCGCCTCAAAGAGTACGGGACGCTGAACCAGGTGGACGACTTTTGGTAGGGTGTGCGTGATGCGGGTCCGCGGATGGGTCTACGAGTCCAGGGTGGACTGGAAGAGTGTGAAGGGGCCGTACACGAGCCGGGTCCCCATCGCGTGCGTGAGGGCCCTGCTGGAGTACGAGGCCAAGGCCGACCCGGGAACGCGGGAGCGCTTTGAGAGGTGGGCCCGGGGGGACTGCCGCGACGTCAGGTTCGAGGTGGACCTGGCCATAGCCAGAAAGATGGGCAGGGATTTTGACCTCCCCAGATACGCCAGCCCCAACCTGAACAGGTTCTTCAAGGAGGCCCGCAAGCTGGAGGAGGCCGGCTCCCACATGGCCGCCGCCCGGACATACAAGGATGTGACCGAGGCGCTGGGGGTGCACATGGACTTCATACCCGACAAGAGCGGGGACTGCTACTATATGATGAAGGAGTCGCTGGAGGGCATCTCCAGGTGCGTGCGGGCAGCCGGGCTGGACGACTCCGGGAGGCGGAGCGAGATCAGGTATCTGGCCGAGTGGTCGATGCGGGTCATCGACTGGTTCGCCGCCGATTATGGCGAGGCGCTGGCCGAGGTATGCCAAGACGCCGGGGACCTGGACGTGTGGGAGGGCGTGCTGGACGACCCGCCCGAGGTGGAGGACGGCTACTCGGGGCCCTCAAGCTATGGTGCCGGGGAGCTCCGCAAGAAGCTGGAGGCGCGAGGGGGTGTGCTGGTAGGCGAACAGCAGTACCCAGACCGAAGTGGCTAAATCCCCGGACGCCCGCGCTTCCCGCATGGGAGCGGGAGGCCTGTCCGGCGGAAATGGTGGCCGCATCGACTCGTTCTGCAGGAGCAGGCTCATGACGGACGTTGAGATGTCAGAGGTCACGACGAATATGTGCGGCGAGGATTTCGAAGAGATACGCCGCATAGCCGGCGAGGAGGCGTGGCTTACACTGATACAAAACGCCGCAGTAGCGGCATAGGCGCCCGTTTTCACGCCGTTGCGTACGATTCCGGCTGGACTTTACCGTATGTGGGCCCAAAACCGCGCCAGACGGCGGATGTCGGGGCCGGACTTTGCCAAAAACCGGCCCAAAACCGCGCCAGACGGCCATCTGGCGCCAATCGGGCTTGGCCTTTTGGGGCATGAGCTTAAACTTTACCCCATCACCCGGCGTTGCGGGAGGAATCCCAGAATAGTTGTGTTTTTATGTTCAGGCAATAGTACCCCCGGTGTTGCATGTGGCCGCCCTTCCGCTATTGGCCCTGGCGCTGGCAGGAGCGGTGGTGTCGGCCGCAGCCGAGCCCTACGTGGACACCGTAACATTTCTGCGGGTCGGCGATGAGGAGCAGGCCGTGAACGCGGTGCGAAACGGCACGCTGGACATACACTACTGGCCCGTTCCGCACCATCTGGTGGAGGACCAGACAGGCATCAGGGTATTTGAGGTGCCCGTTGGCGGCTCCCTGAGCCTGCTGCTGAATCCGGCCGAGGGAGAGCGGTTCAATCCGTTCCAGCTGAGCCCGGTAAGGTTTGCGGTGCACCATTTGGTGGATCGGGAGCGCATAGTGGACGAGGTTCTGGGCGGGTACGGATCCCCGATAGTGACGCCCTTTGCGCCCTACCACCCAGACTACTCTAGGGCCTTGGGGGCGGCCGAGTCCTTTGTCATCAGGCATGATCCAGTACTGGCGCAGTCCATAATAGACAAGGCGATGACCGGCGCCGGGGCAGTCATGGAGGATGGGGTGTGGATGGCCGACGGCGAGCCGGTCCGGATCATCGTGTTCATACGTGACGACGATCGCATCCGGCTGAACATAGGCGAGACCCTGGCATCGGCTCTGGAGGGTGCCGGGTTTGCGGTGGAGCGCACATACGGGGACCTGGCGCAGGCCTTCGCTGGTGTGTACAACGCGGACCCCAGCCTGCTGGAATGGCATGTGTATACGGAGGGCTGGGGGAGCAGTTTCAACAAATATGACGACAGCAGCCTGGCCGTTTTTTATGCCCCTTGGGCCGGCAACCTTCCCGGTAGTAACAACCCGGAATTCTGGAATTATGAACACCCCGAGCTGGACAGCGTCACGCAGACCATATTCAGAGAAGAGTACACAGACGGGGAGCACCGTACCCAACTGGTCCAGAAGGCCGTCGTTCTGGGGCTGCAGGAGTCGGTCCGGATATTTCTGGCATCGCAGTCGGATACGTATGTAGCCGCCGACGATGCAAACGGCGTCATAAACCACGTGGCAAGCGGCATATCCCACAGCCTTACGCTCACCAACGCTCAGACCCCCTCCGACAGCCTCCGGGTGGGCGTAAAGCACCTCACCCAGTCATCCTGGAACCCGGTGGCCGGGTTAAGTGACGTGTACAGCGGGGATGTGGCGGGCCCGCTGGGCATCCCCTCGGCGACTACCCACCCGCACAACGGAGACACGATACCCCACGCGGTGCAGCGGCATATGGTTACCGCCGGCCCCGACGGAATGTTGGATGTGCCTGCCGATGCGATACGGTGGGATCCGTACGAGCAGCGGTGGGCAGAGGTGGGCGAGAACGCCACGGCCCTCACCATGGTGACGCTGAACTACACGTTCAGCAACTGGCACCACGGCCAAGCCACAGACATCAGAGACGTCCTGTATGGTATCTACTTTGGGATTGAGTGGGGCACCTACACTGGGGACGACGACGTCACCTGGGATGCAGAGTACACCGACTTGGAGACGCCCGGCCAGGAGGATTTGGTGGGCATCCGGCAGACCGGCGACAACACCATGGAGGTGTACATAGACCACTGGACGTTTGATGCCGACGAGCTGGCCAGCGCCGGGGTGTATTGGACCGGCACGCCGTGGGAGATATTCTATGCCATGGAGCGCATGGTGCTGGACGGCCGGGCGGAGTTCTCCGGTTCGGAGGCGACGGCCCACGGCGTCCCGTGGCTGTCGCTGATCGATCCCGACGACACCGCCCTGGTACGGGAGTATCTGGCATCCTTCCTGGAGGAGGGGGCCGTGCCCGTATCCCTGTCGGGCATGGATGCCAAATACTATGAGGACAGGTACCTGGCGGCGATATCCTGGATCGACGGGCACGGGCACGCGTACATCCGCAACGGGCCCTTCACGCTGACGAGCATAGACGCCGAGGCCGGCACCGCCACGCTGTCTGCCTTCCGGGACGAGTCCTACCCCTATCCCAAGGGAATATGGTCTGAGTTTGGCAATCCGGCCTTCCCGCACGTGGTGGATGTGTCGGCCCCGGATCTGGTGGCCGGAGAGCCATATTCGTTTAGGGCGTTCACCACCAACACCGACAGGCTCCAGTACTTTCTGAGCTATGAGACCGGCGGGCTGGTGCACACCGCCGAGGTCAACGCGACAGGCTCTGACACCATAACCATACCTGCCGAGGCCACAGAAGGTGTGGATGCCTGCTCGCTGGCGCTCAGGGTCTTTGCAATGTCTGATACGGTAATCATACCCGATGCGGACAGGACCGATGTGGCGGTGACCGACTGCGGCGTGAGCTTTGAGGAGATACTCGAAGAGCTGGGCGTGGCCGAGGACATGGAGTTCCTGCAGACACTGGCAGGCGTGGTGGAGGCGGCGCAGAAGGGCGGTAGCACCTCGGTGGAGGATGTCATACACATAGTGGACGAGCGGGAGCTGAGTGGAGTGGCCATAGTACTGCTCACCCTGATACTGAGCGGCGACATAAGCGGCGACGATCTCTTCGAATACATACGGCCATAGTATCCCTGCACCATATACTGCGCCCATAAATGGCGGCTTGGGAATTACGCGCGGATGCGAGTGGTATATGGCAACTCATGTCCTAAGGCTGCTGTAATAATGATCTTATATGCATCAAAACCGCAGCAGGGGGAGGGAACCCACTGCAGGGCGCCACCCGGCCCGCGCCGGGCCGGTCCGGTGGCATGGTGGCGTGGTGTCCGCCCTGGCACAGCCATCCACCGGCGGGTCGGATATCCGGACGGGCCGCAGGTGTACCGCTGCAGGTGTTTCTGGTAGAGGCAGTATTTGGTGACGTTATTCATCCCGCAGTCGGGGCAACACACCCCGCCGTGCCATCGCACCATCCGGAAAAGTTCTGCTGCTGCGCTGTCGGCAAACAGTACGAACAGAGCCAGAAGTGGACCGCGTCCGGATGGCGCTTTTTGCATCCTGGCTCTTGCCATGGGGGCGCGGGGGATGTTGGGATATGGATCTCTTTCGGTCCGGCCACGTGGTTAAGGGCTGAAACTACCCCCACGATTCGAAATATGAGCATCATCAATATTTAATTAAAAGATCAATAAACGGCACAGCGGACATCAAGGTTGGATGGCACGGCCACCGGCCGTCCTGAAGGAGTCGGCGCCGCCCGGATTGAATTCTTGCCGCACCGGGCGGCTACCATACGTCAACGCAAAAAAACCCTGTCGGTGGCAGTCGGGTTCCCATCTGGGTGGTATACGTATACGCGAGGTGAAACGCCATGCAATCGTGTCGATGGCAAAGACTGAGTTTGGCGCAGTTGTCTTTCTAGTAATCATTGCACGAACAACTTAGAATAATAATATAAGCAGCATGTCTACAATGTGCACACATGTGTCCATATGTGCCCGTATGTGTTCGTATGTGCCCGAGGATTTGACTAAGCCGGGGTGACTAAGTTCGTGATCGGGATATGATTGAAATTAACCATTAATGCTCCAAAACTACCATACATCTGCCTAAATGAACCGGGCGACACGAAATATGAGGGAAAGCAGGCTCCGGCGCGGCGTTGCCGCACCATGAGGGCCTGATGCGGGGGTGGTTTTGCTGTGGTACCGCACGGGGCGCCCCAGATCTCCCGTTCCACTGGAATATCGGGCGCAGCCTCCCCGGTACGGACGCATCTGGGCGGCGCCGCATCGCCTGAGGGAACGCGTCAGGTACTTTAGTATATCCAGGCCGAACGTCTTGCCCGCAAAGTACTCGTCGATGGTTTGGCGCAGCCTGCTCAGGGGGACATAGGACACCTTCAGCAGGTCCTTTTTGAACTGCCTCCGGCACTACTCGATGGCGCTCAGCTCCGACGAGGCCGCCGGAAGGAACGCCGGGCGATGCCGGTCATTCCCCTGAAACGGCTATCGGTGGGTAGCAAAACGCGAGATAACCCGACCATATGCGGACGACGAATACATAGGTGAGCGTCTCGCCCGCTACACCGGCCTTGTGCTGCGGCGCGCGGTCCACTCGTATTCCGCGGGGCGTGTACACCCGCCCCGGGCGGGCGTCGGCTACGAATACCGCCTCGTCTTGCACCAGCACGGGCATGCCTTTCTTCTGGCATCGCTTGATCCTGCGCCGTATATTCTTCTGGAATTTCTTTATGTCTGCGAGCGGGGCCCGACTGACGTGCCACTTGACGGCGACCTTAAGCGAGCATCCCCGCCATTCCAGAAGTATGCCGCCGTATCCGGGGCAGTACCGCACTCCGTCTTCCTCTCTATATGATCAAGGAGGTCGTCCGACGTCCGTGTGGGGGACCGGGTGACCGCCTCGTCTATCTTGTCCCCGGCCACCTTGGGTAGCCTGCCACTTCTGGGGCGGTCCTCCAGTCCGTCAAAACCTTACTTCTTGTAGCGCGCCCACCATTTGGAACTCCAAGGCTGGCTCATGCTCAGCTTCTTAGCAGCCTGGGTTATGTTCCCACTCTCCTGGATGTCGCCGACCAGTCTCAGGCGGTCCCGTACGTTGGCATCCTTGGTCTTCCGTATGCGTTTCTTGATTGCAGTGTTCATATCGGGTAGTGTACGCATCTACGATCAAGATACCTTTCGGCCTCCGTGACGGCTCACCCCTCCCCCGCATGGATAGGCCGGCCTTTGGGGCCGTCAAACTATTATTAACTTCCTCATTCTGGTATAGAAGGACTCAGGATTATCGGATGGAAAATCCTTTCCCTTGGGAGCTCGTGGGCTCAAGTCCCGCCCTCTGCGCTACACCAGTCAACAGTTAATGAAAAAGTGACGGCATACGGACCAATACAAGCCCGATCTAATATATGGTTCAAGCCTCGCAGCAAATATGCCCTTCCATGCGGCCGTCCACCCACCCATTATTCCGATATACGCTGCGACATACACGCCTGGACCATCGTCGGTGCCGGCCCGACGGGCATGCCCTGCTGGCTGCCCGTATATTTGCGGCAGACCATCCCAGACTGTGCCTTGCCATGCAGGATGCAGCGCCAAATTATACCACAGCGTGCGGGGACGGCCCCCCCCCCGCGTCCGGATTCCCGCCGACATGGCCTGTGTCACGGGGGCCCGGTGCGGGCCGTAGCGTGCATCCAGAGGATGTCCGAGTAGTCTGCCATCGGCAGTTCGGCATGCGGTCCGGCATCATTGATCAGCGCCCTGTGGTACAGCAGCCAAAAGTTGACGTACGCCAGCGAAAAGAACATCAGAAACAGGCGCGCCGCCGTCCTGGGGCTCTTGGTCTTGGCCCTGGCCTGCTTCAGGATACGATATCCGATCTCTATGCCCTACCGCTTGCGGTACGTCTTTGGTATGTGCACGAGCAGATCCCGGGGGTTGTCCACCCGTATGTTGGTGATGAACGCTACGTACCTGTCTGCGGCCTTGGCGTTCTTGGGGGGGTTCCTCTTGGGCACACCACCAGCGTCGAGGTGGACTGCCTGCCATCCTTGTTGGTCATGGTGTATTCACGTACGGGACCGCCCCCCCCCCCGCATCGACCTCACTTATGACGTCGCTCAGCCTGTCGCTGCCCCTCAGAGGCATGATATAGTGTACCCCCAGCGACTCCATCTCCAGTATGTTGTCCACCGAGTTGAAGCCCCTGTCCAGCAGCACCGTCTCTATGTCGACCCCCAGCCGGAGCGCGTTCTCTATGAGGCCGCCCAGATAGTGCGTCTGGCCCTCCCCGTTTGCGATGGGGTATCCGCTTATCGTAACCGGGTCCCTGTGGGACACGATCTGCATCGTGACGTACCCCTCAAAGTGGTTGGTTCCGTTCTTCCTCTTGCCTCCCTTGTGTTCTGGCTTTTTTCCGTCGTACCGCTCCAGAAGGATCTCGTCCACACCCAGCCTGACCGGCCCGCCGAGCCTGCCGGACTCCTTCAGGACGGCTGTGCTCGACTCCAGGATGTCCAGGGATGTCTCCAGCATGTCGTCGGGGGGCTGCGCGCCCAGCAGCTGCAGGAACCGCTGCCCGGTCATGGTTTGCACCCGGCGGCGCGCCATTGCCCGGACACACGTGGCAGCGAATTGGTTTTGCGAGCACATCGCCAGCGCCACGTCCATCAGGTTCTGGGGCCCGTACAGGGCGTTGGGCGCCGCTGACGCCAGGTGGGCCATGTGCGGTAGCAGGGTGCGGCGCATTCGATTATAAACGGCCTCCGTGTATGCGCCTTGGCGTGCGTTGGTCATGGCTGGATCCCTTGGGCAGCACACGCCGATCTTTTAAACTTAACCAGCCGCATGCGGGCGCCTGCATGGAGCGGTCCGGCTCCCATGCCCAGGCGGCAGCTGTACGACACGGACCCGCGTTTGTGCAAGACGCAGGCATGTAGTCGGCATTTTGTCCACTCAATACCACCGTGTGGCAGGGCGGAACCGGTTACTGATCTTAGTTTCTATACATTTTCATTAACTGGTCAACTGTATCTTGACCACCGGGTGGTTCATCACAACCTTGTGCATGTACGCGTGCGCCTCGTCCTTGAAGTAGAGGTTGCACCTGTAGCACTTCCACGCCAAAACCGTGTCGTGCACGACATCTAGCATCGTATTTTTCGTGATCATTGTATGGACAGCTTAGAATGAATGATATAAGCAGGATGTCTACAATGTGCTCGTATGTGCTCGTATGTGCATGTATGTACCCGCAGGGGTTTGCTCTCGGACAAACACGGGGGATCTGGTAAACCATCAACAATATCCGTATCATGATAACCGTTTTGTTTTTTGGAGTGATCTAATCAATCTTGACGAGTGGGGGTAGTGCGCAGACCGCCTTGTGATGTCGGTTTTTTTGGAACGGTCATGTATCCGGCGCGCTATTCGTCGCCGGACGTTGATCTCACCAAGTGCTCGTAGAGGTTTTTTCCGTTTATCCAGTTGGTGGCCATTATGGCGAACAGCACGGAGTTGGCATCAATCCCCCTCTGGGTCCGGTTCCCGCCCCCGTCGCTCCGCACCACCATGAACCTCCGGTTGACCCGTTCCACGCCGTTGCTGCCGGATTTTATCCCCTCCTTCCGGAGGAACGTGCTGAGATAGTACCCTTCCCTCCTGCATCTCTTTCTGTACCGCTTTATGGTGTCCTGGCCGTCGTCCTTCAGCTTCACCATGGCGGCAGACTTGCTGGCCGAGACGGTGTGTTGAAGGCCACGCCGGGCACGGTTCTGGAAACCAGTCCCTTGCAGTAGCGGCAGTATCGGCGGTGGTAATGATCTTGACGTTCTCCATTATGGTGTGCTCCATCTAGACCGCCCTGTCGTACGACTCCACCACGTGCGAGATGTTGTACTTGCCGCACTCCGGACATCTGTCAAAGTCATTCAGCATCTTCCTGTCTATCCTCTGGGGCCCGTAGTGTATGAAAATCATGTCGCGCCCCGTTTTGACCGCCAGCCATAGATTTTTTACAGTCCGGGTTGCGCGCCCTAGTCCCCTAGCCGGTCCACTTGTTGGTAAATGCCATCGGCGGCGTCTCGTAGTCGTCCATGTCCAGCGAAGTGCAGCCGGTCGGTGTTACAGCACTTGATATGGCGGTCTAGACCGGGGTAGCCCCAGATTCCGTCTTCCAAGCTTTTGTGGAATTACCCAGCTTGCCATTGGCCTAGGGATGATAACCAGATACTGCCGCTACCATTTTCTGCGCGCCCAGACTTGATCCTAGTGTCAAATGTAGGTCATCTTTATTCCATCACTTTTTCGTTAACTGTGCGCTCCTGGCCTTCCATCCCCGCGCCTGCCGTGGCGATCCCCCTGCAGCGATCCTAGCCTTCGGCCGGGAGCGGGCGCCATTGGCATGATGTCTGTTCGGCGCTGTTCTATGCATGGATTGCTTGATCTTAATTTTGATATTTATTGTACGATCGTATCTATTTTATTATGCACACTACCCCCGGCACGTCTCCGCCGGGCACCCGCACACAACGTCGCACAGGCAGGATCCCCGCACTTGGCAGTCGCACACCGAATCCATCCCGGCAGACACGGCACAGGCGCAGGCGGCATCCTCGGCGAATGCCGGGGCGGGCGGCAGGATATCCTGCGCGGGCGGCGACCCCGCCTCGTCGTAGTAGCTGCGGGTCTGCTGGTAGTCTGCAAGGTCCCTGAGGTGGGCCTCCCCGCGGTTGGTCCGGTAGCCGCCGGAGGCGGCGCTGGTCTGGCGGCTCACCAGCCGGCCGGGGTCGATCCCCTGCTGGCCCCGCTTCTCATTCTTCAGGGCGCGGTTGCTGAACATGAAGAAGGCCCCCCCGCCAACGGCCGCCATTCCCGCCATCCCATATATGATAAAGACCGGAAAGTCTCCGGTGGCCGGGTCGCCAAATCCCTCCGGCGCCTCGGCCGTCACCCCCGCTATCTCCACGCCATCCAGCATGTCAAGGGAGCCAAAGCCCACGATGTGTATGTTGCCGCTGTCGGCTGCCTGCCGGGCAACCAAATCGTATGAGACCTCCCCCGGTATGGCCGGATGGGATCCTCCGTCGACGGTCGCGCTCCACTCCCGCTCCACCTGCCTGATGAATATGTCGCTGGTGCCCATCGACCATCCCGAGATCACGCGCCCGGCCAGCTCGTCGGACAGGCCAGCTTTCTTGGAGTCCTCTATTATTCCGGTGGGATCAAACAGAAAGTGCCAGCTTGCCATGGGCATCTCCAGAATAAAATCGGCGTTCATCAGCGGCATCAAGAGTATCCTGCCGGCGTCGGTGTCCCGTACCAGCTCATATAGCGCCGGATCGTGGTCGCGCAGCATATTCAGCGGTATGTTCACGTCCACCCCGTCTATCACCACGGACCCGTCCAGGCTGAGTCCCCTCCACCCCAGGTCCACCAGCGTCTTTTGTTGGTCCTGCACTATGACATATTCTATTATGTCTCCCGTCAGCACCACCCTAAAGTCCAGCGAGGTGTTGACGTCACGCCCCGTCACATAAAATCCGTACTCGACGCTCAGGTTTTCGACGCTGGCCAGGCTACGGTCGGAGCGTATCTTTTCGTTGAGGTCGGCGGCGAGCCGCTGCACCGCCGGATTTTCGGGGCCGGCGGCGCCCTCCAGCGCCAGCCTGGTGCCATCCAGAAAGGCCGCCACGTTGCCGCCCGGCTCATACTCTATGAACGCCGTCCTTTGGTATGTCATCTTGAACGGCGCCGAGTCAACATTGGGATCCAGCTCTATCTCCAGTTGGGCCCCCAGAGCGGGAACAACGGCCCCGGTTGCAAGCAGACATGCTATCAACACGGCATATGTGATGGCATACACGTAACCTATGGCATTCTTCCATATATAAAACGCAGCAGTTCGAAATGTGGCATATCTTGATGCCATCCACCACCGAAATAGTGGCTGGACGGCGTGTGCGACCCGATCAACTGCCCCCAACATTTGGAATATGAGCGCCTTGAGTTCGGCCGGCGGCGCGCCGGGAAGGCGCCCTTCTCCTCTCTGTACCGGCACTGCCTTCGGCACGGGAGGGGCCGGATGATCTAAGCCTTTCTGTTTGTCGCCTGCTTTTCCATTCTTTATGGCCGGTACCATACGCACGCCGATTCCCAGCATTGCGCGAGTTTTGCCGAGATAGACAATTAGGTTACTTTTTGTACCGAATATTTATATAACTTTGTACATTTAGTAACAACATGCTATACGAGCAGATAAGGCATGCCGACACCATCAGGAAGATGTACCGGATGAGGCACCTGCTGAGCCAGAAAAAGCCGCCCGATATGGGTACGAGGCTTGGGTATCCCAAGTACAGCAAGCAGTTTTACAGGATCAAATCAAAGCTCAAGCAAGAGGGCATAATCGGCAGCCGCGGGACGTTCGTGGAGAGCCTCCCAAACATGCACGTGGTGACGATGCCGCTGCATGTAGACAGGCACCAGATCGGCGTTCTGGGCAACAGGGTTCCGTACGTTCTATTCCTAGCGTTAGTTGTCGATCCTCCCAGACGCGGGGCATATTTGGCAAGAGAGTGCTGTCTTAGCGCAAAGGCGGTGCGCGACGCATTGAGGCGCATGGAGAGTGTAGGGATTGTAAGGATGAGCGGCGGCGTGGCGGCCGCAGTGGAGGATTCGCCGGCCCAAGCGTGGCTCACAAGGTACCTGGCTGCGGTCAGGTCGTGGATGGATGTCAGCGGCGACACGTCCGTTCTGTTCAACACAGTCCCGTCATATGTGGGCGGACCGCACGCACGCCATCTGGTGGACTACGAGCCCGGAACCCCAATGGGTTCGGCGGAAATGAAAATATTCACGTACAAGCCGTTTCTTGGCCTGATGGAATCCATCGTGCGGGAGAGCCTGCACTTTGAAAGCAGGTCAAGGCGCGTGTCCGTAGGGCTTGCAGGCGGCGATCGTCCACAGCGAATGGGCGGCATCTCTTACCTGAAGGACGCTGGCGGAGCTGACGGTTGATAGATGGTCATCTTTTTCTTTATTGATGACAGGCTGGTTAACTTTCACGAGCCAGCCGCGATGATCAAGGACGAATACTATGGGCGTTTTGCAGAGAAAGATTTTGCGCCGTTCATCCTCTCCGAACTGTGCGCGATGGACATGCTGTACGCGGTAACCAACATGCGGGACGGGTACTACAGGGAGAGACTCGTCTTGAAGGGCGGGCTGTCTGTCAGAAGCGCCGTACCGCTGGCAAGCCACCGGTTCTCGTTTGATGCCGACTTTGATCCAAACACGCCAGGAGGATTTAGTTACAGGGACGTGAGCGGCTTGAAGGGCGACATTACGGAATACGGCGCCGCAAGGGGATGCAACACGCGGGTCAATGTAACCAGGGACGAGCAGAGGCTGCACTTTGTGGCGGTGGAATACCGGCAGTCTCTGGAGAACATCCACCGCATAATAGAGCGTCCAAAGATAGAGGTATGCAAGACCTGCCGCGTCCACGAGATGCCGTATTAAGCCAGATCAACACCATCATCGATCTGGAGCTGCTTGGACTGGAGCCCCCGGTGGTTGCGCACCTGTCCTTGGAGGAGCAGTTTGCCGCCAAGCTTCACGTAATAGGGTCCAACACAAGACAGAGGAAGCATTTTGACGCATACGATTCTTTTATGATGTTTCAATCCAACAAGATCGACATGGAGAAGGCGCGCAGCCTATTCGAGACGCGGTGCGCCAATTACGTACCGGGACCGGGAGCCTATGTGGAGGAATGCCGACGCTGCCTTGACACAATGCTCAGGGATGACAAAAAAGGACAAAACTTGAAGAGACCGCTTTTGCGGGAGGTTTTGACTTCGACGCCATGATAAATGAGGTAAAATCGTTTTATGACTTTCCGCGGTAAGGTGCCGTTCCGTCCAGGAACTGCGAATCCTTTCGTCTCCCCGACGGTATTGGTGGATGGACCGGGCGTTGCCAGGCACCCGCCGGCAGAGCTCTCCGGCCGTGGCCAAACCACGACGCTCTTCCGTTTGGGGATCTGTCATACGCAGATGGGGTAGTGCCGGAGACCTGATCTGTAATTAAAAATCGTACGGCTCCCGCCCACGCCGGCCCGCCACGGCACCTCATATGTCGGCTCCGGCGGCCCGGCAAAGTCCGTGATGCCGGCCTGCGGCCGGGAGGCATGCGGATTATGAAACGCTGTAGCGTGTGGCATGTGTGCAGACAGGACGGGCGCATCAGGTCCCCAAGACGTGCCAGTCCAAGCCGGTGAGGGGATGCAAGATGGAAGGGGGCCGGGTGACCCCCAATGAATGACTGCCTAGGCGCCCGAACCGAGATTCGCCTTGAATGACAGCCGCTATGATATACAGGAAGCTGAATTTGGGACTTAACCAAGTGGCCTAGCCTGGTTATGGCATTCACCTTATGAGGAGGCGCCCGAACCGCGCGCGGGTTCGAGTCCCGCCCCCGGCGCCCATGATTGGCGATGGCGGGTTATGCGGCCTGGCCCGTCCGATCGCGCAGGGCCGGCCAGGAGCAGCCACACCAAAGGTTGCGGGCACAGGTCCGGCGCGTACCCATGGGGACCGCCCCGCATCCGGGCGCCCGCATGTATCTCGTGGCTATCCGGATACGGGCGCCGCCCGCGCGGAATGTCGGCGGCGCGCCATGCGTACCAGCCAGTACGACACTATCATGGGCGCGCCCAGATACGCCAGAATGACCAGGGATATGGCCGCCGAGCCGTACAGAATCACCCCCTCCTCGGTCTCCATGTCGGCATGGTTCAGAACGGACAGTGTGGATATCATCGGGGTTATGGCCAGCCGGACCATCTCGCGGAATATGGGGTTCTCCCTCTCGTAGTCGGCCACCGCCGGGCTGAACCAGTAGTATACGGTATGGAACCACTCCAGGAACCCACGCCCCGCCTCCGTATGCGCCAGAGAGCCGTCGCGGAGCTCGCGGAGCTGCTGCACCTGCGGGGCCATCTCCGAGCCGAAGGCGGCCGTCGCTATGAGGCAGCCACCGCCGAAGGGAAGCTGGGACGGGGAGGGCTCGACCAGCACCGTAAATGACGAGACGGTCTCCTCGAACAGGGGCAGGTCCGCGTCAAAGATGTTCGCGTCGCCGGTAAACAGGAACGTGTATACCGTATCGCCCACCACCGTGGTCACCTCCCTGTACTTTATCTGGGTGATGCCGCCCTGCGTCTCAAAGAAATCCTTGGCGTCCAGCACGAACATCTCCCGCCCGCTTATCTCGGTCCTCTCCTGGGAGAGTATCTCAAACTGGCTGACCGCCTGGAGGGACTCGAGGTTCTCCACCTTGCTCTGTATGACATCGTCCAAGCTGGTGCCGTTGGATATATTCGCGTACACTGCTATGGACGAGGGGATGGCCCCCATCATGGGCGCCACCGCCACCACGTCCGGAAGTCCGTCTCCACCCACCGCCTGTATGACCCACCCCTCCGGGAACGACATGGAGAGGTTCAGCTCCTCGCTCTCGTACTCCCGGCTGGGCGGCGCCGGCGGCTCGGTGGGCTGTATGCGGGCCGGCGGCCCCTGGTCCAGCAGTATCATGCCCGAGGATGCGGCCTCGTCCCGGGTCAGCGTCTCGCTGGTTATCACCCTGACCATCCCGGGGTCGGCGGGGCGGTCGTTCTCCACCGTCCGCACCGCCGCTATCGCGTCCAGGGTGTCGTAGCTGTCTTGGGTCGCCAGCCGCCCGAATACCGTATACTGGGCGTCCAGAAAGTTGGAGTTCTGGTGCACTATAAAGAACTGCGAGCCGGCGCTGTCGGGGTTGGCGGAGCGGGCCATGGATACTATGCCCCGGTTGTGCATTATGGTGTTGAACTCGGCATCCAGCCGGAAGTCCGGCCCCCCGGTGCCCCACTGATCCGGGGAGGCTCCTGAGTCGGACCGGGTGTTGGGGTCCCCGCCCTGTATCATGAACATGGGGATTATCCTGTGGAAGAGCGTGTCGTCGTAGAAGCCCTCCTCGGTCAGCTCCACGAAGTTTGCCGCGTGGTTGGGCGCGTCGGCCGGAAACAGCTCTATGACCAGTATGCCCTGCTCGGTGTACAGCACCACCAGGGTGTCGTCCAGCTGGGCGTACGCCACAGAGGACGTGCCCAGCGCCAGTATAGCGGCCAGCGCCGCCAGCAGTCTCTTCAACGGAGCCGGCTGTGTGGGGACGTTATAAAAGCGAATGCGGTCCAGGGATTGCCAAGTTGACGTGAAGCCATCCTGGCGTCACCTCACGTTAACTTGGCAGTTCCCCCCGCATGACCATAGATGAGGCCGCCGTCCTGGCGTTGCGGGGGCGCGCCGCGCTGGAACGGTTCCACGGGGGATACAGCGCAAACTGTACCGCTTTGAGGCGCCCCCGTATGCCGGCGCCGTCAGGAGTCCCGGATCCGGCCACATCGGGGGCCCGTTCCATACCGGACCGCCAAAGCCGGCCCTTGAGGGGTTCACGGAGCGGTACAACTACAGCAGGGCGCACATGCCCCTGGACTGGGAGAGCGGGGAGATGCCCGCCCAGGCACTCCTGCGCAAGATGGTGCCCGCCGGGGAGACCGTCGTGGACGGGCAGGCCGGGGAGGAGCACCGCGCAGAATGACTGACATATGGCGCAAACCGGCGCGGCCAGAGACAGGGCTGTGCAGGTACCTTCAGACGTGCACAATCCGCGGAGTGGAAACGGCGTCCGGTCCGGCGGCGGGGCCGACTCCAGCCCAATCTTTCAACAATGCACTTATCCGGTAGTCTGCAAATTCAGGCCATGGGGCCCCGGGCGCGAACTGCTTTTGAGATTACACGGTGTATGAGTGGCAATCAAAAGTTAATCGTAGTGTGCCTCGGCATAGTGCTGGTAGCGGGCACGCTGGGCTTTGACTGGGCGGATACCCTCTTCCCGTCTGCCGAAGCCCACGGCGTACAAGCGCAGCTTCAGAGCCGCTTCGTCCTGATCGAGGATGAGACGTTCAGCAGGCAGTCCATGCAGACTGGCGAGATACTGACCGTTCAGGGGCGGTTGGTCAGCCTGGTTGAGAGGGATCTCCACGGCTGGGTGTCGATATTATTCTCCGAATCTGCAGACAGCGGAAACAGGTGGGAGATAGTGGGCAGGGATCCGCCCGGCAACGTCTTTGACATTGCGGGCAACTCGGTGATTCTGTACTCGGTCTCTGCAAGGGCTCTGGAAGAAGGCGTGTACCACGTGCATACCCAGCTCAATGTGGCGACGGTGGGTCCGGGACTCGGTCCGGGACAGACCGTCGTCGTAGAGGGCGAGCCGATCACCAGACCCGCCCCGCCCGGTTCCACGGCAACGACTGTACCGTCCGGCGGCGCCTCTGATGACACGCCCGTGGTCCAGACAGACCCGGAGGCGGATCCGTCCAGCTCACCTTTTTGGAACCGCACCCTCGACGACATACCCGTGGTCTGGATAGACCCGGAGGCGGAGACCTCTGCGCTGGCAGAAGGCTACGACCTACGCCAAATTGCCAACGTCTCCGGCCACCTGCCGGACCTTGTAGTGGTAGGCGAGATCCTCACCCGGGAGTCAGGCATAACCAGTCTGGTGGCGATATACACCCAACACCCAAGCAATCTGGAGCTGCCGGATACTGTCGTGTTGGCCATCCAACTCTCGGACAGTCCGGACATGGCGGGCTATGCCGTTCAAATCCCAGAGTATCTATTATCAAGCGTTACTCCGGATATCCTTCAAGAGATTATGGCGACCGACGAGTTCGTCGAGATGTTGGGGTCGTACGGGGAGGCAGAACTGACGGAGTGGGCGACGGACCCGTTGGATGCGGCCGGTCTGGGCGATCATGCATTCAGACTCACCATTGGCGGGAGTGTGGAGGGTCAGGAATTCCAAGTGCATCAAATTGTATTCTCTCGCGACCGCCTTCTCATCACCGTCCTTTCGGATGGCATCAGCGAAGAGGACACAATGGCAGTGGCAGCAGAGCTGGACTCCAGAGCGGCCCAAGTGGTCCAGCTGGATGCCCCCACGACGACCGCACCAACATATGAAGCTCGTCTACCGTTATCGGCGTGGCTTCCACTTAGTGACATGCAGATAGTGGCCGCCGCTCCCGCTGCCGGGATTGGGCCGTACGCAGACCTTCAAGGCGCCGACCTGGTCGGAGCCCACCTCCAAGCCGCAGACCTCTTTGAAGCCGACCTATCCGGGGCCAGCCTCCAGCACGCCGACCTATCCGGGGCCAGCCTCCAAGCCGCAGACTTGGTCGGAGCCCACCTCCAAGCCGCAGACCTCTCCGGGGCCAGCCTCCTGAACGCCGACCTCTCCGGGGCCCACCTCCGATACGCCGCACTCTCCAATGTCGACCTCCGGGGCGCCAATCTCACCGGAGTCGACCTCTTTGGCACCACTCTCTCCGGGGTCGAACTCTTTGGGGCCAATCTAACCGGGGCCGACCTCTCCGGGGCCGACCTCTCCGGGGCCGACCTCCTGAACGCCGACCTCTCCGGGGCCAGCCTCCGGGGCGCCGCACTCTCCAACGCCGACCTCCGGGGCGCCAGCCTCCTAAACGCCGACCTCTCCGGAGCCAGCCTTCTGGACGCCAACCTCAAAAGAGCCGACCTCCGGGGCGCCGCACTCTCCAACGCCGACCTCCAAGGCGCCAACCTCGGGGGTGCCGACCTCTATGGCGTCGACCTCTCCGGGACCGACCTCCGGGGCGCCCACCTCAAAAAAACCGACCTCTATGGCGTCGACCTCTCCGGGGCCGACCTCCGGCGCGTCGACCTCCGGGGCGCCGACCTTTTTGACATCAACTTCTCCGATACCTACCTCCAAGGCGCCGACCTCTCCGGAGCCAATCTCACTTGGGCCGACCTCTCCGGAGCCCACCTTCAAGGCGCCAACCTCTCCGGAGCCAATCTCACTTGGGCCGACCTCTCCGGAGCCCACCTTCAAGGCGCCAACCTCTCCGGAGCCAATCTCACTTGGGCCGACCTCTCCGGAGCCCACCTTCAAGGCGCCAACCTCTCCGGGGCCGACCTCCGGGGCGCCAACCTACGACATGCCGACCTCCTGTACGCCGACCTCTCCGGGGCCGACCTCCAAGGCGCCGACTTCGGAAGAGCCAACCTCTCCAGAGTCGACCTCACAGACATCAGGGGTGTGGGGGACTTTACGGGAGCTTGGACATGCGACACCACACCACTCCCCGGGGCCACGCTATTTCCCTGCCCCTGAAACCAAATATGGTGAAAACGGCGTCCCACCACACCGCCTCCATATGTGCCCGGCCGTCTGCCCCGAACTTGTGGCCAGTTGTTTTTTTAGGCACAGAGGGGTTGTCGAGTTGAGGCCGCCCTGGCGTCACCCCACGTTAACTCGCCAGTTCCTGCGGGGCCCCCGGCTAGCTGCGGCGCCCGCGGCGCCGGGCCGCCACCAGCACTGCCACTATGATCGCCACGGCTATGGCGGCGGCGATCATCACTATGGAGTCGGAGACCGGCGAGTCGGCCTCCAGTCCGGGTATCACCGACTCCTCGCTCGCGGGGGCCGGCTCGGCCACCGCTATGGTGACCGGGTGCACCAGAAAGTGCTCCTCGCGGATGTCATCCTTGTACCTCACCGTAACCACTATGTCGTGCTCGCCATATGCGGGCGGCCCGTCGAATTCCAGAGGAATGTTGAAGGGGACCGGCGAGTCCGTGTCTATCTCGTCTATGAACTGCGTCTTGCCCGCTATGTTGGAGGCGCCGGCCGGCTCCACCGTCACGAACGCAAACAGGGCGTCCTCGTTGCCCTCGTTGATTATCTCGCCCACGATCATGGTGCTGTCGGATATGGAGAAGGTCTCCACCCCGTACACGGTCAGATCCACTAGGCCCCGCACGTAAAAGTCGACGGTGCGGAGCTCGCTGACGGCGTCGCCGTGCGCGTCTATGTATGATATCTCCAGCGGCAGCCGCAGGGTCTGGCCGCTCAGCGTCTCGGGGATGTACACGGTCATCTGTATGGTCTCCGAGGAGCTGGGGCCTATGTTGCCCACGTCCCAGCTGGACTCGTACACCACCACGTTCTCCAAATTGGACGGGGAGCCCGCCGACATGGCCGCGTCCGGAGTCCTGATGTCGGTGTTGGAGAGCGGCGCGGTGCCGTTGTTGGCTATCTCGATGCGTACCGTATTGGGCTGCAGCGAGAACAAAAACTGGTCCAGCGTCCTGACGTGCAGCACGCCGCTGCCGGGCACCATAAAGTAAAAGTCGAAGAACGAGTTCCGCACGCCCGACTCCCGTATTCGGGAGTACTCCACCTTGACGGCTGCCGGGTACTCCTGTATCTGGGCGTGCGGTTCCACGTCCACGTAGAACGTCAGGTGGAATATCTCTCCGGCCAGCGAGTTGGTGTTGCTGTCGGCCACCACCACCAGCCCGGTCCCCTCCGCCGGCGAGAAGCCGTACGGCATGGATAGCTCGCCGCGTATCCCGGTGATGTCCTGGGTGCCCACGTTGGCCAGCACCACAGTAAACGGCACGTTCTGGTCGCCGGGGGCCACCTCCACCTTGGACTCGAACGTCCCAAAGTACGAGTCCAGATACTTTACGTCGGCAAAGTCCCTCTCGAACGGCGAGTCGCCGAACCCCCCGAGCCCCTGCCCGGCGGCCACGCCGCACAGCGATGCTGCCAGCAGCGATGCGGCCGCCGCCTGGTATATCAACGCGCAACCTCCGGAGCCATCTCTTGGAACGCCCGCCCGTCTCTCATATTGATTATGCGGTCCACGTCCCCAAAGTCCTGCTGGTCGTGGGTCACCACCACGAACGTCTGCCCCAGCTTCTGGCACATGGACTTCATCAGCTGCACCACGCTCTCGGAGTTTATCGAGTCCAGGTTCCCGGTGGGCTCGTCGGCCAGCACCAGGCTGGGCCTGTTGGCCAGCCCCCGGGCCACGGCGGCCCTCTGCGCCTGCCCTCCCGATATGCGGTCGGCCCTCTTGTGCATCTGGTCCCGCAGCCCCACGGCCCCCAGCAGCTCGGTGGCATACCCGCGGGGATCCCTCCCCCCGGCCATCTGGACGGGCAGCATCACGTTCTCCAGCACCGTGAGGTCCACCAAGAGGTTGGAGAACTGGAATATGAAGCCCAGCTTGCGGTTCCGGAACGTGGTGGTCTTGCCGTCGTTCATGTTCGTGGTGTCGGTGCCGTCTATACGTATGCGGCCGGAGGTGGGGCTGTCCAGCAGTCCCACCAGGTTCAGCAGTGTGGACTTGCCGGAGCCGGAGCTGCCCACGACCAGCACGAACTCCCCCCGGTCCACGCCGAACGAGACGTTGTCCACCGCCCGGACGGCGCTCTCGTCGCGGCCATATATCTTGACCAGCGATTCCACCTCCAGTATCCTACCCGTACCTCATCGCCTCCACGGGGAGCAGCCGGGTGGCCCTGTACGACGGGTACAGGGCGGCGACCACGGCCAGGGCGAACGCCGTCAGGGCCGTCTGCGCTATCTTGTACCAGTCGTAGGTGACCTCCAGCGGCAGGCTGTCGTTGAACGAGAGCTTGGTCTCCTTGGCGTAGAAGGTGTACGCCAGCCCGGCCGCCGTCCCCACGCTGGCCCCTATGAACCCTATGAGCATGCCCTGCATCAGGAATATCACCAGTATGTCCTTGCGGCGCGCGCCTATCGAGCGCATTATCCCAATCTCCTTGGTCTTGCCGTTGACCAGCATCATCTGTATGGTGACTATGGCAAAGGCCGAGGACATCATCCCGAAGTACCCGATCATGTTTATCATGGCTATGCCGGAGCGGAATCCGGACAGCGTCCGCTCGGCGGACTCCTCTATGGTCTCGGCCACAAAGTCGTCGTTGGGGAAGGACAGCAGGAACCTGTCCCGGACCTCGACGGCCCGGGCCGGGTCGTTCATCTTTACCATTATGGAACCGGTGTACCCCTCCCGGGCCATCATGTCCCGGAGCGTGTCTATGTGCACGATGGCCGTAAAGTCCATGCCCTGGCCGCCCGGCGAGCTGGCTATCCCCGAGACTATGAAGCGGCGCACCTGCTCCTCGCCCCACCTGTCGGTCACGCCCACCCGTATGCTGTCGCCCAGCCGCACGTCCCCCAGGTCCCGGGCCACGTTGGAGCCCAGCACTATGGAGTTGCGCGCGTACACGTAGCTCCCCTCCGAGACGGTCTGGTGCGCCGTCGACGCCCTTACGTCCCGGAGGGGGTCCACCCCCAGCAGGGGCACCCGCGTCTCCTGGATCAGCTGGCCGTTCTTGGTTATGTTTACCTCGCCGGTTGCGGAGAGCCGGGGCGCCGCCGCCTCCACGTATGGTATGCGCTCAAACCAGTTCAGTATGGTGGTGTCGGTCTTGTCTATCAGGCTGGCCTCGTCTGTAACCAGTATGTCCCCGTTGTGGTAGTCGGTGACGTCCCGCACTATGGCGTCGTACAGCCCCTGGAATATCACAAAGTTGACGTGCAACACCAGTATGCCTATGGTCACGGCCAGCACCGCCCCTATGAGGCTGCCCTTCTTGTTGAAGAGCATGCGCTTGGCCAGTTTGAAGCGGTAGTCCAACTGTGGTATGATGGGGGGCTGGGTTATTTAAAACAGCAGAGGATCCGCAACTGGGAAGTCGGTGGGGGATAGACCGATGGGAAATTCGGAGGATTGTTGGGGAGCTGTGTGGGGGACACGAAACGGAGCCCTCGGTGACGGGCCTTGTCCGTCACGGCCACGATATCCGCCTGAACACGGGGGTCAGCTACCTGTGCCACCATGTCGCCCCAGTGCACCGGCGGCGGCCTGACTGTTCCCATCACGCCGCGTGTTTCCCAACAGTCCCCATCCCTCACCGACTTCCCAGTCCCGAGGATCCTGGGAACCGCAACAACGCTGTGCGCTGAGTCCTGGTGCAGCATCTGTGCCGGACCGGATCTTCTCGTTGATGAACGATCCGATTGGGCAATATGGTGGCAGTAGGCAGCCCCCGCAATGACGGCAAACAACAGCGATTAGAACCACTCCTGGTCTATCCCGAACGTGCGTCTAGCGGTTGGCGGATCATGCCGGGTCAGGATTGTTGGCGGTCGGATCTTCAACCCGGCTACCAAGCAGACCGTCCATCAGGCAGCCCGTGTCGTATTCGGTCGGCTGGGCAAACCAGATTGGATTACACCACTGCCCGAACCCCGCAACCCTGCCGCCGCTGACCGCGACATTGTAGCTTCCGTCCTCGTTCCTGCTGACCGCGACGACGACGCCTCCCCCGATATCCCGACTTTCGCCATCCCCTATCAGCGAGTAGTCGTCCCGTCCCCAGCCGACATCATGCCTGTATTCCGGGTTGCGGGGGTCGTGCAGCGCAGGCCCGAGCCTAGCGTATATACCCGTCCCCGTGGTCTGGTCATACCGGCTAACCAATACGCCGTCGTTGCGGAACGGGCGCCGCTCCCCGTCCGCAGACGGGTCATAGACCTCATGAAACTCGGTCACGTATGCGGGGGGTCGCTCAGCTAGAACCTCCAGTGTGGTGAACGCATAGGGGCGACCCGAATGTATCACGATGAACTGATAGCCGTCGTGGAGGGGCTTGCCCAGCGTATATGTCGCGTTTTCGGTAAGGTGTAGAGCCGCCCTCTCCGGGGAGATCCATCCGGCAGAGTAGCGGTTGATGGCAAGCGTTGGTGGCATGTCTTGGTGCCAGCCCTTTACGGGTGGAATTCCAAGGAAAGATGACATCACATCTAACCGGTTGCTATATGGGTTGGGCTCTTCGACTTTGCCTAGTGAAGGCTCCCAAGGCAGTTCCGTAAATGAGTGCGGCCACCCCATCCATCCGTGCCCAATCTCGTGCACCAGAGTCTCCATGTTCGCCTCGCGCAGGCTCACCAGGCCGAGCCGCGCTGCGGCGTTGAAGGCGTCGCCGCCCGTGTCGGAAGTCACGTCGGTCAGCAGGAGGCGGTTCAGACCGCCGGGAGCGCCCAAATCGCACGGGTAGATGTCCGCCGCCTTGCCCCGGCAGTCCATCACGCCCGCAAGCCGCATCTGCTGGCCATGAACGTCGTTTGGAGAGCCTTCCCCCTCCAACGCAAAGTCGTTTCCCGCGTGGAAACGCATCCTGAGCTTGCCGTCTGAGATCTTTTCGAAATAGGCGGCGACGTGAGTGTTCAGGATGCTTACCGCCTCGGACATCGTCATCGTCTCCCGTTTCCCGTCATCCTCGTACCATCCGGGCGCATCCGGCGGAACGCGGGCGATGTCAACCGCAATGTCGAGGTCGCCCAATGAGTAGTAGGTCGGGTCAACCGGCGGGTCCAGATACGTCCGGTCCGGGTACTTCTTCATCGGTGTACACCCTTCGAAGCCCATGTTGCCGTAGCGCAGGTAGCTGCCGTTGTCATAGTACTTGATGAGCGACAGCGAGTCGCTTCCGCCAAGGTCGGCCAGTCCGGCCCTGATCCACGGCGACGTAGTCTTCTCTTCAGCTACGCAGGAATACGGTTCGGAGTCCCTCCACCAAGGTTGAGGTTCGAGATCGTTCCAACGCGCAAACGGATCTTTGGGATCGGGTTCGGATTGAAGGATGGTGCTGGCGTGGTGCAGGGGAGCGTCGCGGGCGAGGGCAAGGCCGGGGGCGATGGTCGGTGCCGTAGCAGGGGCGGCTGCCGGGGTTGGTGTTGGAGTCGTTGTGGCCGCAGGCATCAACAACTGGGCAATGGCGGATCCTTGGCTGGCATCGGACTGCGGGCCATCAACATATGTCAACAGAACCGTGAGGCAGCCGAGGAGTACCATCGGTATTGCAGCACCCATATTCATCATGCGGGCGCTGCCAACCATCCTATATGACGCAACCGGATCATTCATCAGCGAGAAGATCCGGCCCAGCACACAGATGTCACACTAGGACTCAGCACAGAGTTGTTACAGTCCCCCTAGGATCTAACTTTATAAGATGCCGGCGGTAACCCAGTATGGGATTGGGCATGCCTCAAATGTGTGAAAAAACAGTAATAGACGAGGGCGGATGGGTAAAGATACCATCTGCCATCAGAGCGCAGATGGGTTTGCTGGAAAAAACGGACATCATAGTCACATCCTACAGCGACGGAATCATCATAGTGCGTTCTGTCTCTGACGACAAACTCGAGGGTGTAATCAAAAGTATACAGACAAGACTCAAAGTTGAAGAGGCATTCGAGACTATACATGCCAAGAATTTGGGCGTGTCAGACGAAGAGATAGCAGGGGAGATCAGGGAATACAGGAGAGCGAAGCGTGAAACCTAGCCGGCCGGGTAAATGTACAGGGTGGTAGTAGATACCAGCGTGGTCGTGAGCGCGGCCATCAGAGCCGGCAAGCCCTACGAATTTTTACTGAAGGCCGTGCTCAGCGGCAAATGCGCCCTGATTACATCAGATGAGATAATCAACGAGATAAGGGAGGTCCTATGCAGGCCGAAATTCCGCTTGGACAAAAATGAAGTCAACGATGTGGTGTCCACGCTCGAGTCATTGTCCGACATCATTGAAACAAAGTCGAAATTCAGCGTGGTAAGAGATCCGGACGATGACATGTTCATCAACGCTGCGTATAACGGGGGCGCCGACTACATCGTCTCCGGAGACCGCGACCTGCTCTGCCTAGAAGAGTTTAAGGGAATCCAGATGGTTACAGTCGACGAAATGTTGAGGATCCTGCAGTCGGACGGCTGAGTACGGCCTTCGCCGGGGCCGCCCTCCGACGCGCGCCCGACCGGCCGACCTACAACCGCCTTTTACGTCAGGGCTTCGACTGCGCGGCCAGATATGGTAAAAGCAGATCGAGCCGTCCAGGGCAGCCGCGTATGCCCTGACGCGTACGCGATCCCACGGCTACTGCGACGGGTCCGAGACGCGCCCCATGAACAGTATCGTGCCGCTGCGGTCGTCCAGTATGAGAAAGAGGAACGGATGATCCGCCACGAACGGCACGGGCGGGGGCTCGTACGACTCACTGGTGATCCCCACTATTATTGTAGTGACGGCCGCCGCCTCGGTCCCCTCCTCGTTCACCTGAACGTACGCGTCGTGGAGGGCCCCTCCCACGTACAGGTTCTGGAGGCTACCGGAGAGGTCGACCATCCCGGAGAGGTCGGCCGCCGCCCCGTCAAAGACGTCGACCGCCCCGAGCTCCATCAGGGGCGGCGCCAGATTATAGTTGGTCTTCATCTCGAACTTGGGCATCTCGACGGCGACCTCGGCGGGGCGGAGGTCAGCCGTCCACCGGTCCACCATGTCCGGCGCGATGGACCCCTCCAGGGTTCCCGTGCCGTCCCGCTCTGCCGGCAGCACCACCAGCATCGAGAGCCTGTCCCCCTCGTAGGGCATCCGGAGCACCTGCTCGGTCGGCGACGACGCATAGTCGAACCATCCGGTCATATGCATAAAGTCGGCCTGCACCTGCCGCTCGCCGGTCCAGAAGTCGGACGGGCTAGTGGCCCCCGCCGGGAACCGCTCCGCCCACGAACCCTTGAAGTATATGGCGTTCGTCATTACGGATGCCGTCAAATCGGGCAGCGGCTCGCGGAGTACGTTCTTTATCTTGCCCTCGGTCTTCTCGGCGGCCCAGGTGTTTACAGTATCCATCCCGACGGCCGGAAGGTCGACGCTGTCGACCTCGGCGCGGTAGACATCCCGTACGACATCGGTGTATGACTCGTACGGCTCGAACCACTCGGCCAGCCACATGGCGTTGGCCATATGTAGGGCGGCGTACGGGTCCCGCTGGTTCAGCGACGACATCAACTGTTCGGTGTGGCCGTGGCGCAGCTCCGCGTCCGCCCCAAAGCCGAATGTATTCCGCAGCTGGAGCGCCGTCTCCCCCCTCGCCCCCTCGTTCACCATACCAAAGGCCACGTATATGCTGGCCGGGGAGAAGAACACGTTGTGGTTACCGCCGGAGACCTCCCGGTAAAAGTCCGCGGCGAAGCCGTTTATGGCCGCCGCCGTCTCGGGCGGGATCTCGGGGGGCGTGGCCTCCAGTATGATGGTATCGGTGGCCGTGGAGTAGTTTCCTATGGCCGTCCAGTTGCCGCCTGCGACCCTCACTATGCGGTAGTCGGTGGGCAACAGGTCCCCCGCCTCGTTGAGGTTCGTGGAGAGCAGGGCCCCGCCGTACCCGGCGGCCACTCCGGGAAGGGCCTCCCGTATGTGGGCGGCGTCGGTGCTGTTGGCGTGCAGTATGGACAGGCCCAGTACCCACGCCGAGTCGTACGCGTGCGGCCATATGGTGCTGGGGTCCCTCCCCAGCTGGGCGGCCATCTCGGCGGCGAGCCGCCCGTACTCTTCGCCCCGGGCGGACAGGGTCTGCACCCCGG
This sequence comes from Nitrosopumilaceae archaeon, assembly GCA_965116995.1. Classification (GTDB taxonomy): domain Archaea; phylum Thermoproteota; class Nitrososphaeria; order Nitrososphaerales; family Nitrosopumilaceae; genus VYCS01. Next base: position 2,032,472 of record OZ220738.1, on the reverse strand, counting down.
TAAGGCCCACCTGCTCGGCGAATTTGGCGGCCGCGCGGTTTTTGTCCAGCGCGTCCGTAAGGGTGGACGACTCGGAGGCGAACCACGCCACCTCCCCCAGGGCGTCATAACCCGCGGCGGCCTCCGATATGGCCGCGTACTCGTCGTATGATAGCATCAGGACGGCCACCCTGCCGGGACCATACAGTTCTGTGGCCTCCCGCACGTGCTTGTCCAGCAGCGCCACCTCCGACTCCAGGTCCGGCGCGTCCGGCCAGTACCGCACCCCGGCGTGGATGGCGCCGCCCCTGGACTCAAAGTCGTCGGAGACGACCCTCCACAGGCCGTCCCCGTACGTGTCGCCCCTCCATATCGGGACCAGGGCCCCCACCCCCACATGCTCGGCCAGTTTGGACAGGACGGCTCCCGACACGCTGTCGTCGGGGACCAGCCGGTATACGCTGTCGCCCGGTATGGCCAGGGAGGCGGCCGAGGAGGTGGGGCTCAGTACCAGCATCCCGTTCTGGTCTGCATATATCTTGACGCTGTCCACGTTGCCGCTGGTCATGGGGCCCAGGATGGCGGTGATGCCGGCCCGGTGCAGTATTTGGATCTTCTCCAGGGCCACGTCGGGGTCGGTGGCCGTGTCCTCGACGGCCATCTCCAGATACCAGCCGGCCCCGCTCTCGGCCAGGTACGCGTTGAAGTCCCGGATGCCCAGTTCGACAGCCGCCCTCCCCTCGGCGCCCGCAGAGTCCAATGTACCGGTGAGCGGGAAGAGGCCGCCGATCACGACCGGCTCCGCATGGGATGTTGCCGCGTCTGCCCCACCGCCAGGGGGCGGCGCGTCCTCAGCCAGGGCCGGAGCGGCGGCCAGCGCGGCGGCCAGCAGCATTCCCGATACGGCGCATGCCATTAGGTTCACGGCGGCGGTGAGCGGCTCCGCCTTAAAAAACGCACGCGTTCAACGGGGACCCGTCCAACCGGATGGATCTGACCACCACATCTTTTAGACATGCGGGTCTATGCGCCGCAAGGAGACGGCATGAGCGGGAAGGTCGGTCTCCCAGGAGGGCGTGGGCAGTCGGTGGGTGGCGGCACCGGCCTGGACGGCCCCGGCAGGTTGCGGAGGCGAATACCGGTGGATGGCCGCCATCTCCAGTGCCACATACGGCGGCGTGGCTGGTGCACTTTGCAGAACATCATGCGGGGCAGGAGATGTGCGGTGCGCCGGCGGGAGCGAGATGCGGTGGCAATGACTATCCTAGGTAATATTTTCATAATACTTGGTTTCATTTACAAACCAAGAGAGGATGTGATTGAATAGCTACGATCCGATCAAAAGGAAGGTTGAGTCCATGGAGCAGGTAACGACTAGGCCCATGTTCGGTTATCAGTGTTTTTTAATAAAAAAGAAGTTTTTTGTTGGATTTAGCAACAAGAACAACCGACAGATCATCGTCAGGCTTCCTAAAGACCAGCAAGAAATTGCAATGGAATCAAAGGCGATCAAACCATTTTCTCATGGTTCCAAGATGGGGTGGATTGAGATCGATCCAAAGCTAACCACAACCGCTGGTGCCATGAAGTGGATTCTAATAGGATATGATAATGCTGAGAGGCTAGCCAAATAGACGGGAATTATATCGTCGTTCATATTCCAGACGTTGGGGGTGGCTGATCGGACAGTACTTGGCCGTTCCTGCCAGCATTCTACTGACTGACCATTCCAAGGCACGCCGCGGCGGGCCGGATGGCCACCCTGTCTGGCGGTACGGCCACCGCTCATGTCCCAAACTGATGGAATGGCGCGGCCAGACGGGCTGACCCTAGGAGATCCCTGCGGCGTGGCCTGCCGTCCCCCGGGATCGAGGACCGCGGCCGGCGTGGCCATTAACCTACCGAAGCTGTAGTGGCGGCGGTTGCGCACGAACCGTACGGAACCGAAACGACTTGACGCGGGGCGCCGACTGCCACTTGCCGGCGCAGCGGTGCCTCTTGAGCCATCGCTTCAGCTTGCCATGAGATCTGGAGGATGTCAGCATATGGATCGCTTTCGGTCCGGTTCTCTGGTTAAGGGCTAAAACCATCTCCCTGATTCAGAACACGAACGTAAACGTAGAGCTTTTGACTGGCGCCGGTCCGACTCTGGAGTGCAATACGGAGAGCTACAATACGTCGGGCACCGTCCCAACAATCTATGGGCCGTGCAGCCCCGTGGCGTCAGACTGCCGCCCGGCCCCCGTTTCCACCCAGTTGGTTTTTGTCACAGCCGGCTCCGGAGGTTTTGGGCCACCAAGATGGCCCTGTCCAGAGCCGAAATCCTAATTATAGTAGCCTGATATGTGCAAGGGCGTGGAGTACGAGATCGTAAAGAATCCCGTGGGGATGATCGACTTTGCCATGGACTGGGGCGAGGCGGTGACCGCCGAGGCCGGAGCCATGGTGTACATGCGCGGACACATCAGCACCGACACCAAGACCAGGAAGGGCGGCCTCTTCAAGGCCCTCAAGTCGACGGTCCTGGCCGGGGAGTCATTCTTCGTAAACGAGTTCGCCGCTCAGGAGGACGGCTGTAAGCTGGGCATCACCGGGAACGTGCTGGGCGACATAGAGGTCATACACGCCGACGAGGAGTACATAGTGCAGTCGGGCTCGTACGTGGCGTCCGTCGGCGACCTGACGCTGGACACGCAGTGGCAGGGCTTCACCAAGGGGATATTCGGAAGCAACCTGTTCATGCTAAAGACGGTCGGATCCGGCGACATATTCGTGGAAGGCTGGGGCGGGATCCGCAGGGTGGACCTGGGGGCGGGCGAGAGTATGATACTGGACAACTACCAGCTGGTGGCCCTGACGGCCACGGCCCGGTACGACATCAGGAAGCACGGGAGCCTGAAGACCACGCTGTTCGGCGGCGAGGCGCTCGTGATAGAGATAACCGGGCCCGGGACGGTCTACTACCAGACAAAGAACCTGATGGAGTTTGCGCGGGCGCTCTCCCCGTTCATGTCAAAACAGGATGTCGGGGTGGCAGCGGGCGCCGGGGTGGCGTCTGGCCTGCTGAGCCGCGGCATAGGCGGGTTCCGATAGGTCCTGCGCCAGATGCCGTCGGTGCCCGGAGCCTCCAAGCTGTCCGTTGCTGCATACTATGGTTCTGTCGGGATTCGACGCTGCACGCAGTTGCCGCCCTGCCCGAGAACCCTTGGATGCCTCAGGATGCAACCTAGGGCGGCATACCGGCGTAGTACCGGACCGGGTCGTCCAGATAGATTGTCCGGATGCCGCCCTCCCCGGCCAGCATGGCATAGAGGCGGCCGTCGGGCGACTCGAATATGGAGATATCCGAGACTCCAAACCCCTCCAGGGCGACGGCCTGTACGGGATATGCGGGGTCCGTAACGTCCATTATTTGGACGCCGCCCTCCCCGGCCAGCATGGCATAGAGGCGGCCGTCGGATGCCTCAAACATGGAGACATCCGTGGCTGATCCGGCACCGCCGGTATGGATGGCGCCCGCCAAGGCGGGCGTGCCGGAGTGGGTGATATCCAGTATGACTGTGCGGCCGTCTCCGCCGGCCGCCAGGGCGAGGACGCGGCCGTCGGAGGAGTGCAGCGCGGCGGTCCGGTGGACCCCGTCCATACCCAGGCCGCCGGGGCCGGCCCGGAGTCCTCCAGCGGGGGCCGGATGGTATGGGTCGGTGATGTCGATCACTTGCACGCCGTCTCCGCCGGCCGCCAGGGCGAGGATGCGGCCGCCACTATATACGACGGATATGTCGCGCACGCCGCCCAAGTAGTAAAAGCCGCCCAGGTTGTCCCGGATGCCGCCCACATGCACCGGGCCGGACGGATACGTGACATCTATTATCCGTATGGTGTCGCCGCTGCCCGCCATCATGTAGGTGCGGCCGTCGTGCGGCCTGAACAGCTCCATTGTAGAGCCGGGAGCCAGGCCCAGATCGTCCGAAATGACGGGGGAGGCTGCCGCATGCGGTTCGGTGATGTCTGCGGCCAGCACCCCGCCCGAGGCGCCTATCCACATCCCGTAGGCGCGGCCGTCCGGGGAGCCGGTCGCCACCACATCCCCGGGCCGATCATTCTCCGCCGGTATGAGCCCCAGAACCTTCGGGGCCCGCGGATCCGTCAGGTCGGCAACCAGTACGGTGTGGTAGCCGCTGCCCACCAGGGCAAGGATGCGGCCCCCTTCCGGCGCAAAGACGGTGCCGCCGCGGGTGACAAAACCCTCCGTGATGTCGCCGACCGGGACGGGCGCATACGGGTAGGTTACGTCCAGCATCAGCATGCGGTCCCCATCGCCTGCCAGCGCATGGGCGCGGCCGCCGTCCCGCTCGAACACGGTGACGTACCAGGGGGACAGCGCCAAGTCTATGCCATCCACCAGGGCGGGCGCCCGCGGATCTGTGACATCCACCACCCCGATGCCGGCTATGTCGGCCACCAGAGCATAGGTGCGGCCGTCCGGGGAGGCGACCGTGGAGATGTCGGATCCCGGCACAAGCATGCCCCGCTCCGCTTCGGCCGGAATACTCCCCACACGGATCGGCGCGCGCGGATCGGCCATGTCTATGACATGGAGGCCGACCGCATAGTCTGCAACCAGCGCATATGGGCGACCGTCGGCTGCCTCAAAGACCACCGCGTCATAAGCGGTGAGCTGGGCGTACCCCTCCGTACCATCCTTCAGCGTACCGGCCACCTTGGGCTCTCCGGGACGGGACATGTCGATCGTGTGGATTCCCCTGTCCCCGGTCATCAGGGCATAGGGTCCGCCTCCGGGTACATCAAAGACGTCTATATCATGCGCCCCTCCCAACAAGTCAAAGCCACCCTCGCCGCCCCGCAGACCACCCACCAAGGCGGGGGCGTCCGGCTCGGTGACGTCCACCACACTGATGCCACTGTTGTGGTCCGCAACGAGGACATAGTCGCGGCCGCCAGACGGCTGGAACGCCGCTATGCCGGTGATCCACCCCGCATCGAAGCCGCCCTCGCCGTCCCGCAGGCTGCCGACGGCCACGGGCGCAGCAGGGTTGGTGATATCGACCAACTGCAGGCCGTCATCACCACCCGCTATCCCGTAGGTGAGGCCACCAAGAGTGTGGAACACCTCCACCTGCCGGACCTCATCCAAGGCATCAAAGCCGCCCTCGCCGTCTCGGATGCGGGCCGCCGGAACAGCCGGGTCGGTGATGTCGACCACACTAATGCCGTCCCCGCCCACGCCCAGAATGTAGGTGTGGCCGTCACCTGACTCAAAGACCACCGGGTCGGTGAGACTGGCCGATCCGTCCAAAATGCTGCCGGCCGCCGTCGGCGCGCGCGGATCCGTCACGTCCGCCACCTGGATGCCCTCGTCGCCGGCCATCGCCAGATGGGTGCGGCCGCCCGGCGATCCGAAGACGGTCATGCCGAAGACCAGGTTGACCGCGTCAAATCCGCCCTCGCCGTCCCGGATGTGGCCCGTCGGAACCGGTCGGGCCGGATCGGTGACATCCAGAATGGTCACGTCCTGGCCGCCGGCAACCATCGCATGGACGCGCCCGCCGGGCGAGTACAGAATGGTAATCTCCCGGATGTGGGACCCAAAGTCGAACCCGCCCTCGCCGTTCCTGACGGCGCCCACCGGGGCGGGTGATTCCGGATCGGTGACATCCAAGAACAGCACACCGGTGGGGGTGCTGCGCCGGTCAGAGCCGCTCACGGTGCTGGTGAAGCCGTCGTTGGCCACCATGGCATAAGTGCGGTCGTCGGGAGAATCGAAGACGGCCACCTCTCCGGGATTGCCCAACCCCGCCGCGTACATATCGGCGATTAGTATGTCCGACGACGAGGGCGGGGGTCTGCCGAACGTCTCAAAGGGATCAGCAGACCACGAGAGACGGTCGTCGTAGTACCTCACAGCACTGACCAACACAGGGCGCAATGGGTCGGTCACGTCTATGACCAAGACCCCCGCCATATGGCTGGTGTACAGGGCGTGGATGCGGCCGTCGCCGGACTCGGAGAGTACGGCGCCGTCCGAATCCGGAGTCGCCGGGCCCAAGCCCGGCAGATTCCCCAGTTCAGCCGGGCGGGACGGATCTGTGACGTCGATGGTCCGCAGTTTACCACCCTCGCCCACCACCAGCGCGTGGACGCGACCGTCCGGCCGCTCAAGCATCTTGATATCCCGCGCAGTGCTGAGTGCAGAAGTGGAATCATCCTGCATGCTGTCCACCAGCGCCGGACTGGTCGGATCCGTGACATCCAAGATCCGAGCGCCATCACCGGCAACGACCGCATAAATTCGGCCATCGGGCGGACTGAACACCTCGACATCCCAGAACCACGAGTCGGCAGACCCGATGCGTATGGCGCCGTCCGTCCGGATGGGGTTGTACGGATCTGTCACGTTTATGATCTGGGCCGTGCCGGAGCTAGAGACGGCCAGCAGGTAGGCATGCCCGTCGATAGACTCGAACGCGGCTGCGTCCATCAGCTGGTCTTGGTCCTCCCCGACCCGCAGTTCGCCCAAGACCAGGATCTCGGCATGGGCCGCCGGGAGGGCGGCAGCCAGCGCCACAAACACCAGCGGGGCGACCGCCGAGTAACGCGTCGGAGACCATGCCGGTGCCATCCCACAATACTATGCGGGCGCCGGATTTATTTGGTGGGCTGGAAGCACCCTTGCAAAATTGGAACCGTCTGGTTCATGACGCTAACCGTCGGACCTGTCCGCCACGGACTTTGTGGTATGGTACGTCTGCCATAAACGACACATGCAACTTCTTTACACGCACCATGTTAACGGCCTTGGCACGGACGTATTTATGCGTGCCCTTTGTCTTAGAATCAATCTTATCTTTTTGTGTTTGACTTGTGTGTTCGCATGTGTTAAAATTTCGATCATTTATATTTTCTATAATGTGAAATTATTTATGAATCCAGATATTGACAGGCGGCAAAAATCGGTTTTTGTGGTTAACCCGACTTTATGCAAACCACAAATTAAATGCAGATGTCCGTGCCTGATCCCCACGGGAACCTACCCGCCATGGCCTGCCAGCCTGGCCAATACCTCAAGCTCCTGCCGGAGAGCCTCGTCTCCGATGGCGGCCGCTTCCGCGCCAAAGTACCCATAAAACTCGGAGAACGCCTCCCTGTAGTGGTCCGAGACCTGCAGTGGGGCCGACTGCCTCTCCCACTGGCCGAGGGCCCAGCCGTCGTGGTCCGGAACATGGATTCCGTCATCGTAAAAAGACGGCCGCACGACGGACGCCCCGGCCAAGGCGGCCCTCTCGTCGAGTATCCACGCCTTCATTAGGTCGGCGTACCTGGCCAGCAGCACGCCCTTCCATACGCCGGTGTTCTCGTAGTAGTCCCGGTCGTGCGGGCCAATGCCCACCGCCATCCGGACCTCTCCGGCCTCCCCGTCCACGCTCTCGTATGTGGTGCTCAGGACCAGAACGGCATCGTCGGAGACCCGCTCCAGCTTGAGCAGTATTATCCCGCCCCTGGTCTGGCCGTCCTCCGTCCGGGAGGGAAAGAGTGTACTCACCCTCATTATCTCACCGGTCGCCTGGTCTGCCTCCGGCGAGCCGTACACCTCCTCTATCTCGTAGCCGTCCGCCTCCAAGTTGAGCTCCAGGTCGAACACCAGCGGCGTAACCATCAGCTCGAACTCGTCCACCATCCTGCTCTTGAACTCCTCGGCCGAGTGAACCGAGTAGTAGTTCGCCCCCCGGATCTTGGTCAGCGCCTCTACCAGCTCGGTGTTGAAGTCGACCCCCACCCCTATGAATGTGGTATGTATGCCGTTCTCGGAGTTGCCAGACACGGTCTTGAACAGACCCGCCCGTGATATGTCGCCCAAATTTGGCATGGCGTCGGTGAGAAAGATGATGCGGTTCTCGTAGCCGTCCGCCATTTCGCCGAACAGCGAGGTCCCCAAGTTCATGCCCGCGTCCATGTTCGTCCCCCCGCCCTCGTGTATGCCCATTATGTTGGCCTTGAGCCTGTCCCTGTCGGCCGACCCCATGCTCTCCAGCGGCTTTGCGAGATGCGCCCCGCTGTTGAACAGGACCACCCCCAGGTTGTCGTCGGGGCCCAGATGGTCCACCAAGCCCGCCACCGCCTCGTTGGCGATCTGCATCTTGGTGCGGGCGTCGGTACTGGCCGCGAGGGGATCATCATAATAATATCGAGCAAACGGCGCGCCCATGGATCCGGAGACGTCCAAAACTATGACCAGATTGAGGTCCCTCCGGTTAAAGTCGGACTCCTTCAGCCCCGAGTTTAGCCCCACCGACAGGTAGTACTCGCGCTCTCCGGAGAACGGATCCGCGGACACCGCATAGCTGTACGACGGACAGAAGAGCGCCTTGCACTCGGCGCCTCTCCCGGTATCGAAATAATAGTCATAGAAGAGCCCCTCATACGTAATGTCGGTGTGCAGCGGCAGGTAGCCGTTCTCGACGTTTGCCCTAAAGTTGTTGACATCCTGGGCGCCGCCGACGGCCAAACCCATGCTCTGGTCTGCAGCCGTGGTGGCGGCCATGCTTCGGGAGGACATCGACAGGCTCTCTTGGAGCGTGTTCCCCCCTGTCTGTCGCTCCACCTCCACCATCAGGTGGTCATTGCAGTAGACGCGGCGGTCGTAGGGCTTTGACTGCGGGTTCCACGTGTCGTTCGGGTCCGCATGTTCTAGTATGTCCACCGTCCAGCCTAGGCGCAGCAGCGTCTGGACTGACTCCTCCCTTATGCACAGGGGATCGCCGCCCTCCCTTGCGGCCGGCACGAGGCCCTCCTTGCACACGATATCATCGGGCGGCAGCCCCTGCCGCACCTGTATGTACGGCGCCAGCGGTTCCTGAAAGCACGCGGGGACGGTAGTGGTGTAGGTGTCGCCGGGTTCCACATTACCCATATACTGAGCGGAGGTTGTCTGGACGGCCCCCAAATATGCAACCGCCAGAACCATAACGGCAACCCCTGTGCATGTGGTCAGAATAAGTCCGCGCCCCATCGAATTCACCCGGTGCGGTTGGCGCCACTGCGCTAATAAACCCTCGACAAGCCGGCTGTATTTCACGCCGGTCCTTTTCTCGATGCGTTCGACAAACTCATAGGCGGTGAACTGCGGGTCGCCGGTCACCTTCTCCGGTTCGTCGAGCGGCACGAAAGTGTGTCGGCCTGGCCTGCGGCGTCGGCTAGGCCGTCCAGACCGCAGTGGTCGTCGCCTCAAGCCAGTCGCTGACGGTGCCTCGGTCTACACCGAGCGCGTCCGCTGCCACCAGCACGCCAAATACCTTGATGCTCACCATGTTCACGGCCACGACACGGGCGCATTAGTGCGTACTCCGGGTCTGCTTTAGGGCTGCCCTTGTCTTCTTGGCTTCGGTTTGTGTGTTCATGCACTGCATCAAAATTTCGATCATACATATCTTACACAATGAGAGGTTACTTATGATCCCGACTATATGTCCACCCGGCCAAAGCCCCTGCACCGAAGCGAATTGTACGCCTTCGGCGCCATCGCCTTGTACTCCAAAAAGGCCCCCTCCACGTCTGCTACATCAAGGCCATAATCGTCCCTGTAGACTATTTTGGATGTGAGATAGTTTTTGTCCATCGGCTTTCCGTTAAGCGTCACCTCCACCACATCGAACACTCCGTCGGGTTTCGTGCCAAGTACCGGCACGTCGAACTCCGGGTCCTCGATGAACCGCTCCAGCACGTCCTGCCGGTACGTCCTAAGTAGTGCCACCTCAGCTGCGCAAAGTCGCAGATCCTCGACTCCCCATCCAAGCCCATGCTGCTTCCGCCCTGCGTGAGCTTTAGGATGACCGGATACTCCGTTACCCGGACCGCGACTCGCGCGTGGCCCTAAAACGAAGACCCGGCAAGAGCCTCACCCGGGAAGAGAAGGAGTATAACAGGGCGTTCTGGCGCATACGTATTCGCGTCGAGCACGCGATATGCCGGGTGAAAATATTCCGGATAATGGGGGACCGGTACCGCAACCCCCGCCTCAGGTATGCGATAATCCGCGATATCGTGTGCGGACTAGCAAACATAAAGTTGCTGGACGGGTCGCTAAACGCGGCATAGCGGCCGCACATAAGACCGAACATCTAGAGAGAGCGCGTCGCGGCCAATTTTGGATCGAGTCTAATACATACTGCGAACATCCGCGATAGACGTGCGGTAGCGGCGCATATCCAATGCGGTCCGGACTGCCGCTTGGAGGCAGCCGCGGCCAACACATCTCATACGCGCTGGTATGACGGCAAGGCGCCGGAACATCAAAATTCGTCAGTTGTACAGCTCCACGTCCAAAGAATACTTAAATGCTGGTTTGACCATATAATAACGTGGATGGAAAAACTGTCCCGCTTGTAACCGCATCACTGGCAATGTGTGCGCTCGGAGCTTATTCGATACTCGAGGTTGATGCAGCAAGCATCAACGCGAGGGCGTCCATCGGAGCCAACAGCGTCAACGTTTACTGGAATGACATAAACGATCCTACCGTAGATGCCTACTTCATAGACTCCGGCAAGACTGGCTGGCAAATGCCACCACATGTCACGTCCATACAGGATACTCGTGACCACTCACCGGGTGACCGTATATCATACGAGGTATGCGCCGCAGACAAGGACATACGGGATCCGTCCTCCAACGCATGGCACCGGGTGGCCTGCGACAGTGTATCTGTGACAATTCCAAACAATGCAGTGGAGCCTGTCACTACACCGGAACCAAAGTACCCGACCAGCAACCGCGCCCCGAACGCTGTGATAGACGCGCCATCATCCATATTCGAGGACCGGTTGGTAAGCATAAGCGGTAAGAGGTCGTCCGACCCGAACCATGACACACTGACGTATGACTGGGAGGTTGACCACAACGGAGTCGGCTACATCTGGGACGGCAGGAACTCCAACTTTTACGCCCCGCAGCTCACAGGCGGCGACGCCACAATCCTTCTAACACTAACTGTCTCGGACGGTACATTATCAGACAGTGCCACCAAATCCATCCTCATACGGGACAACACACCACCCAAGATAAAGAGCATACAATATGTTGTTATGGGGAGCACGTTGACCGCCTGGGCCATCATAGACGATGCCGAGAACAACGTCAATTACTACAAGTGGTACAGCAACTGCGGGATCGGGCAGCAGTCACTGTTCAGCGGGAATGTAGAGTCCAAGATGCTGATGGTTGACGTGTCCGGCAAGTCGGGAAACATCTGCCTCACACTGGAGGTAAGGGACTACCAGCACAGCGACAGGCTGTGGACCAACGTGCATGTCAGCTAGAGGTTATGCATAGTAGCGGACAGTAATACCCGATCACCGGACCTGGGATGCCCCGGTCCATGATGTCTGAAGTGTGTTCAAATCGGAAGATTTAGATCTGCCCCTCTCCCCCAGACCCCTCATGGCAAAAGCCACCGACAAAAAGCGGCAGGGGACATGCCAAGAGGCGATACCCAAGGGCCATGCGTTCATGGGAATGGTAAGCCGTAAGCGACTCGCCGAGGCCCTCAAGAAGGAGCGGCCAGGCAAGCCCCAGATCATCCTGAGCGTATGCCTGTTACGAAAGGACGGGATGGGCATACGGCCGGCGGCCAGAGAGGCGGGGCAGAAGTATTCGACCGTGCGTGGCTGGCTGCTCCGCATGATGAATGCCGACTTGCGCAGGATAGCGGACAAAAACGTGGCCGCAACAAGCAAAAGATGGATGCCGACGCCTGCAGGGCCATCAAACGGTGGCTGGACAACTCCCGGCGCAGTACGGGTTCGCGGGAGGGACGTGGCAGCTGGACATGGTGGCGGCCATGCTGGACAGAGAGCTTCACGTCAAGTGCAAGCCGCGCACGCTGAGGCGCATGCTGAAAAAGACGGGGTTCTCCGTTATCTGGTCCCGCCTCATCTCCACAACGTCAGACACCATCACAAAGTCCGGCATCCTAATTCCATGGGCTAGCGCGTTGTATCTGGTCTGCGCCTTGTTCAGGCAGGCAGCGGGCGTCTCCGCACCGGATCCCGCGTACGCGATGCCACCAAACCTCATAAAACTTCAGAAGCCGAAACACATTCTGGCAATGTCAGGGAGCCGTCTCTTGGGCCGCCTGGTCGGGCGGCACGTCCTCGAGCAATTCGCGCAGCTCATCCAGCGTGCTGGACCGGCCGTCCTCGACGTCGAACGGACCGTACCGGTCATGATAGCCCACTATGGCAAACATGTCCTCGGTGATGCTGTACTTGCCGTTGACCTGGCCCACTATAGGATGGTATCCGTCCGGGTCCGGTTCGCCCACCAACACCAACACCTGCTCGCCCAGTTCGAACTCTGGAGCGTTCGGGTTGATCACCTTCGTGTCGTCTATGCTGCCGCCCTCAAACCGGAACATTATCAGTTTGTCGCTGTAGGTTCCCCGCAGGTCCTCGTTGACGGCCACGGTCACCTCAGTGAAGATTGTCTCGCGGATAATTTCTGTGCCGTTGACCGACGTCGCGTTGGCCATCGTTATGTTGTAAGGGATAGCGTTGGTCTGGATCACCACGCCCAGTATGGCGTGGGCCGACCCGGCGGCCAGCTCCTCGACGGGGCGGTCGTCCCCGGTGGCGTTGAGCGTTGTTACGTCGTCCATCCACCAGCAGTCAATGTTGATTGAGAGGGTATTGGGGCCGTGCCCGGGAAAACGCGCGTGGTTGACGGTCTGTATGGCGCAGAACTCTATCCCCGTCTGTTCCCAGGTTATGCTGTCGCGATGCCTTTCAAAGTCCGGCTTCAACAGGTTGAAGAGGCGCTCGTCGCCGCCTCCGCCACCACCGCCTCCATAACCTAGACCGCAGTCCATGGATATGTCGGTCTTGCCGCCCCTGCCCGGGCTTGGCGAACTGGTCGCGTACCTGAACGTGCAGTCGCCGTACTCACCCTCCGTCTCCCCCGTCGCTTCCGGCCTGTAGGCAGCCCGGTCAAGGTAGTCTAGGTATTGCTCGTCGGCGTCCTCCGGTACGGGTACATGTTCGGCCCAACCAACGCCCAGGATCACCATGGCTGCCAGCGGGGCCACCGCCCCGACCATCGCATATTTGTACCGGCTCACTATGCGCCACTCCTTATGTTATTACATAAAAGATTATCTTGCCGGAAACTCCCCGGATCGTGCCCGCATATCGGCCTACGGTCGTGCGGCGGCATGACCGATGCTAGCGCGCGGGACACCCCATCTTATTTCATCCTCGTGCATAATCACGCCTCCTTCCTGCTGAGGACCCTCATCCCATTTGGCCCAGGGTGGCTGGCATTCATCGTGGATCCACTCACCGGGTTGACATATGCTAGCAACGACGCATCCGTTCCCTAGACGCCATAACGGCAGAGGTGCCCGCTGGCGGGATTCTTGGGTGCTGGAGGAGGAGCCGGGCATGTGGGTTACATACCGGGCGGTGAGTCAGCTGACCAACACAAAGGAGGATGTGCGCATCTGGATGTCGCTTCACGACGGGCATGTCTTTGGAAGAGTTCTACGAGTTCGACTGGAGCCCCGGTCCATAATCGGTGGGGCTTGCCAAAAATCGGCCCAAAACTCTGCCCCGAAGCCCGCGTATACACCGTCTGGCCCTAGTTGTGATCCGGCTCCGAACCATTTAGATCAACTACTTATTCCTACGAAAAGACCTCCAGGTCACAACATTTAAAATGATAGGATGTATAGACAAGACATGGAAGAGATAAGAGACGATAATCTTACCGAACTAGAGCGGCGTGCTTGGGACATATGGGACTCAGATGACAACCCGGCAGATCACATATACACTATCAAGGGAGAACTCCATCATCCACCTGAAAGGGGAGGGATCTGGAAACTGTTTCGGAGCCAAGACCCCTGATTCGCGCCTTGGTGCAAAACCCCGCATGAGCAGTATTGGAGCATGTGTCCGTGGCGACGGCGCATGCATCCGTATCCCGTGTTTTACCGCATATCCTCAAACTCACCACATACAAACATCGATCGGTACCGCGCGACACTATCAGGCACGCAAACAGAATACCATGCGAGTACGCGCCCGACTTACACATCTAGACCGATAGATTCCACTCGGCAGCACAGGTTGTAGTGGTTTTAAATGGAGCCAAGAGGTAATTATTTACCATTTAATACCTGTTCATTTGTCTTATCTACAAATTTTCCAAATATATAACTAAAACTAGCAAGAATAACAATACAATGACAACACAGGCTAGTACATCTAGGACACATCGGCAGCAAATTATCAGCCAGCGTTCATACATTGATCATATCCCCAACGTCAGTTCGACGGTGCGCACAGAACTTACTATAACATCCAACAAAGATACTAAAAATATAATATTAACATCTACACGACCAATATTCAATCCGATTGCCCGCGATTCAGATGGAGAAGTACTGTCTATAATCCCAACTGAATATAGTAATGTACTGCTGGACCCACACACGAAAAGTTCTGCAAAAGAAGGTGCAGCAAGCGAAGCGAAGTCACAGCCAACTAGTCTAGACAAATCAGTGGTCTGGATAAAACTGCCCCATGAAAAGCCCTTGGAGAAAAAGTCGCACAAGATAATTACGCTGGAACACGAATACGAAACCAAAACTACCCGCGAAATTAGGTTTGATATCCAACCGGCCAACGAGCATCCTATTTCTTACACCTTTACAAAACCAGATGACTACGAATTTAAAAATGGAGTAATTTTGGTGAACGGCACTAAATTTAGTATCAAAAGCGACCGCTGCGCCAAGTATTGCCGTATCCATGAAACAAGCAAATCATTGACAATTATTCCACATGCAGGAGTCAAACCGATGGAATTCCGATGCAGGACCACGCCTAAGATGCAAATTATTCTGCCTCCGATATTCTTGTTTGCTTTCTTATATTTCTCATCCTCGTTTATGTTGTTATTAGTGTCAGAAAACAACGCCAATATGTTTGAACCGTACTTCCAAAGTCTGCTGGACAAGCGGATTGAAATCTATCTCTTCATCATAGCAATATCACTTGTACTGCCACGGCTGGTTTCAAACGTGTATATCCGATACCAAGTCTGGGGCACTACTGGAGTGGTTGTCGTTATATGCGTAATAGGACTGCTACGTTCCTAAATCTTTAGACACCAGAAGATACAGTGCGATACAAGCTGCGCGGGTTACGGCACTGCCTAACGGCAGGCCTGCTCCGTACGAATGTAGTTCAGCCCCCGTTCGGGCGCGTCCGGATATGTCTCAGACAACAACTCCCCCGCACATGAGACTACCTTTGTCGGTCCGGTGTGAGACCGGGCGCCGGCTGGGCCGAAGCCCCGGCGCGTTCCGGGCATCTCCGCCCCGCGCAAAGGTACATTTGCCCCCCTTTCTGCCGCAATATCATGGACAGGGCGACCCGCCATACCAAGTTCCGGGGCCGCATACTGGGCCTCAGCGTGTACGAGGGCGAGATCGAGGGGAGGCGCGTTACCCGCGAGATAATAGAGCACCCCGGGGCCGCCGCAATCCTGGCCCTTGATCCCGACGGCATGGTAATCATGGTGAACCAGCACCGGTTCCCCCGGGGCCGCGTCCTGGAGATACCCGCCGGCACCCTGGAGGAGGGCGAGAGCCCCCGGGACTGCGCCCTCCGCGAGCTGACCGAGGAGACCGGGTATATGGCCGGCTCCATGAAGCCGCTGCTCTCGTACTACCCCTCCATAGGATACAACACCGAGGTCATACACTGCTTTGTGGCCTCCAGCCTGAAGAAGACCCAGTCCAACCCCGACGAGGACGAGATAATATCCGTCGAGAGATACACCATACCGGACCTGCTGGAGAT
The DNA here is from genome assembly GCA_965116995.1 of Nitrosopumilaceae archaeon. Taxonomy (GTDB): domain Archaea; phylum Thermoproteota; class Nitrososphaeria; order Nitrososphaerales; family Nitrosopumilaceae; genus VYCS01. Next base: position 2,016,615 of record OZ220738.1, on the reverse strand, counting down.
GATAAGGGCGGGCCGCATCCAGGACTCCAAGACCATCTGCGCCCTCCTGACATATACCGCATATCAATCGTAGTATATGGGCCGCACCAGATCCGCCACGTCCGCCCAGAACCGCCCTATCCGCTCCAGACCGTACACCACGTCTATGAGGGCCATGTCCCCGGCGGCGTCGGCGCGCAGGGCCGCCAGCCCCTCCTGGTATGAGGCGTGGAGCGATATGGCCTCTATGGCCAGCCGCCGGTCGCGCTCCACCAAGGCCCGGACCGCCAGGCCGGCGGCGCCCTCCAGGTCCCGGGCCGCCCCCCGGGCCCCCCGCAGCCGGCCGGCCGGCAGCCCCGAGTCCCGCATGGCGGCGCCCAGCGCCACTATGGAATCCCCGGCGTTCTCCAGCAGGTTGGCCGCCACCCTGTAGTCCAGCACGTCGACCCCCTCCAGGTCGAACGCGTGCGATATGCGCCCGTCCACCAGAGCGGACCGTATCAGCCTCACCAGCAGAAAGTACTGCCGGTTCACCTCCGCGTCGCGGTTCCGGAGCGTCCCCAGCGCCGAGAGCTCGCCGGTCTCCATCCCTTTTAGCACCTCGCCGAACATCCCCAAGGCTATGGAGTTCATCCGGAGCAGGATGCGGCGGGGGTCCAGGGTGGTCGGGTCCAGCAGGAACTGCAGCGTGACGTGCGAGCGGTCCTCCTCGACGATCTCCATCCCCGCCAGACGCCGGGTCGAGTCCCGTATCAGCTCGCGGTCCCCGGCGGGGATCGCAGGCCCGGTGACCTGTATCGCGTCGTACCCCAGCAGGTAGGCGCCCGTCAAGTCCGCCGTTATGTTCTCGTTGGGGGGCAGTGGGTACGCTATGGAGAGCTCCCGGGTCTGCCGCCCCGTCGCCGCCACCGAGAGGCCGCCCCTGGAGGTCTCTATCTCCACCTGGCTGCCCTTCTCCAGGCCGTTCTGCACGACCCACTCCTTGGGCAGCGATACCAGAACGCTGGAGCCTATCCGCTGGAGCCGCCGCAGGAACCGGGCCATTTATACCGGTATAATTGGTTTAAGCCATATTCTTATATTTTGTCTGCAGTTTAAACCGGCACTCATGAGGGGCGCAGCCTTCTGTCCGGCGCACGTGACCGGCTTTTTTGGCGTGGAGGAGTCCGGATCCGCCGCCGACACCGGATCCGTGGGCGCCGGCTTCTCCATACAGAGGGGCGTCACCACCACGGTGGAGGATTCCGGGTATGATGTGGTGCTGCCGGGTATGGCACAATACGTGCTGGAGGAGTTCCGCCGGGCCACCGGCGTGCGCACCCCCGTGCACATGAGCCACGAGATGGGCGTCCCGGCCGGGTACGGGCTGGGGTCCAGCGGGGCGCTGGCGCTCTCCGCCCTGTACGCGCTGGATACGGCGCTGGGGACCCGCATGCCTAAGGAGAGGCTGGCCATGATGGCCCACATATCGGAGGTGCGCCTGCGCACCGGCCTGGGGGACGTGCTGGCCGCATACCACGGCGGCTTCGAGATAAGGGTGCGGGCGGGAGGGCCCGGAAGGGGTGTGATCCGCCGCCTGGAGGCGGGGGATCCGGCGGTCGTGGTGGCGTGCCTCTCGCCGCTCTCCACCAGCGACTTTCTGCGGGACCGCATGGGCATGCTGAACGGTTTGGGGGGCCGGATGGTGGCGGAGCTGGGCCGGCACCCCGACATGGGCACGTTCCAGCGGCTGTCGATGGAGTTCGCCCGGAGGGCCGGGACCATAACCCCCCAGATGGAGTCAGGAGCCAGCGCCCTGGAGCGGGCCGGGTACCCCTGCGGGGTGGCCATGCTGGGCGGCACCATATTCAGCATGGTGCCACAGGATGATGCCGGCGGCGCCATGGAGGCGCTGCGCCCGTACGACCCGGTGCTCACCGGCATAGACCATACGGGGGCCCGCGCCATATGATACCCCCCACCCACCCCCGGTACGAGTCGCTGCGCATACGCGAGATGCTCGCCGGCGGGTTCGAGGCGGGGGCCGTCGCCTCCGAGGGGCTGATGGCCCACGGCCGGGGGGAGGCGTTCGACTACATGCTGGGGGAGGAGAGCACCATAACGGCCCAGAGGGCCGCCCACGCTGCCGCCGCTGCCCTGCTGCTGTCCAAAAAGCCGGTAATATCGGTGAACGGAAACCTGGCGGCGCTGTGCGCCGCCGATGCCGTGCGGCTGGCCGAGGCGGCCGGCTGCACCCTGGAGGTCAACCTGTTCTATGACGACATCCGGCGACGGCGCGTCATAGCCGGCATGCTGCGGCGGCGCGGGGCCGCCGAGGTGCTGGGCACCGAGGAGGACCGCGCCACGCTGCCGGGTACGGACTCGCCCCGGCGGCTGGTGAGCGCCCGGGGCATCCTGGCGGCCGACACGGTCCTGGTCCCGCTGGAGGACGGCGACCGCGCCGAGGCCTTGGCGGCGGCCGGCAAGAGGGTCATAGCCATAGACCTGAACCCCGCCTCCAGGACGGCGCGGGCGGCGCACATCACCATAGTGGACAATGTGGTGCGGGCCATGCCCCGGCTGGCGCAGTACTGTTCCCAGATGACCCAGTATGACGAGGGCTCCCTGCGGGCCGTGCTGGAGGCATTCCGCAACGACTCCAACCTGGCCGAGAGCTCCAGAATTATGGCGCGCAACTTCGGGGGAGGCCGCCGTGCATAGCCGGGTATCCGATATACGAAACATGAAGGGCGCCAAGAAGATAGTGGCGGTGACCGCGTACGACTATACCATGGCCTCCCTCTGCGAGGAGGGGGGAGCCGACATACTGCTGGTGGGGGACAGCGCCGGGATGGTCATGCTGGGATATCCCAGCACCATACCCGTAACCATGGACCACATGTGCCTGTTCACCGGGGCGGTGGCCCGGGCCCGCAAGAGGTGCACGGTGGTGGCCGACATGCCCTTCATGTCGTACCAGGCGGATGTGGCCGAGGCGGTGCGGAACGCCGGCCGGCTGGTGCGGGAGGGCGCCGACGCCGTAAAGCTGGAGGGGCCGTACACAGACGCCATACGCGCCATCACGCTGGCGGGCATCCCCGTGATGGGCCACATAGGGCTGCAGCCGCAGAGCGCCAGCCTCTCGGGCGGGTACGGGGTACGGGGCCAGACCACACACGAGGCCGACACTATGCGGGAGGAGGCGCGGGCCATCCAGGAGGCGGGGGCCTTCTGTATAGTACTGGAGAAGGTCGCCGGGCGGACCGCCGGGGATATAACCGGCTCCCTGGATGTCCCCACCATAGGGATAGGCTCGGGTCCGCTCTGCGACGGGCAGGTGCTGGTGATACACGACATGCTGGGCATGTACCCGGCCAGCCTCAGGTTCGTCAAGAGGTACGCCTCCCTATCGGAGGATATAAGACAGGCCGTATCCGCGTACAGGGACGATGTGGAGAGCGGCGCGTTCCCGGCGGAGGAGCACACGTTCCCGGTGAGGGATAGTTAGATGGATCACCCCTCCCTGGACATAACCGGAACCGACGGCAAGGAGCTGCTGGGCAAGAACATAGTGCTGTGTGTTACGGGCAGCGTGGCCGCCTACCGGGCCGTGGAGCTGGCCCGGCTGCTGATGCGGCATGGGGGAACGGTTCGGTGCGTGCTGACGCCGGCGGCCGCCGAGCTGATCACGCCCCAGTACATGACCTGGGCGACGGGACATCCCGCCATGGTGTCGCTGGGCGGCGACATGGAGCACATATCGCTGGCCGACCGCCACAACACGGATCTCATACTGGTGTACCCGGCCACGGCCAACACCATATCCAAGATGGCCTGCGGCATAGACGACACCGCGGTCTCCACCATACTCACCACTGCATTGGGCTCGGGCATGCCCATACTGGTCTGCCCGGCGATGCACGACTCGCTGTATGTGAACCCGGCGGTGCGCCGCAACATCGAATTTTTGGAACGGTCGGTGCGCTTTGCGCCCCCCACCATAACGGAGGGCAAGGCCAAGGCGGCCGAGCCCGAGGAGGTGCTGGACACCGTGATACAGACCATATCTAGGACGGCGCCGCTGCGGGGCCGCCGCGTGCTGGTGGTGGCCGGGCCCACCCTGGAGCGTATAGACCCGGTGCGGGCCGTCACAAACATGAGCTCGGGGCTGACCGGCGTGCTGCTGGCCTCCGAGCTGGTGCTGGACGGGTGCGACGTCACCATGGTGTACGGGCCCGGGCGGGAGAGGCCGCCGTCGGGCGTCCGGCTCATAAGCGTCACCAGCACCGCCGAGATGATGGAGGCGACCCTCCGGGAGGCCTCCAACGACCAGGATATCATAGTGATGGTGGCGGCGGCGGCCGACTACACCCCCTCCGAGTACAACCGCTCCAAGATTGACAGCGAGATGTCCAGTTTGGACATCAAGATGTCCAAGACCCCCAAGATAATAGACCGCATCCGGGTGGTGGCCGGCGACGTCCTGCTGGTGGGCTTCAAGGCCGAGGTGAACATCTCCGACGAGGACCTGATAGAGTCGGCCCGCCAGAAGATGAAGGAGGCCGACGCGGACATGGTGATCGCCAACGACGTGGGCGACGGGTACCAGAGCGACCCGGAGAACAACCGTGTCATAGTGGTGGACCGCGAGGGCCACTCCAGCTCCGGCCGCAAGCAGAAGGAGGACGTGGTCCGGTTCATCAAGCAGAAGATAGAGGAGAAGTGGACGGCCCGCCCCCGGTGAGCCCCGCCGCATACAAGCGGGCCACCATGGAGACATGGGACGAGGTCGCCCCCAAGTACCATTCCAAGTGGGCCGGGCCCGGCGAGGGCCCCTTCGGCTGCGCCGATACGCTGCTGGACGAGGTGGGCATATCCGCCGGCGATATGGTCCTGGACGTGGGCTGCGGGACGGGGGCGGCCACCCGCCATATAATGGAGAGGGTGGGCCCCGGCGGGCGCGTAATAGGAGTGGACGCCTCCGATGCCGCCCTGCGTATAGCGTCGGGGTATGGCGTCCCGCCCAACCTGATGTATGTGAACGCCGACGCCGAGGCCATACCTCTGGCGGCCCGGTTCGACATGGCGGTGTGCCAGTTTGCCATATTCTTCTTTCCGGACGCGCCCGCCGCCCTGCGCGGTGTGATATCTATGACCAAACCGGGGGGCCGGCTGGGCGTCGTGGTACACGGTACCCTGGAGGAGGTTCCCTACCACGGGTGCATACTGCGGGAGACGCCCTCGTACATCCCCGACTATATCCCCCCGGGGGCGCCGGCCATGGACCGCTACTCGGAGGCCGGGGCCCTGCGCGGTCTGGCCGAGGGGGCCGGATACCACGACATATCCGTACATACCCTGGCATACCGGTACAGCCCCGGCGACTTTGACGCGTACTGGAACGGGTACGTGGGGTACATATCGGGGGCGCAGCGCCGCAAGATACGGGCGCTGGGGTCACATCGTATGGGGGAGCTCCGGGAGGCGGTACGCCGCAACACCATACCATACACGGGCCCGGACGGGACCATACTGTTCCCCTGGCAAGTTTTAATTCTGACCGCCTCGGCGTGATACCATGGGGGAGAGGGCCCGGGACTTTCTGGTGAAGAGGGCCCCGTTCTATTTGGCGGGGGTGGCCCTGATCATCGTGTTCGTGGTGCCGCCCATGCTGGAGAAGGACCTGGAGGACGTGATTCCTATGATGCAGGACGAGCGGGACCAGGAGATACTGGAGTATGTGCTGGGGTATACGGGCCCCAACGAGACCGGCATTGATGTGGCAGGCGCCATATCAGCCAAAATAGAGTCAGAGTACCCGGATGGGAACGCGTACGACCACCGCTCCACCACAGTACAGGTGGCCGTGATGCCCACCAGCGTGGACACATACCGCGTGACGCTGGACTTTGAGTCGCAGGGCGAGCGGCTGTACTTTGACTGGGATATAGATACGGCGGCGGGCCAGGTCCGGGGCAACAACGACATCACCAAGGATGTGATAGATGTGGTCGACTTTTACGACTAGGCCGGCAGGCGCAGGCCGAAGGGGTATGGCTTCCAAGGCATGCCGGCGCCACCGCATGGTCGGAGATATGCGCGGCATCTAGGGCGGACGGGGCCAAGATGGCAGATGGTTGTGGGCGCGGCCATAATGCCGCGCGCAGCCAGCGACCCGGGTGGATGCCAAGGTCTCCTAGACCGTACAAACTTTACCAGAGTGCCTGTATCATTCGTCAAGCACTCCGCGCAAAACCTTAATTTCCTCATAAATCATGCTCCGCAACCTCTCACGCAGTTTTATGCCGTCATACCGTTCCTCAATCTCCTCGCCCAATCGGTCATATTCCGCCTCCAGCTCACTCAACCGCCTTTCAATATCCCTCCGAAACTCACGATCCCGCACGAAAAAACCGACAGCAAATGTTTATAAAAACCTGAGGTAATATACTAATCATTGGGATACGCTGAAACTGCATCCAAGTGCGAAGAGACTGCCGACCGGGCCGATACCATATGGCCGGAATGCGCCGGGCCGCTGCGGCGGGCCGCTGCGGCTCTGCGCGCTGCGGCCGAGCTGGACCACTGATGTTACCGCATGCTCGGATTCGGGCAGTAGGGAGAGATATGGTCAGCATATTACCATCTAGAAATACCGCGCCGCCACGTTGCGGCGCCGCGCCAACATCTTCCTCTTTTGTATCGAGAAGCCTCCGAATGTAGCCGATCGTCGTGCAGGCCGGCGCACCGATCCCGATATAATATCGACTGCATTCGCAGACGAGTGTCTTTCCGATCACATATTGTAACAGGTTTGGCGTGTCAAAATAGCAGAACGCCGGCAGCCCCACTCCGCGCCACCTGGCTATACCGGAGTGACTAAGTTCATGATCGAGTTCTGATCGAAACTAGCCATTAATGCTCCAAAACTACCGCACATCTGCCTAAATGAACCGGACAGTACGAAATATGGGGGAAAGCAGGTCCCAGGACGGCGTTGCCGTGCCGCGCGGGCCCGATTTGCGGGCAATTCCATCATGGTACCGCGCGGGGCGCCCCGCATCCCCCATTCTGCGTGGGCGTCGGGCGCAGCCTCCCCGGGACGGCGCGCTCAGACGGCGCCGCATCGCCTCAGAGGGAGCGCGTCAGGTAGTTCAGTATGTCCAGGCCGAACGTCTTGCTCGCAAAGTACTCGTCGATGGTCTGGCGCAGCCTGCCCAGGGTGACATAGGACACCTTCAGCAGGTCTCTCTTGGACTGCCTCCAGCACTCCTCGACGGCGCTCAGCTCCGGCGAGGCCGCGGGCAGGAACGCCAGGCGTATGCCGGTCATTCCCCTGAGCGTCTCGCCCACTATGTTGGCCCGGTGCTGCGGCGCGCGGTCTACTATCATGAGGGCCCGCCCGAATTCACTCTTCACCTCTTTGATGTACTCCGCAAAGGTGTCGCCGTTGAACCTGTCGTACTGCAGGAAGAGCTGCTCGCCGTCCAGGCCCAGCACCCCGTACACTATGGTTTTGTCGTGCGTCCCGGAGACGTGGCAGATGGCCCGTATTCCGTGGGGCGTGTACACCCGCCCCGGGCGGGCATCGGCGACGAATATCGCCTCGTCCTGCACCAGCACTGGTATGCCCTTCTTCTGGCACCGCCTGATCCTGCGCCCCATGTTCCTCTGGAACTTCTTTATGTCCACGAGCGGGGCCCGACTGACGTGCCGCTTGACGGCGACCTTCAGCGAGTACCCACGCTTCCTGAGCAGTATGCCGCCGTACCCCTGGCAGTACCGCACCCCCGTCTCCTTCTCTATATGATCGAGTAGGCCGTCCGACGTCCATGTAGTGGACCGGGTGACCGCCCCGTCTATCTTGTCCCTGGCCACCTTGGGCGGCCTGCCGCTTCTGGGGCGGTCCTCCAGTCCGTCAAAACCCTCCGCCTTGTAGCGGGCCCACCACTTGGAACCCCAGGGCTGGCTCATGCCCAGCTTCTTGGCCGCCTGGGTTATGTTCCCGGTCTCCTGCACTTCGCCGACCAGCCTCAGGCGGTCCCGCACGTTGGCATCCTTGGTCTTCCGTATGCGTTTCTTGATTGCTGTGTTCATCTTGGGTAGTGTACGCGTCCACGATCAAAGTACCTTTCGGTCCCCCCGCGCTGCCCCCGCCGCGCGGGTAGGGCGTACCCGGCATCAGGCGGCACGGGGGCCAGGGGTCTGGTCCCCATGAGGTATTAAGATCATTACGAACTTACTCATTCCGGTATAGATGGGCCGGACCCCGGCAGGAACCACCACCCAAAGCGCGACATTGGTGATACGGAACAGCAGCTGATCCCAAGGCTCTGAACGCGGACGAGATCGCGTTTCTCCCCGTACCATAAACACGGTGTCAGTCCCGGGCCGTTCCACCCTGATCCGCTCTCGTCAGAACAGCGGCCCCATCCCGCGTTCTGTTTTGGAATACTTTTGTGCGGTGTCTCATCATTTCGGGACGGCGGATGCGCCTATACCACGACCAGATCCTTGGTGTACCGGTGCATGCTGCCCCGCCCCACGATTATGGAGTCCTCTATGCGGACGCCGGCCTCCCCGGGTATGTATATGCCCGGCTCGACGGTCACGGCCATGTCCCTGCGCAGTATGGTATCGGCGGACCTTGATATGGCGGGCTGCTCATGCACCTCCAGGCCCACGCCGTGGCCCGTCGAGTGTATAAAGTATCTGCCGTACTCCCGCGACTCTATGTGGTCGCGGCAGGCCCGGTCCACCTCGCCGCAGGATACCCCGTCGGCGGCGGCCCGCAGGCCCATATCCTGCGCCTCCCTCACTATGTCGTATATTTTGACGCGCTCCGGGGACACATGCCCTACCCCGAACGTGCGGGTGGCGTCGGAGACATACCCCTGATACCGCAGGGTGATGTCCACCACCACCAAGTCCCCCCGCCCGAACCGGCGCCCCGTCACCTGGGCGTGGGGGAGCGCCCCGTTGGGGCCCCCCGCCACTATCAGCGGGTTCAGGGTTGAGGGGTACCCGGTGTCGAACATCTCCCGCTCGGCGGCGTGCGACATCAGTACGGCTTGCAGCTGGGACTCGGTCTGGCCTGGGGTTATGGTCCCGGCGCAGAGCTCGAATATTCCGTCTATGATACGCGAGGCCTCTTGGAGCGTGCGGATCTCCTCTGCATCCTTTACCATCCTGGAGTCTTGGAAGGGGCCGGGCGCGTGCCGCACATGCGGCATGTGTTTCTGCAGCAGCAGCATGGTGGAGTAGTCGGCGCAGTCGGTGCAGGGTTTTGAGCCCTCCAGAAGCCTGGCTACTGCAGGAACCATCTCGGCGCCCCTCCCGGCCGACACTATAGTGCAGTCCCGCGAGTCGGCCTCGGCGCGGCCCGCCTCCAGACCGGGCGCCACTATGGTGGTGTGGTCCCCGTCCAGCACCGCCATCCCCTCCCCCCAGAACCCGGTCATGTAGAACATGTTCTCTGGGGTGCAGGCCACCAGCGAGTCGCAGCCCAGCTCCCGGGCCCCCTCCAGCAGGGATAATCGCCTAGCGTCCATACCTTCGTGCGGGGGTGCCTCGCCATTTATTTCTGGCGGGGGTACGAACATTCTGCGCTACCACGGGAGCGGTGGTTCCTCTCGCAAAAACAGGTGGTTGGATTCTATTCGGAACGTGGGCGCTTGACGGCGCATTGTGTCTACCATTCCCTTAATACACCGCCCATAGGGGGTTGTAGGTTTTAGGCGCCGCTGTCTTTTAGTTCCGGTCACTATTCGTTCTTACTGGAGGAACCCACTCAAGCAAATAATAAATATTGGGATTTGTGTTCAATCGCATGCGAGCATTCTATGCCACTGCCAACGGTTGCTGTGAGCTAAAGCCAGACAATTTTTCTAAAGAGGAGATACAGCACGAGTGGGTTGAATCAAACTTGCAGCTGCTGTTTCCAAATCTGGAATTGGTGAAACACAAGCTGCAGATAGCCACAAAGATTCCCGATACGATAGCCTACGATCGCATTGCCAATACTTTCGTGGCCATCGAGTATAAGAACCGGCGCTCCGATACAGTCCGTGAGCAGGCGGAAGATTACCTCAACAAGATGGACGATAACCGTGACACGCTAGTAGTAACATATAACGAGCGACCGAACGTTACTCGCAAGAGACGCGATTCTTTCAATTGGGGCAAGAGATACGTGGTGATAATTGCGCCGGAATTTACTGAGCGACAGATATCGGTTGCAAATAGGAAAGATACTGAATGCTTGTACGAGTTGAAGCGGTTTGAAAACGGGCTCGTAATATTGCGGTTTGTCGGTGGCAAGCACGACCCTATAGATGCCACTGATCCCAAGAAGGTGGTGTCGAAGCCCAAAACTCCTGGTGCTGGCAGTAGTTCGGTTATAAATATTCATGAAAATAAAAATCCGTTTTATATGAATTTTCGCAACAGAATATTGTCTACGTTTCAAGGAATGTATGAAGTACCAACGAAAGTATATGTTGGTTTCAAGCGGGATGGTGAGCGTCCTTCATTCTGTACTGCCGAAGTACTCCGTAACAAGATTGCCGTCTGTTATGGACGGAAGGGAGACTTTTCAGAAGATGGATTTGTAAAAGATGTTTCTAATATCGGTCATTATGGGATGGGCGATTATCGCACATACGTAAGCAATGAGGAGGAACTCGAAAAGCTGTTACCCATACTCAAGCAATTGGACACGCTAAGGAAGAAAGGGCGCTGAGGATGCATGGTAGCAGTAGTATACAGATACTAGATTAGAATTATTTAATTATATATTCACGTACCACGGCCAAGCATCTATAGCTTGTTGATTCCTAACAGGGCGCCTCCAGCAAGAGCAAGTGACCGGGTTGCATCAAGAACGTGGATGTTTAATGGTGTATTGTACCTACTGGCACCTTACCGCGTCATCTATAGGAGATTGCAGCCTAGGCGCCTCTGCTTTTCAGTTCCGGCCACCACCCATTCCTGCCAGAGGAACAGAAGCGGTGGCATTATAATACCGGAGATGTGTACCGGATGCCATGCCCGAGAAGCGGAAGGTAGTAGCCCTGCTGTCCGGAGGTCTGGACAGCCAGCTGGCCGTCAGGATGATGCAGGAGAAGGGCTTTGAGGTCTCGGCGGTGGCCATAAGGACGCCCTTCTGCGACTTTGACTGCGGCCGGGGGTGCGGCTTTGAGATCCGGGAGAGGGCCGACCAGCTGAACGTGGACCTCAAGACGGTATATCTGGGCGACGAGTACATCGAGATGCTCAAGCACCCCAAGTACGGCAGGGGGGCCGGCTTCAACCCGTGCGTGGACTGCCGTTCCATGATGTTCGAGGCGGCCAAGAAGGAGATGGAACGCACGGGCGCCGACTTTGTGATATCCGGGGAGGTGCTGGGCCAGAGGCCCATGAGCCAGCACCGCCGGGCCCTCAAGAACATAGAGGCCGAGTCGGAGATGGAGGGAGTCATAGTAAGGCCGCTCTCCGGCCGGCTGCTGCCGCCCACCAAGCCGGAGAAGGACGGCCTGATACGGCGGGAGGACCTGGGGATGATCCGGGGCCGCAGCCGCAAGCCCCAGCTGGCCATGGCCAAGGAGTATGGTATAGCGGACCCGCCCAACGCCGGCGGCGGATGCCTGCTGACGGACCCGTCCTTTGGGCTGCGCGCCAAGGACCTCTTCGGGCACACGGAGACTCCCAGCATAAACGACATAGAGCTGCTCAAGGTTGGCCGGCAGCACCGCCTGGATGAACATACCAAGATGGTGGTGGGCCGCAACCGTACCGAGAACGAGACCATACGCATGCTGGCCATGCCCGGTGACATCATACTGGAGGCGCGAGACCACGTGGGACCCACGACCATACTCAGGGGTACGACGGCCGGGGACCACGTACGTCTGGCCGCCTCGGTCACCCTCAAGTACTCGGACGCGCCGGATACAGAGGGGCATGTAACGGTGTGGCAGGGCGAGGAGACCGAGGACATATCGGTGGCGCCAGCATCTGAGGATGACTACATACGGTTTAGGATCTGAGCCGCGCCTAACCGGATACTTTCGGCGGGCCACAGAGGACAAGCAGGACATACCATAATGGACGCTCTATGTAACGGCAAAGCCGTGGCCAGCATGGTGCGGGAGCAAATTGGACCCGGCTCCATAGTGATGACCGGCTAGGACGGCGCAGAGCCTCAAAGACTGGGGTACGGCTACCATCATGATGCTGGCGAGGACGGCCCCGAACTATTCGATCAATTATTTCTGTCAGCTGGAATATGAACGAATACGGTTTAAATGTAATACAAACCATCTACAAACCATGGGATATATGGAGTCGGCCAGAAGCGCAGAGGAGATGGCCACCGAGGCAGAGGCTGAGGGGTGTCCGGAGATCGCGGTAGGATTCCGCCTGATCGCAGAGAACTTTCGCAGGTATGCTGAAGTTAGTCGATCGAACTGACATAATAAGCTCGGATGCCCGGCGGCACTGGGAAAAGATACTACAAGAGCATATGACTGACTACCAGAGTACCATGGACGACATTGGGAGCAACAATGCCGAGAGAAAAATATTCCAACGAGATCTAGGAAAAAAGAATCCTCGTTAGTATGAAGATGGCAATGGTAGAGTCTCGCCAAAAGTATCAGTGACGTGAAAATACAGCCGGGTTCTTGTCCCTGCACAAAATGTAGACGACCAGCCCGGATATTACCCCCAGGAATACGTGGGCCACCCACCACACGATGTGGGGCTTTTCCGCGGCGCGCTCCCCCTCCATGATATGTGGCGTGGAACGGCCCCCGTAAAACGGTTAGACACTCTGGGGATTACACCGGACTGAGCGGCAAGAGCGGTTGGTGCGACAACCATCTCCGCCTTCACACCAGGCTCTCATTCGAGCGCCGCCTGCACCAATTAACCTACGACTCTTCACCAAGAGCATTAAGGCGCCCCCTCAACACCCGCAATGTGGCGAGTATTTCTCCCGACCTATCAAAAGCGTGGCCTGCCATCATGTTCAGGGCTTTTATTTTTGCGCGTATGCTGGAAGCATCCCAACAACCATCAATGTTTAATGGATCCTTGCTCAAGCCACATACTCCATTGCGGCTCGATATATGGATCTCGCCATGCGCGCGCCGACCTGTGTGTCCGCAGCCGCGGGCCCGTTCCCGTCCAGCGCGGACGGCACCCATGCATCCACCATGTCCAGTCGGTGGCCGCGTACTATGGAGCGGTCACGCAGTAATCCGACCATGTCGGCCAGCCGCTTGGTGAATTTGAACCGTATGTTGTCGTGTGTGAGAGCAGTCATGACGGACGCGGTTATGGCCCTCCGGTATAATATGCACGGGAATGAGTTGTCTAGCCAGCCATCGCACACGTATGCGTCCGCATCATCCATGCACCGTCCCGCAAACTCCAGCCACCGCCCCGAGCAGTCCGGCAGGTGCACGTCACGCGTCACACCAAGTATGGTGCGCCAGTCGGCGCTTCCGTCATTATATATCGCGATGCCGTCGCGCGTTGCCCAATACTCAAAACTCCCGTACATGTTGACAGACTTGCCCAAGGACTCCATCGAGTCGACGACCACATCCACACGCATGCGGTCTCCCACGGCATTACTGATTATATCATAGTGGCTCGAGTCCCGCTTGTCTCCCCGCACTACATGGTATATGTCCAGGTCGCTGTCCTCGGTCGCTGTCCCATTCGCCTGCGAGCCGGTCACGTACACCGCCACCGTATCTGTATTGGCTGGCAGAGCCTTTTGTAATGCGTCCACCGACGCTCGGGCGCGCTCGCCCATGCCGGGCAGCAGCGTTTCCATGTCTCCCACATATGGACCGTTGGCCTATAAAGATTAGCGCGCGACAAAAGTGGATGGCTGCGAAGTTGGGTAGAAAATGGGGGCCGGGTGGCGGCCCTAGCCGTCCTGGCCGCCGCTCAGTCCCCTGACTTCCAACAATCCCTCGGTTTCCCAACCAGATTCATATCCCGCCAACTTCCCAGCCGCCAGAATACATGTAGCCGCATCTCCGGTCTGTATGGTCGTCACATTCCGGCACCGGTGCTTGGATATCTGCCGTATGCCGCTCACACCAAATGTCTGGTCTCGGCGCGCCGAAATCCCCTGTCGGATATCCAGCATACGGCCGCTCTTCCCCCATATCTTCTAGGTGGCACGTACGGTCCCCTGCATGCTGTGAACCGGCGCAGACGCAAAACCCGAGACGGACAAACGTAGTACCGCACTAATCCATATAGGCAGATCCGGCCACGGCCGGGCAATCGCGCCTGGCACTCCCTAGATCCCATATGGCCACATCCCCGGCGCCCTACTTGTAGTACCCGCCCAGCACACCGAGCACCCCGTCCGGCGTGCTCTTCCTCTGCCGCGCGCACCTCTCCAGCAGCATGATGCGCCTCTCCATGTCAGACTCGGGATCGGTTATGCCGCACACCCTCAGCGCCTCGGTATACCTGTACGAGTCCGATAGGTCCCCTCCCAGAAACTCGTCCGATACCATATCATACCGGAATATGTTACATACCCGGATGCCCCCCGTCTCGTCCGGGACGATCTCGGATATGTCCGTGACCTTGCGGTGGTACGCGCCGCCCCGTCTCACCCTGGCCGAGTGCGCCACGAACCACAGCAGCGCCAGCTCGCCGTCCCCTATGCCCCCGCCCCTCATCCTGGCCAGCGCCCCATATGGAGTGGAGGCATGGAACGAGGTCAGTCCCCCGTGCCCCGTCCCCACGCTCTGGAACAGAGAATCCATGTCGAACAGGCGCGTCTCCCCCACTATCTCGTAGTCGGGCCGCTGCGTCAGGGATATGTCTATCAAATTCCGCACCGTAACGTCGAACTGCTCGCCCATCATGCCGTAGCTGCGCCGGGTGTTCAGCCGCACCCAGTCCATATGCGGTATGCGCAGCTCCAGCGTGTCCTCTATGGTGAGTATGCGCCAGCGCGGGTTCATCATCGACACCAGCGACGACAACAGGGTGGTCTTGCCCGAGCCGGTCACCCCTATCACGAGCCCCACGGCCTTGGCGTCCAGCAAGGTCCACAGGTACGCGGCCATGACACTGGTTATGGTCCCGTTCCGGATCATATCGGCTATGGTGTAGGGGCTCTGGGGGAACCGCCGTATCGCTATGGTGCACCCCGGCTGCGAGACCTGGCTGCCGAACGTCGCCGATATCCTGGAACCGTCGGCCATGTGCGTCACCGACATGGGCCGCGACTCGGTGGGTTCGGTGCCGGTGCGGCCGTACACCCTCTGGATGTAGCTCTCCATCTCGTCTTGGTCCCGGAACATCACGTTGCTGACCAGCGTGTTGAACGTCCCCGAGTACCTGCGGTGCACCACCCGGATGGGCCGGGCGGGCGCCGAGCACAGTATGTCCTCTATGTCCGGGTCCCGCATCAGCGGATCCAGCAGGCCGTACCCGGCAAAGTTCCTCCTCAGGTAGTAGTCCAGGTTGGGGAAGAGCGCCTTGGCGTCCTCCAGCCGCTTCATCCGCTCGGCGACCTCCCAGAACGCCTCCCCGAAGCGGGCCGCCGCCTCCCCGGGGTCGTCGGCCGGCTCTACCTCCATCCCCAGACTCATGCGGGACACTATGGCGCCGTACAGCTCGTCGGCCTCCGGAGATATGGGCGGCTCGCCCACGATGTACCGCCCGTCCCGGGTGACGTACACCCGGACCGCCCCGATGTCGTACCTTTCCAGGATGCGCAGGCCAGACACGTCGGCGGCCGACACCGATAGCGTGCGGCGGGACTGCTCCATATACCATACGCCGCGCCCCGTTAAAAGCGCCCCACCGGGTATGGCGCGTGCCCAGCCACACCGGATACAGGATCAAGCCCTCCAACTACTACACACTGTCCGAGGAGGAGCGCGCCGCCAAGCTGCGGGGGTTTGTGCGCATAATATCCAGCATGGAGGGGCGCCTTGACATCACGATGGCCTCCGAGCGGGTCTCGGTGGACGGCGTGGAATACACCGAAAAGAGCGTCTACCTGGGCTCGCACCAAGACATGGGCGCGGCCATATCCGAGGCGGGATTTGGGGCGGTGCGCCTGGACTCCCCGTACTCCATAGATGCGGATATGGAGCGGCCCCTGCACATAGAGTCCGGCGGCACACTATACCGGGCATACACCCTGTACGACATGTCCAGGAGCATAACCCCCGCCTGGATAAACGGCGTCTTCGATATGTGCGGGTGTGTCATAATCAGGATGTGGCCGGTCCCGCCGTCCAGGGCCCGCCGCATGCTGGTCTCGTACGCCAACATATCGGGGGCCCGGGCCGGGAGGCGGCACGCCGAGGAGTCGGACCGGGCCGGCTACGTCCGCGACCTCATAGAGAAGGAGGAGAGCTCGCTGGTGGAGTGCGCCGTCATGCCCTTGGTGTCCGGCCGCACCATTCCCGACCTGGGCAGGAGGTGTGGGGAGTTTGAGAGGGCCGCCTCCTGGAGGCAGGTCCGGTGCGTGTCCGTACGGGGCATGCAGGGCCGTATACTGAGTGGGGGCGGCCACCGGTTCCTGTTCGAGCTGGGGTCCTGCGCCGTCTTCTACCCGTTCGAGTCGGCCAACATGATAGAGTCGGGCGGGGGTGTTTATGTGGGCTCCAACACCGTAAATGGCGCCCCGGTCATATACGACTACACCAGGAGGGTCAACTCCAATGTCACCCTCATAGGGGAGTCGGGGAGGGGCAAGTCCACCGCCGCCAAGACGTACGTCTCCAACTTTCTGCGGGCCCACCAGGAGCGGTACGGAAATACCCACCGCGTCATGCTGTGTATAATAGACCCGCACGGCGAGTACGCCCCCCTGGCCGAACACCTGGGCGCCGAGGTGCGGGACCTTGAGGGGCGCGACCACATGGGCCTGGACCCGTTCGGGCTCTTCGGGAGCTCCTCGCGCGCCGCCGGCATGCTGGCCGACGCGGCGGGCATGCCGGCCAACCTGCGCTCGGTGGCCGTCGCCGCCGCCGAGGGGTGCGGCTCCATACCCGAACTGGTGGTAAGGCTGGAGGGGGGCGCCGGTCCCCACCGCAGGGACCGGGTGCGGGCCGCCTCCTACCTGCTCCAGTTTACCACGGGGGACGCCGCCCGCCTGTTCCAGGGCGATGTGGCGATGCCCGACCGCGTGGTGTATACCATGCGGAAGGCCGACAAGACCAGCCTGAACGCCATGATCGTGTCCATGGTCATGGCGCGCGCCTGGCGGGCCATGCGCGACGCCCCCCGCCACATACCCAAGCTGTTTGTGATAGACGAGGGGTGGTTCGTCTCTTCCATGGAGTCCACCGGCCAGGTCCTGGAGGACATAGCCAGGTCCGGCCGCAAGGAGAACGTCCACATGCTGTTCCTGTCCCAGGAGCCGGCCGACATACTCGACAACCAGTACGGCCAGGCGGTGCTGAACAACTCGGCCACCATATTCCTGTTCGGCCTCAAGTCGGACCTGGCCCGCAAGCTGCAGGGGGTGCTCCGGCTGTCCGACACGGAGCGGCGCGAGATAGAGTCGCTGGACCGCGGCCACGCCATACTGCGGGCCGACGACCACCGCATACGGCTGCATGTCCGCCCCACCAAGTCCCAGCTGGAGCGGTTCAATACCACTCCGGACAGTTCCTCATCATGAGATGTGGTGTGAAACTGTCCGGGAACGGGCCGGGGACCACACACGTCCAGCGTGGAATGGTACGGGTGGGCGGAGATATTCACGCCATCTGCATTGTAAGGGGTTGTCCAACATTCTAGGAATCCAGCGGCCTGACAAAAATACAAAAAACGTCCGTACTATTATAAACTATGAGAGCATTTCATTCTTCGGTACGCTTAAAGATCGTGGCAGCACATACCGCGCAATGGCAAAGAAGACCAACCTAAAGAGAAGAAGCAAAGAGTACAAGAAGGACGGCTACTACAAGGACTACGAGGAGAGGCGGAAGAATGCGGGCAAGAACGCCCGGATAAAGTACAAGAATGTGCGAAGGCAGGTCAAGAAATTCGTCAGGAAGAATACGGAATATGGCAACCGGACAAGATTCCTGATGGTAATGCTGGTGATGGCGCGCTACAACCTCTCATATCGCGGCATGGTTGAAGAGCTGGACTGGAACAAGATGCAGCGCAGGAGGCTGGGCTTTTCACGCACCCCGTCCAAATCGTGCCTGTGGTGGAACAGAAACCAGCTTCCCACAAACCTCCTTGACGAGCTGCTGGCGTTCACGGCCGGCGCCGGCGCATCGGGTACGCTGCTGGCCGACTCGTCGTCGTACACCTACAACAGATACGAGTGGAGGGAGACTGCAAAAGGCGCCGGGTGGGTGCGCAGCACGATAAAACACCACGTGCTGCTGACCCTTGACGGTTGCGTGGCGTCGTCGGCGGTGACCGACGGCAGCCGGGACGACTCCCCCATGCTGCTGAAGCTTACCGGGACCATACCGGCGGGATCTGGATACCTGCTGGCAGACCGCAAGTACTGCTGTATGGAGAACTGTCAGGAGGCCCTCCGCATGGGCAGGCTGCCCTGCATGAGACCACCCAAACACCACGCCGGGGGCGGTTTCAGCGCATGGGCCCGCATGATCCGATGGGAGAAGGAAAATCCCGGCAGGTTTTACCGCAAGTTCGGCATGCGCAACTTGGTCGAGAGTGGATTCTCGTCGCTCAAGAATGCATTCCGCGACTCCATCCGGGCCGTCACGCCACGGATGCAGGTACGCGAGCTGGCACTACGCAGCATAGCCCACAACATCTGCCACTAGGGAATGGGAAGATCTCCCCCCTGGTGTGTGGGGGAGGCTGCGCACCGCATGTCATATGCGGCCAAAATGGCGCCAAGCCCGGCAAATCAGGCGTCAGGACAGGCCGAAACGTATCCCAATACGGCCCATCGGGGGAAAAATAGGACGCTGTCTGGGCATCTGTGGGTGAATTTTAGCCTGCTTGTGGGCAGTCTGAGGATGCTGTTGGACAACCCCGCATTGTAAGAATGACTTTTTAATGGATGCCTGGTGGTGTCGCCATGGGCAGGGCAGGCTATTTGGCGGCGCGCGGGCTTGCCGGCCTGATAAAGTGGAGCGTACAGTCGTATCAGGCGCACGCGGAGAACAAGAAGTGGACAAAAGAGTCTGCCAAATATGGAATCCCCGACATCGACTCGCTGAGCGGTGCGGATTTTGAAAAGTTCCTGGGCGGACTCTTTAGGCGCGCAGGCTATGCGGTGGAGATAAAGGGACAGGCAGGCGACTTTGGTGTTGACCTGATACTGGAACGGGGCGGCAGGCGGATTGCTGTACAGGCAAAACGCTATACAAAGAGCGTCAACCTGCGCGCCGTGCAGGAGGTAGTCGCAGGCATGCAGTACTACGGGTGTACAGAGGCCTGGGTGGTGACAAACTCGCACTTTGCAAGGTCGGCCCAAAAGCTTGCAGGGCGTACAAACGTCAATCTTGTGGATCGCCCGGCGCTCGCAGACATTTTGCGCTCTGTAAACAGGAACCAAGGCATCTAATCCCTGAACCAGGAATTTGACAGATTCCAGAAAGAAACAGCGCCCGGCGCGGAAACGCAGGTTCCACCAAAACCCGTGCGGTGGAGTGGAGATGGTGGTCGGAGCGAAAATGAAGGTAAAAAGGCGCAGGCACCAAAATTTCCCAAGCGCCGCTAATTTCCCGGTCCAGTCTCGGATTGGTTTTCCCGCTTCTGGTGCGGGTCGAGGCCGGAAAAAGGGCTTGGCGCACGGCCGGCGTGCCGCATCCTCAGATCGGCATTCCCCTGTGCTGGTAGCCGAATATCTTGTGGAACAGGTTGTGGGACGCAACCACGGCCGTGGCGGCAGCAAGAACCCCCACAAAATTGCGTACGGTCATTGCCAAGTTGGGTTCGGCAGAGATGATCGACGCGCCAAACACGACGTAAAAGTTGTCAAACAGCCAAAACGACAGGGTCACCCAGGACAATACCCCTGCGATTACGTAGCCCAGCCTAGTCTTGTTTCGAACCATGACTATCGCAAACGCAATGGTGGCGTACCATACTGCGGAGGCGGACAGCCAAAGCGGCTCGTACACGACAGGCCGGTCATCCAGCCAGTAGTATGAGGTTCCGCACACTCCCAAGGCAAGCAGAGAAAGCATGATAATCTTTTGATTTATCCTGAACCCGGTCCTCTCGTCGCGCATAGGGGCGGTATTGGAGTGCGAGTCTGCCTCTTTCGCGGCAATGTCGATGGACTCGGTGACGGTCTTTAGGTCCAGCGGGATTATCTTGGTGATTGACGCATCGGCGACGACGGTGTCGTGCACGAGGCTGTCGATCAAGGGCCTTGCAAGCGCCGCCTTGACGGGCGTCACCAAGTCAACCCACAGGGACGACAGCCTAGTCGTCAGAAACGGTATCCGCAGGACAAACAGTCTGCGGTCCAGATATGCGGAATACGTCCGCATAAGCTGCTCGTATGTCATCTTGTCGGGGCCGCCGATCTCAAAAATTCGTCCTGCGGTCTCCTCCTTTTTGAGGCAGCCCACAAGGTACGCCACCACGTCGTCCACCGCAATCGGCTGGGCGTATGAGCCCACCCACGAGGGGCAGACCATCACGCTCAGCCTCTCGACCAGGTACCGCAGCATCGTGAAGGACCCTCCGTACGCGCCTATGATTATGGACGCCCGCAGCTCCGTTACGGGGATGCTCCCCGACGCAAGAATTTGGCCCACCTCCTTTCTGCTCCTCATGTGGGGCGACAGGCCAGAGTCGTCACCGCTGACGAGCCCCCCAAGGTAGATGATCCTCTTGACGTTCGACGCCTCTGCGGCCTTGAGGAAGTTCTGGGCCTGCTTCCTCTCCCTTCTGGCAAAGTCCTGCCACTCGCTCTTGCTCCCCTCCATGGAATGGAGCATATAGTAGGCCACGTCGACCCCCTCCATGGCGCCGGTCAGTCCTGGAAGATCAAAGGCATCAGCCCTCACATATGTGATGTTGTCGCGGTTGTCAATTTTTTGCCTGGTCAGGCCCCGCACCGAATAGCCCAGTGTGGAGAGCCTCGCCGCAAGGCGGGAGCCAATAAATCCGGTGCAGCCGGACACCATGATGGCACGGGCATCAGGAGGCATAGGCCGCTGCCCGTCCCGTTTGTGTGTGGGCGGCATCATGCCCTGCGCGCCGCCCCACTCCCACAAAGCGCGCGCTGCATGCCGCCAGCACATGATCAGGTGTATTTAAAATAAAGGTTTTAGAGCGACTGGGAAGCTGGCGAGGTAGGAGTCTTGGAAAAAGCAGCTGGTCGATTAGCGCTGTCTAGTCGCAGGATCGTTAAACAAAAACAATACGTGCAGCGATGAGCCGCATTGAGGATGAAATTATACGGTTGTCATGAATTGAGCGCCCCACCACAGCATTCACCTCTAAACCGGCTTCACGCAAACCGGAAAGAACCACGCTCAATGGTTGAGTCCATTACGAACGCATTTGCCGCTTGATGTCGTCGATTGCGCGGAGCACGCCGTCTATGCGCACACCCACCTCGTCAATCTCGGCATCGATCCTAGCATACGCGGCTTCCCTGTCACCCATGATATCACATGCATGACCCCGCCATTTATGTGTCGCCGATCTGCATGGTTGGGCTACTGGGTGAGAGATAAGAGCCCTGA
Source organism: Nitrosopumilaceae archaeon (assembly GCA_965116995.1). Lineage (GTDB taxonomy): Archaea > Thermoproteota > Nitrososphaeria > Nitrososphaerales > Nitrosopumilaceae > VYCS01. Next base: position 1,994,953 of record OZ220738.1, on the reverse strand, counting down.
GAAGTCCGGAGGATTGTTGGGAAGTGCAGGAGATGGCCACCCGACGGGGAGACTGGCGCCGACGGCCAAGCCACACTAGAAAACGAAGGGGTAAGAGCGGGATCAGGCCATCCTGAGCCGCCTCTCCAGCCTTGTCCATTCGGAGCGTAAGCTCCTCAAGGTCCGTGCTTTCCATCCTGGCCCAGTGGAATGATGGCTGTATCAGTCCGATGTCGTCGTGTATTCCATGGATGTTGCTGCGTATGTCGTCTATCGTCCCTACGGATAGCGGCAGTGTCGGCGTTTGTTGAGTCCGTCCCAGTTTCCAGTAGTTCTGGCCAGGCATACACGCCATCAACCCCGCGCTGTATGAACTGCGCCTCTCACACTCTGGTTTCAACTACCCCCCGCACTTCCCACCCTCCGGATTTCCCAAGACTCATCCCTCGCCAGCTTCCCAGTCATTTCTGTAAATGCGCCGGGACTCGGCAATGTTTTGGGGGTTGTGTGGCGGCAGACGATTGACCAGTTGTCGGCTTCCCGAGGCCAGAAAGTTCATTGCAGGGGCATTTGTGTGACGGGCAGGTCGGCTAGGATTGGCCACAGATAGAGCAGGAGGATTGGTATAATCCAAATTAATTGGATTATGCAGGTTAGTATCAGTATGCCGAAAGCCTTGGCGGTACCAAAACCGTTTAGGACCTTGACGGCTTTGACGCTGATTATGATGGCCCAGACAAAAGCTGCCAATGCCACTGTGCCGACCATAGTCTGCAAGCCAAGGGACGGGTGGGATGATAGGAGGGATGATAGGAGGGATGTGGCAGCAGCGGGAATCCAGATCACCTCCGCGTAAAGGATGACCGTGAGTACCTTTTTCCAGCTTTTGTTCCCGCCGAACGCCCTACCGATGATATAGATCGTGCCCGCGATGGCGACGTTTCCCAAGACAGCCAGACCAAAACTGGTAGCAACATCCATGGTTGGCTGGCCGGCGATTTCAGGCGTGGCCAAACCAAGACCGACAGACGCGATGGAGACCAGCAACACCACCACAATAGATGACTGGAAGTATCGACGGTCATTGTCACGGAGGGCTGCAAAGGCCGAGTTGGGGCGCCTTATCACCTGAAAGACTATTGCCAGTTCATCCAGCATGATTGGTGGACCTCCTCTCGGTTAGTTAAGGTTAGTGACAGTGGGGAACTGTAACAACTCTGAGGTGACGAAAGCGTCGCCTCACACAGATGTTGCGCCCTCGATAGTGGGAGCTCCGTCCCATCCGCCGGTGACAAATTTCCAAGTGCCACCCTGCCAACGTTTAGCCTCAGCTGGAAGTTCCAGCGGCTCATGCCTGTCACAGATGGCTCATCTGATCGGCGCCACTACAGGGACCGACAAATCCATTACCCGCAGATGGGAACAGATGCGCGGTCCATTACCCGTAATTGGGGTACTATGTTGGGCCCGGCTAGGCCTTCTCGGTCGGGTTTTTTGGCCGCACCGGGACCACCCTAGCGGGTGTCTCATTAACTATGATGGTAGGTATCTGGTTGTCGGGCGCTATCACGAACTTGGTGCCTTCTCTGAGCGCCTCCTCAGTGACGCGCAGCCTCTCCAGCATCTGCGCGTTGCCGGTGAAGTGCTCGTCGGCGGCGTCATTAACCAGCTCTATCTCCTTGGCCTTGGCTTCAGCGACGGTGGTTATCGCCTTGGCCTCCCCCTCTGCTATCTTTATCGCGGCGCGCTTATCGCCGTCGGCCTTGGTCTCGGCGGCCGTGGCAAAGTCCAAGGCTGCCTGCTTCTCGTTCTCCGCCTTGATGACCATGTTCATGGCATCCTGAACGTCCTCCGGCGGCCGAACCTCCTTCAGTTCGACCCGGACTATTCCTATACCCCAGTTCTTGGTCTCCTCGGTCATGCTTTTGTGTATGGCCTTGTTCAGACCAGCCCTGTTGGAGTTGACCTGCTTGAAGTCCGTCCGCCCTATCTCGTTCCGTAGCGTAGTGCGCGCCAGCTCCACCACTTGTCGGTAATAGTTGTTCACATTGTAGAGCGCGGCCTTCAGGTCCTCCTCCCTCACTCTCTTCAGAAGATCGGCCTGGGCATCGTCGCCGGACTTGCCGACGCGGAAATAGACCTGCGCGTCGACCGTACAGTTCAGGTTGTCCTTGGTTATCACGTCCTGCTTGGTGACATCGACGAGCTGTTCGGTCACGTTCACCTTGTAGAGTTTTTGGACTGCCGGAAACACGTACGTGATGCCGTAGCGCCTAAAGCCCGAGAAGCGGCCCAGCGTCTCTATGGCGCCGACGTGCGTCGGTCGGATGACGCGTATGCCCGCGAGGAGTATTATCGCAGCGATAACGCCGCCCACTATCATCGCTATCTCGCCCTCAGTCAATAATCTATCTAGAGTCGTTGCGTATTTAAAATGTGGTATGAGGCAGGGCAACCATGCCTTGGCGGCGCCATGCGGCGCGACCGTCTGGAGGACCTGAAAAAACATCCGGCCACCTATGCGGAGATACGACTAGGCCGGTTTCATACCCAGTTATGGAATACAAGCTTGCAATATGTGTAGCAGCCAAAAATGCTGTATGCCCACATCCCGGTCAAAAAGGGGATAGATGGTGGTTCGCTCCGTCTCGTACATTTGGGCTACCAAATCCTAGCGCGCTGCCGCCGGGTTGTCAGCGCGGAGTGCGCGCGCAATTTGACACAAACCCGTACGTGTGCGATACGGCCGCCGCCCCGCAGAACGCCGCAACGGCAGGCATATACAATACGTCATGCCCCAAAATCAGCGGCGCCGCGGCCAGCGCCAGGCACATCTCCAAAGATACCTGGGCCGCAACGGCGGCCGCGGGACCGGCCCGCACCGTAACCATGCGAAACGGTATGGATACCTCGCGCCGGGATATCGCGCCGCGCCCGGCCCGGAGGGTCCCGTACAGGTCCAGGATTAGCGACGCCCCGTACCATATCATGACCGGCCACACCGCATATGGCGGCAGGCCTCCCAAGGTTGTGACGCCGGCGGCGACGCCGGCGGCCACCAAATAAAAAAACGGCGGGCGGCTCACCGCGCGCGGTCCAGCCGCAGCAGCACCACGCTCACCATTATGGCAAAGACGAACACGATCCTCACCACCCACAGCAGCGACTGGTACAGGCTGTCTATCTTCTCGGTGAGATCCTCGGGAAGGTCTGCCCCGTCCGGCGGCTCGAATATGTTGTCCACGCCGAATATGTACGCTATCAGGTACGGCATGGCCCACACCAGAAAGGCCCCTATTATGGCGCCCATCAGCATGGTCTGGTACTTGCCCACCGACTCGGACTCTTCCTTGCGCTTTTCCAGCATGGCACACAGATTATACGCGCTATTTAACGAGGCATACCCCACATGCGGCCGTTATATTCTGGCGTGGCTCGGGGCGCAATGATACGACAAATGCCGCGCAAGGCCCCCGCCCTCTCGGCCATAGTGGGCATAATAATAGGGGTGGGCGTCACGGCGGCGGCCGGCTCCACCTTATACTACACGTTCGAGAGCCAGACGGACCCGTTCAAGTCCAGCTCCGCGCTGGACGTCCGGAACCTCAGCGTCGTAAAGGACGAGGACCTGCTCAGGATAACGGCCACACTACGGAACAACGGCCAGACCCGCATAGACGAGGTCACCATAGACAAGATTCTGGTCTCCGACATCGAGATATACCAGACGGGCGCATCCATAGTAAAGCTGGATATCGACGGCACAAACCAGACGCATAGCACCGACTACACGGCCACGGTGGAGGGGCTGACCACGCCCACCAGCACGGTCAGCATACCATATGGCCAGTCGGCGGCCCTGATTCTGGAGATAAAGTCATCTTCGACGGCAGCCAAGGACATAGAAGGCCACGTGAACATCTCCGACCGCCTCACCATGACTCTCAGGGTCGGGGCGGGAGGTGACAACTTCATCACCGACGCCTTCTCGGCCCGGGTAAAGCCCGGCTAGATCTTTTCTTTTTTTCATTTTTGATATGATGCCCCGCCGGAGGTACGCCCCTTTTAACCGGCGATACGCTGGAGGGTATTGTCCTACAGCGACAAGGCGGCCATCTGGTTCCACAAGCCCACCGCCCTCAACCAGCCGCTCTTCCAGATGCCCCTTATAGGGTACGTGACGGGATCGCAGGGGGCCCTGTTCTTCGGGGCGGGGCTGCCGGCGTTCTTTGTGGTGATGAACGCGTACGGCATCATGTACGCGCTGGTGCCCCTGGGGGCGGTCGCCGCCTTCGCCCTGATACGGCCCCCCGTGATGGGGTACGAGACACGCCTAGCCGTTCTGGTGTGGTATTACGCTCGGCGGCGCCGGCCCAGAACGGTGAGGAGCGCCGCCCTGGCGGTGCCGGTCCCCGCCTCCCTGTCCATACCCAAGAGGGCCAAGGCGGCCAAGGGCGCCGGCCGGCCCGCCGAACCCCTCCGGGTCCGGGGCGCCGGCCGGCCCGTGGAGATATCCATGGTACTGAGGACCGGTGGGAACCGGGCCCGGCGCGGCCGCGTCCGCATCATGCTGGACGGCTCCGGGATAAAGACCGCCGTCCCGTCCGGGGCCGGGCGCGTCAGTATAATACTGCACCCGGAGGACTGCGTGGGCACGCGCACCATATCCATACACGAGGTGGACGGCGACGACGCGGCCGGCGCCATCCTGGTGTCCAAGGAGGTCATATTTGAGGGCTAGGGCGGCCCTGTCGGACTGGTACGAGCTGCGGCCCTACCCCGGGGACGAGGGCTCCGACGACTTTGGCGCCATACTGGACCACATACCCGAGTTCGTCTTCGTGGTGTCGGTGCGGGACGGCCGCCTCACCATACACATGAGAACCGCAGCCAGGCACCTGCCGCTGCTGGAGAGCCTGGGCCGCACCGAGCCGGTCCCCTCCAGGCCCCCCGCGCTGCACGGGCACGCCGTATCATACCGGTACCGCTCGGCGCGGCACTGCGCCCTGCCGGTGGGCAGTGCCGGCACCTCGCCCATATTCCGCATCATGGGAGACTCGGTGGCGGGATCCGCGTACCTGATGGTGTGGTGCAGGCGAAGGGCCTCCCACCCCCGGATATCCCAGTACATACGCAGGACCGAGCGGGGGCAGGCCGCCGACGGCCTGACCGGCCTGATGTGTGGCGTGTGGGGAGGTGGCTCCAAGCCGGGCCCCGCCCAGACCCGCAACGCCAAGCTGGCCCGGGAGAAGGCCGCCTCCCGCCACCTCTTTGCATGCCATGTGGTGGCCGCCGCCGACTCCATAAACGGCCTGCGGGCCGTCGAGTCCTCGTTCCCATCCATGTCGCTGAGGCGCCATATCAGGGCGGACGCCAGGCACATAGACTTGGTGTCCTCGGGAATGGCGCGCATTCCCTGGCTGGGCGGCTCGCGCACACCCATACTGAGCGATACGGAGCTACGGCTCTTTGTGCGCCTCCCCGACGATAGCGACATGGCCTCCGTCCCCATGAATATGGGTCGGATGGTGTCGCGCTCGGGCGGCGAGCGCGTGGATGGCGGGGGCGCCACCACCATAGACATAGAGAGGGGCGGGGGCCTAGGAGTGCCTGGAGGCGCCGGGGATGCGAGGTAGGCGCCCGCCACGGCAGAGGCGGCCCGTACCGGCAAGCGCTACGCATGCGCCGGCCGGTGCCGGGGGGCTAGGGCCTCAGGGTCCGGATGCCGGACAGCACGGTGTGGCCCACCGACGACACGGCCCGGATGCCGGCCGCCACGGCGGGCATATACCCGATGAGCGCCCGGCCCACCAGTACGACATATGCGGACACGATAATGGCGGTTATCTCGTGCGGGATGCCGAATACCGTCAATATATCAAAGGCGTACAGGCCCGCCATCAGCTTGAACATCTCGACGGCCATCTCCAAGCCCAATTCCACGGACCGTACGGCGTTGGCCAACACGTCCCCTGCACCCATCTGGCCGGACACCTCCATCATGCGCATGCTCGTGTCATGCTCTGCCATGCGGGCGTACACCGTTGAGATTTGGGGGCCGGCCGGCTCGCCGTTCATGGTCTGGAGCTGTATGCCCAAGGGGGCGGCAATCAAGACGTCGGTGGCGGCCAAACCTCCCGACAGGATGTACATGAACAGTATGATCCGCAGGGCGTTGTCCTTCATTTCGGGCGCCCCCCGGGTACGGCGGCTCGGCGGCGGCCCCTGCACGGCTCTGCCATGAGATACGCGCGTGCCTGATTGCTTATAACAAATACGTATCAAGGATACGATGTGCTGATTCGTGCTTTTCTGTTGGGTGAATCTGATAGAGTCTCGCCTCAAACGACATCCACGCCTGGGCCGGCTGGCGCGGTACCAGATCAGGCATCAAACCAGATTAGAGGTGAAACGCTACCCCACGGATGTACGGATCAGGAATCCAGGCACATACGCTGACAAGCTAACACACACCGTCCATGTCGCCACAGACTAAGGCCGGTCAGAGATAACGAGTGTAGACACATACGATAAAGGTGTCGGCAGCGTACATTCCAATTTTTGCCGATATGATAATAGGAATGTCGGCGAAAGTTTATTGTGTGTGGCAAGACCGATGTACTGACGTTGTGCTTTGTTGAACCGGATATGATGCCGAGCGATCATACATTCTCTAACACTCCAAGGTATGGTTGTGTGGGCACCATAGAACGGCATGCCCCGCCGTTTGTGCGTGGGCGGTGTGGTGACTGCCTTGTGGATGGCCCCTCAGGCCAAGCGATACGGCGCACAGCCGGTCTGATCCATAATATCGGGCCCGAACCGGCGGCGTGCGTGCCGCCGCCCGGCCCACCGCCGACCGCCGGCTCCGTATATCACAAGCGCATGCGCGACGCCATACCGGCGTTCGACACGCCGGCCACCTTAGCAGACAACCGGCATGAGCATGCAAGCATATACGCTGGAATCGAAGCGGGAACCGTGGAGATAGATGGTATGAATCGGGCGAGCTCCAGTGTGATGCCGGGCAGCAGTACACCGGCGTGGCTGTCGCCGGACCATGACGACGCCAAACACGGTGTAACGGATATGATGTTCCACGTAAAGCCCGGGACCACCATGTATGGTGACCGATACCAGTCTGGGTTCATACCGCTGCCACAGGTCAGGGTGGTGCCTTGAGCCGCACACGAGATATTCCACTCTTTCTTCTTGCCACGGCGGGCGCCGCCCTGGCGCTAGCCGCACCGCTCGCCCCCGCATATGCGGAGTCGCCGGACTTTACCGTAAGCGACGCGCAATACGTATGGGACGACAACACGCTCATGCTGAACTTTACCGGGCGCGTCAACATATGGAACATGGACGTGTCCAACATCAGCATAACCGACGGCTTATGCGCACTCGCGTTCACTTGGCACGACTATGACGGGGTCAGCTCGGACCGGATGTCCATCATTATCAAACCCGGCGAGATCCAACGCGAGTCGCTGGCCGGAATGGTCGATCCATACATACAATTCCGCAACGGCTCGTTCCACGAAGCCGGCACCGACGCGGCGATGACCCCGGTTGAAATGCCGCTGCGCACGGTGGGGGATCCGCCACACCACGACCCCAAATGCATCATAACGTACGGGTATAACGACGGCCTGCTGGCGTCATACGCATACGACTACAACCAGACCTCACAGGCAGTCCATGACGGGTTCTCGGCGTGGTCGGATCTGAACCCGTACCTGGAGTTTGTGTGGGTGGAGCGTGACCCGCTCGTATGGATAGAGTGGGTGGACTATACGCCAGAGTATATCGGGCTGGCCTGCCTCTGGTGCCTAGACAATGATCCGTTTATGGAGATAGCGCTGTACGGGTATGACTGCCGTGAGGGCCGCATATACCACGACCCCGACAGTGTGCGCAACACGGTGGCACACGAGCTCGGACACATACTGGGGCTGAACCACCACACCAACATGACCCACCTGATGTATGGTCCAGAATACCAGGTGGACCCATACGAAACATATGGGTATGTGGTGCCGGACAACTTGGAGGAGTGGTTCATCGGCGAGGCCGAACTGTACAACCGAACTTTGACGCTGAAAGCCGAGCTGGACGGGCTGGACGCCGATCTGGCCAGGCTGGAGGCCCGGGGAGACCGCGAGGGCAACACCATCTATTTTGAGACCCAGAGCCAAGCCAACCAGTACAACAGGTTGGCCCGCGAGTACAATGATGTGGTACACGAGTATAACATGACGGTTGGTGAGCTGAACTGCATGCGTGAGGAGCGCAGCCCGTGGCATTGACGTCTCCGACTTGTCTGGAAACCATACTACCGTAGGTGCTGGTATGCTACGCATGAGGGCGTACTTGGCTGCAGAATATTGTACCTTACGATCAAACAATCTTATGGTTGATAGTGGTCATATATGCTATTCAATGTGGCGAGCAAACCCATCCCCAAGCGCATGCGCCTTCGGCCCGTACCTCTGCGTGGACAATGCAGTTGTAGTGTACGGTTCAGCGGCTAATGCTGGCTATTGGATCACATTTTTGTTTACGGCATCAAAGCGCAGCCTTACTGCAAAGCTGCAATTAGATGTATTGTAAGTCCTCTACTACACATACCACGGCTCATATCCTTTGCCTGAACGCATGTTGGTGCGACGGATCTGCTCCGCTAGTTCGTATGCGGTCAGTAGGGCTTTCTCCCGTCGCACATAAATTCCAGCATGAGATTCGTCAAATTCTTCCACTTTGCGTATAATCTGTGGTATGTATTCTAGTTTTTGTGAAATTGCGTTCCTAGCATTACCCACATTAAGAGTTGCAAATTTGCTCTTTGTTCCGATAGTACGGCCCTTCCTTGTCAGCGCACATCGAATTCCTATCAATGCGACATCGGGAGCAAATTCGTGAAAGCACTCCAGCCAGTTGACTGACAGGTAATCCTCGTTGTCACGCATTTTGAAGGCAGCTGATTTGGGTAGGCCGCTGGACTCGCTAATGGCCTGTTCCCCACAATGCCGAACAACGTTATGCCGGTTCCCAAGCAGCCCTCCGTTGGGTGGATCGTCACTCATTGAGACATCAGCTTGTCTATGGCCGGTTTGACGGCATCCACTACGCTGTCTATCGACGATACTCCGCTGCGGTATTGTCTCTGACGCGCCGGCTCGGATTGTTGCAATACATCAAGATATTCAACATACTCCGAAGATAAGAACTCCAAGATCAGCGTACCGTGACCGACCACATCCCATTCAATGGTAACACGGCCATCCGGGTTGACTATAATATCCGGGTAAGGCAGATATGCATTGTTCATGATAAAAAGCGCAAACCCCTTTACGGATTCTAAATTCATAGGTTTTTGATATGGCTCATCTGTCGGCAGACCATGCAGGTAATGCAACCTATTCGCAATGGGAGACCGACCAAAATGGCTGATCGCGAGAACTACACCTTCAACCGTCGTAGCATTCTTGAGGTGTGTTTGCCAAGCCGGCGGCTCTTGGTTGAACGCGGTCTGCATCCATATGGGCTGTGTTGGTGCCAGCAGTTCAGCAGTAATCTTATTGACTTGTTCAGACAGATATACGACGTCTTTATACTCACCATCATCACCATCACCAGATACTGGCAGTAATGAATAGCCCCACACATTAGGATGCTCATGAACTTTCTTTATTCGGTTCCTTGTTGAGAGATGATGTTCGTGTAGATAACGGAGCATTGGGTTACTACGGTCACTATTGAACGTTGAACTCTCGCTTTCAGTTAGTGACGCATACATTCTAATGTTCCTCCAGCATCGCGACCAACCTAGAATGGATTATGTCCTTCTTATTCTTCCACTCAGATATTTTGGTTTTCAAGGTGGCTGAATCAAGATGCCCATAGTGAATATTGCAATCTATTATGATGCTTTTGTGACTCTCATTACCGCGATCCGCATTTCCAGTTCTAAAGTTAAGATTTAGTATTGCATCGTCCACATTCATGGTGAACGTAGGCCGCATTACGAGTCCTTGGCTGCGGAGGTCCTCACTCAGGAAATGTTGTGTAATCCAACTATCAGGATCCCTGTGGATGACTGATGCAGTATAGTTCAGACCCAATGCGGTGTATGGTGTGTGTGGAAGCGTTTCGACATATAGAATTGCTCGGTTATGCACCTTACTATCTTCGTTCTGCTGAAACAACTGATCGCATGCCTCCGTGATAGTCAACCTGTCTTGGTCTATCGTCCATTGAACACCATTTGAATACTTTACAACAGATACGGCCGGCGTGGTAATGGTTTCCTCGGACTTCCAACTCTCAGGTACTATTCCACGGCGTACCAAAAAATCTTTGTTCAGTATTGAGGGGTTATGGTACTTGGCCACTACAACGACACCAAGTGAATGAAGCCAAATTATGGGCTCGATAGTCACTACATGTCACCTAGTCTTTAGCAATGCATTGCACGGTTATGAACGTACCGGATCCGATTTTTCTATTTGCATTGTGGTGTTTCGCCTCAAATGGTGTCCACGCTTGAGCTGGCCAGCGCACTGGACTAGATCAGGCGTCAAACCGGATTAGGGGTGAAATGCTACTGTAGCGACTCCCGGACAGGCCAAAAACTCTGTCGCTCGGTCTCCTAGCAGCCTTCAATGTTACAGTCACCACATCTATGCTGTACCCATCATACGCAAACATTACAGTTCCGCGCAAAGGTGAACACGACCGGCTTGATAGTGGAACACCATGTCAAGGGGCGCCCGATGCCCGACGGCGCTAGGCCGACCACATGCTGTCCTAACACCCTCTTCCATACTCATTGTGGCTTCTGGCGCCCGCCCCCTTAAATCGCGCATGCCATCCCCAAGACGTGATAGCGCTGGGCGTGGGCATGGCCGCCATGGCCGTCCTGGCCGCCGGAATGCTCCTGGAGTACTATGCCGAGAGGGACCGCATAGAGCGCGTGCGCGACATATCTGACGAGATCCGGGCGGCGCGCCTCCGCGAGGACGTATCGGCCTCATACCAGGACCCCGGCATACTGCTGGAGAACAGGTGGGGCGGTGACACCGAGATAACCGGCCTCATAGTGATATGCGACAGCGGCGTCATCCTCAGGGCCCCCCTCCACCACAGCGTGCCGGCGGGCGGCTCCGCCCTGATCGATGACATACCGGACCCGGGGGCGTGCACATGATGTTTGTGGCCGGCGCCCTGATGTGTGTGGCATGCGTTCTGTGCGGCGCGGCCCACGCCGACATGCACCTGTACGTGCCCGACTCCATGATACAGGACACGCGCTACGAGGGCATGATACTTTTGGACGAGCCGGCCGCCCGCCCACACACCCTGCTGCTGGCCTCCGAGGGCCCCGTCCGCATACCCCACAACGTCACCATACAAGCCGGGACCAACCACGGCATATTCGGCATATACCCGCACGGCGCCGGGGAGGCGCGCATATCGGCGGTGCCGCCCGGCGGCCCGCCATCGCACGCCACAACCACCATACACCCCGACTCCCCCCGCCTGAGTGTCATACTGCCGGGGGCCCGGAGCCTGGCGGCCACCCACGTACCCGTCTTCATATTCCTGACAGATGGTGCCGGCCGCCCCCTGCCCGCCCCGCACACCATACCCGTACACCTGGACGCGCCGCCCTCCATGGACATCCCGTATGAGGCAGCCATACGCCCGGGCCGCACCCACACCATGGTACAGGCCGCAGTATATGGATCCGGCGCCATACACGCATCCTCCGAATATGCGGCCGGCGGCTCCGCCGAAATACTCCGGGCCGACACCGACATCATGGTGCGGGTGGGCGTGGCGCCGAATCCCGCCCCCGAGGGGTCGGCCGCCGCATATTTCGTGTGGCTGGAGCGGGACGGCCACCTGTACGACCCGCCGCACCGCACCGAGGTGCTCATATCTTCGGACTCGCCGGCGGCCTCCACCGCCCCGGGCCCCGGGCCGGGGCCCGTCCTCCGCGGAACCATCTCCGAGGGCACACACCACGGCACCATACACACCGGGCAGGTCGCAGGCCCCGGCGACGCCCGCGCGTACGGCAACACGGCCACCATAACGGCCACCATACCCGGCGTGGGCAGCGGAAGCGCCACCATATCGGTGGGCGCCCACCCGGCTGGCGCGCTGGACACGGCCGCCTCCGCCTTGCGGGGCTGCATCGGGGCATCGCCGGAGCACGCACGCCACATACCCTGCGGCCGCATGCTGGGGGCATTCATATCCCTGGGGGGCACCCCCGACCAGGTATACGACGGCATACCCCCCGACTGGATACACGCCGCCCTCCGCGCCGCGGACGCGCACCCCCGCGCCGACGCGGCGCGGCTGTGGGCGTTCCCCGACACACCCCACCACACCGCATGGGTGGTGGCCGGGTTCTATGCCACAGGCGGCATACCCGGCGTCTGGGTCCCGGCGCCTCCCCCCGACACATCCGATATAGTGACCAGCCACTCGGCCCCCCGCCGTACTGGAACGGGCCCGGTCACCATACCCGTGGACACGCCCGCCCCCCTCAACCTCACCGTATCCGGCGGGGGGATATCCCCCGCAAGCCTGTCCCTGCCGGGCCCCGCGCCGCCGGACCTCCACATATCGTGGGAGCTGGCGCCCCACACCGGGGGGCCCCGGCTGCTGGGGATCATATACGTGACCGACCACGCGGGCCGCGCCATACATCCAGGCCACGCACTGCACGACCTCACCATATCCGGGTACGGGAACGCCACCATACACCACACCATACCATACGGCGCCGCGGCCGCCGTATACGGCGAGTCGGACGGGTACGGAGGGGTGCTGGCCCGGCTCCCCGGAGCCCCTCCGGCCCGCCTGCCCGCCGCCCAAGACATCCCGTACGCGATCTCCCTGTGGATGCCCGACAGGGTGCACATCGCCGAGGAGTTCCCATACGTGATACATGCGGTCTCCGGGGATACGCCCACACACCGCATATACGATGCATCTTTGGCCTCCGGGTCGGTCTCGCCGGCCCCCGGCCACAGGCTGGTAGCCGACCATACGGGAGGGGGCGTGGCCGCCATATGGGAGGGGGCGGCCGCCTGGGATACCACCGAGCCGTTCCTCAACGAGATGCCCCGCATACGAATCGAGACTGGGGACGCGCAGGTGCGCCTGGGCCAGAACGTCACCATATCCGTGCACGGGGCGCCCCCCGGCGCCCAGATACGGACGGACGGCCCCCTCCCATTCTCCCACACCCCGCCGCACTCGTACACGGCCCGGCCCTCCGAGGCCGGCCGGTATACGGTAAACGTGACGGTGTCGGCCCCCGGCTGGCACCCGCACTCCCACTCCATACCATATGTGGCGGATATGTATGCCGACGTCTCGTACCATGCCACATCAGACGACTCTGTGCCGGTCCCCTTCCAGATACGTCTGGAGTCGGGCGACATGTCACACACGCTGCTCCCCGGCCAGGCCACGCCCCTGGCGCCGGGCGCCTACGCCGCCACCCTGGAACGTGACGTATACCTGGGCGGGAGCCGCTACGCACTGTCCGGCGTCACCATAAACGGCGCCGAGTCGGGGGACTCCGGGCACCTGGCCCTCACCGTGGACGGGCCCACCCGCATCACATCGCACTATGAGAGGGTGGTGGAGGTCCGCGCCTCATACTCCGGGGTACTGTCCGGGCCCGTCCCCGGCTCGGGTGACTACTCCCCCGGCGACACGGTCCAGATACGCGCCGGGCCCGTCTCGGTGTGGTGGGGGCTGGCCCGGGCCGTCCCCGCATCCTGGGAGGGGCTGCCGCCAAACCACCACATGCGCGACGACACCATCCAGTTCCCCGCCACACACTCGGCGGACATATACGCTGAGTACCGCATAGACCACACCCCGATCATGCTGCTGGCCGGGGCCGCCGCGTCCATACCCGTACTCCTGATGCGGGGGCGCATCACAGATGTGCTGGGCTACATGCGGAGGCGGGGGCCCTGATCCGCGCCGTATGGTGCATCATATCATGTACCATGGTATGGTGTGTCATACTGTATGGGGGCGGCCACACGTGGTGGGCCGCCGGGACGGGGGCGCTGGCCGCCTCCTCGTGTGTGGTGTGGTGGGGCGGCGGGGGAATGTTCCGGGCCCGCGCCATGCACCTGTCCGGGTACCACCGCATCTGGGTATGTGTGGAGTCCAGGGTTCCGGCCCTCCGCCATATGGCGGCACGCAGCCGCCATTCCCTGGAGCGCCGCATCCACCGCAGCGGCCACACCATGGACACGGAGCGCGCCGCCACCATATCCACGCGCCTGGCTCTCACCCTGGCCGCCCCCTGCATGGCACTGGCATATCTGGGCGCCGCGCACCACTATACCTGGGCGGCCGTCGCCGCGTTCCCCTGCATCACATATGCGGCGCCCCACATCCAAATATGGCTGTGGACGCGCCGCCGCGCCGCATCCTGCAGCCGCGAGGCGGCCTTCTTCCTGGCATACGTCCACATAGTGCAGACGGCTGGCGGCGGCCTGTACCGGGCCTTCGAGATGCTGGAGCGCGCCGCCGCGTTCCCGGCCATGGGGCGCGAGGCACGCATAATACGCCGCCGGGCGGCGGCCGGCGACTCCCGGAACGGCGCCCTCCTCCACTACTCCAGGCACCACCCCGTCCCCATACTGCGGGACTTTGTGGCCGGATACATGGCAAAGCAGTCGGCCGTCGGCGACGTCCCCTCGTACACGGCCGAGAAGGCCCGGCAGGCCTTCGCCATATACGAGGCGGCCTGGTCCAGGTACGAGAGGTCCGCCCAGGAGATATTCGGCGGCATAATGATGTTCGCCATAATACTCCCCATGATGATCATGCTCTCGGCCATGCTGGGCACCCCCCAGACGGTCCACACCCTGCTGTCGGCGGGCACCCTGATATCCCCCATAGTATCGCTGGCCATGGTACTGGCGCTGGGCGGGGCGCAGCCCCCCGCCGGGGCTTCCCCGCCGGTGTGGCGCCTCTCCCCCGTACCGGGGTGCTGCGCCGGCATCATGCTGCATATGATGGGGGCCGAGCCGGCCGTCTCCATGTCCGCGGCGGCGCTGGCCTTTGCCGCATCAAACAGCATAATGACCGCCCCCGCCCTCCGCGCCATGGTATCCTGCGAGAGGATGCTGCCCGAGTTCCTCCGGGACATGACCGAGATGTCCCGCACCGGCGCCAGCGTGCCCCGCATGATACGCCGGCAGGCCGCCCGGGCCCCATATGAGGCCCCCTTCAATGGTATGATGCGGGGGGCGGCCGGCCGCATGGCGCGCGGCATGACACTGGCCGAGTCGCTGGTGGGCTTTCCGGCGCCCGGCGCCCGGTTCGTCATGTTCATCATATCCGTGATACACCGCACCGGCGGGGGCACCCCGGCCCTGCTGGACATGGTGTCAGAGTTCGCCGGCCGGGTGCTGCACGCCAAAGAGTCGGTGACCAAGTCGCTGGCCCCCCTCTGCTGTATAGTATATGCGACGCCCTTCATCACCCTGGGGATGGCCCATGTCATGCTGGGCATATTCGCCGGGTCCGCGGCCGCGTCGGCGCCAGATACCGGCCTGCCCTTCTCGCCCATATCCGGCGATGCCGCCGACTCGTACACGAAAGGCATGGGGATGATGGCCGCCTCCATGTCCATACCCATGGGGATGGTGGCTGCCAAGATATCCGCGCACACCATACGGGACACCCGGCCGCTGTGCGTGGTGTCCGCCTCCAGCCTGGCCGCCCTGACGCTGCTGCCACACATCATGGAGTGGATCGGGGTCGGCTGACCGCGACATCATAGGGTTCCGGTACGACGACCACGCCCGGGGGGACGCGGCCTTCGGCATATCCTCCAAACACCGCATACACACGGCCATATTCGGGCTGGTGGGCAGCGGCAAGTCCTCCATACTCAAGCTGCTCATACTCCAGAACATCAAGAGGCGCCAGGGGTTCATGGTGGTGGACCCCCACGGCGAGCTGGCCCGGGACATACTCTCTATAATCCCCCGGTCCATGCACGACGATACCATATACGTGAACCCCGCCTCGCTGTACCGGTTCGGCCGCGTCATACGGGTGAACCCCCTCCAGGTGGACTCGGCCGACGAGCGGTACCTGGTGGTGATGACCTTCGTGAACGCCCTGCACAACCTGTACCGGGAGTCGTGGGGCCCGCGGCTAGAAACCATACTCCGCAACGCGGCCAACGCCCTGGTGGAGACCAGATACAACACGCTGGGCAACCTCTCGGCGATGATCACCGACCCGGACCGGCGCCGGTCCATACTGGAGGGGGTCTCCTCAAGGACGGTGCGCCACTTCTGGAACGACATCTACGAGAAGCAGTACTCCAGGGACGCGGGCTCCTCCGCATACAACAAGATAGACAAGATACTGGCCACCCCGGCCGTCGCCGCCATGTTCGACGCGGCCGCCTCCAGCATAGACATACCCCAGATAATGCGGGAGGGGCGGATGCTCATCATAGATTTGGGGGCGGGGGCCAGCGACGACGTCGCCGCATTCTTGGGGACCATACTCCTCAATATGGTGTATGTGGAGGCCAAGAAGCGGCTGGACATACTGGGGGAGGCGGCTAGGCGCGATCCCTTCTACGTGTACGTGGACGAGGCGCACCTCTTCAGCAACAACACCATGTCCGAGATGCTCCGGTCCCTGCGCAAGTTCGGCGTCCGGATGACCATAGCAACGCAGACCGCCAACGCCTACTCCAAGGCGTTCGCCGACGAGCTCACCGGCATATGCCAGTGCATAGTATGCGGCCACTGCGACTACAACACCGCCTCGCTGGTCTCGCCGGCCATGTCCGTGGGGGTGCGGGACCTGGAGAGGCTCCCCAACCACATGTTCGCATACTATAGCGCCGAGGACGGCCGGCCCGTCTCCGGTATTATCCGGACGCGGCCCGTCCCGGCGGAGGGCCAGGACCGGTGGGACTGGGACGTGGTGGCCCGGCACAGCCTGGAAAGATGGGGGGAGGAGGCGGCCGCCTCGCGGTACTCCGCGGGGGGCCATACCCTGATGAACCCCCTGGAGGCGGCCGTCCTGTGTGCCATGCGTGGGGGCCGCCTCACAAAGGACGAGATAGTATCGCGCGTATCCCACCTGGCCGGCGGGCGGGAGGCCACCTCGGCGCTGACCGACACGCTGGAGCAGGGGCTGGGGTTCGTGGAGCGGGACGGCTCCTCGTATATGGTGAGCAAAATGGCGCTGAAGTCATACTTTTCGCGCGCCGGCTTCGGGAGGCGGGCCGGCGGGGACCTGCATCTGGGTACCATATTCCGCATAATGGAACACAACATGAGGGCGGGCCGCTACTGCACCCCGGACCTGGGCGAGAGGGGCGGGGACCGGCCCGACCTGCTCATAATGGAGCCGGCCTCCCGCATGTACAGGGGCCGGAGGGTCTGCGATCCATACGTGTGGAACGAGCGGAACGTGGTGGCGCTGGAGGTGGAGACGGCGCCGCGCAAGCACCTCCCCCAGATATCCAAGAACTACACCAAGAACCACTCCGCCGGGCGCATGGTGTGGTTTGTCGCCTTCTCGGAAGGGGATCGTAATGCGATACGCGCCCAGCTGGACGGCGGGGACGCCTCCGCATACCACATAGACGTGGTGGACAGGTCCCTGGCGGAGGGTGTGGGGGAGGTCCCGCCGGCGCCCTTCCTGCTCACAGAATATGTGGCGCTGTACTAGAGGTGTGGGGCATGCGGGGCGGCACTATTCTGTAGTGGTGAGGCGGGTGGCGCTGCATGCCGGATAATATGCGGGACTGGACAAAAATATGGAATTATGTCGGATCTAGCTGCGGACGCGGCTGCCGTGCGCATTCCCCGTTTATCCATATGTATCTGGGTCTAGCGCGAGTATATGCCGATCTTCGCCGACTTGTTTGGCGCGGCCCGTCTAGCTCAGCGATAGATACTATCCGGAATTAGGCGGCCATATGTAGGCTCATCCATCCTGCATGCACGAACCACCAATGGATTTAGTCTGAGTCCGAGTTTAGACGCCCGGCGGTCGCGGGGACGAAATGGGGGGACGGCGCACCGTGTACGGGCTGCGGCAGCGCAGGCCGGCTCCGCGTCACCTACAGATACCCGGAGGCGGATGGTACCGGAAACCCCGAGACCTGATTAGTTATTAGCCATAAGATCGACCCAGAACCGGCACCGAAAGATCCAAGTACCTCCACCCACTCCAGCAGGCCATGCGTGTCTTCAAGACCATGTCAAAGAACGCCCGCGCCTTCAGAACCACCGTCGGCATGTCCCTCCAGCAGTTCGATTTTTTGATGCGAGATGTCGAAAAGGCCTACCCCGAGGCCGAACGAAAGAGGCTCGACCGGCCGGGCCGCAAGCGGGGGGTCGGCGCGGGCCGCCCGTTCGCCCTCCACCTGTGGGACAGGGTGCTCCTGGCCCTGCTGTATTACAGAACATATCTGATCCAGGACGGCATGACCCACCTGTTCGGGATAAGCCAAGGGTCAATCTCCACCAACATCGGCAAAATCGCCCCGATCATATGGGGGTGTCTACCGGTTCCGCGGGACATATACGAGCAGGCCAGGAAGTGCTCCACCATAGAGGAGCTGAACGAGTTCTTTCCGGGGCTGGTGGCCCTGACCGACGCCTCCGAGCAGCCCATACAGCGGCCCAAACGGCCGGACATGGAGGAGTCACACTACTCCGCCAAGGCCAAGACCCACACCGTCAAGGTCCAGTACACCACAAGCTTTGACGGGCTCATCGTACACAAGACTGCCCACTCGCCTGGCCGAAGGCACGACTTCAAGATATACAAGATGAAGCACCCGACGTTCCCAGATGGCCTTCCGTGCGGGAACGAGGAGAATCAGGGAAAGTTCCGCCACGACCACCTGCGCCACTACGGCGACACGGCATACGTCGCGATGGGCAAGGCCGTCCCGGGACTGGACTGCGTCACGCCGTTCAAGCGCAGGCCGGGCAAGGACCTGACCCCCGAACAGCGGAAGTACAACAGGGCCCACTCCAGAGTCCGCATACGCGTGGAGAACGGCATCCGGAGGGTCAAGACCTTCCGGATCATGAGGGAGATATACAGGAACAAGCTGAAAAAGTACGACCGCATCAACGATATCGTCTGCGGGGTGGTCAACCAGGCCATCCTGCTGAAGCGGGACGGCATCATTTGAGGTGCCGTGGCGGACCGGCGTGGGCGGAGGCTGTACGATTTTTAATTACAGATCACGTCTCCGGAAGGTCCAGTTGGGAGTCCGCCGCGCGGCGGCCGGTCTGTCGGACAGTCACCGACGGAACATCTCGTGGAGGCGGCGGATGTCCCTGGCCGTCTCGCGGACCAGCCTAGCTGACTCGTGCCACCCACGACTCTCCATGTCGTCGGCGCTGCGCTCGGCGCGCGCCAAGCCGGATTCGATGTCCTCTTCCATGGTTTACAATGGAGGAACGGCCCTATTAAGCGATCTGCGCCATTCAGACACGTTGGCGACTACAGAATACGAAAGACTTGTCAATGAAAAACTACGCTTGGAGAAATTATATCTCCAAACAGTCAAAAATCAAGAGAAGGCGCTCATGGAGGGAGAGAAGGTGAAGGCGGCAATACGCGCCCGGTTAGGGGAGATAGACAGGCGGCTGGCCGAGATAGGTGGTGTGTAGTCTGCCGGACCGAGACGGTGCGAGACCACGCCCTGCAGGCGCGTCCGTCTCTGGCCACGTACCTTTTGTCGTCCGTCATTGTCGCTGGAGAGAGCCAAATTCGATGATCCGTTAACGCTGCCGTGCGGGCGGTTCTCAAGCACAATTAGGAAATAGAGTTCGTAGCGTCACCCCAAGCGATATCCACACTTGGGCTAGCCGGCGCGCGTACTGGATCAAGCGTCAAGCCGAATTAAAGATGAAACTCTACGCACCAACCTTCCATCCCACGCAAACCATAATAACCCTACATCGTATCAGAGACACATGGCAGACGGCCAAGAGGACAGCGCACAATTCTTCTGCCAAAGCAGCGAACAAATGAAACAAGTGGCAGACGGCTCGGTCTCCCTCACGGTGACGTCCCCGCCGTACTGGAACTCCATAGACTACAACGTGCACGCCGGCGGCTCCCGGTCGTGGTACCGCTCCCGCGGGTATACGGAGGGGTTTGACGACTATGGCAGCTACCTAGACCTGATGCAGCGCATATTCGGCGACGTCCTGCGGGCTACAAGGCCCGGGGGATTCTGCTCGGTCGTCATAGGGACTGTACTGATGAACGGAACCCACATTCCTGTGCCGTTCGACCTTGTGGCGCGTATGACTCAGGCCGGCTGGCTGTTCCACCAAGACATAATATGGCACAAGACCACCGCCGGGGTGAAGCGCGCCGGCGTCGCCATACAAAAGCCCTATCCGGGATATTATTATCCGAATATCATGACCGAA
Source organism: Nitrosopumilaceae archaeon (assembly GCA_965116995.1). Lineage (GTDB taxonomy): Archaea > Thermoproteota > Nitrososphaeria > Nitrososphaerales > Nitrosopumilaceae > VYCS01. The sequence continues at coordinate 1,974,482 of OZ220738.1, read as the reverse complement.
TATATCATGATATTCCGGAAGCCCGGCGAGCCCATATACAGGCAGGCCAACGGTACAAAAGAGCCGTCCCGCTTCGAGATAGACAACCTGTTCAAGCTGGACGTGGCCAACAACGTTTGGCACATAGCCCCCGTCCCCCCCAATACGCTGGATCATCCCTGCCCGTTCCCCGAGGAGATACCGCACCGCCTGATACGGATGTACTCGTACTTGGGCGATATAGTCCTGGACCCGTTTTGCGGTTCCGGGCAGACCGCAAAGGTCGCCGCCGCCCTGGGGCGCAGCAGCATAAACTATGACACAAAAAAGGAGTATATCGCATATGCCAGAGAGCGCGTCTCGTCCCCGCTAAAGATCAGGCCAAAACAGCTTGTCGCAAGATTCGAGAAGGTATCCGCCGACTCCAGCGACGGATGAGACGCGCTGCTGTGGCCAGCATACTGACGGTCCACATCTTTCACGATACACCGACGCCGGCTCGCACGATTCCATTCTGGGACAGCCCGGATACGGCATTTGGGCATTTTGCGCCTCATAGTGCTGCAGACCATTACAAAAGCCGCCCACGATAACGTACACGGGGGCGGCATCAGCCGCCCGGCTCCATGCCATCCGGCCGTACATGCGGGCATCTGCCGCCACACATGCAGGAGCTTCCGTGGGGGCGGTAATATGGGGGGTACGCACAAGCAGCCCGGCCACCATCCCATAGCCTCGCCGGAGGCGCGGCGGCATCCACGCGGTTTCTTTGGTTTGTGCGCAGCGACATGCGATGGCACTGTACTCTGGACTGGCGCATTAACGGCGCCTGGAACAAATGGCGCCCGGGCGCCGCACCAACCTGCGTTTCCACTCCACAGCACGACTGCGAGGCAACCGCCATTTCCGTTCTAGACCACTTTCTTCCAGCTCACATATTTTTGCCACCTCGTTTTGGCAGCTTACTTTTTATCTTGCCTGATGGGAGAGAACAGTGCGGTGGAATTTAGCGAGATAGAGCCGGCCTACACCTCAAGACACGGGTGCAGGCTCGTGTGGCGGGGAGCCGACGAGGACGACTCCGATACTGTCATCTTGAACAAGGATGAATTGGATTCCCTTGCAGATGTTCTGCGGAGCGACTCGGCGGGGACCATAGTACTGGAGGACCAAACCAGCACGATCCTTGTTAATTCAGACGTCACCCAATTTTCCTTGCAGGGGCACAAGTTGCTCGAGGCAGACACGCTCAAGCTCCAAAAACAAGTGCTCGAGTATGCCAAAATCCCGCACGAGCCGCAGTACGTCTACATCAGCTCAAAACAGTTCTACCCTTCGGTCTGGATGAGGGGGGAGGATGGAGAGAAAAGGGGGGAGACGCGGCAGCCTGGCGGCAGCCCCGGGGAACAGGCAGCCAAGCAATCCCTGCTGCACGCCATACTCCATTCAGGACCGAAAAAGACAGACCAGCCGCTCCCAGAGTCTGACGTCTTTCGGATATTCGCAACGAGGAGATCCACAAGAAAGTTTGCAAAGACCAAGGTGGAGGACTGGAAGGTTGACAAGATACTGGCCGCAGCAGACACCGCCCCCACCGCGGGAAACTTTCAGGGCCTGAAGATATTCTACATAAAAAATGACCAGACAAAGGAGGCCCTCGTGGAGGCTGCCAACAAGCAGCCGTACGTCAATGCGCCGGTAGTGCTTGTGTTCTGCATGGATCCGTCACGGGTCAAGCTAAAGTTTTCCGAAGACATTCTGGAGAAATTCTCCATCCAAGACGCGACGCTTGCAGCGTCGCACGCGCTGATTGCGGCGGCGGGGCTGGGGTTGAGCTCAATCTGGATCGGAATGATCGACGAAGAAAAGGTAAAGTCGATCCTTGGGACAGGGCTAAGGCCGTCTTCGATTCTTTGCATCGGGTATCCGGACAAGAAGAAGCCCCCAAAGTCAAGGCGAAAACTGAAGGAATTGATTGAGGTCATAGAGTAGGCGGACCCGGCCCGCGAATCCGGATGCCGCATGGTACCGATCATGGACCATGCCGGCTGCAACCCGCTTTCTGATTTTTATTCAGACAATCTCCATGCATTCCCACAAATGGGACAATCGACTAGACCCCAGATTACGTCTTGGATCTTGCCAGCCCCCGGAGGCTGGCCATCCGCTCAAATTGCCTGAAAAAGCCTCCATGCCCACCGAACGTGCAGCGTCTATCCCAAATGGAGGTATATGATCGGACCGCGCATGCCGTCCCATCAACATCTCGGCGGTTGGCGGCATCAAAATGAGTTATAGTGGAACCGTATGGCGCGTGGCTAGATGCGTGATCAAGCCCGCCCCCGAATCGAGCCGGAACCGAACCATGACGCACTGTGCATACACTGCCAGGGCCGGCGGGGCGCCACGGCCTGCACGGGGCAGAAACTGGATTGATGGTCCCTGTTTTAACTCCGCCCAAACCACCTGCGTTTCCCCCCTGCGCGGTTGATCGTGCCGGGCCTCAACTTTCACCCCGGGCGCCATCCGCTCCGGGCGCCGCCAATGCACCGGTCCATTGTACTCGTAAACTTTATAGTATATACTGTATTGCACCGTACCGTGAAACCAAAAGAAAGTACCGCGTATGATCTGGCCACGCAGCACGAGCCCGCCCGGCTGGTGAGGCCGTCCAAGTACAGGAGGGAGTCCTGACGGCCCGCTGCATGTGCCCCCGGCCCTCCCCAGTGCTCGACCCCCATATGGGCGAGAGCCTCTGCGGGCGGTGCGGCACGGTGATGGAGTCCGGGCTGGTCGAGGCGCAGGACGCCGGCTCCCTGGATGCGGGACGCGAGGACTACGGGGTGGGAACCATCCTGCCGGGGGAGGCGGGCGCCCCCTCAATGGCGGCCCGGAGGGGCCGGCGCGCCGCGCGCCTCGGCCGCCTTCTGGATGTATTGCGCCGCATGCTGGAGTCGGTGGGCGCCGGCGAGGCGGTGGCCGAGGAGGCGTACGCCATGTGCCGCAGGCTGGCGGCCTCCGGCCACGCCGCAGGGCGGGACACCACGGCCGTGTCGGCGGCCATACTGATGCTGGCCTGCCGCACGCGCGGACGCGTCCTGAGATGGGGCGAGATCCCCGGCACCGCAGACAAGACGCGCCGCATAATGAAGGTGTACCGCGAGCTGCAGTACGCGTCCATATCAGCCCCCGTCCACTACACCGAGGCGCTGGTCTCCCGGCTGTGCACCGACCTGGGCCTCCCCGTGTCCGTGGCCCGGAAGGCCGTATCCATACTGGACGGGATGAGGGCGGCCCGACTCACCGACGGCAAGAAGCCCCAGTGCGTGGCCGCGGCGGTGGTGGCGCTGGCTAGAGGAGGCCGCACGCCCACCAACCGGGAGGTGGCCGGCGCCGCCGGCGTCTCCGAGCCGGGGCTGCGGAACCTGCTGTCGGCCTGGGGTCGGGCGGGCCGGTGAGGTTCGCCAGCGTGCGGCCCGGCACGGCCGTCTCCGGCCTGCTGCTGGACCTGTTTTGGCCCGGCGGGGGGCGCACCATATCCGTCCGGCCCGAAACCCTGGAGAGGGCGGCGCGGAGGGCCAAGCGGATGGGGCTGATCCGGGGAACGGCCGGGACGCGCCTGACCACATCAGGCCGGTGGCACTGCGTGGCGCTGCACATGGGGGTCTCCGTTCCGGAGCTGGCGGCGCTGGCCTGCATATACGCGCAGGTGGGGGCATGGGAGGGCGAGCCGGCGCTGGAATATCCGGGGAGGTGCGCCTTTGCCGTGCGGGACCCGGGCGCCTTCGCCCCCGGCACATACCGCACCGCCACCATACGGGACATATACAACCGGCTGGTGATGAAGGGGCTGATACGGTACGGGGGAAGCAGCGGGACGGTCACGCTGCCGCCCCACGTGCGGGAGCGGCTGGAGCCGTACGCGGCGGACCTAATGGCCCTCCTGAATGCGGCGCGGGAGGGGCGCGGTGGGGGCCGGGGGACTTGGCGCCACGGCGGCGCGGCCCGCGGCCGGAACACTACCCAATATTGAAGAGTATGCATAGACCGCCGTACCACGGTCAGGTCCGCGTAAAATCCCATGTTTTCCATTTTAAATTCAACTTGTGCATATTCTCCACCATATGAGCGGATGTCCTGAATGGCGCCGGGTTGGCAGTCAGCCCGCACCATTCCAGAAAGTATGGTCCCGCACTTTGGTCGGATACTTTCTGCCATCTGTGATCTTGGTACGGGACAACCCACCACGGACAAACCACTGCATGCCTTCCCGCCGTGTCCCCGCTTACGTGTCCCATATTTTTGAGATCATGCTCTTAACGCGTCTCCCCCCGTTCGACGTACTTCGCCCGTCTTTTCCATTGCAGGGAGACGAACATGATCTTGTAGTACTGTTATCAGCGCAGGCGGCCCCCATACACCAGAAAACATGGTTGGCGGCGCGAAAAATATCTATAGCACCAGCATTTCCGGGCCCCATGCAAAGGTCGCTTGCGATATCTTGTATGCTGCTCGTAGCCGCCGGAGTGGCGGGCATGGCAGGGCATGCCGAAGCGGAGGCCGGGGTCAGCCTGGACAGCGTGACATTCATCAAATATCCCGACGGCGTCCCGGCGCTTGAGGCGGTGAGCAACGGCACGCTGGACATGCACACGTTCCAGATTCCCGCGGATATGGTAAAGAATGCAATAGAGGACCGAAACCTCCAAGTCTTTCGCACTTCGGGGGCCATAGTCTATACCGTAACGGCCAACCCGGCAGACGCAGACGGGCAGCCGTTTAACCCGTTCTCCATCAGGGAGGTGCGCTACGCCCTGAACTATCTGGTGGACCGCGACGGTATAGTCCGCGAGGTGCTCGGCGGATCCGGCACTCCGCTGCTGTCTGGCATCTATCCCCTGCACCCGGACTATCCGCTGGTGCACAGGCAGCTGGACGAGATGGACATATCGTACGACCCCATACTTGCCGACAGGATGATATCTGCGGCGCTTGAGTCCAGCGGCGCGACAAAGGTGGCAGGCAAGTGGTCGTACGGGGGGAGCCCCATACAGATAACGGTGTCGGCTAGCGACGGGCCGGTGCTTGCCGCGATAGCCGGGCTGCTCATAGAGGAGCTCGAAGACATGGGGTTCGTGGTGGAGCGCAGGGACCTCGACCTGGCGGGCGCGTTCGCGGTCGTGTACGGCTCAGACCCCGCCGACTTTGAATGGCACCTGCACGTGGAGTCGTACGGCGGGTTCACCGTCCAAAAAGAGAGCAGGGGAACCCTGTCCTTCTTTTATGGCCCGTGGGCCGGCCACGTGCCCGGCTGGGCAAACCCCGACTACTGGGGATATGAGAACAGGCTGCTGGACGACCTCACGTATGCCATATTCGCAGAAGACTTTGATTCCGCGGGGGAGAGGGCGCGCCTTATCCGCGACGTGGTAGAGGAGGGGGTCAACGAGGCGGTGCGCTCCTTTATCGCCGTGGAGCACATAAACTTCGCAGTAAACGAGAATGTATCAGGGGTGGTGAACGCGCCCGGTACGGGGATCGCCTCCAGGTACACCCCCATCAACGCGCAGACCCCGTCTGGGAACCTGAACGTGGGGGCCCAGCACATCACACAGTCCGCGTGGAACCCGGTGGGCGGTTTCCGGGACACCGACGCATATGCCATATGGAACATACTCAGGGATCCCGCACACTCGTCCAACCCGTTTACCGGCGACCTGATGCCGGTGCGGGCGAGCTGGGAGGTGGAGACCGAACCCGGCGGCGGACTGGACATACCGGATGATGCGATCCTCTGGAACCCGTTCACCCACGTATGGGAGGGCGTCCCGCCCGGGAGCCAGTCCACCAGCAGGGTCACCTTTGATCTTTTGATGGGCAACTGGCACAGCGGACCGGCAATGGACATCAACGACATACTGTACCCGCTGTACTTCCATTTGGAGCACAACTCCCAGCACGAGGGCCACGATCACCCCAGCGCGGGCAGGCCCCAACCCAGCATACTCACAGACGCGCTCCGGGCCGTCAGGGTGGTCGATAACGACACCATGGAGGTCTACCTGAACTATACGGGCAACGAGGACGAAACCGTAAGGCTCGCCTCGCTCTGGGGCAGCATTCCCTGGGAGCTGTTCGCGGCGATGGAGGCGGCCGTCTTGGACGGCAGGACGGCATTCTACACGGATGAGGCGCACGGCACCAGCTGGCTCTCGATGCTCGACCGTGCCGACTCGGAGCTGCTGCGGGAATACCTGGAGCGGTTCATATCAGAGGAGTACGTGCCGCCGCAGCTGCTGAACTCGGGGCCGGACTATGCGATATCCAGGTATGCATCCACGATATCCTGGATTGAGCAGAGGGGGCACTCTGTGATCAGCAACGGGCCGTTCTACCTGGATACGTACTGGCCGGAGAACGGCACGCTGCGGGCGGCGGCCTACGCCGACGGGTCGTACCCGTTCGGTCCCGACCACTGGAGGTGGCTGGCCGGAGAGGGCTCGCTGGAGGGCGAGATACTGGTGGGCTCGCTGGCGCCGCGCACCGGCGGCGCCCACAGGTACGGGGCGGACATACACGAGGCCTCGAGGCTGGCCGTGGCGGACTTTAACGACTATCTGGAAAAGCGCGGGGAGCCGTGGCGCCTGGAGCCGGTGCGCTTTGACACCATGACCGACCCCCAAGTCGCACTCCAGCGCCTAGCGATGCTGCATGACATGGGCATCAGAATAGTGGACGGCCCGGCCATTGACTATGGGGCCGGGGTGCTCGACTTTGCCAACGACAATGATATGGTGCTCCTCAGCTGCTGCTCCTCCACCCCCTCGCTCTCCATAATGGATGACGCGCTCTTCCGCCTGCTTCCGGACCAGACAAGACACGGCGCGGCCATCGCCGCCCTGATGTACGGGGAGGGCATAAGGGCCATAGCTCCGGTGGGGATAGACTCCCCGTGGGCCACAGAGCTACTCTCGGCGACCACAGCAGAGTTCGAGAGGCTGGGCGGGACCGCCGCCGCAACCACGACCTTTACATCCGAGGACTACTCGGGGGCGACCGCTGCCCTGGAGGGTGTGGTAAACGGGCAGATAGACGACAACCGAATAGACAGGGTGGCCGTACTGTACGTGGGGTTCGGCGAGGCGCCCGATCTCCTGAACGCCGCATCACTCCACAAGATACTGGGGGATGTGCGGTGGTTTGGGGCCGACCAGAATACCGCCTCGCCCAACGTGCTAGACGATACTACCGCCACCAGATTCGCCGAGAAGGTGGAGTTTACGGTGGTGCAGCCGGCAGTCCAAGACAACCCCACAAGCGAGAGGGTCTCCTCGATAGTAGGCGGATACCTAGGCAGGGAGCCCAGCCCGTACGCCGGCATAGAGTACGACACCGTCTGGCTCTTGGGCCTCTCCATCCTGTATGCCGGCAGCGCCGACGGCGCCACAGTAGCCGAGGTGCTGCCCGAGGTGGCCTCCAAGTATGTGGGGGCCCTGGGCTCCACCACGATGACGCCCGCCGGCGACCTGTCCGATATCGACTATATGGCGTGGATTATAGAGGGCGACCGGTGGATCCAAGCCGCAGATTAGCGGACGCATGAGGCCCACATACCAGAAGCGTCTGGGTAGATCGCGGACCGCATGCAACAGGGGGCGGCCGACCCCGGCAAGAGCGGCGGCTCCTGGACCTATTGTTCCGGTATGGCGGAGGCCGCATATCCCGGCACGGCGGGGCTCTCGCATACAGTCCGGAGGTCGCACATATAGGATCCGGCCCTTTTAACCCGGATTGGCACTGCACCCGTGTACCATACCCCGGCGCTGACCGCCATTACCGGATCCATGATCGCCATGGCGGTGGCCGCCTCGGGCGCCGCCGCCTTCCACCACACCATGGTACCGCAGGATGACCCCCCGCCGTTCCACCTGGACATACGGCTGGAGTCGCTCCACGACGGGTACCCCCAGGTATACGTGGAGATGGCCGTCACGCATGCGGACGGGCCGGTCTGGGTGGGGGGATCCCTGGAGCGCACCATCCCCGCATACCAGGCGCGGGGCGGCATGCTGGTGTACGAGGGCCTGCTGAACGCGACCATACCCGTGCACTCCGGCGACATACTGTACGTGGTAGTGCACCACCCCTCCGGCGAGCATATCGTGGAGGCCAAGGTATGGTGAGGCTCCCGGGCATAGGCGAGGTCACCGGGGCCATAATGCTGACGGCCTCGTTCGCGGCGGCCGCCTCTATACTCTTCGTGACATTCCAGGACAGGATGGACGAGGTGGAGTGGGCATCAGACCTATACATGGAGTCGTCCCTGCGGCTCGCCGCCGAGCTGGTGGCCGCCGGGCCGGTGCGGTGTGGCGACGGCTTTCTATTCCACAACTACTCCCCGCGGCCCCTCACACTGGGTGATGTGTCCGTGTACGGGGTATCCACAGGCCGCGTATACGGCGCCGACGCCTCATATGTGGACCTGGCGGGCGCGCCCATACACGTGCTGGAGGGCGGACGGTCCGCCTGGGTCCACACCGAGGCGCCCTGTCCCCTGGTGGTGGTGACGCCGGCCGGCGCCCACATCCGGATTGGGAGTTGACCGCCATACCATACGTGGCGCTGGTACTGCTGCTCGCGTGGGCCATACCACACATGGCATACGCCGAGGAGTCCTGTATGGTGGATGTGGACGGCCGGGCCGTATACGACCGCGCAGATACGGACGGGAACCCGCGGAACAACCCCGACCACACCGTATACCCCAACGATGTGTTCGGCTTTGAGTTCTCGTACCGCTTCAGCGGGGGGTGCATAGACCCCCATGTGGGGACGGTGCGGGACTGGGGCGCCGTACAAAAGTCCGGCGTGTCGGGGCCGGAGGGCCGGGCCGTCCCGGCCGGATCCGGCTCCATACACGGCGACGGCACCGTACTGGTGGGGCCGGCCAACGAGTGCCACGGGGCTCCGCCGGCCGGCGGCGGCGGGGAGGACGGGTACGACACCGCATTCGGGGAGCCCCGGCGCTGCGGCGGGCTCTCCCTGACGGTGTGGGCGTACAGGCTGGTCTGCGGCGAGGTGTGCCGGCTGGTGCGGGTCTCGGCCAGCGACACCATATCCCCGGAGGTGGTGGCCCCCATCACACACCTCAGCATGGAGCGGCACATGCTATATGACATGCAGGGGTACCCGGCCGTCAACCTGGATACGACATACTATGCCTGGGACCCGGCCGGCATAATACACCGGGCCGTATTCGAGCACAAGGACCACAGGGGCGGAACCATATCATTCCGGTACGACAGGGAGCACCCCATGTTGCACGAGGAGGGCGGCTTCGGCTGTGATGGTGCGTGCCGGACACACCTGGAGCCGCGGGGCGTTCCGGCGGGGACCGGCTTTCTGCCATACCCGGGCAGGTACGGGAACGGCGAGGGGGCGTACGCATATGCGGCGCCCTCCGGCACGCCGCCGGGCACATATACTGTCACATACCGCGTGACCATACTGAACGAGGGCGTCCCGATAAACTCCCACCGCAACTCCACCCACATCGATATCGTGGGGTACGACCCCGTCTTTGCGCACCACCCCTATACCGTACTCTCCGACGGGGCGCCGCGCTCCTACTCGGACCGCCAGGGCGTGCTGCTCCGGTACGAGGGCTCGGCGGGTATGGACGGCACCATACACCCCGACCGCCGCGCCAAGATAACCAACTTTTACCCAGATACGGTGGCGCGCTCCGCGTCCATTCTGGTGGAGCCTTACACCGTACAGCGCCACATGCTGGAGTGGAATTCCACCTGGGCGCCCCCACATATGGGAGGGTACGACACCGCCGTGGAACGCTTCATGGGTATGATGGACGGCTCGCCGTCCCTGCCGGAGCACCCCCTCCACACCACATCTGCGGGGGGCTGCCCCCATGTCACGCCGGCGCGCCACCACCCCTTTGGGTGCCACGCCATCTTCCTGCATGCGGCGCACGGGGCGGTACGGTTCTGGCAGGACATACACCACGACATAGTATTGGAGAGGCCCCACAGATGGTACGAGAACGTCACCACGCGCATGGGCCTGGCCTCAGACGACTGGGCCGGCCGCACGCAGAACATACTGTTCAACTACACGTACGTGTACCCCCGCGCCCTGCTGGCGCACAACTTTACCATGGTATCGCCCCAGGACATCCCGCTGGAGGCGCACATCGCGCCGTATGGCATGCCCGGGGACCACACGCCGGGGCGCACCATTATGGATACGGACCGGTACATATACGAAAAGACCCTGTATGACACCGGCGACCACACCATGGCCGAGATGGCCGTCTCCGAGGTATACCATACCATACAGTATGGCGCCGGGACGGGGGAACTGCGCATGTCCCTGAACAAGACGGCGCTCCAGTTCTGGGACGGGGCGCTGGCCGTACGGGGATACGGCTCCATATTTGAGATGGAGATGCACGAGGCGCTGGAGTTTGGGGCGCACCACACGTTCCGGCTGTCGGCCGGCCCCCACACCCGGCAGTTCGTGGCGCCGTTCGGCTTTGACGTGTCCCGCACCGAGAGGGTACACATAGGATATGATACCGCCGAGGTGCGGCGGACCGGTCCTGACACCGTGCAGTTTCTGGTGCCGTACGAGTTCGGGACGGTGGGCGGCCTGACCGTACGCGGCGAATGGTACCAGTATGACGGCGAGTGCCATGCGGTGTGGTGTGCGGCGAGTGCGGGGCCCGGCGGCGGCGCCATACTGGTGCACAACCTGTGGGGCGGGACCGCCGCAGGTGTCATACCGCCATACGGGGGCACGCCGGAGATGGGGGACCCCGCCCCCCACGCCCACACGCTGGCCGCGTGGGCCGCGCCCCTGGCCGCCCTGGTGTCGGCCTTGTGGGCATGCTGGCGCATCACATCTAGGATGCGGGCGGGCGGCTGACGGCCCGGCGGCCAATCCCCCACATTGGCCGGCATCCACCATCAGGGCATGGCGCGCAGCCCCTGCCATATGGCCGGACCGCACGGGGCTCGGGCCGGTGGCCTTCTGGATTTTGGTCGATCTGTGGACTTGGCGCCCCGGTACGATAGACGGGCCCCCTATCGCCCCGCGCCGGCCAGACACTTCGGGCATGTCACCGGCGGGTAGGCCCGATACCGGTCGGGTAGGCCCGGCGGCATCAATTGCGCTGCAGGTTCGGGGCAGCCGGAGCGCAGGGACGCCATGCGGAACCAACACCGGATCGCGAAGGGAAGGGCGATGGCCCGGAACGCCCGCGTTCCCGGCCGGTTTGGGTGGGCCGGCCACTCTGGCATGCCGATCCCGTTTTGTGGCATGGCGCGCGCAGTGCACCCGGTATTCTGCCCGTCCAAATCGGGCTACATCGCCGGGTAGGGTCGGCAAGCGCCAGGGGCCTGCCGGTCGGGACGCGGCAGCCGGAGGGCGGGCCGAATGCGGATGATTTGTATTCCAACCCTCGTCTTCGTTACATGCAACGACGAGCTCTGCCGTCAACTATGCTGGCTGTTATTTCGTTTTGCAAAGGCTGGAAAGTTTTAACCCACACTTTTCAAGATTCAGGCGGTATCGTTCATTTTTAGCCCTGGTCACCATTTGTCGGAGTATCTGTTTCTCGGCATGACGATATCTGTGGGCAGCCAAAACCAACTTTGGTATGTACTGTTTATTTGGACTGATCTTTGCCAGTATGCGATTGCAGCTGTTCAAACTGTCTGTAAATTTTTCTTCAATGTCAGATGCGTGCGACGTTCTTGACTTTGGCTCAACCAAGTGTACTGTAAGTGCGTCTCTGTCGTCAAGAAGGTCTTCCGGATCATGAAGGAGATGTACAGGAACAGGCTGGAATGGTACGATCGCGTCAACGACATTGCCTGCGGGGTGGTCAACCAGACAATCCTACTGAAGCGGGACGGCATCATTTGAGGTGCCATGGCGGACCGGTGCGGGCGGAGGCTGTACGATTTTTAATTACAGATCACGTTTCTGATAACCCTGTACACGGCCACCCCGAGGATCAGCGCCACGACGGGCGCCCCGTAGGGAAAGGCGCCGGGCCGCAGGTAGCACTGGAGCCGCTCGTCATATACGAGGCCGTCCACGCTGCCGTGTATCATGATATAGTCGTTGAAGGGCCACACGCACGGGCCGCCCATGTTGCCGTATATGATGATGTTGAGAAGCCAGACGTTGTAGAACAGGAATATCGAGCCAATGACCGCAAGCGGTACGAGCACGATGAAATAGACGGACGCGTTCATGTGCCGCCGCACTCGGGACACGGCTTGCTCCTGTATTTTTTGCCGCAGATTACGCATGTGATGTTCGAGTTCACGCCGGCCATCCCATTGATAATCTTCTGCGATTCCTCGGAGGTTAGCACGCGCGGCTGCTGCTGTTCCCCACCCATCGACCCTCCTTTGCGCATGCATTTAGTAAATCTATCACTTGGGCAGGCCTTTTGTATTGTAACAGAACCATGTCCGCCCTCCTTGGTACGCCGTTCACCCATGGATGTCAACCGCCATCCAGTCTGGGTTGTCCGTTCTTATGGTTTCATGCGCCGTCTTGTCATGGAACGCCCTGAGGGGAGTCTGGCGGTTGTCTATGTCGAGCGACCAGTGCAGGCGCCTCTCGTTGTAGTATGTGATAAAGTCCCCCAGGCTGTCGTGCCGCCCACCTCGGTCTCCAGCGTCCTGCGGAACCGCTCCAGCTTCCCGTTGGTCTGGGGATGGTACGGCCTCGAGTTTATCAGGTGTATGCCGAGGTCCAGCAGCTCGTTCTCAGAGACGGTCGGCGTCCACGCTCCTTCGGAGTGTTGTCGCCACGCACGCCCACAAAGCAGGATCCGTTGTCCGACAGGATGGACGCCGGAAGGCCGAACGCCCCGACGGCCTGCCTTAGCACCTTCACGGCATTTGGGCCGGTTGCCTCACAAACACGCCGTACCCGGTGACGCACCGCGAGGCGTCATCCAGGTACGTGATCAAGTTCAGATCCCTCATGCGAAAGTCCTTCATGACATGCCAGTCGGTATGCCACATGGCGTTGGAGTACCGGCGCTCAAACCTGACCCACTTTCGCCTCTTCGCCTTTGCCGGGCACGGCTCCACCAACCCGTGTTCTTTCATGATATCATATACGGTGCGCCCGCTTATGTTCTTGTCCGCCAACGCCTTGGTGACGCGTCCCACTCCCGAACCGCCGCTTCTGCACTCGGCCAGCACGAGCCTGACCCCCTCGTCGGATATCGTCTTGGTGGCAGGCCGGCCTCCCCTGCCGACCGTTGGCAGCGAGCCGGTGCTCCTGTACTTGGCCCAGAGGCGCCGCACGTGGCGTGCGCTGATACCCATGCTCTCCGCTATCTCGGTACTGGGAGCCCCCTCCCTTTCCCGCGGATGATATACTTGGTTTTGCCATCGTCCAGCTTGGCCCGCATCGGATGCCTCGGGTTGTACAGTCTAATGAAGTCACGCAAAGTGTGCCTGATCCGGGGCGGACATAGTTTTGTTACAATACAATATGCTGAAGCAGTTTTATGACCAGTTGGAAGCCAAGCGTAAAGAACCCCGTCAAGCCGAGGACAAGCGTAAAGAATTACAGGCTGAGAAGGAAGATGCGGTGTGCGCCGTACATGAGGCCGCCGAGAATCTTAAAAAGCACGATCGTAAGATAGCGTCTATACGGAGCAAGATAAAAACATTCAAGGCAACATTGAATCTCTAACGGGACCGTAACAGATCCCTAGTCTTGTCCATATCCCGGTTCAGTTGGGCTATGTCTTCACCCACCTCGTCGATCTGGGCCTGTATCCGGTCATAGTCGGCCTGTGTAGCTGGCATGATGTATGTTAGTGTCTACGTTATGCAAATTTGCATGTTCGGGTGATATTGTCCCATCAACGCGGGATGCCAGTGTGCAGCGTGGGACATCCAATACAGGCATGGGCCAGACCCAGTGACCGGGCCGCACGGCCCGACGGCCCGGGTGCCATCGGGAAGACGGGTAGCGTGCCCTGCAAATGCGGTGACCGGCCATTTGGTGCGTGCCGATGCCTCTAAATTTATGATCATGCTGTCACGAACCATCCCGCGTTAATGCGAAAAAACCCATACACGCGGCCCCTCCGGCGGGACCACGATCCATTGCCTTCTGGAAAATTTATAGTGCGTGTGCGCCCCCCGGCCGGAGTGGTGATCCTTCATGTGGGGGACTGCGATGGGACCCTGTACCTGTGGGGCGAGACGGCCGGTGGGGACCGCCGCGCCGGCGGGCATACCGGGGAAGGAATCAGGCCCCTCCCGTCTGGCGCCGGCACCAGGGAGCTGTCCAAATCACTCAGGGGGGCCGGGCTGGCACTCAAGCCCGGGTCGTCCTCGGTGACCGTCTGGCTGCCCACCACAGACTCCGGCCCCGTCTTGTCCGGCGACGCGGCCGGGCTGCCGCCCGGTACGGATCTGGCGGTGGCCCCCTGGTCCGTCCCCGCCATCCGCCTCCACCCCAAGGAGGCCGTGGACCTCCTCTGCGCCGCAATGGGCAAGAGGACCGTCGGCGCCGGGGCGGCGGGCCCCGACCTGGCGTACTGGGCGGACGTGCTGCGCTTTGTGGGCTTTCAGGTGGCGCGGCAGCAGTTCCTCCCGGATCTGGTGGCCGACGGGGACACGTACGCGGCGGTGTGGACCCCCGTCTTCATGGACGGCGCCGCCGGGCGGCTCTCTAGCCTGGCCGAGCGCATGCCGGCGGCGGCCCGGGCCCTGACGCCGCCGGGGGCAGGGCCCCCCCGGAGGGACGCTGCCGGGGTGCTCCGACATGCCGTATCCATGATGGTGGACCACGTGGTGCGCGCGGCGGCCTCCGGCTCACGCGCGCCGGTGGCCGGCCGGCGGCGGCGCTTCCCCAGCACCCACGAACTCTGGCTGTACGCCCTGAAGGCGACCGGCCCGGTGGCCGGCCGGAGCGAGGGCGTCGGCGAGCTTGCCGCCAGCGTGCGGGAGTGGAGGCGGCCCGTCGACACCCTGACAGAGCACCCCCTCCGCCTCTGCTTCCGCCTGGAGGAGCCCGGCGGGGAGGCCGGCGACGCATGGCGTGTCCGGTACCTGCTCCAGTCCCGGGACGACCCCAGCCTCACCGTTCCCGTCGACGAGGTGTGGGGCGGCGGGGCGGACCGGATACTGGGGCAGAAGGGCGCCGGCGCAGGGGAGCTCCTGCTGGTACTGCTGGGGCAGGCCCTGAGGGTCGCCCCCGGCATAGCCGCCGGCCTGGCGGGCGGGGACATAGGGGGGTACGACACCGACGCGGCGGGCGCCCACCGCTTCCTGACGCAGGATGCCGTGGCCCTCAGGCAGGCGGGCCACGCCGTGATGCTTCCGGCGTGGTGGGGCCGCGGGGGCGCCAAGACCCGGCTCGCCGCGCGCGCCGGAGCCGGGGGCTTCAAGACGCCCGGCGGCATGCTCTCGCTGGACACCATCGTCTCCTTCGACTGGGAGGCGGCGCTGGGGGACCAGAAGATGACCCGGGAGGAGCTGGAGGAGCTCGCCCGGATGAAGGCCCCGCTGGTCAGGGTCCGCGGCCGGTGGACGGAGGTGAACGTGCCCGAGATCCAGTCCGCCATAAACTTCCTGAAGAAGGGGCCCAGGCAGGTTCCGTTCCGCGACGTGATCCGGGCGGCGCTGGGCGTCGCCGACGTGCCGCCCGAGCTGGGCTTTGACGGCGTCAGGGCCGGCGGGCGCATGGCGGAGCTGCTGGACCAGCTGGACCAGAGGGCCGGGTTCGAGGAGCTGGGGCAGCCGGAGGGGTTCGTCGGTTCGCTGCGGCCGTACCAGCTTCGGGGATACTCCTGGCTTGCGTTCCTGGGGCGGTGGGGGCTGGGCGGGTGCCTGGCCGACGACATGGGACTGGGCAAGACCATCCAGGTGCTCGCCCTGGCGCAGCGCGACTGGCCGTCCGGCAATAGGCCCATGCTTCTGGTCTGCCCCATGTCGGTGATGAACAACTGGCAGAGGGAGGCCGCCCGTTTTACCCCCGGGCTCCCGGTGATGATCCACCACGGGGCCGAACGGCTGCGGGCCGGGGAGTTCCAGGCCGCCGCCGAGAGGCACGCCATCGTGGTCACCAGCTACGGGCTGGTGCACCGCGACATAGGGTTCATGGCGGACGTCCCCTGGCGCGGCGTGGTGCTGGACGAGGCCCAAAACATCAAGAACCCCCAGACCAAGCAGTCGGAGGCGGTCCGGATGCTGCATGCCGGCTACCGCTTTGCCCTGACCGGAACGCCCGTGGAGAACCACCTGGGCGACCTGTGGTCCATAATGGAGTTCCTGAACCCCGGCTTTCTGGGCACGCAGGGGAGGTTCAAGCGCAACTTTCTGGCCCCCATACAGGCGGACCAGGACGGCGATGCCGCCGGGCGGCTCCGGCGGGCCACCGGACCGTTCATACTCCGGAGGCTCAAGACCGACAAGGCCATCATATCGGATCTCCCCGAAAAGATGGAGATGAAGGTCTTTTGCCCGCTGACCAAGGAGCAGGCATCCCTGTACGCCTCCGTCCTCAGGGATGCCGAGGGGGCGCTGGGTTCGGCCGCGGGCATCCAGAGGAAGGGCATAATCCTGAGCACCCTCTCAAGGCTCAAGCAGGTGTGCAACCACCCGGCGCAGTTCCTGGGGGACAACTCGGCCATGGCCAACCGGTCCGGCAAGCTGGCCAGGCTGACCGAGATGCTCGAGGAGGTGCTGGCCGTGGGGGACCGGGCGCTGGTGTTCAGCCAGTTTGCCCAGATGGGCGGCATGCTACAGCGCCACCTGCAGGAGAGGTTCGGGCAGGAGGTGCCGTTCCTGCACGGCGGCGTGCCCAAGGGCAGGCGCGACGAGATGGTGGAGCGCTTTCAGGGCGGCGGGCCGCAGATATTCGTGCTGTCCCTGAAGGCGGGAGGCACCGGGCTGAACCTCACATCGGCCAACCACGTCTTCCACTTCGACCGCTGGTGGAACCCGGCCGTCGAGAACCAGGCGACCGACCGGGCCTTCCGGATAGGCCAGCGGCGGAACGTCCAGGTCCACAAGCTGGTCTGCGTGGGAACGCTGGAGGAGAAGATAGACCAGATGATAGAGAACAAAAAGGCGGTGGCCGAGAAGGCGGTGGGCACCGGCGAGGGCTGGCTGACGGAGATGTCCAACGACGACCTCAGGAAGGTTCTGGCCCTGAGCAGGGAGGCGGTGGGATAGGATGTACTACGGCTTTTACCGGTGGCGCTGGCGCAGGAGGGCCGTCCCCAAGAAGGCGAAGGGCGGAATCAAGCCGGACTCCAAGCGCGGCCCCATAGGCCAAGGCTGGCTGGCCAGGCAATGGATGGGGATGCTGGAGGAGGCGGACCCCGGGGGCGAGTTTACCCGCGGCAAGGCCTACGCGCGCAAGGGCCAAGTGCTGTACATTTCGGTGGAGAGGGGCGTGGTGGCCAGCCGCGTGCAGGGCTCTGCAAGGCACCCGTACCGCACGCTCATCCAGTTCGGCCTGCCCGGCGTAAACTACTGGCGAAGGTTCGCCGACACGCTCAAGGAACAGCCGGCCCTCGCCGCAAGGATCCTGGCCGGCGAGATGCCCGAGGATGTCGGGGAGGCGCTGTCGCGCAGGGGGCTCTCGCTGTTCCGGGCGAACCAGAAGATAACGATATCCTGCAACTGCGACAGGTGGTCGGCCATGTGCAAGCATGCGACGGCGGTGTGCCACATCCTGGCCGAGGAGTTCGACCGGGACCCGTTCCTGTACATGAAGATCTTCGGGATTGAGCGGGAGGATCTGCTGGAGATGATGGGGCTCCGGGCCGGGCGGGATACTGATGCGGGACCCGCCGCGGCGGGAACGGGGGCGCCGCCCGCGGCGGGCCCGGCCCCGAGATCCGGCGGAAGTCCCCCCGCACGTCCGGACAGGATGGCCCGGGCGCCGCCCGCAGTCCGCCCGGCCCCGAGATCCGGCGCCGCCCGCAGCCCGGCCTTTCCGGTGGGCGGCGGATCCAGCGGGGGGGAGCCGGCGGGGGACCGCGGAGGGGAGCCCGACGAACCGCCCCCCGTATGGGGAGGCCCGCCGCCCCGGCCCTCCGGGGATTCCTCCGGTTTGGAGAGCGGGGGCGAGCCGGCGCCGCTTCCCGGGGATCCGCTGGCGTTCTGGGGCCGACCGGACCAGGCGGATCATCCGTATTCGTCCGAGCCGGTGCCCGCAGAGGATGCGGCCCTGCCCAAACAGATGGGCAACTTTCCGATGTGGCGCGGCGAGGAGAGGTTTGTCAAGGTTATGGAGGAGATATACCACCAAGCCTCGCTGGAGGGGGTGAACGCGCACCTAGGGATACGGGACGGTCGAAAGCACGAGGCATAGTGGCCGGAGAGGACACGCCGCTACGGCATGCCGCACCCTTGCCGCCCGGACGTCCTGAATGCCGGCGGCCGCATTAGATCATCTGATTATATATGATATATTATTTCAATGTTAAATACTAAACAGGGGAGGGCCAGACATGCGGGTGTGGTGCGCTCATCAGCCGACCATTACAGACGGGGGCGAGACGGTCTGCTCCAGGTGCGGGGTGGTGGTGGGCGGCGCCGACCACACACAGGATATGGCCGGCGAGTCGCGGGCCAACCTGTACGAGCTGCGGGAGGTCGGCTCCCGGGATGTGGCGCCCCCCGCCCATTCTGGGTCGGGCCGGGGCGGCGACCTGCGGCGGTACTTCCGGGGGGGCCTGAATACGGATGCGGCGCTGTCGCGCTTCTCGAACATGTGCGAGAAGCTGCGCCTGCCCATGGGGGCGCAGGAGAACGCCTGGAGGCTGTACTCGCGGGCCGCCGGGGCCGGCTCGATGCGGGAGGCCGCCGAGCACGCCTGCTGGGCCATACACAACACCTGCCGCTCGTACGGCATACCCATCCCCGACACCGAGATAAAGTCGGCGGCCATGTCCGCGTACGGCAGGGGGCGGCTGCCCGACATGCTCACCATGTCGTACCGGCACATGGGCGTGCCGGGGGCCGCCATAGAGGGGTCTGACTCGTACTACTTCAACCTGAACCTGCGCCGGCTGGCCGCCGGCGTCCGCCTGACCGAGGCCGAGTTCGCCGAGACGAAGGCGCAGGCCTGGGAGATGTACCGGAGCGTGTTCGTGGAGGGGAGCGCCGACTCGCGGGCCCGGCGGGCCGTGTCGGCGGCCTTCGGGGTGTGAGGGTGCGGGCGGGGCGGCTGAGGCCGCTCCCGGTGGTGGTCACCGTACCGGTAGCCTCGCAGGTGCGGGCCGCCGCCGATACCATACGGGCCGGGGAGGCTCCGCCCCGGCCCGTGGTGGTCGCCTCGTGTGATGGTGTCATGTACCCGGTGGACGGGCTGGACACGCTGGAGGCCTACCGCCTGGCCGGGCGCGACCACATAGAGTGCACCGTTGTGGAGCCCGGCGGCCTGGCCGGGGCGGTGGGCATGCACCTGGGCCTGAGCCGGCGGCTCCCCGTCAACCCGTTCTGTGTTATAGATGCCATAGAGTGGATGAGGGCAGAGGGCGTCCCGCTTGCGGGGGTGGACCGGCGGTACCTGCGGCTGGCCGAGCTGGACCTGGCCGGGGACGTCCGGGGGGTGTTCGATACGTGGCTGGAGAGGCTGGCCGGGCGCCTGGAGACGGTGCCGCCCTTCTGGCACATACTGGGCCCGCTCTCGGAGATGGAGCGGTCCGGGCAGGCGCGGGCGCTGGAGTCGGTCATGGCGTTTGTGCACGCGACGGGGACGGCGCCCGACGCCCCCACGCTGCGGGGCATACTGCGGCAGTTCGCCCCGGCGGGGCGGGGCAGGACCGGCCACGTGGCCGCCATAGAGGCGGAGGAGCCCGCGGCCCCGCCCCCCGCCATGCCGTCGGGCGGCGGCGTCATTCCGGTGGAGGGCGCCGGCCGCGTACTGTGCGAGTGCGGCCGGGAGTGGTACATGGATGCCAAGAGCAATACAGTGCGCAGCGTCCAAGAGAGCGACTCGATGGTGGTGCTGACCGGCCAGGACGGCGGGCCCGTATACCCCGTCCCCCTGGAGGTGGCCGAGCACATGGACATGGGAAACGCCCCCGTATACCACTATATCGTGCCCGGCAACTTCCCTCTGGTTCTGGTCTCGGGGCGGCGGCTGGACGGACAGGATCTGGAGGGCGTGCGCCGGGCGGTCCGCGAGAGTCTGGGGCGGGGCGGGAACTGATGTGGCTATGAAGATAAAGACTCCCCGCTTGGTGGGCGCGTATAAAATTCGCTGATTTTATCTGCGCTAATACCGCACTGCTAGCATCTTTTAGCGCGACATCCTGTTTGGAACCAGATCGTCGGTAACTATTCTGTGGCTCAGCGCCTCACGTGCACCCGTATCCTTTACGGCGCGATATGAGGGACAGAATAGTGCAGATCCGAGCCGGCCAACCGCTCAAGGTACACCAGTGCGTCGGTCCGCACCAATACGTCCACCGTATCGTCCGCGCACAGGTTGTACAGAATGTCACACCGCATGCGGGCGGTGTCGCCATCCTCATCGACTGCGAGGGCACGGGCCAGAAGATACGCATCGTCATGGTGCTTGGGATCTCGCAGCATCCGGTCTATCACGCCCCACACTTCATCCGGTGGGAACCGCTTCTCCATATCGATCAATATTTTTTCGAATTGGCTGTCGCTGCCACCGGGACCATCGCCGGTCAGCCTGATGTCGGCGAACAGGGCCGGTATGTCTGCAGGTGCGTAGTCTGCCATGGATTGGATAATGCGGTAGATGTTATTTTAATCCGATTGTTCTGCGGCCTAAACCTTAGAACGGATCGGCTGCCCCGTGACATCATGTCCAGCGTGCTGTCTGACAGGTACGCCAAGGCGCGCACAACAGGACAGATGCGCGCCGCATGGAGACGGAAGAGACGTATTGCTGGCGGCTGGGGGTCAATACCAGCGGTGCGGCCGAGGCGCATCCGGCGAAGAACCGGTGCGCCAAAGCCGCCCGCCCGAACAGGTTTGTACCAGAATGCCCCGACACTATCTGGCCTGATGCCCGCCGGCGCCCACCAGCCTCTGGTGCTCCACCATTATGCACCTGTTGTAGACCATCGGAACGCCCTCCCTTCGCGCCATCTCCTCCGCCTCGCCGCTGTAGATCCCCTCCTGCAGCCATATCATCCCGGGCCTCTTGGCCAGCGCCTCGCGGACGACCGACGCCGCCTGCTCCGACGGCCTGAATACATCCACGATGTCTATCTTGCCCTCCACCTCGGCGATATGGGAGTACGACCTCCTGCCGCAGATGTGTTTGGCGTTAGGGTTGACGGGAACCACGTCGTACCCGCACCCGGCCAGATACCTGGGAATGTGGCCCGCCGCCTTGGCGGCGCTCCGGGACATTCCCACTACGGCCACCCTGCGGGCCCCCTCCAGCATTGTACGGATCTGCTCGTCGGTGTGCCCGTCGCGTTTCATGTACCGGCCATACTGGCGGATACATATAATCGCGCCGCCCACTCTGCAGGGGAGTGCCAGAGTGGCTCTGGCCAATCTACGCGAAGACCGGAGACAGCACCATCACATACACCGACACTGCCAGCACCCCGGACACCACAAACGAGGCCATGGGGGCGACGGGCCGCACCCTACCACCCTCCGCGCGTGCGGGCTCAAAGAGGTCCCCTGCCCCGTCCCGCACGATGCCAGAGTCGCCCATGTGTACGGGGCCGCGCCGCGCCACACCAACGGCGAACCTCTCGCCGGGCCGCTTGCGGTGGCACACAAAGAGATCCCGCAACGGTATGGCGCGGCCCCCGGCCATGTCCCGCAGGTTGTACCACATGTTGAAGGCGACCATCCACGCCAAGGCGGCGGCGCATCCCGCCGCTATGCCATACAGCGCCAGGGGCACTCCGCCATACCAGGGCAGCATCACGCATGATATTGCCATGATGTGCCCGTCGGCGGCCCCCAGCATCACGTACCGCGAGGCCGCAACCAGCAGCCCGCCGCACACCACGCCCAGTGCGGCTGCCGCTCCCCCGGGCCACCATCCCATACCTCCCCATACCACACCATACATGACGAACATACAGGCCGCCGCCCACCCCAAACCCAGCCACCACACCGGCACGCTCCGGGACCGGGCATCGCATATGGCCGCCGGCGCCAGCGCCATGCCCGCCAGCGCCAGCCGTACCACCTCGTACTCCATCGACACGCATCATACATGACAATAAAAGGACAGCATGCGATGGCGACTGCCAACTTGTCGTGCGATGGGGTCTAGTGTTAATTCCATGTAGTGGAAAAAGGGTTGAGCGGGAATCAAACCCGGCACGGAAGGGTGGCGGATCCTCACGCCAAACCGCCGCCACATCACGCGGCGCTGCACAGTGGACTCACGGGCTCCAGTCAAACCATAGCCGTGCCTCCATGCTCAGGTTGCCCGGGACCGGTGTCGGTGAGTACATCACGCGTCCTGGCTTGTCGCTGTGACCAAGACCGAGTATGTGGCCTAACTCATGCTCCAGCGTGCGCTGCCAGTCATGCTCCTTTGTGTCGTCTATGGTGATTGTCCCGCTTGGTCACGTGCCCGGTATAGCGAGTACACACACTGAGGCGTGCCATCGCGAGTGTGACATACTCAAACTTGGCTGTTACGTTCGATAACATACATGCGGACCAACCAGTCCAGTATATCCTAGATGCTGTCTCGGTGATAATAGTCTGTAAATTCTTTAACGCTTGATTTAAAGTCATTTTCAAGTACATATTGCTCATCAACCTGGCAATACTCGTAGCCGTCCTCATCGATTAACAAACGAATCGACAATTTAAAATTATTCGGTCGTTGGGCGCAGTTTTTGAACGCGTTTTTTTATTTCCTTTATTTTTTCCATCTGCTCTTTCGTCGGACCCTCTTTCATGCGCTCGTGCAGCCACATCCACTGTTTGAAGCTCAGTGGCTTAACATCCCTTATCATACTGCAGTATACCTATGGCATTATATAAGAATTATCGCGTTGAGTAGCATCGGTAAAGAGGGAAGAAGAGTGCCTGCCCGGTGTACAGATATCCGAGCTGGAAGAAATGCACAAACGCGAGCGCCCCGGCAGGTTCTTTGACGGCTTGGACAAGATGCAGGACGCCATAAGGTAGATAATCCGCAACGGGGAGATGCCAGCAATCAAGATTTTGACTGGCTGCTGGCGGCATGGCAGCCCGACGCATCTCTGCACGACTACGGGGCAGAAGCAGCCTGCCCACCACCGTCTGCAAACCGTCAGAACGTGTTTAGGTGATTTTTAGGGATCAGCCACGCAAAAAATACGCGCCCCATCCCCCGTACCAGCTCGGCATACGTGCCAGGTCCCAATTCGCACGGCTGCGCGGCTAGCCGTAGCCATCGTCGGGAGGCTTGCCGTCCGGGGGCCCGCCCCGGCCCAGATATTTTTTGAGCAGTTTCAGGACGTCGTCGTCCTTGTATGTCATCATGATGGTCAGCAGTACGGAAAATATCTCGGCCCCCTCCATGGTGCGCAGGAGCGACTTCACGACGCGGTGCTTTACCACCTCGCGCAGTTCCCGCTCTGCCAGGTTGTTTGTGGAGCCGACGTACTCGTATTTCATGAACGTGAACAGGCTGTGTCCGGCGTTGCGCACCTTGGCCACCTGCTTGGCGATCTCCGGGTACCGGTCATAGTATTTGAGCAGGGTATCCAGCCTGGCGCACATCTCCGCGTACCTTTCCGGCCCCTGGCCGGCCAGCTTTGCGTCCCGGGCGTCCTGAAGCAGGGCCCGGCCCCTGGCCGAAAAGTTTCGCATGATGCGCCTCTCCGGAGCCACCATCTGCTCCATCTTGGCCCACTTCTTGAAGTCGCGGTACATGTGGGCGGTGCAGCGCTGCACCATATACGGGAGGAGCAGGCCGGAGGTGTGGTAGCCGTCGACCACTATTATCCCCTTGTAGCCTTCCAGCATCTCCCTTATGCGGCGTATCCCGCGGGTGTCCACGAAATAGTATGATGCGCCCTCGATGGCCACTATCCACACCCACTTCTTCGTCTTTCCCACGCGGAGGCTGGTCTCGTCTATGTGCACGTACGGCGATCTCATGATCCTCTCCAGGATGGCATCATACTCGGGTTTCAGGGCGCGGGCCATCCTCCCGAGAGCGGACCACACCGTCGCAGTCGACAGTATCAGGCTGTGCAGCCGCGCCAGTATGTCCGCCGTTCCCCGGATGGTCACCCTGTGGCGCCACAGCAGCAGTATCAGGTGCAGCAGGTTGAATCCCAGCGTGCCGCCCTCCGGAATGTCCAGCGTCTCGCCCTCCGTATCGGCGCCCTCCACCACGTCCCCGACGGCCGCCTCCTTGTCCTCGGCTCGCACCATCTGGACCAGGCCGTTGCCCACGTCAACAGTCTCGCCGCCCGCATTGCCGCCCGCATTGCCGCCCGCATTGCCGCCCGCATTGCCGCCGGGCACCGCATTGGTTTTGACCGGTTTTACGTCGTCCGCCAAGAATTCGCACTCCACCCTGTGGCCGCAGCCAACGCATTCGCCGACCAAGTGCGTCATGCGGATTTTTTTGTATACCACCTTCTCAGTTTCCGTAACGGTCTCCTCGGACATTTCGGTGACCTGTATCCACTTGCCGCCGCAGCCACCGCACGCGGGCAGCCTGGACCGGACCTGGTGTGTGACGGGCCGCCCATCGGTGGTTCCCGGGTGTCCGTCCTTGGGGCCGGGCCGCTTGCCCGTGCGCTTCTTGTCCTCGGCGGCCTGCTCCTTTCTGGTCTCGCGCATAAGCTGCTTGGAGGTAGGGGCGTGCGCGTTGTCGGCCACGTTCAGCCGGCGGAGCACCTCGCTCAGGACCTTCTCCGTCTTGGCGGTCTTGCGGGCCTGTATGTCGAGTGATTTTTGGAGCCTGCCGACCGCCTCTCTCAGCTGTTTTATTGTCCGCTTTTGCGCCCTGTTTTCCTTCTTTAATTCGGCATTCGACTTTTTGAGCTTCTCGTTCTCTTTTGTCAGCTGCAGTATTTTTTTGGCAGCAGCATTGGATTGCGACTCGACGGTGTCGTCTTTCCCGTCTCTGCTCGATTTTTGATCGTCTCTCACCAACCGATCCTCATATTCACTAGAATATATTGATTTGTTTTTTCTGTGACTTGTGTTTGTAGAATATACCAACCACGCACAAAATTATTGCCAGTATTGAAAACACCGATGATTACGGCCGATTCCAAGCGTCAATCTCACGCTCAGAGGCACCTAAACACGTTCAACCGTCATGCCCGTGGGCCGCCAGTCCTCCACAGTTATCCCGCGGTGGGCGATGGGGTGGTCGTGCCCACCGGTTTATCCCGAGTTCTTCCATTCTTTTTGGACAGCACTATGCATATCCTCTACCGTACCAAATACGGACATCATGATCCCTAGTCTCCAGCGCGTTGATGCCCATCCAGCCCTATGCGCCGCATACTGGTCTACGCGTCGGCCTAGACCGGCGCATAGACGGTCAAGGCGGTCACGCCAATATTGCGCGTCTGCATTTTGTCAGTAGGCCGCGCGTGTATCTAAGGTGGCGCGGACCCACAGCAGCTGACGTCAGCACCGGTATACCCTGAGGGCGTCACGTATGGTATCGTCCTCGGTGGGGACCATCCCTATGCCGCGGCCGCGCCACACGTCCACCGGCCACCAAAAGTCCCTGCCCTGCCTGCACAGCGAGTCCGCCACACCATACAGCGTGCCCTCATACCCGTACACCCCGGCCAGATACATGAGGAGCCGCCAGTTTATCCTACAACTACATAGCATGACCGCCACTCCCGCTATGAACCAGCGAGGCTCCATGCTGAAGTGTGTGGCCGTTATGACATACTCGGGGCGTATGGGCCTCTCGTCAAGGTCCGGCGGGGGCCCTATCATCCCGAATCCGTGCCGCTCCATATTGCAGAACATCGCGTTTCTCGTGAACGCCGCGGGCCGGGGCGGGCCGGATGGGTCATGGAACGTCGGGTCTATCCCGGCCAGCGCACTCCCGCCACGCACGATCAGTTTGGCATCGTTGCCGCCGGCATCTCCCAGCAGGTCGGCCAGCGCGGCATCGTCGGTCACCATACAGTCCAGCGGAGTGCCAAAGCGCTCCCGGATCTCCGCCGCGGCAACGCCCACCGATACAGCATCAATGTCGTCGCCGTGCACTAGCAAACTGTGGCGGCAACCCGTTTCATACAGCGACGCATACCCCGGCTTTACATGTTCAACCATGTCCCGTATAGCCGCAACCTTTTCGCGCTGCGCCGCGCTGCGCGGCGTACCGTGAGGCTCCTGCCTAGGGGCAGAACCGGCGGGCCAGCGGGGCCCGTCACAGCCGGACCTGCGGTGCGGTGTATAGCCGTCGTTGCCGCCGGCCAGCATGGGCTTAAGTGTGCACGGCTCGCCGGATGCCAAGTGCAGGATGAGCGGATGTGTCACCCCGTCCGGAAGGGCGCTGTGCCCCTGTCCCGGGACATATGTGGGCGCCGGCGAGGCCGGGTAAATGGACTTTGGCGCGCCGCCGATCGTGCCTCCCACGAAGCACTCGTTCGGCGGCAGCGGGCGCCGCGGCAGGCGAGACCCGACCTCCCGCACGCTCCCGATTGTGGCCAGGCACGTGTCGTGTAATGATTCTATCGACGGCGCGCCAAACCTTCCCCAGTCCGCCATTATGTCATCGGCGTACCGCAGGGCCTCGGACCACCAGTCCGGGGGCCAATGTCCGTCCTCTAGGCAGCGCTCCAAACACATCCTTGAGATTTCGTCACCGCAGATGTTGTTTACTGCATCCGCCACAGACAGCCGGACCACGTCGATATCGGCAACGGAGCCGAAATATGCTGCTCCTGAGCGTATGTCGTCCAGCTGCCGGCCGTCTATATCGTATAATCCGCGCCGCGATACGCTGGACCTCAAAGCGCACCATCCACATCCTGCGGTGAGGCCCCAAACACCTCGGCCAGTGCCTTCCTGACGTTGTCTCTCTCGTCGTGCTCTATACTATAGTCGCGCAGCCTGCGCAATACGGCGTCCAGCGTTATGCCGCTCCGCCTGCACAGCTCCATATCCTCCCTGTCACGCTGGTAGTACCGGCCAGCCTTTGTTATTACGATGTCGATCAAATCCATGGCCTTTACGGTTATGGTGCCGAATGTGCCCGCAATCAACTGCCCGCACCACGTAATCACCTGGCATAATCGTACCAAATCCAAACCCTGGCCCGGACACTTCGAGCTCCGATATGCCCACCTTTTCGAAGGTCTCCATGAGCTTCGGTATGTTGCCACGTTCCACGATAAAATCTATGTCCAGCGTCTGTTCCTTGATGCCCTGCAGGGAAAGGGACGTACCGCCCGCTCCTACAACCAAATAGTCCTCGGTAACGGCGGCGCTGACACGTCTGACGGCGGCAATCAAACCATCCCTGTGCATTATCAACATAATGCAGGTCTTTGATTTGAATCTTCGGGCCGGCGCAGTGTCATAATTCCTGCCAACAAACCGCCTTGTTCCCATGCTTGGCGCGGCTACATGATTGCAGCAAAGGTGGTTATTGTCAGGTTACGATACTGCACGCCTCTCGCTGGAAAAAAGATCAAGCCACATATCATGGAATAACGGCCATGCTAACCAGGGTGGCATGGAATAATGCGGCAGTACAAAGATCCGACACCGACATGCACGTACAAGATGGCGCGCTGGAGTCGCTGATCCATAATCACTCTAGGTTGAACGTTAAGGGCTGAATTAACGGTACCTAGCCGTTTAAATCAAGTGTATGCCGCACACCAAGAATAATTCACAACATCATCATGGGCATCACCGAATGCCGGAAATGACCGCTCTGGCCGCGCCGCCGGCGCACCGTATCATGCGGCTTGCCCGGCGCCCTTTTGCGGCATGGCCACGGCTTGAGCCGGGAGCGTTCAGCGGTCGGGCGTGGCATCGGTGTTTCGTGCGCGTCCGGCTGCCCTCGCCGACCCCATACCAATCTTCGTGGCGGTCGACTGCGTGAACACACCTTCCGCGGCCCCCGGGAGCCCGACAGGACATGGAACGGTATTCATACCCACATATACCAATCTAATCCTTCATTCACAAGTATTAAATAGTATATAACGGTATGATATCCCGTGATACTGCTCAAGGACAACGAGGAGATGGACTTTATGTTCAGGTGCAGGGCCCGCATAGACGGCCGCAGGGTCGGATCCGGGTGGTTCTACATAACCGACCGGCGGGCCGCCTTCGAGTCGGACAGGCACGGCCTCTGCTTTACCATACAGAACACCAGCATAGACGGCTGGAAGGCCGGCCGCTGGGGCGGGTTCAAGTTCACCTGGGTGGAGCAGACCCCGCGGGGGCCCTGGAGGTTCGCGTTCGAGGGCAGACTGGAGAAGTGGGACGGCTGGAAGCCCACCCCCAAGTACGTGGCCTGGCTGCTGGAGGGCATATCATATGGCGCCAAGGGCCCCATGGGGGCCGGGTGGCGGCGGCACAAGATGGGCTTCGTATACAACGAGATACAGCTGGCCCACGCGCGTCTGGACGAGCTGACCGGCCGCACCCCCGAGGAGCAGAGGACCTACCGCCGGTGGAGGTACACCAAGGCCCTGCTGGAGGACAAGGACTTTAGCTTCGAGCAGGGCAGGTACGACAACGACAACCTGCAGGAGATACACACCATAAACATAGAGGCCGAGGACATAAGCCGGGCGAAGTTCGAGCGGGAGTACCGGCGTGACCTGAAGGCCTTCGAGTCATCTGACGATATGGGGCGGGCGGCCCTGGCCGATAGGGGCATAACCAAAGAATCCCTGGAGGACCGCCGCATACAGTGCGCCGTCCAGAGGCGCATAGTCCAGATACTGCGGCGCGAGTACAGGGGGTACACGTTCTGCAGCCAGCTGGAGCGGCGCGTCGAGGAGCTGAGCGACATCCTCATAGAGATGTGCGTGGCCGGCCGAAGCATCTCCCGGTATACTCCCCCCAGCAGCATACAGTCGGCCATGGTGGAGGCGCGCCGGGACGTGGCCAAATTCCGCCGAAATCTGGCCGTGAAGCTGCCGGCCTGCTGACGGCGCATCCCTCCGGGGCTGTGCCCGCCGCCAATATTATTTAGTCCGCGCCCTACATGTCACACCGATGGGCGGAGAGGGCAGGGAATACCATACGCGCTGCAGGAGGGGCGACCGGCTGGCGTCCCGGGGCAGGCACGAGGAGGCCATATCACAATATGACGCGGCCATACGCATAGACCCCAAGCCGTACTACGCGCACTACGCCAAGGGCGTGTGCCTGAACTCGCTGGGCAGGCCCGGGGAGGCCATCGTGTGCTTGGACGAGTCGCTGGATATAGACCCATACAATGCACTCGTGCACGAGATCAAGGGGGACTGCCTAGCCCGGCTGCACCGGTACGGCGAGGCCCTGAAACACCTTGATGAGGCCATCCGCCTCGACCCCACGCTGGAGTGGTCGCACTACTCCCGGGGTGTGTGCCGGCTCACGACAGGCGCGCCGCAGGACGCCATGCCATGCTTCGATGAGGCGCTGCGGATAGACCCCGGGCAGGCAAGGACGCACTACGCCAAGGGTGCGTGCCTGGCTGCGCTGCGCAAGCCCAAGGCCGCCATACGATGCTACAACGCGGCGCTGCGGATAGACCCCGACTTCAAGAGGGCATATTATGGCAAGGGCGAGGAGCTGCTCGCCCTAGAAAGATACAGGGACGCGATAAAGTCGTTCAACAGCGCCCTGCGCCTGGACCCCGAGGATGCCTTGGCGTACAAGAGCAAGGCCATATGCCTCTTCAGCCTGTCCAAGTTCGGGGCGGCGGCGCGGTGCATGGACGAGGCGCTGCGCATAGACCCCCGGGACGCCGACGCCCACCTCGTCAGGGGCGACTCCCTGCACATGGCCGGCAGGGATGCCGAGGCCGTGGGGTGCTACGAGGAGGCGGTGCGGCTGGGCGCCGAGGGCGCGGACATACGCGATACGTGGGGGTACGTCCTGTATAATCTGGGCAGGCACGGGGAGGCGCTGGAACAGTACGGGGAGGCGCTGCGCCAAGAGCCCGATATGGCGGTGACGCACAGCCACAAGGGGGACTGCCTGTATGCCATGGAGCGGTATGGCGAAGCCGCAGAGTGCTATGGTATGGCGATAAAGATAGACCCGGAGTATGCGTGGGCGCATGCAAGCAGGGGCGACTGCCTGCGGGACACGGGCCGGTATGGCGAGGCGGCAGAGTGCTATGGTATGGCGATAAAGATAGACCCGGAGTATGCGTGGGCGCATGCAAGCAGGGGCGACTGCCTGCACTATATGGACAGGCACGAGGAGGCGCTGGAGTGCTATGATATGGCGATAAAGATAGATCCAAAGTATGCGTGGGCGCATGCAAGCAGGGGCGACTGCCTGCGCTCCATGTACCGGCATGGCGAGGCGCTGGAGTGCTATGATACGGCGATAGGTATAGACCCGGGGCACGTGTGGGCGCACACAAGCAAGGGCGACTGCCTGGTGGACATGGACAGGTACGAGGAGGCGCTGGAGTGCTATGATACGGCGATAGGTATAGACCCAAAGTACGTGTGGGCGCACCACCTCAAGGGACGCGCCCTGCACCATATGCACATGTACAAAGCGGCCACAAAATGCTATGATACGGCGATAGGTATAGATCCCGGCCACCAGGAGGCGCACCAGGGCAAGGCCGGATGCCTGCTGGACATGGACAGGTATGAGGAGGCCGCAGAGTGCTATGATATGGCGCTGCGGCTGGACCCCGAAGATGCGGTCTCGCACCACCGCAAGGGCATCTGCCTGTACATGCTGGGCAGGTACGCCGAGGCCCTCGAGTGCCATGATACGGCGCTGCGGATATACCCGGAGTACGCCGACGCCCACATGGACAGGGGCAGGTGCCTCTCGAAGATGGGCAGGGGTGAGGAGGCGGCGCAGTGCTATGCCGAGTCGCTGCGCCTGACCTCCAAGTAGAACGGGTATGGGGCCGCCGGACGGCATGGAATGGGGGCGGTACGATCCTGCCGCATACGGGAATGGCGGCATCGGTGCAGCATGTTATGGCGCGCCCCACCAATTATATGGACATGTATATTCCCGCGCCGCCATGGACAGCGTCACCCACTTTGAGATCCCCTGCAGGGACCAGCCCAAGATGCAGAAATTCTACGAGGACGTGTTCGGCTGGAAGATAGCCAAGCTTCCGGACATGGACTACCACTGGGTCACAACCACCGATATGGATCCGGACACCTGGATGCCCAAGAGCCCGGGCGCGATAAACGGCGGCATGAGGCGCAGGGAGTCCCCCCAGGACGGGCCGGTCATCGTGCTTAGTGTAAAGTCGCTGGACGAGAGCCTGCATATGGTGACAGGGTCGGGCGGCAGCATAGTATTTCCCAAGAAGGAGATCGGCGAGCACGGCTTTTACGCGCAGGTCTCCGACATAGAGGGGAACGTGCTGGGCCTCTGGCAGAGCAAGTCCCACGACTGACGGTATGGATCCGCGGCCCACACGTTTGGGCGGTCACACCCCGGTGTAGCGGAGCGCCCGCTCCAGCTGGCCGATATCATACCGGCTTTTGGTCTCGGACTTTATCCTGGCGGCCAGCCCCCCGATACCTATGGTGTGCGCCAGCATCTGCGCGGACGGCTCGGCCTCGTATCTGTCCCATGCCTCTTTGTGGCGGTCCCCGGCGGCGCGGCGGAGCCGCCCCATGGCCGCCGCGTGGGTCCGGATGTCGCCACCGGGGTCGTACCGGGGAAGGTTCTCGACGCCGGCGCGGCGGAGCCGCTCGATGGCCTGGGCCTCGTCCCGCATGCGGCCCATGTACGACTCCACCTCCGGTATGGCGCCCTCCCCGGTTATGCGGTCTATTATGCCGGGGGCGCCCCCCGCCACGTACGAGCCCGCCGCCGAGGCGGCCGGGCCCACGGGTACTGTGGGATCCGCATCGGAGAACTTCGTTCCGGTATGGGAGGCGCCCGACAGTGACCCCAGGAGCCCGCCCAGCGAGCCAGCCCCGGCGGTCCGCACCAGCGAGCTGAGGTCCCGCACGCCCCCCGGCTGGGCCAGCCCCGAGCGCACGCCCTGTATGGCCCCCGCCACTCCGGTGCCGGCCACCGTCCCGGCCGTCTGGATGGCCCCCGTTATGGTATGGGAGGCCACCTGCGTGACGTGGCCCAGCAGGGGCACCAGCAGGAGGGGCAGCGTCACCGCAAAGAAGACCACCCCCAGCGAGCTTATCCAGGCGTATGTCAGGGTGTGGTCGGGGCACATATGGGTGCACTCGCCGATCTGCGCCACGAACCCGGCGCCCACCGAGACCACCACCGCCGACAATAACGGCAGCATGAAGAGGGCCGGCAGGGCGTCCAGGAAGCGGTCGGCCACGCGGTCCGCCCTAGGTATCAGGGTCATCATGAGAAATATGGGCAGGGCGGCTATGACCATCCCTATGAGGAGGTCGGCCATTATCCCTATGACAAAGGCCAGCAGCAGTACGTTGATGGTCACCAGGGCCTTGGTCAGGCCCAGGAACGTGTTGACCAGGACCGACTCGGCAAAGTTCTGTATGTCCAGGGTGAGCGCCCCGAAGGGGTCCTCGGGATTTAGGTACGCGGACTTTGTGGTTTGGAGCTCGGTGGTGCCCATCATCTGGCCGAATATGTACCGTATCTTGAGCTGCGGGTCGCAGACCATCTGGGGGTTTGTGTCGGCGGGGCCGCGGCGGTACGGCGACTCCTCGTACCTTTGTGTGATCTCTGTATATGACCACTCCGCCGGGCAGGGGGAGTCCGGATCGAACGAGTAGTGGGGGTTGAGCACCCACAGCGATATGCCCTCTATGATGTGGGCGCCCCCGTCCCATACGGGCGGGAACGCGAGAAACAGTATGATGAACAGTATGGAGCGGGATATGACGCGGTTTGAGGCGCCCTGGGGTATGGTGCCGCTCCCCTCCAGCGCCCGCGCCAGCCCGGCCCAGAGCAGCGCGGCGCCCATCACTCCCCCCGCCGCGTACCTCATCTGGACGTACGCGGCAAAGGTCTCGTTGCCCGACTCGGCCCCGTCCTGTATGGAATAGTCGAAGCGGGGCAGTGTGAGCGCCAAGTCCATGTATACGCGGTCCAGAAATCCGGTCATGTTGATGGCCAGGCCCATTATGGCCAGCATGAAGACCACCAGGCCCCCTATGACCATCATCGACGCGAGGGCGGGGAGGCGGGGGGCGTGTCTTGTGCGGTTTGTCCGGCGCGCCGGTCCGGGGAGGCGGGGGCGCGTCACGGGGGCCAGCTGTATGTGGCGATTTAAGGGGGGGGTGACATACCCAGAGACCACTCCGGAGCATGCGCGGGTTCCTCCCGCAAGGACGGGTGGTCAGATTATCTTGGGAACGTGGGCACTTGATGGCATATTGAGTCTACCACTCCCCTGATGCGCCGTCCATGGAATAGTGGGTTCTAGGCGTCGCTACCTTTCAGTTCCGGCCACCACCCGCTCTTGCTGGGGGAACCCAGGATCGCGCAATATAATAATGAAGACGTGTCTGGCGTGTACGTGGACCGTCGCGCCGATATGGTAGTCTCCGGATTGGTCCAAGGCGTGGGTTTTCGATACATGATAAGGAGTGCGGCCCGCCAATGCCGGCTCAAGGGCGAAGTCGAGAACATGGGGGACGAGACCGTGCGCATAGCCTGCGAGGGCGAAGAGAGGAACATCGTCAAATTTGTCGAGGCGGTACGCAGCGCAAAGAAGCCAATCGAGGTAGACGATGTCCGCATAGAGTATTCTGAGCCTGCGGGCAGGTTCAAGAACTTTAGGATAATAGTCGGGGATCAGCTCACGGAGATGTCTGAGGGGTTTGGTACGGGCTCGGCATACCTTCGCCTGATGCTGGACAAGCAGGACCTGATGCTGGACAAGCAGGACCTGATGCTGGACAAGCAGGACGTTGTAATCAACGAGATACGCTCCCTCTCATCGAACATGCACGACATGATGGATGCGCGGTTCCAGCGGCTTGAAGACGAGATAGCGAAGATAAAGGCGAGACTTCCCTAGACATCGCACTGCATAGTGATTTGGATGATGGTTCGGATGAGATTCTGCGGTGTCAAGATCGCATATCCCCCAGACGGCACCCGGATGGGCACGGATCGCCCCCGTGCGGCAGCCGCTTGGGCATGAATGCGGGGCGGATCTGCGGCCGTGCCGGGGCAGACCATTTTACGCTTGTGGAATGAACATAAACGTCCAGATCGACCACACGCCCCCGACCCAATACCAAAGGCGGTAAAGGCCGGGAGGCGGGCGGAATGCCTGCCCACGTACGGGGCCGAGGATCTGGGGCGCACTTCCCGGCATCACCCGGCGTTGTGGGAGGGACCCATGCGCGCAATACATGCAGGTGTCGCGGCGCGCGGCCCGTCGGGATGGCGCGGCAGCTCCTACAGCGCGCCGCGGCGCCCGAACTCGGCGCCTATAGAGTCGCATACACTGCGGGCCACAGACAGGGCATAGGATGCGTCGGCGTCGGTCAGTTCGGGCCAGTCTCCCGGGTACCTAGATTCTATAACACACTCGGTAAGCCGAGCCAAGTCAGGATGCGTCTTTTTTACGGGCCACCCTTCCGGCAGGGAGTCGCGGAGCCGGTCTAAATCATGTATGTATGGAAAATCTTTGCCTTCCAACACAAAGGCTGCCTTCAATGCCTTTTCTGTCGCCTGCTGGGAAAGCCAGCATACATTGCGCGGTGCGCCGGCGCCCGCACTCAGTTTTGAGGCCGAGTCCAAATCTCCCTCGGCGTATTGCAGCCAACTGCGCGCATTGTCGATGTTTGGGTCATGATCGCTCATACAGCGTTACCCCTTCGCGAAGCGCCGCCCGAAGTACGGTCCCCACCAGATTGCCCCTGCGCTCAATCTCGTCGGGGGTCGTCACCACTATATCCTTGGCGACCGGTGAATCCATCACCGCTCTTCTTATTTCAATCGCAGCATCGCGCTTGTCCGTCCCATTCTCCATCACGACCAGCAGGTCCACATCGCTGTGGTAGTTGGGGGTGCCGCGCGCCTGGGAGCCAAACAGTATGATGCGGTACGGCTGAAAGCGTTCGGCGATGCAGTTGGCCATGTCGCCGATGGCGGTCTGGACGATCTCATCGTCCCCTCCAATCATTCTAGCTTTGGCCACTGCTATGCCATATGTGGCATCTGTATAAAAATGAGATGATAAACCGATTCTTGATCATTAACGCGCGGTAACCGTCCCGAGGCGGCATGTGATCTGGGGACGCCGGCCCCGTGGAACGGCCGCTGTATGGCCAGCACCGGCACCGCGCGCCAGTGCGCAAAACCCCCGGTTCGGGCTCCTGCAGGAGCGTGGAATTGGCCTAAACGACCCATATCCGGGCCGCAGTCCTGCCGGGCAGCTGCGGGCCATGGCATGCCGGCGCTCCACATTCCAGTCAAAAAGTGGCAGACGGCCATGCGTGTAGTGTATGAAAATCATTTCGCTTAGGTGTAGCTAAGGAGACCCTTCAAAATTTCTAGCACACGTTCAGGCCCCACTCCGAATGGGGTTCGGCTGGCGGTGCCCCGCCATGTCTTGGTTGTTGGTGCCAACAATTGGTCGTAGTGTCCAGCAACAGACACTAGACGGCAACCGGCAGGTCCTAGAGTCATACCTCGTAGGGAGGCCTGAACGCGTGCACAACTGCTGGCAGCGTCGCTGCGATACATTCATCTCCTCTGCCAGCACCTTGGTGCCCCTGTCCTTCTTCAGCTCCCGGATGATGTAGCGTATGGCCCGTTCTGTCAGCACCGATGCTCTTTCACAGGATGATCTATATAGCTGTTTAGGATCGTCAGGCGTTTCCTTAGCTGCGCCTAAGCGAAATGATTTTCATACATTACAGACGGCCATGCGCAAAAGCCGTATATGGTACCGCGCAAAAAATCCCCAAAGTATGGCGCAAAAAAACACAAAATATACGGTCAGGACCGCCGCTGCTTGGCCAGCTTGGCAGCCATGGCCGCGGCGGATCCGGGCCAGCGCACGTTCTCGCGCAGCATGAGGCGCCTCATGGAGCTAGCCGCCACCGTAATGTCGAACTTGTTCAGCGCGTGCTCGGCCACGACGTGGGATGTCCACCGCTCCGAGTCCAACCCGAACTCTGCGGGGCTCTTCTTCATGTCGCGCTCCAGAGCCCTCAGCTGCTGGGGCGTAAACTTGGGCGCCCGCCCCTGGCGTACCCTGTAGTTCTTGCCAAGGCCGCGCTCCACCATCCGCTTCAGCCAATTGATGGCCGTCAGGCGGGACACGCCGACCTTGCCGGCTATCTCCTGGACGGAGCGGCCCTCCTTTCGGAGTATGGCCGCCTCGTAGTGGGCCTTGTACCGCTCCACCGTCTCGTTCTCCTGAAGCTCCCGGAGTCTCTCCATGGACCACCGGGGCAGGAAGCGCCTGCCTTCTGGAATTTGGGTCATGGATCACAGGTGTGGTTGTGCTTTAAGAATTTATGGGTAGTAGATTTTTGCGCGTTGATGCGTGGCGCCGACCGTATCGCCAGTCGCTCCGCGTGGGCTGGCGTCCCAAGACCCCATGTGGCCTCATGCAGGTCACCGCGCGTTAATGTTCAAGAACCTCTTTAGAAAGATCCTTATGTACCTGCCTGCAACACCCTTCTCATGTGCCTGATATGTAATAGTTCCATCCCTGCTCCCATCACAGAGATTAAACAGCCTCCTCACTGCCGCCATGATACGGAGGTAATATTCGCTGATTTCTACTACGAGTTGGTAGTATAGATGCAAAAATCGACACCCCCGTTCGCCTACGGGTGGAACGTACTCGGATCAGTTGGCATAATCCTCGGCAGCATGTATACAACGGTCATGATGATCAGTGTCCTATCATTCATTTTCGATTTTAACTTGGAGTCCCCCTTTATCGAGGATAATATCGACAGGCTCATCCAGTATTGGTTGGTGTTGATGGCGCTCGCAGGGGCGTTAACCATACTCATCTACGGCGTCCTCACCAGAAAGGTAATGCCCCGGCGGCAGGTAGTCATCATGGTTCTGTCTGGCATGGGAGTAGTGCTCGCTCTCATGATAAACTCGTGGGTGGGTGTTGGATGACGCTGCCAGTATCGGCTTGGGAAAATTCACGGACTACCAAAATGTGAGTTTGTGGTGCAGATGATTTGTGGACGCGGGGTGTCGAACACGGGCCAAGTCACGGCTAATCCTGATGGCGGGCCGGCGTGGTCGGGAGCCATATAATTTTTAATTACCGATCAGGTCTCGGCAAATTTTTTGGTTCATGTGTTCCGCCACATACAGTTGCCGCATAGTCACGATTATGTTGCCGATCTTAGAAGAACCGCCGCACGGCCTGACTGGCAAGAGCAGGTTATGGCAGCCCAGCACCGCGCATATTCTGACATAGCCGAATCAATAAAGGAGAAAATCTGGAAGGCTGGGGATGAACTGGGCAGGCTGCGTGATCTACGGTGACTGCCCATCGCGTGCTGCTCTCATCTTCTCGGCCAAGCGTGCAAAGCCTTCAGCCGATCTCCGCTTTATGTCCGCGATGTCGTGACGGCCAGCCGCATCGGCCGCCTCTGCCGTCGACTCGCAGTCGGCCTTGAACTCATCCAGCTTCGCGGCGGCGCCGTCGTAGTCGTATCCCATGGATTACACATGGAGTAGTAACATTAAAGGATTCCAAATTGGGGTTCCTCCCGCAAAGACGGGTGGTGAGTCGGGAGATCTGCCTCTACGATCTTAAACAATCTGTGAGATCAGGGCAGACATGGGACACAAGAAGCCCCGGAAACGCCGGAAAGGCAGGGCCTCGGAGCAGTGTATAACGCGCCGCGGACTCCACATCTATCAGAGGGGTGGCCAGATCAGGACCCTGGGTGGGAGCCTCTGGGACGTGGCCTCCCAGGGTACGGAGGGTGTGTGGTATCGGGTCTCGTTTGCGGGCGAGAGCCCCACATGCGAGTGCGCCTACCACGCCACCGGAAAGGGGTGCAGGTGCAAGCATATCGCGGCGGTCGAACACGCGCTGCTCATATCGTCGGAGGCCACCCTCGGCAGGAAGGTCGACGTCAAGGAGCAGGAACTGGAGTGTCCAAAATGCAAGGAAAGGAAGTATGCCCGCGACGGATGGTACCGTGGCAAGTACGAGAAAAGGCAGAGGTACAGGTGCATCATGTGCGGACGGCGGTTCCGGGACAACCTGGGCTTTGAGTACCGCCAGGTGCCGCGCCTGTACATCACGCTGGCCCTGATGCTGTCGGGGATGGGGATGCCGGCGGCCAACATACAGACGACGCTCAGGCATCTGGGGATCAAGGTGCATACGGACACCATAACCAGGATCTTGGAGCACTACTCCGAGGCGGTGCAGAAGTATACGGAGACCCTCAAGCCACCGCGCGTGGGGGACAAGTGGGGCTGCGACGAGAAGCATCAAAAGGTCCGCGGCAGGGAGTCGTATGTCATGGCCGTCATGGATCTGGCCACCCGGTTTGTGCTGGCGTGGGACGTCTCGCCTACCAAGGAAAAGTACGACGCCGCCCCCCTGCTGCGGGCGGCCAAGGACATGGCGGGCAGGATCCCCCGGCTGTTCATTACCGACGGCCTGGAACAATACCACATCGCCTTCAAGAAGGTGTTCCGCACGTTGAAGAGCCCCATATCCATCCACATACGCGACATCCACATCCGGAACCTCATCTGCAACACCAACACGCAGGAGCGGCTCAACGGGGGGTTGGCGGGCCGCTTCAGGTACGCCCGCGGCATAAACAAGGAGGAATCCCTGATCTTCCGCATGGCGATACTCCACTACAACTACATCAAGCCGCACGGGGGCATAGGCGGCCGGACGCCGGCGGAGGCCGCCGGCATAGACATACGGGGCTCCGACAAGTGGCTGACGCTCATACAGAACGCCGTGGCCGCCACATAACACGTCCAAAACACTCCCTGCCACTCCATACCATTCTATGATGCCATATTTTGCCCCCATATTCGTTCCATTTGGGCTAGACTTTCAAAAACCAGTCTAAAACTTAGTCCCGTAGCCCGAGCATTCCAAGTTCGGGGCTGACTGCGGCCCGGATCCGGGTCATTTGGAGTAACCACCCGTCTTTGCGGGAGGAACCCAAATTGGAAGCCCTGTCACCTGATTGTGTCAGAGGGCCGCCCACACGAGCAGCAACGTCAAAAGATCATTTGATTTGGCTCCCTGCCATGCCAAAGCGCGTCAAACGAGGGGCTAATACACCCATGAAGTATGAGCCGGACGGTAAGACGGAACGGGGGCGCAGACAATGGCAAGGTGGGCGTCCCGTCTGGTATTAGGAGACGTTCTTGAGTTGGCCGCCGACTTCAAGCTGGATTGGATGCCCATCCCCGCATACGGAAGGCCGCGCCGAGACCGCAAGCCGGCCCCACACATATGGCTACCGCCCGGGTGCCCCCGGGCCGGCTGCCAGCCCCTCCAGGCCATATCGGGGCGGCGGCATGCCGCCATGGGATGACCCCGCGGGGCCGGGTCCGCCCGCCGCCCTCAGGTGGCCGGCTGCCAGCCCCTCCAGGCCGCCGTGTATGGCCCCCGGCCGGCCATGTCTGGCGCCCGACGATATCCCGGATATGGTCCCCGATAGTATGGTGGCAGACGCAAGGACCCCCGAGACCAACACCATGGTGGAGAGCTGCACCACGCCCCGTACGGCCGGGACCATCGCCGCCGGCAGCAGGGAGGCCAGGAACAGTATGGCGACGGCGGCGGCCCACACCCCCAGCAGGGCGGCGGGGGAGTCGGGCGGGGCCGATGCGAGGGCGGAGCTGCCCACCACGATT
The DNA here is from genome assembly GCA_965116995.1 of Nitrosopumilaceae archaeon. Taxonomy (GTDB): domain Archaea; phylum Thermoproteota; class Nitrososphaeria; order Nitrososphaerales; family Nitrosopumilaceae; genus VYCS01. Next base: position 1,934,529 of record OZ220738.1, on the reverse strand, counting down.
ATGACAGAGGTGAGCGGCGGGGCCAGCAGCAGGGCGGGTATGGATGCCAGGAACCTGGCCGAGAGGGAGTCCAGCCGGGGCACCATGCACATCATCGCCCACACCGGCATGGCCCCGGCCACCATCCCGGCGTACATGTCCAGTATTATCCCGGCCACGGCGGCGGCCATGGTCAGGTTGATTATAGTGAACGCCTTGTGCATGGCGCCGAACACGTTGACAAAGACCTCGGCCAGCCCGGCGGGTATGGCGTCGGCCACAAGTTCCATGGTGTGGCCGCCGGCCGATATGGTGGTGGTGCGGGCCGCCTGCTCCACCACGTACTCGACGCGCAGCTCCGGCCGGCACACCATGTCTGGGTCCCCGCCGGTGCGGTACGGCGAGATGTCATACTCATGTGTGGTGCGGGTGCCGTCCCACGCATCCGGGCAGGGCTCGTCCGCATCAAAGGAGTACAGGGGGTTCAGTATCCACGCCCCCGAGGCGTACGACGCCTGGGCGCCATAGTCCCACAGGTACGGGAATATGAAGAGGAAGAGCATGAGGGGCGCCGCCCGCCGCAGCGCCCCCCTCCACCTCCCCAAGGCCGCGCACACAGATGTGGCGCATACCAGTATGATGATAGATGCCCACCTCAGCTGGTCGTAGGTGTGGTACAGGGCGTTGCCGGACTGTTCTGTGCCAAAGCCGGGCAGCCCCAAGCCCAGGTGGGTGAGCATCCCCGCCAGACCGTCTGAGAGCGCCGCGGACACCCCCAGTACGGCCGCCACAAAGAGCAGCATGCCGGCCATGCCCACCACCCCGTCCACCATGGTGAAGACCACCCCGTATCAGGTGCGGGGGGCTTTTAACCGGGGGATACGTATGGTGTGATGGAGCCGGGGGACGGGGAGGCGCGGGCCTCCTTTGGGGTGCGCGGGGGCATGCTGTATGTGACGGCCACCCACCTGGTACTGGAGGGTGCGGCCGGCCTCCGGATACCCATATCCGAGGTGGAGGCGTGCCGCTCCCGGCGGCGCGTGTTCGAGGTGGTCTGGGGCGGCTCCCGGCGGAGGCGTCTGGTGCTGCGGATGAGCTCGGCGCCGGCCGCCGCCGCCGAGTCGGCCGTGCATACGGCGCGGAGGGCCATGCCATGATCCTGGTGTGGTGTGTTATGGTATGTGTAGTGTGGTGTGGTATGGCGTATGGGGAGCGGGCATACGTGCTGACCAGCATGGGGAACCTCTTTGTGGTGGACGGGTATGTGACCCCCAACGGGACCGATGCGCTACAGGTGGTGCCGCGGGAGTTTGGGGGGTTCTTTCTGGCGGGCGGGCGCCATAATGCGGAGGTCGTCCCGTTCAATGATACGTATCACATACCATATGTGGTGGCCGCCGATTCCGGTTCGGTGTACGCGGCGGTCCGGGATACATATGTGTCCAGCGTGGTGCCCAACCACGGCACCTACCTGTACAGGAACGGGCACCTGGAGCTGAGCACGTTCGCGCTGGAGCACGTGGTGAGGTCGATGTACGGCCGCGTATTCGAGGGGCCGGCCTCCTGGCGGGGCGGGACAGACTATACCACGTTTTATGGCGGCGGCAGGGCCGCATACACGCTACAGCATGTGACGTATAATGGAAAGGCCGTGGACGACTTTCTGGCGCATGCGGTGTGCTATGTGCCGCCCTGCGGGAGCATCACGGCGGCCAAGTCACATGACAACCTGCTGGTGTTTTCGGGGACGCTGGAGCAGGCGCGGCTGTACGATGTCGTGCAGCTGGGCGCCGAGCCGGCCATACTGTCTGAGGACCACTATATCATAGTGGATACTGCGAATGGCACGGTGCGGCTGCGGGCCGCCGCATACGACTATGACGCGTTCCAGATACGGTGGATGCCCAACGGGACCGCATATACCATATCGGGGCTGCCATCTGTGGAGTGGTGGCCGGCGGGCAATATATCGTGCTGCCCAGCGCCCCCTGACTCCGTCACCGTATACCGGGCCGGGGTGCAGACCGGCTCCGATACGATATCATACGATAGTGATTCGCTGGCCGGCGGGCAGGGCTCCCGCCACGACATAGAGGCCAGGACGTACCAAGATGTACTGTGGTGGAGCGGAAGGGCGGAGGGGGGCCGGCTGCTCTTCGACCATGTGAACGGTATGGTGGTAAGGTTTGCGGGATCCCCGGATGCGGTGGAGCTCCCCGGCACGTACACGCGAGTGCCCGCGCCGGCCGGTGTCATCCTGACCGGGGTGTCGCTGGCAGGGGATACGTGCGATACGCCGCCATATGTCAGGATGCCACACCTGTATGGCGAAACACCGTCAGAGGGGTCCGTTCTGGTGCCCGCCGTGCTAGGATACTCTGTGCTGTGTGTGGAGGTGGACGGAGCAATGCACGCCCTGCCGCTGCAGAACATGGTTGGGTATCGGGTGCCCCGCGTACTTGCGGGGACGCAATGCTGCAGGGTAATACGTTGACCGTGGTCGGGGGGCGCGGCCGCCCCGCTTTCTACCACATATCGTACTATCTATAGTGACGCTCAAAAGTAATTTCCAGAAAAGATACTCATCAAAGATACTTCAGATCTTCTAACCTCTAACCCGTAGCGTGATCATTTTAAACTGGCTTATAATACGCACAAAAAGGGGCCTAAATGTTAAACAAGATGCCTGAGCGGTAGGGCTCAAGTTCGACCTAGCCAAACGTCTTCAGAGGCAACTTGCTGTCGGAAATAACATAGTCGCGTCACTATAGCTCTCGTCATATTGCAGCGTAGCCACAGTATGAGGGTGCGGTAGGGGGTTATAGACCTTTTTTGGTCTAACCGCGCAGTCAAGGGCTAAAACCGCCCCCACGATTTGGAATATGAATGACTGTAGAAGCCTGCAGGGTTTCTTAACAAGGCAGATAGAAGTTATGCGCCAGCCCGGGTCGGTTGTGGATGGCGCCGCGCTCTAGCCTTGATTGACATCGGCTCCCGCGTGGGATCTTCTCTCACCAATCTTTCTCTCTATCCGGCGTCCACATCCCGCGGGGTTCTTTTTTATCACATGTTCCCAGAACCTCAGGACCGACCACCCCTCCCGCCTGAGCCTCCGGGAGACAAGGGCGTCCCTTTTCATGTTCCCCTCTATCTTGTCCCTCCAAAAACCGTTGTCCGGCCTGCGCCCTCGGCGGAAATCATATCCGTGCCAGAAATCCCCGTCGCAGAATATCGCGATTCTCTCACTCCATATTACAAAGTCCGGGTTGCCGAACATCCGCGGCTGCGCCTCGTACGGACAGCCAATGTCGTCAAGAATGCCTCCCATGATAATCTCGATCCTGGTTCCCCTTCCGCGTATTCTGGACATCACCCATGAACGTTTTTCAGGGGTGAAGACATCGGCCAAGCACGCATCACCGGCGCAGCGTGTCCATTATGCTGTCCGCAAGAGCCCGAGCAAGCAGCGGCGGAACGGCATTGCCTATCTGCCTGAACTGCGCCCCGCGGGATCCCGTGAACCTGAAACTGTCCGGAAAGCTCTGCAGTCTGGCGGCCTCCCTCACCGATATGGTGCGGCTTTGTGTGGGGTGTATGTACATGTATCCGTCCTTGGACAGGTGTGAGGTGACCGTCCAAGACGGCCTGTCGGCAGACAGCCTCTTCCACTTGTCGTCGAACGAGTCGTTGCTGTAGCCTATTTTCTGGCGGTCTGCAAGCGGGAGCTGGGACCACTTGCTGCCCGGCGGCATCTTCCCGAAGACTTCCACGTCCTTCCTTCTGTGCCACCGCGTTATGTTGTTGAACAGCACATCCATACCGCCCCTTGCCCATCTCTGGTATTCGCACGACGGGGCCCTCCGGTACCTTCGCACCGAGTCGGTCTGCTTGGCGAATTTCTTTGGCCTCGCTAGGGGAGGCAGGTCGCCCAAGGCGTCCGCCACGGTGACATGTCTTTTGGCGCCGGGTGGAGGCGGACCGCCGGCACCGGAGTGCGTCCGTCTGGGCCACTCAAACTGCCCCCCTCCCCTGACCGCAACAAAGAATATGCGCCTGCGCATCTGCGGCACGCCAAAGTCCGCGGCATTGAGAACGTCACGATCGATGCCGCCGTATCCCGCATGCCTGAAGTCCTCGCAGATCTGCCTTACCACCTCCCCGTCTCTGTAGCTCATCATGCCCGGCACGTTTTCCATAGCCACGGCGCTCGGCCTGAAGTGGCATACCAGATTTATGAATGACTTGTAGAGGCTGTTCCTCTCGTCGTCTATGAAGCGGGGGTTTGAGCTCCCGCTCCTCTGCCCGTTTTTCACCAAGGACGCAATCTTGCTTCTTCCCACTGTGCTGAATCCCTGGCACGGAGGCCCGCCGATAACCACGTCCACATCCCCCGGCCGCAGCGACGTCGAACTCGTGATCGTCTCCCTAATGTCGCTCCTGCTCAGATCCACGCATGCGACATTCTCCTCCGGAACCTCCGGAAAATTGGACCTGTACGTCTCTATGCCGGCCTTGAACAGGTCAAACGCCCCGGCGGGCTCCATTCCGGCCATCTTGAATCCGAGGCTCATTCCCCCGGGCGCGCCAAACAGATCCACAAACGTGGTCATTAGATCCCCTCCCCGTACCATTCCCGGTACTTCATGTATCCAAGCTCCACCCGATCCCGCATGTCCGTGTCAATCCTGTCTTCCAGTGTTATGACGTCGCACGTCTCTGTCCCGCCAAAGTTCGGCCCCCTGAGTCCCCTCCCCACCATCTGCTGGTATACTATCCAGCTGCTGGTGGGTCTCGCTATTACCACCGTGTCTACCTTTGGTGCGTCAAACCCGGTGGTCAGCACCTCGTAGTTGCACAGGGCCCGTATCTCCCCCTCCCTGAACATCCTCACATACGCCCTCCTCGTACCATATCTGGTGTCGCCGGTGATGGCCGCGCTCGCAAACCCGTCCTCCTCAAGAAATCTGGACATGAGCAGCGCCTGGGTCACGTCGGCTCCAAAGAACAGGACTTGGCGCCCCTCATCGCCAATCCACTTTTTCAAAAGGCGGTAGGTGGCGTTGTTTCTCTCCGGGCTTGATCCGATCTCCCTGATCAGCCCCGGGCTCAGCATCCTTGTCCGGTTGAACTTGTCCGCGTCGCCGGGTGACATTACAAAGTGTTTTTCGGGGTCCACCCAGTGGTATGTGGCGCGGGCAAGGAACCGCAGTTCCATGAGCCGCGCCTTCATGAATTCCAGATCAGACCATTTTGCGTCAAACACCCCGCCGTTCTTGTCCCTGCCGGGACTGTATGCCTGCCTTGGGTGGATGATTTTTCCACCGTAAAGCCTCCGCAGCCTGTCGGTCTCCCCGCGCGCCGTGCGCTCGGGCGTGGCGGTTAGCCCGATCAGCGGTATGCCGGTCTCCGGCCCGGCGGCGTCCCCGATGCCCATCTCCTCCAAGACGGCCCGGTATTTCCTAGCCCAAGTTCTGTGGGCCTCGTCTATGAACACGGCCCCGACTGCCCTCCCTAGGTCTGCCAGCTCCGATGTACCCGGACCGTCCGTCCGGGTCTCCTTGACCGTGCGGTACAGCTGGTCTATGCCTGCCACGACCAGGCCCCTCTCTTCGGGATAGGGTATCCCCCTTCCCCCCCATGCCCTGAAGATGTTGAGCCGGTCCCCGGCGGAGCCCCTCTCCTCCCACAGCTGCCGGAAGCATGCAACGGCCTGCTCCCCGAGCTCGTCGGTCTGGACTATCCACATGATAAAGCGCGGAGCAGGCCCGGCCCCGTCCCGCCAGAATTCCACTATCGCCTCCGCCACCGTCTTTGTCTTGCCCGCCCCCGTGGGGAGGGACACGATTGCCCGCTTCTTCTTAGTCCGGCCCTGCAGTATCTCCAGGATCTGGGCCTTCATGTTCTCCTGGAAGTTCTCCAGCTCCGCGTATGGTGTCCGGGTGTAGACCTCCTCCACCCTGTCCGGTGGCGGTTCTGACGGGGAGCCTGCAAATATTGGCGGAAGGCCGAGGGCCTCCACGAACCGCACCGCGAACAGGCCCCCCGGCACCCACCTAGTCTTGGCCGGCGTGGCAAGCCTCTCCAAAATGGCATCGTAGTCCTGCCCCCCGGCTGGCCGCGCGCCATCCCCCGGCCGCGGCAGCATGTCCAGCATCATCTCGGGCTTCTCCCTCCTTATTTTTTGCAGCATAACGTTTCTGAGGCGCCTGCCGTGTTTGCTCTCAAAGAGCTCCACCCCCGCCATGTCTGCCAAGAACTGCGGCAGGTTCCTGTTAGGTATGTATGAGCTTTCGGGATCCCGCCTGCGCGCATACGCCTTTTCCATCCCGGGCACGTACTCCTCAAGGACACCGCGTATCAGGTCTGCCGCATCATCGGGGCGTTCGCGCATGCCCGTCCAGCGTGCCAGTATCTTGGCGGCGGCATTCCTGTCCTCCCGTGTCGGGACGGTCTTCTCCCTCATGTTATCTCCTCAAAATATCCGCTGTCGATCATCCTGCGTATCACCGCATGGGCGTTTCCGGCCGTCCTGCCCCTTATCCTCACACCCATCTCAAAGTTTTGGACTAGTCCGTGGTGTGTGAGGTTTGCGGATGTCACCAGCAGTTCCTTCCTGTCTACAATCATGATTTTGGCGTGCACCTTGTAGAACGCCTTTTCTTTCTCCGTGTGCGCGTATATGCGCGGTCTCTGGGGGCCGTGGAATATGCCGTCCAGCGCCGATCTGTTGGCGCCCCCGCAGTCGTCGTCTATGATGATGGTGATGTCACCTATCCTCCGGAGCGCGTCGGCAAGCCGTCCGGCCACCCCGCCCCCGCCGGTTATCCTGTAGCCGACAATCAGGATCTCCTCCCTTGCGCCGTCTATCATCTCCCGTACAACCGAATCGGTTGACCGCTCCACCACATCCAAGCTGGGTGGTCCGGTCCAGCAGAGGGCGCACTCGTCCCTCCTTCCGGCGGCCCGCCTTGCGGCTGCGGCCGACGCCCTCAGCGAGACTAGGAGGCAGTCGCGCCCGGGGCCCCCGTCCCCAAGGAGGCGCAGCAGGGGTTCGATCTTCGGTCCGTATATGCCCAAGAGCTCCGGTGCGTTGAGCGGGTTGAGGTCGGCACCCTTCCCGAGCAGGTCCACAAGCGTTGCAAGCGCGCCCGGGGGAAGATCCAGCACCTTCAGCAGGTCCGCATGTATTCCGTCAAGGTCCGCGCTGTCCATATACATCACGCCGAAAAGAATCCCCCGGCATTCCCGCTCAGCGTGGAGTGTATGGCAGCCCTGTCCAGGAAGCGATTCATGGATTCGCACGCCGGTTCGGGGAGGAGCGTGCATGTGTGGCATGCAGCCCCGTTTCCGGCCGTGCCCCCGGGCCGGCGGGACGAGCACAGAGGGTCGGAGGAACAGTGTTTAGATCTATCCACGGCCCGCTGCAGGATCTGGTCAAAGTTGCTTCCGCCCTGCTCTGCCAAGCCCCCGAGGGTTCCGTCACTGCTGGGCGACGATGTGAATATCAGGATGCCCGCCATGTTTCCGGAGCTGTATATTCTCTCCTGCATGCCGGATGCTGAATACCCCGCCAGATCAGAAAGTGAGCGGATCAGCATGTGGGAGAGTGTATGGAGCAGTATGTACCGGGCATCCGCCGCCCTTCCGTCCGGGGTGTGGGATTCCGGGCTGCCGGCATCTCCCACAATCTTCCCGGTACGCCCTGAGATGGCAGGCATCCCCTCCCAGCGCCTGAGCCTCTCTTGGTTCAGGCTCAGGAATATTCCCTCGCCCCGGTTTTCGGTGGCCGGCAGCCATTCCGGCTGCTTGGACGAGATGGGGGCTATCTTGCTTCCCTCCCCGGGCGGGTGTATCCTAGTGAAACCCGTGATCGAGACAATCTGCCTGAGCTTTTCCACCTGCGCCACTTGGTCCATATATGCGCCGAACCTGTCCGGCAGCGGGGCGGGCCGCATGCTGAACTCTTCCTCGTCGACCGGCTGGCCGGCGTTGAGCTGTGCGAATTCCAGCTCGAGTATGTCCCGTCCGGCATCGGACGGCGCGCCTGAAACACGGCGGTATGTTTCCAGCACCTGCTCCACGCTGTATCTTCCATCCGGGTTGTCCCCGGTTCTCACGTCGAACAGGCTCTCCAGCACCTGTTCGAAGTTGGGCAGTGCCGAGAGTTTCTCCAATGTGTCCAGCTCTTTCATGACTTCACGCGCCAGCCCATCGCTGAAGGGTGGTATAGTTATGGCGCTCTTCGTTACCGGGAAATAGACGTTGGATGCGCCCTTTAGCATGCCCACCGGATCCGCACTGCACTCCTCGTGTCCGCTGGATCCAAGCCACAGACTGAGTCCCCTGCACCGCCTCCCCGTGATCTTCCTTATGCCACTTTTTGCAAGGGCCAGCCCCATGTTCCTCTCAAGTCCGCACCTCCTGCATGATACGAATTTGGAGTCCAGCGAGGGGGACGGTGCCTCCCGGTCCTCAAGGTAGAGCAGCGCGTCTGTACTGGTACATGCCGACGTCCCGGTCCGTCCCTCATGCACCCACTCGTAGAATGGAAAGTCATCCAAGTGGCCGTGCTCGCATGCGGATATGAAGCGGACGGGAATGGTCTGCGGCGTCATGCCGGCATTCCGCCCGCACTCTGTGGATATGCACCAAAAACTCCCCTTGGCACCGTCCCTCCTCTGGAGCATGTTGCACTCGGGGCACACGCCCCATGACGGGAATGACACCACAGGTATGCAGGATTCCTTGGGTGAGGATACCGACACAAAATACCGCATGCGGTCTAGATATCGTCCCGGACCCGCCCTTATGTAGGCAAGAAGGTACGGTTCTCTGATTTGGTCAAATTTGTCATGATCCCAGTCGTCGGTCCCGAGTACCAGCATCGAATCCTTCAGGTTGTCGTATATTGAGCCCGGCCCGAAGATGCCTGTGAGCTGGCTGGGACGGACTTTCATTTCCCTGTCGTCCTGCGTCCTAGTCATGCGGCCGCCCCCGGTGGTAGCACAGGCCCGCATCATCCTCGACGTTTCTCATTGAGTTGGGGGTTGCCTTTGGAAAGTCGTTTGTGTCGCCGCGCGGGACGTTGTATTCGAGCATGGCCACCGGCTCGCCGCCGCCCGGCTGTTCCTGTCCCTGCCGGCTGTAGCAGATCAGGGCCCCGCCACCCTCGCCGCGCTCCCTCCGTACGCGTCTCTGCCAGTTGTCCACAAATGCCTTGATGTATCTCTGCGTGTTCCGGTATCCGTCGGCATCCGGGCCCACCTGCTGCACGGACCCGTACCGCTCCAGCATGAAGGATATGGCGTCCGCCGCATTGTCCATCTCAAGGCGGCCGGCGCTCTTATTGTCCGCCAAGTGTGGTGTTGAAAGGCGCACCATGGACACGAGTACGGCATGCATGCCACGCTCGATGGATCCGACGGAAAACGGTGTGAGTGTGGAGGGCTCCACATACCTCTGCAGCATGGAGTGGTAGCCGGTGAAGTCTTCGTAGTGGGACAGGTCGCGCGGCTTGTACGGGTTGTAGAGGGTGAACACGAGGCCCGGGATGCCGGGCCTCCTCCCTATCCGTCCCGCCGCCTGTATGTACTCCGACACGCTCTTGGTCTGCCCGTTTACCACCATCATGCCGAACCGTTCGACATCTATTCCGACCGATATCATGTTGGTTGCCAGCAGCGTGCTGATGCACCCCGGACTGTCCGCCGTCCTGCCCAGCTTCTCCCGTATCTCCCTTATGCCGTCCTGCGATATCCTTCCGGTCAGCTCCTCCAGCCCGTCGTGCGGCTTCCCCGGCGGGCGCTTATGCTTGCCCACGCCGAGTGTATCTGCAATGAACCTTATGTTGGTCACCACGTCGTCCTCTACCAGCCGTATGGCTCCCCCCAGCTCCCTTCTGCTGTTGAAGTAGCCCACCAGCGTCCAGTACGGATCCACCACCCGCGGCCCGACATCATCCGATACCGCCTGGGCGGTCTGCAGGAGGGAGGCATATATCCTCGCCAAGGAGTACTTTGCGGAACGGTGCGAGAAGGAGGTGCCGACATACCTCCTGCCGTTGTCCTTCTCCCACCAGAAGAACGAGTCGTTCCGGCGTATTCCGGGGGGTGGGAACTTGTGCGGCGGCCTACGGTTGAAGATCCGCCTTACTTGGTCGTCAGCGCCGCGTATCGTCGCCGTAGCCGCTATGATCTTCGGCCCCGTGTAGCCGTCGTCCAAGCCGCGGCGCGACAGGTAGTCGACCGCGGTCTCGTACAGTCCCACCATGGAGCCGAGCGGTCCGGTGATCAGGTGCAGTTCATCCTGTATGATCAGGTCTGGCCCGTCCAGCCCGGTGATCCTGTCTGTACGCGTGCCGTCGTTGTGGCGCACCGCGCCGCAGCCATCGCCGGGGGTCAGAAAGCCGTGCCTCCCGCAGTACCTGTCCACCCTGCCGAAGAGCGATGCAATCCGTCCGTCGTAGGGCATCCTAGCAAACTTGTCCACGGTGGCTATGACCATGGCGGGGCACCTCCTGTATATGTCGGCATCAACCGTGAGGACCGGCAGTGCGCGCCTAGTCTCCGTCTTGTCGCGGCTGTAAAAGAAGCATTTTTTGTTTTTGCAGTGCGCGACGGTCCAGCGGGTCCTGCGGTCCACCTCATAGCAGTATGCATCCACCTCGGTCCCGCACCACGGGCAGCGGGTGTGCTGCACGGGGGATGTCTTGGAATGCTTGGAACCGCGTCTTTCATCACGGATGGCCTTCTCGGAGTCCTCCGGGGTGTTGGGCGTGAGGGACTGCCCCACCCACAACCCGATCAGGAACGGGTCTTCCCCCAAGCCGTACTCCGGACTGTTCCGCCTGATGTACTCCAGTGCACACGCCAGCGTCGATGCCCTCTCAAACTGCTGCAGCGTGAGGAGGCGCAGGGTGTACCGCATGATGACCGACACGCCGGCGCCGCTGTTTCCGTCCCCCCTCATCCTCCTGTAGATCATCGCGAATGCGGCCACGGCTAGGTATGCCTCCGTCTTTCCGCCCCCGGTGGGGAACCACAGCAGGTCGACGATCTCCCTCTCATCGGGCGACACGCCTGCCATGCCGCGTATGTTCATGACCAAGAATGCCAGCTGGAACGGATACCAGAAGTGGGCGCCCGGCACCTTCGTATCCGGCCTGCGGGCCGGCGCCTGTCCCCCGGCCACCCTCAGCGCATGGCCGTAGTGGAGCCACTGGTACAGCATCGCCCTGTTGGCCAGCGCGAACGCGAGCCTGATTTTCTCGTTGGGGCCGTCAAGCAGGAACTTCAGTCCGTCCTCCATCCGGGCATGGGCGTCCCTGCACGTGCGGATGTGCTTTTCGGCAACACCGGTGCGGAATCCGGCGTTCAGGCCCAAGGCGGGGATCTTCTGCTCCTCGGCGTCTATCCACCTGCCGTAGGAGTCTATGATCGGGCGTATGGCCTCATCAAACTGCCTCCGGTACATTCCGTCATCATCCCCCTCTGCGTAGGACAGCCGGTGCATGTCAATCCTGCCGGGTCTGCCGCCACGGCCGTCGGACTCCTTGCCTATGTCATGCGCGGTATACTCCGGGACAAACTCGGTGCGCACCCAGTGCGGCTCGGGGACAGGCTCCCAGACGGCCGCGCAGTTGGAACCCCTCCCAAAGGACACCGTGTCGGCAAATAGGAGATCAAGGGACTCGTCCTCGGCCGTGCGCAGCCCGCCGCGCGCATACGGCCTGTAGTTTCTGAACGCCGGCCTTGCAGAGTGGATCCGGATGGACGGCTGGAAGATTGTTCCGTGGCTGTTTTTAATCATGACCGACCTGTAGTCGCCCCCGCCCCTGTACTCGTGCCATGTGGCGGTGTTTGAGAGGAAGCAGCTCAGGACCCGGTACCGCTCATGCCCGTCAACCCCCTCGTCAAGCACCCATTGGAGTTCCGCCTCCACATCCCCGCCATCTCCACATATCCTGATCACGCCCCTGCGCTCGCCCAAGATGATGGTGTGGTTCCTCTTGGAGGGCGCAAGCGGGGTCCGTTTCCAGCCGTTCTCCATACTCCTGTACTTGGCGTAATCAACCTCCAGTTCCATGCTGTCCACCCCGTCCCTGATGTCGACGAGCAGCCCCATCGAACTCTGTTTTGTCTGAGGCCGGGTCTGGCCGTCGGGCCCCTCCTCGTCAGAGCCGGATCCCCCCTCAAAGTCGTCCTTGTCGAGGGTGTCAGCTCCGGCACCTCCGGGAAAAAGTATTCCGGATGTGTAGTAGTCCGCCGGCGGGCCCCGGAGGACCTCGTCTGGTTCCCGCGGGCCCACCAAGTACCTCTGCACCTCTCCAACCAGCCTGTCGCTGATGTTCACCAGACCACCGCAACCTTTGGTACCCTGTCGGGCGGAAACGATATCGTGACGGCCGTGCCTTCGCCAAATATCTGCGACGGCGACTCGGCCACCGCCATCCCCCCGTGCCGGTCCACCAGCTCCTTTACAATTGCCAGCCCTAGGCCGTGGCCGTGGGCGGCGTTGTCAGGCTCCTCCGCAACCGTGTAAAACGGCTCGAACACGCGCTCAAGGTGCTCCGCCGCCATTCCCCTCCCGTTGTCACTGATCCTTATGGACAGGCCGGCGGTGGAGTATTCCGCATCAAGCCGTATCTGCCCTATTCCAGACCCCTTGTGCCTGAGGGCGTCAACCGAGTTCAGGAACAGGTTTGCCAAGATGGCTTCTAGGTCTATCCTGCTGGATCTAATCCGGATCTCCCCGTCCACATGCGTGAGCACCCTGATCCCGAGCCCGTCGGTCAGTACCCTGAAGCCGTCGGCGATCACGTCCCACGCCTCGGAGACGCTGAACTCCACGGGCCCGCCCTTTCTTGATGTCGATGTGGATATGTGCTTGGACAGGGCACGCACAAGTCCGACAAAGCGTAGCATGATGGATGTATTGGCTTCCAAGCTGTCCATCCACTCCCTGTACCTAGCCATGTCCGGGCCGGCAATCCCCGAATTAACCGCAGAGTCGATGGCGTTTCTTGCATCCGCAAGTACCCTAGCATTGTTGTTGAGGGGGGCGGCCACCTCCTGCGCCATGTATGACGTGAGCAGGCCTATCGCGGCAACCGCATCCTCGTGGCTCCTCAGCTCGTCCGACCCCCTCGCCTCCCTGTCGTTCTCCTTGGCGGCCAGTTCTTGGTTTTTCTTTATTGCCTTTATGTGGCCGCGCATTTTCTGGTATGTGGCCTCCGGCAGTCTGTCCCTGTTATCCTTCAGCATGTCTCCAAGCACTTCTGTATTGTTTCGGGCAAGCTCGCCGGGCAGGCGTTCCACGGAATATTGTTCCACCGCGGACCTCCTCTCGTCCATGTATCCCTCAAATGCGGTTATCGACTTCAGTATTATGTACCGCATGCCCCGGAACGCGGCATTGTCCTGTATGGTCTCGCGGTGGGCGGTGGGCCGTATGTCGGGATTTGTATCATGTGAGATCTTTATGATGCCGTAGACCTGCGACAGGCCTAGCCTAGTGTTTCTTTGTACGCGCCGCGCCTCAAGGCCCAGCCAGTCGTTCTTTCCACCCAGCGGCTTCATCCACACCCCGTCACGGTAGAGGTAGACCCCCGAGTGTTGTTTTAGGAATTCCCCTATGTCAAGCCCCCCGTGCCTGTTGCGGTAGTACGACTCGCGCCTGCCGCTCCCCTTCTTGGCCACATCCCTCGGGTAGAAGGAGAGATCAAATGTAAGCGGACCGCATGGAGCACCACCGGAAAGTTCGCCCGGATCACGGTCCACCGGCACGCCCTTGTTGTGGTCCATGTCCGATATTTTTACCGTAAGGCGGGCGCCGTCAAAGTCCGCTCGCATTCTCAGCGGGGCATCGCGTGCGACGGTCCCCCTGACGCACTCGCCGCTTATGCCGTGCTGCTCTGCATTTACCACTATTTTCATGTCGTCCGGCCCCGCGACCTCCGGCGGCAGTATGAACGCCCCCAAGTCGTCCACTAGGCTACGTATCTTCTCCCCCGTCCATCTCCCCTTGACATTCTCAAGTATGAGCCTGAGTCCGTGCCTTGACACGTCGTCCTTTTCGTCCACGTATCCGGAGTGTTCCACCTCGTCAAACGTGACGCCGGGCTTCCCGTACCGGCTCCAGTCAAACGACATCTGTATCATCATATCCCCTTCCCTTGGATACGACTCCATGGTGGTCCTGCTGGCCAGCCTTTCGCACGCAAACCGACCTATGCCCATCTCCCCCCAGACAGTCTTTCCCTTCCGCGACCTTGTATTTCTTGACTTTGAGTCTGTCCCGGCCACCAGCCACTTGTCGGTTATGTCATCATACGTCATGCCGTCACCGTCGTCCTCGATTATGATCCGCTGGCCGCCCCCTTCGGCGGCCTCAAATGAGACCGACACCTCCGTGGCATCCGCGTCCCTAGAATTCTTTATCAGTTCGAACACGGCCGATGTGTCGTTTGAAATGGACTGGCTCCCAAAATAGGTGACCGCCCTCCCAGCGACCTTTATCCCGTGGCTGAACCGCTTCACATGCCGCGATCATGGTGCAATGTTAAATAGGTTACCAAGGAGAGGCGTTGTTGCATCTGTGACTGATGGGTTAATCCGGTTGTATATTGGCAAAACGTGTCATTTCTGCCGTACATCCTGACGGCACTGCATAGTGCTTCAAGGCATACACGATCTGTCATGCCCGGCAATCATTCAAGAGATGGTGCGCCGGCGTGTTTTGCAGCCATCCTAGGAATGCGGCAGGATATGGGGGCCCGTGCACCCGATTTTGGCTGCATAATTTCACGCTGTATATGGCTGCAATGCGGAGCCTGCGCATGGGTACGGGCCCGGCCCGTATTCGACACACCATTCCATTATGCCGCTACGACCTCAAGCAGCGTCAGGATGCGGTCATCCCCCTCCAAGCATATGCCTGCCGCCTCTCCCGGCGTCTTGCCCAGCGCCCCATGCGGTCTGAATAAATTGTAGCCCAGCAGGGCCAGTCCGATAAGCGGCGAATTAATCATCTTGAAGCCGCCACGCCTGCAGAGCAGCGGCTTGATGTCCCCGTTGAGGCTCTCCTGCACGTTGTTGTGGTTGAACTCGTTCTGTGCGTGTATCTCGGCGATGTGCACAAAGCAGCGTCTGACTCCGCCAGAACACCTTTCTGGCCGGCCCGACGAATGCTCCCAACCCATCGGTCACAAAGACCTAGGGCGCGACGCCTGCCCAAGACGCGGCCTCCCTGAACATGTCCAGCGGCTTTGCACCGAACTTTGTGGGGGATGCCATGCTGGCCAGCCCGAACCTAGTGGAATAGTCCACGACCATGAACAGGTACGCCTCCCCGCCCAGCACCATGTAGCGTATCTCGTCGCAATGCCACTTGAAGCCCATCCATGGCTTGGACTTTTTGACGTGCGCCTCCATGAGGGGGCCGCACCTTGCCACTCACCGGTATATGGCGGAGTGGTGAAAGTGGTGGCCCTTCCTGCCAAGCTCCGTAGCCACGCAGGATATGGACATTCCCCTAGCAGCTAGGCTCAGGGCATCGGCCATCACGGCAGAGGACACACGGCGGCGCTTCAGCCCGGGAAGGCCCGAGAACCTCCGTCCGCAACCGCGGCACAGGTACCTTTGGACGCGCCCCTTCCGCCTAGTATTCCTAGAGCCGTCCTTTACGATGCGGCTTCCCCTGCAGCCGTAGTGGCATTTTACGGGGCCTTTTGATGGCTGTCTCGGATCTCTAGGGCAGTCCAGCCCACTGCCCGGCAAGCCAAACCTCGACAGTGGCCACGTGCTTGCAGAGGCCCTTGCCAAACTTGGCCTATGGACAGTCACATACAAAGCCCTTCACGCCCAGAACCACGGCATACAGCAGTATGGCGGTCTACGAGTGGGCCTGTCACCTTGCCACGGCAGTCTGGCATATGTGGTCGGACGTGCCGGCGATCGTGCAGCCGACCTCCCTTACGGCCTCTCGCTGTCGTGCGGTCTGCCATCCACACATAATAACGGAATAGACATTCCACCGAAATAGAAGTGGTGTACGGCCGTTAAATACGATCCCGCCACATACCACACGCATGACAAAGTGGGCAAAGGGGGCAACCAGGTTTTCCATGTCCGTGGCGCCCAGCGTCCAGACGGGTACGAACCTCTGCCACATGTCAAAACCCGTACCGGAGAGGCTAGGCTACCCGCCCGGACTGACGTTCGTCTTTGCCGAGGACGGCCGAATCACGGTATATACCTAGGATAAGAAGGGCAAGCGTAGTTAGTGGACGATCTCAAAATTCTGCCATCAGTCTCAGATGCAACAACGCCCACCGTACCATAAGTTAATTAGTGGCTAGATAAGTTACATCACATGGAAACAGTGAAACGGACCATTAATTTACCATCCTGTAGAGTTAATAAAGAAGTGTTGGAAGCAGTTTGTAAATTTTTGAAACAAGAACAGCAAGACATGAAAGAGGGGGAGTATGAGGCAAGACTTAGTATCGAAATTGATACAAAGCACGAAAATTTTGAGTTTAATTCTTATGACGAATTTCTTTCAAAAGACACGCCAAGAGAACTAAAAAGAATATCAATCTCAGTAAGCCAATATCAAAGTAATCAACGTATAACGATCTATCTTGGTTTTGAAACGTGGCACACATCAGAAATTTCAGTCTCAGGAAACAAATCAGTATGGGTTAAGGGTGTAGCTACAGAACTAATAGACATTTTTGGTGATCGGCCAACCAAACATAGCTTGGTTCATGATAAAAAAACCTCGATTCCAATTTCTTTGATGTGTAGTATAGTATCGGGTTTTATATTTAGCATGATACTTTCAATGGGTGACAATATTAATATTTTAACTAAACTTCAAAACGGTGATTTTAATTTATGGTATGTAGGCATTATCGGAATAAGCACAATGGGGGTATATTGGCAGCTTCTTCAATGGCTATTTCCAGTTGTAGAGTTTGAGGGTATTGGTAGACAACAAAGAATAAGAAAAAAAGTTATCGGGGCAATTGTATTTTTATTGGCGATGTTGTCAGTTATAACAAGTCTAATTTAATCTCAGTAATGGAGGTTACACAGGCCCCTCACGCACCGCGATTAATTTGAGATTTACAAAGTACAACTGAAATTAGATCAGTCGCCAGACCGGTCCCTGCCATCCACCCTGCGCGCCATATCGGACAGGCGCCTGATCACCGCTCTGATGACAAAAACCGGATGTATGGTCCGGAACGGGACACCCACACGCTGGTGCTGGCCACTCCGGACGGGATCATACAAGACTCCAAGAGGCTGCGCGCCACAGCCATGCTGGTTCCAGAGCAGTCCGACTACTTCTGCGCCGGGTTCGCCAAGCATGTGACCGAGTGGGGCCTCTACCGGCTCTTCTGAGACGACGATCTTCGGGTGTCTGATCCCGGAACGAGGTCCGGACTGTACATCCACCACTCCCTCCTGTTGTCGCTGCTCCACAAGAAGCAAGCCAACACCGAGGCAGCTCTGGGGGTCATCTTCAGAATAGACCGGGGAACCGCCAGCATGTACCTGAAGGTGGTCAACTGGGTGCTGGCCGAGATACTACCCACCGCGCGCAACCTGACCGAGATAATATGGGGCATCTACGAGAGGTGTAATGGAGCCGGGGGCGGGACTGCCAAGCCGGGGATAGAGCCGCCATTCCGGGCCGGTTCCCCCACGCCGGTCCCGGCGGCTGCCGGCGGGCCCGCCCCCGGGCAGCCCGGGCCTCTCTCCTCGTCTGGTCCGCCGGCCTCCACTAGGATAGGGGCGCCGACGGGCGAGAACGGAATCCCGGGAATATTGGCAGGGCCGGTGCTGGAGGCGGCCAGTGGACTGCTGTCCACCAAGGTCACCACCATCACCGACGGCACGCACACGCAGGTTGAGCGGTCCAAGGGCCCCGGACACCAACTCGATACTGTTCACCGCTATGGCAACCGACTGGATCAACAAGGCCAGCTTCTTTGACCACCTAGTAAGGTCCGGCTCCGGTGACGGATAGGCCATTTCACTGGGGACCGTTTTGAAAGCATACATCGCTGGGAAATGGTGCGCACGGTTACTTGGTCGTCCTAGAGAGATTAGATCACTTCAAAAAGCGAAACAGTCACGACAAGGCGGCCAACTTCCACGAGGCGTGGAAGGAACAGTACCACGCGAAAAACGTCCTGCACAAGGACACTTGGCACATCAACGAGGTTGCCTTCGACGGCATCCACCACAACAATCGAATGGGAAGTTTTAACGGGGTGACGCTCCGGCATGGAGAGAAGGTGGTCCGGGGCCTCAAACGTGAGGACTCTGGGATCATCTCCGGGCTACGTATCTACCACAATTTCGCCAAGCCCCACCTCAGCCTGCCGGACCAGATGGTCCCGGCAGAGACAGCCGGGATAACCATCGAGGACGACAACAAGATCCTTACCATGATTCGGGCCGCCGCAGAGTCGGCGGTCTAACCTCTTTCATTTTTTCATGTCCCTAACTTTCGCCTTGGATCAATGCTCCATCAGCTTCCCAGAACCTTTCCCGCGCTCCGTTAATATACAGCCACGCAGGTTGATGTAACGACATGAACGCGGATGAAATCAAAGGAGCCATAGGCAATAGGGGATCTATCTGGACTATTGGCATCACCAACGATCCAAAAAGACGCAAGAAGGAACACGCACAAGACGGTGAGGATACGACGCATTGGCATGAGTGGGAGGCAGACGGCAAGAGCGTGGCAGAGGCCGTGGAGAGCCACTTCATAGACAAGGGAATGAAGGGCGGCACCGGTGGAAACGTTGATGGCATCCGGACCGTCTATGTGTACATATTCTGATCTTTGGAATTAGCTGACGACACAAATTGTCTCCTTATTCCCTCCCACAAGTCATCATGGCTGAACAGCTCCTGCTCTGTATATTAGTCCCATCCTTGAGAAGATCCGGTTTAGGTCACTGTTTTTCCACCCCTAGACGGGTCACGTCAACTTTCCAGTTCCCTCTAGTATACCCTTGGCCCTATGGACGGTCTCCGGCAAGTCAGCTATGACTATACTGGATACGTACAGTGCTACCGCAAGGTTAGCATACGCCTCCCGTATGGTATGCAGATCTGGGGTTGGTGTGAAGGGCGGGGCGGTATATCAGTATGGTTATCTCACAGATTTGACCGCCAGCTCACGCATTTGACACCCAACTCACTTACGAGAGAGGTAAAAGCCGGTCTTCACGCCACAGTCACGGCAGTAGAGTCTGTTGTCCTCATCTGGACGAAGGGTATGGCCTCGGCAGTATTTGCCCTCACGAGTCAGATGAGGACCAAGTGGTGTGTTTGACGTTTCATACAGGTTCATGTAATAAAAAGTGGAAGGGTAGTTGATATGTATTATTAGACAATATGCGTAATTGGCCACTTTCTTGGCCAACCCACAATTCAACCACCACCAAACGATTCCGTACATGCCCAACCGGAAGCTTTAGATCTGGGTATATCACGCCCCACCCCGGACATGCCCGAAACCAAGGAACAGACCATAGCCAAGCAGCAACGTGAAATAGAGCGACTGAAAGCCTTGCTGCAAGCCGCCACCAGACATCAGGATGCGGCATACCGCGTGTATGGGCCCGAGCAGGACGTCCATCTGGCCCGGCTCACCGTTCTGGACGACATCATCGGAAACCCGCGCAGGCTGCACGCCGTCGCGCTCTGCACCGCCGAGCAGTTTGACTACATTCTGCACAGGTACGCCGCCTAGATAAAGGAACACGGGGACACGACGCTCTTCTGGGACGATGATATCCGGGCGTCGGACCCGGGCAACCGCTCCAAGCTGTACATCCGGCACTCCCTGCTGCTGTCTCTGATGCGCAAGAAGGGATGGACCACCCAGGCCGAGCTGGCCGCCATGTTCGGGGTGGACCAGAGCAACATAAACAGGTCCTTGGAGGCATCCAACCGCGTCCTCTCCGAGGTGCTGCCCACCGCCCGCAGGATGACCCAACTGATCAGGGAAAC
Organism: Nitrosopumilaceae archaeon; assembly: GCA_965116995.1. Taxonomy (GTDB): domain Archaea; phylum Thermoproteota; class Nitrososphaeria; order Nitrososphaerales; family Nitrosopumilaceae; genus VYCS01. The sequence goes on along the minus strand of OZ220738.1, from coordinate 1,914,508 downwards.
GGACACGCTGACGGACCTGAAGAGGATAATCCCCCCGGACCCAGCCACCGGGAAGGTCACCGTCGTGCTGGACGGCACGCACGTGCGCGTCGACCGGTCCGGCGCCAGGGACCGGCGTAGGGCGGACTATTCGGGCAAGAAGAAGGCGTTCACCTTCAGCACCAATATTCTAACCGACACCAGAAAAAGGATACTGTGGCTCGGCGGAACTGCCTCCAGCAGCACCCACGATCTCACACTGCTCAAGGAGGACCCGCCGGACTTCGGGATACTGACCCGGATCATGTCCAGATATGATACGCCCGAGCCGGACCGCCCCGCCCTGTACGTGGACAAGGGATACTAGGGTATATCCGGATACTATCCCGGCGCCACCATACGACAGCCGGCCAGGCGCCGCCCCAACTCCGACAGGCAGACCGGGGGGCTGACCACAGAGGAGCTGGCCCTCAACAAGGAGATCAACGGCACACGGATAGTTGTCGAGCACGCTAACGGGATAATCAAGCGGTACGGGGTCCGCCAGACCCTTCTGGGGCACGCCCAAGGAGCTCAACGACGAGCTCAACATCATCTCCGGACTGTGAACCTGAACCTCGACTGGGACAGGATAAAGAAAGAGAACAAGCCCCTGATACGGAAGCTGGCCAGGAAAAGGGCATCACGCTGACTCCCGGGTGGCCCGGGGCCACCCAGCACACAAAATCCTTGCACACAGTGGTGCTGCCAAGCTGCGCACGACCATCCACATCTGGCGTGATCTGAGCATGCCGATTCCCGACAAGAGCGCGCCTGCGCCAAATATCAAGCCAAACGTCCGTCCATTAAAACACGGTCCGCCGGGATTTGATGACATACCAGTCAATTACGCATAATGTCTACTCACTAGTGGTGATCGCGCATCTCTGACCGGCACTACCCATAACCCTCGTCAGATTCAGTACACGCCGCCCGGACTGCAGCCTCTCCGGTCAGCACCCCAACTCACGCACTTACCACCAACTCACGCACTTACCAGCAGATCTCAACTCATGTTAACGTACCAATTCCCCAAAATGCAAAGATTATTGTGCGGGTGCCCCCTACCATACCCCATGGCAGAGACCATCTACCTCAAGGCCATGACCGTCCGCGACCACACCGACATCGACATGATCAAGAAGGACATCAAGATGGGCATGATACTCATAGTAAGGGTGGGCCCCATGGCCCAGAGGGATCTGGAGGGGCTGCGGAAGCTGGTCGACGAGCTGTATGCGGCCGCCCGGACCGAGGGCGCCGACATCGCCAGGCTGGGCGAGGAGCGCATACTGGTCACCCCCGCCGCCGTCCAGATATGGAAGCCCCAGTACGACCTAAAATAGCTTGACGGCCTCTTGCACCTGAGGGTTGTGGGCCGGCAGCCTATACAGACGGCGTATGCTGGAGGCCAAATTCTCGGACTTGCGCCTCTCGCCGTGGTTTACCAGAACGCGCTTGAGCTTGGGCCTCAGCTTCTGCACGAACGACATCAGCTGGTTGTAGTCGCTGTGGCCGCTGAACCCGTCCAGCTTCTCGATACCCGCGTTTATCGACACCGCCTCCACCTTGCCGCCCCGGCTCATCATGGAGACCTGCCGGGCGCCGTCCAGCACCCGCCTCCCCATGGTGCCGTTCACCTGGTATGACACGAACAGTATCTTGTTATGCGAATGTGGCGCTATATGCTTGAAATACTCCAGAACGGGCCCGCCCTCCAGCATCCCGGATGTGGCCAGTATTATCCCCGGGGAATCCTCCCGCATCGCCTCCCCCCGGGCGTCGCCGTGCTCTATATTCGTGAAGTATTCGGAATCGAACGGGTTGTCGTCGGTCTCCAGTATCTTCTGGCGCAGCTCCCTGGCCAGATACTCCGGATACGCCTCGTGTATCGCCGAGGCCTCCGATATCATCCCCTCGGTAAACACGGGCGCCTCGACCATCCCGCCCCCCTTCATGTAGTGGTCTATGACCATCATGATCTCCTGGGCGCGGCCCACCGCCGGTATGGGTATCAATACTTTGCCGCCGTCGGCCAGCGTCCCGTTCACCACATTCACGAACGCGGACTCGACCTCCTGGCGGGAGGGCTGGATGTCCTCCTTCAGGCCGTATGTGCTCTCTATCAATAATGTCTCAGCTCTAGGAAAGCGCCAGTCGGCGGCCTCAAACAGTATGCTCTTGCCGAACTTCAAATCCCCCGAGTACACAAAGTTGTGGTCCCCGTTCCCTATGTGGAAGTGGCAGAGCGCCGAGCCCAGTATGTGGCCCGCATTGGCCAGCACCAATTTGATGTCCGGCGCTATATCGGTTACAGTATTGTATGGCAGGGTTATGGCCTGCCTCATCACCTGCCGCACGTCCCGGTCCGCGTACAATGGCACCTTGCCCTGCGCGTTGGCCACCTTTATGGCGTCCAGCTGTATCAGATTCATCATGGGTAAGGTGGGCTCGGTGCAGTATATGGGGCCCTTGTACCCGTACTTGCACAATACGGGCAAAAATCCGGTGTGGTCCAGGTGGGCGTGGCCTATCACCACCGCGTCCAGCTCATCCAGTGTGATATTGGCCCAGTCCAGTCTGGGGTAGGCCTCGCCGGGGGACCGCGCCCCCGGGTTCACCCCACAATCCAATAATATACGAGATTCGGGGGTGGTCAGCAGCATGCAGGAGCGGCCCACCTGGCCGAACCCCCCCAATGTGAGCAGGGAGACCTCGGACCTGGGGAACAGTCTGGGCCGGAATATCTCGTCGCCTATCTGCTTGAGTTGTTTGGTCCGCTCGGTACTGGACTTTTTGAGGGTGGAGTTTATGGTCTGGATGGTATTAGATTGGGTGGTGGTCGCCTTGCGCACCCGGATGCGCCACCCGATCTCCTCCGTTATATCGTTGTGGTTGAAGCGGGGGTTGCGCGCCAGCAGCCAGGGGCGCTTGACCTCTATTGTAACCTCGCCTATGGCGTCATCAAAGAAGGTGCCCCGCAGGTCGGCATCATTTGGGACGCGGGCGGCCAGCGCCTTCTGCGCCTCGGCCTGGGGGCGGCGTATCGAATCGTCGGTCCGCACCACTATGCGCTTCTTGATGGCCGAGACCAAAGTAGAGAGCTTCTTGTTCTGCCCCAGCAGGAACTTGGGGGAGCTGGTGTATATGGCGATGCTGGGGCCCTCGTACTCTATCTTGGTGACGTGGGCCCCCTGGGGTATGCTGCGCAGGATGGTGGCCATTATGTTCTGGCTGGGCGGCTCCTTCTGGCCGTTCTTTCGTTGCATCGCACTAGAGCTGTATGACGGCCCTCTTCTGCTCGTCGTCCAGCAGGCGGAACCCCTCCCTGTCCATGACGGCTATATTGATGCCGTCCCCGGTGCCTATATTCCTGACTATGGCGGCCTTGACCGCGGTCAGCGCCACCCGCTTGGCGTCGGCCATGGTCATCTCATTGTGGCACTCGTCCTCGAGCACCCCGTACGCCACCGGCGAGCCGCTGCCGGTGGTGACGAACTGCTTGGGCTCCACCGAGCCGAACATGTCTATGTTGTATAGGGCCGGGCCGCTGTCGTACCCGCCCACCAGTATGTCCGCTATGAACGGGTAGCCCCTGTTCTGGTGGAATAATAGGGAGGTCAGCCGGGCCAGCGACCGTATGGGAATGGACGAGCCGCGCCGCAGGCGGTGCATGTTGGCATGGTACCTGAGCACGTCCACGATATTCTGGGCGTCGGCCACGCCGCCGGCCAGCGTCAGCCCCGCGTGGGCGTCTATCCTCTGTATCTTCATGGTGTTGTTGTTGGCGATGAAGTATCCGGCGCTGGCCCTCATGTCGGCGCAGAGCACCACCCCCTCGCCGGTTCTTATTCCCACCGTTGTGGTCCCGTGCAGGACCTTGTCTTGTATGGCTTCCAAAAGAACACCTTGTATGATGGGGACGGCTGACACCCTTTTAAATAACTTTAGAATCGCATGGGAGTGATGGCTCCGTCCCACTCCATGGAGCTGCCCCGCCGCATAGTGATAGGCGAGGGGAACATGCCCGACATAGGGGGGTTTCTGGTGTCGCTGGCCGGCGGCGGCGCCTCGCTGGTGTCCGGACCTAGCGTGAGGTCGGCGGTGGGCGATACGGTGGAGGGGTCGCTATACGGGGCGGGGATGCCATACGTGTGGCACCACACCTCCGACAATACTACAGGTTCGGTGGAACGGATACAGGGGGAGATCCGGGCCGACCACAGTGGTATAATAGCGGGCATAGGCGGCGGCAGGTCCGTCGATACCGCCAAGGCGGCCGCCGCCGGATTAAACATGCCGTACGTGAGCGTGCCCACGGCCGCCTCGCACGACGGCATGGCCAGCCCGTTCGCGTCGGTGCGCGGAGAGCGCCCCCACTCTATGGTGGTCTCGGCCCCCCTGGGGGTCTTTGTGGACATAGAGGTGATACGGAGGGCCCCCGCCCGGCTGCTGGCCAGCGGGTGCGGCGATCTGGTGGCCAACATAATTGCGGTCTCCGACTGGAGGCTGGGCCACCGGCGGACCGGCGAGTACTACGGGATATACTCGGCCAGTTTGGCGCGCATGTCCGCTGACATAGTGATGGAGAACGCCGCCGCCTTCGCCGAGGGCGGCACCGACGCCCGGATGGTGGTCGAGGCGCTGATCAGCGCCGGGGTGGCCTCGTGCATAGCGGGGAGCAGCCGGCCCTGCTCGGGGGCCGAGCACCTCTTCTCGCACGCGCTGGACCGCATAGCGCCGGGGCGGGGGCTGCACGGCGAGAAGTGCGGCCTGGGATCCATAATGATGGCCGAGCTGCACGGTCTGGACTGGGAAGATATAGCTAGGGCGCTGCGGGACGTGGGGGCGCCCACCTCCGCCGCCCAAGTGGGGCTGGGCGAGGCAGAGGTGGTCGAGGCCCTGTGCACCGCCCAAGAGTTGAGGCCGGAAAGGTATACGATACTGCGGGAGGCCAATCTGGACCGCGACTCGGCCCGGGATCTGGCGGTGCGGACCGGCGTGCTGTGATGTGTGTGGCGCTCAGATGGCGGCGTTGCGGTACGTCTCCAAGAAGCGCACCTCCCTGAGATCTGGCACGAACCTGAAGAGGTCCATCTGGACCAGGTACTTTTTGTCCTGTATCTTGGGGTCCCGGTGTAGCGAGGGGGGGACGGCCACCGTCAGGGTGCCGTCTGCCAGGGCGTAGCCGGAGGCCGGGCCGTCCGGGGTCTCGTCGTCCAGATCGTCCAGATCATCCTCGTCATCGTCCAGATCGTCAAGGTCGTCCAGGTCCTCGTCATCGTCCAGATCGTCGTCGGCGGAGTCGCCGCCCTCGCCGGGCGCGTCCGGGTCCTCGTCCAGATCGTCGTCCAGGTCCTCGCCGCCGAGGTCGTCCTTGAGGACGGTGTCCAGGTCCTCGTCGGTGGAGTCTTCGTCTCCCGGTGTCAGGTCGTCCAATTCGTCCAGATCCTCCCCGGGCCCGCGCAGGGGGTCATAACCCTCCAGCAGTCCGGCCTGCGCCAGCAGGCCCTCTATCTTGTCGGTGTCCGACTCCAGCTGCTTGAGCACCGTAAACTCGTACGTGATGGACTTGCCCGCGAACATGTGGTTAAAGTCCACCCGGACTCTCCCGGATCCCATCGAGAGTATCACGCCCGTACTGTTGTTCACCTCCACCGTATCACCCACCGTATACCTGTCGGCGTCCTTGCCCAGCTTTCTGGCGGTTATCATCTTGACCTTGTCGCGCCGCCGCTCCCCGTAAGCGTCGGCGGGCTGTATGGTCACGGTCTGGGGCGTGTTCACCTCCGCCTCGGCCAGCGCCCGGTCAAAGCCCCGAAGAACCGGGTACGACGGGTCCCCCACCGACACCAGCTTGGGTTTGGAGCTGAAGTTGCGTACTCCTTCAGGGGTATCGCCGCCGTGGTTGGCGGCCTCTATCACGGTACCGTCGTCTAGCCTCGCGGCGTACTCCACCAGTATGAGGCTGCCCCTCTCAAACGCCAATGTGGGCGGGCCCCCCGCGTCCCAATATTAAACTGGCGATGGCAAATGTGGCGCCACCACCACGGCGCCACATACGGCGCTGGCATGGCGCCGCCACATACAGCGGCCTCCCCCATACATCACAAAAAATGTGGATGTCTTGGGCCGCCCTGCTTGGGGCAATGCGGGTTGAGGTTCAGACTGGGCGTACTGCTGCACCTAGGGTATTAGGACGGGTACGTTCCGGACCGTGGCCGCACCGGCTAGGGCGGCGCTCCCAAAAAGATTGGTGCCGGGGGCGGGATTTGAACCCGCGAAGCGCACAACCACCCTCGCTCCTTAGGCGAGCGCCCTACCTGACTAGGCGACCCCGGCTAAACCTTAAATCTGTGGACCTCCGTATATGGGTTGGCTGCCACTTAGGCGAGTGCACAACCACCCTGGCAGTCAACTCTGGGGGCTTCGGCCCCCACCCCATAGTACCAACCCCGAGCCGTGGTGACGACACCACCCGACTACCCTGCAGCCCACCGGGACCGCCCCGGATCATGGTCCGGCGCAGTGTGAAAACATGTGTCCGCATCATACCGAACCCTAGGCGTCCGGGGACATGGCGTTGGGTGGCGCCGGAAGCGCCGGACTGCCCGCAAGTTACCCTCCCGGCCCGCCGGCCTCCTCCAAGATATCCTGCAGCCTGGCATTGGCGGGCCTTATCTCCAGGCCGCGCCGGCAGGCCAGGGCGGCCGAGTCGGGCCTCCCCATCCCCATGAGCGCCTCGGCCTTCTTTATGTGGGGGTATATGATGTTGTAGTCGAGGTCCAGCGCCCTGTTGTACCGCAGTATGGCGCCCCTCCAGTCCCCCGCGTCGGCCAGCATGTCGCCCCGCAGCTCGTGCGCCTCGGGGTTGAACTCTTCCAAGGTCAACATGGCACTGATGTGCCTCCGCGCCCCGTCCGCGTCCCCCCTCACATACATGAGCCGCGCCCGGTTCAGGTAGAGGCCCGTCCGGTCATAGTCTGATCCCTCCCATGCGCCGCACCACTCCTCCAGCTCCCCGGTACGGCCCAGCCGGTACAGCAGCCCGGCCTTGGACCTGTACCCCGCCGCGTCCCCCCGCTTCGCGTTCGCCCGCTCCTCGTGCGCCTCCAGCGCCGCCTCCAAGTTGCCGGTGCGCTCGTGGATGTCTTCCTTGATGTACAGGGCCTCTCCGGCGGTCAGGGCGCCTTCGGCCCGCTTCCTGTCTACTGTGGCCAGGGCCCCGGTCAGGTCTCCGGCCTCGGCGGCCTTGCTGGCGGCGCCGCTGATGTTAAGGAATGTGTCCTTCTTCCTCTCCTGCATGAACAGCTCCGCCATGTTGGCCAGACCGCCCGCGCCCTTCTCGCGCAGCTTCCCCACCAGCTCGTCCCCGCGCCCGGCCTCGGCCGCCCGGCCCAGCTTGTCCACAAAGTCGTGCATGACCCGGTTCGGGTTCTCCATGTCAAACTCGTCCACCCTGTACCCCCCAGAGTCCTGCCCGCCTGCCACGGGCGGGGTTCGGCGCTGTCAAATATGAATGGCTATGTGGCGCCCAGTATCAGCCGGCCGGGGCGCTGCGCGCGGCCCCCAGTATCTCCCGCAGCCTCCTGTTGCGCGGCCCCGCCTTCAAGCCGCGCCGGCATGCCCGGGCCGCGTCGCCGAACCTGCCCATCTCCATGAGCGCCTCGGCCCTCTTTATGTGGACGTATACCATGGCGGGGTCAAGCCCCAGCGCCCTGCTGTACTGTATGACGGCGCCCCGCCGGTCCCCCGCGTCGGCCAGCATGTCGCCCCGCAGCTCGTGCGCCTCGGGGAACGCCCTCTCCAGCTCCAGTATGGCGCCCATGTGGACGCGGGCCCCCGCCGCGTCCCCCTTCATGTGCATGAGCCGCGCCCGGTTCAGGAACAGGTACTGCCGCCTGAAGTCGTAGTCTTCCCATACCCGGCACCACTCCTCCAGCTCCTCGGCGCGGCCCATCCGGTACAGTATCTCGGCCAGGAGCGAGAACTCGGTGCGGCTAATCTGGTCGGAGTCGGCCGAATTGTAGGCGTACCGCAGCGCCCTCTCCAGGTCCCCGGCGCGCTCGCATGCCCGCGCCTTGGCGATTATGGTATCCCTGCGGGCCATCCCGCCCCGGTCCCGCGTATCGTTGAGCAGCTTCAGGGCCCCGCGGAGGTCCCCCCGGCCGGCCATCTCCAAGGCGGCGTGTTCGGGGCCGGCCCCCTCCGGCGCGGGAGGCCCCCCTCCGGGCTCGGCGTTTTCTTTCGTGTTAGGCTCGGCGCCGCCCGCGGCCGGTTTCATGCGCGCCGTGTGCGGCGGCCCCAATATTATCCTGCAGCGCGGATGCGGGGGACGCGTGCTGCCCAATGGCCCGGACCACCCGGCCGTGAATGCTTTATGGCGCTTTGTGGTAGCCCGGTACTCAGCCGTCTGCCTCCAGCGCCACGACTATCTCCCACTGGTTCCACGACCCGGCCCGTTCGGCCTCCCTGGAGGCGACGCTTACCGGCCCGCGCACCACGCTAAGGGCGGCCTCCCGCACCACGCGGAGCAGGCCCTCCTTGGTGTAGAACCGTACGTGCAGCCCGCGCTTGGGCCCGTCCAGATACAGCACGGTGAACCCGGCGTCGGACTCCTCCAGTACCTGGTGCGGAAACATGATGGTCGTGTCGGTGCTGTTCACCCTCACGAACATGAGGCCGCCCCGCTCCAGCATGGCGGCGGCGTGGTGGAAGTACCGCTCAGACACGGATCTTGTGCCGTGCTGGAACGATTGTATGGCGATTACATACCCGAACCGCCCGCCGTGCTCTAGGAAGTTGGCGCGCACCAGCTTGGGCTCCAGCGACGGGTCATGCGCGGCTATCTGCTTCAGGCCGACCTCCGACATGTCCAGCCCCACAAGGTCCAAGCCGGCCTTGCTGAGGGGGATGTAGTTTCTGCCGTTGCCGCACCCGACACACAGGCCGCGCCGTGAGCGGATCTCCGGATTCTTGTCCAGCTCCGCCAGTATCGTTTCGGTGAACGGCAGCGGCGACTCGCCGACGTACATCCCGGCGGTGTACTTGGCATCCCACAAGTCTGCGATTCTGTGATCTCCCTGTTGTGGACTGTCATGCGGAGTGTCCATGCTCACCGCCGCATGGCGCCCCTTACCTTAAATGTGTATAGTGAAAACGACGCCGCTTCATAGTTCGCATGCCTCCCGGCCGCGGGCCGGCATCACGGACCTCTCCGGGCCGCCGGGGCCGGCAGGTCGGTAAGCATGTGGCGCGCCATATGAATTTGAGGATCATGCCGGGACGGAAGGGCCGGGCGGCCAACCCCGCCCGGTACAAGCCCGGGCGGCCGTCTTCTGGGCAGGATGCCTGGAGCGCGGCCCTGGGCGGGTCGCTCATGATCAGGCTGGACCCGGACCGGGAGGCCCAGCTGGAGGGGATGAACCATTCCAAGATGGGGCGGCCGTTCGCATGCCCGGACCTGCTGATGGGCAGCATCTCGTATCTCCGGTACATGATCGGCAAGGGCGTGCGCATCGCACAGGGCGTCACCGGCAGGATGTTGGGGAATGGCGTGAAGGCCCCGACCACATGACCATATGGAGGCGGACCTGCGCCCGGGCCGTCCCCACAGAGGGCGACCGCACCACCATACAGACGACCGGCGGCAAGGTGCACATTCTGGTGGCCGACTCGACCGGCATAGCCACCACCGACAAGGGCAGGCGGACAGATCTCGGGTGGAATGTAGAGTGCAGCTCTATCAAACTGCACGTCCTGGCCGACGAGGAGTCCCAGAAGATGCCGGCGTTCCGCATCACCGACACCGGCGGGGGGGGGCGCCAGGAACCTGCCGGGCATGCCGGACCGGGCCCTGGACGGGCTGGGCATCCCGCCGGAGGACCGGGGCGCAGATCCGGCGGTGCCGGCGGAGGCGGACGGCACCCCGGCCAACGGGAACGCCATAGAGGCCATAACCGAGTATGTGTGCGACTGCGGATGCTGCCGACCGGTGGCTGCAGAGCGGCGCGTCTCCGGGTGAAGAGGACGCCGGCGGCCACCGTGCGCGGCGACGGCTGGTACGACTCCCGGGAGTGTTCCCCCACTGCAGGAAGCGCGGCGTGCGCGCCACAATGCGTGGGAACCGTCGACGCCAACTGCCGGTCCGAGGCCGTACTGGAGCGGCTGGGTGGCGGGTGCACCGCCGCGCAGCTCGCCAGAATGGGGGGACGAGCGCAACAAGACCCGGACCGTCACGGGCAGGGCCGTATGGTGAGGCGGGGACCCTGACACATGCGCTGCCGGGGCGACCAGAACGCCGCCCCGCGCGGTCCGGGGTCCGCATGGCGGCCGGACTGTCCACGCCGCGTTAGATCGCGAATTGTGAAACGGTGCCGGGAGAACTGTGGTCGAAGGCGCCGCCCCCCGCAGCTGTTACGGCCCCGTCCGGAGGCCAAGCATATAACGCCCGATATGGTATGCCGCATGTGGCGAGGATCATATTCCTGGGGACGGCGGCGGCGGTCCCCACCACATCCCGGGGTCTCCCCTGCGTGTGCATAGAGAGGGAGGGGGGCCTGCTGGTGTTCGACGTGGGGGAGCGCGCAGGCCGCCTTCGCCAGGGCGGGCCTTGGCTGGAACAGGGAGACTGCCATATTCGTCTCGCACCTGCACGGGGACCACTGCCTGGGGCTGCCGGGGCTGATACAGACCATGTCCATGCAGGGCAGGAGCAGGCCCCTGGCCATATACGGGCCGGAGGGGACGGCCGAGTTTGTTACAGCGAACCTGCGCATGCTGCGGTTCAGCCCACCCTTCGAGCTGGCCATCCGCGACGTATGGGAGGGCGCCATACACCACACCAAGGATTATGCGGTGAGCGCGTGCCGGGCCGACCACACCATACCGGCGCTCTCCTACCTGTTCCGGGAGGCGGACAGGCCGGGGCGGTTCCACCCCGACAGGGCCCGGGCGCTGGGCGTCCCGGAGGGTCCGCTGTGGAAGGAGCTACAGAGGGGCCGGGAGGTGCCGGGGGGCATGGGAATGGTGCGCCCCGGCGACGTGCTAGGGAGGGGCCGGCCGGGCGTGAGCGTGGGGTATTCGGGGGACACCCGCCCCGCCGCCGGGCTGGAGCGGTTCTTTGCGGGGTGCGACCACCTGATCTTTGATGCCACGTTCACCGAGGAGCACTCCGGAAGGGCCGGGGCCACCGGTCACTCCACGGCGGCGGGCGCCGCGGCCCTGGCCCGCAACGCCGGCGCCAAACATCTGATACTGACGCACTTCTCGGCCCGGTATGCCGATGATGCCATGCCGCTGGCCGAGGCGCGCCGCATACACCATACCGTGACGGCGGCCGCCGACCAGATGTCCATAGAGGTATAGTCAGGGGCGCCGGCGCGCCGCATACACGCCCATGCCGCCCAGTATGATGCCGGCCGCCCCCAGTGATACGGCCAGGTATGCCATGCCCTGATCCGGCCGTTCTTCGGCCAGCGCGTCCACCCGCGCCTCCAGGTCCCGTACCGCAGCCTCCAGGTCCGCGCTGGCCGACCTGATTGACTCAACGCCGGCCCCCAGAACCTCCTGCTCCGCCCTGAGGGCCTCCTGAGCCACCAGAATGTCGCGTACCTCCCCGTAGTCGTCTGGAAAGGTGATGCGGCCGGCGTCGCGGACCTCGTGCGGATGCATCGAGAGGCTGACGACGGTCTCCCCTATCTGCCCCAGTATGTTGGCCTGGTAGAAGCCGGGCCTCAGCACCTTTACGTGGGCGTTGTACAGCCCGGGTATCCAGTCGTCGGCCTCGGGGAGCAGCGTGATCATGTAGTCCCGGTTGGCCAGCTGTATCTTTATGGTGTCCTCGAGTCCCGCCACTCCATCCTGGAATGGCTGCTCGGCCAGCTCCAGGCCCGGAACCAGCGGGCTCACGTACAGCTTGAGGGTGTTGACCTCCCCCGAGTAGGGCGGCTCGACCGCCCACTGCAGCTCCAGCCTGTACTCGCCCACCGAGTCCAGGGTGTGCGCGTAGGCGGGCGCGAACAGGGCCGACGCGGCCACGCACACCAAGGCCGCAATGGTATTCACGCGCACATAATGGCGGACGGGTCGTAAAAATTGTGCGATGCGTGGGTTCTGTGCAAATACAGGTGTTGTTTGGATACGCCGCGTCCGGCCACGGTTTTATTGAACGGATTAGGCCATCCACCGGGCCAGCTTCATCCAGCACCCGCGTTTACGCAAGAACCTCGGAAGTCTTCTGAAGTGCGAGGTGCCAGCCGGGACGCGGCGCCCTCAACGCGGCCGGGGCGGGTTGGGAGGTGGCGCCGGTGCAGCGCCGTCACAGTCCGAACTATAGTCAGAATGCGATTCAAATACCACCGATACACAACAAGGGCATCGGGGTGGCCGAGTGGTCGAAGGCGTTCACCTGATGAGTGAAGGCGCCCAGACAGCGCGCGCGGGTTCGAATCCTGCCCCCGACGCCATTCTTTCTAAGGCCAACACCTTGGCCCCCAAACGCCAAGCATGTTCGGCGGTTATGGATCGTATATAGACTCATGTTTTCATGTCGCGCCAGACAATGATCCGGGCGACCCCGGTGGGGTGTGGAGTGGCGCCGCCACCACGGCTCGGAGTTGGTATTGTGTGGGGGCCGAAGCCCCCAAGTTGACCGCCAAGGCGCCCAGACAGATCTCACCTGACGGCGGTCGTTGTGATATATGAGGAAGTGGGATTTAAGACTTAGCCGGTAGTTCCTGTGCAAATACAGGTGTTGCTTGGATACGCCGCGTCCGGCCACGGTTTTATTGAACGGATTAGGCCATCCACCGGGCCAGCTTCATCCAGCACCCGCGTTTACGCAAGAACCTCACGGCCATGCGGCTTTTATACTGCCCGGCCGCTCCGATACGTATGAGGCGGTTGGCATGACAACCGCTGTCCAGACCCGGGAGTCCGCCGGCTCCGCGCTGATGGAGATGGTGGAGCCCGTACTGGACGCAGTGGTGGGACGCATCGTATCAGGATTTGATCCGGCCAAGATCATACTGTTCGGGTCGTACGCCCGCGGCACGCCGAGGCGGTGGTCCGACCTGGATATCATGGTATTGCTGGACCGCGTGGACGACCACGGCCGCGACGCCGTTGCCATAAGGCGCGCCCTGTCCGACGTATATTTCCCCAAGGACGTGGTCGTCGCGACGCCGGCCGAGTTCGAGCGTATGGCGAAAGATACGGGGTACATACACTACTACATACGTAAAGAGGGCAGGGTACTGTATGAGCGCTGAGGCCGCCAAGGAGTGGCTGCGCAGGGCGGACGCCGACTTGGAGGTCGCCCTCGCCTGCTCTAATGTCGATGCCGACAACGCATGCTACCACCTGCAACAGGCCATAGAGAGGGCGGTCAAAGCAGCGATCACCTTCGACGACTTGTACATCCCACACATGCATGACCTAGAGGATCTGGTCGGGCGCCTGCCGAGCAGTTGGGGTGTCGGGGGCACGCGGCTAGACTGGGGTCGGATATCTTCGTGGGTCGTTGCAAGATACCCCGGCTCCGGCGTGTCGCCGACGGACGGGGACGTCACCTACGGTATAAACGCGGCCAACGAGGTCATCGACTTGGTACGCGCCAGCATGGACGCCAGATCATGAGGGCTTCCCGGTGGGCGGCATGGCGGCGTTAGCAGCCCCACGTCCGGGCCGGACGAGGCGGAGACGGTGGGCGGCGGCTAATCGAAGTTCTGAAATGGTCCTCTTAGATGGCGGGCCGCCTTACTACTCTCTAAAGCGGCGGTCGGGCCGGCATCGACATGATGGCGGCCTTCCACGGCCGGTCTCTCCACGTATGGCTGACCCCAACCTGATTAAGCGGCCTCCGCGATGTGGGGATTGCGCCGGCCCCTACTTTCCCAGGGCGGCGCCGTACCTCTCCTGCATCTCCTGCTCGAAGAAGAACCGTTCCCCGAAGGCGGGCTTGAGGTCGTCCAGCCATATGGCATCCTCGTCATACTCCGCAAAGAACGGCCTCTGCACCCAGTCGGGGTTCCTCCCCTGCAGGAACCGCAGCTGCATCACCTTCTTGCCGTTTATGGTGGGCGTGCCGTCTATCTGCACCTTGCCGGGGGTGGCCGACATGCTGGGGCCCCGGACCGTCCTGCCCAGGCCGCTCACCCTCTTGTAGGCCTCCCGGAATATGTGGTGGGCCCTCACCAGCGGCACCCCGAAGTAGTGCTGCGCCCCGGTGTCCCGTACCGCGAACATGTAATATGGGACGCACCCCATCTGCACCTGCTTGTGCCACATCCGGGCCCACATCTCGGCGTCGTCGTTGATGTGCCGGAGCAGCGGCGACTGCGTCCTGATCTGGGCGCCCGTACCGCGGACCGCCCGTATGGCCTCCCTCACGGCGCCCGTGGAGAGCTCCGTCAGGTGGTTGAAGTGGGCCATTATCGCCAGGTGCACGCCCTTGCGCGTGATCCGCCGGAACACGTCCAGCATCTCCTCGGAGTCCCGGTCGGTCAGGAACTTGTAGGGCCAGTACGAGAGGGCCTTGGTCCCTATGCGGATGGTCCGGAGGTTGGGCAGGTCCGCGTCCAGCAAGGCGTCGGCGTACGCGGCAAACATGCGCGCCTTCATTATCATGGGGTCTCCGCCGGTAAATAGCACGTCGGATATCTCGGGGTGCTCCCGGACGTACTGGACCAGCTGCTCGCCCTCCCTCATGGCGAACTTCATCTCGTCCATGCCCACGAACTGGGGCCACCGGAAGCAGAAGCTGCAGTACGCGTGGCAGGTCTGGCTCTGGCTGGGGAAGAAGAGGCACGTCTCCTTGTACTTGTGCTGCATCCCGTACAGCCGGGTCCCGTCGCCCAGCTGCGGCACGTTCAGCTCCATCTGGCCGGCGGGATGCGGGTTCAGCTGCAGGCGGATCTGGTTGGCCGTATCCGACACCTCCTGGCGGTCTCCCCCCCGCTCCAGCACCGAGGCCATCTGCTTGTAGTGGTGGGGCAGGAGCATCCCCCTCTGGGGGAACGTGAGCACGAACATCGGGTCGTCGGGCGCGCTCCAGTCTATGAGCCGCTCTATGACGTAGTTGTTGGCCTTGAAGGGGAGGACGTTCCCCACCACCTCCATCTCGAACTGCCGCTCCTCGGGCATGGCCGCGATCTGGGGTATGTCGCGGAAGTTGGCCAGGGTATACGAGCGCAGCCGGGGCTCCTCGTCCCAGACGGTCTCCTGGTATGTCATCTCCACCGTACCATCCCCGTGCAATCTCTTTAAACCTGTCGATGGCGGGTTCCCCTTGCAAGAATGGGTGATGATCTAAATGACCCAGATCCAGGCCGCAGCCGGCCCCAAACTCGGGATGCGCGGGCTGCGGGGCGACATTTTGAGGCGGTTTTTGGCAAAGTCCTGTTCAAATGAGACATGCACGGGGGCAAAATGCGGCATCATGGAATGGAACTGCATGGAACGGCATGGAAATGGGGTGCTTTGAGCGGTTATGTGGCGGATACGGCGTTCTGGATGAGCGTCCGCCACCTGTCGGCGCCCCGTATGTCTATGCCGGCGGCCTCGGCGGGCGTCCGGCCGCCTATGCCGCCGTGGGGCTTGATGTAGTTGTGGTGCAGTATCGCCATGCGGAATATCAGCGACTCCTCCTTGTTTATGCCGCGGGCGTACTTGAAGTGGCCCGCCAATCCACCGTTGAGCCGCTCCTGCTTGTTGGTGTTGCATATGAGGTTCCGTATGTGGATGTCGCGTATGTGGATGGATTTGAGGCCCTTGAGCGTGCGGAACACCTTCTTGAAGGCGATGTGGTATTGTTCCAGGCCGTCGGTAATGAACAGGCGGGGGATCTTGCCCGCCACGTCCCGGGCCCTCCGCAGCAGGGGGGCGGCATCGTACTTTTCCTTGGTCGGCGTAGTGTCCCACGACAGTATGAACCGGGTGGGAAGATCCATGATGGCCGTGATATACCACTCCTTGCCGCGGACCTTCTGATGCTTCTCGTCGCAGCCCCACTTGTCTCCCACGCACGGGGGCTTGAGGGTCTCCGTATACTTTTGCACCGCCTCGGAGTAATGTTCCAGGATCCTGGTTATGGTGTCCGCATGCACCCTGACTCCCAGATGCCCGAGCGTCGTCTGGATATTGGCCGCCGACGTCCCCATCCCCGACAGCATCAGGGCCAGCGTGATGTACAGGCGCGGCACCTGGCGGTGCTCAAAACCCAGGTTGTCCCGGAACCGCCGCCCGCATATTGTACATTTGTACCTCTGCCTCTTCTCGTACTTGCCCCGGTACCATCCGTTACGGACATACCTCTTCTCCTTGCACCCTGGGCAGCACAGCTCCTTCTCTTCGACTTCAACCTTCTTGCCGAATGTGGCCTCCGACGATATGAGCAGCGTGTGCTCGACCGCCGCGATATGCTTGCACCTGCACCCCTTTCCGGTGGTGTGGTAGGCGCACTCGCACGTGGGACTGTCTCCCGCAAACGAGACCCTATACCATACGCCCTCCTCACTCTGGGATGCCACGTCCCAGCGGTGCCCGGTAAGGGCCTTGATCTGGTCGCCCTTCTGGTAGATGCGGAGCCCGCGGCGCGTTATACTCTGCTCCGAGGCCCTGCCCTTCCGGGGTTTGCGGGGCTTCTTGCGTCCCATGACTGCCCCGATCCGACGGATTGTTTAAGATCGTAAAGGCAGACACCCCGACCCGTCACCCGTTCTTGCGGGAGGAACCCGATGGCGAAATCCGGCGTAACGGCCACGGCAAGCCCCCCGTATCACGCCGGTGGACGTAAGTACGGTGGTTGCGGAGTACTGTCGTTTGGAAAGGATCCAGCGGCTGGCATACTATCTGGGCATCGGCATGACGGCCACCCTGTTCATACTACTGCTGATAATGGTCGTCCCGGGCTTGGCACAGAACGCAGGCTTTGTCGACAGAACCGACGGCGAGCTCCTGGAGATGTTCGCCGCCCACCCGGCATACTCGGCGATGTACGAGCGGTTCCCCGGCGCGTCGGAGGAGTTTGAGGCCTATGGCCGTGGCGAGGGCTCCCTGCGCGTCGGAATGATCGACTTTGAGAGCGGTACCCAGCTCATCCTGTACATGAACGTGCATGGCCGTAGCGTGTATGTGAGTGTCGAGTGCATATACATCGAAGAGCCAAGGGTGGTCGTGGACGGCCTGTTCGCGGTGGAGTACATCGGGATCACGGACTGCCTTGGGCCGGCGACCTAGCGGCGCATTTGGCCGCCAGGTACGCGTTTAGGCTCAGCACGAATTTGAAGGTGCCCTCGGCAATGCGCCGCCGCAGCTCGCGGTATATCGAGGTGCCGCGCAGCCGCCACGTACTGATGCACGTCCACAGCGTATTGCACCGCCACATGCCGCGCAGGCGGCATACCTGCATGCGCACGTTGCGGTGGCCCACCACAAAGCGCATGGCCCTCTCGGAGTGGTTGTTGGTAGGCTCCAGATTGTACAGCACGAACGTGAACAGGTCCGGCGCCGCCTTGGCCAGCGTTTGGCCGAATTTGGTGGCGTACTGCTCCGCTATCTCCAGCGCCTGCCGCACGTATGTGTCGTATACGACCCGGTCCCCGCGCGGGCCGGCCTTTGCGGTGTGGTACAGGTATTTCAGGCGCTCCAGCAGTATGCGCGCGTCGCGGCAGTCGGTTTGTTCCATGCCGGCCTTCTTGACGGCCCGGGCCTCGGCGTCCCACAGGATGTGGGCCCAGCACCGCTGTATGGTGTCCAGCCTGTCATATATGGTGTACCCATCGACTGTGGCCGGCCTGCCGGGGACCATGACGTGCTCCTCGAACGTGGCCCGGGAGCGGGAGGCGGCCAGATGGTAGCATACCACATCATGTGAGGCGGCCACCCACGCCCAGCCACTCTTCCCCATGATGGGGTATGCGGTCTCGTCGTATCCCATATAGTCGGCGTCCTCCAGGCTGTCCCGCATATTCTGGGCCTCCGGCTCCAGCCCGACGGCCGCCGCATCCAGGGCGTGCTGGATGGTTGCCGCGGAGAACTTTTCCCCGTACTTGTTTTCCAGCGAGTCTGCCACGCCCTCGTACGTGCCCTTCTCCCAAGAGTCGACCACCTCGGCCAGCAGGTTGGGCCCCAGCAACGTTCCCCGTACCATGCCTGTCTTGGCCTCGGTCATTCCGCCGCAGTCCAGGCACTCGCACGTCTCTGTGGCATGTTGTGGTGGAACGGGTCGTAGGGGGGATGTCGGTCTTCATCACGGGCACCATCTTGACCGTCTTCAGGCTTGTGCATCCGCACGAGCCGCGCCTCTCCGGTGCGTGGCGCACGGTCTCATCCGCCTTCCGGCTGGCCGACACTCCCTTGTGCCCCTTGCGCCGGCCGCGCCTGCCGTCGGGGTTCTTCTTTTTCCGCTCCTTCTTCTGTGCGTTGATCTCCTAGGTAATGGTCTTCTTGGAGGGTGGCGTGTGCTGGTTGTCGTACGCCTTGATGACCTGCCCGTACTCGGCCAGCCGGGCCCGGAGATCCTCGTTCTCCGCCCTGACAGTCTCCATCTCCAATACGGCCCGGTCACGCTCAGGCGCCAGCTGTACCAGTTGGTCGCCCTGCTGGCGTATCGTGCGTTCGTGCCTCCTTACGGTGCCAATCACCTTGGCCAGCTCATCCCGCAGCAGCTTGATGTCTGGGTTGGACATAGTATCGGGTCCTTAGGGGACAGTATTTAGATCTTTACTCTGAGCCTAAACGCGTACATTTCCCGGCCCGCCACATATACTTACGGGAGGAAACGTCCCGAAACCGCTTATCGTTAAAGACGAGTGAAGTATTCTACAATATTTGGGTCTAATTCTAAAGCGGCACGCGCCAGATTAAAATCGACAGTAAGTAGTGGGGTTTCGGGTTTTACTACTAAAAGTCCACAATCAGTTAGTCCCAGCTGTATAAACTCGATCCTTTTCACGACTACTTTGCTATCAATGCGGACCTCCTCAACAGATGGTAAGTGAATAAAGTCTCTTAGGGCGTAACTGTTTTGCTTTTTGAAGCTGTCTCGGCTGCCTGCGTGTCACCCCGGAACCGAGAGGTTGGACATGTGGTGAGTCATAATGCCACCGTGGCCTGAGACGGGAGCTCATTGGCCTAGATGGACAGCGGGTTCTGTCCCCGGTCAATAGTTTTAGATCTGCCAGTCAAATACGATCCATATGCTTGGTTATTGGCATGGCAGTGCAAGTCCCACCGGGTTAGGAATGGTGGGACAAGCACACCGGGGAGACTCGGCGGCAGGGAAATTTAAGCCCATAGACCAATGTCATGGCGGCGGGCCCTGCATGGGATGCGCCTGCTGCATGTGGTGGAGCGGGGTGGCCGGCGGGTCGCTGAGGGTGGCCGAGCGGCTGGCCCGCGTCGCCTCGGAGCTGGCCGGCAGGAGCGATGCCGACGGGGACGTGATACGGGATCTGCAGGCGGCCGAGGCCACCCTGGCAGACGACAACCGGCGGCTGGTGCGGGCCAACGGGGCCCTCAACGCCAAGAAGAACCGCATCAGGACTGTCCCCGCCTCCGAGCGTAAGAGCACCGGCAGGGTGGGCAGGCCGCGCGGGACCCGGGCCACCATAAACCGCCGCCCCAAGGACATAGACCGGTGGGAGGTGGCCGACATGGAACGGTGCCCCAAGGGCCACCAGCTCTCCGGCATCACCGAGACATACCCCCGGGTGGTCAAGGTGACCCGCGTCATAAGGGAGAACGTCGGGTATGCCGTGCGCCGCCGCTGGTGCCGCACGTGCAAAAAGCAGTACACTGCCAGGGTGCCCGGCGCGGCCAAACACGCGCGCGTCTCGGCCAACCATTCGGCGGCGGCCACCACCCTGAACATGAACGGCCTCTCCCACGGAAAGACCGCCGAGTTCTGCCGGGACGTGCTGAAGACGGGCGGCTCGCGCTCGTGGTCGTACCGGAACAAGATCACCGCCGCCCGCAGGCTACAGCCCGAATATGAAGCCGCACGGAGGGACATACTGCATGAGCCGTACCTGCAGTGCGACGAGATGTGGTGGAAGCTGCCAAAATCCAACAGCGGCAAGGTCATGGTGGCCCGCGGGAGCCGCCTCTGCCTGGTTGTGGTGGTGCGGTCTGCCACCAAAGACGCGGTCAAGGAGATGCTGCCCGGGTACGGGGGGACCGTGGGCCAGGACTCCAACCCGATATGGCTTCACACGGGCGGCGACCACCAGATGTGCGAGTCGCACCAGCGCCGCCTGTCAAAAAAGGACCTCACGTATCTCAACCCGAAGGGGGATGTCCTGGAGTTCCTGACGGCACTCCACCGCCTGGACTACAAGCACTACGTGTACGACAAGATAGAGGATACCCACACCCGGATGGTCGCGGCCAGGTGCCTGGAGAAGGAGCGCAGCGGGCTGATGCACGGAGAATACCGGGACGACAAACGCCGCACCATCGCCAGGTACAGGAAGCGGCACAGGCGGGAGGGGTGGTACACGACCACCCACATGTACCAGAAGCAGACCAGGGGGGTGGCCCCCGACAGCAACGGCGTCGAACGGGTCAACCGGAGGTTCGTGGCGGTGCGGAGCGACGGGGGAGGGAACCGGACCCAGAGGGGGATGGACGCCAATTCCGTGCTGTTCACCATATATGCCACCGACTGGATAAACGGCAAAAGCCTCTACGAGCACCTGGTGAGGTCGGCATCCGGCGACGGATAGCGCGCCGGCCGCGCCGCGCTCCGAAAAGCCGACGTCGCAAGATTGTCCGCGCACGGTCTACCGACTAAGAGCAAATAGATCACTTCAAAAAGCAAAACAGTTACCTTAGGGCTGTGGCCATCTCTTTGTTGCTACGGAGTAGGTTAGACACCTCAGTCAGAATATTCGGCGTTACGAATATCTGCCCAACCTTGCCAAGTATACTACATAGTTTATGATAATCGTCTACGGTATACGCCTTTGTCCGTTTGTGCTTCGGTATATGTCCATAATTCACATTGCCTACAATAAGCAGTACAAGAAGGTTAGCGTCCACAAAGTAGCCTGAGTGCTGCATTAGTACTCTACGGGGCGTAGAATGCGATCAAACACGGATCCAGCTTCTCCACTCTCATTGCTAACGTGCACTACCTTGTATGATCTATTTTTATCTGATCGAACAGATGTAATGACCAAGTCTGGTATTGGCCCCGGACGCAGAAAGCTCAGGGTTATCTTCCATACGTCCTTCACCCCATCAAAGACAACCTCTTCAAGTATAATATCAGAAATGGACTCACCCTCAAAGATCTCTGCAAGATACTCTTTTGCAGTCTTTACGGCCTGCGTTACACGCATTCAACCACCGGCCATTCTTCAAATATGGTATCCATTAGTATACAACTGATCCGGTAGTTAATAACTCATACCGCTATGGTGCCTTTGCATTAACGCGTGGTGCCGGTACATCGCGGCGCCGGTTCCCACATGCTCCCGCATCGTCCCCCACCGCCCGGTCGCCCGTCCCGGCTACCCGGCCGCGCGGCAGGCCACTCAAGGGGCCGGGCTGGCACCATGAACGGAGCCGTTGCAGGACGCATCCGTCCCGGCGGGTCTGCCGCCGGCCCATCCCACATCAGGCCGCCATACAACCTGCCCCCCCCCCGTCTTCACTCCATTGCGGCTACGGCAGCGCCGTTCCTGGCATTGCCGGGTTCTGGAACGGTGTCATGTCCTGTTGGGGCCGGATATGGGCCTCCCTGCCTTCTCGGCCGGCGTGATCTCTCTCAGGGACATGCGGGGGCGCAGATAGTGGCGGTATGGCCACGCGGCCATTATGCAGGCCTCTGTCAGGCGGCCCCTCCTGCCGTGGAACATGCCGCGCAGGGTGGAGTTGAGCCACCCGTGCCCGTTGGTGGTGCGCCTCTGGTTGCGTATGGGCGCGTCCTGAACCAGCATGGGGCACGGGTTGTACCCAAACATTCTCTCGTAGCGGCTGCCTATGGCCTCCAGCGAGTCGCTGCGAGTGACCGGGGGGTCGTGGCCCGTCATCTCCCTAGCGGCCCTGAACAGGTCGGCCGAGTTTTGGCCTTCCTTGGCCGACGACGCCTAGACCGCAGAACCGGGTGTCGTGGTATGACACCGTGGCGGCGCACCGCCCCCTGACCACCACCTCCTCAACCGTCCCGTCTGTGCTGCAGGCACGGCCCATTCACCTCATGCCCATCTTCTTCAGGCATCCCACACCCTCCAGACCATGTCGCAGACCCGCCTGGACGTCGTGGAGTGGTGCGGCCCCTGCCGCCCTCCGGGGTTCTTGGGCAATTCCCCTGACGCTGCGGATCATGAGACAGAAGCACGCCGCCCGGGCCATCATACTGTTGGGGTAGCGCCCCCCTCAAAGCCGGGGTTGAGCGTGAATCGTCATGGATGACTGCGCTGCGTATGAGCCGCTAGTCTGCCTGCCTCTTCATCACCGGTCCACGGGGGGAGCAGACGATCAAACATGGATCCGGGCTTGCCGTCCCTGTCGTCAACATGTATGCATTTGTATGAACGCAGCTCATATCCTTTTTTAGCGCGGGGGGCCAGTACATCCGGAACACCCCAGTGGCAAGAGAAACTCAGGGTTATCTTCCATGTGTTACGCTCATCAAAGACCACCTCTTCTACACGCACATCATCTATGGTTTCATCGCCAAACATTTCTGCAAGGTACACCTTTGCCACGTTTTTGGCCTCTGTCACGTGCATTTTATCACCAGCCATCCGGCGTCAAATAGGCGCTACTGTCTAAGCGAACCGGTAAGTCTTGGTGACCTGAAACAGTGTGGAAGGTAGGTGACGTATGGCAGGGACGGCTATTTACCGGTGGTGCATGCACGCCTAGATGCTCACAGACCGCCCACGTGCGACTACGGTATTGACGCATGGCCGGGCCACACGTACTCTCGCAAGCCATGCTGTTAGGTTGGCCTTTAGGGCATAAAAAGGTGTCAGGCCACCGACTGGGAATATCCGGATTAGTACACTAGCACCCAATCTTGCCATGTATGCGTGGGTATGCCTGTTCCACGAATGGCGGTGGCCAGATCCGGCTGCCTTGCTGCCCAAAAACTGCCGCGGCACGGTGCAGTGTATTAATCGGATAGTTCCCTGAAAACCGGTCTAAAACTTCGTCCCGCAGCCCGCGCATTACAAGTTTGGGACTGACTGCGGCCCGGATCCGGCCATATGGGGCGGCCCCCGTCCTTGCGAGAGGAACCCCGCATGGCCAAACTTTTGTATAATAACGGCCGGATATGGCGCACCATGGTAGAGGAGGAGCTGGCCCAGATCTCCGCCGGGGAGTTCGAGAACGTGTGGGGCCTCCTGCTCTCGTCGGGGCCGGTGCAGGCCGCCTTTGCGGTTATGGCCGCCGGCATCATAGGTATAGTGGCCGCGTACAGAAAGTTCTCGTTCTGGGTCACCTCCAAGCCGTTCTACTATAGGCGGCCGCACGCCTCGCGTTTCTTGAGGAGGGCCGCCCTGCCCTTCTTTGCCATAGCCCTCATAACCACAGTCAACGTGTACATACAGGCGGGCCTGGGCGTGGAGGCGCTGGCCCGGGAGACGCTGGCCAAGATGCTCAACACCTTCAACATACTGGTCATAGGGTACACCATGGCGCACCTGATCCCCATCCTGCTCAACAAGGTGGAGAAGCGGACCCTGGAGGAGGCCGACTTTGATGCGTGGTTTGAGATGCGGGGGTTCGCCGACGATAATGACGACCTCTTCCACACCCTGTACAGGTGGGTGCCGCCGACGACAGCTCCCCCCGAGCTAGGCGAGGAGAGGTTCACAGATCTGCTCAAGACCGACGAGGGCATGGCGTTCATGGAGGGGTTCAGGACCGCCAAGGGGACCCCCATAGGGAGCTACGAGAAGATACACGGGGACCCGTTCGAGGCCTGGAAGGAGTCGGAGCGCGCCAAGTACAAAAAGTACTATAACGACTGCATAACGGGGCACAACCAGCTGGGCCGCAAGCTGAGGCCCGATGCCCGGCCCGCCGAGATATACACCATAGACGTGTGGCGGGAGGAGAAGAGGATGCACGGGTACGAGCCGGTGGTGCCCGGGTTCAGGCCCCCCGGATACGCGCAGAAGAAGCGGAAGAACGCGCCCATGTCGGTGCGGCGCGTGCTGCCGCCGGCCATATTCGCCGCCACCATACTGGGGGTGGCAGGATGGTGGGGCGTGGACCTCTTCGTGCTGGCGACGGCGACGGGGGGCTTCTCCATAGGTCTGGGGCTGGCCCTGCAGGAGACGATGCAGAACTACTTTGCATATATCACGATACGCAAGGACAAGATAGTCAACGAGGGCGACCGCATACAGCTGGAGAGCGGCTACAACGGCAACGTGCACAAGATCACGCCCCGGGTCACGTATATCATGGACGCCCTGTACGAGTCGGTGGCGGTGATACCCACCCGGCAGCTGGTCAACGCCCAGATCATAAACTACACCAAGGAGAACCGGGTGGTGCCGGCCATAGTAAAGGTGGGCGTCTCCTACCTGAACAACCCCCGGCAGGTGGCCTCCATACTACAGAAGGTCGGGACGCGCGCCATGGTAGAGATAAGGGACTCCCGGGGCCGGCACCTCATACGGCAGAGGCGGTGCCCATACCTGGACGAGAACAGGGCCAGCTGCGGGTGCGACAAGGACCTGCACGTGGACTTTTCGCAGCCGGTGGTGCGGTTTGATGACTTTGGGGGCTCGTCGCTGGACTTTTCCCTGTGGGTGTACGTGCGGGATTATGGGTCCCAGTTCAAGGCCGAGACGGACATACGGGTCATGATATACGAGGAGTTCGAAAAGTACGACATACGCATACCCTGGCCCATAACCACCATATACCGCAGCGACGAGAAGCAGGAGCGGAGGGAGATCGGCGAGAGGGACGCCGAGCGCCGGAAGGTCCAGAAGGAGTACGGTATAGGGGATATAGTGCCCGACGAGGAGTAGCGCGCCCTGCATACAGGAGGCCGCCCGGACCCGCACGCCATGCCGGAGGGTCCTGCGCCTCCGGAGTACGGGTCCGTTCCCGGGCCCGCACACCCGCCGGGCCGCCCCGTCCGGGCGGGGAGCACCCGGGCGGGACCCCGCCGGAGACCGGCCCAAGACTCCGCGCCGCACCTGCCCCCCCCCCGATTGGACCCCGCTGCGGTCCGGATCCGAGTCATTTGGGGCAACTCCCGCTCTTATGGGAGGAATCCGCCAAGATGCGCACTGCTTGATTATGTCACTACGATTGGAAGCGGTAACCGACGCAACAGAAGACGCTCGTAGGCTGGCACATGTACCGCAGATGTAGAGGGCATGGTTCGGCTTCGGTCAAGCTTGGTAGTCGGATTTCCACCCTTCGGTGGATGCCTAGCGCTGGTCTTCGCGGGGTCCGGGCACTGCTCGGGGTCGGCATTTGATGTCAGGTCAAGACGGCGGCGCGTATTTGTGTACGTCAGCCTCGGAAGAACGGAAACGCGGGCGCCGCCACACATATGATCCGGCGCGGCAGTCAGGGATAACTGCATGCAGGTACATGCAGATATGAAGTGGCCCGGCGGGAGGCCCGGCGGGTTGGGGTTGATAAGGCCCCTGCGCTATTGGCGTTATATGGGGGGCGTCACCCCATTATAACTGCGCCAAGGATGCGCGGCCTTGTCCAAAAAAAATCTGCGATAAAAAGATCATAAGACGGACCCCCACCCGCCTGCCATGACCCGGCCCCTGTCCAAACTCTGCAGAATCATGCGGGCCGGCCTGCCAGCCCCGGATCCGGCCCGGAGATGTTCACTGCTACGCTGGGGGGCGGCTTTGGACCAGTCCCGGAGATGCGTGCAGCATTCCCCGCATGCGGGGGACGTCATCGTCCATGTGCCTTAACCTTCACGCGAAGGCCATGCTGTCATACTGGCATATGGTGGCAGATGCACATGGACAGCATCTCGACGGCCTGGGTGTGCGGTTTGAGGGTCCGCACCACCCCGCCGAACCTCCATCGAAGAAAGGACGCTCTTTACGCTGTTCCTGATGCGCAGTATGCCGTGGAATTGGCGGGGTGCCCGTCGCCGAACCCCGGCATCTCGGCCCGGCGGCCCCTGTTGTGCCGGAACCGGTCGGGCTGGGGGTCGTTCCTCTTGCCGACCGGGCTATTCTCCTGGGGCGGTTGGAATCGTGCTCCTTTCCCGCCTTCCTGTTCTTGCCCGCTGTCCGGGGCCGCGATCGGCCGATCCAAGCATCCTGCGGTCTCCGGCGGGTCCCGGCAGCGGGTGCGGATACAGTTCCCGCGCTTTGTGTTGCAGATTTTTGGGCAAGGCCGCCCCGACGGCAAGTGTTAAAGGAGCACACCACGTCCCGGGGGTATGGCAGGCACGCCGTCCGCGCCCCGGGGGACTCCATACGGCCCGTGAAAAGCCGGCGGGCCGGCTGTCCCTGGATGCGGCGCTGGCCGCCGCCAGGACGCCCTCCGGCAGGTACAGCAAGGCGGCCGTCGAGAGGCTGGCGCTAAGATTACTCAGGACCAGGCTGTACGGGTGCGTGTTCGGTGATGTGCGGCGCGGCCCGCCCCGCGGCGGCGCCAGATCCCCCATTGCCATGGTCGCCGAGGGGCACGACGGCAGCGCCACGGCGGTAATGTGCCATGTCGGAGATCTGGGATACGCCAAGGCGGCCGGCTTTCTGGAGGCGGTGACGGCGGAGTTCAGCGGCTCCATGCTGGTGCACATGGACGGAAAGATGTCCGGGCGTGCCCGCAGGGCCCTGAAGGACGCGGGCACCGCCATCCTGTCGCGCGAGCGGCTGGACGGACTGGACATGGACTGGGGCTTTGCCGCGCCGCCCAAGGCTGCCGGGCTGCCGGGCAGGCTGGCCGGGGCGGTGGATGCGGTGGCACGGGGCCTGGCCCACGCCGACCGGGGCACCGTGGTGATGCCGCCGGGCACCGGCAGGGCGCTCGTGGCGCTGGGTGCGGCCGAGCGGATGGCCGGGAGGGGGGGCGCCGTACTGGTGGTGGTATCGTCGCTCGCCTCGATGAACCGGACCATGCGGGAGTGGGCCGACGCGGCAACCATTCCCCTCAATGTGCTGGCCGCATACTCCGGGGAGCATGCGGGCAGGGGCGAGTCGGCCGCCGACTCGTACGTTCCGGTCATATCCGACCCCGGGGACCTGTCTGCCAGGTACGGCAACAGGAAGGCCGGCGCCATGACCGCGGTCTTCTGCACTTACGAGTCGGCGGCGGGCCTGGTCGCGGGGGCCTGCGGCGGGTTCGACCTGGCCATATACGGCGACGCCCACACGACGGCCCAGAACGGGCCGCGCCCCGTCCCGCTGCCGGAGGTAGACGCCGCCAGACACCTCTACATCACGGCCACGCCCAGGATGCCCGAGCCGCATCCGACCCGGACACGGCGCGCCGCATATGCCATGGACGAGGAGACGTACGGCAGGGAGGTATACCGGCTGGAGCTGGGCGAGGCCATACGGGAGGGCGCGGCGGCGGACTTTATGATAAAGGTGGTACTGGTGAGCGGCAGGGCCTCAAGGAGGCTGTACCGGAGGTCCGCCGGGAGCGTGCCGGCCTCCGAGCGCGCCGCGGTCGCCGCCGCGTGGCGCGCCATCCTCAATCCGGGCGGGGGCCGGCCGCCGCTGCGGAGCATAACGGGCGTGGCCCGCTCCGCCCGCCGCGCCGGGGAGTAGGCCGAATGGCTGGTCCGGCTGGCCAAGTATGCCGGCGGCCCGCCCCCGGCGCGCGTGCATGCCCGGCGCGCGGGCGGCAACCCCCGGGAGGACGCCGGGTGGCTGGAGGGGCCGGGAGAGCACGCGGGCACATACCGCGCCCTCTTCACGCAGGGCCCGCCCGACGGCGAGCCGGTGGAGTGCGTGCTGTTTGCCGGCGCACCGTCGGTTGCCGAGGCCGAGCGGTGCGTGGGGGGTGTGGTGCGCCGGCGCGGCGCCAGAAGGGAGCGCGGGCACCTGCTCGTCCCCGTCGCGCTGGGCGACGCGCCGGTCTCCGGGCCGCCGGATGCCGCCCTCGGGGCCGCGTGGACGGTCCTGGCAGCCGCGTGCGCCCACGACGGGGACCTGGTGCGCGAGCTGGCGGCGCTGGAGCTGGAGGAGGCGCCAGATGCGCGGGCCGCCACCGACGGCTCGCTCACCATACCGGTGGGGGGGAGGATAGGGGTGGACGTGGTGGCCGCTCCCGGCGAGCTGGATGCGGAGGGCGCCACGCGCCTGGCCCTCCACATAAGGCGGATGTTTGTGGAGAGGGCCGGCGGCGCGGGCCGGTACGGCGCGTACGCCGAGCGGCTGGCCGAGGTGGCCGGCAGCCTGGAGGCGCAGATGGCCCAAAGGGTAGCCGACTCGCCGCTGCTGGCAGAGAGGATCGAGCCGCTGGTCGCGTCGCTGGGACGGCTGGTGGACGATTCGGCAACCCAGGCGTCGGCCGCCCGCGTAATGTCGCAGCATGTGGTCTTCGGCGGACTGCTGGACGCGTTCCATAATGGGGAGTTTGCCAGGCGCAACCCGGTGGCGCGCGCCATACAACGCTGTGTCGTGACGCTGGGGTTCGACCGGGACACGCGGATCCCCCGCGACATGCACGACAGCATGCACGCCGAACTGCGCCACGTCGACACGGCCGAGCGGCGCCGGAACTTTGTGCTCCTAGTGTACGAGGCGTACAGGCGCCTCTCCGGACCAAAGCCGAAACGCGGCGGCCGCCTTCCCACAGAGGTGGTGGGCTTTGTGATACGGTCTGTCCAGCACGTGCTGGACGAGGAGTTCGGCGCCGGCCTAGATGACCGCTCCACCAAGGTGCTGGATCCGTTCGCCGGGGCCGGGGCGTTCGTCTCCGGGCTTCTGGAGGCCATATCCCCCGACAGCATGCACGGCAAGTACGAGGGCGAGATATACGCCAGCGAGTGCTCCCTGGCGGCATACTATACCACGACGGCGCGCACCGAGTTCACGCGCCAGATGCTGGGCGGGCGGGGGTACATCCCGTTCACGGGCGCATCATACACCGACGCGTTCGGATCCGGCGGTCGGGACGGCGGTCCACTCCTGGCCGACGCCGCCGGACTGGCGGCGCGCCAGCACGCCGACAACATACGCGTCATACTGGGGGACCCCCCGCGCTCGCCGGCGCCATACCCCGCTGGAGGCCACCCCGAGCTGGAGGCCAGGATAAGGGACACGTACGTCAGGGCGGCCCGCCGCACCGGCCACTCCGGCTCCACCATGGATACCAGAAATCCGTACGTCATGGCGCAGCGGTGGGCGACGGACCGCCTGCGTGGTTCGGGAGTGGTGGGGTTTGTAGTGCCAGCAGAGTATATGGTCAAGGACTCCAAGGCCGGCCTGCGGGCCTGCCTGCGGGAGGAGTTCACCGACGTGTGGTGCTACGACTTGCGCGGTGGAGGCGCGTCGTCG
Organism: Nitrosopumilaceae archaeon; assembly: GCA_965116995.1. Classification (GTDB taxonomy): domain Archaea; phylum Thermoproteota; class Nitrososphaeria; order Nitrososphaerales; family Nitrosopumilaceae; genus VYCS01. The sequence goes on along the minus strand of OZ220738.1, from coordinate 1,885,022 downwards.
GCCGGGGACGATGCGACACGGGACGCCGTGGTTGTCATCATGGTTCGGAACCCCAAAAAGGCCGGACATCTTGTGCACTACGCAAGGGTCGGCAGGAGGTACGGCGGCAGGGACAAGCTGGATCACATAAAGAAGATAGGTTCCATAGCCGGCGTGAGCGGGTGGAGGGTCGTGCCCGACAGCCGCCGGTACCGCTGGGTGCGCCAGCGGGACGTCTGATCCGGGCCGGCTCCAAACTTTGTGTTCGGGCGCCCCGTAGCTGGGCGGGATCAGGCCGGTTTGTCCGGGCCAGTCTGGTCCGGGTCCCCGTAGGGGGGACAAATCCCGAATGGCCCGGATCCGGGCCGCAAGCGGGTCCAAGCGGGCGGCTTATCGGCCAAAACCGACCCCCGATCCGCCAGAATGCGGTCCGGCTTGGCACCCCGGGGGATGCCCTGCCTACTACCCACTCCTGCGGGAGTTGGGCTTCACGCGGTTTATAACCGGCCGCACCACTCCGGCGCGCATTGCCCGGCACCACCGTATTGGCGGCCAGCCAGAGCGGGCTGGCCCATAACTTGGCCGAGGTGTTGGGGGCGGATCTGGTAACCGGTGATATCAGGACGTTCCCCGACGGCGAGTCAAAGGTCACGCTCTCGGGGGAGCCGGCGGGCCGGTGTATAGTGGTGCAGTCGACCCACCCCCCGGTGGACACCAACCTTCTGCGCGCCCTGCTCCTGGTCTCGGAGGCCGCCGGACGCGCCGAGGTCGTGGACGTCGTGGTGCCATACATGGGGTACGCCCGGCAGGACCGCGAGTTCCTGCCCGGCGAGGTGGTCACCCTGAAGCACGTGGCGGGGCTCTTCGCGGGGGCCGGCGCCGACCGGCTTGTAACGGTGGACATGCACAGCATGAAGGGGCTGGAGTACTTTGGCAGAATGGGGCAGAACGTCTCGGCGGTGCCGGATCTGGCCGCCCACTTCTCCGGCATGGAGTTGGCGGATCCGCTGGCCGTCTCCCCGGATATGGGCGGCCGGGAGAGGGCCAGAATATTCGCCGAAAGCATGCGTACGGGCTGGCTGGCGCTGGAGAAGGAGCGGGACCGCACCACTGGGGAGGTCTCCGTCCGGAGCGAGGGAGCCGACGTCTCGGGGAGGGACATCATACTGGTGGACGACATGATAAGTACCGGCGGGAGCATCGTCAGCGCGGCCGGGTTCCTGAGGGGGTGTGGATGCGGGCGCGTCTTTGCGGCGTGCACCCACGCCCTGATGGTGGGCGACGCGGCCGCCCGGATCGCGGGGGCGGGCGTGGAGGGGGTGGTCGGCGCCAACACCGTGCCCGGCCCGGCCAGTGTGGTGGACGTCTCGCGTGCGGTAGCCGGGGCGCTGTAGGCCGCAGGCATTCCTACCCCAAAAGAGTCAATAAAGTATAGGTACCATACACCGCAGGCCGGGCATGGAGAGCAACTACGACATATTGGGCATAGTGGAGGGGTCCACCCAGAAGGACATCCGGGACGCCTTCCGGAGGCTGGCCCTGCAGGTCCACTCTGACCGGGGCGGCGAGAGCGCCAAGTTCATCAGGATAAAGCAGGCGTACGAGGACCTCAAGGTCGGCAAGAAGTACCCGGACACGCCCCTGGAGAAGCTCCGCGGCTCCCGGGTGTTCTCGGGGGATGCCGACGAGGAGGTCAGGCGGAGGAACGAGATCATAGGCAGGGAGGTGAGCGCCGAGATGCGGGAGGCGCAGGAGTGGGCCGGGGCCCTGCGCCGCGCCAGCATAACCGGGACCCGGATGTTCGGCTCAAAGACCCTGGGGGAGATGGAGATGGAGGTGAAGGCAAACGGGGTCCTGCACATGAAGGGAAACTACATGGCCGGCAGCATCACGTATGACGGCCCCGTCATGATGCAGGGCAGCATATCCAGCCCGTCCTGGACGCAGGAGTTCGGCACCAATATCGTGGTGCGGCGGGGGGACTTCAAGATGGTCAACCCGCTGGAGAACAGGTACCGCATAGAGAACGGGGCGTCGGTTATGGCCGAGGCGGGCAACGTCATAGTGGGGAATGTCTTCGGGAGGAAGTACAGGGTGGACGACCCCGACGGCCGGGTGGGCGTGTACACCATGCGGGAGCACCGCACCCGGCTGCGCGCGCCCCGGGGCCGCATAATAGTGGAGAACGCGGTGAACACCGTATCGCTGGAGGGGGATGTCGTGATGCTGCTCAACATGGAGGACGACGTCCGGATCTCGGCCAGGGAGGCGCTGGTTTATGGCAGCAAGATCACGCACGACTGCGACATATACCTGAAACAGGATGGTGTGGTGCGCTTTTTTGAGCGCAACTCCGTGCTGGGCCTGAGCGACGACGCCACCATATCCCTGGAGAACGGCAAGAGTCTCCACCTCAGGACCATAAAGTCCAGAAGGATACGGGACCTGGATGACGGTTTGGTCGAGGATCCGGCCCAGTACGCCAAGGGCGCCACCATGGTGGGGGACGGGTTTGCCGTCACATATGATATGCTGGACAGCCTGGTGAAAGACCGGGGCGGCCTGGAGTGGCGGGGCATCCTGGGGCGCAGGCGGTAGCGCCACATATGGTGGGGTGATATAGGGCGGCCTCCCGGGCGGCTAGAAACCCGGCATGAGCAGGCCGGCCTCCCGGGCCATCTCGATCATATAGTACTCCACCAGCCCCCCGGCCAGCAGCAGCGCGGCCACTATGCCAGCCTCGATGAGCGTTATCCTCAGCACGGGACGAAGCCCCTGCTTGCGGCGCATCCGGATCGCCAGCAGGAGGCTGCGCGAGCAGGCCAGCGAGTACGCAGCCAGCTCCATCAGTCCAAACGGGGACAGGTACAGCAGCGCCAGCGGCTGCATCCCCCCCAGATCCGGATTTACGGTGACTATGGCCGCGAGGGTAAAGCCGGTGGACCATCCGGCGAAGAGCCCCCAGGCCGCCCCGAACCCGGGTATGAACATGGGGAGCGCCAGCGCCAAGTTGTGCAGGAATATGCCCCAGCCGTCTATCCCCCGGATGCTCTCCATAAACTGGTCCACCAGATCCTGCGCCCCCTCCTCGGTATGCTCGTACATGGAGCCCACCTGGAAGACCGCCGAGAATGCCAGCATGAGGATGCCAAAGGCCACGGCCCGGTTCAATGTGGTATGACCACCTGTGGGCATGTATTTGTGTGGCGATGTGGCCGGATGCGCCTTCCAAGTTCACCATCTGGACGCAAAACCGGGTGGGTTTGGGGGAGGGTACCGCCCGGACGGCCGCCGGATGTGGGGTCTGCGGCCTGCATTCGGACGTGCCCGGCGCCGCGCGGCGCCTCATATGCTATGCCACCGGCTCTACCTGCCAGTCCTCGTTTACCCAGACCCCTATTACCCGGATGCCGTCCATCCCGTCCCAAGACTTGACCGCATCTGCGGCCTTCTTGATGTCCTCTATGTGCCGTTCCCGGCTTACGGGGTTCCCGGCGCAGTCATGGTGGCCCGACACCACCACCGTCCGGGAGCCGTGGGCCCTCACCGATATTCCGGCCATCCTGCGGGCCAGTTCGGGGTCGCCCAGATCGGTGCTGCCGGCCAGCACCCCGTCCATCCCCGGCTGGGTCACCACGTCCACGTATGTCAGGCCAAACCTCTCTGCCATCCATGCCCGGATGGGCTCCTGTATCCGGCCGTCCATGCAGGCCACCGACGTTCCAAACGTGTACGGCGCGCCGTCCCCTTCCGTACCGGCCATCCAGAAGCCTGCCACCCAACTTGGTAAAAATCTTTGGAGAGCCAAGTGTGGGGCGGTCCGGCGGGGCAATCACGTTTTATTGGACGGGGAGGACACCACCACATGGACAAGAGCGTGCGGCAGGCCCTCGACTATGCCATCAAGAAGGGGTTCCAGATACACCCTGAGGTGGTTGGGCTGCTCCGGGAGGTCGAGGCCCGCGACCTGGACAAGATAATCAGGGACGTGGTGAGGGAGAAGGCGGTCAACAGGGACTACCACATAGGGCTGGACGATATGATGGGCTATCTGGGCCTGGATGTGGACGACTCGCTGCGGAGCGACCACGCCGTACTCTTCGACTGCACGGCGGGCATCACCATACCCGAGGGGGTGGAGGGGTATACCTCCCTGTTTCGGAGCCGGTTCGAGAAGATGAAGGGGTTGATGCGGGACAGGCCCGTGGCCGGGAAGGTGAGGAGCGCCGCCAGCATAAAGGTGGGCTCCGACGAGGAGATCTACGCGTGGGGTTTGGTGGCCGACAAGCGGGTCGACGAGAACTCTGCCCGGCTCACCATAGAGGACACCAGTGGCATGATAGAGGGAATCATGACGGATGAGGGCCTGATGGAGGAGGTGGGGGAGCTGTTCTTGGACCAGTTTGTTATGGTGAGGGTGGACGCCCGCAGGAGGATTGAGTTTACGGAGATTATGCAGCCGGACGTGCCCGGCCACAAGTTCAACAGATCCGAGTCGGAGACCTTTGCCGCGTTCCTGTCGGACCTGCACGTGGGGAGCAGGTTCTTCATGGAGGGGGAGCTGCGGGCGTTCTTCCGGTGGCTGTCCGGCCCAGACCCGTACGCCCGGCGTGTGAGGTTTGTCATGATAGCCGGGGACGTGGTGGACGGGGTGGGCATATTCGCCGACCAGGACAAGGAGCTCATACAACAGACCACCCGGGAGCAGTTCGAGAAGACCGCCCAGCTGCTGAGGCTGATACCGCCCCACATCAAGGTGTTCGTGTCGCCGGGCAACCACGACCCCGGCCGCAGGGCCCTCCCCCAGCCCTCCATCCCCAAGGAGGACAGCCCGGAGCTGTGGGGGATGGAGAACGTCTACATGGTGGGAAACCCGGCCGTGGTAAGCATAAACGGGGTCAAGGTCCTGATGTTCCACGGCCAGAGCATAGACGACATAGTAAAGACGACCCAGGGGATGGAGTATGACAACCCCGCCAAGATCATGAAGAAGATTATGAAGAGCAGGCACCTGAGCCCCATATACGGGAGCCAGACCCCCATAGCCCCCGAGAGGGAGGACATGATGGTCATAGATGATGTCCCCGACGTCTTTCATGCGGGGCACGTTCACATCAACGAGTTTGACAAGCACAATGGTGTCCTACTGATCAACTCCGGGACGTGGCAGGCCCGGACCCCGTTCCAAGAGAGTGTGGGCCAGGTTCCCACCCCCTGCCAGGCCGTCCTACTCAACCTCAAGACCTTCAAGCTGTTCGTAAAGCAGTTTTGATATGTGTGGTGCGCTTTGGTGGCTTGCGGCCCATGATATGATAGTAGTATGACCGGGTGGTATGTTTTGGTGCTCCACGTTGTGGGGCACGCCGGGCTACCGCCGGCCTCTCGCATAGTTGGGCTCTGACATCCCATGTATGGTGTGGATGTCTGGCGTGTGTATCACACCATCTCCTCGAATGTGGCGTCCTGCCGCAGGGTGTTGCGGACCAGATCCGGGGATATGGTAAGTTTGAATTTTTTGGTGTTGCCATGGACGCCCTGGTGGACCAGCCTGCCCGATATCAGGCCGGACATCTCTATCTCACTGAGCATCTGGGTTATCCTCCTCTGGGTGAGCTCCTTCTGGCGCACCCCCCTGCACAACTCCTTGTAGGTGTTGTATATGCCGCCGGTGGTGGAGCCGTTCGCCCTCATGACGGCGGCTAACACGAGCTTCTCGTGTAGGGGATATGACTTGATGGCGGTGGTTTCCTTGTCCTCCTCGATCTTCTCAAAGGCCGCGTGGACGTGATCCCCGATCACCGATGTGGACTGATCCCTCTCGGCGATCTCACCGGCCACCCGGATCAGATCTATGGCCCGGCGGGCGTCTCCATGCTCCCTGCCTGCCAGTGTAGCACAAAGGTTGGAGGCCGACTCTGCCACCACCCCGGGGTTGAAGGCCACCCTGATCCTCTCCAAGATTATGGTCCGGAGCTGCTCTATGGTATAGTTGGGAAAGACTATCTCCTCCTCGCTCAGGCTGCTGATCACCCTAGGGTCCAGTATGTCCTTGAAGGTCAGGTTGTTTGATATTCCCACAAAAGTGAGGGAGCCACTCTGGAGCCGCTCATTGGCCCTAGTGATGTGGTATAAGATGTCCTTGCTCCCCTTTGATACTATCTTTGCCAAAAAGTCTATCTCATCTATTACCAGAACCAAATTGGTGGAGTCTCTCTCTATCTTTGATAGTATGCGGGTGAAGAGCGAGCTGATTGATATCCCCGTCCAGGGAAGCTCCTTGTCATCCATCCCCAACTGCCTGCCGAAGCTCACCAGAAGGCCGTACAGGGTAGTCTCCACCTTGGCGTTGGTGTACACCAGTTTGATGGGGAAGTTGCGCCTCTTGACGCCTTCCTGTATCTTGAGAATGACCTTGCGTACCACCAGTGTCTTGCCGGTGCCGGGCTTGCCGTACACCAGAAGGTTTGATGGTCTTGAACCCCGTATTATCGGCAGTAGGGACTCGGTCACCTGCGTCTGCTCGGCGTCCCTGTGCTGGATGGCGTCGGGTATGTGGGAGTGGTGTAGGACGTCGCGGTCCGCAAAGAGTGACACACCCATCTCAGCCCTTGCTATCAACTCATCTACCGGATCCATACCCCCACACCACCATTTCCACTCCGGAATGATTTAACCGTGTTATGGAGTGGTACATACCATATACCATACATTCACACTTTTGATTTTTTTCTTAGGGTAGTGGAGTGGAAACATTGGGGGGGCTCTCTGTTGACCAACTGTTAACCATATGTGAACCGGACCGGAATGGGGGCTGATTTGGACCCCTTCATTTCCACTCCACGCCTCTGGTCTGGGTTAACAGGGTTAACGGGTTGATTCGGACCCCTTCATTTCCACTCCACTATGATTCGGGTCCCTTCCCCGGCCGGATATGTGAGATGGTTAACCAGACGTATCATTCGGGTGGTCATGCCGTGTGAAAGCTAACAGACTGTGTTGTTAACAAAACTTGACGAACTATCTCAAATATCATATTGTGAAGGTGGTATGGTATTGGGAAGGCGTATACGGATAGATGTAGAGGATGGGGATGGGGTCCACTACAACCTCAAACTGGAGGGGGAGGTCTCAAAGGAGAAACTGGTACAGGTGTGTGAGATGATGGATGTGTTGGAGGGGAGGAACAACACACCCATACCCGACTCTGTGGGGGCCAAGATATGGCATGTGGTGGAGAAGTACTTTGGGTACGGCGGCTTCACCTCGAACATGGTCCTTGAAAAGTATGAGGATGAGTACAACGAGCCCATCAAACTCAGTATAATATCCACATATCTGGCCAGGTACTCGTCCAGGATGAGACTGCACCGGATGAAGACCGGCCGGGAGTGGACGTACGCGCTGGCGGGCCGCAGCACTATACCGAATAGTCGGTAAGCAGGGTCTGGTCCCCACCACTCCTCCCAAAAATCAACTCCACCTCCTTGGAGAGGGAGAGGATCCTGTCCTTCTGGTAGGGCCCCACATCATACCTATCCACCAGCCGCTGCGCCATTCTGAGGTACTTCTCCACCGACGCCCGGGTTATGGTGGGTATCAGGGAATGGCTGCATGTGCACATCCCGATCAGCGGCGGGCGGCGGTAGTCCCTGCCACAGGACGTACACCTCATCTTCTGCTGGGCGTAGGCGCGCAGGTTCCCCTTTATGTCCGGCACCAGATGTGTGGATATGACCTGGGTGACTATCTCGGCGGTGTCTACGGCATCGATCATCTCCGCATTCCGCAGCTGCATGTCCATCTTGTCCAGCATGGAGTTTAGGGTGGAGTAGGAGCTGCGCGGCCTCGACGACACCAAGGAGTTGGTGGGGTGTGTGTATGAGTACCCGTAAAACTCCCGTTCCGTACCCAGCCTGCTCTTGGCCAGTTGTACGCACTTGATGGTGGTGGCCTTGGGGCTCTTGGCGGTCTCCACAAAGAACTCCAGCGGGAACGACTCACACACCTCCAAGTTGTGGGCCTGCGGTTGGGCCTCGTGCGGTATGACCACCGGCTGTATGAGGAGGGGGGCGTCCATCAGGCCTCCGATCTTGTCGGAGAGAAAGTTCTTTGAAAAGTTGAGGAGGGCATCGGCCAGCAGCATTATGGAGTCGGCGTCCCCGTCCGCATCCCGCCTCTTCGCCGAGTGCCAGTTGGGGGTCGCAAAACAGACGTGGGTGTTGGCAAAGCCGACGATCCTGGCCACCACGCCCACCGAAGTGTGCGGGGCCAGGCCCACCACCAGATGCCCCACCAGCTGGGCGGGCTCCCTGATGTTGTAGTGGCGCCCCACACCATAGAACCTCTCCAGCAGGTCGTCCACGTATCTGGCCGCCTCCACAAAATATGGCCCGCTCTCCTGGGGGAGCACCACGTCCTGCACCATAAGCTCCACCATCTGGTCGCCGTCGCGCAGCTCCCTGTCGTGTATGTCGTGCGTGTACCCCAGCTCCTGCAGCCTGCCCACACTGGCGCCTATCCACGAGGGACGGAAGTGCGTCAGGGTGGCGTTGGTGGCGTCGTACCGGACGGTCCCATCCTTGAAGACGGTCAGGTTGTGGGCCTGCCGGAGCAGTCCCTTCTCCAGGGGCTCGGCTGCCCTGTCTTGGCCTATGAGGGCCTTTACCCCCTTGAACGGCTCCCGGGCCCTGTGCCCGGCCCTCTCCTGTGCCCGTGCCAACTCCGGCTTGAGGGGAAACTCCCTGTACGAGTGGGTGGCGGTCCTCTTCTGGCACCTCTCACAAAAGTCCTCACGCAGGATGGCCCTGCAGTACTGGCACCGGTTGTCCAGCGCCGTGCTCCCCCCACACGCGCCACACTTCATCCCGAACGCGAACGCGCCGCACCGGGTACAGGCGCGCAGCGATATGTCCGTGTAAAAGTCCGGGCTGCGGGACGCCTTGACAATGTCCCGGGTGGCCCCACCCCTGTCGCCCACCGGAAAGAGGGAGTGGATGGGGGGCTTCATGCTGCGGGGGGCGGCCTTCTCGGGGCGGCCTATCCGGACGCCCACCGAGACGGAGAACTTGGGCCGGATGGTTATGCCCGAGGACATGCTCAACGCCCGGACGGGCGGGGCGTCGTGCGTCGTGCCCTGCAATACGATCCTCCGGAATATGGCGGCCTCATCACCCCCCAGCACGGCCAGCCCGTCCCGTATAGTGTGGGGCACGCCCAGCCTCTCCAGCACTCCCTTGGCCCCCATGTCGTATGATACCGATGCGCCGTCGCTCCGGCGGGGCCGGCGCAGCAGCTCCAGGCCGCCCGCGTCTATCAGATCCCAGAAGTGCAGGTACCGCGGGTGCAGGGGCACACTCCACTTCTCCGACATCTCCAGCGCCTCGGCCAGGGTGGGGACGCGGCCGTCCCATATGTGGCCCGCCGCCTCCAGCTCGGCCTGCCAGTACTCCTCCACGTACCCGGTGGGCGCCAGGGCGGCGTTGTTCTCCAGAAAGTCCCCGTACGACACTAGGATGTCGCCCAGATGTAGTATGCGGCGTATGCCGCCCCGCAGCCGGGCCGCGTGGGCCGCGTCACGCACCCGCACCACGTCCCCCCCGTCCAGCAGGACGGTGGGCGCCTCTATGGAGTCCACGAACGCCACGGTGCCCCCCTTCCCGGGGATGTCCGTCTTTACCTGAGTGCCGGCCACTATGGTGTGGCCGAGTATCTCGGCGAGGGCCGGGTGCATCCCCACCGAGGCGAACCCGGTGTTGCATGCCCGGCCATACCTGAGGCGGAACCCGCCGGGCCTGCCGGCCACCGACAGGACGGACCTGCCGGCGATCACCTCCCTCATGCGCTTGGAGGCGGCATCCTCCCCGTCCCCGGCGGCGACGGCACCCTTGAGGCCCCCCAGCCACTCCCAGCCCTCCAGATTGTACATCTCTATGCGCTTGAGGAGCTTCTTGGCCCTCCCGATGAGGCCGTCGTTGAGCACCCGGAGGGCCCCTCCCCGCACCCGGTTGGTCTTGATGCGGTGCATGTTGCGGTGGTTCACAACCTCGGAGGGGTCGGTGTCCACCCCGGCCAACTCCACGGGGAGGTGTGATATCACGCGGACCACGTCCTCGTCCAGCACCCTGTACTGGAAGTTTCCAACGTCCCTCTCGTATACCCTCAACTCCTCCACGAACCGGCCGGTCTCGTCATCGTATGAGTCGGCCCGGTACGCGTCCAGCCCGGCCACCCTCCGGACGTGGTCGGCTATCAGCATCGTGACGGCCGACTCCGTCCCCCCCGCCGAACGCATGGGCCCAGCTATGGAGACGGAGAGGTACTTGGAGCCGTCCCTGTTGGCGTCTATACCCACCCCGCTTATGCCTTGGAGGGGGGCGATGGTGACCCCTTCGGTCACTATGGCCAAACCCACCCGGACTGCCATATCCAGCCGCCGGTCCATGTCAGTGTCTGGCTCCATGTACGCGCCCCCCGCGATCCTGCTGGCCATCTCCAAGGCGGCCAGCTCCTTGTTCTTCTCCCTGAGTATGGCGCGAAGGGGCCCGGCTATATCCACGTCGTGCATCTTGGCCACCCGCTCGGCCAGGTCCAGCGCTATCTTGGGCTCGACATGGTCGGAGGTGTCCACCAGCGAGGCCTTCGCCCGGGTGGCCGCCGCATGCAGCTCCCGGGTCCCGTCCATTATGGAGCCGTAGTATGCACGGTACGCATCGGGCATCCGGATGCCGTCTAGGAGGGAGGGGGCCATTGCCTAGGCGACGGCCTTGGCTATCTCGGCGAGCCGGGCCATGCCGTCCTTCCCCTCGGTGACCGTGCCCACGACCAGCGCGTCGGCACCGGCCGCCGCCAGGGCACCGGCCGCCGCCGCGTCCCGGATGCCGCCGCCCACGATCAGGAACCCGTCGAAGGCCCTCCGGACAGATCCTACCATCTCCGGCGTGACATGGTTCTTGGCCCCGGATCCGGCCTCCAGATACACGAACCTCATCCCCATGAACTGGGCCGCCAGCGAGTATGCGGCGGCGATCTTGGGCTTGTCGAAGGGTATGCCCCGTACCGAGCCCACGAACCAGGCCGAGGTGCCCTCACCGATCACCAAGTACGCGGTGGGGAGGGGCTCCAGCCCGAACTTGAGGATGTTGGGGGCCCCCAGCGCCTGCGCCTGCGATATGTAGTAGGGGTTCTCGGAGTTGAGCAGCGAGCTGAAGAGGATGGCGTCGGCCCCCGGGACCACTCCGGTCACGTTGCCCGGGAATAGTATGGTGGGTATCCGGACCGCCCCCTTTATGCCCCGCACCACCTCGGACATCTCAAACTGGTCGGTGGCCGAGGATCCGCCCACCAGGATGGCTGCGGCGCCCGCCGTCTCGGCGCCCCGGGCCAGGTCCGCGGCCTGTCCGGTCCCGGACACCTCCGAGTCTACCAGCACGAAGAGCATCGTTCCCTTGCCTTTCCGCCCCAACAGGTACTCCTCGGTCTTGCCAGCCATACGGAGGGGTCCCGGCACGTCTCTTTAAAACTTTTAAACCGGGGCCAGTCATACTTTTTTGTATAGCTACGGGGGTGTATGAGATAGATAACTTTAACATTGTAATCAAACAAATAATCAAAAAGTCACTGTTTACAGAGCGACAGATTGAAATAATCACAAGTATAGGGGGCGGTCCCCGTACCATAAGTCGGGGGGCCTACTACCGCCAGAGGGGGCAGGTGAAGCGGAAGGCCGAGGCCCTCCTGTACTCGATGGTGCTGCTGTACGGGCTGGACATACTACCCAAGGACAGCATGAGGACGGCTGCTGCGATTGCGGACCAGATAAGTGTGATATTTGACAGTGATATTGATGATACAACCGCCAGGGAGGTGCTGAGCGTGGTGGAACAGGCGGTAGGCAGGGCGATGGGTAAGTGATGGTCTAGTGATATTGATGATACAACCGCCAGGGAGGTGCTGAGCGTGGTGGAACAGGCGGTAGGCAGGGCGATGGGTAAGTGATGGTCTAGTGATATTGATGATACAACCGCCAGGGAGGTGCTGAGCGTGGTGGAACAGGCGGTAGGCAGGGCGATGGGTAAGTGATGGTCTAGTGATGGTCTAGTGATGTTGGTACACAACGCAAGAAGGCGACACAGTAATATCACGATACATCACAAGACGATATCATGATAGACTACTGGTTGGTGGCGTTGGGTGTGGCCGCCTTTGGGGCATGCTTGGCCGTCTCATTGGCGGTGGGCAGGCGTCCGGGGACGACGGATCTGGAGAATGAGCTGGCCCGGTTGAGGATCCGCGTGGATATGCTGGCCGCCGCGTCCCACCCGCGGTCCGCCCGCGTCGAGAGCGCGACGCACGTGGTGCTCAAGGCCGTGGCTGATAGTCCCCGGACGGCGCGGCAGATACAGGCGGAGCTGGGCCAGAGCCGGGAGCACGTGGCCCGGATGGTCAAGAGAATGTCTGAGGAGGGGTACTTGGAGAGGGGGGGCGGGAGGCCGTTCGTGTACACCATCACCCCAGCGGGCCGCCGGGCGCTGGAGGCGGGCGCTACCGGAGCTTGACGTACTCGTAGGCGCCCAGTTCGGCATCGAAGCAGTACCGGACCTTCTGGTAGTTCTGGCGCAGCTGCCGCGTCGCAGCCCTGACCCCGGCCAGATCCCGGCCGTCTATCACCACATGCTTTATCATCTCGGCTATCTGGCGTATCTGGTCCCCCCCCATGCCCAAGCGGGTGACCTCGGAGACGCCCAGCCGTATGCCTCCGGGATGGAAGTAGTTGCGTCCGGCCTTGATGTCGCCGGGTATGAGCTGCCGGTTTACGATGATGTTGGCCTTCTCTAGGTCGGCCTCGACGCGGCCTCCGTCCGAGTACTTTAGGACGTCGACGGCCACTTGGTGGGAGCGGGTGAAGCCGCCGTCTTCGCCCAGCACCCTGAAGCCCATACCACTGAGCGACTCGGCCAGGGTCCGGGCGTTGTCCAGCACCTGCCGGGCGTACGACCCACCGAACTCCAGCGCCTCTGCGAAGGCTACTGCCTTGGCGGCCATGTGGTGGATGTGGTGGCTGCTGGTCATGCCCGGGAATGTGGCCTTCTTTATGGCCTCCTCTTGGGCGGCGCCGCCCAAGACGAGCCCCCCCTGCGGGCCGAAGAGCGTCTTGTGGGTGCTCATGGTCATGGTGTCGGCGCCCTCCCGGAGTGGATCTTGGAAGGCCCCCCCGGCTATGAGGCCGGCCACGTGGGCGGCGTCATAGTTGATGTGCATGCCGTACCCCTTCAGGAAGTCGGCCAGCTCCCGGAGTGGGTGGGGGAAGAGGAAGAGCGAGCCGCCGAACATCGCCATTGTGGGTACCTTGCCCGCCTCGGCGCTCTCCCGCACCTTCTTCTTGGTCTTGTCCACGTCTATGTTCATCCGCTCTGGATCAAAGGGGTAGAACTCCACATCCAGCCCGTGTACTAGGCCGGCCGTCCCCGAGTGCTCCCTCTTGCCGTGGGATATGTGCCCGCCCGCTGGTATGGAGGGGGCGATCATGGTGTCGCCCGGAAGGGTGAAGGCCGAGTACACCACCAAGTTGGCCACCACGCCGGATATGGGCCGGACGTCGGCGAACTCGGCCTTGTACAGCCTGCGGGCCAGCCGGGCGCAGTCGGTCTCTACCCGGTCTATGTACGTACAGCCCGCGTATACGCGCTCGCCGGGCCACCCCTCAGCGTACCTGTTGCCAAAGTCCGAGAGGAGCGCCTCGCGCACGGCGGGGCTGGGTATGTTCTCACTGGCTATGAGGGGTATGGAGTCTGCGAACCACTCGTGGTGCCTTTTCATCTCTGAGAAGACCGCATGGTACGCCTCCCGGGGGGACACGTCCCCGCTCTCTGCCATGGTCCGGACGCCGCATGCCTCCCAATTTAAGAACACCGATGTGGGGGCCGCCGTGGTGGGCGGATCTGTCCCCAACCAGCGGCCGATCGGGCGGGGATCGTGGACCGGCTAGGTACGCATTTGGGCCAAGCACGACCTCGCAACAATACAAGCCGGGTTTTGCGGTACGGATATGGCAGTTTTTGCAGGCATATGATGCATAATGTATCTATACAGCGTTCAAATTATACAAATCACACAAAACACATCGGTAAAGATCCTCAGATATCCGTGTCGGGCCCAAACATGTACTGGATCGGACCGCATACCTATAAAAGGGGTATCCGGAGGCCTAACCGCGATGAGTGTTCAGATGGCCTCACAGGGAAAGATGCCGGTGGTACTTCTCAAGGACGGTTCCACCGAGACCAAGGGCCGTGATGCCCACAAGAACAACATTGCCGCCTCCAAGATAATAGCCGAGATAGTGCGCACCAGCCTGGGTCCCAGGGGAATGGACAAGATGCTGGTGGACTCGCTGGGCGACGTCACAATAACCAACGACGGGGCCACCATCCTCAAGGAGATTGACGTGCAGCACCCGGCCGCCAAGATGCTGGTGGAGATATCAAAGACCACCGACAACGAGGTGGGCGACGGGACCACGTCGGCGGTGGTGCTGGCCGGGGCCCTGCTGGAGAACGCCGAGGATCTGCTGAACCAAGACGTGCACCCGACCATAATAGTGGACGCATACAGGAAGGCCGCCAAGCAGGCCGGCGCGTTTCTGGCGGAGATAGCCGAGAGCACGTCGCCTGACAACCGTGATACCCTCAAGAAGGTGGCCCGGACCGCGATGCAGACCAAGCTTGTGCGCAATGACTCAGACCAGCTGGCCGAGATAGTAGTGGATGCGGTGCTGGCCGTCTCCGAGATGGACGGCGAAGACTACAAGGTCGATGTGGACGACATCAAGGTGGAGAAGAAGGCGGGCGGCTCCATCAAGGACTCGGAGATCATACGGGGCATAGTGCTGGACAAGGAGATCGTACATGGCGGGATGCCCCGCAAGATCGACAACGCCAAGATCGCCCTGATAAACTCGGCCTTGGAGATAAACAAGACCGAGACGGACGCCAAGATAAACATCTCCAACCCCCAACAACTCAAGGTGTTTCTGGACGAGGAGAACCGCATGCTCAAGTCGATGGTGGACAAGATAATCGCCAGCGGCGCCAACGTCGTGCTGTGCCAGAAGGGAATAGACGACATGGCCCAGCACTACCTGGCAAAGGCCGGCGTGATCGCCGTCCGCCGCATCAAGGAGAGCGACCTGACCAAGCTGGCCAAGGCCACCAACACCAAGATCGTCACCAATCTGGACGACCTGGCCGAGACGCCGCTGGGCTTGGCCGATGCGGTCGAGGAGAGGAAGGTCGAGGAGGACAAGTGGGTATTCGTTCAGGGCTGCCACAATCCCAAGTCCGTCAGCGTGCTGGTCCGGGGCGGGTCCCAGAGGGTGGTCGACGAGGTGGAACGCTCCGTACACGACGCCCTGATGGTCGTCCGTGATGTCATGCTCCGGCCCTCCATAGTGGCCGGCGGCGGCGCCCCGGAGACCTACGCCTCCACCGGGCTGCGAAACTGGTCCAACTCATTGGACGGCCGCGAGCAGCTGGCCGCCGAAAAGTTCGCCGACAGCATGGAGTCCATCCCGCTGGCCTTGGCAGAGAACGCCGGCATGGACCCCATAGACACGCTGACCACCCTCAGATCCCGCCAGATGCGGGGCGAGAGGTGGACCGGCATAGACGTCATGAAGGCGGAGGTATCCGACATGAAGTCCAGCGAGATCATAGAGCCGCTCTCAGTTAAGATACAGGTGGTAATGGCGGCCGCCGAGGCCGCCTGCATGCTGCTCCGCATAGACGACGTCATCACGACCGCCAAGGCTCCCCCGCCCCCGCCCGGTGGCGAAGGTGGTATGGGAGGCATGGGAGGAATGGGCGGTATGGGTGGCATGGGTGGCATGCCCGATATGGGCGGCATGATGTAGCCGGCCCGCAAGACCTTCTCCCCAGACACCAAGTTTTACACTCGTATCATACGTACCCGACGTGGAACCGTTCGGGGGGAGCCGCCCACGGCGCCGCTGGCATCCGGAACGTTCGGAGATGCCGGAATGTCCGGGATCAGGCGATCAGGAATACCATGGCGAGCGAGCCGGCCACCAAACCGAATCCCAGCCCCATGTATACGACGCGGTTGTTCTTGTCATGCGAGGACTTCCACAACAATATGCCGCCCAACAGGCCCAGCAGCAGCACGAAGACGCCGGCCACCAGCATGTCCCCGTCGTTCCCGCTTATGAGCGGCTGGAAGAGTCCGGAGAGCAGCAGGAAGAAGACTATGATGTAGATATACCCGAAGGACGACACCGCCTTGGACGAGGGCTTGGCGCTCAACTCCTGTAGGGACGGGGGGCCGGATAATAAACCTGCGCGCCCAGGGGTCGTATGGACTCAGGTCCCCAAGCGTGGATCTTTGACTGGCATATACAACCAAAAACTACCGTCGTACGGTTGTTAATGCCGATTAACAGCATATATTTCCAATATGTGCCCATCCAAGAAGCACACCGAACAGCATCTACGCTTACCAAAAAGATCCACGCCTGAGGACCTGAGTCCATACCCAGAGGTCTGGGGATTGCCGGAATCGGCCAGACCGGCCCTTACAATCCTTGTTCGGATCCGCGCGCCGTATCCTCCGGCGCCTAGCGGGGGAGCCGGGCATGCCAATATTTCATTATCAAAAAACTGTTAATCAATATATATCATAGGTATAATATGATAATCAATGAAAAAGGCAGACTTGGAACTACTACTGGCGGTCCTGTCCGGGGTCAGGATGAGGGTGGCTGCAAGGGCCAGGGCTAGTCCCCGGGCCGCAAAGACCGCGGCCAAGAGGCTCAGGGAGAGGGGGCTGGTGGCGTACAAGGACGGCGTCCTGATGGTACAGAGGGACGCGGTGGCGCTGCTGCTCAAAAGAGCCTCAGAGCGGCACGATCTGAGGGTCATACTGCGGGGGTCCAGTGAGCTGGTCTTTTGCAGTTTGGCAGAGCCGGGAACCATAACCGATATCGTGGAACGGACGGGCCTCTCGGTCCCCACCATATACCGCGCCGCGCGGGACCTGTACTCGGTGGGGGCAGCCCGTAACATGGACGGCACCATACATCTGGACGGCTCGCTCGTGGATCTGGCAAGGGCCATGAAGGTCGTCTCGGAGCTCGACACGCACACACATACCATATACAGAGACTCCAAACGCGTACTGATGCACGTTCCGGCGGGGGCCGCCTGTAACGGCCAGCCCACGGCCTTCTCTAGGTTTAGCGAGTTTGGAATAGAGTACGGCGGGATGCGCGACTACTACATAGTGCAGGATAATGTGGTTGACATACACGACATACTGGTGCATGCACTGCTGGCCGCCGATGAGCACGGCGATATAAGCGAGATGTCCATGGTGGTGGCGTTCTACCTAAAGCACCGGAACGGGATGGACATCACGAGGACAAGGCGTACAGCCTCGGGGTTCGGCGCCGCCAGCATATGGCTTGGTGTCGAGTCGTACGTACGCAACCACACTGCCACAAAGAACACCGGCGCATTTGCGCCTTGGGAAGAGTTCGTTGAGAAGGCGAACCTGTATGGTGTGGATCCGGCCGAATATGCGATGCTGCCTCCCGCCAAGATGCTGCTGCAGGATCTGGGGTACAGCCTAGAGGGGCCGGTCAGCATATACCTGTTGGGTGGCGAGAACATGAGGCTGAAGGGGCTGAAGGAGTCCACCAAGGACTGCGACATAGTTGTGAAGGACCGCACCGACTTTGAGGCGGTCACCAAAGCCCTAGTCAGGATGGGCTATTCGGCCATCGCTCCCGCCGAGTATGCCGTAGACGACGAGCGCCTGTATCCGGACGACATACTGGAACACCCTACCCTGCCCAGAGTGGATATCTTCACCAAGACGGTGATGGGGGGCATCACCCTCACCGACTCCATGACCGACTCGGCCGACCATGTGGAATTTGGCAACCTAAGGGTGGGTGTGCTCCGAAACGAGCATGTCCTCATGCTGAAGGCGGTGGCTGGACGGGAGGGCGACATACAGGACATGGCCGCACTGGTCCGGGGCTCCTCCGGACAGCCAGACGGGTACAACCATGGCGCGTTCAACTGGAAGATGGTACTGGACGAGGCAGGGATGCAGGGGGACAACCCCGGGGTGGACCTGCCTTGGGCGCTCTTGGACGGGCTGTCGTACATGGAGCAGACGGGCATCAGGAGCCCGATCCTGGCTGTGGTGAGGCGGCGCGCCGTCGACTCGAATATAATGCGACTGGCCCGGGGCGGCTGGCGCCCGCTCCGGGACGTGGTGGACGCGCTGGCGGGCGGCGGCATCTCCCACAGCTACGTGCTGAACAGGGCAAAATCCCTGGCCAAGAGCGGAGCGCTCAAGAAGCGGACCGAGGGCCGGCGGGCGCTAGTCTGCGGCGATGCAAGGTTCCCGCGTCCGGGGTGGAGCATGGACGGGTGGGGCATGGGGCGGTACCTGGCATGGAGGTTTCACCTTGGGGAGCGGCCCGGACCACGGGGCATGGCCGAACTTGCAGAGTACGTCCGGGACCGGGGCTGCGCCACCGTGGGGGACTTGGACGGGGCGGTCTCCCCCGGCGTGTTCCATATCCCACACGACCCACCCCCGGCCCCGGCCGAAGCTGTGAGGATGTGCCTAGAGAGGGAGACTAGGCGTAACGGGCGGTCTCCCCCGGGCGCATACGCGTGGGCGTCGCGCATCCGGGTAGATCCGGGTAAACAGAAGACCTAGATCATATGGCCACCCCCCACTGGAGCCTGACAGCGTGCTCACCGCTACAACCAGAGCAAGTGTACCATTCGTGGCGCGCCGGGCGGATATGTGCGCAACCACCGGTACCCGTCCTACACGTCGAAGTACAGGTAGAACTCGTGGGGGTGGGGCCGTATGGATATCTCGCGGTGGTCGTTCCTTCCCAGCTCCACAATCTTGTCGATCACATCTTCGGTGAATATGGGCTTGAGGAAGCCGCGGTCGCTGTCCAGCTCGTCGAGCGCCTCGCCTAGGGTGGCCGGCAGTATGCCTATGCCCCTGTCGCGGCGCTCGCTCTTGCTCATCTTGAATATGTCCTCCTGCACGGGGTCTCCCGGATCGCACTTCCTCCTGATGCCGTCCATCCCCGCCCCGGTCACGGCGGCAAAGACCAGATATGGGTTCGACGAGGGGTCCGGTGCCCGGAACTCCAGCCGCTTCAGCTTGGCGTGCGACACACCCTTGAAGTGCTTGGGCACCCGCACTATTGCCGAGCGGTTGCTGGAGCTCCACGCTATGTAGGCGGGCGCCTCGTACCCGGGGACGAGCCTGTGGTACGAGTTGGTGGTGGGGTTGCAGATGGCCGAGAGGGCCTTGGCGTGGTCCATTATGCCGCCGCAAAAGTACCTGGCTATCTGGCTAAGCTCGTCGGGGTCGTCCTTGTCGAAGAAGGCGTTCTCCCTTCCCTTCCAGAGGCTCACGTTGGTGTGCATGCCGCTCCCGGCGTCCATGGATATGGGCTTGGGCATCATGGTGGCCACCTTCTCGAACTTCTGGGCCACGTTCCTGACTATGAACTTGTAGGACTGCGCCGAGTCGGCCGCGTTGGTCAGCGTGTCGTACATTATGTCTATCTCGCACTGGCCGGCCGTCGCCACCTCGTGGTGGTGGTTGTCGCAGAGTATCCCAAAGTCCGAGTTGAGTATGTTGACGCACTCGTTCCGGAACGGCGTGAGCGTGTCCGATGGTGTGCTGGGATAGTAGCCCCGCTTGAGACCCATGGGGTATCCGCTGCCCTCCTGGCTCCAGGGAGCCTCCCGGGACTCTATGGAGTAGGACTGGCCCTTGTAGGGCGTGAGCACGTCCCAGTGCACCCGGTCGAACACGAAGAACTCCACCTCCGGTCCCCAGTAGCTGTTGTATCCCTGATCTCTGATGTACTTCTCGGCGTTCTGGGCTATACCCCGGGGATCCCGGGTGAGCCTGCCCCTGCCCCCTCCCCAGTACACGTCACAGAGGAGCCGGGCGGTGCGGTTCTCGGCGAGCCAGGGGATTATCGCGTAGGTGCTGGGGTCGGGCTTGAGTATGAGGTCCGAGTCCTCTATGCTGGCAAAGCCCACTATGCTGGAGCCGTCCAGCTTGGGCAGGCCGTCGCGCATCTGGTCTGGTGTGAAGGTGTTGGCCGAGATGGTGGTGTGGTGGAACCTGCCCGGCAGACTGGTGAACTGCATGTCTATGAACCGTATATTGTCCCTCTTCAGCATCTCGAAGACGTCCTCGTTGGTGTAGGTCAGGCGCTTGGGATCTCCCCCGTTGAACTTGTAGGGCAATTAACGTCCGACATAAATACAGCCATGATTTAAGGATTGAGAACATGTCGGACTTGGGCATGGAGAAGCTCTATGGGATGGTGCTCCGGGAGCTGGAGAGCGACGCCATCTTGGAGATGGATCCGGACACGTACAGCAGCGTCTCAGAGTTCGTGGGGAACCTGCGGAGGCAGGAGTTTGACGGCATAGAGAACGAGATCCGGGACGTGATGGTGGGAACGGCGGCCCGGCTGGCCGATATGCTCCTGAAGGCCCGGCTGGAGAAGGGCTTTGTTCCGGGCGCCGACGTGGGCAACCTGCTGGACGAGGAGAAGTACGTTCTGGACGCCGAGGAGGAGAAGCGGGAGCGGATGGAGCTGGTGGCCGAGGCGGCGGCCCGGGGGAAGTCGCTGCTGCTGGGGCGCATGGCCGAGATGCACAAGAACCGGACGGTGACCGTCAGGTTCCTAAAGAAGGTGGACAAGCTCGTGGGGTCTGACTACCGCGAGTACGGACCCTTCCGGGAGGAGTACATAGGATCCATACCGTACGACAACGCCCGCTCCCTGGTGGCCCGGGGCGATGCCGTCCGCATAGGCTGGGTCGACTAGCCAGCCGCGGCGGTTAAATTACGACCATACGAATACGGGGCATGTCCCACACCGGCGTGGACGTGATCGACTTTCTGTACTATACCATATACCCGGTGCTCGGCATACTGGCCGTCGAGGGCATAAGCAGGCTGGCGCGGCTCCCCAAGTGGGTAAAGCTGTGGACCCAGGCGGCCGTCTGTATGGGCTTTGGGGTGTACTACTGGTTTGTGCTGCCGTATCCGCAGAACTTTCCGATGACTGCCGTGGTGCTGTTTCTCCTGGCTGTCGCCCTGATATATCAGGGCAGGCGCGCCCGCATATCGCCTGATATGAGCCCATACTAGCGGCCGAAGAAGCGACGGAGGAAGCTCTTCCTGCCTGTGCCGCCGTCGCGTATGACCCTCTTCTCGCCGAACTTTCTGGCGCGTATGAGGGTGAGCTTGACGCAGCGGTGTTCCTCGGGGAGCCGGTGCTCGGGGCAGAAGAAGTCCTTGCAGTAGTTGCACTGGAAAGGCATGTCGGTCATGTCGCCGCAGTAGCAACACTTTTCCAGCTTCACGGTATGGTATGCGGCGTGGTATCTAATATAGTTTGGATGGGGGTTGTCCAACATTCTGGGAACCCAACGGCCTGACAAAAATACAAAAAACGTCCGTACTATTATAAACTATTAGAGCATTTAATTCTTCAGTACGCTTAAAGATCATGGCAGCGCATATCACACAATGGCAAAGAAGACCAATCTAAAGAGAAGAAGTAAAGAGTACAAGAAGGGCGGCTACTACAAGGACTATGAGGAGAAGCGGAAGAATTCGGGCAAAAACGCCCAGATGAAGTACAAGAGGATACGAAGGCAGGTCAAGAAATTCGTCAAGAAGAATCCGGAATATGGCAACCGGGCAAGATTCCTGATGGTGATGCTGGTGATGGCGCGCTACAACCTCTCGTATCGCGGCATGGTTGAAGAGCTGGACTGGAACAGTATGCAGCACAGGAGGCTGGGCTTTTCACACACCCCGTCCAAATCGTGCCTGTGGTGGAACAGAAACCAGCTTCCCACAAACCTCCTTGACGAGCTGCTGGCGTTCACGGCCGGCGATGGGGCATCAGGTACGCTGCTGGCCGACTCGTCATCATACACCTACAACAGATACGAGTGGAAGGCGGCTGCAAAAGGCGGCAAGTGGGTGCACAGTACGATAAAACACCACGTGCTGCTGACCCTTGACGGTTGCGTGGTGTCGTCGGCGGTGACCGACGGCAGCCGGGACGACTCCCCCATACTGCTGAAGCTTACAGGGACCGCACCGGCGGGATCTGGGTATCTGCTGGCAGACCGCAAGTACTGCTGTATGGAGAACTGTCGGGACGCCCTCCGCATGGGCAGGCTGCCCTGCATGAGACCGCCCAGACACCACAACGGGGGCGGTTTCAGCGCCTGGGCCCACATGATCCGGTGGGAGAAGGAAAGTCCCGGCAGGTTTTACCGCAAGTTCGGCATGCGCAACCTGGTCGAGAGTGGATTCTCGTCGCTCAAGAACGCATTCCGCAACTCTGTCCGGGCCGTCACGCCACGGATGCAGGTGCGTGGGCTGGCACTACGCAGCATAGCCCACAACATCTTCCACTAGGGAATGGGAAGATCTCCCCCCTGGTGTGTGGGGGAGGCTGCCCACCACGTGTCATACGCGGCCAAAACGGCACCAAACCCGGCAAATCAGGCATCAGGACAGACCGAAACGTACCCCAATGCGGCCCATCTGGGGGAAAATGGACGCTGTCAGGGCGCCTGTGGGCACATTTTGGCCTGCTTGTGGGCAGTCTGAGGATGCTGTTGGACAACCCCCGTTTGGGGAATTATATACCTGAGTTACACTGCGTGACATACACGTACTTTCCCAGGTGCTTTGTGGCGCTTGAGGTCTTGGGTCGATTGCACGCTTGTTTCTCGCGCCGCCGCATGGCATCCGGAGCTGTCTGCGCCAGTCTCGGCGGCTTCCGGGTCCGTCCCATTTCACGCCTTTCGAGGGCCATTCCTTCCCCCGCGGGAACCTTCATTCCGGTCCCCCGTTGAGTGATATTTGCCGCCGCGTTGCGGTCGGCGTGGTCGAGTCGACCACACGCCAAGCACAGGAACTTCTCGCCCTTCCTGTTCTCCCTGTCCGTGTATGCGCACACGCAGCACTCCTGGCTGGTATATCTGGGGTTCACCTCCATGATTCGTATTCCCATCCGCTCCGCCACGATGCGGACCTTCCGCAGTATGGAATGGTGCCGTATATATCGCAAGCCGCGGTTCAGGCCGTGCTTGCTGGAACTGCCGGCCCGCGTCATCGCCCCTATGTCGAGATCCTCGACGCATATGGTGTCCACACCATGGCATATCTCCTTGGCAAGCAGCCATTCGGCATAATCACGCGCGTTGGCGTTGTGCCAGTTGTATGAGTCGCGCTGCCGCTTGATCTTCTTGGTGGTGCGGGAGTGTTTGCTGCGCCGCGCTAGGGTGCGGCGGGCCTCGTCGTTCCAGGACTGGTTGGAGCGGAATGAGACGGCGGTGTCATGGCATGCGGTCTCTGCCGTCTCCCCGTCGGTCTTGCACACCACCGTGGGATTGGTCACGCCGCGGTCCATGCCGGCGATCACGCCGGTGCGTGCGGGCTCCGGATCCGGCAAATCATGCGTCACATACAAGCGATACATGCGGTCCCCCGGCTTCGCGCGGACCCACGACCTGGGTGTGACGTCAACGAGCCTGAACGACCGGGCGCCATACAGCCAGTGGAACGGATACCGGTACGGCTGCTCCTCGTGCAGTCGCACCACGCCTATTCCCGGAAGCGATACGTGCATGTTGTCCACGAACCGCGGCTGCACGTCGCACACTACGGCCATGGCGCCATTCCGTTTCTTGGAGCGGAACCTCAGGTTGCCGTTCCCGTACTTGTTTGAGATGTCCGCGGCGGTGCGCGCCTGGTGGATTGCCGTGTTCTGGTAGATGCGCGCCACCGTCTGCAGGTGCGGCGTGGAGCGGCGCAGCCTAGTGAACCCCTTGGAGAGGTCGTATGCTGTGAGCGTAGGGTCGGCCAGCAGCCGCTCCACGGCCCAGTTGTACACATACCTCTGGGACTCCCGTATCCTGGACACATGGCGCGCCTGGGAGTGTGTCATGTGTATGCGGAGGCCGTTTGAGCGATACATATGTGGTATGAAGCGGCATTAGTACCTTAAAAATGCTTACAAATATCGTAATGTGTGGTGATTCCGCTGCTTGTAACTCAAGTATGTAATTCCCCCCGTTTGGATGGGTGGACTTTTATACGCCCTGTGAGTGTTCCGCCCCGTTGCATGCAGCAGTCCTCCCGCTCTTGGCGCTGGCATTGGCGGGCGCGGCCGCGTCGGCCGCCGCCCAGCCCTACGCCGATACCGTCACGTTTGTGCGGGTGGGCGACGCCGAGCAGGCCGTGGAGATGGTGCGGAACGGCACGCTGGACATCTACTACCAGAACGTCCCGCACCATCTGGTGGCCGACCCAGAGGACGTCGTGGTGTACGAGGTGCCCGCCGGCGGAACCATGGGCCTGCTGCTGAATCCGGCCGAGGGCGAGCGGTTCAACCCCTTCCAGCTGAGCCCGGTCAGGTTTGCGGTCAACCTCTTGGTGGACAGGGAGCGCATCGTGGACGATCTCTTGGAGGGGTACGGCTCCCCCATAGTATCGCCCTTTGCGCCCCACCACCCCGACTATGTCAGGACGCTGGAGGCGACCGAGTCGGTTGTCATCAAGCACGATCCGGACTTGGCGCAGTCCATAATAGACAAGGCGATGGTGGGCGCAGGGGCGGTCATGGAGGAGGGGGTATGGCACATGGATGGCGAGCCGGTGGGGCTCATCATGTTCCTGCGCGACGACGACCCCGTCCGGCTGGACATAGGCGAGACCTTGGCGTCGGCTCTGGAGGGTGCTGGGTTTGTGGTGGAGCGCACGTACGGGGACTTGGCGCAGGCATACGACGGGGTGTACGGCTCAAACCCCGCCGATCTCGGCTGGCACGTGTATACGGAGGGCTGGGGAGGCAGCTACTCCAAGTATGACGACAGCAGCCTGGCCGCCTACTATGCCCCTTGGGCCGGCCGTATGCCCGGCAGCAACAACCCCGAGTTCTGGAATTATGAACACGCCGAGCTGAACAACGTCACGCAGACCATATACCGGGGGGAGTACACCGACGGGGAGCACCGTACCGAGCTGGTCCAGAGGGGCGTCGTATTGGGGCTGCAGGAGTCGGTCCGGCTCTTTTTGGTGTCGCAGGCAGACACGTACGTGGCCGGCGAGCAGGTGATCGGGATCATAAACCACGTGGCCGGCGGCATATCCAACAGCCTCACGCTCACCAACGTGCAGGTCCCCTCCGACCACATCCGGGTGGGCGTAAGGCACCTCACCCAATCCTCTTGGAATCCGGTGGCCGGGTTCGGCGACGTGTACACCGGGGACATAGCCGGCCCGTTGGGCATCCCCTCTTCGGTGAGGCACCCGCACACCGGTGATGTGATACCGCATGCGGTGCAGAGGTCGGCGGTCACCGCAGGCCCCGATGGCTCCTTGGAGGTGCCCCCCGACGCGGTGCGGTGGGACCCGTACGAGCAGCGGTGGGCCGAGGCGGGCGAGAACGCCACGGCCACCACCGTGGTGACGCTGAACTATACGTTCAGCAACTGGCACCACGGCCAGGCCACCGACATAAACGACGTCCTGCACGTGATATACTTCGTGACCGAGTGGGACACCATCACCGGAGAGGACGACGTCACTTGGGACTCGGAGTTCACCAACCCCGCGACGCCCGGCTTGGAGTCTGTGGTGGGCGTACGGCAGACCAGCGACGACACCATGGAGGTGTACATAAACCACTGGAGCTTCGACGCCGAAGATCTGGCCAACGCCGGGGTGTTTTGGGTTACCATGCCTTGGGAGATAATGTACGCCACGGAGCGCATAGTGATCGACGGGCGGGCAGAGTTCTCGGACACCGAGGCGCAGGCCCACGGCGTCCCGTGGCTGTCGCTGGTGGACCCCGACGATGTCGCCTTGGTGCGGGAGTATCTGGCCTCCTTCCTGGAGGAGGGGACCGTGCCTATACATCTGGAGGGTATGGATCCCGAGTACTACGCGGACAGGTACCGGGCGGCGATATCTTGGATCGACGAGTACGGGCATGCATTCGTAGACAGCGGGCCTTTCGTGCTGGCTAGTCTAGACAACGAGGCCGGTACCGCCGTGCTGTCCGCCTTCCGGGACGAGTCATACCCGTACCCTCAGGGGATATGGTCTGACTTTACCGATCCAGCCTTCCCGACGGTGGCCGACGTGCTGGCCCGGGATCTGGTGGCCGACGAGCCGTACTCCTTTAGGACGTTCACCTCCAACACCGACACGCTCCGGTACTTTTTGAGTTATGAGACGGGCGGGCTGGTATACGCTGGCGAGATCAACGCGACGGCAGCGGGTATCGACACCATAACCGTACCGGCCGAGGCCACCGCGGGCGTGGACGCCTGCTCCTTGGCGCTCCGGGTCATTGCACTGTCCGAGACGGTGGCGATACCCGACGCGCACAGGGTCGATGTAGGTGTGGTCGACTGCGGCGTGAGCCTCGCAGAGAGACTGGAGGAGCTGGGCGTCGCCGGGGACATGGAGTTTCTGAGGACGCTGGCCGGCGTGGTCGAGGCGGCGCGGGGAGACGGTGAAGCCACGGTGGAGGATGTCGTGCGTATAGTGGACGAGCAGGAGCTGAGCGGGGTAGCCATCGTGCTGCTCACCATGATACTGGACGGCGACATAAGCGGGGACGATCTCTTCGAGTACATACGGCCGTAGTGGCTGTATACGGGACGCCCTGATACGGCCCGCATTACCCATGGCAGAGCGCCGTCATAGGCGCCGCGGCCAAAAAACCGCGTCCGGGGCCGGTACGTAACTCAGGACTTGACCAATCAGTGGGGGGTGTATTGGCTTCTCCCAGTCAGGGGTCCGGGCAATCTGCCTGCCGGCTTCCCTTGCGGTGGCCAGCTGCCTTGGTCGCATCGTGGTACGCGCATGGGACAAGACGGGGGATCGCTGTTCCTGAGCATGACGTATACTGGCATCAGCCGCGCATACAATGACGCCCATACAAACAAGCACTTGCAAATGTGGGCTAGAGCGGCATGATCGAACGCACTTGTGCGAGTCTGCAGAGCCGTGCGGCCTGCAGACTGCTCGGCTCGTCCTACTGCGTGGTGGGGGCGGGGCAGGATCCGCCAACACTGCGCCTGCAGGCCGCCATCATCCCAGATATCTGGCGTTCAAGATGCGAATGTGCAGGTATTGGCAACGGCCGGGAAGTAGCCGATTAGTTTTTGTCCTCGGCATCGCGTCCATGTTTGCAGCAATACTACACAAGTGTGGTGTCTGGAAAGTAGTTCGCGCCTTGGGCATCATGGTCAAAATATGCAAATTACCTGATAAGTACCCTCTGAAAGAAACAAAAGGATCTTGTCCCGTCGCCAGACCGGACTCCATTTCCACTCCGCTGGTCATCTCCTTGGGACGCATGTTTGGTCTGATTTGCAGCTGCCCGTGCCGTATCTGGGTCATTCTGCGCGATACTCCTCCCCCGTCTGCTCGTCTACGACCGTCTCCCCTGCGGGAGCCATCTTGCGCAGGAATGCCTGGGCGGGCGTTTCCCTGCTCTCCCAGTCCAGGGACATGTGCGCCCGGCGGTAGTTGTACCACTCCATGAACCTTTCAAGGGCGGGTTTTGCCGGTTCCGGGTGGAACGGACCTCCCACGCGGCCGGATTCGGGATTCTTGACGGCGCTGGAATACGAGGATGCCTCAAAGCGGTGCAGCTTGCGCTGTATCTCCCCGTGCAGCCGTTCCAGCTTGCCGTTGGTCTGCGGGTGCTTTATTCGCGCCAGTATCTGCTTGATGCCCAGCTCCACCAGCTTCTTCTCGTATGTGGACTCGCCCCTCTTTCTGGCCTCCGCCTCGTTGGCGTAGAACTGCGAGCCGTGATCCGTCATTATGGAGGCGGGCTTGCCGTGGTGCCTGATGGCCTCCTCCAGTACGGCCAGGGCATTCTCCGTGGTGGCCTCCGGAAAGGCCCCCCACGCGGTCACAAACCGCGAGGCATCGTCCAGATAGCATATGAACCACCTCCCGTCGGGCAACTGCTTGTAGTCGGTATGCCACATGGAGTTGGAGTGTGTCCGCTCGTACCGCACCCACTTGCGGCGCCTGCTCTTCTTGGACTGCTCCTCTGCAAT
This sequence comes from Nitrosopumilaceae archaeon, assembly GCA_965116995.1. Lineage (GTDB taxonomy): Archaea > Thermoproteota > Nitrososphaeria > Nitrososphaerales > Nitrosopumilaceae > VYCS01. The sequence goes on along the minus strand of OZ220738.1, from coordinate 1,856,847 downwards.
GTCCGCATCCCTCAACATCGTATGTATGGTGCTGTGCGGAATATGCATTCCGGTGGCCTCCTCTATCTTCCCCTCCAGGTAGACGGCCCCGTTGCACTCGTCGGAGACGGCCGAAAGTACCGCCGAATGTTCCAGGCGTCCGGGCAGACTCTTCTTGGGTCTGCCAAGCGTCTCCGGATAGGATATCCTGTCTATCGGCATGCCAGAGTACCGCCGGCAGAGCTTTTGGACCCATCGGACAGAGATGCCCGCGTTCTTGGCTATCGTGCTGCAGGGTGTGCCTTTGCGGCTTTCGCGTATTATCCACCTGACTTTGGATTCGTCCAGTTTTTTCATTACCCTCACTCTCCGTTTGCCTATATGACGCCATTTTGGAGAACGCGGCCACTTGCGGACCCCCCCACCTTTGTTTCCACTCCGCGTCATGCTTACCCTGTTGCCCACGGACTTTAGACGAGATACTATATCCTTCAGGGTCTCAATCATGGGCCTCAATCTCCAAAGTACGGTACTTATATACGGATGGGGTGCGAACTACTTTCCAGACAACACAGCAATACTACACAAGCAAAATGAATATATAGCATGGTAATAGTGCGTAAGCCTGCATGGCCCCGAGCAAACTCTTTGTGCCCACCAAACAGCCCACCTTACTCTTACTGCCCACAGCCCTCGCCCTTCTGCTGGTTCCATTTGTGGCCGTAGCGCCAGCGTCGGTACCGGCCTATGCTCTGGACAGTTTTGAGGCTCTGGATGGGGCGCGTGACATAGCGATCACCTCCGCCGCAGATAAAACCTATGCGTTGGTGTCAAGCTTGGCCAACGATGCCGTCCAGATAATCGATGTCACCGACCCGGCCAACCCGCTCCCGGTGGCCGCCCTTTTTGACGGGCAGGACGGCTTTATCCTTGCCGACGTATCTGACGTGGCAATAGTTGCGATTGGGGACAAGACGTATGCGCTGGTAGCCAGCTTCACCGGCGCCATCCAGATCATCGATGTCACCGATCCGAATGTACCGCTCCCGGTGGCCAGCGTCTTTGATAATCAGGACGGCTTTGTACTTGGCGGCCCGTCAGACATTGCCACATTGGCCACCTCGGACAAGGTATATGCGCTGGTGGCGAACCTGCTCAGCAACGCCGTCCAGATAATCGATATCACCGACCCGGCCAACCCGCTCCCGGTGGCCAGCGTCTTTGACGATCAGGACGGTTTTGACGCCCTAGATGGGGTGCGTTCGATAGGGCTGGTTGAGACATCGGACATGATCTACGCCTTGGGGGCGGCTTGGAACGAAGACGCCGTCCAGATAATCGATATCACCGACCCGGCCAACCCGCTCCCGGTGGCCAGCGTCTTTGATGATCAGGACGGTTTTGACGCCCTCGCTTCGGCTGATCGCATAAATGTGGTAACAATATCGGGAGGCGTCTACGCCTTGACGACCAGCAATACCGATGATGCAATCCAGATAATCGATATCACCGACCCGGCCAACCCGCTCCCGGTGGCCAGCGTCTTTGACGATCAAGACGGCTTCGTTTTGGATGGTCTGGCCGGCATTGCAGCGTTTGAGGCGGCTGGGAAGACGTATGCCATAGCGGCCGTTTCCATCGACAACGCCGTCCAGATCATCGATATCACCGACCCGGCCAACCCGCTCCCGGTGATCTTACTCCTTGATGGCCAAGGCGGCTTTGAGGCACTAGGCGGGGCATATGGCGTTACTCTTGCCACCATAGGGGGGAGTACCTACGCCTTGGTGGCAGCCAGCGACGACCACGCCGTCCAGATCATCGATATCACCGACCCGGCCAACCCGCTACCGGCGGCCAGCGTCTTCGATGCTGAGCGTGATCTTGTAGTTGTCGATGAGGTGGCAGAGGTGGACACGTCGATCATGGCTCAGGTCCGGTTCGATACGGACAGCATAGAGACTAGGGCGCACGTCTTGGTGACGGAGATGATCCTACTGTACCAGTCAGGTGGTGAGGCCGTATTTAGCGACATTGCCCCCTCCGAATCCCTGTCCCCCGACAGTCTCTACCCGTTCGTCCTTAATGCAGAGACGTTCGAGGTTGAGGCGGACGGCTCAAATCCGGATCTGGTGGGAACCGTTCCAGACTCCTTCATGAGGGCGGACATGCCTTTTGACCAGATTCGCGAAGATATGCGCCGGGACGGAGCCGCGTGGCTGAGCCACATGTGGGCAAACCCGGACACGGGAACCAACCAGCTCATGCGCACTTGGTTGCAGCTGCACGACGGCTACATCTTCGGCTCCGGCTACTACGTACACGACTCCGAGGTTCAGGCCGTTATAGACGAGGCCGTCCGCGAGTACGAGGCCAGCGGCACGGCCGCCTTTGACGAGATCTCCGGGATGGCCACAGACGGCCCCCAACCATTCGTCTTGGACGCAGCCACCGCCCAGCCCGTGGCCCACGGGGCAACCATCTCGGCGGACTCTCTCTCCGACACGTTCCTGTCCGGGGCCACGAAGCCATACGCCCAGATCATAGCGGATCTCAACCGGGACGGACACACATGGGTGTCGTACGTCTTTGCCAACCCCGATGCGCGCACCCAGCAGCACCAGCGCACTTGGCTCCAGTTGCACGACGGCTACATCTTCGGCTCCGGCTACCACCTGCCAGACTCCCGGGTCCAGTCGCTTGTGGAGGGCGCCATCCTGCTCCACCAGTCCCATGGAGAGGAGGCATTCGACATAATCACGCCCTCAAGACCCGCCTACACCGATGCCCTTTACCCGTTCGTCCTAAACTCTACCACCTTAGAGGGGGTGGCCCACGGCGCCTTCCCGGACAAGCTGGGGGCGGTCCCGGTCACGTCCCTACTACAGGGAGACCGGCCTTGGCCACAGATTGAGGAGGAACTGCATATGGATGGAAGCGCCTGGGTATCCTATGTCTTTACAAACCCGGACACGCGCAGCGACCAGCTCAAGCGCGCCTATCTGCAGCTGCACGACGGCTACATCTTCGCCTCCGGCTACTACCTACCAGACTCCCGGGTCCAGTCAGTAGTCGATGAGGTTGTCTCGGCATATCGCTCGTTGGGGACCGAGTCGTTTGACATACTCAAGGGTGGCGCCGACTTGGTAGAAGATCCAATCTACGCGACCATCTTGGGCGCGGACGGCACGATATTGGCCAACGGCGCACCCACCCCTGCCATCAGCACGGCGCAGGGCCTGGCCGTGGAGCGCGACAGGTCGCCCTTGGTGATATACGGGGACCTTATCAGGGACGGCCACGTCTGGGTCGAGGACATAAACCTACACCCGATCACCCTCACAGAACAGATCAGGCGAACCTGGCTGTTCCAGTATGACAGCTACATCTTCTCCTCCGGCTACTTCCACGCCGACTCGGAAGTTCAATCCCAGGTTGATAGGGCCGTCTTTCTGTACGTAACGCACGGCCAAGCTGCCTTTGACATGATCACACCCGACCAAGTTGTTGATGAACGGGCTACCCTCTATCCGTTCGTCATGGACTTTGACACCTCCGCGGGCGTGGCCCATGGCGCCTATCCGCATCTGGTGGGAGAGACGCCGACCCTGTCCCTACACCAGGGAGTCAAGACATGGCCTCAGATTCAGGAAGAGCTGCTCACTCACGGCAGCACTTGGACGTCCTACATCTTCACAAACCCTGACACGGACACTGCCCAGAACAAGCGTACATGGCTGTACCTGCACGACGGGTACGTCTTCGCGTCTGGCTACTACATAGACGATGCGCAGGTACAGGCCCTGGTCCGCAACTCAATCCACCTGTACGACGTCTATCCGACGACCGCATTTGCGCAGATAGATGCGGTCGCAGACGGGGAGGCAGTGCAGCTCTATACGTTCGTAATAGACCCGGAGACACTGGAGATAAAGGCGCAAGGCATCGGTCCTGAGGGATCCGGAACCGATCTGGCCGCCCTCACAGACGCGGACAGGACTATAGACGCGATACTGGCCGCCTTGGACGGCACCAGCGGCACCTGGTCAGAGTACAACGCCGTAAACCCGCTGACCGGCGAGACGGAGCCCAAGCGGTCTTGGCTGTCAATGCATGATGGCTACATCTTCGGCGTGGGCTACTACAACCCCTGAGCGGCCTGAAGCCGAAGCGGCCATACCTTGCGCATGGGCAGGATCATGCCGTGCCCCCCTACATAATGTGGGCCAGGCCGTCATGTGAGCATATCGACTTGGTGCCGACACGCTCCGGCATGCCGCGGCGCAAGAGATGCCCATCGGGGCTGTTGCGCTTGATATAGTCAGGGGATATCTGCGGGTCCGGTACGACCGCGTTGTTGACGTTGCATCTGGGTTTCACCCCTAAGGAGTTGTCCCTGCCCGGGTTGCGGATCCGGATGCCGCGGCCGGCCTGGACTTGGTCTCGTTGGCCCCCGCGTCCATAAGGTATTTACAAACGGTTCGGGGAGAGCCGGCGTTGTCCGAGAGAGTCGCCGTGGTGACGGGGGCCAGTAGCGGCATAGGCCGCGCCACGGCCTTGGCCTTGGCCGGGAGTGGCATGCGGGTGGCGCTGGGGGCCCGGCGGACCGAACGGCTGGAGGATCTGGAGTCGGAGATAGCGGCGGCCGGCGGCACGGCCGCCTCGTATATGGTGGATGTCACCAAGCGGGACCAGTGCAAGGCATTCGTGGATGATACGGCCGAGAGGTGGGGCCGCGTGGACGTGCTGGTGAACAACGCCGGCCTGATGCCGCTCAGCTTCGTGAAGAACCTGCACGTGGACGAGTGGGACCGCATGATAGACGTGAACATAAAGGGCGTCCTGTACTGCACCGCCGCCGCCCTGCCCCACATGCTGGAGGCCGGCTCCGGGCATATCGTGAACGTCTCCTCGGTGGCCGGCCGGATAGTCTTCCCGGCCGGGAGCGTCTACTGCGCCACCAAGCACGCCGTCACCGCCTTCAGCGAGGGACTGCGGCAGGAGCTCAGCCCTAGAAAGGGGATCCGGGTCACCTGCATAGAGCCGGGGGTGGTTGCCACCGAGCTCACAGACACCATCACCGATGACTCCCTGAAGGGATTCGTGGAGGGTGCCAAGAAGATGGAGGCCCTGCGGTCGGAGGACATAGCCGAGGCGGTCGTATACGCGGTCTCCTCGCCAGAACACGTGAGCGTAAACGAGATACTGATACGGCCCACCGTGCAGGAGCGCTAGGGCGTGCCGGTACCCCACGTGGTGGTGCTGGGCGGCGGCTTCGGCGGGCTGTCGGCGGCCAACGCCATCCGGGACGCCCTGCCCCCCGGCAGGGTGAGGATAACCTTGGTGGACAGGAGGGAGTGGTTCATGGTGGGCTTTGCCAAGCTGTGGATAATCCGGGGAACGCGTACCTTCGAGGAGTCGGCTGCCCCCCTGGAGAACCTCGCCGGCCGGGGAATCGACTTTGTGAAGGCCGAGATAGAGCGGATAGACCTATCATCCAATAGGGTGGAGACCTCCGCCGGTCACCTGAGATACGACTATCTGGTGGTGGCCTTGGGGGCGCGGCTCTCCCCCGAGAGGGTTCCGGGCCTGACTGAGCACGGGCTCAACCTGTATGATCATGGCCATTTGGAGTCCATCCGGGAGCGGCTCTTGGGCATGGAGTCGGGACGCATCGCCGTGGCCATAACCGGAATGCCCTACAAGTGCCCCCCGGCCCCCTACGAGGCCGCACTGCTGATCGACTCGCTGCTCCGGGAGGGGGGCAGGCGCGACCACATAGACATAGACGTGTACGGCCCGGCGCCCATGACACTGCCGGCCGCCGGCCCCGAGGTCAGCGGACGCGTGCTGGAGATGCTGCGCGCCGAGAACATACGGTTCCACGGCTCCTGCAAGGTCGTGTCAGTGGGCCCGGCTGGCCTGGAATTTGAGGAGGGCGCCGCCGCGTTCGACCTCTTGGTGGCCATTCCGCCGCACACCCTGCCCCCGGTAGTCTCGGAGCTGGCCGGGGGCGACCCGTTCATCGGGATAGACCGCATGGGCCGGACACGCTTTCGCAACGTATTCGCGGTGGGCGACATTACCACGCTCCCGGCCGGAAAGGCCCCCGTACCCAAGGCGGGCGTCTTTGCCGAGGGCGAGGGTGTGGTGGTGGCCGGCTGCATAGTGGCCGACATCACGGGCAGGTCCGGCCCGGATCCCTTCGATGGGCGGGGCGGCTGCTTTATCGAGTCGGGCCGGGAGACGGCCTCCATAATAGAGGTGGACGCCTTTGCGCCGGCCACCAAACTGAGCGACCCCACGGGGTCCAACTTGGAGGCGAAGCTGCAGTTTGAGCGGGACCGCCTCGCCGGCTGGCTGGACTACAGTGTACGGCGCGCCTAGTCGCGCCTCTGGCTCCCCATGTGGTTCAGCAGGGCGCGGAGCTCGGCCCCCAACTCGGCGCCGTCCAGGCTGGTCCTTTCGGCGGCGGTCCTCTTCTGGTTCTCGTCCTCCAGCTCTATGCGGAGCCTCTCTGCGCAGTCGGCGTGGTCGGCCGCAGATGGAACATTTCATGGTATTGGACGTTTTGTCGTCCATACATAAAACTGCCGTTGGCCGATATGCGGCCGCAGATGGAACATTTCATGGTATTGGACGTTTTGTCGTCCATACATAAAACTGCTCGGTTCGCGGGTTCCTCCCGCAAAGACGGGTCGCAGTACAGGCGCCGAAATGGCGCCCGCCGGGGGCGCACAATGCTGCCAAACTATACGTGGGTGATTACGCACAGCCTCTACAGGATCAGAGTATGCAGCGCATGACCAAGCGGTCCCCCACGGCAACCGACTTTACCGTAGAGGTGACGACCAACGCGCAGGCCGGTACCAGATACAGCAACACACTCCCGGTTCTTGTCAAACTGGGCAACCCCGGCCGCACCACATTCCCCATACGGGGGGACGCGGTAGTTGCTGAGGGCGCCGACGGCTAGTCACTGGATGTCAGAGGGAGTCGGAGTAGCACCCGTGCTTGCAGAACCCGCAATACCACGGTTTAATAATTTGCCGCGACCGCAGAATACTGCGGGACCGTCGTCTAGCTTGGCCATGATGCTAGCCTGGGGTGCTAGAGGTCGTGAGTTCGAATCTCACCGGTCCCACCATCTATACACCCAGCATATCCAGCAGGCTGCCGAACGAGCCGGGTCCCGGTCGGTTCTTGTACGCCCGCAGGGCGTCGATGATCATGTCCGGCCCGGGGGCGGGGTATATCCCCCTGGTGCGGGCAGAGAGCCCCCCCAGATACAGGCACTGCGCGGCGGAGGTGACGTTGGCCGGCCTCCGCGAGAGGCTGGCGCTCTCAAAGTCTATGATGGCCGTCCTTGCGCCCACCAGCGCGTGCCGGGACATGTCGGTCAGCTCCCCGTGGTCCAGCCCGATGCGGTCCAGCCTGTAGCACTGTTCCAGGATGCGGCGTATGGCGCCCTTGGCGGAGCGCGTCGGGGGGCGGGCGGCCAGCCACTCCCTGAGTGGCGTGCCGTCGATATACTCCATCAGCAACAGGTTGGGGGTGTGCCCCAGCAGGCGCGGGCCCACGCCGGCGCGGTTGGCCGCCGCCAGCAGGACCGCCTCCCCGCCCATGTCCGGTCGGGGCGAGTCGGTCCGGCGCATCTTCAGGGCCGCCGTCATACCCCGGGCACGTGCCAGCACGACCACCCCGGTGTGGCCCTTGCCCAGCACCCTCTGGCCGTTTATCTCCGAGTCCCCGAAGAGCGCCACCCCGTCCACCCCCATGCGGCGCATCTCGTCCAGGTATGGGGCCCCGCTCCCCCCGGGATATCCCAGGAGGGTGGAGCGGGGGCTATTCTCCAGCGCGTCGGGCGGCATAAAAGACGGCTTCATCGGCGTGCACCAGCTCGGCGGCCTCCTCTTTAACCGATTGGGCAATCCTGCCCCCGACCGTAACGCTGGCGCCCCTCCTTATGTGGTGGTGCAGGCCGGCGGGTATGCCGGCCCTTCCGGGGTCGCGCAGGATGTACCGCAGCAATGCCCCGGCAGTGTGGTGCGCCCTCTTCTCGACGCGCAGCAGTCTCATCTCCGGCGATACCCAAACCATTCCCCCACCCCCCGCAAACTTGGCCGCGTCGGCTTGGCGCAGCACGTCCGGTCCGACCCGTACCACCCTCTCTGGTATGCGAACCGACTCTGTGAGGAAAAGCAGGCACACCCGTTCGTCGTCCACCAACACTTTGTGTCTTATTATGGTGAACCCGCCCAGCTCCATCTGCCGCGCCATGGCCGACGCCGCACGTCTTGCCTGCCCCCATATGATCTCGGAGTTCTCGTCCCCGCGGCCGAACTTCACCGCCGCCACGTTGTCCCACCCCACGCTGGAAGCGGAGCTTTGGGCATCAAACGGGCTGGCTTCGGGGTTGTACGCCAGCTCCCTGCACCCCAGTACGAAGAGTCCCATGTTGCGGTTTGAGATGGCCGCGGCCAGGTTGCGGTTTTCGTCTATGGGGTCTATTATGGCGACCGGCGTGTCAAACTTTCTGGCGGACTTCCCTATGGTGGAGTCGAGCTTTATGTCTGCCATCTCCCGCACGGCCACCTCGAACCCCCCAAAATGCAGTATGATCACCTCCGCCGCGTACCCGCTGAACCCCTGGACGGCGATCTGGGCGCCGTATATCCCCCGCACCTTGAGGAATCTCTTGAGCAGGCGGACGTCGTTCCTTTGGTTCTCGGTGAGCCGCTCGCGCATGAGCCTGGTGTGGTACGGGGAGCGGTCTGCGGCGCTCTTCCACTCCCCAAGATCCACATCGTAGCAGGGGACTACGTTTACGACGGTGCCGTCGATGGCGGCCTCCACGTAGGGGTGGTCCGCGTACCTTTCGCCTGGCTCGTAGTCCCTCATGGAGTCGAATCCTATCTCCCTTGAGACGCGCCGGAACCGCTCGTCGGGCACGTCCCTGCCGAACTTGACGAACACATCTATGTCGGTCTCCCCGGCCAGCCACGTCCCCTTGGCGTACGAGCCCCCCAGCTCCACGCCCACCACATCGGGATACTTGTCGGCTTCCTTGGACACCAGCCGCATCACATGCCCGGCGGTCTTTCTGTTCGCCTCGGTTTGGGCGTCGTCGGGGATCACCTCTTTCAGCCAGTCGCCCGTGTTCATTCTGCCGGCACCTCCGCCAGATCCGTGTATGCGGGTCCGTCCTTGCTCAGTACGCTTCTCTTCAGTTTTATGGCATCGATGTGCTGCACGCCCCACTCATAGCCGTCGTACCCGGATATGTCGATACTCCGTCCCCTCTTTACCCTCAGGATGGTGAGGTGTGGCCTGAAGGGCTTGTCGGCGCCGCCGCCCACGGCGCCGTTCACCGCCCCGGCCAGCCGGCGCAGCCCTTGGCCCCCGTCCGGATCCGTCCCCACCCAGACCACGCGGGGCGGCCGGCCAAAGCTCCCGGCCCCTCGCAGCGCGACATCAAACGACCTGAACCTGACGGACTTTAGGGCATCGGCGGTGGCGCGGGCAGACTCCTCGGTTATCTCGCCCAGGAACCGCAGGGTAAAGTGGAGGTTGTGCGGCTCCACGACCTTGCCCGCCCCGCCCGCGCTCCGCTGGAACGCGCCTATCCGCTCCCTTGCGGCGCGGTCTGTTACCTCTGCCGCCACGAACGCCCTCATGCGTGACACCGGGGGCGGCGAGTCGTATTATAGGTATGTCCATATTTCATGGGTTCCCGACCTCTCCGTGCCATGCAGCGGGGCGCCGCGTCGGGCGACATCATCTGGTTTGACCTTCAGACATCCACAGTATGATGTCATCTATGCGGCGCGACTCCACCTCCACCTCTATTGGCCCCAGCGGTGACTCCTCGGGCGTGTCGCAGACGGCCGCCACACCCGCATACGCGGCCTGCCTGTTCAGCAGGAATTTGGTCGTATTGTCACGCACGTTGCCGGCCATGTTGCGGCGCAGGCCCCCCAGCGTCTGCCTGGATGCCAGCGACTCGCGTATGGTGTCGAGGGCGACCATGCCCTCGGAGCGCGTCTCGGCTGTCCGTCCCCGAATCTCTACCGTACGGCCGGGCATCACATTTAGTATGGCCTCCAGCACCTTTTGCGGATCCTCGGAGGGGCTGATGCCGGCCCGCACCCGTACGCGGCAGGGTATCAGGCGCCCCACCTGCGTATTATGCGCAGGGCCGAGTCAACCAGCTCGTCAATGCCTTGGCTGTTGTTCGATATGGACTCGTCGGCCAGCGCTATGGGGTCGCTTATGCCTACTCCCAGCTCCCGCCTGTCCCGCTCCCACATGGCGCCGGCATCGGCGGGGTCGTCCGAGCGCCCCCTCTTCTGTAGGTAGCCGAACCGGGTATCTGATGACGCGTGGACGGCCAGTATCTTGAGCCTGCCGCACTCCCGCAGTACCCTGATCTCGTTCTCGGATCTGATCCCGTCCACCACCACTGTATCCCCGGGAGCCGCACCAACCAGCGGCCTCACCAGGTTCGCCACCGCGCCGGGACCGTCCCTCTCCCGCAGCTCCAGCATTATCTTGCCCAGATTAGGACCGGTGGGCTCCACGTTCCGCCGCCTCGCCTCGGCGCGCACCGCGTCCCCCATGTTCACCACCGCGTACCCCCGCATCTTGAGGCCGTCGGCGACGGTGGACTTGCCGGCCCCGGGCATTCCCACAAGACAGACCACCAGTCGGGACAACGCCGGGATGGTGCGGAGGGAACCTATCAAGCTACCGCGCCCGGCTATCACTCTTGGGGGGCCGGATCCGCCGGGACGGCGCCCAGGGAAGTCCGGCTTTGCGCGGCCGCCTCCGCACGCTTTTAAGACTCTGGCGTACTACAGTATGGTGCTGTTCATAGTAAAGGCCTTGGCGGTCGTGGTAGTAGTGGCGGTGGCCTTCGTGGCGCTGACCCCGGTGCTGGAGGTAGTGATGCCCAACTTCACCTCGGCGGTACCCGGCGCCATACAGAGCGACATGGATCATATCGGATCGAGCATAGAGGACGGGGCCGGGCAGGCCATCGACGCGGTGGCCGGAGGCATCGCGGGCGCCGCTACTACCGTGACCGACAGCGTGGAGGACACGGTCTCGGCCGTCTCCAAGGTCATTCCCTAGCGGTTCTATTGCAAACTCGGTTGATGCCAGATTTCCTGTTTTTTGTAGCCGCAACAACACATGTGGCATCTTTGGCCCGCTCGGCCCGGAGTGGCGTATGTCCTTACTTATAAGGAGCCGATTCCCATACATTACCATGGTTAAGAGAACATATACCTTTGGCGTACGGTTCCAAAAGGGATTCGACCGTACAATGCCGGCGCGCCAGGCCGGAATCGACCGCTACGTGCACAACAAGCTGTTGGAGGTGTTCCGCGAAGAGTACCGCCGAACCGGGAACGTGAACACGTCGCGCGCCCGCATCAACGGGTGGTACACCGACATGCGGAACAACACCGGGCCTGGGTGGCTGAAGCACTCGGTGTCCGGCATCACGCGCCAGACGCTGTACGACCTTGGCAAACACTACAACCAGTACGTCGAGACCGAATATCTGAATGCGGCAGACATCAAGCCGGAAACAGAGTGGGGCGAGCCGCACTTCAAGAGGTATGGCGACCCCGTGTCGATACCGCTCAGGATCACTCACGACAACACAACTGGCAACGCGCGATTCACCGACGACCGAACTATTCGAATACACAAGATGGGGCACATAAAACTGTCCAGGCAGTTTCCGGTGCCCGACTACCAGCCAAAGGTCGCCAGGCTCCTCCAGACTGCCGACGGCAAGTGGCGCATAACCATTGCGTGCGAGGTACCGGACCCCGAGCCGTACGAGGGCGAGCCGGTCCTGCTCGGCGTCGACCGCAACGTCGGCAACGTCTCGACGCCCGATTTCGTGATAGTGCCGCAGGAGACGATGGTCCGCCGCATGAAAAACGCCGAGAAGACCGCGAGCCGGGCGCAGCACATCGCGTCGCGGCGGCAGAAGCCAGACCATGCCAACCGCAAGCCGGGCTCCCGGCGATGGGCCAATGCCCAGAAGCGCGCCGCCAAAAAGAAGCGCCGCGCCGCAGACATCCGCCACACCATCGCCCACAAGGCGTCGAGCGTCATGTCAAAGGCCGCGACGCACGGCGTTGTAGAAAAGTTCGACATAAAGGCCATGACAAAGTCCGCCAAGGGAACCGAGGAGAAGCCGGGCAAAAACGTGAAGCAAAAGTCGGGACTCGACAAGTCCATACTGGAACAGTGCTGGGGACTGCTGGTATTGTTTCTGGCGTACAAGATGATTGGGGGTGTCATGCGGGTTCCGGCCCCATACACCAGCCAGACGTGCTCCCGGTGCGGGTTTGTCGACGCGTGCAACCGCATCGGCCGCGAGTTTCTGTGCCTACTGTGCTGGTACGAGCGGCATGCTGATCAAAATGCCGCCAAGAACATAGAGGACAAGGGGGAGCGCAAGATGGGGAAGCCGTGCCTGCGCGGCAACATACTCTCACCATTATCTGAGTATCCGGTGATGCATGCCGGAAGCGCCCATGTTAAGGGGTGTCTGGACGTGGAGGGTTCTGGCGTAGGCCACCCGGCGAAGCGTCAAGCGCAGACTGGAATCGACAGTCCGTCAAGGATTGTCGTTCTCTGGGATGATGTGTAATGTTTGCAATTCGCGGGCATCAACCGCGTTTGCAATAGAACCTTCCCTAGCCCACTGCCAGGTATAGTTCATGTACGAGTCCGGGCTGCTCCGGCCCATCACGACCACCAGCATGTCGGAGAACTCCCGCCCGGCCATCTCCTTGGCAGTCCCCTCGTACGTCCGCTCGTCGGGGGTGGTGAGGTTCTCGTATATGCGGACCGGCAGGGTCTCCGTGTCGAAACCCTCGCCCTCCAGGTATGATGATATCTCGCGGGGCATGAAGTTCAGGTCGGGCCGCCCCGGCCAGGGGCGGGGAACCAGTATGACGCCCAGCCCCTCCCGGAGGGCCTGCGCCATGCGGCGCTTCTTGCCCTCTATGTCGCCTGTGACGTGCATCGTGATCACGCGGGCCTTGTCCAGGGGCATGCGGGAGCGGGAGGCGGCCACCTGGGTGGCGCTTATGCCCGGTACGAGCTCCACGTCCCCGAACAACTCGGCCAGCCTGTCCACCACCTCGGACTCGGAGAAGTTGACGTCCCCCGTGAAGGGCACCGCCAGGCTCCTCCCCCCCATCGTATCCCGTATGCGCCGGTAGGTGGCCTCTTGGTCTGCCATGGTGATATGGTACGTCTCCTTGCCGTCCAGGAGGTGCCGTATGGTGTTCATGGTATAGCGGTAGCCGGCCACTATGCCGCAGGACCGTATCGCGTCCTCGGCGGCGCCGGTTACGTACCGGGGGGACCCGGGACCCACGCCCACCGCGTACACGCGGCCCATCTACCGGTCCCGCCTCTCTTGCACGAACTCGACGAAGGGCCTCCAGTCCACCTTCATGAACTTGAGGGCATCCTTGGCAGGATACTTTACCCAGTCCTGCGCTATGGAGTACCGGTGCTTCTGGACCTTGCCGTCCCCGGCGTACTTCATGTACAGCACGCTGCCCCACTCCTTCTCCTCGTGGTATATCTCCAGTATGTCGCCGAACGCCAGCGACACGTTCTTGGGGTTCTCCAAGTCCTCCCGGAGGTTGGACTCGTCGTACCCGTCGTGGGTTATCATCGTGTACCGGGACTTCATAAAGCCTATGGCCTGCCGCTGCCGTATGGCCTGCCACCACGCTGGCTTTGCCTTGGTCTTCTGTATGAACGCCAGGCGCCGGTCGGTGAGCACCAGCATGCCCTCCCGGCCTCCTATGCTGAAGAAGCCCGTCGGCTCCCGCCACACCGAGACCAAGTGGGCCCGGATCCTCTCATCAAAGTCCATGGTGCAGCGGCCGTATGCGCCCGATAAAAAGCGATTGGCACAGAATCGTCCATCTTTAAATTGGCCCAGTGCGGCGATGCCGCATGGCAAGACGCGTGGCTGTCAAGCTCTCCGGGCGGGTATTCGGCACGGACGCGGCAGCATGCTTGGCCGAGTGGGCCGAGACGCTGGCGGGGCTTGAGGGGATACAACCCATGGTGGTGGCCGGCGGGGGCAGCATCGCCCGGCACTATATAGGCGCAGCCAGATCCTTGGGGGCCGACGAGGCCACCCTGGACCAGATGGGTATCCAGGTATCCAGGCTTAACGCCCGCCTGCTGGTGTCGGCGCTGGGGGGTAAGGCGTACCCCGAGGTGCCCGCCACCCTCTCGGAGGTCAGCGGGGCAGCCGAGAGCGGGCTGGTAGTGGTGGCCGGCGGCCTGTATCCGGGCCAGAGTACCAACGGAACCGCCGCCCTCATCGCCGAGAGGGTCGGCGCCGAGATGTTCCTCAATGCCACCGATGTGGACGGCGTGTACGACTCGGATCCCCGCGTCGACGCGAACGCGAAGATGTTCGACTCGATACGGGTCGGGGACCTGAGGGAGATGCTGGTGCGGGAGGAGACGGTCGCCGGCGGGTACGACCTGATGGACTTGGTGGCCCTGAAGGTGATAGAGCGCTCGTCCATACCCACCAGGATAATGCGCGCCACGCCCGCCAACCTGCGGGACGCCATCGGGGGGGCCCCCGTGGGCACCGAGATCACGTTCTAGCGTAGGACCGGATGGGTCTGGGTCCATATGGTTATGGTGTCGCCCGGATAGGGTTCGGCGCCGCCCGCTATCAGCTTGCCGTATATGTCCGATGCCTCGCCCCTCTCCACCGCCTTGGACTGCGCCTTGGTGTACCCGTCCGCGTCGGCCAGTATGACCACGTGGCCCTCGGGCGTGCGTATGGTGGCGGCGCACTCCTCCTCGCCCACCGGCACGAACCTGCCGGAGACCTTCTTGGTGGTCAGCGTCAGCATGGCAAAGCCAGCCGCGTCAAACAACCTCATCTGGGACTTGGAGGCGCGCCTCTTGCCCTCCTGAACGGCCTGGAAGTACTGCATGGCCGGTATCCGGCGATCTGACATATAATCCCAAGCGGAATGGTCCCGCGCACATGACTGGGCGGGCGGTTTCTCAGCCTGCCTGTCCGGCGCCATACGCGCGTGTGGCCGCCCGTGTTGGGCATAAACATACGCGGGAATTATATACCTGAGTGCACATGTGTGACATACACGTACCTTCCCAAGTGCTTCATGGCGCTTGATGTTGCGGGACGGTTGCACGCTTGGCTCTCGCGCCGCCTTACGGCGTCCGGATCTGCATGCGCCAGCATCGGCGGCTTCCGGGTCCTTCCCAATTCACGCCTTTCGAGGGCAATTCCTTCCCCCGCGGGAACCTTCATTCCGGTCCCCCATTGAGTGATATTCGTCGACGCGTTGCGGTCTGCGTTGTCCAGCCGCCCGCACGCCAGGCACAGGAAGCGCTCGCCCTTCCGGTTGTCTTTATGGGTGTGCGAACACACGCAGCACTCCTGACTGGTGCCGCGCGGATTCACCTCCACAATGCGGATGCCCATCCGCTCAGCAACGATGCGCACCTTCCTGAGTATCTCGCCGTGGCGGATGTACCTCAAACCACGGTTCAGGCCGCGCTTGCTGGCGCCGCCATATCTTGTCATCGCCTCTATATGGAGGTCTTCGATGCATATCACGTCGACGCCGTAGCATATCTCCTTGGCCAGCAGCCATTCGGCATAATCGCGCGCGTTGGCGTTGTGCCAATTGTACGAGTCGCGCTGACGCTTCATCTTCTTGGTGGTGCGGGAGTACTTGTTGCGCTTGGATATGGCGCGCCGCGCCCCGTCGTTCCATATCTGGTTGTCGCGGAACGCGACTGCGGTATCATAGCACGCATACGCGGATTCTTTGCCGTCGGTCTTGCAGACCACCGTGGGGTTGGTTATGCCGCGGTCTATGCCCGCCTTCACGCCGGTGTCGGCGCGCTCCGGCTCCGGTAGGTTGTACACCACATGCAGCCGGTAGATTCGGTCGCCGGGCTTCACACGCTTCCACCGCCTGGGAGTGATATCCACCAGGTGGAACGCCCGCGCCCCGTGCAGCCAGTTCCACGGATACTTGTATGGCTGTTCCTTGTCCAGCCTCACGATGCCGATGCCCGGCAGCGACACGCTGAAATTGTCCACGAACCGCGGCCGCACGTCGCACACGACGGCCATGGCGTCGTTCTCCTTGCGGGAGCGGTACTTCAGTTTTCCCTTCCCGTACAGGTTGGAGATGTCCGCCGCCGTGCGAGCCTGGGCGATGGCAGCATATTGGTATACGGCTTCCACCTCCTGCAGGTGCGGCTGCGTGGAGCGGCGCATCTTGGCGAACCCGTTTCGCAGGTCGTACTCGGTGAGCGCCGGGTCGGCCAGCAGTTTCTCGACGGCCCAGTTGTACGCGTGCCTCTGCGCCTCCCGCACGCGGTGTATGTGGCGCGCCTGTGAGTGCTTCACATTCATGCGGAGGCCGTCGGCGCGGTACAACTTCACGCAAGGTTGCACAATACCCCAATATGTGTTGTAACATACCCGACTTATTTCATGCGGTACGGTCCTCATGGGAACACACACATGCCACGGATGCAAGTGCATGATTCCCGGCGTGTGCGCACTCAACTATATAATCCCCACATACGTCCACCCAACACTTATCATGCGCCCCGTCCCGCCACATTCTGGTGAATCCCAAGATATTCGTGGGAGCGGCGATCGCCGCCATCGTGGCGGGCATAATACTGGTGATGACATCTGGCCCCTCGTTGCTGGAGGGTGGGGCCGCGCCCGGCCAGGCGCCGCAGGCGCCGGTGGTCCACCCGGTGGAGGTGCAGGTTGACGGGATCCGCACCGTAAGCATGGGCCCGGAGGGAGCCGTACTGGAGCTGGCCGTCACCGTAACCAACCCCAACCCCAGGTCAGCCATCCTCTCGCTGGTCAAGTACCAAGTATTCTCCGGAGAGGAGAGAGTGGCCGCCGGTCAGATCGGAAGCCGGGCGGAGGGGATGGTAGACGCCTCCAACTACTACACCATACTGAGCGGCGGCTCGGTCACCCTGAGGGATGACATACGACTGACCAACGCCGGAGGGGCCCCCCAGTTCTGGGAGGCCTTGGAGTCGGGCTCCATAACCTGGAGGGTATCCGGCGAGGCATTCTTCAATCTGAGCTCGATGACCTCCGGGCAGGAGAACGAGGTGTTCTTTGAGCAGACGCTGGAATGAATGTTATGAAATTTCAATTTTTACATACTATGTTTTAATTTCAAAGATACTGACAAAGTTTTAAAAGCAAAGTGCCAGCACCAGACTCCATGGCAGAAGCAGGAATGGCAGCCTACGGTGCCGCTATCGGAGTCGCAATTGCACTGGCCGTGGTGTGCTTTGCTCTCAGGGGCAAGGGACACCCAGAGCCTCTGGACTGAGCAGCCACATCCTTTTTCATTTTAATCGGGGCCCTTGTCCAGCCCCAACATGCTGGCGAGGGTCACCTGCTTGCTCTCTTTTTTCTTGGTGTAGCACCGCTGGTAGTACTGGCACTCCTCACAGTCGGCCGACGGCTCCAGGATGGGTGTCTTGTCTCCCCCCAGCAGGTCCGACAGCACCCTGACCCGCCGGATGGCCTCCTCGAACATCCTCTTGTTGCGGGTGAGCGAGAAGGACGACTCCTGCCGGTCGCCGGTTATGTACACTATGATACCGTCGGCCTTGTCGTACATCCACAGGCAGGCGTTCAGGTACAGCAGATCTCCGGCCTTGGGGTTCTCCATGGGCTGGGCGGCGGGGCGGAAGAGTATCACCGCGTCGTCGGCCAGCATGTCGGCGTTGCCCTTGAGCGTCAGGCCGCCGATGTCGTACGAAGACTGCTCCGCTCCGTACCCGAGCTTCCTGAGCAGTCCCGAGAGCAGCTCGCTGAAGCCCCGCCGTTCCTGATCCAGCGGGTCCCGCCTGTCGTAGTATGACCTGCGGAGGCACCCGACCGCCTCCTCCAAGTGTATGGTGGAGTGGTCGGCGACGTCTATCTGCACGTCCAGTTCCTTGCCCAGCGAGTCGATCGCGCTCTCTATGAGGCTGCGGTAGTCGCGATCACCCATCATGGTATGACATCCACATTACGTAGTTGATATATTTGGCGCCCCTTGGGGACGCGGGGCCGGCGATCCCTACGCCTCGGCGCCCAGCACCAGTTTGGACATGACCGTCTTGGAGGGTATGCTCTGCTCCACGGCAAAGGCGATGGCCGCCAAGTTCCCTATCTCGTAGGCGGTCAGCTTTGTTATGCCTATGATGGTGGCAAAGCCGAACATCTTGGTGAAGGATCTGAGGGATGCCGCGTAGGTCTCCCGCTCCAGCGCCCTCTCAAACTCGGCCACCGCGTCCATCTCGTTCTCCGTCTGGGGGACCAGGCCCTTGTACTTGGTGCCGGACAGCTCGTTCAGCGCATCCCGGACGGTCTCGGCGGCCATCATCCTAGACAGCAGGTCCCGCGGGGCCGACGCGGTGGGGGTGACCAGTAGGTCCTCCATGCGCGCCTCGTCCAGTCCCCAGAACTTGCCCCGGATCACGCCCAGCAGGTTGTACGCGTCTATATCCAAGTCCACGATCTTGGTCACGCTCATGTCCCAGGTGTGCCTGCGCGCCCGGCCCAGATGCTGGTACACTATCTTGTCAAAGTAGGTGTCGAATACCTGTATGTTCCCTCCGTCGCCGTACGCTGCCGCCGCCCGGGCTATATCCTCGCCGAACCGTGTCGGTCCCAGGTTGGCGACGGCCTCCTCCAGATCCTTGGCCACCAAGGCTTTCACCACGATGTCCCTCTGTTTCATCAGCTCCTCGGCGCGGAGGTTGAGGTGGGACTCGATCTCCTCCTGCGTCTTGCCGAGCGCCTTTCCCTTCAGGATGGCCTTCAGATTGGACACTATGAACCGCATGTAGTACGCGTCCAGTATGGGAGACTTGCCGGCGGTGCGGGAGATGTTGTAGTGTAGGAACGCCAAGTGCCCCCGGATGACCGACTCTATGCCGCGGGCCGTGTACGGCTTGGGGGCGTCGGACACGACCTTCTCGTATATGGTGTTCCGCATACGGGTAACCAGCTCGTCCAGGTTTCTGGACTCGGAGAGCGTCTGGTAGTCCTCCCTCCGGAGCAGCTTGCCCCTCTGGCTGTAGGATTTTACCGACGCGTACACGTTCTTGGCGCGACTCATCGGGCGGAGGCATCCCCGGAGCCGATTTTAAGGTTTGGAACGCTGGACTCCGCAGTGCCTGCTCCGCTAGAACGTCCTGCAGTGCCGGTACAGGGCGTATATCACCACCATATACGAGGCGACCCACAGGCCCGCGGAGGGATCCTCAAAGCCGTACTTTCCTAGGGCATGCGCGTGGCGGTACGCCACATCACCGACAGTACCCAGAAGTATCCCGGCCAGCAGCAGCAACCAAGGTTTGGAGAGCGCCGTACCGCGGAAGAGGACAAAGGCCAGGAATGCCAGCCCCAGCAGGGCGGAGGAGCAGGCCACCGTCAGAACGTCCAAGTATGGCTGATGCGCTCCAGTCCAGAGCACATACAGTACGGTAACCGCCAGCGTGACCGTGCAGGGAAGCAACCACCATCCGCCAACCTTCCGGACAAAGTACGAGACGTTGATCAGGACGTGCAGCACGAAGAGCGGATACGATACCAGAAAGAGCATCTCGACCGCCGCGTGATCGGGTATGCCGGCCGGGTCCAGATAAAAATAGTAGGCGGCCTCACCGGCGAAGACTGCAGCGTATGCCACACCCAGTACCAGAAAGGATCTTCCGAATATTCGGGACACGTTGTACTTCAGCGCCACAGCGAGGCAGCATACCGACGCTGCCAAGGGAAGTACTAGAATGGCCGCCCGTATAACCGCGTAAGGCTCGCCGCCCTCCACGGGAATCCGGAAGCTCAGCTGCAACGAGACCGTCGCGGCGGCTATGGCCGCCGGCACCACCCAATACTCCGCCCTCCCGGCTAGGACTCCCCCAGACTTGGTCATCCAACCACCGAGCTGAACGCATAGCTACGCATGGCGATATCCATGGGCATGCGGGCGCTGACCGTCAGGTTGTCCGCCCGCGACTCAAACGTTATCTCCGTCAGGGTGGCGACGTATGCGGCTACTCGCCGCCCGTCCCGGGCCTGGGAGTGGCCGCTGGTGACGAGCAGCCCGTCCCGCAGCAGGTCCCGGGCCCGGTTGTACGTGGAGGCCTTGGGAAGCCCCGCCGTTGCGATGGCCCAAGCCAGCGTCTGGGGGCTCTGTAGCGCGTCCAGTATGGCCCTCTTCGCCGGGTTGCCGTATGACTCCAGCAGCACGCCAGCTACCGCCGGTTCCCGTATCATGATGCCGGCCTCGCCGTCGGCGTCCTTGGCTGAGAGCACCCTGCCGAATACGCGGGCCTCCACACCGGTTGTATGTTTCCCAAAGAATCGCCGCAGCACTAGATCCAGCTTTGCAAAGTCGGCGGTGGCCTCCAGCATCGACATGCCGCATGTCTTCCGGACCTCCCCCTCTATCCTTCGGTAAGTCGCTCTGCCCAGATCCTCTTCTAGAACAGCCCGTACCCCCCGGGCCACCATTACATCCAGCGGGTTCACGGTGTGGTTTGGGAATTGTCATATAAATATTTTTTATTAGAAATAATATACTAATTCTAAACTTTAAATAAAACCCAAAATAATCCGAGGCATGTCAAAACACACCGTGCGGATGGCGGCCGGGCTCGCCCTGGCCGTCATCGTAGCCGGAGCCGTGTCCACCGGTATGGGTGGCCAGGCGGTCGGCCAAGCCGCTGAGGAGCCGGTCGCACCCAGATATGCGGACATATGCCCGCACGGCCACAACGGGTTTAGCTGCGACGTGTCCTCATACCGCTCCGACATAGCCGAACTGCAGGAACGCGTTGCCGCCTTGGAAGGGGAGCGATAGAACATCATCTTTTTTATTTTAGCGCATGCTGCCCGGCGTCGCGGAATGCCGGGAGCCCAGCCCAGCGGATTTGTCCGGCAGCACGTTCAGCCGGCATTCTGCGTGCCCGGCCCCGACTGTTGGGCATATGGGGGGCGGTGATACTCAGCGCAATTTCACTGCCGACGGCGGGCGTTCTCCTACCGTCTCCTCAGGGGCCGGCCACATCATTCAGCAGGGCGGCAACGCCCTCCCGCGCCCCATCCCCCATCCCTCCATATGCCTCCAGCAGATCCCTGCACATGGAGAGTGGTTCGTCGTTCCTTATGCGGCCCAGATCCAGGGGCAGGAGGGAGGATCCACTCCGGCACCAGGCCTCCACGTACCTCTCCATGATGTACCGCACCGTGCCCGGGCTGCTCTTGGCCAGCGACCGCAGCGTCCCGCCGTGGGGGCCCATCTCCTCTATGCGCCCCACTATGTCGTTCCACCCCTGCACGCCCCGTATGGCCAGCGCCACCACCATGCCCTCTTGGGTCAGGGAGTAGTACGGGCTGCCCCTCTCCTGCATCATCCGGGGCCCCCGCCGGAGGGGCAGCCGCCCCTCCTCCCGTATTATATCCAGCGGGACCATGATCTTTTCCATGTCGCCAAAGACGGCAGGGTAGACCGTCTGCCACTTGGAGCCGGTGGCAGCCGCCAGACTCTTGGCCAGTCCGGTTCGGGTGCGGTCCTGGGGGTTGGTTTTCTCGGCCAGCATCTGTATGACAGCCCGCTGCCGGAGCGCCTTGGCGCTGAGCTCCCCAGGCCTGGTTCTAAGCCTCTCGAATATGCTAAGCCTGACCTCCCTCATGGCTGCGCCATCCTGTTAAAAATTTGTAATTTCATAAAAATATAGAAATTATATGTCTTATAATAAGTTTTATATTCAGATCTGAATTTTACTTCAAAACTTAAATAACTTCAGGATCTGGGTTGACACAATGAAAACAAAGAAACACAAGTATGCTCTATTACTTGTGGCCGCAGTTACCATAACATCGGCCGGCGCGGTGTCGCAGGCATATGCGCAACAGGTCACAGACGGAATGGACGGATACGTCTTGGGAACAAGCGGAATCTATACAGGAAACGAGAACGAGTGCTGGTTTGAAGAAGACGGCAGCATGCTGCCATGTAGGATCGACACAGGAGATACCGCATGGATGCTGACTGCATCCTCAATGGTACTCTTCATGAGTCCGGGTGTGGCGTTCTTCTACGGAGGCCTTGCTAGGTCCAAGAACGTGACCAACACCATCGGCATGGTGCTCATCATCATGGGCATCATCTCAGTTCAGTGGGTGCTATGGGGATATTCACTGGCGTTCGGACCGGGAGGCAACGACTACATGGGAGATCTTACCTACGCGGGACTAAACCAGGTATCGAATTATGCGCCGCTTGGTGCAGCAGGACCATGTACTGACACTTGGGCCGCCGCATACCAGATGCAGCTCTTCCACGAGGAAGAGATTTGTAGCCAAGACTGGCCTGGTACTGTGCCCCACGCACTCTTCATGGCATTCCAGGGAACCTTCGCGATAATCACACCGGTACTCATAGTTGGTGGACTGGTTGACAGGATCAAGTTCAGCGCTCTCATCATATTCGTACTCCTCTGGGCTACCTTCGTCTACGACCCCATTGCCCACTGGGTATGGGGCGGCGGTCTCATAGCAAACCTCGACCTCAACCCCGACTTGTCGCCTTCTGGAGCACTTGACTTCGCCGGCGGTACCGTGGTGCATATATCATCCGGATTCTCCGCCTTGGCAGGAGCCCTCTTGCTGGGCCGCAGATTGGGATACGGAAAGGTTCCAATGGAGCCTCACAACATCCCAATGGTTGTACTTGGTGCAGCCATACTCTGGTTCGGCTGGTTCGGCTTTAACGCCGGAAGCGAAGTTCAGGTGGACGGTATCACTGTAAGCGCATGGGTTGTAACCAATATAGCAACAGGCATGGCTGTCACAACATGGGTTCTCATGTCATGGGCCCATACCGGCAAGCCAAGCATTGTTGGTGGAGCAACCGGCGCGGTGGCAGGACTCGTCGCAATCACCCCGGCCTCTGGTTGGGTGGGACCGATGGCAGCCATCATAATCGGCATCGCAGCAGGCACCGTATGTTACGCGGCAGTTGCCTTCAAGAACGCCCGCAAATGGGACGACGCCCTGGATGTCTGGGGTGTACACGGAATAGGAGGCCTCACCGGCGCCATACTGACAGGTACACTGGCAAGCCCACACATCTGGGATACCGGCGACGGTATTGGTGCGTGGACAGGCACGCCCGAGGGTATGGAGACGCAGGGGCTGAGCATCATAGGCGCAGCCATCTCCATTGGATATGCCTTTGGTGTGACCATCGTCATACTGAAGATCATGGACGCGGTCTGGCCCGGCGGGATCAGAGTCACTCCCAAGGAAGAGGAGTTTGGCTTGGATCTGGCCCAACACGGCGAACGAGCATACGTCAACGAGTAGACATCCCCTTTTTCCTATTTTCTCTGATACGGCGGCAGAGGAGCCGCTCGTGTGTCGGGACAAGCCGGCACCTCTGGAGAGTCATACCGTGCTGCACCTAGCCGTCGAGCGTGTCCCGCCCGATGAGTTCTACGCATCATGGGAGGAGAGCATAAATGCGGAGTTTGAGTCTGTAAAGCCGTGCAAGAACCATCCTGCCATGGGGTCCATTCCATGCGGAGGCCGCACCTTCACAGGACCCATCCCGCGTCGGGCCATCGGCGGCTCCGCGTTCCGTGTATGCGGGTGGGTGTCACGGCCTGACCGGCTCCGGCCACAAAATCCGCCGGGGAGGACCCGACCCGGGGCGCATCTCGGCCCTCTCCGAAAAGGTGTCTGGGATGCTTGCTAGTCAGAGGTACGGCGAGGCCGCGAAGTACTGCGACATGATACTGTCAATTGATCCTAACAATATGGGGGCGCTGGAAGGGCGAGAGTTCGCGCTGATGCGGGACCAGCGATATGGGGAGATGATCAGCGTATGCGGCCGCATACTAGAGGGCCGCCCCGGCGACGTGGGCGCCCTATCTGATATGGGGCTCGGCCTGATCATGACCGATAGAATTCCTGAGGGGGACAAGGCCCTTGACCGGGCGCTGGCTTACGATCCAGGGCACGTCCAGACGATGTGGAGGAAGGCCCTGGCGCGATCCCTTCTGAAAGAGTACAAGCCGGCCATCTCCTGGCTTGACAGGGCGCTGACCATCCGTCCGGACAGCTCGCTGGCATACAAGCGGAAAGGCGATGCGCTCTCCAACCTCGGGCGGTACGGCGAGGCGATATCTTGCTATGACAAGTCGCTGACCATCCGTCCGGACTCCCCGCCCACGCTGAAGGGTAAGGCGCGTGCCCTGCACAAACTAGGCAAACCTGACGAGTCGCTGGCCTGCTACAGGAACGCGTGGGAGACCGATCCCGGAGACTGGGGGGCCTTCTCAAAGTTTGTCCGGCTGCTGCTGGAGACCAAGAGGTACGAGGAGGTGGTACTCTACTGCAACCGCGTCCTGAACGCCGAACCTAACAACACGGACATGTTGCTGATGAAGGGCGCCGCGCTCTCAAAGCTTGGAAGGCGCGAGATAGTCGACTATCGTGATGTCATTCTGGAGGTCGCCCCTTGGAGAATGGACACGTTGTGGGAGAGCGGCACCGGCTCCCAGCTGGGTGGATACGGTGACGTGTCGGACTATTGCGATGCCATCCTGAAGGACGAGCCTTGGAACATCAACGTGTTGTGGAAGAAGGGTGTTGCGCTCTCGCGGCTGGGGGACTCCTCGGGGGCGGTATCGGCAGGGCGGACGGGGGCGCGCCCCGGCGCGGGGCTGGCGGAGGGCGCCGCTCCCGGACCGGGGGCGGATCCGAGCGGGAGGGATACACGGCCCGTACTGGTGCTGGATACCAACGTCCTGTATGCGTGCTGCGCGCCCGGCAGCAAGAACCATGAAAAAAGCCTCGATCTCTGGAAGGAATACCTGCGCGACCACGTCTGCTATGTGGAATATACGGTCTTGGCGGAGATGCGCAAACTGCTGCAGGGCGCCCCGGCCCGTAACATGTGGGAGCGGATGCAGGCCGATATGGTGAGATCCTTCGGGCCTGACGTATCGGGATTCTTCCGGTTGGTCAGCCGGTACTCGGAGATCAGGGAGGCTCAGTTGCTCGCCGTACGTCGGTTTTACGCAGACATGCTGGATCATCCCGGAATGCGCGACACCATCGCACGGTGGAGCGTCACAAAGAAGGACAATCCGGTGGTTAAGGAGAGGGGGGAACGGGCGCTGCTGAAAAACTACCCGGATAACAACATACTGGCGTTTGCTGCATTCTGCGCCAGGGAGACGGGCGCGTCCACGACACTGCTGACCCGGGACAGCGACTTTCTGTACTTTGCAGAGCAGATCCGGTCTAGGTTCGGAGTGAAGGTGGCAGGCACCCGGGACGCACTGACCGGCCACAGCAGCCGTGGCGGCCATCCACGGAGTGCGGCGTCCCGGCGCACACAGGACGCCCCGGCGCACACCCGCCGTCACGGTCGTAGCCGCGGGCCCAAGCGGAACCGCGAAGCAGGCCGTAGCAGGTAGGTTGCGGGCCGCGCATACAATCCGGACTCTGGCTGGCGTGGCAAGTGTTCTGAGCCGGGGCGTGCCCTGCGTCGCCGGATTGCGTGCCAAGCCGGAGCTCATCGGCGCCCAACGGCCGTAATCCCGGCCACGGCGCCCCCGTGCCTACCTTGGCTTCCAGCGGAACTGGTTGTATATCATCTCGGGCCGCACCGCCCTGAAGGGCTGCGCGCCGCCGTCGTACCACTTGGTGAAGAACTCGTAGAGGTGCAGCCTGAGGGCCTGTATGTAGACTATCAGCCCCTCGATCATCATTATCCCCAAGTTGCCGCCTATGATCATGGCCCAGGCGCCCACCGACTCGGCGCCGCCCATGGAGGCGTACGCGTTGTTTACGGTGAGCAGCAGGGCGGCATGGACCAGCAGCATTATGCCTATACGTGCGTAGCTTATGGTATGCGCCAAGCTCTCCACGGTCTTTCCCAGAAGGACCTCCATGATCACGTTGGCGGCGCTCCCGCCCTCCTCGGGGTGTCTCTTGGCGTGGAGCATGCCGCCGACCATCATGGTGGCCATGGACGCTATCACCAGTACGACGGATATGCGGGTGACTATCCACACGGTGGCCCAATCGCCCAGGAACATGGTGACCCAGGGTACCGGCTCGTTGTGGACGCGCGAGTACATGTTCATCACATCATACTGGGCCCCTATGGCGCACATCATTATGACTACAATTCCCCCGTACAGGGTGATGTTGGGGATGGACTCCATGTATGCGGTGATCTTGTGGCCAGCCTTCAGGTTGCGCTTGACGCGGAGTATCATAGCCCACAGCAGGTGGACCACCCCCAAGAAGAGGGAGACCTTGAGTATGTCTATCACCTGCTCGAAGGTGAGCTCGGCCACGCTCAGTACGCCCACCAGCCAGGAGACGGCGTGCAGCGGCCCGCCCTTCTCCAGAAGCGACTCGAAGGGTTCCAGGTGGTCTATGTGGTACCCGAACGCCTCACCGGTGCCCACCCCGGCTATGGCCGCGGCGCCACCGGATATGGCTATCAGCATGCCCCACCGGGAGAGCATTCCCTGCCCCTTCATCTTGAAGAGCAGGCCCATGCCCATCAGCAGCAGGCCGTGGCCCACGTCGGCGAACATTATCCCGTAGAATATGGGCCACATCATGGCGATCATGGGGGTGGGGTCCTCCTCGCCCTTCTTGGGGATGCCTTGGCTTCCGGTTATGACCTCGAAGGTGCGCACGAACCTCTTGTTCTGGAACAGCGTGGGGGCGCCGCTGGCCAGCTTGGGGTCTGTGATGTCCTCCACAACGGCGGTCCACTCCCCGGCTGTCTTGCGGAACTTGGACTCCATGTTGGCGGGTATGTACCCCTGTATGACGGCAAAGTTTCTGGTGCCCCCCGGCTTGCGGAGGGTCTCCAGCACGTCCTTGGCCACCTTGGCCTCCTCGTGTATGGTGAGTATGTCCCTGCGGAGGCTCTTTTGGAGTCCGGCCAGCTCCTTGGCGATGCGGGACTTTTTCTCGGCCAGTTCCTTGAGCTTGTCTTCTATGAGGGAGTACGCCTGGCTGGGGACCTGCGGCAGCCCCTCGGGTATGGCGAAGGCGGCGGCGTTGAAGTTGCGCAGGGACCTGAGGATGCGGTCGGCGTCATCTGCCCCGCCTATGACCAGCAGGGCGGCCCTCTCCTTGGACTGGAGGTCGTACTTGTATGCAGAGACGCCCTCCCCCAGGGAGCGGGATATCTCCTCGTAGTCCGCCGACCCTATGATGAAGAGGTTGACGAAGAAGCGCCTCAGCAGCCCGAACCCGGCCAGGTCCATGTCCAGCCTCTTGGCCGTCTCTATGGCCTCCTTCAGGGAGCGGTACTCGTCCAGGGAGCGGTCGGTCTCGGTCGACTCCTCCAGAAGTTTGGCCGCCCCCGATATTATGCCCGGCGCGCGTTCGGCGACGTCGGCCACCATCGCTGCTATGTCGTCCATCTCGTACGACTTGGGTTTTATGGCCGTCCCCTTGAAGAGTATCTCTAGCATCCCCACCCTGGGGGGGACCTGCAGCCCCTTTACGACGTCGTCTATGGACTGGTAGGTCTTCTGGGCCTCCAGCAGGAGGTCGTCCATCTCGGGGGTCACCCTGTCACCGTCTGTGTCTACCTTGTGGAACCATTCGAACTCGGTCAGGCGGGAGACGACCGCCGGTGACTCGCTCCGGGGCAGTATGACGGTGCCTATCTTGAGATCGGCTATGGCCAAGTCGGATGTAGCGTCCGGCGTTCGTGTTTAATACCTTTGGATGGCCGGCTTTGGACAAGGCCCTTGGGCCCCGGCGGGAGTCGTCCTTCTCGCTCACCCGCAACAAGATTGGATGGCCGGCTTTGGACAAGGCCCTTGGGCCCTAAAGGACCGCACTTTGTCGCGGCATCGGACAGCCCCATGGGGGCGCCCATGCTGATCGTGGGCAACGAGATCAGCGGCACGACCGACATATGCCGCATAGGCTAGGGTTCCCGGCAATATAGCCGGTGCACGTACCTGCTCCCTCAGCCCAGGGATCCGCCCTCAAAGCCGCACGTGCCGACCCGGGGCGACTGCGCGACTCCCAGCAGTATGTCGTCGCCGCACTTGTGGCTGGGGGCGCACGCCTCACAGCAGGCCCCGGTTCCGTCATGGATGCATTGGGGGCACACATAGATTGCCTCGTTCCCGCACTTCTCGCAGTTGTATCTCACCTTGTCGTGCAGGGCAACGATTCGGACCTTGCCCTCGCCCACCACCATGGGGGGCGGAAAGTATGCATCGCTTCGAACCCAGCCGCCCAAGTCTATGATACGCGCCGAGCGTCCCATTACGGTGAGGCGCAGCCCCGTGGTGTCGCCCATGTCGTACTGGTACACGAACTCCGACCCGTCTGAGAGGGCGGCGCTCAGTCTCTTGCGCTTTCCCGCGCGCCTGCCTTCCACGGTAAATTCGCTGAGGTGTCCGCAGCACTCCATCCAGACGGCGCGCAGGAACCTGTCCAAGACGCCGAATGTCGCCTCCGTGCTGACCTGGACGTACATCCAAAACGACCCCCCGGGGCCCTGGTCTATGCGTATGGTGAACCGGTTCGGGTCCCCAAAGGCCTCTGCCACATGCTTTTTCATGTGGGGGCCATCTGGCGGGCGGTGTACTTGGCGCCGCACACGCGGCACTCCCCCTTGCCGTTGGATGTCATGAGTTTGGTCTGCTGGACCACGCCTGAACAGGCGCACACCATCATAAGACTGCATCGGTACAGTGGGGGAATCAAGGCGCCCATGCGCGCCGGGATGTGGACCCGATGGCGGCATGGATACGTGCGGGCCTGAACGTACGCCCTTTTCCAAACATTAAAATCCGTTTTTCCGACGGTGTCCGCCGTTGGCCTCGGACACGCTGGAGCGGACCATAGACAAGATCCTGGACCAGACCCAGAAGAGGATAGGTTCGGAGCTGGACGGGGCGCTGGCCGAGTCCGGCAAGACGCTGGACGGGGCGCGAGCGGGCCTGGAGGCCGAGTACGACAAGATCATATCAGACGGCCGCAAGGAGGCCGACAAGATCCAAAAACAGATAGTGGGTAGCTCGGACCTGGAGGCCAGGAACAAGCAGCTCCTGCTGGTCGAGGAGGCCGTCGACCGGGCGTTCGGCGAGGCGCTGGGTCGCATATCGGACATGGACAGGGGCGATGCCTACGCGGAGCTGGTGGAGGCGCTGGTGCGGGAGGCCACCGATACCTTGGGCTCCACCGAGGTTGTCGTATACACCAACGAGAAGGACCGGGACGTGGTCGGTTCGGTGCTGAACGGGTTCCCCGGCTCGCAGCTGGCCGACGATATCATAGAGTGTCTGGGGGGAGTGCGCGTCGTATCTACGGACGGCACCATGACCTTCGACAACACACTGGACGCCCGGATATCGCGTTTAAAGCCTTTAATTAGGAAGCGAATTGCAGCCAAATTCGGAGTGGTGAACTGATGGCGGCCGAGGGCAGAATAGTGTGGGTCAGTGGGCGGCCGTAAAGGCCGACGGCATGGCCTCGGCCAAGATGTACGAGACCGTGATAGTGGGCGAGTCCAAGCTCATAGGCGAGGTGATACGGCTCACCGGGGACGTGGCTTTCATACAGGTGTACGAGTCCACCAGCGGGCTCAAACCGGGCGAGCCGGTGGTGGGGACGGGCAACCCCCTGAGTGTCCTGCTGGGGCCCGGAATAATAGGCCAGATATACGACGGCATACAGAGGCCGCTGAAGGCCCTCTCGGAGGCCTCCGGCTCGTACATAGGCCGCGGGATAACCACCACCCCCGTGGACCTGACCAAGAAGTACCATTACGTGCCGTCCGTAAAGGCCGGCGATCAGGTGCAGGCCGGCAACATAATAGGCACGGTACAAGAGACCGACCTCATCGACCACTCCATCATGGTTCCCCCCGACCACAAGGGCGGCACCATATCCGAGGTGGTGCCGGAGGGCGACTACGACTTGGAGACGGACTTGGTCACCCTGCAGGACGGCTCCACCCTCAAGATGTACCACAGGTGGCCGGTGCGCAAGCCCCGCCCCTACAAGACCAGATATGACCCGACCGTCCCCCTGCTGACCGGCCAGCGCGTCATAGACACGTTCTTCCCCATAGCAAAGGGCGGCACCGGCTCCATACCCGGCGCCTTCGGCACGGGCAAGACCGTCACGCTCCACCAGATCGCCAAGTGGGCAGACTCGCAGGTGGTGGTGTACATCGGATGCGGGGAGCGGGGAAACGAGATGACAGAGGTGCTGGTGGAGTTCCCCCACCTGAAGGATCCCCGCACCGGCAAGCCCCTCATGGACCGCACCGTACTGGTGGCCAACACCAGCAACATGCCGGTGGCCGCCCGGGAGGCGTCCATATACACCGGCGTCACAATCGCCGAATACTACAGGGACATGGGCAAGGACGTCGTCTTGGTGGCCGACTCCACCAGCCGGTGGGCAGAGGCCCTCCGGGAGATGAGCGGCCGCCTAGAGGAGATGCCCGCCGAGGAGGGATACCCCTCATATCTGGCGTCGCGGCTGGCAGAGTTCTACGAGAGGGCCGGCCGGGTCCGGGCCACCGGCAGCCCCGACCGGGACGGCTCGGTCACGCTGGTGGGCGCCGTCTCGCCGTCCGGCGGCGACTTTACCGAGCCGGTCACAACCCACACTATGCGGTTCATCAAGACGTTCTGGGCCTTGGACGCCAAGCTGGCCTACTCCCGGCACTACCCGTCCATCAACTGGATGAACAGCTACTCGGGATACTTGGCCGACATAGCCAAGTGGTGGGGCAAGAACGTCAGCGAAGACTGGCTCTCGCTGCGCGGCGAGGCGTACGGCGTGCTGCAGCGGGAGGACACACTCAAGGAGATCGTCCGGCTGCTGGGCCCCGAGGCGCTGCCCGACGAGGAGAAGATCATAATGGAGGTTGCCCGTATGATAAAGATCGGAATACTCCAGCAGAACTCCTTTGATGATGTGGACACGTACTGCAGCCCCGAGAAGCAGTACCGGCTGCTCAGGCTGCTGGTGGACTTTTACAACCGGGGCCAGCAGGCCATCCGGGAGGGGACCAGCCTGGCGGAGATCCGGGCCATGCCGATAATCGGCACGCTCCTCAAGGCCCGGATGGAGGTCAAGGACGACGAGCTGGAGAAGCTGGACGAGATGGACGCCATGATGAAGGAGCAGTACCGGGGAGCGGCGGAGGCGAAGGTGCGGAGTTGACCAGCGTGGGCGGGGTCCAGTACTCCAAGATAGCCGAGATAAAGGGCCCCCTGGTAATAGTGGACGACGTGGAGAACGCCGCCTTCGACGAGCTGGTCGAGGTGGAGACCGGCGAGGGCGAGCGGCGCCTGGGCAAGGTCCTGGAGGTGGGCAACGGCAAGGCCATCGTGCAGGTGTTTGAGGGAACCACCGGACTCTCGGTCTCGGGGACGTCGGCCAGGTTCGTGGGCAAGGTTATGGAGATGCCCGTCTCCAAGGAGGTACTGGGCCGCGTCTTTGACGGGCTGGGCCGCCCCAAGGACGGCCTGCCCGACCCAATAGCCGACAAGTTTCTGGACATCAACGGGGCACCGATGAACCCCGAGCAGCGCGAGTACCCCAAGGACTTCATACAGACCGGCGTCTCGGTAATAGACGGCATGATCACCTTGGTGAGGGGCCAGAAGCTGCCCATCTTCTCGGGGTCGGGCATGTCCCACAACATACTGGCAGCCCAGATAGCCCGCCAGGCTACGGTGGTGGGCACCGAGGAGGAGTTCGCCGTTGTCTTCGCGGCCATCGGCGTGCAGTACAGCGAGGCCGAGTACTTCCGGCGCACGCTGGAGGAGTCCGGGGCGCTGAAGCGGAGCGTACTGTTCCTGAACCTGGCCGACGACCCGGCCATCGAGCGCATAATCACCCCCCGGGTGGCCCTGACGGTGGCCGAGTACATGGCCTTTGAGCTGGGGATGCACGTGCTGGTGATACTGACCGACATGACCAACTACGCCGAGGCGCTGCGGGAGATCAGCGCCGCCCGCGAGGAGGTGCCGGGCCGCAAGGGATACCCCGGGTACCTGTACACGGACCTCTCCACCATATACGAGAGGGCCGGCAAGCTGAACGGCAAGACCGGCAGCGTCACGCAGGTCCCCATACTCTCCATGCCGTCCGACGACATCACCCACCCCATACCCGACCTCACCGGGTACATCACCGAGGGCCAGATCGTGCTGGGGCGGGACCTCTTCCGCCAGGGGGTCTACCCGCCGGTAAACATCCTGATGAGCCTCTCCAGACTGATGAAGGACGGCATAGGCGAGGGGCGCACCCGCCAGGACCACGGCGAGATCTCCAACCAGAACTATGACGCCTACTCCCGGGCCCAGGAGGTCCGGGCGCTGGCCGGCATAGTGGGCAAGGCCGGCCTCGCCGAGGTGGACCTCAAGTACATGGACGTGGGGGACTCGTTCGAGAAGGGGTTCCTCACCCAGGCATTGGATGAGAACCGCAACTTGGAGGAGACGCTCTCCCTGCTCTGGAAGGTGGTCTCCAACCTGCCCCGGACCGAGCTCACCAAGGTCAAGGACAAGTACGTAGAGCAGTACTACCGGGGAAGCGACGCGTAGATGTCCTTTGGGCAGAACGTGGTCGCCACAAAGATCGAGCTGCTAAAGTACAAGCGGTCCAGCCAGGTCGCCATCATGGTCCAGAAGATACTCGACGACAAGCGCAAGGTGCTGCTCAAGAACATAGAGGAGATGATCGAGGAGGCCTCCCGGGCGCGGGGCGGCATCTGGGACCCGCTCCAGGACATATACGCGTCCGTAAACGAGGCGTACCTGGGACTGGGGACCAGCCGGGTGGACTCGGTGGCCGAGTCGACGCCGCCGGTGATGGAGGTGGACGTGCAGGTACGTCGGGTGGTGGACGTCAAGGTTCCCGTGCTGGCAGTGTCCGAGAGGGACACCAAGTCCATGCCGTACGGCTTTGCGGACACCAACTCGTCCATAGACCGCGCCTCCAAGCAGATCAAGACGCTCCTCCCCCAGATATGCAAGGCCGCCGAGTACGAGAACTCGATACTGAGTCTGGCCAAGGCCCTGGAGAAGACCCAGAAGCTGCTCAACGCCTTGGAGAACATCATAATACCCCAGTACCAGCAGAGGGTCAGATTCATACTGGCCACCCTGGAGGAGCGGGAGCGCGAGGAGTTCGCAAAGTTAAAAAAACTCAAAGAGGCCATGGAGAAGCGAAAGTAAGATGGCCAAGACAGACATACCCGGACTGCTGGAGAAGTCCAAGAAGGCGCTGGCCGCCGAGCACGCCGCCTCCGTGAAGGCCGTCCGGAAGGACCTGAACACGTTCAAGAAGAAGACGCTCTCCAAGGTGTAGGGAACCTCAGGTCCTGTTGGAAGCGAGCATATTCGGCTCTACCTGACCCCGTACGGCGAGCCGGTCCCTTACTTTGCATGGGCTTCGAGACCTCTCTGTTGGATGGTGGGATCCCAGGCTGGCGCTTCGGTGGGCAGCCGGCCCCGGTTGACCCACAGGTAGGGATCGTCCGTATCCGACCGCGTCTCCCACCCGTCGCAGAATCTGCCCAGCTCCCCGATCCTGCCCATATTGTACAGCATGTCGGCATGCTGGTATCTTATCTGGTCCTCGCCCCCCATCTGCTGCTCGGACACGGCCAGCGCCTCGTCTTATCGTCCCAGCCGGAAGAGCGCGTCGGCCTTTGCCATCAGCGGCATCGTGCGGGGTCCGTACTTGGAGATGACCTCGTCGGCCGCCCTGATGGCCTCCCCGAACAGTCCCTGACTGTTTAGGCTGTTGGCCTGCATCTCTTCCATGGCCCGCCCCATGTTGGCCCTGAGGTTCGCAATGGATACGGCCTCGCTCTGGCGCTTACCGGTGTTGAGTTCGGACTGCTCCATACTGGCCCCAAGATCCTCCACGGATCCGGGCATCTGGCCGCGCCCGCCCGCCTCATTGTGCTGTCCTTCCGGACCTTGGCTCTCCATCCCAACGGGGGATTCTTGATCTTTTGCCGCTTGCCCATCCGCCCGTCTGTCACACCCAGCCTCTATAAAACGTGGCACGGCCCCCCCAGCCCGGATCCGGCGTCCCGCGCCCGCCCGGTTGAGGGTTTAAATTAGGACTATCGGGGAGCCGCATCCATACATGAAACCCATTGTCTTGGCACTGCTGGCGGCGACATTGGCTGCGACTGCGGGCATGGCGGGAACCGCCTACGCGCAGGACGGCTCGGCCGCCGGGTCTGACTCGATGAAGATACTGGGTGCCGGCTTGGCATTTGGTTTGGCGGCATTTGGCGCGGGCGTAGGCCTGGGCCAGGTGGGCGCAGCGGGTCTTGCGGTAATCAGTGAGAATCCAGCACTTCAATCAAAGGTATTCATCTTTATCGGCATGGTGGAGTCCATCGCGATATACGGTATCGTCATGATGTTCATCATACTGGGACAGTAAACAGACCTACGATTTTTGTATACTATGAGGCCCCCGGGCGCCCTATCTACTGTACTCCAGCGTCTCCACGTCCAGGAGCCTCCGGCAGTACCGGCACTGGAACTTCTTGCCGGCCTTGTCCACCACCTCCATGACCGACTCTATCCTCTCGGCGCTTCCGGTTATGCAGCTGGGGTTGGGGCAGCGGAATATGCGGTCGATGGCGTTGGGCAGGGAGACCCGCCTCTTCTCGGCCAGCTTGTAGTTCCGGATCTTGTTGATGGTGGCATTGGGAGATATCACTGCCAGCTTGTTGGTGTCGTCCTCCTCCAGGAAGCGGTTCTCCACCTTCACTATGTCCTTCTTGCCCAGCTTTCCGCTGGGCACGTTGAGGGCCACCGTGACCAGGCCCCCGTCGGATCCGTCTATGCCCAGCGCCTCCAGCACCCGGAGGCCCCGGCCCGTGTCTATGTGGTCTATGACGGTCCCCTGGTGTATGCGCCGCACCAGCAGCTCGGAGGTGTCCATACCCATAAATCACACATTTGGTGGTATATATCATGGTGGTGCTATGAACCCCTTCCACAACCAGAGCGTCGTATCCATCCGGGACCTGGGGCGGGACCGGCTGGAGGCCATATTCGAGGCCACCGACCGCGTCAGGGCCATGCCGCCCGAGCGCAGGCGCGAGCTGTGCCGGGGGCGGACCCTGGGGTACGTCTTTTACGAGCCCAGCACGCGCACCAGGCTGAGCTTCGAGGCGGCCATGTCGTCGCTGGGGGGCAGCTCGCTGGGGCACGCGGACGCGGCATCCTCCTCGGCCCAGAAGGGCGAGAGCCTGGCCGATACCGTCCGCACCATATCGGCGTACTCGGACGTGGTGGTGCTGCGGCATCCGCTGGACGGCTCCAGCCGGTTCGCCGCCGAGGTGTCGTCCAAGCCGGTCATAAACGCCGGCAGCGGCACCGAGGAGCACCCCACACAGGCGCTGCTGGACATCTACACCATAAAGAAGGAGAAGGGCAGGGTGGACGGCCTCAACATAGGGATAGTGGGGGACCTGAAGCACGGCAGGACCGTGTACTCTCTGCTGTACGGCCTGTCGGCGTACGACGTGAACGTGTACTTGGTGTCGCCCCCGTCGCTGAGGATCCGGCCCGAGTTCGCGTACGGTACCAAGAGGCGCATGAAGATGTCCACGTATGGCGACCTGGGGGAGTGCGCCGGAGAGGTGGACGTGCTGTACGTGACCCGGATACAGAGGGAGCGGTTCGCCGACGCCGAGGAGTACGAGAAGGTCCGCGGCAGCTACGTTGTGGGCCTGGACATGCTGCGCCGCATGAGACCGGACTCGATCATAATGCACCCGCTGCCCCGGGTCGACGAGATCGCCCCGGAGGTGGACTCCACGCCGCACGCCCGCTACTTTGAGCAGGCAGAGTACGGCAAGCACGTGCGCGCCGCACTGCTGCACCTGATGCTCAACGGGGACACGTAGGACCAAGTCCATATATTGGAACGGCCACACCATACACCCGTGGAGACCCGTACCATACCCGTATTCCCCTTGGACTTGGTGCTGTTCCCCCGGCAGAATCTGCCCCTCACCGTGTTTGAGCCCCGCTACAAGCAGATGGTCGAGGACTGCATGATGGGGGACGGGCTGTTCGGCGTGTGCCTGGCAGGCCGGGACAGCATAGAGGGCTGGCGGGCCCCGGTGCGGGTGGGGACCGTGACCAAGATAACCTCGTGCCGGGACGAGGGGCTGGACGGGCTGCGCCTGAACATAGAGACGGTGGGGCGGGGGCGGTTCCGCATACTGGATTTGGTGCCGCCCTGCATGGTGATGCCCCCAGACTACGACCCCACGTCACTGGAGGGCCACCGGCGGTTCGCCGAGCTGCACCAGAGGGCGGGGGGCGGCAAGGCGTACATACGGGCCGAAGTAGAGATGATCCCCGAGGTAGACCAGGACATATCTGTCTCCCAGTGGCGGGGGCTGGTGGATGCTTGGAAGCGCAAGGCGGCGCGGGGGGCGAACCAGGGCGTGGACCCGCAGTCGCTGGACCTGCTGCTGGAGCGGTACTATTTGGTGACCGACACGCCCACCCCCGAATACGTGTACTCGCTGGCGGCGCTGGGCGCCGGCTCGCCGGAGGACCTACAGCCCATCCTGGAGGCCGATACCGTCGAGGACCTGGTGGAGAGGGTGGGGTCACTGATGGAGGCCGACTAGATGGGGCGCATGGATCTGGTGTGCGCGGTGTGCTTGGCGTGCCTGGCGGCGTGGTCGGCGGCCCCGGCCTCCGGCCACGGCCTGGGGTTCGACACGCTGACCGCCACTGTGGGGGATGCAACATATGAGATTACGGCCCAGCTGCCAGACCGGTTCGACGACGAGTCCAAGATACTGGTCGTGACAGTGCGGGATGCCTCCCTGCCGGAGACCCCCGACATGGTGCTACATATGGACATAGTGCACGGGGGCGGGTCCATACTGCGGGACACGTTCCTGGCCGAGGGCGGATCCCTGAGCTTGGGGATAGTCACCGCCGACGGCGAGGTGCGGGTATCCGGCGAGCGGCGGTCGGGAGCCTTG
Organism: Nitrosopumilaceae archaeon; assembly: GCA_965116995.1. Taxonomy (GTDB): domain Archaea; phylum Thermoproteota; class Nitrososphaeria; order Nitrososphaerales; family Nitrosopumilaceae; genus VYCS01. The sequence continues at coordinate 1,819,699 of OZ220738.1, read as the reverse complement.
GCCGGCTCGCCGGAGGTGACCGGGCCGGTCTTCGGATCCGGCGGGCTGTACACCATACAGCTGCGGATCGAGTCGGTCGGCGGCGAGGCCATACCCGACAGTATGGTGCATACGCTGGACCTGCTGGTGCAGGATACGGCCCGGCACGCCGCAGTGTCGCTGGACGGCGGCGAGGCGCCCTTCACCACCAAGTCGTACTTTGATACGGTGTCGGAGTTTGCGTATGATGCGGGGACCGGAACGGTGGAGCTCCGGATGCCGTTCGACTGGTCGGCGGGCCGCGTCTCCCACATTCCGGTGCTGCACATGGAGGTGCACTTCCCCAAAGATCTGGAGGAGTTCATGACCCGGGGATATGGCGGGAAGGTCAACGGGGTGGACCTGTTCCGGTCGTCGGTGACGGTGGACGACTTTAGCACGCCGGAGGAGCGCACGGTCCACTTCGTGCTGCTCCAGGACCACCTCAACATCATAAAGGCCCAGATGGAGCGGCCCGGCGGGCAGCTCCCCGACCACATGGTGTTTACGCTGCAGAAGACCCAGGACATCCGCAGCCAGCTGAGCGCCTTTACCCAGAACGGGGACTACCAGGTGGACATGACCTGGGAACCGGAGGTCATACTCCCCGACCAGAGCACCAAGTTCATCTTTACCATACGCGACGCGTACACGGGGGAGACGCTCCGCAACTCGGGGTACGACTTTGTTCTGGTGCGGGACGGCGAGGCGATACACCGGGAGTCGGGCATGGCGGTGGTGGGCGGCGACTTTAGGGAGTATACGTTCACCGAGGACCAGGCGGGCGCCGCCGCCGTCCGCATAGAGAACATACAGGGCACCGGCCAATACGTGGAGTTCACGTTTGCGGTGGCCCCCGAGTTCGGCGCGGTGGCGGCCCTGGTGCTGGTGGCGGGGGCGGGCGCCGCCGCGGCGCTGTCCCGGTTTGGGGCGCTGGGCCGGATGCCGGGCGCCGCGGCGCGCTGAGGAGCCGCAGGTTCGGGGGCTCACTTGGCGCCATGCCGGCGCCGTACATGCGGCCACCGGCCCGGACTCGGCCATTGCCCCGAAGGGCCGCCTTTCCGCACGGTCCGAGGGTTTCGCCGCCGGACAGGGCGTGCTGGTCCGTCCCGCGCCCTGATGGTTCGGCGGACGCATGATGCCGGGAGGCAGCCCCTCTGGGGTGCAGCCCCGGGAGGTCGATTTCAGCCCAGCGGCGTTTTTTGCGCCGGCCCACCTTTGTTTTCAGCGCGTACAAATACGAGGTGTATCCCCCAAATACGGAACAACGTATATTGGAAGGGGCCGCTACAACACCACATGGGCGAGGAGGCCGTACTGCCAAAGGATGTCCGGCATCTGCACCCGGAGTGGTTCGAGCACCCGACCCTTCTGGGGTACCCGAGGGGCGCCCGGAGGCAGTACCGGTACGGCAACCTGCACATCCGGGAGTACGACGACCATATCACGGTACACGAGGACCGGTTCGATCCCCGCACCGAGCCCCTCAAACACGTGGTACACGAGGCACCAGAGCTGCTTGCCGGGGCCGCGTGTGGGGCCGTGGCCGGGGGGTACGCCTACAAAAAGACAAGGGAGCTCACCGGCTCGGCGGCGACAGGCGGGCTGGTCGGGCTGGCGGTCGGCGCGGCGGCCTTCGTTCTGGGGGCGTACGTGGCCGACAAACTCCGGGAGGCGTAAGCGCGCCCTGCCGGTGGCCCGGACCATGCTGGTCCTCATCAAGCTGGTCCCCGTGGTGCTGGCGCTGCGCCGGGACAGGAAGCGGTGGTCCCGCGGCCGCACCAAAGGGTCGTACGCGCGGAACGCCCGGCGGGCCCTGAACACATTCGTCTCGCTGGGCCCAGTCTACATCAAACTGGGCCAGTGGCTCTCGTCCCGGGCGGACATACTCCCACAGCCCTACATGGAGGAGCTGGCCAAGCTCCAAGACGACGTGCCCGCCGCGCCCTTCGAGAAGGTCAGACCGGTCATAGAGCAGGAGCTGGGTCCCCTCTCGGAGGCCTTCGAGTCGGTGGACACCGAGCCAATATCGGGCGCCTCCCTGGGGCAGGTGTACCGGGCCCGGCTGGACGGCGAGGAGGTGGTGATAAAGGTGCGCCGCCCCGGCATAGAGAAGGTGGTGGAGACGGACATAGCCGTGCTACGGCGGGTGCTGCCGGCCGCCCTCTCGTTCGTGGACCCGAACCTGCGGTTCTCGGCCAAGGCCATGCTGGCCCAGTTCATAGAGTCCATCCACGAGGAGATGGACTACATACAGGAGGCCGCCAACCTGACCACAATCCGTGGCCACATGGAGGGGTACGCCAACGTCATCATACCCTCCGTGTACGGAGAACGCTCCTCCCAGAGCGTCCTCACAATGGAGTACCTGCCGGGCATAAAGGTGACCGACGTGGAGTCGCTGGAGGAGGCCGGCGTGGACCGGGCGCGCTTGGTCACCGACATCCACCGGGTCTTCTTTACCATGCTGCTGCGCCACTCGGTCTTCCACGCGGACCCGCACCCCGGCAACATCTCGGTCACCCCAGACGGGCGGCTCATACTGTACGACTTTGGAATGGTGGGCCGGCTGGACCGGCAGACGCGCCTGCGGCTCATACGGCTGTACCTGGCGCTGGTGGACCGGGACCCGCCCCGGACGGTCAACGCCATGGACGAGTTGGGGATGCTGGCCCCCGGGTACAACCGCTCCGTGATGGAGAGGGCCATCCGGATGACCGTCGAGGCCATGCACGGCCGCAAGCCCGACGAGATGGAGGTACGGGGGCTAATGGAGCTGGCCAACCGCACCATGAGCCGGTTCCCGTTCCTGCTCCCCAAGAATCTGGCGCTCTACATGAGGATGGCCTCCATAATAGAGGGCATATACAAGACGCACAAGGTGGACTTTAGGTTCGTCCCCGTGCTGCGCGACATACTGGAGCAGGAGAACCTGGCCCGGGACGGCTACATCGAGGAGCTGAAGAATACCCTCCAGCGGGTGGCCGGATCCCTGGACGCGGCCGTCTCGCTGGCCCCCGAGGTGCGCCGCTTCTTGGACGAGTACAACTCCAAGAGGCCCGGCCGCTCGCTGCTGGGCGGCGGCATATTCTGCTCGGTGGTCTTCTTCGGATCCGCCTTGGTGTACATGGGCGGGCGCAGCGAGGGGCTCATAGGCATGGCATTATCCTTCATAATGATGTGGCTCTTCGCCCGGCGGCGCTAGCCTATGGAGATGTCCCTGCCGGTGGAGGGCACCGGAACGGTTACGGTCAGCACGCCGTCCTGGAGAGAGGCGGGGCACTCGGGCTCCTCGCCGCGCCGTATGTGGGCGGGCAGCCTTATGCGCTTCTCTATATGGTTGGGGCGCTGCGCGTACACGGCCTCCTGGGCATCGGCATCACGCTTGGCGCCCACGCGGAGGACGCTCCCCTCCAGGTTCACGCGGATCTGGTCCTTGGCAAAGCCGGGCAGGTCCACCACCACCCGGATCTCGTTCTGGTCACGGTATACGTCCACGGGGGGCAGCACGAACCCGTAGAAATCGCGCGTGCGGCCGCTCACCTCCCTCTCCAGGTCCTTTCCCAGAAACTGTATCACCTCGGGCAGGAAGCCGCACCCGGTGCGGCGCCTGGCCTCCTTGGCGGCCTCCCTGGCGGCGCCCCGCATCGTTCCCATGGGTAGGGTGGGGCGTTTTTCAGATATAAACCTGGCGTATTCGGGTTCCTCCTGCAAAGATGGGTGATTGGTAGGGGGATATGTCTCTACGATCTTAAACAATCTGTCGGATCGGGACAGGCATGGGACGCAAGAAGCCCCGCAAACCCCGGAATGGCAGGACCTCGGAGCAGTGCATAACGCGCCGTGGGCTCCGCATCTACCAGAAGGGCGACCAGATCAAGACCCTGACCGGGCACCGCTGGGACGTGGCATCCCAGAGTGAGGAGGGCGTATGGTACAGGGTCTCGTTTGCGGGAGACGGTCCCACGTGCGAGTGCGCCTACCACACCACCGGAAAGGGGTGCAGGTGCAAGCACATAGCTGCGGTCGAGCACACGCTGCTCATATCGTCGGAGGCCACATTCGGCAAGAAGGTTGACGTCGAAGAGAAGGAGCTGTGCTGCCCAAGGTGCAAGAAGAAGAGGTATGTCCGTAACGGATGGCACCGGGGCAAGCACGAGAAGAGGCAGAGGTACAGGTGCTCCATATGCGGACGGCGGTTCCGGGACAACCTGGGTTTTGAGCGCCGCCAGGTGCCGCGCCTGTACATCACGCTGGCCTTGATGCTGTCGGGGATGGGGACATCGGCGGCCAACATCCAGACGACGCTCGGGCACCTGGGAGTCGGGGTGCATGTGGACACCATAACCAGGATCCTGGAGCACTACTCCGAGGCGGTGCAGAAGTATACGGAGACCCTCAAGCCCCCGTGCGTGGGGGACAAGTGGGGCTGCGACGAGAAGTACCAAAAGGTCGGCGGCAGGGAGTCGTATATCGTCGCCATCATGGATCTTGCCACCCGGTTCATACTGGCGTGGGACACTACGCATACCAAGGAAAAGTACGACGCCGTCCCCCTGCTGCGGAGGGCCCGGGAAGTGGCGGGAAAGATCCCCCGGCTGTTCATTACAGACGGCCTGGAACGGTACCACATCGCCTTCAAGAGGGTGTTCCGCACGCTGAAGGGTCTCAGATCCATACACATACGCGACATCCACATACGGAACCTCCTATGCAATACCAACAAACAGGAGCGGCTCAACGGCGAGCTGGCGGGCCACTTCAAATATGCCCGCGGCATAAACAAGGAGGAGTCGCTGATATTCCGCATGGCGATACTGCACCACAACTACATCAAGCCGCATGCCGGCATAGGCGGCAGGACGCCCGCTGAGGCAGCCGGCATAGACGTACGGGGGGCCGACAGGTGGCGGACGCTCATCCAGAACGCCGCATCCGCCACATAACCGCCCAAAATACCCCCATCTCCCTACCGTTCCATGCAGTTCCATTCCATGATGCCACATTTTGTCCCCGCGCCATACCATTTGGGCGGGACTTTGCCAAAAACCGCCCCAAAATATCACCGCGCAGCCCGCGCATCCCGAGTTTGGGGATGGCTGCGGCCTGGATCTGGATAAATTAGATCAATCACCCATTCTTGCAAGGGGAACCCGTATTCGGTTCCCCCCGCAGGAACGGGGTTGGATTGTATCGGGAACGCGGATGTCTGGCGGCGCATTGCATCTACCAATCCCCCGCTGCGCCATCCGTAGACTGTATGTTCCAGGTGTAGCTGCCTTTCAGTTCCAGGATGTCGCCCGCTCTTGCAGGGGGACTGGCATTCGGGTTCGGGCCACGCCGGCGTTTCGGCTCGCCCAGCGGGGCGCGTCCCGCCGATGTGGCCAGACATCTGAGCCGGACACCGGCGCAGAATACGGAACCCGCCTGCTCTGCGGCCCCGCGCCGGCCTATTCGGGGCTTGGCTGTATGTCGGGCCACCGGCCCTGCCGCTGCGCCTCCGATATGGCCTCCACGGCGCAGCCCATCACCGCGTTGTGCACCGTGGTGGGGTCGGGGCCCCCGGGTACGACGCACCACCGCCCCGTCTCCGCCTCCCGCCGGTACGCCTCCGCCACCCGCTCCATGAAGGGGCGGTCGGACTCGAAGGAGTCGCCGTCCCCCCGGCGGCCGAACGACTCGGCGGCGTCCATGTCCAATAATATCACCGCGTCGGACTTGGGCATATCCCTGTCCAGCCCGGCCAGCCACCCCCGGTCCAGCCCGTTGGCCAGCCCGTACGCCATGTTGGACTCGACATACCGGTCCATCACCAGGACGTGCGCCTCTGACATGGCCCGCCGTATGTCCCCGAGCCTCTCTTGCCGGTTCTCGGCCATCAGGGCGTGCAGGGTTTTTGGATCGGCCTGCCCGGACTTTAGATATCCTGATATGAGCCGGCCCGCCGGCGTGGAATAGTCGGGGAACTTGAAGAGCCGCGTCTCGTATCCCAGGCCGCGCATCCGTTCCACCAGCATGGCCGCCTGGGTGGACTTGCCGGAGCGGTCCATGCCCTCCAGGGTTATGATCATGGCGTATATCCTACGGGACCTCCCGCTCCAGACGGCGGCCGTCCTGCACGCTCTTCACGAAGAATATGGAGGCGGCCAGTATCCCGGCGGCCGTCAGTGGGGAGGCCACCTCCGTGTACAGCAGCCCCGTCTCCGGCTCCGGCCGGGAGGGCACCTGTGTGGAGGGCGAGTCCGATGGGATGATGCGGATCAGCTGGTTGGCCTGCTGCTCCACCAGCCATACGCTGCCTTCCCCGGAGACGGCAAACTGTGCGAAGGCTCCCTCGGAGGGTATGTCCACGGTCCTCTGGGCGCCGGTCGCAGGGCTGTACACCGACACGGCATCCACAACGTGCTGGGCGACCCATATGTTCCCGTACGCGTCCAGGACGGATCCAAACGGGAGGCCCCCGGGTACATCCAGGGGTATCCTGCTGAACTCCCCGGTGAGGGGATCGAACCGGGCCAGCGCCTCGCCGGTGTGCTCGGAGACCCACGCCGCCCCATCCGCGAAGAGTATGTACTCGGGGCTGGCCATCCCGCCGTCGGGGGCGAAGGTGTCCACGTCGCCGGCCTGGGATATCCGCCCCATGAAGCCGCCGCCGCTGGCCGTAAACCACATCGAGCCGTCCGGCCCGGGGGCCAGGGCGAAGGGGAACGAGCCCAGCCCCGTGTGAAATGTGGTAAACTCCCCCGTCTCGGTGTCGTACCTCAGTATGGCGTCCTTGACAGCGGCTGCCACCCATACCTGGTCCTGAGCGCTTATGAATATGAGGCGGTTCTCCACGTCGGCCGGCTCCAGCCGGGGCACCGGTATGGTGGTTATCTCGCCCGTTCCCGGCTCCAAATACCCTATGAGTTCGGCGATCGGATCCGTAAACCACACCCGGCCGTCCGGGCCCACATCCAGAAAGACCGAGCTGCCCCCCTCGAACCCGTACGCCTCGAAGGTCTCCTGGCCGGTGTCGAACCTCCATATGCGGGGGGCGGAGGGGTCGCTGATCCATATGTTGTCGCCGTCGCGCACGGGGTGCAGCGGCTTTGCCGGGGCGGGAAGCTGGTGGCTCTCCATCCGTACCCGCAGCGACTCCAGGTCGACGGCCACCGGCAGCCGGACGGTCACGACCTCGTTGGCCCCCATACCCCTCTGTGATTCCACCTCCAGTATCCACTCCCCGGCGAACCCGAAGGTCACCTCCCCGGAGTACTCGGGGACGCCGCCGACCGTCCCGGTATGCTGCAGCTCCACGGATATGGGGGATATGCTCCGGGCGGGGTTGGAGACCTTGACGCGGATGCCGCTCTGGTCCGGCGGCGGGTCGCCGCCCAGTCCGGCGGCCGTCACGTATATGCCGTTGAGGCCGGTGGTGTACGGCTGGATGTCTATGATGAACTTGGTGTTACCGGTGAACTCGGTGAGGCGCAGCCCCTCGGGTGCGGCCTCACCGGCGGCGCGGATCTCACCGGCCGGCAGCGTTCCGTTGATCAGCAGCGCCACCACCCCCAGCAGCGCCACGCCCATGGCCAGCTCGGCCCGCAGGCCGCGCCGCAGGCGCCCCCACGCCCCCTTCCAACCCCCCGGCCGCATTATGGTAACCTGCATGTATCCACCCATGGCCACCATGCCGGAGGCCAGGGCCAGCTTTACCATGATCAGGCGGCCGTACACCGACTCCGTTATGGTGGGCAGGTCGCTCTCCAGGGCCCACATCAGGAGCGGCCCCGTTATTATCACGACCCCCAGGCATACGGTGAAGACGGCCGAGAGGCGAGGCAGCATGACCGCCACGGCGCGGTCCCGGCCGCCGGCCGACGCCAGGGCCGGTACCAGTATGAGGCACAGGTAGGCCACGCCCCCTATCCACACGGCGGCCACCCAGTTGTGTATGTAGTCCAGCATGACCGCCAGGGAGTCGCCGGTGGCTGAGCCGTGCCCTATCTGGCTGGAGGTCCACAGCAGCACGGCCGCCAGACCGATCAGCACCAGGGCAGTCCTCCCCCCGATGCCCCGCCGCTCGGTGGCGAACCACAGGGCCAGCAGGACCCCGGTTATGATCATGCGTATGATCCACATCTGGCCGAAGTGCGTCTCCAGCGTCTCCGGGGAGAAGGCCCCCAGCCGCACCGTCTGCACGGCCAGCATCGCTATGTTGGAGGCCAGCACGGCGATCAGCGACGCACCCATCACGCCTGTCAGCCGGGAACGGTGGGCCGCCGATGCCGCCTCGGCGCCGTCCCCGACCCGGCGCCTGTACCGGTCATTCCACACCAGCAGGGCGGCGATCGCCGAGCCCAGCAGTATGGTCTGCCCCGCCAGCCCGGGGAACCGGGCCGCCGCCTCGGGTATGTACACCAGCTCCTCTGCGGCATCGTCGGGGCCATGCTCCAACACTATGTTCCCCACGGCAAAGACGAAGGTGTCCGGCACCAGGTGCCCGTCCACCCTGGAGAGCACCTTGCTGGCGACGGTGTATACGCCCTCCTCCAGCGGGGGCGTGCTGACTGCGAGCGACGCCCCGTCGATGTAGTATGCGGTGTCCCGGTTGTCTATCTGGTTGCCCGCGCCGTCGTAGACCTTCAGGGAGCTGAACTGCAGCTCCACCTCCTCAGAGTATACGACCCAGACCTGCGTGGTCCCCACCTCGCCGTTGACGCCTCCCCCCGGCCAGGTCTCCAGCGTGAAGGGGTGGGCGTGGGCCGCCGGCGCGGCCACTGCCACCAATATCAACACCAACACCAGCGGCCTCATCTGCAGCCGCTGGCGGCACGCTCCGTTTAAATCCTGTGTGACAAGCGGAGGACGGCCCGGGCAGAAGCGGCCGGACGGAAGACCGTAACTACACTGGAATCACACCGCCGCTGGGCACGGCATCGCGCCACCACGCCGCAGTGCCCGGATACCTCGCCGCCCGGCTGCGTCCCCTCGCTGGTAAACTCAACCTTACTTTCAGGCCACGAAATAATATTGTGAAGAGTTTATCTTACTATCTATCAAATCATGCTTGATATATTCAAGACAAATCAATATAATAACCTTTAAATTTTAATATCTCTGGCAATGCCATCCGCATATGGACAGAAGCATCTTCGGCAACCCGTCCGGGGTGCTGGTGGAGGGGCCGGGGTATCATGCGTTCGTCCCCGGCCCCATCCCACCGAATATCGAATACGATGACAGGCTGGTTGGCGAGCTGGGCAGGACGGAGCGTAGCTTGGGGGAGCTCAGGGCCACAGTAGAATCGTTCCCCGCACCCCACGGACTGGTGGGACTGTTTGGGGGCATGGAGGCGGTCATGAGCTCCAGCATAGAGGGAACGACGGCAACATTCCAGGACACGCTAAGATGGGATCTAAACCAGATGTCGTCGGAAGACGCCCGGCGCCTGCGCATGAGGGAGGTGCTCAACTGCCGCTCCATACTACTGGAGCGGTGGCCAGACGCCAAATCTGGCGGGCCCGTGGACAACGACGCCATCAAACAGATGCACCGCTCCCTGTGGTTTGATGTGGAGGGGAACGAGGCGCACTCTGGAGAGTTCCGCCTGCACCAGAACTGGATCGGAGGCGGGCGCCAGATAAGCGATGCCAAGTATGTCCCGCCCCCTCCCCGTTACGTGTCCACGCTGATGGACGACTTGGAGGCGTTCCTCAATGATCCGCCCGATATGCCCGGCCTTTTGCAGTGCGCCATAGCGCACTACCAGTTCGAGGCGATACATCCGTTCCATGACGGGAACGGGCGGGTCGGGAGGATCGTACTGTGCCTCATGCTGTCGGCCCAGGCGCGCCTTGCCTGGCCCTTGGACATAAGCACGTACATCAAGCGGAGACAACTGCAATACTATAACAGGCTGTTCAAGGTCAGTACCTGCAGCGGGTGGAACAAGTGGTTTGAGTTCGTTCTGGGTGTGATCCGGGACGCGGCAGACGGTTCCGCACAAAGAGTAAGGCGCCTTCGGGAGGAGTCCGAACGGTGCAAGAAGATGGCAAGTACCGGCAACGGGGTCGCGTTGGTGGACATGCTGGTGGAGCGTCCCATGGTTACCGTCCCGCAGATCCGTAGCCGGCTCGGCATGTCGTATCCGGGGGCCAAGAACTTGGTGGAGGCGTTCGTGGAGATGGGCATCTTGGCGGAGGCTCCCACCAAGAGGAGGCCTAGGCTGTTCTTCGCCCCGCGTATCTTGGATTTGGTCGGCGGCTAGTCTCCTCCCTACGGCGTTTCGGGCCAAGATATGGAACCCAGCCTGATCACGCTGGCAAGACGCGCGCCGGATACAGATCCGCCCGGTCCCGAGGGCCGCCTGCACCAAATAAAAGTGGGCGGGGCGCCATACACGGCATGAGGGCGGTTGTGGTCGCGGTCGTATCGTTGGCTGCCGCAGCGTGTCTAGCGCTCCCGGCGCCTGCCCTTGCGCACACCACCGTGTCGGTGGGGCCCTATGACATAGAGGTGGGATGGGGTCTTGAGCCGCCGGTGGTGGGCATCTGGAACACCTTCGTCTTCCACGTGACCGAGCCGGGAGAGCAGGAGGGCGTCAAGACCGGCGTGATAAACGCCTTCAGGGACATGAGCGCCACCGCCGTCTTCGGGGGCATCACCAAAACGCTGGAGGTGAACTCAGACCCCAGGCCCGGCTACTACTTTGCCAACGTGATACCCACACGGACCGGCAGCTACTCGGTCCTGCTGGAGGGCGAGATCTCTGGCACCGCGGTGAACGTCGACGTCCCCATAGAGGACGTGGAGGCCACCGCCCTGCTGGACTTTCCGCCGTCGGGATCCGCGTCCGACCAGGACGTGGAGGCGCTCAAGGCGGCCGTCACTTCACTGCAGGCGGAGCTGGACAGCATCGCCTCGGAGGGGACCTCCCCGGGCCCCGCCGGCGGGGCCTCCTACGACGTGGCCGTCATGGGGGTATCGCTGGGGGCCGCCGCGGTGGTTCTGGGGGTGCTGGCGCTGGTCCGCCGGCCCCGGGCCTGACGCGCGCCGACCGCCCACCATAATGTGCCGCACCAACAGTTGTGACACGCTGATTTTTATACGGCTAGAACATAGGAGTATCATGTCTATACGGACCGGGGCCGAGTACATAGACAGCCTGAGGGGCCGTGACCTCAAGGTCTACCTCTTCGGGGAGGAGATCGACGACCCGGTGGAGCACCCCATAATACGCCCCTCCATAAACGCGGTGGCCGAGACGTACGACTTGGCAGTCCGGGAGGAGGATCTGGCCACCGCCGAGTCGTCGCTGAGCGGCCGCCGTGTCAACCGGTTCCTGCACATAGCGGAGAGCGCCGAGGACCTGGTCATGCAGAACCGGATGCAGCGCAAGCTGGGCCAGAACACCGGGACGTGCTTCCAGAGGTGCGTGGGGATGGACGCCCTCAACTCCCTGCACTCCGTAACCTATGAGATAGACGAGAAGCACCACACCGCATACCACAAGCGGTTTCTGGACTTTGTCGGAATAGTGCAGGAGAATAACGAGGTAATCGGCGGCGCCATGACCGACCCCAAGGGGGACCGCAGCAAGGGCCCCGCCGAGCAGGCCGACCCGGACCTCTTCACGCACGTGGTGGACACGGACGAGAAGGGGGTGTACGTGTCCGGCGCCAAGGCGCACCAGACCGGCTGCATCAACTCGCACTGGATCATAATAATGCCCACCATACGCCTCACCGACGCGGACCGCGACTACGCCATAGTGGGGGCTTTCCGGGCCGACGCGCCCGGCATAACCTACATCTACGGCCGGCAGTCCTGCGACACCCGTGCCATGGAGGAGGGCGACATAGACGCGGGCAACGCCAAGTTCGGCGGCCAGGAGGCACTCATAATACTGGACAGGGTCTTCATACCCTGGGAGCGCGTCTTCATGCACGGCGAGTGGGAGTTCGCCTCGATGCTGGTGGAGAGGTTCACATGCTACCACCGGCGCAGCTACGTCTGCAAGACGGGGCTGGGCGACGTGCTCATAGGGGCGGCGGCCACCATAGCCGACTACAACGGCGTCCCCCGCGTCTCGCACATCAAGGACAAGCTGGTGGAGATGACCCACTTGAACGAGACCATATATGCCTCGGGGGTGGCCTCCTCGTTCCAAGCACAGAGGATGAAGTCGGGCGTCTACCTCAACGACGACATGCTGGCGCAGACCTGCAAGCACAACGTGACCCGGTTCCCGTACGAGCTGGGGAGGCTGGCCCAGGACATAGCCGGGGGCCTGATGGTCACGCTGCCCTCCGAGAGGGACTTTAGGAACCCGGAGACCGGTCCGCTGCTCCGCAAGTACCTGGCTGGCCGCAAGGGCGTGGATGTGGAGAACCGCATGAGGATACTCAGGCTGATCGAGAACATGACGATGGGCCGCAACGCCGTGGGGTACCTGACCGAGTCGATGCACGGGGCCGGTTCCCCCCAGGCGCAGCGCATCCAGATACAGCGGCAGGCGCAGTTCATCTACAAGAAGAACTTGGCCAAGAACCTAGCCGGAATAGACGACCCCGAGGAGCCCCGCGAGAACTCCGAGTACTTCAAGCGCGTCTTCAAGATACTGGACGGGTAGGTCGGCAGCCTATGGGTCCGGCTGGCCGTCCCGCCGCTTCCTGCTGTGGAAGTGCTTTGCCAGTATGAACCCGACTATCCCGGCTATGATGATGTAGTTCACGGGGGGCTGTATCATCTTGGGTAGCAGCCCCACCTGCGGCAGCACGTGGACCACCGTGCCCAAATAGTTTTGTTCGGTTATGGGAAAGTCGGTTCCGGGGATGGACGCTGGGTTGGCGTCGCCCTTGGTCCGTATGGTGCGGGGGTCCTCATCCAGTATGGCGGCCACCCTGTGCACTATGACCCGGTCGTTGTCGGAGGGGCGGTTGAACACTATGATGTCACCGGGTATCACCATACCAAAGTCCTCGTGCGCCGATATGACCAACAGGTCGTGCACCTCCAGCGTGGGCACCATGCTGCCGCTGGCCACCACATAGAATGGGTTGGGCGTGCCGAATACTATCATCAGACCCAGCCAGACGGCCAGCAAGGCGCCGCCGACCATGGCGGCATCCTTTGCCAGCTTGCGGGTGGAGGTTGAGGCCAACTGTGCCGGTGGCCGCGCCGCCGGTTAAATTGCTTGGGGTTGCTTAGGCATATCCAAAATCTGGAAGACCGTACGATGGACTAGACCGGCTTGGAGGGACATGCTTGCCGGTTTCAGATCTGGACTGGGGACCGGTTCCGGCTGCGCTCGGGGGTCTATCAGCCCAAACCGTTGCCGCACTCTTCGCAGAACTTGGAGTCGGGGGCGTTGGACGCGCCACATGCGGGACAGCCGCCCGGCTTCTGAGGCTCCGGCTCGGGTTCGGCGACCGGCTCAGGGGCAGCTTGTGGAGCGGCAGGAGCCTCCTCTTTTTCCACAAGTATGATGTGGCCTATGGTACTGATCCGACTCCAAGGCATGACCGAGATTTCTCCGTCGTCGGACCTTATCAGCAGTACCGGCGAGAGGGACTGGTCCACCCCCACTTGGGCAACGGATCCAACCATTCTGGCCTGATGATCATATACCTCCATGTCCTGTATGACGGTTATGCCTTCCGCTGCGGCCTCCTCGGGTTCGTCCTCCTGAGCCTCGACCTCTTCAACTTCCTCTTCGGCAGTCTCTGCTTCGGCCTCCACAGGCTCAACACTGGGCGCCAACGTCTCTGCCGCGGCGGGCGCCTCCACAGGCTCAACACTGGGCGCCAACGTCTCTGCCGCGGCGGGCGCCTCCTCTACCACAGGCTCCACACTGGGCGCTGCGGGCGCCTCCACAGGCTCCACACTGGGCGCCAACGTCTCTGCCGCGGCGGGCGCCTCCTCTACCACAGGCTCAACACTGGGCGCTGCGGGCGCCTCCACAGGCTCCACACTGGGCGCCAACGTCTCTGCCGCGGCGGGCGCCTCCACAGGCTCCACACTGGGCGCCAACGTCTCTGCCGCGGCGGGCGCCTCCACAGGCTCAACACTGGGCGCCAACGTCTCTGCCGCGGCGGGCGCCTCCTCTACCACAGGCTCCACACTGGGCGCTGCGGGCGCCTCCACAGGCTCCACACTGGGCGCCAACGTCTCTGCCGCGGCGGGCGCCTCCTCTACCACAGGCTCCACACTGGGCGCTGCGGGCGCCTCCACAGGCTCCACACTGGGCGCCAACGTCTCTGCCGCGGCGGGCGCCTCCTCTACCACAGGCTCAACACTGGGCGCTGCGGGCGCCTCCACAGGCTCCACACTGGGCGCCAACGTCTCTGCCGCGGCGGGCGCCTCCACAGGCTCCACACTGGGCGCCAACGTCTCTGCCGCGGCGGGCGCCTCCACAGGCTCAACACTGGGCGCCAACGTCTCTGCCGCGGCGGGCGCCTCCACAGGCTCAACACTGGGCGCCAACGTCTCTGCCGCGGCGGGCGCCTCCACAGGCTCCACACTGGGCGCTGCGGGCGCCTCCACAGGCTCCACACTGGGCGCCAACGTCTCTGCCGCGGCGGGCGCCTCCTCTACCACAGGCTCCACACTGGGCGCCAACGTCTCTGCCGCGGCGGGCGCCTCCTCTACCACAGGCTCCACACTGGGCGCCAACGTCTCTGCCGCGGCGGGCGCCTCCACAGGCTCCACACTGGGCGCCAACGTCTCTGCCGCGGCGGGCGCCTCCTCTACCACAGGCTCAACACTGGGCGCTGCGGGCGCCTCCACAGGCTCCACACTGGGCGCCAACGTCTCTGCCGCGGCGGGCGCCTCCACAGGCTCCACACTGGGCGCCAACGTCTCTGCCGCGGCGGGCGCCTCCACAGGCTCCACACTGGGCGCCAACGTCTCTGCCGCGGCGGGCGCCTCCACAGGCTCAACACTGGGCGCCAACGTCTCTGCCGCGGCGGGCGCCTCCTCTACCACAGGCTCCACACTGGGCGCTGCGGGCGCCTCCTCTACCACAGGCTCCACACTGGGCGCTGCGGGCGCCTCCACAGGCTCCACACTGGGCGCCAACGTCTCTGCCGCGGCGGGCGCCTCCTCTACCACAGGCTCCACACTGGGCGCCAACGTCTCTGCCGCGGCGGGCGCCTCCTCTACCACAGGCTCAACACTGGGCGCTGCGGGCGCCTCCACAGGCTCCACACTGGGCGCCAACGTCTCTGCCGCGGCGGGCGCCTCCTCTACCACAGGCTCCACACTGGGCGCCAACGTCTCTGCCGCGGCGGGCGCCTCCTCTACCACAGGCTCCACACTGGGCGCTGCGGGCGCCTCCACCGCAGGCTCCGCCGGAGCTGCAACCGCTCTGGGCACGGCGGCCTCGTCGCGTTTTGCGATGCCTACCGCGGCGGCCTCGTCGGGCTTTTTAAATTCGCGATATTCGGCTATGGTGGAGTTGCAGGTGTCGCAGATGTACTTGCCCCTCTCCACCAGTATGAGGTTCTCTGCCACCATCTCGTTGGGAGACACATAGTCTATCTTGGGCGGTTTCCCGTACTCCCCGTCACAGGTGTTGCAGTAGTACTTTGTAATCTTTTCAGTATTCAGACGCCCTATGGGCGCCAAGAAGAGGTCTGGACCCCCTAGATTACCCCGGATCTGTTGCGCATCGGTGACGCTGGCCATCACGTAGCCGCCGGACCCCCTCAGTTTCTTGAGGCGCAGCTCCGAGTACATGCCTAGGCCATACAATAGCAGTATATAAGGGCGTGAGCTAATCTCGAATCCCCGTCTCCGAACCTTTTTAGAAGGCGGGCTAGAGCCAATCACGCATGGAAGATGTAAAGGCGGATCGGTGGCAGTCCAGCGTACTCGACTCGGACGTGCCCGTCCTTGTGGACTTTTGGGCCGAGTGGTGCGGACCCTGCAGGATGGTGGGGCCGGTTCTGGAGGAGCTAGCCGGCGACTACCAAGGCCGGGTAAAGTTCGTCAAGGTGAACGTGGACCACTCCGGCGAGCTGGCCTCCAAGTACAACGTGTTCAGCATACCCACACTGATACTCTTCAACAAGGGCCAGATAGTAGACACCAAGGTGGGCGCCACCAACAAGGAGTCCTACCGTACCATGATCGACGACGTACTGGCGTGATATCGACGCTGTTTTTCGCCACATGCGCCGGCCCATTCGGGCGGCGCGGCTGTACTGGGACATTGCTTCTGTAAACCACTGTATTATTACGGCTCGGACGCAACGCAATTATAGCGCGGGCCGGGTCCGGTTATCGTGGCCTACAATCCGACCGGAGAAGTGGACACCCTCAACATGCTCTTTGACAAACTTGACGCACTGCTCAATGACTCCCAAGGCTACTACGAGGCGTTCCTTGACATGAATAACATGTACAAGCAGGGCAAGGTGAGCGACAGGGAGTTCTTCCAGAAGCTGGGTGACTACGTGGTGGCGTACTCGGCTCTGGAGTTTCTGGCCGTCAAGGTGCTCTTCGAGGTGAGAAAGTCCCTTCGGTCAGGCAGCGGCCATACGCAGTCACCCGGACTGATGCCCGGGATGGGTCAGCCGGACGCGGCACGGGCGGGTACGGCGGCCAACCCGGTAGGCGGGCCGCCGGGCATAGTCTCGGCGCAGGCATCCTTCTCACAGCCCGGAACGCTCCCTACGCCGGATCCGTCCTTGGCCCCCAAACAGCCCGGATGTCCCTCGTGCGGCGCCCCGTCCAAGTCCAACTCAAAATTCTGTACGTCCTGCGGCGCCCGGCTCTAGTCCCGGGCAGCTCCACACTTGTTGCAGAACCTAGCCGATTCGGACAACTTGTTGCCGCACTCGCCGCAGAATGGCTCGGGCTTTTTGTTTCCATACATATTGGTGTTCTTTACGGCCCCGGTGGGCACATACGTGTCGTCGTCGACCAGCACCGGCTCAAAATCCTGCTCTGTCATGAATGTCAGCATCCGGGGGACGGTCTTGTCCTTGTCGGCGGGGTCGGGGACGGTGTCCCCCAGCCAGAACGCGAACCGCACCAGCGTCAGCTCGGGTGTAGAGAAGGCTAGGGTGTGGGTGGACATGTACTCGGTGGCTGCTCTCTTGCCGTCGAATACCTTCATGGTGTGAGTACGGGGGCCGCGTCTATAACGGTTTTGGCAACGGTGAATTGTTGCATCAACGTGGCCTAGACCGGGGATGTGAGTGACCGTAGTCCGCACCCGTTTCCACCCGGACCATTTCATGCAACGTTTTGTTCTAGGTCACGTTGACGCAACAGTCATGGACACTGCGCCTCATGAGGTGGGTCAGGAGGGCAGCGGAGTTCACGGCCGGTGCCACCCATAACAGGCAAACAACACACACAGAACGCGCCAAAGCCTAGTCATGGGGCTGCTGGGATACCGTCCCATTCCAAGTTTGTAATACATGATGCCGTGTGATGGTCGAACGGCCCGATAAATGAAGCCACGCCGTATTGCCCATGTACTACGACACTTTTGTTCAACAAGAATCTGAGAATCCATGTTTGGGCTAGTTGTTCCAAGTACTGCTGCCTCTAGAACCGGCCTGGAACAGGCAGGCATAGAAGGCAGGCGGCTCGGAATCATACCCCGGCCATCTGCTCCTCCAACATGTTGTATGGATCCTCCATCTCGGCCAGCATCCGCGCCGCCCTCTTCTGGAATACGGTCGCGTCTATCCCCAGCAGGCGTTCGGCCTCCCGAACTATGTCGCCGGGGGTGCGGGCGCGACGCATCGCTCCCTGATCCACCAAGTATGACTCCCCCAGAGTAGGTACTACCTGATAGGATATGGTACGAATCCCCCGGAGAACAGCCTCGGTGGTCATTGTCCCACCGGACCCCACGAAGAGGTCGCATTGCCCCAGCAGGGCCCCGCCGTCGACGGTCCCCTCCAGTACTACACATCTGGTATTGTGGCTGTTCCGGAGATCCCGGATCTGGTGTGGGTAGCGGCCAGAGACCACTATATTGTGCCGGGGAAAGTGCTCGGCGAGGGCTGATATGATGGCCCCGACGTCCGTGGAGCGGTGAATGTACGATGCCTGGGTCTCGTACGTGCGGAGCAGTATGGTGGGGCGGTCCGGACGTATGCCGGCTGCTTGGGGGTCCCAGGGAACGGGCGGGTTTTTGATGATGGCCGCCTCGTCCAGCGCGCCATACTGTGTGATACGGGAGGGGTCCAGCCCATAAACGGAGACGGCCGACTTTGGGATGTGGCGCGGTATGAGGAGGCGGGCGCAGAGGGGTACGGAGAGTCGGCAGGCGGCCTCTGCGTGGGGGGAGTTGCAGAAGGCTATGTGGGGCACGGCCAGGCCGAAGGAGACCCGGGCTGCCTCCGGGGAGCAGAAGCTCACCGATATATCGGGGCCAAACTCCTGCACTGCACCCGAGAGGAGGGTGGAGCGTTCCAGCGAGGCATCCAGCTTGGAGGCCAGCTCCCCGCCTCCGAACTTGCCTACGTACACGGGTTTTAGGCCGCGGATGCGCGCCAGCGCCTCGACCTCACGGTACCGCCGGGACGTGAACAGGAAGGTGTGGGCACTGGCCCCACGCCTCATGATATATTCGGAGAAGAGTAGTTGTTTCGGGGTGAGCGCGTCTAGCCATACCCGCATGGGGAACAGTGCGGCGGACGGTCTAAAATGTGTGTGGGGGAGGTAACAGACCCGGGCCCGCAAGGGGACAGGGTCACGACCGCTTGTCACTGTCGTATACAGATGCACGGCCACCGTCTGGGTGTAGCAGACGACCGATCCGTAAGGGCGGCGCCACAACAGCGCGGGCCACCGGGCTGCCTAGGAGCGGATCCCCCGGCAGGTACGCGGCGATGGACGCGGTACGAAACTTGGACCGCCCAGCCGACAGACTGGACGCAGCCGGCACGGGGGGATGCCGGCTAGCGCGGTCTGCGCGATATCCTCTGTACCTGGCCCCGGAGGATCATGTCCGCATACCATGACCGTCCGATGCCCGGAAAGTCCATGGCCGAGCCGGCCAACGCCATGCCTTTTCTGGTTCGTCACCCCGGCCATACCCACTGACTTGGACACCATATTCTGAGACCGATTTTTACACGATTTTACAGACATTGGTGCCTCATTTATGCTCTGCCTCCCAAGATGTATGAAACTCCTCTGGCGGGACGTATTTGAGGACCGAATGTAGCTTGGCACGGTTATAGTCCCTGAAGGCAACGGCTATGATCGCCTCGACCTGCTGGTAGTTGGCAAAGTCGTGCGGCCAGATGGACTCCTGCTTCAGGGAACCGTGAAAAGACTCGATGTGGCCGTTCTGCTGCGGCGTGCTCTTCCAGCTGAACTTGAGCTTGATTCCAAGGTTGGACGCGGCCTTTCGGAACTTTTTGCCCGCATACTGGGAGCCGTTGTCGCATTGTATGGTAAGCCCGGAGCGGTCCGGCTTGGCGGTGGCGACGGCCTCCAGCGACTCCATGGCGACATCGGCCGTAGCTAGGGCGCTGAAGCGGTATACAAGCCACCGCCCGGCGAAGACGTCCAGTACGTTGAAGTAGCGCCGCCCGTCGATCTGCCCGCACTCCACGTACGTGATGTCGATCTGCCACAACTGGTTGGGCCGGACCACCTTGATACGCTTCCAGCACGCCCTAGCGTCGGCCTTGGGCGGTGCGGGCCTGCTCCAGCCCGCCAGTCGGTATAGGTGTCGTATCGCCTTGCGGTTGACCGGCCTGCCCAGCTGTCTGGACAGCTCGGCGGCAACCCTCCGGGTGCCGTAGAAGGGCATTCTCTTGTGCATGTCCCAAATCATGCTCAGGACGGATGGATCCGCTCTGGGTTCTCGGGCATTCTTTTTCCAGACCTACCCTTGCTTGGACACCTCGCAGATGCGCAGCGCCCCGTTGAGCGACATGCCATGATCAACCAGATACTGTACCGCCCCCAACATTTCCTCCCCTCTAAGGCTTTTTTAACGCGTCAACGATCAAGTGGACTCTGTCAAGAGTGTCCTGAGGCGGCCGTTCTCCTTTTGCAGGGCCTTGGCCATATTCGACTTTCCGACCATGGCGGCCTTGGCAGCTTCCAGAAACTTTTCCCTCCACGGGTAGAACGTGTTGGACAAGAGGCCGTGATTGCGGCATATCTCGGCCGTCTCCACAGATGTGGTGAGTGCATCCATCACTATCCTGTACTTCTCCACACTCTATCGCTTCTTGGTCATGGCGTGTACTCCAGACCTTATTCCAAATGTCTTTGTTGCGGCTCGGTCTCACCCTAAGGGGTTCCCCGCCAGAGGGTCTGTGCATAATCTTTACAGCCTTAGATAGGAGACAAAGATTAGTTCCAGTAGTTGAACTAATCCCGATCGTGTTTTACACAAATCATGTATCAATTGCAGGACTGGAGTTTGTGCATAGTCTCATAGACTTTCATATACCGTATTCAGCTTTGCCACTACGTTTTCTGGTCTGTGTGTGTCGGGAAGCTTATTATGGATTTTATAATCTGGACCTCCTGTAACATCAAGACCAAGCGACATTGCCTGAAGTGCCGTTGAAGAGTAGTCGCGTAGCAACGTTCCGTTCACAATACGAATATCGGCATAATACTGATACTGTGAGAGCATCTCCGGCATATCTTGGTACAGCGAATTCCGTCGTCCATTATACACCATTTTGTTCCCCCGTACAACACAATCCCAATCTACGTCACCATAACCGTTTTTCTCAAGCAGGGACAAGGTTTTCTGTTCTGTTTGAGAACGCTGCATCAGTACTAGTCCCTTGTTATTCTGCGGTATGTCGCGTGGCATAAACAGGTCGGTATCTATTGGAATCGGTAGATACGTGGGTTGTTTCGTGTGTCCGTATCCTAGCATCTCAGGCATGGCAACCAATATATGATCAACATATCGCTCCAAGGGCGCCCGCATATGCGGCGGTGTGTCGCGCGTCCTGCTACCATGCTCGTGTAACACTATGCGCTTACGAATATGCAGCCGTCTCCACCAAGACAACAGCAGAACCATATCGTGTAGATGTAAAACATCTGCCCGAACTGCCATCAAATGAGCCTTAATAAGAAATGGTTTTACTCCACCGCGCACGAGTGTGCTGCCATAATAGCGCGATATGCCAAATGGATCTTGCACGGATCTCATCAGCACATTGCTGCGATGACCCGCCCTTCGTTGCCACTTACACAGAATACTTCCCACACCCGCCATATCCCACACATGTAATATGTCCAACGCTAGCACCGCCCGCAGCTAGCAGCAATGGTTTCAGCTAGTCCCTCTTCAAGTGATACGGTGTACTTCCAAGGCAGCATGCTGCTGGCAAGGGATGTGTCAGCTTGGCTTTCCTGTATGTCTCCCGAAGCCGAATCCGTAAATTCAGCTTTCAGGGACAGGCCGTACAACCTGATCATGATTCTGGCCAAGCACTCTATGCTGGTAGATATTCCAGTCCCAACATTAAACACACCCTGCGGCCCGTCAATGCCACTAGTTACCATGGCTACAATATTGGCTTTGACAACATCGGAGATGTGGACAAAGTCGCGTGACTGGGAGCCATCCCCACGAATTATGGGTGGTTTTTTCTTAGATAGTCTCTGCATAAATTGTGTTATGACTCCTGCATTAGGGGAGGTTTGCCTCGAGCCATAAACATTAAAGTAACGGAGTACAACGGTTGGGACTCCAATACCTGCATATTTTTGAGCTACTGCCTCAGCATCAAATTTTGTCTTGCCGTATGGACTTGTGGGTATGCCAAGAACGTTCTCAGCGGTCAGACCATGAACGTCTCCATACACAGCACAACTACTCGCGTAAACTACCCGAATACCGCTCTTTTTGGCAGCTTTGAAGACATTCTCGGTGCCGGTAACGTTAACATCATAGTATTCCAACGGATTGGTGAATGATTCTTTGACGGATGTTAGGGCGGCTTGATGGAAAATACCATCTACATCCGCAACGGCGGTAACCAGTTTAGAGTAATCGCGAATATCGATTTTTTTGAATTTTATCCTGTTTATAACGGATTCCAGATTCTTGGCCGTACCCGTACTCATATTGTCTATTACTGTGACATCATATCCGAATGTAAGGAGTGCTTTTGTGAGCATGCTTCCAATAAAACCAGCGCCGCCGGTTACTGCGTATCTCATAGAGGACCCCACTGTTTTATTTGGTGTCTGATCATAAACGGCTGTCCGGTCGTATTACCAGTATGTAGTGCGATTTGCATTACGATCCTGGCGTCGTGGCGCGCTGCTCGTATAAAAACTAAACTATCGCCGGTTCGGGAATTATCGAATGGATGCAGGTTAAATGCTAACTATACGATACTGTATGGACAAACAACCCACTACTACAAAAGGCTGCCCGGACTCGCCCGAATACAAGACCTGTCTCTGCCGGAACTGTTCAAGCTGTTCCCCGATGACTAGGCCGCCATGAAGTGGCTTGGGGGGAACATATGGCCGGACGACCGCAGGCGCTCCAGATGCGGCAACAAGTACACCTGTACTTCCAAGCCCCCGAGCATGCCGTACTACGAGTGCGACAAGCGCTTTAGCGTCAAGCTCGGTACGGTCATGAAACACTCCAAGATCGGCTACCAAACTGGACCATCGCCACATACCTGCATGTCACCCGTCCCAAGGGCACATCCAGCACACAGCTGGGCCGGGATCTGGGCATAAGCTAGAGTTCGGCGTGGTTCCTGCTGCACAGGCTCAGGGAGGCGTAGCTCACCTCAACGGGGCCGGACACGGCGTCGTCTTCGGCCATCGTACGCATGGCCTCCCGTATGCGGTGCAGCATGAGCTAGGCGCTGGACTGCTGGATGCCCAGATACCGGTGCAGCCTCATGCTGGATATGCCTTGGTGCTGGTCAGCACCAGAAACAGGACTATCGCCCACTTCTGGTAGCCGATCTTGGAACATTTCACCACGGTGCCCACTTTCACACTGAAGTAGAGCCTGCACCGTACGCACCAAACGGTATGGTGAGGTGGGTGGACGACCTAGCGTTCTGGCCGGAATGGCAGCACGGCTACCCGGGCCGTCCGGCTACATCATGACCCCGAACCATTCTCTGGTGGCCTCGTCGTTCGAGAATATCTTGAGCAGCTTGGTCAGAGTGATCCCCTTTCTGTACGATCTACCGGGGCCGTCCGAACCGGTACCATCGACACCCTAACGGCCCAGCCCTCCACCCTCCTCTTGAGAAGCTGTGCTCCTGCTTGCCCACGCCGTGCCTTCTATCTAGCGTATATAGATCGTATCGTCTAAGATTTTGATCGTATAATCAAATTCATTTAACTGGTTGGGTCCCAACTTTTTCCGGATTTTTGGACAAGGCCCGCCGCGTCCCAACTTTATTATACGAACCGTAGGCTCCTCCTATCGTCATGGCGTCGGTATTCCTCACCCCGCGCTCCATAGCCGTCATAGGGGCCTCGGACAAGCCCGGCAGCGTGGGCAGCACCATCACACGCAACATCATGCGAGGGTTCCGGGGCGACATATACCCGGTGAGCCCCACCCGGGCCACCGTCTTTGACCGGACGGCGTACAAGAGCGTTCTGGACATACCGGACCCCGTCGACCTGGCCGTCATAGTCATAAAGAACGTGCTGGTGCCCGCCGTCTTGGAGGAGTGCGGCCGGAAGGGCCTGAAGGGGGCCATAGTGATAACGGCCGGCTTCAAGGAGGTGGACGAGGAGGGCGCCAAGCTGGAGCGCCAGCTTCGGGAGATATCCTCAAAGTACGGCATGGAGCTGGTGGGACCCAACTGTCTGGGCGTGATGAACCTGGACCCGGACACCATGATGAACTCCACATTCCTGAAGGTCACGCCCAAGACCGGCTCCATCGCCCTGGTGTCGCAGAGCGGGGCCATCTGCGCCGCACTCTGCGAGGACGCCAGCGCCCAGGGAATAGGCTTCTCGGCGGTCGTGAGTCTGGGCAACAAGGCGGCCACCGGCGAGATAGAGGTACTGAGGACGCTGGCCGCCCACAAACAGACCCGCGTCATAGTGATGTATCTGGAGGACATAGGGGACGGGCGGGAGTTCGTGGACACCTGCCGCATGGTCACCCGACTCCACAAGAAGCCCATCCTGGTGCTCAAGTCCGGCCGCAGTCCTGAGGGAGCCAAGGCGGCCATGTCCCACACCGGGGCCCTGATGGGTTCGGATGAGCTGTACGATGCCCTGCTGGAGCAGGCCGGTGTCATCCGCGTCGACACCATGGACGAGCTCTTCGACTATGCGGTGGCCTTTGCCAAGCAGCCCCTGCCCACCGGCGGCCTGGCCATAGTATCCAACGCCGGCGGCCCGGCGATAATATCCACAGACGCCTGCTCCAAGGCCGGTATTGCGATGGCCGACATATCATCTGTGCGCCCGGATATAGACAAGGTGATACCCCCTTGGGGGAGCTCCCGCAACCCTGTTGACATAGTGGGGGATGCTGACTACAACCGGTTCCGAGGGGTGCTGGAGCACGTCTTGGGCCACCCCAATGTGGGCTCGGCCATAGTGATGTGCACCCCCTCGGGCACGCTGGACTACGACGGCCTGGCCAAGGTGATAGTGGATATGTCCAAAAAGTACAACAAGACGATACTGGCTAGTTTGATGGGGCTGGACGAGGGCATAACAAACCGCCAGATACTGGCCGAGGGCGGCGTTCCATACTATACCTATGCGGAGGGGGCCGTGCGGGCCCTTAAGGCGATGCTGCGCTTCTCGGAGTGGCTGGAGCGGGACCCGGGCACTGCAGACGAGTTCGAGGCGGACCGCGATGCGGTCGCCCATATACTGGACGCTGCAGAGACGGAGGGCCGCGCCGCCCTGCTGGAGGAGGAGGGCATACGCATACTGGAGGCGTACGGCCTGCCCCTGCCGCGGAGCGCCGCGTGCCGCACCCCCGCCGAGGCGGTGCGGGCCGCCGACGATATGGGATACCCCGTCGTGCTGAAGGTGATATCCCCCCAGATAACCCACAAGTCCGATGCTGGCGGGGTGAAGGTGGGGCTCTCCGGCCCCGCGGACGTGGAGGGGGCGTTCGCCGAGATAACGGCCAGCGCCCGGCGGTACGACCCGCAGGCGCGAATAGACGGCTGTCTGGTGGTGGAGATGGTCCGGGGAGGCCGCGAGATGATAATAGGCTGCAAGCGGGAGCCGGGCATGGGCCCCATGCTGATGCTAGGGATGGGCGGCATATACGTCGAGGTCCTGAAGGACGTGACCTTCCGGCTCGCACCCGTAACCGGCGTGGAGGGCCGCGAGATGATCCGCTCCATAAAGACCAGAAAGATGCTGGAGGGCGTGCGGGGCCAGAAGCCATCCGACGTATCGTCGCTGGCAGAGTGCGTCCAGCGGGTCTCCCGTCTGGTGACCGACCACCCCCGGATCAGGGAGCTGGACATGAACCCGGTGGTGGTTCTGGAGAGGGGCTGCCGCGTGCTGGACGTGCGGATGGGCCTGTAGTACGGCGGCCGCGCCGTCATTTCTAAAAATAGAAGATTGGTCTAGTATCTGGGAATTATGCTGAGCCTCGACCTGGCCGAGACAGCCACTATGGATACGATGGCCGCCGCCAGTATAACGACCGCTATGGTGCCGAATTCGGGCACGACGTTTGCGAATATTACCTCGTCGCCGACTGGGCCGGTCATCTCATCCACGCCGTATCCTTGGAACGTCACGGTTATGTCCACAGGGTCGTCGGTGGTCAGGGCGCCGGTCATGTGCTCACCCTTGCCCATGTGCTCGTGAGCGCCCATGGCATTGAGCACCTCTTCATCCCCCTGCATCACCATGATGTCATAGTTGACGTGTTCACTGTCCTCGAATATTATCTTGATCCTCAGCGGTTCGCCCGCCGCCACCTCGGTGGTCTTGATCATCACCGGCGTGCCGTCGGAGAGGGCTCCTGTGGCTGTGGCCTCCTCGCCCATCATCTTGTCGTCGCCATATGCATCGTCCATCTTGTCGCCTTCGCCCATCATCTTGTCGTCACCGTGCGTGTCGTCCATTTTGTCGCCTTCGCTCATCATCTCGTCGCCGTCGGTTGCAGCGGCCTCCTGTACTATTACCAAGCCATTCATCCACGGATGGACCAGGCAGAAGTACGGATACTCGCCGGCCTCCTCAAACTTGTGGGAGAACGAGGTCGCCGGCATGAACAGGCCGCTGTCGAATACACCATCAGGTCCGCCGTCGGTCAGAACGCCGCTGGTGACGGTGTGTGCCGCCCCGTCGTCGTTCACCCACGTGACCTCTCCGCCCACGTCTATGGTTACCGTGGACGGTATGAAGCATCCCTCGTCGGTCTCCTCGCATCCGGGCACCGAGGACCCCAGCGGGTTGTGTACGGTGGCCGTGGCATGGTCTGCGAATGCCGCCGGGGCAGTAACCATCCCCACCGCGGCCACGAGCAGTACAACGGTTGGTATAGCCGTCATAATTTTCATTGGGGTGGCTATGTCCCGTGCCAATAAAAACGTGCTCACGTATTGCGGGTGGCAGGCTGCGGCGCCGCCCGGGAACGGCCGGCCGCCGACCGGCGCGCCACCCACGCCACCAACAGCACCGGCCCGGCCAAATACGCCGACGCGTTAAGCAGTATGACTGATATGCCCAACGCCAACACGCCGGACTCCGAGTCCGCATACTCCATCAGGTGCAGCGAGGCGAGCATCGGCTGTATCATGACGTATACCATCCCCCGAAAGAGCGGGCTCTCCCGCTCCATGTCGGCTACAGTGGGCGAGAACGTATAGTATATCTGGTTGAATGTCTCCATGAACGAGCGCCCCGCCGGGGTGGACAGCACCTTCTGGTCCCTTATCTCCCTGAGGTGTTGTATCTGGGGGGCCATCTCCGAGCCGTACGCGGCCGTCGCTATGAGGCAGCCTCCGCCCTGCCGCGCCACCGGTATGCTCAGCGATGCGGACTCCCGCTCTATGGGGTTGAAGAGTATGCCCTCCACGGCCACGCTCAGCGCATACTCCCCCTCCTCGGGGAATGTGGCGCTCAGCCCCTGCACCACTCCGGTGGAGGAGTGCGTGAGGGCGGTCCCGAAGAGTACGCGGTCCCCGTCGGTCAGCATCAGGGAGTAGTCTATGTGCTCTTGGACTTGGCCGGTGCGGGGGTTCACGAACTCGATGAGGATGGGGGAGGGCTCCCCGGGGGTTATGGCGTCGTATGTCACCCGGACGTCCAGGATGCCCCCGTCTGTGGGTGCAGTCTGTGACTCGGCGTGGGCCAGTACGGGCAGGAGTAGCACCATAAATGACAGGATCAGATATTTCACGGCGCCTGTGGGGCGGCAAGCAAATTAAAGCATATGGTAGCTGAACTCTTTCGCATTGACGTGTGGAGCCGATGCCAATATATGCCCGCATCACCCCACATAGCCTGATCGTCCGCGCCGACGGTTTCACAGCGCAGTAAGCCCGTACAAAGATTCGGGACGGCATCGCGTCCTGAACTGCTACCGTGATGAGGGTGTCAGTCACTGCTCTGGATGTGCCGTCAATCCCTGCAGCCCGTTAGGCAACCAAGCAGGCCGTCTTACAGTCCATTGCGGCGTTTTGTAATGTCGTCAGCCTGTGAGAACCGGTGCCGCCCAGATTGGGCTCATGCCGCCCGGGCGAATCACCACACGCCTATGGAAAGGAACCAGCATCTTTTTCATATAAATACCAGACACGGGTTCTCCTCGCTGATGCTCCAATGCGCGCCTAGCCGTAGGATGTCTAGCCGGAGGCACACACCATGCAGCATATAGGCCACAACTGCATCATAGGAGACGATGTAGTGCTGCATGATGGTGTCCATATAGGCAATAATGTGGTTTTGGAGGGCCACATAACAGTAGGAAAAGGAACTCACATAGACCATGGCTGCATCATAGAGGGGACCGTATCTATAGGGCGCGACAACTGGCTGTATCCGTACTGCGTCTTGGGGATGGGACCGCAACACCTGGCGTATGAAGACACACACACACCCGGGCCAGAATCAGGCCATATCACGATCGGCGACCACACCATCCTCCGGGAGTACAGTTCTGTGAACCGTCCTATGGGCCCTAACCCGACTCAGGTTGGCTCCGGCTGCTATCTCATGTCCTATGTGCATGTGGCCCACGACTGTGTGGTGAGTGACCATGCCATTCTGTCAGCGGGAACCGTACTGGGTGGGCACACCCAGATACACGAATACGCCAATTTAGGCTTAGGGGTGAATACTCACCCGTACTGCCGTGTAGGTAAGTATGCTATGGTTGGTTTGGGCAGCCCCATAATAAAGGACGTGCTTCCATTTGCCTTGGTACGTCAGCAGAGATTCGCCAAGATAAACAGCGTAGGCTTAGAGCGCAACCACATACCCCCGGAGGATATCGCTGGGATAGATGCCTATTACAGAGGCGGCATGCAGGGTAGCACGGACACTTGGTACAAAAGCGAGATAGAGTCGTTTTTGGAGGACTCGTCCAAGGCATACTTTCAGCCAGACTTTGGCTAGGTGCCATACACCTCCGCACCGCCTTGAGCTTGACCTTGGCGCCCTTGCCAGACTCCTACTCCGCCCCGTAGTCTCTGTAGTGGCCATGTCTCTTGCATTTTTCTGTTTGGCTTGGTGTTGGTCTCCTTGGCCAGTGAGATACATTGGTGATACGATCAATATTATTTTAGATTGATTAACGGGTTCCCCTTGCAAGAATGGGTGATTGATCTAATTTATCCAGATCCAGGCCGCAGCCATCCCCAAACTCGGGATGCGCGGGCTGCGCGGTGATATTTTGGGGCGGTTTTTGGCAAAGTCCCGCCCAAATGGTATGGCGCGGGGACAAAATGTGGCATCATGGAATGGAACTGCATGGAACGGTAGGGAGATGGGGGTATTTTGGGCGGTTATGTGGCGGATGCGGCGTTCTGGATGAGCGTCCGCCACCTGTCGGCCCCCCGTACGTCTATGCCGGCTGCCTCAGCGGGCGTCCTGCCGCCTATGCCGGCATGCGGCTTGATGTAGTTGTGGTGCAGTATCGCCATGCGGAATATCAGCGACTCCTCCTTGTTTATGCCGCGGGCATATTTGAAGTGGCCCGCCAGCTCGCCGTTGAGCCGCTCCTGTTTGTTGGTATTGCATAGGAGGTTCCGTATGTGGATGTCGCGTATGTGTATGGATCTGAGACCCTTCAGCGTGCGGAACACCCTCTTGGAAGCAAGTATATTTGGTTCTGCCTGACGGCGCACGGCAGGTGGACCCCTTTCGGCTAATGGGCTTCGAGCCCTTCCCCTTGAATGGGGCTATCTCAAGCTGCGGCTTCAATGGGCTTCGAGCCCTCATAGGTGATTGCAGTTTTGCTACCTGCCAACTATGGAAAAAGGAGGTGAAAGAAAAATAGAAAGTCAAACGACATGCCTGGGAATCGACGTAAGCAAGCACACCTGCTCATTCGCCGCTATGGATGCGGACGGCGCAGTCCTGGAGAGCGGCAAGTACCAGAACACCCGCGCCGATGCGGCCAAATTCGCAGACCGCGCGCGGGCCAAATACGGCAACTGCCGGGCCATCTGCGAGTCCACCGCCAGGATGTGGATCAAGACGTACGAGACGCTCGCCAAGCGCGGCATGCCCATCGTGGTGGCAAACCCGCTCCGGCTCGGACTCCGCAAGTCCGGAGCCAAGACGGATTCGAAAGATGCCGCAAGGCTGGCCAACAAGCTCCGCATGAACGACTTGGAGGGCGCGATATGCCACGTGTACGACGAGGACACCATGAGAATCATAGACCTGCTGCGCCAGATAATCCTGCTGAAGCAGGAGCGGACCAAATACCTGAACCGGGAGCACAGCCTGTGCGAAAAATACGACTATCCCATAAAGACCGGAAGCGACACGTCAGGCGAGAAGCACCAGTCGTACCTGAGTGGCCTGAAGCTGCGCCCCGGCGACATGGTGCTGATGGAGCAGTACGTGTCAAGCGTAAGGCACATCAACTCCCAGCTGGAAATGCTGCAAGGATTGGTGCGCCGGGATGCGGCCAAGAACAAGGACGCCCTGCTCATCATGAGCATGACCGGGTTTGACGCGTACAGCGCCCTGCTGCTGGCCGCGTCGATCGACGGCATAGGAAGGTTCAAGGGACCAAAACAGATGGTCTCTTTTCTGGGACTGTGCCCCACCACATACCAGTCCGGCCAGCGCATCACGCACGGCCGCATGAAGAAGGACAGGGACGGCGCGCTCACGCACATCATGATGAATGCGGCGATGGTCGCCAAACAGCACGACGAGCACATCGCGGCCATATACGAGAGGTATGCCAAGCGGCACCCGCCCCTCATAGCCCGCAGCCACGTCGCAAACATAATGGCCACGTACATCTACTATATGCTGAAGAACGGCGAGACCTACAGGCATGCCAATGACAGGCTATACCAGTCAAAGCTGGACAGGCTAAAGTCCTAGCGCACCTCGGCGCCCATCCCTCCACCCATTATTGGGAGAGTGTCAAGATGCGCGGACATGTCAGCCACAATCGGATTCCATATGAGTCCTTCCCGGCCGTGTCTTTCTGCCGGCCGCATTGGAGACGGAACGCATGGCGATCCTAAATATTGGACGCCGTGTCCCGCGGGGAAGGCTGCGCACCGCATTCCGCCGCAGGCCGGTCCGGGGGCCATATTTTGGGGTCCGGAGGGGGGCCGATCCTGCCTTTAGAAGCGGCAAAGACCTCGTAATGTTTAAATCAGAAACTATGGAACGGCTATCGGTGGGTAGCAAAACACGAGATAACCCGTCCACGTACGGGCGACGAATACATAGGTGAAGGCGATGTGGTACCGTTCCAGGCCGTCTGTAATGAACAGCCGGGGGATCTTTCCCGCCACTTCCCGGGCCCTCCGCAGCAGGGGGACGGCGTCGTACTTTTCCTTGGTATGCGTAGTGTCCCACGCCAGTATGAACCGGGTGGCAAGATCCATGATGGCGACGATATACGACTCCCTGCCGCCGACCTTTTGGTACTTCTCGTCGCAGCCCCACTTGTCCCCCACGCACGGGGGCTTGAGGGTCTCCGTATACTTCTGCACCGCCTCGGAGTAGTGCTCCAGGATCCTGGTTATGGTGTCCACATGCACCCCGACTCCCAGGTGCCCGAGCGTCGTCTGGATGTTGGCCGCCGATGTCCCCATCCCCGACAGCATCAAGGCCAGCGTGATGTACAGGCGCGGCACCTGGCGGCGCTCAAAACCCAGGTTGTCCCGGAACCGCCGTCCGCATATGGAGCACCTGTACCTCTGCCTCTTCTCGTGCTTGCCCCGGTGCCATCCGTTACGGACATACCTCTTCTTCTTGCACCTTGGGCAGCACAGCTCCTTCTCTTCGACGTCAACCTTCTTGCCGAATGTGGCCTCCGACGATATGAGCAGCGTGTGCTCGACCGCAGCTATGTGCTTGCACCTGCACCCCTTTCCGGTGGTGTGGTAGGCGCACTCGCACGTGGGACCGTCTCCCGCAAACGAGACCCTGTACCATACGCCCTCCTCACTCTGGGATGCCACGTCCCAGCGGTGCCCGGTCAGGGTCTTGATCTGGTCGCCCTTCTGGTAGATGCGGAGCCCACGGCGCGTTATGCACTGCTCCGAGGTCCTGCCATTCCGGGGTTTGCGGGGCTTCTTGCGTCCCATGCCTGTCCCGATCCGACAGATTGTTTAAGATCGTAGAGACATATCCCCCTACCAATCACCCATCTTTGCAGGAGGAACCGATTAACGGAAGCTTATTATTTATAACGTTAGGTATTTTGGTTATCTTCTGCCAGACGGCAGGAGCTTAGAATGTTGGACAACCCCTCATAAGAGCGAACTATAATATACCAACCCTCTCTCCTCTCTCACCATGCCACCATCTCGTGATATCTGGGGGGGAGGATGCCAGGCTAGCATCTCTGTTCGGCTTGGAGCGTGGCCGACATGAGAGTCGGCTTTGTAGGCCTAGGCAAGCTGGGCCTACCCTCGGCCTTGGCCATTGAGTCCAAGGGTCACACAGTTACGGGGTATGATATAGATTCCCGCGTAGCCGGGTATGTGAAAGACAGGCAGATCCCGTACATTGAGGCTGGTGTCCCCGATCTGCTCCGAAAGACTCGACTGAAGGTACTACCACTGGCTGACGTACTACGGGACTCCGATATCATATTTGTGCCGGTGCAGACACCCCACGATCCACTGTACGAGGGAGTCACCCGACTTCCCGATACGACCGCTGACTTTGACTATACTTACCTCAAGGATGCGTGCCGTTCCATATCGCGCGAGCTGGACAGCATGAAACAGGACCGCATAGTTGTCATAATATCTACAGTGCTCCCCGGTACCATACAACGTGAGATCAAACCCCTCCTCTCAGAACGCGTCAGGCTTTGTTACAACCCATTCTTCATAGCCATGGGAACAACCATACAAAACTTCCTGAACCCCGAGATCGTGTTGTTTGGGGTAGACGATATGGAGGCCGCTGCCAAAGCCAAAGAATTCTACCGGACAATTACGGATGCGCCCTTCCACGAGATGTCCATCGTCAACGCCGAACTGGTCAAGGTCAACTACAACACGTTCATCACTATGAAGATCAACTTCGCCAACAATCTGATGGAGGTCTGTCACCACATGCGCGACATGGGCGCCGATGTAGATACCGTGATAGACGCGCTGTCTGACTGCACCCAGCGTATCATCAGTCCAGCATACATGAGGGGGGGTATGCCTGACGGGGGAGGATGTCACCCGCGAGACAATATAGCTTTGGCCGATTTTGCCAAGCGACACAACCTGTCCAACGATATATACACCGAGGCAATGTCAGTGCGAGAACATCACATAGGCTGGTTCGCCGACATCATACAATCGTATGGAGATCTACCCAAGGTCATACTGGGAAAGTCGTACAAGCCAGAGACCAACCTGACCGTAGGGAGCCCGGCCGTGCGGCTGTACAATGAACTGAACGAGCGAGGCGCGCGCGTCGCCATTTGGGATCCCCACGTTGATACGGCGCCTCCACCGGCCACCATTGGCGTCTACTTTGTTGGGACCAAGCATGATGCATTCCGGAGCTTTCCGTTTCCAGCCGGAAGCACTGTTATCGACCCGTTCGGATATGTGGAGCCAAACGATACCATCAGGCTGCTGAGGCTGGGTCGCCGTGGATGAGGGCAGGCCCCCATTCAGCATGTTGGTTGCGTTCCGTGACACACCGCAGGAGCGTAAATTTGCTGAACGGTCACTTCCTGCCGCCGTGTCCCTCAAGCCTGACGATCTGGTAGTGGGCGTGGACGCACCCGTATCCGACTCGTTGGTGTCGTACATACGGTCTCTCTGTAAGCCGTACGATGCGGTTCGTATCGTGGCGGTGCCAAAGTCCAACGCATGGGGATTCCAGCAGGCGCATGTCCACTGGCACTGCTACCGAGAGTGTAGGCATGACCGCATCCTGCTGTTCGACATTGATCTGGTACTACGGGATATAGTGCTGGACGGACTGGACATGATAGGGATGGACAACACAGCATTCGTGTCGTACACCAAGCGCGCACTAACCAAGACCATTTCAGACTACAAGCGGTATGTGTGCCAGCGCGCAATGATGCTGCGGCCAACTGTTGGACCCAGTGGACTCCACTGGGTGTACAAGCCGTACTACTTTGAGGATGTAGACCGGACTGAACTAGGGCGTATACGTAACGGCGTGGACACATACCTGTACGGATGCGTCCGACGTGCGGGCCGCCGTATCGTCACACAGAAGTCCATCGGAGCCGACTGCTTGGATTATGCCAATCGAGACCATCCGTGGCGGCAGTTCCATGACGGGATATGGTATGGCTCGAACCACACACTGCGGTTCCTCCTGCGGGTTGTAGCGGTGGCTGCTATGTACAGTCACCCGTGGATCATCCGGGGGTACTGGTGGGCGCGGCGGAATAGCGAATCTGAAGCATCCCGGACGGCACGTTCCATGACGTATGACGAGTGGGGTACCGTTGGGGCGGCATACGTCCGGAAGATCCGGGCGTGGGAGGAGACCGGGACGGGTTATGGATGACATCACAGTGCTGGTGCGGACGCGGGACAGGCCACAGATGCTAGATGCGGCCCTGCGGTCAGTCGCCGATCAGGATTGCCGCATGGTGGCTGCAGTGGATCCGTGTGCTGACCGGCGGACATATGACGTGTTAGATGGCTATGATGTCGACGTGGTACGATGCGAGAGGCGCGGACTCGGCGCCGCGTGGAATGAGGGCATGGAATGTATCAAGTCCGGGTACGTCTACGTGCTGGATGATGATGATACGCTGCTGCCGGATGCCATATCCACAATGCGCCGGTTCATCGAGTCGGAGGCAGAGGCGCCTACCTCATTGATGTCGTTTCACCCACTGGTGCGATACCAACATGGAGAGGCTAGGTCGGCGCCGAGAATGATACCATGTGACTTTAATCGCCTGACACATGACAAGAGGTACCGGCTGTTGCTCTCGGACCGCGGGCCTCGGGGAAACTACCTGTATCACACAGACACATTTGGTATGGTCGGCCCTGTTCCTGAGGACATGCCCGTGTATGAGGACTACGCTCTGGCTCTGCGGAGCGGCGGGCGGCTACTGTACGGCGACGATCCCGTTTTGGTGTATCGCATACACGACTCCAACGCCACGGGGCAGGGGAGGCGTACTTGGAGGGATGCAGCGGCCCTGAGGGTGTCATTGGAACTGCGGCATGTATCACGGTGGCAGTTAGTGTTGGCATCTTGGCTCTTGCCGCGCCGGAAGCGCTCGGCCGCGTTGGCATTCTATCGTGTACTTGGCGGCATGTCATGCGCGTAATACACATCAATGACTGCGCCGGGGTGGCATGCCTGCTGGCCGTTGGACAATCCGATGACGGTCACAGCAGTATGGTATGAACCATATCCAGATACGACCCATACGGCCATATCCGGTACTATGGTAATGCCGCCATGTCCCACAGGTCGTTCGGCCGGTTAGCGCCGGTTACAGTACTACATAAACACCGTAAGTCGTTCTGGCTACATTGTCTACTGGATGTCCGGCGCGCCGACATCATACACATACATGATGTCCCTCTAGTGGCGCGCCGGTTCCGGCGCTGGGGTTCTCTTGCAAACTGTGTTGATGGGTTTTTCATGACTTTTACGTAAACTACACCACCCATGCCATGTCCAGGTGCCGCCGTTGGAACATCCGTGAACTGTACGGCGTGCCCATCCCAGTTGGGATAGAATCCCGGCGCCGTCAGGCCGTATAGGACGGACTGTGTGGCCAATGGAGCAGCGATGCGCGCGGTACAGGATATGGACCTAGGAGGCCTGCAGCGCCGCGTTGACTATCATGGTTGTCCACTTGTCCTCTCCGTGGATTGTGATGCCGGCCGCCTCGGCCGGCGTGATGCCGTTCAGCCCCTGGTGCTCCCGGAAGAAATTATGGTATATAATCATCAGGCGCACCAAGCCCGGGCAGCCGCCCCCGAGACGCGCGTCGGGCGCATCGTTGGGCGGCCGGCTGAAGCCCCGGACCGTCTTGATGCGGTCCTCAAACTCGCCGTTCAGCCGCTCGTACAGGTTGTTTGTGTTGAACATGCCCCGCAGGTGTATGTCCATGACGTGGACAAGCCTGAACCCCTTCCTTCTCCGGAATGCCTTGATGGCTGCCTTCCTGAACGCGGCCAGCCCGTCGGTTACAAATATCCATGGATCGGCGCCGCCCGCCGCCCGGGCCGCCTCAAACAGCCGCATCGGCTTGTATCCGTCCTTGGTGTCTGACACGTCCCAAGAGAGGATGAACCTGGTGGAACCGTCCATCACGGCGAACAGCAGCCTTGGGAACCCCAGTATCTTGAAAAAGATCTCGTCGCAGTGCCATCGGTGGCCCACTCTGGGGCGCATGCTCTTGGCAAACCCGTCCACCATACGCGAGTATGCCACGGTCCACCGGTGGATGGTGGCGGGATCCACGCCTATCCCGGATGCCCTCAGTATCCTTGAGGTCCTGTAGGCCGACAGGCCGGAGGCGGCCTCGTGCAGGGCCCGGGTTATCACCGCAGGCTCAAAATGCCGTCCCTTGAACCCGGGCATGCCCGAGAAGGTGCGGCCGCAGTCCCTGCACATGTAGCGCTGCCTTTTCCTTGGGCCGTACGTCCCGTATTTCACAAACCTGTCGGATCTGCACTCCCTGTTGTGGCAGCGCGTCTCCGGGACCGCGATCTGGGTCTTTCGTGCACGCACGTTCTTGGCCGCGTCCCACATGCGGCCGAGCCTTATGTCCACGGCCACCACGTGTTTGCATATACCGTGGCGCCCCTGCTGGTCGCCGCATGCGCACACAAACCCCCTCGCCCCCAGCACCACCCCGTACCACAGCCCCAGACTGGTAAGCGAGGCCACCCACCACAGCCGGTTTCTCTCCCTCTTGACCATGTCTGGAGCGTCCGCTATCTCTTGGCCTCTGCGCCTTACGGTCTGCTGGTGCTTCCGGCGGGCGGTTGATTTGGATCCCATGAACAAAACCAATTGGTGTTGTCATATAAACCAAGGGATCGACAATACCGCACCTTATATAGGGACGCGGCGACCCAAGGTCATGACGCTGTGGTCCAAGGATGCCAAGGAGTTTACCGTGTCTGTGATACGCAACCCCGCACGCCACACCAACTACAGCTACATTCCAAAGCCGGTTCTTGACAGGCTGGGCAACCCTGACCGCCTGACATTCGTATTCCGGGGCAGGGACATACTGGTAATCCGACCAGATTAGCGGTCACTGATTGCGCTTAATTATTAATCCATATCAACACAGTTTGCAAGAGAACCCAATTTATACTGCCAAAGATTCGGTAGATATAACCAAAGCCAACGGCAACTCCCCACTATTCATTACTAACATTGTAGTAGTGCGATAGAAGATCGCTCATATTTCGAATCGTGGGGGTAGTTTCAGCCTTTAACCAAGAAGTCAGATTATAGTATAGCAAATCATGTCACACCCCGTTTTGGCCTACACTCTCCCCTTATCTCCAGTTAATGAAAATGTATAGAAACTAAGATCAGTAACCGGTTCCGCCCTGCCACACGGCGGTATTGAGTGGACAAAATGCCGACTACATGCCTGCGTCTTGCACAAACGCGGGTCCGTGTCGTACAGCTGCCGCCTGGGCATGGGAGCCGGACCGTTCCATGCAGGCGCCCGCATGCGGCTGGTTAAGTTTAAAAGATCGGCGTGTGCTGCCCAAGGGATCCAGCCATGACCAACGCACGCCAAGGCGCATACACGGAGGCCGTTTATAATCGAATGCGCCGCACCCTGCTACCGCACATGGCCCACCTGGCGTCAGCGGCGCCCAACGCCCTGTACGGGCCCCAGAACCTGATGGACGTGGCGCTGGCGATGTGCTCGCAAAACCAGTTCGTTGCCACGTGTGTCCGGGCAATGGCGCGCCGCCGGGTGCAAACCATGACCGGGCAGCGGTTCCTGCAGCTGCTGGGCGCGCAGCCCCCCGACGACATGCTGGAGACGTCCCTGGACATCCTGGAGTCGAGCACAGCCATCCTGAAGGAGTCCGGCAGGCTCGGCGGGCCGGTCAGGCTGGGCGTGGACGAGATCCTTCTGGAGCGGTACGACGGAAAAAAGCCAGAACACAAGGGAGGCAAGAGGAAGAACGGAACCAACCACTTTGAGGGGTACGTCACGATGCAGATCGTATCCCACAGGGACCCGGTTACGATAAGCGGATACCCCATCGCAAACGGGGAGGGCCAGACGCACTATCTGGGCGGCCTCATAGAGAACGCGCTCCGGCTGGGGGTCGACATAGAGACGGTGCTGCTGGACAGGGGCTTCAACTCGGTGGACAACATACTGGAGATGGAGTCGCTGGGGGTACACTATATCATGCCTCTGAGGGGCAGCGACAGGCTGAGCGACATCATAAGTGAGATCGATGCGGGGGGTGATCCCGTACGCGAATACACCATGACCAACAAGGATGGCAGGCAGTCCACCTCGACGCTGGTGATATGTCCCAAGAAGAACCCGCCCAAGAACGCCAAGGCCGCAGACAGGTACGTAGCGTTCATCACCAACATACGGGCGGACAACCCCCGGGATCTGCTCGTGCACATACCAAAGACGTACCGCAAGCGGTGGGGCATAGAGACCGGATATCGTATCCTGAAGCAGGCCAGGGCCAAGACCAAGAGCCCCAGGACGGCGGCGCGCCTGTTTCTGATGTTCTTTTCGCTGGCGTACGTCAACTTTTGGCTGCTGTACCGCAGGGCGCTGATCAATGATGCCGGGCCGCATGCCGAACTGCCGATGGCAGACTACTCGGACATCCTCTGGATGCACGCTACGGCCCGCACCGGGCCCCCGTGACACAGGCCATGTCGACGGGACTCCGGACGCGGGGGGCCGTCCCCGCACGCTGTGGTATAATTTGGCGCTGCATCCTGCATGGCAAGGCACAGTCTGGGATGGTCTGCCGCAAATATACGGGCAGCCGGCAGGGTATGCCCGTCGGGCCGGCACCGACGATGGTCCAGGCGTGTATGTCGCAGCGCATATCGGAATAATGGGCGGGTGGACGGCCGCATGGAAGGGCATATTTGCTGCGAGGCTTGAACCATACATTAGATCGGGCTTGTATTGGCCCGTATGCCGTCACTTTTTCATTAACTGATCTCTACCATTCTTGCCTTCGGCAAAGTCTAGGAAGGTAGAGGATCTATCGGCCTGTTCATGTTTTTCTAATTTTCGTGGCCAGCATTACCCGTACCACCAGCCACACCACATTCGGCGCCGGGTTCTCACGAGCCCTTGTCCTCGACAGTCTTGAGCAGTTTTCGCAGAGAGTCCACCTCTTCCGGCGTAGCGCGGCCGGCTTGCATATCAAGAAGGATACGGAATACCTTGGCATGCAACGGACTCTGCATCAGCGCCACCTCCGTCTCGATCTTGATCTGGTTTCTGCGGTGCCACGCGCCCACCACGACTGCTACGGGCATGTACAAGAACACAAACAACGCCACAAACACCCACAGGTCTCCCAGTAGCGCGTTCAACCAATCCACTCGCTCTATCAACAACCGGTGGAAGATCAGTATGAAGTTAGCAAATGACATCATAAACACTAGATATATTGAGTGGCCCATACGGAAGTCGTACCAACGGCGCCGAGCCCAAGAGCTGTTCATCATCGTTCTCCCGTCCGGCGTGAGCACCATCGCTTGAATGTCATGTACGGGCCCGTCTGGTCGTGAATGTACCGCCGTATATCCCCGTCCCAATACGAGTGGTACTCACCGTCTGGTTTCCATGTTATATACGATTTTATGAAGCTGTATGCGCCGCGGATCGAGTGGTGGCGCGCCAAGTGCCACGAAGTTAAAACCAGCCTCCATGGATGGTATCCGGTAGGTCGCATCCCCGCCGCCCAGCCCGTAAAATTATGGCGCCGGCCCAGTTCATCATCGTGGTACAGGGGGGTCTCCACAATGCCGGCGCCATGCCCGGTGTACATAGCACGATAGGCGATCTCGGACTCAAAACCCACGCGGCGGACGTATCCATTTGGGTAGTGTTGCCGGAACCACCGGTGATCGACCAACCGTCCCGCACCCTGTGGAGCTCGGTCCTTCCGCGAGATGCGGCCAGAGGCCACAGTCAGTCCGCGGTCCCGCATCCAGTCGGTCACCTTCTCGACATAGGTGTCACCAAACCTGACATCCCCTGCCAACACCATGTGGTAGTTTAGCCCATCCGGCAGGCAGGCCAGCGCCTTGTTGAGTAGAATCGGCAGACGGCTGTAGTCAGTAGTTGTATTATGTGTGCGTATCACCGTCAGGCAGCTGTCTCTGATGCCATCAAGAACTGCATCGGTCCCGTCCGTCGAACCGTCGTCTACCACGGCCACCCGCTCGGGTGGGATAGTCTGGTCCAGCGCGGACCGGACGGCAGTCCCTATTGTGGAGTGGTTGTTTCGCGTTGGCATGATAGCACCCCATCGCATCATTATACAATACACCCCTCCAGTACGACCCTGCATGTTGCCGTCATGAGGCGGCACGCCGCCTCGGGCCGGTAGCTTTCCGACACTTGGACAGTGTGTCGTCGGTCGCATATATTTTGAGTCCAAGCCAGAGCGCCTGCGATGTCGTGGTATTGAGTATGGTGTAGTCCGCCCCGTTGTCGTCGTTGACAACCACATTCCCGAGGTGCGAGTACCGGATCGATAGGTCCGATATCGTATAGTACGGAAGGTGCCTGCTGCTTGTGTCTCTCCCATAAACGTCCCACCCTGTGTGGACCCAACCCCAACTTTATAAATACCGAGACGGCGATACCGCCATGACGTATCCAGCCATGGCCGGCCTCCATGCGTCTGGCCGGTTGCTCGCGTCGTGCCGCGTATAGGCCACGGGGCATGCGTATCATGTACCTCC
The DNA here is from genome assembly GCA_965116995.1 of Nitrosopumilaceae archaeon. GTDB lineage: Archaea > Thermoproteota > Nitrososphaeria > Nitrososphaerales > Nitrosopumilaceae > VYCS01. The sequence continues at coordinate 1,779,145 of OZ220738.1, read as the reverse complement.
GACATCCATTATGAATCCCAATCGAAACGGCAGTTTAAAAGACTATACAATCGTTCATTGTGGGGTCGGAAATATTCAACAAGCTTCTGGCGCGTGTCCTCTCTCATTTTCTTGTATCGTCCAACGTTCAAGTTTTTGAAATTCTGTACCTTGTACGGGCTAACACCCAAGAACTCGAACACTTGATCCAACGTACCCTGCCGGTCCCGCCTAAAGTCCTCGGTCGAGAGCACCAGAAACTGGTCCCTGCTATAGTGCCTAAACCAATTCTCCAAGTGGTCGGCGTAACGGCCGTATCTCAGATATGAAGGCCAAATGTCTTTCAAACTATCACGCATAAGCTGATACAAGTCCCTCTGCCTAGATAACATTCCTCTTCCATAAAATACAAATTTTAATTCTGACACCGTCTCCACGTACTCTTTCCGTCTGGACTCCTCCAACTCCAACGCCTTCTCAAAGGTAGTGCTAGTCTCCACATTCCGCCCATGGGCGAAATGGTAATGAGAATATGCCCGGTCAACTGGGTTTCGTAATATCGCAATCACCTTTGCGTTGGGTATAGCCACCTTCATCCGAGCCGGGGCTTCCAAGCTGGATAGATAACCTGTACTGGCCTCACCCGTTAGTTGTTTGGTCAGTACCGGAAAGTTGATCTTGTAGTACAGCAAACTTAACCGCTCCGGCGAAGAAAAATAATGCGGCTCCTTTGTGTATGCTGGTTCGACGCGCGGGTGTTTGGTCACAAAGTCATACAGAGATGTCGTTCCTGACTTTGCCGCCCCGATTATTACAAAGTCCGGGAGTTTACGTAGTGGGGACGTTACGGTCCTGAACTTTTTTTGTCTACAGAGACTGTACAGCCTATAGACTCGGAAAGGGCGCGGATGCCTGCCTAGCCACCCTCTAATATTCAATGTCTCCCCCCGTGTCCCTTGGGTACCATGTGGAGCCCGGCCCCGGCGAATAGGCACATGGTGTGCGTGCCATCCAGCAGCAGTGTCTCCTTATAGTCCAGCACGTAGACGTATCCCGACTTAGCATGGTCATGTCCTCGTTCCACATGACGCCAAGACTGGGCCCTTCCATCTCGCCGCATCAATATCATGGCTGTCCAGTCTGTCATACGTCTGCCGGCTGGCGCGCGGGTCCACCACTGCCATTCCATTTGGGTGGATGGTCTGGTCCGGCGCGGACCGGTTGGCGGCCCCTGTGGTGGAGTGGTTGTACCGCGTCGACATTACGGCGCCCCGATGTATCACTGTATGGTTCCTCCTTCCAGCACGGTTCGGTATATCTCCATCATATGACGGCACGCTGTCTCGGGCCGATGACTCTCAGGCAGCTCGGACAGTACACCGTCGGCAGTGTGCACCTTAAGTCCCAGTAAAAGTTCCTGTAGCACGGTGGTGTTAGGTACAGTAGTGTCCATACTACCGTTATCGTTGATCACCACGTTCCCATAATGTGAGTACTGAGCCAGCAGATCCGGCATTGTACTGTATGGGAAGATCCGACTACCACTGCCTCTCCCATATAGATCCCATTCTATATCATCCCAGCCCATCTCCGATATGATGCGACGTGTCTGTTCCTCTGTCTGCCATGGCTTCATTATGACCAACCCACGGTTGGAGTCCTGTATATGCCTAGGCGCAAAGAGTTCCGTGTCGACAGGGTTCGGCACATACACGGCATCCGTGTGGTACTGGTGGGCCCGTAGGTCTGGTGTGGACAAGACTATTTGTTGTACGTACTTCTCGTACGTCCGGGAGTCGAACGGCCGACGGGAGTTTGAGCCATGGTGATGATATATTATCCGGCGGCGCCAGCGCCGGTTCTCTTGCAAACTGTGTTGATATGGATTAATAATTAAGCGCAATCAGTGACCGCTAATCTGGTCGGATTACCAGTATGTCCCTGCCCCGGAATACGAATGTCAGGCGGTCAGGGTTGCCCAGCCTGTCAAGAACCGGCTTTGGAATGTAGCTGTAGTTGGTGTGGCGTGCGGGGTTGCGTATCACAGACACGGTAAACTCCTTGGCATCCTTGGACCACAGCGTCATGACCTTGGGTCGCCGCGTCCCTATATAAGGTGCGGTATTGTCGATCCCTTGGTTTATATGACAACACCAATTGGTTTTGTTCATGGGATCCAAATCAACCGCCCGCCGGAAGCACCAGCAGACCGTAAGGCGCAGAGGCCAAGAGATAGCGGACGCTCCAGACATGGTCAAGAGGGAGAGAAACCGGCTGTGGTGGGTGGCCTCGCTTACCAGTCTGGGGCTGTGGTACGGGGTGGTGCTGGGGGCGAGGGGGTTTGTGTGCGCATGCGGCGACCAGCAGGGGCGCCACGGTATATGCAAACACGTGGTGGCCGTGGACATAAGGCTCGGCCGCATGTGGGACGCGGCCAAGAACGTGCGTGCACGAAAGACCCAGATCGCGGTCCCGGAGACGCGCTGCCACAACAGGGAGTGCAGATCCGACAGGTTTGTGAAATACGGGACGTACGGCCCAAGGAAAAGGCAGCGCTACATGTGCAGGGACTGCGGCCGCACCTTCTCGGGCATGCCCGGGTTCAAGGGACGGCATTTTGAGCCTGCGGTGATAACCCGGGCCCTGCACGAGGCCGCCTCCGGCCTGTCGGCCTACAGGACCTCAAGGATACTGAGGGCATCCGGGATAGGCGTGGATCCCGCCACCATCCACCGGTGGACCGTGGCATACTCGCGTATGGTGGACGGGTTTGCCAAGAGCATGCGCCCCAGAGTGGGCCACCGATGGCACTGCGACGAGATCTTTTTCAAGATACTGGGGTTCCCAAGGCTGCTGTTCGCCGTGATGGACGGTTCCACCAGGTTCATCCTCTCTTGGGACGTGTCAGACACCAAGGACGGATACAAGCCGATGCGGCTGTTTGAGGCGGCCCGGGCGGCGGGCGGCGCCGATCCATGGATATTTGTAACCGACGGGCTGGCCGCGTTCAGGAAGGCAGCCATCAAGGCATTCCGGAGAAGGAAGGGGTTCAGGCTTGTCCACGTCATGGACATACACCTGCGGGGCATGTTCAACACAAACAACCTGTACGAGCGGCTGAACGGCGAGTTTGAGGACCGCATCAAGACGGTCCGGGGCTTCAGCCGGCCGCCCAACGATGCGCCCGACGCGCGTCTCGGGGGCGGCTGCCCGGGCTTGGTGCGCCTGATGATTATATACCATAATTTCTTCCGGGAGCACCAGGGGCTGAACGGCATCACGCCGGCCGAGGCGGCCGGCATCACAATCCACGGAGAGGACAAGTGGACAACCATGATAGTCAACGCGGCGCTGCAGGCCTCCTAGGTCCATATCCTGTACCGCGCGCATCGCTGCTCCATTGGCCACACAGTCCGTCCTATACGGCCTGACGGCGCCGGGATTCTATCCCAACTGGGATGGGCACGCCGTACAGTTCACGGATGTTCCAACGGCGGCACCTGGACATGGCATGGGTGGTGTAGTTTACGTAAAAGTCATGAAAAACCCATCAACACAGTTTGCAAGAGAACCAGTATAGTCGTTATTAGTAAGTGTGAATGTAAACTCAACAAGATTATTAATTGAATACGAAGTTAGTGTATAATTATGCGGCGTTATAGTAATGTCATAATATTGGTAATGGCCCGCAGCGGAAGCATCTTCGGCCATAAAAAATCCTACAGCAGCCATGCTAATTAGAAGATAAATATACAGTTGGGTATCTATCTTACGTAGCCACAAAACCGAGTAAATGGCCATCACAACATGACTTCTATCCCTTCTTATTAAGAATTATGGAGAGCTAGATGGTGCCTATAGCCTGGTAAGTAGTTCACCCCTGAGTACACGGGGAGAAGTAGGAGAAGGAAGGCGGGGGGAAGCCGATGGTTGACATGCCATCGGGGTTTGACTGGTATGATGGCTCTCAAAAGGACGGGCGGAGGCTGGACTTACTGCGCCGACCCCGGCATTTCCAACGATGGCGCCATATCGAAGACCGATGGATGCGCGTCATAAAAAACTAGATCAGTCCAAGTCAAATACATAGTAACTAAGAAGAGAAGAGACACCAAGAACGCTACCATAGCCAATGCCATGGATATAACCGTACGGTATGTCTAGATGTTGTGGACCAAGCTCAAGGGCACTCCAAAGTACAAGAGACTTAATCCGAAATTAGCCTGACAGCCCAGCCGACATCTTCATTTGGCACCGGATGCCTGCAAACGGCCATGTTGACCTACGAGAAGGCTATCCGTAGCCCCAAGGTGTTCAAAGCCCTCACCGGCATGTCTCCACGGCAGTTTGATTCGCTGTATGAGGATGTCGAAAAGCTTCACGACGCGGCCCGCCGCGCCAGACTGTCCAGCAAGCCCAGAGCGCGCGGCATTGGAGCCGGACGTCCGACCGCCCTGGGACTGAAGGAGCAACTGATCATGCTCCTGTCCTACTACCGGACGTACATGACCCAGAACATTGAAGGCCTGCTGTTTGGCACCGGGCAGGCCACCGTGTCCCGGACGATAACGGATCTAGAGCCGACCGTACGAAGGTGCATCCCGATACCGCAAAAGATCTATGCGGCGGCCAACAAGGCAAGGACCTTGGAGGATCTCGAAGAGATCATACCCGGCTTGGCCCTGCTCGTCGACGCCTCCGAGCAGGGAATATGCCGCCCCGCCAACGACGAGACGCAGAAAAAGCATTATTCGGGCAAGGCCAAACGGCACACGATAAAGACCCAGTACACGACCAGCGCCAGCGGCCTGATACTCCACACCTCGGCGCCGGTCGCCGGCAGCATGCACGACTTTGCGCTCTTCAAGACGGATCCGCCGACGTTCCCGCAGGACCTGCCCGGAGATGGTGGTTCGGGGCGCAGGCGCACCCTGGATATCGTAGACAGCGCCTATACTGGCATGGACGCCCAATACCCGGACCGCGACTCGCGCGTGGCCCTAAAACGAAAGCCCGGCAAGAGCCTCACCCGGGAAGAGAAGGAGTACAACAGCGCGCTCTCGCGCATACGTATCCGCGTCGAGCACGCGATACGCCGGGTGAAGATATTCCGGGTAATGGGGGACCGGTACCGCAACCCCCGTCGCAAGTATGCCATAATCCGCGATATCGTGTGCGGACTGGCAAACATGAAGTTGCTGGACGAGTCGCTAAACGCGACATAGCGGCCGCGCATAAGACCGAAAATCTAGAGAGAGTGCGTCGCAGCTAATTTCGGATCGAGTCTAAGGTCGTGTTTCTAGCCCCATGGGCAGGTCCAGTAGAGGCCTCCTGCCCGAAGAGAGTAGTTGGCGGTGCTTTCCATTTGTCGTAGCCACGATAGGGACCACCTGATGGATCCGGCCCTACCTGCACCGGCGGCGCCACTCGCGTGCAGACGAGTTTTTACGGCAGCGTCGATACATGCAGGCTGCCCTAGTTCCTACCACACAAAGTCAGTCGGCACTCATGTACCGTCGGGCTCCGGACTCAAGATCCACATCATACGCATGTCAGCGGGATTGCCTCGTCACTGCCCCATAATATGGAATGCTGGCAACCTTGATAAAAGGCGCCCCGTAGGGCGCCCCGGAAATGGTCTCTATCGACGTCTCCTGCCATCTGGAGAGCTTCCGCAAGTTTGTCCTAGCCAGCACATGCAAGTCCTTTGCCCCCGAGGCATATCTGGGCGATGGCGAGATCTTCCCGGAGCGGGACGAGGGGGGCATCATATACGTGGAGGCCGTCGACAAGGTGACCCTCAAGAAGATCCGCAACATCACATTCGTGAACGCCCGGGACGTGCTGGGAATCATATACAACTCCAACAGCGGCAGTACCTCGGTGAAGTGGCGGCAGACCCACCGGTACAGCGGCCGGGCCACCGGGGAGATATCGGCCAACTCGCTGATGAACCTGGCCGAGTCGGGCGTGCTGGACACCCCCCAGATAGAGGACTGCGTGGACAGGCTGGCCAAAGAAAAGTCCAAATGATATCCAGGCGCGCCGACGCCGACGCGGTGGCGGCCACCCCCCAAGATATGGACGACATACTGTCCCTGCGGCGGGCCATAAGCCCGGGCGATATGATATACGGCCGCGCCACTTGGGTCATAAAGCGGGAGCGGCAGTACGCGCGGCCAGACCGCGGCGAGCGCGTGCACATCACCTTGGGCATATCGGCGGACCGCATATCGCTGGACCACGCGCTGGACACACTGCGCATATCCGGCACCATCATACACTCCGACCACGAGGCAGTCCCCCGCGGGGGCCGCCACTCCATCATGGTGGGGATAGGCGACGCCATAACTATACGGAAGGAGCGGTGGACCAAGACGCACCGCGCCCTGCTCAGGAACCGCACGCATGCGGGCTTCGTGCTGGTGGCAATAGACCGCGCCGAGTGCGGGCTGGCCCGGCTGCACGGCACCCGCATAGACGCGTACCCGCCGGTGCGCTCGGGGTGGGGGGGCAAGCGGTACGCCGTCCCGTACGATATGCAGTCGTACATGGAGCGGGCGGCGCGGGCCGCCGCCGACATATGTATCAAGGGGGATTATGTGGTGGTGTTTGGCCCCGGCACCATGAAGAACCGCCTGTCCAACCACCTGGCCGGGATGGGCCACCGCCCCCGCACGGCCGAGGAGGTGGACTCGGGAGGGGACGAGGGCATACGGCTCTTTGCGCGCTCGGACATACTCCGCAAGGCCGTCTCCGAGTCCCGCTTGGCCGGGGCCGTCTCCACACTGGAGGAGGCGATGGCCATGGCCGGCAGGGGCGGCAAGCGCTTTACGATGGGGTATATGGAGACGGCCGCGGCCCTGAAGGCGGGCGCCGTAGACAGGATGGTCTACTCGGAGGGGCTGTTCCAGGACAACGACGAGGAGGATGTAGTGGATCTGCTCAATACGGCTGAGGCGTCCGGGGTCACAATGTACGGGGTGGACTCCAGCACCGACACGGGCCTGCGGGTCACCAAGCTGGGAGGAGTAGTGGCCGTGCTGCGGTACGCCATATTTTAGCGGGTCTGGCCTGCCAGCCACGCCATGTACGGCGGGTGCACGTCCGAGACCGGTATCCGGGCTATCTCGGGGGTGTCGTACGGGTGGGTGCGGGCCACCTCCGCCATGAGGGCGGCCGCCCCGGCGTCGGCGGTCTTGTAGAGAACCATATACTCGGCCTCGTCCCGTATACTGCCCTCCCACTCGTATATGGAGTCGCACCGCACTATGGTGGCGCAGGCCGCCGCCCCCCCGCGCACCATGCGGCCGGAGATCGCCCGGGCGTCTTCCATGCTGCCGTACGTGGTGAGGACGAGGGCCATGCCCATGGCAACCGATAAATTACAACCGCTAAAATATTTTTCACATATTGGACATTCCCGCCGAGTATGTACCCATCATGTATATGCTGCTGGCCTGGGCCGCCATCTTGGGGACGGCCAAGGCCCTGCGGCTGGATAGGCGCGGCATGGATCTCACGTTCTACAGCTTGGTGTACAGGAACCCCGGGGTCCAGGACGTGCTGGTGCGGATATTGGGCCGGACCCGGCGGGGCATACGTGTGTTTGCCGACGTAAGCGTGGTGGCTGGCTTTCTGATGATGGGGTTCGCATTCTGGTTCCTGCTGGACAACGCGGCGAAGTACTTTGTGGCGCCGCAGGACTTTGCCGAGCTCACGGTGCTGATACCGGGGGTGACGCTCACCTCGCTGCAACCCATAATGTATTTCCTGATGTCCATACCCATAGTTCTGGTGATGCACGAGGGCGCACACGGCATAGTGGCGGCGCTGGAGCGCATACGCATCAAGAACGGCGGCTTTGCCATATTCGTGTCACTCATCGCCGGGTTCGTGGAGCCCGACGAGGAGGAGTTCAGCCGGGCCCGCAAGATATCCCGGCTGCGGGTCATAGGGGCGGGCGCCACCTCAAACGTGCTCTTCGCGGCGGCGCTGGGGGCCTTGCTGCTCACCAACCCCGTGTTTGCCTTGGTGCTGCCCGAGCCTCTGCTGGGGACGTTCTACGAGTCCCCCGAGGGAGTGATGGTGCTCTCGGTCATGGAGGGCATGGGGGCCGAGGCCGCCGGGATAATGGCCGGAGACATAATAACCGGGGTGGGCGGCACGGACATACTGAGGCCCGAGCACTTTGCCGATCTGGGGCTGGCCCCCGGCGAGACCGTGAGTGTCAGCATACTGCGGGACGGTATACCCATGGAATTTGTGGTGGATGTGATGGAGTCCCCCGACGAGCCGGGCCGCGGCCTCATAGGCATACTGCGGGACACCGCCTTCTCGTACAAGCCGGTGCTGGACTTTATACAGTGGGGCGACCCCAGCCTCTCGCTGTTCCTGCTGTGGCTCTGGATGATCTCCTTCTTCATAGGAATAATCAACATGCTGCCCCTGCCCATTCTGGACGGGGGCAAGTTCATACACACCATCATAGAGGGGAGGATGGCCGAGCAGACGGTCACATCGGTGATGTACATCATATATGCATTCACCTTCGTACTCTTTGCCCTGAACATAGCCCTGTCGTATTTAAAGGCCGGCTGGTTCACCATCTGACACGACACGGCCTCCGGATGTACTGGCCTGGGAGGATCCGCAGCAGGGCGTAGGCCTGTGAGTGGGTTGGGTGTTGGGCACAGCTGCATGTTGTTGCGGAGCTCTGTCCTAGAAAATGCGTGTCGGGGGTATCGGGCGCCAGCGGCAAAGGGATTTAGGCGCCGTATGCAGGGTCGGGCCGTGGGTTTGGTCATCGTGTACACGGGAGGGGGCAAGGGCAAGACCACCGCCGCCTTGGGCTTGGCTCTCCGGGCCGTCGGGCACGGCAGGAGGATACGCATGATACAGTTCATCAAGGGGTCCTGGCACTACGGAGAGATGTCCTCATCGTCTAGGCTGGCGCCGGAGCTGGAGGTGGTGGCCGTGGGGAGGGGATTTGTGGGAATACTGGACGATACCAGCACCCCCGAGCAGCACAGGAGGGTGGCCGCCGAGGCCATGTCCATGGCCCGGCGCGACGTCTCCTCAGGTGAGTATGATATCGTGATACTGGACGAGATAAACTACGCCGTAAAGCTGGGTTTGGTGGACGAGGGGGCGGTGCTGGAGATGTTGGGGTCGCGCCGGGAGGACGTGGACGTGGTACTGACTGGCAACCACGCCCGGCCCGCCGTATTGGATGCCGCGGATCTGGTGACCGAGATGCGCGAGGTAAAGCATCCGTTTCGGAAGGGGATGCGCGCCAAGGAGGGAATAGACTACTAGGCGGCCGCCGCGTCCGGGCCGTGGGTCGCTCGGACAGACTACGGCTGTCCGGCCGGCATACGGAACCCGGGCATCGCTACGGTTCACCCTGCTGCGCGGCAATGCCGTATAGGATCCTAAATATTATGGGATGGATGCTGAAGGGGGGCCGTGCAGCCTTTCTGGCTCTTCGGGCAGAAGACCACGCTGCTACATGCGGCACCGCGCCATTCTTGGATACACGGTTCAAAAAACGGGGGGTCTCCCCCTCGGGGGATCTGCCGCCCCGCTCAGGCCTGCTCCCCTGCGATGTGCGCGCTCAGTACGGCGTTGACCTCGGGCAGCGCGTAGGCAAAGCCCACGTGCAGGCAGCCGTCCTCCTCGCAGAGCTGGCAGTGGAGCTCCCCGTCCTTAACCACAACCTCGGCGATGCGGTTGATCGTGTTGTCCAGCAGCACCACCCGACCATCGTCGACGGACACCTTCTTCATCATGGGGGCATGGAGGGACAGCGCCTCATCTTCCCGCATGCGCTCCTCCAGCATATACGAGATATAGCCGGAGAGGCTGCGGACTCCCCTGATGGCAAGATCGCTCTTGCTCTTGAGGTAATCGTTGTTGAACCGGTCATACACGTCCTCTGAGACGGTTATGGATCTAAACCCTTCCTTAGGCATTATACTTTCACTAGATTGTATAATCTGGTTGACACATATAAAAACTACTCGATTTCAAAGTACGGGAATGCGGCGTCTGTGATCCGCCCTTCCATACCGGCCTTGGAAATACCGGACAGCGCTGATCCCCCCATCCGGGCCGTTCAACAGGGTTAAATTACGCGCGGATGCGGGCGTCCATGTGTCCGACGATGTGGAGTTTCCCGAACCCGGCGAGATAGTGCTGGCGACGGTAGTCAAGATCATAGACCAGGGGGCCTACGTCACGCTGGACGAGTACGACGGGCTGCAGGGATTCTTGCACACCCAGGAGATCGCACCCGGCTGGATCAAGGCGATAAACCGCTACGTCAAGAGGGGGGAGAAGAAGGTGCTCCGGGTCAAGAAGGTCAACCCGGCCCGGGGGGACATCGACCTGTCGCTGAAGCAGGTCTCCGGCGACCAACGCAAGAAGAAGCTCCGGGAGGTGAAGCGGTTCGAGAAGGGCCAGACCCTCCTGGCCGGTGTAGCCGAGAAGGGCTCGCTGACCGAGGGGGAGGTCCGGGACCTGGAGAACGCCCTGTACGAGAGGTTCGACTCGGTGTATGACGCGTTCCTGAACGTGGCGCGCGGGGGCGCCGACCTGCTGGAGAAGGCCGGCATCCCCCCCAAGACGCTGGACGCGGTAAGGTATGTCTGCTCCAGAATGAAGCTGCCCACCGTGGAGATCCGGGGGGTGGTGGAGATGACCTGCCAGCGCCCCGACGGGGTGGAGCGCATCCGGGGTATACTGACCGGGCTGGATGCGCGGTACCCCGGCAGCAGCGTGACATATCTGGGAGCCCCCCGGTACCGCGTCGCGATAACGGCCGGCGACTTCAAGTCCGCCGAGAAGACCCTCAAACCCATGGTGGCCGAGATCCAAAAGGGCGTACTGGGCGCCGGCGGAACGTTCTCGTTCCAGCGCGAGGAGTCCAGGAAGAGCCGGGAGGACTAGGTGAGGTTCCAGCTACGGCGGTGCTCGGCGTGCCGCGCCTACACGATGCGGGAGGCCTGCCCGCGCTGCGGGGCGGATGCCACGCTGGCGCACCCGGCCCGATTCTCGCCTGATGACAAGTACGCCCGGTATAGGCTGGCATCCAGATACCAGAAGCCGGACTAGATACGTCGGGTCGTGCGCCTCACCCGGGTGGTGTGTACGAGTCGTTGACCTCGTAGATGAATATGCCGAACATGACCTGCTCGGTGTCATCCTCGAAGCTGGACGAGGCGTACGCCAGCCTGAGCGGTCCTGAGCCGTCGGCGGGATACTTGATATCTTTGGCGTAGATGGGTATGGTCCCCGGTATGTACTCGGTGAACTGGGCGTTGGTGTTGGGTTCCAGGTATATGATGGGCGTGAACGGCATCATCTTGCCCAATATGGTGTTGTCCCAGAAGTGGTCGGTTCCGCTGATGCCGTCGGGGAGCGTGTACTTGGAGACGTCCTCGCCGGCTATCCTCATGAACCACTGCTTCTTGGACTCGTCGCCCCCGCCGCCCAGCACGTACACGGGCTCGGCGCCGGTGAACAGCCTTTCGGCCATCACGAATATCATGATGTAGTCGGCGTGCAGGTCCTGCAGCTGGGCGTGCGCGTCGTCGGGCGCGCTCAGGAACATGACCGCTATGTCCCTTATGCGCTCGCTGTCAATGGTGGCGTTGTCCGCTATGCTGGCCCGCTCCCCTAGGGTCTGGGTCCAGTAGCCGTAGTCCCACCAGGATGCCACCACCGCGTCGGGCGGCGTGTTGGTGCGGACCCACTCGTAGGCGTCCAGCCAGTCGTCGGTCACCGTGTCGTACATGCTGGCGCCGTTCAGTATGCTGGGCGGTCCCCGGGTGGCATGGATGGTGTTGCCGTCGGGTACCACCAGGGGCATGACCAGCAGTATGGCGATGCCGGCCACCATTCCCGCCCGGACGGGGACGGGGGCCCGGGACTTGGAGCGGTCGGTCATCAGCCGCCGGGCCAGTACGGATATGCCCAGCGACGAGAGCATTATGACTGCCACCGACCCGAAGACCTCCAGCCGTATGAAGGAGGAGCTGATGTACACGCCGAACATGCCCGCTATGAGGGCAAAGGCCAACATCTCGGGCCTGATGCGGTGGAACTCGCCGGCCCGCCTGTCCAGCAGCAGCCACACCCCGATCCCGGCGAATATCATCAGTATCGAGTGGAACAGGAACGACTGCTGTATGGTGACCGACTGATGCTCGGACACGGACTCGACTAGGGCGTTGGTCGCAGTCAGGAACGGGTTTACCGCGTTGAGGTACCGGAAGCTGGGGGTGGAGACCAGACCCGTCTCGGAGGCGGCCGCGACGGCCCCTATCCCTCCCACCATGATGCTTATGAGCAGCAGGGCGCAGTTGCGGCGCGCCCGCGCCTCGCCACCTATGCGGCGGACCGCATGACAGGCCACTAGGAAGACGGTGGGGCCTATTATGGCCACTCCGCCCAGGCCCAGTACGAAGTCGGTTCCCGGCCGCTCGAAGAGCAGGCTGGTGGAGAGGAGTGATATGGAAAACAGCGGCACGGCCCACAGCAGGAACGAGTGGTCCCGGCGCAGGAACGGCAGACACATTATGAAGATGCCTACCGGCAGTATGAAGAACTGTGAGCCACCCCACGCCGACAGCGAGAACGAGATGATGAGGCCCCCCGCAAAGAGCTTGGCGGCGGCCACCGGCCTGCTACCGGACTTGAGGCCGCTCAGGAGCAGGTACGTCCCCAGCAGACCGTAGAACAGCCCCAGGGGCTCGGACTTGAACCACCCGGCCATGCCCCGGAGTATTATGGGCAGGGAGACGGCCATCAGCATTGCCGATATCAGGCCCGCGGTGGTCCCCCCGATGACCCGCACCAAGGCGAACATCACTATGACGGCCAGGGACCCTATGACGACAGGAAACATTATGGTAAAGTCGTACAGGGTGGAGCCGCCGCCGAAGAGCAGGTAGGTGGCCGCGGCGGTCTGGTGGAGTATGACCTGGGAGCCGGACGAGACGTCCCTCCCGTCGGGGTACCAGCTGAGGTCGTCGTCCCAGGCGTAGTACGCCTCCATTCCGTTCTCCACCAGATACTCGGTGGCGCGGTAGTTGAAGTACGGATCGAACTCGTGCAGCTCAAAGCCGTACTCCAATGGCTGGGACCTGGCTATGAAGGCGGTGGAGAAGGCCAGGGCCAGTATCCCTATTATGATGAGGTGGCGGGTATGGAGCGTGGGGCGCGGCACGGGCATGCTGAACGGCGCCTACCTTATTACTATTTGGCGGGGCCTGTATGCGCTCAGGGCGCGTAGGTACCCGTGAGGGTGGCCTCGGCCAGTACGTGGCCCTTGATGGCCGACTCCAGCTTCTTCTTGGGCGAGCCTTCCTTCAGGTTCAGGGATGTATCTAGAGCGTACAGCTTGAATACGTAGGTGTGCCGCTTGTCGGGGGGTGCCGGCCCCCCGTACCCGGTCTCCCCAAAGTCGGTCTTGCCCTGTACGGCTCCCTCCGGCACGGCGCCCTCGGGTATCTTGGTGGTGGACGGGTCCACGTTCCAGAGCAGCCAGTGCACCCACACCTTGCCGGCGGGGGCCATGGCATCGGGGTCGTCCATTATGAGGGCCAGCGACTTGGCCCCATCGGGCACCTTGGATATGGCCATCGGTGGGCTTACATTCCTCTTCTTGTAGCCGTGTCTGGAGGGTATCTCCGAGCCGCTTCTGAACGAGCCCGACTGCAGCTTCATAAGAACGGATATCAGGAGTCATATGTTAAACCTTTCTGCGGCGAAGTATATCTTTGGTCAAGCCGGATCCGTGCCCAGCCTGACCATCAAAAAGTGATCTGGAACGGAACCACAAGCCTGACCGCCGCCCGGCCCTGCATCCGCACCAGCGGATGGAACATCTCCGGATTCGCCGCTTGTTACATTTTGGACGACCCGCGTCCTTTTCGCACCGGTTTTCAAAAGGACTCGCGTAAGGTCGGCATTTACCGCCGCGTCCGGCGCCGCGCCCCGGACCTGCCGCGCCCGGACGGCGGCTCCAGCACCATGTTGTCGTCGTGGAGCGACACGACACCCCCGCCGGCGGCCTTGATCTCCCTCTTCAGACCGGTGTCGGTGGTGGCCACCGTGCCGCCATGCTCCCTGATATGGTCCAGTATGGCCCGGTCCGCGTAGTCGCCCTCCGGCATTATGCGCCGCATCGCCCCCGCCAGTTCCAGGGCCTTTCCGGCCTCGTGCCCCTTGGCCGCGTCCGTGGCCAGCCTCTCCAGCTCCCGCAGTACGGCCCCAGGCACCACGTACGATACGTTACCCAAGTCAAATGTATCCAGGTTGCGTATGCGCCCCGACGCCATGCGCATCAGGAATCCGGTGTCGCATATTATGTCAGGCAACCGCTCCGGCACCGATGAGCCGCCACCTGTCCGATATGCGGCGGCTGATGGCCACGTTCCCGTCGCTGAATATGCAGGCCGGCCTCCTGAGGTCCAGGCGGACCCTCTCCCCCCTTATGCGGGAGACCTTGCCCAGCACCGGGGCGGTTCCTATGTTGAGGCGGAGCATCTCACCGCCGATTATGGGGGTGACCTTTACGTCGCTGACGGCCCCCACCGCCGAGTCAAACAGGCTCACGTCCATCTCCAGCGCCGAGACGTTCTCTGGGAGCGTGTCCGGCTTCCCTATTACGGAGCCTATGAGGGAGTCGCTGTGGGTCATCGCCGGATCCAGCTTGGTGCCGATGGCCACCAGCCCGCCCGGCTTCACCCGCTCCACTATGCCGGCGCCCGTTCCCAGCGAGACTATCTCGGTGTGGATCGGCTCGTACCCCCTCTTCCGGGGGAGGCCGGGCTTGATCTCTATCTCGTCGCCCACCTCGAAGGCGCCCTGGGTCAGGCTCCCCCCGATCACTCCCCCCCGTATGTCGCCTATGGGCGTGCCCGGCTTGTTCACGTCGAACGAGCGCAGGACGTGCATGACCGCGTTGCGGGACTCGTCCCGCTGGGGCGTCGTTATGGTGGACTCTATGGCGGATATGAGCGCGTCCATGTTCAGGCCAGACTGGGCCGAGACCGGTACCACCGGAGAGGGTTCGGCGGCGGTCCCCTTCACGAACCGCCTGATGTCGGCGTGGTTGGACATGGCATCCTCGTACCTGACCAGATCCACCTTGTTCTGCAGTATGACGATCTGCTTTATGTTGAGGGTCTGCAGGGCCAGCAGGTGCTCCTTGGTCTGCGGCCGGGGCACCTTCTCGTTGGCTGCCACCAGCAGGAGGGCGCCGTCCATCAGGGCGGAGCCCGAGAGCATGTTGGCCATCAGGCTCTCGTGGCCGGGGCTGTCCACAAAGCTGACCACCCGGGAGAGCTCGCTCTGGCCGCCGCAGTTGGGGCACTCGGGCTGGGTGGAGTACCCCAAGGGGTCCTCGCAGGACTCACACCTGTAGAAGGCCGCGTCCGAGTACCCTATGCGTATGGTGATGCCCCGCTTCAACTCCTGGCTGTGGACGCTGGTCCAGGCGCCGGTCAGCGACTGTATCAGGGTTGTCTTGCCGTGGTCCACGTGGCCGGCCGTCCCTATGTTGACGCAGGGCTGGTGTCCGTACTTGTCTATGTACCACTCCGGGAGGGTCTCGCGCCAGTGCATGTATCTTCTGACTGCCCGCCGTATGCTAAATTAACCTATGGCTCGGCGGCCAGGGTGCCGTCGTACCGGCAGTTTATCTGGTACGTCTCCTCGGATATGGTGTTCCCCCGCATCAGCTTGCGGAAACGCTGCCCGGCCTCGGCCTTCTGCAGGCCCACCCCCCGGGTGAGCAGCACCGCCTTGCGGGCGGCGCCGTGTATGTCCGCCCGCATGGGTATGCCCGACCTGTCGCTGCCCCCGGTGATTTGTAGGGTGCCCTTGAGGCCCAGCACCGCAGCGTCGGCCTCGTCGCCCAGCTGCAGGCCCAGAAGCGGGACGGCTGCATCGTCCTTGAGTTCCCGGCTTACGGACCTGCCGGCGGTGTCCGACACGGTGAGCTTGAAGTTGGCCATGCGGCGGGTTGGCCCCCGGAGCACTAATTAACGTTTGGTGGGGATCCAGATGGTAGTACAGGCCAGTCGGCCATTTTCAACAGTTAAATAGGTAATGTGCACATGCAAAGTAACCCGTACTCGAATCCCGGAGGCGACACACCGCTTTTAGAGCACAGTGTCAGCGAACTTTGGGCCGTCGTGAGTGCGGACCGATATTCCGTCCGGTCAGTCGCCGCGCCAGCATGTCTTCCAACTCGGAGACGAGATCCAGATGGTGCGTTCCCCGCGGCTCAACACCAGTGTTGTTTGCCCATGCGATATTGTCTGCAATCGCGTGAGCGTCTCCTTCCGAATCGCTCATCAACCCGGCGTCGCGTATGAAATTCATGCAGTCGCTGTCGCATTGAAAACGCACTTCCGCGAGCGCCGCGCCGTGCGCGAGGGAAAAGTCCTCCATCTTGTCTTTGAGCGTGTGGAACAGGACGTTGTGGTATGTTTTCCGGATCTTACCCTCCGATGTTTTCTTTAGCCTCCGCATCCGCTTCGTCCTACGTATTATTGGGTCGCGGTCGATTCTGACGCAAAACGCAACACATTCGCCGCCGTCGAAGTCGATGCCGCCGGCGATGTCGCGGCGCCGGCGCTTGCGTTTCAGGTCGTCGCTGCGGATATTCATTCTGCGGAGCTGCCTGAAAATTGCACCAATTCCATTCTGCGTCGCCATGAATACGCCCAAGTATTTGTGGTTGCCGACGACCAGATCGCCTGAAACGTCCATCGAGCCAAAGACGCGGTCCGGCACGACGCGTGTTGGAGATCGGCATAATAAAAGCGCGCGCAGGGGCACATACCCCTCCAGAAACAGCGCGGCGGCCGCGAGCAGGCGCGGCACGGGCAAACGCAGGTGGCGGACGCGGCCCTGGCCGCGTTCTTCCCTCCGTCCTGCTTGGATGGCGGCCGTCATGGGGTTGTTCCTGGATCTAAAGCTTCCGGTTTTGCCGCACCGCGGAGCCCGCCTGGCGGCCACATGCCTACCCTTGGGACGGGTTTGGCAGGCGGGCCAGCTAGGCCGTGCTCGAGGAGCGATACCGCCTATGAGATTCTAGCGTCAAAACATACATTGCTACTTTCTGGGATCCGGCGGCGGAGGGCGCGTTAAATAGGGGAGGCGCCCCGCATCCCGCATGATGTCAGTGCCCGCACCCGGGAGCAACTCGGCGCCCGCCGGTACGCCGCGGAGGCCCGGCGGCGCTACGGGCCGTCCGGCCCGGCGGCGCGTCATATATCTGGCCAACCCGCTCGGTTTTGCGGAGAGCGGCAGGCACGCGCTGGGACGTATACGCGCCCAGCTGGAGGCGCTGGGTATTAACGTCTGGGAGCCGTTCGCCGAATGCGCCGGCCGTACGCCCCGCGATATAGGGCGGCTCTGCCTGGAGCACATACGGGAGAGCGACGGCGTCTTTGCCGTGGTGAACGGAAATCCGCCGGACGAGGGCGTGATGGTGGAGATAGGGTACGCGTTCGCGCTGGGGAAGCCGGTCTTTCTCTTCCGGGATGACATCAGAACCTGCGCCGACACCCCCGACTATCCACTGAACCTGATGATATACGCCGGGCTGCCGGACGAGTGGCGCGACCACTGGTATACGGACATCGGGGAGGTGGCCGACGGCAAGAAGGCCCTGGCCCGGTGGGCCGGCGCGTGAACTGCCCCGCTGGGGGGCGGCCGCGCGACGCCTACATCAGCCTGCCTAGGATGCGGCGCCAGGAACAGAGGACCCGGAGGGCTTCGATCCCCCGATCTGGCGGTCCGAAGCCGCCCGCACTGTCCGGACTGTGCTACGGGTCCGGATCACCTGATTAATAACCGGCCTAAATACCTGTGGCGTGATGGAACAGGGTACGGAGTCCCTAAAGGTATCGTCCAAGGTGGCCGGGGTGGAGTACGCCATCCGGGACATAGTGCTGGCGGCCAAGGAGGCCGAGCGGAGGGGCGTGCGGGTGGACTACCTCACCATAGGGGATCCGGTCCAGTGCGGGTTCCAGCCTCCCCCCAACGTGGTGGAGGAGTACGTGAGGGCGGTGCGGCGCGGCGACAACTATTACGCCCCCTCCGAAGGACTGCCCGAGCTCCGCGAGGCCATAGCCCGGAGGGAGCGCTCCAAGGGGCTGCGCACCTGCCCCGAGAACGTGGTGGTGACCAACGGCATCTCCGAGGCGCTGGACATGGTGACCGCCTCCATCGTCGAGGAGGGAGACGAGGTGCTGCTGCCGGGCCCCTACTACCCGCCGTACGCCTCGTACGTGCGGCTGCACGGCGGCGTCCCCGTGGAGTTCGCCGTGGACCTATTCGGGGGGAGGCCAGACATGGACGACCTGCGCTCGAAGATCACCGACCGGACGGTCGCCATCTGCCTGATAAACCCCAGCAACCCCACCGGCGTGGTCTTTGACGCGGCCTCGCTGCGGGATATAGTGGACGTGGCCAACGAGCACGGCCTGTACATAATATGCGACGAGATATACGACCGCATAGTCTTTGACGACGGCTTTGCCGGAATAGGCAGCGTCGCGGGGGACTCGCCGGTCATCCTCCTGAACGGGTTCTCCAAGGTGAACCTGATGACCGGGTGGCGCCTGGGGTACGTGGCGTTCGCCGACTCGCCCCGCTTGGAGAACATCCGGAGATACCTTCCCCGCCTGGCCCGCCTGCGGATAGCGGCCAACATGCCCGCCCAGTACGCCGCTATCGAGTCGCTGCGCGGCCCGCAGGGGTACGTCGACGAGTTCGTGGGGGAGCTGCGCCGGCGCCGGGACATGGTGGTGCGGCGCCTCAACTCGATACCCGGGCTGTCCTGCCCGGACGTGCGGGGGGCCTTCTATGTATTCCCCCGCATACTGGACAACCCGTACCCCGACGACCACCAGTTCGTGCTGCGGCTGCTGGAGGAGCAGGGCGTCCTGGTGGTGCACGGCTCCGGATTCGGCCATACATACGGCAGCGGACACTTCCGGATGGTCTTCCTGCCGCCCCCAGAGGTGCTGGAGTCAGCCCTGGACCGCATAGAGCGGTTCGTGTCCTAGGACCACTCGGTGACGCTCTCTGGTATGATCTCTATGATGCAGTCGGTGTCCCGGTACAGCTCGGCGGCCGACTCGTCCTCCATGGTGTCAAAGTAGCGCAGCAGTATGTCGCGCGCCAGCCCCCCCACGTCTTTAGTGATCAGGCGCGCCCTCCCCCGGACCATCACGCCGTACAGGGGGGAGCGGATACCCTCGTCCACGCAGAAGGCCGCCCTCCCGGTGCGGGCCACGTTCCTGGCCTTGGCGGTGCGGGTGTTGGTACCCACGTATATGGCGCCGTCCCTGTACATGTACCACACCGGCACGACATGGGGGGAGCCGTCGCCGGATACGGTGGCCAGCCGCAGGACCCTCTGCTCGGCCAGAAACTCATGCGGCCGGTCCATGCCTCCTGAACCCCAGCACCATCAACATGCCCCCAAAACAGATCATCCCCAGAGAGACCTTCTCGCTGGTGAGCTCGCCGTTCACCATAAAGTCTCCCACAAACTCCACCCCCCATATGGCCACCTGCCGCACCAAGACGATGGCCGCCGTCACCAGAAACAGGGCTCCCACGGCGGTGTACCAATTGCGGCCTCGCCGGTAGTACTCGGGCATCTAGAGTATCTTGATCCCCGGATTTTTAATCTTGTTGCGGATCATGGCATTTAGCAGTATGGGGGTGGATATCTCGGCCATGTATGCCAGGCTGCCGCCCCCCAGGTATATGGGCCTCAGCCCCGCGATCTCGCCTATCAGGCCCTTGACGGTGTCGACCGCGCCGGCATCGTCGCCACACACGAAGATGTCGTAGTCCAGATCCCTCTTGGGGTCGGCCAGCTTCTTCTCGGATATGACGTGGAAGGCGGAGACCAGCCTGGAGGGATCCCTCATGTGGGCGCCTATCAGCTGGTGCGCCGAGCCACCGCCCCCCTCCATGAGGGGTATGAACTCAAAGCCCGCCTTGGTCTTCTTCATGGGAACGACCGGCGAGACCACCACGCAGGACTCGGGCGCGGCGGGCAACACGTCGGGGCAGGTGGAGTCTATGTTCTCGTATGGTATGGAGAGCAGCAGCACGTCGCTCTCCCGGGCCGCCGACACGTTGTCGGTCCCCCGCACGCTGCCCCGTATCCCGCCGTACGCCCGGGCGGCCTCGTCCTGGTAGGCGGCGGCCGACTCCTCGGCCCTCTGGGCGCTCCGGGACCCCACTATGATGTCGTGGCTGCGGGACCACCTCAGGGCAAAGCCCCTTCCCATGCCGCCGGTACCGCCCACTATCCCTATCCGCACGCCGAACGGGCCGGGTATCTACTTATTATCTCTATAGGAGTGGCAGACAGTTGACGTCTATCACGTTCCTGCGCCACGGCCAAGCCCGCAACAACGTCGAGCGGACGCTTACGGGGAGGAGGCCCGGCGTGCCTCTGACCGAGTACGGCGCAGAGCAGGCCCGGTACGCTGCGCGGCTGCTGGCCAGCATGGACATAGCCGCCATATACTCCAGCCCGGTCCAGAGGGCGATGCAGACGGCCCAGATAGTGGCCGAACACAACTCGCTGGATGTCGTGCCCGACGACCGCCTCATAGAGATAGACATGGGCGGGTTCACCGACATGAAGTACGACGACCTGATGGCCAAGCACGGGAACGTCTTCCTGAGGTTCTACCAGGACGATGCCGAGTTCGCCGGGCTGGGCGTGGAGACCTTCTCCAGCGTCCGGGCCCGGGTCCGGGAGATGGTGGGGTACGTGCTGGAGAGGCACCGGGACCAGAACACCGTTCTGGTGACCCACATGGATCCCATAAAGGCTATGCTCTCCACCGTGCTGGACATCTCGCCCGACAGCCTGCACCGTATCATAATAGCCAACGGCTCGCTGAACGTCTTTCCGGTGGACGAGGAGGGGCACGTCTCGCTGGGGACGGTCAACGCCATGGATCCCTCGCGGCTCACCAGGCTGTGGTAGGAGGCCGGATGCCCGCCCGGCTGACGCAGATCCGCGTAAAAATCTGCAGTTTTGCATCTGTAAACTATTAAATAGAATCCAAAATCGACTTCGAATCAGAATATGCGGTACATGCTGGGCGTGGTGGCGTTGATGGCGGTGGTCGCCACCGTGAACCTCTCCTACGCGGCCACCGAGGAGCCCGGCGAGTACTTGGACCGCCGCACCGAGATCTGGAACCTCTTCTTTCGGATGATGGTGGTGGCCTTTACCATAGGCGCCGTGGTCTCTGGCACCCTGATCTGGCTGATATGGCGCTTCCGGGAGTCCCATCCCAAGGCTAAGCCCACCAAGTATGAGGGGGTGGACTGGTAGTGGGGGAGCACTCCAACTGGCCCGAATGGGTGTATATCGGGGTGGTGGTGGCGCTACTCTGCTGGGTGGGCGCCGAGGCCTGGAACGTGGAGCGGCTGGTGGAGCACGTACCCGAGGACGCCGAGACCATCAAGGTGGTGGGCCAGCAGTGGTTCTGGACTTTCGAGCACGAGGACGGCACCAAGGAGATCGGCGAGCTGCACCTGGAGACGGGCAAGGCGTACCGGTTTGAGATAACCTCCACCGACGTAATACACTCGTTCAACATACACGACTACGTGGTGCTGCTGGATGCGGTGCCCGGCCGCGTGAACACGGTGTGGTTCTCCCCCACCGAGGCGGGCGTATACGACATACAGTGCCGCGAGTACTGCGGGCTCATACACTACAACATGCGGGGGACCCTCTACGTGGAGGATCCGACTTGAAAAGGATTTTAACCCCTGAGCAGGGAGGGCGGGCGTAGCCATGGTCCTGGAACTGCACAAGCCACGTCCGGTCTGGCAGATAATGTTCTCCACGCACCACACCGATGTCGGCCTGCTGTACCTGATAACGTCGCTGGGCTTCCTGTTTCTGGGCGGCGCGCTGGCGCTGGCCATCCGCGCCGAGCTCTTCTTCCCGGGCTCGCAGATCATAGCCGATTCGATGACGTTCAACCGGATGTTTACGGTGCACGGCACCACCCTGATATTCCTGTTCATACTGCCCTCGGCCTCGGCGGTGGGCAACTACTTCGTCCCCATCATGGTCCGCTACAAGGACATGGCCTACCCCAAGCTGAACGCCATAGCGTTCTGGATGATACCCCCAGGGGGGGCCCTGATATGGCTGGGATTTGCCGACTTTACCTGGTACGCGACCCCGCCGTACTCGGTGATCAGCGCCCCGGGCCCGGCCGCCGACATGTGGATATTCGGCCTGAAGATACTGGGGGTCTCATCGATACTGGGAGCCATCAACTTTGTCGTCACCATACTAAAGTGCAAGCACCCGGACATGTCCATAGGGCAGGTCCCGCTGCTGGCCTGGTCGTTCCTCTCCTCGTCCCTCATAATACTGGTGGCGCTGCCCACCTTCGCGGCCGCCCTGCTCATGCTGCTGACAGACCGGCTGGGCGTCTCGGGCTTCTTCAATCCCGTATTGGGGGGCGACCCGATCGCGTACGCGCACCTGTTCTGGTTCACGTTCCACCCGGAGGTGTACGTGCTGGTCATACCGGCCATCGGCATGATGTACGAGATCATACCCCGCTTCTCCCGCAGGCCCATCTTCAGCCACTCCTCGGGCGTGGCCGCCTTCGTCATACTGGCCATAGTGGGGTTCTCGTCCTGGGCGCACCACATGTACGCCACCGGGATGTCGTTCACCGAGAAGACCGTCTTCATGGTGGGGACGCTGGCCGCCGTCCCGGCCTCGGCGATGCACGTCTTCAACTTTCTGGCCACCATGTGGGGCGGGCGCATACGCTTCTCCACTCCCATGATGTGGGCCGTGGGGGGAATCGCGCTCTTCTTCTCGGCGGGGGCCGGCGGCGTGGTGAACAGCGCCATGCCCTTGGACTTTGTGACGCACGACTCGTACTGGGTGGTGGGGCACTTCCACCTGTTCGTGATGGGGACCATAGCGTTCGGAACCATCGGATACGTCTACTACATGTTCCCGTACGTGACGGGCCGCATGTACCACGAGGCTCTGGGCAAGGTGCACTTTGTGCTGGCCATGGTGGGCACGGTGATGGTCTTCTTCACCCAGCACGTGCTGGGGCTCTTCGGGATGCCCCGGCGCATATACGACTACCCGCCCATACCCGAGTGGGTGGCGATGAACCAGATAGCCACCATAGGCGCCATGCTCATAGGCATAAGCATGGCGATATGGCTGGGCAACATGATATACAGCTCCGGCAGGGGCCGGGAGGCGAACATGGAGGATCCCTTCGGCTTGGGCGGCAAGTACTACTACCCGCACCAGCAGAAGAACCCGGTGCACTAGGTGGTTGTGATGTCCGAGTACGAACCTATCCGAACCAGCCCCGCAAGGACGGCCAAGATGATGGCCATAATGCTGGGCATATGCATAGTGGGCGGGGCCATATTCTTCGCGCTGTGGGACTACTGGATATCCGAGGAGCCCCCCATAGTGGCCATAATGAACGAGGCCGTCCAGCAGGAGGTGGGCGCCTTCACCGGAAGCATCGTACCGGTGGAGCTGACGTTCGTGGAGTCGGACGACTTTAGGGACTTTTCGTTCAACGAGGTACTGGGAGAGCCGGGGGCCAACCCCGACATACACGCGAGCGTGGGCGACAAGGTGGTCTTTGACATAACCAACGTGGGGATATCGTTTCATGCCTTGGCTGTGACCGCCGAGCCTACCGGCTATGCGGGCATATTCCCCGGATCCGAGGTGGGGACCGCCACCGCGCCCCTCACCAACGGGCAGTCGGGCACCTCCGAGTTCATACCCCCCGAGCCGGGCACCTACTATTACATCTGCACGGTCCCCGGACACAGGGAGCAGGGAATGGAGGGGCAGATAATCGTGACCGAGGCCGGCGCCGAGGCGGACCCCGTCGAGGCCACCGGCGTCTCCCACGAGTTCACCTTGGACTTTTACGAGTCCGACGACTTCATAACGTTTGCATTCGGCGCCGTGCCTGGTGAGGAGGGCGCCAACCCAGATATCCGGGTTAACGCCGGCGACGAGGTGACCGTCAAGGTCACCAACCAGGGGATATCGTTCCACTCGTTTGCGGTGGTGAGGGACCCCGCGAACATGGCCTCTGTGGTCTGGGACTCGGAGATCGGCTCGGCCACCGCCCCGCTCACCCGCGGGCAGTCCGGCGAGACGACGTTCGTGGCCGACACGCCGGGCACGTACTTTTACGTATGCACGGTCCCCGGCCACGCCCTGCAGGGCATGCAGGGGACCCTGATAGTGGAGTAGTCCGGCAAGCCGGTGGACTTCCCGTAACCATGTCCCGCAGCAGTTTGACATCCGTGTTGAATGCAGGATCCGGCTACCGGACGAGGCGCTTGCGCTGAGCATGGACGCGTACGGCTCACCAAGAATTATTTCCCGGCGGGCGCATCCAAACTACATGGAAGCAGGGGATGGTACTGCACGGCGCGTGCGCGGATCCCCACCCATGCGGCATGTGGCGTGGTGTGTCATAATGGTGGGCGCGCTTGCCTGCAGTGTCCCGGCGCCCGATGCCCTGGGGCACTCCCTCTTCAACTCGGCCGAGGAGTTCTACGGCGGGTACAGGGTGCAGGTGGCCACCGCCCCTGAGTTTCCCCAGATAGGCGAGCCGTCCACCATACTGGTGCGGGTGACCGACGCGGACTTTGAGGAGGTGGACGGTTTTACCATGGGAATGAGGTTCTTCTACAACGATATACAGGTAGCCGCCGTCCCGCCGCAGTCTCATGCCGGGGGCCACTGGGAGACCGAGTTCGTGTGGGAGCGGGAGGGCAACCACGTCGTGATGGTGGACCTGTACGGCATGGGGGGCAGTGACATCCTGACGTACACGTTCAACATGGGGACCCAGAGCCCGTTCGGATACATCTTCATAGCGGCGATAACGGTGGGGGCCCTCACCTTTACCGGGATTATGGTGTATGTGTACCTGCCCAGAATAGCGGGGCGTCGCCGCATACGGAGAGGCTAGGCGTCGGCCTTTACCGGAACCTTGGAGAGCCTGAACGCAAAGAGCGTGGTGAGCAGCACCATGGAGAACAGCAGTATGCCTATGCCCAGATGTACGGCCACCAGCACGGCATGCAGCTTCAAGTCTATGACGAGCGCCCCCAGGGTTATCTGGGTCACCACAAAGGCAGACGCCAAGGAGCTGGTCACCTTTATGCGGGCTCCGGCATTCTTGTTCATGTAGCAGGCGACCATCGTGGCCAGGACCAGCACGCCGGTGGTGGCGGCCACCAGCCGGTGCACCCACTCTATGAGGTACTCCTCGGAGGGCATTATCCCGTTGGGGCACAGGGGCCACTCAGGGCAGGTCAGCCCCAAGCCGGCGGCCGAGATGTACCCCCCTATGAACATCAGCGAGTACAGCACTATCATGGTGGAGAGCGCCAGGTACTGTATAGCCAAGCCGCCGTCCCTGCTGCCCGTTCTGCTATAAGTCATCCGACCCGTATGGGGTGGGAATATGCGGGCCAAGACCGACCTCGCAGGAAACTGCGGCGACTTGTGGCTGGGGGCGCCCCGGCGAACTAATGCTGAGCCAAAATGCGTACCTAGATTTATGATTTATAAGGAGACCGCGGCCAGACGCCGCCCATGGCGAAAGTCTTTGATGTGCCCGCCGATGAGCTGGTGGAGCGGCTGGCGGCCCAGCTCCGGGAGGAGGGCATCCCCGAGCCCGAGTGGACGGCCTTCGTAAAGACGGGAGCCCATGCCGACAGGCCACCGCACCGGAGGGACTGGTGGTATGTGCGGTGCGCCTCCGTACTCCGCAAGATCTACATGCGCGGCCCGGTGGGCATCAGCGAGCTCCGCAAGGAGTACGGGGGAGGAAAGCCCTCGGGATACGGGGCGGCCCACCACAGGTCGGCCGGGGGCGCCATAATACGCAACGCGGTGCACGGCCTAGAGGGGCTAGGCCTGGTGGCCCAAACCAAGGGGGGCCGCGTGGTGACCAGCGCCGGCATGAAGAAGCTGGACAACCTCTCCACCCAGATTCTCAAGGAGATGGTGCGGGAGAACCCGCCGCTCAAGGCGTACCTCTAGGGAGATGAGCGCTGCACCCGGCCCAGATGAGGAACAGGCCCGCGAGGCCGCTGCCCAGAGGGAGGCGGTGCTGCGCAGGTTGCTCTCTCCGGAGGCGCGCCTGCGCCTGGCCAACGTCAGGATGGTGCGCAGCGAGCTGGCCGGGACGGTCGAGAATTATATCATAGGGATGGCCGGCCAGGGGAGACTGAGCCCCCCCGTCTCCGATGACCAGCTGAAGCAGATACTGCTCTCGCTGCAGCAGCCCCGCCGGGGCTTCAAGATAAACCGGGTTTGAGCGCGGCGGGGCGCGTCGGAGGCCGGCGCAACAGTGTGAATCCGCATATGGGGGCCAGCCTCCTTATGGACTCTGCTATGTCGGCCTTGGGAGTGTCGTCGTGGTATGCCAGTTCGGTGTAGAGTCCCCCGCCCAGCAGCGAAGCCGTCTCCCGGATCTCGGCGGCCATGCCGTCGCTCCGCTTCAGTATGATGGCCTCCCGGACGTCCACCGTCCTACCTTGGCAGTACCCCGCGCCCCAGGCCGCCGGCGGTATCTTGCGCTTGCCGTACTCCCTGCCGTCCAGCTCCACCAGCCGTGCGGATCCCTTGCTGGGGATCATGCACACGCCCACCGAGAGTCCCGCCCGCCGCTCCCTCTTGGCCGCGCTGGCGGCAGTCGCTATGGTATCCAGGCATACGCGGTGTGTCTTCTCCCCGGCAAACCCCATCACATCGGCGACGGCCTCCCGCAGGCCCACCAAATTGACGAGCAGCTGGGTGGACCCCGCCTCGTCATATTTGGTCTTGGCGGCCAGGAACGGGTTGAGCCCCCGTCTCGTTATGTCTGCGATGTCCTTCCGCCGCTCCTTGAGGGCGGATATGACCGGGGCCATGCGGACGGACAGCAGTGTCCGGAAGTACCTCTCGTCGCGGTCGGCCTTGTAGGCCAGCCGGGGCAGGTTGATGGCCATCGAGTGCAGCTTGATGGCGGTGTCGAGGCCGCCGGAGTCGACCACCCCGCCGCCGGCCGCCCGGCCGCCGGCAACGGTGACCATGCCGCCGGCCGCCGACATGGCCGCCAGCTCGTCGGCGAACCTGTCGGCGCCATCCCTCCCCGGATCCACCACCGCCCGCACGCGGGGGGCCTCGACCGTCAGGGAGTAGTCACGGTAGGCGGCCAGCATACCGGCTGCAGCGTCCGACTCCAGAGGTATGCGCAGCGCAACGTCCGCCCCGCAGTGGTGTATGAAGGACAGGGCGCCTGCCAGCCCGTCGCTGGACATGCCATGCACGGCGCCGGCCAGCCCGTCCACCACGACCTCCCCGGACGCCTCCCAGGAGACGCGCTCCAAGGCCGCGGCCAAGACTGCGGGCGCCGAGCCGCCCTCGGGGCGCATGCGGGGGGTCTGAGCATCCCACGACACGGTTCCATCCAGTATGTCTGGCGCCCGCGCGAACAGCGTGTCGGGCACCAGCGACCATCCTGCCGTGTTGCCTATGTGTATGTCCCCGCGCATGTGCATGTCGGCCACGTCCTTGGGGAGGGTGTTGGTGAGCAGGTACTCGTTGAGGACGTTCCGGCCGACGGTCATGGCCACCGTATCAAACCCCGCCACGGTGTTGTCGGTGAGCATCTCCTGGACGTCGTAGGCGGGCATGCCCAGCCGGGTCATCCTGTTCCGGTACTCCTCCTGTCCCATCTCCAGCAGGACAGTGTTGACCAGCTCCCGGATGAGCGGTCCGCTCAGGTGGTTGGTCTCGTACTTGCGTATGCGGCCCTCCACGTCCCCGGTCACGCGCTGGGCCAGCTCGGTGGGAAGGCGGCCCTCCCGGACCAACGACTGCAGTATCTTGTCGGCGTTGAACTCCTCTATGGACATGTCCGAGGTCCTGACGTACATCTGGCCGCTGTCCACCACCGAACGCTCCTCCACCTGCTTTACCATGTTCAGTATGAGCTTGCCCAGGTTGGTTATGGTGTACTGCTTCTCGTTCTTGTTGGGGAAGACCAGGGCCTGCCTGCGGAGCTGGCGCAGGTGGTAGGCGAACTTGCCGCTCTCATTCTTTGTGCGGTATCCCACCATGGACTTGAGCTCAGAATAGGGGAGCGAGCCCTTGGCGTTCAGGGCCCGGAGCACGCTCAGCCTCTTGGGGTTGGCTATGGTCTTGAGGATGAGCTGGACGCGGGCGGGCATCTCCTTGAGCTCGTCGTCCATCGCATGCGAGATGGCGCGCGGCGTAATTAACGGTTATGGGGTGTGCGCCGCCCGTGTCGTATTGGGATCAGCGCGGTCCTTAGGATCCCTTCCTGCGCACGTCCACCCCGAAGTCGGAGACCGACACGGTGTGGCCGCAGGAGGGGCACCGGCCGTCCTCTATCCCGGTGGCGTCTCGGACGGACTTGAGCATACGGGTGGATCCTATCTTCTCGGAGCACTTGCCGCATATTATGTCCACGACCATGCGCCGATGGGACACGCGCGGTATTTACAGCTTCTCTATGAGTAGGCCGCGTCCGTCGTATCCGGTTACGCGGGCCCCGGCGCCGACCGGCAGGTCGTCGGGCGTGGCTATGCCGCCCATGAAGCCCGACACGCGGAGGGATGTGCCGTCCACCGACATCACCACGAAGGCGTAGGGCGTGTACTCCTCGAACCCGGCCGGCGGCACGGTGATTATGGTATATGTGACTATGCGCCCCCTCCCGGGTATGGTGCGGTTGGACATCTCCGCCGAGCCGCACTTCGTGCAG
Source organism: Nitrosopumilaceae archaeon (assembly GCA_965116995.1). GTDB lineage: Archaea > Thermoproteota > Nitrososphaeria > Nitrososphaerales > Nitrosopumilaceae > VYCS01. The sequence goes on along the minus strand of OZ220738.1, from coordinate 1,750,283 downwards.
AAGCGGGCGGTGGAGGCGTGCTCGATGCCGCACGCGACGCACGCCCTCACCAGTATGAGGCCGTTCTTTGCCGCCTCCACAAACTCGCTCTTGGCAGACATGTCACACGCTTTCGAATATGTGGACGGCGCAGCTGGCGCCGGTGGCGCCAAAGTTATGGGTGAGCCCTATGCGGGCATCCCTGACGGTGCGGTCTCCGGCCCGGCCGGTGAGCTGATCGTACACCTCCACCACCTGCCCCACGCCGGTGGCTCCTATGGGGTGCCCCTTGGACTTTAGCCCGCCGGAGGGATTAACCGATATCTCCGAGTTCAGGGCGGTCCTCCCCTCGCGCGCGGCCTCCACGCCCTCACCCTTCCCGAAGAATCCCAAATCCTCGGTGTCCACCACCTCGGCTATGGTGAAGCAGTCGTGCACCTCGGCCAGGTCCACGTCCTTTGGCTTGATGCCTGCCATCTTGTAGGCGGCCTCTGCGGCCAGCCGGGTGCTGGGGATGGTGGTTATGTGCTCGCGGCCCTGCAGCGCCGCCGGCGAGCCGCCGCGCCCGGACCCGGTGACCCGGATGTAGTCGCCCCCGGTCTTTTTGGCAAACTCCTCGGTGCACAGTATGACGGCGCTGGCCCCGTCCGAGAACGGGCAGCAGTCGTACAGCTTCAGGGGGCTGGCCACCACCGCCGAGTTCATCACGTCGTCGACGGTTATCCTCTTTCGGAGGTGGGCCTTGGGGTTGAGCATCCCGTTCTCGTGGTTCTTGACGGCCACCCGGGCTAGGTCCTCCTCGGTGGCGCCGAACTCGGTTAGGTAGGCGCGGGCCATGGACGCGAAGAGCCCCGGGAACGAGGCGCCCGCCGACCCCTCATGGAAAAAGTCCGAACAGTACGCAAAGTAGGTGGTGGTCCACTCCGTCCCGGTGTGGGTTACCTTCTCTGTGCCGGCCACCAGGAGGCAGTCGTAGAATCCGGCTGCTACGTTGGCATAGGCCTCCCGGAAGGAGACCGACCCGCTGCCGCAAGCCGACTCGATGGACAGGGACGGCCTGTCGGATATTCCCAAGTTGCTCATGATGACGGGCCCCAAGTGGACCTGCTTGTCGGCTATGCCAAATACGTTGGAGATGTAGCCGGCCTTGACGTCCCGGGGTGATATGCCGGCGCTCTTTATGGCGTCGGCCGAGGCCTGCACGGTGATGTCGACGATGCTGTCCTCCAGCTTGCCGTATCTGGTGCTTCCTGCACCCAGAACGCAGACGCTCTCCACGGCGGGTGGGGCAACGGGTCCATATAAAAACCGTTTTTCGGGACTCGGCGCCGGGGATCTCTTGGACAAGGCTAGGCACCACAACATACTCATAAACATCCACACCCCCACTTCTCTGTGGAGGCACGGACGTGTACATGTACTCTGTTTGGGGCTATTGTGATTGCATTCATGTGTGGTCTGCTGCCCGCCGCCGCCGGACAGGCGAACCCGACCATCGAGGCGCCGGTCCCCGTCTCGGCCGTGTTCGACAATTCGGGGGGATTCAGCGCCCTGTATGGGGTGTCTGTTGTGGAAATACTTGAGAAGAAAGGCCGTACGTACGCTATAGCGACCTCCGAGGGGGATGACGGGGTGCAGATCATTGACATAACCGATCCTACACACCCGGTCCCCGTCTCGGCCGTGTTCGATAATTCGGGGGGGGGGGTTCAGCGCCCTAGACGGGGCAAACGATGTAGAGATACTCGAGAGGGAGGACCGCACGTACGCCATGGTGGCTGCCGAGGGGGATAACGGAGTGCAGATCATGACATAACCGATCCCGCACACCCGGTCCCCGTTTCTGCCGTATTCGATAATTCGGAGGGGTTCAGCGCCCTAGACGGTGCGTATGATGTGGAAATATTCGATAGGGAGGGCCGCACGTACGCCATAGTGGCCTCTTGGGGGGATTACGGGGTGCAGATCATGGATGTCACGCCGCCCGCCGCACACCCTCCCGTCTTCGGGGGCGGGTTCTACACGAACCTAGACGCGATAATAGAAGTAACCGACTACCAAAGAACAGGATATGGTGATAACAGCCTGATACAGATGACTGCGCGTATAACCAACCAAGAAGACCTTGTTGTAATGGGGCCCAACCACCAGAACAACTACAGGGACGGCGAGGTGCTGGTATTTTTGGGCGGAACTATGTCGCCACCATCAAAGGGCACCGAGTACCGGAATAGCTTTGGCTTCGGCGACAAAAGCTACCAGTGGCTTAGGGCGAACGGCGCAGACGTATCTGAGAAGGATTGTACGTCGGAGGGTGGCTGGTCGGACATCAAACCCGTCGAGACGGGGGTGGAGAGGCTGTGCTTTTGGGTACCGCACAACTTTACTCCAGACGGTTTGTTTGTGGCCGCGTACGATGTGCTGGACGGGGAGATGACGACCGACCTGTACGATGTAATCATCAGGGCGCAAATAGTGCCGTTTACGATCTTTCCCAAAGCGGTATTGCTGCAGCATCGATAGATCTCGACTCACCCATAAAATTGCGCGATTTTGCTGTTACACTATCCTGCAATAACAATCCTGTTGACATAACCGACATGGCTGTAGTAGTGGCGGATTGGAAAGAACGTTTTGCCTTCTTTGCTAAATTAGATCTTACTTTTCTTGACGGATACGATGACAACATTGCGGACTTGGAGATAGGATTTGGTGATGGCGGCACCGTTGGCTACATCACTTATCCCATATCGCTTTCAAGCGCAGACTTGATGGTGAGCGGCACGCTTTGGGATGCCAGCGCCATACATGTGTTGATCTCCTATGACACAGTTGCGAGCGGCTCGTGTCGTTTGGTAAACTAGGAACGCGCCAATGCCAATAGACCCTATGCGTAATCAAACACAACACTTTCAATCAACCGGCGCCCGGCATCGGGCGCCGCGGCGCACGGGCGCCGTCTACGCGTTCTTGGTCCATACCGGGCCTGCATAGTACGGTAGAACACCAAGCAGAACCGGTATATTAAAAAGCAAGAACACCGCACCTGCGCGCGAACAATGGGAGAGATCCAACGCACCATCCATGTGAGGCATGATAGTGGCCAACAGCTGGGCGGCCTGCTCCACTATGTAGTGGCGGCGTCCAACCACACAGCCAGGGGGTACCGCCGGGGCGCGCGCGGCAAGGATCTGTACCATATGGCAGTGCACCATACCGGCGTCTACCAGACGCGCTTTGCCGACTACATCATTCACGAGGTATATGGCGACCACAGGGCGTGGCGCACCCGCAGGCTTGCCGATCCGCACGCCCGCGCGCCGCACTACCATAACGGGGTAGCGCAGACAGACTGCTTCAAACTCGTGTTTGACAAGACCCACATGCTGTGGGACGGCTCGCCCGCAATACATGTTGCCGTGTACGGCAGGGGCCGTAAGGCCGGCAAGAACTGCGCGGACTGCAAAAGATGCGAGAAATGCAAGAGCTGCTCGGACTGCAGGAAATGCGAGGACTGCGAGGACTGCAACAGCGGCGAATGGATGAAGTTCGAGGTGCCGCCGTATGTCGTGGAGCGACTGACTGCGCCCGGAATCGTGCCCAAGACTGTACGGCTGGGCCGCGACCAGATAGCCATAACGTATGAGATGGCCGTTGAAGACCGCGAGCCGGCCATGTGGGCGGGAATGGACATGAATGCCAAGAACAACACCTACGCGTATGCGAACGGCATGACAAGCGTGGTGCACAACGAGTACCACAAGTGGTACAACGCGGCGCACTCCAAGATACTGAAGGTGAAGCGGCGCGGCGACAGGCGCATCATGGCGAAATATGCGGCGAAGGCGTGGGGCACGTACAAGAACCGCGCCAAGGACCACATCGGCAAGGAGGCAAAAGCCGTCGCGTCGACGGGGTGCGCCGTCGGGTTCGAGGAGCTCACCATATCCAAGATGTACACCAAAAACGGAAAGACGGCGCCGTACGTTCGCGGAAAGATGAAAACCACGCTGAACACCGGCCAGAGGAGACGTGCCGTCACCAACGCGCTGGACGCCGAGGGGCTGCCGCACGAGAGTGTCGACCCCGCCGGGACGTCAGCCAAATGCCTGGGGTGCGGCAAGAGACTGGGGCGCGCCGCGGTGCAGCAGAGCGGCGCGCGCAACATGTGGTGCCAGCCGTGCCGCAAGGTCCGCGAGCGGGACGGCAACGGAAGCGCCAACATACTCTTCCGCACCATACTGGCGCTCGTCATGAAGTGGACCGGCATGGACGGCGAGCCGCGCGGAATAACGCTGCCGGGCATCGCAAGCGCGCTGCGGGAGGCCATATCACACCCGAACATGACTGCCCAGCAGAGATCAACATTATCAAACATCATGCGGCTGTTAGAGGGCCGCAGCGCGGGCGCCGAGTGGCGCCCGCCGGGGGCGCACAAACCGGGACGTCGGAATCCCGCGCGCGGCGAGCGCGTGGACGGACCCGGGGTGGGCGGGCCAGGCCGGAACGGGCCGGGACCACCCAATGCTGCCAAGCTGTGCGTGAGGGATTACGCATAGCCTCTAATAAATAGAAGGACTCGCCCCGGCAGAGGAGTTGCAACGAGAGGCCAAGACGTACGACGTACGCAGCGGGCGGAACCGGTACCATCTGATCCCATACATCGGTAACAAGTCCGGCTTTGCGCATATATTCGACGAGCTGGTTCCCGACGATGCTGGCTCCGGAGAGATAATAGACGTGTTCGGCGGATCCGGAGCCTTTGCGATATACTGCAGCTTCCGGTTCGGCTCGCGCCACATCACATACAACGACAACAACCCGGTCATGGTAAATTTTATGAAGTGCGTGCGGGACGACCCCGACGGTTTGATGGAGAGGTACGAGGAGCACCGTGCCCGCTCCGACGGCGAGTATTTCTTGGAGGTGAGAAAGTTGGACATCAGCGGGGGGCTGGAGGGCGCCGGCCGGTTCCTATACCTGGCAAAGAACGCGTTCAGCGGGAAGATACGCTTCAATGGCTCAGGAAGGTTCAACGCCCCCATGCGGAAGGGCGCCAGCTGCCCCAAGCTGGATGAGGAGCGGCTGCTGGATATCAGCCATTCCATCAAACACATAAAGATAACCAACAGGCCATTCGAGGGCTGGAGCCGCACCAGAGACGCGTTTATGTATCTTGATCCTCCATACATGAACAACACCAATGCCCACTACAACATGGTGCCGTCCACCGAGAGCTTTGCAAAATTCGTGCATACCATAACACCGCACAACCGGGTCATGATATCGGAACAGAACGAGCCTGCCGACATAGGAATACCAAACTGCTATGCGGTGTACCGCGTGCGGCTGCGCCGTTCCCTGCAGTATGTTACACAAAACGACAGCCGCGAGATCGTCGCCATCAATTATGAACCCGGCAGACGCCGCGCCGCGACGGGGTGATGTCCCAGACTGCCCTGGGCGGGTTTCAAAATGAGGACTGGGTGGTGGACCAGTTCAATGGCCATTGCGGCGGCTCGTGCGGCGCAGGATGGCTGGATGCCATGGGGTATCGGAATTTCAGCAGGGTCTGCGCACAGACCACCCGCAAGATGGGGTTCTACAACAAGGCCGACGTGCTGGTTTTGGTGGACGGTAACGTTGAGTGGATATCGGTCAAAAAATTCATCGCCAGCTTCAACCAGATAGACAAGCGGCGGGTAAGCGAGTTTGCAAAATTCTGGAAGATGTCGGATGCGGTAGCCGACTCGCTGAGGATGTATTGCGGGGAGGAAGGGTACAGGCCAGGCGATATTTGCAAGCCCACCTCGCCCGGTAGGGACCCGAGACGTTTTTTTATGGACGAGCTGCCTAACGGGCAGGGCGAGCAGGTTGTATCATTCCTGAATAAAAAAAAGAAAAAGATCATACAGGACGTTATGGCTGGCCGAGGCAGGGGCGCTGCCCGGTGGATGCTGGCTGTGGAAGAACGTTTGGATGCGCCCCCAAAGTCGGCGCTGGTGCGCATGGACGACGTGGTGCGGCACTACGCAGAGGGCTCCGCTTTCATCACTAGGAAGGGCAACTTGAGGCTGGGAAGAATAACCATACAGCGTAAGGGTGGAGATGCCGGAAAGAAGACCGCCCAAATGTTGCAATTCAAGTTCTCACCCCGAGATCTATTCACGATTGAGGAGTCGTATGTGTTTGAGGACTGCGCCTATTAATATTCTGCAATGCGAGGGACACCGCCATCACAATCGAGATGCTTTCTGTGCGCCCGGACGGTGCCCGCTGGATAATTGCCATAAACTGTAGTCCGTAGGTTGGTGCCCAACATATATTGGCTCTCTCCAAGGTTCATACCAGTAACGCCGGATTTTTCTGATTTACCGGCATCTATTACAACTCCGGCGTTGTCTAGTGGTGTCTCTACCTTAAACCACTTATTGGTGGATTGTGAGGCCGGATACAATGGCAAGAGAGGACCGCCACAAGGCCCGGGCAACCAAGGCATCGGCCCTGGCCCTGCTTAACGACATACGCCAGTATCTAGATGCGGGAGCCTACCTGTCTTGGTCCGAGAAGGACCAAAAGTACGTGCTGCTGGGGTCCAACACTCCCCGGAGCGGCCTTGTGGACTGCCCCGAGTGTAGGGTGGGCAGGCTCATGGTGGTACGCTCCAGATCTACGGGCAAACGCTTTGTGGGCTGCTCTAACTACGCCAACGGCTGCACGGCGTCATCGCCGCTTCTGCAGAAGGCCCGGCTCCGCGCCACCAAGAAGGCCTGCGAGGTGTGCGGGTGGCCCGAGGTAATATTCCGATACTCCAACAAGCAGAAGTGGTCCAGGCAATGCTCCAACATACAGTGCAAGACTAGGCGCGGCCCGCCAGAAAAGCCTAGAGATGCAACCGATAATTAGTGATCATGGGAAAGACCAACCCGACAAGACATCTCCTGGTTTGCGATCATGGCTCGCGCCTCCGGCGGTACAACGTGGCCGTCGCGTCTTTGTCCAATGGGTGCGGGGTGGCTCTCCGCGCCGATCCTCTACCCGCGGTCCGGCCGATCCTCCGACTAGCATCCAAGTAGCGTTTTCGATGCAGTGTGTCAAAAAACCAAGCTGGAGCGGCATGTCGGAGGCCACCTTGAACGCGCGGGCGTTATTCGATATGAATTCCTGCCTGCCGGCTCGGATGGCGCCTTGATCTTTTGCGCGTCATTTAATGCAAGATTCCGCGCTGATCGTGCGTCAGGTCTACGGGGCCCTGCGCCGCCATGTGGCCTGACCGCTCAGCGGACCGGCCCGGACATGTCCGGATATATGTCCAGCCTGCGGTTGCGCAGCAGGGGGAGCCTCTCCCGCGTCCGTTGTACTGCGCCAATATCTACGTCGGCGTACCCGATGCCCTCGCCCTCGCCCATGTCCAGCAGTATGTCCCCAAAGGGGTCCACCACCAAACTCCTGCCGCAGTATATGTTTCCGGTGTGGGCTGGGGCAACTACAAAGCACCCGTTCTCCATGGCCCTGGCCCGGTTCATGGTGATCCAGTGCCCTACCTTCCCCTCCCCGGCGACCCAGGCGGAGGGCGCCACCAGGGTGTGGGCCCCGGCTTCGGCCAGTGTCCGGGACATCTCCGGAAAGCGCAGGTCGTAGCATATCATCATGCCGGTCATCCCCGCCCCGGTCCGCACCGGGGAGGCGATAAAGTCCCCCGGCTCCAGCTTGTCGGACTCGCGAAACCCCAGGGCGTCGTACAGGTGTATCTTGCGGTATACGGATCTGACCGTCCCGGAGCGGTCCGCCAGAAATGACGTGTCGTACACGCGGTCGCTCTTGGGGCTTTTTTCGTAAAAGGTGCCCACCACCTCTATGTGGCCGTCGCTGGCAGCCCTGCACACTTCTGAGACGAACGGCCCCGAGACGGTCTCGGCCCCGGCGGCCAGCTCCATATCGCTCTGGGTGCTGGGCGTGTATGCCATCATGAACTCGGGGAAGGCGCACACGTCGGCCCCATTCCCCGATGCCTCCCGGATGTATTCTGTGATGCGGCGCAGGTTCTCATCCTTGTGTATGGATGCTTCAAACTGTACGACCGCCACCCTGGCCATGCCCGGGGCATCTCCTCGTGCAATAAAAATAGTGGCTAGAGGGGTCTTCCAGCCTGGAACCAGTTCTCTTTGGCGTTCTCCTGAAACACCACTATGACGTGTTCGTCCTTGGCCTTGAGTATCTCGGCTGCCCCCTTCGTTATGAACCGCGCAAACTCGGACTTTTGTTCCTCGCTGCGGCCGGGGAAGAGTGATACGGTCACTACCGGCATGATAACGGGCACTCGTCACCCCAATATATGCCGTGGGTCGGACCAGTTCCCGGCTGGGCATGAGGCGCGGGCGTCCGGGCCGCGTGCCTGCTGGCCCATCCTACGCTCAGTAGTCTGGGCGGTAGCCGTACCGGGAGCCGTACAGGTAGTCGGACCTGTGGGTGATCTTGTACAGGTATCCGACCGCCAGCCCCACGGCGAACCCCCCTATGTGGGCCAGGTAGGCTATGCCGCCGCCGGCCACGCCGAACCCCACGCTCCCTATGAAGAACGGCAGCAGGTTCTGGAATACCAGCCAAAATGGCAGGAACCACCTGGCCTGTATGTGGAGCATCCGCCAAAAGATGAAGAACATCATGACTGTGAGTATGCGGGCGCGGGGAAAGAGGACCAGGTACGCCCCCAGCACGCCGGAGACGGCCCCCGAGGCGCCCACCGCCGGTATGGGGCTGCTGGTGTCCCCGGCTATGTGCGCCAGCCCGGCCAGCACCCCCCACCCCAGGTATATGCCCAGGTACTTGAGCCGGCCGAACTTCAACTCTATGTTGTCGCCGAATATCCACAGGAAGAGCATGTTGCCGCCCAAGTGTAGTATGCCGCCGTGCAGGAACGTGGAGGAGATCAGCGTCATCAGCGGGTTGGCCGGACACTCTACAACTTCGGGGCCCCGGCCAAAGTCTATCCGGAAGGCGTCGTCCCCCATCACGCACCGGGGGACGGTCCCCCACTCGTAGAAGAGGTCGAAGGCCTGCCTGTTGGTAAAGTCGAGGAACTGTCCGGTGGCGGCCACCTCGATGAAGAAGACTATAACATTGACCGCTATGAGCGCATATGTGACCCTGGGCTTCCACCCGGCGGGATGGGGGTTCTCGTCCCGCAGGGGCAGCAGCATGGGGCTGGAAGGGGGCCAAATTTGTATAAAGATTGCGGGGACGGCGGCGGGAATTATATCGCTGAGTAGGCACGCGTTGTGCGCGCAGCTTCATTGGAGTATGATACCCAAATAAGCACATATAGTACGGTTTTTATTGGGTCTGCGCACCGAAGCGCGACACATATGCACCGCGCCCGCGGCCTCCGCGTTGACCTGAAGCATTGCCAGGCGCGCCGCATCTCCCGCATACGAAAGTCCCAGAGATGGGTATACAACTGGGCCGTGGAGCGGCTGCTTGCAGACCCAACACTCACCGAGTACGACATCTCCAAGGAGTTCACCAAGATGCGCCGCGTCACGCCGTGGCTGCAGACGGTGGAGCGCATATACCAGAACACCGCCATCGCCCAGGCGCGCACCGCCGCGGACATCTCCAACAAGTATGGAAACGGAAATTTGAAGTTCCGTTCCAGGAAGCGCAACGACACGATGGCCGTGGCGTGCGACGTGCAGCCCAGGTTCGTGGACAACACGCACGCGTCGCTCCCCGGCATCGGTGTCGTACAGCTGTGCGAGGAGCAGCCGTACCAATACCCATTCCACTGGCTGCACGGCGCCCGGGCGTTCCACCTGATCGACGTGACGCCGAGATCATGGACGCATGTGAAGCCCGGCGACCGCGTCTACCGATTGTACGTTGTGTATGATTTGCCGAAAGCCGAACCGGTCCACACCGGCGTGGCGGCGGGGATCGACCGTGGTGTCACCAACCCCACTGTGGTGTGCAAGACCGACGGCAGGGAAGCCACGTTCACATGTTATGATACGGCGGTGGGTTTCCGAGCCAACCAGTCGTGGAACGACGAGGCGCGGCGCACCATATCACGGCGCAGCAAGCACTCCCACACCACCAAAAAGATAAAGCGGCAGCGCGACAACTACAATTGGCACAACGCCAACGCCCGCGACTATGCCGAGTGGCTGCTGGCCAAGGAGATATGCTACGGGGTCGATATAATCTGCATAGAAGCCCTCCATATCGAGGCGATGACCAGACATGGAAACGCCAGCAAGCGCGGCCTCAACAGGGGGCTGCGGTACATCCGGCACAGTGCGATACTTCGGAAGGTGCGCATTGTGGCGGAGCGGATGGGAATCCGCATAATAGAGGTGAACCCGCAGGGCACCAGCCAGGAATGCCGCACGTGCTCATACACACACAAGGACAACAGGAAGGGCGAGAGGTTCCTGTGTCTCGCATGTGGCCGCGTCGACAACGCCGACGGGAACGCGTCGGCAAATATCGTTCAACGGGGGACCGACATCAGGGTTCCCGCGGGGGGAGGAATTACCCTCGAAAGGCGTGAAATGGGAAGGGCCCGGAAGCCGCCAAGACTGGCGCAGACAGCTCCGGACGCCATGCAAAGGCGGCGCGAGAAACAAGCGTGCAACCGTCCCGCAACATCAAGCGCCATGAAGCATCTGGGAAGGTATGCGTACGTGACGCGTGCCTACTCAGCGATATAATTCCCACGGCGGCAGCCTAGGGAGCCACGGCTATGACGCCGCGCCCCACCAAATACTTTAGGCCCGCCAGAAACTCCGCGTCGCTCACCAGCCCGTCGACCCACCATCCAGCGGTGGTGCGCACCCAGTCGTCTATGGGGCCGCCGTCCCCGCCGACCTGGGGTGTGGTATCCATGTGTATGATATCCTGCTGTATGAGGTATGATATGGCCGCCGCGAACGCCCCGTCGTCTATGTCTCCGGAGGTCCACAGTTGTACAGTGTCCCGGATCCAGGGGGGCACCGCGGGAGTCTGGGGCACCTCGGGGGGCGCCGGGTCTATGAATACGGGGAGGGTCGCGTCGGCAAGGTCGTTGCCGTTTATGTCCTGGAATGATATGAGGGCGGGGCCGGAGGCGTCGCCGGGTATGGGAAACCTCATGGTGACCTCGCCGTTGGACACACCGCTCTGCGAGTACAGCAGGGCGCCCCCCCGGGTCACGGTGGCCGTGTAGTCGGCCTCCACGTTCATGCTTCTCAGGAACACGTTCGTTATATTGAAGGATACGGCCGCCTCCCGGCCGGCCGCCAGCCCGGAGGGCCCCACATCCACCAGCACGCGGTACTCGCCGTTAGAGGTCACGGCGCTGTAGGGGGTGCGCGGCGCCGCCCCGATATCAAACTCCATGGAGTCGCCCCCCGCCGCCCCCAGCATCTCCAGCAGCAGGTGGCGGGGCAGCACTATGTGCACAGTCCTGACATCCATGAAGTAGTCGTCTATGGCTACGGTCCTGGGGGGCGTGGGTATGCCGTTGATATACGCCTCCATGTCGGAGGCCAGCATGTCGCCGAACCCGTTGGGTATGGTGAACTCCACGTGGACGGTCTCTATCTGCTCTATGACGGCCGCATCCCACTGGAAGGGCATCTCAAAGAAGACCTGCCCGGTCTCCGGGTCGTACCCCCGTCCGTGCAGTGTATCATAGTATGTGATGAAGTGCATGGGTTGGTCCCCCCAGCGCCCGCCGTCCACCACGTCATCGTACGTTATGGGGACCGAGACGGCCGACTCGAACAGCGGGGGATCGGCCGGCTCGTACCCGTCCGCCGAGAGCACCGACACGTCAAAGGAGTACAGCCCGCCGCCGGCCAGACCGGGCCCGGACACCTTGAAGCTGCCCGGACCCAGAATCCCCAAGAAGCCGCCGCCGGAGCTCTCCGGCGGGGTGTACTCCATGCCGTCCGTCAGGTCGAATATTATGCGCCCGTCGCTGCGGTGGAACTCCTGCGAGAAGATCTGGGTCTGGCCGTGCCGGGCGGTTATCCGAAAGTCGGCGTCTGGTACGGCCTCTCCGGTGATATGCCGCACCATGGCAATATCCACCCGCACCATCCCCTCCTCCTGAGAGGAGGAGACCACCAGGGTCACCAGTTCGCCGTCCATCTCCATAGGGGGGAGGGTCTCGCTGCCGGTGCCGTGGCCATAGGCCGCACCTATGATGCCCAGGGCGCCCAGCAGTACCACATACGCCAGCAATACGGCGGGCTGGGCATCCATCCGGTTAAAAATTTAGTTTAATATTGTTGCACCGGGTACTGCCGCCGGGGCGGCGGCGCGGGTCTCGGCATAATCCGGACATATGTCATCGCAGAATAGCACTGCCTTTTCAGCCACCGGCTTGGGCCATACATGCCGCAGAGTCTCGGATGTCGCACGCCCGGAAATCTTGCGGGTGTGTACTACAGCCAGTGGGGTTTCTCCATGTACGGGCCCGGCTCCTCGCCCCGCAGCACCCGGAGCAGGGCGTTGGCCTGTGGGGTGGAGAGCACCGGCATGTCGAACTGGTTGTCGGTGGATATCCGGGGGCAGGCCACCTGTATGAAGGCGTCTATGCCCCTCAGGTTGCGGAGGCGGTCGTTGGTTATGTCGGTGAGGGCAAAGAGCTCCACCTCCTTTCCCAGCCCCTCCAGCTCCCGCTTGAAGCGGAGCCCGGCGGCCTTGGCCAGCTGCCCCTCCTTCAGCCCCACCACCACGCCGAACCTCTCGGCCTCGGCGGCCCGGTACACGGCCAGGGTGGCCTTTTTCCTGAGGGAGGCGGCGAACCCGGTGACATCGCGAACCTCGTTGAAGTAGGGATCCAGCACGTACGTGGGCTTTCCGGTGGACATGGCCACGCCGGCCGCATGGAAGTTGCTCTGGCCCATGAATACGTACGCCCCCACCGCATCCTTCAGGGATGTGGCCGGGTAGAACTCGCACCCGAAGACCTGCCCGTCGTTGAGCTGCCCCTTTCCGCCCCCTATGGTGACGCGGATGTCGCCCCTCTCCAGTATGCGGCGGACCGAGTCCATCTGGTTGAGGTGCTGGCTGTCGGTGAGCAGTCCCACGTCGCGGTGCGGGGGGTTTTTGGCGTACCTCTCGGCTACTCCATCGAAGGGTATGTCGTCGTACGCGTCCACCATTATGGTGTCGTCTATCTCGCCCATGGATATGGTGTGTCCTATGTTGAAGTGGATGCCCGCCCCCAGGGTGCGGGCCCCGCCGGCGTTGGGGTCGCAGCTGCCCCAGGTGGTGTCGGCTATGACAAAGGCTGGTATGCCGAACCTCTCTGTGATGTGGACGGCGGCCTGCTGCACCTGCGGCAGCATGCCCTCGGGCCCGTTGAGCGAGACCGAGGCGGGGCGCCTCTGCTCTATCTCCGAGAACATGCGCCCCTCGTCTATTATTATCACGGATAGGGGAACGGCGGACTTTTTTATTTAGGTTGGCGCCCCGGCGCCCCCACATGGAGCTGCGCATCGGCATAGACGACACCGACTCGACCCGGGGCATGTGCACCACGTACCTGACTCATCTCATAACCGGCGGGCTGCTGGAGCGGGGCTGCCATTTTGTGGACTATCCCAGGCTGGTGCGCCTGAACCCCAACGTCCCCTGGAAGACGCGGGGGAACGGCGCCGTGGCACTGCACATATCCACCGGGGATCCGGAGGGGGCGCGCCGTTTCGTGGACGGGATGGTGCGGCGCCACTCGGACATGGCAAACGGCGCCAACCCCGGAATGGCGTTCTTGGAGGGGGAGGCGGTGCCGCCCGAACTGGCGGGGTTCGCCGCCGAGGCGCTGCACAGGGTGGTGGACCTGCGGGGGGCCCTGCGGCTGGCCGCCGGTGCCGGAGTGGACACCATACAGTATGGGACAGGCCGGGGGGTGGTGGGGGCGATGGCGGCGGTGGGCTACAGGTTTGGGGACTGCACCGCCGAGATACTGGCGTACAGGCGTCCGGAGAGCGTGGGGACGGAGCGCTGCATAGACACATACAGCATGAAGTCCATGCAGGAGGCCACCTACCCGGACACCTTCAGCAGCTACGACCCCGAGTCGGGCCGGGTGCTGGCGGCCCCCCGCGGGCCGGATCCAGTATTCTATGGCATACGCGGCGAGGACCCGGAGGTTTTGTGCGGCGCGGCCAAGATGGTGCGGCACGCCGAGAGGCTGGCCGGGCACACCATATTCAGGACCAACCAGGGCACCGCCGACCACCTGGCGTACGGCATAGACCCGGCCGCCCCCGAGCCGCACTCCTCGGGGACCATGACCGGTGTGGTGCGCCGCGTGTCGGGGGAGGTCCGGGGGGGCCACGCCTGGGTGGTCGTGGACTGCGGGGGGCATGAGATCGCCTGCTGGGCGTACAGGCCCACCGGCCTGCCCGGGGTGGTACGCGGTATGGTTCCAGGAGACATGGTGGAGGTGGGCGGCGGTGTACGGCCGGGGTCGGCGCGCCGCCCACATACACTGAGCCTGGAGGTGGTGCGGGTGCGGGGGCTGGCCCCAAGGGTGGTGTACGCCAACCCGCGCTGCATGAGGTGCGACAAGAGCATGAAGTCGCGGGGGCGCGGGCAGGGGTACGGGTGCGTCCGGTGCGGCGCCGCTGCGGCCGGGCCGGTGCGCATGGATCTGCCCCGGTCGATATCCTGCGGCGAGTATCTGCCCCGGGTCTCGGCTCACCGGCACCTGGCCCGTCCGGCGCAGAGGCGGGGCCGGCGGAACGGCATCAGGTTTGCCGCCCGCCTGCCTTGGCATCTGGACTATAGCGGGGAGTAGATTTGAACTACCGATTTGCGGGTTATGAGCCCGCCGGGATGACCTAGCCCCCGTGGGTCTGACTTCCCCACCCCGCTGCGGCATGGTGTGGCAGGGCGCTATATTTGCCTTTGGAACAGGACCTGGGAATCATCGGACAGATACAGACTAAATAATATGCACAATACCGACATGGACAAATAAACCGCGAAGGCAAAAGGCGGCCCGGCCTGGACGTCCAGCGGATACGCCCATTCTCCGGAATTGAATCATGCCGGGGGTGTCCGGCGCGCCCGTCGGGTCGGAGGTCCGACAGCGGGGCGCAAGCGAGCAGGGAGCGTGCGTCCGGCTCTCCGATAAGGCAATATACCATTTTCTGTATCTCCAATTCGGTGGACAAGAGGCTTCGCATAGCAGGCATAGGCGCGGCGGTGGCCTTCTCGGTGTGGGTGCTGACCTCGCCCTCGGATCCGCTGCCCATACCCCCGCCGCCCACCGGCGGCCCCGACGGGCGCGTGGAGGTGGTCGCCGACAACCTGGAGAGGCCCCGGCACCTGGCCGTATCCGGGGACGACGTCTTCGTGACCGAGCGGGAGGGCCGCATACGGCTGGTGCGCGACGGGGCCATGCTGGAGGATCCGGTGGCGGTGCTGCGGGCGGCCGAGGACTTTGACTCCGGACTCACCGGGATAGCGGCGCACCCCGGGTACAGCTCCAACGGGCTGCTCTACGTGTACCTCACGTACCAGGAGGGGGGCGCCATATACAACCGCATAATGGAGATACTGGTGGAGGACGACCGGCTGGCCGACGCGCGCACGATACTGGAGGGCATACCGGCCTCCCGCTTTGCCAACGGGGGCGTGCTGAAGTTCGGGCCCGACGGCATGCTGTACGTGGGGACCGGAACCCCCTCGGAGGCCTCGCACCTGCCCCAGGATGTGGAGTCGCTGGCCGGCAAGATACTGCGCATACATCCCGACGGCTCCATACCCTCGGACAACCCCTTCCCCGGCTCGCCGGTGTACTCCCTGGGGCACCGCAGCCCCCGGGGGATGGACTGGGATGCGTCCGGCCAGCTGTATATGGTGGAGGCGGGCCCCGAGAAGAACGACGAGATAAACCGGATAGTCCCCGGCGGCAACTACGGATGGCCGGAGAGCGAGTGCGGCGGGGAGCACTTGGGGGCGCTGGTCTGCTATGACCCCGCCATCGAGCCGGGCGGCATGGTCTTCTCGGCCGGGGCGGCCGCCGGCGAGGGGAACGCGGTACTGGCCTCCATGCGCGCCGCAGGCCTCTTCGAGCTGGACGTGGACGAGGGGCTCCCGTCCCAGACGACGCTGCTGGGCGGGGTGGGCCGCATACGGGACGTGGTGCAGGCGCCCGACGGCGCCCTGTACGTGATAACCTCGAACACGGACGGCAAGGGCTTTCCGGCCGAGAACGACGACCTGCTGCTGAGGGTGCTCAAGTGAGCCGCATCCCCCGCTTCCGCGAGCAGGACCGCGCAGGGCGCATACGCGCCGTGTCCGAGGCCACCGGCGGCCTGGATGCCCGGGCTTTGGACGGCGGGATATCGTTCCCGGAGGCCGACCGCATGATAGAGAACGCCCTGGGGGTGATGGCCCTGCCCATGGGCGTGGCCACCAACTTTGTGGTGAACGGCCGGGACGTGCTGGTGCCCATGGTCATAGAGGAGCCCTCGGTGGTGGCCGCCGCATCCAAGGCGGCCCTGGCCTGCCGGCAGACCGGCGGGTTTACAGTATCGTGCAGCGACCCGGTGAGCATAGGCCAGATACAGGTCTTGGGGGCCGGACCCGGGGCGGACCGCCGCATAGGGGAGGCGGACCGCCGCATACTGGAGGCGGCCAACGCGTGCAGCCGCACCCTGCCAAACCAGGGAAGGGGCGCAAAGTCCGTCTCCAGCCGTACCATACGGGCGCCCTCCGGCCCCATGCTCATAGTGGAGATCTTGGTGGACGTGGGGGACGCCATGGGGGCCAACATCACCAATACCATGTGCGAGGCAGTCTCCCCAATCATAGAGGAGGCCGCCGGCGGCCGGGCGCTGCTGCGGATACTCTCCAACTACTCCACCGGGAGGGTAGCCTCCGCGTCTGCCGTCTTTCCGGCCGGTGTGCTGGGGGAGGATACGGTGCGGGACATGGTACTGGCGTACGAGTTCGCCGACAACGATGTGTACCGGGCCGTCACCCACAACAAGGGCGTGATGAACGGGATAATGGCGGTGGCCAACGCCACCGGGCAGGACTCCCGGGCCATAGACGCGGCGGCCCACGCTTGGGCGGCCCGTTCGGGCCGGTACCGCTCCCTGACCGTATGGTCTAGGAATGGGGTGGGGGACCTGGTCGGCTCCATAGAGGTTCCCATGTCCGTGGGGATAGTGGGCGGGGTAGTGCGGGTGCACCCCACCGCCCGGGCGTGTCTGGACATACTGGGGGTGCGCAGCTCCGGGGAGCTGGCCGGGGTGATGGCCGCCGCCGGCCTGGCGCAGAACTTTGGGGCAATGCGGGCGCTGGCGACCGTAGGCATACAGAGGGGCCACATGAGGCTGCACGCCCGGAACGTGGCCGCTACCGCCGGCGTGCCGCCGGATATGATAGAGCGGATAGCCGGGGAGATGGCCGAAGAGGGCAACATAACTGCGGAGCGGGCCCGAGCCCTGGCCGGCATCGGGGATGGTGCGGGCCCCGGGTAGGCGCCCGGTGGAACGCCGTTGGGGGGCCGGCCGCCAAGCGGCCGCGGTGCACGCGCCGCCGGCTTGGTGGCGCGGGTGCAATCTCCGGACCCGCTCCTGGGCGCCGCCGGGTACGGACCGGCAGTCGCCGTGTGCCGGAGTGTGCGGCGCAAAAGTACGCACTGTCAATAGACCCTATGCGTAATTGAAACAAAAACTTTCAGTCATCCGGCACCGGGGCCCTGGAATGCTACGGTGCGCAGTGTATGTGTGGGTGTTCCGGGCTTCCGCGCACCATGCCTATATGGTACGGCAATAAATCGGTACATTCAAATATATATCATCGTACTATACCGACACACATGGGAAAGATCCGGCGAACAGTCCACGCGAGTCATGACAAGGGCCGCCTGCTGGGCGGCCTGCTCCACTACGTCGCGGCGGCGTCCAACCACACATCCAAGGGGTATCGAAGGGACGCGCGCGGCAAGGACCTGTACAGGATGGCGGCGCACCGCACCGGCATCTACCAGACAAGGTTCGCCGAATACATCGTGCGGGATGTGCTCGGAAGCCACAAGGCGTGGCGCACCAACAGGCTTGCAGAGCCCCACGCCCGCGCGCCGCACTACCATAATGGTGTGGCGCAGACCGACCGCTTCGAGTTGGCGTTTGGGGAGACGTCCAAGCGGTGGAACGGGGATCCGGCCGTACATGTGGCGATATACGGCAGGGGCCGCCAGGACCGCCCCCGGATGGCATTCAAGGTGCCGCCATATGTGGTGGAGAAGCTGGGCCAGCCCGGCGTCGTGCCCAAGTCGGTGAGGCTGAGCCGCGACGAGATATTCATAATATATGAGGTGGTGGTTCCCGACCGCGAGCCGGAAACCTGGGCGGGAATGGACATCAACGCCAAGAACAACACCTACGCGTCCCAAACGGCATGACAGGCACGGTATGGAATGAGTACGGCAAGGAGTACAACCGCGCCCATTCCAAGATACAGAGGGTGAGGCGGCTCGGCGACGCCCGCGTCATGGAAAAATGTATGAAGAAGGCATGGAAAACGTACCAGAACCGCATCAAGGACCACGTGGGCAAGGAGGCGAGGGCGTGCGCGAGGGCCGGGTGCGCGGTGGGTTTTGAGGATCTCAAAACACACAGGCTGTACACCAAGGATCGTAAGATGTCGCCGTACGCGCGCGGGAAGATGAAATCCACACTGAACGCGGGACAGCGGCGCCGCGCCATAACCAACGCGCTCGAGTCCGAGGGGCTGCCGCACGCGGGGGTGGACCCCGCCGGGACATCGTCCAATTGCCTGGAGTGCGGCCAAAGGCTGAAACGCTCCGCGGTGCGGCAGGAGGGCGTGCGAAATTTGTGGTGCCAGCCATGCCGCGCGATACGGGAGCGGGACGGCAACGCGGGTGCCAACATACTCTTCCGCACCATACTGGCGCTCGTCATGGAGTGGACCGGCCATGACGGCTCGCAGCGGAAAATCACGCTGCCGGGTATCATATCCACATTGCGGGAAGCCGTGTCGCACAGGGGCATGACCGCACCGCAGAGATCAACATTATCGGACATCATGCGGACGTTAGAGGGCCGCAGCGCAGGCGCCGAATGGCGCCTGCCGGGGGCGCACAAACCGGGGCGTCGAAATCCCGCCGGCGGGGAGCCGGTGGGCGGACCCGGGGTGGGCGGTTTCGGCCGGAACGGGCCGGGGCCTCCCAATGCTGCCAAGCTGTGCGTGGGTGATTACGCATAGCCCCTAATGAATAAAGATGCGCAGTCCCCCGTGCGGGGGATGAAGGCGGTGTATTTTGACGGATCCGCCCTCGGCTACGATCCCGAGTTTCCCGACCCCACCGGCGAGTCGGTGGTGCGCGTTAGCCTTGCGGGCATATGCGGGACCGACCTGCAGATGGTGTCCGGCTACATGGAGTACAGGGGGGTGCTGGGGCACGAGTTCGTGGGTGTGGTGGCCGAGTCGGAGGTTCCGGACCTGGTGGGCCGCCGCGTGGTCGGTGAGATCAACGCCGCGTGCGGGGTGTGTGGGACGTGCGCGTCGGGGCTGGAGCGGCACTGCCCCGACAGGACGGTTCTGGGCATACTGGGCAGGAACGGCGCGTTTGCCGAGTACCTGTCCCTGCCCACCAGGAACCTCCATGTGCTGCCGGACTCGGTGCCGGACCGGGAGGCGGTCTTCGTGGAGCCCCTCGCGGCAGCCTTTGAGATTGCAGAGCAGGTGTCCATCGATCCCCGGTGGCGTATAGCGGTGCTGGGCGACGGCCGGCTGGGGCAGCTGGTATCTATGGTGCTGGATATGTCAGCGGACGTGGTCTGCTTCGGGAGGCACCCGGACAAGCTGGCCCGGCTGGGGCGGCTGGGGGTGCGCACCAGCCGCAGTATGGAGCCTTCTGACGCGGGCAGCTTCGACATGGTGGTGGATGCCACCGGCCGGGCCACGGGGCTGGCCGACGCGGCGAGGCTGGCGCGGCCCCGGGGGATCATAGTCCTCAAGTCCACCACCGCCTCGGGCGGTAACCAGGATCTCACCCAGACCATAATAAACGAGTTCACGCTGGTGGGCTCCAGGTGCGGTCCATTCGCCCCGGCAATAAACGCCCTGGCCTCGGGCTCCATATCAGTGGACGGACTGGTGGACTCGGTGTACCGCCTGGACCAGTACGAGCAGGCCTTTGAGCGCGCCGGGGGAGGCGCGCTCAAGGTGCTGTTTGCGCCCTGACGCCGGCGCCGGCGGCCCGAGACACGGCGCACGCCTCCCAGCCGGCATCGTAGGCTTGGGCAAACTAGCGGCCGCCGTTGTGCCTCATAGGCGGCATGCAGGGACAGGTCCGGAGGTCCAACGCGGCCGCCGAGCAGTCCCGCGCCCCGGCAGGCTAGGAGGCACCGGCTTGGGCGGCCATCTTGGCTGGAGTATAGTACAGCCACTACTACACTGCCTTGTCCACTGAGTCATAAAGAACCTCACGGCCAATTCTGGCCTACTTATAAAAAACCTCGCGGCCAATTCTAGACTGCTTATAAAGAACTACTCACTATGGTTATGCATGATAAGCACGCCCGCACTCCGGCAGGCCAATCCGTGGTGGCGGTCGGCCGAGCTCATAGATGCTGATGAAAAGATCAAGATGTGTGAGGCAGCCACGATATCGTACGATCCGGAATTGCGGCACCAGATAGAGTATGACTTTGAGCCCGACAATACGGTGGTGTACACGATGAGGGGGCCTAGGCAGGTGGGCAAAACTACAATGATCAAGCTGCAAATCCGGGATTTTTTGAAAAGGGGCGCAAACCCGTGGAACATATTCTATTATTCGTTTGATCTTGCAGGCACGCCCCAGAACGTAGCCGACATAATAAGCAGATATCTGGAGGTGAGCGCGGCCTACCGAAGTATGGAGGAGAGGACATACATGTTTCTAGACGAGATAACTTCGGTAGACGACTGGCAAAAAGCCATCAAGTTTTTGATAGATGGCGCCCAGCTGAAACACTGCACCATACTGGCCACCGGATCACAGGCTGCCAGTATATTGCGCGCGGCCGAGCGGTTGCCAGGCAGGCGCGGACATGTAGCCGACTCGTACGACAAGATACTGAAGCCCATGAGTTTTTCCGAATTTGCGCGTGTGCGCAATAGTGAGCTTGCCGAATTTATCAAGAGCAAAAACATAGATGCAGGCTGCAAGAAAGACATACTTGCGGACATTGCCGCCAAACAGATTCCGGATGTAATCCATGGGCTGAACGTGGGCTTTGCAGACGTTCTCAACCGCTGTCTGGACGAGTACATGCTGACCGGCGGCCTGCCAAAGATAGTGAATGAAAAAATTGTCCACAACTTTGTGGCAGATCCGACGTATAAGAGCTATCTGGACAGCATCAAGGCTGACTGGGGGTTGCACAGCGCCGACATGGTTCGACAATTTGGTTCGGCACTTGCCACCAGCATGGGCTCCACGGTATCTTGGAGCAGTCTCCTGAAGCAGACTGACTTTGGATCCTGGTCTACGGTGCAAAGATATGTTTATCTGCTGAATGACGCGTCCGTAATACATATCGTGCACATGTTCGGCGAGAAGAGCAAGCAGGCCCGTTTCTGGAAGAAGAAAAAAATATACTTTACAGATCCTTTCTATTATAATCTCTTTAATAATCTGTACAAAACCAAAGACTGGTTTATGGCATCCGAAGAATTTCTTATGGAGGAAAAAAACGCGGGAAGGGTAGCAGAGTGCGTGGCGGCCGACCATCTTGCTAGGCTAATGTATGATACGGCCGACAGCAGAATGATGTTCGACAGGAATGACCACCTGTTTTACTGGAAGGACAAACAGGAGGTCGACTTTGTCCTGTACCGCGAAGGTCAGCTGGAGCTGCCGGTCGAGATAAAATACAGAAACAAGATATCGTACCGCGAATTGGGCGGCCTGGCCCGCTTCTTGGACGCGACCGGCTCTGAGTCCGGACTCGTGCTCTCAAAGGACACGCTGGAGGTGAGGCGCGACTACGCGGTCATACCGCTGGCGGTCTTCTTGGCTCTGGTCTAGGTTGTCGTGCGGTATGGCCGTCCGGCGCTAGGCTAGGCGGGATTGTACCCGAGTGCATCCCTAACCGTTAAATCCCGCCCGCCGGGGGTCCATCCGTGGAGATAGAGACCACCGAACGGATGATGCGGGCCGTGTACGAGAGGAGCCGCCCGATGATCGAGCGGTTCTCTAGGATGGTGGGCCGCCCCCTCACGCTCACCGAAAAGATACTGGCAGGCCACATGGCCGACGAGCCGGCGGTGGATCCGGACGCCTCCAAGAACTATGTGCGCCTGCGGCCCGACCGGGTGGCCCTCCAGGACGTCACCGGCCAGATGGTGATGCTGCAGTTCATGCAGGCGGGCCTGGACAGGGCGGCCCTGCCCGTTACGGTCCACTGCGACCACCTCATTCGCGCCCGGGTGGCCGGGGAGGAGGACATGAGAGTCTCTCTGGACGAGAACAGCGAGGTGTTCAGGTTCCTGCAGTCGGCGGCGGCCCGATATGGGTGCGGCTTCTGGAGGCCGGGGGCCGGCATAATACACCAGGTGGTGCTGGAGAACTATGCGTTCCCCGGGGGCTTGATGATCGGGACCGACTCGCACACCCCCAATGCGGGGGGGCTGGGGATGCTGGCCGTCGGGGTGGGCGGCGTGGACGCCGCCGAGGCGATGGCCGGACTGCCCTGGGAGGTCCTGTATCCTAGGCGCATAGGGGTGCGGCTGACCGGCCGCCTGGGGGGATGGGCGTCCCCCAAGGACGTGATACTCAGGGTGGCCCAGGAGCTGGGCGTGTCGGGTGGAACCAACTCGGTGGTGGAGTACTTTGGGCCCGGGGCCTCCTCGATAAGCTGCACCGGCAAGGCCACCATAACCAACATGGGCGCAGAGGTGGGCGCCACCTGCTCCATATTCCCGTACGACTCCAGGATGAGGACGTATCTGGAGTCCACCGGACGAGAGCACATAGCCCGGCTGGCCGAGGCGAACCGCGACATCTTGGTGGCAGATACAGGCGTGGAGGAGGACCCCGAGGCCCACTTTGACAGGGTCATACACATCGACCTCTCGGAGCTGGAGCCGCACGTGGCCGGCCCGCACACGCCGGATCTGGTCCGGCCAGTCTCGGCCTTGGCCGCCGACGTCGAGTCCGAGGAGTACGTGGATGCCATATCGGTGGCCTTGGTGGGCAGCTGCACCAACTCGTCGTACGAGGACATGTCCCGGGCGGCGGGCATAGCCGAGCAGGCCAAGGCCAAGGGGGTCCGGGCCAAGGTTCCCCTGCTGGTGACCCCCGGCTCCGAGCAGATCCGCTCCACCATAGAGCGGGACGGGCTGATCAGGTCGCTGACCGACATAGGGGCCACCGTCCTGGCCAACGCATGCGGGCCCTGCATCGGGCAGTGGAGCAGGCCGGAGCTGAAGGAGGACGAGCCCAACAGCATAGTGACCTCGTTCAACCGCAACTTTCCGGGCCGCAACGACGGCCGGCGCCGCACCCTCAACTTTATCGGCAGCCCCGAGCTGGTGATAGCGCTGGCGCTGGGCGGGAAGCTCTCGTTCAACCCGCTGCGGGACCGGCTGGAGGCGGCCGACGGCACCCGGTTCATGTTGGAGCCCCCCTCCCCGGCGCCCGAGGTGCCCGAGGACGGGTTCCGGCGCCCCGAGGGGGTGTACGTGGCGCCCCCCGCCGACGGCTCTGGCGTCGCCGTGCAGATAGACCCGGACAGCAGGCGCCTCCAGCGGATAAGCCCGTTCGCCGGGTGGGACGGACGCGACCTGGCCGGCCTGCGGCTCATGGTGAAGGCCCGGGGCAAGTGCACCACAGACCACATATCGCCGGCGGGCCCCTGGCTCTCCTACCGGGGCCACCTGGACAACCTCAGCGACAACATGCTGCTTGGGGCCGTCAACGACTTTACCGGCGAGGTGGGCCAGGGCCGCAACCATCTCACCGGCCAGGTACAGCCCTTTGCAGAGGTGGCCCGGGCATACAAGCGGAACGGCACCGGCTGGGTCATAGTGGGGGACTACAACTACGGCGAGGGGAGCAGCAGGGAGCACGCGGCCATGACCCCGCGGTATCTGGGGTGCCGGGCCGTGATAGCCCGGGGATTTGCGCGCATCCACGAGACGAACCTCAAGAAGCAGGGCGTGCTGGCGCTGACCTTCCGGGACCCCGCCGACTATGATAGGGTGCGGGAGGACGACACCATATCGCTGGGGGGCTTGGGCTCGATGAGGCCGGGCGCGCCGGTGAGGTGCACACTGGAGCACTCCGACGGGACGTCCCATACAATACTGCTGGACCACTCGTACGGCGAGGCGCAGCTGGAGTGGTTCCGGGCAGGATCCGCGCTCAACGTGCTGAACACATAATGTGGGGCCGACCGGAATCGAACCGGCGACCTACGGGTCACTACAGCTCCAAACTCACATCATCCTTTCGTCAGCAGCTTCGTTCGCCTCTGGAGCCCTTAGCGGTGACTGTCACTGTCGCCCTACCAGGCTAGGCTACGACCCCACGGGCGGGGATGGACGCGGCCTCCATTTAAGTTGTATTTTGGGCTGTACGTGCGTGTCGGCCCCACCGGAAGCTCCGGGCGGCGCCAATCTTTATTTCGAGCGTGCCCATACGTACAGCATGGTGAGGCCCATCATTCTAGTGTTGGGCGCGGTGCCCGCCGTGGCGGCGGCGGTGGTCGCCGCCTCGCTGCTGTCGCAGCCGGAGATACCGTTCTCGGCGGCCGTGTCCGACGACAACATCGAGATCGAGTATACCGTGCACGATCTTCGGGTGGTCTCCTTCGGGGTGACCGAACGGGTGGGGGCCGACCGCACCCAGATACTGACCATACAGCGGGACGGCGACGTCCGGCTTATAGTGACCGAGGGGGGCTTTCCCCAACCCACGGTACAGTCGTCCCTGACCGAGGAGGAGGTGATCCGCCTCATAGCCCTGATCAAGGAGACGGGCTTCATGGCCCTGCCCGAGGACACGTTTCCGGTCCGGGACGATGCCGTCGAGTACCGCAGGCACGCTGTCAAGGTGACGCTGAACGGCGCCGTGACCAAGGTCACATGGCCAGAGCAGAACGCCACCGACGGGTTCATCCCGCCCATCATAACCCAGGTCGAGACGAAGCTGGGCGACGTGCTGGAGCGGGCCCGCTAGGCCGAGAGGGCAGTTCCAAGCCTGTCGGGGGTCAATGTCAGCCATTCCGTTTTATAGCGCCACATACCCGCCCGCGCCGTTGGAGCTGGTAAAGCGCGGCGCCGAGGCCGACATCTACCTCACCGAGTGGTTCGGCCGCCCGGCCATATCCAAGGTGCGCCACCCCAAGCCGTACCGGAACCCCGATCTGGATATCCGGCTCCGGCGCCGGAGGACCCTCCGCGAGGCATCCATGCTACATATGGTAAAGTCGCTGCGCATACCATCCCCCCTGGTGTATTTCGTGGACGCGGCCCGGCACACTATAATCATGGAGTACGTCCGGGGTACGCCGGTCCACTCCCTCCCAGACGGGGACATACCCGGGCACTGCCGGGAGATGGGCAGGGTGGCCGGGCTCCTGCACTCGGCCGGGATAATGCACGGGGACCTGACCACCTCCAACTTCATCTTGGGCGAGGGGCTGTTCCTCATAGACATGGGACTGTCGCGCCGCACCACAAAGCCCGAGGACTGGGCGGTGGACATGAGGCTGATCAAGGAGATCCTGGGCAGCGCCCACGCTAGGGTCTTGGAGGAGTCCTGGGAGGCGCTGACAGACGGATACGCCCAGACCATGCCCCGCCACGCAGAGGTCCTGCGCCTGGTCGCTAGAATAGAGGGCAGGGGGAGGTACGCGCGGGTTGTCTAAGATATGGTTCGTCTCCTCGAACGAGCACAAGTTCGGGGAGGCCCGCCGCATACTGGGGCGGATGGGGATGGAGATATCCCACCACAGGGCCAGCCTGCCGGAGGTGCAGTCCCACTCGCTGGAGGAGATAGCCCTGGCCAAGGCCGCCTCGGCCCGCAGCCTGGTGGGGGGCGCCGTGCTGGTGGAGGATGACGGACTGTTCATAGACTCGCTGAAGGGATTTCCGGGGCCGTACTCGTCATACGTGTTCGATACCATAGGCAACGCCGGCATACTGGCGCTGGTGCGGGGGGACCGGGCCGCCTCCTTCCGCTCGGTGGTGGCATATGCGGACGGCTACCGCACCGCGGCCTTCAAGGGGGAGGTCCGGGGTCACATAGCCGACGCCGCACGGGGCTCGGGATGGGGGTACGACCCCGTCTTCATACCCGACGGCGCCGGGGGGACGTTTGCCCAGATAGACAAGGACCAACTCTCCCACCGCGGGGAGGCCTTGGCGGCCTTTGCTAGGTGGTACGGCGACGGGCAGCGGCCGCCGGACACATCCTCCGCATAAATCGGGGCGCGGTGCCAACCGGCCGCCGGGGCCCAAAACCGTGCGGAGCCGCCCCCTTTCGGAGTATCCATTCCGCCCGGCAGAAACTCCGGCGCGGGGCTGCCGCCGTATTGCTGCGGTGTGGACTGCACCCCGCCGGGACCGGCGCATGCGCCGTCCAGAGCAGACCCCGCCGCTTCGCAGGCACGGTCGCCGCGGCGATCTGGAGCGCGC
This sequence comes from Nitrosopumilaceae archaeon, assembly GCA_965116995.1. Lineage (GTDB taxonomy): Archaea > Thermoproteota > Nitrososphaeria > Nitrososphaerales > Nitrosopumilaceae > VYCS01. The sequence goes on along the minus strand of OZ220738.1, from coordinate 1,723,640 downwards.
ACGCCACGAAATGAGCGATCAGGCTGTTAGTCAGGTTTAATAACAGGATTAGATGTCACAAATTCAATGTTCAGGCGGCGCGGCTTGGGTTTTTACCTTTTGCTGATAGCCACCCTGACCACCGTACCCCTGGGAAGCACGTATGCCGAGTCTGATATAGACCACGACGGGGTGGTCGACTCGGAGGACAAGTGCCCCAACCTGCAGGAGGACTATCTGGAGGAGCTGGATGGGTGCCCGTCCAGCTTCGTCCCCTGGTACGACGAGGACCTAGATGGCATAGACGACGAGTCGGACCTGTGCCCCAACCTTCAGGAGCGCTACAACCAGTTCCAGGACGAGGACGGCTGTCCGGACACGCGCCCGGGGACCGGCGAGTTCGGGCTGCCGGACACCGACGGGGACAACATAATAGACCTGGTGGACAACTGCCCCACCCGAGCCGAGAACTTTAACGGCATAGAGGATACGGACGGCTGCCCCGACGACTACATCGTCAGCCACGACGCGGACCGGGACGGCGTTCCGGACGCCATCGACGACTGCCCCCTCGCCCCGGAGTCCTACAACCGGTTCATGGATACGGACGGCTGCCCCGACGAGCTGGCAGACCCCAGCCTGGCGGACACCGATGGTGACGGCATCAGGGACGTGCTGGACTTTTGCGTGACCGAGCCGGAGACGGAGAACGGTTTCCGCGACACCGACGGCTGCCCCGACACCGTAAACGGTGGCGTATTCACCGACACCGACGGTGACGGAGTGGCCGACAGGTACGACCTGTGCCCCTCGGAGCAGGAGACCATAAACCACTACGCCGACTATGACGGCTGTCCGGACGAGCTGCCCAGCCTGGCCGGGCCTGTCGGCGACGCCGACGCCGACGGCATTCCCAACGACGCCGACACCTGTCCGCTGGAGCCGGAGCGGTACAACAAGTTCCAGGATGAGGACGGCTGCCCCGACATTCCGCCCTACTCCATAGACAAGGACAGCGACCAGGACGGCATACCCGATGCCCAAGACCAGTGCATAAACGCCCGGGAGAACTACAACTACTTCATGGATGAGGACGGCTGCCCCGACTTCGTGGGTGAGGTTGTGGAGATCCCCGACAGTGACGGCGACGGCATCAACGACCTGAACGACCACTGTCCCAGCCAGCCGGAGATATTCAATGGTGCGTACGACACCGACGGCTGCCCCGACTCGTTTGACACGCCCGACCGCGACCAGGACGGCCTGCCCGATTCGCTGGATGCCTGCCCGCTGCTCCGGGAGACGTACAACCTAATCCAGGACATGGACGGCTGCCCAGAGAGCATACCGGGCTTGGCCCTTCTGGACTTTGACGATGACCGCATAGTGGATCTGGATGACAAGTGCCCCACCCAGCCGGAGACCTACAACGGATACCTTGACCAAGACGGCTGCCCCGACTCGCTGATCACCGACTCAGACACCGACGGCATACCCGACTCCATAGACCAGTGCCCCACCACGCCCGAGACGTGGAACCAGTACTTTGACGCCGACGGCTGCCCCGACTCGCCCACAGACCTGGACACAGACTTTGACGGCATACCCGACTCCATAGACCAGTGCCCCACCGAGCGCGAGAGGTTCAACTCGTTTATGGACGAGGACGGCTGCCCCGACTTTGAGCAGTATATCATAGACTATGATACAGACTTTGACGGCATACCCAACTCGATAGACGACTGCCCGCTGGTCCGGGAGAACTACAACGGGATGGAGGACACCGACGGCTGCCCGGACACCCGCTTGGAGGGCAGCAGCATACCGGACACCGACGGCGACGGGATAATAGACTATGAGGACCTCTGTCCTACACAAGCGGAGACCTTCAACGGCGTGCTGGACTTTGACGGCTGCCCCGACTACTATAACGTCAACCGCGACCGCGACCGCGACGGCGTCATAGACGACATAGACAGGTGCCCCTTGGTGGCCGAGACCTACAACCGCTATCAGGATGCGGACGGCTGTCCCGACCTGCTGCACGACTCCCTGATAATAGACAGCGACGGCGACGGCATAGACGACCGTGACGATGCCTGCCCGCTCCAGATGGAGGTCTACAATGGCTTTGAGGATGCGGACGGCTGTCCGGACACCGACGAGCGGCTGCCCGACGGCGACGGCGACGGCGTACCCGACATACTGGACCTGTGTCCGGCGCACAGCGAGGTCTGGAACCGCTACCTTGACTTGGACGGCTGCCCCGACGAGGTGCCCATCGTGATACAGCCCGAGGACAGGGACGGTGACGGGCTGCCCGACTCCGACGACCTGTGCCCCGACGAGCGCGAGGTCTGGAACAAGTACGAGGATACGGACGGCTGCCCCGACGTGATTCCGGAGCAGTCGCGCTACAAGCACGACACGGACTTGGACGGTATCATCAATGATGCAGACGACTGCCCACTGGAGGCCGAGGACTATGATGGCGACCAGGACACCGACGGCTGTCCTGATCCGTAGGGGGCGCCCAGATGAGATACCACATCTGGTCTCTGGTACTGCTGACGGTGACGGTGGGGGTAGCCCAGGCCGCCACGGCCAACGACCTTGACGAGGACGGAGTACCCGACGGCGTTGACCAGTGTCCCAACCTGCCCGAGGACTACGACATCGAGTACGGCGGCGTGATAGACGGCTGCCCCGCCGACTTCGTGCCCTGGTATGATGCCGACTACGATGCCATTCAGGACCATCTGGACTTCTGCCCCACCGTACGCGAGAATTACAACTTGTACGATGATGCGGACGGCTGCCCCGACACGTCCCCGGCGGATCCGGTCACCTTGGTGGACTCGGACTCGGACGGGTTCATTGACGTGGCCGACCTCTGCCCCACCCGGGCCGAGACGCACAACGGCATAGACGACCACGACGGCTGCCCCGACGATTATGCCGTGCTGCGCGACAGCGACAGCGACGGCATATCCGACTCACAGGATGCCTGTCCCACCGAGCAGGAGATCTACAACCGGTTCCTAGATATGGACGGCTGCCCCGACGCAATACTGGAGACGGAGGTACCATTCCAGTTTCCCGACCGGGACGGCGACAACATAGAGGACCGCTGGGACTCCTGTGTAGACGAGCCGGAGAACTTTGACGGGTATCTGGACTGGGACGGCTGCCCCGACGTGGCCGGCGCCGACCCCAACGTCCCGGTCGACACCGACTATGACGGCATACCCGACGAGGTCGACGAGTGCCCCGAGAGGCGCGAGAACTACAACAAGTTTGAGGATTCGGACGGCTGCCCCGACAGCGTGGACAGCATTCCGGTGGTGGCCGACCAAGACGCCGACGGTATACCCGACGACTCTGACCAATGCGTGTACATGCGGGAGGTGTACAACAAGTTCGAGGATGAGGACGGCTGCCCCGACTTGGTCCCCGAGAGGGCATTTTTGGCCGATACGGACTCCGACGGGCTCATAGACACCATAGACCTGTGCCCCAGCCAGCCCGAGTCCCATAACAACTATCTGGACACCGACGGCTGCCCCGACTCGCATGATGATATACACGACAGCGACTCGGACGGCATAACGGACATGGCCGACCTGTGCCCGATGGCGCCCGAGTCATACAACCGGTACATGGACACCGACGGCTGCCCGGACAACGTGGTGGAGCCGGGCACGCCGTTTGCCTTCCCCGATACGGACGGCGACGGCATAGACGACCGGTGGGACTCCTGTGTAGACGAGCCGGAGAACTTCAACGGGTATCTGGACTGGGACGGCTGCCCCGACGTGGCCGGCGCCGACCCCAACGTCCCGGTCGACACCGACTATGACGGCATACCCGATACAGACGATGTTTGCCCCGACGAGGCCGAGCGCTACAACGGCTATCTGGACGCGGACGGCTGCCCGGACCTGCCCACACTGCCGGATCCGGCAGAGGACACCGACGGCGACGGCATACTGGACTCCGCTGACATGTGCCCCGAGGCCCGGGAGCTCTACAACCGGTACATGGACACCGACGGCTGCCCAGACTGGGTGGCGGACTTCCGCAGCGACGTGGACACCGATATGGACGGCATCATAGACAACATAGACCTCTGTCCCACTCGGGCCGAGACGCACAACGGCCTGCTGGACTTTGACGGCTGCCCCGACGATTACGCCGTACTGCGCGATGCCGACGGCGACGGCATCGCCGACAGGTACGACGCCTGCCCCACCATGCGGGAGACCTACAACCGGCACATGGACACCGACGGCTGCCCCGATACAGTCGACGGGGCCCCGCCGCCCTACATATTTCCTGATACGGACGGCGACGGCATAGACGACCGGTGGGACTCCTGTGTAGACGAGCCAGAGAACTTCAACTCGTACTTGGACTGGGACGGCTGCCCCGACACGCCGGCGGCCGGCTCCACTACGCCGGACATCGTAGACACCGACGACGACGGCTACCCTGACACGGTGGACATGTGCCCGGAATCCCCCGAGACATGGAACAAGTACAACGACTTGGACGGCTGCCCGGATACCGCCCCGGAGCAGTCCAGGTTCGTGCACGATGCGGACCTTGACGGCATAATAGACGACGAGGACATGTGCCCCGCCTCCCCCGAGGACTATGACGGCGATGCCGACGAGGACGGCTGCCCGGAGTGATTAATATGGTGAGCATACTACACAACACCATGGCAAGGGGTGGGACGGCGGTACTGCTCTCCGTCGTAATGATTCTGGGTGCGGTGGCCCCCGCTGCGGCGGTTCCCGACTCGGATCACGATGGGGTACCGGACTCGGTGGATCTCTGCCCCAACCTGCAGGAGGACTACGACCCGCAGTACGGCGGCGTGATAGACGGCTGCCCCGCCGACTTCGTACCCTGGTATGATGCCGACGGCGACGGCATACAGGATCACTTGGACTCCTGCCCCACCGTCCAGGAGACCTACAACATGTACATGGACACCGACGGCTGCCCCGACACGGTACCCGGCGGCAGTGCTCCGGCCGACAGCGACGGCGACGGCATACCCGACCAGACCGACTCCTGCCCCACCCGAGCAGAGACGTACAACGGCATACTGGATGAGGACGGCTGCCCCGACGACTACTCGCCTGTCCGCGACACCGACATGGACGGCATACCAGACGTAGTGGACGCCTGCGTGCTGGAGCGGGAGACCTACAACATGCACATGGATACTGACGGCTGCCCCGACACGATAGAGGATGTCCCAACCCACGGCGGGTTCTCCAACGACACCGACGGCGACGGCATAGACGACCGGTGGGACTCCTGTGTAGACGAGCCGGAGAACTTTAACTCGTACCTGGACTGGGACGGCTGCCCGGACATAGTGGCCGCGACCATAAACGACTGGCAGGATGCTGACTTTGACAGCATACCCGACTGGCGGGATGCCTGCCCCGACGACCGGGAGAACTACAACAAGTTTGAGGATGCCGATGGCTGTCCCGATGATCCGGCGGTGCCTTCGTACGGCGACTACGACTCGGATGCCATCCCCGATAATCTGGACAGGTGCCCGTACACGTCCGAGACCTACAACCGCTACATGGATGAGGACGGCTGCCCAGACACGGTACCCGGGGGCGACGCCACGGCCGACACCGACATGGACGGCATCATAGACAGCATGGACCTCTGCCCCACCAGAGCTGAGACGTACAACGGCATACTGGACGAGGACGGCTGCCCCGACAGCTATGTGGTACTTCAGGACACCGACATGGACGGCATACCAGACGTAGTGGATGCCTGCGTGCTGGAGCGGGAGACCTACAACATGCACATGGATACCGACGGCTGCCCCGACGCGGTACCCGGCGTGGATGCGCCTAGGTATGTGTTCGCCGATGCCGACGGCGACGGCGTCGACGACCGCTGGGACGCGTGCCTGGACGAGGCAGAGACGCACAACTCGTACCTGGACTGGGACGGCTGCCCCGACACGCCGGCGGCCTCGCTCAACACTTGGGTAGACACCGACTTTGACGACATACCCGATGAGGAGGATCTCTGCCCGCTGGTGCGGGAGAACTACAACAACCATCTGGACGAGGACGGCTGCCCCGACTCGTACGACATAGTGTCGACGGGCGACTTTGACTTTGACGGAATAGTTGGGGAGGCGGACCTCTGCCCCCATGTGGCAGAGACCTACAACCGCTACATGGATGAGGACGGCTGCCCAGACACGGTACCCGGGGGCGACGCCACGGCCGACACCGACATGGACGGCATCATAGACAGCATGGACCTCTGCCCCACCAGAGCTGAGACGTACAACGGCATACTGGACGAGGACGGCTGCCCCGACAGCTATGTGGTACTTCAGGACACCGACATGGACGGCATACCAGACGTAGTGGATGCCTGCGTGCTGGAGCGGGAGACCTACAACATGCACATGGATACCGACGGCTGCCCCGACGCGGTACCCGGCGTGGATGCGCCTAGGTATGTGTTCGCCGATGCCGACGGCGACGGCGTCGACGACCGCTGGGACGCGTGCCTGGACGAGGCAGAGACGCACAACTCGTACCTGGACTGGGACGGCTGCCCCGACACGCCGGCGGCCGGAACCGGAGGGCCCGGACTTCCGGATTCGGACGCAGACGGCTATTACGACTCGGTGGACGCATGCCCCCTGCACCCCGAGACCTGGAACAAGTTCCGGGACGGTGACGGCTGCCCCGACACACTGCCGGAGCAGTCCAGGTTCGTGCACGATGCGGACCTTGACGGCATAATAGACGACGAGGACATGTGCCCCGCCTCTCCCGAGGACTATGACGGCGACTCGGATGCAGACGGCTGCCCCGAATAGCGCACCGGAGCGCACACGTGGGGATACCCTCCCCGCCTAGCCATGGCCCGCTCCGTCGGGATGCTACCCCGGTTTGAGGGACGGGCCTTCTTGGCACCCATGGCAGGGGTGAGCGACCCGGCGCTGAGGCTGATGGCCCGGAGGAGGGGCGCCGCCTTGGTGGTCACCGAGTTCACCAGCATACACAGTATAGTGGCCCGGCACCGGGCGCTGGGCCGGAGCGGCCGGACCATACGGGAGTTTCTGGAGTATTCCGACGAGGAGAGGCCGCTGTCCGTGCAGCTCTTCGGTTCCGACGTGGAGGCGCTCGCCCGGGCGGCCCGCATAGTGGAGCCGTACTTTGACATCATAGACTACAACATGGGCTGTCCCGCCCCCCACATCACCAAGCAGATGGCCGGCGCCGCCCTGCTCCAGAACGAACGCCTCACCCGGCGCATCTTCCGCACCCTGGCCGAGTCGGTGGATCTGCCCGTCACTCTCAAGATGCGCGCCGGGGTGAGCCAAGAAGACCGACACCTCTTCTTGGATATAGCACAGACGGCCCAGGAGGAGAACATACGCATGATCACGCTGCACCCCCGCACCGCCTCCCAGGGCTACTCGGGAACCTCGGACTGGTCCCTGATCCGGCTGCTGAAGAGGAGCGTCAGGGTCCCGGTGGTGGGCAACGGCGACATATTCACGCCCGAGGATGCCGGCCGCATGATACAGGAGACCGGCTGCGACTACGTGATGGTGGGACGGGGTGCCATGGGCAACCCGTTCCTGTTCGGGCAGATAAACGACTACCTGCAGACCGGCTCGTACCGGAGGTATGGCGTCCGCGACCGGGTTGAGGCCTTCTTTGAGTATCTGGACGCTTCCTCAATGTACAACATCAAGTTTCCGTCCGTAAAGTCGCAGGCCATGCGGTTCACCCGGGGAGTGGAGGGCGCCGCGCGCCTCCGGGAGATGATAACGGCCGCCCGGGACAGGGCCGAGCTGGCGCGGGCGGTGCGCTCCTTTGCATGAAGGGCGGTAGAACCGCGCCGGTGGGCCCGCAACCAAGCGGGCAACCATACTTCTGCACCGCTTCATGCGGCCTCGCCGCATTCCCCTGTGGCGTCCAGCATTTGCCCGCAACAGGGCACGTGCCGCGCACCACAGGCGTCTGTCCCTTCGGCATTGCCCCCGGGCGCCGGTCTCTCCGCCTTGGGGGGGCACCGGTAGTGGCGGGTCGTACATACAGGACATGCCGTCTTGGTGTTTGGCTCTTGGGGGAATGCCATCTCCGACACGGTCCACAGCGCCACGGCCCGCCTAGTTCTCAGGCAGTTGGCCATATCCTACAGAGCTCAGCTCTGCCGTCTATACGCCTCCCGTCACTCATGTTTCTGGGTTTGCCAGACCATCCGCTTCTCGTGTGGGGCTTTTTGATCTTTGCAGGTTCGCGGCACTGTCAGTATTTGTCTGTCTGTTTCATATTGCCTGAGTTCATACTGCACCATGGCGTACAAGTTTGGAAGTCCACGGTGTCATACGCGTAGGGAGTCGGATTCTGGTAAAAGGGGGTGCCCAACCACGGATTAAGTGCTAGTGTACTAATCCAGATAATTCTCTGCTTGGAATATGTGGAATCCAGAAAGTCGTTCACCCCAAGTGCCATAGGACATTTCTGCTGGTGAATGCAATATGATGTTACCGAAAAGCCTCATAGAAAACGCGGCAGGAAGGCCGACGCTGCATGCCGCATGGGTCCAAGACAGGAATAGGCGGCGTCCTAGGCAAGGATAAGCGCCCGATTGGCGGACTGGTGCGCAGGGCCCCCCTGACGGCAGATTCACCGCCGGCTCGCACTCCCTATTCGTCGGTTGCGTCAGATCCCGCTGGGGGCATCTTGCGCTCAAACGCCATTGCGGGCGTCTCCTCGATGTCCGTGTCCAGTGACATGTGCGGCCGGTCATGGTTGTACCACTTCATGAACCTGGTGAGCGGATCCGACTCTATTGTGGGAGGGTTGATCGGGCAGGCGGTGCCCGGCGGCCCGGCCACGTCAAAGAAGAGGGGTAGCTTGCGCTGTACCTCGCCGTGTATGCGCTCCAGCTTCCGTTGGTCTGGGGGTGGCCCACCCTGGCCAGTATGTGCCGTATGCCCAGGCTCTCCAGGTGTTTCTCGAACTCGGACACCCCCTTGCTCTTCTTTTCGGACTCGGTGGCGTAGAACTGGGATCCGCGGTCGGTCAGTATTGATCTCGGCTTGCCATATTCGGATATCGCCCGGTCCAGCACCTCAATGGCATGTTCGGCAGTCGCCTCTTTGAACACACCCCATCCGGTTATGAAGCGGGAGGCGTCATCCTCGTACGCTATCAGCCAGCGCTTGTCGTCCAGCTGCTTGTAGTCGGTGTGCCACATTGAGTTGGAATACTTGCGCTCGTACCGCACCCACTTGCGGCGCCCCTGCTTTCTTTTGTGCTCCACCGCGTCGCCGGACTCCCGCAGTACGGCGTGTACGATGCCCTTGGGAACGGCCATGCCGGCCCTTCTGAGATGCCCCCATATTCGGTTTGCCCCGGATCTGAGCGCGCGACGGGCGGAGAGTACCGCCGACCGCTCGCGTCTGGTGGGAGGGCCCCTGCGGGGCCTGCCCATGGTGGCGGGGAACACGATCTTGCCCTTGGGTGTGTCCTTGAACCTGGTCCACAGTATCTGGACATACCGCACGGTTATGCCCATAGCATCGGCTATGATGCCGTTCTTGGTGCCCTTTCTCTTCTCGGCAACTATGTACTCGACTTTGGACTGGTCTAGTTTTTTCATCACCCGCACCCGCCGGCCCCCAATATGGCGCCATCGCCGGGAGCGTTGTGGCAGGCGCCGGGCGCCCATCCTCCGCCCGCCCCTCCTGGAGCCGTCATACCAGTCAAACCCCGACGGCATGTCAATCATCGGCTTCTCCCCGCCTTCCTTCTCCTACTTCTCCCCGTGTGCTCAGGGGTGAACTACTTACCGTACTACAGATCTCTGCTTGGAATATGATACAATTATAAACTGCCAGAAATCAAACGCCGCTCAATGAACAAAACAATACGTACAGCTAGTCTAGGTGCAGTTCTTGGAGTAGCAGCAGTCAGTGTCCTATTAGTAGGCGGAATTGTTAGCGCACAGGAGATGGAAGGAGACAACATGATGGAAGGAGACAACATGATGATGTCTAGTTCAAGCTTTAGCGACATTAACAAGGCGGTGGTGATAACAGACAGTAGCGAATTTGAGAAGATACGCGTGTATACCGGTGCTGATGTTCCGACGGATGGATCCGGTGGAGCATTTGGCTATGGGGTTATCACTAGTGCCGGACTTGAAGCTATCATCGTAACCACCACACATGCTGGTGTCAAGGATAGCATAGCGCAAGCCGATGCCGACGACCCGGTATTCCATAACCACTATGTTGCTCTGGAGGAGCAAGCCGACGACTCAACATGTCCTGGCCTTCAGGTTAGAGACATTTCATACCAAGAGCCAGGTGACGTCGACGTCTCTGGTTATGGCGTGGTGATGGAGGATACGCCATACTACTTTGGCGGTACGCACAGTCTGTCTGGAGACCATATCAGCTTTAACGCCAATGCAGAGGTGGGCAGTGTGGTGTCATTCACTATCGACCCAGTTGACAGTGATGGCAACACCAGCCTAACTGATATCGCGGCTGTCTGCATCAACGACGTAAAGTTCGCCAGCGAAGATCACGTTACTGTGATACCTGCAGCCTACTTTGAAAACTAAGCCGACTTTTTTTATTTTTGTATGTATTCTATAAAAGGTGCGCATGATTGAATTAATAGATAAGATCTTATGATTAATGCCAGAATTAAGAGCAAATATCCCATATGAAGAACAACATCGGATGGACACTAGGCTAACGACGCCCATCTACCGGCGGTGGCCGGAATTGTCGCGGAGGGGGGAAGCTACGGCAGGCGTGGGGGTGGAATGTTCGGGATGCAGGTGATCGAATAATATATAATCCATCCTTGCGGTTCTTGGGATCACAGCATGGTAGACAGTAGGACACAAACGGCGCGAGATGCGCCGGCTATGCCGCGTGCCATGTACGAGGAGCTGGCCGCCAAGCATGCCGGGGCGCAGTAGGTCATCGGCAGAAGGCCACCATAAAGGCGCTGGCGGGGTGGGTACTCGTAGACCCGCGGGAGAGTCGGGAAGCGGATGTGCGGGGCGGCAACGAACATGCTGATGTCATCGAGAGGCACATGGGCAAGACGGTTGCCGCGCAAAACAAGAGACATGCGCTATAATGGGCACCACGTGGTGTGGATACGGATGAATGTGCTGGAATAGTATACACAGAACGACAATCATCTCCACACCCTTACACTGCTCGGGCCCGAGGTGTTCGAGCGTATCGTGCATAAGGTGGGAAAGTACACGGAGGCGGATGGCGGCAAGCTGCGCTACGACCTTGAGCTGCGGAGCTCAGGCCCCCGAAACCGGTCAAAGCTCAAGATGCATCGTGGTATGGACCCCGGAAAAGGAGGCTGCTTTCGGCACAATTTTACATACACTAACCACTCATTTATGCTTCGCCTCCCATGATGTTAGGAACTCATCCGGCGGGATGTACTACAGAGTGTAGCCTAGCATGTTGTAGTCCCGGAATGCCCCGGATCTGACGCCTCGGCCCTCATATGGTTAAGTCATGCGGCCAGATATACCAGCGCGTGCACCTCTCACATCTAATGATTTTTATGGCAGGCATGGAAATCTCGAACACTGCCCACCAGATGGATGAAACAGTACGGCATTCCCGGCAAGCTGATTGTCGTCGAGGGGATAGATGGTTCAGGCAAGTCCACGCAGCTGCGGTTGCTGGAGAAGTGGCTCCGCTTCAACGGCATGGATGTCTTTCTGACTGAATGGAACTCGTCGAATCTGGTAAAGTCGATAACCTCCAAGGGCAAGAAGAAGGCCAACCTGACCCCCACAACATTCAGCCTGCTGCATGCCACCGACTTTGCAGACCGCTTCGAGCGCAACATAATGCCCCTGCTCCGGGCAGGCTACTTCGTACTGGCCGACAGGTACATCTACACGGCCTACTCCCGCGACGTGACGCGGGGGTGCAGTCCGGCGTGGGTCAGGAAAGTGTACGACTTTGCGCTGAAGCCGGACATCGCTTTCTATTTCCGAGTGCCCATTGATGTGTCCGTGGAGCGCATCTTGGCTGGCAGGCCCAAGCTGAAGTATTACGAGGCGGGAATGGACATGGACCTGAGCAAGGACATCTACGAGAGCTACCGCATATTCCAGAGCCGTATCATACACCAGTATGAGCTGATGCGCGAACGGGAGGGATTTGCCGTGATAGACGCCACCTTGGGCATAAAGGAGCAGCAGAAGATTATGAGGGATATTGTAAAGGAGAATCTGGCAGGCGGGGTCCCCAGCGAGGAGGTGGAGTAGGTGCCGCAGACGCCCCGGGTTCCTAGGTGGTACGGCCGGAGCGGCGGAATGCCCTACCTGCGCGACTCCAAGATCACCGGCCGGCTCATCGTGATAGAGGGTCCGGACGCCTCGGGGCGCAGCACCCAGATAGAGCAGCTCACCACGAGACTGGAGGCCGACGGGTTCGCAGTACTGAATACGGGCCTGAAGCGCTCGGCGCTCATAGGAACCGGTATACTGGAGGCCAAGCGAAACGTCACACTGGGTAAGAGGACCATCGCCCTCTTCTATGCGGCCGACTTTGCCGACCAGCTGGAGCATAAGATAATCCCGGCTCTACAGTCTGGGTATGTGGTGCTGGCCGACCGGTACATCTACACCCTGATGGCCCGCAACACGGTGCGGGGGATCCGCCGCATGTGGTCCTCGAATCTGTACAGCTTTGCCCTGGTGCCGGATCTAGTGTTCTATCTGGACGTGGACCCCTTCAGGCTGGTACACCGCGTCTTTGAGAAGCACCAGCAGCTGGACTATTACGAGTCCGGCTCAGACATGGGACTCTCCGACGACATGTTCGAGTCGTTTATCATGTACCAGCGGAAGATGGCGCGGGAGTTTGAGGCCATCAAGAAGAAGTACGGGCTCATAGCCATAGACGGCAACCTGCCATACGAGGAGGTGAGCCGTATGCTTGAGGACCGCATAAGCCAGTACTTGGAGCAGGACCGGTAGGGCGCCGGCGACCCGGCAGCGTGGGACCCGCACTACCGCCCGGGGCGTCCCTGCCGGGGGCCGGGGCCGTGCAGAAGAACCATCCGCACATCTTGGGTCCGCCTCTCATATAGGCACAAATCACCGTTGCACCGCCGCCACCGGGCAAGAACACTAGGCGAGCCCGAAGGCGCGCCACTCCTGCAAAGATTTTTGTATGGTCTGAAGGATGGGATGTTCATGAACCTGATACAACGTATTGATGACATCATAGAGGCGGGGAGCCTGCTGAAACACCCGTTCTACAGGATGTGGTCGGAGGGTAGACTGACCCGTCCCATGCTGGCCGGATACTCCAAGGAGTACTACCAGCTGGTAAAGGCCGTGCCACTCTACATGGAAAGCATACTGTCGGCTGCGCCGCGGTCCGACGAGCTGGAGTCCAATATGCATGAGGAGTACGAGCATATACCCCTCTGGGAGGACTTTGCGGCCGGCTTGGGCGTACCGCGCGGGGATCTGGCCACATACGAGGGTTTGGAGAAGACCAGATCCGCTGTCTCATCGCTGCACGGCCTGATGGACGGGTACCGTGCGGGGGCGGCGGCAATGTACTCGCTGGAAAAGGAGATACCGGAGATAAGTCGCACAAAGCTGGAGGGGCTCCGGGAGTTTTACGGGATGGAAGAGCACACCGAATACTTTGTGCAGCATATGGAAGCAGATGTGCGCCACGCCGGGGACTGGCGCCGCATACTGGAGGTGCCCGGCTCAGACGATGAGGATCTGGTGCGGGTGGCGCAAGAGTCGGTCATGGCCCAGAACCTCATACTGGATGCCTGCTACGAGGCGTACTGCGACAACAATTAATACCCAATATCGGGCGGTTGTTTTGGGGCCCGTAACTCAGCTTGGTAGAGTAACCGACTCATAATCGGTGAGCCGCGGGATCGAAGCCCACCGGGCCCACTCTTGTCAAGTACTTTGTTCCCGTCTTGGTATGGTCCCTGCGGCAGACCGGGATGTGGCCGGGCGGCCGGTGTTTGGGATGGCGTGGCCAGACGGCCGCCGGGGAGGGGTGGGCAGAGACCCAGGGACCGCCTGCAGCGTCTCCAAAGCCGGGGTGGGCCGTCCCAAGGGGGCGCCAGATCCGCATTAGCCAGGCGCGGTCGGATGGGCGGCGATCCGGGCGGCGTCGCGTTGTCGCTGGACAGTTCGATTGCCTTAAATCCACAAGCGCCGTACCACGCGTGGCTGCCGTGAGGAATCAGAGTTATGCCTGATGGAATGATGAGAAGGCATTTGACCGAGCCGCCGCTACCATGAGGGTTCGTGCGCCATTACAGCCCTGTCGCCTTCCACGCGGAACCCCATGGCGTCTAGGGTTGCCGCAGCCGTGGGGGTGCGGCGGTCCAGTATCTTTTGCGCCAGGTCGGCCCGGGCGGCAGCCTTCATCTGCTGTCCCACCTTGTACTTGCCGCGGATCTCCTCGGGGGTTATCCTGATGACTTCTGTATGGTCCAGAACATCGTCGCCGGGCTTCAGGGACTCGTAGCCGCCCTCAGGTTGGTATTTTGCCATCAGGCCGTTGAGTCCTAGGCACTTTTCGACCTTATCGTTCACTAGGGCGGCCTTGCCCTTTATGACCACACTGACGTACAGGGTGTCAGCCACCGACGCGTCGGTGGGGTGCGTAAAGTACGACGGCAAAAACTCCAGCTCCCTGTCCGCCTCAAAACCTACCATGCTGTTGCGCCGTATGTTGTCCAGCTTTTCCCCGCGTATGTGTGAATGCATGTATATGAAGCCGCCAACGAATGCAAAGTTCATTGGTATCACTTGGGGGTAGCCATTCTTGTCTATGGTAGCGATGCGTCCCACATGTTCGGACTCCAAAAACTCTGCAATCTTCTGCGGGGATCTCATCACCAGCTTGCCCAGCAGCTTCATGTGGGGAATGGTGCGGCGGTCGGCTATAAATCGCGCCGCTGATCCGAGCGATATTGCGGAGCAGCCGGGGAGTCCCGCCCTCCGGATCATATACGGCCGTATTCCAGCACGGGAGGCGTCAGGCCGTCCCCCGCGCAGGATATCTGACAGACGCCGTGTGGCGTGTCGGATCAGCGGGCGGGCAACTGGCATTTCTACGTTGCAATAGTGTCGGAATTTGATGCTGCTGCCACATCAGTGATTATATCTAATTGCCATCGGCGCCGTTTCCGGTCCGAGAATTATTTTTTATAGCATTTGGCGCGTACGCCCCGGGCGGCTGCCAAGAAAATTCCCGGCATTTTTTGAATATGACAATGTCGGCGTTTTTTGGAACTATCCGGCGTACCGCCACGCTAGACTTGTCTCTGCGCGCCGTATGCGGCCGGCTTCGGCGGCATCCTCGGCCATGTCATGTAGCTGCTGGAGTCCGACGGGCTCCACGGCATCCTCGCCAGAGCATCCCTCCTCTATGCGCACCAGCTCCTCCAAGCTCTCGCCTATGGCGCGGCGGCACTCGGCCAGTATGTCTGCCCAGTCCTCTTCCATCTATTTTGCCGCCTGTTCCTTCAGGTATGGCATGACGTGGTTGGCGAACTTGTCTATGGATCCTAGATACTCCTTTCCCCAGAAGCGTATCACAAAGTGGTTGACACCCGCCTTCATGAACCGCTCAAAGGTGGGTATGATGTCGTCTGGCGTGCCTATGGCCGTGGAGGATCGGGCCACCGAGTCGGGAAGTTTGGTGGCTGCCTCGCGCATACGGACGATCCAGTCCGAGTCAGACATTGAATATTCAGTAAAGTATTTTCTGAAGTCGAATCCTTCTATCTCCTTCAGGTTGTGCACCCTGAGTATCTCGGGCTTGAAGAGGCTGACCTTTACGGCCTCCTTCATCTTGGCCCACGACATCTCGGCATCCTCGGAGAAGTAGACGTCTATGTCCAGCGCCCACTGGAACCGTTCCCTCTCCTCGTCGGGGCGGCCGGTCTTGTCCATAGATGCCTCGATCTGGGCGCGGTGGTCCTCGAAGAGCTCGGGCGTGTACCCGATGGGTAGCCAGCCGTCGCCCAGCTTGCCGGTCAAAGCCAGCGTGCGCTTGCCGCCGGCGGCCATATAGGTGGGTATGCGGGGCTTACGGACGGATGGCGCTTGGAGGCACGCGGACTGCAGCTCATAGAACTTACCCTTGTAGTCGACCAGATTGTCGGGGTCCGACTCGTACAGGGTGTGTATCACTTCTATCTGCTCCTCCCACTTGCTGACCGGCTTTACGAATGGTATGCAGAACTCCTTGAGGTTCTGGGCCTCGCCGGCCCCTATGCCAAGGATGGCCCTGCCGCCGGAGACCCTGTCCAGCGTGATGGCCGCCAAGGCTATGTTGGACGGGTGCCGCCGGATGGCGTCAGTCACGCAGGTCCCCAGCTCCGCATTCTTGGTCACGGCGGCTATCGCCGAGAGCATAACCCAAGGGTCCAGCACGATGGCCTTCCTCCACTGGGGAACGTTGGTATGATCCATATAGAATATAGAGTCGTAGCCCGTCTTGTCGGCCAGCATACAGGCGGTAAGTATGCGTTCTTCGGTGTAGCCGGCCCGGGCCACATTGAGGCCGTTCTGTATGCCGAATTTTAGATCCCGTCCCGCCATGTGTGGGGCTTTGGATGGTTCGTTTAAAAAGCTTGGGTATGGGCACGCGCTGACACAAGGATTCTGGTCTCCAAGGGCGGATTACGCTTGTCACACCATCTAGGCTGACCCACTATAGAGCATTGTCGTCTGTAGGCATTGACGGTTAAACATTGGTAATTTTTGGTTATACATGCCGCAGAGATCACACCTGAGTACTCGGGTCTCGCGTCATACTAAGTCCCACCTGTTAATTTTGGGCGCGCGCCACACGTCAACACCATGTGCTGACATGCGTCTCCAGGTAGCGCCAACCAACACCATTGACCATTTCTGGACGTCAAAACCCAGCCGGGATCCTGTCCCACCTAGTGGGCCTGAATCCTGAATCTCACCTGAAATAACAATTATAAAGATACTGCGGAGAGGAGCGCCCATGGCATCATTGAGCTGCCCCGAATGCGACGCAAGCATCGCGCTTCCCTCCGACTCGGTGCAGGGGGAGATCGTGGCATGCGCCGACTGCGGACAGAGCTACGAGCTGCTCGAATCGGACGGGGCCTTCACACTTCAGGCCGCCGAGACGGTGGGCGAGGATTGGGGAGAGTAGGCTTTACGCCCACTATAATGGCAAAAAATGTCTAGAGGTTTCCTGCCTTTATGTCGTTGAGACACTGCATGATATCTTCCTTGGATACGGGTATTGGGTTGGGATCCAAGTGCCCGCGGTCTGTCATTACGACGTCGGCGGCCTCGGAGACGTCGGCCTTCAGATCCATCCGCTCAAAGCCCAGCTTTTCCATGCACTCCTTGAACCTTGCGTAGAATTGGGATCCGTTGAACCTGTGTGCTATGGTTGTGCACGAGGACAGCGAGTATCCGTGGGGAACGCCCTCGTTGGAGAAGACGTAGGAGAGCGCGTGGCCTAGGGTGGTGGAACAGTTGCCGAAGCCTATGCCCGAGAGCATGGAGCCATACGGGTAGTCCTGCGGCCGGTCATTCATGATGGCATCGTACAGCTTGTCGAAGGCCTTCTTGCAGAACATCCGGGTCAAGTCGTTTCCCAGCTTGCTGTCGTGCCCCTCGGAGGCCTGCGCCAGTGCGTCGCATACCGAGTTGTTTACGATCTGCTGGGGCGTTCCGTCCATAAAGTACGAGTCCACCACTGCCATGTCTGCGAGGAACTTGTCCTCGCGGAGCAGCTTCTTCTTGCCGTCAAACTTGAGTACGCAGTAGGTGGTCATCTCCGCCCCGGTTCCGAAGGTGGTGGGTATCAGGATCTTGGGCTTGTTCAGCATGGGCGCAGCATACTTTACCACATCCATGGAGCTTCCGCCGCCCAACCCTATCAGGGCAGAGGGGTCCTTGTCCTTGTACTCTGCTATGACGCCCTCGACGTCTCTTATGGACGGCTCGGGGGTCACCTTGTCGTACAGCATGTAGTCTTTGATGCCCATCTTGGCTATCCACTTGTCTGAGAGGGACGGGGGGGCGGTGGTCACTATCAGGGCGTTGTTGGGGTATTCGGTGCTGCCCAGCGAGTCCTCGCCGAAGTTGATTATCTTGGGAATCCTTACGGTATTCATTGCTCGGCGACGGCGGCGGATTACTATTATACCATTCCCTGAAGTCGGCGTGCCCGCACCCGGGCCACGGACACGACGGGCAGGGATCAGCGTCATATGGCAGTCTCTTGTGCCTGACGCAGGGTGAGATTGGGGCTGTATACGCTGTGCGGGCCACCCCGCCCGGCGTCAGGGATCGGGCCCGTCCCTGGCCAGGTTGAACTCGGCCAGCGCCGCCATCTCCAGGTCGAACGACTCCTCCAGCTGGAGGTCCGAGCGGGTCTTGGCGGCCTGGTCCCCGGAGGCCAGCCACTCTATGTAGTTGCGGTCGCTCTCCATCTGGGACTGCGAGGAGAGCCGGAAGAGGTTCACCGCCCCCGCAAAGCCTTCCGGCGGCTCCAGGGAGTCGTACCTGGCCAGTATGTCCTCGAACTCGGCCACGTGCCCGCCCAGCTCCTCCAGGAGCCTCTCCCTGTCGATGGAGCCCTCCTCCCAGGCTTCTATGGAGGCGTAAAAGCCGTTCTGGAGTGACTTTACGTCGTCCTGTATCTGCTGGAGATCATTCCCGAACGCGAACCCGCGCTGGCGGGTTTGCTCTGCCTCGTACTGGTACCAACCTATGGCGGCGGCGATGGCCACCGCGCCGGCCAGAATCAGAATGCCCGTCCTCAATCCGTGTAGTTGCCGTCGTCGTCCAATTTTAGCTCTATCGTCAGGATGGTACCGCTGATGAACGACTCGTTACGGACAGTTCTGACCCGGGCCACGTCCAGGTGGTAGGGCCATATCTCCACCACTACGGCCCCCACCTTGACGTTGGAGGGCGAGTCGGTGATGGTTATGTCGCCGCGGTCTATTCCGTGCTGCTCCAGCTTGTGTAGGGCATGGTCCACCAGCGGCTGGGGGTACTTGTGGTCGATGGCCCAGACCGTGCCCTCGTACTGTATCTTCTGCGCCTCGGTCATCGGTATCCCCTGGGATGGCCTAGTCCCGGCCGCGCCCAAAGCCGCCACGGCCTCCGCCGTCACCGCGCCCGCGCCCAAAGCCGCCACGCGGCCCGCCACGGCCTCCGCCGTCACCGCGCCCGCGCCCAAAGCCGCCACGCGGCCCGCCACGGCCTCCGCCGTCACCGCGCCCGCGCCCAAAGCCGCCACGCGGCCCGCCACGGCCGCGCCCAAAGCCGCCACGGCCTCCGCCCGAGCCACTCCGGTGCGACTGTCCGTGCCGCCGGGGAAGCACCTGCCGCTTCAGGGGGTCGGGTATGTTGACCTCTATGCCCATCTCCTTGTTCAGGTCGGTGAGCTCCACCTTGATCTGCCGCTTTATCAGGTTCCAGTCTGAGACCGACGAGTATGAGACGAAGGTGATGGCCTTGCCCTTGGCCCCCGCCCGGGCGGTCCTGCCGATGCGGTGGAAGTAGACCAGATCCTGGTTGGGGACGTCGTAGTTTATCACCAGCTGTACCTGGGGCACGTCTATGCCCCGGGAGGCCACGTCGGTGGCCACCAGTATCTCGGCCTTGCCGCTGCGGAACTTGCCCATGGAGAGCTCCCGGCGGTGCTGGGACATGTCGCCCTCTATGGCCACCGCGTCCATCTTGGCCCGGTGGAGCATCCGGACCACGTCCCGGGTGCGGTACTTGGTGGAACAGAAGACTATCTTCTGGCCCTGGGTCTTGTTGATAAAGTCCAGCAGGTGCTTCTCCTTCTCGCGGTCCCGCAGTATCAGGAACGACTGGTCTATCCCCTCGCCACTCAGGTCGTCGGCGTCCAGCAGGAAGTGCTTGGGGTTTCTCAGGTAGTCCTCGGAGAGCCGAAGTATCTCCACGGGCATGGTGGCCGAGAAGAGCGACATGACCTTCTCCTCCGGGGTCAGGTCCAGTATGAACTGGATGTCGTCGATGAACCCCATGTCCAGCATGGTGTCGGCCTCGTCCAGCACGACGTGCCGTACGTCGTTCATCTCTATGGTCCCGCGCTTGAGGTGGTCTATGAGTCGGCCGGGCGTGGCCACCAGTATCTCCACGCCCCTCTCCAGCGCGTCGGTCTGCACGTTCATGCCTTGGCCGCCGTATATGGTGGCCACCCGGATGTCGGTGTACCTGCCGAACTCGCGTATGGCGTCGGTGATCTGCATGGCCAGCTCCCTGGTGGGGGCCAGCACCAGACCCTGTATGGTGCGGTCCGGCTTTATGGCTTGTAGCATGGAGACCGCGTACGCAGCGGTCTTGCCGGATCCGGTGTGCGCCTGGCCCACCACGTCCCTGCCCGTGAGCAGCACGGGTATGGCCGCTTCCTGTATGGGGAAGGGATCCTCAAAACCCATCTCCTCCATTGCCTTCAGTATATCTTGGCTTACGCCCAGTTCCTCAAACTTTGTCATATTGCTCTACTCGTGCGACGACCGAATTCCGTTGCACGCTCAGCCGTCATTTCCAAATCAAGAGACCGGCGCCGGTAATATAAACGCATGTTGTTTTTTATTGGGAGATGGCCCCCAGTATCTGCTCTATGGCGAACTGGAACTCGGGGTACGGCCGGGCACCCGATATCGGGAAGTATCCGGTCTGCTCGCTGCCCAGAAAGAAGGCCGGCGTCCCGGTGACGCCGTACGCCACGCCGTCGGCATAGTCGTCGGTTACCTCGGTCACGTACTTGCCAGTGTCCACGCACTCGG
Organism: Nitrosopumilaceae archaeon; assembly: GCA_965116995.1. Classification (GTDB taxonomy): domain Archaea; phylum Thermoproteota; class Nitrososphaeria; order Nitrososphaerales; family Nitrosopumilaceae; genus VYCS01. Next base: position 1,702,758 of record OZ220738.1, on the reverse strand, counting down.
AGAACGTTCCGGTGTCCAGTCCCAGATCCGCCGCATACGCCTTGAACTGCTCCACGGCGCCGGATATCTCCATGGGCCCCCAGACCGAGACGCTCTCAAAGAGTATGTCGTGGTACTCCCAGTAGGCCCCCTGCTCGTCGGCGCACTCCGAGGCGACGGCGGCGGGGATGGCGTTGGGGTGTATGCTCTGGAGCGGAAAGTCCCGGTAGACCATCTTGACCAGGCCGGTGTCGATAAAGTTGGCCTTGATGAGCGGCAGCGTCTCGCTGTAGAACCGGGCGCAGAACGGGCACTGGAAGTCCGAGAACTCGATCATGGTGACGGGCGCATCAGCGCTGCCCAGTACTGGGTCGTCGTCTGCGGTTATGACCGGCTGCGACTGGGGCGCGGGAGCGTTGGGGTCCGTCAGCATGGTGTCCTCGAGCTTTTGCAGGTCGCCGGAGAGCTGGTCTATCTTGTCCTCCAGGAAGAGCAGGGCCTGGTCCAAATCTGACATGGTTACGGGATCCTGGTTGAGCACGGGAACCGAGAGGCCCGCAAAGAAGGCCGCCACGCCCACCGTCGCCACCAGGGCCGCGTACATGCCCTTGCCTGTGGACTTGGTCGGGGCCCTCTCCAGATCCGGGAATCGCTCCCCGTCCCGGCCGGATGCTGGCGCGGCTGCATTGGGAGACTCCGCCTCTGCCTTGCCGTCGGATTCGCCCTCTGTCGGAGCCGGGTCACCGGATGTCTCTGCCTGCTCTCCGGACGCGCTCGTCTCCTGTTCTGTGGAGTCCTCCTGTTCTGTGGAGTCCTCCTGTTCTGTGGAGTCCTCCTGTTCTGTGGAGTCCTCCTGTTCCTTGGGCTTGTCGCTCACTGAAATAGGGGTAGGCGATGCATATTATTAAGGTAAAGCCAATGACGGGATCTGAACCCGCGACCTTTCGCTTACAAGGCGAATGCTCTAACCGGGCTGAGCTACATTGGCACGGCCGGTATACGTGGGGTTCATGATTTAAACCGTATCGAGCGGGGGTTTGGCGGCGGGGCGAGTATTTAATATGGCGTTCTCTGGAGCAGTCCCATGCGACGCCTCCCGCGGCACAAGCTGCGCAATATCATGTTCATGTTCTTTGGGACCGGAGCGTGGGGTCTCGTGCTGGGGTTCATACTGCCTTCCATGATGCCCCAGCCATCTCCACTGCCCTTCTACCTGACCATACTGGGTGTGGTGCAGCTGGGGCTGGGCGGCGTGTTCGGGTGGATGTACCTGACCCGGGAGCCGGAGAACATCGGAAGCAAGCGGCGCCGCCACAGAAAGAGCCGTTAAATAAAGGCCGGACCTCATCGGCCGCATGGTGGAGGAGGGAGAGGCGGCGCCCGACTTTGAGCTGCCCGCCCACGACGGGAGCGTGGTCTCCATGTCGTCGCTCCGCGGAAGGGCGGTGGTGCTCTGCTTTTACCCCAAGAACCGGCTCTTCGGGTGCCCCTCCAGAAAGGTGCACCAGATGGCCAAGAGCATGATAGCGGCGTATCCGGAGATATCGGCGGCCGGCGGAGAGGTCTTTGCCGTGTCGGTGGACACGGTGCAGAACCAGGCCCGGTTCGTCCGGGAGTGGAACATACCGTATGCGCACCTCAGCGACGAGTCCAAGGGCGTCTGCCGCACGTACGCGGGCCTGAACATGGCCCGACTGGCCCGGCGCTCCACGTTCGTGATAGACTCTCAGGGTGTGGTGCGCCGGATTTTCCGGGGGTTTGACACCGAGCGGCACGGCGCCGAGGTCTTGGCGTGTGTTCGGAGTTTAGAATAAATTGTTATCATTACCAGCCTGATACCATGCTGGATCTGGTTGCCAAGAAGCTGTTCCTGACCAAGGGCAAGGGCATTCATGAGGACCGGCTGACCAGCTTCGAGTACGCCCTGCGGAACGCGGGGATAGCGGGAACCAACCTGGTGCTGATATCTAGCATATTCCCCCCCGGCGCCCGCTTGGTGACGCGCAAGGAGGGACTGAAGCTTATACAGCCCGGGCAGATCCTCTTCACCATATACTCCAAGAACCAGACACAGGAGCCACATCGGCTCTGCGCCGCCTCGGTGGGACTGGCCCGGCCCGCGGACCCGTCCAGATACGGGTACCTCTCAGAGCACGTCTCGTTCGGGCAGAATGAGAGGCAGGCAGGCGACTATGCAGAGGACATAGCGGCGCAGATGCTGGCCTCCTCACTGGGAATACCCTTCGACATAGACAAGAGTTGGGACGAGAAGAGGCAGCAGTGGAACATATCCGGCCAGATATACAAGTCGTCCAACATAACACAGACGGCCACTGGGGACAAGGACGGTAGGTGGACAACCGTCTTTGCGGCGGCCGTTCTGCTGCTTTAGTGCGTGGACCTGCCCCGGTATCCCTTCAGGTAGAATGCGGCCGCTCCGGCCCCCGCCGCCACTATTATCGCGACTATGATCGGGCTCTCGATGGACATCTCTGGGGGCTCTCCGCCATCCGCGGTCCCATCCTCTGATGGGGTACTGCCGGCTCCACCGTCCACCCCGCCGTTGCTCGGGAGGCCGTCCCACGGGCCCAACGTTATGGCTGCCTCGCCGACCCGCGCCACGCCCTCCTGGCCCATCAGGTACGTTCCCCGGATCAGCGTCCCCTCCGGCGGGTCGAAGAACCACCCGGCCCCAGTGACATCCTCGGGCTTGCCGTCGGACACCGGTATGATGTCGGCCTCTGCCCCGGACACGGCCAAGCCCTCCTGCGAGGCCACGGCCATCCGGACAAGGGAGTTGAGTGGGTAGAACCCGTCCCCAAAGTAGTCCGACGGCTCCACGGCATCGACCCCCAGTATGTCCAGCGGGTCCACCGCTCCGTCGGGGGCGTAGTCGCCGTCCCGTGTGACCTTCAGCATCATCAGGGTGTCTGTGGTGCCCGGCACGGCCACGAACGTGACGGTGGAGTTTTGGTGCTCGGCCAGGGCGCGGCCCGCGTCCACGAACCCCCCGCCGTCGGCTATCCGGGGAGCCAGCAGGCGGGATACCAGCATGTCAAAGAACTGTACCGTGCCCTGCTGGGGGGTCGTATACGTCACCGAGACGGTGTTGTATCCGGCCACTATCCCCGGCACCCCCAGAGCCCTGTTCTGCTCGTCGCTGTGGTGCACGAACACCGAATGGAACTCGGCCTCGACCCCGAACGCTGCGTTGAGCTGGGAGATGAACCGGTCCCCCACCACTCTCGCACCGTCCTGCACCATGAATATGTCGGTCTCCTCGGGTATCCGGGCCATGTTCACTATGACGCAGGCCCCCTCGCTGACGCCCAGTATGCAGGACTCCGCATCGGTGAATATGGCCGCTATGATGCGCCCGTTCTCATACAGGTCCCGCTCCAAGGATCCGGGGAGGCTTATGTCGTCAGCATTGGTGCTTTGTAGTACAACCGACGCGGAGGCCTCTCCTAGGTCCGCGTCCACCACTATCTGAACGCTCTCCATATAGTGGGCATAGTCTATCTCTTGTGCGTGTGCAGTACCCGAGGCTGCTGCCGCTGCCGCCAGTATGACCAGCATCCAGACCCAAGACACGGAGGTGGCGAAGCGGCCAGAGCTATTAAGTCGTGCGAATCCGGTCGCCGTACGCTCCTGTCCCGCCCATCCGGCATGCCCGGGAGGCGGCGCCGGTCCGCGCCCGCCCAAGGGACAGGCTTGGGGCGTACCGGCCGCCAGGAGCGCCCGGCTCCTCATAATCCGAATATATCAGAGGAGGCATACAACCATAGTTGGCACTGGTACCATTTCTGGACGAGCCCCTGACGTATCCAATCTTCGCCATAATAGCGCTGGGCGGTTCCTCCTTCGCCGGACTCCTCCAGGGATGGATACTGGGCAAGGCCGTCTCGGCCCGGTTTGGGGTGGTGCGCCGGCACGCCGTCCCGTTCTCGGTCGGGCTGCTGGTGCTATTCTTGGCCAACGCCATGATCAGCCTTCCCCGCTTCTCGTCGCCGGACAAGATCCGGATCTCCACGCTGCTGGAGTCCGCCGAGCCCGGGGCCTTGGCCGACGCGTTCTTTACGCTGCTGGGCGTGGGGACCGGGTTTCTGGCCATATTCGCCATATCGGTGACCGTCATCAGTCTGGTGCTGCTCCGGATGGCCCCCATACGGGGGGCCGCCAAGGCGTTCGTCATTGTGGTGAGCGCCCTGGCCATGGTGCTGACGGCCGCCTCCAGGTTTACGTACCTCTCCCCCAGCGGCTTGGAGGTGCTGCTGTACTTTGCGTACCAGCTGGCGATCGCGGTGGGCATATTCATCGGGACGGTCCGCGGGCGATCGAGGCTCCTACAGTAGGCCCTATGCGTAATCCAAATACCATACTATATGAATTTTATCTAGTATCATACAAATTTAGTTTATATATTACTGATTCATACTACATTCCATGGGAATGATCAGGCGCACAGTCCACGTAAAGCACGACAACGGCCACCTGCTGGGCGGCCTTCTCCACTACATATCGGCCGCATCCAACCACGCATCTAGAGGGTACCGCAAGGGGGTGCGCGGCAAGGAGCTGTATCGTATGACTGTGCACCATACTGGTGTGTACCAGTCGCGCTTCGCCGACTATATCATACGGGAGATATGTGGGAGCCACAGGGCGTGGCGCACCAACAAACTGATCGATCCGCACGCACGCGCCCCGCGCTACCACAACGGAGTGGCTCAGACCGATTACTTCAAGATATCATTCGACGAGACGTCTGAATTGTGGGACGGCTCGCCGGCCATACATGTCGCCATATATGGCCGGGGCAGGCCGGGCCGTTCGTGGTTGGTATTCCATGTGCCGCCATATGTCGTGAAGCGGCTCGCCGAACCGGGAGTCGTGCCCAAGACGGTGCGGCTGGACCGTGACGAGATATACATAACATACGAGCGGTACGTGCCCGACCGCGAGCCCGCATCCTGGGTCGGAATAGACATGAATGCAGGCAACAACACATATGCGTACCCTAATGGTATGGTCGGCATAGTCTGGAACAAATACGGCAGCGAATACAATAAGGCGCAGAGTAAGATATTGAGGGTGAAGCGGCGCGGGGATGCCCGGATCATAGCAAAATATACGAAGAAGGCGTGGTATACGTATAACAACCGCGTCGGCGACCATATGGGCAAGGAAGCCAAGGCGTGCGCCTCGGCAGGGTGCGGCGTGGGGTATGAGGATCTCAACATACACAGGCTATACACCAAGGACGGCCATACGGCGCCGTACGTGCGCGGCAGGCTGAAGACCACATTGAACGTGGGCAGGAGGCGGCGCGCCATATCTAATGCGCAGGAGGCGGCGGGGCTGCCGCACATGGGCATAAACCCTGCCGGCACGTCCGCAAAGTGCCTGACGTGCGGCAAGAAACTGAGGCGTTCCGCGGTGCAGCGGAGAAACGCGCGCAACATGTGGTGCCAGCCATGCCATGCCATACGGGAACGAGACGGCAACGCGGGCGCCAACATACTCTTTCGTACAATCATGGCGCTTGTCATGGAATGTACGGGTAGTGTAGGGCCGGCGCGGGGAATCACGCTGCCGGGAGTCATATTGATGCTGCGCGGAGCGCTCGCCGACCCGCACATGAATGCACGCCAGAGATCAACATTATCGAACGTCTTGCGGCTATTAGAGGGCCGCAGCGCAGGCGCCGAATGGCGCCTGCCGGGGGCGCACAAACCGGGACGCCAGAGTCCCGCCGGCGGGGAACCGGTGGGCGGACCCGGGGTGGGCGGCTTTGGTCGGAACGGGCCGGGGCCGCCTGATGCTGCCAAGCTGTGTGTGGGTGATTATACATAGCCTCTAGTATAAATAGTGGTCAGTCTGCCATCATACCGACATCGATTCAAACCGATCGGGGAACAAGCTGGCAGCCAGTGCGTTAGGCTGCCAGCCCCATTATTATGAGCCTGAGCGGGGTGGCTGCGCACCATTCCATGGTATGGGTGCCATACGGGGCGCCTATGCCAGCGCCGCCAGTCTGGAGTTCAGCGAGCGGACGTAGTCAAAGCCCTCCCGCCAAAAGTTGGCCGACCCTATGTCAAATCCGTACTCGGCCAGCAGCTCCTCGGGCTTTCTGGAGCCTCCGGCGGCCAGTATCCCCTCGTATACCGCGGCAAAGCCACTCCCCTCCCTCTTGTGGCGCTGGAAGAGCGCTGCGGCCAGCAGGTTGCCGAACGAGTACGAGTAGCAGTAGAAGGGGGAGTGGTAAAAGTGGGGGATTGCCAGCCACTCGGACGCAAAGTCGTCAGAGACGTCTACCGAGTCTGCGAACTGCTCTGATAGGGTCTCGGCGTATACCCCGGACACCTCGCTGGGGGTGGCCCCGTCGGCCAGCATACCGTGGGCCCGGGTCTCGAACATGGTAAAGAACGCCTGCCGGGGTATCGTGGCGTACAGGTCGTCCAGCTTGCCGGCCAGCACCTTGGACTCCTCGGAAGGGTCCATCCTGCCCGACATGGCATCAAAGAGCAACATCTCCGAGAATGTCGAGGCCGTCTCGGCCAGCGGCAGGGGGGCGTGCTGGACAAGTATGGACTTGGAGTCGGCCGCCATGCTGTGCACGGCGTGGCCCAGCTCGTGCGCCATCGTAAAGACGTCCCTAGTCTCGCCGGTGTAGTTGAGGAGCACGTAGGGCGTGATGTCCGGGGATATGGTGCTGCAGAACGCCCCGCTGATCTTGCCCTTTTGTATGGTGGAGTGGATGTGGTTCTCCCCGAACACCCTTCTGGCGTACTCCCCCAGTGTCCCGCTGAATGTGGTTATGGTGTCCAGCACCATCTTGGCGGCCTCGCCGTACCCGTACTTTCTGTCGGCCCCGTGCAGTGGGGCATACAGGTCGTACCTCCTGAGGCGCCCCATCCCCAGCGCCGACGCCTTTTGCGCAAAGTGCTCCCGGAACACCCCGACCCTCTCCCTGCAGACGTCCAGCAGCGACTCGACGGTGGAGTCGTCTATGTTGCTGCCCGTGTTCATGACGGATATGGGGGATGCATACTTTCGCATCGTGATGTACTCGTTGCGCCCGCTCATCACCACGTTGCGGTATATCTCGCCCAGAACGTTCCGGCCGGCGGCGTACCTGTCCAGGATGGCCCTGTACGCGTCCTCCCGGTACTGCGGTACGGGGCTCCTCACGTATGTGGTGATCTCCTCGCGGCCCATGGTCTTTTTGGCGCCGTCCACCGTTATGGTGTACGTGTACGCGTTGGTGATGGTGTCGTATATCTTGACCAGGGCGGAGGCCCCGGTGACGTCCAGCAGGTTTATGACCTTCTCCTCGGCCTCGCTGAGGGAGTGGCGGGCCAGCCTCCTCTTGTGCATCAGGCGGTCCTTCAGGTCGCCTGAGGTGTCGGCCAGGCGTTCTGCATCGGCGTCGCCTATGCCGCGCTTCCACCACAGGTCGAAGAAGACCGTGTGGTTGGCCACCTCCGACTCCAGCTGGCTGGTGCGGGCCACGGTGGCGGCGGCCTTCTCGGACTGGGTGTCCTCGGTGTACGAGAGGGATGCGTGCCCCCCTATGCGGGACACCTCCCTGGTTATCTCCTCCAGCCTTGATATACAATCGGCGAACCGCTCGGGGGTGATGTCACCATCCAGCGTGTCCCTGATGCCGGCAAACTCGGCGGCCCTCCGGCGCAGGTTCTTGGAGAGGCCTTCTGTGTCTTCCCCGCCCAGTATGTCCCCCAGATTCCAAGCGGTCTGCTCGTACACGGGACGGGCCTTCCCCAAGCCACCTAAATATGGTGCGCCTGGCGGGTCTTGAAAAATTTGGACGGGAACGCGCGGCTTCTGTTACATATGTCATGGTGCCACAACCCGGTATGCGCTACTGTGCCGTCCGCCCATATTTTGAATCGTGGTATGGTTTCAGCTCCTAGCCGTGCGGCCAAATTGAGAGATCTATATTCCGGCATTCTCCGCATCCGTGGCGGGTGCCAGACCCAAGAGGGGGCATCGGCTGGATGCGGTACGCTTTTGACTCTTGATAACGCAGCGGCAGCCAAACCGCCCGGACGGTACGGTGATCATGTAGTCAAGCAGGGCCGTCATTTCAGTCTGCCGTGGTGTGGTTTGGAATCGCTGGCTGGTGGGATGCTGGTGAGGGCGGTCACACACTACCAGATCACCTATCCTCATTTGGAATTTGAGCGAATACGTTTTGGCTTTTCCGCCAGATGTCAACCTTACACTAGGCAGTCTTGACAGGGCTCATCGGGCTGCATAAAGGCGTAATGCCTGCTTCATTTGAGAGTATTCCATATCGGACTTGGCAAGGCGCCTGATTTCATTCCAGTTAATTTTTGAATTGCAGCGAATTGCCAGTCTTCGGAGGTCTCCAATGTCCTGATCACGCCCTGCCCTAAACTTTGTAACGACCAGTCCTTCCAATGTGATGACGTTGACTGCAGTTCCTTTCTTGTCCACCGGGATTGCCGCTGCCGTTTTCATGATGTACTTCAGTGGAATATTATTCAAGTCTCGTTTTTCATACACATCAATCTTGTACCCCCTTGGCGTGAATTTTTTGCCACTTTGCTGGTCGACTGTGTATCCCTTGTCCAAAAACTCATCGCTTGTTATCTGCTCGGCAACGACAAAATCCAAATCCATGGATTGCCGCTGCTCGCCAGTATGCAGCGTGACTGCAACCGCTCCGACAAATGTAGCAGTTCCAAAATCCCGGGAAATGCATACGGCTTCCCTAATGAGTGGCATCATTTGGCAACATGTCCTCCTGCACCTTCCATATGGTGTCTCCTGCAAATCTCACCCTGGTTTTTATCGCGTCCTTGTGGGTCAGCATGATTGCTGCGGCATCCAGAAAACTTCGCCCGCCGTTCGCCACGCAGTCGAGAAACACCCTCTCAATTAAATTATCAAAGGAGCCAATCTTTGGGAGAAGTACCACATTACCCTTTCTCCCCTCCCGAAAACGATTGCTTTTCAAAAACCTGGACATGTCTTCCATATCATCAACATAGGCATGCAAATCCAGCGGTGTTTGAAACCCTGTCAGTTCGTGAACCCTGTAGTCAAGCGTTATGATCGAACCATTCGGGAGATTTTTCCTTACAAAATTAATATCCGTAGGCTTGTAATATCTACCGAACCTTCTGGCTTTTTTGAGCGACACCAGTGACGGGATGATGCTCCGCAGCACATGGTGCGGTTGAGATACAACCTCGCTTTTTATCGTGAATTTTCCACGCTTGTAGTCTGCCAGCCCCAGCTCCTCTAGACGCACCAGCCTCCTCCTGATGGTCCTAACTGACAGGCCGGCGGCGTCTTTCACCCCCTTTATGCCATAGATGGGGCTGGGGGACAGCTCCTGAGCAAACCTGATTGCATCCTTTGCCCTTTCCAGCATTGATGCATACTCATCCGCATTCATACACTGATAGTAGTATGTGCAGGCTATATATATTTTGGACAAAGAGCGTCTGTTTATATATAAAGTAGCACATCATATACCGCCATCTTTAGACGCATCTGAAGTCCTCCGCTACCGGAAAGCGGAGGCCGTCTCGACTCTACCCACACGCCAAGCATGGCGGCGTACAGCACAATCTGCGCTGCCCGGACACTGCCAATGGTTCTCTTGGATGGAGGTGGACATCAATGGCTGACGGCCAAAGTGGAGCGCGACATGATTTCTATACACTACATTATCGTCTAAAGTTGACAGGTGCAGATCTGGTGCCAGAAACAATATTTTGTCATAAGACTAATATACAAAAGAGCAGCCAAGGCAACCATGGGAGATATCATCTGGGGAAACGGCTCCAACATACTCTCAGCCAGTTCGTTTGTTCTCAATGTGACACACCGAAAGAACGGGAACAGGGACGACTACTCCGATATGGAAAAAATAACCGTTACTTCGGCGGACTTGCCAGGCATGCCGCACAACAGGGACGACTGGACCGAAGAGTCGTTAAGGGCATGCGTGGTTGACGCCTTTCTGAAATGCGAGGTTGAACGAAGAGACGAATCTGGAACTATTATGGGAAAGATATCGCATTCCGGCGCCGGCGGATACTGATGTGGAAACCACAGATAGTCGGTCACCTGTCGACCGAAGAGATAATCCTGGAACGTCTAATATCCGGAAAAATCCCCATGGTAATAATTCGTAATTTTTATGACAAGAAAAGCTGCCAAACGGCAGCTGAAAGAATAAAAAACCATGACCAATCCCGATTCCAAGACGAGGAGTTAAGGCATATAGGCCCGTTTTTGATGGCGCATACAACCGACAAAGAAAGGTACTTCAAGGACTCGACGGAGTGCAAAATAACCCTTGAAGAGATCTTCTGCGGGATCACGGATCCGGTGCTGCAGATCTACGAGGCGGTCGGCCGCATGTTTCCTGGCCACTCAGTCTCATTGGCGCGCGAACTCCAGCATGATTATTCCCAAGCTGTCATCCGAATACACGAGAAAGGCAGATCAGTTCCGGTCCACAAGGACAACGTAAAGTATGAAGGACAAGAGTATGCCGTATCAAACATAGACTACCAGTTATCCTGCGTGCTTCACCTCCAGAAGTCAGAGAGTGGCGGGGATCTGGTCTTGTACAACAGAGCGTGGAAAAAAGGTGACGAGCAGTTCCGCAACATAGACTTTGGATACTCACAGAGCCTAACAGAGTCCAGCCAATCCTGTAGGGCACCCAACCTTAGGGCAGGAGATCTGGTTATTATCAATCCTATCTATTATCACGAGGTTACAAGGATAACTGGAGATGCCCCCAGAATTACACTTGGCATGTTTTTGGGGTTTTACAGCCAAAAGCGCAAGATTGTGGCTTGGGCCTGAGATCCCAAGTTTTGGCCGTCCGATTCACCCACAAGATCCGTAGGGGCTGTGTATCGTGGTCACGCCCGTGATGTGGCCCGCACGTTCTGGAATGGCCACGCTCCAGCACCACGCAACATCGGGCTGGCGGTCCTGCCGGATCAGCTAGAACTGAACCATGCGACCGCCCGCCGGGACGGCCTTGCGGTCAATTGCGTGCCGTGTATCGGGGCCCGGGCGGCCCGCCGACACATCACACTATGTTGTGCATGGCCCGCAGATCCGCGGCCATCGGGCGCAGCCCCTCGGGAATGTCCACACTTATCTCATCCTTCAGGGAGAGGCCCGCCGCCTTCTTCTTGTTCCATACCATGGAATTGAACGCGATCACGTCGGCGGCCGCGACCCCGGGAGGGTCCACGCCCCTCGCCTCGGGGAGCCGCTGCAGGTGTATGCTCTCCTCAGAGTATAGCGCCCTCCACAGGTGGTCGGTTATGAACGGCACTATGGGGGCCAGCAGCCGCAGTATGGTGGCGAGTACCGTATGCATCGTATGTATGGCCGCGGCGCCCTCCGGCTCCGTGAACCCGTCGCGCCGCGCCCGCCGCTTCACCATCTCTATGTAGTGCGCCGCAAACAAGTTCCAGGTGAACTCCCGGACGGCCGTGGCCGGCACAAAGAAGTTGTACGAGCGGTACCCCTCCCGGCACCTCTCCACCAGCCGGTCCAGCTCATATAGTATCCACGAGTCGGCGGGCAGCGGCTCGGCCTCCCCGGCGGGGGGAAACTCGGAGAGCAGCCGGGAGACGTTCCATACCTTGCTCAGGAACTTTCTCATCGAGTCTATCTTCTGCTCGTTGCACCTAAAGTCGTACCCGTGGTTCACCTCGCTGGCGCTCCACAGCCGGAAGGCGTCGGCGCCATACTGCCGTATCACCGGGTACGGGTCGATGGCGTTCCCCCGGCTCTTGCTCATCTTGAGCCCCCTCTCGTCCAGGCCGTACCCCATTATCCACGCCTCCCGCCAGGGGGCCCTGCCCGTCAGCAGGTCGCACCTCAGCAGCGTATAGTACAGCCAGGTCCTCACTATGTCCTTGGACTGAGGCCGGACCGCCGTCGGGTACGCCTTCTCAAAGAGGCCTGGATCGCGCTCGTACCCGGACACGAAGAGCGGCGAGATGCTCGAGTCCATCCACGTGTCCAGGGTGCGGGTCTCGCCGGTGAACGCCTTGCCGCCGCACGAGTCGCACCTCTCCCCCGGGTACCTCTCCCGCCACGGCTGGTAGTACCGGCCCGGCTCCGGGACGTGGGGGCGGCCGCACGAGTCGCAATACCACACGGGTACCTCCGTCCCATAGTATCTGCGCCGGGAGACGGGCCAGTCTATGGTTATCGAGTCCAGCCAGTTGTGGAGTATCTGCCGGTGCATGGGGGGGTGGAACACTATGGAGTCGGCCAGCTCCCGCATCCTCCCGATTTGGTCCTTCTGCTTCACGTAGTACTCGTCCATGGGAATGATCTCCACGGGCGTCCCGCTGCGCTCGGAGACCGGCGTGCGGTGCGTCATGTCCCGCTCGTACTCCAGTATGCCGGCCTCCCTCATGTCCCGTATTATGGAGTCGCGCGCCCGCTTGGGCCTAAGGCCGGCGTACCTGCCCGCCGCCGGGGCCATCCTGCCGTCCATCCCCACCGATATAACCTCCTCCAGGTCCAGCTCCCGGAACAGGGCCACGTCGTTGTGGTCGCCATAGCTGCACACCATGACCGCCCCCGACCCGAAGTCGGGGCGGGCCGAGGGGTGCGCGTGTATGCGCACCGTATGGCCGTACACCGGGACGGTGGCCATCCTGCCTATCACACCGGCGTATCGTATATCGTCGGGGTTCACTATCACGGCCCGGCAGGCGCAGAGCAGCTCGGGGCGGGTGCTGGCTATTGTGATGGGGTCAGAGCCCTCCACCACAAACCTCATGCCCACCAGCTTGGAGGGCACGTCCTTGTAGGCTATCTCGGCGTCGGCGATGGTGGTGCCCGACGCCCAGTCGTAGTTGTTGGGCCGCGTGGCCAGGTATATCCTTCCCTCCCTCCACAGCCGGATGAAGGTGGCCTGCGTCATGGAGCGGTACTGGGGGGTGTCGGTGTGGTAGCGGCCGTCCAGCTCGCCGCTCATGCCCAAGGCGCGCATTATCTGGACCATCTCCGACTCCAGCTCGTCCAGCGCCTCCCGGCACATCTCCAAAAATTCGCCCCGCGGGACGTCCCTCATGCGTATGTTGTGCTTCTTCTCGGTGTATATCTCGACGGGGAGGCCGTTGCGGTCTATCCCTATGGGAAAGTAGACGGGGCGGCCCTCCATCCGGGCGGCGCGCGCTATCATGTCTATCTGGGCGTAGTGCGCCGCGGCGCCTATGTGCCACGGCCTGCCGGAGGGGTAGGGGGGCGGCGTGTCTATGGTGTAGTACGAGTCGGCCTCCGGTCTCGCATAGAGGCCCTCCCGGCCCCACCGCTCCAGCATCTCGTCCTCTATGCGGGGATCCCAGGCCTTCTGGGATATCGTGCGGGACATGCTACCGGGGAACCCGGGATATCATGTGAGACCCCTTGTTGTAGCCTTCGTATATGTAGACGCCCACGCCCTCCACGTTGTCGGGCAGGCCTGGCTCCAGCAGCCGGATTATCTCGGTGGAGAGGTTCTCGACGGTGGCCTCGCCCCGGAGCAGGTATGTGGTGTGGGCGGGGACCTGCAGGTCGAAGTGGCCCCGGGGACCGTCGAACGCTATGCGGTAGCTGCCGCCGTCGCGGGAGACCACGTACCTCTCGTTTATGAAGAACTTGTGGTCGAACTCCGCTATGACGCGGCGCACCAGCCTCTTGGCCTCCGAGAAGTCCACCAGGAGGTTGTCCCGGGTCCGGCCCACCAGCTCCACCATGACCGAGGAGGTGTGGCCGTGCAGTATGGAGCACTTCTCCACCAGGGGCAGTATGTGGGCGTAGTCGAACGAGAACGAGGGATCCTCTAGGAATATGGATCCGGTCTCGGGCGCGTCGCTGTACAGTATGATGTCGTCCATCTCCTTCAGGCGCGAGGCCAGCCGGGGATGCCCCACCCCTATTACGGGGGCGCCCTCCAGTCGGCGGCGCATCTCGGCGTACGCGGCGACGTCTTCGTCGCCGTCCAGCACGTGTATGTAGCCGTCGGCGGTACGGAAGCTGGCCCGGAGGGCGGACTGTCCGGGTATGTCGCACCCGTACTCGTAGTCCTTGTGCAGAAAGTCCAGCAGCTTGGCCACGGAGAGCTCGGTGCGGGACCTCATCAGGTTGCCCCGGCCGTCCGTATACCTAAAGTCCGAGTCGGTGATCCGGGCGGTCATGCGCATGCCGCCGGCACTCTGCAAATATTAACCCTCTAGGCTGTTGAGGGTGCCGGCCAGCCTCAGGTCCCGGTCGGTTATGCCTCCGGCGTCGTGCGTGGTGAGCCGTATGGTGACCCGGTTGTAGACGTTGGACCACTCTGGATGGTGGTTCATCCGCTCCGCCGCCAGGGCCGCCCTGGTCATGAACCCGAAGGCCTCCACAAAGTCGGCGAACTCGTACTCCCGGTACAGCTTGCCCTCCAGCAGGGACCACCCTGGCAGCGAGCCCAGCCGCTCCCGTATCTGGTCTGTACCCAGCCTCTCCATGGTACCGGGGGGCGCGGCCTCAAATTTAAAGGCCCCCCTCCCAGCCCTCACCGTGGAGGACGCGGGGGCCGGCACGCTGGAGGCGGTACGGCGGTGCATGGGGGATGCCTTGGAGGGGTGCGAGCGGGTGGGCGTGGCCTTCTCGGGGGGCGTGGACAGCTCCCTCTTGGCTAAGGTGTGCTCCGAGCATGCGGGGGTGACTCTGCTGACGGTGGGCTTTGAGCCGAGCCACGACATGGAGTACTCGGCGCTGGCGGCGCCGCGGCTGCGCCTCCCCCACCATACCCATACCATATCCGACGAGGAGTTGGGGCGGGCGTACCGTATAGTGGACTGGGCTATTCCACCGGGGCGGCCGCTCTCCTGGCATGAGAACTGCATCGCCTTCCACTTTGTGGCGGGGCTGGCCGCCGGTCTGGGGCTGGAGAGGGTGGTGGCGGCCAACGGCATCGACGAGCTCTTCTGCGGATACGACTCGTACCGCCGCATATACGACTCAGGGGAGGAGGCCATAAACGAGATGATGCGGCAGAAGACCGCCAACGAGATACAAATGGCAGGTGTCATGAGGGGGGTGGCCGGCCGGCAGGGCGTACTCATCGAACAGCCGCTGCTGGGGGGCTCCTTTGTGGAGTTCTCCGGGATGGTGCCGCTGCACGAAAAGATCACCGGATCCGGCGACTACCTCCGCAAGCACGCGGTGCGCCGGGCCGCCGCCCTGGCGGGGCTGCCCCCCGACATATGCCTCAAGAGAAAGAAGGCGCTGCAGTACGGCACCCGCATACATCCCCGCCTGCTCAGGACGATTCGGCGATTATAGACTCGGCCACCCCGCGTATTATCTCCTGCGAGGCGCCCAGGTGGGAGCCGGCATCGAATATGCCCTCTATGTCCTGGGGGTCCAGGCTGCTAGATATGGCGCCGTCCATGGAGATGGCGTCCCGGAAGTGGGTGCCGGTCTCGGCCGCCTGGAACGCCACCCGCTGGACGTTGCGGTACGCCTCCATCCTGGTATGGCCCTTCCTTATGAGGGCGTCCATGACGAACTCGGCATATATCTGGCCCCGGGTCTTCTCCAGGTTCTCCAGTATGCGGTCCCTGTTGATGACCAGCCGGGGCAGTATGCCCAGGGCCGTCTGGAGCATCTCGTCCAGTATTATGGACGATATGGGTATGGTGAACCGCTCGTTGGCCGAGTTGGAGAGGTCCCGCTCATGCCATAGGGGTACGTTCTCCAAGGCCACGCCCAGCTGGCTCCGCAGCAGCCTGGACAGTGAGGTTATCCTCTCGCTCTTGATGGGATTGCGCTTTACGGGGACGGCGCTGCTTCCCATCTGCCCCTCCGCAAACCCCTCGGCCACCTCGCCGATCTCCGTCCTCTGAAGATTCCTGATCTCGACGGCCATCTTCTCCAAGGTGGATCCTATAAGGGCCAGGGCAAACACGTACTCGGCATACCTCTCCCGGGGAACCACTTGTGTAGCGACGGGGGCCGGGCGCATCCCCAGCGCTTCGGCCACCTCCCTCTGCACGTCGACGGCGGCCCGGCCCATCAGCGAGCCGGTGCCCACCACCCCCAGGGTCTTGCATATGACGACCCGGTCCCGGGCCTGGCTGAGCCGGCGGCCGTGCTCGGCCATCTCCTCGGCCCAGTTGGCGAACTTCAGCCCAAAGGACATGATGCTGGCGTGCTGGCCGTGCGTGCGCCCCACCGCCGGCAGGTCGGCGTATTTTAGGGCCGTCTCGGACAGCATCCGGGCCAGCTCCGATACCTTGGGTGATATGATGTCCAGCGCGTCCCTCATCTGCATAGAGTTGCTGGTGTCCACCAGGTCGTTGCTGGTGAGGCCGTAGTGTATCCAGGGTCGGGCGGAGATGGTGCACTTCTCGGCCAGCGCCTCGACCAAGGCTGCGGTGTCGTGGTCGCTCTTGGCCTCCAGCTCGGCTATGCGCGCCACGGTCACCTCCCCGGGGGACGCGGCGCGTGCGATGCTCCGGGCCGCTTGTGGGGGTATCACCTCCAGTTTGCCCTGGGCGGCGGCGACTGCCCCCTCTATGCGGACTTGGTGGTCCACCTTTCTCTGGTCTCCGAACACCTCCCTCATCTCCGGCGTTCCGTACCTTCCCCCGTCGATGGGCAGTATGGCCATTGCCATATCCTATGGGCGGTTCAAAAATAAATCTACGGCCGGATCTCGCGGGGGGAGCGGCCGGCATTCCCCAACGGGTATGCCTGCGTATGCCAGAAGACCGGATCCCGGCTGGATATCCCTGCGGATCCGCCGGGCGGCGCGTATACGGACCGCAACCGCGGCGTCGGGGTTGTATACCAAGCGGGCTGATTCGGGGCGGGAAATACTACCGTATATATACATTCGAGTGTTCATTCACCCATTGGCCAAGACCAATCCGCATGTCAGCATAGAGAACGTGGTGGCCTCGGCCACCGTGGACCAGATGCTCAACCTCAACGAGATCAGCGAAAAGTTCCCCCGGACCGAGTACAACCCCGAGCAGTTCCCCGGGCTGGTCTTCCGGCTGCAGAGCCCCCGGACCGCCACCCTGATATTCCGCACCGGCAAGATGGTCTGCACCGGAGCAAAGTCCGAGGAGATGTCCGTGGACGCGGTGCGCACCGTGGTGCAGAGGCTTCGAAAAGGCGGCGTCGAGGTAAGGAAGGACGCGGTGGTGACCATCCAGAACATGGTGGCGGCCATCAACCTGCGGGGCCGCATACACTTGGAGAAGGCCGCCCGGACGCTGCCGCGGAGCATGTACGAGCCCGAGCAGTTCCCCGGACTGATCCACCGCATGCTGGATCCCAAGACGGTGATACTGCTGTTCGCCTCCGGCAAGCTGGTATGCACCGGGGCCAAGAGGGAGAGCGACGTGTACAGATCCGTCCACAACCTGCACGCCCTGCTGGAGGAGAAGGATCTCATGCTGTACGAACACTGAACGGAGGCCCGGGGCGTCCGGACGGCACGCCGGATGACTAGGAGCCCCTGAATTCGAACGCCGACTCGTATGTCCGGTCCCCGTGGATGGCCGTCACTGTGTACGTCCCGGCGCTCCATCCGCCGGAGCCGGCCAGGGCGATGGTGTGAAAGGAGCCGTCGGCGTCTGGCAGGATGCTCTCGCGCCAGACCTGGCCGGAGGGTCCCGCTATGTGCACGTCTATCGCGCCACCGCCGGAGCCGTCCGAGAGGCCCTCCACCAGTATAAAGTCCCCGGCGCCGTACTCCTCCAAGTCGACCCCCACCGTCAGCACGGGTTCGGGCTCCACCACCGTGGTTCCTCCCGGGCCACCCGGTATAGTCAGCAGCGCCACGGCGACGGCTATGGCGGCGACGGCCGCACCCGCCGCTATGGCAATGGTCTTGGAGGAGGATCTGGCCGGGGCCGCGGCCGGGGCCGGCGACGGCCGCTCCCGCACCTTCCGCGGGGCCGGGGCATCCCCGGCGCGGCCGGGGCCGGCGTGCTTCTCCAGCAGCGAGTCCACATAGGCCCGCTCGTGGTTGCTGATCAGCTCTCCGTTCACGGCGGCCCGGTGTATCTGCTCCAGTATGCGCTTGTCGCCCACGCCCAGGCCCAGCAGCGTCTGGGCGTCCTTGGCCAGGCTCTCGTCGGCGGGACTCTCACTCAACGCCTTGTGTGGGCAGGCCGCTTATTTATGGGGTTTGGCATCCGGCGGCTCCCCGCGGGCGGTCTGGCCGGGCGGCGCCACGGCGTATCGAAGGGGCCTAAAACCATGAACTTTTTAAAGAACCGATTTGTACAAACACACCATGAAACGCGTAACAGCCATCGTCCAAGCCGACAAGGTCAAGAGTGCCACGGACGCGCTGGAAGGCAAGGTAGGTGGCTTCGTCACCTTGGAAGGCAAAGGACGAGGTTCCGGAGCACGGCCCACCGTCAGGATGGGCAGGGGCACCGGCACCATGAAGGCCGAGTACAACCAGGTGGCGAGCATCATCACCATAGTGGACGACGCCCAACTGAATGCGGCCATTGACGCCATATCCGGAGCCGTCTACACCGGAACGGCGGGCGACGGGGTAATTATCGTCAGCTCCGTGGACGACGTAATCAACATCGCATCGAAGAAGAAGGGTGCCGACGCCCTTTAATCACTTTTTATTTAGCGGCCCCCCGGCTCTGCCGGGGGGCAACCTACTGATCTTGGTAGCGGCGCATAAGCAGGTATGCCACTATGCCGGCCACCACCGCACCTATGGCTATCATGTCATACAAGCCCCCTCCGATACCCCGGCATGCGATATAACCCTGCCGTCCTCTCGCTAGCCGCTGGCAGCGTTTGATGCGGATGCTGGCCCGGTCTTTCAGGCGGGGTACGGCAGACGACAACAACGGGAAAGAGCGTCCCGCCAACGATGTTTCTAGTCGTCCTTGAATAAAAAACGGCAGGGCGGCCGAATGGCCGCATACCCCCGGCGCGCTACTCCTGCCCCTCTATGCCCATCAGGGTCAGTGTGGAGCGGATCTTTGGTATCTTTCTGACCTTCCAAGTTATCGTCTCCCGCAGCTTCTCCACCTGCTCTGACTCCACCTTGGCCAGTATGTCATAGGCACCGAACGTCCCGTGCACTTCCACCACGTCGTCCATGGCCTTGAGTTCGGATACCACCGACTCCTCTGAACCGAGTTCACAGTTTATCAATACGTACGCCGTTGCCATTATTCCTTCACCACCATGTGTATGGGTACCGGCCACGATTATAAAAGTCGTCCGTGGCTGGGGTGGGGAATAATCGGACGGGTACAGATTAAATACCAACTTTGCACGATACCCGCATGGACAGGCAACCCAAAGCAGAAGACGGCCAGGACCTGCCCGAATACAAGGACCTGTCCCTGCCGGAGCTGTTCGAGATGTTTCCCGACGACCAGACCGCCATGGGGTGGCTGGAGAGAAACGTATGGCCGGACGGCCGCAAGTGCCCCCGGTGCGGGTACAGATACGCCTGCACCACCAAACATCCGAGCATGCCGTACTACTGCTCCGAGTGCGACAAGCGCTTCAGCGTCAAGATCGGCACGATCATGGAACATTCCAGAATAGGCTACCGAAACTGGGCCATTGCCACATGCCTGATCTCCACCCGCCCCAGGGGCATATCCAGCGTACAACTGGGTCGGGATCTGGGAATGAGCCAGAGCTCGGCGTGGTTCCTGCTGCGCAGGCTCAGGGAGGGATGGCGCACTTTGGCGGGGACGGCCCTGATGGCCGGCCCCATACGGGCTGACTAGGTGATCTGGACGGGCGCCAGAAGACCAAGCACGCCGACAAGAAGGGCGAGAGGAGGGAAACGGCTGTCATGGACATCAAGGACAGGGAGGCCGGTACCATCGGGGCGGTGCCCGCGCCGGAGACCGCCGCGGCCAGCCTCCTGGCGTTTATGGGGCCCAACGCAGATCCCGGGACCGGGAAATTCACCTACGAGAACCGGGAACCCAACTATCTGGAGAACCGCCATACCGTTCCGCCATGACGGCAGCGAATATCGTTCAACGGGGGACCGGCATGAAGGTCCCCGCGGGGGAATGGACCCATTCCACGAAAGGCGTGAAATGCGGGAATGGCTCCCGCAGAAGCCGCCAAGCCCGGCGCGCAATCCGGACGCCATGCGGCTGCGCGAGGGACAGGCGTGCAACCATTCCAAGGCACCAAGCGCCACCAAACACCCGGGGAGATGCGCGTGCCTCGCGTGCCA
Organism: Nitrosopumilaceae archaeon; assembly: GCA_965116995.1. GTDB lineage: Archaea > Thermoproteota > Nitrososphaeria > Nitrososphaerales > Nitrosopumilaceae > VYCS01. The sequence continues at coordinate 1,682,507 of OZ220738.1, read as the reverse complement.
TTCAGATATGTGGTTCCCCTGCGGCGCACTGCATCAGTGCCACCCCACCCACCGGTACCGGTGGTCCTCCTCCACGATCTCCGACACCAAGCGGTCCGTCCCGATGCGGCCGGCAACGTTCACCTCGAATATGCCCGGATATCCCCTCCAAGGAACGGGAGTCCGGAACCGGACCGGCTCCTCCAGCACAAAGCCGTACCGCCTGTCCTCAAACCCGCTCCCGGCCAAATGTAGGGCGGCATCCGCCCTGACCTCGGCGGCGTCCGCGTACCTCTTGACGTCGACCAGACGGACGCGGCCCACGATGGCTCCGGTGACCGGCCCCTCCACCCCCAGCCGGCGGCAGTCATCCTCCCTCACCTTGAGCGGGGCGTGTACCAGAAGGTCGCCGCGGTGGCGCGTGCTCCATCGGCGCAGCTCGACGCGTTTCGCGCCCGAGACTATCAGATCCGTGAACGGCTGCGACACAGATATGCACTTCAAGCCGGCACCCCACAGATGCCGGGTCCCGGCCGCGTGGACGGCGCCGCGGCGCCCCCCGGTACGCTGCCCAGCTTTCGGCCCGCAACCATCGTGGGGCGACCCGGTGCGCCCAATTATAAACTGCGGTTCGTCCCCGCTGTAGCGGACGAAGTAATGATCTGCATCTTTTTAAATAACGTGCCCTATTTTAGGCGGTGGACATACCTGCGGACGCCCGGCGGCTGAACCCGTGGTGGGACGACCCCGCCGCCGTGGATGCCGACGAGGACATAGCAAGATGGACATCCACAAAGTACGCGCCGGACGCCTTGGACGGTATGGAGCACGAGTCCGGCGGCGCCGTGTACGTGCTGCGGGGCATGCGCCTGGTGGGCAAGACCACCCTGATAAAGATCATGATCAAGAGGCTGCTGGAGGGCGGGGTGCCGCCGCTACACATCCTGTACTATGAGTCCGACCAGCCGGAGAACATACAGGAGGCCGTGGACTACCATACCAGGATGGCCAACGGCTCCCCTGCCGCGGGTCGCCGTTACCTCTTTCTGGACGGTGCCGCCTCCATTCCCAAGTGGACCGAACGCATCGGGGATACCCTCAGGGCGGCCCGGGACTCCATCGTTACGGTGTCGGGCTACGCCGACGAGATGGACAACGCCGACGAGGCCGGCATGCGCATACCCGACTTCCGCCGCATAGTATCCCAGCCCGCCGGCGCCCGCAAGAGCGTCCATGCGAGGCTCGGCGTACGGCGCGGCCGCGACGTCGTCCTGACGCCGATGAGCTTCTTTGAGTCGGCCGTCAGGATAGACCCGGAGATCGGCGAGTTTGCCAGGAGCACCAGCACGTTCTCGCCGCAGAGCCGCCGCGAAATATTCGAGAAGCTCATACGGCACGAGATCGACGGGCGCCTGGAAGAGCTGGCAGGATACAAGAGGCAGCTGGACAGGGCGCTGGACGTGTACCTGTCCACCGGCGGCATGCCGCATGCCATGGCCGGCTACATCCGCAAGGGCCTCTCTTGGGATCCGCTGTACAAGACACACTTGGACCGGATGCGCGAGGCGTGGGACGTGCCGAGAAGGAACCCGGATCTCTTCGTACGCTTCGGACGCTGGATGGCCGGTTACGAGGACAACCTCGTCTCCTGGGACAAGCTGGCCAAGGGAACCGGCATCACGCCGCCCCAGATGGTCCTCAACTATGCGAACCTGCTGGAGCGTCTCTTCGTGCTGCACATCCTGTACCGCCACAAGGACGGGCAGCCCGACACCAGCGCGGCCAAAAAGATCTTCTTTACGGATCCGGCGTACCTGCACATGTTCAGGTACTCGGCCGACCCTTGGTCTCTGCCCGCCCCGCTGTATGTGCCCGATCATCGGGATAAGGTGCTGGAGGGGGTGGTGGCCACACATTTGATGCGGCTGGCGCGGTCCATGACCGGCGGCGAGGGCTTTGATCCGCGCCGTTCCATATTCTACTGGACGGACAAAAAGTCCCGCCCCGTGGACTTTGTGCTGGATCTGGGTGGGGGTGTCCGCGTCCCCATGAAGGTGCAGACCGGCCACGTGAGCCGCCGGGACATGTCCGCCCTGACCAGGTTCCTGAACCAGACCGAGTATGGTGGCCTGCTTTTGGGACTGGAGGATCTGGGCGAGCAGAGGGACTACCTGACGGTCCCCGCCTCGGTATTTCTCATGCTGGCCTAGGTGTCACTCCCCGGCGTCCAGTATGCGCAGCACCTTGCGGGGTATGTCCTGGAGGCGGCTGGTGGCCAGAGTGCGCTCGTACCCCAGCCTCTTGAGGTTGGAGGCGATGGTGGTGGCGCGGGACGTGCCCGGCCCCAGGCCCAGCGCCACCATCCTTATGCCCCGGGATCGCACGGACCTGATTATATCCCGGACCGCCGCCGGGTCGGAGGGCTCGCCGTCGGTCAGCGTCAGGAATATGTCCGGCCTCCGGGCCTGCAGCGCGGGCAGCATCTTCTGGTATACCTGGGCCAGGGGCGTGGAGCCGTTGGCCACTATCCCGGCCAGGCGCCGGGCGTGCACGCGCCCCCACCCGGACTCCTCGTTCTTTATGAGCCAGCAAACCACCTCCCTGTCCACCGTGCTGAACGCGTACGCGGCAAACCGCACCTCCAGATACGCGAGCACCTCGCAGAGGCCCAGGGTGGCCTTCTTGTAGCCGACCGCATCGGCAGATATGCTGGAGGAGTGGTCCAGTAGTATGACGACGCTGCTCTTTATGGAGCGGCGCGCGTCGGTTATGAACGGCTCGTGCCCGTCCAGATAGCTCTCCACGTCCAGCTCGTCGCCGGAGCGGCGGTGCACCTCGCTGTACCCGTTCTTCCACCTCCGGAACCGGGTCTTGAGGCCGCCGATGAGATCCGCGTCGTATATGGCCGACTCGTCCACCCCCTCGGAGGCCGGCGTGCGTATCCCCCCCATGCCGGGTACCGACTCCTTCTTCTCGTGTATGAGGGCCTCCTCGGTGACGGTGCGGTACTCGCCGGATACGGACTCGCCGGCCAGCACCGCGGCGGGATCCGTCCGGCCAAAGTCCCCCTCCCGGTTCTTCCGGACGGCCCCCAGAAACCGGGTCACGTCCCGGCGGTTTACGGGAATGTCCTGGCGCACGAACGGCAGGGACACCGGCACGGTCTGCAGCGAGTCTATGTCCAGGATGCGGATTATCTCGCCGGCCCTCTTCTCCATCCAGTCGGTGCCCAGATTCCCCTCCAGGGCGGCCCGCACCGCCTTTCCGGCCGCCCGGGAGGCGCGTACCACCCTCTGGAAGTGGCCGGCCTGCACCTCGCCCCGGAAGGCGCCGAACATGAAGTGCTGGTAGAACGTCTCCAGTATCTTGGCCCTGCCGTACACCTGCGTCAGCGGGGGCCGGGAGAGGAACCTGTAGGTCTGGCAGAACATGATCTCGTTGTCCATGCCCCTCCACATCCGGCGGCCCAGCGACTCCACCCTCCTCTCCTCCAGCATGTCCAGAACGAATCCGAAGGCGTGGTCCCGGCTCAGTATGCGCCCGCAGAAGCGCACCTTCATGGACTCGTACCACAGGTCCATCCGGAACTGCCTGTATCTGGCAAAGTCGTCCCCGGGCCTCCTGTCCACCGGGAACAGTATGATGCGGTTCTCGCTGAGGCGGGTGCGGGTTCCGGTCTTCTCCGAAAAGTCCACGCCTATGCGGGTGTTCCCCGACCACCGGCGGGCCAGGAAGGACCCGATCTCCGAGAAGGACTGCGCGGTGCGGGCCATCTACCCGAACATGGAGGTTATGATGTCTTTCACCTTCTGGTACTCCATGTCGCCCCACTGCGCGTATACGTTGCCGAAGACCATCCGGGCGGCCCGCTCGGCGTCGGCGCCCGAGTCCAGCAGGATGCCAAAGGCGATGGTCTCGCGGATGCTGGGCGAGTAGAAGAGCTCCTCGACGGCGGCCGCCTGCCGCAGTATGTTGGCCAGCCGGACGCCCTGCAGCACGGCCTCCCTGTGCTCTCCGGAGGTGTGCCGGTCCACTATGTCGCACTCTGTGTCCTCGGGGGGATACTCCAGCCGGATCCTCACCGGAAACCTGCTCAGCAGCTGGGGCGGGAGCTCCTTGGTGCCCGAGTGGGAGAGGGGGTTTATGGTGCCGACCACGAACCACCCGTTCTGCGCCCGTATCGTCTCGCCGGAGGACTCCTTGAGTATGATCTGGCGCCGGTCGTCCAGCGACTCGTCCAGCCGTATGAGAACGTCGGCCTCGGCGGCGTTGAGCTCGTCCAGGTACAGCATGCTGCCGTTCCTCATGGACCGCACCAGCAGGCCCTCGGCGAAGCCGACTGTCCCGTTGTCCAGTGTCTTGGTGCCCACCAGGTGGCTCTCCCGGGTCCGGAGGCTGAAGTTTATGGACTCCAGGTTTGCCCCCACATGGTCGGCGAACTGGCGCACCAGGGTGGTCTTGCCGGTCCCCTTGGGGCCTATCACCAGCACGAAGAGGCCCGCCTTGTAGGCCCTCTCCAGTATGCCCACGGAATCGTTCCAGTCCAGGTATGCGGGTCCCATGGTTATGCGGATGCGTCTCTGCAAATTATATGTAGCCGTCGGGTTGTGTGTGGTTTTCAGGATCGGGGGCGCCCGTGCCCGGCCCGTGCGCGGGTCAGGGCTGCGCGTATACAGTGACGGTGTCGTCGGCCAGGGAGTACCTGCCTATCTCCGCCCACCCGTCCCCCGTGGCGCGCCATACCGCATAGTCGGTGGAGGCCAGGTCCCCGGCCTCGTTCAGGGTTATGTCTCCGATGGCGCCGCGGTAGCCGGCCGCCACCTCGCCGAGTACCGACCTGATCTCTGTAGCGTCGATTGTTCCGGTGCGCAATATGGAGAGGCCCGCCAGCCAGGCCGCGTCGTACGAGGGGTAGACGTACGCGCTGACGGCCTGTCCGAACATGTCCGAGATGTGCGCCTGGACGCGCCCGTGGAGGAGGCCGGGGTCCTCCGTTGTCTGTATGGCGGTGAGCTTCACCCCCTCGGCCCACTCGCCCAGGTCGCCTTCTGCCAGCTCGGCGCGTCCCACCACCGTCTCGGAGGCGAACCACCGAACGCCCGACAGAATGTCGTATGATGATGCGGCCCGGGTTATATTGGTCGACTCCGTATGGGCTATCATGAGGACGGCTACCCTGTCGGCCCCGTGCTCGTCGACCAGCGCCTCTACCTCGGACGCCAGTCCGGACACATCCGCCGAGAACTCGGTTTGGCCCAGGCCGTACCGGATACCGTCTCCCACTATACCCCCACGAGACGCTGCAAAGTTCGCCGAGACCGTCCTGTGCAGTTCGTCCCCGTAGGGGTCGGCCACCCATATGGGGACCAGTACCCCCACTCCTTCACTCTCCAGCAGCCCGCCCAGCGCGACGCCCTGCTGGGAGTCGTCGGGTACCAGTCGGAATAGGCTGTCGTTAGCGATGGCCAGGCTCGGGGCAGTGGAGCAGCAGCTGAGCATCGTCATGCCGTAGGTGTCGGCGTACAGCTTGACCGCCTTGGCGCTGGCGCTGGTCCCCGGCCCCAATATGATGCCTATTCCCCGCTGGTGCATCTCTTCGGCCAGCTGCAGGGCGCGGACAGGATCGGCGCGCGGGTCCTCGGCGACGAGGGACATCCTCCAGTCCACGCCTATCCCGTCCAGAAACGCGTTAAAGTCTTCGGTCCCCAGCCGCGTGGCGGCCAGGGTGGCCCCCCGGGAGCCGTTGTCGATCGGAAGTAGCACGCCAACCTCCACCTCGCCGGCAAGCTGCCGGGCCGGGACAAGCAGGTCGTGCGCCCCCAGGTATTTTGACTCGGACTCCCAGGAGTCCCCTTCGGGGGACAGCACGTCATAGTTGGCCGAGTCCAGGTCCCCGGCCCCGTCCAGCCGGGCGGAGCTCAGCGCCCCGGTGTACTGGCTGGCCACCCCGGGAAGGGCGGCCTGTATAGCAGGAGTGTCGGCGCCGCCGGCGGCCTCTATGGCCTTGCCTATGATCCACACCGCGTCATACGCCGGATAGATGTACGGCGAGATCTCCTCTCCAAAGTCCGCCGCCAGGGAATCCCTTACGTACGCGCCCCGCTCCCCGGTGGAGACAAAGGGCTGCACGGCCCGAAACTCCACCCCTGTTAGGAATCCCGCAGACGCCTCATCGTCCAGCAGGGCGCCGCTCTGGGCCGCGGCCCCGTCGCCGTACCACCTCACGCTCGCCAGCTGGTCGTACTGGGCGGCGGTCCGTATTATGCCCTCCACCTCGTCGAAGCCTATCACCAGCACTGCCACCCTGTCGGCGCCATACATATCGGAGGCCTCGGTGACGTACTTGTTCAGCAGCCGGACCTCCAGCGAATGCTCCGGAGTGGTGGGATCATACCGCACGCCCGCCCGGACAACGCCGCCCCGGTCCTCAAAGTCTCCAGCCGCCGCGTCCCTGAGTCCGTTCCCGTAGGAGTCGCCCCTCCAGAACGGCACCAGGGCCCGTACGCCGACGCTGTCCAGCAGTTTTCCCAAGGCGCGTCCCTGGCCGGCGTCGTTGGGGGCCAGCCGGAATACCGCGTCGCCGGGTATGGCCAGGCTCGGGGCCGTGGACGACGGGCTGACCAGAAGCATGCCGTTGTTATTCACATAGTCTAGTATGCGCTCCAGGGCGGCGCTGGTGTCGGGGCCAATCACGATGTCTATGCCCCGGGAGTTCATGGATTGTATGGCGTCTAGGGCGGCATCCGGATCCGTCCGGATATCCTCCAGCACCCACTCCATAGACCACAGGGCGCCGCTCCGGTTCAGGTATGAGTTGAAGTCGTCGACGGCCAGCCTGACTGCCGCGTCCATCTGGCCGCCGCTGGAGCTGCTGCTCCCAGACAGCGATAGCAGCCCCCCGATTTGTATGGTTCCCGTCGGGCCGTCAGCGGCAACGCAGCCGGGTATTGCAGCGACTGCCCCCGCCGCAAGTATTGCCACAAAAAGCCCGTTCAACTGCATCGTGTCATCCGAGCCTGCGCGTATTAAAGCGTGACTTTTGGCGCTCGGGAAACTATCCGGCTGGGTGCGCCGCCGGGATGCCAGACCGCCCGCCGGCGTATGATGCCGCACCGGATTAGGGCGGGCGCGGAGGCATGGGGCCGCTGCGGCGCGTCGTCCCCCCGGGTCGCGGCCCAACCCTGCCGGATGACATCCAGCGTATATCTGGGCAGGGTGTGTACTATCGCCGCCCATCTCGTATCGTGCCGTCAATGGCACCGGTCATGTCGTCCACACGTCGATGGGCTATTGGCGCCCTATTGGCGCCCTATTGGCGCCCTATTGGCGCCCTATGCAGTCTCGCTATGTTGTGCCAGTCTGCCTAGGCCTCCAGCGCGCCCCTATACCATGGCCCACGGGAACTATTAGGCCGCTCTCCTTTAGCTCTTCTAGGGTTCTGCGCACTTGCCATGTACTCACACCGGCGCCCATCTGGACGAGGATCTCGCGCCGCGCCAAACCGTCCTTTGCATTGTTTATCCTCGCAAGAATTTCCCGTCTTAATTCAGCCGGCGTATTCTGCTTGTTTTGTTTCGGTATAATCTTGCCGTGCCGGAATCGCACGGTAACACACCCTCCCGCGTCTTCTATTTCCGGGGATGGAAGGCCTGACTGGCTCATGAGCTCGGCAATCTTGAGCGTTCCGCTCCCCCATTCTTCGATGATCCCGCGCCTGTAGAAGGTACGGGCTATCAACGGATTCCACGGCAGAGTCGTGCTGGACGAACAGCTTCTCTGGCGTCAGGCCAAAGTGCAATGAACCCGAAGATGTCACCTCCAGTCGGTCGTCGTAGACGGCCACACCAACGGAGCCGCCGCCGATGGAGTAGTCGCGGTGGCAGATGGCGTTAGCAAGGGCCTCGCGTATGGCCAAAAGTGGATAGAGCGGCTCATCTATTCGTACAAAGCTATCTCGCTCGAAGCGCCCGGCAATGGGCAGCGTCTCGTGCAGGAAGCGCTCCGCGTTGGCCAAGAGCGTGAAGGCGTTGCCGCCAAACTGGCGGTTGTCGAGAAACTCCATCCGGTCAAGGCCGCGGAAGCGGGCGACGCGAAGCAGGCACTGCGGCATATCGAACCTGACGCGCTCAATGTTGCCAAAAAGGACCGCCGCGGCGCGAAGCAGGACGCCGTCGCGCAGGAGGCCAAGCCCTCGCAGCATGTCAGCCGGTTCCCTGCTCATGGGCTCCTCTAGGCGGCCCTGTCGTACCGCCTCTGCCACGGTGCGCCGGATCTCCTCTGCGTCAAGGTCGTCGACTGACCACCCGGCAGCGGACTGATTCTCCCAGCGCTGTCCGTCGTGCACACGTTCCATAAACATCTGGCCGTATTCGTCTGGGGAGATGGGCACTGTGGTGTTTCCAACCCGCCGGTAGGCATGACCGCGGTAGGCATACGGTCCCAACGATCCTTTATCCGTGCTGACCACGATCACCTCACGATCGTCGCCCACACCGACGCGTTCCACTACCGGCGACACCGATGGATGGATTAGTCTGATCTCGCCACTTAGATCCTCCATGGTCTTCTCGCTTACATGCTGCCCAACCACGGTTCCGTCCGACTTCACCCCGAACAGTATACGCCCGCCGCGATGGTTCAGAAAGGCGCATAGCGTCTTGGTTGCCGGACCTCGACTTCCGGTCGTCTTCTTGAACTCCAGCGTCTCGGATTCACCCGCCGTCGCTAGGGCTACGATGTCATCGGGTATCATGGCCGCTCCCCGCGTCTCTGCAGCATACAGCCAAATGCATACGAGCGTCTCTTGTGGGGGACATCGTTGTGTTACAGTACCGAATTTGTATAAAAGAGATTAGTGGAGGTGTTGTTGTTGCATTCGCGGCTGATGGGATGGGATGGGATAGATGTGCTCAGATCCGGGAGTCATCTTGCGTTTGCTGCATGATATGGGTTGGCGCAGGACCTCGGATTGCAGATTGGCCGCCTGACACCAAGGTGGACAAAGGGGCCGACCAGGTTCTCCGCGTCTGTGGCGCCCAGCGTCCAGACCGGCACCCATCTGTGCCACATCACCAAGCATGTCTTGGAGAGGCTGGGCGACCCACCCGGGCTACGTTCGTCTTTGCCTAGGATGGCCGCATCGCAGTACACGCCTGGGACAAGACGGGGGGTCGCTGCTAAGCATGATCTACATTGGCATCAGCCGCTGATGCAACAACGCCAAGCGGACTATACTATTTTATGGGTAGATGGTGCATTACCATACAATGGATGCCACGCTGCAACAGGCGGCGGACGGGGGCCGGACGCGCGCCGGGCATGTGGACCAAACAGCCGCGCCGCCTGGCGCGCCGCCCGGAGCCGGACCGCTTGGGGCCGGACGCACCCCGGACGACATTCCGGCGCTGTTCGGCGACCGCCGCCTGTCTAGGGAAGGGGCAGACGGCTCGGCCAGCCCGCTTGTCGAAATGCTCCGCGACATGGAGACGCGCTTTCCGCCGGAGAGGGTGTGGGGCGTGGTGGACGGCATGCTCCGCGACGGCGCGTACGCCGACGACGCAGACCGGCTGGCGGGCCTGTTCGCCGGCAACGAGGACTCCCCATCGTTCGGCGTGCGGTACGGCATATTGTACCGCCTGTGCGCCGACGATGGCGTCGACGCGGCCGTGAGAGCCGACGCGCTGCCCTACCTGTCCAGCCTCGCGTTCGGCAGGTTCGAGGACGAGGACCCCTGCCTGTCGCTGTATCGTATAGTGGAGAACCCTACCATGCTTGAGGAGCTGAGCCAAGCTGCCATAACGGCCGGCCTAGCCGAGGGCCGACTGCCGAATTTCAGACCCCTACTGCGCGGCATTTGCCTGCTAAAGTCCAGGGGCACGGACTATGACAAGACGTTGTCGTCGGCGCTGGACCTGGCCAGGATCCACGGAAAAGATATCGTGCTGGCCAGCGTGCGCTTCATGGCCTGCCACGAGTGCATGCCCGAGGAAAACAGGCGCATAGCAGAGCGGTTGCTGCGCGATGTAGAGAATGCCTGACGCCCCCGACGTGCTGCTCCGCAAGGTGCCCACGAACTTTGTGGAGAATTTCCAAAGCAAGGCCACCCTGGCCGAGAAGAAGGCCATGCGGAGCTTTCAGGACATGGCAGACGACATTGCCACTGGCTCGCTCTCGCTGTACCGGTGCGGCGATGACGTCGACTTTCCGCGCAAGCTCGCCGCGGCACTGGCCATCTCCAGCGGCTACATCGCCAAGACAACATTTTGGAAGATGCGCCTCGGCCAGGATCTTTATGTCATGACATGCGGCACGCCCACGGGCATCCCGGATGTGGACAGGACCCATGCCACGGGGGCTAACTTTACCGAGGACGACCTAGTGGACATGCTGGACGCCGCCGATGTTGGTATGGACGTGGTGACGGTACCGGAGGCCGAAATAGTTGACGAGCTGCGCCTGCAGGTCGCAGCGAACCCGGATGTCAAGTCCATCTTTGCGTTCAGCGCCAGAAACATGAGGCGGCTGGGGCTGGAATAGTGTCCCACCCTCAGGGACAGCAGGGGACCCGGGCACCTCCGGCCCGTCCTCTCCCGCTTTTGGTTCGTGGAGCCAGCCATATTGCAGCGTAGCCGCAGTATGGGGGTGCGGGGGATCCACCTTGCAGATCTGTTCCGATTTATCTAATTATATAATGACCATTCCGCCCACCCACAACATTCCGTAGGTGAGTGGTGTGGGTCCGGTTCCTGCGCTTTATGTCGCAGATTTTTGGACAAGGCTTGGCCGGCCCATAACAGCCGAGGCCACCCGCACGGCGTCCCGGCTCTCTGCCACGTTGTGGGTGCGAATGATGTCGGCGCCCCCCGCCACGGCCAGCGCCTCGGCGGCCAAGGATCCGAACATCCTACCGCCCGGCTCCCTGCCGTCCAGCATGCGTCCTATGAAGGACTTGTTGGATGCCGAGACCAGCACGGGCAGGCCCCCGCCCACCTCCCTCACCCTTCCCAGAATGGCGGCGTCCCGGCGCGCCCAGTCGCCCCGTATCTTGGTGTGCAGGCCCTCCCGCCCCCCGTCCCTGAAGAAGCCTATGGCCGGGTCCACCGCCAGCTTGTCCGGATCCGCCCCGTACTCTAGGGCCCTCCGCACCGCCCCAGACAATATGGCGGCGGTGTCGGCCGCGTCGCCGGTGCGCGTGCCCGGATCGTGGGCGCACAGCACCACCGACGGATCATACTTGGATATCACCGATCGCATGTCCGGATCATACGTCAGGCCGGTCACATCATTCAGTATGGATGCGCCCGCGTCCATGGCCGCCGCGGCCACCCCGCTGCGGCACGTGTCCACCGAGACCGGCAGCTTGCACGACTCCGCGACGGCATTCACGCCGGCCATGACCCTCTCCCTCTCGGTATCCTCGGAGACCCAGGTGTCCAGGTATGGCGCCGTGGACATCCCTCCCACGTCGATGTAGTCGGCGCCGTCCTCTGCCATGCGGGCGGCCGCGCCGGCCACCATACCACGCGATGTCTTCACAGACACGTCATGGAACGACTCGGGGCTGGTATTGATTATCCCCATTATGCGCACCGGGCAGCCGGGCCCCGCCGCCAATCCGCCAATCATACATTTTAACGGCAACGGTACCATAATAGTCGTGTTACCCGGATGGGACAGGCAGTACAGGAGAATAGCCGCCGAGTTCGGATACAGCCCCCAGGAGGACTCCCGCGCCGCCGCCCTGCTGGATAAGATGCTTGCGGGCCCGCCGGACACCGGGCGCCTCCGGGACATAATATCCGGACGTACCGTAGTCTGCGCCGGGGCCGGGGAGTCCCTCCTAGAGTCTCTCCCGCACATAAGGCGCTCGTCTGCGTCGTGTATCGCGGCCGACTCGGCGCTGCCGCCGCTCCTCAAATATGGCATACTCCCCGACATAGTGGTCACGGATCTGGACGGGGACGCCGAATCCCTGACGGCGGCCGCCGGCCGGGGATCCATGATAGTGGTGCACGCCCACGGCGACAATGCGGACCGCCTGCACGTGGCGCGGAGGCTGCCCGGCTGCATCGGAACGGCCCAGACGCCGCCCACCGGGCACGTGCAGAACTACGGCGGCTTCACCGACGGGGACCGGGCGGCCTTCCTGGCCAGCCGGTTCGGGGCCCGGCGCATCATACTTTGTGGCATGGACCTGGGCGGGCCGGTCACCGCCTGGTCCAACAGCACGCCCGAGAAGCCCCGCAAGCTCCGGGCCGCCGCCCGGCTGCTGGAGTGGATGGCCGGGTTTACGTCCTCGTCGCTCTACACCGTGTCGTACCCGCTCCGGGGCTTCCAGGTCATATCCCCGGACCGAATCGTCCGGCTGGCCGGCGAGCAGCAATCCCATAAAAATAATAATCGTTCCCCGCCGCCAGAGACAGTGAAACTCAGCGCCGAGCAGATCCGGGGCATCGCCGCCCTCCGCGAGAAGCTGCACGGGCGCGTAATACAGCTGCACGAGGAGCTGGAGGAGACCAACCTGAACATAGCCGCCCTGGACGCGGCGCTGACGCGGTCCAGCTTTACAAAGGCCTCCGAGTACACCCCGCAAGACGAGGGGGAGTCCGAAGAGCCGCCCGCCCCCCAGGAAGACATACCACGCGAGGCGGCCGAGCCGCCCGAGACCGCGGCTCCATCCCATGAGGCCGAGCCGCCCTCAAGGTCGGATCCCGTCCCGAACATTGCCGACGCCGAGACCGCGGCTCCATCCCATGAGGCCGAGCCCCCCGATCCCGCCCCCCAACCCATCACCGCCGCAGAGGGGGACACCACAATAGGCTCCATCCGCACGTACCCCGACCGGATAGTCGTGAAGATGGAGGAGGGCGTCGACATACCCACGGACACCTCCCCATTCCGGACGTTCTTTCTGGACCGCGTGCTGGGCGAGATGGAGAAGAAGGACGCCGCCGAGGTGGACGCCGGCCTACTCCCGGCCGGCTCGGCCCTGTCGTTTGAGATAGACGACCCCGGCGGGCGCATCAGGGGGATGACAATAACCAACTACCGCACCGACGAGAGGGCGCGGGAGATAGACAGCACGGTCAGGTGGGTCCTGAACAGGATGCTGGAGAATGCCAGCTGAGACGGCCGACCGCATAGTGGTGCTGGACTTTGGCTCCCAGTACAGCCACCTGATATGCCGGCGCATCCGGGACTTTTCGGTGCGGGCCGAGCTGCTCCCGTTCGATGCGCCCGCCGCCGAGGTACGGTCCGACGGCACCCGGGGGATAATACTGTCCGGGGGGCCGGCCAGCACGTACGAGGAGGGCGCCCCCATGCCGCAGCAGGGCATACTGGAGTCCGGGCTTCCCGTTCTGGGCATATGCTACGGCCATCAGGTGATAGTCACCAAGTATGGCGGGCGCGTCCGGCGCGTCTCCCGGGAGTATGGGCCCTCCACACTGACCATAGATGACGGGTCGGGCCTGCTGGCCGGCATAGGCCCGTCCACCCGGGCCTGGATGAGTCACGGCGACGAGGCCGAGGAGATACCCGAGTCGTTCCATGTCATAGGCCACACGGAGGGGGCCGCGGCGGCGGCCATATCCGACGGGGCCGGCCGCATATTCGGAATACAGTTCCATCCGGAGGTGGCCCACACGCCCCGGGGGACCGACATCCTGCGGAACTTTGCGGTGGATATATGCGGCGCCCGGCAGGAGTGGACGATGGAGGCGTTCGTGGAGAGGTCGGTGCGGCGGCTCTCGGAGGTATCCGGCCGCATACTGTGCGGCGTCAGCGGGGGGATAGACTCGAGCGTGGCCGCCGCCCTGCTGCACCGGGCCGTGGGGAACAGGCTCCAGTGTATATTCGTGGACAACGGCCTGCTGCGGCACCAGGAGGCCTCCCAGGTCGCCGACATGTTCTCCGGGCTGGGCGTCAACTTTGATGCGGTGGACGCCTCCGCATCGTTCCTGGCGGCGCTGGAGGGCGTGGACGACCCCGAGGCAAAGCGCAAGATAATAGGCGAGGAGTTCGTGCGCGCCTTCACCAGATACTCCCAAGAGAAGGGTCCGTTCAGGTGGCTGGCCCAGGGCACCCTGTACCCGGATGTCATAGAGAGCGGCGTCTCCGGCGGGCCGGCGGCGGTGATAAAGTCTCACCACAACGTGGGCGGGCTCCCCGACTGGCTGGGGCTGGAGGTTTTGGAGCCGCTGCGGGACCTCTACAAGGACGAGGTCCGAAATGTGGGGCGCATACTGGGACTCCCCGGGCGGTTCCTGTCGAGGCACCCGTTCCCCGGGCCGGGGCTGGGCGTGCGCGTAATGGGCGAGGTGACCCCCGAGAAGCTCCGCATATGCCGGGAAGCCAGCCACATAGTGGAGGAGGAGCTGGACCGGGCCGGCCTGTACGATTCGGTGTGGCAGGCATACGCGGCGGTGGGCGACGACCGGGCCGTGGGGGTGGTGGGCGACTTCCGCCTGTACGGGTACGTGGTCATGATCCGGGTGGTCGAGTCGGTGGACGCCATGACGGCGGACTGGGCCAGACTGGACCACTCCCTGCTGGGTGTGATGAGCAGCCGCATCACCAACGAGGTGGAGGGTGTGGCCTGGGTCACCTATGCGATATCCAGCAAGCCGCCGGCCACCATCGAGCCGCAGTAGGGCAGGATCCGCAGATGTGTGTAGCGGCCATAAAGAACACAAAACATGTGGCGGGTGGAAATACAATGACCGTCCTTCATACACCATACCACTCCATACCATAGCACTGGCAAAGAGAGGTGGTGAGTACCTGCTTGGCGTGCTACTGTCCGTACTGGTGGAGATGAGCAGGCACAAATGTTCTGGCAGGTTTAAGGACGGCTTTAGATGACCGCATTGAGAAAGCGTGACAGGATGCTCGAGTAGTCAAAACCATGAGGCTCTGGACCAATACCATACACCGTTGGCTATACAGGATGGAATACAAGGGCCTAAAGGGCACACGTGACGGCAATCTCGGCAGGCCGCGTACCCTGAGTCCGGAACAGGAGGGTGCCATAGAGCAGGATCTCAATAGAGACGATCCATAATTATATTCTAAACGTGAAAGTCCGGCCCCCTGAGCGTAGATTTCTTATTACGAATCATGGCTAATGGGATGCTACGCGAGAATGTCTTTGAACGGCAGCAGCTGGAATTCTAGAATGGTTGCCGAGCGTATACGTGATAGATTCGGTGTATCGTACAGCTGGAGATCTGCTCTGAGGCTGGTCTGCCGGCTTGGGTTTTTGGTCAGAAATCTACCAGTCTGCCCCGTACAACAGCGTCACACTAGAGGAGCAGAGGGAGTTCATCAAGAATGTACAGATTACCGCTTCCAAGGGAAAGGACGGAGGATAGTGTTTCAGATCAAACTTGATCTACGCTTGATAGGAGTCGCGCTCCGGGCTAGATCAAGCGTCGAATTGGACTAGAAATACCACATCGGCGGTAACAGTTCAGAGTACGCGCTTAGGCTCAGCATAACTAGCTTCTGGATTTCGACGACTTGTTTGGCATGATCTACAATATTTAGCACACCATATGGCCGGATCATACATGATGTGTTACAAAAGCTGCCAGAACAATACCACAAAACCTCATCGTGCACATTTCTGGCGTTATGTTGAGCCTAAATGCGTACAGTTCAGATGTAGATACACATTTATACCGTAGCATGAAAGTGCCAATAATGATACCGACATTCCAAACCTGTCTCCTCCCTATTCTAAAGATCTGTGAGAACAATCAGAAGTATCGTAGTTATGAGATAGAAAGAAGACTAGCCGAGAAATTCTCGTTGACAGAAGAAGAGAAAAGTAAGTTATTACCAAGTGGCCAGCAGCGCGTACTGTATAATAGGACTACTTGGGCTTTGTATCATCTTACACAAGCCGGCCTTCTTGCTCGTGAAAATCATGTATACTCAATAACCAAGGACGGAATAGATGTTCTTTTGAAAAAACCAACCAAAATTAATAGAAAATTCCTTATGGCAATACCCAAATACTGTGAGTGGATAGAAACAACAGGTCAGGACAAGTCCCAGAAGGATGAGGAAGTGAATTCTAAAACGCCAGCAGAAATTATTAATGCAGGCTATAAATCAATGAAACAGTCCGTAGAAGAGAAGATTCTTGAGGAAATTAAAAACTGCCCACCTGAATTCTTTGAACGACTTGTAGTAAAGTTGATGAGGAAGATGGGTTATGGAATAGATGATCAAGTAACTGGAAAGCCTGGAGATGGTGGAATTGACGGTGTAATATGGGAAGACAAGCTTGGACTTAGCATATTATATCTTCAAGCTAAGAGATGGAAATCTACAGTACCAATAGATGCAGTTCGTAGTTTTGGTGGATCACTGGAAATTCAAAAATCTCAGAAAGGCGTCATGATTACCACATCTAACTTTTCGGAGAGTGCAGTTGATTATGTGAAACAAACAAACCACAAGATGGTACTAATTGATGGCCGCAAGCTTGCTGAATACATGTATGAGTATGACTTGGGAGTCATTCCAGAAGATTCGTACACCATAAAGAGAGTAGATGAGTCCTTCTTTAGAGACTCTGCATAGACCTGCCAAATCCTAATCAACTTAGCTTTTAATGGACGGTTTGGTCAAACTTAGCTGCCTCAAGATGGCGGTCTTTGTAGCAGCAGCTAGAGATCTGATCTGTAATTAAAAGTTGTATGGCCTCCGATCATGCCAGCCCACGATCTGAGGATGCTGCTCCACCTTACTGGACTGACTTTGTTGACCATCCGACAGACGATGGTTCTAGGCCAGATCTTATAACTAATTACTAATCAGGTCTCGGAACGGTCGGTGGCGCGCAGTGGAGTGCCGGGAGCGGGACAGCGCCGTAGCCAGACTAATTGATTACTGACGGCAGAAATATCGTATGAAGGGCCAGTAGGATGGTTACTTTTTAAATTACTGGTATTAGCGCCATTGGACGATCTATAATTAGTCTGGCGTGCGGATGCCGAAAACAAGGTTTTAAGGTTGTCCGAACGCATTTTTTTGTATTGTCGCTTCTGAGATTTAGGGAGAGAAGCGACCGGTCCCAAAATTCCACATTATGTGGCAGATGCACTTGGCCGCGTTCCTGAGCAGGTCAACCCTGGCAAACTCGTTGGGGGCGTGTATGCGCGAAAAGACGTGCGTGCTCCCCACAGCGACGCACGGGGCCCCCAGATGTTCCACAAACTGAAACATGGGACCCGTTCCGGCGCTTGATATGTTCAGGACGTGTCCCCCGAATGCCGCGTCGGCGGCGGCCTTGACGTCGGTCACGAACGGGTCCGTCGGATCCGTCCTGGCGGCCGCCTCCACATGGAATATGCTCACCCCGATGTCGCCGAAGCCCCCGTCGCGCAGGTGGCTCCTCAGACGCTCCACCTGCTTTTTGGGATCCATGTTCGGGACCAGCCTGAAATCCAGCTTTGCGGTGGCGTTCGCCGGAAGTATGGTCTTTGTTCCCTCCCCGGCATATCCGGAGGAGAATCCCACAATGTTGCAAGTGGCGTCGGCCGCCAGCGCCTTTTTTGCCTCCAGCCCTGTCTTGTCCCCTACAAAGGACGTGATGGCGTACTCCTTCTTGAAGGAGCCCTCGTCAAAGATTTCCTTGTCCAGCAGTTTGAGATCCGCATCAGACAGGGGAGCGACCTCCTTGTACCAGTCTTTTATGAGAATCGTCCCGTCCGCGGAGCGCATCGATGAGATCGCCTCCACCAGACGCCATGCCGGGTTTTCTACCAGCACGGCTAGACTGGAGTGCGCATCGTGGGCTGGGCCGGACGCGCGGAGCTCCGCAAACAGCAGTCCCTTCATGCCCAGACTTATGACGGGCATGTCGGAGGCGTCCACGTACCCGAACTCCCAGATGACGCCGTCGCACGAGAACTTTTTCTGATATCTGGCTAGGTATGCATCTATGTGCTCACTTCCGGTCTCCTCCTCGCCCTCCACCACGAACTTTACGTTGCACGGCACGTCCCCGGTCTCCTCCAAGCATGCCTTGACGGCCCACACCCGGGTGACCAACTCGCCCTTGTCGTCGGCGGCCCCGCGTCCAAACACGAGGCCGTCCTTCACGACTCCCGCAAACGGCGGATCATCCCACAGACTGGCGTCTCCGGCGGGCTGCACGTCGTAGTGGTTGTAAAATAGTATGGTCCTTTCGGGGTTCGCCTTCGAGCGCACCTCGCCGTACACCACCGGCGCCGCCCCGCCGCCGAGCCAGAGGATCTCCGCGGGTATGCCGCATCTCTCCAACATGCCGCGGACCAGACCGGCGCACTCCTCTATCCCCTCGCCCGTTGCCGAGACGCTGGGCTGCCTGACAAACTCCTGCAGACCCAAGACCATCTCGTCCATATCGGAGTCCACCCGGGCAAGCACCCTGTTTCGGTCAGTCATGCGCCCGCCGCCTCGCGCCGTGCCCGGCGGAGTGGACCTGCGCGAATGCAGGATTTTTTGCGTTCCAACACGCACATCAAAAAAGTGCATGGAATAAATCTTTACTGAATGTGTATTCCAGAACTCCGGAAAGCCGCGCGGGAGTGGAGTCCGCAGTATCCGACGTTTAATCTGATTCCAAAATACGCCATGCCTCGCCCTCAAATCGAACAAAATTACGGGTATCGCCGATGGGGCGGGAGTTTATCGAGCGCCCATACGCCGTTAACATCGACGCGCCTGCTGGATATGGTATAACGCGCGCCACCTGCGTAGATCTCCCCAAATATGTGGCGCATGCAGACTCCGGCGGCTCACCATGCCTCGGCGCCCAGCAGGGCGGCGCCCACCACTCCCGCCGAGTCCCCCAGCATATTGCGCAGTATGGGCGTACCGCCCTGCAGCGTGTTTTGGTGCAGCGCCGCTGCTCCCATGTCGTACAGGAACGGCATGTTGGACAGACCGCCCCCCAGCACTATAATATCCGGATCCACGACCTGTACCACGCCGGAGAGGGCCAGTCCAAAGTCACTTACTATACTATCGCGCCATATTGTAAAGCCGGGCGGCTCCTCAGATATGATATCGGGTATGGACATCCTGGAGCCGGTCTCCTGCTCCCACCGCCGCTCCAGCGCCGGGCCGCTGATGTACGTCTCCACGCAGCCCCTCCGGCCGCACCAGCACATGTTCCCGCCGGGGTGCAATATGGAGTGCCCCCACTCGCCGGCCCCGCCCGCCCTGCCCCGCACCATACGGCCGCGGACCGCCAGGCCGCCGCCCACCCCCGTACCCATTATCACGCCGAATACCGTCTCGAACCCGGCCCCTGCCCCCATGCCGGCCTCGGCGGCCGTAAAGCAGTCGGCGTCGTTTCCCATGCGTATGTTCATCCCGGTGGTCTCCTGCAGGTCCCGCAGCAGCGGCATGCCCTGGATGGAGCGGGTGTTGCTGTTTGTTATGAGGCCGTCGGGGCCTGCCGTCCCCGGGGCCCCCACGCCCAGGGTGCAGTCGCCATACCCGATATGTTCCACCATGTCCCGTATGGCGCGCACTATACTGTCGTAGTCGCGCGGGGTGGGAACGCGTCGGCGCTCCAGTATGGTATGGTTTTGGTCCAGGAGGGCCCCCTCGATCTTTGTCCCTCCCAGATCTATTCCAATAAAATTCAAAAAAACCCCAAAACTGTACACGGTTACCCCATGGGGGGAGTAGCGTCGCCGCCCGGCGCGCCGGACACGGCTATGACGTCGTCTATTCTTAACACCATGCAGGCTGTCTCGGTGGATGACTTCACTATCTGCTCTTTCACGGCCAGCGGCTCGACGACGTCCCTCTCCAACATGTTGCCGATCTTGCCGCTCTTGGCGTCTATGCCGGTCCACTTGAGTCCCTGGCTGTGCTGGGCCCTCAGGTTGGCCATGGTGTCTATCGGATTCATTCCGGCGTTCTCGGCTATGGTCAAGGGTATTACCTCCAGCGCCTCGGCGTACTTTTTGATGGCCAGCTGCTGGCGGCCGTCGAAGCCGTCTGCCCAGTCCTTCAGTCGGGTGGACACGTACGCCTCCGGGGCTCCGCCGCCGGCCACTATAGCGGGCTTCTCTATGACGTCCTTTACCACCATTAGGGCATCGTGGATGGACCTGTCGGCCTCGTCCACCACCCTCTGGGTTCCGCCCCGCAGAAGCAGCGTGACCGACTGCGGGTTGCTGCATCCCTCGATGAAGACCCACTTGTCGGCCTCCACCTTCTCCTGGTAGGCCGACTCGGCCGTGCCCAGGTCCTCGGCGGAGAGGTCCTCCACGTTGGATATCACGCGCCCGCCGGTGGCCTTGGCCAGCTTCGTCATGTCGCTCTCCTTGACACGCCGCACCGCCAGCATCTCGTTCTTGGCCAGGTAGTGCTGCGCTATGTCGTCTATGCCCTTCTGGCAGATGAGCACGTTGGCGCCCGCCTCCTTCAGCTTCTCGACCATCCCCTTCAGCATGCGGCTCTCCTCCTCCAGATACAGCTGCATCTGGGCCGGGTCCGTAATGCGGATCTCCGAGCTCATCTCGGTCTTCTCTATCTCCAGGGCGGCGTTGAGCAGGGCTATCCGGGCTCCGGATATCTTGGTGGGCATGCCGCTGTGGACTATCTCCTTGTCCAACACGATGCCTTCCACCAGCTTCGAGTTCTGGAGGGAGCCTCCGGCCTTCTTCTCCACCTTGACGTTGTCCAGATCCACGACGTATCCGTCGCCTTCCTTGGACGCCACCTTGAGGACTGCCTCCACCACCATGCCCGAGAGGGTGTCGCTGTCGTCGGATATCAGCTTGGACTGCATGCTGGTGGTGGCCACCTTCATCAGGTTGGCGGCGTCATCAGCCTTTACGGTCCTGGCTATGCTCTCGTAGATGTTCAGGGCCTTCTCGGCGGCGGCCTGGTATCCCTCTATGACCACCGAGGAATGAACGCCCTTCTTGAGGAGCTCCTCGGCCTTGGTGAGCAGGGCGCCTGCAAAGACCACCGAGCTGGTGGTGCCGTCGCCGACTTCGTTGTCCAGGGCCTTTGATATCTCCACCATCATCTTGGCGGCGGGGTGCTGGATGTCTATCTCCTTGAGTATGGTGGCGCCGTCGTTGGTTATGGTGACGTCTCCCAGTGAGTCCACCAGCATCTTGTCTAGGCCCCGGGGGCCCAGGCTGGTGCGTATGAGCTCCGCCACCAGTTTGGCGGCCGCGATGTTGTTCTGCTGCGCGTCTTTTCCTTTCTGCTGCAGGGCGCTCTCTTTGAGTACGAGAACCGGTCCCTGCGGTGTCTGTTGTATGGTTGCCATTTATGCGGGTGCTGCCCCGGCTCCCCCTTTTTAAGATTCGCGGCTTTTGCGGGGTGCGCGTTTCGGCTCGGAACGGATCAGGCCCGAGTCAGCATGATGCGGTCCAACTCGCCGTACATGTCGAGCTTCCGCTTGCGCCAGGTCAACAGGCACGTGAACAGGATGCCGAACCGGCGCATCCCGTCAACGCTGCATATCTGGCCGCTCACCTTGCGGCGCAGGACGATGGGGCGCAGCTCCCTCTCGGTGTGGTTGTTGGTCGGTTGCATGCCCGGGTGCAGCAGGAATGTGAACAGGTACGGGGCCGCGGAGATGATCTGGTTCTCGGACACCTTCTTGTCAACCAATAATATGGTAATGTAACGTAGTTGGTACGAAATCCTATTTGCGGCTGGCCCCCTCTACCACTACATGGCCATCCCGTATGGCAAACCGGAGGCGCTCTGGATGGCCCAGCATCTCTAGGACCGGCTTTGGTATGTAGCTGTACCTGGTGTCGTTCTGCTTGTTGTGGGTTATGCCTACCGTAAACTCTGTGGCGCCCTTTGCCCATCTCATGTCATTACATATTGGCTGATCGTGCTTATAAGCGGATTTTATTATGTAATTACATGGTAACCATGGGGAAGGGAAGAGCCAAGCCCCGCGTCAGACGCAGCGCCAAACTCAGGGTTCTTGGGCAGGAGGGCGCCGAGATACTGAGCAAGGGAGGGGTGGTGGAGGCGGGCCCAAGCCTGTACCCGGTGTCGTCCGAATCAGGGGGTTACCGCGACGTGCGGCATGTCGGCAGACTGTGGTATTGTGACTGCCCATACTTTACATCCGGGCACACCACCTGCAGGCATATCTGCGCGGTGCGCACGATGATACTGATGAGGGACGGGGCAAGAAAAATCGGGCGCACCACAGACGTCGGTGTGGCCAAGACACACTGCCCCAACTACAAATCTGCCGACTATCATGAATCCACCACGTATGCGACGCGCATCGGATACTCCATCGGATACTCCATCGGATACTCCATCGGATACTCCATCGGATACTCCATCGTATACCGCTGCCGCAATCCTGGGTGTGGGGGGCGGTTTACCTTCAGGCCTGGCTTCAAAAAGAGATGGTACGGCAACGACACCATTACTGATGCGCTTGTTGATGCCGGATCAGGACACCCTCCCGCACGCATTGCAGAGAGGCTGAAAAAGAACGGTGTGGCGGTGTCTGAGCGTACCATCCGGCGCTGGATCGACGATTACGCGGATCTGGTGGAGGGGTTTGCATCAACGCAGCAGTACGGTGTGGGCAGGCAGTGGAGTCTGGACGAGAAGCATGTAAAGACGCATCCTGGCGGCTCAAAGAGGCACTGGCTGTCCGTCGTACAGGATGATGCCACCGGACTCCTAATGAACTCGGAGATGACCGACAGCAAGTCCGCCTATGACGCCAGCAGGCTGATCAGGGGTGCGATGCATCGTACGGGAATTGTTCCTGATGTGGTACGTGCAGACGGACTTGCCGGATACAAAAAGGGGTTTGAAAACGAGGTAAGGCCCAGGAATCCCGCCGCGGTGCTGATAGCCGATGTGGGAATAAACGGCAGGTACGTGAACAACAACCGGCGCGAGCGCACCAACGGCGAGTTCGGGGACTGCTGGCATCGCGCCCGTGGATTCAGGCGACTCTTCCCCGGGCTGGTGCTGCTGACCGCACCGTACTACAATTTCATACACAAACAGCCCAACGGCCTCGCCCCGGCAGAAGCAGCCGGTGTGCGGGTAGCCGGATCCGACACGTTCAAGACGCTGATACAAAACGCCGCACTGGCGGCTGCCTGATGCCAATACGCGCCGTGGTGCAAATGGGCCGGGCAGGCCGCCATGCAAAAATGCCGGATGCCGGGGCGCCCCCTGCCATTCTGGATGGAAACTGATGCCGTATAATGTGGTATTGATGCAAACTAGCCGACTTTGGAAGCGGCAGATGTCGAACTTTGACATCCTAAAAGAACATCCAGACAAGAAGGTGTCCGAGAATCGATTTTTGGACAAGGCCCTCACCTCCATTAGAAATAAAAGCCGGATGCTGCCGGCCACACCGCATGGAGCAGGTCATGCAGATGCGGCAGCGGCTGGCCGCGCCGGCCGAATCCAGGCTGCTCTCCGAGTTCCGCCGGACCAGGTCCCGGACGCTTGGCCTGGTGGAGACGCTGGAGCGCGACGACTTTGTGGTGCAGACCGCCGAGTACATGAGCCCGCCCAAGTGGCATCTGGGCCACGTGTCCTGGCTGTTCGAGGTCGTCATGAGCCGCGCCGACCCGTCATACCGGTTCTACTCCGAGGAGTTCTCCGCATACCTGAACTCGTACTACAACCAGTTCGGCGAACCGCACCGCAAGGACCGCAGGGGAGTGGTCTCCCGGCCCACGCTGGACCAGATCCTGGAGTACTACGCCGAGACAAACCGCCGCGTCGAATCATTCCTGGACAGACATGGGGACGCGTCGGAGCTATTCGAGATGGCCATGCACCACGAATGCCAGCACCAGGAGCTGATGGTATACGATATGCAGCACCTGCTGGCCGACCGGTACAGGCCGGCCCGCCGCGAAGCGCGCCCCCCGGCGCGGCGCTACACCAAACCGGACATGGTGCCGGTGGGCGGCGGCCTGTACGACATAGGGTATGGCGGGGGCGGCTTCTGCTACGACATAGAACAGCCGGTGCACCGCGTGTACCTGGACGACTACCACATGGGCAGATACCCGGTGACCAACGGCGAGTACATGAGGTTCATGGAAGAGGGCGGATACGGGGACTTTCGCCACTGGCTGGCCGACGGCTGGAAGAAGGTCCGGGAGAACGGGTGGAACTCCCCCATGTACTGGGAGATGAGGGACGGCACGTGGCACACCCGGGACTTTGGCGGCCTGCGGCCCGTGGACCCGGCCGAGCCGGTGGTCCACGTCAGCTTTTACGAGGCCGACGCGTATGCCCGGTGGGCCGGGATGCGCCTCCCCACCGAGGCGGAGTGGGAGAGGGCCGCCTGCTGGGATCCCGCCGCCCGCACCATGCGCATGTTCCCCTGGGGGGATGACACCCCGGACCCCTCGCGCTGCAACCTCCTGGAGTCTTGTATATGGGGCGGCACGCCCGCCGGCAGCTATCCGGGTGGAGCCAGCCCGTGCGGGTGCGAGCAGATGATCGGCGACGTGTGGGAGTGGACCGCCTCCGAGTTCGTGGGGTATCCGGGGTTCGTCTCCAAGTTCCAGGAGTACAACGACAAGTGGTTCACCTGCCAGAAGGTGCTCCGGGGAGGCTCCTTCGGCACCCCGGCGGCATCTGTGCGGGGCAGCTACCGCAACTTCTTCCGGCTGGACGAGCGGTGGATGTTCGCCGGGTTCCGGCTGGCAGACTAGGCCGGCGCCATCAGCGTGACCGAGAAGAGCCCGCCGTCGTCCATCCAGAGCCGCCGCACCGCAAATCCCGCATCCCTGGCCATCGTCCTGATTTGCGGCACCGTATACTTGTAGGAGTTCTCTGTATGTATGCGGTCGCCGCGGCGCAGCCGCAGCGTTATGCCGGCCCCGGGTATGTGCACCGTCTGGCTGTCCTCCGATACCAGATACATCTCTATGCGGCCCTCGTCGGCGTTGTATGGCGCCTGGTGCGAGAAGCGCGACTCCTCAAAGTCGGCGCCCAGCTCACGGTTTATCCTGCGAAGTATGTTCAGGTTGAAGCGGGCCGTCACGCCGGCCGAGTCGTTGTAGGCGGCCTCCAGTATATACCTGTCCTTGACCAAATCCAGGCCCAGCAGGAACATGTCCCCGGGGCGCATCATACCTCGCACCATATCCAGGAACGCGGCGGACTCGTCGGGGCACATGTTGCCCAGGCTCGAGCCCAGAAACGCCACCAGGTTCGGCGGCCCGTCCATCCCCCGCACCAGGGCCAGCCCGCCCTCGTAGGTGTCCACCACCCCGGTCACCGCCACGCCCGGATAGTCGTCGACCAGGGACCCGGCCCCCGCCTCCACCACATCAGATATGTCGATGGGAACGTACTCGGTCCCCGGGCCGGCATCCTCCAGGGCGTCGAGAACCCGGCGCGTCTTGGTGGAGTGGCCGCTGCCCAGCTCCACCAGCCGGAACCCGCCGCCGAGCAGCCCGGCCAGCTCGCGCCGCACCGAACCGAGTATGTCCGTCTCGGTGCGGGTCGGGTAGTACTCCGGCAGCGAGCATATCTCCTCGAAGAGGGCCGAGCCGGCGTCGTCGTAAAAGAACCTTGGAGGTATGGAATATGGACTGCTGCCCAGCCCGCCCCGCACCGCACCGGCCAGGTCGGCCAGCCGCCGGCGGCCGGCGGCCCTGTAGTAGCTGAACCGCTCCGACACCACGCACCTAAAGTATGCGGGCGAATGCAGATGTGTGTAGTCACTTGAGTACGGCATCATCGCCTATTACCGTGTCCAACCTATACGAGCAGTATGTCACCCGTTCCTTAATGTCGGCATACCCTGGGTAGCCGGTACCGGCGCCGCCAGCCGGGTCGGTCTCAACTATTCCGGACAGTAGATCGCGTATGTTCTTGGCTAGGGTAGTGTTCAGCAGGTCCGCCGCCCCGTCCAGTTCCTCGTTGGCGTGGGTGATGGTGCGCACTACGGTGTCCTGCACGCGCAGGATGGTGGACGGCATCTGGTCGTCCGGCCCAATCTTCCTGAGCTCCATGTCCATGACGCCTATCCCGGCGAGTATCGTGTTGAAGTCGTTCTTGAGTTGTTGTTTGGTGGAGATGATACGCCACTTCTTGGACGTGGAGTCATGCTTGAGCACGCGGATGGTGACGTGCATCTTATTGCGGAACAGGAACGCCAGCAGCAGCACGCCCAGTCCGGTAGCGAACAGCACCCAGTAGAGGGTGGCGGCACCCCACGTATGACCAATGTAGCCGGTGGCCAGCGGCCCCAGCATCCAGCCCAGTCCGAATATCGCCTCGTAGGCGCCCACCAGCCTCTCCGACGCGATCTTCATGGCGTTGGCCAGTATTATGTCGAGTGCTAACGGGTAGATTGACGCAAACCCGAACCCCAGCAGCAGCATGGCGGCGGCAAACTCCATGGGCGTGGTGCCCACCGCCGACAGGCCCATCGCAGCGGCCACGCAGGCGGTGGACAGAATGATGGTCCCGCCCTTGTGCGCCGCCAACCGTTTGGCCAGCAGAAATGCCGCAATCCTAGTGACGCCAAAGACAGCGTACATGTGCATTATAGTGGTCCCGTCCAGTCCGCGTTCGTGCATCGACACAGGATATAGTGCAAAGACCAGACCGAAGGTTATCGTGCTATATAGTAACGTCACCAGCAGCGCGGGCAGCCTCAATATCTCCCGGAACAGGCGGATGTCTAGGTGGGTGCCCTGGCCGGTGGCGGTCCGGCGCACCTGGTAGTTCAGCAGGATTGACACCACACCCGCGCCCATCACGTAGGAGGTGATCACAAACAGCGCGTGATAGTCCATCCCGGTGCCATCCAGGATGACCGAGCCGATCAGCGGACCGACCATGTAACCCACCACGAAAAACATCGTGAACATCGCCGTATGCTTTACGCGGTTATCCGGGTCCTTGGAGATGGCGTTCAGCGCGGGCGGCCACACCAAGGCATGCGCTACCCCCGACATGACCCGGTACAGGATTATCTCTTCCATGGTCCCGGCGGTAGTCAACAGGTACACGGAAACAGCATGTAGGGCAAAGCCGACCGTCAGGAGGTACCTACTCAGTTAATGAAAATGTATAGGAATTAAGATCAGTAACTGGTTCCACCCTGCCACACGGCGGTATTGGGTGGGCAAAATGCCGACTACATGCCTGCGTATTGCACAAACGCGGGTCCGTGTCGTACAGCTGCCGCCCGGGCATGGCCGGACCGTTCCATGCAGGCGCCCGCACGCGGCTGGTTAAGTTTAAAAGATCGGCGTGTGCTGCCCAAGGGATCCAGCCATGACCAACGCACGCCAAGACGCATACACGGAGGCCGTTTATAATCGAATGCGCCGCACCATGCTCCCGCACATGGCCCACCTGGCGTCAGCGGCGCCCAACGCCCTGTACGGGCCCCAGGACCTGATGGATGTGGCGCTGGCGATGTGCTCGCAAAACCAGTTCGTCGCCACGTGCGTCCGGGCAATGGCGCGCCGCCGGGTGCAGACCATGACCGGGCAGCGGTTCCTGCAGCTGCTGGGCGCGCAGCCCCCCGACGGCATGCTGGAGATGTCCCTGGACATCCTGGAGTCGAGCACGGCCATCCTGAAGGAGTCCGGCAGGCTCGGCGGGCCGGTCAGGGTGGGCGTGGACGAGATCCTTCTGGAGCGGTACGACGGAAAAAAGCCAGAACACAAGGGAGGCAGGAAGAAGAACGGAACCAACCGCTTTGAGGGGTATATCACGATGCAGATCGTGTCCCACAGGGACCCGGTTACGATAAGCGGATACCCCGTCGCGAACGGGGAGAGCCAGACGCACTATCTGGGCGGCCTCATAGAGAATGCGCTCCGGCTGGGGGTCGACATCGAGGCGGTGCTGCTGGACAGGGGCTTCAACTCGGTGGACAACATACTGGAGATGGAGTCGCTGGGGGTGCACTACATCATGCCGCTGAGGGGCAGCGACAGGCTGGGCGACATCATGCGGGATGTCGATGCGGGGGGATGCCCCGTGCGCGAATACACCATGACCAACAAAGGCGGCAGGCGGTCCACCTCGACGCTGGTGATATGTCCCAAGAAGAACCCGCCCAAGAACGCCGGTGTGGCAGACAGGTACGTGGCGTTCATCACCAACATACGGGTGGACAACCCCCGGGATCTGCTCGTGCACATACCAAAGACGTACCGCAAGCGGTGGGGCATAGAGACCGGGTACCGTATCCTGAAACAGGCCAGGGCCAGGACCAAGAGCCCCAGGACGGCGGCGCGCCTGTTCCTGATGTTCTTTTCGCTGGCGTACGTCAACTTTTGGCTGCTGTACCGCAGGGCGCTGATCGGGAATGCCGGACCGCATGCCGAACTGCCGATGGCAGACTACTCGGACATCATCTGGATGCACGCTACGGCCCGCACCGGGCCCTCGTGACGCAGGCCATGTCGGCGGGACCCCGGACGCGGGGGGCCGTCCCCGCACGCTGTGGCATGATTTTTGCGCTGCATACAGCACGGCAAGGCACAGTCTGGGATGGCCTGCCGCAAATATGCGGGCAGCCGGCAGGGCGTGCCCGTCGGGCCGGCACCGACGATGGCCCAGGCGTGTATGTCGCAGCGTATATCGGAATAATGGGCGGGTGGACGGCCGCATGGAAGGGCATATTTGCTGCGAGGCTTGAACCATACATTAGATCGGACTTGTATCGGCCCGTATGCCGTCACTTTTTCATTAACTGCTACTGTTGATCTTGTCCATGCTGATGCCCATCAGAATCGGGACCAGCACGTACGGAAGGAACGTCACCATCCCTATCAACCCCAGGTCCTCGTAGGTGGCGCCCAGTTCGTCCGTGACGAAGACCGGGAATATTGGGTTGTACATCCCGTAGGACGTGCCGAACAGCAGCGACATAGCCAGCAGCAGGTAGGTGGTCCGCGCCCGCGTCATGGTTTTGGGCGGCCTACCAAGGACAGCGTTTCATAATTCGCATGCCTCCCGGCCCTAGGACGCCGGAGCCGACTGGTCGGTAAGTATATAGCGCGCCATATGAATTTGAGGATCATATCGGGACAAAAGAACCGGACGACCAACCCCACCCGGTACGGCAAGCCCAAGTGGTCGTCTTCTGAGCAGGATGCCAGAACAGTAGATGGAAATGTGCCTTGGAGCACACGCCCGGACACGATGAAGTTACACCATCGTATGGCGCGGACCACCGCCAAGACGACTATCATGCTTCCCAGCAGGACCGACTTTATAGTCCTCGGGAGGGGGGGGGGGTAAAAACTTGGTTAGGGACAGGCGGCTGCATTCGCGGCCGTTCTCGGACAAACATGGAGTATCGGGTAAATCGTGAATGACGTTCATGTCAGCAGATACGCATTTCGGCCTGGTTCTCATAATCAGAATATATTATTTAGAATTATGGTATAAAGACAGTGTGTCCACAATGTGCGCATTTGTGGTAATTATGCGCATTTGTGGTAATTATGCGCATTTGTGGTAATTATGCGCATTTATACACATATGTACTGGCGGGAACCCAGCTATACCGGGGTGACTAAGTTCGTGATCGAGATATGATTGAAACGGGACTTATCCAAATAAGTAATTAGCAAGAATCAGGCGCAAATGGCATGGTTCGTTGCAGCACCCAAGCCGGAGTCGCCAACCATTCCGTCCCGGCGCGGTGTTCGGGGAACCGCTGCTATTATGTAGATTGCGCGGGCGTGCCGGACTGCCGCTTATACCGGAATGAAGAAGTTCGTAATGGTTTGACGGCCCCAAAGGACGGCCCATCCATGCGGGGGAGGGGTGAGCCGTCACGGAGGCCGAAAGATATTTTGATCGTGGACGCGTACACTACCCGATATGAACACTGCAATCAAGAAACGCATACGGAAGACCAAGGACGCCAACGTGCGGGACCGCCTGAGGCTGGTCGGCGAAGTGCAGGAGACCGGGAACATAACCTAGGCGGCCAAGAAGCTGGGCATGAGCCAGCCCTGGGGCTCCAAGTGGTGGGCCCGCTACAAGGCGGAGGGTTTTGACGGACTGGAGGACCGCCCCAGAAGCGGCAGGCCGCCCAAGGTGGCCAAGGACGAGATAGACGGGGCGGTCACCCAGTCCCCCACCTGGACGTCGGACGGCCTACTTGATCATATAGAGGAGAAGACGGGGGTGCGGTACTGCCCCGGATACGGCGGCATACTTCTTAGGAAGCGGGGCTACTCGCTGAAGGTCGCCGTCAAGCGGCACGTCAGCCGGGCCCCGCTCGCGGACATAAAGAAATTCCAGAGGAACATACGGCGCAGGATCAAGCGATGCCAGAAGAAGGGCATACCCGTGCTGGTGCAAGACGGGTCGATATTCGTCTCCGATGCCCGCCCGGGGCGGGTGTACACGCCCCACGGAGTACGGGCCGTCTGCCACGTCTCCGGAACGCACGACAAAACCATAGTGTACGGGGTGCTGGGCCTGGACGGCGAGCAGCTCTTCCTGCAGTACGACAAGTTCAACGGCGACACCTTCGCGGAGTACATCAAAGCGGTGAAGAAGGAGTTCGAGCGGGCCCTCGTGATAGTGGACCGCGCGCCGCAGCACCGGGCCAAAATAGTGGGCGAGACGCTCAGGGGAATGACCGGCATACGCCTGGCGTTCCTTCCGGCGGCCTCGCCGGAGCTGAGCGCCGTCGAGGAGTGCTGGAGGCAGTCCAAGAGAGACCTGCTGAAGGTGTCCTATGTCACCCTGGGCAGGCTGCGCCAGACCATCGACGAGTACTTCGCGGGCAAGACGTTCGGCCTGGACATCCTCAAGTATTTGACGCGTTCCCTCTGAGGCGATGCGGCGCCGCCCAAGTGCGCCCGTACCGGGGAGGCTGCGCCCGATATTCTGGTGGAATGGGAGATGTGGGGCGCCCCGTGCGGTACCACGGCAAAACCACCCCCGCATCAGGCCCGCACGGTGCGGCAACGCCGTCCCGGAGCCTGCTTTCCCTCATATTTCGTGTCGTCCGGTTCATTTAGGCAAATGTACGGTAGTTTTGGAGCATTAATGATTAGTTTCAATCATATCTCGATCACGAACTTAGTCACCCCGGTATAGGCATACGAATTGGTCGCTTTGGGGACCTGAGTGCATACGCCTAGGCGCGGCGCCGCATGCTGCGCGCCACACTGCGCGCCACACTGCGCGCCACACTGCGCGCCATGCCCCGGCACCTTCTGGCCGCCACCACCACAACCAGCACCATTCCCGTATATATGGGATAGAACGACCAGCCCACCTCGTATGAGCACGGGTCCGGCGGGGTCTGCATGCCCGTCACGAATTGCCCCATGTGGATGGCCGCCACCATCAGCGGAACGGTGGAGGGGGTCTGCAGGAGCCACGCCCTTATGCCGTCGCACACCACACCATATCCCATGTGGAATGCCAGCGTCATCACACCAAGCGAGAGTACCGCAACAAGCGCCCACCTCATGGCCACACATACTATGGCGCCGCCACATATAGAGCTAGGCGCACGGCGCAAGTACACACTCAACCCCCCCTAGTTTCTAGGCATGGTGAATGCTTACATCTTGAAAATCTGTGCCTATAGGGACAAGGGGGTTGAGTGTGTACACGGCGCAACTGGGAAGTTAGCGAGGGGTGAGAACCCCTGGGAAAAATGGGTGGTGGTTGGGAAAGGGGGGTGGTAGGTACCGCCCGCGCGGGGTGGTGTCGCGTACACTTTCCATGTCAATCCTACGGCACCGTTACATGCGCAACGCATGAGGCCCCGCCGTGTCCCCCAGATTCTACAAACACGCCGCCATGGTATTGGCGGGCGCGCTGGGAGCAGTGCTCATCCTATGCGGGGCGGCCACACTGGAGCCGCACATGGGCGGGGACGGGACCATGCGAGGCATACCGGACCAGTGGGCAAGCCACACGTGGGACAACGGCGAGCGGCAGGCCGCATACGACACGCGGGGCAACGACTGCGACATTGCAATAGACAAAGCCGGACTGGACGGGAACGGCGCGGTGGTGGACCTGACGCTGGTATGTGGGAGCGAGACACCTACCGTCACAGGCAGGTCGGGGGGCGATTTGGACGAGCCGCACACATTCGCCACAGAGTCGGCGGACTTCGGGATGGGCATGGCCGGGTGGGACTATTGCGACGTGTCATTTGAGTACGGCTCCGAGGAAGGGGCCGAGGACCTGATCGCCTTCATCTGGTGCATGCGGTGAGCGGATAACCCCCAACTCACGTATGTTACACCGACTCACGCGCGTTACACCGGATCTCAACTCACGTAAACGTTACAGTTCCCACCTAATGCCGTACCATATAGGCATGGTGCGCGGAAGCCCGGAACACCCACACATATACTGCGCACCGTAGCATTCCAGGGCTCCGGTGCCGGATGACTGAAAGTTTTGGTTTCAATTACGCATAGGGTCTCCTGTTCTTGCTCATTGCCCGGGGCCGCGATCGGCCGATCCAAGTACCTTGGGGTCCCCAGCGGTGGGTGCGGGTCCGGTTCCTGCGCTTCATGTCGCAGATTTTTGGACAAGGCCGGTCATGCCCGGCGCGGTCAGAGAGGTTTTTGCACCAACCCCGTGGCCTGCCGGGGCCTGCTGACATTCCCGATGCCCGTGACGAGTGTCATGGCCGGATCCGCGCCAGATTTTTTGACAAATGTCCACAATGTATTCGTTTGTGGTCGCGATATTGATAAGCTCTTGGGACAGAACAGCCGCAATGACCAATACAATGCGTGCAGCCGGGGGCGCGGCAAGATGTCTGCAGTGCCGGCCTACGGCCGGGAGGCATGCGAATTATGAAATGCCGTCCCGTTGCGTGAATATTAATCGTCGAATGAACATTTCGGGATGGCTTCCAATATGATAATAGACACAAACCCGCTTAAGGACGTAAAGCGCGTCCTGTTCAACATTTCATTAGTGCCTCTACAAGGAAGCAGGTTTCAACCCACTGGGTTTCCAAGCTTGGGTGCCGCGACGTTTCAGACGAACGACGGCATGGGCCTTCTAGTAGAGTCCACTCAAAGCATGGCCAATCGGTTAGAATTGACTATCTGGGACGATGCAAGAAACGATGTAAAACAGGAATTTGATGGACTTTCACATGTGCGCGTAAATCGTAACGGCAACTTTCTCACCGATACGATACTTGAATCACACCGCCTAAACAGTCCCTATCTGCTGGAGAGCAAAAATAAAAGATTCTTTGAGACGCTCAAGAAAGAATTAGGAGTGATGGAGACAGGGCCCATAGATCGCAAGAAACTCATCGGATCTGTCCTAAAATATGATGTAAACAGCCTAGTACATGGGTTGTTTTTGGCAAAAAAGGATCTGGCAGGCGGCCGCTTGCGCATTGCGCGTGCCTTATCCGCATTCATTGAGGCAGACGGAATTCAGGTGGCAGCATCCGGCGGCGTCAAGAGTGATCACATAAACCCATCTGGCGACACCGCAAAGGGATTTGGCAATGTACCATTTCCACGCGACGAATACACTGCTGGTGCAGTAACGCTGTACGTCAATCTTGATCTTGCATTGATTCGCGGCTACGGACTGGATGGCGAGGCGGAAAGACTCTTGATACTTTTGTCGCTGTACAAGATCCGCGCTCTGCTGGATGGCGGTATACGGCTGCGAACAGCCTGCGATCTACAGGTGGGGAGTGCTGACATTCGTGCGCACACCCCACAAGACTGGCCCCTGCCCTCGCTAAAGGAACTGGAGTCGGATCTGCGCGCCGCTGTTGCCAGTTGCAAGGACAAAATGGTCGTGCAAACCGTTGAGTTCAACGACGAACTTAAGAGGGGCAGGACCAAAGACGAGGAAAAGCCGGACAACGCATAGTTGTCATGGCCTTATCCCTTATTTTTCGATTCGTCGCGGGTCGCTATCATGCCACACCGTACGGCCACCATGTCAACGAGGGCCTGATAGAGTGGCCGCCCTCTCCGTGGCGGTTGCTTCGCGCTCTTGTCTCGGTAGGGTATACGCATGGACATTGGGACCACGCCGGCCCGTCCCACACCGGGCGTAGCGTGATATACAAGTTGGCATCTGAGATCCCACGTTACCGCCTACCACATGCCATCGGCGCGCACAGCCGTCACTATATGCCCATAGGCACGCTGGATGCCAAGGGTACGGAATGCAAAATGCTGGTTTTTGATACGTGGGCCCGGGTGGACGGGGAGCTGGCAATGATCTGGGACGGTGTCGATATTGACGAGACTGAAATGCCGCTCCTCGCATCCTTGGTGGAGAGTCTCAACTACTTGGGCAGATCAGAGAGTTGGGTGATGGGAAGGGTGGCAGCCTCCAGCGAACCCGTGTTGGATTCCAACTGCCAAGCTGAGCAGCCCGGTGAGAATCCGGGTGCCGGATGGGAGCAGGTGTCTCTACTCTCTCCGGTTGGCGCTTCGGACTATGCCGCATGGCGGGAGAGAGAGTTGGGGCATCGCGCAGCAGAACACTACCCTGCAGACTTGCTGGAATGCCTGCAAGTGGATACATCGTGGGTGCGCCGCCACGGCTGGAACCAACCGCCAGGCAGCCGGCGCGTCTCCTATTGGAGGCCGCCGGGTGCGATTGCAGTGGTCAGGCATATGACGCAAAGGACAGCGCCGCCTAGGCCGCAGAGCGCCATTCTGCTATCGCTGACCCA
The DNA here is from genome assembly GCA_965116995.1 of Nitrosopumilaceae archaeon. Taxonomy (GTDB): domain Archaea; phylum Thermoproteota; class Nitrososphaeria; order Nitrososphaerales; family Nitrosopumilaceae; genus VYCS01. The sequence continues at coordinate 1,647,838 of OZ220738.1, read as the reverse complement.
CGCCAGCCGCAATGATCATGCTCTGCCTGACGTAACTCGGACGCTGCCGCAGGCCGAGCTGCTCCACAGAAAGCTGGTCGGCACCGCAGCGCAGATGGGTACGCCGCCATCCGTACTTACCGGGCGCGACAAGCACCGCAACCCACTCCGGAACTCGCACATGCATGCGCACATAAATCCGTTAGACCTTGACGGCGACGGCCGTCTGGACCATGTCCTGATATGGACTGCTGCCGGACTGGGAGCAGATGCCCAGGCTGCCATCAGGGCAGTGCGCAGCATGCCAGCGAAAAACAGCCCCGATCCTCTGCGACTGGCGCCGGTAATGGTAGGCGATCTGCGTGACCTGAGCCGCCTGCCCGCACCGTACGGGACACGCGCCTCCAGGCTGCTGGCGGAGAGCGCCGCTTGGCAATCACTCACGCCCCTGGTATTGCCCAGACACATCAAAGCAAGGGGCAGGAATACGCTTGTCGGGCAGATAAAGGCGGAGCTTGCATCCAGGGGGCTGCCAGAGCCTACTGAAATCAAGGTCTTGCGGCAGATACCGACCGTGACAGATGGCAACCGCTACCAAGAGCGGTTCCGCCACTTTGCAATGTCGCGTCGGAATGGTCCGCCGCCGCCCGCCGCCCAGGGGTTTGCTGTCAGGCTGTCTTTTGATCGTAAAATTGCAGGACCCGTTGCCATCGGCTACGGATCGCATTACGGGTTGGGGCTGTTCTGCCACACCGGCGTATCGGAGCATGTGGCGGGAGGCGGTACATAAACTTGGAAGGTTTTGATTCATTCTTTGCAAGACTGGGCGGTGCCCAGGCAAGACCCTACGGATGGCAGCAGAACCTGGCCGAGCCAGATGAGTGCGGAAATCGACTGATCCGCATACCTACCGGATTCGGTAAGACGATGGGTGTGTTCGCCACATGGTCCTGGCACCGCGTGTATCGGCGAAGCGGAGCCTGGCCGCGTCGCCTGATCTGGTGTCTGCCAATGCGGGTACTTGTAGAGCAAACGGCGGATGAGATCCGTAAGGCGCTTGACCGCGTGGGGGCATTATGGGACGGAAAAGGCGCGCATGACGGAAGGGTTGGCGTCCACACGTTGATGGGCGGCGCCGCCCAAGACCGTTACTACATCTATCCAGAAGCCGACTCCGTCTTGGTAGGCACCCAGGACATGCTGCTCTCCCGCTCCCTGAACAGGGGCTATGCCAGTCCAAGGGCGCGCTGGCCCGTGGAATTTGGCCTCCTAAACCAGGATGCGTTGTGGGTGATGGACGAAGTTCAGCTGATGGACGTGGGTCTTGCGACCTCGGTGCAGCTTCAGGCATTTCGAAACTCAGATCTGCAGAAAGGCAAGATGCGGCATCCGTGCTTCACATGGTGGATGAGTGCCACACTCCAGGGCGGATGGCTTACGAAGAGTCCGGAGGCGGAAGATCTTGCGGACGAATTGGATAAGAATTCATTCCGGATAGAACCCAAAGATCGCACCGGGCACCTGTGGACCAATGTTGACAAAAAACTGACAGTGCACAGGTTCGCCAATCCGAAAGATCTGGCCGGCAGCGTGTCCGGATACCACGTGGATGTCGGCCTTGGAAGAGACGGGCCCACACTGGTCATCCTCAATACCGTGGAGCGCGCAGTGGAGGTGTACCGCGCACTACGATCAAATGCTGTCCTAAAGAGAAACGGCGTGGATGTCCGCTTGATACACAGCCGCTTTCGTCCGGCTGATCGTCGATCCTGGCTAGACTTCCTCCGCCCTGATATGAAGGGCGACAACCGCATCATTGTTTCCACGCAGGTGGTCGAGGCGGGTGTGGATGTTTCCGTCCCGCTGCTGATATCCGAGATTGCTCCATGGCCCAACCTCGTGCAGCGGCTGGGCCGCTGCGCGCGCCGAGGTGGAAGCGGCAGGGTTGTAATCGCCGACTTTGGGTATACGGATGACAAAAAATCTGCCCCATATGCGGCGGACGACATCGCTGCGGCGCTTGAGGTTTGTAGAATGCTAAAAAACGCGGCCCCCCGGCACCTTGAACGGCTGGAGATAGAGCACCGCTCCCGGCTGCCCCGCCTGTATCCGTACGAGCCAAGCAACCTGCTACTGCGTCACGAACTGGACGAGTTGTTTGATACGTCGCCGGATCTCTCCGGAGCCGACATTGATATTAGTCGTTTTATAAGATCTGGAGACGAGCACGACGTGCACGTGTTCTGGGCCGACGCGCACGCGCCAGACACAAAACCCAGCCACAACGAGCTTTGCAATGTACCATTCTTGAGGGTGCGAGACTGGCTTTGCAAGCCAAAACAAGAATCCCTGAAACCGCGAATACGCGCGTACGTGTGGAGCTGGCTGGACCGGAACTGGCGCCCAGCCGTCCGCAGGGACATCTATCCTGGCCAAACCATACTTGTGGACAGTTGTGTGGGCGGATATGAGAATGAGACAGGGTGGAGCCCGGATTCCAAAAAACCCGTAGACCTGGTACAGCCCCGCGGTGTTGTGCATATCGCCGAGCAGCCCTGTTGGAAATCGCGCGGCGTCCATTACGAGCAGAGCAAGCGAACTGTTAATACAATTGCCGCGGAGGATAACGCGGATGCCGCTGAGGAAGGCGACGCGGAAAGCATGCTGGACTGGCAAACCATCGCCACCCACTGCCGAGAGGTTTGCAGGGAGGCCGGACGCATTGCATCACTGCTGGAAATGCCGCAGACTGAATCCAACATACTGTGCATGGCGGCACGCTGGCACGACATCGGAAAATCTCACGATGCATTCCAGAACTCCATAAGGGCTGATGACCGGCCAAAAAGGCGCGACATAGCCAAAGCGCCGCATCGCGCCTGGCCGTGTAGCACGCACAGCATGTACCGTATGGGCGAAGCGGATCACAGGCGCGGCTTCCGGCACGAGCTGGCTGGCACAATGGCACTGTTCAGCGTTCTCCGACGCCACTCGCCGCGCCATGGTGCCCTACTCGGTCCGTGGAGCGAATGGTTGGACGCCTTGGGCGCAGAGGCCGACGATGGACCGGATCCGGGCGCGGAGCTTACGGTTCCGGAGCAGGAGGTGATTGGGCTGAATGCTGCAGAATTTGATCTGCTGGCATATCTTGTCTGCTCTCACCATGGTAAGGTGCGCATGACATGGCACGCTAGCCCTCTGGACTACAAGGCCAACAATCCGCTGCCGAGCATCCGGGGTATCAGGGAGGGCGACACCCTGCCGTCCCTGCATGTTGCGACTGCCGACGGCAGATTCTGCCACGTGCCAGAGATTTCCCTCACCCTTTCACCGTCAGAGACGGGTCTGCATCCGCGCACCGGGAGAAGCTGGACGGAACGTATCTTGAATCTAGTGGAGCAAAGAGGTCCGTTCACCCTAGCATGGTTTGAGGCCATCATGCGCGCCGCCGACTGGCGCGCCTCGCACAGGACGGTGCAAGACACGCTACTGTTCGATGAGGTTGGGGAGCAGAATGCCGCCAAGATTCGCGCCGGGTCCGCATCTCCGAGAGCGGCCTACGCCCCGACCAGCTCCGACGACGGACACACCGTCCCACTGCAGGAGGCATCAGAATGATCCATGTGCACCAAATGAACGGTTGCGCGCCAGTCCCCTTGGCTCACTACCTCAAGGCGCTAGGCATAATCAGGCTGGTGGCAGAGCAGTTAGATAAGGACGTTCGGGGGTGGTGGGACGGAGATCACTTTAAGCTGGCCACCCGGATGAGTCGCATGGAGTTGGAAGAATTCTTCCTGCGCAAATACCGCCCCACCGCGCTCATCGCCCCGTGGAACAGGGGATCGGGATTCTACACAAACAAGCCTGTCCTTAAGTCCATGGAAGATTCTAATGCGCCTAGGTTTGCCCCCATTCGGGAAGCCATCAAGGCAAGTCGCCCACACTTGGAAAAATTGCTGCAGGCGGACAGATCTATCCGCAACATCAAGGCAGAATCCAAAAAGCGCGGGATGGGCCGCACTGACCGAAAAAAGCTTAAAGACTCGACAGAATACAAGAGCCGGCTCCGAAATGCGGAAAAAGAATTCACGCAGCTCAAGGACAATTTGGTCCCACTGCTGCGATCAGAGTGGCGAGAGGGGCACCGGGAATGGCTGGATGCGGCAATAATACTAACCAACGACGGGCCAGAATATCCAGTGTTGCTGGGAACCGGCGGCAACGACGGCCGCCTTGACTTTACACTTAATTTTATGAATATGCTAAACCGCGTTTTTAACCCGGATGATGGCCGGCCTAGAGACCCATCACACGCGTGGTTTGCCGCATCCATCTGGGGCGCGCCCACACCGCAAAGCCTGATTGACGAGCCGGTGGGACAATATCTTCCGGGAACCAGCGGCGGGGCCAACAACAGTAATAGCCCAAAATCCGATGGTGTGGTCAATCCAGTGGACTTTATATTGATGCTGGAAGGCGCCGTAATGTTCACATTACATGCAACCCGGCGGCTGGGTTCGGCTAGCCCGTTTCGCATAGCATCACCATTTGTGGTTAGTTTGCACGGAGCCGCGTATGCCAGTGCATCCGAGAAGGATGAAAAGCAAAAGAAAGAGCAGTGGATGCCGCTGTGGTCGCGTCCATCCACTTACCCGGAGATGCGTCGCTTGCTGGCAGAGGGCCGCGCTCAGATCGGCGATCGCGCGGCGCGCGAGCCACTGGACTTGGCACGTTCCATAAAGAGCATGGGTACGGCGCGGGGCATACGAGCGTTCCAACGATACGGCTACCTTGAACGCAATGGACGGTCAACCCTAGCGGTACCGTTGGGCGCTATCGCCGCATTTGACGGCCGTTCCGAACTCCTGTCCTGTCTAGACGACATAGACGTCTGGCTGCGCCGTCTACGCAGAGAGGCTCGATCCAGTCACGCGCCAAACCGGCTGATCTCGGCAGAGAGACAGCTTGCCAACAGGGTGTTTGCAGTCATTAACGACCCCGACAAACCAGAAGCATGGCAACGAATGCTCTTCTGCATGGGGGAGATGGAGCGGCTGATGGCCCGCGGTAGCGGATTTGCCGCCCGGCCCATTCCGCCGCTACGTCCCGAATGGGTGACGGCGAGTAACGACAATACGGCCGAGTTTCGGCTCGCACTGGCATTCGCACTCCAATCATACGCGCGCCCCACCAACAAGCGAGACGGCATCAGACGTCACTGGATTCCTCTAGTCCATTCCAACGCGGCGCGCCCGCCGCGCTTTGCCGTATCAGACACAGGTTTGATAACAAAACCGGATGTTCGGCATGAGGTGGTTATGCGCGGACACCGCGGTGTTGATGATGCGATTGCACTGGTGGAACGGCGCCTAGTAGAGGCTTCACAATGGGGGATGCGCCGCCTGCCACTTGATACGGAGACTCATACGTGGGCGGGCGTCGCTGATCTTGCCGCACTACTATCTGACGGTGTGGACATAGATCGGGTACTGCATTTGGCGCGCCCACTTATGGCTCTGGACCATAAAAAAATGACGAGTGTTGGACATGCGCCAGCCGAACCGCCCGCTGACGTATGGCCGGATGATGCTTGGATAGCGATCCGCCTCTGCACACTCCCTTGGAAAATTAAAACGCGTTCCGGGTTTGAGTTGGATGTCGGAACAGATCCGGCGCTTGTTCGCCGTCTGACGACTGGCGATGCCGCCACCGCTGTATCCATGGCTCTGCGCCGTCTTGGAGCAGCCGGCGTGCGTTGTACAGTACGTGCGGCTACTGTGCATCGATCATTATCGCGCCTGTGGGCGGCCTCCTTGGCATTCCCCATAAGCAAGAGAACCACTGAGGCGTTCCTTTATCGAATAGACTCTGGTAAGTCATGATCCAAAGTGCAAACTATGCCGGCAAGGGATTCAATGGGGCCGCGGCTTTTCAGCCGCGGAAAGTCTGTTCTACGAGTCCGAGATGGTCTTACCATGCTAGCTTCAATGGGGCCGCGGCTTTTCAGCCGCGGAAAGTATCCCTACAACACAGAGTTTCTTGAAGCGTTTATGCTTCAATGGGGCCGCGGCTTTTCAGCCGCGGAAAGCCAATTCTTAATTATAATTCTCACAAAATTTATTCATGCTTCAATGGGGCCGCGGCTTTTCAGCCGCGGAAAGATGTGGGGCGATGCGTATCTGTTGGATGAGATTGGAGCTTCAATAGGGCCGCGGCTTTTCAGCCGCGGAAAGAACTCTTGGCAGGATACTCCGTCCAATCTTATTGCGCTTCAATGGGGCCGCGGCTTTTCAGCCGCGGGAAGCCAATTCTTAATTATAATTCTCACAAAATTTATTCATGCTTCAATGGGGCCGCGGTTTTTCAGCCGCGGAAAGCCACTGCGGCATGGTTTTTGGAGAAATACATGAATACGCTTCAATGGGGCCGCGGCTTTTCAGCCGCGGAAAGATAAGGAATAACCCTCTCCTCCGAGGACATTGCCACGCTTCAATGGGGCCGCGGCTTTTCAGCCGTGGAAAGAACAACCGTGTAGGCTATTCCGATGCACTCGAACCATCAGGAGTCACAGCTCCGGAGCTAAACAAGTTGAAAATCTTCAATAGTACATATATGTGTGAGACACACACATTGCACTGCTGTTCATATCATAGCGTGAAGACTCCAAATCACTCCTTGGACAGCCGAGCAACTCGGTTACGCTTAGCATTGCGGCATGGTTATGCTTCTGTTTTGGCTGCATTAGACTGTTGTATCTTTTCCAATGTATATAGCTGCGAGAGGCGCAGCGTCAGCATTTGGTGCTCTGCCTCTCGCCGCTCCGCGTTACAGGGTCAGTCCCCTCCCCACCCTACACGGCGAGCTTCCCCCGTGCGCCACAGACGCCCCGGTTCCCGGCCGGACGGCGCGCCGCACCCTCCCGCGCCAAGCCCACCCACACCGCCGCACATAGCCACATACACGCACACCCGGCTTGCCTAAAAAACCCCCTGCCCGGCGCCCGGCCATCGCCGCGCCGTCCCGTATCCGTGATGAGAACTCCTTAACAACCAGAATGGCAACGCGCCCCCCCATGTCCACTTCCACGACGCTGATTCCCGTCCGTATGCTGGTACAGTTCGCCTACTGCAACTGGCTGGGATACCTGGAGTGGGTCCAAGGCGAGTTCCAGATCTCGACAGACGTGGAGGAGAGCAAATACCAGCACCGCATAGTGGATGCCGGCTCGACCACCACCGGTCCAGACAGCACCATACACGCCAGATCCGTCTCCCTCTCAGATGATAACCTGGGGCTGACAGCAAAGATAGACCTGCTGGAGCTGACGGGGATGGTGCGACGCCCGTCGAGTACAAGAAGGGAACCATACCAGATGTGCCCGGCAACATATACGACAGCACCCTGATGCAGGTCTGCGCTCAGGGGCTGCTGCCGCGAGCCAACGGGTACCGCTGCACCACGGGAATCGTATACTACGCGGCCTCCAAAAGGAGGGTGGAGGTGCCGCTGGACGACATCAGCGTGGCAAAGACCCTCCAGGCCATATACGACATGAAGGCCATGGTGCGCGACAACATCATACCGCCTCCGCTCTCGGACAGCCCCAAGTGCCCCCGCTGCTCGCTGGTGGGCATATGCCTGCCCGACGAGACCAACGCCCTCCACGACGCGGATCTGGACAAGACCGGGCCCGTCAGGACCGATGCCGTGCGGCGCCTGTACCCCATGAGACTGGACTCGAAGCCGGTATACGTGCACGAGCAGGGCGTACGTCTCCATATCAGGCAACACGCTGAAGGTAAAGTCCAAGGACGGCCAAACGCAGAACATCCGCCTCATAGACGTATCCGGCCTGATCATATACGGCACCATACAGGTCACCACGCAGGCGGTGCGGCGGCTCTGTGAGGAGGCTATCCCCGTATCCTACCTGTCGTATGAGGGGAGGTTCGTCGGCGCCACCAGCGTCCACGCCAGCCGGAACATAGACCTCCGGATACGCCAGCACCGCACATATGAGAGCAGGACGGCCTTGGTCAGGATAGCCCGCAGCATGGTCAGGGGAAAGATACTCAACTGCATCACCCTGCTGCGGCGCAACCACACCTCAAACCCCGACAAGGCCCTCGCCAGGATGTCGGACATGCTCGGTGGTGATCCTGGCGGCCGGCGACGACGCGGACCTGGCCGGCCACGCGACATTCGAGGTGATCGTGCCGGCGGCCGTCCCCGAGGTATCCGATATACCCGGCATCACAGTCGAGGCAGGCCGGACGGCCACCGTCCGGGCGACCCTGGACAACGCCGCAGCCGCCGGGGCCGTCGCCTGGAACACGACCGGATCAAAGCCGGCCTGGGTGTCGGTGGATGCGTCCACCGGGCTGCTCACCGCCGCCCTGCCGGCCGACGCAACCCCGCAGAACTACACGGTAACCCTGACGGCCTCAAACCCGGCCGGCACCGGCTCTGCGGCGCTCGACGTGGCCGTCGTCGGGCCGCCCGCCCAGCCGCCCGCCCAGCCGCCCGAGGCCCCCAGAGTATCCTATATCCCCGAACTCGAGGCCGCCCCCGGCCAGACCATCTCGCACCAGGCCGCCCTTACAAACGCCGGGGCGGCCGGCAACGTCACCTGGAGCGTCCATTCGGGGCCAGACTGGGTCACCGTCGACCACGCCGGGCTTATCACCGCCCACCCCCCGCAGGGCGCCCTCGAGTCTGCCTATGCGGTAATGCTGTCCGCGGCGAACCAGGCCGGCGAGGTACACACTCAACCCCTCCACCGATCTAGACCTGATTTTGGCGTGATGCGGGCGTTTCGGCCTTACCAATGGCGTAGAATGGTGTAAATTGGCAATGTGTGGCAGCATGTGGTATCAACCTGTACAGCGAGTCCAAAATTAGCGGGGGGTTGAGTGTGTACTACCATGACGGCACTTGACGGGGCCACATACAGGCACGCATTAAGGGCGGAACTACTTACCGGACAAGTCAGGCCGCCAACCGCGTCTACGCGCTTAAATTCCGCCCCCGTAAACCTCCCCCGGCGTGCTTGTCCCACCATTGTGCTGTTGGTGGGACTTGCACGTCCTGGTTTGTAACCAACTATATCGATCGGGTTTGAGCGCCGGGTCGAGTTTTGTTGAGCCGGCACAGCCATACATCCGGGCGCGCGGCTCTGCAGCCCCGCACAGCCCATGAGTTGCAACTGCATGTACCTCCACGGCACATACAACTTCAAAAAGCGAAACACTTACGAACATTTTTGGTCGAAGTACTCTGTCCGGCACTACGCGTCAGCCAATTACGCATAATGTCTATTATAATTTAATGAACAAATTCAATGTGATCCATACACTTCTGAAATGCTTAATAACCCATCACCGAGGCTGTGGCACTATGAAAGCAGTCCAGCTAGGCAGCATGGTAGTCGTCTTGGCGATGGCCGCCTATCCCGCGTACGCAGATGACTTTGCGGTATCCATACAGGACTCGATCGACACCATGACGGATCTGCGAAACAACTATCTGGCAGAAAAATACTTTGGAGAATCTTATCACTCGCAACGGACGGCGGCGGTAGAGACGGTGAACAGCGCTATAGCCCTGTACGAGCAGACTAGGCCAGGGCCCAATGTACCCATCACAGAGCGGAGCTCCTTCACCTACCACCCCAACAATCCCTACGGTACGACGGTGGTGGCCTTTGACGTGATAAACTCAATGAACACCGACAATGAGGTGTATCCGTTCGTCATAGATGCGGGCACCCACAAGATACTTGCTGAGGGGGCATTTCCTTCCACCGTGGGGCTGTCTGCATTCTTCCTGAACGACGCTAACCTGCCCATGGAGCGCATTCTGGAGGACCTGAAGGATTCGGACGGAGTCTGGGTCACGTATAACTTTCCCAACCATAACACCGGCAGCTACGGTGATAAGCGCGTCTGGCTCACCCTGCATGACGGCTACATCTTCGGCGCCGGCTACTATGAGACGCAAGTTGACGATAACTTAAACCGCATAAATTCCATGGTTCGCATGTACGATGCCGACGGAACCGACTCGTTTGCGGAAATCTCGGCAGACTCGGGCGTAATGTTTGTGTTGGATGCCGAGACGCTGGATGTAGTGGCGCACACCGACTCTGATGTCTCTGGAAGTGCCATCTCAGGTGCAATAGGCAAGACTTGGCCCCTTGGGTCTCTGTCCGAAATATTGGCTAAACATGAAAGCCTGTCGATGAGCTATCCGTCTACAAGTACGCAGGCGGGCGGCGAGTACACATTGTCCCACCTCCGCCTTCACGACGGCTACGTCTTTGGGGCCGGCTACGGAGCGACCGAAGAGCAGAGAATACAGTCACTTGCAGGTGAAGCCGTACAGCTGTACGACTTGGAAGGAGAGGACGCGTTTGGGTTGATCACAAATATGGAGGGAGTCCGGCAGATAGTCCTGGATCCAGGTGACAACACGATCATGGCGTTTACTGGATTTCCAATTTTGATCGGCCAGAACTTGGGCACCGACTTTTTCGATCAGGAGCAGGACGAGGTGCTTAAGTCCCTAGAGAGCCGCGCCGGGATATGGGCGGACAGCATCTTCGTGAACCCCTTCACTCCCACCACTCAGGAGATGCGCATCAACAGCTGGGTTATTCTGCACGACGGGTTCCTCTTTACTGCCGCAAATGTCTATGCGCCAGGGGAGGCCGCCGTTGATGCGGTTGATGCGGCCATCGAACTATACAAGACCCATGGCGAGGGCGCCTTTGACCGTATCACATGGCAAGCCGCCGTTCCCGAGATCATCTACCCGTTTGTGGTTGATGCTCAGACTTGGGATCTTGTGGCGCACGGTGGCCTCCCGGAGAGGGTGGGTGTGTGTTGCGCCGCCCCAATTGCTGCGTCCAACGATCTTGATGCCGCACGTGAGGCTCTTGAGCAAAACCCCGGTATCTGGTTGGAGTACACCTTCTACAACCCCGTAAGCGAGAGGGACGAGTACAAGCGCGTCTGGCTCTCCACCTATGACGGCTACACGTTCGCTGCTGGCTATTACTATGGAAACTTTGACCAGATGGAGAGCGTCATTCAGGATGTCATTGATGTCTACGAGGCCGAAGGCAAAGATGCCGCATTTGCAAGCGTTAACGCAATGGAGGCCGCCGGCTTGGAGTATCCGTTCATCCTGGACCGCGAAACGCTGGATATAGTTGCCCACGGCCAAAACCCGGGACTGGTGGGCAGCAGCTTTGAGGACAAAGCGCTGGGCGCGTTTCTTCCGGTAGGTAAGATTAGTGATGAACTGCACAACGATGGAGACACAACCTTTGCCTACTATAGCGTTTTAGATCCGGCAACCGGCTCTATCCCAACCAAGACCGTCTTGTTCCAGCTGCATGATGGGTATGTAATTGCTGCTGGACAGTCGTTTGTTGCCTATACTAAGCAGTAGGAAACGTTCCGCAATTGATGATGCCTGCTCTGCATCGTTTGATATACTACACAGCTTTGCCCCTTGCGGTGGCCGCCTTGGCGCTGTTCTGGGTCGCCCCTGCTAGCTTGGCTGCCGCCGATTCCGACGAACTGCTGGTGGAGTTGAAGACCACGCAGGGCAGCATCTTTATAGATTTCTTCCGGGAGGATGCCCCCAACCACGTGGACAACTTTATCCGACTGGCCGATTCGGGTTTTTACAACGGAACCGTATTTCACAGGATAGTTGACAACTATCTGATACAGGGCGGAGATCCCAACACAGTCAGCGGCAACCGGGACACTTGGGGGCTGGGTGGTACCGACGACAGGCTGGATCCGGAATTCAATACAATCATGCACCAGCGCGGCATCGTATCCATGTCCAGGACGGCGGATCCCGGCAGCGCCAGCACCCAGTTCTTTATACTTGACACGGACGCACCATTCCTCAACGGGCAATACACCGTATTCGGCAGGCTGGCGACAGAGGGGAGCTTCCAGACCTTGAACAAACTTCTTGCCGTCCAAATCAGTGTGGTGGAGTGGAGCGCCAGGCCCTTCGAGCCGGATCAGGCAAGAATCATATCGGCCGCGTCGGTACCACGCTCGGAGGTGCCCGACCTTCTTGATCTGCCGGAGCCGGCACGCACGCCGGAGCTTGTGAGCCTCTTCAACTCGACCCAGGCTGCAGACGCACAACTCCAGGCCTCCCTTCACCTGCCCGTCGAATCGCCACCCGCGTATCCTGGTTTCGGCGTGCGGGTCGAGACCGTGGCCCAAGACCTCACCGTCCCGTGGAGCATCGACTGGCTACCCGACGGGACGGCCCTCTTCACAGAGAGGCTAGGTTATCTCAAGCTGATCCAGAACGGTACGACTGATCCCACTGCCTTGTTGCTCCGTCAGTCCACCAGTCTGGTAGGGGGGATGTTGGGCGTTGCCGTGGATCCCAACTTTGAAGAGAACAACTACATCTATCTGTATCGCACCTACAACGAAGGCGACATCCTACTGAACAAGCTGGTCCGCTACACGCTAACAGACGGGAGGGTCGCCAACGAGTACACGGTCCTGGACAATATACCCGGGGCGGTATTCGAGAACGGTGGAAGAATTCAGTTCGGACCGGACTGGAAGATCTACATAACCACCGGGTATGCGACGGATCCGTTTCTGGCACAAGACCCCGACTCGCTGGCAGGAAAGATTCTTCGGATTAACCCGGACGGTACCGTCCCCGACGACAACCCCATTGAGGGCTCTCCGGTGTGGTCGATGGGGCACAGGCACCCTCAGGGACTGGACTGGGACGCGGCCGGAAACCTCCTCGTCTCCGAGCACGGGCCGTCCGGATGGAGGGGCGCTGCGCATGATGAGATCAATTTGATAGCGCCGGGCGCAAACTACGGCTGGCCCATAATAGTGGGGGGTGAGACGGCAGAGGGCTTGCGACCGCCATTAGTACACAGCGGGAATGACACGTGGGCGCCATCGGGGGCGGAGTTCTACGACGGCGACAAGATCCCCGAATGGACCGGAAAGTTCTTTGTCGCGGCTCTTCGGGGAACCCATCTCCACATGATTGACTTTGACCTGGAGAACAATGCGGTGGTGTCCCACACGCGCCTGTTCTTGGAGTCGTTTGGGCGGCTGCGTGACGTCCAGACAGGGCCGGATGGATACCTGTATCTTTTGACCAGTAATCAGGACGGCTGGCTGATTCCGGCCGACAATGACGATCGGATCCTTAGGATAGTGCCGCTGTCCGAACCCGCGGATCCTGCGCGCGCCGACACGTTCACGTCCGAAGCCGTCTATGAGGGAGTGGTCAGGGTGGCGGACACAGAATACTCGCTGGGCTACAACATCACCGGAGGCAACGTGCTGGGTGTCGAGGCAGACACCGCTGCCACATCCCTCATGGTCGCAATCAACGCAACCGAGGATGGCTCCCTGACGCTCAACATACCTCGTGCGGTGGCCGACTCCAAACTCCCCGAAGAACCCGACTACCGCGTGCCGCAGGGCATCAGGCAGTTCGTCCGCGACACTTTGGGCGATGTGGCTTTTGTCGTCTTGATTGATGGCAAGGAGGTCGACATTGCCGAATCGGCATCACCGTATGCGCGCACGCTTACCATCGAATTCCCCGCGGGGGCCGGCACGATAGAGATAACAGGAAACTCTGTGTTTGGTCAGTACCGGTAGGGCTACCATAGGGACATGGAACAATATACCAAGTGCGGCGATTCCCTGCCGGAGTCGGAGTTTTACGCCAGCCCAAACACTCAAGACAAACTGCGCGGTGAGTGCATAGTGATGGCCATAAAGAACGCACAAACTAGCAACAGGGTAAAAGATATAGATCCCCCACATCCCCCACGTCTCCATGCGCAGGGCAGCGCGGATAAAGAGGGGGAAGAAGTACCTGCACAAGGTGTCGCTGCCCGTACTGGAGGAGATGCACAGACGCGAGAAGCCCGGCAAGTCCAGGGACCGGCTCCAAGCGGCCGCGCTGGAATGGCGCGGCAAGAAGGTGGAATGGATAGCCAAAATCGTGGGGCGCCATTCCAGCACCGTTTCCCGATGGCTGCGCCGGATGGAATGCGAGGGCCTTGAGGCCAGGCACGACAACAAGAGCCCGGGCAGGCCGCGGAAGCTGGACCCGGAGCAGGAGGGGGCGATCGAGGAGGAGCTGGACAAGCCGCCCGACGAGAGCGGCTTTGCACGCGGCAGCTGGAACTCCAAGACGGTGGCCAGGCGCATACTGGAGCGGTTCGGCACCGCGTGCAGCCGGAGGACGGCCCTGAGGGTGGCCCACCACCTCGGGTTCTCGGTCCGAAAGCCGTGGGCCATACCATGGAACGGCGCCACGCCCGGGGAGCAGGCGGAGTTCATCGAAAAGGCGAGGGCCACAATCGCCAGATGGAAGGCGGAGGGCCGCACCGTGCTGGCCGTCGACGCGGCCACGGTATGGGACTCGCCCACGGCCGGCCGGGGGCTCCGGCGGCGGGGCGGGAAGGCCACCGTCCGCACCAACCATTCCAAAAAATCCATCCATCTAATCGGGGCGCTGGGGGACGGCACGCTGGACCTGCAGTTCCACGGGGACCTGAAGGGGGACAGCTACGCGGCCCTGATGGAGTATCCCGCCGGCGCCACGAAAAAATAGGGATCATAGGCGACAACGCCGGCGCCCTCACCGGCAAAACCATGCGGGACTACGTCTCCGGCACGGACGGGGCAGTCTAGATGGTGCACATTCCGCCACACACCACGCAGCTTAACCCAATAGAGATACAGTGGAGGGAGATCAGGGCGGCCATAGCGGACATCTTCTTCGGCCTGGACAAGATGCGGGATGCGATCATACGTATGTTCCACAACAGGGAGATAGCGATAGTCAAGCTGTTTGAGTGGCTGCTGCCTCCCTAGCCGGCCCGGTTACTCCGCGGATTCCAATGCCGCCGCACGCCTGCCAGCCCGCGCCGCCCTCTGCGTGACTAGGGGCAGGCGTACTGGTTTGGGGGCCCGGTGGGGCGGTGGCAATTCGGCTGCGACATAGTATGGTCAAGGACGGTCGGCGGTATGCGCATATGTATTGCGAGTTTTATCGCATTTTTATGACCGTCACTACGCGCATGCCCCGTTCGGTCATGAACTTGTGCGATACCTCGCGTATGGGCACGACCCAGTCGCGTATGTCCCTCTCGCTGCCGTTGTTGGTTGGCGGCATGCCGGGGTGTCTCAGAAACGTGAACAGGTTGTCGGCGGCCGAATGCAGGGTGCCGGCAAACTTCAGGCCGCCGTACCTGGCGGCCAGGTCCCGCACCTCGTCGGCGAACCTGTTGCAGGCGGACATGGGGGCGCCGCCGGCCGCGGCGGTACGGGCCGCCGCCTCCTTTGCCCTGTAGAATATGAGTTTGAGGGAGCGGTACAGCTCCCTGTAGTATGGGATCTTGGGGTGGGATATGCAGACGTCCTCGGCGTCCCGCAGTATGTGAGCCCAGCAGCGCTGCAGCGTGCGAAACAGGGACAGGTACACCGAGTAGCCGTC
The DNA here is from genome assembly GCA_965116995.1 of Nitrosopumilaceae archaeon. Classification (GTDB taxonomy): domain Archaea; phylum Thermoproteota; class Nitrososphaeria; order Nitrososphaerales; family Nitrosopumilaceae; genus VYCS01. Next base: position 1,632,325 of record OZ220738.1, on the reverse strand, counting down.
GACGGTGACCGGCTTGTCCCGCAGCTCCCCCGCAAACGGCAGTATGTCGTCGTTTTCCCTGCTGGGCAGCGCCAGCACCAGGCAGACCCCATCGGTGCGAACGACCCACACGTACCCCTGCCTCTTGCGGTACCTGTAGGGGGTCTCGTCGAGCTGTATGAAACGGGCCCTCTTCAGCTCTTCCAGTATGTACTGTATGGTGGGCTCCAGCGGCATGCTGATGGAATGGCGGGCGTTCAGTATGGAGGTGGGCGAGACGTGCGCCCTGTTGAGCCCCTCAAAATAGTAGGCGACGTCCGAATCCGTGCTGCGCCGCGTGGCATGGAATACACCAGCAGGATGTGCCGCAGCGCCTCGTCACCGAAGAACGTCCCGGGCAGCCCCGGAAATTCGGGCTGCATGGTCCTGCCGCACCGGCACACGGTCACATACCCCGCATGGCGGGTGGACGACATGAGGCGGGAGCTACTGTCAAAGTCCGGCATCGTCTTGGACAGGGGCGTGGCATATTCCACCATGCCGCACACGGTGCACGGCGGTGTGGTATGGTCGCGACCGGTCCGCCGAAGGTGCGCCGGTGCCGGGGTGGCCCGCCGGCGGGCCTATCTTTGGGTCCTTGGGGTACTCGCCCTTCTGGGCAGCCTCGTACCGCCTCTCGTCGTCGAGCAGCTCTTTTCGCCTGTCGTTCCATGACGTGTCCCCGGGATTGTGGGGGTTCTCGTACCGCCTGAGGAGTTTGCCGTCGCCGCCCTCGCTGGCAAGGCGGCGCATGGCCTCGTTCAGGGCGTTTACCTCGCCTGTGAGGCGTATGTTGTCGTTTTTCAGGGCCGCTATCTCGTCGTCCTTCTCCTGGATGATTCTGCGGCACTCCGCTATCTCCCCGTACGCCCTTTGCAGGTCGCCTCTCAGCAGGAGCACCTGCTTTTCGAGCGCGGCCATGCGCGCATCTGTCCCACACAATGTGTAGTTGGGCTCTGCGCCCATATGTGATCGTGCCTGTTGCCAAGCACCCAGTCATCTTAGGCTGGTTGTAGGGGGGTTGAGTGTGTACGATGATGGGAGAATAACAATGATATGTCTAAATCAAGCTTTAGCGACATTAACAAGAGACCTTATGCGTAATCTAATAATCATACTTGTCCCAGTCTGCGCCAAGTGAGATCTTAATGGATATGAAGTCGTCATGAACGCCAAACTCTGGGCGGCTGTCCGGGACAAGCTCTTTGAACATCTGCGCCCATATGGATTTCATAAAAATGGATCCGAGCATGCCCAATTCATGTCTCAGAGTAAAACAGTGAATGTCTTCATCTATCGTATGCTCCATGAGCATTCCGGCCATCTGTGCGTACTCCTCATGCGCTACTATGCAGTTTTTAAGATCATATTTGCCTTTCATGAAGATGACCAAGTTTTTGAAGTACGGAAGCACGCTGGACGAAAGCTCATACAGCCGTTCTTCGCTGATACTACTTCCAATACTAGTAAGCAACCATTTTGGAACAGGTACAAACCCAAAAGATTCTTGAAACCTACCCCAATGAGCGTGTCTTTCTAATATTCTGGCAAATAAGGCGCCTGGCGGGATCCCAAGATTGTTTGCATCAGACTTGAGGGTGGCTGCCGCATCCTCACTAATACGGCAGGTGACGTGCGCCGTTTTATTCACTTTTTTTACTACGCGCCGACTAGGCATCATATTTGCTTTCGCTCATTACTATTAATATGTTTATATGCTGGGGGGTTGTACACACTCAACCCCCCCAATCTACTTGGGGGATGCGATCTTGCCACACAACTAAACTTCCGTGTATTGGCAGGGACTGATGATCGATGGCATGTTCCCAACCGTATGATAGTGGCACGAGTTCGAATGCGTCTTGCATGAACAATGATGGCATGGCCAACAAAATGAGCAAGGCGGGCCGCCCTGCCTCTCCCACCCCATGGAACGGTTGTAGCGGGGCCGCATAGGGTGGTTTTGCAGGTATGCGGCTCACGGGTGGCGTATCTGGCCGGGGTGCGGGCAGCATGGGCGGCGCGGCTGGCAGCGCCGGCCGGTGTGGGGGTATGGGCAGTGTGTCTGAGGGTGCGGGCAGCATGGGCGGCGCGTTGTGTACGGGCAGCATGGGCAGGGCCGCAGAAGCGCTCAACCCCTCCCGTACTATGTTGTATGTGGGGTCGCGCAGCACCTTCAGGAAGCACTCCCCCACGTCAAGGTTTAGCCTTGAGCACGTTGCCGCAAAGCTCTGCAGTATGGAGAACACGCGCATGCCCCGTTCGGTCATGAACTTGTGCGATACCTCGCGTATGGGCACGACCCAGTCGCGTATGTCCCTCTCGCTGCCGTTGTTGGTTGGCGGCATGCCGGGGTGTCTCAGAAACGTGAACAGGTTGTCGGCGGCCGAATGCAGGGTGCCGGCAAACTTCAGGCCGCCGTACCTGGCGGCCAGGTCCCGCACCTCGTCGGCGAACCTGTTGCAGGCGGACATGGGGGCGCCGCCGGCCGCGGCGGTACGGGCCGCCGCCTCCTTTGCCCTGTAGAATATGAGTTTGAGGGAGCGGTACAGCTCCCTGTAGTATGGGATCTTGGGGTGGGATATGCAGACGTCCTCGGCGTCCCGCAGTATGTGAGCCCAGCAGCGCTGCAGCGTGCGAAACAGGGACAGGTACACCGAGTAGCCGTCGACGGTGACCGGCTTGTCCCGCAGCTCCCCCGCAAACGGCAGTATGTCGTCGTTTTCCCTGCTGGGCAGCGCCAGCACCAGGCAGACCCCATCGGTGCGAACGACCCACACGTACCCCTGCCTCTTGCGGTACCTGTAGGGGGTCTCGTCGAGCTGTATGAAACGGGCCCTCTTCAGCTCTTCCAGTATGTACTGTATGGTGGGCTCCAGCGGCATGCTGATGGAATGGCGGGCGTTCAGTATGGAGGTGGGCGAGACGTGCGCCCTGTTGAGCCCCTCAAAATAGTAGGCGACGTCCGAATCCGTGCTGCGCCGCGTGGCATGGAATACACCAGCAGGATGTGCCGCAGCGCCTCGTCACCGAAGAACGTCCCGGGCAGCCCCGGAAATTCGGGCTGCATGGTCCTGCCGCACCGGCACACGGTCACATACCCCGCATGGCGGGTGGACGACATGAGGCGGGAGCTACTGTCAAAGTCCGGCATCGTCTTGGACAGGGGCGTGGCATATTCCACCATGCCGCACACGGTGCACGGCGGTGTGGTATGGTCGCGACCGGTCCGCCGAAGGTGCGCCGGTGCCGGGGTGGCCCGCCGGCGGGCCTATCTTTGGGTCCTTGGGGTACTCGCCCTTCTGGGCAGCCTCGTACCGCCTCTCGTCGTCGAGCAGCTCTTTTCGCCTGTCGTTCCATGACGTGTCCCCGGGATTGTGGGGGTTCTCGTACCGCCTGAGGAGTTTGCCGTCGCCGCCCTCGCTGGCAAGGCGGCGCATGGCCTCGTTCAGGGCGTTTACCTCGCCTGTGAGGCGTATGTTGTCGTTTTTCAGGGCCGCTATCTCGTCGTCCTTCTCCTGGATGATTCTGCGGCACTCCGCTATCTCCCCGTACGCCCTTTGCAGGTCGCCTCTCAGCAGGAGCACCTGCTTTTCGAGCGCGGCCATGCGCGCATCTGTCCCACACAATGTGTAGTTGGGCTCTGCGCCCATATATGATCGTGTGTATTGCCAAGCGCCCAGTCATCTTAGGCTGGTTGTAGGGGGGTTGAGTGTGTACCCCCAAACTAACCGAATGACATAAAAGAAGACTCGATGGACTAAACTCGGTATGCAACGAGGTACGAATGACATCACACGCTCGCCGCGGATTTACATGGGTGAATATTTCCTAGGGGCCCAGTTCTGTGCGCGCCACCGGTGGGGTGCTGGCTCTACTCTTGGATGGGGGGCACGATCTCCCGGCGCCGGACGTTCACTATTCCCCGGTTGAGTATGCGTATGTGGGGCAGCGCCAGGAACGGCAGGAATATGGGCACGAGATGGGGGGACTCGAACCGGCAGCCCATATCCTGCGCCGCGCCGCTCACCGTCTCGAACCGCTCCCGCACCGCGCCTGTATCCTCGGCGGACATCAGCCCGGCCACCGGCAGCGGCAGGGACGCCACTATGCGGCCCCCCCGCGCCACGGCCATGCCCCCCTGCACATCTATGAGGTGGCTTGCCGCCGCCGCCATGTCCGTGTCGTTGCTCCCTATGACCACCAGGTCGTTCTCGTGTAGTGACGCGGTGGACGCCAGCGCCCCCTCCCCGTCGCCGAAGCCCTCCAGGAACCCCACCGCCTGGTTGCCCGTCCCGTGCACCCTGTCAAAGGCGGCCACCTTCCATATGCCCCCCGAGGGAACGGCCGCCCCGTCCCGCACCGGCAGTACGGCCTCCCCCGGCTCGGTGACTATCTCGGTGCGGAGGCGTATGGTGTTGGCCCGCGCCTCGCCGCCGGCCGCCGCCACCACAAAGTCGGACGGCGCGACACGCTCCAGCCGGACGGTTCGCTGCAGCCACCGGGGGACCGGTACCGCGTCATGTGTGCCCCCGGAGACCTCCCTGCCGCCCACCAGGACCATATTGACTCGGAAGGACTCCAGATCGTCCAGTATCACGATGTCGGCCAACCGGCCGGGGGCCAGCCCCCCCAGGTTCTGGTCCATGTTGTAGTACTCAAAGACGTTGCGGGTGGCCATGGCCACCGCGTCGGCCGGGTCTATACCAGCCCGTATGGCCTCCCGTACGCACCGGTCCATGTGCCCGGACTGCAGGTCGGTCGGGTTCAGCCCGTCGGAGCAGAGCATTATGCGGTGGGTGGACACGCCCCGCCCGGCCACCTCCTCCATTATGCGCCGCAGGTCCCGCCGTACGGAGCCCTCCCGCACCATCACGTAGAGCCCCGCCCGGAGTCTCTCGATGGCTTGGTCGTAGTCTATGGGCTCGTGGCACGAGGATATGCCCGAGGCCGCGTACGCGGCCAGCTTGCGGCCTGACATGCCGGCGGTGTGCCCGTTCACTATGCCGCCGCGTTCCCGCACCGCCGCCACGTCCCGCAGGGTCTGGGGGTCGCCGTCGGTAATCTTGGTCCAGGAGAATATCTCGCCCATGCCGTAGACGGACGGGTCCTGCAGCACCGCCTCCCGCTCCGCCTCGTCGAGTCCCCGCAGGTGGCTCAGGGCGGGGTCCACGGGCAGGCCGCCGGGCACCCCGTGGAATATGCGCACCGGGGTCCTGCCGCATGCCTCCATGAACCAGCGGAGTCCGGGGTACCCACCCACGCCGGTCACGTCTATGGGATCCGAGAAGAGGGCCGTGGTCCCCCTGGGCAGTACGGAGGCGGCCGTTCTATCCGGCAGCACGAACTGGTCTATGTGGGTGTGGGGGTCGGCCAGCCCCGGAACCACGTGCCTGCCCTTGGCATCCAGCGTTCTGGTGTCGGGTCCGGCCGCGTGCGAGGCGTCGGGGCCCGCATACACGACGCGGGAGCCGCATACGGCTATCTGGGTGTCGGGCATGATCTCGCCGGTGTATGTGGAGACCAGCGAGCACCCTGTTATGATCAAATCCGAGGGGACGCGGCCCAGTGCCGCCTCCCGGATGTCCGGATCCGGCATGGGTATAGTCTGCGTCCGATGTATTTTAGCCTAGGCTTAAATTACTCCGGCGGGGGGTCAGGCCGTGAACATACCCAAGACCATACGCAGGTACTGCCCCAAGTGCAGGACGCACACCGAGCAGAAGATCTCCATATACAAGGCCGGCAAGAGGCGGGGATCCGCCCGGGGCGAGCGGCGCCACGCCGAGCGGAAGCACGGCTACGGGGGCCAAAAGTTCCCCAAGCTGGCAAAGCCGGCCAAGGTTACCAAGAAGGTCACCCCGCTGCTCACCTGCTCGGCCTGCAAGAAGAAGTTCAACAAGTACGGCATACGGATCAAAAAATTCGAGTTGGTGGCGACATGAAAAAAGACCACATACCCATCCCCGTCCCCTCCAGCAGGTTCCAGAAGGTCATCTGCAAGGAGTGCGAGGAGACCCAGGTGGTCTATTCCCACGCCACCACGCCGGTCACGTGCAACTCGTGCGGGAACCTCCTGACCGAGTCCACCGGCTCAAAGACCATAATCTTCGGTCAGGTAGTGGGCAGCGCCGAGTAGCGCCCAGTCCCTTGCCGTGTTCATGTTGGCGGCCAGCCTGTAGTCGTCCATTACCACGTACCGGGGAGGGGAGTCGGGCCGACCGGCATCCACCGCCGATACGCCGGTGTACCGGTAGGGCGCGCCGCCCAGCTGGAGGCTCACCCCCGGGGAGAGCCCCAGCCGTGCCGCGTATATCTCCGAGACCAGCAGGGTGGTCCAGCGCCCTCCCTCATACATGCCGGATATGCGCCCTATGATGTCGGCGTCCAGCAGGGGAAGGTCGGCGGGCACCACCAGTACGGCCCCCTCCAGCCGCCCCAGCGCGTACGCCAGGTCCGCCGAGTAGCCGGCCCCCGGCGTCTCCATGGTATCCATACGCCCGGCCAGCATCTCCCGGGTGTGGGAGGCGCGGGGGCTGACGGCGGCCACCGTGCGGGATATGGCGGGGCACGACCCCAGCGCCCCGGCCACCCGCAGGGCCACCGGTATGTGGCCGCCCAGGGTGAGCTTCTCGGGGAACGGCCGCATGCGGCTCCCCCGGCCGCCGGCCATCATCAGGCCGATCATACCCCCCACGCCGACACCACCGATATCATGGCCGCCGCCCTCCCCGCCTCGTGGGCGGCGCCCATCACGTCCCCCGTGACCCCGCCGAAGGCGTTCTGCGCCACGGCGGTCACCACAACGGCGGCCGCCGCCGCCGAGGCCGCGCCCAAGATTACCAGCAGTCCCAGGTTCGAGCCGGGAACGAGCCACATGGCTAGTATGCCGGGAACTAGCCAGATGCAGGTGGCGGCGGCCAGCCTCTTGGCGCCGGTCGCCTCGCAGAAGAGCGAGCCGCCGCCGTCAGCCGCCGCCCTGCCGGCGGCGGCGGTCACCACCACCGAATACTTGGCCGCCACCTCGGCCAGCACCACCGCCACGAAGAGATCCATGCCGCTCCTCTGCGAGGCGGCCGCCGCCGCCAGCAGCAGGCACAGCGCCACCGCCGCCGCCCCGCCGGCCCCCGTCGCCTTGTCCCGCATGGCCGCGATGCGCCTCTCGCGGCTGCCCCGTGCCATCAGGCCGTCGGCAAAGTCGGCCAGGCCGTCCACATGGTGCAGCCCGGTAATTATACACGCGGCGGCCAGGGCGGTGGCCGCGCCGGCCAGCGGCCCAGCATACATGGACACCAACCAACCCAGCAGCCCGGCGGGCACGCCCACCAGAAGCCCCACCGCCGGGAGCCAGTGAGAGGAGGACGCGGCGCCTCGTATGGTGCGGTCGCCCACTGGTATTATGGTAAGGAACGACACCAGATCAGAGAAGCCCACCGTACGCCACCCCCGCCACAACGGACACGGCGGCGGCCAGAGCGGCGGCCGCGCCGGCAAACAGCCACGCGGTACACTTCATTATGCGTACGGCCGCCGGTATGTCCTCCGGCCCCGGATCCCTGCCGTCCCCCAGGGAATAGTGGAGCGGCTTCTCCAGCCTCACCCCCAGGGCTCCGGCCATCGCCGCCATTGTGTGCCCCGAGTTTGCGCTCTCCGGCAGTACGGCGTCCCGCCTCATGGTATGGTAGGCCCCCCGCCAGTCGTGCCCCGTCATGGCTGCGGCCAGCACCATCATATGCCCGGTGGCCCGGGCGGGAATCCAGTTGAGCATGGTGTCGCACCGGGCCCCGAACCAACCCACCCGCTCGAACATATCCGAGCGGTACCCGGCCATCGAGTCTGTAGTGTTCACGGTTCGGTATATGAGGGCCCCGGGCAGCCCGGCCGCCCCCGCATAGAACAATGGCCCGGTGATGCCGTCCACCGTGTTCTCGGCGGTGCTCTCTATGGCTCCCGAGCATATCTGTACAGTGTCCATTCCGGCCGTGCTGCGCTTTACTATGCAGGCAAGCCGCCCGGCCGCCCGGCCGTCGTCGTCCATTATGCTGGAGTATACGGCCATGGCGTGCCTCTCCATGCCCCGCACCGATATGGTGCTTTTGAGGAGCGGCACCGAGGCGGCCCAGTATATGGCCAGCCCGACGACCCCCGGCCAGGCCGCCGGAGCAGCCCACCACAGGGCCAGAGCCGAGGCGGCCGCCAGCCCGCAGCACGATACCACCACCGCCACGCCCCATAGTTTGGTCCGGCGCCGGGGGACCAGGACGGCGATCAGGGTCCCCATCCACGCGGTGGGATGGAAACGGTTGGGCGGATCCCCCAGCCGGTCCAGCAGCATGGCGGCCAGTATGGCGCCGCCCGCCGCATACCACACCATGTCGTGCCACACGGCAGTATGGGACGGACGCCGTACCTTAACGTGTTTTGGTAGAGTTCATGCGTAATTGCACTTGGCAGCATTGGGCGGCCCCGGCCCGTCCCGGCCGGCACCGTCCACCCCGGGTCCGCCCACCGGCTCGCCGCCGGCGGGATTTCGGCGCCCCGGTTTGTGCGCCCCCGGCAGGCGCCATTCGGCGCCTGCGGCCCTCTAACAGCCGCAAGATGTTCGATAATGTTGATCTCTACCGTCCGGTGAGGCGGCCGTCGGCCACCACATCCCGCAGCATGCCCGGCGCGACTGGCAGCGCGACTGGCAGCGTGACCCCCCGTCCCGGGTCGTCCCGGCTCACGTGTATCGCCGACGCGCCGTCCCACCGCTGTGCCGTATAGTCGAGCGCCAGCTCGAAGCAGTCGGTCTGCGCCGCCGCATCGTGGTGGTGCGGGGCGCGGGCGTGCGGGTCCATGCGTTGGCTGGTGCGCCACGCCCTGTGGCTGCCGTATACGTCCCGTATGATATAGTCGGCGAAGCGTGACTGGTAGATGCCGGTGCGGTGTATGGCCATGCGGTACAGCTCCTTGCCGCGCACCCCCCTGCGGTACCCCTTGGCGGTGTGGTTGGAGGCGGCGTTCACGTAGTGGAGCAGGCCGCCCAAGAGGCGGCCGTTGCGGTGCGCCACGTGTATGGTGCGGACTATGGTGCCCGTGCATGGCGCACGGAGTTCAATATTAATAGTATATTGCCTATGTGTTGCCGGATTATATCGGTATAGTGTGAACCATCTTATGCGCTCGAATTACGCATGAGGTCTTATGCGGCCGCGCCCCGGATCCTCACCTGGATGCCGCTACCGGTCCGGGAGATGCCGTACCGGCAGCCGGTTATGGTGGAGGAGACGTACAGGGCGGTCTCCAGGTGTCTGGTGAGGCGCCCCGTCTCGAAGACGCTGAGGCCCTCGGCCACGCTGGCCGGCACCACCAGCATGTCGGCCAGGTTCTCGTCCGTACTGGCACATCCCAGCAGGCGCCCGGCCACCCCGCCGAAGCCGTTCCCGTACAGGGAGTCGGCCCCCGCGGCAAAGCCCCGGCCGGCGCGGTACGCTAGGACGGCGGCCCCCGGGCCAGCGGATTCTTGGTCGGACACCTCCAGGGTGCAGGCGTGCCCGGCCCGCTCCAGCTCCCCGGCTATGGATGCGGCCTCCCCCGCCGCGTCCACCCCGTGCTGGGTGCAGAGCACCGATATTCTGCCGGACGGGCATGCGGTCATCTCGGCGGGGGCCTGGCGCCCACGCCCCACCCGGGCCCTGATCCGCCCCCCGCCCCGGGGGTAGTACCCCCGCCTCTGCACCTCGATGTGCAGGCGGGCGCCCATGGCGTTATAGGCGGCGCCCATCACCAGCCGGGTGTAGTCGGCGGTGGGGGCCCACCGGACGTCGGTGCCGCCCGTCACGGTCAGCTCCAGACTCGTACCCGAGGCCCAGGCCGCCGGGACGGCAGCCTGCAGCACCAGCGGGACGCTCCCGGCGGTGCCCACGTCCGCCGTTATCACGCTGTCCCGCATGGGGCCCGGCCGGAACTCCAGCTTGTCGGATCCTACCCTGTCCCCCCTCATGGTCCCGCCGCACATCTGCTGCAGTATGCGGGCGGCCGCCACGTGCTGGGGCCTCAGCCCCGGCACGCGCCGGTTGTGCCGTATGTGGCGCACCGAGACGGGCCGGCCGGTTATGCACGAGAGGGCCAAGGCGGTGCGGACGGTCTGGCCCCCGCCCTCGCCCCGGGATCCGTCCACCACTGTATGGTCCATGCCCGCGGTGCGGGGATACATGGTTTTTAACGGCGCCGCCCCCCGCCCGGCGCGTTGGCGTACGACAGGGCTCTGCTCGTGGGAAGGTTTCAGCCGTTCCACCGGGGGCACCTGCACGCCGTACGCTACGCCTTGGAGACGGCCGACCGGCTGCTCTTGGGCATAGGCAGCTCGAACCGCTCCCGGGAGCCGGAGAACCCCTTTACGGCCGCCGAGCGCCGCTCCATGATACTGGACTCCTTGGATATGGAGGCGCGGAGGCGCGTCGCCATATATGACATCCCGGACGTGCAGAACCATATCCGGTGGATCGGGATGATACGCGATACCCTGCCGGACTTTGACGTGGTGTTCACCAACGACGATACCACCACCCGCCTGTACCGGCGGGAGGGCATGCCGGTCCGTCCCATACCCTTCCTGGACCGGCCGTCGCTCTCGGGCACGGCCATCCGCGGCAGGATGTCGGCGGGCCTCCCTTGGGAGGATCTGGTGCCGGCCGGGACGATCCGCGCCGTGCGGCGCGTGGCGGGGACCGGGTGGCCGCTGGGGGCGGATCCGCTAGGTCCAGACTCGAACGGTGGCCCTCGCACGTTATAAATAACGCCGGGCGGCAGGGCGCGTATTGGAATATCTGGTCATGCTGCCCGGCCCCACCAACGTCCCCGAGAGGGTTACCCGGGCCATGTACGTGCCCATGATAAACCACCGGAGCGACGACTTTGTGGAGCTGTACGAGCCGTGCGTCGAGAAGACCAAACAGGTCTTCCGCACCGAGGGCGACGCGGTCTGCCTCTCGGCATCGGGCACCGGTGCGGTGGAGGCCAGCGTGGTGAACCTGGTCAAGAAGGGCGACAAGGTCATCATACCGGTCAACGGCGAGTTCAGCGGCCGGCTGGCCCAGATGATAGAGTGGGCCGGCGGCCAGGCCGTGCGCGTCACCACGGAGCCGGGCGTCAGCGCCACGCTGGACCAGGTGCGCGAGGCCTTCGACAACAACCCCGACGTCAAGGCATTCTACTGCGTCTGGAACGAGACCTCCACCGGGACCATGCTGAACTATCTTGACCGCATCAAGGATTTGACCTCCAGAAACGACTCGTTCTACGTGGTGGACGGCGTCTCCATAGTGGGCGGCGAGACGCTGGAGATGGACAAGTGGGGAGTGGACGTGGCGATGACCGGGGCGCAGAAGGCCTTTGCGGCGCCGCCGGGCATATCGCCCATATGCGTGGGGGCGCGCGCCAAAAAATACATGATCGACAATCCACCCAGCACCATGTACTTCAACCTCCCCAGGTACTTCAAGTACTATGAGGAGTCTAGGCACACGCCGTTCACGCCCTCACTGCCCCTGCTGTACGCCTACAACGAGGCCATGGACATCATACTGGAGGAGGGCCTGGACAACCGCATACGGCGGCACCGCACCTGCTCGGCGGCCCTCTACTCGGGGCTGAGCGCCATCGGCCTGACGCCCTTCGCCCGGGAGGACTCCCGCTCCACGGTCGTAATAGCCCTCAACTACCTGCCCGGGCTGGAGGACAAGACCTTCCGCAACACGCTCTCTGGCAAGTTCCGCGTTTTGGTGGCCGGCGGCTTCGGCCACCTGAAGGGCAAGGTCTTCCGGGTGGGCTGCATGGGCGAGGTGGGCCGGTACCACGTCATGAGGACCATATCGGCCATATCCTCAACACTGGCCCTCATGGGGTATGACACCGATCCCCAGGCGGGCCTCAAGGCGGCCGAGCAGAGGCTGGCCGACCTCTGATACGGCCACGTGTCGGCGCCCCTTGAACTCATGCCAGCGAGTGGCTTGGAGGTGCCCGCAAGGGAATTATATCGCTGAGTAGACACGCGTCACGTACGCATACCTTCCCAGATGCTTCATGGCGCTTGATGTTGCGGGACGGTTGCACGCTTGTTTCTCGCGCCGCCTTTGCATGGCATCCGGAGCTGTCTGCGCCAGTCTTGGCGGCTTCCGGGTCCTTCCCATTTCACGCCTTCCGAGGGTAATTCCTCCCCCCGCGGGAACCCTGATGTCGGTCCCCCGTTGAGTGATATTTGCCGACGCGTTCCCGTCGGCGTTGTCTATACGGCCGCACGCCAGGCATAGGAATCTCTCGCCCTTCCTGTTGTCCTTGTCGGTATGCGAGCACACGCAGCACTCCTGACTGGTGCCCTGCGGGTTCACCTCTATTATGCGGATTCCCATCCACTCCGCCACAATGCGCACCTTCCGAAGTATCGCACTGTGCCGGATGTACCGCAGCCCCCTGTTGAGGCCGCGCTTGCTGGCGTTTCCATGTCTGGTCATCGCCTCGATATGGAGGGCTTCTATGCAGATTATATCGGCCCCGTAGCATATCTCCTTGGCCAGCAGCCACTCGGCATAGTCGCGGGCGTTGGCGTTGTGCCAATTGTAGTTGTCGCGCTGCCGCTTTATCTTCCTGGTGGTGCGGGAGTGCTTGTTGCGCCGTGATATGGTGCGCCGCGCCTCGTCGTTCCACGACCGGTTGGCACGGAAACCCACCGCCGTATCATAACATGTGAACGTGGCTTCCCTGCCGTCGGTCTTGCACACCACAGTGGGGTTGGTGACACCACGGTCGATCCCCGCCGCCACGCCGGTGTGGACCGGTTCGGCTTTCGGCAAATCATACACAACGTACAATCGGTAGACGCGATCGCCGGGCTTCACATGCGTCCATGATCTCGGCGTCACGTCGACCAGGTGGAACGCCCGGGCGCCGTGCAGCCAGTGGAATGGGTATTGGTACGGCTGCTCCTCGCAGTTGTACGACACCGATGCCGGGGAGCGACGCGTGCGTGTTGTCCACGAACCTGGGCTGCACGTCGCACGCCACGGCCATCGTGTCGTTGCGCTTCCTGGAACGGAACTTCAAATTTCCGTTCCCATACTTGTTGGAGATGTCCGTGGCGGTGCGCGCCTGGGCGATGGCGGTGTTCTGGTATATGCGCTCCACCGTCTGCAGCCACGGCGTGGCGCGGCGCATCTTGGTGAACTCCTTGGAGATGTCGTACTCGGTGAGTGTTGGGTCTGCAAGCAGCCGCTCCACGGCCCAGTTGTATACCCATCTCTGGGACTTTCGTATGCGGGAGATGCGGCGCGCCTGAGAATGCTTCAGGTCAACGCGGAGGCCGCGGGCGCGGTGCATATGTGTCGCGCTTCGGCGCGCAGACCCAATAAAAACCGTACTATATGTGCTTATTTGGGTATCATACTCCAATGAAGCTGCGCGCACAACGCGTGCCTACTCAGCGATATAATTCTCGCCCGCAAATTCGCTTGATTTATATAAGTGTCTCTATTTGCCGTATCGATGGTAGGCCATGATGGTGATAGGCGCGTCTGCTCGCGGTGCCGTGGCAGTCTGATCACAGACAACGACTCCGGCGAGGTGTTCTGTTCGGCGTGCGGTAACGTCATGACCGAGAAGATGCAGGAGTCCGGACCCGAATGGCGCTCATTCACCCAGGACGAGCACGGGGACCGCGCCCGGGTGGGGGCCCCCACGTCCCTGGCCATGCATGATATGGGCCTGGCCACGGTGATCAACCCTGCCAACCGGGATGCCACCGGGAGGCCCTTGGCCGCGTCCATGAAGAGCACCATAGAGAGGCTGCGCACGTGGGACAACCGCAGCCAGGTGCACGAGCCGGTGGACAGGAACTTTAGGCAGGCATTCGGCGAGCTGAACCGCCTCAAGGACAAGCTGGCGCTGTCAGAGGCCGTCATAGAGAAGGCCGCCTCGATATACCGCCGGGCCTTGGACAAGGGGCTGGTCCGGGGACGCTCCATATCGGCCCTGATGGCCTCGGCCCTGTACGCGGCGTGCCGGGACACCGGGACGGCGCGCAACCTCAAGGACGTGGAGACGGCTGCCAACATCAAGAAGAAGGACATAGCCCGGTGCTACAGGCTGCTGGTGAAGGAGCTGGACCTGCGGATGCCTGTGACCGACTCGATACAGTGCGTATCCAGGATAGCAAGCCACATAGGTATAGCGGAGAAGACCAAGCGGCACGCCGCCGACGTCCTCAAGGAGGCCCAGGCTAACGAGATATCGGCGGGGAAGGATCCGATGGGGCTGGCCGCGGCGGCCATATACCTGGCGTGCGTGAAGTTCGAGGAGAGCAAGACGCAGAGGGACATAGCCGAGGCGGCCAACGTCACCGAGGTTACCATACGCAACCGCTACAAGGGCCTCAAGGAGTCCCTGAACATCTGAGCCGGTAACGGCCGGCGCTATTTGCCGCGCCCGCCCAGCGTATCCAGCTCGGATACGTCGCCAAAGCTCCTGTACGTCAGCCTCTCGAGCGTCTTTATGACGCTCTTGGCGGCCCGGTACTGGGGCAGGGAGGGCTCGTCCAGCTCCCCGAAGATGCCTATGCCCCGGATGCCGGCGACCTTGGCGTACCCCAGCATGATTCCATTGAACCCCTGTATCACGGAGTTGCGGGGGCTGGCCGCAAAGCCCGACCGCTTGAGCTGGTCGGCCAGCTCCTCGGTGGTGGCCGTCACCACGGCGCGGGGCGGATCCCGGGGGGCCCGGGTGTGGTAACCGCCCACCGTATACAGCAGCCGGGCCGAGAACCGGCGGGCCACCTCGGTCACGTCCCGGCAGGCGGCATGCAGCTCCGAGCTGTCCCGGGGCTGGCCGCTGCCGCCGCCGAACGTCATAAGCCCGTCGGCGTACCTGTACAGCCACTCCTCGTTCGGCAGGCTGATCACGCCCTCCTGGTCGGTTACATAGCTGGGGTACGTGGTCACCATCTTGCGGAAGACCTTGGCCTTGACCGCCCTGTTGATGTAGTCGATCACTATGCCGCCCACGTTGCCCATGTCCGGCATGGCCGCTATCATGATGAGCTTGTCGGCGCGCGGCGGGTAGTCCTCGTAGAACTTCACGGGGTGTGTGGGGGGGAGGGGGTTAAAAGGTTGGTTTGGTGCGGCGGCCGTCCGGGTGTCGGCGCGCGGCGGCCTTTGCGGGGGTTGTGGCCGAGCACCAAGGGGTGTTGTGGGGTGTGGGGGCCCATGGGGTGTGGGGGCATGGCGCGCATGTCCGCCGCCCGAGCGGCCGTCCTTGCACAATTGCGGCATTATATGGCAGGATGGGATCTCCCGAAGGTTTTCGTAGTGCCATACTGTGGTTTTGCGGCATATCTTTGGGGCATTTAGAGGTGTGATTTTTGCATTTTGTGTTTTCTGCGCCGGGTGTCCGTTTACTCTCGAAAACACGCCCATTCACCCCCCAAAGCAGGCGCGCACTCCGTATGTGCATCTACGGCAGCAGCACGACTGCCGAGTCGACGGCATTTCGTTTCAATTGGCGGCTGTCCGGCTGTCCAAAAATGAGGCAGGTCTGCGTTTTTACATCGGACAGATTACGCCAATTTCAAATTTATGCAAGTCTAAATGGATTTGATCTAATTTATTGCGGTTTATATACGATGGATCCTAAGTTGTGTTATGAAATATAGTGACGCGGCGATCGGTTCTCTTGCACACTCGGTTGATGTCAGCTTTCGCCACGTCGTGCGCCGGGATGCCACCCGACCGCCACCCGACCGCCACCCGACCGCCACCCGACCGCCTCGAACCACACCATGCGTGTGTACTGACGTTATAAAATCCGTACCAATACGGCAATACAACCACTTCAATCGCAAGCAGTACCGTTAGTATGGTTGTGCCTTAAATACCACCGATACGCAACTGAAGCATGCCAGAGCGTGCCACAAAGGCGGTGTCTTGTCCGCACTGCGAGGACCTAGACATGAACTACGTATTCTGCCACGCCAGGCCAGTCGCATTCACAGCATTTCCTACAGCCATGCAGACCGGTATGACAGACTACCGGGTAGTCGATACCTGCATATGCCACATAATGTACAATGCTGCCGTAAAGTATGACATTATCGAGGCTGTCACACGCGACGGCATTGCGACGGCCAGTGCACACAGGACCACGATACAAAACGCCGGGAGCGGCCGAATCGTATCAGAGTCGGAGTTACGCAACCCGGTTGTGAGGCTGAAGAACACTAGGTGGGCACTCAGCCCAGCCAGGGGCAGTTACTTGGCAACGGCAAACGTCGGCTCCCGGGACATGCCGCGCCGGATATCCATATCGGTATCGTGCCGCGCCGGGCGCATGTTGGAATGGCACGTCGTGGAGGATCTGTGGATCACACCCACCACATACACCACCACATACTTGAACATCGTGCTTGCCGTGAAGAGGCCCACACCGTCGGAAAAGAGCCACATCATAGAGTTGCTGGCTGGTGTGGGGCGCGTCCCCGGTGCCCACAAGAACATACTCGCCGGCTTGAGGGAATCCCGTCGCGTTGCGGACATAATTCTCGATCCCGCGCCGTCCGTGCAGGGTCGCTGGAGTAACTGTGCTGACAAGCTAGTTGCGGGGCCAGAATGATGCGTCACCAACCGGGTTTGCAAAAGAACCTAGGCGATCAGCTAAGACGGGTCTATCTGGACACTAGTATATTGGTCGGATCTGTCTTGGACAAGGGCGACTCCAAGCGGGAAATAGAGCGTATATTCAACATTCTACAGTCCGGTTCGTACAGAATAATTGTGCCTCAGATCGTCATGGGCGAGGCAATAACCATTATAATGAAAAAGGGTGGACCTCATGCACACAACAAATGCAGCGCTGTCGTGCAGAAATTAAATCGTGTAGGGATTGATCTGCTGCATGATATGCCTGCGATTAAGACTGAGCTATACCGGAGTGACTAAGTTCGTGATCGAGATATGATTGAAACTAATCATTAATGCTCCAAAACTACCGTACATCTGCCTAAATGAACCGGGCGGCACGAAATATGAGGGAAATCAGGCTCCGGCGCGGCGTTGCCGCACCGTGCGGGCCTGATGCGGGGGTGGTTTTGCCGTGGTACCGCACGGGGCGCCCCAGATCTCCCATTCCACTGGAATGTCGTGCGCAGCCTCCCCGGTACGGGCGCACTTGGGCGGCGCCCCATCGCCTCAGAGGGAACGCGTCAAATACTTGAGGATGTCCAAGCCGAACGTCTTGCCCGCGAAGTACTCGTCTATGGTCTGGCGCAGCCTGCCCAGGGTAACATAGGACACCTTCAGCAGGTCTCTCTTGGACTGCCTCCAGCACTCCTCGACGGCGCTCAGCTCCGGCGAGGCCGCCGGAAGGAACGCCAGGCGTATGCCGGTCATTCCCCTGAGCGTCTCGCCCACTATGTTGGCCCGGTGCTGCGGCGCGCGGTCCACTATCACGAGGGCCCGCTCGAACTCCTTCTTCACCTCCTTGATGTACTCCGCGAAGGTGTCGCCGTTGAACCTGTCGTACTGCAGGAAGAGCTGCTCGCCGTCCAGGCCCAGCACCCCGTACACTATGGTTTTGTCGTGCGTTCCGGAGACGTGGCAGACGGCCCGTACTCCGTGGGGCGTGTACACCCGCCCCGGGCGGGCGTCGGCTACGAATATTGCCTCGTCCTGCACCAGCACGGGTATGCCCTTCCTCTGGCATCGCTTGATCCTGCGCCGTATGTTCCTCTGGAATTTCTTTATGTCCACGATCGGGGCCCGACTGACGTGCCGCTTGACGGCGACCTTCAGCGAGTAGCCCCGCTTCCTGAGAAGTATGCCGCCGTATCCGGGGCAGTACCGCACCCCCGTCTTCTCCTCTATATGATCAAGTAGGCCGTCCGACGTCCAGGTGGGAGACTGGGTGACCGCCCCGTCTATCTCGTCCCTGGCCACCTTGGGCGGCCTGCCGCTTCTGGGGCGGTCCTCCAGTCCGTCAAAACCCTCCGCCTTGTAGCGGGCCCACCACTTGGAGCCCCAGGGCTGGCTCATGCCAAGCTTCTTGGCCGCCTGGGTTATGTTCCCGGTCTCCTGCACCTCGCCGACCAGCCTCAGGCGGTCCCGCACGTTGGCGTTCTTGGTCTTCCGTATGCGTTTCTTGATTGCAGTGTTCATATCGGGTAGTGTACGCGTCCACGATCAAAATACCTTTCGGCTCCCGTGTTGGCTCACCCCTCCCCCGCATGGATGGATCGACCTTTGGGGTCGTTAAACCATTACGAACTTCTTCATTCCGGTATAGCACAGCCTGCTTCGATCATACGAAAAGAGGTGAACGAGAATCGCAAAGACACCACTAAAATTGACGAGACCGATTCTCTGATACTGGCTCAAGTATTGTCGGATCCGTATTCGAATCTGTTTCTGACTACTGACGCAACCATGTTGGAATCTGACGTACTATTGCAGCGTGGGCGGAGCGCTGCGCCGGGAAGAAAGAACAGCCTGAATATAAGGTATAGTCTTTCCCAGAGGTGACGCGGCAATATCCTGTAGGATGCCATCTACATATAGCTTTGAGTACCAAGGCGCCATGCTGGTCATGTGTTTTAGCAGGTCCGTCTGGTGTGTATAGTGACAACACAGGTTGATCAGTGTGGTGGCTACCTCCAGCCATTGCGCATTACGTCCGGATACGGTCATGATAAAGTCGTCTCCAGAGAACGAGTCTGGAAGCGGTCCGGCGCTTGACACACTCTGCCTCTCAATACTCCAGTACTCTTCCATGAGCTGGGGGGAGTGTGGCCCGCCGCTGTACTGGGTATACTCGTATCCGGCCCTGAGCCCGAGATTCTGGGCTATGTGCATGTATTTTTGCACCTTGAATTCGGTGTCTAAGCCCACATCGTCCTCAGATCCAACTGCATCTACGTCAATCAGGCCCTTCTCACCCAAGTATCGCAGGAATGATACCAGCATACCATGTATATTATCTGCATAGCTGTATAAATGCTGTGGAGTGGTAGATCGCGCAGATGCACGATAATGGCCCAAACCAGAACCGTACGATATGAGATGCTCCCGCACATAAGCGGAATTAGGATGTCCGATCGGCCACGCGCACCCGCTATTCTCTGCGGATGCTCTGCCGCGCCCGTGCGCCTATTCCCATCCCCGCCACATCCTTGGATCTCTCTCGCCCTCGGCACTCGACTTGGCCCTGCCCGTGCCCATGGTGGTTATCACCACCGAGGCCATTATGATAAAGAAGATGATCTGTGGGTACGCCTCGGCGTTGTCCAGGCCCATCGTGATGGGGAATGTGGCCAGCACCGCGGCCGCCAGCCCCCGGGGTATCATGGTCCGGGTCACCTTCTTGTCTATGTCCGTAAACCGCTTGGTGAGCGTCATCTTGACTATCAGGGCCCTACCGTAGTATACTGCCACCGTTATGAGAATGCCGAATATGATGTACTCGATGCGGCCCAGCGTGGCCATCAGCCCCACGAACACAAAGAAGAAGGAGCGCACAAGAAACGTGAGCTGGTTGTGGGTGGGGTCGTCGTTGTGTATGTTCCGCAGCCGCAGCCGCAACAACCCAGAGAGCCTGTGGCGGTTCCCCAGCATGAGGCCAAATACCAGAGCGGTCAGGGCGCCGGACTCCCCGAAGGTCTGCGCCAGAAAGAACAGGACGAACAGCATCCCCAGGGTTAGCATGTAGGCGTGCTGCGCGTTGCCTAGGCGCGTGGTGACGTACAGCCAGGGTATCCCCACGCCAAACCCCAGAATCATCCCGACGGCCACCGCCCTGCCCAGCGTCTGGCCCAGCGTGTCCACGTTCAGCTGGCCCGCCAGCACCGCCTCCAGCATGACGAACGCCACTATGGTGGCCAGTATGTCGGTCAGCGCCGACTCGAAGCTGAGGACGGACTTGGCGTCCTCGGATATGCCGATGTTTCTCACCAAGCCAAAGACTATGGCCGAGCTGCTCCCTCCCACGATGGAGCCCAGCAGTATGCTCTCCAACCACGGCCAGTCCATAATGAAGTGGGCCCCGGCAGCCACGATGGCCACCGAGACGACGAACCCGCCCACCACCAGCGCCGTCGCAAAGTGGGCGGTGGCGGCAATCCGCCTTATGTCCAGGCTGAGGCCGCCGTCGAACATTATGATTATGAGGGCCAGGGCGGCAAAGTAGGGGACTATATCCAGCACGGCCTCGATGCGTACTATACCCAAGAGGGGCCCAAGTATGACCCCCAGCACCATGAGGAACGCCACGTCGGGTATGCCGGTCTTTTTGAAGAACGCCTCGCCGGCCACCCCGGAGAATATGACTACCCCCGCGGCCAGCAGCAGAACATGCGCCGACGCGATGGGGGAGTCGGGTATTCCCAACGCGTCCACGTACACACTCAGCTCGCCGGTCACCTGCTGCAGCCAGCCGGTCAGTATGCCCCTGTCGTAGGGTATGTCCACCCCCAAATATCCCTCCAAATATTCCCCCAGAGTGTCCAGTATGGCCAGGGAGGGGGGTATCATTGCGTGGATGAGGTTGTATAGATCAGCTTAAAAAACTGGCGCATGAGAGTTGCGGACCGGACTCCCGGAAAGGCACAAATTCGCTCCCCGCCGTCCCCACTCCATGGGGGCCACCGACACGCTCCGCGAGGACCACCGCCAGATACGGCGCCTCCAAGCTGTAATATCCCGCTGCCACGCCGCCCTCTCCGCCGGCCGCGACATACCGCTGGATGACATGGACAGGATACCCCGCATAATAGGGGGGTTTGTGGACTCGGTGCACTACTCCCGGGAGGAGGACTCGTACTTTCCGTGCGTGGCCGGGTATGGCGGCCTGAACGAGGATATCCGCCGGCTCCTGATAGAGCATGAGTTCTCCCGGCGCATAGCCGCCAACATAGAGGGACACCTGGCCGCGTGGAGGGCGGGCCGCAACTCCCGGGAGCCGGTGGCCCGCTACATGAGGACATACTGCATATACCTGGAGGACCACATGGGCAAGGAGGAGAGGTTCTTTGACCGGGCCGAGGCCGAGTCGCTCTCGCCCGAGGAGGAGAGGCAGATGTACGAGCAGTTCCGCACCTCGGTGGCCGACTCGCGCATGGATGAGATGGTCCGGGAGCTGGAGTATCTGGAGGGCCGGGAGTGGTGCAAGGGGGAATTCCCCAAGAAATAAAAACACCCTGCCGCCGTCCCCCGCCGTGAAACCCTTTGTGCTGTGGATGACGGGCCTGCCCTGCTCCGGCAAGAGTACCATAGTGCGGCGCCTGCAGAAGGACATTCCAAACCTGGCCATGCTGGACGGCGACGAGCTCCGCGAATGGTTCTCGCCCAAGGACTTTAGCAAGGCGGGGCGCGACGAGCACAACATACGCGTGGCGCACCTGGCGAAGCTGCTGCTCCACCACGGCGTCCCCTCGGTGGTCTCGCTGGTCTCCCCGTACCGGGAGAACCGCAGCAGCGCCCGGGAGATAATAGACGCAGGAGAGAGCTTTGCGGAGTGTTACGTGCGGTGCTCCCTGGCAAAGTGCGAGGAGCGGGACGTCAAGGGCATGTACGCCCGCGCCCGGCGGGGCGAGATCAAGGGCTTCACGGGGATAGACGACCCGTACGAGGCCCCCGAGAAGCCCGACCTGCTGGTGGACACCGAGTCCGAGACGCTGGAGGCCAGCTCCGACCGGGTTATGGACTTTCTGAGGTCCCGGGGCCTAGTGTAGCCACATATCTGGACACGACATGGTCGTGAATGGTCCCGTTGGTGGCCAGTATGCCCCTCCTGTGGAAGACATCGGGACGGTTGTACTCCAGTGGACGGCCAGACATATCGGTCATTCGGCCGCCGGCCTCGTGTATGATGCAGCAGGAGGCTGCGGTGTCCCACTCCTTCATGCGGTCTGTGAACGTGGCATACAGGTGGGCCCCGCCCTCGCATATGCGGGCCACCTTGAGCGAGCTGCCCAGCGTGCGAATTCCTTCAAGGCCCAGCGACTCCAGAAAGCGGCTCTCCTCAGCGGCAAGGTGGTGCCTAGACACCACCGCCGTGCAGTCGGCCAGGGGGGCGGGGTCTACCCGCATCCTGGTCCACCGGCCCCCGTCGCTCCTCCAGGCTCCGCCGCCCCTCTCGGCGGCGTACGTCACGCCGGCGGCCGGCTGGTTTATCACCCCCAAGACGGGCACGCCCCCCGACACCAGCGCCACCATGACGGTGAACTCGCCGGTCCGGTCCACAAAGTCGGAGGTGCCGTCCAGCGGATCCACTATCCAGACGGCGGGGGCCGCCGCCCTCCCTGATATGTCGGCGTCCTCCTCGGAGAGTATGGGCAGCCCGGTCCCGGCCAGCACGGACTTTACCGCGTCGTTGCTGCTCAGGTCCGCGGCGGTCACCGGGGAGTCGTCGGACTTTGTGTCGTACCGTATATCCCCGCCGTATTCGTCCATGACGGCCCGGCCGCCCAGCACCGCCGCCCGCACCGCCGTCTCCAGGTGGCCACTGGGGGTCATGGACTCATCTGGCCAGCTCGGGCCGCAGCGTCCATACCGCGGCCAGCATCACGAAGGGGACCGAGATTATACCTACTATGCCCAGAATCGTGTACACTTGGGACTCGGGGATGTCGGGGTTGCCCACCACCCAGGGCAGCGGCAGCGTGACGACCACCCAGATTATTCCCAGCAGCACCAGCAGTTTAGCCTTGGACTTCTTGTCCCACACGCTCCATACGTTACACGCACCGTTTTTAAATCATGCCACGGCGGGGCGTGAGTTTGGGCTCGGCGCGAGCACCCGCCTACTTTTATCGACATGATTGGCATGATATACACAGTTTGGCGCGTCGTATGGCCGGATCATGCCTGCATAGTGACGGCCAGCATTATCCGATCACCGGACACGCGGCGCCAAGGGCGGAACAGCGGCATCTGGGCTGCATATTGAGCGCATTGCAAAGTCCGCCACTATGTACGCCTGCAAAAACTGCCATACCAGTACCGCAGAAATTATTCCTGAGCGTTTCTGGTGTCGTACCGGGTCCAAACACGCACGGTGGAGTAGCCATCTGGGCGGGATCAAGATCCGGCGTTTCGGATCTGCCGGATCCCGCCGCCGGAACGCGCGCTAGTGGCAAATTCTGCCATCTTTAGTATCGTTTATATGTGATAATGACGTATTATACAGGATGGCACGGCATTCAAAGAGTAGTCAAAAGAACAAATGCACCAACAACTGCATCTCTAGTGTAATTACCGATTGCGAGCGGGGAGAGACGTTTTGCGGGGGATGCGGTGAGGTAATTACCGAATTTATGCCAGATACCGCTCATGATCTGCGCGCATTCACCGGCGAGGACTATGCGGTGCGGGTCAGGACCGGGCCGGGCACCTCGCTGATTATGCACGACCGGGGGCTGTCCACCGTAATAGGGAACGACCGCGACTCGACGGGCCGTTCGCTCTCCTCCAGTTCCAAGTACAAGTTCAACCGGCTTCGGGCGTGGGATCAGAGAAGCAGGTCGCGCTCGACGGCCTCCCTGAGCAGGGCCTTTGTCATCATGAACTCCATCACGGCCAAGCTCACCATACCGTCTACCGTGGTGGAGCGCGCCGCCTACATATACCGCAAGGCTCTGGCGGCGGGGCTCACCAAGGGAAGGACGGTCCAGTCGCTGGCGGCCGCCTCCGTGTACGTGGCATGCCGGGAGACGGGGACGCCTAGAACACTGGACGACATGGCCTCCACAGCCAACGTCGAGAAGAGGGTCCTGTACAGGGATATGCGCAGGCTGCTGGCAAGGCTGGACCTCAAACCGGACCAGTACAAGATATCTGCCTTCGTGGTAAAGATATCCAACAACCTGGGCCTGTCCGAGAGGATAAAGAGGGATGCCTTGGAGATTCTGAGGCGCAGCGAGGAGCTGCTCATTACCGCCGGCAAGAACCCGGTGGCCATGGCGTCGGCAGCAATATACATATCGTGCATGAACAGCGACACACAGATGTCGCAGCGCATGCTCTCCAAGCAGGCCGGGGTCAGCGACGTGACCGTCCGGAACAGTGTCGCCTCCATACGCGAGGCGCTGAACATATAGATTGGTGCATGGCTGCCCATATTTTTTAATTAAATAAAAAATTGTTTTTCCGATTAAATATGTTTATCAGAGTATCGGACAACCTGTCGTCGATGAGATCCTGCTCGTAGAGCTCGTGCAGTTTTGCAATCTGCGCCATGAGGTTGAGGAATGTGGACTGGTCTATCGTACCGTCGGCGTACTGCGCGTGGAGGTCTGCTATGGAGTCGTCGATGGCGCCGGCGCTGGCCTCACTGTACCAGACGCTGGTGGCGCCGGTATACAGCTGCTCGCCGTTGTACGTTATCTGCGCCAGGCCCCTCAGGCCTATGTTGCTGACGGCGCCGGCGATGGGCACATACAACAGCCGTGAGCTGTACTGCTAGCCGTCGGTGATCATCCACGCTATCATGTCTATGACGGCCTGCGCCTGAGCCCTGTCGTCTATGGACCTGACCTCGCCCAAGTCGGAGTAGAGTATCAGGTACGAGCTGGTGATGGGGTACGAGTCAAATCCCGGCGCTGCCAGCAGATCCACGTCCCTCCAGCTCTCCTCTGCGCCGGGAACGTCTAATTGTGGAGGGGTTCTGGCTGTGGAGGCTTTGACAGTACCACTACCGTATGGTTATGACGCCGCGCTCTATCAGATACTCAATGCTCGCTAGAAACTCCGCATCACTCACCAAGCCGTCAACCCACCAGCCGGCGGTGACGCGCACCCAGTCGTCTATGGTTCCGCCGTCACCGGCGGATGCGTCCTCAATGCGTACTGTACTGGGCTGTATCATGTTTGCCAGGGCCTCGGCCAACCTGTCGTCGTCGATGAGATCCTGCTCGTAGAGCTCGTGCAGTTTTGCAATCTGCGCCATGAGGTTGAGGAATGTGGACTGGTCTATCATACCGTCGGCGTACTGCGCGTGGAGGTCTGCTACGGCGTCGTCGATGGCGCCGGCGCTGGCCTCACTGTACCAGACGCTGGTGGCGCCGGTATACAGCTGCTCGCCGTTGTACGTTATCTGCGCCAGGCCCCTCAGGCCTATGTTGCTGACGGCGTCGGCGATGGGCACATACAACAGCCGTGAGCTGTACTGCTGGCCGTCGGTGATCATCCAAGCTATCATGTCTATGACGGCCTGCGCCTGAGCCCTGTCGTCTATGGACCTGACCTCACCCAAGTCGGAGTGGAGTATCAGGTACGAGAAGCTGGTGATGGGGTACGAGTCAAATCCCGGCGCTGCCAGCAGATCCACGTCCCTCCAGCTCTCCTCTGCGCCGGGCAACCAGAACGCGGCCGAACCGGACGCGGCGCTGGCTGTCTCTATCGATGGCGCGACAAAGTTGGTGTGGTCGCCGTTCTGTATGTTGGCCGTCTCCATGTCGTTCTGGAAGGCGTACGCCAGGGTGACGTAGCCGACGGAGTTGTCGGTGCTGCGGATGGTTCCGGCCACGCCCTCGTTTCCGGGGGAGCCAAGCCCCACGGGCCAGGGCACGCTCTTTGCGGCGCCGACCTGCTCGTCCCACGCGGGGCATGTCTTGGAGAGGTATGAGGTGAACGCAAAGGTGGTTCCGGAGCCGTCGGACCTGTGCACCGTCACTATCTCGGCATCAGGCAGCTCGGCGTTCGGGTTGTCCTTGGCTATCACCCCGTCACTCCAGTTCGTTATAGTGCCTAAGAACATGCCGCAGAGGGCCTCCTCGGAGAGGTTCAGGCCCTTGACGCCTTCTATGTTGTATGCCACCGATATGGCCCCGATCATCTCCGGTATGGTGATGGTTCCGGGGGCCGCATCGTACTCGGCATCGGTCAGGGGCGCGTCGGTCGCTCCAAAGTTGACGGTCTTCTCTATGTGATTTTTTACGCCGCCGCCGCTGCCTATGGACTGGTAGTTGAAGGTGACGCTGGGTTCGACCCCTTGGTACTGCACCCTCCACAGGTCCAGAAGCGGGAACGCAAACGTCGCGCCGGCCGCGTCTATCCTTGTGCTGTCTGTCTGCGCGTATGCAGGCGCCGCTCCCGCCCCGTACATGGGGGGGATCGCGGCGCTGAGCAGTACGGATATGGTTGCAATTGCAACGGCTTTCTTCATCGCATTCCGTAAGGGGATGGGGTATAATCATAACCAGATTATAGATTACAAAGATGCAATACCGCTATGGATAGGCGGGTGGGTCTAGTATTACTATATAGATTATAGGCGGCCGGCCCAAGAGTCCTGTGCCTCGGCGGGCGTGGGGGGCAACCTGGCCCCCGCCGCTTCGGCCGCCACGGCGCCGGCCTCCTGCATTATGCGCTCGGTCTCCTCGTCGGATGCCGGATCCACACCAAAGGCGTCCCCGCCAATCGTATTGTTCATGAACCCGTTCAGCGTCTCGGCCATCTGGTTGATCTCGGTGTCGGCCTCGGGAATGAACCTGCCCAGGCTGGCGCCCAACTTTTTCATCAGTTGTACGGCCGGAGCTATTGCCGCCACGGTGTCCCCCAAGTCTACGTATCCGGACAGCCGGATCTCTACCTTCTCCAGCGCCAGCTTGGCCATCAGCATTATCCTCTTGACCTTTCGCAGCTCGGACAGCTCGCCGGCCAGCGCCCTGGCAGAGTACATGTCGCGCCTGCCCTTGGCGGCGGCCACCTTGCCCAGCAGGGCCCTGTCCCTGCTCTCCAGCTTCGAGACCAACCTGTCCAGGACGCCCTTCTGCTTACGTACTATGTTGACACCGGTGCCTATGCGCGGCTTGAGGGGTCCCTCACGGCGCAAGGCTCTGCCTATATTGTCGCCTGGCCCCGGAGTGTATTCTTTTACCCATTGGTCCTTGAACTCGGCCATGCACCGGTCGCCCGTCTTGAGTATATAAGGAGATAAAGAGGATGTTAGGGACCCGTACAAACTTGGCCGATATAGGAGCCAATTTGGAGGATATGACGGTACACACGATACCATCTGACAAACCATATTTAGTGCGGCCGCGGCCACCGTTGCGGTGAGGTTCCTCCTGCTTACCATGCCCGTTGCGGCGGCCGCCCTGCTGGTGCTCTTTCTGGGTGCCGGTGGGGGTGGCAGCGAGAGGGCGTTCCACGCGACGCTGGCCGATCCGGACCTGTACGCCGGGGGCGTGTACTCCGAGTCGTTCTTTGCGGATCCCGGGGACTATCTCATACGGTTCGTGCCCAATGGGGACAGCCCCCCAAGCCTGTCCATAACCATAGAGGGCCCGGCCGTCTCCTTCTATGGCGAGTATACCCTGCAGGGCACACTGCACGACACCGGCATCTCGGAGTACTACACCTGGGAATACTCGGGACCGGACCGGGTCGTGGTTCCGGCCGCCCAGCCCCTTACCGTAACGGTGGATCCACGGGGGAGTACGGAGGGCTCGGTCTCCGTGAGCCTGATCAGGGACCAAGCCGGCGGTGGTTGATAGGTGGCGCAACCCTGTCCGAACTACGAGAGATTTCCTCTCCGTGTCGGAAACCCTGCCGACGCCTTTCTTTCGTTCCGCAGGGCTGCGCCGTTTAGTCGACAGTTGGTACTATCGGCATGCCCCTGAGTGGTTGATTAGAGTATTTAACCACTGTTAACAGACACTGCGATAATTGGGATCATTCACACAATTATTTCATGTTGTATGGCGTTTTGGTGTACGTTCTGGGCGCGGATCCGCGTCGCCCGCCACCTGCGGCCTCGCCTGCGGCCGATCATGCACCGGCCATACAGCAGTGGAATGGTGGCGCAACCCTGTCCGAACTGCGAGAGATTTCCTCTCATTGTCGGACCCTGCCGACTCTGCCACTCCGTTCCGCAGGGTTGCGCGGTTTAGTTGATAGACTTGACTATCATCGGCATATTCAGTATGGTAGGTTTGGGTATTTAACCATTATTCACAGATCGTGTATCAAACGGATTATTTATGCAATTTTTGTATATAATATTGTGTATTTTGCAAATTTTGAATCGGCGGATCCGGAACCGCTGCATACGGGGGACCGGCTCTCAGGGGGCGCCTATCTGCTTGTGCAGCTGGGGGACTATCCTCACCCCGCTGTACACGGGGTATACCGCGTCGTACATCTCCATCAGCGCGTCCAGCGACGGTTCCTCGATGCCGTAGGTGGGCTGTATGACGAATCCGGAGACCGCCCCCTCGGGCACCGCCCCAAAGACCTCGCCGGCCAGCGAACCCACGTACTGCGGCGAAGTCCGCCGGCTGACCACCACCTTGACGTAGGCTGTGGTGCCCGCCCGCGCGGCCTTTTGGAGGCACTCCAGGGCGTTCCGGTGCGCGGCGCGGTGGGCCCCAGTGCCCACGAACTCCGAGTCGGGGGTCTTGAACTCTATCTTGGCATAGTCCAGGTGTGGCAGGACGTGGTCGAACCGTCCGGAGTCGAAGCAGGAGGACTCCAGGTATGTGGCAACCCCCCGGGACCGCACGTGGCGCGCCATCTCGGCCACCGCCTCGTGCTGCATGAGAGGATCCCCACCGGTAAAGTTCACCTTGAAGGTGTTCTTCTGGAGGCTGTCGTCCATCAGGGCCATGGCATCCTCCAGCGAGTACTCGGTTCCCGAGTCGGCGGGCAGCGCCTCGAGGGTGTCGCAGTAGAAGCAGCCGAAGGGGCAGCCGGCCAGCCGGACGAAGAGAGTCTTGGTTCCGTACAGTATGCCCTCACCCTCCACCGAGGTAAAGACCTCGAATATGCGCACCTTCACGGTTACCGCACCGACCGTCCCCGTAATAAACGGGTGGCGCGGTCCGGGGCTAGTGCAGGACAGGCTCCCGGGTGTAGAAGAGGCCCGCCACGAAGAACGCCACGCCCAGTATTCCAATCAGGCTTCCCACGAACTCGACGGTCTCTTGTATCTCCACGGTGGGGGCCCACAAGAATGCCATCAGACCCCCCACCACAATCATGGGGATGCCCACGCCTACGGTGATCGCCTTGGAGGCCACGGACTGACCGTACCAAGAAACCATATGAACTTAATGGAATCGGTGGTCGGATGCTGTATGCAGGCCGGTGGCCTGCAGCCGAAGTACGTGTCTTGCCCACGAATCCGGCGGCCGGCCGCCTACTGGTCCGACAGCCAGGCGTTGAGGCGGGTCAGGAGAGTCTCGGCCTCGTCTAGGTCGCCGGCCTCCATCTCCTCTAGGAAGCGGTCCAGCGTCGCCTTGACCGCCGCGTACTCTATCTCGTCCAGCACGCCCTGCTGGAGCATCTGCGCCGCAGTGGTCTGGGTCTGCCGCATCCACAGCTCCAGCTGGTTGGCCTTGGCCAAGTCCAGGTCCTGCTTGAGCATGATTATCTCATTTATGATGGATATGATCTCGGAGGGCTCGGTGGCGGCGGCCAGCCTGTCCCGGATGGCCAGCATCAGCTCCACCCCGTCGGGGGGTATGTTCAGCTCCTCGGCGTTTTCCACCAGCCTCTCCAAGTGCTTCACGTACAGGGCTGCGTACTCCAAGGCCCTCTCGGCGTCCTCCTGTGCCGCAACGGCTCCTATCTGCTCCCGGAAGATGCCCACCATGTGGTTGATGCGCTCCAGCGTCGCGGCCACGTCGGGATCCCCGTCCTCTATCTGGGCGGCAGCCTGCGCGAAGAGCCCATCCAGATCCTCACCGGGGGCCTCCACGCCGTACGTCTCGGCCAGCTCCAGCAGCTGGCCGTAGTATCTGGCCTGCCTCTCCAGCACGGCCGTGTAGTATATCTGGTCGTCCTCGGGCTCTTGGCCGTTCTCGTTCATGAGCCGGAAGGCCTCCGAGAACATCTGCATCGCGGCCAGAAAGTTCTCCCCGGCCGCCTCCGCGTCGGTCGAGTTCAGTATGGCCTCCACCCGGACCTCCCCCAGAGAGATCAGCTCGTGCACCCGGGGCGGGTCCGCGGGGTCGACCTGTATCTGCGCCTGTATCTGCGCCTGCTTGGCCAGCTTGTGGAGCGCGGCCGGATCCGCATCGGCGGCGGCCAAGGGAACGGCGGCCAGCGCTACCAGCACGGCCACGGCCACGTAGACCCTCACTGCTGCCCCTCCTCCCGTCTTATCCTGATCTGGTTGTGCGAGTCCCTCTTTATGATGTCCACGGCCCCCTCCCTGCTCAGCCTCTGCACGGCCCTCCACATGCTGGTCCTGGGCCGAAGGAGCTTCTTGCGCAGCCTGCTCTCGGATACCTCGCCGCCGTTCTCGCATATGTACCGCACTATCTCCTTGTCCTCGTCCCTGAGGCCGGGCACCCGGGCAAACACCGCCTCGGGGTCGAGCGGCTCGGGTCCCTCCTCGCCACGGGAGGCCGGGCCGCCGGACCGGCGGGACCTTGCCCGGATGGCCAGAAAGGCGCCCGCCGCCCCGGCGGCCAGAGGCAGCGCCAAAAGCATGAAGGCACCGGAATCCCCGGACGGCCCGTTGTCGTCCGGCGCCGGGGTCGCCGGCGGCGCCACCGGCTCGACGCTGCGCGCCGTGCTTGTGACGTAGCTTATCTCTGCCGGCCCGCTGGGCATCTCCAGCCGGACCCTCTCGCCGACCGTATCCAGATTCCTTGGTATGGCGTTCATGCCCACTATGACCGAGCCGCCGGGCATCAGGAGGGTGTACTCGTGGTCTATGTCCAGCGCGAAGGTCCAGATGCGCCCGTCCTTGGATACTATGTCGTGTACGTCGTAGCTGATGTTGACCAGGCCCGAGCCGAACGTCTCCAGTTCCATGCTACTCACCCCGGCCCGTTCGGCCGCCAGCAGCACGCCGTCCTCGTCCACGGCCACGAAGTTGTCCACCGCCATACCCAGCAGCACCACCAGAAAGGAGGGCTCCTGCGGATCCACCTCGACTTGGGCGGTGACGTGCGCCAGTCCGTCCGGATATACGGTTATCTCCGTGTGTGGAAGCGCGCCGAACGACGCCTCGGCAGCCCCCCATACTACAATTGCGATCAGGATCGCGGCCAGCCGCACCATATACAGCAGAGGAGCCGTCCCTACTAAAACGATCCTCCCAGTGTGCCGCGGGCGCGTCGGGCGCCAGCCATGAGCGTGCCATGGCCTAGTACCTCAGGTTCAGGTTGTCGGCCAGATCCTTGAACTTTTCCAACTCGCGCACGAACGCCTGCCCCTTCGCGGTTATCATGAAGACCCTGCAGCGGCCGCTCCTGCTGTACTGGACCAGCCCGGCGTCCACCAGCTTGTCGCACTTTGCCAGCGCTGCATAGTGCGAGAGGTTGGCGGATCTGGTTATCTGAGATACCAGAACCCCGCCCACTCCGCCGTTGGCCGTCACGCCCAGGATGTCCCCGACTATTCCGATCTCGGTGCGGTATTGCTTCTTTGTCATGGGGATACTACGTTGAAAGGGGTTAAGAGGGGAGCCATGAAACGGCATACGTGGAATAGTTGGAACAGGCGTTTCACTCCGTTTCGCCCCGGGGGCGGCCCGGGAGGGGTAGGCGGATGCGGCCGGCGCCGCCGTCCTGTGTTCAGGTGCCGCGCGCCGTTGGCATGGCGCCCGCCACAGTATATGGAATCTGGACCGGACCTCTGGCGTGCCGGGGTATGTGTCGGGGATGCAGCGGGTCCATGGGAGTGGGACTCGACACCGCCGGGATACTGCGCCAAGTCGTGGGACCGGGAGCTGCCGATGGCAACCGGTGGACGGCCGTGTTATCTGCAGGTATGCCCGCCCGCACAATTCAAATATGCTATGGTGGAACGGGAAGCGGTGAACGACGAGAGGGTGCAGCGGCTTATTCGCGAGCTTATCATAGAGATCGGAGAGGATCCCACCCGCGAGGGACTCCGGGACACGCCCCGCCGGATCTCCGACATGTACAAGGAGATATTCTCCGGGTACGACTCGGCATCGGAGCTGGACGTGCAGTTCTGCGAGGACTCCGACGTGGTGGTGGCGCGGGACATACAGTTCTACTCGATGTGCGAGCACCACATGCTGCCGTTTTACGGCAAGGTGCACATAGCGTACTCGCCCAACGGCCGGGTCTTTGGTATATCCAAGCTGGTGCGGGTGGTGGAGAAGCACGCCAAGCGCCTCCAGATACAGGAGAGGCTGACCAAGAACATAGCCGATGAGCTGTACTCACAGGGGGTGCAGGGCGTGGCGGTCTTTGCCGATGCCGAGCACCTCTGCATGCGCATGCGGGGCGTCCGGAACCACGCCAAGATGACCTCGACAGCGTACCGGGGGACGTTTGCCAACCGCGAGGAGAGGGCCAGCATACTGGCCATGATGCGGCGCCGCTCGCCGGACCAACCATAGCCCGCCAAAAATTAAATATGCGCCGCCGGGACCACCCTACCGTATGGGAGTCCACAACAACGTGCACATACCCAGCGAGTCCTGGCCCCACTGGACTTGGTACGCGATCGAGTTCGGCATAGTGATGGCCGTGTCCATGCTGGTCTCCCGGGAGGTCACCGACTCCATAGAGGGTTTGAGCCCCACCCAGCAGAACTGGGTGTTCTATGGAATGGTGGGGGGCATATTCTTGGCGTGGTACATACTGATCCGGGGCTTTGTGCTCAAGAAGAGGATCCTGGAGACCCGCTACTAGGCGCATAGGCGGTCTTGTCGGGTATGCCCGCCTCGGCGAACGCGGCCATCCTGTTGCGGCACGACTCGCACACACCGCAGTGCTCCTCCCCGTCGATATAGCAGCTCCACGCGCCATATATGGCGTCGCCCAGCGCCTCCAGGCCGCCGCGCAGCAGCGCCCCCTTGGATATGCCGTCCATGTACGGAGACCACACCCGGACGCGGCGGCGCACGCCCCGCGCGATGCCGTCCTCCTCGCCCAGGTTCAGCGCCTCCTCCAGCGCCTCGGCGAAGGCGGGGCGGCAGTCCGGATATGGTGTGTCGCCGGTGTGGGCGCCGTACGCCACCATCTCCGCCCCGATGGAATACGCCCAGGCCGCCGCCACTGAGAGGAAGACGGCGTTGCGCACCGGCACCACTATGGAGTAGTCGAAGGCGCCCGGCATGGGGGCGCGGGGATCGGTCAGCACGTTGGAGGAGCCGTACAGTCCCTCCATGAAGCCCACGTCCACGACCCGGTGCTCTATCATGCCCAGTACCCCGGCGAACCGCCGGGCGGCGCCGATCTCCGGCCCGGCCCTCTGTCCGTACGAGAAGGTTATGCCGTATATGTCGTAGTTTGAGAGGCGGGTGGCGGTGCACACCGAGTCTATCCCGCCGCTGAACACCAGCACGGCCTTCACGGCCCGTCCCCCGTGACATGGGCCCCCGCCGCCGGCCGGCAGGGTATGGTGGTGCAGCCGACGCCGGCGCGCGCAAACCCCTCCCTCATGGCCTCCCGCACCTCCGCCATGCGGGAGTCACCGTCCATCAGGGCTATGACCGATGGCCCCGCCCCGCTGATGGTCACGCCCGCCGCCCCCGCCTCGGCGGCCAGCCTCCTGACGTCCCCGTACCCCGGTATCATTCCCATGCGCGCCGGCTCGGCTATCATATCCCTGACGGACTCGCCCATCATGCCTATGTCGCCGCCCATCACCCCGGCCACCATGGAGGCCGCCGAGGCCACGTTGGCGGTGACGCTACCCAGGGGTATGCTCTTGGGGACCACCCCGCGCGACACCCGTGTCTTGCCCTCGGGGACCTTGGTGTCCGGCACGGCCACGCAGAGGGCCAGCCCCCCGGGCGGCTGCAGGGCCGTCACGCCCAGCGGGTCGGTCCTGACTATCACGAACCCGCCGCACACAGATGCGGCCACGTTGTCGTAGTGTATGGCGCCGGCGCTGGCCCGCTCCCCGAACCCGGCGTACCTCACCAGGGTGGTGCGGTCCAGCCCCAGGCCGAAGAGCTCGTTGCAGGCGACCGCCGCCGCCGCCGCCGACGCGGCGCTGCTCCCCATGCCGTACCCGGCCGGCACGCCCTTGCGTATGGTGATGTGGACCCCGCCTGTACCAAAGTCGTCCCGCATGGCCCCGGCCACTATCCCGGCCGTGTTCCTGCCCGGGTCAGATGGCACGCCGCCGTCGGCGGTTATGGTTATGGAATGGTCGCCGCTCTCGGCCACGCGTACGGTGTCGTGCCGGCCGTCCAGCGCCATCCCGAACACGTCAAAACCGGCTCCCAGGTTGGCCGTGGAGGCCGGGGCCGCCACGGTGACCGCCCTCAGTCCTCCACCTCCTCGCCCAGGTTGAGGATGCGGCTCAGGGCCGCCTCCAAGTCCGCCATCCCGTCGCCGGTGGCGCCCGAGACGGGGATTATCTCCTGCGGGTACTCCTCGTCCATGCCCGCCGCGATCGCCGATATGAGCGAATACATCCTGCCCGGGGACTCGGCGGCCGCCTCCTCCAGGGCGGCTGCGGTGTCGGACGCCCACTCCAGTATGCGGCCGGGGGGGACGGCGGCTATGTCCGACTTGCTCAGCACGTTGACGCAGGGCAGCCCCACCCGGAGCCGGATGGATGCGGCCAGCAGCGAGACGGAGATGTAGTTGGAGGCGCTGCCCATCATGGCCCCATCAAACAGGAACATGGCCGTCTTGGTGTCGGCCGACATGCCCGAGGCCAGGTACGGCCCGCTGCTCCTGTACGCGAAGAGCTCCACCTGGCCCGGCGTGTCCACCACCAGGTAGTCGGGGTTCACCGAGTCGATCTCGCCCTGTATCTCATCCAGGCGGGCGGCGGTCATGTCGTTGGCCATGACCAGTCCGCCGTTGGGCCCCAGCTCATACTGCCGCATCACCGACACCACGTCCACGTGGTCCCGGACGTCTATGTCCGGCGTGTACGGGAGCGACTCGGCGCCGGGATCCAGGTTCAGCAGGGCCGGGAACACCCCTTGGTTGTTGTAGTACTGGTGCAGCCGGTGGGCCAGCAGCGACTTGCCGGATCCGGCCGTGCCCAGCACGAATACGCACCTCACAGGGGATGGCTCAGCTGCCTTGGCTTATATTTGAACCCGTGAAACCACCGCGGTGAAATGGAGAGTGGCGGCCGTTTTGGCCACCCTGGTGCCCATCGGAATAATCGCGGTGCAGTTTGACATACGTCTGGAGGACCTGCTGGCCATAGGCCTGCTTCCCTTTGTGGCGGCGGTGCTCATAATGATGGCCAAGCTGGGCCTGCAGGGAGCCAAGTTCACCTATATCGCCAAGTCGTACGCAAGCGGGGTGGGCTCGGCCGTCACGCTCTCGGGGGTGCGGGTGGGCGCCGAGTTCATCAAGTTCTCCACCCCGATGTTCATAGGCGCCGAGTTCATCATGATATACTACCTGCACAAGAAGAAGGTGCCCCCCTCCAAGTCGGCCTGGATAGCCTTTGTGGACATAGTCACCGAGGTGCTGGCCGCCGGTATACTCTCCATGGCCGCCGCCGCCCTGGCCCTGGCCGCCGGCTCGTACACGGTGGGGGTGGTGGTGCTGGCCGTCAGCGTGCCCATCACCGCCATATGGACGGTGCTCTTCTTTCTGTCGGCGAGGAGGGACTTTAGGGTGCCCGGGGCGCTCCGCGCCCTGGCGCGCCGGGCGGCCGGCGAGCGGGGCACCCACTATATCGACGAGGCCGACAAGTGGCTGGAGGGCATCTGCCGCACCAGCCGGGAGAACGCCGGCTCGGCCAAGTCCTCGTGGGTCTTTGTAAACTCACTGCTGATGTCGCTGGCCTCCTGGGTGCTGTACGGGCTATCGTTTCTGGCCATAGCGGTGGGCGTGGGGTACGCCATTACGGCCTTCGACTCGGTGATGGCGGTGATGGCCGCCAACGCGATAGCCAACCTGCCCGTCACCATAGGGGGCGCGGGGCTGGCGGAGCTGGGCATATTCGGGTATCTAAACGACGCCAACCCCTTCGACTTTTCCCTGCCGGAGGGCGGCGTGGAGTGGAACGCGATAGTGGGATGGCGCATAGCCACCTATTACATACCCATAGTGCTGACGTGGCTGCTGCTGGTGAAGCTGGCACTGAGCCGCGTGCGCCGCTCCGACGTGTAGGGTGTGCACCCGCGGCACTTTGCATTTTCCGCATAATCCACATATACGCGGACCCGAAAGTGGCATCCGGTGGACTTTGGGGGCGAGAGGGTTCTGGTCACCGGGGCCTCCTCGGGGATAGGCCGCGATACGGCGCTGGCGTTTGCCCGGAGGGGGGCGTCGCTGGTGCTGGTGGCCCGCCGCCGGGACCTCCTCGAGTCGCTGCGCGATACCATACATGAGGGGGGCGGCCAGGCCGCGGCCATACCATGTGATGTCTCCGACCGGGCCGCCGTGGAGAAGGCGGCCTCCCATATTATGGAGTCGGGGTGCCCGGACATACTGGTGAACAACGCCGGCTTTGCCGTGTTCGGGAACGTACTGGACTCGGACATATCCGACATAGAGTCGCAGATGGCCACCAACTATATGGGAATGGTATACGTGACCAAGGCGTTCCTGCCGCACATGGTGGAGCGCCGCTCCGGGCACATAGTGAACGTGGCCTCGGTCGCGGCCAGCTTCGGGCTGCCCACGGCGGCGGCCTACTGCGCCTCAAAGTCGGCGATGCTGGGGTTCTCCGAGGGACTGCGCCACGAGCTGGCCGGAACGGGGGTGGGCGTGACGGTGGTCAGCCCCATCACGGTGCGCACCGGGTTCTTCGGCGGGGCCGATATCCCCGGATATTCGGTGAGCTCCGGGTCGGTGGCCTCCTGCGTACTGCGCGCCGCCCGCTCCCCCCGCGCCGAGATTACCGTCCCGGCGGCGGCGCGCCTGGCCATATGGGCAAAGCACGGCATACCATACCTGACAGATATGATAATAGCTAGGGTGTTCGCCCGCAGGGCGCGCCGCTGGGCCGGCGCGTAATATTCCCCTACTCCAGCTCCTTCTCCTTCTTGCTCTTCTGCCACCAGTCCAGGTAGTCGTCCTGAATGTCCTGCCTGGTCTTCTCCCGGCGGTTGAGCCGTATCCGTATGTCGGAGACCTGCTCGCGGGTGGCGTACAGCCCGCACCTCCTGCAGATGAAGTGCTTGGTGGCCGCCTCCGACTTCATGGGGAACTCTATCTCGTCGTACAGCCTGTACAGGTCGTCCTTGCTCCTGTCCTCCTCGGGCGTCTCGGCCTCGTACTTGGCCTGCACCTTCTTCCTCTCCGTGGCGGTGCATTCGGGGCAGTTGGGCATCGCCGCTCGGCGCCGACCCAGTCCATAAAAGCCTACCGAACAGCGGAGGGGGATCGTCCCGCGGCCTGACGGGGGACCGAAGAGTCCCCGTTGCAGCGGTTCCCCCAGCAAGAGCGGGTGGTGGCCGGAACTGAAAGGTAGCGACGCCTAGAACCCACACTGTCCCATGGAAGGCGCGTCAGGGGAATGGTAGACTCAATATGCCATCAAGTGTCCGCGTTCCCAAGATAATCTGACCACCCGTCCTTGCGGGAGGAACCGTTGCAGCCAAGGCTTTTATCTTGACTGCGGTGGCATTCCGCATCATGGATGTCCGGGCGCTGTCTGCTGGAGCCGCCGCCCGGCGCCCGCATGCGGGCCCGCATGGAGGTGTACGGGGAGCCCCGCGTGCGTGGACCGGCAAGCCGCCCGCCGGCCCCGGGGACGGCGTGCCGCCATACGTGCCGGGGGATGCGGGGGCCGTGTATGGGGGAGTGCTTGGGCGTTCGGCACCGCAGTACGGGTTATGGCGACGGCCGCCTCGGCCATGGAGCCGGGCTTGGTCATAGAGTCGGCCGCCGCGCCGGATGTGTGGATGTATGCGGGGATGGTGGCCCTGTCGGCTGGCGCATGCGCCGTGGCATCCATGGTGGGCCTTGCGGGGGGCCTGATCATAACGCCCGTACTGATGCTACTGGGAATGCCCCCGCCGGTGGCCGCCTCGGCCGGCCTGGCGGCCACCCTCTCCAGCTCGGCCAGCTCGGCGGCGGCCTACGCGCGCCAAAAGCGCATAGACTACCGCATGGCGATCAGGCTCGGGGCGCTGGCCACCCCCGGCACCATACTGGGGGCCATCGTGCTGGCAGACGCCGAGTCGGGGATGTTCGGGATACTGTTCGCCGCGGTGCTTGCCGGCTCGGCCGCCTACATATTCCTCCGCTCCAAACTGGGCGGCGGCGGCATATCCAACGCGCGTCTCGTCATGGTGCTCTCCGCATCGGCCAGCTTTATGGCGGGCATAATATCCTCGTTCTTCGGGATAGGGGGCGGCGTGATATTCGTGCCGCTCCTGGTGGCGGTGGTGGGCATGGGAATGATGCGCGCCGCGCCCACCTCCATGCTGGCCATGCTGATGACCTCAACCACCGCCATAATCATGCATGCCTTGCTGGGCCACACCGACGCGGTCATGGGAATGCTGTTCGCGGCGGGGGGGCTGGCCGGCGGGCTGGCCGGGGCCCGCATCTCCCTGCTGATGAAGGAGAACCACCTCCGGGCGGTGGCGGCCGTATTCCTCTCCTCGATTGCGGCCAACCTGGTCTGGGACACCCTGTCGACCAACACGCAGTGAGGGGCGCCGGTGCTTGGAGCGGGGGCGCCCGCTGTAAAGACCAATTAAGCGGCGGCGGGCGCACGACACCCGATGCCTGTCCAGTCGTACGTGGTGGCGTTCCCCTCGGCCTTCTCCCGCCGGCACATCACGGCGCTGGCGCGCAACATAAGGCGCGTCCTGAGGGTACAGAACGAGCCGTACGCCAGCGTCCGCCGCGACGGCGACATCATACTGGTGGACGCGCACGACCCGGTCTTTGCCTCGGCGGCGGTGGGCCTGCTGTTCGGCGTGGACCGCACCCTGATAGCCCGGAGGGTGGAGAACGACTTTGAGCAGGTGGCCGCCGCCATATCGGAGGTGGGAGGGAACCTGCTGCTGGCTGGCGACCGCTTCCTGGTGAGGGTGGAGGGCCACACCTGGGGGTTCCTGCCCCGGGACGTGGAGATGGCCGCCACCTCCTCCATAATAGAGGCCAGGGCCCCGGCGGGGGCGCGCCCGGGGACCGCCGAGAACCACGACAAGCTGCTGTACGCGTACCTGACCCGCAGGGGGGCCTACGTCTCCATATTTGCGGACCGCTGCCTGGGGGGGCTGCCCCTGGGGGTGCAGGGCAGGGCCGTGTGCTGCGTGTTCGACACCATATCGGCGCTGACGTGCCTGGAGACGATGCGCATGGGCTTTGAGACGGAGGTCGTCCTGTGCTATGCGGCCGAGTCGCAGCGCATGCCACTGGCCAAGATGCTGGACAGGATAATACCCCGGATGGTGCAGAAGCGGGTGAAGGTGACCGCCGTGCGGATGACCCCCGGCGGCAGCGGTTTTTTGGAGACGGCGGCCTTGGCCACCGAGATCATGCTGGGGGAGGCAGCAGAGCGGGGCATACGGCACATATCCCTGCCCGTCTCCCGCATGCTCTTTGCCGGGGATGCGGCCGACCGGCTGGCCGCCCGAGTATATGGGGCCGGGATGGTCCCGGTGATGCCCCTCCCAGGCGACGGCCGGCTCTTCGAGATGCTGGGGGAGCTGAACATGGCCGGATCCCGCGCCGTCCACTCCACCATACACAAGAGGCAGGGGGTGCCGGCGGTGCCCGCCGACCTGCGGTCGCACACCGTGAGGCGCAGCGAGTTTGCCGTGCGGACCGGACCCAACAACCTGCACGACATACTGGACAGCGACTGGTAACCATTGCGAATTTAAACGGCGGACGGCCGTAGCGTACCCGATGCCCCGCATAGGCGAGTTCATCTACCCGTGGGGGAACGGCCACTACTCCAGGATGTCGCGCCTGAACGAGGTCCTGGACGGGTACGTGCCCGGCGCCGAGGTGCACTGCTCCAGCAAGGGCGACATATACGAGAGGCTGCGGCGGGACCGGCCCGGGGGGCTGGTGCACCGCATCATGATGCCCACCCCCATAGACGGACTCATGGGGCCGGACGTCCTGAGGTGCATGCTGAACGTGGCGCTGCCCGTATCCGGCAACCCCCCACTGGTGTCCCAGATAGTTTCGTACCTGCGGGAGGAGAGGCGGCTGTGCGACTCGTCCGGCTTTGATATTATAGTCAGCGACGGCGACATGGGGATCAACGTGCTGGCCCGCAACCGGGGCATCCCCAGCCTCTTCATCACCAACCAGTTCCGGCCGCGCCTGTGGGCCAGCCGGTTCTACTTTTACCCGGGCCTGGAGTTCGTGTCGCGGCAGATAGCCAAGGCCGCCAGGATACTGGTCGCCGACTCCCCCCCGCCATATACGATGTGCGAGTTCAACCTGAATCTGACCGCCGAGGCGGCCCGCAAGACCACGTACGTGGGCCACTTTACCCGCGGCCGGACAGCGGCCCCCTCCCCCCGCTCGGACCTGGAGGGGCTGATAGGGGGGTGCGACTTTGGGTACTGGATGAGGACGGGCAGCGCCTCCACCAACGACGGCACGGGGCGCCGGTACGAGGAGGCCTTTGCCCGGATGCCCGAGGAGCGGCGCATAGTCTCGCACGCCCGCCCGGACCCCTCCATAGACTCGGTGCTGGGCCGCGACGGGAGGCGGTACGCCATATCTGAGGCCTACGACAAAAAGGTGGACTGGCTCCAGATAGACGTGGGGTTTCTGACCGAGCAGGAGAAGGATGCCGTGCTGGAGGGCTGCTCATACGCGGTGGTGAACGGGTCCCACACCGTGATGGGGGAGATAATGGGGGGCAAGAGGCGGCCGATAATAGGCATGCCCGTGTACGACGAGCACACCAACAA
The DNA here is from genome assembly GCA_965116995.1 of Nitrosopumilaceae archaeon. Classification (GTDB taxonomy): domain Archaea; phylum Thermoproteota; class Nitrososphaeria; order Nitrososphaerales; family Nitrosopumilaceae; genus VYCS01. The sequence goes on along the minus strand of OZ220738.1, from coordinate 1,591,540 downwards.
CCTGAGATGGGCCGAGCGGAAGGGGCTGGGGATACTGGCGGGGAGCGCGCCGCGGGCGGCCGCGGCGGTGAGCCGCATACGGCGCGAGGCCGAGTCGTTCCGGGAAGCGCTAGATGTGTTCGCCGAGAACTTTTCGGGGGACGGGGCGCAGAACACCGCCCGGTTGGTGGCCGAGACGCTGGAACAAAAGAGATAAGGGGAGGGGACGCGGTGGCCGCCCATCCGGCATGCGGGTCTCTCGACGGGCGAGCCGACCGAAAGGGATGAGGATACATGCCGCATGCCGGATTGCGGTGCGGGGGAACGCCGGCCCCCGGGCGGATCCAAAAGCTCTTGCGGGTGTCCGGAGGCGCGATCCGCAAGAGACTGTGCGCCCCTCCGGAGGCCGCGGCCGACCCGGGCGGGGCGCCGGGACGCGCCTGCCGGATGTGGCAGTGTTTTGGTCTTTTGCGTGTCCCTCGGGACTATGTCAATAACGAACCGGCCACCGAAACTCCCCGTAGGGAAATCATGTACGGATCGGCCTTGCCGGACTGCCCATGATTGGGGACCTATATCGCTGAAATCAAAATGCAAGTAATACCACACAAGTTATAACTAACCTACGCCGAATCGGGTAGATGGGAGACTCCAATAGGCAGGCGGGCGCCCATGAATAAACATCTATCTGATTTTGAGATAGATCAGGCATACAATCTTGTCTTTAAGACCGTCCTTCGGCTGATACAGCACGGTGCTCCCGGGAAACAGTATGAGATCTGGTTGCGTGAAGGCACCACAAGTGGGACGTTTGGCCTTCATAGTGTGCAGACCGGCAAGTCAATCTATGATGAAAAGGTCAAACCCATTGAGTTGGTGGTTCATTGGACGCCAAACATACATGATGCGGGCAGGATCTTACGGATGGTGGCCGCAGTGGTTGTCGATTATAAAGAAAGGAATACAGAAGACAGAGACGCTAAGGACCCTCCACCGCCAGACGATCCCCCCGAGACCGATCCAGAACCGCAGTCACCGGGTGTTGGTTAGGGCCTTCAAGGCTGGTCTGCCCGAGTGTCGGCGGACCGCCGCTCCAGCCACTTGGCCACAAACTCCACCAGCACCGCGATCTCCTCACTGGTACGCGCCTTATCTCCTGCAACCTTCAACAGAAACGGGATGGTGTCAGGCGGCGGCATCAGATAGCAGTTATGGTCATAAAGTCCCAAGCCGTGAGCAGCGCCGTTCTCTTGTTGCCGTCGGGGAACGGATGCAGCCTGATTATGCCCTCCATCAAGACGGCGGCCTGCTTGAAGACCGTATCATGGATAGGCTGTCCACCATACTCCATCAGCGCGTTCTCCATTATGGCATCAAGGGCCTGGCTGTTGATGTGGCCCCTGACAACATCATTAGGATACTTTAACCTCACAAACTCATGAATGCCTAGTATGTAATCTGCCGGGCGTGATTCGGTCACATCTTGGCCAAGCGGTCAAACACCGCCTGGTTGTCTTGTATGAAGGTGCTGGCTCGCTTCTGGAATGCTGCATCATCCACTCTTTTGCTCTTGTATGTACGCTTTGGCATACTTCCTATGCAACAAACGTGTATATAAAAACATAAAGAATGTTGCATAGGCGGAAACCGGTGCCCATGATTGGTATGCACTCAGGTCCCCAGGCGTGTATTTACTTGGTGAGCGTGGATGTTGTTCGATATGCTTCTTGAATGGGTACATATCGGAAACATATACTGTTAATCGGTATTAACAACCGTAAGACGGTAGTTTTTGGTCGTATATGCCAGTTAAAGATTCACGCCTAGGGACCTGAGTCCATACCATGATTGTGGTGCAACCCTTATGTGACAGTATGATAATACGTACCATATGCGGATCCTGCTTGCCGCGTCACTTGCGGCCGCGGCCTTGGCTGTGGCCTCGCTGGCAGCGGCGGATGCCGCGGATCCGGCCGCCGAGCACACCAGGACCCAGGCTACCATGCCGCTATCTGGGGACGCATGACGGCGGGCAGGTACTCTACATCATAACGGATGCCAGTGACGAGGCCTGGGCAGAACTGATAAGCGAACGCCAAGAATGGGCCGTACGGCTGGCCGCGCCCCTCTCAGATATCGACAGGGGGGCGTTGAACACGATGTATGTCTTCGCCAACGGGCCCGACGGCACGGGCCTGAAGGGCCACCAGCCCGAGGTGTTCGGGTATGCGCCGGGGGGTGCACAATATACCGCCCTGAGCAGGGTGGTTGAGATAACCTGGACGACAGATCCGGAGGTGCTCGGCTCCTCGGCGGAGGTGGCCGGGGCTATATCGGACGGCCGCGCCGCGGCAAACGACACGGGCGCCGTTGTAAACGCCCCGCAGGTGGCATGGCCCGGGGGCCAGATGACCATAAGGGAGGGCGCCGGGGCCACCGGTACGGCATACGGCGGGGGGCAGATTACGGAGATGGATTCTGATGGCATGACGGTGACCTTTGTGGCGCACCCTGCCTTGGGACCCGGCGGCCAGCCCGTGCACTATATCCTGACCGGGGCCGCCGGTTCCGACGCCGCCGGAGTGTTGGGCGTGGCGCACTCGCCCCCGCTGGCGTCTATAGACGGCAACCACACCTCGGACATGTTCCTGTTTGTGGATGGCCTGCCCGGCGCCGGATATGCAGGGTTCCAGCGCGAGGTGGTGGCGGCTATCCCCGGCAACGGGACGTACACCCCTGTATGGCTCACACACAACGTGACGTGGGGCGGCTCTCCGAACGCCACCGCGCTCACGACGCCTGACGAGATCGAGCTCCACTTGGACCAGGATTTGGTGTCTGTACCCGGGGCAGGCGGCGTGCTGAACGGCCCCGTCATAGATCCGTTCCAGAATATCGTGACCGTACTGGGCGGGGTGGACCTGAGCGGCGCCTCACCGCTCTTGGGAGATGCGGGGGCTCCCGTAACGATAATCGAGTTTGGCGACTACCAGTGTCCCAAATGCGGGTCGTGGTTTGACAACACCAAGCCGGCCATAGACGCCAACTACATACAGACCGGCCAGGCCAACCTCTACTTTTTGGACTTGGTGTTCATAGGACCGGACTCCTCAACGGCGGCCGCGGCCACATATTGCGCCCAGGAGCAGGACATGTATTGGGATCTGCATGACACGCTATTCGGAAACCAGGGCCGCATACAGGGCGGCTGGGCGGCCCGCGACGGAGTGGTCGGGTTTGCCCAGGGCCTGGGACTTGATATGGCGGAGTTTGAGGCCTGCCTGGACATGGACCACACCGAGAGGATACAGTTCAACAAGGACCAGGCCCATCTGGCCGGATTGCGCCAGACCCCGTCGTTTGTGGTAGTGGGTCCGGGCGGGATCGAAAAGATAGCCGGAAACCAGCCGTACGGGGCCTTTGAGCGGGCCATAGAGAATGTGTCAGACTAGAGGGTGCTGCACGGCCAAGGCTGCCTCCGGTATGGGCCGGCCATCCTTGGGCGCGCCCCGCTAGATTGAGCCGGCCCTCCGCACCCGGGGGTACCGGACCACAACCCGGACCCCGCGTGTCCAGGCATCAGAAAAAGGCAAAATAGGGCGTCCGCATTGCCATACCATGGCCGGATTCGACCAGTCGCTGGCAGACAGGCTGAACTCGGAGATCCACACCGCCGAGGACGCCCTGCGGTGGACCTCCGAGAACCTCCACCCCAAGGTGGGCAAGGCGTCCAGCTTCGGCGCCGAGGACGCGGTCCTGATGGACATGATGATAGGGATAAACCCCGAGTTCCGGTTCTTCACGCTGGACACCGGGAGGCTTCCCCAGGCGACACACGACGCCATCGACGCGGCCCGCCGGCGGTACAAGGCCCGCATAGAGGTGCTATTCCCCGACGCCGAGAGGGTCCGGGAGATGGTCGACCAGAAGGGCCAGAACCTGTTCTATGACAGCGTGGAGAACCGCAAGCTCTGCTGCCACATCCGCAAGGTGGAGCCCATGAACGCCATGCTGGAGACACTGGACGGGTGGATCACCGGGCTGCGGCGGGACCAGACCCAGGCCCGCCGGGACGCGTCCATGTTCCAGATAGACGCGGCCCACGGCAACATACTCAAGATAAACCCCCTCATAGACTGGAGCTGGGACGACGTATGGAGGTACATCCGGCAGAACGACGTTCCGTACAACAGCCTGCTGGACCGGGGATACCCCAGCATAGGGTGCGAGCCCTGCACCAGGCCGGTACGGCCCGGCGAGGACATGCGGGCCGGCCGCTGGTGGTGGGAGCAGGGTATAAAAGAGTGCGGCCTGCACCACGGCGCGTGACCCCCGAAGGCTCCGACACCAAGCCCCGGGACGGTATATCGTACAAGGGCATAAGGCCCCACGGCGGGAGGCTGATCAACCGCTTCGGCCGAGCGGACACCAAAGGGATGCCGGCCATAGACACCACCACGGACCTGGCCGCCGACGCCGAGAACATAGCCGACGGCATAATGAGCCCGCTGGAGGGCTTCATGATGCAGCAGGACCTGGACTCGGTGATAGACCGGGGCCGCCTGGCCGACGACACGGCCTGGACCATCCCCATGCTGCTGGCGGTCGACAGGGAGACGGCCGCCGCGTCCAAGGATGCCGGCGACGTCCTGCTCCGGGACCCGCTGGGGAACGGGTACGCGGTGCTGCACGTGGAGGAGTCCTTCAAGCTGGCCCGCAAGGATATCGCCCGGAAGGTCTTTGGGACCACCGACATCTCCCACCCCGGGGTGGCAAAGACCATCTCCATGGAGGGCTTTGCGGTGGGGGGCAAGATAACCTACCTGAAGAGGCCGCCGATGACCGAGCTGCGCCGGCACCGCCTCACCCCCGTGGAGACCCGGGACATATTCAGCGACCTCGGATGGAAGACCATTGTGGCGTTCCAGACGCGGAACCCCCCGCACGTGGCACACGAGATGCTCCAGAAGACCTCCATCACCGTCCGGGACGGCGTCTTCGTGAGCCCCATACTGGGGGAGAAGAAGTCCGGCGACTTTACCAACGATGTCATAATAAAGTCGTACGAGCTGATGATACTATACTATTATGCGCCCAACCGGTGCAAGATGTCCACGCTCCACACCGAGATGAAGTACGCCGGCCCCAAGGAGGCCATACACCACGCCATAATGCGCCAGAACTATGGCTGCACCCACATAGCCATAGGACGGGACCACGCCGGCGTGGGGAACTTTTACGAGCCGTTCGCGGCGCACAAGATATTCGGCGACTATCCGGACTTGGAGATAGCCCCGATATTCTTCCCGGCGTTCTTCTACTGCCGCAGCTGCCATACGTTCACCAACGCCAAGGTGTGCCCGCACGGCGTGGAGGACCGCGAGACCATAAGCGGCACCAAGCTCCGGGAGCTTGTGGAGAGCAACACGATGCCCTCCAAGTATATCATGCGTCCGGAGGTGGCCCGGCTCATACTGCGCATGCCCAACAAGTTCGTGCCCTGATGCGGCTAGGCCGCATGCAGCCTAGATATTTATCGCTCCGTACCCATACCACACCCATGAGGGGCGCCGTACTGCTGGTTGTGCTGGCCTTGTCCGCATCGCCGGGCATGTGGGCCCCCCAGGCCCTGGCCCAGGACATCAAGAACCCGTCGCTGCAGATCCAGGAGGTGGCAATACCCTGGCACGAGTTCAACCGAGTCAGCCGCGACGCCTCCACCATACAGCTGGACGACGACCACGCCGTCAGCTGGCAGGTGACCGTAATCAACGACATACTGTACGGGAACCCGGCGGGAAATGCGGTGATCCGGATGCACGACGCCCTAGATCCGAACCGCTTCATAGAGGCGGGCATGGGCGCCAACCCCGACCGCAAGTTCTGGCTGGCCGCCCAGCTGCCCCGGGAGGGGTACGTGGTGGTGCACAGCAACCTGGAACGGGGCTGGTTCCCCGAGGCCCGGGTGAACCTCTCGTATACGGACCGGGGGGGACTCACCGTGAACAACGGCGAGCGTATAGTGGTGAGCAACCTGGACGTGGGCACCTTCGTCATAGGGTCATACTCGGTGTACGGCATGGAGGGCTCGGGGGACCCGCCGGCGACCGCCGACGGGCTGCTCAGGGTGGAGTTCATGTCGGGAAACCCCTCCGCAAACGTCTTCGCCCTGTTTCCCTTTGTGGTTACCGCGGCGGTGGGGGTTCTGGTGGGGTTTCTGTACCTCTCGAAGCGGCGCTCCTAGAGTAGTGGTCGCACATTGCACGTATGCGGCAGACGCCGCACATGGGGGATACGGGCTTGCAGACGTTCTGGCCGTACATCACGAAGGTGTCGTTGATGCGCAGCCAGTACTCTTTGGGCACGCGGGAGACCAGGGCCGCCTCGGTCTCCTCGGGGGTCTTGGTTTTTACGAGGCCCAGCCGGTTCGATATGCGGTGGACGTGGATGTCCACGGGGATGGCCGGCTTCTCGAAGGCGTACACCAGAACGCAGTTGGCAGTCTTGCGGCCCACGCCGGGCAGCGACGTCAGGCTCTCCATATCATCGGGCACCACTCCGTCGTACGCCTCCGCGATTATCTTGGCCACCTGTATGATCCTCCTGGCCTTGACCCGGTAGAACCCTATGGACCGTATGAGCCTCTCCACGTCGGGTATGTCGGCGGCGGCCAGTTCCTGTGGCGTGCCGTACCTGGCAAAGAGCGCCCGGACCACCTTGGCGGTGTTTTCGTCGCGGGTGCGGGCCGAGAGTATGGTGCCTATCAGTATGCTGAAGGGGCCCCGGTCCTCGGCGTCGTGCAGCTCCCGGAGGGCGGTCATCCGGGGGGGCCGCACCTCCTCCATGGTCTGGATCATGCCGTCCAGTATATCCCGCACGGCACCCATAAGTAATATACACGTAAAAACCGTTCGTAGCCATGCAGCTGACGCCCGACGAGGAGGCGGCGCTCTCCGGCCGCCACGGCGACATAATGCAGATGGCGTACCGCATACTGGTGGCCACCGGCGAGGCCACCGGCGCCGAGAGGCTCGTCCCGGTGGAGTGGGTCCACCTCTCGGGGGTCAACTACAACACCATCGGGGACGCCGGCGAGGCGTTTCTCAGGTCCATACGGGACAGGGCCAGGGTGCGGGTGCGCACTACCCTCAACCCGATGGGGTTTGATATCGACAGCGTGGGCTCGTACGACATAGGCGAGGAGTTCATACAGAAGCAGCGGTCCATACAGGAGTCGTATGTCATGATGGGCGTGGAGACCACCTTCTCGTGCGTGCCGTATGACATACTGCAACTGCCCCGGCCCGGCTCCCAGGTGGCCCTGGCGGAGAGCAACGCGGCCATCCACGCCAACTCCCTGGACGGCCTGCGCACCAACAAGGAGAGCGCCTTCAGCGCTCTGGCCAGCGCCCTCACCGGGAAGAGCCCGTACGGCCCCCTGCGGCAGGATATGCCGCCGGACATGGTGGTGGAGATGGCCGTATCCGACCCCACCGAGCTGGAGTGGGGGATGCTGGGATACTTTGCCGGCCGGGTCTGCGAGGGGCATGCGGGCATATGCGGCGCGGCGCGGCCAGACACCCGCGGCTGCAAGGCCATATGCGGCGGGATGGGGACCTCGGGCATGTGCGGCAGGTTCTCGTTCGGCGCGGCGCCGCCCGGCCGCGAGAGGGTGGAGTTCGGCCCCGCCGAGGCGGCCGGCATACGCGACGAGCTGAACACCGCCGAGAAGGGAGATGTCATAATACTGGGTAGCCCCCAGCTCTCGTTCGGGGAGATACGCGATTTGGTCGCCATGCTGGGTGGGCGCCGCTTCGCCAAGAAGTGCATGGTCTTCTGCCCCAGGGCTGTCAAGGAGAGGGCGGCCGCGGCCGGATACCTGGACATACTGGAGAGGGCCAACTGCACCCTGCTGGCCGACTGCTGCGCCTGCCTGACCCCCCTGGTCTCGGCGGAGACCACCGACTCGGTGACCACCAACAGCATCAAGGGGGCGTACTATTTGGGCCGCTCCAACGGCGTGGGGGTCTGCCTCAAACCGTTGAACAGGATAATCCGCGAGGAGACCGTATGAAACGTATGGTGGGGGGCCGCGCCCGGGGCACTGTAATGAGGTCGTTCCGGCCCATAAACTTCCTGGGCATGATCGACAAGAGGACGGGTATGGTGGGGGATATATCCCACGACCTGCACGGGAGGAGGCTGGCCGGCTCCATACTGGTCTTCCCGCACGGGTCCGGGAGCAGTGTGGGCGCATATACGATACACTCGCTGCAATCGCAGGGGGTGGCGCCCGCCGCCATGATATGCGAGCGCGCCGACCTTACGGTGGCCACCGGGTGCGCCGTGGCCGGCATACCCATGGCCGTGGCCACCGAGTCCGAGATGGGGATGCTGCGCGGGGGGGACAGGGTCCTGGTGGATACGGACGCCGGCATCCTGGAAGTGGAGCCGTAGTGCCCGGCGCCCCGTATGTAGTTCATGTGCACGGGTCGGCCGTGCCCGGGCAAATCTCACTTTTTCTGGACTGAGCATCTTGCCTTGATGGCCCGCCATTCTAGCCATCACTGTTGGCGCGCTAGACCTGCTGTAGCCCGGACACCGATGCAAGGGGACATCGGCGCAAGTCAGACCAGCGGCGCGGCGCTTTTGCAATCGAACGCAGTCTCTGTACATGCAGGTGGGAATTTGAATAATGATCCAGGCGACTGCATAGAGTTATTGAGCAGTTCTGTCCCAGTTTTATTCAATTTTTGTAAATCGCTACGAGCCATCACACGTCAACTCCAGCATACCTTGCCAAATGGAGTGGTGCCAGATGGCCAGATTGGACGTAGTTTCGGCTTGCCTGCCACCGCGGTTCAGATGCCGGGCAGATCAGACTGCCTTACATTTACATACGAGTCCGGCAGGTTGGAGAAGCAGTCTGCTCTGGTCACCCGCATTTGTCTGGTATGTTCTATGGGTTTATGTAATTCTACTAATGCGGAGCTGTCTCTGAACTTTTTGCTAAACAGGACCAGCTGCAAGTAAATTTCCGACTTGCCTGTCTGCGACAACATTTCAGCTAGTACAACCATCCCCACTTTCAGCTGGCTTTTTGCATGCTTAACCATTCCGGCATTTGGCTTACCGGACTTGAGTTCAGCAAGTGTTACTCTACTTTCCGTTGGATCCAAAATAATACAATCGCACATTTTTCTCTGTTTTCCACTGCTACTAGACATCATTTCATCTCGGAGTTCCTCGCCGCACAGGGAAAAGAACGACTCTGGGAGTTTGGCACTGCATTTGCCATCGTCACTAGACACGATCCGCAATTAGAAAGTTAAGCTCAACTCCCGGCAAATTGCAGCCCCGTGCTAGGCCATCATGTCGCCATCCGCTCCCACAACCGCAGCATGTTCACCAGCCCGCACACGATGTCGTTGATCAGGTTGTATTTGCGGCGCGGATTCCTGTACCTGTCGCCCATCACCCGGAATATCTTGATTCGGCGTATCGCGTGCTCTACGAGAATTCGTATCCTCGAGAGCGCCCTGTTGTACGCCTTTTCCTCGGGCGTGAGTTCGCGGCCGGGCTTTCGTTTGATGGACGTCCGCGCGTCACGGTCGGGGTACTGCTTCTGCATTCCGGAATATGCGCTGTCCCCGATGTTTATGGTGCGGGTGCGCCCGCCGCTTCCCTGTGTGGCATCGGCGCCGTGGGGCAGGTCGGTCGGGAAGGCTGCGTTGTCCTGTTTGAAGAGCGCAAAGTCGTGCTTGCTGCCCTCCACCGAAGCTGACTTGTGCACTATCAGGCCGTCATAGGTGGTCGTGTACTGCGTCTTCATGGTGTGCCTCTTTGCCTTGCCGGAGTAGTACTTTTTCTGCGTCTGATCATCCTGTGGCCGGTATACCGGCTGCTCGCTGGCGTCGATCAGGACGGCCAGGCCCGGTATGATCTTTTCAAGATCCTCAACGGTCCTGGCCTTGTTGGCCGCCATATGCAGCTTCTCGGGGAGCGGAACGCACCGCCTTACCACCGGCTCGAGGTTCGCAATGTCCCTGGACACGGTTGCCTGGCCCACGCTAAAGACCAATCCGACAAGAATCTGGGTGACGTATGTCCGGTAGTAGAACAGGAGCATGAACAGCCTTTCCCGCAGGTCCAGGGCAAACCGGCGTCCTGCTCCCACACCGCGCTTCCTGGGCTTGCTGTTGAGTCTGGCGAATTCGGCCTCGCCGTATAGCTTGGCAACCTCCGCGTACAGCGAATCAAACTGCTGGGGCGACATGCCTGCTATGGCCTTGAATATCTTGGGGCTCCGCCGAGCCTTCTCGTAGGTCAGCATGTCTCTGGAGACTCGATCACAACTACTTTACCATATCGACGCCCACGCCCCCGAGATATTACCATGTTGTCCGGACACGGACGCGGCTGCCCGGGCCGTTCTGGCCTGTCTATGGCCCCTAGATGCCCCAAATTAGACCGGAGGCGGGCTGGAGGGCAGCCTACGGCTAATTGCGAATCACCTATGTATTCGTCGCCCGCGTGTGGCCGGGTTATCTCGCGTTTTGCTACCCACCGATAGCCGTTCCATAGTTCCTGATTTAAACATTATGTTGTCTTTGCCGCTTCTCATAGTCTGATCGGCCGCCATCCGGACCCCAAAATCCGGCCCCGGATCGGCCTGCGGCGGAATGTAGTGCGCAGCCTCCCCCACGGGACACGGCGTCTAATATTTAGGATCGCCATGCGTTCGGTCTCCGATGCGGCCGGCAGAAAGACGCGGCCGGGAAGGATTCAAATGGAATCCGATTGTGGCTGACATGTCCCCGCACTTCGGCGCTCTCCCAATAATGGGGGGAGGGATGGGCGCCGAGGTGCGCTAGGACGTTTTCAGCCTGTCCAGCTTTGACTGGTATAGTCTGTCATTGGCATGCCTGTAGGGTTCGCCGTTCTTCAGCATGAAGTAGATGTATGTGGCCATTATGTTTGCGACGTGGCTGCGGGCTATGAGGGGCGGGTGCCGCTTGGCATACCCCTCGTATATGGCCGCGATGTGTTCGTCGTGCTGCTTGGCGACCATCGCCGCATTCATCATGATGTGCGTGAGTATGCCGTCCCTGTCCTTCTTCATGCGGCCGTGCGTGACGCGCTGGCCGGACTGGTATATGGTGGGGCACAGTCCCAGAAAAGAGACCAGGTGTTTTGGGCCCTTGAACCGTCCTATGCCGTCGATTGAGGCGGCCAGCAGCAGTGCGCCGTACGCGTCAAATCCGGTCATGCTCATGATGAGCAGGGCGTCCTTGTTCTTGGCCGCATCCCGGCGCACCAGTCCCTGCAGCGTTTCCAGCTGGGAGTTGACGTGCCTGACGCTTGCCACGTACTGCTCCATCAGTACCATGTCGCCGGGGCGCAGCTTCAGGCTGCCCAGGTACGACTGGTGCCGCTCGCCTGACGTGTCGCTTCCGGTCTTTACGGGATGGTCGTATTTTTCACACAGGCTGTGCTCCCGGTTCAGGTATCGGGTCCGCTCCTGCTTCAGCAGGGTTATCTGGCGCAGCAAGTCTATGATTCTCATGGTGTCCTCGTCGTACACGTGGCAGATCGCATCCTCCAGGTCGTTCATGCGGAGCTTGTTGGCCAGCCTTGCGGCATCCTTCGTATCCGTCTTGGCCCCCGACTTGCGGAGTCCGAGCCGGAGCGGGTTTGCCACTACGATGGGCATGCCGCGCCCGGCGAGTGTCTCGTACGTCTTGATCCACATCCTGGCGGTGGACTCGCAGATGGCCCGGCAGCTGCCGTGTGTAGCCTGCATGCGGTCTGCGAATTTGGCCGCATCGGCGCGGGTGTTCGGGTACCTGCCGCTCTCCAGGACCGCGCCGTCCGCATCCATGGCGGCGAATGAGCAGGTTCGCTTGCTTACGTCGATTCCCAGGCATGTCGTTTGACTTTCTATTTTCCTTTCACCTCCTTTTTCCATGGTTGGCAGGTAGCAAAACTGCAATCACCTATGAGGGCTCGAAGCCCATTGAAGCCGCAGCTTGAGATAGCCCCATCCAAGTCGAAGGGCTCGAAGCCCATTATTCGTAAGGGGTCCACCTGCCGTGCGCCGTCAGGCAGAACCAAATATACTTGCTTCCAAGTCTACTGCACCCGTCCGTTTCATATGTTCGGTAGATATTTCGAATTTTTCTCATGTTATCAGTCTTGTTCCAGTTTCAGCTAAGCCATAAGTGCTCCGCCTATCCTACCGGGCACACAAAAATAAGATCAATAGGTGAGCCGTGCCCAGATCAAGAATGATTCACACCAGATCGATCATTATAGACAATGGTGGCTAAACGGCATAGGGGTGCAAGTCCCCCCAGTCAGCTACAAATGAGGGGACAGGCACACCGGTATGACCGGGCAGGAACGGGATATAAGGATGCGGAGGCGGCTCCGCATGAGCCGGCGGGGAGGCGCCGCGCCGCATGAGCCGCCAGGCGCGCCTCGCCGAGCGCGAGATCAGGAACAACCCCGGCATACGGACCGGCGTCATGGAACGGCTGGAGGAAGCCGTCTCCCCGCTCGTGCGCGTCTCGTCCAGATACAACGCAGCATATGGCATACGCGACTTTAACCGGGGGATGATGCGGGCCGCCAGCTCGGACGCCTCGGTGGGCGGATGCGCCTCCGGCCGGCTGACGGGCCGCGACATACTGGGGGCCGGGGGCGGGACCTCCCCCAGCGACGAGTGGTACCGCACGCGGCTGGCCGCCGTGGACGCCGATGCGGTACAGGCCATGCTCTCGGAGACTATATCAGACCAGCTGCGCAGGCTGAGGGCGCTGGGGATGCTGCCCGAGGACGGCCTGGTCGTAGCCGTGGACATGCACCTGGTGCCCAGGTACGACCGGACGCGCGGCGAGGAGCTGACCAGGTCCAGGTACAAGAACGGGACCAAGTACTTTGAGCGTTATGTCACCATACAGTGCGTCAACGACGGGGCCCGCCTCCACCTGGGGTGCCTGCCGGTCCCGGCGCTCGAGTCGGTACCGGGGATGGTGCGCGCCCTCATGGAACGGTGCGTGGCGGACGGCATACGGATCAAGCTGTGCCTGTTCGACCGCGAGTTCTTCTCGGCCGAGAACATATCCAACCTGAACGAGCTGGGAATCAACTACCTGATGCCCTGCCGCAACACGCACGGCGTGGTGGAGAGCCTGCGCCGCTTCGCGGCGGATCCGCGCCGAGACACCATATCCTGCACCCTGGCCGGGTCCGGTGAGACGGCCCCGTACAACATGGTCGTCGTGGAGAGGCGCAGGCGCGACTCCAAGAAGGCGCCTGCGGCGCCCGAGAACAGATGCATCGGGTTTGCCACCAACATGCCCTGGGTGGACGTGATCATATACGCCGTCAGGTGGGGGATAGAGTCCGGATATGCCAAGGTGGAGGCGATGAGGGCAAAGACGCGCAGCCGCAGGCTTGGGGCGCGCCTGTTCTGCTTCATATACTCGCTTATGGTCTTCAACATGTGGGTAATGGCAAGGGCGCTGCTATCCGCCTCCGGACTGCCCCTGGCGCGCCGCAAAAGAACGGTTACGCAGCTGGCGTTCAAGGAGATTCTCCGGGCGCTCGCCGACGGGACGGGGCCGGGGCCGCCGCCCGGCGGCACGTCCGGCTAGGCATGGTACCGGGGTCGCATCAGGATGCATGGTCGGTGCGGGGGACGCTGCGCACATGCCGGCGGGTTGTGCGGCAGACAGCCAAGGCGCCCCGCCGCCGGCCGTGCGTGGCACGGGCCATGCCGGACCGGATGCACCATGTGGCCGCCCGGCGGGGCCATCGTGGATGTTTTGACGTACCATGCCGTTCATGAGCGGGCATGCAGCCCGCGCAAACCCATCTGTAGAGAAGACGATACGCTTCTGCCCTTGACTCATGCAGATCAGATTTGGCTTAGCTGAGTTTCAGAAGCTCATTGTACTGTCTTTCGCTGGCATCAACAAAGTCGTGTTGTGGTATGCCCTCGTCGTCCACCGGGATTGATACCATCTTGTATCCTCCGTTGTCTTCTGCAAAGCTGTATGCCGCCACGCTATCCTTGTCCAATCTTTCATCGTCTGAGAACTCTCGAAACTTCTTGCCGACTAGGCTTGAACCGGCCATCACACAGTGGCTCAACTGTTCTAGAAAGTGCGAGCTGTGGGTCGTCACCACAATGTGCAGGCCAGCGTTGACCAGTTTTGCAATCAACCCTGCAAGCAGGATTTGGTTGTCCGGATGAAGAGTCGTTTCCGGCTCTTCCAAAATTATGGTCTCTCCTTCCTTTGCGACATGCTTTAGGTACAGTAGGAATATTGCTAGATCTTTCACCGATGAGGCAGACCTACTAAGGGGGAGGGTAAATCCGTCCTTTTCAAAAGCCAACGACAAGGATTTGGTTGCGTTTTCTTGTACTATAACACTGCCACGTAGCGCGCTTTTTTCAAAGTCTTCTACAAGTGACGCAAATTCAGTTTTGTTGTTATGGGACATAAGATGCAACCCCAAAAACTGTGTTGAAACATTAGTCAGTTCTGAGTCGATGGGATTTGCGTTTGTCATACCTAGGCTACTGTAAAAATGCAGCGTTAAAGACTTGTACGCCAGTGTCAGTCCTCCCCTTTCAGCAGGAAAATAAATACAGCGCTTAAATTGTGTCTGCATGAACTGTAGTGGAGCTATTAGCCATTGTATGATCATAAATGCCTCGGTAATCTTGTCTGAAAAGTTAGGGAGGTCAAGGATTATGGAATCTCCATCTTCACGTAGCATGTTACTTATATCTAGATCCTGAATGCTTACGTGCTTGTTAAAATTTACTATTACAGGTATTTTTTTTGTCGGGTTTGTATTGATAACATCCGTACAAGATATTTTCCCGTTGATGATTGTCGATTCTATCTCAAGCTCAAATCTCTCCCCGCCCCATCTTATTAGACTTGCATGATCACTTGAAAAGTTGGCCGATAATATTTTATGCAGCGCCTGGAATTTATATTTGATATACAACATCCAAATGTTCGAGTCCACGGTGTCAGCACCAGCTTGGTGGACATCTACTACACGAGCGGCTTCTTCTACGAGTGGTTTTATACCAAGTGGGTCTTCCGGGTCAAAAACAAGATTGGCTATACCCTCACATTCTGCGTTTATGATTGAGTGTATTAGGGTTGCTACGTGTGATTTACCGCAGCCATTGGGGCCCATCAGTACAGTAAGCGGTCTTAAGTCCAATGTGCCCCTTGATACAGGGCCGAAGTCAGTTATGCCGAGCCTTAAGCGGCTGCGACCTGCTGCCTCATTACTATCAACCTGTTGTCCGAGCGCCTGCTGCCTCATTACTACTCATCTCAGCTAAGCGTATTAATGACTTTCGAGTAGCTAGTCTCTGATCTAGAAAACGGTTCGTATATGAGCTTGACGAGCCTGATCTATAACTCATTGGGCACGCCACTCGGGCAATAAAGTGCCACAACTCGACCCAAACGACCGTGGCTGGGCCATAGGGAGGTGGCCATCCACAATATTTGCCAGATGAGATGTCCCTACTCGGAGAACACGCGGCCCCCGAACCTGTACACGTCGGTGCCGGCCTGCATCCAGCTGTCCGGGTCCAGGCCGGCCTTGCGGCAGGTGTTCTCCAGAAACTCGCGGGCCGACCACCCGTACTCGGTGGCGACCTGCGGCAGCAGCAGCCCCGACGCCCCGCCGCGCTGCACAATCAGGCCGTCGCGGCCCGGCGTTATGGCGGATATGTACTCCTGCGGGGTGCCGGCCCGGATCAGCGCCGGCTCGTCCAGCACGGTCACCTCGAACCGCACCGTATCCAGCTCCCCGGGGCGCAGCGGATCGAACCGGGGGTCCTCGGTGGCGGCGGCCACCGCCGCTAGGCGCAGCGCCTCGTGCAACGGCATCACCGGCTCGGCGTACCCGATGCACCCCCTCAGGCCCCGGGAGTCTGTTATGGTGACGAAGACCCCCGACTTGGACCCGCCCCCGGCGGGCCCGGCGCGGCCCTTCCCGGCCAGGTGCGCCCGGACGGCCTCCCGGGCCTCGGCCGGCAGCCGCTCCCCGTCTATATCCAATCCCGGACGGCCTCCCGCACCCTGTCCATGTGGGTCCCCTCCCAGTACAGGTGTCCGCACGACACGCACCCCCAAAATTTGGTATGCATGATGCCGGGGGGCGCCCTGTCCCGCGCCTCGCGCAGCGGCACCTCCTCGGTGGCGCCGTTGCATATGGCGCACCGCGCCCTCTCCCCGGATACGGCGGGCATACGGCCGCGCAGCAGGCGGCGCATTATGATACGCTCGGTGTCGCCTGTGACCGTGGTGACGTGCAGCCGGGCCGCCCGCCGGAGCAGGGCCGAATTTTTGGTGACCAGTATGCGGCCCGAGGCGGCGGCCCCCTCCACGCCGGCGCCGCCCGCAGAGTATTCCGCATCATATCCCAGCATCCTGAGCTTCCTGACCACGTTCCCCAGCATCGCGTCCACCAGGTACCTAGGCTCCATTATTCCTCGACACGATGCGGCTCCTTCCGGGGGGCAGGGCCCGGATGTAGTCGTCTATATTGTATAGATCTGCCCCCTCCGCCCCCATGTCCAGGAGCTCGCGGCGCACCGCCTTGGCCGCCGCCGACGCGTCCGAGCCGCCCGGCTCTATCGTGACATATGAGCGGGCGTGCTTGGCCACCGCGTCGGGGGGACCGCACGCCAGGAGGGTGTCCCCGTCCCTCTCCATCATGCCCATGGCCAGCTTCAGGCCGGATGTCCGCACAAAGTTGCGCCGGCCCTGTATGGTGAATGAGCCCTTGGGCAGGTACTGGCCGCTGGGCGCCGACTTCTTCACCTGGTCGGGATCTACCCAGTAGGCGCCGGACCCGTGCATCGCCTCTCGCCACACCCTGCTGAAGCAGACCGTGGCCTGGGCCGTCTCCTCCAGGGCCGCCGCCGAGGCCCCGCCACCCTTCAGTATGAAGAAGGGCGACCCGTATATCTCGGCGTGGAAGACCCGGTCCCCCGGCTCCATGTGCTTTCTCACGACGGCGGAGTTGGAGGGGGCGTCCCGCCCCCCCACCGCCAGCGTCCCGTCGCTGGCATAAAACCACCTGTACCTCTCAAACCAGTTGCGCTTCCGCACCTCGGCGGCGGCCACCGCCCCCTGCTGGGCCTGGACAGTCCGGGCGGCCTTCTCGATCTTTCTCTGGGTTTTGGAGATCATGTCCTGTATGGAGGAGATGGCGGCCGCCTGCCTCTTGGACTCGCCGTACAGCACCGACGCGGTGGACTGGAGGGGGGCGTCCAGGCTTATCTTGACCTTTTCATCCAGTATGGAGAGCGCCGGCACGCCCCTCTCCCGTACCAGGGTGGCGCCGTTCTCGGCCAGGGCCGCGGCGGCCTCCTCGGTGTCCAGCCGCAGTATCCCCGAGGAGAGCATCGCATACATGGAGTCGGCCACCCTGCCCATGGCCTCGGCCCTGCCCCGCACGGTCTGGATGGCCTTCTTCTGCTCGGCCAGCACCCCCTCCAGCCGCGTCTCCTGGTCCTGGGACTGGCCGCTGCGCGTCCGGCGGCCCCTCTCCAGTATGTTCTGGGTAAATACCGAGTCCAGCGCCGACATAAAGTCGGCCACCTCCTCCACATTCCCCGACGACAGCCGCACCGGCGCCGCCTCGGGGTCCTGGTCCCGCATTATCACCGGGGAGTGGTTGCCCGATATCACGTCGTTTATGATACGTCCGGCGGCCCCGTGCAGGGCGTGTATCTGGGCATCATCCATCGCATTCCCTTTGGTTCTGGGGTCTATGCCGGCCGCGCGGGGTATGCCCTCTGCGTACCTGCGGGGCAGGCCCAGTGTGCGCCCCAGCCACCGGGAGCAGGCCATCTGGGACCCCTTGAGCTCCATGTACCCTGACATGTCCATGTGCAGGGCGCTCCTCCCCGCCGAAGGGGGGGCCTCGTACTCGCGCCCCACCGCCAGGCTCCTGTGCCTCACGTCTATGGAGTGCTGCAGGGCCAGCACCTTGCCCGTCTCGCTGCACAGTATGATGTTGCCGTCCCCGAAGAACTCGCCCACCAGCACGAACCTCTTCTCGAACCCCCCAAAAGTCAGGTACGCCAGCCTCTCCAGCCCCGGCTGCTCCACCTTCTCCAGCCTCAGGCGGAGCAGGCTGTCGCGGAGCCTCCTCACCAGCCGGTTCTCGGCTATCTGCTGTATGCGGACCGACGTGATCCACACGCCGGCGGTCGATACCACCAAGAGTATGTCGTCCCTGTCGGGGTGGTGCAGCTTGAAGAGCACGCTGTCCCTGTCTATGCCGTATATGTTGCTGACGTAGTACCCCCGGGTCTCCTCGGATATGCGGCTCACCAGATACTTCAGCTCGATTCCGGCCAGCGCCACAGCTCGCATGTGCGCCCGTACATTATAACGCTATACGCCTGCCGTCTTCGGCCTGTCTCTGATCGCGCCTTAGGCGGTACGCCGCCACCCCCACGTGCCCAAAGATTACAGCAAGCAGCGCGTATGACAGCGCCTGGCTGTGCTCTATGAGGACGGCCGTCGCCCCGGTGCCCAGCACGCCGGGGAGCAGCGACAGCGCGTACAGCCACCACCCGCAGCAGCCCAGCGGGACCAGCGAAAAGAACGAGAAGAACGAGGTGGCGGCGGCCCCGCCCGAGTTTCCCCCCAATGTCTTTCGGGAGCCTATCCTGCAGCCGGCGGCCCTGGCCCTCCCCGAGATGTACACCTGCAGGCCGACCCCCACACCCATGCCGGCTATGACGATGTGGTTCAGCTGCAGCGCCGCGGATATGGCCGGCGCGGGGTCCAGGGCGGGGGTGGTGGCCACTACCACCCCCAAGTATACGGATACGGTGGCGGCTCCGGCTATGACGCCCTGCCACGCGGGCCTAATCCTGATCATCACCGTAAACCAGCGTCTCGGGATAGAACGCAGCCCACTCAAACCAGAATCCCGGCCATATGGAGAGCCTCACGAGCCGCTCGCCGGCGAGCTCGCCTGCCACCGCAACTCCCTCGTAGTTCCACTCCGAGCCGGTCTCCGCATCGGTCAGGGCGGTGCCGTTGTGCCCGAACGTGAGGGTCAGGTTCCCCAGGGCGCGGTCAAAGGCGCGCGTGTTTCCCGCATACTCGGACATCAGCAGCACGCTGGTGTCGCCTATGTTGTCGTTGATTGTACCGTTGGACTCCACGTCGGACTGCGTGTAGGCCTTGTAGGCGCCGCCGACCTTCATCCCCACTATCACCTCCTTGAGGCCCAGCCGGTCGTCGCTCTGGTTAACGGGGAACAGTATCCTGGGGTCGGTGTAGTACGAGCCGTAGGGGTCCACCCCGTAGGCGCGGACATGTCCGGTGTCGGTGCTGAGCACCACAGTGTCTGGGTATATGCTCTTCCAGTCGCCCCACCCCATCAGGTCCAGCGGGACGGTGCCCAGAACCTGCCCGCTCAGCGGTCCCTTGACGGCCGTCCCCAGGGCTTGGCTCCAGTAGGTGTCGGTGGCCCTGTCGTACATGAGCAGATTGCTCTGGTACAGCTTTCCGGTGGTGCCGAACTCGACGGCCTCCCCGTCCAGCACACTCCCAAAGACCTGGCTGGTATAGCACAGGGGGCAGTACGTGACGGCCACCGGGGCGCCGCCGACCTCGTCGTTTACTATCTCGTGCCAGACCAGTATGAAGAGCGGGTATGCCCGCGCGTCCCCGTTTATGCGCAGGCCTATGACCACGTCGGCGTCGTCCATGAACGGGGCGTCGGTGGCGTTTTTGAATACGGGCTGTCTATGGACGGGATGCCGTCCTTCGGCACGCCGCCGTACCTGATATCCTCCAGCGGTATGGTGTGTAGCATGCCGTCGGTCTCCATTATGGTTATGTTGGCGGGCAGCTCGGCGGACGTACCATTGTTCGGGGCCGGTCCTGTCGCATCGGTCCCGTTGGAGGAACCGTATGCGGTGGCCGCCAGCACAGCTAGGCATACGGCGCACGCGGGCGCCAGTAGCTTGAGGTTCAACCCACATGTGTGGCGCGCCGCCCGCTATTAAAACCGCCTGCGTTTGGAGGTGCGTAAATCATCCGCGCCCGACCAGCTTTGACTCCCGCTCGCGCCCGGTGGCAGTTCCGGGGCGCCACTCCGGACCGCGTTCATCTACAGCATCCAGATTTAACGTGCCGGGCGCTCCCGCTTCTATCCGGGGTGTGGTCCGCTCGCAGCCGGTCAGCATCGTGGCCGGGTCGGAGCATGTCGTGATGTCTGGCCGCGCCCTGCTAGGGCGTTGTGCTCTGCAGCCGCTCCAGCGTGGACTGGGGGATGTAGTCTAGGGTCTTCTGTAGGATCGACCCCAGAACGGGCTGGTCGCTACGGTAGCCGACGGTGAGATCATACGAGTATCCGGTGGGGCCGGCATTGTAGACCGTCATCCCCTCCAGCTCTGCGATGGCGCGTACCACCTGCCAGACGTCCACGAAGGCGTCTGCGTCACCCTCCCGGAGCATGGCCAGCCCCTCGGCGAAGCTGCCCACCGAGATGCGGTCGATATCAGGATAGTTTTCGTCCAGCCAGCCCTCCACCGAGTAGTCGCGGATGGTCAGCACCCGCAGGCCGGGCTCCAGGGTTAGCTGCACGTCCTCGGCGGCAACCAGGACCGACTCGATGGTAAAGTGGGGGTCGGTGAACCCCATGTACTCGGACCTCTCGGCCGTGTTGACGACCATGAACAGCATGTCGGCGTCTCTGTCCCGGATGGCCTGCAGGGCGGCAGTCCAGTCGGCTATCTGGGCGGCCTGAAAGTCGGCGCCCGTGATACTCTCAAACTCGGACATGTAGGCGCCGGTGGCGCCGGAGAGCCGTCCGGCCTCATCAATGTACTCTATCGGGAACCACCCCGGCTCGTAGGCCACCCGGATGACGGGGTTGTTCGCCAGCCACTCCTCCTCCTCGGCTGTCCACGCCGGGCCGGCCGGGCCCTCGAATATCTCCAGCAGGGGCGGGGAAGCGTCCAAGGCCTTCTGCATGATAGAGCCCAGAACGGGCTGGTCGCCCCTGTAGCCGACGGCCAGCGGGTACGAGTGCCCGGTGGGGCCCGCATTATGGACGGTCATTCCCTCCATCTCGGCGATGGCCCGCATGACCGGCCAGGTGGCGGCGAACGCGTCGGCCTCGCCGGCCCCCAGCATGGCCAGCCCCTCGGTGAAGCTGTCCACCGAGATGTACTCGACGTCCGGATGGTTCTCGTCCAGCCAGCTCTCTATCTCGTAGTTGCGGATGGTCAGCACCCGCAGGCCGGGCTCGTCCAAGCTGAGCGGTCCCTCATCCAGGGACACCAGGCGCGTCTCCAGATGGTGGTGGGGGGTGGTGAACCCCATGTACTCGGCCCGCTCGGCCGTGTGGGCCACCATAAATATGACGTCGGCGTCCCTGTTCTGGACGGCCTGCAGGGTTCTGGTCCAGTCCTCCGTCAGGATCGGCTGGAAGTCGGCCCCGGTCAACCCTTCAAACTCGATGACATAGTCCAGCGTGACGCCGGCCAGCTGCCCGTTCTCGTCAGCATACTCTATCGGGAACCACCCCGGGTCGTGGGCCACCCGGATGACGGGATGATCACGCAACCACGCCTCCTCCTCGGCGGTGAGTCCCAGCTCGGCCGAAGGCCCCTGCGCCGGGCCCTCGAATATCTCCAGCAGGGGCGGGGAAGCGTCCAAGGCCTTCTGCATGATAGAGCCCAGAACGGGCTGGTCGCCCCTGTAGCCGACGGCCAGCGGGTACGAGTGCCCGGTGGGGCCCGCATTATGGACGGTCATTCCCTCCATCTCGGCGATGGCCCGCATGACCGGCCAGGTGGCGGCGAACGCGTCGGCCTCGCCGGCCCCCAGCATGGCCAGCCCCTCGGTGAAGCTGTCCACCGAGATGTACTCGACGTCCGGATGGTTCTCGTCCAGCCAGCTCTCTATCTCGTAGTTGCGGATGGTCAGCACCCGCAGGCCGGGCTCGTCCAAGCTGAGCGGTCCCTCATCCAGGGACACCAGGCGCGTCTCCAGATGGTGGTGGGGGGTGGTGAACCCCATGTACTCGGCCCGCTCGGCCGTGTGGGCCACCATAAATATGACGTCGGCGTCCCTGTTCTGGACGGCCTGCAGGGTTCTGGTCCAGTCCTCCGTCAGGATCGGCTGGAAGTCGGCCCCGGTCAACCCTTCAAACTCGATGACATAGTCCAGCGTGACGCCGGCCAGCTGCCCGTTCTCGTCAGCATACTCTATCGGGAACCACCCCGGGTCGTGGGCCACCCGGATGACGGGATGATCACGCAACCACGCCTCCTCCTCGGCGGTGAGTCCCAGCTCGGCCGAAGGCCCCTGCGCCGGGCCCTCGAATATCTCCAGCAGGGGCGGGGAAGCGTCCAAGGCCTTCTGCATGATAGAGCCCAGAACGGGCTGGTCGCCCCTGTAGCCGACGGCCAGCGGGTACGAGTGCCCGGTGGGGCCCGCATTATGGACGGTCATTCCCTCCATCTCGGCGATGGCCCGCATGACCGGCCAGGTGGCGGCGAACGCGTCGGCCTCGCCGGCCCCCAGCATGGCCAGCCCCTCGGTGAAGCTGTCCACCGAGATGTACTCGACGTCCGGATGGTTCTCGTCCAGCCAGCTCTCTATCTCGTAGTTGCGGATGGTCAGCACCCGCAGGCCGGGCTCGTCCAAGCTGAGCGGTCCCTCATCCAGGGACACCAGGCGCGTCTCCAGATGGTGGTGGGGGGTGGTGAACCCCATGTACTCGGCCCGCTCGGCCGTGTGGGCCACCATAAATATGACGTCGGCGTCCCTGTTCTGGACGGCCTGCAGGGTTCTGGTCCAGTCCTCCGTCAGGATCGGCTGGAAGTCGGCCCCGGTCAACCCTTCAAACTCGATGACATAGTCCAGCGTGACGCCGGCCAGCTGCCCGTTCTCGTCAGCATACTCTATCGGGAACCACCCCGGGTCGTGGGCCACCCGGATGACGGGATGATCACGCAACCACGCCTCCTCCTCGGCGGTGAGTCCCAGCTCGGCCGAAGGCCCCTGCGCCGGGCCCTCGAATATCTCCAGCAGGGGCGGGGAAGCGTCCAAGGCCTTCTGCATGATAGAGCCCAGAACGGGCTGGTCGCCCCTGTAGCCGACGGCCAGCGGGTACGAGTGCCCGGTGGGGCCCGCATTATGGACGGTCATTCCCTCCATCTCGGCGATGGCCCGCATGACCGGCCAGGTGGCGGCGAACGCGTCGGCCTCGCCGGCCCCCAGCATGGCCAGCCCCTCGGTGAAGCTGTCCACCGAGATGTACTCGACGTCCGGATGGTTCTCGTCCAGCCAGCTCTCTATCTCGTAGTTGCGGATGGTCAGCACCCGCAGGCCGGGCTCGTCCAAGCTGAGCGGTCCCTCATCCAGGGACACCAGGCGCGTCTCCAGATGGTGGTGGGGGGTGGTGAACCCCATGTACTCGGCCCGCTCGGCCGTGTGGGCCACCATAAATATGACGTCGGCGTCCCTGTTCTGGACGGCCTGCAGGGTTCTGGTCCAGTCCTCCGTCAGGATCGGCTGGAAGTCGGCCCCGGTCAACCCTTCAAACTCGATGACATAGTCCAGCGTGACGCCGGCCAGCTGCCCGTTCTCGTCAGCATACTCTATCGGGAACCACCCCGGGTCGTGGGCCACCCGGATGACGGGATGATCACGCAACCACGCCTCCTCCTCGGCGGTGAGTCCCAGCTCGGCCGAAGGCCCCTGCGCCGGGCCCCTGACCAAACCTATCCCCCCGGCAATCAGCGTCTCGCCGGCATCCGGGGAGAGGCAGACGGGCAACAAGCCCGCCAAGTAGAAGAGCTCCTCAGGCTCGTTGCACTGCACCGTCCAGGGGTGCATGTCTACCCGATCCGAGGAAGTAGCGTAGGCTGCTGCCGGGTACGGCCAGTCCAAGGCGGAGTCCACCAAGACGGGAACCGCCGCCACCAACAGCACCACGCCCAAGATGGCGCAGGCTGCCATACCTGTCGCGCGCAACCGACTCATCAGGGGGCGGGGTGGTGTCAATAGCCACGGTGGATACACATCGGATTTATCTGTGTCGCTGGAGTTGGGGGGACCTAGCGAGTTTGCGGGGAGGCTGAGCGACAGGGCGGCGCTGCGCCGCCGAAAGGATGGGCAGCATTGCACGGAATATCGTGGGCAAGAGGCTCACCTACAAACAGCTGATAGCCGGCAAGTCCCTGTGCGGCGCGTCAATAGCGGCAGCCATACCGGCGGCACGCCGGTCCAGACACGTATGCGCGCGGCTGACTTCCTTGGAGGGGCGGCGGATGGGCACGGCACGGCAGACATTCGAATTCTTGGCCAAGCAGAGCCGACTGGAAGGCGGATGCTTGGCACGGCGCACCTGATATCGGTGTGGCGGATGGCCAGCGAATGAGCAGTGTATCTACCGTTAATTCTCGCCCATGCATGGCTACATTTATTTAACGACTATTAACTGGAGACGCAGATAATGACGAGCATGGACAAGGCTGCAATTGGATTTACGATTGCAATCGTGGCTGTCGGCGTAGGATTTGCATTATACGGAGACGCGACCCAAAATGCAGGTCCTGCCATATCGACATCTGAGCCAGTCAAGCCACTAAAGGCCGGCTGGGAGACGGCCACATCGGTACAAGACCCGGGTCTAGGACATGAGACCCATCAAATCGTAGTGCTCCTGCCACCGAGTGACAAAGTGTATTCGGGTACGCTAACCTACGATGCATCTGAGCCAATCCAACTGGTCGCACTGCATGGTCCGCTCGCCGAAGGCGAAGATACGGGACAGGCAATTTGGACTCCGGACGGCGAAACAAAGTTTGCGCTAACCTTTATTGATTCTAAAAACGCGCAAGGCGAGTGGAAGTTTGCCGGCAACGCTTTGGCAGTGCACACATTGAGGACCGAACAGTTCACGGTTGACTACAAGATAGACTATACTGAAAAAGCAGTGTCCGATACCGTCATAGCGGGTACGGCCACATCTGTGCAGGATCCTGGCCTTGGTCATGAATCGCATCAAATTGCGGTGCTACTGGGACCGTCAAGCGACACATATTCAGGAATTCTCACATACGCCGCTTCTGAAAACATCCAGCTGGTTTCACTACGGGGGCCACTTGGCGCCGATGAAAGACCGACAATGACTTGGACCCCGGACGGCGAAACGATCTTTGAATTGACATTGGTTGATCCAGAGAACGCGGCGGGTTCTTGGGAGTTCGAGGGTAACGCTTTGGCCGTCCACACGATGTTCCCAACGCCATTTACCGTCAGCTACTCTGTAAGTGCAACTGCGGAGGCAGCTGCCGAACTGGAAGAATAAATGCCTACGGAAGAGCCGCTGATGGACGAGCCGTAACCACCAATGGAACCTTCCTGCCCACAAACAGCAACAGCCGACATGCCCGCAGGAACTTCGGCACTGCCACGGGGGAAAGTTCGCAACCAAGTCGCCGCACGGAGAACTAGATGTGGCCATAGACCAGCAATTGGCAATCATGCGGTCTCAGTCCCCGGCCGGCCCGCCGCGGGGCCCCCTCAGGGGGTCCGGCTCTCTCCGGCAGGATGGCCCGGTTGACCATCTACAGGCCACGTCGTTGATCTGGTCGTGTCTGCTCCGTCTGCTCCCGTATTATTCCTCGGCAATCCGGAAGATCCTGATACTCCGGATGGCGTTCCCGGTGCGTGTGCGTAGTAGCGGACAATCTGATCCGATCACACTGTCGCGTCAGCCTGCCCTGGAGTGGCAGTGCGGGTCTGGCATGTGCT
This sequence comes from Nitrosopumilaceae archaeon, assembly GCA_965116995.1. Classification (GTDB taxonomy): domain Archaea; phylum Thermoproteota; class Nitrososphaeria; order Nitrososphaerales; family Nitrosopumilaceae; genus VYCS01. The sequence continues at coordinate 1,565,711 of OZ220738.1, read as the reverse complement.
GCGCGAGCGGATGTTGGCGAGCAGCCTTGGGGGCTATGCGGCCCGAACCGCCACGATTTTGCAGTGGAACGGCCACCCGCTGAGTGTGGCGGGGGGACGTTTTTGCGCACGACCTAATCCGCCCGGCGGCGCCTGCCCTGCCCGCCCACGGTGGGCTCCCGGCAGAATATGTTGCGCATGGAGTCCATCTCGGCCAGCGCCCCGCCGGGCAGCCCCATCATGGAGCACACCGCCACATCTATCTCGCGCCGCACCGGGTCTTCATATGAGCGGCCGGCGGGCAGCAGGGTACATTCCGACAGGGCGGCAAACGCGTCTGACGCCGCATCCAGTATGTGTCCGTCCAGCTCGCAGAACCGGGGGCACGGAATCTCCTTCAGGGCTCTCATCTCGGTGTTGGAGCGGCCGTTTTGGGTGCGCTGTCCCTGCGTCCAGTGCACCAGCATGCCCAGGGTGGAGTTGAACCAGAGCGCCGCGGCCCGCAGCACCCTTGTATCGTCGTGCATGAGGGCGGTCCACGCGTTTCCGCCCATGCACGGTTTGGCGGTGGCGGCGGCCAGCAGTCTCTGGCCATTCCATCCTATGCGGCGCGTATAGAACAGCGTGCTGGACCGCTGCCGCATCCTCTCCCGGTCGGCGTCCGGACCCCTTCCGGCCCTCCCTGTGTGGGTCGGCTCCATTACCAGGCCGGTCTGCCGCTTTGAGGAGGCGGTCCACATGAACATGTCGGCTCCTCGGCCGTCCACAATCTCAAAGGCGCCTAGGGGCAGCTTCCCCGGCCGGTGTCCTATCATGTGGTGGGTGGGGCCTATCCCAAAGACCTCCCGCATGGGGGCCATCCTGGCCGCGAACGGCTCCGAGGCGCCGTCCAAAAAGCAGAACCTGCCCCGGGCAGCGTGCATGGCGGCGCGGGCCAGCCTCATATCCATGACACCCAGCGGGCTCCAGGGGGAGCCCCGCCCGTCGGGCATCATCTTGTATATGTGGCCGGCCTCCGATCCTATGATTATGGGACAGGTCTCGGCGCCCGACTCTTTCATGCGGTTCAGCGCCGATGATATGGCCCGGGCCACCTCGCCGGCCTCACCCGTCCCGGCGGGGTGGCAGTATAGGGTGGCGCAGTGTATGGGGGATGCGGCGCGGGGCTCCTCCAGCTTTTCGGCCACCAGCAGCATCTCGCCTATGCTGGTGTCCTCCGAGAGCGAGTCCCCGCCGCGGCGCCCGCCGACGGCCACCGCCAGTATGTCGGTGAAGTTGCGCTCTATGTAGTGGCGGGTGTCCGACCACGCCTCCACCGAGGATGCCGACACGGGCAGCACGAAGCCCATGCGGCCTCCGGGCTTGATCTTTTTTCCGGCTATCACGACATATGTGGCCGCCATGCCCGCCGTCTTTCGGGCGGGCTCGCCGCGGATCAGGTCCCCCCACCTGTCCTGGCATCTGGCCCTCTCAGAAGCGGAGAGCCCGGCAATGTCGAAGGCGGCCCGGCCAATGCGCGTCCTGGAGTAGGGCGGGTTCATGATAATCCAGTCGCAGCTCCGGTCCGGAATGGAGACGGGGCGGCGCGCGGCCGGGCCCCTCGCGACGCGTCCGGACATGCCTGTGTCCGGCATGTGGTCGGCTCCGACCAGCTCTATGGACCCGGTGTGTCCCTCCGGGCCGCCCACCCCCATCCAGCCTATGGCCGTCTCGCCGCCCCATTCTTGGGGCATGGCGGCGGCCAGCGACGAGGCGGCCATGTGCGCCGCCGCCGGGTATACGTCCGCCCCCGTTATGCCCGCGCGCACCGCGTCGCGGTGCAGCCGGGCCGCCGTAACACGGGTGCCGCCGCGGCTCTCGTGGAGGGCCCGCACGCGCTCAAAGCCGGCCCGCAGCAGGGTGCCAGTCCCGCAGGCCAGATCCGCCAGCCTGCACCTTTGGAATATGGAATCATCGCGCCAGTCGGGAACGTCGTCCTCGGATATGACCAGGCCGGCCAGCAGCCCGGCTACCGCCTCCCGCGTATAATACTCGGCGGCCGTCTGCCTGTCGGCGCTCATATTGGGAAGGAGGTCGGCGCCCAGTCTTGCGGCCCTGTCCGGTCCCGCATCCGATATGGTGTCGGCGGCCTTCTGCAGGTGCTCCACGGCCTTCCCGGCAGACTCGCCCATCCCCTCCAGCGCGTCGACCGCCGGTCCGAAGACGGGCGCCCCGCCGTCCCTCTCCATGCGCCTCCACTCCGATATTATGGCGCGGACCCCGGCCGTGCCGGGGCAGCCCCCACGCCTCAGGGCCAGAATGCCGTCCAGCCACAGGAGCGCCGTCATCGTGCGGGCGTGCCGTCCGGGGGGTCCGCACGACGCCGGAACGGCATCCCCGGGCATGCTGTCGGCTGCGCGCCCCAACAGTGTGGCCACTCTGTCATCCGCCCTTTCTGTCCGTCCGGGGGCCGCCACGGCCTGTACCAGATGGGCCAGGTCGCAGACGCCCCCGCGTATGAAGCCCCGCTCGGGAAACCGGCGCCGGCCTCTCGAAGATACCTGGTGGACGGCGTAGGACACGTCTGCCTTGCCATCCCATCCTCCCGGTATAATGACAGCGGCGGCCATACCTATGTCCGGCCCCAGATACGACGCGGCCCGGGAGTCGGCATCACCACCACTCCCTGAGACGGCCGCCGCCCGCATGGCATCCCCATGTACCAGTATGTCGTACCGTCCGCCCCGCCTGCACGCGCCCTCCTCCCGCCACCGGGCGACGCAGCAGGCCAGCGCGTCTGCCACCATCTGCGGTATGTCCGGCGCCGCATCGGCCATGGACGCCCCCGCCTGTCGGTCCTTATTTAACGGGCGCCTCAGGCGGCGAGCCGATTGCAGTGGCCCAGAACCTGCCAAGACTGTGGTTTGAAGACTAGCGCGCGGGCCCATAAGCCATTCACGGCATCCAGCATGTCCCGGCCCCCGCCACAACCCGCGACGGCCCGCCGGTCCCATCCAAGCCGGCATTAGGCGGAGTCTGGCTTCCTAACCACGGCCGCCAAGCGATCCGCCGAGTTTTTGACCGTGTATATGTCGCGATAAAAGGGCAGAATCGCCGAACCGTCTTCCAGACCAGCTTTAAACGAGACAACGTCTGGGGTTTCAGGCACGGCGCCTACTGTTTGTGCTGCATGTGGAGATCGTATGGTTTTTTCTGCCGCCCTCGACCCGGACACAAAATAATATGCAGACCGCCGTACCGAGATCAGAGCCGGCGCAAAACCACCATTCCACATTCGCAACCGGATTGGGCGCATTCCCCGTGGAGCCGGGCCGCAGGCAGAAGCCGACTTGGTAGCATGCGCGCAAGACGACCGCCCCGGGCCCGCGGCACTCCGGGGCGCCTGCGACCCGGCCGTATGCGAGACGGGCGGTTTTGGAATGGTGCCTTTTCCATGCGCCGACGGCGCCGCGCGCGGCCCATGGCGTGCGGACGGCCAGGCAGGGCCGGGAGGCCGCGCCATTCCGCAGCACTTCTCAATCAACGCTAAATACCACCGGAACGGCGGCTTCCGCATGAAGTCGGCGTATGCGGGGGAGATAGCGGCGGGCGAGGCGGTGGACACGCACTTTGCGGTGGCGTCCAAGAGGCCCCTCCGCCCCTACAGCAACAAGCCGGGCCTCTGGTTCGGTCTGGATCTATCCGACAGGACCGGCTCCATACAGGCCGTGTACTGGGGGAGGGAAGAGGAGGAGACCCGGACCGTCTTTGAGTCGTTCGGCATAGGGGACGTGGTGCGGGTGCAAGGGGAGGCCACCATATACCGGGACCAGCTCCAGATATCGGTCAACGCCGGCGGCGGCCTCGTAGAGAAGACCGAGACATACGAGCGGGAGGACATGGTGCCGGCCGCCCAGGTGGACGTCGCCGGGCTCAAGTCGAGGCTCCTGGACCACATCCGGTCAGTGAGAAACCCCCAGGTTCGGGCACTCCTGGACTCGATCTTCGGCGACGGGCCATTCCTGGATGCGTATGCCGCCTGCCCGGCCGCCAAGTCATACCACCACGGGTACGTGGGGGGACTCATACAGCACTCCCTGAACATGGTGGATCTGGCCCTGGCAGTCTCGCGCAACTACGAGGGGGATCTGGACACCGACATGCTGGTGGCTGGGTGCCTGTTGCACGACGTGGGCAAGATGCGCCAGTACGAGGTGGGGCTGAACATCAGGTACACCACCGACGGCGACTACCTGGGCCACATATCCATGGGGGTGATGATGGTGCAGGAGCGGATATCCGAGGTGAGGGAGTCGGGGGGAGTGTTCGACCCGGAGACCGAACGCCACCTGGTACACATAATCCTGAGCCACCACGGGGAGCTGGAGCACGGCTCGCCGGTGGTGCCGCGCACCCCCGAGGCCATGGTGGTGCACAAGGTGGACGCCTGCGACGCCCAGATAAAGCACATGCTGGAGCAGGGCCAGGACTCAAGCTTTTAACGGACCCTGGCCTGGTACGCGCCGTGTGGAAGCACAGGACCCCCGGCATACCCGACGGCCTCTTCGAGAGGGCCGAGGGCGTACCCATCACCAAGGAGGAGATAAGGGCCATACAGATATCCAAGGCCCGGTTGTCGGCCGGCCACACCATATACGACATAGGGTGCGGCAGCGGATCCGTCTCGGTGGAGGCGGCCATCCAAACCGGGGAGGGGGGTACGGTGCTGGCCGTGGACCGGGATCCTGAGGCCGTCGGACTGACCGAACGGAACGCCGCCCGGTTCGGCCTGTCCAACATACGCACATTCCTAGGAGAGGCGCGCGACGTGATACCCACACTGCCGGAGCCCGACGCCGTAATAGTGGGGGGGACCGGCGGCGATACCGCCGAGATACTACAGATGTGCGCGCGCCGGCTGCGGCCCGGCGGCCGCATCGTGATAGGGACCATACTCATTGAGACGCTCGCCGACGTGCTACATGCCATGGAGGGGTGCGACCTCAAGGACCCCGACATAGTGCAGGTCACCATACTCAAGAGCCGCCGCACCAGCACCGGCACCATGATGCTGGCCCGCAACCCCGTTACTATAGTCTCGGCATCGGCAGCGTCTTGCCGGTGCCGGACATAGGACGCGCCTTGGACGCGTACTGGCCGGGCAGGATGGAAAGGGCCGCATCAGGCTGGGGCTGCCGGGTACGTGGCGTACAGCCCGGACCGGCAGGCCGTGCGGATCATGTGGCCGGCGCCGCACCTGCGGCCCGGCCAGCTAGCGGCCGTCCCGGATGCGGACCCAGCCACCACTGCCCGGGGCGCGCTGGGGCATTCGGCGCCTCTTCCGAGACCCGCCCTTCTGCGACATGGCCTTCTGCAACGTATCCAGAAGGAGGGCCGCCTCCCGATGGTTGGGGTCCTGCCTAATGGCCTCTTTGAGGGCGGCCGCCGCCCGGTCATACTCGCCAAGGTCGATCATCCCCAGCGCCGCGACATAGATGGTGCCCGGATTGTTGGTGGCCAGTTCCACAGCCCTTGCGAAGTACCTGAGGGTGTCGCCGCCGCGCTCTCCGATATGCAGAAGCGCCCTGCCCATGTTGCAGTGCGCGTTGGAGTGGTAGGGGGCCAGCTCTATGGTCCTCCTGAAGCACGCGAGCGCCCTCTGGGCGTCGCCCGTGGCCAGCAGGATTGCCCCCTTGTTGTTGTGCGTGCTGGGATGGTTGGGGTCCAGCTCCAGCGACTTGTCCAGGTATGATATGGCCTCCTTGTGCCTGTCCATGTTCATCAGCGACGTGCCCGCGTTGTAGTACGTGTAGGGGTCGTCCGGGCCCAGCTTTGCGGCCTTGGTGGCGTACTTCAGGGCCTCCTTGTACCTGCCAAGATCCAGCAGGGCCGAGCTCTTGGCGCGGTGGGCCTCGGCGTGGTCCGGTTTCAGCCTGATGGCCTTGTCCAGAATATCGATGCTCATGGACTCATACCCGGCGCGCAACAGCATCTCCCCGGCGAGGAAGTATGCCTCGGCGCGGTTCGGGCCCAGCCTGACCGCCTTCTTGATGGTCTTGGACGCGGCCATGTTTCTGCCCTGGTTGGCTAGGTGGATTGCCAGCGAGTAGTATGCCTCGGCGCGGTTCGGGCCCAGCCGTATGGCGGCCTTGTAGCAGGCGGTGGCCTCGGCGTCCCTGCCCGCGTTGGCCAGAAGTGTACCCTTGGACTGGTACCCGCTGGGATCCTTCGGATCCGCCTGTATGGCCGCATTATAGCGGTCCAGCGCCCCGTCCTCGTCACCCAACTGGTAGAGCGCCTCCCCCCAGAGCCGGTGGGTGGTGGAGCTGGCCGGATCCAACCCGGCTGCCCGCCCGTACAGGTCCGCAGCCCTGCCGTACTCCCCGACCTCCCACATGTGGGTGCCCATCTCGACATACTTGGCCGGATCCGTCGGGCACAGCGCCCCGCCCCGGTCCAGATGTGCGGCGGCCCCTTTCCGGTCCCCCCGGCGTAGCAGCGTCAGCCCCAGCCGCCAGTGGGCGTCGGCGTACTCCGGATGCATCTCCAACGCCTCTCCGAACAGCTCCGCGGCCTCCTTGTACATGCACTTTTCATACAGGTCCACCCCGCGCCGGTGCAGCTCGGCCGCCCTGCCTGCGGGGTCCTGGTCCGGGAACGGCGTCCCGCTACCGCGCCTCATCGGGCGCCTCCCGGGGGCCCGCCGACGGGGCGCGGGTTTTGAGCCGCCCCGGCATCATCACCCTCGTTTCCCGGATGGTTGGGGGGGTGCCCGGTCCCCGCCGGCCCGTCTTTGCGCCTGAGCATCTCCACAGGCGTCTTGGCATTCCATGTGTTAACTATTCCGGCGGCGGGTTCGCCCCGCAAGGGCAGGTGGTGGAGCGGGGGCACGCCGGACACCCGCAATGCGCGGCGGGCGGCGCGGCAGGGGAGGTCCGGCGCGCCGCCGTTCCCACGTACATCTTGGTGTGGCCCGGCCATCCGTTCCCGGCGGGGTGCACCCGGCGCCGGGGCACCTCGTCGCCCCATGCCGGGCGAGGGACGGCGAGGTGCCCCTCGCGTCTCCTTCCGTGTCGTCGAAAATTCATGGAACAGCCAAACCAACCGAATGACACAAAAGAAGACACTGTGGACTAGGCTTGGCATGCAACGAGGTACGAATTACATCGCACGCTCGCCGCGGCTTTACATGGGTGCTTGCAGCGGCGCCCCTTCCCGGCCACATGGTAGGGACACTCGCAGGTGAATTTGCCGCAGCCGTACGACACCCTGTACGTGACGCCCTCCCTGCTCTGGGATTTCACGTCACAGCGTCTGTCGGTCAGAACCGTGATCTGGTCGCCCTGCCCGTATATCGAGCGTCCGCCGCTGTCGATATTCTGCTGTGGCGTCCTACCTCTCCGCCGGGTCTTCCTGCGTGCCATGCCTAACATGATCCTAATGCTTGTTTAAGCGGATGGAGGCACTTTCCCCGGCATTGCCCGACATTGCGGGAGGAACCTGCCAGACAAAGACATCATGTCCGGTTGGAGTCTCCTAGACCCCACACTCCGCTAATGCGTCCTCCGCAGCCTCCTATCTGCATCCTGCCCGTGTTCGCCACCCTTGGACACCGGGCATCCGAAGCCACGTTGCCAGCGTTATAAGGTTCCGTCTGCGTTTATACTATCATATTCAAACCTGTTAATATATATAATATTCACGTGTTACGATAAATGTGTCAAATAAGAGCATAGACATAACTCCGGACAAGAGCCTGATCAAAAAACTGGGCCTGGTTGGGTACAGGACGGAGCAGGCGGTGGCAGAGCTGGTCGACAACTCGATAGACGCCCGACTGGACGGAACGGAGCACATAGACGTGCTTTTGGACTACAAGCTGGGACGGATCACCGTCTCGGACGACGGGTCTGGGATGGACCTTGATGGGCTCCGGGACGCGCTGACGATAGCCCGGGAGACCAAGGAGAGGGGAAAGCTGGGCCAGTTCGGGCTGGGCATGAAGAGTGCGTGCTCCAGCTTGGGAAAAGCCTTCGTACTGACCACGTCCATGCCCGGCTCGCGGTCCGCATTCACCGCCAGATACGACGAGGACCGCTGGCTTCAGGACGGCTCGCGGGACTGGACCAACTTTGAGGTAGAGAAGACCGACAAGGAGGGGGACTGGCACGGAACCAAGATAACGATAAGCAGGGTAAACGTACCGCTTTACCCCAACCAGCTCCTGAACTTTCGCATGAGGTTCGGCATCAGGTACGGACCGTACATCGCCAACGGGCAGGTACGTATAAGGATCAACTCTCGCGAGTGCCCGCCCCATCTGCCCGACATGGTCGAGGGCTCTAGGCGCCCGGTGGAGATGACCGTGCCCGGCGGCCACAGGCTTGTCGGGTGGGTCGGCCTGCTTGCGCGCCGCTCCATCAAGGGCGACTACGGGGTACACCTGTACCGCAACGATAGGCTGGTCAGCGCCTTTGACAAGTTCGGGATGCGCCACCACCCCGACGCAGCTAGGGTGGTGGGGGAGCTGTCGCTGGATCACGTGCCGGTCAACTTCCAGAAGACCGGGTTTCTGGCCGAGTCACCCGAGTACCTCAGCGCGTCCCACCACTTCATGGAACATCCCGCGGTCAAGGAGATCCTGCGCGAGGCGTCATCCTCGAGGCGGACGGCGCAGGATATCCGGTCGGTGCTGTCGTTCGACCTGGATCAGGACCGCCCGCCCCTGGACGCGAGAATGAGCTCCGCAAACGCGGTACGGTTGCTGCGGGAGGCTGGCCGCTTCGTCCAGCGGAAGGACGGCACCACGTTCAGCTTTGAGTTCGACGACTCGGCCGCTTGCCGCATGGAGCGCGCCGGCGCGGAGCTCCGCATAGGCATCGGCAGGAAGAGCGGCGCGTTCCGTCTGTTCAAGAATCCGATGTTCCTGATTGCGTTGATACGTATAGAGGCCGAACTTGCCGCCGAAGGCGAACCGTACCGGGAATTTGTGGAACGCCGGAACAGGATGCTCGATCAGTTCATCGCAGACAGGCTTCCCAAGCCGCAGGATAGCAACAAGGCAAGGCGCGAGGCGATCCCGCTTCCCGGATACACGCTGCAGAGCGAACTCATCGAGCTGCACGACCACCTCCAGGAAAACTTTGAGCACGCCTTTCAGTTTACTGGGCTCTCCACGCTTGCGCCGTTCCTGCAGAACGCCTACGGAAGGATGGTGTACAGCATCCACACGATAAACGGCGCCGGCCAGTCGCTCCTGGAGTCGATCGCCGATCACTCGGGAGAGTTTACGGTACTGCTGAACCCCAAGCGGCGGGAGTTTGAGACACTGCTGGGGGCGATAGCCTCCCGCAGGTTCATCGCCGTCCGGGAGTACGAGGAGAGACCGACCCCCGCTTGGGCCGGGCCGGAGAAGGCCTGGCTGGATCTCTACTTCGAGGTCACCCGGGACATTATTCCCATCTACCAGGACGAGCTGATCACCATCCTGGGCGAGCTGCTGGATAGGGGACTGGCCAAGCCCGCCAAGCTGCGCTCGCTTGCCAGGCGCAGGAGGATTCTGGACGAGATCAACACGTACATGCCGGAGGGATGACATCTGGACCAGTACTACCCGGACATGCTGCAGGAGGAGTCGATATACAATCTGGCCGAAAAGTACGGGTTTGCCGACCACTCATACGTAGAGAAGTTCATCATGTGTTTTGAGGCGCACCGCCGCATAGCGCAGGAGATGGAGTGCGTCGTGCGGGGCGGACTGTGCATGCCGTTCCACCAGCCCGGCTTCGAGGTGAGGCGCATGAGCATAGACGTGGACATCATGAGTCCCTGTACCGTGGCGGAGGCGGACCGGGCCATCGGCAGTATCGGCGGTGACGGGCTGACATGCCACAAGCGCTCTCCGATATCCCTTTATCCAATCGACAACCTCGCCTCCTACACTGTAACCTTCCCATCATGCCTAGGCGGCGATTCGAGCATAAAGATAGACGCCTTCTGCGGGGCCGATCTCGGCCTTGCATCCAAGCGGATCCCCGCAGGCTCCAGAATACTGGACTTTGACATCTTGCAGGACATGACCATACTGTCCAGGGGGTCTCTGCTGGCGGACAAGTCCACCACCATGGCGCTTGGAACGATCGGGCTCAAACCCACAAAACAGGCCGAGATCGCAAAGCAGCTCTACGACATGGCCGTTCTGCTGCGGTCGGCCTGCCGGGACGATCTTGAGGCAGCATACGACGCGTACACAAAGATGACCGGATTCAAGGTCGCCTCCTTCAGGCGAGATCCGCCGTATGCCATACCAGAGGTGGCATCCGACGCGGCAGGGTCGATCCGCGATCTCCTGCGGTTTGATACCGCCGTGACCGTCACCAACGGGCAGACCAAGCGCTACAACGGCTTTAGCGGGTCGTACCTATCTAGTATACGCGCGTACCGCAAGACGAAACACGTTACCGACGTGCTGCTGGCCTACCTCTTTGCCCTCTCCCTTAGGCGGTATTCGGCCCCTGCCGCATCAGGACATGACGATGGGAATGACGATGGGGGTGATGGTCCGAGGAGGACGCGCGAAGTTGATTTCATGCACGGGGTGCTGGAGGAGATATCGCCCCTCGAACGACTAGGCCAGGAGAGCGGCCGGCGGTACGTCGATGAGGAACGGCGGATGAGGGCGGAGATCATACAGGACATTTCCGATTCGTTCGTCAACAAGAAGGTTCTCCGGGGCGCCCGCTTGGAGCACGTGTCGCTGGTTAGGGCGCTGTCCGCCATCATTCCATCCCTGCTGCCGCCATAGCGGCAGGCCGACATCGGGGTGCGTCGGCAGCTCCCCGCCCATCCGTACGGCAAGCGTACGATAGGCTGCCGAGTGGCAGCCGCGATTCCGTATCGCGTGCAGGGGCCGGGTCCACGAGTCCGGCGCTCATTCCTTGGATGCGTGCAGCGTCTCGATATGCGTTTGGGTTCAGCGTGGCGCCAGAGAACATGCAAGGCGGAGTTTTGTAGTATCGGTCTGGCAGTTTTTGTGACATGGGCATGATCTGGCCACATGGCATGCCAAACCATATTGATCACGCCAAACAAACCGAAGTCCAGATGGTGCTAGTGCTGAGAATCAACGCGTACACGCGCCGCCCGCCTAGATTTTTAATTGGCCGGCGCCCCGTGTGCTCCATGTCGCGGCTGACGGCCATAGGCGTGGGACCGGGGGACCCGGATCTGCTCACGGTAAAGGCGGTGAGGGCCATCCGGGAGGCCGACACCGTGATGTGCCCTGCCTCGGCAGAGGACCGCCCCAGCATAGCCCTGGCGGTCGTGGAGTCGCTGCTGGACCGCTCCCGCCAGAATATAATCAAGATGACCTTCCCGATGACCAAGGACCCCGACATACTGGAGTCCACATGGAGGCGGAACGCCGCCCGGATGGCCGACGAGGTGAACGGCGGCCGCAACGTGGTGTACGTGACGGTGGGGGATCCCTACCTGTACAGCACCTGGATATACATGCACCGGGAGCTGGAGCGGAACCACCCTGCCATGGACATCACCGTAATACCGGGGATAGTCTCGATGTTCACGTTCGCCTCCAAGGTGGGGGTCAGCATAGCGGAGGGCGCCGAGAAGGTCTCCATAATACCCTCGTGCTACGAGCTGGGCTCGGTCCGGGAGATAGCCCGCAACTCCGACGTCATGGTGTTCCTGAAGGACGGCAGGTACTTTGACCAGGTCATAGACATACTCAAAGAGTCCGGGTTCCCCGACGACTCCCTGTTCGCCATAGGCCAGGACCTGGGCACCGAGCACGAGATAGTGCGCCGCCTGACCCTGGGGGACGTGGACCGGGGGGTCCTGACCACCAAATACTTTTCCATACTGGTGGTCAAGCGTGCCTGAAGTATATTTTGTGGGGTGCGGGCCCGGGGATCCCGATCTCATAACCATAAAGGGCGCCAACCTGATCAAAGAGGCCGGCACGGTGGTGTACTCGGGCTCCCTCATACCGCAGCCCATACTGGACATGTGCGGGGGTGTCCTGCATGACGCCTCGGGGATGGTCCGCGAGCAGATAACCGATATGCTGTACGAGGCCGCCTCGCGGGGCGAGGTCACGGTGCGCCTGCACGACGGCGACCCCACCATATACGGGGCCGTCCGCGAGCAGATCGACCACCTGGAGGAGCGGGGCGTCTCCTGTATCATAATACCGGGGGTGACGGCCATGCTGTCCTCGGCCGCCGCCCTGCGCACCCAGCTCACCCTGCCCGGCGTGACCCAGACCATAATAATTACCAGGATGGGCTCCCGCACCGACGTGCCGGAGCGGGAGAGCATAGGGGCCCTGGCCTCCCACGGCGCCACCCTGGTGCTGTACCTGAGTGTCCACCTGCTGGACCGCATCGTGCGGGAGGCCGTATCCGGCGGCTACCCGTCCGGGACGCCGGTCGCCGTGGTGTACCGGGCAGGCTGGGACGACCAACAAATCGTAACCGGGACCCTGCAGGACATACGGCAGAAGGTGCGCGCCGCCCGCATAACCCGCACGGCCACCATAATCATAGGCGATGTGGTCCGGCCCTCCGCCTACGAGTACTCCAAACTGTACGACAAGACCTTCACCCACGGCTACCGCCGAGGCTCAGCCTAGAGATATCTTGGCTCACCCCCAGCCGGCGCAGCAGCGGCTCTATGTCGTGTCCGCCAGACGTGTACACCCGCAGGGTGCCTCCCCCGCCGGCGCCCGCCGCGGATATGGCGCGCCCGGCCACCATATCGGCGGGATCCAGAAACACCACATCGGGCCGGACCGACTCCATGATATCCCTCAGGAACGGCAGGTGCGTGCTGGAGAGGACGCAGGTCCCCCGCACGTCCCGCAGCATATCCCGTACCACACCGCGGCAGCCCTCCGGGTCGTCCAGAAACGCGCCGGTCTCGGCCATCCTGACCAGAACCGAGGCGTCCACCTCCCGTATGTGCAGGTCCAGGCCCAGCGATACGGCGTACCTGCGCACCGCGCCCGACTCGACCACGGAGCGGGTGGCCAGCACCGTCGCGTAGCGGCCGATGCGGGCGGCCTCGCGCAGGGGGGGCCACACCCCCATCGTGGTCTGGTCCTCCATGGAATCCAGCAGCAGGGTGGGCGTGTTGGAGCCGACCACCACCAGGTCCGGCGCGAACCTCTCCCGGAGGCCGCGCACCGTACCAGATATGATGCGGCGCAGCTCGGCCACGGGCTTTGTCCCGTACGGGTGGCTGGCCGTGTCCGCATAGTATATGATGTCGCAGCGTGATATGCGGCGGAGGGCGCGCACCACCCCCAGCGAGCCCAGCCCCGAGTCGAAGACGGCTATGGTGGCCACCGCGTGCCATCCCGGTCAACTAAATTTAATCTGTGGTGCATCATTCTGCACTATGCCCATTAAGTGCGATTTGGTCGACCCCATCCCATGACAAGCTTTGACAAGTCATGGACCCGGCAGGAGAAGCCGGGTGTGTCCGAGAAACTCCGGGGAAGCGTCAAGCCAGAGGGGCCCCTTAAGCCCCGCATACAGGTAGGCGTCAACAAGCTGCAGGTACAGATATCGAAGATGGATGCTATGCTCAACAAGATGCGCGAGCGCGATGCCAAACTCTTCCAGAAGATTGTAATCGCCATGAAGAGCCACGACACGCAGACCAGCAAGATCCTCTCCAACGAACTGGCCGAGATCCGCAAGGTCTCCAAGATGATGAGCAACGCCCGCATGGCCCTGGAACAGGTACAGCTACGGCTGACCACGATACACGATCTGGGAGACGCCATGGTGGCCATAGGTCCTGCCATGTCCACGATGAAGGGTCTCAAGACATCTCTGGGCAGGTTCATGCCGGAGGCCGACACCGAACTCAACTCGATGACGCAGACGCTCAACGGGCTGATGATGGACTCGCTGGCCGGGGACTCGTTCAGCATGGAGTCGGAGATGGCAGGCGAGGAGATAGACACCATACTCCAAGAGGCCTCCTCTGTGGCAGAGCAGCAGACGGGGGACAAGTTCCCGTCGGTTCCGTCGCCTGCGGCTGGCCTGCAGACGAACACTACCTACGAGTAGGGGAATCGTCATTTTTCTATTTTTATGGATGGCCGGGGCCGGCAGCCGCCATCCGATGGTCCGCTAGCCCCCCCAGAGCTTCTCGCCGAACGTCCACTTCTTGTTCAGGAGAAAGTTGCCCAGGGCGGCGGTCAGAACGCCGGCGGCCAGCGAGACGGGGTACGACCACCCGCCCTCCACCATACTGTACACAATCCCCAGCTGGACGGCGGCCCCCGCCGAGCCGAACCCCACAAACTTTGCGTACTGTACCAGCGTGCGCCGGGCGCCAAAGTCGCGGTCCTGGAAGGTCCAGGTCTTGTTGAGCAGGAAGTTGGAGGTTATGGACGCCGCTATCCCCAGCAGGTTGGCGTGCAGGTACCAGAACTGGGGCATCTGGGTGAACAGCAGTGATATGGCATAGTTGACCAGAAAGCCGCTGGCGCCCACCGTGTAGAACCTGGCTGCCTTGGAGAGGAACCTCACCGAGTCGCGGGGCTCGGCGCCCCCGTGCAGGTACAGCCGCCCGACCGACCTGCAGTAGTCCGCTATGACCCGCCCGCCCATCTTGCTGCTGCCCAGCCGCCTGTCCCGGAACGTGTAGGGCACCTCGGTGATGCGGGCCCCGCGAATCTTTACGAGCATCTCCATGAGCACCTTGAAGCCGATGCCGTCCAGCGAGACGCCCTCCACCAAATTGCGCCGGAACGCAAAGAAGCCGGACATGGGATCCCTGGCGGTTATGCCCAGCACCCTCCTGGCTATGGTGGAGGCGCCCCAGCTTATGATCTTTCTTCTGGCCGGCCAGCCGTCAATCCGGCCTCCCCGTATGTACCGGGAGGCCACCGCTATATCACAGTGGTGCCGCAGCGCATCCAGCAGCTTGGGTATGATGTGGGGCGGGTGGGACATGTCGCTGTCCATCACCACAATGGTCTCCCCCCGGGCGTGGCCTATCCCCTGCAGTATGGCCGCCCCCAGGCCGGCCTTGGCGCGGCGGTGTATCACGTCTATGGTGTATCCGGCCACCTGCTTCATGCCCCGCTTGTGCTCCTCTACTATCTGGCCGGTGCCGTCCGGCGAGTTGTCGTCCACCACGATGGCCTGGGCCGAGACGCTGCGGGGTATGCTCTCGCGTATGGAGCGGAGCATCTCCAGTATGTTCTGCGACTCGTTGTACGTGGGCAGAATTATGGAGACCTGCGGCCTGGCCATGTCCGGGGGTATGGCGGTCCGTTTTTAAATCTTATATGGGATCGGGGGATTTGCGGGATTCGCGTTCCGGCCCGGAATGGAACAGGCGGGTCCCCAGTGCCGGGCTTTGCATGGTGTATGGCCAAGGGCGCGCCGCAGCGGCGCTCAGGGAAAGGAGACGGCCTCAGATATGGTATGGTCCAGCTCCGGGAGCGGCACGCGCCGCTGGCCCATGCTGTCCCTCTCCCGCAGCGTTACGGTGTCGTCTTCTAGGGTCTGGTGGTCCACGGTGACGGCGAAGGGGCACCCTATCTCGTCGAGCCGCCGGTACCTCCTTCCTATGGCGCCGGAGTGGTCCAAGAAGGCGTCGTACCTGCGGTTTATGGCCTGGTGTATGGCGTCGGTCTTCTCCCGCAGCCCGTCCTTCTTCACCAGGGAGAGCACCCCCACGTGTATGGGCGCCAGGTACGGCCGTATGGAGAGGACGGTCCTGTCGTGTGTCTCGTCCTCGTTCAGGGAGTGCTCCAGGATGGTGTACAGGCTCCGGTCTATCCCCATGGATATCTCAAAGACGTGGGGCAGCACCTTGGTGTCGCCGTCCATCACCTCGAACTTTTCGCCGCTGTGCCTGGAGTGGCCGCCCAGGTCGTGGTCGGTGCGGTAGTTGCACGCCACCAGCTCCAGCCATCCGGTGGTCGTCTCCACCTCGAAATCAAAGGCCACGTCCGCGTAGAACGCCTTCTCCTTCTCGCCCAGGCGCCGGAACCTGGACCGGCCCATGTCTATCCCCGTCTTCTCATAAAACTCGGCCAGTATCCCGATATAGTATGCGACAAACTCGTTGGGCAGGGCGCCGTCGGCCACCGCCTTGGCGCACGTCGTCTCGGCCACATCGCCGTCCCCCCCTATGCGGACTGCGGTGTCCCGCACCTGCTCGAACTTTGGCACTTGGCGGAGCTTCTGGGGGTTGCAGAACACCTCGATCTCGGCCTGGTAGAACTCGCGCAGCCGTAGCAGGCTCTGCCGGGGGGATATCTCGTTGCGGAAGCTCTTTCCCACCTGGGCCACCCCCACCGGGAGCCTGCCCCGCATGGTCTTGAAGAGCCGGGGAAAGTCCACGAATATGGACTGGCAGGTCTCCGGCCTAAGGTACGCCTCCTCGCCCTCGGGGCCTATGCCCACCCGGAACATCATGTTGAAGCTTTTGGTGGGGCCCAGCGCCCCGCCGCACCGGCCGCACGATATGCTGTTGTCCGTGATGGCCCCGTCGAACTCGGCCAGGTCGGCGGACTCGGGTATCGTGATGCCGCACGCCTCCTGTATCATGCGGTCGGCCCGGAAGGTGGCGCCGCACTTGGAGCACCGGGTTATGGGGTCCGCAAAGCTGTCCAGGTGCCCGGACGCCTCGAACACGGACCTGGTCATTATCTGGGAGCCGTCTATCTCCATCATGCCGTCGCGGCGCACCAGCTCCCGCCTCCACAGCTCCAGGAACTTGCCCTTCATGCTCACGCCGTTGGGCCCGTACTCCCAGAATCCGGCCTGCGAGTCGCTGTACACCTCGCAGCTGGGAAAGTAAAAGCCCCTCTCCAGGGCCAGCTTTGCCACCCTGTCGTATTCCATTATGTGTGGCCCCCCTCCAGCAGTCTCTTGGCCGCCTGTATGTTTTCTGTGTCGGTGCGCACCTCGTCGATGGGCGTCTCCAGTATTGTGGGTATATTCAGCCGGTCCATTGTACGGACCACCCGGCCCAGGCCCTCATATCCGATGCCGCCCAGCCCTATGTGGTAGTGGCGGTCCAGGTTGCAGCCCAGGTCCCCCTTGGCGTCGTTCAGGTGCAGTATGCGGAGGCGGTCGTACCCTATGGCGTCGTCGAACTCGCCCAGCGTGCGGTCGGCGGCCTCGGCGGTCCGCATGTCGTACCCGGACACGAAGGCGTGGCAGGTGTCCAGGCAGACGCCGAACCGGCCGGCCGGCTCCAGGCGGTTCAGTATGTCGGCGAGCTGCCCAAAGCCGTACCCCACCGAGTTCTTCTGGCCGGCCGTGTTCTCCAACAGTATGGTGGTATCGCCCCCCGCCGAGACGGCCTCCGTGTATGCGGCGACCAGCCGTCTTATGCCGGCCTCCTCCCCGCTTCCCAAGTGGCTGCCCAGGTGGGTGACCAGATATGGTATCCTCAGGGTGTGGCACCGCTCCACCTCCGACTTTAGCGTGTCCACCGACTTGCGGTACGGCTCCTCGTTGGGTCCGGAGAGGTTGGGCAGGTAGGGCATGTGGGCGCAGGTCGCCGACGCCTCTATGCCGCTGCGGGCCAGCTTATCGCGGTATGCGGCCGCCTCCGTGTCGTCTATGGGTTTGGCGCGCCAGCCCCGGGGGTTCCTGGTGAATATCTGGAAGGCGGTGCACCCGCGCTCTGTGGCGTTGTCCACCGCGTTGCTGATACCGCCGGATATGGAGACGTGGCAGCCTATCCTCATGGTATGGTGTGGCCGGGAGACATAATTTAAACTCGCTCAAACCGTTGGGGGCCAAAGGAGCCATAACCGTATCTGCAGCCGCGGACGGCCTGCACCATGCGGGGCCGGACTGTCCGGTACGTGGTCCGGACCCTTGGCGGCATACGCCTGCGGTCCCGACCACTCGTCCGCTTTTGTGCCGCGTCGCGCGCTGTGTGCGGCGTGGCTGCAGTGCGGGGGCGTGGGGGATACTTTCTTATGATCTCTTTTGGTGATCTAAATAGCTAAAATACCCGTAATTTTCACTATAAATTATGAAAACAATTTGGGCAAAATGTAGCTGATCTATCCTTTACATTCAACCATGGAAGCCCGGTTTTAGCCTGACCAAGTGCCCGGACAATACTCCGTCGCGCTCGTTGCCTCTGAGATCGAATCTGTCGGGTTCCGACTCGATCAACGAATGTAGGTTTCTGGATCCGTATGCTCGCGCATCAAACGCGGGATTGATCGCCTGAAGGCGTTGCCCCACCGCGGCGAGCAGTACCCAGTCATTCTCACCGGCCGATTCCTCAATTGCCTTTTTCACAGATGCCATCCATTCGGAACTGCGTTTAGTAGATTGTTTTGGTGCAACTCCGGCATCTGGAAGTGCTCCGCCGGTCACAATCGTCTCTACGTATGTAAACTGGTGGCATGCATTCACGAGGGATTTGGGGGTTTTTTCCTCCCCGATTCCAAACACCAACTTGCCGCGCTCGCGCAGTTTGATCGCCAGTCTGGTGTAGTCGCTGTCGCTTGAAACAATGCAGAATCCGTCAACATCGTCCGTGTAGAGAATGTCCATGGCATCTATTATGAGGGCGCCGTCAGTTGAGTTCTTGCCGCTCGTGTAGTTGGATTGCTGGATCAGCTGCATCGCGTTAAGGTTGGCCGCCTCCTTCCATTTTGCTAGGTTCTGATTCGTCCAGTCGCCATACACGCGGCGTATCTTCAGGTTTCCGTGCTTGGACGCTTCGTCTATTATGGATTTGATTGCGTTGTGGGAGGCGTTGTCGCCGTCAACCAACATGGCGAGGGAGGCGCGGGTACCCATGCATACATTGCTACTGATGGGATTTACAAATGTTATGTTCGGAGTAGGCCACATGGATCGCGCAAAAGATGAAGTCGAATCTTACGGACAAAACCATTCGGTATGCCATTTGGCAGCTGAAGAAGGGCAGGGGTACCCGGTTCCACAAGATCCTCGAGGACGAGATCTGGAACTGCCCTGGTCTGGACGACCATATCGAGTACTATGGCGCCGACCGGCTGCACTTCGTGGACATGGACAACCACAAGACGCCAATGATGACATTCCACAACAAGAGAGCCGATGACTAGACGAGGCTGCGTAATCCGAACTGGATGGAGGAGGGCATCAATTACTGACTGCCAGAACGGGATACGTGATTCTCGGGCATTGCGTCCGAAGTTAGGATCTTGGACGCATCTTGGAGAGCATGCGGGATCAGCCCATGCATCTTTTGGCCGTATGTATGGAGCCGGGAGGATCCGTCTGGTTCGGCGGCGGCAGGGATGGCAGGCGCTCGGCCACCCTCGCGTCCATGTCGCCGATTCTTCTGTATCCCTTCTTCAGCAGGCTTCCCGCCAGGGCGGCGGCATCATCGGCGCCGGCCGGACGCTGGTACGGAAACCTCCACCGCAGGTACTCGTCCACGGTCGACCCTTCAATCTCTTTGTCTGGGAGCGGAAACCGTTCCGTGCTACAAAGCAGGACCGTCCTGCCCCGGTTCTTCCTCTTCAGCATACCGCGCGCCAAGAGCGCGTGCACGCGGTTCCTGACATCCTTCTCATGAATGTCGCCGCCCACAAGCACGCCGGCAATCCACGATAGGGGACACCATCCCCCCCGGGCCAGTCTCGATATGCGCCGGTTCATGACGTGAAGGCGGAGCCTCTTTGCAATGGGCGGCTCCAGGCCTTCATACTCTGACATGTCGGATAGCTGGTCGAATACGGTCTCGGTGGGGCATCCCAGGGGATTCGCCTCCTCCTGCCGCACGATCTCGGTCCACACCTTCTCCCAATCAAACGCATGGCGCACCCCGGACACGGTGGACGCGCCCCGGGCCAGCGCCGCCATGTCGTGTATGTCGCCGTCCCGTCCGGCTATCGCCTTCAGCAGAAACACGTGCTCGTTGCTCAGCATGCCCAGTGTCAGCGAGCCGCACTGCACGTAATCGGCCGCTTTCTCCATTCCGTCGGTCAGGACGGCGGCGCCCAGTATCGCGTCGGTGAATATGTCGATCCTGGGGCGTTCGCGGTGGACCAGTATGTCGTCCGGACGCAGGCGCATGTCTTCTTCCATGTACTCTATGGCCGCCAACCTCTCGTACCCCATCTTTTGCGTGGCCGCGCCCAGTATAGCGTCAAACTCATCCACACTCGATACCCAGATGTCGCAGTCCCTGGTGGATGCCTTCATGCCTTTCATCCTCATGTTCTCCCCGCCCAGCAGGTACGCCGTAACCGGGCGGTCCAGATGCAGCCCAATGTCCCTGAACAGGGGGCCGGCGCTTCCGTACGGGTCGGGGGATATGCCGTACGTGCGGCATTTTTCCAGGAACTCCCCCCAGGGCAGGAACAGGCTCCCGCTGCCCACCGTTTTCCTGTTGCGGACGTACGATTCCACGTCCAGCCACACGTCCAAAATCTGCAGGGCGCGGGCGTACCTTCTCAGCTGCAGGACGTCGACACGCTTTCTGTTGGACACATAAAATATGATCGCCGCCGACATATCGCCCGGACTCCCCTCCAGCGCCGATATCATCACCGCGTGCACCAAAACGCGGTTGATGTCCATCTCCGCCTCCTGTATGGCGTAGTAGTCGCGCGGAGATGCATACGGCACGCCATATTCGCCGAAAACCGAGAACGCGGTCAGCTGGCCCTCGAACGGCGTCCCGGCCGGAACGGCCACTATCTCCACCGAACCGTCCCTGTACAGAACATCCCCGCTACGGCGCCGCGCCGCTTCCCTCTCTATGCCCATCACCGTCGCCAGTTCGGTAAGCGGCCCGGCCAGGCGCATCCTTTCCTTGTCCCTGCTTACTATTCCCGCGGCCGCCATCTCGTACAGGGCCCGATATATGGTTGAGGGCGACAGGCCGGTGCGACTGGCTATGTCCGCGCGCGTGCCGGGCCCGGCCAGGCTGGCAAAGACTTCCTCGTTGGAGTGGCGCAGTATCGCCATGATGTCGTATCTCCGGGATGCCCTCTCCAGCAGTACGCACTTGGCGTTGTTCTGCAGCGCTATGCGGTCTCCGTCCCTCCGTATGTAGCCTGCCCTCTCGAGCCTCTTGAGGCTTCTGGCATACGGCGACTTGCCGGATTCCCACCTGTGGGCCGCGCCCGCAACCGCGCCGACAAGTACGGCCAGCAGCGCTACGTCGCGTCCATTCAATTCAGTACCATAAAATGGCCCTACTTAATAAATATGGTACACTATATGACACTAAAAGTGTCTCTACGTCCGAGCAACCCATGAACCGGCACCACGGAGCGGCGCGTCCCGCTGCGAGGCCGCACATGTGGCCGTCCGGCCAGGAACTAGTAACACGCGCGCCGCTCCGGCATGATATTCAGGAATCCCTTGCGGCCGACAGGCCTCATGCCGCTGCGTGGCCGGGCGGGCCTGCATCGTATCGGAACTGCTGCCGCTGCCGGACGCGGCAGAAAGGCCGGTCCCGTCGCGCCCACTATAGATCCCTGATCTTCTGCGCCAGCATGCGGCTCACCACGTCCCCGGGGGCCCTGCCCCTCATCTTGGACATCGCCATGCCCATGAGCGGCCCGGCGGCCCGCTCCCCCATCTTCTCTATCAGGGAATGGTTCTCCGATATTATGACGTCCAGCATGTCCGATATCTGGTCGTCGGGGATGCGGCCCGCCCCCGTATTCCGCACCGCCTCGGATATCGTATCGGAGCTGCCCGCCGCCACGTCCTGTAGGACCATCTTCACGCTCTCCTTTGATATCTTGCCAGAATCCAGCAGGGAGAACGCCTCCCGTACTATGGGATGGGTGAGCCTGCTGGTGTCCAGCCCCTCCCGGGCCAGGCTCCTGACGTCATAGCACAGTACCGAGGCCACAAAGGCCGCCGCCACGCCCGTCTCCCCGGCCACCTCCACGAACGTGTCCACATACTCGGAGTCCAGCAGCTGCTCTGCCAGCTGTACATTTATGCCATATCTGGTTGAGCACTCCCGCACCGCCTCCTCCCAGGGGATGGGCACCATACTCCGCGCCTTGGCCATGTCCTCCACAGAAACCAGTACGGGGGGGATGTCCGTCTCCGGGTACATCCGCGCCGATCCCGGCCGGGGGCGCATGAATACGGTACCCCCGGACTGCTCGGCCAGACGGGTCTCGGCGGGCACGCCCTCGCCGGCCTGCCCCACCCGAGATATGATGGAATGTACCACGTGTTCCATGCGGCCGGGGGGAGCGGCCACCAGCACCAGTGCGTCCGTATCTGGGTCTGCCCCCATATGGCCATACAGCGATGCGACCTCGCCCTCCCCTATGCCATACCCGGGCAGCTCGTCGGTGTGGAACACTCCCCCTATCCCATAATATTTCACGATCTGGCCCAGCTCCCGGCCCAGCCGTATCCCCGGGCGGGGCTCCATCCCCAGTATGCCGGCGTATCCCCGCAGTCGCACCCCGCGTATGCGGTCGCCCCGGCGCAGGGCCCTTTGCATGATATCGGATCCGCACCCCCCCATCATACCTGTCATATCGAACACGTCCCCGTCCCCGGGCGGGGCCAGATCCCTCTCCCGTATCGCGTCCCGTATCGAGAGCAGCCCGGCCTGCCGCATACCCTCATACTCTATGACCTTCTCCAGCTGGTCCAGGTACTGCACCCCCTTCACCTCCACTATGCCGCCGCCCCCCCGCACCGAGACGTTGACGTCCTGGCGTATGGTGCCTATGCCCCGGGCGACCATGCGGGTCCCACGGAGCAGCCTCCCCAGGGCCTCGGCCGCACGCCGCACCGCCTTGGGATCCCCGGGTATAGGCTCCAGCGCTATCTCCACCAGCGGTATTCCCAGCCGGTCCAGCGCGTATACCTTCATGTCATCCTCCTCGCCCAGCGGCCTGGCCGAGTCCTCCTCCAGGCATATGGACTGAACCCCCACCCATGCGTCGCCGACGCGCAGCCGGCCGCCCCGGGAGACCAGCATCGTCCTCTGGAACCCGCCGGTGTTGGAGCCGTCTATCACGGTCTTCCTCATGGGGTACACCTCCTCGAACACCGACGACTCCAGGGCGGCGGCCACCACCAGGGCGGCCCTCTTGGACATATGGTCGACCTCGCGGGGGGGCTCCTCGTCCCGCTCCACCATGCACGAGTTGTTCACATCGGCCCGGTACAGTATGGTCTTGTCCCGCGACTCCTCGAACAGGGCGGCCGGGTCGTACCCGCCCATCTCGCTCCTTACGGGGCGCAGCCGCCTCACGAACGACTCCACGCGCCCGGGCTCCCGGACCCCGGTGCACCTGCAGAAGAGCTTGCTGCCGGTGTCCAGCTGCTGGTGTATCTCCAACCCCACCAGGATATCGTCCATCATGCCATCTCCGAGGCCATATCCGACACCATGGCATCGTGCATGTCCATATCTCGGGAGGCGGCCCACATGGCCTTGACCAGGGCCGTCTCGGGTACCATGCGCAGCGGTACGACGCCCATCTCCAGCAGGTCCCTCCCGCTCTCGTACACGGTCATGCGCACGCTCCCCTCTATGCACTGGGTGGTCATCCCCACGAACATGCCCCGCCGCACCATGGATTGTATCGTATGGTAGGCCTCGCGGCCCACGTGCCCCAGCCCCGTACCCTCTAGTATCACCGCCCGGCACCCCGACATGTGGTCCAGCAGCGCCGTATCATACCCGGGGTGGTACTTGACCAGGGCCGCCCGCCGGTCCACCGATATGGCCGGCGAGTACGATATGCCATTCCAGTAGTCCTTGTGGGCGCGGCTCTCCAGCACGCCCCCCCTTACCATATAAGCGGGCTCCCCGTTTATGGTGCGGAACGCCCCCCGCGCGCTGGCGTGGCTCTTTCTGGCCCGCGTCCCGTGGTGTATGGATATGGCGTCGTCGCTCTGGGTGTGGTGCATCGCTATGTATACGCCCCGGGGTATGCCCTGTGCGATGGCCGAGACGGCCCCGGCCAGGTTCAGCGCCGCGTCCGAGGAGGCCCGGTCCGAGGAGCGCTGGGACCCGGTCAGTATTATGGGGGTGTCGCACCCGGCCAGCGCGAACGACAGGTATGCGGCCGTGTAGTGCATGGTGTCGGTGCCGTGCGCCAGTATTATCCCCGCGTATTTGGAGTGCTCCTCGTGTATGGCGCGGGCCATCTCCAGCCAGTGCTCGGGGGTTATGTTCTCCGAATATTCTGAGAGCAGCTGCAGGGGGCGTATGTTGGCCATGCCGTACAGCTCCGGCATCGACTCGCCCAGCTGGGCGGCGTCCAGGGCGGGGGTGACCGCCCCGGTGCGGTAGTCTATGCGGCTGGCTATCGTACCTCCCGTGGAGACCAGCAGTATGTCCGGCAGCTCGCCCCGGGGTTCGGGGGGAGGGGTGGAGGGCGGCGGGGTGGGGGGGCGCTCCAGTATGTGGATGCCCGTTATGCCCCGTATGGAGACGCCCACGTTGTACCCACTGTCCAGCTTCAACACTATGTGGGAGTCGTCGGAGTGGTGGTACCGCGGCATTATGGTCCCGGTGTAGCGGATGTCCGAGTCTATGGCGACGCGGTCGCCCACGCCGGCCCCGTGCATGTCCAGCGTCTGGAGCACCCTGCCGTCGTATCCGGAGGGCATGGGTCTAGCGGAAGTACGGCGTTATCATCTTTTCCTGCATCTTGAGGTCCTTCTGCTCGCGGACCTTCCTGACGGCGTCCACAAAGTGCCTCATGGTGACCTTGGCGTTCTCCGACCGTTTCTCGATGTCGGCGGCCGATGGAGTGGGCAGGGTCCCGTCCTCGGGGCCCGCCTCGCCTGCCGGGCGCTCCGTCTCGCCGCCGTCCAGGAACTCGTGTATCACCAGCGAGACGGCCGTGTTGGCTATCGAGGCGGTGTCGGCCCCGCTCATCCCGTCGGTGAGCTCGGCCAGCTTGCCTATCTCGACGTCGTCGGCGACCGATATACTCGCGGCGTTTATCTCCAGTATGCGCTGGCGACTGTCCTTGTCGGGCATGGGAACCTTTATGATCTTGTCGAAGCGCCCGGGCCGGAGCAGCGCCGGGTCTATTATGTCGACGCGGTTGGTGGCCGCCAGCACCACCACCCCCTGCATGTTCTCCATGCCGTCCATCTCGGTGAGCAGCTGGCTCACCACCCGCTCGGTGACGGCCGTCTCCCCTCCGGCGCCCCTGATGGGGGCTATCGAGTCGATCTCGTCAAAGAAGACCACGCACGGCGAGCCCTGCCGGGCGCGCCGGAATATCTCGCGGATGCCGCGCTCAGACTCCCCCACCCACTTGGAGAGCAGCTCCGGCCCCCTGACAGACACGAAGTTGGCTTCTGACTCGGTGGCGACGGCCTTGGCCAGCAGGGTCTTGCCGGTGCCGCTGTCGCCGTGGAGTAGTATGCCCCTGGGCATGCGGTGGCCCAGCTTGTCGTACAATCCGGGGTGCTTCATGGGCCACTCCACTGCCTCCTGCAGCTCCCGCTTCACGTCGGCCAGGCCGCCCACGTCCTGCCACTTGACGTCGGGGTTCTCGATGAATACCTCGCGCATGCCCGAGGCGGTCACCTCTATGAGGGCCCGCTGGAAGTCGGAGTTGTTCACTATCAGCTTGTCCAGCGTCTCGGGGGGGATCTTCTCGTCCTCCAGGTTCAGCTCCGGCAGCAGCCTCCGGAGGCACTTCATGGCCGCCTCCTTGCATAGGTACTCCAGGTCGGCGCCCACGTACCCGTGGCTGACCGCCGCCACCCTGTCCAGGTTGACGTCCTCGGCCCCCTTGGAGTCCAGCTGCAGCGGCATGTTCCGGGTGTGTATGGACAGGATGTCCTTGCGGCCCTTCTTGTCGGGCACGCGGATCTCTATCTCGCGGTCGAACCGCCCCGGCCGCCGGAGTGCCGGGTCTATGGCGTTGGGGCGGTTGGTGGCCGATATCACTATGACCTTGCCGCGCGCCTCCAGCCCGTCCATGAGCGAGAGCATCTGCGAGACCACGCGCCTCTCCACCTCGCCGGTGACCTCCTCGCGCTTGGGGGCTATCGAGTCTATCTCGTCGACGAATATTATGGAGGGCGCCTTCTCGCGCGCCTCCTTGAATATCTCCCGGAGGCGCGCCTCGGACTCGCCATAGAACTTTGACATGATCTCGGGCCCGGATATGGATATGAAGTGGGCGTTGGACTCGTTGGCGACGGCCTTGGCCAGCAGGGTCTTGCCGGTCCCCGGCGGGCCGTACAGCAGCACGCCCTTGGGCGCCTCTATGCCCAGCTTCTCGAATATCTCGGGGTGCCGCAGGGGAAGCTCGATCATCTCCCGCACCTTCTTTATCTCGTCGGTGAGGCCGCCAATGTCCTCGTAGGTGACCTGGGGCACGCCCCGGAGCGTCTCGCCCTTCTCGGCTATGTGGAAGACGGTCTTCTGGGTGACCAGGACCGCGTCAGACGCCGGCGTCACGCCTATTATCTGGAAGGTGAGCCTGCCTCCAAAGTAGGGCACCATGACGTTGTCGCCCTTTATGAGCGGGACGCTCTCCAGGGCGTCGGCCAGGTACCTCTCGTCTATGGGGGGTATGGCCTCCAGCGGGGCCACCACGATCTTCTCGGCGGGGACGGCCTTTATCTTGCGGACCGATATGGTGTCGCCTATGGCTATGCCCGAGTTGTTCCTCCCCAGCCCGTCTATCCTTATGATGCCCTTGCCCTCGTCGGAGGGGTACAGCGGGAGGCACTTGGCGACCGACCGGCGCTTCCCCTTTATCTCCAGCACGTCGCCGGTGGAGGCGCCCAGCGTGTCCATGGAGTCGTAGTCTATGCGCGCCACGCCCCTGCCCACGTCCCGGGTGTAGGCCTCCAGTACCTTCAGGTTCAGTCCCTGGCCTCCCATGAAAGCCAGTACCGCCCGCCGATTTTTATATCTTTAGAGGATATGGGCCATATGTGGAATCCGAATGGATGTCCACCCCGAACATCCGGATTCGATACGCCGGCGACGTATTATGGTGCTGCCGGGAAGCGGCGGGGGCTGTCGTCCGGGACTATCGCTGCATGCCGGAATGCGTCGCCGCGCAGCTTTCCGGGTGCGGCCCCGCCGCCACAAGGTTAAAAACAGGTCCCCCGGCCCCGCCCACGCATGGGTAAGAGACCGCTGGTCAGAAGGAGGGGCCGGGGCGGGAGCCAGTTCCGGGCCGCGACCACCGGCAAGATCGCCCGGGCAGGCTACCCGAACTTTCCGCTGGCCGAGAGCCATACGGCCATGGTCCTGGACATAGTGCACGAGAGGGGCCGCGACGCACCCCTGGCCAAGATACGGTTCAAGGACGGCTCGGTCTCGTTCGTGCCCGCCGTGCTGGGGCTGCAGGTGGGCGACTCCATGCAGTTTGGTCTAAAGTCCAGCATAGAGAGGGGCAACGTGATCAGCGTCCAGAACATACCGGACGGCGCCACCGTCTGCAACGTGGAGCGGCACTACGGGGACGGCGGCACCCTGGTGAAGGCGGCAGGAGGCAGCGCCACCATATTCTCACACGGCGAGAACGGGGTCACCGTCAAGCTGCCCTCGGGCCAGTTTGCAACGCTCCATCCCAGGAACCGCGCCATGATCGGGACGCTGGCCGGCGGCGGGGTGTCCGAGAGGCCGTTCATGAGCGCCGGCGGCAAGTGGCGCAACTTCCGCTCCCGGGGACGCAAGTATCCAATAGTGCGGGGCGTGGCGCAGGCCGCCTACGCCCACCCCCACGGCGGCGGCCGGCACCAGCACGTAGGCCAGAGCTCGACGGTATCCCGGGACGCGCCGCCCGGGGCCAAGGTGGGCAGCATAGCCGCCCGCAAGACGGGACGCGCCCGCCTCAAGAAGCGCAACTAGGCGGCGCTGCCGTATCGACGGCCGGCGCCAGCGGGTTCTAGATCAGAGATTGGGGGCGGTGGCCGCCGGTTTCGTCCTATTTGCGCACCGGGCAACCGTCCCCGGCGGGGACGAACTCCGGCCTGTCCGGCCTTTACCAACATTGCCGACAGGTATAGGGGTGTGGCGTACGAGTTGGCCGACGCGGTGGTCTGGTTTAACCAGGGAGGAGTCAAGATACAAGACTGCAAGGCCGCGGATCTGCGGGACCGTGTAATGGCGAGCATGAAGCGGGACTTGAAGTAACGGGACCGAGTACAATGGGCACCAGGCACCCTCGGTATGGAGGCCGTGGATCTAGGCGGTACATACCCGGCTGTTTCTTATCATCGCAGCCTGCATAAAAAGGTCATAAGCTGGCGGAACTGTCAAGCTAACGTGAGTCAGAACCCATTGTCAAATGAGAGAGTTAAGTGTCAAAAAAGTGAGTCAGGCCACTTAGGCGGTCACCCTTTTTTTGGCGCCAACTTTTTGCGATGGCGCCGCAATATGGCGCCGGGCGGGGCCGCCACCACGGCTCGGAGTTGGTATTATGGGGTGGGGGCCGAAGCCCCCAAATGACTGTACAGGCGCCTTACCCGCATTCACCATAGCGACAGTCAACCCATATACGGAGGCCCGTGGATTTAAGGGTGCAGGGGTCGCCTAGTCTGGTATGGCGTTCACCTTATGAGTGAAGGCGCCTTACCCGCGTGCGCGGGTTCAAATCCCGTCCCCGGCACTAATCTTTCTGGGGGCGCCGCCCTCACCCAAACGCCAGGCACGTATGGCCGTGGGACGCGGCGGCGATGCTGGCGGCTGTGGCCGGGCAGCCATCCCCCTAACGTTCCACCAACTCACGCACTTACCACCTAATCTCAACTCACGTTAACGTACCAGTTCTTCCTGGAAGCAAGCCTAAATAATATCCCGGCCGCAGCCGGTGCCGTGACCGAGAAGAGCCTCCGCATACTGGTATCCGGCCGGGTACAGGGCGTATTCTTCCGGCAGGCCATGAAGGCGCAGGCCGTCCTAAACTCGGTGCGGGGCTGGGTCAGAAACCTGGAGGACGGCCGCGTGGAGGCGGTGCTGGAGGGGGAGGCCGGCGGGGTGGACGCCCTGGCGGAGTGGTGCCGCCGCGGCCCGGCCAACGCCATAGTACAGGATGTGGAGATCCGGCCCGAGACGTACACCGGCAGGTTTTCCGGCTTTGACGTTCTGTATCAAACCGCTTCGTAGGCCGCCCGGATTGCCTCCCTGGCCCCGGAGGCGTCCCCGCCATACGGTATGAGCGTCTTGTGTGGCGGATGGCGCCACCCCCTCTGCGTCTTGAGTATGATGTGGCCGTCGGCCGGCTCCACGTCGGCGAACCACCGGTGCGACATGCCCCGGCCGTACACGACGCGGTGGGCGCGCACGCTCTCCACG
The DNA here is from genome assembly GCA_965116995.1 of Nitrosopumilaceae archaeon. Lineage (GTDB taxonomy): Archaea > Thermoproteota > Nitrososphaeria > Nitrososphaerales > Nitrosopumilaceae > VYCS01. The sequence continues at coordinate 1,536,458 of OZ220738.1, read as the reverse complement.
CCGCCCAGCTCCATACAATATCCCCTCAGCTCGTCTAGCATGCCCCGGGCCCCGGGAGGGGCCGACGCCCGGAACCGCTCGTAGGGGGACATGCGCCGCATCTCAGTTACACTCGATAAAAAGGTAGTAGCCCCGCCGGCTCCACCCTGGGTGGACAGCCCCATCTCGGGGCGCGCCAGTCCGCCACGTTGACGGGGAAGCGTGGATGCCCCGCCTTAGGACTGCTCCCTCCCGGACCTGGTCTCGTTCGGCGGCTCGGTCTTGGACGGCACCCCTTCGGACGCCTCCGGACCTGCAACCACCTGCCCCGGCGTGACCTCGTCCCGACGCGCCGGGCGGGAACTGCCCACACAGAGATTTACCCGACGGTTGCTGATCTCCGCGTATAGCCGGTTTCGGAAAGGGGCACGGCTGGCACCCCGATCCTCCCTACTACCGCACCGAGGTACGGCGGGCCGCTATATGTGCATTTTTGCCGCGCCAAATCATTGTGGAATATGAAAAGTTGTCCACCCAAGCGTGGCCAAGTCTGTTGGCGACGCAACATGGTGTGACTGGAAGGCTGCAGGAGAGGGCCGAGGCTGCATGCCACACGGGCAAGCCGGGCATCCTGTGGCCCTATACCGCACGGCAAAAGTACGCAGACGCTGGTTGATATGCATGGGGAACATTCACAATCTCTACGAATCGCTACAGTCTAGCGTGAATCTGTTGGCAGTTGCGACCGGCTGCCCTCCCTAAGCATCTGCCGGTATATCCACCAAAACGTTCAGCGTCGGGCCGTCAGATCGGCTGGCATTCTCCATGACGGAGACGTTGCGCACGGCTTGAATCAAACGTGGTTTTGGACCGGACGCTGCAGTGAGGCCACTTCTGGTGTCCTAAGTCGGCCTAATTAGAACTGGCCAGGCCATCGCGGTGCGTTCTGGGGCCTCCGGTATTGAGCGGGCGATTTGCCTACGAACTTCAGTCACCCAGCATATCCACGGTTTCTGCCCACACAGCTGTTGGATCCCGGCAGACCGTACTGTCACCCACCGGCGCAGAGCATATGGCCGCAGGCCTCACACGAGCATCAGGAATACGGATGCTGGCACGATCAGATAATCGCGGCGCTCCCTCATTCTGTCTCCAGAAAGCACCACCCCGGTGTTACCTGTGGCATGAACGAACCTGGTCAGGCCCGCCAAGTCGGCGGCATCTGTGTGGCTGCCCGACTTTACCTCTATTGGTATCCTCATCTCCCCGCCGCCATCCAGTACGAAATCTACCTCCCTGGACTTGCTGTCCCTCCAGTAGAACACGTGATAGTGGGGATCAAAGGCGGACTTTTTTGCGGTCAACAGGAATGCCAGCCGCACCAAGTGGTTTGCCACTATTCCCTCGAGTACCCCGCCTGCGTTCTTGGGCTGGGCTATGTATTCAATGCAAGACCCTATGTCGTGAGGCCCGGCCATGGTCCTGAATACATGTAGGAAAAACGGATCGCTAAAGTACACTTTCTTGTTCTTGCCAACCAGTGGACAGCGATTATCCATATCATACCTGTATGTCACGTACACCGCAAAGAGCCTCTCTAGCGTATCTGCATAGTCTTGGGCCGTGTTAGGACTGCCCATTGCAGATCCATTGGCAAGACCCGTCCACGAGACCGGACTTCCCAAGCTTGTCGCCAGGCGCCGACCAAACGTCTTGAGCCGCATCATGTCCTTGCCCAGGCGGGTCCATTCCCCGGCCAGCACGTCGACATACCTGCCGTAATCGGGATCCAGAAGTTGCCTACTATTGATGTAGCCGTTCACCACGCGGGGCAGTCCCCCGGTAACCATATAGTCGTGCAGTAGCCGGTTTAGAACATCCAAGTACGGCATCAGCGCCTCTAGGCTCTCGTCTATACGTCCGCCCGTAAGCCCATACAGCGCCGCGCGGCGGTCGTCCAATGCAAGCAGGCTCTTGTCCACGATGCGGCGTATGTCCGGATTCAGGACAGAGACGTACTCGGAGAACTTCATAGGGAGCAGTATCTTGTCGTGGGCGCCGCCGGTTTCGCCTTTGCGCCCAGGGAGGCGCTCGGCGGCGTCCCTCAGGTCTATGCTGTGGGAGCCGGTGGCCAGCACCGTGCAATCACGGAGAGACCCCGTGTCTACGAGCCACTTGATACCCTTTTGCCAGTCCGGCACCGATGATATCTCGTCCAGGAACAGATAGCGCCTGCCCCCCGGCTCCCGCCTGGCGATCTCCTCCATGTAGACGTCAATCACATCGACCACGTCTTGGTATTCTCGGGCCAGATCCATCGTATAGTATAGTATGCGCAGAGGATGCACGTGCCTGTCCAGAAATTTCTTGATCTGCAGCTTCACAAGCGTAGTCTTCCCGACCTGCCGGGGTCCCCTCAGCGTGTATACCACCGTGCGGCTGTCGGCAAAAGAATACTCGATATTGTACATGAGCCGCGGCTCATAGCGCAGCGAGTTGCCCCATTCGACGATCTTTTCGTCGGTGTTTATGCTGTCGGCGTCACGCCACCATGGATTCTGTCGCAGCATTCCGCGTAAAATGTCCATTAAGGGATTATACAATAATATAATAAAAAGATTTTGTTCATTGACTATCCACTTATAAACAAATGTCAATTGACTGACTATCTACTTATAAAGAAAGCAAATCAGACTGAACACCTGGTTATAACGAGCTTGTCGATTCTCAGACGAAGTCCACACAGTGGGGATCGCCGACCGTGCTCTGACACAACCGCGCCCCCATGCGGGGGGCTGACTGCTGCCGGGCCTTGCCGCACGGGCTCATGCGGCCCGGCTGTATGGCTTGTGGCCACCTGCCTGTCCCGGAGGTTCGACGGCGGTGGTGGATATGCCTGGGACGGTGGCCCGTGGCGGATCCTGCCATCCGCCAAGCCGCCACCGCGGCGGTCGTGCCCAGCGCGGCCGCCGTCTGCACCGCCCCCCACCGGCCGGGCAACTCCGCATGATCATCCTGCCGCGCCAGCCTAGGTATGATACTAGGTGGATCCCAAAGTCCGCTACTGCCGGGCCGGACGTCCGTATGCGGGAACACTATCCGGGATGTCTACATGCGGGGGGACCATTCGCGCCAGACTCGCGGCGGTTTTGGCCACCCCGGCGGCCCCGCAGGCCGCCGCGGATCCCGGCCGGCCCGGCGGATCAGGAAAGGGCGCCTTGGCCGGGTATTCAGGCCGGCTCCCCGCCGGCGCATGGCGCGGAGAGTCCCGCCACGTCCAGCGTGCGGCAGACCGAGCACACCCCGCCGGTCGCCGGCTCCCCGCACCGCTCGCAGGGCGCCAGGGTCTTGGCGTCGGGCACGCACTCTGCTATCCTCTCGATGGAGCGGTACATACCGTTCTTGATGCCGCTGCGCCTCTCCTCCATCTCGTTGAGGAACCGCCGTATGTCGGTCCTCATGCCCTCGTCGGCGTGGGGGCACGGCTCGGTCTGGAAGGGTATGCCGTTGACAAAGGCATAGAAGACTATCTCGGACTCGTATATCTGGCGGAACGGCTTGATCCTTCTGGGGGAGGCATTCCTGCCTATCTTGGAGGTGTCGCCGGACATCAAATTGATCAGGAACGTCTGGATGTGGTCGTCCATGTTGTGGGCGGTGGCCACCACGTCGGCGCCCCGCGCCAGGTGGTCTATGGCCCGCCGCCGCAGCACCCCGCACACCGAGCAGGAGCCGCCCTCGGTCCTCCCCAGCGCCTCCTCCAGCGTCGTACCGTACAGCTCCTCGTAGCTGGTCGTGGAGCACTCTATATCCAGGCTGCTGCAGTACCCCCGCGCTATATCCAGGGCCTCGTCGCGGTACCCGGGGATGCCCTCATCGACTGTGACGGCCCGGACAGAGTAGCCGCCCCGCCCGGACAGCTGGTGCAGCACGTGCAGGAGCGAGAGGGAGTCCTTGCCGCCGGAGACCGCCACGGCCACGTCATCACCCCTCCTTATCATACTGTGGCGCGATATGGTCCTGGCCGTCTTCCGCACTATGGATATCGAGAAGCACTCCCCGCAGAGGCTCTCCCCCGAGTATCTGCGGGTGTAGGCGGCGGCGTTCTCGCACCGGTCGCACTTCATGGAATGGATGCGCCCGCCCTCCATAAATGTGGAGGGGTTGGTCTTAGATCCAAGCGTTGATACGTATTTTCCGCGATCAGGATCCGCTACCCGTCGCAGCACTCCATGACCGTCCCGTTCCATATGGAAAACCGTATGCGGTCCGGGTCGCCCAACATGGCCAGTACCGGCTGGGGGGAGAGGACGCATCTGTACTTGGCGCCGGCCCGCCCGTGGGCTATACCCGAGACCACAAGGTCGGTTGCTCCGGGGACCACCCTGGCATATGGCGCATTGACCAACACGATATTTTAGTAGTCATATGTATGCGTGTCATATATGCGATCCATGCCCCAAAAGAAGCGTTTGAAGAATGCCTCTTCACCAGTACTGCAGTGGTCCGCATTGCAGCCGACGGGCGGTCCGTTGCCTTGGCAAGAGTCGGTGGGAGGTGACCCTCGAGTTGCTCTCCGGATCCACGGTTCTTTAAACTTAAATAATCATATCCGCTAGACAAGGTAGCGGGATACCGTCGCAACGACGCTATCCTAGTTCGCAAGGTGCTTATCGGGTTTTTCAACGGAGCGGATGGTCTCAAGGCCTGACAAAACCCGTATGTCGGCCATGCTTTGTAGTACCCTGCCCGTACTCTTTGAGTCGGGTCCGGCATGTATGAACACGTCTCCCGACTTCACGAGAGCCTTGTCCTCCCTCGGATTGAAGATCTTCATGCACCCGCCTTCCCGATACGTGTACTTTAACGCCGCTTGGTACAATTCAGTCTGTCTAACTCTTTGACTGGCTTTTCTTGACTCGTCAGCAGTAGGCTCATCCCGCTCGTGGTCTAGACCATCCTCTGGCAGACGATCTATTGCCAGAAAGATGATCGGTCTCTTCACATATCTTGAAGTATTGATGGTCTGATCCATCTTCCACGTGCAGTATGATATGCTTGTCTGGTCAAAGAACCATGTCGTCACGTCAAACGAATGAGGTTTTAACACACGTCTGATTTCATTATCGTGAAGTTTCAACTTTTGAGCAGAAAGCTCGTCGTCTACAAGGAATGCCAAGATATCAGCGCAGGAGATGAACGGATTGCATTCGTCTCCTTTGTAAAAGATCCTCATGGGCGCCTTCTTCACCGTGTTCCACGCCAAGGTGTGTTTGGAGGAGAAGGCATCGATATGCATCTCCAGTTCATCAAGAGCCGCGTCTTTATGCACCCACACGTAACCCAACGCAGTCATATAGGAAAATGCGGGGGCCAGCTTTTCAATGAATCTGCCTGTGGGGACAGTTACCCGGGGGCATTTTATACCGCCTGTTTCTATGTGGGGTATCTTGGTGGCGGGAAGTATGACGAATGAGCAGTGCACAGATTCGATCAGATCTTGTACACTCGAAACCAACTGTCTGGCGAAATCCGCCTTTTCAAGAACATTGAGGTGATCTCTCAAGGAGGTACTGGAAAAGAACGGTGTGGAATAGTCCAGATTAAACTGCTTCCTCAGATCTTGGCTGATGGCTATATAACGCCGTGCAAACTCTTCAGGCTTGGGTATGGTTACTCCTATTCCGAGTTGGGACGTAAAGGCTACTACAGTTTCTTCCACTCTTGTCTCCGGATTACGTCTTTTTTTGACGCGACGGAACGGTTTTGCATCAAACGCAACAACCTTCACAGGCTAGAGTGCTGGTGTTGTGTTTATTAGAGTATCGTTGTCTCGTTCTTGGAAAATTGAGATAATTTGGACGCGGCCACCGCATGCTGACAAGCCCACTCGCGCGCCGGGCAGAGTCGCGCCGCGCCTTGGCCACGGGTCCGCTACAAACACATGTCTCTACATATGCAGATTGCGGTGGCATTCTATCGCATAGTGTGTGGCACAAAGATCGCAAAACACCATCATCAACCGGCCCTGCAACAGAACCGACACAGCGAGGAATGGTCACTGCGCCTACATTGTAGGTGGTCGGCGCGGCGGGCCGTGAGGCATGGGCAAGCCATGCGTCGCCTTTTAGACGACGTGTCTTCAGACATCCTACGATCGGCTTATCGATCAGGCTCCAAGCCACCCGTACTGCCGCTATCCCGTCGCGTTATGCCCACTGATACCAATCTGCTGGCTGTGCTCCACCCGCATGTGCCAGAGTGCGGCGGGCGAGTGGGGAGAGGGCTCCACATACTGTCGGGAGAGACACGAACGCGTGTCTCAGAAGACCTGAGACGCGGCGCGATTTTATACCGCGCCTCCCTGTGCCAAATCAACCACATGGAACCCGCGCGCCACGATCGTCTGGAATACGGCGACACGCCCGAGTCTGCGATACTCCGCATGGCCGAGATCATAGTGGAGCGATTCTCGCCCATGTCGGTCATGCTGTTCGGCTCCCGCGCGCGCGGCGACGCGGACGGGCACAGCGATGCCGACCTCTTCGTCATAATGCCGGAGGGAACTGACGTGGACAGTGCCTATCTGGACATACGCGCGGCCCTGCGCCACTCGCCGGTGGCCAAGGACATACTGGTGAACACGCCGGAGACCTTTGCCAAGTACGCAGTGCTGCCGGGGACAGTCCAGCGCGAGGTTGTCAGGAAGGGCATGCTGCTGTACGGGGATTTGAATTCGTACGCCGCAACGCTTCTGCAGAACGCGGAGGGAGACCTGAACGTCGCCGGGAAGCTGGATTCGGACGAGAGGTCCGAGGCACTTGCGCGCGCGTACCACTCCCAGCAGGCCGCCGAGAAAGCCCTGAAGTGCGCCCTGGCGCTGTCCGGAGTGGACTTTGCGCATACGCACGACTTGGAAAAGCTCGCCGCCGACCTGCCGCCGGAGTGGGGGATGTCGCATCCGGCCTCCGATATGGACAGGCTGTCCAAGATGGCGATCACCTCCAGGTACGGCAACGGCGGCGCGGCCCCGTCCAAGTCCGATGCGGATTGGGCGTTTAATCTGGCGTCCGGCATAGTGCAGGCCATCCGCGAGGAGACGTCGCGCCGCGGGCTATGACCAAACTACATCAATAGAACCGTTTGGGCGTGTGTGGGGGGCGCGTCCGCCTGCATGTGCCCGACTTACGATCCCCCGTATAATCTGCCGGGCGGGCCTCCCCTGTCCGGAGGCGTCTTCCGGACGATCCAACACCATTAATGGATATGGCGCCCCCCACGTTCCCGGATCTGGAGTATGCCGCCCAAGGTCCGGGATCCGGGGGCCGGCCTGCCCGGCTTCCGGCCGGACTTGCGCATTGTCTGGCATGTGGTGCTGCGCGAGATCCCGCGTACTCTGGGTATGCTGGCGGCCATGATCAGATGCGCCTGCGGGTCTGCACGGCTTTAATGCCGCACCCCTCCGGCTGCCTGCCGGCCGTTCTCGGGCATCCCCCGCCCCGTGCAACTCTGCCGGCCTGCCGACGTCGGCAGAATCATGGCGGCCGGACCAGCTCCCCGCGCCAAGCACCACCTCCCGAAACCGCTTTTAAACGCGGGCCGCGTTGCCATGGTATGATATGGCTGGGCGCCTTCCTGATCGCGCTGCCGGGGGCGGCCGTCGACTGCGAGTCGTACATGGGCATATACGGCGGCACCATCCAGGACGAGGTCGCGTGCTGGCGACAATCGCACGACATCTGGGAGGGCATTATATCCGAGGCCGTCTCCCGCATAGCGGAGCTGGAGCGCGTCGTGGAGACGCTGACCTCCACCCTGCTGGAGGGCGGCCCCATATCCAGCATGCCCTCCTCGGCGGCCGACTTTGGGCTGTTCGAGGTGGCCGTCCCCGCCGGATGGATCGTGGACGTCTCCGGCGGCGAGCCGCGGCTGGCGGGGGTGGGGATCCCCGCCGGCGCACCGTCCACAGACCTGCGGGGCGTCTCCACCTTGGTGATGACCCACCCGTGGACCGACGAGGATCCGGTGCCGGTGACCATCACCGTTACCGTATCCCCCCGCATGGGCGGCGTCTCGGATCACATCCTGTGGGAGGATATGGTGGTGGGGGATCTGCTGCCATACCTGGAGGATGCATACGGCGGCTCGGCGTACTGGGAGAACCTGGGCTCGGCGCGCGCCGGCTCCGAGTCGTACCTGCGCGAGGGCGGGCTGGAGATAGACGGCATCATGGCGTACCGCTCGGCCACCTATACGGTGTTCGACGACGACACCGTATACTATGTGGGGCTCTCGGCGCCGCCCCACATCTTTGGCGTATACAGGGACCTGCTGGATACGGTATATGATACGTTCGAGATCAACTGAGGTCTGCGCGCTCATGCGTGGCGGGCAGGTTCTCGCGCAAACGTGGGTGCTGGAACCAGACTGCCCGTTTCGGCCTACCGACTTTGACAAAAACCGCCTCACAGACGGCTCTGGCTGGATATCTATACGCAGTCGTCCAGTCCTCGGCGGGTCTAGGCGCGGGTGCGGGTCCAGTTCCTGCGTTTTATGTCGCAGATTTTTGGACAAGGCACATGTCGGGGACAGCCTTATACGGTCTCCTGACGTAAGTGCCCATATGGACGTAAAATATGGCCCACGGCGCTATGATGGCCGCGGGTTCATGGTATGTGAGGCCACATACCGCGACGGCCACATCCAAACAATAGCCGAGCCGTATCATCTGCGCACCGTGTCGTAGTGTGCGCGTTCACTTTTTTGGTTTAGCCGTTAGTCTGGCATCAGGCGGTCAGCACCGCATACGCAAGCCTCCAGTTCCCAAATGCTTAAGGAGCGGTCCCGCGCCGAACTCCGCATGGCCCCATTCCACAGGCCACCTCGTCGGACACGTCCAAAGAGACCCGACGGCAGGACACCTGTCCGGAACCGCCCTCAGGACCGCCGGAACCAAGGGAACCACGGGAGCCGTCGGACCCACCGGCGCCGCTTCAAGCCAGACCGGGTGCAGTGGCTGGCCATAGTCGTTCCGGCCGCAGCTACGATCATTGGCGCGGTCATTGTCGTGCTGTTTGCAAGGTGACAGGACAGGTGGATCCCCCTGTCATGTGGGCGGAGCGCGACCATCTACCGACCGCCTCCACCTTGACGGCCACCGCGTCCCCGTCCTAATACATAGTACACCTGCACTAGGCTGCGCTCTAACTTGGCCAGACCTACACGCCCTTCCCCATTCCGACACCGCCCGCCGGTACCCTAGCCGGGGAGGTGCCGGGCCGGGCCCCGTCCCCTGCGGCGGGGAGCCGCCGTGCGACCGCCGGATATGCGGGGGCGGGACCACACAGGACAAGGACCGCCTGCCGACGTCGGCAGGACTATGGCCGGACCGGACCCCAATTCCGACGCGAGCTTGCGGTGGTATGGTATATGGTGCGGCTCCCCGCGCCCCGGACGGGGCGGGCCGCATCCCCAAGACCCGCCTTTAGACGCGGGCCGCGTTGCGGGACTGGGAACTTGGGTGTGCGGGTCCCGGCCAACCCTGCCCCAAACCTCTCGGCGCAGCGTTTCACCTCTAATCCGGTTTGGCCGGGGCGGGGGAATGGCGAGATTGCGAAAGCGCCATCCCCCGCCAGCCGCTCAGGAGGGCTAAATATGGGCCACTTGTAGGGGGTGCACCATACGTGAGGTGGCTGGTCTGCTGGGCTAGTCTTTTCCGACCGGGGGCCGCAAGGCCCCCGACACCCAAATTCTGACGATGGGCAGGGCCTGCGAGCCGACGGCGCCCCCAGTTGAGACGGCGGGGGGGGGGGACTGTAACAACTCTGTGCTGGGCTCTGCTGTAACATCTGTGTGTTGGTATCTGACAGTCCAGTCAAGGAATACACTCGTTCCTACCCGTCCCTGCGTACGGACTCAAGTCGCCAAGCGTGGCTCGAGCGCACACGCGTTCAGGTCCACCCGTGGCAGGACATCCCATGCCGCGCCGCCACCCCGCGGTCCAACCGAGTCCTGCCCTGCGGGGAGCGGCCCGGGCCCCCGCCGCGCGGCCTTTTGGAATGCGCGGCATGTAACGGTCCGGCATGCGGCCGCAGGACGGCATCGGCCATATCTTATAGTGCCGAAACTAGGATGGGACTGCCGCCATGTCGCCGATGCGGGCCAGGTGCGGCATTCGAACCTAGGCATACTAAATCAGGCAAAGGTCACTGGCGCAGGTTGTTCGCCGCCCACAGGCGGGACGGCGCCGCGCCTTCCGGTCAGGCGGTCCGCGCCCTTCCGCACCTGGCGGCCGCGTCGATCTCCGGCGGGTTGTCCTCCACCCGGCGCACCCATCCATCAAACACTCTTACCGCCTTTTCCGGCAGGCTGTTCCTGACGGTGACGGGAAACTTCAACCGCGGCCCTGCGGACAGCCTGGTAAACAACTGGTCCACAAACCGCTCCTGCCCGAGGGGGAATATCTGCGTCTTGAAGAACCAGCTAAAACCGCCCTGCTTGTACACGCAGTTAACGTACTGTCCGTTCCAGCGCACCGCGAACACCGGCACGATTCCCAAGTACCTGCAGATGTCGATCTTGGTGTCAATCTCCTCGGAATCCATACCCCCCAGAGTGTTCTTTACCTCAACGCCGATCGTAAAATCTTTTCCCTTTTTCTTGGCTATGAAGTCCAGGTTGTGGTTGGTGTTCGTCCACTTTCTTCCCAGGTACTCGCTGGTGTGGACTCCCATTATCTCAAACTGCGAGATCTGCAGCTGGCTCTTCACGAGGCTCTCCAACTGCGCCCCCAGCATTCTGGTGATGTCGGCGTCGCTGTACCTGCTGACTAGTTTGGCCGTGCTCACTACGTGCTTTTTCATTAGTTGGCGCTCGCGGTCCGTCCTTATCGCGTCGGTATTGGCGTAAAACTTCATCCTACCGATCTTGTTGCCCATCTGCTCTAGCCCTAGCGTGTTCTTACCGTCGAACACCTCCAGATACCCATCGCTCACCAACCCGTTCAGGGCGGCCGTTACTACCCAGTCAAAGAACTTGTCCTCGTACAACACTTGCAGCTGGTGCTGGTAGTATGGCGTGCGGATGGGCCTGTTCTTCCTATCCAAAAAATGCTTCATCAGGACGAGCTTGGCCTCGGTCACCTTCGGGTCGTTTCCCAACAAGCCCTCTTCCCAAAAGTCATTTTTTAGTTTTGTTCTTCATCATCAGGTTTGCTTAAATATTTCTCTTTTAATATTTACCTACAACTTCCACCCCTATTGAATACATACTAGGCTACTTTCCCCCCTCCCAGCCTCCGGTGCCCCGGCCCGGACATCCCCGGACTGCCCGCCGGACGGCCAAAATTGTGCAGTGCATGGAAACCGTGTCGCTTAGGTACAGCTGAGGACGCCACAAGAGCGTGACAAGCTATATGGAGCGGAGAAAGAGGCCTGGCCCGTGCTAACGGACAAGCCCATGCGCTACATCATCAGGCGGTTGGAGAAGGGCCGGGGCACCAAGGTGGTGGCCGAGATGAAAGCGTCGCAGCGGCACGTCCAGCGGCACGTCCAACGGCTGTGGTACCGTAAAACCGGGGACGGCGCGCGCAGCCGCCCTGGCCTGTGCAGATCCGGCTGCCGGCCCGTCGGTGCAATCTGCCGCGGTCCCGGCGGATCCGCAGCGGACTGCACGGTGGCAGCCGGCCGCGCCCCCCCCCCCGGCGTGGGGTCTCCCGCAACGGCGGGCGGCGAAGCTGCGGGCGCGCTTGGGGGCGCCCCGCGGGCATGCGGCGCGGCTGCGTCCCTCCGCTCCACGACACGCCCCGGTCGCCCGCGATTTTGGCGCGTCTCTCCGAACGCCCCCGGGGATCCCCCGCCTGCCGCAGTGCGGGCCTTTCGCCTGCACGGTGGCATGATGTGCTCCGCGGATGTCCCGTGGCGCCTCCGGCGCGGCATGTGCGTGGGCTGATGCACAAAGCCATGCCCCTGCGCGTATGGTCCCCGGGAACGGGTGGCGGAACTACTTTCCGGAGTATAGCTGACGACGGTCGGGATCCACCGGCGACATGACTCCCGGCCCGCAACGCTTTTCCGGCCCGCCGGTCAGCCACGCCAGCCCGGAGTGTCGTCTGCGGCCGCGCCGCCGTCTGCAGCGGGGGTTTCGGCGCGGGATCTCCCCGGCCCGGAGCCAGCAAGGACGCGCTCTATCTCCCGGTCCAAATACTCGGCGGCGGACACGCCCTCCGACCGGATCGCTCTGGTACTCAGCACGATGCAGGGTATGCCGGCGGCCGCGTAGTGGCGGTTCCTTGCCTCGTCCCTTCTGGCCGCCTTTTCGGACTCGTGTATCCTGCCGTCCTGCTCGATGACGAACCAGATGCCGTCCTCCTCGTCCATCACCACGATGTCCGGCGTGCGGACCGCCCCCCAGGACAGCGTGGTCTTCCGGCGCCTGGCCGGCCCAAGAAGCACCGCCCGGCCGCCCCTGGGGATGCCGATGGCATGCTCGGTCTTTATCCGGCTGGCCGGTATCCTGTGGGCCTTCCTCAGGTGCTGCCTTATCTTGAAGATTATGTCCGAGTCCGGCCGGGGAGCGTCCTGTGCGGCCTTGGAGGCGGCCTTGAGCCCGCGGCGCCCGTGGCCGGTGCCCTTGATACCCTTGCCCTTTCTGGCCCGTCCCAGCACCATGCCGCCACCGTCTACCCGCTCCGCCCCGCGGCCCTGCCGTACAGCAGCCGCCGCAGGAAGAGCAGCGTCAGGCAGGTATCGACGGCTATCCCGCAGAAGAACAGCCACATGACGCCCTCGAAGGTGGGTACCCATACCCCCGACATGTACAGCGCGAACGCCCCCAAATAGACCGTGCCGTTGGTGACGGCCGACTGGACGGCCATGTAGACGGTCCTGCCCATCCCATAAAAGACGCTGTCCGTGACGGTGTTGAACGCGAACATCACATACGGGAAGAGCAGTATGCCGAACGCCACCAGGGCGAACCCGAGCGTCTCGGCGTCCCCCGTCATGTACCCGGCTATCTCCCCGAAGAGCGACAGCACCGGGAGCCAGACGGCGGCCAGTATCAGGGCGGTTATCAGCATGGACGCCGCCCAGAGGCGCCGGACATCCCGCGCAGACCCAGAGGCGTTGGCGACTAGCGCCTTGGCAGACTCGGCGAACGCTAGGATGGGCACCAGCAGGAAACCCCACATCACTTGGATGAACAGGTAGTAGCCGCCCACCTCCCCCACACCTATCGAGTTGACTATGCCGATTATCATGACGAAGTAGGCCGCGTTCCGGATGGCGCTGTCCGCCCCGCTCCACATGCCGACGCGCAAGTAGGTGCGCAGGCCTGAGAACGACGGCAGCTCCAGCAGGGACCGTGCCCGCGCGCCCTGGGTACGGAACAGCAGCGCCAGCCCTATCAGAAACAGCGACAGGCTGGCCAGCAGCGTGGACCATGCCACGCCCGTCGTGTCCGCCATAATCTGGGGGCCCGCCTCCCCGAAGAACAGAATATCCATGCCGAACATCAGGCCCACGTTGACCAGGGCCATCACCAGCACCATCCGGCGCATGCCCAGCGACTCGAACAGCACAACGACCGCGGCGGCAAGCACTGTAAACGGGAGGCTGAAGACGCTTACCTCCAGATAACTACGCGTCTGGTCGCGTATCTCCTCCGGCGTCCCTATGGCATCTATGAACGCGTCGGTGAACGCGAACACGCCCGCCGAGTATGCCAGTGATATGGCGAATATGACGAACAGGACGGTCTTTGCCCGGTCCATCCGGATGGCCGCGCCGCCGCGTATCTGCGAGCCCACGTAGAAGAAGATGGCCAGGACAGTCGCCTCCTGGAGGACCTCGACGGCCAGCCCCACGAACTGCCACTGGGAGACTATCGCAAGGCTGCCGGGATCCGGCAGGGTCGTCCCTATTATGGCGGTGCGGTAGACCTGGTAGGCGTTGGGCAGGCCCAGGAACAGAAGTATGAAGAAGTAGAGCCGCCAGTTCCACGCCTTCAGGCAGGATCTGACGAGGCCGGCCGCGCTATCCACGCCGAGCGCCCCCCGCGCCCGGGCCCGCCGCGCAATCCCTGCCGGCGTCGGCGGTGGCCGCCGCCATGCCGTTCCCTTTGGAGTGGCTTGCCGTGTAGTCGCCCCATATCTTGGGTTCCTCTCCGGGTATATTCCGTAGGTAGGCGCCATGTCCCATGTATATGAGATCGACCTCCAGCCTGCCGTACATCCGGTTCAATACCATGGCTGCGCCCGGGGGCGCCGCCAATATTACCCTGCCTGCGGGCCCGTCGGTGCGGAAAGCCGGACAGGGGGGCGGCGCGGTCGGCGGTGCCGTCCCCGTGGCGCACGTTGCGGCCCCGCCAAGCCGCTGCAACCGCAAAAAAAGGTGCCCGCTTGGCGCTCTTGCTGCCGCCCTTGACGCGCAGAGGCAAGTAGGATCCGGCAACTCACATGCCCGCACATGTCGGTTTCTGGAGCTGTCCGATACGGCCAATATGGCAATCAAGCCAAAGAAACCCGGGGGATGCTGGGATATAGATCTCTTTCGGTTCGACCACGCGGTTAAGGGCCGCAACTACTCCCACGATTCGGAATATGAGCGATTATGAAACGCTGTCGTCGGCGCCACACATTCATACGTCACCAAGCCGTAGCCGGTGCATGTTGCAGCCCGACCCGCGGGGCGGTTTCATCTATGTAGACGAATCGGGCGATCCCGGGCTCGACCCGTCACACCTGAAAAAGAGACCATACTTCGTCTTTGGGTATGTCTACATGAGGGATCCGGCGGATCTGGACAAAAGGTTCAAGCGGCTGCTGAAGAGGCTGCACCGCAAGGACAGGTACCCGCCAAAACTCATGGAGCTGAAGTTCTATATCCCGTACGAGTGGATGATCAAACATGGATACACCGATGCGCAGTTTGCTGCGTACACCGCCGGCATGCATGATATCAGGGAGCAGGTGCTGGGCATCTTGGCCGCCCACGCCGACGGCGTGTTCGCCGCGGTAGTCGACAAGCGTACCGCATACAACGGGTGGACGCCCGAACGGCTGGGTAACTACACCTTTGCCCAATCGCTGCTGCTTGGAGTCATGCGTGAGATCAGGGCGGACAGCCCGCCGGCCATCATCTATGACAAGGGCCGGCTGTCGCCGAGCAGCGAAGCCTCGTTCGACTCGTATCTGTTGTACAAGCAGATTGACTTTGCGTACAAACGCCACATGCCGCGACTGCTCGCGCCACAACATTCACACTCGGTGTCGTCCATATACCATCCGGGAATCTGGGCGGCCGACTGCGTGGCGGGCGCATTCTACCACAAGTATCAGGCCGGCGATGCTAGCTATGTGGATATGCTGAGGCCGGCCTGGTTCGGCGCGGGGGAGCGGCTATATTGGAAGCGGCGAATCCATGGTAATCCCAATCGGACATGAGCTCCTCTCGGCCTTATGCGGCCACGGTTTCCCATGGGCTTACTCGCCAGTTTATGGTACCGCGGGGCAGTATAAAAACCGTATGAGGCCGAGTTTTTGCCAAAGTCGGGAGGCCGAAACGGGCGGTCGGGTCCCAACACCCGCGTTTGTACGAGAACCGGGTTCCGAACCGCGATCTGAAAAAATAAAATAAAGGTTAAGAACCACCTATCTTGGTCTTGATATAACGGCCAGTCCATATACTCCGTGGCTGGAATTTCTTCTTCATACTACTATTTCCTCCCTATCTAGCATATAAACACATTGTTTAATTGATTCTTTTGCATTAACGCGCGGTGCTGATGCGCCACGGTGCCATTGTATGGTATAAGCCGCGGCCTTCGGACCGAGAATCCGGAGAGGCCGCCCACCCTCGGAGCGGTCCTCCGGCCGCATATCCTGCCGAATCGTTCCAGTATGCTCCTGGCTACCGTCTTGGAGTTCCAGCCGCCGCGTACGAAGCCGCTCATATGGCGGCCTGCCCGGATCCTCCCCGATGGACCTCTCCGGATCCGGCTTCCGCGGTCCGCTCGTACCCTTCCCGCCGCAGGCACCGGCCCCCCGCACTCCATCCGGCACCACCACCGGGAGACAATTCTCGTATCACGCCCTCGAGATCTCGGCCACACGCTCCATCTCCCTGCCGCATCACTCCGGCATGGCCGCCCAGTGTCTCTCCGGACCTGCTGGACTTCTCGTGTCCCCGCATCTCCCGCACGGGCAGCGGCACCTTGGGCAGGCACTCCTCCTTATCTGCGCTGCCCCGGGCATGGGGGTCTGGGGGGTCTAGGGGGTGTGGGGGATCTATGCCTTTTGGCCTGTCGCTGGTTTGCGCGCTCTTTATGAACATCACTATGCGCCCCCCGGTGCAAGCTGTCCCGCCCGCAAACCCTGCGCGGCCAAAGGCACAATGCGCGGATGCGATACCTGCGGTCGCGCGGGCGGTCCGCGCAACCACACCCCTTGACAGTCTGGACTCTCGCAAACCGTGTTGATGCGGTTCCCGCGCGTGCCAGTGTCGAATGGCCCGCGCCCCCGTCCTGCACTCCCGCCTGCCGGCCGCAGCAGCTCCCGTATTGTGTCACGCCAACCGGTGATCTTGGACCCTATCCCATACTTGCCTCTATCCCTGCTGCAACAAAGATCTTGCTTCTGTGGGGTATGTCCGTCGGCACCAGTATTCCCGCGCTGACCAGAGTCGTGACGGTTCCTTTGGCGGTGGGGTACAAGATGTTGAGGCGTCTCCCCACCATCGGGATGCTGACGTACGGGTTCTCAAACAACGCCTCCATCAATGTAATGGCGTTTCCGCTTGCCTTTCTGTCGTGCAGGATGCTGCGGTACTTGATCCGCAGGCCTTCCAACCTTTCAATCGTTTCTATTGCCTCAACGGATTGATCCACAAAGGCCTGCAGGAAGAATTTTATCCACGCGCCCCACCGACTCTTACGGCTGACGTTCAGCAGGCCGTGATAATACTCGGCCAGGTGCTTGTCAAAGAAGGCGCTCAGGTATATCAGCGGCTTGGGCAGCAGGCCCCTCTTGGACAGCATCAGCAGTATCAAGAGCCTGCCGATTCTTCCATTCCCGTCGCCGAATGGATGTATGGCTTCAAACTGGTAGTGTATCAGGGCGCATTGTATCAGGACCGGTATGTCTTCGTGCACCGCCACACAGAACTTTTCAAAATTGCAGAGCAGTTCCGGTATGGTCTCCGGCGGCGGCGGGGTGTAGACTATTCGGCTAACCCTCACGCCCCGCTTCACGATCATGTTCTGTCTATCCCGAAACTCCCCGGGATTCTGGTCTTGGCCTAGGACACCATCCATCAGAATCTTATGGGATCCCCGTATGATGTCCAGATCGATTTCACGGCCTTTCTCGATCTCCTTCAAGGCCCATTCCAGCGCCGCCACATGGTTTACCACCTCCTGCAGCCTCAGCTTTTCGGCATCGGCTTTACCGATTCCCAGTATCTCGTACCTGTTCAGATCCTCTATGGATGCCAGTGTGCCCTCGATCTTTGAGCTTACTACGGCCTCACGCTTCAAGTATGCCCGGAGCAGCATGTGGGGATTCCCGAGCGAGGAGCCCTTTCCCTTTAGCTCCCCCATCGTCCGTTCGGCCTCGGCTAGTAACAGGACCATCTCTCGGTTATACCCAATGGTGGGAGGAAGGTCGGCAGGAACAAATGTCTGCCACCCGTCACGACTTGGCCTGATCGCACCGTTGGGGTTCGTGTACCCCTCAAAATTGTCTGGCTTTAGATCATTATGCCAATCTTTACTGTTTCCAAATTCATTATGCTTTGATGGCATTGTCTATACTGAATGGAGTCATAATATTTAAAGTTATAACAACTATTAAGCCAATATAAACAAATGTTTCAAAGTGTAGGCATAGGACGCTAGGACGCTGGTTTGTCGCCATCTGCCGCGCTCCCTCCCGCTTGGCCGGGGGCGGCGCGTCCGACGCCGGCGCGCCTTCCCGGCTCACGCCGGGCGTATGGCGGACGTCTCCGGCGGCGAGCCGCGGCTGGCGGGGGTGGGGATCCCCGCCGGCGCACCGTCCGCAGACCTGCGGGGCATCTCCACCCTGGTGACCCGCCCGCGGCCCGGCGAGGATCCGGTGCCGGTGACCATCACCGTATCCCCCCGCACGGGCGGCGTCTCCGAGCACATCCTGTGGGAGGACATGGTGGTGGGGGATCCGCTGCCATACTTGGGGGATGTATGCGGCGGCTCGGCGCACCGGAATGATGCGGGGCTCGGCGCGCGCCGGCTCCGAGTCGTACCTGCGCCAGGGTATGCTGGAGATGGACGGCATCAATGGCGTACCGCCCGGCCGCCTACACTGTATTCGGCGACGATATGGTATGCCATGTGGGGCCCTCGGCGCCGCCCCATACCTTTGGCGTGTACGGGGACCTGCTGGATGCGGTGTACGATACGTTTGGAATCAACTGAGGGCTGCGCCCGGTATATGCTGCGGCCCCGCCGCGCCAATTTGGGGGCGTTCGCCGGGCTCCTGCCGGACTGGGGCATATGTGGTCTTGCCGCCGGACTCCGGGCGTGTCCCGTCGGGCCGCCCACACATGTGCCGGAACTCTGGGCATGGCCCTCCCCAGCGCGCCGGCTCCCTCCGGGCTGGCCGCCGTTACCACGATCTGGATCTCTGGCAGGAGCCGGCGGTCTTCTGGAGGGCCGCCGTCGTTCCGGCGTCGTCCATGCGTGGTACGTACCACATCTCATGCCCTAGCCCGTATAACGATGCAGCTGCCGGGGGACGGCCGCGCCCGTGTTGTTGGCGCCCGCCCCGTCGCCGGTTCCGGTGTATGCACGATCTGGAGGCAGACCGATCTCATACGGGGCTGGGGTGGTGGAGGAGGGGCACCGTTGATATTGTGGCGGGACGGTGGGCGGACGTGTCACGGTAGCTCAATGGATAGAGCGCACGATTCACGTCCGTGTAGATCGGGGTTCGAGTCCCTGCCGTGGCACATATATGGCACGGGTGTGTAGTGTATGGCACGTGAATCGTGCGCTGGAGGTTGAACCCGATCTCCAACCCGGAGCCGGTCGGCTCCGGGTAAACTTTCCAATGCCGGGCCGCCCCCGTATGGTGCATGCCGACCGGTAGCGGTTTGGATAAGAGTTCATGCGCAGAGGCGGCCTTGTCCAAAAAATCAAAATTGACTACCCGCCTTGATGCCTGCGGAGGCACTTGGACCGGCAGGAAGGCGCGGGGCAGACGCCGGATCACGTTCCCGCTGCCCGCCGGCCCGTCTTCGATGGCGGTCCACGGGCAGTCGTGCGCAGCCTCCCCATAGCTGCGGGGGTGCCTCTCCCGCGGCGCGGCCTTCATGTGAAGGTCATGATGGCGTACCTGCATATGGGCAGCAGATGCGCAGTGGCAGCCAGTATTATCCGATCGCCTGACCCGCGGCGGCCTATGAGGCGGGGCCACCCGGGACTGTCTTGAACCGGAGGGTTTAGATCCTCCCCCGTACCCGTACTGCCATCTGCGGCTACGCGGCAGTACGGGGGCCGCTGGCAAAAGGCGGCAGGGGCCACGCTATGAGGCCGTACGGAAGGGCGCCCTCTAGTGGGAACGGCAGGCCACAGGCGGCTTTCAGAGACATACGGGAAGGAGCGGCCGGGCAAGCCACGTCTCATCCTGCGGGCCTGCTGCGGAGGGGGGAACGGGCATACAGGCATGGCGCAAGCCCGGGGTGGCAGCACCAGCCCCTGTCGTCTCCGGGGGGGGGGGCGGACATACAGGCATGGCGCAAGAACGCCCGATCAGATGCGGCGGCGCGCCCGCTCACCCGGCAGTTGTGCGTCCGGCCTTTCCGCCCCGCCGTATCGTATGCCGTGCCGCGTGCCCGTCCAGCCCTGCCGCTGTGCGGGCATTTCGCCTGCATGGCGGCATGATGGAATGGCGGCATGATGGAATGGCGGTATGATGGAATGGCGGTATGATGGCATGATGGCATGATGGATCGCCGGTATCCCCGCGGAACCTCCGGCGCGGTATGTGTGCGGGCTGCTGCCCAAAGCCACACCCCTGCGCGTATCGTGTCCCGGGAACGGGGGTGGAACTACTTTTCGGAGTACAGAACTTTCTGGCAACCCGCAGACACATTTACGACTTGGTGTCGTATTGCGTCGCATGGGTGAGCGACTTGAGAGGTTGCGGGCCGAGCACGCCAACATCCTGAACCGGCTAGGCGATGCCGGATCCGTGCGTGATATGCTGCGGGGCAACATAGCCGAGATGATTGGGGATCTTGAGACTCAGAACCAATAGAATCGACGTACAAAGTCATGCATGATATCGAGGATGAAATTCTACGTTTGTCAGGAACGTAGCCGTCGCGCCATATCGCCAAGGGCTCTGTGTATGCCGTCCACCCGCTCACTCGCCTCGGCCAGCTTGGCCTCTATCCGGTCATAATCGGCATCCCTGTCGGTCATTGACATATGTGGACGGCCCGGCCATTTATGTGGCGTGCATCGGGCTGGAATTTTGGGCATCCTTCAGGTCCCCCTGTAGAGATCCATGCTCCGACTATCTGGCGTCACCCGATGTCGGTTCCCAAATGCTTAAGGAGCGGTCCCGCGCCGAACTGCGCATGGCACAATTCCACAGGCCGCCTCGTGGGCCTCGTCGGACACGTCCAAAGAGACCCGACGGCAGGACATCTGCCCGGAACCGCCCCCAGGACAGCCGAAACCAAGGGAACCACGGGAACCGTCGGGCCCACCGGCGCCGCTTCAAGCCGGACCGGATGCAGTGGCTTGCCATAGCCGTTCCGGCCGCGGCTACGATCTCGGCGCGGTCATTGTAGTGGTGTTTGCAAGGTGACAGGATAGGCGGATCCCCCTGTCATGTGGGCGGTGCCCGGCCATCTGCCCGACCGCCTCCACCTTGACGGCTACCGCGTCCCCGTCCTATACATAAGACCCTATGCGTAATTGAAACAAAAACTTTCAGTCATCCGGCACCGGGGCCCTGGAATGCTACGGTGCGCAGTGTATGTGTGGGTGTTCCGGGCTTCCGCGCACCATACCTACATGGTACGGCAACAAATGGGTACATTCAAATATACATCATCGTACTATACCGATACACATGGGAAAGATCCGGCGCACCGTCCACGTACCGCATGACAAGGGCCGCCTGCTGGGCGGCCTGCTCCACTATGCCGTGGCGGCATCCAACCATGCCGCCAGGGGGTACCGCGCAGGGGCGCGCGGCAAGGAACTGTACCGTATGGCGGCGCACCGCACCGGCGTCTACCAGACGAGGTTCGCCGATTACATCATTCGGGAGATACACGGCGACCACAAGGCGTGGCGCACCAACAAACTCGTCGAGCCCCACGCCCGCGCCCCGCACTACCGCAACGGTGTCGCGCGGACGGACCGCTTCAAACTGGTATTTGATGAGGCGTCCGAACTGTGGGACGGCTCGCCGGCGATACACGTCGCCATATATGGGAAGGGCAGTCCGGGCCGCCCCTGGATGGTGTTCCGTGTGCCGCCGTATATGGTGGAACAACTGACCAGGCCCGGAGTCGTCCCCAAGACCGTACAACTGGACCGCGACGAGATATACGTAACGTACGAGAGGACCGTTCCAGACCGCGAGCCGACAGTCTGGGCAGGAATTGACATGAACGCCAAAAACAACACCTACGCGTATGCGAACGGCATGACGGGAACGGTGTGGAACGATTACGGCAGGGAGTACAACCGCGCCCATTCCAAGATACAGAGGGTGAGGCGGCTCGGCGACGCCCGCGTCATGGAGAAATGCACGCAGAAGGCATGGAAAACGTACCAGAACCGCACAAAGGACCACATGGGCAAGGAGGCCAGGGCGTGCGCGGATGCCGGGTGCGGCGTGGGGTTTGAGGATCTCAGCACGCACCGCATGTACACCAAGAATGGAACCATGGCGCCGTACGCGCGCGGGAAGCTGAAGTCCACGCTGAACACGGGCCAGAGGCGCCGCGCCATGACCAACGCCCTCGAGTCCGAGGGGCTGCCACACGCGGGGGTGGACCCCGCCGGGACATCGTCCAAATGCCTGGAGTGCGGCCAAAGACTGAAACGCTCCGCGGTGCGGCAGGAGGGCGTGCGAAATTTGTGGTGCCAGCCATGCCGCGCGGTACGGGAGCGGGACGGCAACGCGGGTGCCAACATACTCTTCCGCACCATACTGGCGCTCGTCATGGAGTGGACCGGCCATGACGGCTCGCCGCGTGGAATCACGCTGCCGGGCATCATATCCACATTGCGGGGAGCCATGTCGCACAGGGGCATTACCGCACCGCAGAGATCAGCATTATCGGACATCATGCGGACGTTAGAGGGCCGCAGCGCAGGCGCCGAATGGCGCCTGCCGGGGGCGCACAAACCGGGGCGCCGAAATCCCGCCGGCGGGGAGCCGGTGGGCGGACCCGGGGTGGGCGGTTTCGGCCGGAACGGGCCGGGGCCTCCCAATGCTGCCAAGCTGTGTGTGGGTGATTACGCATAGCCTCTATAGTACATCTGCACTAGGCTGCGATCTAACTTGGCCAGACTTACACGCCCTTTCCCATTCCGACACCGCCCGCCGGTACCCTCGCCGGGGAGATGCCAGGCAAGGCCCCGTCCCCTGTGGCGGGAGCCGCCGTGCGACCGCCGGATATGCGGGGGCGGGACCACACAAGGGCCGCCTGCCGACGTCGGCAGAACTATGCCCCGCCCGCGCACCCCGTCGCGGTCCAGACGTACCCGCAGCGGACAGCGCGGTGGCGACTGCGCCCCCCCCACATGGTCCGCCCCGCGCGGGGCCCCCGCAGGCGGGGCCATGCCAGTATCCCCTCCGCACTGAGGCCGCGTCCCGGCGGTTCCCGCCCGGGGCCCCGCCCCTCCGGCACATGCGGGGCGCGCGCCCCGCGCGATGTCGTTCCCTAGGACTTCTTGTGTCCCATGCCTGCTACGATCCGACAGGTTGTTTAAGATCGTAGAGGCAGATCTCCCGACTCACCACCCGTCTTTGCGGGAGGGACCTGGTGGCCGCCCCGCCCATTGGACGTTGTGCTGACAAGGCGAGGGGCGGCCGGGATTCGAACCCGGATCTAACCATTCGTGAGTTGGTTGCTCTTCCGTTAAGCTACCGCCCCACGACTATCCTGTGAAGTCATATATAGTGCATACTCGTAGAAAGTACACCATTCGTGAGGTGGTTAGTCCGTTAGGCTAATCTACACCGGGGGCCGCAAGGCCCCCGGCAACCAAATTTTGCGGTGCGGGGCCATGATCGATGTAAAAGGGACGTCTCGGCGGCCGACCTTGGGCCGTTCGAGGCGGCGGTCCCCGCCGTGTGTACGGCGGACGTATCCGGCGTCCCGGCCGACGACTCGGGGCCGTCCCCGCCCCGGCGTTCATACCCCCGCCGACCGGCGGGGATCCGGCGGCGTCCCGGGGCACATACCGGACGGGGCGGCGGGGGATCCGCTGCCATACCTGGGGGACGTATGCGGCGGCTCCGTCCTGGAATGGCCTGGGCCCGGCGCGCGCCGGCTCCGAGTCGCACCTGCGCGGGCATATGCTGGGGATATACGGCATTATGGCGTACCGCCCGGCCGCCCATACGGCGTCCGATACTGGTATGGCATACTGTGCGGGGCTCTGGGCGCCGCCCCACGTCTTTGGCATATGCAGGGACCTGCCGGATGCGGCATATGGCGCGTTCGGGCTCAACCAGGGGCCGTGCGCAACCGTGCACGGTTCGGCAGCATTGGGCGGATCCGGCCCGTTCCGGCCCAAAACCGCCCGCTGGTACTGCGGTAGCGCGCACTCTGGTATGGTTCGTCCGGGGCACACATACGGCAGGATCCCGCATGGACAATACCTCGTACCGCCGCTCCAAGGATCCTGTGAAACGCGTCGAGTATGGCGGCGACGCCATAGTATGGCACCCCCCGCACTCGGATCTGGACCCGTCGGGACAGTCTGGAAGGGACCCGAAAGGCACGCCGCCGGCGGCACGCACGGGAGTGTGGACGACATGGCCGGCAGCACGGACGGGCATGGTACCGCGCCCGCCCCCCGATACGCCGGGGGCGGTGTTGCGGGGTATGTGGATGCCGGCGGCATCCGCGTCTCCGAGCCGCTCCCGGGCGCGCTCTGGAATGGCGGTATATCCCCTGTGGCCGGGCGTTTTTTCGGGCGGATCCGTGCGGTACGGGATGCGCCACATACCCCGGCATATCCCTGCAGGGCCGCCCGGTTCGGCGCGGCGGCACGCCCGCTCGGCCGGCCGCGGCATCTCCGGACCTATTGGGGGATGTGCCGTATATCATGTGCCCGTCCGGCCTCGCCGTCGTGCGGACCCCTCGCCTGTATGGCGGCACGAGGTACTTCTGGTACCCCCGCAGCACCTCCGGCGTGGCATGTGTGTGGGGTGGCGCCCAAAACGTGCCCCTGCATGCGTACAGTACGGCCCCCGAAGACGGGGGCGCGAACTACCTTCCAGATTACACACGCCCGAATCTCAAAGCAGCGTGTTTAAATAGTACAATACCATAATTTAACGTATGCCGGAGCCAAGACAGGACATTCAAGTGACCGTTCCCGAAGGGCACCGCGCCGGCGGTGTACTGTCACGTATATCGAGCCTGCTGCGCTGGGATCCCTTTAAGGACATTCCCACCGTGGAAGAGTATCTGGCGGCGCGGGCATATGGGAACCTGCTGGAGGCCACCAGGTCGGTACCGCTTGGCAAGAGGGCTGAAGTACGTGGAAGGGTGGCCAGAAGACTGATCAAGAACGTCTGCGAGAACGAGGGTGACCACAAGCAGGCCGTGGAGATGTGGAAGGTGTTCCACAGAAGGCTTCCCAAGTACGTCACGGATGAGGACTATCCTTCCGGATCTGAATTGTGAGGATCCGCCACGTCATCCTCTATGTCGTCCCTGTGTTTAACCTCTCTCTTCTCGGCGCGCGAACCCGCGGCCACTATCCGAACGAAGCAAAATCCTACCAAAACTAGCGCTCCGGCCGTTACGGACATTGCATAGTAGTAGAATGGCTGATACAGACTGCCTCCGTGCGTATACATTATGAGGGCCATCTGTAGTACGGTCACCACAACAATGGCGGCGAACGCCACCGCCAGGGAGTCGTATTGGATCCGCATCTCCGGCCTGTTTAGCCGAACGCCGAGGAGAAATCCAAAGTTTGCCAACCCGAGTATGGTGGCGGAGGTTTGCGGAACGGTCTCTGCATGTTCCACCGGGTCTTCGTTGCAGAAGGGATAGTGTGGTATCAGGTATGACGCCTCCGGAACACACATCACCAGTACAGTCAGTATGAGGCAGATGGGCGCGGCCAGCACCGTACTTGCGACTGCGACTGTCGCGATTTTTATGCTCCGCGCGACAATCATACTGCACCTCCGACGATAACAGCGTGATCGCCCCCGTCCGGCAGGTTGGAATATTTTGTTGTTTGAAGTATATTCTCCATGTTCTATGAATAACAGATTAAGTATTAATAAAAGTTACTTTTTACGGCCTGCCCAAAATTGGCCATATCAATCGGCCCGGTGGGTGCAGGGTTCTGGGTCGCCTGTTCTCGTCTGCCTGTCGCCTGTTCTCGTCTGCCTGCTGCTTGTTTTCCTCCACAAGTCTATCAATGGCCTCGTCCTTCTTGCGCCATTGCGTCGAACCTTTCGCTGAATATCTCCGCCAGGCGGCGGACGTCCTCGTTGGCCCAGTCGATGTCTGGAAAGTCAGGCGCTGCAATCATGCCCAGTCTTGGGCTTGGAGATCAATATACCTTTCTGCCCAAGTGTGTGAGGCGACTTCAAAACCCTGAGCTGTTACATAAGTCTCTGATTTTTACCTGATTAGCATGTTTGGGCTAAAGTACCGTACTTATTCTGTATCTACTGGCTAACCAACCCTAGCAAATTTATATAACCAAGAACCATCTGCACGCCATGAATAGGCAGGACCAAGAGGATGTGGCAAGGGTTGTTAGTGACATGTGTGGCGGGTTAGTCTGTACCAGTATTGGTTTCGCGGTATTCGTGGCTGCGTTTTCACTGAACATTGAGCATTATAGTGTGGATGAGTTCGCCGTTGCGTCGGTCGCGGTGGGGATTGCGTTGGGGGGTTTTCTCGCCAGAGTGACCCTGTTACTGTCATACTGTGAGACCTGCACACGCAGCAGTGTGTTTAAGCCAGTAGTCATATGGACTGTAGCATTTTGCATAATCGGGGTGGCGGCGGGACTCGGCATATCTCATTCCTATAACACTGATTGGCGTAATGAGATGTGCAGTAGTGTGGCCGCCGGTCTGGAGGAAGATCCCACCCCATACATGGAGGCCCAGTGCCCGATTTTCATGAAAAACGTTCAGCGGTTTATAGACTCCATACTAACCATATTCCTCCTTTTCCTGATTTGCATGGTCGTGTTCGGTTGTGTCAAGCCCTTACGACCTTACCGGAGCGGGATCGACTCCAAGAGTGGGACCCCACAATCCTAACAAGCGCCGGGAGGGGATTTGAACCCCCGTTATAGGGTTGTAGTCGGCTCATAAGGCCGGCGTGGCCTTGTCCAAAAATCTGCGACATAAAGCGCAGGAACCAGACGCGCGCCCACTGCCGAGGCCCGCCGGGGACCGCAAGATACTCGGATCGGCCGATCGCGGCCCCGGACAATGAGCAAGAACAAGGCGCGTTGGCCGCAACCGGCCGCACGTCGGCATTCAAGCCCGCTGCTCCCGACATCGGGCCAGGCCTCATACAAGGTCATTGTTTACCCGCCGACGGGGCAAACAGGAACGTTGCCGCCGACCCCGCGACGCCGGAGAATATCGCTATCAGGGCAATGTCTTCCCCGTCCAAGCCGGCAAGAAGACTCAGGGTCCACACCAGCACACCTACGGCGATTATCTTTCTGATAATCTGCGTTCTCATCAGGAAATCTGTCAATTCCTTCCATGCCATATGGTCGAACAGGGCGCATATGGCTATTAAGTGATTCAAACACGGATTCCTCTTCTGTAGCCCGGTAAGTAGTTCACCCCTGAGCACACGGGGAGAAGTAGGAGAAGGAAGGTGGGGGGAAGCCGATGATTGACATGCCGTCGGGGTTTGACTGGTATGACGGCTCCGAGAAGGGCGGGCGGAGGGCGGATGCGCCGCGTCGGCCGCGCCGCTCCCAGCGGTGGCGCCATATTGGGGGCCGGCGGGTGCGGGTAATGGAATGACTAGACCAGTCCAAAGTCGAGTACATAGTTGCCGAGAAGAGAAAGGGCACCAAAAATGGCATTATAGCAGAATCCATGGGCATAACCGTGCGTTATGTCCAGATGCTATGGACCAGGTTCAAGGACACGCCAAAGGGCAAGATCGCGTTCCCCGCCCCCATGGGCAGGCCCCGCAGGGGCCCTCCAACCCGACGCGAGCGGTCGGCGGTGCTCTCCGCCCGCCGCGCCCTCAGATCCGGGGCAAGCCGAATATGGGGCCATCTCAGAATGGCCGGCATGGCCGTTCCCAAGGGTGTCATACACACCATACTGCGGGAGTCCGGCGACGCGGTGGAACACAAAAGAAAGCAGGGGCGCCGCAAATGGGTACGCTACGAGCGCAAGTACTCCAACTCCATGTGGCACACCGACTACAAGCAGCTGGACGACAAGCGCTGGCTGATATCGTACGAGGACGATGCCTCCCGATTCATAACCGGCTGGGGCGCATTCGACGAGGCGACCGCCGGGCACGCCATCGAGGTGCTGGACCGAGCCATATCCGAATATGGCAAGCCGAGATCGATACTGACCGACCGCGGATCCCAGTTCTACGCCACCGAGTCCGAAAAGAAGAGCAAGGGGGTGTCCGAGTTCGAGAGACACCTGGAGAGCCTGGGCATACGGCACATACTGGCCAGGGTGGGTCACCCCCAGACCAACGGCAAGCTGGAGCGCATACACGGCGAGATACAGCGCAAGCTGCCCCTATTCTTTGACGTGGCCGGGCCGCCGGGCAGCGCCTGCCCGATCAACCCTCCCACAATAGAGTCGGATCCGCTCACTAGATTCATGAAGTGGTACAACCATGACCGGCCGCACATGTCCTTGGACACGGACATCGAGGAGACGCCCGCAATGGCGTTTGAGCGCAAGATGCCCCCGGCGGGATCTGACGCAACCGACGAATAGGGAGTACGAGCCGGCAGGAAGTCTGCCGTCAAGGGGGATCCTGCGCACCACAGTCCAGGTCGGACTAGTGTCCCGGCCTAGGACGCCGCCGATGCCCATCTTGGACCCATACGGCATGCAGCGCCGGCCCTCCTGCCGAATTTTCTATGAGGCTTTTCGGTAACATCATATTACATTCACCAGCAGAAATGTCCTATGGCACTTGGGGTGAACGACTTTCTGGATTCCACACACCAGATCCCAGGTCACACTAACTTAACAGCCGCCCGGTTGCTCAATGGGGACTGAAGGCCAGTATCTAAAAAATGAAGGTGGGCCTACCGGCACTCCTTACACCATGATTGAACCATGATGCGGCCACCATTGTTCCGTAGGCCAAACTTCTCCTCGACTTCCATTCTCCCATGTGCCTCCTTCTTACACTTGGGACAACGGGCATCTTGTAGCGTACCCATGCTAGGCGTGTGTGGTTGCCTGCTATAAAGTCAACTTTGCTCAACACGATGGTCAAACGATCCAAACTATTGAGTTTATGAATGGAGCATACGATAGCATGATGTGCCTGGACGGTATAGGTGGTTTTGGAACGGCGTCAAACACAACATTCCACTATGCTGCATCATGTTCTTTGAGGACGGCTGGTCAGGAATGGAGCCGGAGTATGGCGCCACCCTGTACACACTGACGGACAACAGCGGAGTCATTCTGTGCCCGGAATGTGTGGCTAGAGCAGTACGGCAAAAAATGGACTCCAGAGACCCAAAGGCTCACACTATGCAACAACTAATGGGCGATGTAGATGTATGTCGAAGTCTCGCTGTAAGGGGTGTCGGCGTGCATACCCAACCCCCGGAAATAGGCCATGACACTGCAGGCGACGGCCTTGCTGTCTGTTGACCAACAATGCCAACCCCGTACCTCGCCAAGTTCTAGCCGTAGTCTGACCGGGCAATCAGTGACGCCGATACTCCAGTCGCGACACCTCTCAACCAGTGGCAGGTTAGACTCCGGCTGGTTCAAGATCATCTCGCTCATCACCACTGTCTTTATGCCGTCTATGATGACGTCTGCGTTCATGGCGCCAAAGATCCTAGCCGCTCATATAAACCGGCTAGCCTCCAACTCAGTACAAGCTCAGGTCCCCCTTGATGGGTGCTAGATCAAAAAGATCTGCCTCGCTTCAAATGGGATCGACAATGGGTGTTAAGTACCGAAGCGTGGAGGCCCCACCAGATCTACCACAAAATGATGGGGCCAACACACAGACACCAAAGGGCGAGAACGGCATTTAAGGACGCGGACTGTATCCGCGGCTCATCGGGGAGGTGTGTGCATTGAGGGAGTCGCAGCACGCCGTATACCGCAACGAGATGGCGCGCCTGCACCGCCAGTCCGACAACCAGAATGCGACAATCCAGATACTGCGGGATGCGTTGACGGCCCAGCGCGCCAACCATTCCACCGAGGTGGCCCGCGTCAGGAGGGAGATGGCGCCCGGGTTCAGCTGGCCGGATCCGGACGGCGTCCCCCTGCTGCTGGCCAAGATTGACTCCCAGCAGGCGACGATGACCAAGATGGCCGCCAAGATGGCCAAGACGTCTGCCCAGAACGCAAGGCTGAAGGCCAGGATTGCCCGCATGGAGGCCGAGATTGCCCGCATGGAGGCCGAGATTGCCCGCATGGAGGCCGGGAGGGCCGCGGAGAAAGAAGAGGGCGCCGACAAATTGTCCAAGGTTGTGGCCGAGCTGGCCGGGGTTGTGGAGGAGCGGGACGCCCTGAGGCGGCTGTGCGACGGTCAGGACGCCGACGAGATATCCAAGATGGCCGCCGAGCTGGCCGGGGTTGTGGAGGAGCGGGACGCCCTGAGGCGGCTGTGCGACGGTCAGGACGCCGACAAGCTGGCCAGGGCCACGGCCGAGCTGGAAAAGGTTGCGGCCGAGCGGGACGCCCTGAGGGCGCTTTACAACAGCCGCGGCCACGGACAGGCCATGACCATGGCCGAGCTGGAAAAGGTTGCGGCCGAGCGGGATGCCCTGAGGAACCTGTACGCCCACCACAACACCGCCGGCAAGAACCCGTACACGGAGCGCAGGTCCAAGGTAAACAGGGACATCCGCGAGATAGAGGAGGAGATTGCCGGGGAGCTGGGAACCAGTCTGGACGCCGAGCGGGAAAAGGCCGCCGCGGGGGACGGGGCGGGGGACGGGGCGGGCCGCGCGGAGGGACAATGCAGGGGCCGCGCCGGCAGCAGCCACTCCAACAAGCCGGACGAAACGGTATGGCACACCCGCACCCAATGCCCCCGCTGCCAGGCCGTCGGGTGCCTGGTGCGCAAGAGCCTGCTGATCAAGCTGGTCAGCGACTTTTTCGAGGACCGCATGTGGCTGAGGACCGCATGCCACATAGGCGTCATATACGACTGCGCGGCGTGCGGCGGGGAGGCGCAGCCCGACCTGCCCGGCATACGGGGCACCGCGTTCGGGAAGAAGGCCCTGAGCCTCATAGTGCAGCTGGGCGGCAGGAAGAACGTCGACGCGGACATCGCCGAGATGTTCGGGGACATGTTCAGTTTTCCGACCGGCGAGACCACCATATGGAACGCGCGCCTCGCCGCCGCCGACCTGCTGGAGCACACCATGGCCATAATCAGGAACGCCCTGAGAAGCGCCAAACACCTGGGCATAGACGAGACGTACTACTCCTGCGACGGGGACAGCGGCTACGTCTGGGTGGTGCGCACCAACAAGGTCACCTTCGTGCTGGCCATGTCCTCCCGGGGGGAGGACGTGATAGAAAAGTACATGTCCGACCTGCTGCACATTCCGGTCACCACCGACGGGTACGCCCCGTACCTCAAACACTTCAAGATACTGCAGCGGTGCTGGGCCCACATACTGCGCGCCGCCGAGGCGGCGTACGTGCTCTTGGACAAGGACGACCCCATGCGCGCATACTACGTGGACCTGTACCGCAGGCTGCTCCAGATATTCCGCGACGCCAAGCGCGTGGCGGCCAAGACCGCCGCCGGAGCCGACCACCTGGTCTGCGCAAGGTTCGAGGAGAGGGTGATGGATGTGGTCGCCGCATACGGGGACCACGGGTTTGCGGCCACCCTGGAGGGGGCGGCGCCCAACCTCTTCACGTTCCTCAGGCATCCGGGAATGCCCCCCACGAACAACGACACCGAGCGCGACATACGCGACGCGGTGGTGGTCCAGCGCAAGATCCGCCGCCGGTTCGTCAACGCCCGGGGCAGGCACGTCTTTTCGGTGATACAGAGCTTCAACAGCACCTGCCGCAAGCTGGGACTGGTCCCCTGGCGGTGCATGGAACGGATAATAGACGACCCAAAATACGACATACTCCAGGCCGGCGACGACACCAAGAGGGTGGGCACGCCGTGGAGCGAGGCTGGGCCCGCCACGCACCGGCTGTGCATCAACGGAAAGGCCGTCGAGACGCACGGCGCAATCCTGAATGTAAAGAAAGCCGAGAAGCTGACCGCAGAAATCGCCGCGGAGACGGCCGTACAGGGGGGAGCTGAGACCGAATCCGCCGTGGAGACGGCCACGCCGGAGACGGCCGTACAGGGGGGAGCTGAGACCGAATCCGCCGTGGAGACGGCCACGGAGACAAATGTCGAGGTGAATGTTGCGCCACCATCCCAGACTTGTTTGACCAATAATGACAGGCTACCACCAATGCAACCATGCGCACTAGGCGGGGCGGGACACGAACAAGCAATCGATCCCGCCACACACAATACTCGGCCATACCGCGGCAAGCCCCCGCCGGCAGTAGCAGCCTGAGCAGGCAAGCTTGTCGGGCTAGACGGCCAGCGTCGCGGATCTGGACCTAAATCATCCTGATCCCATGTTATCATCAGGAGGGACCTGAGCTTGTACCCAACTCACGTACTTTCCACCGACTCACACACTTTCCAGCAGATCCTGACTCACGTTAACTTACCACTTCCGCTCGTACGCTTCAAAGATGAATTAAGTACTTCTGAGCCGCCAGCGTCTGTCCGGAAAGCTAGCGGAGCAAGATAATGCTCGGCTGGAAGACCCAAGCTTGGGGACTTGTGTATTTGTCCCGGCCCGCCGCCCCCGCCCCGTCCGGCGGGTGCGACGGGCGTATGCGGTGTGGCGCCGCCGGGGCTGCGAAGTGGCCCCGCCCCGGTCTTGCAGCATTCCATGCTGTTACAGGCTGCAGGGTCTGCCGTCTCAGACTGCGGTGGATGTCCCGCCCAGGCCTGAGTGTCAGACGCCCTTAATTTTGCGCGGCCAGGGGGCGACGAACATATGCTGTTCGTCTTGGAACGCAGGCATCACCGAGCGGCTGAGGCGCCGTCGGGCCTTCCGGTCCGGTCTGCTTTGGCGCCGCAGTACCCTACCGGAACTGCGCCTCGCCCCCCGCACTATGCCCAACGCGCCGACGACGCACCCCCAGAAACCTACATGCAGAGCCCACGACTCCAGCGTGACGCCCCCCTCTAACTCGCCATAGGCATGATAACACATCAAAACACTAAAGGAAAACACAAGCGCGCCAGCCGCAGCCCACATCCATGCTGGCGCCTTCCTGCGCAATTCGTCATATCTCATACACCGTCGCGGCATCAGCAGGTTCCACCCCACACGACCGGCCATCGCTTTCCATGCCAGGGCGTGGTGTGTCGACCTCGGCAGAACTCCTACGCATACGGCCACCACAGCCGTCATGGCCACAGCAAAGCCGGCCGACTCAATCTCGAAGGCAATGACAAGCACGTGTTGGCCCAGTATTGAGGGCACGTATGATGCGCCCGATAACGCTCCGGCGAGCATGGTGCGGAAGGTCTGGCCTGGTACGACATTGCAGCGGCGGCCGGCTCGCCGCCCAACGGCTGCCCAGATACGGCGGGCGCTGGACACACAATTGGCCGCGCCCGGCGTTCCAGATATAATCTCCATGTCTAGTATGGAGGTGCCGACTATAAAAAAGACGTTTAGGACAGGTGTGCCCAATCGATTGTCGCCGTGCGCTCGCTGTTGGTCAGCCGGGATCACGGTGGATCACATGGACGATCCGGCCCAGCAACCGTATGTGCATGGGACTCGGGCGATTGTACACACCGTGTCTTATGCGCCTGCTCCAGTACTGCTACCAGCGCGTCTTTTTCATCTCCCGAGTGTCATGCATGCCGCGGCGGCGATTGCAGCCGCACCACACATCATACCCGGTTGTGCCCGTGCGGCCCCGAGGGGACCGGCCCGCTCCCGCCCTGCCCCATACTTATGGAAGAGCCCGCACCGGTAGCCCGCCGGCGCCGCAGACCCCCGTGGGCGCATCTGCTGTAATGTGACCTTCGCGTGAAGATTAAAGCTCAGATGCAATGGCGGTCCCCGCGTACGGGAGATGCTGCGCATGCGTGTCCGGAGACCTGATCTGTAATTAAAAATTGTACAGCCCCCTCCCACGCCGGCCCGCCACGGCGCCTCAAATGATGCCGTCCCGCTTCAGCAGGATGGTCTGGTTGACCACGCCGCAGGCGATGTCGTTGATGCGATCGTACTTTTTCAGCTTGTTCCTGTACTTCTCCTTCATGATCCGGAATATCTTCACCCTCCGGATGCCGTTCTCCACGCGTATGCGGATCCTGGAGTGGGCCCTGTTGTAAGTCCGCTGCCCGGGGGTCAGATCCTTGCCCGGCTTGCGCTTGAACGGCGTGGTATAGTCCAGCCCTGCAATGACTTTGCCCATTGCGACGTATGCCGTGTCGCCGTAGTGTCGCAGGTGGTCGCGGCGGAACTTTTCCTGGTTCTCCTCGTTCCCGAACGGAAGACTGGCGGGAAACGTCGGGTGCTTCATCTTGAATATCTTGAAGTCGTGTTTTCGGCCCGGTGAGTGGGCAGTCTTGTGTACGATGAGCCCGTCGAAGCTCATGGTGTACTGTATCTTGACGGTGTGGGTCTTGGCCTTGGCGGAGTAGTGCGACTCCTCCATGTCCGACCGTTTGGGCCGCTGTATGGGCTGTTCGGAGGCGTCGGTCAGGGCCACCAGCCCCGGAAAGAACTCGTTCAGCTCCTCTACGGTGGCACTCTTCTTGGCCTTCTCGTAGACGTCCCGCGGAACTGGAAGGCACTCCCATATGGTCGGGGTGATTTTGCCGATGTTGGTGGAGATTGACCCTTGGCTTATCCCGAACAGGTGGGTCATGCCGTCCTGGATCAGGTAGGTGCGGTAGTACATGAGGACCAGGAGGACCCTGTCCCACAGGTGCAGGGCGAACGGGCGGCCCGCGCCGACCCCCCGCTTGCGGCCCGGCCGGTCGAGTCTCTTTTGTTCGGCCACTGGGTAGGCCTTTTCGACATCTCGCATCAAAAAATCGAACTGCTGGAGGGACATGCCAACGGTGGTTCTGAAGGCGCGGGCGTTCTTTGACATGACCTTGAAGACACGCATGGCCTGCTGGAGTGGGTGGGGGTACTTGGATCTTTCGGGCAGGTTCTAGACCAGATCTTATATCTAATTACTAATCAGGTCTCGGGAATGGTTTGGGGATGGTCCAAAATACCCTCAAACCCGGCCGAGAACGGCTCTAGGGCCGGATCCGGGGTCGGCAGGCGGAGCTAGCCCGTATGATTCTGCAGAGTTTGGGCATGGGCCGGGTCATAACAGGTGGGTGTGGATCCGGTTCCTGCGCTTTATACCGTAGATTTTTGGACGAGGTCTACTCCCACGCTACCCCTCGGCCCACCGGTACACCATCTCTTGGCGGCTACAACATCGCACCGGGCCTACCTCCGGTTAGGGGTGAAAACCGTGCGCCAAGTTTCCGAACACCATGAGCAGGCACCTGACAAAATCAACACTCTCCCACCTGCCTTAACCAAGCCCGTATGGATGCCTCCATCCTGTTCTTCGATGGCGGTTTGCCGTTCTTCACGTAGATCGCCGTCCGGCCGGCCACCTGTAGCACGGTAACCGACATGGTCATGGTTGGCGCAGACAACACGTCGTGTTTGGTGAAATCCAGCAGCTGGAATTCTTCCGCTGTCTTGTATTCGTTTGACAGTTCAGGCTCATTTGGCCTCACTACCGCCCTCTGAACATCATACACATATTCCAATATCATTGCCGTGAACCCCAATGTCTGCTCGGCCCGCCTTAGGCTCGGCGTCTCTACTTCGTGGGTGGATTGATCACCGGTCAGCCTAACGTAGCTGGCCATGCGCGTCAACATGGTGCCGAGATGGCCCTCCTTCACCAAGTACCGGACACATTCCTTATAGTTCCATCTGTGTTTCCTCTTTCCCCCCTTATCCACCACCACGCTCTCCAATAGCTTCCTGCATAGGAGTTCACAGGATGTGTACATCCGAACCGAGATTGCCTTTCTTGCTTCATGGTACACTTGGGCAATGTTGTCCGGAAGGCCGTCAACGTCTTTGGTGTACACCCGTGAAGATGACAGTAGCGGCGGGTATAAGCCGTCATCACTCCACACAGACCCATTGGAACAGTTAGGATTGGGACACCGTAGCCACGCGACCAGCGGGAATACTTGATAACACACCACACGCCCGCCAACACTCGCCCCGCAATGCCCGCAGTCATAATTGAGCACCAGTTGACTGGTCGGGAAGTATCGTAGTTTGTCGAGCGATTGTGGGAGCGGTATTTTGAGAGGCGGGGTTGGTGGCCTGCCACTCATCCACATGCTCATGGGTTGGTGACGGTTTGGCTGCTGTTAAGGTTTGGGACGCATAAGCACTGTTGCAAATATGGGCTAGAGTAGCATAGCCGAACGCTCTTGTGCCAGTCTGCAGAGTCGGGCAGCATGCAGGCGGTTCGGCGCGTCCTGCTGTGTGGTAGACGCAGGACAGGATCCGCCAACAATGCATCTGCAGACCGCCACCGTCATCCCAAAACCCGTTCTCAACCTGCCGGGGGATCTCAGACACCTGACGATCAGGATATGGGATGGGTAGGTATGGGCAACGGCTAGGAAGAAACAGCCAATTGGTTTTTGTTCTCGGCACTGCGCCCATATTTGTAACAGTGCTGCCAACAGTGCTGCCAGACGCTAAGGTTGATAAATGCAGGACCCGCAGTAGAGCCGTTGGAAATACGCACAAACTACCCACAAGTCGTGCTGCTGACTGACGGATCCACGGTCCAAATGACGGAGGACGACTGGAGACGCAGGCGGCTGGTGGTGGAGACCAACATGGCCGAGAGGGAGGTCAGGAGGGCATTTGAGGCGGATGGGTTTCGGACTACCGTCTGGGAGATTGTCAAGGACGGCCAGATCGGCCACGGAATGGTAAAGAAGTTCGAGTACTGGCAGACACATGTCCGCTTCTACCGGCACGGCGGGCGCATCCAGATCGACGGGGAGGTGGAGGTGTCAAACGCATACATGGAGCATCTCGTACACGGGTGGATCTCCGGCTACGCGGTATGCGCGGATGTGATCGGGCGCTACTTTGGTCGTTTTTGGGCCTACCACAGGGGGTACGGAGAATACGTAAGCCGCATCATAACCGAATCGGCCCTGATACTACGCGAGCCCGCGTCAAAGACGAGCGTCGTCGGGTTGGCGATTTTGGTGGCGATAGCAGGGGCGCTTGTGGCGGCGGCCCTCAGGAGCCGGTAGCGGCAAGTGCAATCGCGTCCAGAATGACCTCCCGCTAGGGGCAGATCCCAGACTCGTTCGGCGCTGCGCCCCGGCCCGAACAGCCACGCGGTCCTTGGCCCGGATCCGCGCGCCGGAACTGCCTTCGGGTGGGGGCCTAGTGGATGCGCGGATCTGCACCCTTTGACCAGTTCGTTCGTTCCCGCCGTGCGGCCTGTACTGTGGATGCGGCCCCCCGGGCTGGATCCGGTTTGCCCCACCGGGATGCCCGGCGCGAGCCGCTGAGTATGGCATGAGGTCAGGTCTGCTTCCGGGTTGTGTAGAGGCAAGTAGGATCCGGCAACTCATGATCTGAAATCATTACAACAATGATCTCACACTCGTCAAAACTGCAGCAGGGGGAAGGTCTGCGGACAGGGCGCCGTCCGAGCCGCACTCGGACGCGCGGCCTCTAGGGTGCGGCGCACCCGGCTGGGGCCGTTTGGGCGTGCGGGGACGCATGGCACTGTGCCTACCGGTCCTCTGGAATGGCGGCGCAGCGTCTGCCCTCACACCGGGCCATTGGTAGTGCGTATGTCCGGACGCGCCGCGCCCCACCGGACCCGGCCGGCCGCATTATGGAGAGCCCCGCCTATAGCGCTCGTCACAAGTATCTGGGACATCTGCTGGACCACCGGCATGCCCGTGTCTCGGCAGGATCCCGGACCGGCCTGTCTGTAGATAGTGCGGCCCGGCCACCCGAACGGCATGCCGCAACAGATCCATACCGGATCCCCCGCGCCCCCTGATGGCGGGCGCCAGAGGCGGGGCAGGAAGGTGCGGCACCCGGCGGGGCCGGTTCATGGAGGGCGCCACCACACGCGACATCAAGACGGAGCGGGGGCAGCATCGGGGCCGCGCCGGCATGGCCCGCCTGCCCGTGGAGCGGGGGCGGCAGAAGCGGCACGGAGATCCCCCGGGACCAACACCTTGGCGAGGCCGTTTACCGTCTCCGGTCCTCCGGCAGGTGCCAGCTGCGGCGGGTCGTGCCGATTGCGCGCTTGTCTCTCGCGCCGCATGGCGTCCGGATCTGTGCGCGCCGGTCTCGGCGGCTTCCGTGTGAGCCGTTACCCCATTTCACGCCGTTCCAGCGATTCCATTCCCCCCGCGGGAACCATAATATCAGTCCCCCGTTGAACCACATTCGCCGACGCGTTGTCTGTATGGCCGCACGCCGGGCACAGGAACCAGGCCGCGCGGCGGCTATATATGAGGCGACGGCGTCGGCCAACCTGTGACGCGGGCATTCATAAGCTTCGACTTTGAACATGACGCGGAGCTCCGAGACCATCTGATCGCGCAGTCGAAAAACCCGGACTCTCCTTTTAGCATCGGGGACTATTCAGTGCATGTTCCCTTCGACAACCAATGGAGGACGCAGGTTCGGGCGCGCATACAGAAAGCTGACATTGTCATATTCATCTGCGGGGAGCACACCCACGATGCCAAGGGCGTGACGGCTGAGATGTCATTCACCCATATGGAAGAGAAGCCGTACTTTCTGCTGCGTGGCCGCCCCAAGAAGCACTGCAACAAGCCCGGAGGGGCGCTAAAGACGGACGAGATGCACAAGTGGAGCTGGCCCAACCTAAAGAGACTCATCGTGGAGGCGCGGTAGCACACGGCCGCGCCGCCGGATCCCAATTTCAGCCAGCTTAAATACCGGTACGCGTAGGCTGGTCATATGTCGGTGCATGCTTTTCTGAGCTTTCAGGAAGAGGATATGGATCTTGTACGGCTGTTCAGAGGACAGGCAAAGAACCAGAACAGCGATCTGGACTTCTCTGACTACTCCGTCAAGGAGCCAATCAACAGTGGGCGGGCCACATACATAAAACAGAAGATCAGGGAGAATATCAGGAGAAGCTCTGTAGTGATATGCCTGATCGGACATACGACCCATACCAGCTCTTGGGTAAACTGGGAGCTCGAAACCGCATACGATATGGACAAATGCCTCATAGGAGTGAGGCTGAACCGCGACTACTGGGACAAGGTACCGGCAGTGCTAGAGGAGACCGGCGCGGAGGTAGTAGACTGGAGGATTGACGACATCATGGATGCCATCGACATGTGCTGAGGACGTATCTTGCCTGCATCCGATTTTTGCCTAAAGAGGTACGACGAACAAATGGCATGGTACGACAAGAAATCAGCACTATACAAGAAACTACACATTGCGTCGCAGGTAACGCTGATCATCCTTTCGGCCATAACCCCCGTCCTGATACTGTTTCAGGAATGGGATTTGAGGTCGTTCGCGATAGTCACATCCACCACGGTCTCGGCGATCGTGGCACTCGCAGCAAAGTTCAAGATACACGAGACATGGATAGGATACAGGGGGGCCGCAGAGGCGATGCGGAGAGAATACTCGCTGTACTCCTGCCATGCCGGCGACTACCGCGGCGTGGATGACAGGGATCAGCGTTTCATAGAGAGGATAGAGGAGATTATCGCGAGCGAGCATGCAGAGTGGACCGCCCTCAAAAAACAAAAATAGACGCATATGGTATACGGAGTATGGCGTTCCACAGGTACGTAAAGAAACGCATACCGATAAGGGCTGAGGTGCTGGACCGCCCGATGGAACTGAATACTATGGAAGGGACGTTCCGCGGCAAAAAAGGCGACTATCTTGTGATCGGCGTGATGGACGAGAAGTATATCGTGAAAAGAGAGATCTTTGAGCGAACCTACGACAAGGTCTAAGACACGGCGCTGGCAGTGTATTCACCATACCCAATCTGGCGCGTAATGCTACGCAGGGGACGTTGAGAATAGCATACACCCGGACACAAACCCGATGGGGGGGGGGGCCGCGCCTTGCCTTAGGATTTGGGCAAGGCTTCGGAGTCCAACCCGTCTTCCGCCTGCATCGACAGGTCACAAAATAGAGATCACGAGTTTGCGCTTCTCATTGGCTGGCGCAGGTCGTATTTGCATTCTTCTCTGCCCTTGAACGCCATTTCCACTAGGCTGCGAAGAGTCTGAGCGTTGAGTTTGCTCCATGGTATGACCGATATCTTGACATCGTCCTTGATAATGTTGTCCACCAGACGGTCGGGCATATGCGGGTGCCGCCTCTCGAATTCGGCTTTACTGGGAGTCGGTGCCCATTTAGTATCTGGATAGAGGCGCTTCTCTTCCAACCCGTGTGGCGCATGAATGTAGTCATCATTCACGCTTGGCAGCATGATCACCACGATGCCCGATCTCCTATTGACGGAGCCATCGTACATGCTTGAGTGGATCTCCCAGTCAATGTGCTTCCGACGCCGGGTTTCAGTACCGACCAGAACGATTGTCACCGTAGAGTCTCTGAGGTACTCGTCCCTGATCTTCTTCCGGACGGATTCGGAGCTGATATTGTCCGGAATGTCGCCAGTATCCACGGATGCATCAATGAATATCTGATTCTTTTCGGCAAATTCCACCAGACCGTCCTTGTACGGCCGGTCGTTGTCGTGGTGGTAGCTTATGAACACTTTATGCATAGCTACCCCTTCCCGCCTTGGCCTTTATGATGCTTGTCCCTGCGCAGCCGGTGGATGCCCCTCTCCTCCCGCGGCAGTTTCTCCTGTCTGTGTACAGCGACACGCAGGCGTGGTTGGGGAGCCTGCCGCTGGCGTAGGCGGTCTTGCCGGAGATTCCGACCATCAGAACGACCTACACGGGACGGTTGCCTTGGCCGCCTGGAAAAGCGTTACTGACCGACGACGGCTCTGGCGCGTGCCCGCACGCACAAGCGGATTAGGTTTTAAAAACAAACACCAAAAACAAAAACCGCTTGAACATACCATCCCTGTTCCGCAGGCTTGTTGCCCCAAGACCCGACACCGGCCAAAAGCCGGACATCGGGAGCATGATAGACGCGGCATTGACACGCGGCAAACGCAAGGTGACGGCCTCCGACGTGGCCGCCTACGTCCGGTCACCGTTCTACCTCTACTGCGAGAAGTTCGTCGACGGGTCCGAACGGGACGAAAGCCCGGCGCTCGAGATGGCGGCAGAGCGCGGCCTGGAGCACGAGAGCGACGTAATCGAAACCGAGACCGAGGGCATGGATACGATACGGATAGAGCGGCCCGCCGACCCCAGGAAGGCGTTCCGCCTGGGCATGCCCCACATGGCCGGGGGCGTACAGGTTCTAGAACAGCAGCAGCTGTTCTGGCTGCCGGAAGGCATGAGCGGCAGGCCGGACATGCTGGTCAGGCGGGAAGGCCCGTCGGCGCTCGGCTCCCACCACTATTCGGTGACGGAGATCAAGAGCACCAAGGACGTCAGGCCGGAGCACAAGGTGCAGGGGGCGTTCTACAGCATCATGCTGGGCAGCATACAACAGTGCACGCCGAGGACATTCACCATCATCAACTCCGAAAAGAGGGAGACGGAGTTCAGCGTCCGCGAGTACGAGGATGCCGCCCGGCGGGCCATCGCCGGAGCTAGGGCGGTGCTGGGCGGGTTCGTGCCGCGGGCCGACTACGGCTGCCCGGCGCCGTGGACCTCCTACGCTAGGAGGGTGGCCGGGCGGCAGCTGGACGTGACGCTGGTGCTGGACATCGGCCCGAAGCGGCAGGCCGCGCTCGAAAAGAAGAAGATACGGACAGTTCACGACCTGCTGGCGAACCCGGCCGAGGCTATGTCCGTTAGCGGCATCGGCCAGAGGCAGCTGGAGCACACCCGGTCGCTGCTAGGCGGCAAGCCCGTACGAAGGCAAACCTGCGAGGCTCCTGCGCGCCTGCCGACGGAGGTATTCGTCGACTTCGAGGGCGTGCCCGGAAACCCCGCGTCCCTGCCGACCACCTACTTGATCGGCATGGTGGTGAGGACGGAGTCGACAGAATACGTCCCGTTCGTGGCCCGGTCACTGGAGCAGGAAGGACGGATTCTTGAGGATTTCATAAGGTATGTTGACGGCATTCCTTCAGGTTGCCCCATCTGGCATTGGTCCAGCTACGAACGGACCCATCTCAGGGGTATGGGAGAGCGGCACGGCATCGACTGCGGGCCGGTTCTGGGCAGGCTGGCCGACCTTCACAGGCTGGCAACCGATATGTTCACGTTCCCGGTCCCTTCCACCGGGTTGAAAGATATCGAGGGAGGCGTCGGGTTCGAACGCAAGCAGGTCGGCATGGACGCGTTCGCGGCGTATCGGGCTTGGAGCAGGGACCCGGCGGACATCGACCGCGTGCTGGCGTACAACAGGGACGACTGCGAGGCCATGATACGGGTCTTGGACTGGATGCGCGACGACGGGGAATCGTGGAACGGGGCGTATGATGCCAGACGGCAGACGTTTGGCCGCAAGGACGCCTTGGGATCAATTCAAGGTCGGTGACGGCTGGCCGAGGATATGCACCCAATCCGGCTGGTGCGGGCCGTGTTTTGTGCCGGGAAGTGATGCATGGCAAGTAGGATCCGGCAATCTACACGGCCGCATGTGCCGGTTTTCGGAGCCGCCGTCCGATATGCGGCCAACCGGCACATTTAGATCCGGAAACCTCCCCCACGCCCCCGTGGCAGCCAAACCAGAAGAGTTCGGAGGCGGCAGCCGGGCTAGGTACGGCAGGGGCATCCCGAGGAGCGGTGCCTTTCTCCCGGGCGCGGGTACCGACGTTCTGCGGAAGATGCACTGAGACATCCGGCCGCAAGAATATGGGCGAGGGGGCCCACCTCCTTGCGGCGGCCATAAAATGGAGGG
The DNA here is from genome assembly GCA_965116995.1 of Nitrosopumilaceae archaeon. GTDB lineage: Archaea > Thermoproteota > Nitrososphaeria > Nitrososphaerales > Nitrosopumilaceae > VYCS01. The sequence goes on along the minus strand of OZ220738.1, from coordinate 1,493,906 downwards.
ACTTGGCGTCAGCGAGATATCCAAGCAGCTGCTGTCCACCTCTATTCCACGGTACATGGCAGGCTGGCGCGTCTGCGCGACCGCTACCGTCCGATACGGGGCCGGCCAGTGGATTCAGATCCGGACACTTCCGCACCCCCATACCGCGGCCGTGAATGTGGCGGCAGCCAGACTACGCGAGACCGTGCCGGCGGGCGGTGCCCAGCTCCCGGGCGCATCGGTGGGTGCCATGGCAGAACCATATGCCATGCCGGCCTGCCGATGGCGGCAGAACCGTGGGCGGACCGGCATGGCGTATGGCGCCCCGCCAAACATCATCCCCAAAACACGCCTTTGGGCGCGGCCCCCGCTGGTATGGTATGGCCGGGCGCCCCCCGGTCGCGCCGCCGGGGGCGGCCGCCGGCTGCGGGCCGCACGCGGATGTGGCGGCTCCGGGACGGGGTCTGGCGCCGGCGGCCGCACGACATCTGAGGGGATCCCCGATACGGGGCCCTCTCCCGCATGCCGGAGCGCGCAGAGGCGCCGGCCTCCTTGGGGGGCGGCGGTCCCCGCCGTGTGTACAGCGGACGTATCCGGCATCCCGGCCGACGACTCGGGGCCGTCCCCGCCCCGGCGATTATACCCCCGCCGACCGGCGGGGATCCGGCGCCGGCGGCGTCCCGGGGCGCATACCGGACGGGGCGGCGGGGGATCCGCTGCTATACCTGGGTGTATACGGCGGCTCCGTCCTGGAATGGCCTGGGCCCGGCGCGCGCCGGCTCCGAGTCGCACCTGCGCGGGCATATGCTGGGGATATACGGCATTATGGCGTACCGCCCGGCCGCCCATACGGCGTCCGATACCGGTATGGCATACTGTGCGGGGCTCTGGGCGCCGCCCATGTCTTTGGCGTATACGGGGCCGGATGCGGCATATGGCGCGTTCGGGATCAACCAGGGGCCGTGCGCAACCGCCCACGGTTCGGCAGCATTGGGCGGATCCGGCCCGTTCCGGCCCAAAACCGCCCGCCGGCACTGCGGCAGCGCGCACTCTGGTATGGTTCGTCCGGGGCACACACGGCGGGATCCCGCATGGACAATACCTCGTACCGCCGCTCCAAGGATCTTGCGAAACGCGTCGAGTATGGCGGCGACGCCATAGTATGGCACCCCCCGCACTCGGATCTGGACCCGTCGGGACGGTCTGGAAGGGGACCCGAAAGGCACACCGGCGGCGGCACGCACTGGAGTGTGGACGACATGGCCGGCAGCACGGACGGGCATGATACTGTGCCTGCCCCCCGATACGCCGGGGGCGGTGCTGCGGGGTATGTGGATGCCGGCGGCATCCCGCGTCTCCGGGCCACTCTAGGGCGCGCCCTGGAATGGCGGGATATCTCCTGTGGCCGGGCGGTTTTTCGGGCGGATCCGTGCGGCATGGGATGCGCCACATACCCCGGCATATCCCTGCAGGGCCGCCCGGTTCGGCGCGGCGCCACATACCCCGGCCGTGATGCATCCGACCCTTCCGCCCCGCCGGAGGACACACCATATGCCCGTCCGGCCGTTGCGCGGGCCTTGCGCCCGCATGGCGGTATGGCATACTGGTACGGGGCCACATCTGGCCGGCGACCGTCCGGGATATCACATACGTCGTGGCCGCCCCCCGGCCGGCAGCCGTCCCGGGCATCCACTTTGGGAGGATCCTGGGCGTCCCGGCCGCCCCGGACGGGCACATCGCACACATGCCGCATATCCGGCAGGGGTGCTGGGGGCGCCTCCCGCGCCGGGCCGGAGAGTACTCCGGGAGCGGCGGATCCGGCATGTCCTGCCGCCGGCTGCCCTCCGCATGCCGGGCCGTCAGGGGCAGGGAGTCGGCCGGCGTCTCCGGGTGCCCATTCCTGGAGGGGGCCGTCCCGGGGACGGCCCCGTCCCGCCCGGGGGGCCACAAGTTCGGGACCCGGCTGGAGGGGGCCGCCCCCCGCCCGTTCACCTTCATGTGTATGGACATGCCGCACCACAATAACGGCTCCGGGCTGGAGATGCGCGGCACCGCCGTCCTGCAGGGATGCGCGCCGCCAGCCGTCCACTATACATGGTGGGGGGGGGGGTCTTTGCGGTGCCGGTCCGCGTGGCGCCCGCCGCAGACCGGGCACATTTCCGCGGACCGCGGCGGGGTGTTTGATCAGGGATCCGGGCTGGAGGCCGTTCAAGCCGCCGCCCGGGAAGCGCCGGGAGCTGGTCGCGCCGCTCGCCGCGGCATGGTGCCGGATTTACATCGCAGACAACCATGATATGATGCCCAGGATGCCATCTTTGGGGGATCCGAGTTTATACCGTGATTGGTTCATTATGTTTATATACATCAGTCCAACACAGCATGACAAATGGAAAGAAAAACAGTTCATGCTCTCCTGTTGTCCCTTGCAGTGGTGGCAGGAGGAGTAATGATGACAACTGACGCACATGCGCAGACAAACACAGAACGACTAATGACAACCGTTGACAACACCAACACCATAATAGCCGCCTTGGAGGCGCTGGCCGATGCGGTAGCCGACGGCTTTGCCGCCGTGCTGGCCGCCATTGGAGCAGTGCAGACAGGCGTGGACGGCATGAGCGGGCACCTAGAGCACCTTGAGAGTGACGTGGCGGGCATTAGCAGCGACGTGGCGAGCGTCGACAGCAGCGTGGCTGCCGTTAGCAGCGACGTGGCAAGCATAGCCAGCGACGTGGATGACATCAGCTCGAGCCTGCAGGACGTCCAGAGCGATGTGGCCGGACTATCTGCCGGCATAGGCGGGTCCGCTGCGGCTTTGACCAGCGTGACTGATGCTATACAGCGCAACGCGAATGCAATCAACAGCCTGAACGAGAAGCTGGACATGATCAGCGAGGCCGTAGGCGCAGTTCAGACTACTGTTGAGACCCAGGAGGATGTGGATCCGGCCGTGAGAAACATGCTGCACTCCGCCGAGACTGAGCAGGCGGTGGCCGTTGCCGACTTTGCTGGTACGGTAACCAAACACCCTACTGGCGGCGTATACAAGGCATCCAACACGTTCTCCTGTACCGGTGACGTGTTCCTTGATAGCATGGCGATAACTAAGGTTGATCCTGTACTATCTATGGTGACCGCTCTTTCGAATGTCGCTGATATGGTGGCGCCGAAGACAACGGTTTCACTTAATGGTGTCAATCTCTTTGAGAGCTATGATAATAGTGATACTGAGGCAGCTACTGATGCTAACGTCTTGGAAATAACGAAGGATAGAGACTTCGACAACCAATTCTTGGCCGCTGGTAGTACTTTGGTGGTTAAGGGTTCCACAGATCAGTCTGCTGATGGTGACACGACTGTTCCTACCGATGGTGAGCTTGCTGAGGCTACTCGTGGCTCCCAGAACTATCTGAAGTACGAGTTTAATGCTACAGCAAGTGATGCTGAAGGTGCCAACGTCTACTTTACCCTGCAAGATTATGTAGCGCTGAAGTCTAACAAGGCTGTGCTAAACACTACTGATACTTCTACTGGTACGGCTGCTCTAAGAGATGGGACGAATCAGGCTACAAAAGTACAACTAGGCACTACGGAACTTTACACCATTACGGTGAAGTGGTTCGCAGCCAGCTCCGACACAACCTGTAGCATAAGCTCTGCCGTGGAGACCACATCTGGCCTTCCGAATGAAGATAACAACGTGCTTGTGGCTCTGAGTATTGATCCCGAATCTACTGGGGGCCTGAAGTCCTTTGTGTCCAAAACGCTTGATTGTAACGGCGAGGATACAGAGATAACCGGTATATCAATTCAATCTGGTCCTCCTAGTGACCTAAACTCGTTCATTACGGTTACGCTTTCTGCGGGCGGCGCATCGGCCGATGTTAAGTTCGACGATGACAACAGCTTTGATGCTGACTCCAGCAAACTGCCGTTTAGGTTCAGCGGATCTGACCTGACGGTTAGTGGCAAGGGCACAGGCACCCTACTCTTACAAGTAACCTACGACACAGTCCAAGGCAACAGCTGCAGTTAAACAACCATTTTGTTTTTAATTTTTCATTTGCCGGGTAGGGGATTTATTCCCTGATATGTGAAACCGCGCAACCGGCAGTTGAGATCATATATTTTGATGCGCAGTCGGCGTTGTGGTGCCTGCTGAGCCGCGGCCGGCCGGTCTGCCGAACTATGTGCGTGGCAGCCGCGCCGGAGTTGCCGGTCCGGACAGGGCGACACAGGAGCCTGCCCACCATACGGGGCAGGGCGTAACCGGCATGCTTCCAGATCGGCAGGTTCCACAGTCCAGTGCGCCGTATAGCGGGCCGCATCCGCAACGGGCGCCCGGCGGCAGCGGCCACGGGTGACCCGGCGGCACGTCGTGTGCGGTCCCCGTCTCCGGCGCGTTCACGATCATAGTCTTCTGAACGGAGCCTGCGCAGCCCCTCCATACGGCGCGCCGTTATCTGGCCACAGGATAGTATGTGTGGCGGTTTCTGTCCAAGTCGCATGGCCGGAACAGCCGGTCCAGTATGGCATTCCGCATCCGCACGGGATCTGGATACTGCCGGCCGCCGGATCCGCGCCCATGCGGCCAGGGTACCGTACCGGGGCGGATAACACAACGAACCGCATGGCCGGATCCGGGTACGCCCCCAAACCCGCCATGGATGTAGCGCCCGTCACAAATATCCGGGATTGTCCCTTGGACCCGCCGCCGGGCAGCATGATGTCCGGGCAGGGGGCCTGAAAACCGCAAAGGCCGGCCGCCGGATGCGGCACTGTCCGGCATGCGCCGGCGCAGGTGTCCTGGATGGTGTATGGGGGCATGCCAGCATGCGTCGGCGATGGAAGGCTCCTCAGGCCGCCGCCAGACCCCGTTTTATTGAATCGGGGGCATATCGGGGGCGCCCCGTCCGTAAACCTTCTCTGCCGTGGTTTTGATGAATACAAGATCATTACCACAATAATTTTAGATCATAAGTTGCCGGATCCCACTCGCCTCCGTTTGTGCGGGAGCCGGATGCTGCCGGCCACCGGATCCGTACCGATATGGTCAGGGCATGATGAATGCCGGGGTGGCAAACTCGACGAACTGTATGACCGGATCCGGGTACACCCCCAGACCCACCATGAATATTATCGAGAATACCATAACAGCTATGACGCCCCGGGGTTCGGTGACGCGCTTTTCGCCCTCCCCCTCAAAGTACATCTTTCTCATGACCCAGCCATAATATGCTAGGGAGAGCGCCGAGTTGAGCACGCCGGCTATGGCCAGCCACGGGCCCCACCAGACCGTACCGCCGGAGTCCAAGGCGGCGCCGAACAGCATCAGCTTGCTCCAGAACCCGTTGAGCGGCGGCACGCCGGCCAAGGCCAGCAGGGATATCGTCATACCTATGGCGGTGATGGGCATCCTCCTCCCCAGGCCCTTTATCTTTTCTATGTGGGTGACGGCCAGGGCGGCCACCACGCCTGATATGGCTATGAATGCGGCGCCCTTCATCACCGCATGGTTGAACACGTGGTATATGGAGCCCTGCAGCCCGGCCGCAGTATATGGCGCCACGGCCAGCCCTATGAGGATGTAGCCGGCGTGGCCTATGCTGGAGTAGGCCAGCATGCGGGACAGGTTCTTCTGCATTATGGCCGCCACGTTCCCTATGGTCATGGTCATCACCGCTATTATACCGAGGGCCAGCGCCCAGTCCAGGTGCAGGGCCGCCATCCCCATCACCACTATTCTAATGGCCGCCGCGAAGCCGGCCTTCTTGGTGGCCGCCGCCAGCAGGGCCGTAATAGGTTGTGGCGCCCCCTCATACGTATCCGGCAGCCACATGTGGAAGGGCACCAAACCCATCTTGAAGCCGAACCCGGCTATGAAGAGCCCCGCCGCCAGTATGGCCAGCGGCATCATCGTGGAATCCAGGGCGGCCATGCCCACTATGACTTCTGATATGTTGGTCGAGCCGGTCAGCCCGTACGCCAGCGATATACCATATATTATAATGGCCGAGGACATGGCCCCGAACAGGAAGTACTTGAGGGCCGCCTCGTTCGACATCGGATTACGTTTCATGAAGCCGGCCAGCACGTACGTGGGTATGCTCATCAGCTCCCAGGCCACGAACAGCATCACTAGGTCTGTAGAATAGGCGACCAGCACCATGCCTATGGCCGAGAGCAGTATCAGGGAGTAGTATACTGCCGGATATCTCTGGTCCCGCATATAGCTGATGGAGCCGGCCACGCTGAATATGGCCACCAGTATCATGGCTATGGCGAATATCCCGCCGAACGCGTCATCGGCCAGCACATCGGCATCAAAGACGGCCCCCGGCTGCACCATGTCATATGCGAACTGGTACGCCACGTACCCCAGCGATACCAGCAGGGCGGCGATGGACACGCCCGCATACACGTGGCGCAGGTCCGGCCGCCGCATCCCGGCCAGGGGCAGCGACACCCCGGCCACGCCCAGTATGGCCATTATCACAAGAGGTGTGGTGGTTATCTCTAGCATGTCATATCATCCCCCATTCCATCACACCATCAGCACCAGCACTATGAACAGCAGCCCCGCACCGAACACGAACAGGTATGACTGGACCGCCCCCGTCTGCGTCCCCTGTACCACACCGGCCCCCCACCGGGTGGCCCGCTCCAGGCCCGTGTTCATGCCATAGTCTATGGCGGTACGCTCAAAGTATCGGAATATGCCACGCGCCAGCCACAGGGGGGCCACCACGAAGCACCAGTATATGATGGCGTTGAGGTACCACCGGTTCAGTATCACCTTGTGTATCGCATAAAATATGATATTGGAGTGGACTACACTATGGGTGCTCGCCGCCCGCCGTATGTAGAAGACGTACCCCAGTGTGATGCCTATACCAAAGGCGGCCAGCGATGATACGAGTGCGACCGGGTTGAGCCCGCCCAACACACCGGTATCATCGTGGTGCTCGGTATGTATCACGAAGGTGTGGTCCAGATACCCCTCCATCATATGGTGGAGCTCGCCCTCTACATACAGGCCGGCCACGCCCACTATTATGGTGAGGGCCGCCAGTATCCCATATGGCACCCACATCGATATGTGGGCCTCGTGGATATGCTCGCCCCTCTCCTCCATCTTTTGTATATGTTCGCTCTTGGGGCCGTGGAAGACCATCCCTATCATACGGGTCGTATAGAATGCCGTGATAATGGCGGTCAGCACCGCCACGCCATACAATACCATGCCCCACTCGGCGCCCGACTCGAACACGGCCGCGAATATGGCGTCCTTGCTCCAGAATCCCGTAGTTATGAAGGGGGCGCCCATCAGGCCCAGCCCGGCGGCCCACACGAACATGTACGTCTTCTTCATGTGCTTCCGTAATCCGCCCATATCCGTCATGAAGCGGCTGCCCACCACATGCAATAACGAGCCGGCGGCCATGAAGAGCGACGCCTTGAACATCGCGTGCGATATAAGATGGAAGAAGCCGGCCGTGTACCCGTCCACATACTGGTGCGACAAACCGGCCACCCCCAGGGCCATCATCATGTATCCTATCTGCGAACCGGTAGAATACGCCAGCACCTTCTTTATCTCGGGGTTGGTCATCCCCTGGGTCGCCAGCAATAGTGCGGTGATGGCCCCGGTCCAGGCCACTATACTAAAGAACTGCTCGCCCAGGATGCCGGCCGCCCCCAGGGCAAACACGATGGGGCCTATCCGGGCCACCAGGAACACGCCGGCCTTCACCATGGTGGCCGCGTGTATCAGGGCCGAGACGGCCGTCGGGCCGGTCATCGCCTCCAGCAGCCACTCGTTCAGCGGGAACTGGGCGGACTTGCCCACCGCCCCGCCGAACAACAATACGAACGCGGGCACCAGCATCCCGGCCGCGTCCATCTGTACGGCCCACTCCGTACTCTCCAGCATCTCCCGGAACCCGAAGGTCCCCGCGTACATGAATATCAGGAGCATGCCCGACAGCATCATGATATCGCCCACCTTGGTCATGATGAAGGCCTTCATCCCCGCGTGGGTCGGCGAATAATAGTCCAGCAGCCCCAGGGCGGTGTGGCCCCTGCGGCCCACGTGGTCTTTTTGCTTGTCCCTATACCAGAACGATATCAAGGCATACGAGGCCAGCCCCACGCCCTCCCACCCGAAGAACATCTGCAGCAGATTATCGGAGAGTACGATGATCTGCATGGAACCGACAAAGAAGGACATCCAGAACCAGAACCGCACGATATCCCTATCCCCCCTCATGTAGCCGGTGCTGTACACCATAATCAGGAAGGATATCCACCCCACCACGTTGGCCATTATGATGGCTATGGGGTCGGCCAGCACGCCGGCCTCCAAACCGATGGCCTCTATCCACAATACCTGGGAGTGTATCTCGCCGCCCTCCAACAGTGTGGGAATCATGGCCGCAGCAGATACGGCCGAGGCCAGGGCCAGCCCCACCGCGACATACCCGGTCGCCCTCCTGGAGGCCTTGCCCACCGCCGGTATCACAAGGGCGGCCACAAAGGGCAGTATCCATACCGCCCAGGCCAGCTCATATGTCATGTGTGGAGCACCCCCTCCATGTACGGTATTATCCCCTCAAGGAAGATGTCGGGGTATATCCCCAATACAATGGTAAACCCGGCCAGCACCATCATCGGGGCGGTCATGTGCCACCCCGCCTCCCGCACCTTCTCCAAATGTGTGGGGGTCTTGCCGAAGAAGACCCGCTTCAGCATCCACAGTATGTATGACATGGTGAGCACGGTGGCCACCAGCCCCAGCCCGAAGGTGACGGCCCGCACCACAGAACCTTCGGATATGGCCGTCTCCAAAGCTCCATAGAACAGGATCCACTCCCCCATGAAGCCGCTGGTGGGCGGCACCCCCATTATGGTGAGGGCCCCGATAACGGCACATACAGCGGTGATGGGCATCTTGCCGGCCAGCCCGCCCAGCCTCGATATGCTGCGCGTCCCCGCCCGCACTATGAGTATACCGGCGGTCATGAACAATAACCCCTTGCCCAGCGCGTGCGTCACATACATCATCTCGGCGCCGGCCATCCCCAGCACCGACAGCGACCCTATACCGAACAGTATGTACCCCATCTGGGATATCGACGAATACGCGAAGAGCCGCTTTATATCATCCTGCATCAGGGCCATCGCCCCGCCATACAGCATGGTGACCAGCCCCCATATGTGGAACCATATCGCCAAGTCCGAGAACGTGCTGGGCAAAAACTCTGCCACCAGCCGGAATATGCCGTACGCGCCTATGCCTATCATGGCCGGCGAGAGCAGGGCCGATATGGGCGTGGGCGCGGCGCCGTGCACCCAGGGCAGCCATATATGAAACATGAAGACGGCCAGCTTTACGCCCAGCCCTATGGATATGGCCACCGCCGACAACAGTACGATATCGGGGGGTATCTCCCCCTCTACGATGTCGGCAAAGTCGAAGCTGCCCACGCTCAGGCCGATCATCAGGAACCCCAGCAGCAGTACCACGGCGCCCACGTGCGTCCAGAACAAAAACATCAGGCCTATCTTGCGGCGGGGCCCGTCACCCCACAGCGACACCAGAAAGAAGCCCGGTATCAGCATCACCTCGAAGAACACATAGAACTGTATCAGGTTGGTGGAGAGGACCGTCCCCAGCATGCCCATCGCAAACACCAGATACAGCGCGAAATACAGGCCCGACTGGCGGCGTACGGCAGACACGGACGCGGATCCGCCGGCCATCTCCTCGAACCTGTGCATCATGTAGGGCCGCGAGTACAGCACCAGTATGGTGCTCAACACGTATATCATGATGGCAAAGGGCGCCGAGAGCCCGTCCAGGGCAAACCCGAAGCCGCCGAACCGCTCCGACCACCCATAGTACTCGGACTGCCCGGATATGGCCCCCAGCACCACCAGTATGGTACCATACAACAGTATGGCGAACGTGAACCATGTCGCGGCGCCGGGCCCGACTCTATTCCCCAGGATATACGCGACGGGGGCCAGCAGCAGCGGCACGAAGACCGCCTGCACCAGACCGTACTCTATCATCCCCTCAGACTCCTGAACTTGGCGATGTCTATATCGCGGTACATCCGGTATGCGACCACCACCAGGGCCAGCCCCACGGCCACCTCGGCGGCGGCCACCGCTATAGAGAACAGCGCCAGGCTCTGGCCGCCGCTGTCGGCCACGTGCCGCGAGAAGGCCACCAGATTCAGGTTGGCGGCGTTTATTATGATCTCCACGGCAAACAGCATGCGGATGGCGTTCCGCTTGACGGCCAGCCCGTATATCCCCACCCCCAGCAGGGCCACGGACACCAGCACGAACTCAATCAGGGCCATCTTCCCTCCGGGCCAGCACCAGCGCCCCGGTGACGGCGCCCGACAGTATCAGCGCCATCACCACCAGGGCCGGCCAGTAGTATATGAGAAAGTCCGCCCCTATATCCCTGTAGTCGACGGGGGGCGAGTCCGTCTCCATGTCGTGTATACCAGAGGATATCACGACGGCGCCCACCGCCACCATGAAGACCAGCAGCAGGCCGATGCCGGCCATCCTCCTTCGCTTGTCCTCGACCTTGCGGAATATGAGCTCGCGGCGCACCAGCATTACAGTGAACAGTATCAGTACGGCTATCGAACCCACATACACGGCCAGCTGGAACAGCGCCACGAAGGGCGCGTCCAGCAGAAAGAAGAAGCCGGCCACCCCGCCCAGCGAGCCCATCAGAGCGATGGAGCCGTATATGAGCGAGCGCATCTCCAGGGCGGCTATCGCCGAACCGATGGTAAGAACGGCCAGCGCCAGAAAGACGCCGTCAGCCATGGGTGGCTCCCCGGTCGGTTATCTGTATCTCCGCATCCTGCGACACGTATGGCTTGACCTGCAGCTGCGCCGGCGTGTATATCAGACCCTCCTTGGTGAACGAGGACAACTCATAATCGTTGGACATGTACAGCGCATAGAACGGGCAGGCGTCCACGCACAGCCCACAAAATACACATTTACCGTAGTCTATCTGGGGCATGATACTCTTCTTGTTGTGCTTGTGGGTCTCCGGAACCTTGACCATCCCGATGGCCTCGGCCACCCCCTCGCAGGCTATCGAACAGAGCTGGCAGCCGGTACAATGGTCGTGGAAGAGCATGTGCCTCCCCTTGAGGCCGGCTATGCCCACTCCCGTTATAGGATCGTACCGGTAGCCGTCCCCCACAAATTTGAGCTTCTGCTCCGGATATCTCAGTGTGAACCGCTTGCGGGCCATATGCCGCACCCCGGAGTTGAGGGCCCTGATGATTCCGGTTGCGGTCCCCATTATATCACGCCTCCAGGCCCCAGTACTCCGGCGTAGAGCAGCCCCAGAGCTATAAACATGTTAATGAACGACAGCCCTATCAGCTTGTACCAGCCCAGCGAGAGCAGCATGTCTATGCGTATGCGGGGGAACACTCCACGGGGCAGCAGTATGAAGAAAATGACGGCGACGGTCTTCAGCACAAACCATATGGTACCATTGAGCATCGCCTGGTCGAAGAGCGGCAGGCCGGGTATGGTGGCCGTTACGGGGCCCATCACTATGCCATCTGTGATGATCTCCTCGGGGAAGGGGGGCACTATCATGGGGCCGTGCCAGCCGGCCAGAAACACCACCGTGAATATCGCCGCGAACGCGTACAGTTTGAGGTAGGTGCCCAGCTGCACCAGCCCGTACATCATGCCGGAGAACTCGGTCAGCCACCCGGCCACGATCTCCGACTCGGCCTCGGGCAGGTCGAATGGAATGCGCTCCAGCTCCGCCAGTATGCATATGAAGAAGACGACGGCGCCCACCGGCAGGAATACGATCCAGGGGAACGAGTCCTGCGACTCTACTATTCCAGTGAGGTTCAGGGTGCCGGCCAGCATCACCACCCCCAGCAGGGACAGTATCAGGGGGATCTCAAAGGATATCATCTGGTGGAGAGCGCGTATCCCCCCGATGAAGGGGAACTTGGAGTTGGCCGACCACGCCGAGAGTATGGTGATTATAGGAAAGAAGCCTATTACCGCGAAGACGGCCAATATGCCCAGCTCCACGTCGGCCACCACCCAGCCGCCGGGGGCCACCGGTATCAGGGAGACGAAGGCGGCCGCCGTCCCCACGAAGGCGACCGGCGCCAGCCAGAATATGGGCTTGTCGGCCTTGGCCGGGATTATGATCTCTTTTGATATGAGCTTGAGGCCGTCGCCGGCCAGCTGGAGTATGCCCTCGACCTTCCCGCAGTAGAAGGGGCCCACCCGCAGCTGCAGCTTGGCCAGCATCTTGCGCTCCACGAATATGGTGCCGGCGGCCAGGAGGGCGGCCAGCCCGAACCCAGGAAAGACGGCTATCCGGAATATGTCGGTGGTCATCAGGGCCTTTACTATGGGCAGTACGCGGGAGGGGTCGGCCAGCCACGTCAGCGCCAAGAACGGGGTGAGCAGCTCGCCGTCTATGACGGGCATCTCGATATAGAATAGTATGATCTGTATGGCGGGTATCCCCGCCAGGGTCACCAGTACGATGATCCAGAATACGTTGTCCAGTATACTGCGCAGAAAGCCGCTCAGCCTAAAGTCGGGGGCTATAACGGACATCTAGCGGTCCGCCTCCACCGGCCAGTAGTTCAGGCTCCAGTATACGGAGGGCATGTTGCCCAGCCGCTCGCCCTTGAGCAGGTAGGGCAGCGCCACCAAATTTCGGAAGGAGCCCACGCTGAGTTTGACGCGGTAGGGTTCGGGCTTCTTGCGGGATATGATGTGGCAGCCCAGCGCCCCGCGGCCGGACTCGACGCGGCGGTACACGGACTCCTCGCCCCCCTTGGGGTTAGGCTTTAGTTTGACACGTACAGAGCCGGACTTGGGCATCTTGGAGAGCGCGTCGCGTATGATGCGGCAGGACTCCATCATGTCCAGCCAGGGTATCTTGGAGCGGGCGTACGCGTCGCCGGCCCGCAGGACGTTGGTCTCAAAGTCCAGCGAGTCATACACGTCGTACGGCTCCCTCTTGCGGATGTCGTAGTCTATGCCGCTGGCCCGGAGTACGGACCCGGTGGTCCCCAGGCGTATCGCGTCGGTGCGCGACAGTACGCCGGTGTTCTCGGTGCGGGATATCAGTATGGGGTTGTCGTAGAATACGTCGGCGTACTCGGCTATGCGCTTCTCGAAATAGTCGACCTGCCGCAGGCAGACGTCCTCGAAGTTGGCCGGCAGGTCGTTGCGGACGCCCCCCGGCACCATGTATGCGTGGGTGACCCGGGCGCCGGTCATCTTCTCCAAAAGATCTATGAAGAGCTCCCGGTCGCCGGTCGGCCACATGAACATGGTGGAGTGGCCCAGGAATATGCCGTATATGGCCAGCCAGTACAGGGTGTAGACGCACCGGTTGAGCTCGGAGGCTATCACCCGGACATATTTGGCGCGCTCCGGCGTCTCTATGCCCAGCAGGTCCTCGACGCCCAGCACGTACGGGTATAGTATGTTGCACGAGTCGTGTATGACGGGCCGCTCCAGATGTGGTATGTTGGTGATGTAGTTGCGGTACTCGGCCATCTTCTCCTCGCCGCGGTGTACGTACCCCGGGTCCGGGTCGCAGCCCACTATGTAGTCGCCGTCTATCTGCACTATTATGCGCATGTGGCCGGATCCGGGGTGCTGGGGGCCCACGTTCAGCGTCATTATGCGCTCGTCGGTCTTTTCCAGTTGGAGGCCGGGGGGCAGCTGGGCGGACATCTCTAGCGGCCCTTTATGGCAAAGTCCTTGCGGAGGGGGGGCAGGTCGGCCCAGTCCTCGGGAAGAAGGAGGCGCCGGTTGTCCGGGTGCCCCTCAAAGTATACGCCCAGCATCTCGAATATCTCGCGCTCGTGGAACTCCACCGAGTAGAACATCTCGCGCAGGCTGGGCAGCCGGGTGGAGTCGCGGCCGGGCTTGGGGGTCTCCTCGCGGGGAGCCCGGGTGGCCAGCGCCAGTATGGTGCCATTTAGGGTATCATCGGTGTATGATCCCAAATGGTACACCACCTCTATCTGGTTCTGGTCGGGGTAGTCCACCCCGGTGACCGACTCGGCGTGGTCGTATCCAAGCTCCCGCGCGTAGGCGGCCGCCTCCAGTATGTGTTCTTTGGGGACCAAAACCTGGGGCCTTGCCGTATCATCCGAGAGGACGGTCCCGTCGGGGAACCGCTGTACCATCAGGGCGGCGTGGCCGGAATCCTCGGGCGGTGTGGCTTCGGCGGGAGGTTGAGACTGCTGTTCCATCAGACTATCTTCCTTGCCTTCATGCGTTTCATCTTCTCCTGGAGCAGCATGCACCCCTGTATGAGCGTCTCGGGGCGCGGAGGGCACCCGGGCACATATACGTCCACGGGCAGGACGCCGTCTATGCCCGGCAGGACGTTGTACGAGTCAAAGTACAGCCCGCCGGTGATGGCGCAGGCGCCCATCGCTATGACATACTTGGGCTCGGGCATCTGGTCGTACACGAGCCGGAGCCGGGGGGCCATCTTGCGGGTTATGGTCCCCTGCACCACTATGAGATCGCACTGGCGCAGCGAGCCGAAGGCCTCTATTATTCCGAACCGCTCCACGTCATACCTGGGGCCCGACGCGGCGCCGAACTCCACCGAGCAGCAGGCCGTCTCTATGTGGACCGGCCACAGGGACCATATCCGGCCCCAGTTGATGGCGTACCCCAGCGGCTTGTCGATGGCCCTCTCCAGCAGGTCGCCCAGTTTCCCCACGAAGACGTTGGCGTTGTGGGGGGTCACGATGTCCTTCAGCATGGTATGTCGCCTACCATATGTTCCGCCTCCGGGACTGGTGCAGGGCAAAGGCCATGGCCGCGAACATTATTCCCAGGAATGCGATCAGCGGCAGGGTGGCCGAGCGGGGCAGCTCCAGGAGGGCCCCTCCCCACGCGTACAGGAATATGGCCATCACGTCAAAGACCACGAACATCAGGATGTAGGCATAGTACTGCATCATGAAGTGGGTCCGCCCCTCCCCCTTGGGGACCTGGCCGCACTCCATGGGCAGGAACTTTACGGGGTTGCTGCGGCGGCGGGGCGAGACCATCCGGGATATGATGAGGGCCGGGCCCACCGCGACAACCGCAAAGCCGAACATCAGCAGAATGTTGCCGTAGTCGCCGGCAAGCTCGCCCACCATAGCAGCTGCGGTTCTCTGATTTTGTTATAAAAAGTTAAGGAATTTTCCGGCGGGGAGATTTAGGTTCAGCGCAGGCGTAGCTGGCTTTTACAGGCATGTTTGACATGATCTGCATGATTTGGTATCCAAATGGTGATATAATGACCAATATGTCGGCAAAAACTACCAAACCCATACCACAAAGACGCTTTTTGAGCATTTTCTAGCCTCATTTTGGGTCCAAAACGCATACGCCAGAACGGCCTGCACGCAATATTACACCAGCAGAGTTGTATCACGGGCGTCTTCGCCCGCCGGCGGATCCACGCCGGCGCCGACCGGCACCACGCGCCCTACCTTTTGGACTTTGCCAGGAAGGCTTCCATCATGGCCTTGCGGTCGGGGTGGGTGAAGCAGTTCCTCCAGGCCAGCAGCTCTATGGACAGCCCGGTGTCCAGGTCAGAGTTGCGGCCACGGTTTATGGCCACCTTGGACATCCGCACGCCCATCGACGAGTTGGCAGATATGGTATCGGCAGTCTTGCGGGCCTCCTCCATCAGATTGTCCTGGGGTACCACCCTGTTGACCAGCCCGATGCGCGCCGCCTCCTCGGCCTTTACCATCCTGCCCGTGTATACCAAATCCTTGGCGTTTGCCACGCCCACTATCCTCATCAGCCTCTGGGTGCCGCCCCATCCGGGGGGTATCCCGATGGTGACCTCCGGCTGCCCCATCCGGGCGTTCTCCGACGCTATGCGGATGTCGCAGGAGAGGGCCACCTCGCAGCCGCCGCCCAAGGCAAAGCCGTTCACCGCGGCGATCACCGGCTGGGGGGTCTGCTCTATGGTGTTGGTGACCTGCTGCCCCAGCTGGGCGTAGACGACCGACTCGTCGGCGGATATGCCCGACATGTACGCGATGTCGGCCCCCGCCGAGAAGGCCTTGCTGCCTTGGCCGGTCAGTATGACGGCCCGAATGGAGTCATCGGCGGATATATCCTGGAATGTGGATATGAGCTCCCGGGCCACGTCCGTATTCATGGCGTTGAGCTTCTCGGGGCGGTTTATGGTCACCGTACATATGGTGCCGTCCTTCTCGGTGAGTACGAGGGCCAATACGGCAGCGGCCCCGCATGCCTTCTTTAAAGGTATGGAAGATGTGTGGCGGCGCCGGTGCAGCGCCGCCCAATCCCGCAGGACAGGCGGCCATGTCGGACGTCCAAGACGTGCTGTACCAGGGCGCCCGACAGGACACCCGCCCCGCAACCGGCCCCGGCCGGAGCCGGGTACATGCGCCGAACGGCCCTGCCGGCCGCCGTTACGAGTCGGCGATACAGTCCTGTAGGAGGACGTCCTTGATGCCGACGGCGAACCGTGCTGCATAATGTGGCGGGCGACAGGATGTCACTCACTGTATAGTCAGGTTGCCCGGAGCCAAGCGGCTCCGGGACTTAATGCCAGAAGGGTTCACACCCAACGGCAGCAGCTGTCAACTGGTTATCTATGCCAGGGGGGGGAATATAAGGAGTTATGCGCGTCGTGGGCAACCCCGAAGGGTACCGTGCCTATTTGGAGTGCCGGCCCCACTGGTGCAGCGCCGAGGCGGCCGCCACCCAGTCGCGCAAATCCGAGTACACGGGGACACCCTTGGCCTCGATCATATTCGTGACCTTCTGGGTGTACGGACCCCCGTTCCCGCCCACCAGAATGGGCTTCTTGGCGGCGGCGGAGAACTCGGCCAGGTAGTCCACTATTATCTCGTCCAGTGGATCGTCCTGGAATACGAACCAGGGCATCGCTATGTCGACGCCGGCATCCTCCATGAACGTGTCTATAACGAACTTGTAGTCCTCGGCCGAGGCTCCCCCGGTCACGTCCACCGGGTTGCCCGAGCCTATCACGTATGTGGGCGGGAAGTGATCCTTCATGCTGCGGAGGGACTTTGCCGAGACCTTGGCTATGCGGAGGTTGAGGCGGTCGAAGTGGTCTATGGCCCCGATCATCGGGCCGGCGCCATTACTGCAGAGGGCCGCGCGGTTGCCGGCGGCCGCCGGCTGCCAGGAGAGGGCCTTGGTTACGGCCACCAGCTCCTGGTAGCTGTCCACCGATATTATGCCCGCCTGCTTGAAGGCGCCCATTATGATGCTGTTGGCCCCTCCCAGCGATCCGGTGTGGGAGGCGGCCTGCTTGGCGCCCGCGGCGCTGCGCCCGCTCTTCCATATTACTACGGGCTTCTTGTACTCGGCCATGACCCGCTTGGCGGTGTTGATGAACTTGCGGCCGTCGCCGAACCCCTCCACATACAGGGCGATTACCTTGGTCTGCGGGTCGCCGGCCAGGTACCATATCATGTCGGCCTCGTCCACGTCCGAGCGGTTCCCATAGCTGATCATCTTGGAGAGGCCGAAGGTGTCGGCCGACTCCAGGAAGCTGATGCCCATGGTGCCGCTCTGGGAGAGGAGGGCCACGTCGCCCAGCCGGGCGCGGACCATCCTGGCCTGCCCCTGAAAGGCGCAGTCCAGCCGGTTGGCGGCGTTGAACATCCCGATGCAGTTGGGGCCTATGATGCGGATGGCGTGCTTGGCGGAGAGCTCCTTTACCTGCGCCTCGTACTCGGCACGCTCGCCGCCCAGCTCCTTACCGCCGCCGGACACTATGACCACGCTGTGCACCCCCTTCTTGGCGCACTCCTCTAGCACCTCCGGCGTCCTGGAGAGATCTATGGAGACCACCACCATGTCAACCTCGCCGGGTATCTCCTCTATGCTCTTGTAGCACTTGTGGCCAAATATCTTGTCCACCTTGGGGTTTATGGGGTACACGGGGCCCTTGTAGTCGTAGTTTACCAGGCTGTCCAGTATCGAGTTTCCGATCTTGCCCTTGGTGGAGGAGGCGCCCACCAGGGCGATGGACCGGGGCGTGAAGAACTCCTCCATGTGGCTCTTGTCGGGCTTGGCCTTTGAGACCGAGCCGGCGCGGACCTCATCGTTCAGGATGATCTTGGCATCCACCACATGGTATGACTTGGGGTAGACGACCACCGGGTTGAAGTCTATGCTGTTTATGTAGTCGGCGTTGTCCATGGCCATCTTGCCTATCCTTACGAGCATCTTGGAGACCATCTTGGTGTCTATGGGCTCGCTTCCCCGGAAGCCGCGGAGCAGCGCCGCCCCCCGCAGCTCGTCCAGCATCGAGCGGGCGTCCTTTGTGGTTATGGGCAGCATGCGGAAGGCCACGTCCTTCATCACCTCGGTCATTATCCCGCCCATCCCGACCATTATGACGGGGCCGAACTGGGGGTCGTTCTGCACCCCGACTATGAGCTCCACGCCCTGCGGCACCATCTTCTCCAGCAGTATGCCCTTTACCCCGGAGTCCTTCTTGGCCAGCCGCTTGTGCATGTCCGTGAAGGTCTTCTTCACCTCGGAGACCTTCGTGATGCCGACCTTGACGCCGCCGACGTCGGTCTTGTGGAGTATCTTGGGGGATACGACCTTCATCACCAGCGGAAAGCCAATCTTCTTGGCGGCCTCGGCCGCCTCCTTGGAGGTGGTGGCCAAGGCGTACCGGGGGACGCTGACGTCGTACTCTTCCAGTATGCCCTTGGAGAGCTCCTCTGTGATCACCTTGTGATCGGTCTTGATCGTCTCCCTGAAGATCTTTTTGGCTGCCGCCACGGGGGCGGCGCCCCCGCCCATCTATATTAAACTTGGGCCGACTATACAAAAAGATCATATCTGCACACCATGACCGGCCAGGAATCGATGGGTGCACATGTCTGCCGATCGCGGCCCGGGCAGCGGGCAGAAACAACGCTATGCCACAGAAAAGTTCGCCGGGGCCGGGTCCGCATACACTCTGCGCCGGCCCGGCCGTGGATCCGCGCCCGGGCGCATGTAACCTGATGTGGGCACACCTCAGATACCGTTAAAAATTAGCGCGGCGGGCATCATTCCATGAGCGTCCTGTATGCCGTTCTGGCCGTTGCGGCGGCGGGCATTCTGCCGAGCGCGGGCCTGGTGTATGCAGAGATCCCCGAGGTCGTGAAGATCGGGGGGATCTTTGAGTACAACTGGGCCGAGGGGGCCGAGGGGGCCGCCATCTCCGATATGGCCGTCGAGGACTTTAACGCGTATCTGGAGGATATAGGCGCCGACTGGTCACTCCACCTGAGTTCCGAAGACACCCAGTCGTCGGGGTCGGTGAGCCTTGACAAGGTTCATACGTTCAACGGTGCGGGGATCAAGATACTGGTGGGCCTGCCGTTTAGCCAGTATATCATCCAGGCCGCCAGCTACATAGACCGGAACGACATGCTGGTGATATCCCACGCGGCCCAGGCCGCAAATCTGGCCATAGACGATACCATATTCCGGCTTGTCCCGCACGACGGCTACCAGGCTCCTGCAATAACCAAGATGCTGGAGGATGCCGGAATCGAGGTGCTGGTGACTGTGGCCCGGGCCGACACATGGGGAGACGGCCACATTGCCGGCGTCGGGGCGCTGTTCGACGGTGTGGTGGAGTCCGGGCTCAGATACAATACCGACGCGCAGGAGTTCTCCGTAGCGGTTGGGGTGCTGGATGAGGTGATAGCCGGCTTGGTGGAGAGGCACGGCGCCGAAAAGGTTGGCGTTCTGTACGTGGGAAACGACGAGTTCCTGCCCATAATGCAGGCGATGCGCTTCTACGAGAACGTCTCCAAGGTGCGGTGGTTCGCGACCAACACGCAGTCCTTCAAGACGTACTTTTTTGAGGATCCGGTGGCCCGCGAATTTGCCGAGGCCACCCAATTCACCACCACGCGGTCAATCGTTTCATCCGACAACAGGGTCAAGGATGCGCTTGACGCCAAATACATGGAGATGTACAACGCAACCATCAGCACGTATGGCTATGCCGCGTACGACTCCATATGGCTGCTGGGTTTGACGATACTCCAGACACAGAGCACCGATGCCGAGACGCTGGCCGGCGCGATACCACATGTGGCATCCCATATGCTGGGAGCCTCCGGCGACCTTACCCTGACCGAGTACGGCGACCTGGCCACGGCCGAGTTCGAGGTCTGGCAGGTCTCCGACGGCGCCTGGGTTCAGGTCGTGGACGAATAAGGTATAGTTGCGCGGCCGGCGCGGCATGCTCCGGGCCACCCTGTGGGGTCCTCCGTTCCCAATGACCCCTTGTGATATGGACCGGCCGGCGGCAGACATCCGTCTGCCCCCGGGAGTTTGGCCCGCATGCGCCGGGCCGCTTGGCCATGTCGCTTGCGCGGGGTGATTTGCTCCGTTCGAGATCTGCGGTCTCCGGATCCCGGGCCACTCCGTATCCCCCCGGTGGCGCGGGGACACCGTTAATACTATGCTGCGTGTTATTCGTGCGCGTGAGGGCATACGTGTTGGCGGCGCTGCTCGCCGGGGTCGCGCTGGGGGTAGCCTGTCCGGCCCACGCCCAGCCCGAGCCGCCGCCATACGTAATGGAGGCGGCCGAGGCCGACGGGGTGGCCGTCTGGATCGACGAGACACGCTATGACCGCGGCTCGGCGATTATGGTGTATGGGTACAGCACGCAGGATCCGGTGACCGTACTGGTCCTGAACCCCGACGACAACCTGGCCGACGTCCACCAGCTGGACACCGCCGGGCCGTTCCTGCTGGAGCTGGACACCGCCGGCCCCTACTGGAAGATGGACGGATGGTACCGCCTGACTGCCAAGGCCGGGCCGGGATCCGAGCCCTTCTCGCTGGTCGTGGGGGTGGGCGTCGGCTGCGCCCCGGGCTCCATTCCGGTGGACGCGGGGGACGATGGCGTGCACTGCATGGTGTCGGAGGGGGCGTCGGCGGCCGTGCTGGACGCTCCCACAAAGACGCTGCGCCTGTATGCCCACGAGGGGGGCGCCACCCTGCAGATCCCCCGGTACCTGCTGGACTCCCGCACAGGGGAGGGGGACCTGCCCTTCGTGGTGATGCGGGGCGACTCTCCCATACCATACGGGGAGCTGGCGGCCGACGCAGACTCCCGTACCATATCCGTGGAGGGGGGCGGCATCGTCTCCGTATCCGGCACGCACGCCATCCCCGAGTTCGGGGCTGCCATGCTGGCGGCCGCAGCGGCCGCCGGGGCGGGAGCCTACATGTCCAGACGTCTGGGAGTGATCCGTACGCGTTTGGGTTCGGCGTAAGGATGCAGATGCCGTTTCCCTGCAGGCCCGATCCCATATCTCATCCATATGTTAAACTGCCGGGGGGCGAGCCGGCCAGGGTGACCGGTGCTGTGGGGAGCGCCGGCCCACCACACGCGAGCGGAGACAGCAGGCCGTGTGGCTGGCGCCTGAGCCGGGCTGGACCATACCAGAATGCGGTCTGGTAGGAATAGGGGCTGTCGTGGTCGGGAGCAGGGATCTCCGGGTCCGGCCGGCCTGGTACGGGTGTGTCTCAAAGATTCATAAGTAAAACTGACCGACCGCCCGGAGATCATGTCGACCACCGACAGCGTCTTCGGCTCCCTGGATTACGTGCTGGACAGGTTCTCCAACACATGGAGCTGGCGCGTGACGGGCCATCGCGCCGTGGACATGGTCTCGGGCTTGGTGCCCGAGGCCTGGTACGGCGAGAAGACCGACGAGGCCATCATACCCGACCGTCCCGAGTGTGTGGAGAAGCTGCGGTGGATGCTGGAGAGGTACCCGCTGGAGGTGCGCTCCAAGTCGGCGTGGACGAGGAGTTCGTCCCGGCCCCCTCCCCCGGAGCCGCCCCGCCCCGCACTCTCCCCGACCACACCCGGCGAGCAGTTCCGGGGGGAGCTGCTGGAGTTCCAGAAACTGGGGCTGGACTTTTTGATCAAGTCCAACGGCAACGCCCTGCTGGCCGACGAGATGGGCCTGGGCAAGACGGTGCAGTCGCTGGCGTACGTGGCCACCGAGAAGAGGGCCTTTCCAGTCTTGGTGGTGGCGCCCCTGGTCACGCTGAACAACTGGCAGAGGGAGATACACAGGTTCCTCAAGAAGAGGAGCCGCAACGGCCGCATCATGCCGGACGCGCACCCGTCCGTCACGATAATCCGGACGGGCCGCCGCCGGGAACTGGAGAGGTCCGACTTTTACCTGGTGAACTACGAGCTTTTGCACAAGCGCCGCGAGGACATAGCCGCCGCCAAGATCCGCACCATAATATGCGACGAGGTGCACAACCTGCGGTCGGTCCGCACCCAGAAGTACGAGGCGCTCCGGTACTTGGCCTCGCGGCCCTCGGTGAGCAGGAGGCTGGGGCTCTCGGGCACGCCCATATACAACCGGGGGGCCGAGATATGGTCCATAACCGACATACTGAAGCCGGGCATGCTGGGCAGTTTCGAGGAGTTCTGCGAGTACTTCTGCTACGTCAATGACCGGGGCCGGGCCGTCGTGCTGGAGAAGAGGCGCGAGGGGCTGCGGCGGCAGCTGCAGGAGCACATCATGCTCCGGCGCAAAAAGTCCGACGTGCTGCACGAGCTCAAGGAGAAGGTCCGGTACAGGGAGGTCATAGACGCCGACACCGGATACTACAACCGGGAACTGGACCGCATCTGGAGGAGGATGGAGGAGGAGCAGCGGGACGCCAAGACGGAGTTCTTCCGGTCTGCCTCGTACCGGCGGGCCATACAAAGCGAGAGGGTGGCCGCCGGCATGGCCAAGGTGCCCCATGTCATAGGCTTCGTCCGGAATATAATGGAGATAGAGGAGAGCGTGGTGGTCTTCTGCCACCACCGCGCCATCCACGCCATGCTGCGCGAGAGCCTGCGGGAGTTTGAGCCCTCTTCCATAATAGGGGGCCAGTCGGACGCGGCGCGGCAGGAGGGCATAGACGCGTTCCAGAGGGGCGACTCCAAGATGATGATCGCCGGCCTGCGGGCGGGCAGCCTGGGCATAAACCTGAACCGCGCCAGGTACGTGGTCTTTGCAGAGCTGGACTGGAGCCCCGCCATACACAGGCAGGCCGAGGACCGGCTCCACCGTATAGGCCAGAGGGAGACGGTCTTTGCGTACTATCTCATAGGGAACGGGACCCTGGACGACCGCGTGGCCGACGTGTTGGTGGACAAGGGCCACGAGATAGACGGCATACTGGACGGCGCGGCCGAACTGTACGACGACGGGGAGAGGGCTCGGCTCATTCTGGCGCAGATCCGAGACCAGATGAACGAGAGATCAGGTGCCGCTCCAGCCTCTCCAGCCGCTTCATTATAGCGCCCCTGCGGGAGGGGTTCGCGTCCAGGTCCGAGACCTCGCGCATGATATGGGAGACCTCGGCGGCGGCGTCGTACCCCCCGCCCAGGGACGCGGAGCCATCCCCGGTGGTTTGGAACAGGGGGACCGGTATGCCGTCCCGCAGCACCGGATACGACTGCACCATGCCCTCCTCCTGGAGGGACCGCAGCGCGGCCTCTATGCCGTCCTCGTTCAGGTATGACTTGATCCGGGGTATCTCCAGGGGGAGCACCTCCAGCAGCCGCAGTATGCGGGTCTGTATGGGGGAGGAGCGGTCCCACAGGTAGGCGCGGGCCTCGGCCGACACGGCGAATCCGCCCTCAAGCCTGCATATGAGTCCGCGCTCCAGCATGGATCCCAGCGCGTCCAGCATGCGGCCCGTTCCCAGGCGCTTCAGCGCCGAGCCGGCCAGGGTTCGTTCATCGAACGGGCCGTCCACGCCCAGGGCCAGAAACTCCACGTCCAGCGGCTCTAGGCGGGGCGCCATGGGTGTGGTGGGTATGGCGCCAATATATGGGGCGCCCCCACTAGCTGACCGGTATGGTGAGGGACTTTGTGGAGTCCAGCGCGTTCTGGGTGTGGATGCCGTCCCAGAGGAACACCTGGACGGTGTACGTGCCGGGGGTGACGGGCGCCCACGATACGGCTATGTTCAACATCTGGCCCGAGTCTGCCTCCCCCCTGAACCACTCCAGCAGGACGGCGGCCCCGTCCCCGTCGGTAACCTTCACTATGTATACGAAGGGGAGGTTCTCGGGGCCGCTGTTGGATATCTCCGAGGCGATGTAGAACTTTTGGTTGACGTTTATGTGGCCGGTTATGGGAGAGCCGGTGGCGTCCACGACCGTCGGCGTCCCGATGCCGATGCCGTTCTCCGAGTGGGCGGCGACCGGCAGCAGCGCCACAACGAGCAGGGCGGCGGACAGAGCGGGCACCCGCATGGGGTGTGTTCCGTATGGCGCTTAAATAAACAATTGCAGGGTATGCGCTAGGATACGCTCAGGGCGCCCGACGGGCACAGGCCCACGACCCTGCGGATCTCGGCAGCGGAGGCGCCGTCCTGTATGATGACGAACTTGCCGTCCTGCACCTTGAAGACGGACGGGAGGTTCTCAACGCACTTGGCCGAGTGGATGCAGGTCTTCTCATCCCAGGAGATTTTCATGGTATGGAATACGGCCGTGTAGTAAAAAACGTTGCTGGGGCGGGTTCAGGTGGCGGTTTAATCATTCCAAGATTTGGAATCGCAGTCCTGCCCGTGGGGCATGCCGCCGATATGTGTGGCCGGGTGGAGCCTCCCGCCGTGGCGTCGCGCCGGGCGTCGGGGGCGTCATATGAGGGATGCGGCCTTCTGGAATGGCGTCGGCCGCCTGTCGGCGCCCCATACTGGATGCCGCTTCCGGCCCGGTCCGGGTCGTTTGGAGTGGCGGTACCGGACGCTGCCCTTCCGGCGCCGACCATTGCCCTGCGGATCGCTCTTTAAGGCAGCATCTTGGCTGCTTCCTTGGCAGAGTATGTTATTATGATGTCGGCGCCGGCGCGCTTTATACAGCCAAGTATCTCCAAGGTGGCTTTTGCGCCGTCTATGTGTCCCTTGGAGTGGGCCGCACGCACCAAGGCATACTCGCCGGATACGCTGTACGCCGCCACGGGGACGGTAAACCGTCGGCGCACCTCAGATACCAGATCAAGGTACATCATGGCGGGTTTTATCATTACGATGTCGACTCCCTCCTCTATGTCCAACTCGACCTCGGCCATGGCCTCCCGCGGGTTGGTATGGGGCACTTGGTACTCATTACGATCTTTAAACTGCGGGGTACAGTGGGCTGCTTCCCGGAAGGGCGAGTACAGCGTCGACATGTGCTTTGCCGTTTGGGCCATTGTGGCCACGCTCTGGTGCCCCTCCCGGTCCAGCGCGGCGCGGACGGCCGTTACCTGCCCGTCCATCATGGAGGATGGTGACACCACGTCAACGCCGGCCTGGGCCAGACTGGCAGCCACCTTGCCCAAGAGCGGGATGCTCAAGTCGTTGTCTACGGTGCCGTCTTTGTATATGCCGCAGTGCCCGGTGGACGTATACTGGCACAGGCAGGCATCGGCCATTATCACCATGTCAGACCGGCAGCGGCGCGCCTTGGCCACCGCCTGCTGCGCTATGCCGTCTTTCGCGTATGCGGAGGTTCCCACCTCGTCCTTGTGTTCGGGTATGCCGGACAGCATGACGGCCTGTATCCCAAGATCGTGGGCCTCGCCGAGCTCATCTTCCAGCAGGTCTATGGATATGCGATAGATGCCTTCCATGGGGCCAACCGGCAGGCGCCCATCCAATCCCTCCTGCACGAGTATTGGGTATACCAGGTCCTCTCTGGTGACCTGCGTCTCGTTCATAAGCCTGCGCATGCCTTCGGATTTGCGCAGGCGGCGCAGTCGGCGCGCCGGAAATTGCATGGTTGGCGGTACGGCGCAAAGGCATATGAACGTTTTTTGTTGGGCCGTATGGCGGTTTGAGCGACATCTGCATATCTGCAGCCTGCCGAACCGAAAACCGGCGTCCCATGACAGCCTGTCGTGGACGCCATGCGGCCGTATGGCCGAGATTGCGCATCCGGAGATCATACGCAATATCTGCCTTGGAGTAGAATCTTTGTCTGAACGATTCAATTATGATCGATCGTGAATGGCCCCCGGAGTGCCGCCCGCGGCCAGCCTCCACCAGAGACCGCCGAGCGGCCGTTCCCCGCTTTTTGGTGAATAATATGGTCCTCTTGCGCGCACGGCTGCCACCCGTATCCCAAAACCCTTATTCCATAACGCGGTATGGAATAGACCAAACCCGGAAGTCATGCCACCGCGCCAAAACAGTCAGACTAGATGTTTTTCATACTGCCTCTCGATCATCCAAAGCAATTACGCCATACAGTTTTGATATGTTTTGGTCATTCCCCCAATACGCGCCAGCACTGCTTAGCATGCGTAGCTGCGGACAGGATTGTGGTTCAGTATGCTACGGCTGCGGCCCGCAGTTTGCACGCACTTGCCTAACACGTGCCTTGTGCAAAAATTTGGAATGAATATTTCTTTGGATCGTATTGCAATTTTTCCGAAATACATTCTAGCCAGCCGGGCGGCATCCTTTGGGCAAGAATTTAGTCATCCAGAGACGTGATCTGTAATTAAAAATCGTACGGCACCCGCCCACGTCGGCCCGCCACGGCACCTTATACGACCGGGCCGCTCCAGCAGGATGGCCTGATTGACCACATCGCAGATGATGCCGTTGATGCGTTCGTACCATTCCAGCTTGTTCCTGTACCTCTACTTCATGATCCGGAAGACCTTATCCTCCGGATGCCGTTCTAGTATGGTGTGCGGACCATACAGTGGGCCCTGTTATATGCCCGCTGCTCCGGGGCCAGACCCTTGCCCGGCCTGCGCTTGAACGGCATCAGGACTCTAATTCTGAATGTTTAAATAAATAATACAGGATGGCACAGTATGATAGTACCTTTCTTGGAGTGGATGAAAAAAGAAGGCTTGGCAAACCCGTCCAGCATCACCAAAGACGACGAGGACGGATTCAATATCAGGTTCCGTATCCAGAAGTGCATGTTCGTGGCGCAGCATCTGGGTCTTGGAAAAAAGTACCGGTATAACCTGTACCTGCACGGTCCGTACTCCCCGTTGCTGTCACAGGACTACTACAAGGCCGCAAATGATGAAATTGCGGACGATGGCGCGGATCCGAACTTCGACCGGGATGCCGTCTTGAAAATCATGGCCAACGAGGACGACTGGCTGGAGCTTGCAACCACACTTGTCGACCTCGCAGAAGCGGATGAAAGCATGACCGACCCCGACTTGCTGGTCAGGCGCGCCGCCGTCGTAAAGCACCTGTACCCGAAAGGAGACATAAAGGCTGTGCTTCAGGATCTGCGCGCCACACCACTCGCGAGCGTTTTTGATAAGCTGGTGTGGCCGACTGACTCCAACACCTGACACTCTGGCGGTATACACGCTGGCTGGCGTGAGAGGGAATCTTGCCGACTTGAGAAGGTCCGTCGCCAGCGGATCCACCAGCGAGTGCGAGAACATACCACCATAAGGCTGGTAACCATGATCGAGCCGTTCTTCCGCATCATGGTAAAGGAAGGCCGGCTAAAAGACTACAAGCGCCATAACCTCAAAATGAACCAGATATCGTCTTCCGTGATGGGGGATATCGTTAAGCACCATGTGAGGCAGCCAGGATCTGAAAAGGTGAACTACGATGATAGCATATGTAGGCTTTACAGCACGGCCGCCAGCACCGGCGCTGGCACGTTCTATGACTCGCGTGTCGTGCAGTTTCATGACCCCAAGGAGATGGACGTGATGGTGGGCCAGCTTTTGGGGGTGCCAGACAGCGACATATCTGAATGGATTTACGCGCACACGCAGACGTTCCAACATGTATATCGGATCCAGCACTATGTCGGCGGGATGTTCAAAGATAAAAACACCATCAGCAGGTACACGAAGTTTTTTGACACTCGGCACGTACTGGTTCACACACTCAACACGCGGTCGCCTGTCACGTCCGACTACTTTGACATGGTAGAGGATCTGTTCGATACGGTCGAGCGCGAAAACCCATGACGTGATCTATAATTAAAAATCGTACGGTCCCTCCCACGCCGGCCCGCCACGGCACCTTATATGGTGCTGGCCCGCTCCAACAGGATGGTATGATTGACCACTCCGTAGATAGCGTCGTTGCTGCAATAGAAATTATGCATAGACCTCCCACGCACCGCAATTAATTTGAAATTTACATAAAGCACAACTGAAATTGGATCAGCCATCGGCCCGGTTCCTGTCGCTCGCTCTGTCTGCCGGGTGAATAGGGGCGCCATGTATCAGATGGTATACAGGACAGAGGATGGCAAAATTGGGCCCCGTATGACAATAAGATCATTATGAACTTCCGGTACGGCGCGCAGGCTGTTCCCCCGCCGGCAAACAGCAGGGCATCTGGAATGGCGATGGACTCTGCGACGAAAATCTATCGGAGTGCTGCGTGGGAAATTCGGGAAGCCGCCCTGCACGGCTCTGCCTTGCGCTCCCTTTGACTGCCGCACCCTCTCCGAAGGCAGAGGCGCCCCGCATTTCAGGCCGACTCGACTGCGGCGCCAGCCGGGGGCTTTGAGCTTGATGAGCGGGCACTACATAAAATTGGAATCCTAACATTCCATCTCCGGTATCTCAATCTCTGTCACTGCGGCCGGATCGCGCCGGCGGTGGCGTCAAGGGTGCCATTTGGGGGAATGTGGGGAATTCCCAGCAGGTAGGCGGCCATCCAGCCGCCGTCGACGAGCAGGGTGTGCCCTGTGACGTAGCTCGCCAGGTCGGAGAGCAGGAAGAGTGCCGCCTTGCCGACCTCGTCTGACGTGCCCAGGCGTTTGGTGGGAATTAGGCTCCGTTGCGTTCGTTCCACCCTTTCTTGCGTCGCCGGAATGCGTGGGGTGGTGATGCTTCCCGGGGCGACGGCGTTGACCCTGATGTTGTGTGGCGCCCACTCGACGGCCATGGTGCGTACCAAGTGTATCAGGCCAGCCTTCGCTGCACCATAAGAAGCGTGGTTGGGTGTCGACTGCATGCCTCCCACCGAGGAGATGCAGACCATGCTGCCGGACTTGCCGCGGGAGATGAGCGATCGGGCCACCGCTTGGGCGGTGAAGAAAAAGTGGCGGAGGTTTCTGCGGTGATCGCGGTCCCACTCCTCCGGCGTCATGTCGAGTATAGAATTGAACGACGCTTGGCCTATGGTTGTCACCAGCGCATCGAGGCCGCCAAGATCGCGCTCGGCACGCTCCACGACGTCCTTTGCTTGGCCGTCCTTGAGCACGTTGCCGACGATGGACGTGGCGGGTTGGCCGAGTTCTGCGACGGCGGCAGCGACGCGGTCTGCCCGCTCCTGGACCACGTCAACGACGGCGATGCGGCAGCCCACGCGGGCGAGCAGTTTTGCCGTGCTCTCGCCGATACCCTGGCCCCCGCCCACAACGAGTACTGACTTGCCTTCGAGTTGGAGCAGTGAAGTGTCCAATACGTGCCACTCAATCCGCATGCGTATTTATGCATAGATCTTATGATCTGAACCGCGCGCGGACAATCCCACCTCTTGGATGGGAACCCGCCACCGCTCAATCATTGGACGGGGCAGGCTGCGCCGCCGGCGGGTGCAACCAGGCCCACTCCGGCACCCGCGGGGGCGGGGCTGAAATACAAGGCGATGGGCGGGTCAGGCGGCGCACCGGGCCCTCAGCAGTCTGACATCTCCCGCTTTGCAGTCTCCAGGCTGAATATGTCGCCGGGCCGGAGAACCGAGACCCCGGCCACGCCCCCCAGTATCTCCACCTGCACCACCACGTCGGGGTCCTCCAGCGACACCCTGTTGGGTATGGTGGCGGCAATGGATCTTATGATCTCCTGGCCGGACACCTGCGTGTTTCGCTTCTCCAGGGATATCCGGTACGTGTCATCTGGCCCTATCATAGATGACAGCCCTTCTGCCATATTCAGCACCGACTGCACGTCGCTGCGCCCTACTGCATGCACGGGTATTATCCTGCGGATATACCTGACGCTCCAAGGCGCCTCGGCCACCGATTGCCGTACCCGCCGCGAGAAGGACACCGGGTCCAGCCCCGTACGCACCACCACTATGCCGGATATTCCGGTCGGCTCGGCGCCCGGGGACTCGTCCCCCATCATTCCCAGAAGCTCCTCGGCCTCGGCCATGGCGTCCTCCTCCATGTGCCGGGGGCACGTAACTATGCAGTTCCACGATGTCACAGCGCAACCTCCAGGGCGCCCCGCCTCACCACCGACATGCCGCCGTCCGTCCGGGCGTCCACTATGGTGGACTCCGTCCCGCCGGGTGTGGCCCCGCCATCCAGCAGCACGTCGCATCCTATGTGGACGTCGTCGGCCCGGACCGGGGAGGGTTCCCCGGATACGTTGGCGCTGGTGCCCACCACCATGCCGCATATATCCAGCAGCATCGACACGCACCCGCCGCCGGGAACCCGCACGCCGATGCTGCCGGCCAGCCCCATGGAGGCGGCCAGCGCCGCGTCGGTCACCTCCAGTATCATGGTGAGCGGGCCGGGCCAGTACCGGGCGGCCAGCTCCGAGGCGCCCGGACCCATGCGCGCTATGCCCGCGGCCACGTCCATAGAGGAGACCAGTACCGGCAGGGGCTTGGAGTGGTCCCGGCCCTTGATATCATATATCCGGAGCACCGCCTCCCGGTTGTAGGGATCGCACCCCACGCCGTACACCGTGTCGGTGGGGAACGCCACCACCCCGCCGTCCCGTATTGTTCTGGTCGCCCTCTCCGCCGATCCGGGTCCGCACCGCACCCTCTCCATGGTATCTTGCCGATGTGCACCGGCATTTATTTGGTCCCGGGCCGCCGCGCGTGCCGGACTTGGATGGCGCCGGGAGTCGACCTGCGCCTAATGCGATAATTTTTGCCGCCGGTAAATTCAACCAAATATCTGCAATGGCTGGTAACAAATACCAAACAATAATGCGGCGCACCCCGCGCTGCAGGCTGTGCGGATATATGCTGCCATAACGGTTTAAAGCACAGTGTATGGCAGTTACCATTATGCAGTTCGCTCGGGAGATGGGGGCATCCCGGAGCGGCATTATCGAGACACTCGCCGAGAACGGCCTGCGGGAGCCTGTTCTGGTCCGCATGCTGGACTATACCATAGGGCTGTTCGAGAGCAGGGGCTTGGGTGAGGACTACTACGGATACCACAACATACGCCACGAGCTTGCCGTGACGTACGTCATGCTGCTCTCTGCCTGCTCCAAGGACAACCCCTCCGACCTGTCGGATTCGGACGTCAAGCATCTGTATGCGGCAGCCCTGCTGCACGACTTTGACCCGCTGAAGAGCGTCGACAAGCCCCACGAGAAGAGGGTCCTCAACTTCATCTCCGGCGACCCTCATATAGTGTCGATGATGGAGGAGGCCGGCATCAGCCTGCCCCTGGTAAAGGCGCTCATCCTGCGCACCACCTATCCGTGGCGGGGGGAGGGGCGCCGCCGGGCCCAGCAGCAGATGGCAGCCTGCTTTGCGGACGTCGACTCCACCCGGGACAACCGCCCCCTGCAGGAGCATTATGAGCGACTGGGCCACTACCTCTCGGTGGTGGACCGCATCGGCGGGTACGCGCTGGGAGACTTTGCCCACTCCATGGAGCTGGCAAAGATGAACGCGCACGCCCTGGCCTGGACCCCCTCCGTCATAGTGAGGAGATCCGTCGGGTATTTCGAGGACCTGCTCAACAACGAGACGGAGACCTGCCAGATGGTGATGGGATCGCTGCCCCGCGCCATGCGCAAGAACTTTTTTGACACGGTCCTCTCCTTCATGCACCTGCGCAGCCGCGAGATATCCATCCAGGCAGACTACACCTACGACAACCTGCGGCTGGTGCCCACCATAGATACCATGGAGACGCGCCGGGATCCCTCGTTTGTATCCTCGCTGCTGTCCATATTTGATGAGCTCCCGCGCCCGCTGCAGTTTGGCCGGGAGACGTTCAAGGAGTCGGTGGCCGACCCCGAGGTAATACTGAACACCCTGAGGCTCAACGACGGCCGCGTAATCGGCTTTGCCAAGGGGGGGCCGCTGGAGCACTACACACTGAGCCCGGAGATCCGCGACAACAACTTCGGGCTGTACAACACGGTGTTTCTGGAGCCGCTGGCCCTCCGGATGGGGTACTGGGGTCTGGGGGGCGGCAGCAAGATGAGGCACCTCTTTGTGATGCAGTCGTACTCCAAGCGGTTCACGTACCTGACCAGCTTTGCGCTGCGGGCCGTAATCAAGTCCAGGGTGGGAAAGGAGCAGGCCCAGTTCGTGAAGAAGATAGACCCGGAGAGGTGGGACTATTACCGGATACAACTCTGATACTGGATGATGGCCACCTCATAGAATACTACTCGGTGGATGCCAGCGGGTATAGCGTGAAGCCGCGCGGGGTGGCCCTGCCCCGGAGCGTCGGGGATGTCGCGGATGTGGTGAGGTGGGCCGCTCAGAACCGCACGCCGGTGACGGCCCGGGGGGCCGGGACGGGACTGGTGGGCGGGGCACTGGGGGATGGTGTCATACTGGATACATCGCGCATGGATCGGATATGGTACCGGGACGGCGTGGTGTCCGCCGGGCCGGGGGCGCGCCTGGGGGCCGTAGCCCGGCTGCTATCTAGATATGGGCGCATCCTGGGGCCCAACCCCTCGGTGGGGCCGTACTGCAGCGTGGGCGGAATGGTGGCGACCAACGCGTCGGGGAGCCTCTCGCTGGGGTACGGCTCCATAATAGACAACCTGGAATCGGTCACCCTGGTGGACGGGCGGGGGGACGTGGTGGAGCTGCCATCGAATGGGTACTACTCGGATATCATATCTGGCATATGCCGCCGGGCCGGGCCGTTCCCCGGCACAGCAAAGAACTCCTGCGGGTACCGCCTGGATGCGGTCTTATCCCCTGATATGTCCCACAAGGTGGTGGCCGCCTCTGAGGGGACGCTGGGCGTGGTGGTGGGGGCGCGGCTCCGGACGCATCCGGCACCGCGCCGCCGGGCCCTGGCCGTAATGCGGTATGCGGACGCCCGTTCGGCGGCGGCCGACTGCCCCCGCATCTTGGAGTGCGGACCCGCCTCGCTGGAGGTGGTGGGTCCTGGAATAATGGAGGGGTACGGGGGGTCGTGCGTGCTGTTCGCCGAGTTTCACGATTCGGTGCCTGAGCGGGGCGGACCGGACCATGCCGACCGTGTGTGCGGTGAGGTGCGCCGGGCGGCCGGTATCAGTCCTGTTATGGTACGCGAGGGCATAGACAGATGGCTGGCCGGCAGGAACGCGGCCCTCTCCCGGTCCCTGGGAATGACGGGGGACCGCGCCCCCAGCATAATAGAGGATGCCACGGTCCCGCTGGAGAGGCTCCCTGATCTGTTTGACGTGATATATGAGCTGGGAGAGAGGACCGGCTCGACGCCGGTATACTACGGGCACGCGGGCAGCGGCAACATACACGTCCGCACGCCCGCCGATTCGCGCGTCACGGAGTGGTACCTGTGCGAGGTGATGGCGCTGGGCGGTACCATAACCGGGGAGCACGGCGACGGCATGGGCAGGACGGGCTTTGTGCGCCGGCAGTACGGGGAGCAGAACCACATGCTGTTCGGGCTGCTCAAGGACGCCTTTGATCCCCACCATATCCTGAATCCGGGCAAGATACTGCCCGCATGAGCGCACGGGCGCAAGGGTTCTGCGCCCCTGCGTGCGGTATGGTGTGGATTGCCGGGACGCCCCGTTTGGCATTACGATCCCACGGGAGCCGGAGGGGAGCGCGGCGCGCCAGTCCGGTACGGGGCTACATGATCGGAAATATTACAAGCACGGTGCAAAGCATATGGTACGCGAATGGGCAAACCGGCGAAAAAAGCCGACATTTTTCTCCGACGCGGTGGCCTCTCGGTGTAAAATTGTCGTCGGTGAGGAAGAACCGTTTTGGCGGCTCGCCGCCAACTGGGTGCGTAAAAACAGAATAAAATACTTTGGTTCAGAGTGGACGGTTCCGTAACTGGTGGTACGGGGCCTGCCGTCTGGCGTCTATTGCGAATTGACAAGAACAGACGATCGGGCTTTTCTGTGGTGGAAATTATGGGTGCTTCAGTAGATCTGAATTTGATCGACTCGATCTATTTTTATAAAATCATATCTAAAAAATATCCGGATATTTATTGGCATGCGTTGGGTGTAATGCCCGGCGGGGTCTGTACGTCTTGGCGTGTCGGGCGAAAAATCGTCCCTGCCGCATATGCCGGCATTTCTAGAGTCCAGACGATCCTCAAAAAGTATGAGCTATTGCGCCCATGATTATCGTGATTGATACTGTGCTGCGAATATACGGACGGTATAAGTTTCCAAGCTCGTTACTGCCGGTCGCGCCGGAAATGTGAGAACCCGCCGGATAATGCGTTCACAGCACGGCGGCCCGCTCGGCCAGCATATCCTCTAGGCTGCGGCCGGGGGGCACCAATACCATTCCAAAGCATCCGGGCGCCTCCCCATCCCACTCCGGAAACGGGAGGGCAACATCGGACAGCGCCTCGCACAGGTGGTCCAGCTCGCCGGATCTTCCCAGAGCCACCACTATCGCATCCGGGCCGACCCCGGCACCTGCACTCCCTATGGCCTCGGATATCTGGGTGGTCCCGACCAGCCTCAGCATCATGTCTGTCTCTATGCGGTCGGTGAGCATCGCGCCGCGCCTCTCTGCCTCGACGGATATCTCCAGTATGCGCCGCAGGTGCGAGGCGCCCAGTATGTACTCGGCGTTTATGGACTGTATCCGCATTTCGGCAAAGCGGCGCCGCAGCGCGTCGGGGTCCGCCGCGCCGCCCGGCACGCGCAGCGCCGCCACACCGATGTCTCCTATATCGAAGCGGCGGGCTGGGGATCCGCCGTGTATGACCGGAATTATGTCCACCCGGTCCCCGTCCCGTATGATGGCCGAGAGTCCGCCCGCCACCGAGGAGTCGGCCCCGTTGACGGCCACCAGCACGTTGCGGGTGTCCAGCTCGGGTGTCCCAGGCGGCTTGCAATCTGCCAGCATGCCGAAGAGATCGGATATGGTGATGCCGTCGCCGTCCAGCGTGATGGTTCCACTCGGAAACGATTTTCTTGCCCCGCCCAGCATCCGTACCGTTATCATGGCTTGGTATCGTCCGAGGCGGGTTCGGCATCTGCCACGGCGGATGCCTCCACCTCCTCGGCCTTGACATCTGCCACATCTTCGGCGGTCTCCGGCTTCGCAGCCTCCACGGACTGGGACTCTTCGGCGGTCTCCGGCTTCGCAGCCTCCACGGACTGGGACTCTTCGGCGGTCTCCGGCTTTGCCTCCGCATCTGGTGCTGCCTCCACCTCCTCGGCCTTGACATCTACAACCTCTTCGGCGGTCTCCGGCTTTGCCTCCGCATCTGGTGCTGCCTCCACCTCCTCGGCCTTGACATCTACAACCTCTTCGGCGGTCTCCGGCTTTGCCTCCGCATCCGGTGATGCCTCCGCATCCCCGGCCGAGTCGCCGGCCTGTTCGAGTGCTTCGGCCTCCTCGGCAGCGGCCTCCTCCTCGCGGGCCCGCTGATCCGCCTCCCTCTTGAGGCGCTCGCGGGTGGCCCGCTTCTTGGTCTTCGTGATGAATCCGGCTATCTTGTTCTTTAGTTCCTTGGAGGTTATGGTGGATATCTTCATCAGGGCGCGCTTGTTGTCCTCAAAGTTCTCGCCGAAGCTGTCATCGTACTTTTCGAGGACCTCCATGGAGAGTTTTCTTACCCTGTTCACCGGTTATGCGGCCAGACGGGCCTAATTATACCTATACCGGTTTATCGTCCAGGCCCAGGTATGCCTGGGCGTTGGTTAGGAGCGTCTCCAGCATGGAGTCGTAGGTGCGCCCCAGCGCCCCGGCCAGGGCGAAGACCACGCTGGGCAGGAACGCGGGGTGCGCCGGGGTGTGACCAAAGCACCCCGAGAACGGAACCGGGCCGTCGGTCTCCACCAGGATGCGGTCGGGGCGGGTCAGCGACGCCAGCCGACGCTTGTCGGCGGCGTATGCGGCCAACGGGCCGTACGACACGTACAGGCCCATGTCGCCGGCCCGGCGCAGCCTCCTCTTGCTCCCCTCAAACCAGTGCAGCGAGGCCGTGCACTTGTATGAGGTCAGCGTATCCAGCACCGCGTCGAGGCTCTTGCGGGAGTGCACCGAGACGGGCAGGTCCATCTTCTCGGCGATCTCCAGCTGGGCCTCAAAGGCGGCCGCCTGGCCGTCGGTGCCGTACGTGGGATCCAGTCCGATCTCCCCTATGCCGGATATGTTGTGCGACTCGGCCATGAGCCTGATGCCCTCTACGTCCTCGCCGGCGAACTGGGGATGTATGCCCACGAACGGCAGCACGACGTCCCCGGCCAGGCGCAGGGTGGCCGCAGAGTCATCCAGGTTGGTGGAGACGCAGCAGGCGGCCGTGCCCGTCCGTCGCATGTACTCCAGCACGTACTCCATATCGTCGGCGTAGTGCGGGTCCGAGAGGTGTATGTGGGTGTCGTATAGGGTCGCATGGCGCATGGCATTACACGTTTTTCTTCTCATTAATCTTTTATTCTGATTGCGCGGGGGGAACCGATGGCCGACGTGGAGCTGGGCATATCGCCCATGTACCGCATACTAAAGAAGAGCGGCGCCGACCGGGTGAGCGACGAGTCGGCCACCGAGCTGCGCCGGGTGACCGAGGAGATGGCCGGCAGGATAGCCCAGAGCGCCGTGGAGCTGGCCACCCACGCCGGCCGCAAGACCGTCCGGGCCGAGGACGTGAGGCTGGCCTCAAAGATGCTGGACCATCGATCCTAGATGATTTAAATGTCCGGCGGCGCGCCATACCCCTGCGGTGAGGTGGCAGAACGGTTATGCGTGAGCCTGCAGAGCTTATTCAAGAGGGTTCGACTCCCTTCCTCACCTCCCCATCTGTATGATATTCACCTGACATCCACCACCCCGGTCATCCACGGGTGCAGCGTGCAGTGGTACGCGTAGGTGCCGGGGGCGTCAAATGTGTAGGAGAAGGTGGTGTCGGGATCCATGTGGCCGCTGTCGAAGAGGCCGTCCGGCTCCTCATACGTGCCCGAGGTCACGCTGTGGAACGCCGCGTCCCCGTTCCTCCACACTATGGTCTGGCCCACCTCGGCGGTGACCGCCTCGGGTATGTAGCAGCGGCCGTCCTCCTCGCATCCGGGCCGCGAGGACTTTGTGGGCATGACAACGTGGGGTTCGGCCCCGGGCGTCTCCGCGTCCACGGTTACACCAAGTACAGTCTCCGGCGCGGCGCTCTGGCGTGTCGATTCCGGCCCACCTGTCTCCGCGTCCACGGTTACACCCGGCCCGTCCCCCGGCGGATCCGGGTATGCGGCAAGTATGGCGACGGCGGACAGGACCGCCACTGCGCATGCGGCCGGCACGATAATCTTTCTCAAGACCCGCGCCACACATGCGGCGACCGCACTTTATAGGTAAGGGGGAGGGGGGAATTATATCGCTGAGTAAGCACGCGTGACGTACGCGTACCTTCCCAGATGCTTTGCGGCGCTTGATGTCGCGGGACGGTTGCACGCTTGGCTCTCGCGCCGCCTTACGGCGTCCGGAACTGCATGCGCCAGCCTTGGCGGCTTCCGGGCCCTTCCCATTTCACGCCTTTCGAGGGTCACTCCTCCCCCCGCGGGAACCTTCACATCGGTTCCCCGTTGAACGATATTGGCCGACGCGTTCCTGTCGGCGTGGTCGAGACGGCCGCATGCGAGGCACAGGAACCGCTCGCCCTTTCTGTTCTCCCTGTCGGTGTGCGAGCACACGCAGCACTTCTGGCTCGTGTGGCGCGGGTCCACCTCTATAATTCGGATGCCCATCCGCTCCGCCACGATGCGCACCTTGCGCAATATCTCGCCGTGCCGGATGTACCGCAGCCCCCTGTTCAAGCCGCGCTTGCTCGCGTTGCCGGCGCGCGTCATCGCCCCCAGGTCCAGGTCTTCTATGCAGACCGTGTTGACCCCGTAGCATATCTCCTTGGCCAGCAGCCATTCTGCGTAGTTGCGCGCGTTGGCGTTATGCCAATTGTATGTACCACGCTGCCGTCTCATCTTCTTGGCGGAGCGGGAATGCTTGTTGCGCCGCGATATCATGCTGCGCGCCCCATCGTTCCAGGACCGGTTTTCGCGGAAAGACACGGCGGTGTCGTAGCATGTGAACGTGGCAGTTTTGCCGTCAGTCCTGCACACCACGGTGGGGTTCGTTATGCCGCGGTCGATGCCCGCCGTCACACCAGTATGGACAAGCTCCGGCTCCGGCAAGTCGTACGATATGTACAGCCGGTAGACGCGGTCCCCCGGCTTCACGCGCTTCCACGATCTGGGCGTCACGTCAACCAGGCGGAACGACCGGGCGCCGAACAGCCAGTTGCGCGGGTACTGGTACGGTTGCTCCTCGCGCAGCCGTATGACGCCGATGCCCGGGAGCGACGCGTGCGAGTTGTCCACGAACCGCGGCGGCATGTCGCACGCGATAGCCATCATGCCGCCGCGCTTGCGAGAGCGGAACCTGAGGTTGCCGTTCCCGTATTTGTTCGATATGTCGGCGGCGGTGCGCGCCTGGTGAATCGCGGTGTCCTGGTATATGCGCTCCACGCTCCGCAACCATGGTATGGCGCGCCGCACCCTGGTGAACTCCTTTTGCAGGTCGTACGCGGTGAGCGCGGGGTCCTCCAGCAGCCGCCCCACGGCCCAGTTATACGCCCATCTCTGCGACTTGCGTATCTTGGATGTGTGGCACGCCTGGGAATGTGTCAAGCAGATACGGAAGCCGTTGGAGCGGTACATGCGTCGTGCTTGAGCAGGCCCCATAAAAACCGTACTGTATGTATTTTATCGGGTATGATATGGCAAAATGCGCCGAGAGGTCTGCGCGCATGTGACGCGTGCTTACTCAGCTATATAATTCCCGGGGAGGGCCCCGATTACCATATATGGTGAGGCGGCGGCCATACGGCGTTGCAGTGGTCGGACGACTTGCTTGGCGTGGCGTACAGGTACTTTGACCTGCGCATGAACGTGGTCCCGCTGTTCGGGAACCGGCGGGAGGCGCTGAAGCTGTGGCAGGATGTGGTCCACTGGTGGCCGGACGCGTCCATACGGATACGCTTCGTGGAGGAGCCGGACAGCTACTGGTTCGTGATGGGCGCCGAGTCCCGGCGGCCCGACTCCAACGTCTCATTCTACAGGAGGCTGCCCCGCTCGCCCCACTACGAGCGGTTCAAGGCCGGGTACGGGGATGCGGCCTACATGAGGTTCGGCGAGTATTCCACCAAGACGCTGTACCAGGTCAAGGACTCGGACGTCTGCGACTGCCAGCACCCGGCCGGCGATCATGCGGACGACCCCGGCGATGGCCCCGACGAGACCGACACCAGGTGCCTGGAGGAGGGGTGCGCGTGCGACCGGTTCGTGTCCACCCAGGTGTACCTGCTGAAGCGGAAGAAGACCGTCGCCGACATAGCATTTCTGGACGAGGCCGACATCCGCGACGACCCGCTGGCGTGGAACTGCATGCGCGCCAACGCCCACATCTAGGCTGCGTCACCGGCCCAGGCGCACGTGCTCGCCGGGGTAGTGCTCGTTCAGCTTTGCAGAGTAGCACGTACCGCACATGGCGCCGGACACAGACCACTCCTTCATGGGCATGTACTGCTTTTGTATGGCCTGCCCGCATACGGCGCACTTCTCGCGTCCCAATACACACTGGGATAGCAAAATTCCCATAAAAACCCTGAGTCGCCGCCCCCGCACAGTATTAAAGAGAATGCCAAACCCGCTGATACCGTGCAGGCGTGGATATTTCCCATACGCTCCAGGCCGGCGGTGCTGCTGGCCGCCCTCTTCGTGGCCCTCACCGTTACGGTGATGTCGGGCGCCACCGCGCCGTTCGACGAGGCGGCGGTGGCCGCGGCCAGGGAGGCGAGCGGAGACCCCCTCCTGGACATACCCGTCCAGGTGGCCACCGAGACGGGGGACCTCTGGTATATGCTGGGGCTGGGGATACTGCTTATGGTGCTGCGCCGCACCCGGCGCGTCGGGATCGCGCTGATGATAGTGCTGGTGGTCTCCACCATCCTGGCCGGGTACATCAAGTGCGGGGTGGAGCGGGAGAGGCCGTCAGAACACTACGAGGCGACGTACCTGCCGGTGGGGATAAGCCGGGACACCTTCGCCCTCTTCTGCGAGGGCGGGTTCACCGCGTCGTACCCGTCCGGGCACGCCCTCCGGTCGATGGCCATAGCCATCCTGTTGGCGTACGCGCTCTCCGAGCGGTTCCCCCGGGGGGCCTACCTGCTGTTCTGCTACCCGGCGATCGTGTCCGCCAGCAGGGTCCTTGTACTGCAGCACTATCCCACCGACGTGATAGGGGGCATAATCCTGGGGGCGCTGCTCACCGGCATACTGGCCAGCCAGACCCGGCTGTACCGCATCTTCGAGTCAAAGGCCTAAGCTTTCGGCAACGGTACGGTCCACCAGCACTATGGCGTAGCGCTCGTCGTCGTGGTGGTACGTCCAGTATCTGACGTCGCGGGCGTCGCCCTTCTTGCGCAGGCCGTACGAGACGCCGGTCGTGACCCGGTACCCTATCCGCTTGGCCGTCTTCCGGTCCTTCGGCATGAGCACGCGGAAGCCGGTATCCCGGCCGGCAAAGCCCGTGCGCACCATCTCGTCGACGGCCTCGTCGGCGCCGGCCACGTCCTTGAGCTCGAAGACCTTGGAGACGGGGACGTCCCGGGGGTGGGCTGCCATGGTTTGGCGGTGCGGTGCACTCCTATAAAAGGCGGGCATGGCGTCCGGGCTGACGACGCCCGGCGCCGAGACACAGGCGCTATTGGGCGCGCCAAACGGAGACGGGGCCCGGCCCTGTATCTTTCCGGGCCGCTGCCGGCATGCCGGCCGGGTGGCGCCCGCCAAGACATATACTGCCAAACGGGCCGGGGCCGCACATGAGCAAGAACTACTGGCACGACATAGAGACGGGGACCGACATGCCGGAGATCATAAACGTGGTAGTGGAGATACCCAAGGGATCCATGAACAAGTACGAGTACGACAAGCAGCACAACATGATCAAGCTGGACAGGGTGCTCTTCTCGCCGTTCCACTACCCCGGGGATTATGGTATTGTGCCCCAGACCCTCTCCGAGGACGGCGACCCGCTGGACGCGCTGGTACTGGTGACCAACCCCACGTTCCCGGGCATACTCATAGAGGCGCGCCCCATAGGGCTGCTCCAGATGAAGGACGACGGCGCCCTGGACGACAAGGTGGTCTGCGTCTCCATGAACGACCCCCGCTACCTGCACACCACCGACATCACGGCCATAGAGGACCACTACCGCTCCGAGATCGCCCACTTCTTCCAGGTGTACAAGGACCTGGAGGGCAAGAAGGTGGAGATAATGGGCTGGAAGCCGGCCCGGGACGCCAAGGAGATAGTGGTGGAGTCCCACAAGAGGTACCAGCAGACGCTCCGGGGCTGAGTCCGGGGGCGGGCGCGCACAGCTGTTAAATTCCGGCTCTATGCCGTACCATGGCATGAAGAGGACCAGCGAGGCGGGAAGGACCACCGGCGAGACCGAGATCACCGCGTCGGTGAACCTGGACGGGACCGGAAGGGCCGACATCTCCACCGGGAACCGGTTCGTCGACCACATGCTGGTCTCGCTGGCCCGCCACTCGCTCATAGACGTCACCCTGCGGGCCGAGTCGCTGGACGGCATACTCCACCACTTGGTCGAGGATACGGCCATCACCCTGGGGACGGCGCTGCGCGACGCGCTGGGGGAGAGGACCGGGATAGTACGGTTCGGCCACGCCACCGTTCCGATGGACGACTCGCTGGCCGAGTGCTCGGTGGATCTGGTGCGGCGCCCCTACCGGGTGGTGTGCCTCTCGCTGGAGAGGTCCGCCGTGGAGGGCGTCCCCCGGGAGGACATTGAGCACTTCTTCGGCTCGCTGCTGTCTACCATGGAGGCGTGCGTGCACGTACGGGTCGCCTACGGGAGCAACGACCACCACAGGACGGAGGCGGCGATCAAGGCACTGGCCGTCTCCCTCCGGGCTGCCATGTCCCCGGATCCCCGACGGGCCGGCGTTCCCAGTACCAAGGGTACGATGTGATGGTCCGCCTGGCTCTCTTCGACTATGGGGCGGGCAACATCTTCAGCCTGAGGAACTCCCTAGAGAAGAGGGGGGCCGAGGTGGACGTGGTGACCAGCCTGGAGGGGGAGTACTCCGGGCTGCTCCTGCCGGGGGTGGGCAGCTTCGACACGGCCATGGGCCGGCTCTCCGCCGGGGCGGTCTCCGGCTTTGCAGGGGATGCCATGCCGGTGCTGGGCATATGTCTGGGGATGGAGATGTTCCTGGACGGCAGCGACGAGGGCACCGAGGCCGGCCTGGGAGTGGTGCCCGGCCGGGCCGTCCGGCTCCCAGACACCATGAAGGTGCCCCACATGGGCTGGAACACGCTGCGGATGCGCCGGCCCGGGATCCTGCTGGACGGCCTGGAGGACGGCACCTGGGTGTACTTTGTGCACTCGTATATGGCGCGGCCCCGGAACGACTCGGCCGTGACGGCGGTCTCCGACTATGGCATAGAGCTGCCCGCCGTGCTGGAGAGGGGCAACTACATGGGGACGCAGTTCCATCCCGAAAAGTCCGGGGAGGTTGGGGGGCGCATACTGGACAACTTTGTGCGCGAGTGCAAGAGATGAAGATCATACCGGCCATAGACATAATGGAGGGGCAGGTGGTGCGCCTGTATCGGGGGGATCCGTCCAAAAAGACCGTATACGGGAATGATCCGGCGGGCATGGCCCGGAGGTGGGAGGAGCAGGGCGCCCACATGCTGCACGTGGTGGACTTGGACGCGACGCTCTCCCGGGGAGAGAACCGCCGCACTATACGGGAGATCGCCGGGGCCGTCTCCATACCCGTGCAGGCGGCCGGCGGCTTCCGCAGCGTGCAGGCGGCCCGCGACATCTTGGATATGGTGGATCGGGCGGTGGTAGGGACGCTGGCGCTGGACGCAGATTCCCTGGAGTGCCTGGCCGGCGAGTTCGGCCGCCGGCTGGTCGTCGCCGTCGACCACCGCAACGGCCGCGTCCTGACCCACGGCTGGCAGAGGGAGTCGCGGCTGGGACTGGAGCGGGCCGTGCTGTCGTTCATGGAGTCGGGGGCGACGCAGTTTTTGGTGACCGACGTCTCCCGGGACGGCACGCTGGAGGGCCCGGACATGGAGGGGCTGGGCACGGTATGCCGCATCCGGGGCGCCGACACCATAGCCA
Source organism: Nitrosopumilaceae archaeon (assembly GCA_965116995.1). GTDB lineage: Archaea > Thermoproteota > Nitrososphaeria > Nitrososphaerales > Nitrosopumilaceae > VYCS01. The sequence continues at coordinate 1,450,507 of OZ220738.1, read as the reverse complement.
GCGGGGGAGTCTCGGGGGTGTCCGATGTCAGGGCCATATCGTCCCTGGACCCGTACGGCGTGATACTGGGAAAGGCGCTATACGAGAACATGATCACCATACCCGAGGCGCTGCAATGCTGACCAGGCGCATAATCCCCTGCCTGGACGTGCGGGCGGGCCGGGTAGTGAAGGGCCTGCGGTTCAAGTCAATCCGGGACGCGGGGGATCCGGTGGAGCTGGCGGCCCGGTACGGCGAGGGGGGCGCCGACGAGCTGGTATTCCTGGATATTACAGCCTCGGAGGAGCGGCGGCGGACCATCTCCAGGCTGGTCGGCAGCGTGGCCTCGGTGCTGGACATACCCTTTACGGTGGGCGGCGGGGTGGCCTCGGTGGCCGACGCGCGCAACATACTGCTGAACGGCGCCGACAAGGCCGGAACCAACACCGGGGCTGTGGAGAACCCCTCCCTCATAACGTCCCTGATGGAGACCTTCGGTAGGCAGTGCGTGGTGGTGGCCATCGACGCCAAGAAGAACCGCACCATGCTGCCGGACAGGACCGCGTTCTCCGACGGGCGTGGACCCTTCTGGTACGAGGTGCACACGTACGGCGGCAAGAGGGCGGCCGGCCTGGACGCCGTACAGTGGGCACGGGAGGCCGTCCGGCGGGGCGCCGGCGAGATACTCCTCACCAGCATAGACAGCGACGGCACCAAACAGGGGTACGACACCACATTGACGGGGGCCGTCGCCGACGCCGTGTCTGTACCGGTCATAGCCTCGGGGGGATGCGGGGAGCCCATACACATGGCGCGCGTCTTTGAGGAGACGGCGGCGGGCGCGGCGCTGGCCGCCTCCATATTCCACTATGACGAGCGGGCCATCTGGGGCGTCAAGGAGTTTCTGGACGGTCGGGGCATACCCGTGCGGCTGTGATGTGTCCCGCCGACGCGCCCGGGCCGCGCCCCCTAGGCTGTTCCACGCTCCGCGGCGACAGCCACCCTCCTGGGCGGCCGCCCCCGCAGCTGTACCATTCCCCTTTGCACTCCGAGGACGGCCGCAGCGGGCGCTCCCGCATACATCGCTATATTGAGCATGATTGCGGCGGTCCCCAGGAGTATGGTCTGCAGTTCACTGCCGTCGGCCAAATCCATCAGGGAGAGGGAGTAGAGCATCGGTGTTATGGCGCCCCTCACCACAGCACGCAGGGCGGGGCTCTCCCTCTCCAGGTCGGCCACCGCCGGGGAGAAGGAGTAGTAGATCTCGTTGAAGGCCGACATGAAGGCTGACCCCGACTCGGTCGGAAGCAGCTTGCCGTCCCTGATCTCGCGCAGCATCTGCACCTGCGGGGCAAGCTCGGTGCCGTACGCCGCGGTGGCTATGAGGCATCCGCCGCCACCCTCGGGCTGCTGCACGCCCGGATCCTCCGGGGCCTGCTCGGCGGGCTGTTGGGCCTGCTCGGCGGACGCGGGCAGTATCCTGTATACCGTGTCGTGGGAGTAGCTGGTGATGTACAGGTAGCCGTCGGGCCCCGTCCGGATGTTGGTTACGCACCCCAGCCCCTCGGCCACAATGATCTCCTCCATGGAGTCGCCCTCGTCGGCCACCCCGTCCTGGAGGCCCGGGGACGCAAAGACGAACCCGTCCCGCTCCGGGTTCATCTTGAACATGTAGATGCGCCCGTGGTTGCAGTCGCCCACGAAGACGGAGCCGCCGTACTCGCCGGTCCCAAAGTCCGCAAACCCTATTCCGGTCGGCGCCACCGGTCGGTGCCACGTGAATTCGGGATCCCGGTACTCGTAGCCCTCGTAGCCGACCATGCGCGCCAGCCCCTCCTCCGTCGCCGGGCCCATGACGGCCTCCCACCCGCTGTTGAAGCCGTCCGGCACCATGTTGATCTCGTCGGAGTCGTCGTCGCCGTTCTCGGTATCCCACATGGTGCCTGTTACCGGGTCGAAGGCAAGGCCGAAGCTGTTCCTGACCCCCACCGCGTAATATGGCCCGGGCGGATCCACCCGGAGTATGACGCTGGTGTCAAGATAGTCCGTCGTGCCGGGGGGATGGATGCCCTCTAGGCCCTTGTTCTGCAGCGGCCCGTACCTGCCCGTGTCGCCTATTACGGCATACACCTGACCGTCGGGGCCCGTGGTCATCGCGCCGCCGTTGTGGTACGTGTTGGCCGGAAGCTCCATCAGTACGGCCGGGTCTGCCAGGGACTGCCCGTTCCACGAGTACCGCTCTATCCTGTTGGACAGGGGGTTGCCGTCGGCATCGGGGACCGTATAGTAGATGTATACGGCCTCTCCGGACTTGGCTATACCCAAGAGTCCCATCTCCCTGACCGGCGTGGTCTCCACAACCAGGACCGGATCTGCCAAGAGCTGGCCGTCCCTGACCAGCCGGACGTGGCCGTTCTTCTGCAGTACCAGCAGGTCGCCGTCCCCCACAAACTCCATGCCGGTGAGGCGGCAGCAGAACCCGGTAGCATATGCCTCCAGCGCCAGCTCCTCGTCGTACAGGACCGGCTCGGCAGCCGCGGGCTGGTGAGCGGCCTGTGCGACCAGCAGCGCCGCTGCCGCCGCCAGAACAATCAGCAGCATATGGGGAGCAGCGCCGGAGCGAATAAGAATACTTCGCTCGTTCGCCACAAATCAAAAAGCGCACGTCCAGCGGCGCCCCGGGGGCGCCTCCGGATGCCGGCAGCGGGGCATGGCCGTGGTACTGCGGACGTCCGTACGGTTATAATGCCGCCCCCGCCCCACCGCACCGTGGAAAGAGTGGTCCCCGACGCCTTGGACTTTGAGAAGGGCGGCGGCATAATACCTGTCATAGTACAGGATGCTGACTCCGGAGAGGTGCTCACCCTGGCATACTGCAACCGCGAGGCTCTGGACCGCACCATGGAGACCCGGCGGTCGTGGTTCTGGAGCAGATCGCGCCGCCGACTGTGGATGAAGGGCGAGGAGTCGGGCAACACCCAGGAGGTGGTGCGCGTGCTGGTCGACTGCGATTCTGACGCGCTCGTATACCGGGTGAGGCCGTCGGGCCCGGCCTGCCACACCGGGGAGCGGACGTGCTTCCACAACGAGATGTGATGTCGTTATCACTAAATGTTATCAGACCAAAAATTAAGTAATGCTTAATCTTATATTAGAACACAATATCAATCCCGCCATTGGAGTCCATACCATGACGGGAGTGGAGTCGCTGGTGTGCCGGGAGTGCGGCCGCCGCTATACCATGACATTCCGGTATGTATGCGAGGAGTGCTTCGGGCCGCTGGACGTCGCCTACGACATATCCGCGGTGTCGCGCGATGCAATATCCGCCCGGGAGCACACCTACTGGCGGTACGCCGAGCTGCTCCCCGTGATACACCATTCCAACATAGTCAGCATAGGCGCCGGGATGACCCCGCTGCTGCGGGCCGAGAGGCTGGGGGAGCAGCTGGGGCTCCGCAGCCTGTACCTCAAGAACGACTCGGTGAACCCCACATACTCGTTCAAGGACAGGCCCGCCGGGGTGGCCGTGTCCAAGGCCCGGGAGCTGGGCCTCAAGGCGGTGGGCTGCGCCTCCACCGGGAACCTGGCCTCGGCCACGGCGGCCCATGCGGCCCGGGGCGGACTGCCGTGCCACATATTCGCTCCGTCCGACATAGAGATGGCCAAGATAGTGCAGGCGCTGTCGTACGGGGCCAACTATGTGGCGGTGGACGGCACGTATGACGATGCCAATACCATAGCCGCCCAGATCGGGGACAGCCGCCGCATAGGGATAGTCAACATAAACCTGCGTTCATACTACGTGGAGGGCTCCAAGACCCTGGCCTTTGAGGTGGCCGAGCAGCTGGGGTGGCAGGCTCCCGACCATTTGGTCATACCGGTGGGGAGCGGCGCCATGCTCAATGCAATCTGCAAGGGGTTCGAGGAGCTGGAGCGCGCCTCCCTCATAGACGACTGCACTGCCATACACCCCCACGCCGCCCAGCCACAGGGGTGCTCGCCGGTGGTGGATGCATACCGGGGGAACGGCCGGGTGGTTCCGGTGGCGCGGCCCGACACCATCGCCAAGAGCCTGGCCATAGGCGACCCCGGAGACGGCCGGTATGTGCTCAAGCGGCTGGCACAGTACGGCGGGCACGCCCAGCTGTGCACCAACTCGGAGATACTCGACGCCATACAGCTGCTGGCCAGGACCGAGGGCATATTCACCGAACCGGCCGGCGGGGTGGCCGTGGCCGTGCTCAAGAAGATGGCCGAGGACGGGACCATACCGCGTGACGAGACTGTGGTCTGCTATATCACGGGGAACGGGCTGAAGGCCACCGACTCCATAATGCCGGTGCTGACCAAGCCCGAGACGATGAGGCCCAATGTGGCCGAGATAGCGGCGGTGATAAAATGACCCCATGCATTACACCGGACGGGGAGACAGACCTATGGCGTCGATAACCTTCACCATCCCGTCGGTGCTGAACGCGGGGGGCGGCGAGCGCAAGATTGCCATGGACGCCGCCTCGCTCCCCGACGCATTTGCCAAGGCCGTCGAGGAGATGGGAGAGGGATTCGGCAGGAGGGTGCTGGAGGCCGACGGGTCGCCCCGCCAGCTGATCAACGTGTACATAAACGGAAAGAACGCCAAGTTTACGGGCGGGATGGAGGCTCCCATATCCGACGGCGACGAGATATACATACTGCCGGCGGTGGCCGGCGGATCCGCCGAGCTCTCCGAGCGGGATCTGCAGCGATACTCCCGGCAGGTGGCCCTGGAGGACATCGGGTACGACGGGCAGCTTAGGCTGCGGGGCGCCACCGTATGCGTGGTGGGGACCGGGGGCCTGGGCAACCCCATAACCGAGCGCCTGGCGGCCATGGGAGTCGGGACGCTGCGCATAGTGGACCGGGACGTGATAGAGTTCACCAACCTGCACCGCCAGACCATGTTCGCCGAGGGGGACGTGGGGAAGGTGAAGGTGGAGGTGGCCGCCGAGAGGCTGCGGAGGATAAACCCCGACTGCACGATAGATCCCCTGCCCATATCGGTGAACGAGCACTCCGCCGCAGAGGTGGTGGAGGGATGCGACGTGGTGGTGGACGCCCTGGACTCGGTGGACGCCCGGTACGCCCTGAACCGCGCCTGCGTGCGGGCGGAGATACCCTTTGTGACGGGGGCCGCGGTGGGGGTCACCGGACAGGTCTTTACCGTTCTGCCCGGCCGGAGCGCCTGCTACCACTGCATGTTCCCCGGGCTGGACGAGGAGTCGATGCCGTCGTGCGGCATAGAGGGAGTGCACCCCTCCATACTGTCCATAGTGGGGGGGCTGGAGGTATCCGAGGCCGCCAAGGTGGTTATGGGGAGGGAGCCGGCACTGTCCGGCGCCATAATGCATATAGACATAGGCCAGAACCTGGCCTTCACCACCACCCGGACGTTCCGGGCAGAGGAGTGCCCCGTGTGCGGGAGCGGCCAGGAGCAGGCCGCGGACGTGGAGGAGATAATACTGGAGGAGCTCTGCGGCCGGGCCGGCGGCCAGAGGACCTTCTCGATAACGCCCGCCAGATCCTTCGAGATAGACATGGAGAGGCTGGCCGAGGCGGGCCGGCGGCACCACATGACGGTGGAGAACCAGGGCGAGATGGGAACCTCCCTGCGGAACGAGAAGACGTACGTCAGCATACTCAAGAAGGGCTCGGCGGTCGTTGTGGGCATGCGGGACGAGAAGGAAGCAGTCTCGCTGTACAGGGATCTCACCGGGTACGCCGCGTAGGACGGAATAAAGTACTATCAGATCCGGGCAACATTTCAACATCCATGCAGTAGTGTAGGCAATGCATAGCGTTGTCTATGAGCAGTGTGCACAATCGATTCCAGCCGCGCACTCGCTGCGGATCCGCCCGGATCGCGGCGGGTGGCCCGGACGATCCGGTTCGGCAACCGGATCTGCACGGGTTTGGGAGATTGTGTATGCCACACTATGTGTCAGGTAGGGGCTCATGGGACTGAATCGGGTATTTGGTATGGCACGAGCTGAGGATATGCTATAAGCCTCTTGAAGCCTGTTCACATGTTCTAGACGGTTGTGAGTAATGGGGTACGAATTCGATCATTGCCTAAGCACTCTCATAGCCGTAACTCTGCCGATAAAATCAAATAGGGCTGCAAGATGTACCGACTATGGAACAATGTGATGGGCTAGATTGTATCTCTGGGCCACTTCACATACAAGGCATTGGGTTAAAAGTGATGGGGAATACTGCGGACATTGCTGGTATTAAATCCCAAATTTTGCCGTTTTATACTAATATTTACCAAACATGGCCTGATGCTGTCATCTGCTCCCCACTTGCGGAAGACGGCTATGGCGTATTGGTATGCAATCGCATAGATATGATGGCATTGAGCATGCGAGGTAGCACCCCGTGCTAAATCCGTCGGCCGAGCAGAAGGTGCAGGAGTCGGATACTGTCTGCATGAAAGTAGAGGTTCGCAATTTCGGTCCTATACGCAACGGGACGGTGAGTCTCAAACCACTCACCATTCTGGTAGGTCCAAACGGTTGTGGAAAGTCGCATATTGCCACACTGATTCATTCTATCGCAGCCGCAGAGTCTGACCGCGTTACTTGGAATCCACTGGAGGCAGATCTACTGCAATCACACACACAAAAAACATTGATTCATAATGAGGCAGGGCAAATAATGCATAGTCATATGCACGGAAATAAAAGTATGGTTTACTCAAGCATTTATGAAACGATTGTTAACCTTCGCATTGAAACATTTAAAAAAATACTAGAACGAAATTTTTCACGTGATTATAAAGAATTGATTAAAACAGGTGAAAATATTTCTAGTTTAGATATTTCATCAAAAACAATGCAGAATGTGCTAGAATATGTGGATGACGATCTTATGAACTCAAGTTACACAGTACATAAATTAAAAATAGAATTTAAAGAGTATATAGAAATGCAAGACAAACAAAACTTAAACGCATATTACAAAGGCAATGAGCTCGTTTTGGACGTGCCCAAATTCTGTGACCGTAGTTTTCTTGTGTCTGCCTTAAACAAGGCTTTGAAAAAATTTTATACATACCCAAAAAATATAGAACGCAGTATTTATTTTCCGGCAGGTAGAATTGGTCTCATGCTGGCACATGGTCCGATAGTTTCAGACTACTATAGACGCATAAGCTCTCTGGACGACTATTCGCCCAGAATAAATTTGCAAGGCACTAACGTCGACTTTCTTGCTATGCTGGTTGAAGCGAAAGATAAAAAAGGGAACTATGCTGATCATGCAAGTGTTTTTGAAAAAGCGCTAGAAGGCAGAATTGCCATAGTTCCGTCCCTTGGTAAGTCGGTTAGTATTGAGTTTGAACAGCACGGTAAAAAAATACCACTGTTTACTGCGCAATCATCGGTACAGGATCTAGCGGCATTACTAATTTATCTTAAGCATATCTCAAGACAAAACGATTTGCTGATTCTTGAAGAGCCAGAAATCTCACTTCACCCACGTATGCAGATTCATCTTGCTCGGTTGATAGCGCGGCTCATCAATGGGGGGTTGTACGTGCTGGTTTCCACACACAGCCCATATTTTATGGAACAGCTGGGCCATTGCGTACTGGCCGGTTCTTCGGAGCGCGGTCCTGGTTCCAGCAAGTTCCCAGTTGATGAGCGCCTTCACAGCTCAAATGTTGCCGCTTATGGCTTTGTTCGTAATGGCGACGGATATGATGTTAAGCAACTATCTGTAGACGAAAATGGCATAGACCAAAGTGAATTTGTTGATGAATTCTCAAAACTTTACGACGAATTGGTAGACCTGAACTTTGAAGAAAAATGACATGCGGCTTGTTAGGAGCTTATAAAGCACTGGCATCAAACAAGTGCTCAGAAAATAAATGTTGCGTTATATTGGATAATTCATTACTTTCATACTGTGGCGAAAAATTGCGAGACAGTGTACAAGGTTTTAACCGCGCGTCCCCGTCACCAGTCTGCGACTGTTTCATATCTAGTCCAAATGATTGCATATCTATTGTGGAACTAAAACACTATAGCGGCAGGAGTAAGTGCATCAGCGTGGGCCGCGTCCGGAAGCAACTGTGCGGTGGCTTTGGCGTATTATGTAAGATATTGCGTGATCAACAAAAACATGGTGTTTCGGTGCAGTTTGTATTATGCACAAATGGAAAGTTTCAGTTTTCTTCGGAACGCTTGAAGTTTCAAAAACCCATATTGACAAACGCCAGCGTGCAAATAGCCAAAATATGTTGCGGTAGTAAATTGCCAAGCAGATATACAAAAATAAAAATCGACCATGTTACATGCCAAGCATGATGTATAAAATACATTTTGTTCAGTACGACGTAAGGTACGATTTGTGCGCCATTAGACGCGATCCGCAAGTAAGAATTAAGCTTATTCCCGATAAGATTCTACCCGTGCTAGGCAGTCATGTTGCTGCGCGTTCCTGCAACCGCAGTGTGTTCACCAATCCGCACAAGATGCCGTTGATTAGACCGTATTTACGGCGCGGATTCCTGTACCTGTTACCCATTACCAGAAATATCTTGACGTATCGCATGCTTTGCACGGATTCGTATCCTCGAGAGCGTTCTGTTGTATGCTTTTTTCTCGGGCGTGAGTTTGCGGCCGGACTTTCGTTTGATGGCCACCCATGCGTCCCTGTCCGGGCACTGCTTCTGCATTCCGGTATAGGCGCTGTCTCCCAAGTCTAGGGTGCGGGTGCGCCCACCGCTTCCCTGTTGTGGAGTATCGGCATTGTGGGGCAGGTCGGCCGAGAAGACCGCGTTGTCCTGTTTGAAGAGCGCAAAGTCGTGCTTGCAGCTCTCCACCGATGCTGACTTATGCACTATCGGGCCATCACAGGTAGTCGCGTACTATGTCTTCACGGTGTGCTGCTTTGCCTTGCCGTAGTACTTTTTCTGCATCTGGTTGTCCAGTGGCCGGTATATCGGCTGCTCGCTGGCATCAATTAGAATGGCTAGGCCCGGTATGATCTCTTCAAGATCCTCGGTGGTCTTGGCCTTGTTGACCGCAGCATGTATCTTTTCGGAGAGCAGGATGCACCACCTTACCGTTGGCTCGAGGTTCGCAATGTTCCTTGACACGGGGGCTGTCTCCGTCCATTCGGTCGGCTCCGGCGGGCTGCGCGCCCAGTTCACGCTGATAATACGGCCGGCCGAGGACGAGAATGACGCTAGGGAGACGGCCACCGACAGCAGGAAGGGCAAGAGCGAGTCGGCATACCACATGTTCGCCACCGACATCTCACCCGAGGCGGTGGGATTCGACCCTGACAGGTTGCCCAGGCGTGCGCCAAGGGCACATTTCCATCTACTACATCACGCCAAACACATATAATCGCAGCCGCGGGGGCGGCAACCATGACGCTCGTACTCCCCGGCGACCGCATAGCCTCCATTGAGGAGTACGAGGCCGGCCGGGACGCCTTTGACGACGGCGACGCGGTGCGCTCGCTGGTCGTGGGCAACCAGGCCATCGACCCGTCCAACCGCGTAGCCAACATCGAGCGCAGCAAGAAGATAGGGGTGCCTGACCCGGGCGACATTATAGTGGGTACGGTGGCGGTCGTAATGTCGGTGATGTTCGCCGTCACCATCCAGTACGTGAACGGCAAGCGTACAAAGTCCAACGTGGAGTGCATATGCTCCACCCGGAACATCCGCAAGAAGAACGTCGCGCTGGTGAATGACGTGGTGGAGCTCCGGATAGTGAGCCATCTGAACGGCACCATACACGCCGCCATGGACGACCCGTCCTTGGGCGTGATACTTACCCGGTGCGTAAAGTGCGGCGGCTCGGTGGTTCCGGTGCGCGACGTCATCAAGTGCATCGAGTGCTCGTGGATAGACGAGCGCAAGCTCTCCCGCAAGTTCGGCAAGCCGGACTTTCCGGTTCTGGGTGTGTAGCGGGAGCCGCGGCGGAACCAAGCCGGACACGTGAGACAGTGCAGCAAAGGCCGGACCATATGGCAGGCGTGTGATGCCGCTAAAAGCCGCGGGGCTTTCTGAGGCTGAACGCCAAACTGAACCCGATTATCACCACCCCGGAGGTGATGACTACAATGTGGTATGCGAAGACTATCGGATCGCCGGAGATCTCAAAGACGCCATCCACGACCATCTGGTCGCCGCCGGTGTTCTGCAGCGATATGAGGGTGCGGCCCGTCTCCTGGTGCGTCCACTCTATGGCGAACTCCCCGGCGAACTCGGTTCTGGGCACGGCCGGGCCGCCCTCCCCGGGGCCGGTCAGCTCCAGCTCGAACCGCTCGGCGGTCACTAGGATGGAGTGGGCCGCCCCCGCGTCGCCACTTATCTGGTATGAGGTGGCCTCGCCCGGACCAAACGTCTCGGTCACCTCCAACGGTCCCCGCGTCAGGTCCAGCACCATGGACGCGGACCCCAAGCCGATTATCACCGCCCCGGCCACGATGCCGATCACAGTCCGGCTCGTCAACATATGCGTATGAATACTCCTCCAAGATAAAACGCTAACTGTATACCTACATCACCGAGACGTCGTGCGGCTGGCTCTCCGCAAAGCCTGCCCGGGACATTCGGACGAACTCGGCGTTCTTCTGCATGGCCGGTATGGTGTGGGCGCCGCAATAGCTGAGTCCTGAACGTACCCCCCCCGTCATCTGCTTCAGTATGTCGGTGACGCTCCCCTTGTAGGGAACCATCGCCTCGACGCCTTCGGCCACGTAGTCGTTGAGGTCCTCCTCCAGGGAGACGGATCCGGTCTCCTTGGACTTGCGCCCTATGGAGGCGGCCAGAGAGGCCATTCCGCGGTACACCTTGAAGCGCTTGCCGTTCTTGGTGAGAACCGTGCCGGGGGACTCATCAGTGCCGCCCAGTATGCTGCCCAGCATGACCGAGGAGGCCCCCGCCGCCAGGGCCTTGGTGGCGTCGCCGGACGTTCTGGTGCCGCCGTCAGATATTATGGGGATGTCGTTGTCCCTGCCTATGCGGGCGCAGTCCATGACCGCCGTCAGCTGGGGGACACCGGATCCGGTTATCACCCGGGTTATGCATATGGAGCCGGACCCCACGCCCACCTTTACGGCGTCCACCCCCGCGTTTATCAGGTCTTGCGCCCCGGCGGCGGTGGCCACGTTTCCCGCTATTATCTCGCAGCCGGGGAACGCCTTCTTGATGTTCCGCACGGTGGATATGGCGTTCTGGCTGTGCCCGTGCGCCACGTCCACCACTATTATGTCGGCGCCCGCCTCCAGCAGCTCCTCGGTGCGTTCCATAAAGTCTCCCTTGACCCCCACCGCCGCGCCCACCAGCGGCCTCCCCTTGGAGTCCTTGGAGGCCATCGGATAGTCCTCTATGTTGGTGATGTCCTTGGAGGTGAAGAGCCCCCGTATGCGGCCCTCTCCGTCGGTCACGGGGAGCTTCTCGACGCGGTTGTCCCGGAGCATCCTCTTGGCGTCCTCGATTGATATGCCGGAGGGCGCGGTGACCACGTCCCGGGTCATTATGCTGGATATGGGTCTGTCCTGGTCTGACCCGAAGAGAAAGTCTCGATCGGTTACTATGCCGGCCAGCCTCTCCCCGTCCACCACCAGCAGTCCGGATATGCCCATGTCCTCGGCGTACTTGCGGGCCTCCCGTATGGTGGCTTCCGCTGGTATGGTGTAGGGGTTCTCAATCATGACGCTGCCGGATCTCTTCACCTTGAGGACCTCGGCGGCTTCATCCTGTATGCTCAAAAACCGGTGCACTATGCCGATGCCCCCGGCCCGGGCGATGGCCACGGCCATCGCGGACTCGGTGACCGTGTCCATGTTGGCGCTCACAAACGGTATGCTGAGGCTGATGTTTCGGGAGAGCCTGGTGTTCAGGTCCGTCTGGCTCCGGGTGGTGACGTCCGAGTACTTTGGAACCAAAAGCACGTCATCAAAGGTAAGACCCTCCCTTATCTCCAAGCCGTACGGGGAGGTGATGAGCTTGGATTATAAGCCTTTGGTGGAGTAGCTCAGGAACAGGGCCCCACATTAGCAGGCGTGGTGTATTTCCAGTCCCGCAGAGCATATTGTAAATGCGCCGTTCGGGCACGCTACAAAAAAATTTACGGCGCGGGGGGACTTGCGCGTGTCAGCCACCTGAAAATACATGTTATTTCGTCGCGGCACGTCTTGCGCGCGGCACGGCGGACGCAGAACCGTCTTTTTGGAGGGTCACGCGCGCGGGTTTGGCGCGGCTTTTTTTGGAATGGCGGCGGCAAAATATACGTAAATGTACACGCCGGGGAAAAATGCGGCCGGGCGGGGAGTCTATTTCTGGTATCTTTTCAGCTTGGCGTTGGACTCGTCCAGCAGGATGTGGAGTTTTTTGCGCCACTCCGCGAAGCCGTCGGGCGTCTCGGGGAACGCGTAATAGTGTTCTGTGAGCTTTCTGTTTTGTCGCGTGGTGAACCGGAGGCCGTCGGCAAGCTTTTTGTTCAGGGCGCCGCGGATTATCATGCCCAGCCTGCCCAGCGCACTAAAGTCGGGGTGTTCACCCTTGGATATGGCCTCGACGTCCAAGTTCCCCAGAAAGTGCTTCATACCGTAGTTTAGCTGGTCGTTGGTCAGCGTCTGGATGAGGCGGCGAAACACCTCCAGTCCGGCGGTCTTGTAGCCGTACTCGTTTATGAACTCCTTGTTGTACTGCCATAGCCCGGCCTCGCTGGTGTCGCCTGACTCCAGCGCCTCTGCCACGCACCTGCCCGCTATGGCTCCGGCGACCAGGGCAGGCCCTATTCCGCCGGCATCCAGGGGCTTGGGCATCCACGCCGAGTCGCCCACCAGCAGAAAGCCGCCGGCCACCAGGCAGTCGTTCTGCCTCCGCACCGAGACCTGGAAGTTTCCGGTGGCGTTGTTGGCGTCCTCGGGGTCTGTGGAGAGGCGGGGGTTTTTGATGGCCTCGTTTGCCTGTACGTACTCCTCTATGAGGGTGGTCACCGTATCCCTCTTGTTCAGCCGGGCGTTGCGCGCCTGCAGCAGGGTCTTTTCCACGCCCAGACCTATGTTGACCTTGTCCTCGCCCTTGGGAAATACCCAGCCATACCCGCCCGGGGAGGCGTCCTGGTCCAGGTGTATTATGCAGTAGTCGGGATCGAACTGGGTGGTGTCCTCGGCGCCCTTGTCAAAGTACATGATGTGTCGGCCGGTGGACTCGACGTCACGCCGGTCGACCTTCCTCTCTATCTTGTCCGTGTTGGCTATCTGGTTGCGCAGCATCGAGGTAATGCCGGTGGCGTCTATCACCACGTGGGCCGTCTTCTTGTAGGGGTTCTTGGAGCCGTCCACGCCGGCCACACCGACCACCTGCCCGTCGTCGTACAGCAGGCCGGTGAGGTTCACCGAGTAGTGGAACTCTATGCCCATGCGCCGGGATCTCTCGTTCTGCCTCTCGGGGAGCAGCTGCCGGTTGAGCATATACCCGTCCCCGTCGAACGGGATGGCCGTCTCCCGGTCAGGCGAGAACGCCATCACTCCCTTGACCTTGTGCTCTATCTCCGGCTCCTCCCAGGCCACGCCGGTGCGGCTGGTCATGTAGTCCACGGCCTCCTTGCTGACGGCGTCCCCGCATATCCACCCGCTCACGCTCTTGCTGCCGGGCATGATGGGGGGGCTGCGGTCCACCACGAGAACTTGGGCGCCCCCCGCATACCGGGCCACCGCCTGGGCCGCCACGGTCCCCGCCAGCCCGCCGCCGGCGACTATAACGTCATAGTCCACGACACTCGACTTTGGCCGTCGATATTTAAAGGAAGTTGCGCCGCGTGGAGCAGGTGACTTGTCCGGTAAGTAGTTCCTCCCCTAATGCGTGTCTGTATATGGGCGGATCCGGTGGTGCGGCTGGTCGATTGGTACAACGGCCTGCTGTACATGTCGCTTATGGACGGCAAAAGGCTCCCGCGGGTGCATACGTGCGCAAGCAGGCGCCAAAAGACACAACGCCGAAGAGATGGGGGAGGACTTGCATGCCAAAGCCTAGGCGGAACTACTTACCGGATAGCACGGCCGCGTAGAGCAGGCAGGGGCGGCCCCGCGGCAGGGTTTTACGCGTCGCGAGCAGGCCTGGGGGACCGGGCGGCAGGCCGCCCAGAACTCGTACCCGGCTTACGTCGGACTGGCCGGCTGCGCATAGTACGCATCATAAGTGGAGACCAGACCGCCGGTATGTGATTCCACTCCATCGAGATCTGGTGCCCTCCCGGAACGAGTTCCAGGCTGCGTCCTGTAATGACGGGTCGGATCGTCGCGGGGTCCTCAACGCTTGCGGCTCAGACTGGAGCGGCATTTTCTCCTCATTCCCGGTGGTATGTGGAGGCGGCGGATATTTAATCCAGCCCCAAGAGGCGCGCAAGAACCTCTTCGGGGCGGCCAGCATATGCGGGCGCCGTGATGCGTATACGAACCGCGCCCGAGTCGCTTAGCTTGACGTGGCCGGAGACCATCTCCTGCTTGTCCAGCCGCACGTACAGGGTAGAGCCGTCCGTCCTGCTGGGGAGGGTCTCCCGGATGTGGTCCAGGTCCGCATCGGGGAGGGTCTCCCGCAGCCTCTCCAGCATGTCGCGGGCCTCCCCCTTGCGTAGGGACGCGGATATGGTGGTTATCGCATTGCCGTAGTGCCCCTCGCTTCTGCGGGTGTCCAGCGAGTCGGGGCGTATGCGCAGCACCTCGACCAGCGAGTGTACTATGCGGGTCTCGTCCTCGGTGGCGTGCGCTATGATATCGACGCGGACCTGCGGGATCACGCGGCTAGGCCTCGAGCATCGCTATCTGCTTCTCGGCAGTCCGCACAAGCTTCACCTTCTCCAGGCCCACATGCCTCAGCCTTATGAGCTTCTTGCCCTCCGAGAGTATGCTGGCGTGTATGTCCCCAAAGCAGGTCTTTTGCACGAACTGGTGTATGTCCAGCTGGGGCACGTCCCGGCTGATGACGTTCCGCGCCGCCAGCCGCAGGGCGTGCTTGCGGGAGCTGTTCAGCTGTTGGTGGGTCAGCGCTATCACGTTTATGCGGAAGACGTAGCCGTCCTTGGTCTCCGCATCTGTGATGAAGTTGACCTTGGAGGAGCCCCGGCGTACTAAACTCTTGAGGTACTCCTTGGAGTACTCGTACCTCTTGAATATCGTGTACGCGGTGTCGCCTTCTATGCGGTCAATCTGGAAGTACAGCTTGATGTTGTACTGGGAGGGGTCTTGATGCAGTATGTCATAGAGCGTCTTCTCGATGACCCGGCCCTTGGCGTTCTCATCATCGGTGATGGGTATGTATGCCAGCTTGTTGTAGTTCATGGACTCGGGTGCCACCACATGCACCCAGCGCTTGTCCCTCCACTTGTCGCGGGTGCGCCCCTTCCTGCGTGCCAATTCTCCGAGAGGCTTTTGCCCAAAATATAAGGGTATACGGGAATGCGCGGCCTATATGGTGTCGCTCCCCACATACCTCTGGAGGGGCCCGGGGACGGCTATGTGCCCGTCGGAGGTCTGGCATAGCTCCATGATGGCCACCATGGTGCGGGAGGTGGCCACCAGGGTGCTGTTGAGGGTGTGCAGGTATGTGGGCTTGTCGTTGGTGCGGTCGCGATACCGCACCATCAGCCTTCTGGCCTGGTAGTCGATGCAGTTGGAGCAGGAGACTACCTCCCGGTAGGCGGACTGGCCGGCCATCCACGCCTCTATGTCATAGGTCTTGGCCGAGACCTTGCCCATGTCGCCGGTGGAGAGCAACATCACCCGGTGCGGCAGGCCCAGACTGCGGTAGAACGACTCGGAGACCTCCAGCATCCTCTCGTGCTCCTTCCAGGACTCCTCGGGGCGGGCAAAGACGAACTGCTCCACCTTCTCGAACTGGTGCACACGGAATATGCCCTTCTGGTCTTTGCCGTGTGCCCCGGCCTCCTTGCGGAAACAGGGGCTGGTTCCCGCATACCGGAGCGGGAGGGAAGAGCCGTCCAGGATCTCGCCGGAGTGCATCGCGGCCATGGCGTGCTCGGAGGTCCCGATCATGTAGAGGTCCTCGCCGTCTATCTTGTATATGACGTCCTCAAAGTCCTCGGCTATGACGGCGCCCTCCATGGAGCGGCGGTTTATCATGTAGGGGGGCTGCACCGGGGTATAGCCGGCCTCGGCCAGGTGGTCCAGCGCGTACAGTATGAGCGCCTGGTTCAGCCGCACCAACCCGCCCTTCAGGTAGTAGAACCGGGAGCCGGCAGCCTTGGCGGCCCTCTCGGTATCCAGCATGATACCGGCCGCCTCCACATGGCCGCGGGCCCGGCCCGGCGGCGTGTCCCCCCACCGCCGGATCTCCCGGTTGGCCGTGTCGTCGGGCCCCACCGGGACCGACCCGTGCACCAGGTTGGGCAGGGCGCGGATCATCTTCTGGTATTCGGCCTCGTTGGCGGCCTGCTCGGCCTCTGCCCTCTGCAGCTCGGCGGACACGCGGCCCATCTCGCCTATGGCGTCTGCCGCGTCGCCGCCGGCCTTCTTTATGCCGGATATGGAGCGGCCGAACTCGTTCCTCTTTTGGCGCAGGGCGTCGGTCTCCGCTATGTGCCGGCGGCGTGCCCGCTCGCGCTCCAGCAGGCCGTCCAGGTCAAACTCCACGCCGCGTCGCTCCAGCATGCGGGATATATCTTCGGGCTTCTCCCGGAGTGCCCGGGGATCTATCATTCCACCACGTCCAGCGCCACTTGGGCGTGGGCGAGCATCTCGTCGGCGGTCCCTATGACGTGTTTCATGCGACCGGATATCTCGAACACGGCCTCCCCGCCGGCATGGTCCATGGATATCTCCAATCCGGGGGGGAGGTCCACGTTGTCCGGTCCCAGGGACTCCAGCAGGGTGCCGGCCCTCTTGGGATCCAGCCTCAGGCTAACCCGGATCCGGCACGTTGTTGACATTTTCCTCCAGGTATTCCAGGAATTCGTCTAATCTGTCTTTGCCGATGCGGGCGCCCGCCGCCATGTCGTGGCCGCCGCCCACGCCACCGAACCTTTCGGTGCCCTCCCGCATCACATCGCTGAGGCTCACCGGCAGGGTGCACCCCACCGACTTTCGGGAGGAGAACTTTACGGTGTTGTCCTCCCCGCCGGTCCTGAGTATGACCACCTTTCCGACGTTCTTGGGGGAGCTGGAGAGCATCGAGGCGATGGTGCCGGTCATGGCCTCGGGAACCACGCCGTCGGCGTTCACCATGACCGCCGCGCCCCGGACGGCGGTCCTCCAGCGGTCGTTGGACAGGATGTTCATGCACTCCCGGATGCGCCCCCGGTACTCCTTGAGCGTGGCCTCGGCGGCGGCCAGCATCTGGCCGCGGTCTCCCATGCAGACGGCAATGCCTATGCCGGCCCTGCCTATCCGGCCGCACGAGTTGAGCATGGTGCCGAACTCCCTGCAGTCCCGCATGAAGCTTCCCTTCTCCTCGCCCTCCAGGATGTAGGTGTGGCCCACCATCTCGGCCACCGCGTCGTCCACACCTGCCCCCGGGGAGTACCGCGCTATGGCGTTCACGATGGACGACTTCTCCTCCTGGGTCAGGTCGGCAGGAACGCGCCACCTCCCCTTCTCCTTGAGGGGTATGTCCGCCTTCTTCAGCAGGGCGGCGCAGCTGCCCCGCTCCCAGGTTATGCCCCTGATGTACGGCTGGGACGTAAAGGCCAGCGCGTCGGGCAGTGGCCTGGTCTCCCGGCCGTACAACAGCAGGTCTAGGTCCACCGAGAGAAGCCCCTCGGCCTTGGCACTCTCGGCTATCTCCTGGTTCTTGCCCGTCAGGGAGCGCTGCTTGCCCTGGTCCTGCCTGTCCCCCAACGCGGCCACCACCGCCATCGGTGCCAGATCCGTGTTGCCCCCGTCCAGGGCCGTGGCGGCCAGGTACGCCATGCCGCCGGCACATACCTCCACGCCGCCGTCCATCCCGTACTTCCAGCCGTTCACCACTCTCTCGTTGTCCCGCTCGGCGTCGGGTATGTGGTGGTGGTCCAGGACCACCCACCGGTCACCCAGCGCCGCATCCATGTCCTCGGCAAAGCCGCCGGCCAGATCCGTCACCACGTGAAACTCCCGCCCGTCCTTGGACATCTCCTCGACTGTCCCGGCGTTGAACTCCACCGAGGAGCGGACGGTGCAGGCGGCCCCTGCCCGGATCAGCGCCTTGGCTATGATGGCGCCGGACGCCAGGCCGTCGCAGTCCATGTGCGTGACTACCATGACCGGTTTGCGGTTCCTGATGCAGTCGGCCATTCTGTCAGCGAACATGGAGAGGGATTCGTCCAGAAGCGTCATTCCAGCTGGGCAACAACGGACTTGTATTTCCAGCTTGTGGGTATGCGGCCTATCCTCTTGTAGTATACGGAGAGCCGGTGGACCTTGGCCTCTATCAACTCCAGGGATCTGATGTTCCGGCGGTCGCCCTTGTTCTCCCGGAGGTGCCTCTGGAGCCCGACGGCCTTCCGGACTATGTTGTCCAGGTCCTCGGGCATCTCGGGGCGCATCTCGTGCTGTTCCAGAATCTCGCCTATGGTCTTGCCGGTGATGGACCTGACCAGGGGGATGGAATGCTGGTCCCGCAGCTTGAGGCCCACCTGGCTGGGGGTGAGGCCCTCCTTGGCGTACCTCACGACCAGATCCTCGACCTGCCGTGGGGTGTATGCCAGCCACTGGGGTATGCGAACCTCCACAGGCCTTCTGGAGTGGGACTTGCCGTGTCTGTGGGTGTGCATCCTTCCCATGGGGAGACGGCCCCGGCGTGCGAAATTAAAGGCTTTGCCCGGCCGCGGCGTCTGTGTGTTGTCTGGAAAGTAGTTCGCACCCCATCCGTATATAAGTACCGTACTTTGGAGATTGAGGCCCATGATTGAGACCCTGAAGGATATAGTATCTCGTCTAAAGTCCGTGGGCAACAGGGTAAGCATGACGCGGAGTGGAAACAAAGGTGGGGGGGTCCGCAAGTGGCCGCGTTCTCCAAAATGGCGTCATATAGGCAAACGGAGAGTGAGGGTAATGAAAAAACTGGACGAATCCAAAGTCAGGTGGATAATACGCGAAAGCCGCAAAGGCACACCCTGCAGCACGATAGCCAAGAACGCGGGCATCTCTGTCCGATGGGTCCAAAAGCTCTGCCGGCGGTACTCTGGCATGCCGATAGACAGGATATCCTATCCGGAGACGCTTGGCAGACCCAAGAAGAGTCTGCCCGGACGCCTGGAACATTCGGCGGTACTTTCGGCCGTCTCCGACGAGTGCAACGGGGCCGTCTACCTGGAGGGGAAGATAGAGGAGGCCACCGGAATGCATATTCCGCACAGCACCATACATACGATGTTGAGGGATGCGGACATTGCAGAGGAGCAGTCCAAGAAGAGCAGGCGCCGCAAGTGGGTGCGGTACGAGCGGACACACTCCAACTCCATGTGGCATACCGACTACAAGCAGTTGCCCGACGGGAGGTGGTTCATATGCTATCTGGACGATGCCTCGCGGTTTGTGACCGCGTGGGGGGCCTTTCCGGAGGCCACCACGGAGAATGCCCTGGCCGTACTGGAGGAGGCCATCAGGCACCACGGCAAGCCCGCCTCCATAATGACGGATCACGGCTCGCAGTTCTACGCCAACGAGGCGGAGGCCAGAAAGAGGGGCGAGTCCACATACGAGAAGAAGCTGGTGGAGCTGGGCATCAAGCAGATACTGGCGCGAATAAAGCACCCGCAGACCAACGGCAAGCTGGAACGGCTGCACGGGGAGATACAGCGCAAGCTGCACCGCTTTGAGGCATCCTCGTATTCCAGCGCCGTCAAGAATCCCGAATCCGGCCGCGTGGGAGGTCCGTTCCACCCGGAACCGGCAAAACCCGCCCTTGAAAGGTTCATGGAGTGGTACAACTACCGCCGGGCGCACATGTCCCTGGACTGGGAGAGCAGGGAAACGCCCGCCCAGGCATTCCTGCGCAAGATGGCTCCCGCAGGGGAGACGGTCGTAGACGAGCAGACGGGGGAGGAGTATCGCGCAGAATGACCCAGATACGGCACGGGCAGCTGCAAATCAGACCAAACATGCGTCCCAAGGAGATGACCAGCGGAGTGGAAATGGAGTCCGGTCTGGCGACGGGACAAGATCCTTTTGTTTCTTTCAGAGGGTACTTATCAGGTAATTTGCATATTTTGACCATGATGCCCAAGGCGCGAACTACTTTCCAGACACCACACCGGCCGCGGCGTCTGTGCTCTAGTCCACCACCGGTGGAGGCAGGAAGCCGGCCGGGAGGGCTTGATCTGTACCGTCAGGCAACACGAGGGGGGTCATCTCCCCCGACCCGGCGCGCCGGGACGCCACCCGCTTGGGCGCCGCCGCGAAGGCGGCCGCCCCGGACGTGCCCTGGGAATGCCGCCCATAGTTCGTTATTATGACCTCCTGGTGGCCGGTCCTGTTACGCCCGTCCGAGTTTATGCACCTGGCAGCCGTTATGCTCCTCACGGACCAGGGCTCGTCCCGGAACAGAGATGTGACCTCCTCGGCGCACGAGTTGGACAGCACCACCCGGCAGCCGGACTCGTCCAGCCTCCGGCAGACATTCGCCAGCCGCTTGAGGTCGGCGTGCGTAAAGTCTCCCTTTGTGTATCCGGTGAAGTTACCTGCCCTGCTCACGGGGTGGTACGGCGGATCAAAGTATACCATGTCCCCGGACTCGGCCCTCTTCAGCACCGACTCAAAGTCGCTACACTCAAAGTCCACGCCGCCGGCTTGGAGGGCAACGCTCGCCGCCCGCAGGTTGTTCTCGTTCACGATTCTGGGGTTCGTATAGCTGCCCATGGGTACGTTGAACATGCCCCGGCTGTTCACCCGGTAGAGGCCGTTGAAGCAGGTCTTGTTCAGGAATATCAACCGGGCGGCCCTCTCCACCTGCCGCCGGGGGATCTGGGCGCGCACCGCGTAATAGTACCGCTTGGAATCCTCCCCGAAGGCGGCCTCATGCGCCTTAAGAGCATCAATCAGATCCTCGACCCTGTCCCGCACGGTCACGTATGCCAGTATCAGATCCGAGTTTAGGTCCGAGGCGCGGCAGGAAGCGGCCCCACCCGACGAGAGTATGCTGAAGAGCACCGCCCCCCCGCCCACGAAGGGCTCGTGGTAAGTGCCGTATCTCTTCGGGAACATGTCGGTGAGCAGGGGCAGAATCTGTCTCTTGCCCCCGGCCCACTTGACGAAGGGCCTTGGAACGTGGGCGTCCAGCGTCTGTTGCACGGCATGTGTCGGCGGACCGGGTTAACACGGGACATGTCAACGAAAGTTCACCAAAAGGACAAATTCGCCCGTCTGGGGGCAGAGCAGATCCTGCCTTCCGGCGGCTAACAAAATGAAAGAAAAGGGGCTAATCCCACTTGGACCAGGCTGCCATCCACCTGTACGTCCACGTATTCAGCTTGCAGCCCAGTGCAGCCATGGTTACAGACAGCACTGCTCCTGCTCCTGCACCTAGCGCTACTGGGCTGTTGTAGAACTTGCCTACTTGCGGTTCTATGGGCGTCATGTATGGCGGCAGCGTCGGTCTCGGATACTTGAATGCCGTTTCAAGCGGATCCGCCACTGTGATCAAGTTCACCATGTTGAACAGCGGCAGGGACATTCCCACCAGCACACCTCCGAACAGTATCAGACTGTGCTTGTTCTTCTTGGTGGCCCAGTATACCAAGTCAAGTAACATTCCTGACGGCAACCAGACCGGCGTCACTATGAAGTCGTAGGGGTATCCCAGTGCGAACCAAGCGCCCTTGGCCACCCACGTATACACCGTCATGATAAGACAGTAGTACGTAGCTGTCCCTGGCACCCCTGTAAATGTCAAGTAGTACGTTGCACCTACTACGAGCATCAGCGTCTGCGATATTGAGAATATCACGTAGGACGTCCATGCCCAATCGGTGTAGAAGATGTAGTCTCCAGCGTTGATAGTCAGCAGTGTAGAGTTCACCGCAACGACCACTATGAACAAGTAGTGGGTACATCGTCTAAGCCAGACCATTGTCCTCGTCTATGGAGGCTCTGTATATAAAATTTTATCAAGTTGCCGGGCGATCTGAAACAGGAGTATATCGTACCGGTCAGAGGCGCACAATGCCAACTAAACCCAGCCAATACCAAGCTTGTTGGAGTGCTGCGGGATTTTATGGGTCTGCCGTCTGAATTAGGTGCGGTTTTGCCCGGCTGCCCCGAATCGCCACCGATATGTCCCCGTGTGGCGGGCCTGTCGCTGGAGCGGCCGTGCCAAGGGGATCCGCAGACATCCAGTCCCGCACACTCAAAATGAAAAAGAGGTTCTAAAGCGCTTGCTCTAGTTGCCTACGTACAGGGCGATGAATATTGTCCCCACTGCCGTACCTGCTACAGCGGCCGCGACCACCCCGTTGCTGCTCTTGCTGGAACCTTCCTGCATGACCTTGACGCAGAAGATGTACCCGATGGCCTCAATGATTGTCAGTACGATAAAGGCGTAGTGTCCGCTTGGCGTAGGATAGGCCCAAGGATAGTAAAAGTACCCCGCGGCGGTGCCCCCGAATGTCGCTAGCCATGCAGCTAGGTAGGAGGCCGTTATAATTCCCGTCATGTTCTCGACGCGCCTGCCGATCATGCGCTCAACATCGGCGCTTGATGTACCGCCCGAGCCGCCTGAACCGAATCCTTTTGGAAGTGTCATTCTAGATTTTGGGGAGCCATCTAATCTTTTTAAGTCTTTCTTAGGCCATTAGGCATCGAACTGTTTGTATCGGTTTTGACAGGCATTTATTGGATATAGCTGGATTTTTTATCCTATATGTGCCGGTTTAATGCGGCTGTTGTCGGGGCGGGCGCAGCCCGTCCGCAGACATGCGGGATATCCGGATCCTGCCCCCTAGAGAGGCAAAGATCCCGCCCGGCGGCAAGGCAGGACGTCTTGAGATGACTGGCGCGCCTTGCATCATGTGTCTTCGGGGGATATGGTACGCTCGCGTGTAGCGAGTCGGCGTCCCCACTCTGGAGGGTGGCGGTCGGTCCGCGCGGAAAGTACCCGGGGGGAGCGGTCAGCAAAAATGAAAAAAAGCAGGCAGGGTGTCTAGGGTATTGCCCTGCTGTACAGCTTGCCCTCAAGGGCCATCTTGTACATCTCTGCCACGTACGGGTTCTCACCGGGGGTCTCCGCTCCCAGCTCCACGAGGCGGGCGTACACCCGGACCACGTAGGCCAACGCGCCCATGAACGCCACCACGACGCCCATGTTGAACATCCAGTGGTTGGGCACGGCAAAGATCTCCTCGACGAACCAAAAGTGCCACATCTCGTTGACCCCTATGGTGAACATGGTCGCCAGATAACCAAGAATGGTCATCTTCAGGCCTGTGTTCATGGAGTTGTTGGGGCCTCTGAGGACGGGTACCCTGCGGTCATAGATGGCTACCGCACCCCAGCCCAGTGGCAGTGCCACGAAGTGGCTGTAGAGCCACCAGTGGGCGGGAGTGAAGGCGCTGTCCCGTATTGACGTCTGGTGCAGCGAGCCGTCGACGAAGTTGTCCACCTCGACGGACGCGGCGGTCGAACCCATGGCGATGACGATGAGCCAGATCTTCTTGAGTCTCTGGATCTCGACCTCCTTGGGTATGAGTGCCGGCATTTGTGCCATACTGTGAGTCTGGGTGGGCGCCATATAAGGGGGCAGTTCGGAAATGGGTCAGTTTTTGTATAATCTTTGTGTGTTTCTAATTTTTTTGAGAAAATTTTAGCAATTGATTTTGTTAAATTACATGTTTATTTCATACAAATTATTTAAACCTAGTTGATAAGCATCAATGATAAACAACTAATCATACTGGTGCCGTATGGACATGAGGTGGAGTAGAGCCGGTTTGCCGGGCCGATCCGGCCCACCCTGCCGTGTCCCGGATCCCCCCGTATCTGTTTTGCGAGAGGGAGTAGTCCTCAAAGCCCCCGGCCACTGCCGCCGGCTCGGCAAGATCTTGCTACTGTGGGGTCTTTGGTATCATTAAGTGGGTATTTCTGGTATGATGTACCATGTGTAGGTAAAAAATGGCGCGCGATACTGCCACCCAACCTTCCCGAAATGCTTATAACAATCACGTCTACTCCACCACAACAAGGGATAACATTGATCAACCAAAAGTTAATCGTAATGGGCCTCAGCGTAGTGCTGGTAGCGGGCACACTGGGTTTTAACTGGGTAGACACCCTCTTCCCGTCTGCTGAAGCCCACGGTGTACAAGCACAGCTTCAGAGTCGCTTTATCAGGATTGAAGATGAGACATTCAACAGGCAGTCCTTGCAGACCGGCGAGATACTGACCCTACAGGGCCAGTTGGTGAGTCTGGTCGAGAGGGATCTCCGCGGCTGGATATCGATCTTCTCTGAATCCACAAACGCCGGAAACAGGTGGGAGATAATGGCTAGGGATCCGCCTGGCAACGTCTTTGACATTTCAGGCAACACGGTGATTCCGTATTCAATCTCTGCAAGGGCTCTGGAGGAAGGTGTGTACCATGTGCATACCCAGCTCAATGTGGCGTCGGTGGGTCCGGGACTCGGTCCGGGACAGACCGTTGTTGTAGAGGGCGAGCCAATCATCAAACCTATTCCCTATACCAACATCGCATACCAATCCATACTGATCGGCGTCGGCTACGTCATCACGTTCGCCACCCGACCTTGGCAAGTCATCTGACCCCTTCTTTTCATTTTATTGGTCTGGCGCGGGAATTATATCCCTGAGTAGGCACGGGTGACGTACGCGTACTTTCCCAGGTGCTTTGCGGCGCTTGATGTCTCGGGTCGATTTCGCGCTTGGTTCCCGCGCCGCCTCACGGCGTCCGGAACTGCATGCGCCAGTCTTGGCGGCTTCCGGGTCCGGCCCATTTCACGCCTTTCGAGGGTCATTCCTCCCCCCGCGGGAACCCTGATGTCGGTCCCCCGTTGAACGATATTTGCCGACGCGTTGCCGTCGGCGTTGTCCAGGCGTCCGCACGCCAAGCACAGGAACCGCTCGCCCTTGCGGTTCTTCTTGTCGGTATGCGAGCACACGTAGCACTCCTGGCTGGTATGCCTGGGGTCCACCCCCACGATGCGGATGCCCAGCCGCTCCGCCACTATGCGGACCTTCCTGAGTATCATACTGTGCCGGACGTGCCGCAACCCGCGATTCAGGCCGCGCTTGCTGGCGTTGCCCGCCCTGGTCATCGCCTCCATATCCAGGTCCTCGATGCAGATGATATCAACCCCGTGGCATATCTCCTTGGCCAGCAGCCACTCGGCGTATTCACGCGCGTTGGCGTTGCCCCGGTTGTATTTGCCGCGCTGCCGCCTCATCTTTTTGGTGGTGCGGGAGTGCCTGTTGCGGTGCGATATCATGCTGCGCGCCCCGTCGTTCCACGACTGGCTAGAGCGGAACGACGCGGCGGTGTCGTAGCAGGTGAACGACACAGTATCCCCGTCGGTCTTGCATACGGTGGTGGGGTTTGTTATGCCGCGGTCTATGCCGGCGGCGACGCCGATGTGTTGCACGGACTCGGGATTTGGCAGGTCGTACGTCACGTGCAGCCTGTAGATGCGGTCGCCGGGCTTCACGAGCTTCCACGATTTTGGAGTGGTGTCCACAAGCCGGAACGACCGGGCCCTGTGCAGCCAGTTGTGCGGGTATTGGTACGGCTGCTCCTCGTCCAGCCGCACGATCCCGATGCCGGGGAGCGACACGTGTGAATTGTCTACGAATCGCGGTCGCATGTCGCACACGACCGATATGGAATGGCTGCGCTTTCGGGAGCGGAACTTGAGGCTGCCGTTCCCGTACTTGTTGGAGGTGTCTGCCGCCGCGCGTGACTGGCCGATGGCGGTGTCTTGGTATACGCGCTCCACCGTTTGCAGCCACGGCGTGGAACGCCGCAGTTTGGTGAACTCTTTCTGCAGGTCATACTGGGTGAGTGCGGGGTCATTCAGCAGCCGCGTTACTGCCCAGTTGTATACGTGCCGCTGGGACTCCCGTATTTTGGAGACATGGCGCGCCTGAGAGTGCTTCAGGTGCATGCGGAGGCCGTTGGAACGATACATTGATACATATTATACGGGATTAGTTCCATAAAAACCAATCATAAATTATGTATGGTACAGTATAACATGTACATACCATCTGTGTACTCTCGGTTGCCGGCAGCCGGAAGGCGCGCGTGCCTACTTAACGATATAATTCCCTCTGGCGCCGTAGGCATACTCTTATGCGCCTCGGCGGTGGGGAGTGCGTGCTGCACTTCCGAATAACCAAGCTGGACATCTTTCAGAGCTACTTCTTCGGCGACGTGGAGTTCCGAGGGGATCCGTACAAATTCAACCTCCAGGCGCAGAGGCGGGGCAAGGTGCTCCGCCTTCCGTTTGGTATAGTGCCTAAGAAGAACAGGGTAGTGGTGCGCCTGAGCGGGCCCGACGACATATTCGTGGAGGACTACCTTCCCTACAAGGGGGAGTCAGAGTGGGTCGAGGTCGACTCCGACGAGATCACGTACTTTGTGGCGGACCACCAGGACCGTTTCGACTCGCTGGAGATTATGGACGGTCCCTAGCATGCCGGATGCATTCGGACGGGGGCATGAACGGGGAATCCGCTCCGGAGGCGGATGGGCAGGCCGTCCGCGTACTCGATAGTGTCCGACAACGGCATGCGCATGGAGCGCCTGCGGTGCAGTATACCGTGTTGGGGGTATTGGCATGGGATCGAGATCGTATCGCTTGCCCTGAAATGGAATCCGGAGGAACCGGCAGTCGGAGCGGCGGCGCCTGCATAGTGTGTTGCGTGCAAAGGGGAATATTCACAACCCTGCCAACCGCAGGTCAGGCGGGCCAAAGGATTGACACCAATCGAGAG
Source organism: Nitrosopumilaceae archaeon (assembly GCA_965116995.1). Lineage (GTDB taxonomy): Archaea > Thermoproteota > Nitrososphaeria > Nitrososphaerales > Nitrosopumilaceae > VYCS01. The sequence goes on along the minus strand of OZ220738.1, from coordinate 1,423,584 downwards.
CATCCCCAGCTGCCCTACGAAAAGAACTTTAACCTGAACGGGATATGACGTGCATGAAGTGGCCTGGGACCAGTGATCCGTACAAGCGGCGGAAGACCATCCGCTTTCTCATCATAACCGCAATCATCGGCGTCTCGGTGGCTGCAGTAAGCGCCACCGCACAGCTGGTACTAAACGCGGACGACCCGCTCAAGGCGTGCATCGACGACCGGTTAACGCCGTACAGGATATCGGCCACCTTGGAGCTCTGGGTGGATGGCAACCAGGCGGAGATCCCCGCCAACATAGGCTTTGGGGAGGGCGAGCTGGGAGATTGCCAGAGATCCATGTATACGCTTACTGGCGACGGTACCATACACGCTGAGTGGGAGGAGGAGTATCAATTCCAACTGGGCCACTTCCTGTGGATGTGGGACTTTCCGCTCCGGGACATGGAGCAGTCAAAGTCGGTCATCTACGTGAACGGTGAGGTATCACCGCACTTCATCAGCGTGCCTTTCCAGGACGGCTTCCACTACCGGGCCGAGTTCGTCTCCAAGGACTTTGACGAGTCGGTGGACAGGGACTTTATGCCACCGGCCAGGGACGAGTAGCGACATCCCGCCTCCGGATCCGTCCGGACACGCGCCGCAGAACTGGCTTCGGGACGGACCCGATGCTATTCAGGTAGTGTCGGCGGATCGCGCAGACGAAGTGACACTCCAGAAATGTGGGCGGCAAGGCATACAGGAAGTGTACTCCGGCATGCCCGCCATGGGGCCGCAGAGTGGCGGGCAGTCGCCAGCTTCTGTTTCCCATACCCGAACGGGACACGGTCAGCAAGCTCGTGCAGGGGGCGGCGTGATTTTTAGCCGCGTGCCGTGTCTCCGCACGATCATGGCCGGCCCGCCCGCTAACAAAAAGAATGAAAAAAACGGCCTTACCAGTATTTGCCGTTGTCTGGAATCAGACCGATACCTTCTCTCTCGAAGTGCCTGTCCAGCTCGTCAATCCATCTTTCGCGGTTGTCTTTGTAGGCCCATCCGTGAACACGCAGCCAGAACGCGATGATTCCCAAGAGGAATACGGTGAACATGATTGTTCCGAAGATGTAAATCATGACGTCGTAGAAGAGTGGGTCGTAGTTTGGTCCCAGCTGGCCCGAGATCGACGGCAGCAGGTTCATCAATGCACCTATGACGGGTATCATGGTTGGTCTGTCCACATGGCTTCGTTATATAAATTTCGGTGGGGGTGCGGCGCCTGCTGGCCGAAAGGCAGTTCCGCTCCCGGAGTCAGAACAAGCCGATCTGTTTCATGGTGATCACGCCTGCCTCCAAGACCCCGCCGAGTTGTAGCCAGATCCGCGGAAGGGTTATGCGCCATTTTATACCATTATTTTGTACTTGTTACCATTAAAATCCATTTATTGCCGTTGTATTCCGGATAAAACCGTGCAGTTTATCATCTCCATCACCGTCTGGCTACCCCCACCAAACCACCGAAACGTTAAATATCAGCCACCTGCACGTCAACCTAGGTAATGCGTATGGACAGTAGAACAATTCTGGCAGTCGGCATAGCAGCGGTCTTTGTGATGGGCTACTATGGCACAAGCTCCGTGGCCTTTGCACAGTATCTGGGTAACGTGGGTTCTGCCGGCGAGACAGGACAGCACACATTGGAGGAGAACCTGGAGCTGGCAAAGAGAAGGCTCGAAGCAGTATATGAGAATCCAGGCAGCGGATCTGGTACTCCATACCTCGATGCTAGTGGCGTGCTGGGAGCATCAATCATTGCGGGAGCCGTGTTTGGCGGCATCGCCGCGGCCTTCTTCGTAAGGGCGCGCTCCGGCAGGTACGCTGCAATGGGCAGAGGTTAACCCCTCTTTTTCTCTATTTTATGAAATAGGACGGCCATCCGGAAGGGCGCGCAACCTTTATGGAACGGCTCGGCGCCCTCCTGCCTGTGAAATACTGGCTTGCCAAACAGGAGCCGGGAGGCCCCCGGGGGTATCCACTCTCCAGCCTGAAACGGGACGGCCGGACTATGTGGGACGGCGTGCACAACAACTTGGCTCTCAAGCACATGCGGGAGATGAGGCCCGGGGATCTGGTGCTGTATTATCACACCGGCACCGAGAGGCAGGCGGTGGGAACGATGGAGGTGGTCTCCGAACCCTATTCCAACCCCGAGGAGGACAACGAGAGGTTCGTGGTGGTGGACGTTGAGTACAGGAGCACGTTCGCCAAGCCCGTCACCCTAGAGCAGATGAAGCGGCAGGAGGAGTTCTCCAGCTGGGAGCTGCTCCGCATAGGGCGCCTCTCCGTGATGCCCGTGCCGGAGCCCATATGGAACCGGATCCTGCTCATGTCCCGCTGAGGGCGTCCGTAGACCCCGCCCGCACGGTTGATATATGCAACGGATCCGCCCCCCCGTATGGCGACGGCCTTTGTTTTGATAAACTGCGAACTGGGCTCGGAGCAGTCCATAATACAGCAGCTGCGCGGCATAGACGGCCTCAAGGAGGTCCACGGCACGTTCGGGGCGTACGACATACTGGCCAAGATCGAGTCCGATACCATAGAGAAGCTGCGGGAGACCATAACCTGGAAGATCAGAAAGATAGAGAGGATCCGCTCCACCCTCACCCTGATGGGCATCGAGGGCCAGTCCTGACCTTGAAGAAGCTTCACTTCATTTTTTTGATAAGGGACTCCGAGGTGCCAGACCGCCGGGAGGAGTTCGAGTACGTCCAAGCCATGTCCTCGTTCTTCGGGTACTGGATACGGGAGATGTTCGGCGTCCGCGTTGAGGTACTCTGCGACATGATGGTATCGGGCCGGCGGAGCATCCTGCAAAGGCCCGACATCCATACCCTTGTGGAGGACCACCGGGAGCGGGGGAGCGACGTCTACCACTTCTACCTGGCATACTTTAGGCCCCTGTGGACCGACTGCACCTGCGAGGGATACCACGCCGAGAACTTTGGCATGGTGTGGTGGCAGCGGCCCCCCGAAGGGCAGGACGCTCCCAGCGTGCCATTCATGGCCGAGAGAAACTGCGCGGCCGTCTCCCATGTGCTGGCGCACGAGATCCTCAGACAGAAGGGACATCCCAGGTATGTTCCCGCCGTCCACGACGTCTGGACCCGCCACCACTATTCGGATCTGCGGTTTGTGGGGTATGGCCTAGACCACAAGAGGGACGACCGCTCCCCCGCCTTCCTAGTCATAGATACGACAGACTTGGCCTAGATGGGTATCTGCACATAGATATTGTTGTCAAAGTTCACCACCCTGAAGTCGATGCGGTTCTCCTCGTCCTTGGGGCGCTTCCCGCTGAGGGCGCCCAGCTCCTTGGCGGCGTCGGCCTTCACGCCCACCGAGGAGCCGTAGATGGCCTCGGATATCATGGTACCGTGCTCGCCGAGCTTTACGTCCTCGACAGTCTCGTAGAAGCGGACGATGTCCTTCTTGGATACGGGGCTGCCCGATGCCTTGTTCTGTGCCACGGCCACGTACACCCCCTTGCTCTTTACGGTCACCGGGAAGACGTGGTTCTTTCCGGACTCGCCGGGGACAGAGTCGTTCATGAGTATCTCACACTTGTGGAAGGCACTGGAGACGTACGCGAAGAACCGGTAGTGGCTGAATAAGCCGTCCCCGTCATCATTGCAGTCCACGAAGACGCTGTACAGCATCTTGAGGGCATCCTCGTTCATGCTCTGCAGCCTGTCGTCCATCCTGCCCTTCTCCAGCAGGTCCGAGTCGCACTCGGTGGCGACCCTCTTCAGTATGTACTCGGGTATGTTGTAGTTTTTCAGCGTGGACACGTGGGCGCCGTCCTGAGTAGTCCCGAAGGTGGGAAACCCCTTGTTTACCATGCTGTCCTGCCCTCCTTATATTTGGGCGGTGCCATATATGTCTGTGTTGCGTATGGATGCACACGCTTATGATCAGCTTGGTATCCGGGAACATTTGGGAATGACATGTAGCGGGCAGTCTTGGCATACAAGTCGGCCATGATCCGGCAATATGGCGTGTCAACACATTCGGATCATGCCAAACGGGCCCTGAACGCAGCAGGTACCCGTGCTGGGACCGAACATGTACGTCCGGGCGGCGCGTTCTTGTCCGGCAACTGGACTGTGCGTGCCCCGGCGCCCGGCCATTCCAAATCGATAAATAATTCACATCCGTACGGCTGCCGTGACGCTGGCCGACGACATACGGGGCCGCCAGCCGATGGTGGTTCCCGGCGTGTACGATGCCTTGGGGGCCCGAATGGTGCAGTCTGTGGGGTTTGGGGCGATGTTCCAGACCGGATACGGCACCTCGGCCACGCTCCTAGGCATGCCTGACTACGGGTTCGTGGGCGCCGCAGAGACCGTCGACAACGCCCGCCGCATATGCTCGGCGGTGTCGGTTCCTGTCATAGTGGACGCGGACACCGGATACGGCGGGGCGCTGAACGTGCACCACTTGGTGCGCCAGCTGGAGGAGGCCGGCGCGGGGGGCATATTCTTGGAGGATCAGCGGTGGCCCAAGCGGTGCGGGCACATGGAGGGCAAGGAGGTTCTGCCCCAAGCAGAGTATACCGAGAAGCTGGGGGCGGCGCTGGACGCGCGCCAGAGCAGGGACTTTGTGGTGGTCGCCCGCACCGACGCCCGGGCCACCGAGGGACTGGATGCCGCCATACAGCGGGGCCAGGACAACCGCAGGACGGGGGCGGACGCAATATTTGTGGAGGCTCCCCGCACCGTCGAGGAGATGAGGCGCATCGGCAAGGCCATTGACGCCCCGCTGGTAGCCAACATGATCGAGGGCGGCGCCACGCCAATACAGCCGGCCGAGTCATTGCACTCTATGGGGTTCACCCTGGTGCTGTACCCGCTCTCGGTGCTGTATGCCTCGGCCGCCGCGGCCCTCTCCACGCTCAAGGATCTCCACCGGAACGGCACCACGACCAACCCCTCGATGCTCTCCTTTGAGCAGTTCAACGAACTGGTCGGCCTGCCGGGGGTGCGCAGCCTAGCGGAACGGCTCGCATCTAAATAGAAACAAAAAGCAGAGATGATGTTTACTCTGCGTTCTTCTTTACTTCGATCTCGATGGTGGACACGTTTCGTGCCTTTCCGTCGTTGGATTCGAGTGACTCGGAACCTATCTTGATATCTCCTATGGAGTAGCCTGCGTTCTCGGTCTTGCGCGAGATGATCTGAGCCACATCAACGGCTCGACCGATGCTCATGCCCCGGGCCTTGATATTCACCGACGGCAAGTTAGTCAGCTGGATGAGCGTGGATGTAACATACGCCATCAGCGGCTTCTTGCCGATAAAGATGGTATCGCGTGCTTCTGTCGACATTGCAGAGAACGATGTGGGATTCCAATTTAAAGTTACAGCACCATTCGTTCGGAAATTCGGGCCGCCAAGGGATGGGGACGCGGATCCGACGCAGTCTTGGCGGGCGCCGGTCAGCGTACCTGTGCGCGCGGCACCAGCCCATGCCTACGGTTGACGGCACGCGCCCAGTATGGCCAGACTGCGGCACGCGCCCGGCATCCCCCGGTTCTTGTCAGTTCACCGCCGGCGATATCTTTTTGGGAGGCGGGTCCGGACCACCGGCATGACGGGTGGGGATCCGGATCCCGGCAAGATGAGGCGCCTGGCTGATGCCGCGCAGTCCCCGAACACCGCATCCGTGCAGTACGCCGTCTCCATGCTGGACGACGAGGACATCCGCATCCGCGGCGAGGCGTTCTGTTCCCTGGTGCTGAACCGCGGCGACATAGCCCCCTTGCTGGAGCGGCACCTGGCCAGCCAGTCCCACAACGTGCGGGCGTTCTGCGCCTTGGTGCTGGCCAACCGGGGGGACTCGGCCTCGGCGCCCCGCATACTCCCGCTGCTGGGCGACGGACGCGCCGCGGTGCGCAGCTGCGCCCTGGGGGCTCTGGGATACCTGGGGTATGCGGCCGCCGCCGACCGCGTTGCCGAACTGCTCAACGACGAGAACGAGGAGGTGCGGCGCAGCGCCGCCAAGGCAGTCTCGGACCTGAAGGCTACCTAGGCGCCGCCCCGGCCGCCGGGAACGTCGCCGCCGGGGTGGGTCCGCTTGTACCACCGTATGGACTCGGCCAGCCTCTCGCTGGAGACCATCCCGTTCTCCACAATCCGCCGGAACATCTCGGGGTACACAAACTCGTTGCGGGAGTACTCCAGAATCTTGTCGTACTCGCCTTGGAAGTAGTGCTCTATCTCGCCACCGCCGGAGGCATCCTTGGTGGGCAGGCCGTACGCGTGGGCCAGGACGTCGTGCTTGAGGCCCATGGCGGACATTCCGTTCAGGGGAAGGTGTATCTGCAGAAAGTCCACCGCCATGGGGCCGTTTATCACCCAGTGGTGCAGCCACTTCTCCTCGGCTATGCCGAGCATCCTCATCCGGTTGTACAGGAAGTGGATGTCAAAGCCCAGTATGTTGTGGCCTATTATGCGCAGGGGGTCGTCTCCACGATTCCTCTGGAGGTCCTGCAGTACCATGTACAGCTTCCTGAGTATGGTCTCCTCGCCGTCCTCCCACTCGCACAGCCTCCGGGTGGGGGCCCGGTCTACCTGGTACGTTATGAGGGCAACCCTGCCTTGGGTGTATTTGAGGGCCCCCTTGGAGCACCTCCAGTACAGATCGCTATCGGGAGATCCGGGCCCCAGATCCCCCTCCCTTATGCGACGGGCGGCCTCCGCGTACTCGGCCACCTCCATGTCGGGTACCGTCTCTATATCCACGAATAGGTCGGACATCGCGCGCCACTCCACATCCGTGGCTATAAACAAAACATGGTGGACCGGGTGGGATTTGAACCCACGATCTGATCCATGCCAAGGACCCATCCTACCAGTCTAGACGACCGGCCCATCGAATCCCAAGCAACGATGGCCGTTATTAACATGTGTCGGGCTGGTCTGGCGCCCCCGTATGCACAGGTCGGCATACGATCCACACCAGATTGACATGGCGGCCCGACAACGGATACGTGCCCAAGCGTGTGCACCCAGCAGGATGCGTGCCCCTCACCAACCGCTCCTGGGAAACTTCATGCCGCACATCCGTACGGTGTCGTCCGGCGAGTCGGCAAACCCCACCACTGTGCTCCACTCCTCGTCTATGATGCGGGCCACACCCTCCGGCACGTCCTCCCTCCAGCCGTCCGGACCCCCGCGGGTGGCCTCGTACAGCCGTTCCTTGACCGAGGCGGCCGAGAGGGGCCGCCGCTTTCCCACTTGGGGCCGCAGGCGGTACAGCCGGAGCATCAGGCCCTCGGCCCCGTCTCCCGTATACGAAAAGTAGTCGTCCTCCACACCCTGCAGTATGCGGCGCCGCAGCGACCACGACTTTCTGGACAGCAGGGGCGGCATGTACCTCTTGAAGGGGGCCTCAAAGGCGTAGTTGTCGGAGATGTCTATCCGCTCGTCGTCCACGGCAACCTGCAGCATCCTCTTGCGGATCTCAAAGCTGAACGGGAAGCTGCGGCTGTTCAGCTCGGCATCGCCGTCGCGGAAGACCACCGGCATCACCTTGACCCTGTCTGCCCGGCCTGCCAGATCCCGTATTATCTGGGCATGGGCGTTGGTGACCGGGTTCAGGTGCGCCAAGTACAGTGCAGTGACCACGTGTCACCAGTCCATTATGGTGGGGACGATGGGACTTGAACCCATGCTCTCCAGTACCCGAAACTGGCAGTATACCAAGCTAACCTACGTCCCCGCCGTCTCGAACAATCAAAGATATTTTATCCTACCCGTAGGACTCGAACTTGACCTCGAAGCTGCCGTCTTGGCGCTTCTTGCGGTTGGTTACAAAGCCCTTCGGGTCCAGAAAGTTCAGGGCTCCGTCTATGGTGCCCTGCCAGCCGCATATGTAGAACATGGTGTTCTCCCGGGTGATCTCGTCGTCTACCAACTCTTCCAGGGGCATTCTCCCGTCGCTGTTTGGCTTGAGGAAGTTCTCCACCCTGCCCACGTGCCCGTTCCAGTCCCGGTTCTCGCCGGGCCGGCTGATCGAGGCGCGGTACGTAAAATTCCACTTGTCCTTGCCCTTGTCTAGGCTCTCCTCCTCCAGTCCGGTGAAGAGGTCCTTGTATCCCAGCTCGTCCACGTAGCTGGCCCCGTGCAGCACCACTATCTCGCGCTTGTCCCCCACCGCGTGCAGGTGCTGAGCCATGCTGACGAACGGGGCCAGTCCGGTACCTCCGCCCAGGCACACTATGCGGCGCTCATCCTTCTCGCCGGTGTGCAGTTCCTCGTTTATCAGCAGGTCGTTGCCCCGCGGCTGCATCCAGCTCATGGGCGTGCCTACCTTGGCGTTGAAGAGCTGCGTGGTCAGACGGCCGGGCAGTGGCTTTCGCACCCACCTGATGTACAGCTCGACATAGTCGCGGTTCTCCGGATGCGACGCTATCGAGTACGCACGGCGGACAATCTTGTTGTTCTCGTTGGGGTTGGGCATGCCCAGTATGATGTACTGGCCCGCCTTGTACTCGGGTACGGGCACGTCGTCTGGCACAATGCGGCATATCATCAGGTCGTCCTTGAGCCTGTGAATGTACGTAAGCTTGGAGGACTGTTCGGCCACCATGCGTCGCCTTCCCAAACGGCGGTTAAATATTTTGCCTATGGCCTAGATAGTGGCGCAATTACACGCCGTTTTTTCCTGATCTATTGTTCGCAGTAGCGCCCGGATGCTGTTTTTGCACCACGATCGACGTATGCCGGGACGGCCGCGGGCGGATGCGCGTCCAAGCCGTCCTGCGCGGGCAGGTTCCGCGCGGGCCGGAGTGGCGGCGCCGACAGGGTACGGCCGCCTCCATTGGCCGCGCCGTGTGTCATGCGGCAGCCTCCCGCAGCAGCGCCTGCCATCTTGGCACCCCGGGGGGTTTGCGCCCGCGCCTCATCCTCCAGACCGCCTCATCGCCAATGTCCAGGTTGCGGTTGTAAGCGGCCACCTTGGTGGCGATCTCGACATAGGTGGTACCCGGCGTGAGCGCCCGCACGGACTCACCAAAGATCCTCTTGAAGGCAGATATCACGATCTCCACTATCCAGCGCAGCCCGTACCTGACCCTCTCCTTCCAGTCCTTCTGGTTGGCCAGCCGTTCGTCCTTCATCATGCGGGCCAGCGCCCGGTTGGTGCAGCCGCCCCTCCCACCCAGCTGTTCCAGGACGGCCAGGGCGCGGGCGCGGTCCACCCCGTCGGAACGGGTACTGGCGTCTATCCGCACCCTGATTATCGGGATGATGCCCAGCCTGGCCAGCAGCGAAAAGATCTTGCGGGCATCGTATCCGCCGTCCCCCCGCACCTCCATGGTGATGCCCATCCTCCTCATCCTCCAGCACATGTTCTGCAGCTCCTCATCCACCATCTCCTTCAGATCTTTTGCGCCGTCCCCCGAAGCCCCGCCGTCCCCATTCCCGTCGGGAGGCTCCGGCTCGGGGGCATCCCCGTCCCTGCATATCCAGTCGTCCAGCAGCTTCTGGTGGCGGTCGGCCGGCGTGCTCTCCATGTTGACCGACGCGGCATCCACCATCTCGGCCAGCTGGCACGTGAGCGGGATGCTCTCCCCGGTGTACCTCTTCAGCGCCCTGCCCAAAAGCTCGGGAAGCTGCCCGGCATCGCCGCCGTTCATGCCCGTCAGGCTAAACGAGACTATGCGCCGGGTGTCCAGGTCTATCAGCAGGTGCAGCTTGAGGAAGCCCCTCCTGACGTTCCACCTTTCGCGGATCCACTCCCCCCTGTTGTGCAGGGCAATTCCGGTGGCGTCGACCACCAGCCGCAGCACCCTTCCGTGCGTGGTGCCGGACACGTCCCCCGCCTCGAACCTCGGCATGGCCCTGCCGATTCGCTTCCATATCGTGGTGAACTCGGGTATGTCATGCTCGTGTCCCCAACTGCCGTCCAGATACCCCTCAAGTTCGCGGTACGATATGTCCAGCAGCGCCCTGGTTATGGCGACAAAGGCCATCATGCCGTGCGAGAACTTGAACGGACGGCCCACCTTGTTCCTGTTCATCTCTTCTGTCTCCGCATCCCATTCCGGATCGTGCCTGACGGCCTTGCTCCTGCCCCTGGCCTTGTATTTGGCGTCGCTCTCCCTCCAGGTCAGCCTGTGTCTTGCGTCGCGGTCAACTACCACGCCGTGTGCCAAAGAGTGGCGCGCTATATATGTATCGATTAAATATTTCAACAAATAAAACTTCATATTAAGGTAAAATGTAGCGCTACCAACCTTAGGATGGTTAATTATTCCACTAGGTTCTATGGCCGCCGGGGGGAGGGCATACGCAACGCACCGGCCTGGCCGGATCCGCGCTTGGTGCGCGCCCCGTGGTCAACGGACTCGGCCAGCACCAGGCGTGGAATCTGGGCGCCTGCGTTTTTGTCCGAAGCGTGACGGGGCGCATGCGCCCCGCCGGATCCGGCGGCTGCACGATCCGGGACCCGGATCACTTCCTGGTGCGACTAGGCTGCGTCCGGACGATATACATTGAGTATTATGTCTGCTAATTTTGTTTTATATATAAAAAATGCCACTGACACGTCGCATACCTGAACGTGTCCGCCCTTCCCGTGCGGGGGGAATACCAAGGCTTTTATTCCTGACCTTGGATGGGGGGAGCAAGCAGCATGTCCCAGACCCACGCACAGAGGCCACTTACGACTCTACAAAAGAACACCAAAAAGATGGTTACCGTGCGGCTGAAGAACGAGGTTGAGTACAGGGGGAAGATGGACAATGTGGACAATTACATGAATCTGATAATGACAAATGCCGAGGAGGTGCAGGGCTCCAAGGTCGTGGGCAAGTACGGCCGGGTCATAGTCAGGGGAAACAACGTTCTGTTCATAAAGCTGGAAAATGAGCTCTAGTCCCGGTTCGGCCTACCTGTTCACGTCCGAGTCGGTTACGGAGGGCCACCCCGACAAGGTCTGCGATCAGATATCTGACGCTTTCGTGGACGAGTACCTGCGGCAGGATCCGGACTCGCGGATAGCGGTGGAGACGGCTGTCACCACCGACTTTGTGGTGGTGGCCGGCGAGGTTACGTCCCGGGCGGACTTTGGCAGGGAGCGGCAGGAGAGGCTGGTCCGGGACGTCATCCGGGAGATAGGGTACGACAGCGAAGACCTCAAGTTCGATGCCGAGTCGTGCAACGTGGTGCTCCGCCTCCACCCGCAGAGCCCGGACATAGACCAGGGAGTCACCGCCGCCGCAGACAAGGATCAGGGGGCGGGGGACCAGGGACTGATGTTCGGGTATGCCACCAACGAGACCTCCGAGATGATGCCCATGCCCATATCGCTGGCTCACAAGATCACCAGGAGGCTGGCCGAGGTGCGCCGCCGCCGCATACTCTCTTGGGTGCGCCCCGATGGAAAGTCCCAGGTCTCGGTGCGGTACAAGGACGGCAGGCCCGCCTCCATAGATACGGTGGTGGTCTCCACCCAGCACGATCCGGACGTGTCCGCCAGTGACATCCGGGAGTCCATCATAGGGAATGTCATACGGCCGGTTCTGGACGGTATGTGGAACGACAGCATCAAGATACACATCAACCCCACCGGCCGCTTCGTCATAGGGGGACCACACGGGGATGCCGGCCTGACCGGACGCAAGATCATAGTGGACACGTACGGTGGAATGTCACGGCACGGGGGCGGGGCCTTCTCCGGCAAGGATCCCTCCAAGGTGGACCGCTCGGCCAGCTACATGTGCAGGTACGTGGCCAAGAACGTGGTGGCCGCCGGCCTGGCCGAGAGGTGCGAGGTGCAGGTGGCGTATGCCATAGGGGTGAGCGAGCCCATATCACTGTACGTGCAGACGTTCGGCACCGGCCGCATCCCCGATGGGGGTATAGAGGACATAATACGAAAGCACTTTGATCTGACCCCCGCCGGGATAATATCACATCTGGACCTGAAGCGGCCCGTATACCGAAAGACCTCCACGTACGGGCACTTTGGCCGGGAGGAGTCCGAGTTCAGTTGGGAGAGTACCGACCGGGCCGCGGCGCTACGCCGGGCCGCCGGACTGTAGCATCTGGGGAATGGTACGAAACCGCATGCCGGTTATGCGGCGCAGGGTGCCGTGATCGCCGACGTACCCACCCACCATTATGCTCAAGTCGTCCAGCTCGTACGCCGGGTCCCTGCCCAAGACGGCGTCCCGGTATATCTCCTCCATATCCACATGTATGATGCGGGTTTTGGGACCGGCGAAGGCCCTGATATACTCGGCAAAGGTCGTTGTCTGGGGCCCGACCATGTCCAGCGTGCGGCCGGCAAAGACACTCCCGGTGGCGGCCATCGCCAGTACCCGGACTGCATCGTGTACGGATATGGGCTGCATCATGTACCTGCCGGATCCGGGTATGGTGATGGCGCCGGCCTGCGCCTGCCTCCGGAGGCTGGAGGTGAGGTGGTCGCCGGGGCCTATGATGTATGACGGACGGAGTATTACCGGCTCGGGTACGGACCCGGCGACGGCCCGCTCGGCCAGGTACTTTGATATGAAGTAGCCGGAGGTGGCATCCGGCGAGACGCCCAGCCCGCTCAGGTATACCATCCTGGGTACGTCCGCGGCCCTGCACGCCTCCGCCACGGCGGCGGCCGGGAAGTGGTTGGTGTCGTGGTATTGGCGGTGTACGGTCTGCTGGCCGCCCCCCACCAGGTGTATGGCGGCGCTGCAGCCCCGCGCCACATCGGCGATGGCAGGGTCATCATACCCGGACACGGTGAGTATCGTCTCGCCGCCGATCGGTCTTATATCGCTCCGGGAGACGGATGCCACCTCGAATCCGTCGCGTATCAGGACCCGGCGCAGGTACCCGGCCACGAACCCGCCGGCGCCAGTAACCAGTATCTTGTCCATGCGGGCGGGGTGGGGTACCGCATTTAAAAAACCACGCCGGGAACACACTCCCATGGACAAGTCCAAACTGCGCACCGGATACACCACCGGCACGTGTGCCGCCGCCGGGGCCAGGGCGGCCCTGGAGACGATGGCGGGCAACAGTCCGGAGCGGGTGGCGGTCCGGCTTCCCCGGGGGGAATATCTGGAGGTGCCGGTCAAGTCGTGCCGGGCCACCGCCGCCGGGGCCGTATGTACGATAACCAAGGACGGCGGCGACGACCCCGACGTGACGCACGGCGCCGACATAGTGGTGGAGGTGTCCATATGCGGCGAGGCCGGTTCCATATCGATAGAGGGGGGCGAAGGCGTGGGCGTGGTGACGAAGCCTGGGCTAGGCCTTGAGATCGGCGGGCCGGCCATAAACCCCGTGCCCCGCCGCATGATACAAGAGAACCTGGCCGAGGCCGGGGGCGGCATTCTGGAGAGGGATGGCCTTCGGGTGGTGGTGTCGGTCCCCGCCGGGCGGGATCTGGCCCCCAAGACGGACAACCCCAGGCTGGGCATACGGGGGGGCATATCCATACTGGGGACCAGCGGAATAGTGGTGCCGTTCTCGACGGCCTCCTTTGCTGCCTCCATCCGGCAGAGTCTGGACGTGATTGTGGCGATGGAGGACGACACCGCCGTGCTCACCACGGGGGGACGCAGCGAGGAGTTTGCCCGGGGAATGATGGATCTGCCGGACCACTGTTTTGTGCAGATGGGCGACTTTTCGGGGTACGCGGTGAGACAGTGCCATAAGAAGGGGCTGCGCAGGGCATACGTGGTGGGATTCGTGGGCAAGCTGGCCAAGATGGCCGCCGGCGTCTCGCAGACGCACGTCAAGGGCTCCAAGGTGGACACGGGCATGCTGGCCATGGTGGCCTCCGAGTGCGGCGCCGACCCCGAGGCGGCGGCCCGCATTCGGGCTGCCAACACGGCCCGGCATGTGATGGAGATTGTATTGGAGGATGGCGCGATACGCGGATTCTTCGACAGGATATGTAATATGGTGCGGGACAACATGGCCGCCCGGGCCCCGGGGGTGGAGATCAAAGTCATAATGTTCGACTTTGACGGATCGGTGCTGGGCCGGGCGGGCGGGCCGGGCGATGGGCGGACCTAATTGCCGTTCTCTTCGAATGGCAGGCGCCCATATCAAAAATGCTGGGTGTGGCTGATCAGGCCGCGCGCCTAGTCCCGCCGGCATTGGCATCAAAATATGCCGCAGCAAGCTTGGTTGGCCGCTTGATCGGGCACATGATCCTGTCTGTCTCCAAACCGATCCAAAATTTTGGCCGCCGTGCCATGAACCTGCCGCTGAGGCCGCAATGATAGCGGTCATACATAATCTGGAACGGCTTGGCGTAGACGCCAAGCGCTACTTGCAGGCGCCGCGGTGTTTTTTTGAGCCGCCGTTCCAGCTGCGTACAACAAGCGGACAGACAAGTCGGTGGTGCGGAATCTGAGGAGGGGCGCACTCCAGATTACACAACCAACATGCTGCTGCTCGGTCAAAGTTCGGCAGGTGTATAGGGAGAAAAAACAGAGTTCAAAAACCTATGCGATTTTATACAACCCATACAATTGGTCCCTGTGCCTAATCTTCACAAGGTCCCAAAGCCCGGCACCAGGCTGCATGCGGACCGGGTGCCTTTGCTCGTAGTCGTACTGACGGTCACGGCACTGACCGGATACATGTTCTCATATGGATTTGCAGCAGATGATGCGATGATGTCAGAAGGATCCGATGCGATGATGTCCAAGGGCGACACAGCGGTGGAGCCCCTCGCATATGCAAGGTATGATGCAGACAGCATAGACGCCCGGGTCCAATCCAAGGTTGTGGAGACGCTGAGGCTGTACTGGAATGAGGGTACCGCCGCGTTCGACATGATCACGCCCAGGGATGCCCTCGACACGGACACCATATACCCGTTCATTCTGGATGCGGACACCCTTGAGACGGTGGCGCACGGCGCGTTCCCGGACTTTGGGGGCGTGATAGCCGACACTCTGGAGATGGCAGACAGGCCCATTGGCCGCATAATATCTGATCTGGAGCGGGACGGCGGGACATGGGTGGAGTACATGAGCACGAACCCCGCCAACGGACTCATACAGCCAAAGCGCTCCTATCTGTACCTGTATGACGGCTACATATTCGGATCCGGCCACTACCTGACAGAATCTGTCGTAAAATATGTGGTGGAGGATGCCGTACAGCTGTACGAGTCCAAGGGCCAGAAAGCCTTTGACATAATCACCCCCGAGGAGACGGTGCTCACCACCGAGCTCTACCCGTTCGTATTCGACGCCGTCACCCTGAAGGGTGTGGCCCACGGCGCCATCCCGGACCGGGTGGGACACGTCCCCTATTCCATACTGAACACCGGCGACAAGTCGGTCGAGGAGATCATGGCCGACTTGGAGCGGGACGGGGGCACCTGGGTCGAGTACGTCTTTACAAACCCCGCCACCGAGACCAAGCAGCTCAAGCGTTCCTGGCTGTACCTGTACGACGGGTTCATCTTCAGCTCCGGCTACTACTTCCAGGACTCCAGGGTGCAGTCGCTGGTCGCCGAGGCCCTCGTCCTGTACAGGGCCGACGGCCAGGGCGCCTTTGATACCATAACGCCGGAGGTCGCCGACCCCCTGGCCCTGCAGTCCTCCTTCGTGCTGGACGAGACAACCTTGGAGGTGGTGGCACACGGCTTGTTCCCAGACCTGGTGGGCACTACAGACACACACCTAGCGGCAGCCGACAAGTCACTGGAGCGCATCAAGGAGGATCTACGATCGGAGGACGAGGTCTGGGTCTGGTACATGGCGCAGAATCCCAGCACTCTGACTGACCAGCTCACTCGTACCTACATATCCTTGTACGACGGTTACATATTCGGCGCCGGCTACTCCCTGCCCGACTCCAGGATACAGTCAATGGTTGACGAGGCCATCTACACCTACAGGAACGACCCCGAGACTGGCTTCGATGTGATCAGCTCAGGGACGCTCAACAGGTTGGACATCTATCCGGCCGTCAGAAACACCACGCACATACTGGCGCATGGCACGCTGCCGCATCTGGTCGGCCCGGTTCCGGGCCTGCAGTTGGCCAGATCCCAAAATGCATCCTTTAACGCGGCCGTGGAAGGCGGGGGCACGGTATGGAACCAACTCTCCTTTGTGAATCCCTTTACCGGCATCTACCAGATCAAGCGGGGCGTCAATACTTTGCACGAGGGTAACTTCTTCTCATCAATCTATACAGTCTCCGACGCAGATACCAGATCAGCGGTGGACTATGCCATATTCATCTATGAATCCAACAAGGAGAACAACGCATGGGTTGATATCATCACCCCCGAGGCTCCCGTTATAACAGACGACCTCTATCCGTTTGTGATAGACGCCGCATCCTGGACCAGGCTGGCCGACGGCGTGGTGCCGGACCGGGTCGGAAAGGCCGAGACCATACTGGACACCTCCACCAGGTCGGTGGAGAATGTCTTGGATGATCTGGAGGCCAACGGGGCAACATGGGTGACGTACACCTTCCACAACCCCTCCACCGGCATTGAACAGCTGAAGCGCACCTATCTGGAGCTGCGGGACGGGCTGGTCTTCGGATCCGGCTATTACCTACTCGACTCTCAGGTCCAGTCCGCCGCGTATGGTTATGTCTTGGATTATAACCTCAAGGGCAGGGACGCGGCATTTGCGGCCCTCAACACCATCTCCGGGGAACCGGTCTCGACCTACGTCTTCGTGGTGGACCCGGTGACCGGTATAGTCCAGGCGCAGAACGTGGACCCTGATATGATAGGCATGTCCGACTGGGACGCCATTACCTCGACCCTGCCGGTGGCCGACCTTCTGGCGGAGGTGGACGCGGAGGGTGAGGCATGGGTAAGCTACACGTTCACAAACCCTGCAACCGGCCAGACGGAGAGCAAGCGTACCTGGCTTACAATACACGACGGGCTGGTCTTCGGATCCGGCTATTACTCGTCGGACATCCCAGAGTCCGACGTTCGGTTTGTTGTGGACAGCGCGATATTCACCTACGAATCCAACAAGGAGAACGACGCCTGGATTGACATCATCACACCTGATGCGCCCATCACAACCGACGACCTCTATCCGTTTGTGATAGATGCCGCATCCTGGACCAGGCTGGCCGACGGCGTGGTGCCGGACCGGGTCGGAAAGGCCGAGACGATACTGGACACCTCCGGCAGGTCAGTCGAGAGTGTCTTGGCGGATCTGGAAGCCGACGGAAGCGTATGGGTGACGTACGACTTCCACAACCCCTCCACCGACACAGAGCAGCTCAAGCGTACCTACCTGGAGCTGCGGGACGGGCTGGTCTTCGGCTCGGGCTACTACATACTCGACTCCCGGGTCCAGGCGGCCACATATGGCCAGGTTCTAGAGTACAACAACAAGGGCAGGGCCGCGGCCTTTGCGGACCTCAACACCATCTCCGGGGAACCGGTCTCGACCTACGTCTTCGTGGTGGACCCGGTGACCGGTATAGTCCAGGCGCAGAACGTGAACCCTGATATGATAGGCATGTCCGACTGGGACGTCATCTCCTCGACCCTGCAGGTGGACGACATCCTGAACGAGATAAGGAGGGGGACCGGCACATGGGTGAGCTACCAACTCACAAACCCGGTGACCGGCGAGGCGGAGAACAAGCGTACTTGGCTTATAATGCACGACGGGCTGGTCTTCGGGTCGGGGTACTACTCGTCTGACTAGCCGCTGCATTATCGGTCCTGTAAAACCGGCGGTACTTGCAGATAATTCTGAAAAGCGGATAAATTCTACGTCCGATCCAGCACCATGGTAGGCAGTCCCCTGTATGGCATTGGGCCTTGTGTTCTTAATATTGAGTGGGGCAAACAGCGTTGCAGTCTTGCTGGCCATTGCGTCCTTATGGATGGGTGCGGCCCAACTGCCCGCTCAATGACGGCGAATCAATTATTCAAATAATTTTAGAAATTAACATAGAAAAGTTATGTTCGGCATGTTTAGGCGCTCATGTCGTTTGTTCGTAAATTCATACACTCGCCAAAAGTTGGTAGCGGACTGTTTTGCCGTGTTGAAAAAACGTGCAATTCGACATTTTTGGACAGCTGCTAAAATAAGGCACCAAAAATGTTTCAAATTTTAGCTGGGTTTATGAAGACGGAGGCGAACACGTACAAAGAATCAAACTCATGGGGGGACATACTGGTCGCGGTTCTGAACGCGCAGGCGTTCTGCGACCTGGCCTTGAAGACACGTATTGCTGATCATGCCGTGTGTTGGTTCTTCTGGCGCAGGCCCGCGGTTCGATACCGGAGTGATTACTAATTATGTCTCTGGATCAATCCGTGGAACGGCCGTATACGGCTCCACGTCTGGTTCTGGTGTATTTTTAGAGCTGGTTGACCAGGTCTGCCCTCTGGAATCGGCCGATTGCGTTGCACGCCATTGAGGCGAGGGGTGCCGTGGGTTGCCACCATATCACGTGTGTTGCAAAGATATTTTATGCGATATGGGGGACGGCCTCCCGTGAGGACTGCAATTCTGGCCATAACCAAGAACGGGGTGGGAATAGGCGCCAGGCTGGCCGCCGAGTTTCCGGGGATGGAGCTGCATGCCCCCAAAAAACTGTCCCGCGACGGCGTACGCGCATACTGGTACGGGGAGTCCACCACCGTTATGGTGGGCAAGCTCTTCAAAGAGTATGATGCCCTCATATGCGTATTTTCTCTGGGGGCCGTGGTGAGGCTGATAGCCGGCCACATATCCGACAAGAAGACGGATCCGGCCGTCTTGGTCATAGACGACAAGCTGAACCATGTAATCAGCGTCCTGTCCGGGCACATAGGCGGAGCGAACCAGCTTGCGCGGGACATAGCCGCCAAGACCGGCGCCGCCCCGGTCATCACCACCGCCGCCGACGTAAATCATACAATAGCGGTGGACCTGGTGGGCCGAAACCTGGGCTGGGTCATAGAGGACGACTCCACCGTGACGGCGACGAGCGCCCACATGGTGAACGGCGAGCGCATCGGCGTATACCAGGACGCCGGCACCTCGGAATGGTGGAGCGGACCGCTCCCCAAAAACGTCGTAAAATATGACGATATGGATGCGATGGCCGGCTCCGACTGCCGGGCATTTCTAGTGATAACCGACCGGGAGGATATCCCGGTGGAGGTGCGGCGGCGGGGCGTGGTGTACAGGCCGCCATCACTGGTGGTGGGGGTGGGACTCCACCGCACCACCACTCCGGAAAAGATAAGGAACGAGATGGGCGCGTGCCTGACAGAACACAACCTCAGCCGCGTGTCCGTCGCAAAGATAGCCTCACTCAAGAAGCCGGCGCCCGTCCCGGGGCTGGAGGACGCGGCCAAGACGTTGGGCATACCCGTCGTTCTGGTGGAGCGGGAGAAGCTGGCCCGCATGGATGCCCCCAACCCCTCCGGCACGGTGGAGCGGTTCGAGGGCACGCCCAGCGTCTCGGAGGCGGCGGCCCTGCTGGTGTCGGGGGGCGAGCTGGTGGTGGAGAAGCAAAAGTTTCCCCCGGATCTTACGCTGGCGGTGGCTAGAATACCATGAGGCGGGGGCTGCTCATAGTGGACCGGGGAAGCCGCGAGCGCGAGGCGTATGCGGAGCTGGAAGAGATAACGAACGCCGCAATGTCCCGGGGCGGGTACGACTTTGCCGACTTTTGCTTTCTGGAGGTGCTCCCGCCCTACATAAAGGACGGCATGGAAAAATGCCTCGCCCAGAAACTGGACACCCTAACCATAGTGCCGTATTTTCTGTATCCGGGAAAAAAGATCAAGGCCACCGTAAATGACGTCATGGCATACCAGAAGGACACCCGTACCAAGTTTCTGGTGACAAGGCCCATGACCCAGCACCCGGCGATGGTGGACTTGGTGGACCGCCGCATCGTGCAGGCGCTGCGCCGCGACGGCCTGGCTGCAGACCGGGCCGGTACCGACGTGCTCGTAATAGGGCACGGCAGCAAGGACCCCAACGCGCAGATGTCCATCAACTATGTGGTGGACGGGCTGCGCCGGAAATACCGGAACGTGGATAGGTGCTTTCTGGAGATAGAGCAGCCGGACATCGAGGCGGGCATCAGGGCATGCGAGGCCCACTCCCCCAAGACCCTGGCCGTGGTGTTTTATTTCCTGCACGAGGGCGCCCACGTCAAGCGGGACATCTACGCCGACCTGAATCCCGCCTTGGAGCGCTCGTCGCTGGATACGGTCTGCATCACTAGGCACATAGGGGCCGACGACGCCATGGTGAATTTGATACTGGAGCGGGCCGGCGAGGTGGAGCGGACCATACCGGGGGCCATACACAATGCAGACTAGGGTGGGGCAGTCCATCGAGGACGCCAGCATGGGTATAATAGACCGGGAGGCCGGCCCACACGGCTACGACCCCATGGAGTGGCCCGTGGTCCGGCGCATAATACATTCCACGGCCGACTTTGACTATACCGGGACCAACCGGGTAATATTCCACCCCGATGCCATACCATCCGGCATGGGGGCGCTGGTGGCCGGCTGCCACATCATAACCGACGTGAACGGCATACCGGGACTGCTCAACAAGCGCAACCTGGCCGAGTTCGGCAACGGGGTGACCTGCCGCATATCCGAGGAGCGCGTGGCGTCGCTGGCCCGGGAGCGGGACTCGACCCGGGCCCGGGTGGCGATGCGGGAGAGCGCCCCGGAGATGAAGGGCGGGGTGGTCGTGGTGGGGAACGCACCCACCGCCCTGCTGGAGGTCATGGACATGATCCGGGAGGGTGCGGCGCGCCCCGCCTTGGTGGTGGGGGTGCCGGTGGGGTTCGTGCAGGCCGCCGAGTCCAAGGCGGAGCTGGAGACCATACAGATACCACATATCACCAACCGGGGCAGGAAGGGGGGAAGCCCGGTCGCCGCCGCCATCATAAACGCACTCTTCAAGCTGGCGCGCTCATCGCCTGGAGTATCTGGCGCAGCATCCCACTAGGGTGCCGGCAGCCTTTGCGGAGAGGTAGAGGTGCCCGTACGAGGCCATCGCGTTATGCGCCATGATCCCGTCCCTCCCGTCCCGTATGCCCGCGCCTATGTCCAGCCTCTGGGCGAAGACCGCATCATCGGGCACCTCCGACGCCCGGGAGTAGTGGAACTCGTGGCCGCGGAACCCCCCGCCCCGTCCGGACACCGGGGAGCGGCCCGTCACGCCCCGGGTATAGTTGAGGGTGACTTGGCCGGTCATCTCCGTCTCCAAGTCAAAGACGCCGGCCATCCGGCGCCTCTTGCCCTCGTGCGTGAGGCCACGGGCCATATACATCAGGCCGCCGCACTCGGCGTACATGGGCATCCCGCCGGCGGCCGCCTCCCGCACCATCCCCATCATGTTGTGGTTCCGCTCCAGAATGTCTGCCCGCACCTCCGGGAACCCCCCGCCCATGTACAGTCCGTCCACCTCGGGCATTGCCTCGGATGACTCGGGGCTGAAGAAGACCAGCTCCCCGCCGGCCTGCCGGAGCCTCTCCAGGTTGTCCCTGTAGTAAAAGTTGAACGAGCCGTCCAGCGCCACCCCGATGCGGGCCGCGGCCGGGGCCCTCCGCATGTGTTCATGCTCGGGCAGGGGCTCCGCCCCGCCGGCGATCCTCGCTATGGCGTCCATGTCCAGATGCTCCAGTATGCGGTCGGCCATCTTGGTTATCTCCGCCGTCATGCCGGGGTCCTCGGCGGGGGGCACCAGCCCCAGGTGGCGCGAGCCAAAGCACCCCTCCATTCGCGGAACGGCGCCCACCGCCTCCACGCCCAGCGGCTCCAGGGCATCCCGGCACATCATAACGTGCCGCCTGCTTCCTGTGCGGTTGAGTATTACGCCCCGGATCATCGGGTTGCGGCTGAACCTCAGGAACCCCAGCACGGAGGCGGCGACCGAGCGCGCCCCGCCGCCGGCGTCGACCACCAGTATGGTGGGGGTGCGGGTCAGTACGGCTATTTGGTGTGTGCTGGCAGTATCGCCCCTGCCGTCGAACCCGTCATAATATCCCATCACCCCCTCTATGACGCCGGCCATCCCCGCCGAGTTGCGGGAGAGGCTCTCGACGACCCCACTCCTCCCCATCAGCCACACGTCTAGGTTGGCCGCCTCCCGGCCGGCCGCCGCCGCCAGGTACCCCGGGTCTATATAGTCGGGGCCGGCCTTGAACGGCCGCACCGCGTGCCCCATCCGCGCAAGTCCGCGTACCACGGCGCACGATATGGACGTCTTTCCGACGCCGCTGCCGGTCCCAGATATGACCACCCGGGGCTCAGCCGTACGCGGTCCTCTCCCTGACAAAGTCTATCGAGTCCACCGGCGTGGGGTCCACGCCCCGAATCCCCGCCAGGTATATGGTGGTGTAGTCCAGCATGTACACCAGGTTCACCAGCTTGGTCAGTATGTGCCCGTCGACGGCCCTCACCGTGCGGTACGGGATGGCGCGGGCCCCAAAGTACTCCTCGAATATGCGCCACCGCTCCTTGGTCTTGGGGTTGTCGTCGGGCCCCTGTATCAGCACGGGCCGCGCCGGCGAGGCCGACTCCCAGGCAACTATGCCATTGTGGCTGGCCTCCAGCACGTCCTCGGTCATGGCGTGCGTCTTGGCGTTCTCCTGCAGGGAGTTCTTGAAGCGGGTCGCCGCCGCCTTGAACCCCCACGGGTAGTACACCACGGGTATGCCCGAGAGCCACCCGGCCAGGTCCCGGGCGGGGTTGGGGCCCTCCATAGTTACGGCGTCGCGGGTGCGCTCCATGGCGCGTATGGACTCGGCCACGTCCGTCCGGGACACTCTTGCGATGCGATCCAGGGCGCTGAGCATGGTATACAGGAACGACACAAACGAGGCCCGGGGCGAGTGGCGCGCCTCCACCGTGTGGTGGGGCAGCGAGTTGCGCCTGCAGTACGCCTCCATCTGGCCGCCCGATGAGAACGATACGGTGCGGCAGGATGCCGCGGCGGCCTTGGACAGCACGGTGAGGGTCTCGGCGGTGTCCCCAGAGACGCTGCTGCACACCACCAGGGTATCGGCGTCGGCGGTTCTGGGCAGGTTGTACCCCTTGACTATGCTCACATGCATGTCCAGGCCGGACATGAGCGCTGCGGCAAGGTCGCCCAGGGCCCCGGATCCGCCCATGCCCGCAAAGACCACGTGGTTTATGCCGTCCACGTCCAGGGCGCCGGGCCCGTTCCTGTACGCGCCGGCGGCCATCTCCGGCCACGCGTCGTAGGTACGGCGCATGCCTCTCGGGTCCTGCGGCGTGTCGTCCGGCGGCATGAGAGATGGGGCATCTCTGCCCATTTAAATAAGGAACGCCGGCGTCCCGGCCCGTGGACGACACCCGCACCGTATACTGGAAGGACGGGAAGGTGGCGATGATAGACCAGACACGGCTGCCCGGATCCCTGGAGTACGTGGAGTATGGCGACCATGACGGCGTGGCCGGGGCCATCCGGACCTTGGTGGTGCGGGGGGCGCCGGCCATCGGCGTGGCCGCCGCCTTCGGGATGGCGCTGGCCGCCAGGAATAGTACAGCGGACACGGCACGGGGCGTATTGTCTGATATGGACGCGGCCCGCAGGACGCTGGCCGCCACGCGGCCGACGGCCGTGAACCTGGTCTGGGCGCTGGACCGCGTGTATGCGGCCGCCGGGAGGGCGTCCTCCGCACAGGAGGTGCGAGCCGCGGCGCTGGACGAGGCGCTGGCCATGGCCGAGGAGGATGTCGCCGCCAACCGTGCCATGGGGAGGAACGGCGCCGCCCTGTTCGGGGACGGCGGCACCATAATGACCCACTGCAACGCCGGGGCCCTGGCGACGGTGGGGTACGGCACGGCGCTGGGTGTCATCCGGGCCGTCCGGGAGTCGGGCAGGCCGGTGAGGGTGGTGGCCACCGAGACCCGGCCCGTACAGCAGGGCTCCCGGCTCACCGCGTTCGAGCTCAAACACGACGGCTTTGACGTCAGCCTCATACCCGATACGGCGGTGGGCTACTCGATGGCCGGCGGCATGATAGACGGCGTGGTGGTGGGCGCCGATCGCATACTGCGCACCGGCCACGTCTTCAACAAGATCGGTACATACCAGGTGGCTACCATGGCCCAGAGGCACTCCGTTCCATTCTATGTGGCCGCCCCGCTCTCCACCTTCGACATGACCAGCGACCCCGGCGACGTTACCATAGAGATGCGTAACGCCGCCGAGCTGGTGGGCCCCGAGGGCCGCCGGACCGCACCCGAGGGCATAGGCGTGATAAATCCGGCCTTCGACATGACCCCGCCGGACCTGATATCGGCCATCATAACGGAGGCGGGGGTGGCCCGGCCTCCGTACGAGCGCAGCATAGCGGAGTTGTGTACCCGTTTAGGCTCAGCGTGACGCCAGAGAATATGCAAGATGATGCTTTGTGGTATTGATCTGGCGGCTTTTGCAGCATAACAGGCATGATCCGGCCACATGGCGTGCCAAACCATGTGGATCATGCCAAACAAGCAGTGAAACCCGGAAGATGCTTGTGGAGCCTAAACGCGGAGTTATTCGCAGCTAATTTTTAAAAGATTTTTATGGTTTTTGGATGTGGGCGTCCCCATGCAGGCTAGCCCGCAGGACGTGGAGAATTCGCTGAGAAAGTGCATGGATCCCGAGGTGCCGCTCAACATAGTGGAGATGGGCCTCATATACGGCATCGAGGTGGAAGGCGGCGACGTGGACATCAAGATGACCATGACCACCCAGGGATGCCCGCTGCACGAGACGCTGGTGCAGGACGTCACCAGATATGCCAAGAAGGTGCCCGGCGTGGAGAACGTGAACGTGCAGATAGTATGGGATCCACCTTGGTCCATGGACCGCATGAGTCCCGAGGCGCGCGACAAGATAAGGGGCATGTCGTCAGGGCGGGCCACGCCCGCCCCCATAGACTACGACCGGGCGATGCCCCAGGGTGTGGGCAAGCTGGCACAGCAGGAGGACGGCTCGATGGTGCTGATAAACGAGCACGACCAGGGGTTCATGGTGAACCAAGCCATAGTGGACTTTTGGAAGTGCTGCGACGGCCGGCGGAAGATGACCGAGCTGGTGGACGTATTCGCGCAGCAAACCGGCCTGCAGAGGGCCCAGGTGGAGAAGGAGGTGACCCAGCTGGTGCAGCAGCTGCGGGACGGCGGGCTCATAGCCATCCCCGGCGAGGCCGACACGCCCAACGTCACATTCCACAACTAGTGTGGCATACCCTAGAAGACGTGGGCCGAGCCGGCCCCGTCGAAGGTTACGGTAATCCCGGAGAGGTACTTTATCTCCTTGTCGACTATCGCCGCGACAAACTCGCCTATTTCCCGAGGCTCGCCCATCCGGCCCATGGGGAAGGTGGAGGGATCCACCCGTATGTCGCCCAGCAGCTCCCGGGTGCGGTCCGTAGCTATCATGCCTGGGGCTATGTTGACGCAGCTCACGTTTCGGGCGGCCAGCTCCCTGCTCGCCAGCTTGAATACCTCCGTGAATGCCGCCCTGTACGCGCTGGATATGGCGAGCCGCGGGTGGGGCTCCTTTACCACGGCAGAGCTGATCAGGAATATGTAGCCGCCGTCCCTCACCCTAATGTCGCGCAGGAGCGTGACCATGCCCAAGAACAGCTGGTTGTGGTACTTGGACCACTCCGCGTCGGTCACCTCGGCGTACGTCTTGGGGGGCGGGCCGCCCGTGTTCAGCACCAGTATGTCCGTGGTGTGGTTGGCGGCGGCAAACCGCGCCACCGACCCCGGGTCGGAGGTGTCCACGTCGCCGCGGCCGGCCGCCCTGACCGTATGTCCGGAGGACTCCAGCGCCCCGGCGATGGCCCTGCCTATGCCCCGCGTGCCCCCCATCACTATGGCGTCCACGGGCGCGCGGGGGCGGCGCCCACCATAAATCTCTTGGGAACAGAAGACATCCATGGAGGGTCTGCGGCACCGATCTGGCAGTTTGTGCAGACACGCCTGCCACACTCCGGTATGTGGGTCCCAAACTACGCGTATGATGCCAAGCGTACGGGAAGGTCGGCAGGTGCCCATGCTGAGCTTAAGCGTGCACGCTGTCGACATTCTTTTATTAGAGCGAATAGGTGATTTTCAACTAGTGTACTGCGGTATCGGGGTTTTACGAGGGATCAAAAACCAACATACGGGTCGAGTGTCCATGCTTGTTGCCGCGGTGGCAGTTGCTGCGCTGGCCGGACTAGTGTTTCCCTCCGGGCTTGCTGCGGATGACGCAATGGTGTCAGAAGGGAACGATGCAATGATGTCAGGATACGACGATGCGATGTCCAAGGGCGACGCAATGACGGCGCCGCCCACATATGCCAGATATGACGCGGACAGCATAGACGCCCGGGTCCAATCCAAGGTTGTGGAGACGCTGAGGCTGTACTGGAATGAGGGTACCGCCGCGTTCGACATGATCACACCCAGGGATGCCCTCGACACGGACACCATATACCCGTTCATTCTGGATGCGGACACCCTTGAGACGGTGGCGCACGGCGCGTTCCCGGACTTTGGGGGCGTGATAGCCGACACTCTGGAGATGGCAGACAGGCCCATTGGCCGCATCCTAGCGGATCTGGAGCGGGACGGCGGGACATGGGTGGAGTATATGAGCACGAACCCCGCCAACGAACTCGTACAGCCAAAGCGCTCCTATCTGTACCTGTATGACGGCTACATATTCGGATCCGGCCACTACCTGTCAGAATCTGTCGTAAAATATGTGGTGGAGGATGCCGTACAGCTGTACGAGTCCAAGGGCCGGGAAGCCTTTGACATAATCACCCCCGAGGAGACGGTGCTCACCACCGAGCTCTATCCGTTCGTATTCGACGCCGTCACCTTTGAGGGGGTGGCCCACGGCGCCATCCCGGACAGGGTGGGACACGTCCCATATTCCATACTGAACACCGGCGACAAATCGGTCGAGGAGATTCTAGCAGACCTGGAGCGGGACGGGGGCACCTGGGTCGAGTACGTATTCACAAACCCCGCCACCGAGACCAAGCAGCTCAAGCGTTCCTGGCTGTACCTGTACGACGGGTTCATCTTCAGCTCCGGCTACTACTTCCAAGACTCCAGATTGCAGTCGCTGGTCGCCGAGGCCCTGATCCTGTACAGGGCCGACGGCGAGGGCGCCTTTGATACCATAACGCCGGAGGTCGCCGACCCGTTGTCCCTACAGTCCTCTTTCGTGCTGGACGAGACAACCCTGGAGGTGGCGGCCCACGGCCTGCAGCCCGATTTGGTGGGCACTACAGACACACGCCTAGCGGCGGCCGACAGGTCCTTGGAGCGCATCAGGGAGGAGCTGCGAACGGAGGATGAGGTCTGGGTCTGGTACATGGCGCAGAATCCCAGCACCCAGACTGACCAGCTCACTCGTACCTACATATCCTTGTACGACGGTTACATATTCGGCGCCGGCTACTCGCTGCCCGACTCTCGGATACAGTCGCTGGTCGACGAGGCCATCTATACGTACAGGAACGATCCAGATACCGGCTTTGAGGTGATCACCTCCGGAGATCTCAACAGAGTGGGCATCTACCCGCTAGTCAGAAACACGACGCACATACTGGCGCACGGCACACTCCCGCACATAATCGGACCACTTCCGGATGTGCAGGTGGCAAGATCCTATGAGGGTACTTGGAATGCGGCCGTGGAGGGCGGGGGCACAGTATGGTCGCAGTACTCCTTTGTAAACCCCTATACGGGCACCGACCAAATCAAGCGCGCCTGGTTGGCCCTGCACGACGGCTATCTCTTCGGATCCACCTACAACGTTCCGGATGCTGACACCCAGTCGGTGGTGGACTATGCTACGTTCATCTACGAGTCCAACAAGGAGAACGATGCCTGGATTGACATCATCACCCCCGAGGAGACCGTCATAACCGACGACCTCTACCCGTTCGTCATCAACGCGACCTCCTGGACCAGGCTGGCCGACGGCGTGGTGCCGGACCGTGTCGGAAAGGCCGAGACGATACTGGATGCCGCCGACAGGTCGGTCGATGATGTCTTGGCGGATCTGGAGGCCAACGGGGCAACATGGGTGACGTACCCCTTCCACAACCCCTCCACTGGCACCGAGCAGCTCAAGCGCACCTACCTCCAGATGCGGGATGGGATCATCTTCGGGTCCGGCTACTACATACTCGACTCCCAGGTCCAGGCCATTGCTTACAACCAGATCCTTGAGTACGACCACGCCGGCAGGGATGCGGCCTTTGCCGACATCAATACCATCCCCGAAGAGCCGGTCTCGACCTACGTCTTCGTGGTGGACCCGGCGACCGGTATAGTCCAGGCGCAGAACGTGGACCCTGATATGATAGGCATGTCCGACTGGGACGCCATCGCCTCGGACCTGCCGGCGGCAGATCTTCTCGAGCAAGTAAGCGCAGAGGACGGCGCGTGGGCCAGCTACACGCACACAAATCCGGTGACCGGCGAGGCGGAGAGCAAGCGCACCTGGCTGATCATGTATGATGGGCTGGTCTTCGGGTCGGGCTACTACACGACGGATATCCCAGAGACCGATGTCGAGTTCGTGGTGGACAGCGCGATATTCACCTACGAATCCAACAAGGAGAACGATGCCTGGATTGACATCATCACACCTGATGCGCCCATCACAACCGACGACCTCTATCCGTTTGTGATAGACGCCGCATCCTGGACCAGGCTGGCCGACGGCGTGGTGCCGGACCGTGTCGGAAAGGCCGAGACGATACTGGACACCTCCGACAGGTCCGTCGAGAGCGTCTTGGCGGATCTGGAAGCCGACGGAAGCGTATGGGTGACGTACTACTTCCACAACCCCTCCACCGACACAGAACAGCTCAAGCGCAGCTATCTGGCGCTGCGGGACGGGCTGGTCTTCGGATCCGGCTATTACCTACTTGACTCCCGGGTCCAGGCAGCCACATATGGCCAGATCCTCGAATACAACAACAAGGGCAGGGCCGCGGCCTTTGCGGATCTCAACACCATTCCGGAGGAGCCGGTCTCGACCTACGTCTTCGTGGTGGACCCGGCGACCGGTATAGTCCAGGCGCAGAACGTGGACCCGGACATAATAGGCGCGGCCTCCGACTGGGATGTCATCTCCTCGACCCTGCAGGTGGACGACATCCTGAACGAGATAAGGAGGGGGACCGGCACATGGGTGACCTACCAGCTCACAAACCCGGTGACCGACGAGGTGGAGAACAAGCGCACTTGGCTTATAATGCACGACGGGCTGGTCTTCGGGTCGGGGTACTACTCGTCCGACTAGTTCGACTAGTCCGACTAGTTTTGTGAGCGCGCGACGCACCGTCAGGAATTTTAGCGGTTAATATGGATCATACCAATATGATATGGCAACGTCCGGCGCATCTAATCTTTGATCTCTTTGATCTCAGTGACGCGGGCCAGAACCGAGTCCATCCGTACTACGATGCGCATGTCGTCCCATCCCAGTGCCACGTACCAGTCCCCTGCCTCGGCATGGTACTTGGTCTCCAAGGTCTGGGCAGCCGAAGGCTCTATGCCATATTTCTTTGCCGCCGCCGAGACGGCCAGAGCCACCGCGTCGGCCTCCTTCTCCAAGCGGCGCTTCATCAGTCCTATGCCCGGCATGGTGCAGTGGGCATGGTTGGGCATAATATGCCTATGCTCTGAGTATGTTCACGCCTGGACTTGGTCTGCTGTGGGGTCCGCATGACGCGCTCCCATCTGTCTGATACATTGGGGATGGTATTTTCGACGGTCGGTTTGGTGAGGGTTGGGGCGAGTTGTTCCAAGCACTGCCTGAAGCGCAATAGTTTCAAAGCAACCGAGAATGTGTGCTAGCATAAGCCATCTCTAAAGTGCGGCACTTGTATGCGGACAGGGTGCGAGCTGCCTGAGACAGTACGTCAGGGCGGGACGACCGACAGAGATAATAGATAATTGCAGGGCTCAGTATGCCGTGAACCCCGGCGATATGCGTCCGGGGGCCGCCGTCCGCGGCCCCATGTGGTCCGGGCCCATACGCGTACACAGCGTGGAACGGGCGGGTCCCTACGTCCGCGTCATGGGGCGTGCGGTGGAGTCAGGTAATGCGGTGGATTGCATCCTTACGCAGGCCGACGTGAAGCAGCTGGCGGTGGCCGACGAACCAAATGACATGGCCGGCAACCCACAGAGGGCGTTTCTGGCCGCAGAGGCTATGCGTTACGGGTTCGTATCCGCGGACGATCCGCTCTCCGCGCTGCATATGTCGGCCGTGGACCCGCTGCCGCACCAGGTTGAGGCCGTATACAACTATGCGTTGAGGTGGCCGCGCGTCCGGTTCATGCTGGCCCACGAGGCGGGGGCCGGAAAGACGGTGATGGCAGGCCTGATCATAAAAGAGCTGAAGGCGCGCAGGGGCATCGGCGGGGCGCTGGTGGTGGCCCCCACACACCTGCACGAGCACTGGCGGCGGGAGCTCGGTGAGCGGCTCGGCGAGCCTTCCCGCATAGCGGACCGAGACCCCCAGTATCATATCCGGCGGGCGTGGAACGGCCCGGGCGTCACCATAGCGTCGGCCGGGTTCATAGAACGGGAGGACGTCATGCCATATCTGGAGTCCTCCCCACCGGACATCATAATAGTGGACGAGGCACATGACCTGCCGCTCCGGCCTCCGCCGGGTGACGGCAGGCACTCGCTGGCTACATCGCTCCATGGTATGAGCGAGCACCTGCTGCTCCTGACACCGACCCCGCCGCCGGAGGGCTCTCCGGATCTCCGCCTGCTACTGGACATGCTGGAGCCTGGGTTTTTGGCGGATCCGCAGATGACGCAGGAGTCCACCGCCGCCGCCGACAACCCCCTGTTCCTACGCCGGACAGCCGAGACCCTGACTGATCCCAGCGGATCCCCGCTCTTCGGGAGCCGCAGAGTGGAGACGGTACCGGTCGACTCCTCGGAGATAGAGGCGCTGCTATACGGGGCCGTGAGCGACTACATCAGGAAGCGGTCCGGCCGGGCCGGCCTGGACGCCACACTGCACATATCCAGGTGTATGTCCTCGGGGGTGTACGCCGCCCTGCGGGCTTTGGAGGGGCGCATGCGCAGCCTTGAGGACGCGCTGCGCGACTATACCGGGACCGGACAGGCCGGGATTGTACCGGCCGGGGAGCGGGAGGACACCGAGGCCGAGATAAAGTCGCTGGACCGCCTCATCACGATGGTGCGGCGCGTCCTGGACTCGGACTCGGAGCGGAAGGTACAGACCCTCCGCCAGGCCCTGCGGGGACTCGGAGGCGCCCAGGCGCTGGTGGTCACCGAGTCGGCCGATACGCTCCACTACTTGGAGGATCGCATAAGGTCGTGGGGGTACGGCGTGTGTACGCTGCACGATAAGATGGAGTACGGGGACCGCGTGCGGGCGGAGGCCGCCTTCAGGGGAGGTGCCGACGTCATGGTTGCCACCGATGCGGTCGGCGAGGGCATCAACGTGCAGTTCTGCAGCAACATGATCAACTATGACATGCCCTGGGAGCCCGGCCGGGCCGCCCGGCGGCTGGCATACCTGCGCAGGTACGGAAACGCCTCAGACATCTCCATACTGAATATGCTGATCACCGATACTCCAGAGGGCCGGGTGATGAAGGGCCTCTTGGACTGCATGACACGCATAAGGGACGAGGCTGGAAACGACCGCATATTCGACTATATCGGAATGGCGCTCCCCGGCGGTACGCTCCATACCATGATGGGAGACGCGGCGACGGGCGCCCGCGACCCGGACACCATATCTGAGGACCTGAACGTGAGGGTGGCCGAATGGTACCACAACGGCGGGCGCCGCGCCATATCAGACGAACTGGCCGCCCGGCCCATGGACCCTGCGGCGCTATCCCTGATGGCCGAGGACGCCCTCACGCACAAGGCGTCCCCCGAGTACACCGGCGACATGCTCTCCCGGGCGCTCGACATGCTGGGAGGAAGGGTGCGCCGGCGCCCCGACGGACTGGACGCCATAGACTTCATCCCCCCGGAGCTGCGCCGGTCGGCCCCCGCCATGCCGGACAGCTATCCAAAGATCACGTTTGATCCGTCCCGGAGTATGGACGCCGAGCTGGTGGCCCCCGGGCATCCGGTATTTGAGGCGGTCGTGTCATGGATCTCTGACAACTGTGCCGGAGACGCCGGACGGGGGGCGATATTCACGGATCCGGATGGCATGATGGACGGATACGTGCTGTTCCACGAGCTGGAGATAAGGGACGGGACCGGCGCCGTCGCCGGCAGGAGGCTTGTATCCCACTTCGTGGACCTGAACGCCGGCAATACAACACACCACCACCACTCCATACTGTGGGATATGCAGCCCGGCGGCGATGATCCGGGGGAGTGCCGCCTCCCCTCAGCCGAGGCCCGCGCCACAGAGGCCGTGTTCGGCGCCGCCGAGCGGTACCGGGACGAGCTGCTGATGGAGAGGCGCCGGCAGGCCGACGTGCGTGAGAGGTACGGGCTGGCCTCCCTGGATGGACTGATCCTACATATGGCCAGCACCATGGAACGGGCGGGCGACCCGGACGGGGCGGCGCGGGCCGCCGCTCAGAAGGCGCAGTACGAGAGGCATCGCCAGGACCTGCTCATCCGGATATCACAAGAGCAGGAGCTGGGCATGTCGGCGCCGCGCCTGATGTGTTGGGCCAGGGTGGTGCCCGGTGCCGCCGAGCCGTCCGACCCCAAGATACGTGCATCGGGCATCAAGGCGGCGATGGAGTATGAGCGCCGGCACGGCCGGCTTCCGGTGGATGTGTCTGGGCGTTCCATGGGGTATGACATAGAGTCCCGGGACGCCGAGGGCAGGGCCATATACATAGCGGTCCGGGCGCGGGAGGGGGTAGGCGGCGTCTCCATCACGCCCAACGAGATGCGCGTGGCCCGCAACGCCGGGCCCAACTACTACCTGTACGTGGCGTACGGCGACAGTCTGGCGCGCGTGCGTGACCCCGGCCACATACTGGCCGCGCGCCGGACCGACATACGCCACGCCGTATCTGCAGACGAGATACAGGCCCACGCCGAGCCCTAGAACGGCCGGTTCACGTCCCGGGTGAAGGTCCACCCGGCCACCACCACCACAACGGCCACGAACGCCCCCAGTATGCCCAGGCTCAGGGCCGCCGGCACGCCGGAGGGAACCCCCGTCATCATCTCCCGCACCATGAGTATGGTGTATGTGGCCGGGTTGAACTTGGCCAGGCTGGCCAGCCACTCGGGGAGCAGCTCCAGCGGGAAGAGCGCCGGGCTTATCATGAAGAGGGGCATGCCCAGAAAATTTATGATCCCCCAGAAGGCCTCCTGGGACTTGGCCGTCGCGGCCACCATCACCGATATGCCCGAGAACCCCAGCGAGAACAGCAGCACCACCGCCATTATGGGGATTATCATCGTGTAGTCGCTGAACTGCACCCCTATGGCCAGCGATATTCCTATGATGAGGCTGGCCTGCAGCACCGACACCGTGGATATGGCCAGCATCTTGCCCAGGGCCAGCGACGAGCGGGATATGGGCGAGACCAGGGCCTTGTTCATGAACCCGTACCGGCGGTCCCAGAGGGTGTTCACCCCGCCGAATATGCTGGTGAAGATGGCCGTCAGCACTATCACCCCGGCGGCCATGAACTCGATGTACTCGCCGTCGAAGCCGGCGGCCTGTATGAGCGGCTTTGTTCCGGCGAAGGTGTTCCCCACCACTATGATCCAGACGGCCGGCTGTATCAGACGTATCAGCACGCCGCTCTTGGACTTGCGGTACCTCTTCATCTCGCGCCAGAATATGGCGTAGACGTCCGGGCCGAAGCTCAAATCCCCCTCTTCCTCCTGCGGGGCTCGGGGCCGTGCTCGCGGATCTGGTGGCCCGTATACGATATGTACACGTCGTCCATGCTGGGCTTGGACATGGAGACGGCCCGTATCGTAACGTCCAGCGAGTCGGCCATCTCAAATATCGCCGGCATCATGCCGGCGCCGTCCTGCACGTACGCCGTCACGCTGTCCCCCCGCACGTCCACCGACTTGACCCCCCGCATGGTCCCCATGCGGTCGGCCAGCCGCCGGGCCGACCCGCCGGCCTCCATGGTTATGACGTCCCTGCCCATCCTGCCCTTCATCTCGCCGGGCCGACCCACCGCCCTTATCCTGCCCTCGTCAATTATGCAGACCCGGTCGCAGAGCTCGTCGGCCTCCTCCATGTAGTGGGTCGACAGGAACACCGTCATGCCGTGCTCGCGGTGCATCCGGCGTATGCTCTCCCATATGCGCCGGCGGGTCTGTATGTCCAGACCCACGGTGGGCTCGTCTAGGAACAGAACGGAGGGCCGGTGCAGCAGGCCGCAGGCTATGTCCAGGCGCTTCTTCATGCCGCCCGAGTACGTGACGGCGGCATCGTGCTGCCGGTCGGCCAGCCCTACGGTGTCGAGCAGCTCGTCTATGCGGCCCTTGGCATCGTTACGATCCACGCGGCTCAGCTTGGCCTGCAGCGCCAGGTTCTCGCGGCCGGTCAGGTACTCGTCGACGGCGTTCTCCTGCTGCACGAAGCCTATGTGGCTCCGGACCCGGGAGGCCTCCCGCACCACGTCGAACCCGGCGACGCGGGCCGACCCGGAGGTGGGACGCAGCAGGGTGGTGAGCATCATCATGGTGGTGCTCTTTCCGGCGCCGTTGGAGCCCAGGAACCCGTATATCTCCGACTCCTCCACGCGGAAGGTTATATCGTCCACAGACTTGGTCTCCCCGAACGACTTTGAGAGGGATTCGGCCTCTATGGCTCCTGTCATGGAATGGCGGGGATGCCCCAAATTATAAACCGCAGTACTGGAGCGGGCCCGAAGGGCTTCGATCCCTTGACCACTGGATTAGAAGTCCAACACTCTGTCCATGCTGAGCTACGGGCCCGGCCGCCGTCGCATTCTACCATCTTAAGGGTTTATCGGCGGTGTCCCGGGCCATCTTGAAGAGGTACTGCTGGGCGTACCCGGCGTACGGGCCCAGCCTCCTCACCACCATATCATGTATGGTATCGTAGGCGGCGTGCGAGTGGGGAGCCCTGCCGGAGCCTATCCCGTACCTGTCGTGTATGGTGCGGACCAGCCATCTGTCCAGCGGGAACGCCTCCAGGTACCCGCACGAGAAGAGCAGTATGCAGTCGGCCACCTTGCTTCCCACCCCCGGCATCTCGCAGAGACGCCGCCGCGCCGCCGGGTAGGGCAGGCCATCCGGCCCGGCCCCCTCCAGTATGGCCCGGGCCGCGTCCCGCACGTATGCGGCGCGGTACCCGGTCCCGCACGCCCGTATGTCGGGTATGTCCAGCCCGGCGATCCTCTCCGGCGGGGGGAACGTCCGGAACTCCATCCCGTCGAACCGCACCATGTCGCCGAACCGCCGGCAGATCTCCCGGAGGCTACCGCGTATCCGGGGGATGTTGGAGTTGGCCGAGACCACAAACGATATGGCGCACTGGGCAAAGTCCTGCCGTGTTATGCGCAGTCCCGGATATTGTTCCATGGCCCGCCTCAGGAGCGGGTCGGCCGACAGCGAGGCGCGTATCGCGTCCATATCGTCGGAGTAGCGGAAGAAGTCGGGCACATCGCCACTGGCGTCCACCACGCCGGTGTCGTCCACCTTGAGTATGTTGTCGCCGTCTATGCCGTACCAGAACCCGCCGGCATACTCCCACAAAAAGACCTGCCCGCTTAGTATGGTCTGCCTGGCGTTCACGCCTGCACGGTCTGGCCCGCCTGGGCGGCCTCCGCCTCCAGCCCGAACTCCTGCCGTATCTGCTCGGCGAACATGGTGCAGGAGTCCTGGTCGCCGTGGACCGTGAGCACCTTGGGGCTGCCCCGTATCCCCCGCACCATATCAAACAGGTCGCGCCGGTCCGAGTGCCCCGAGAACTGGAACTGCCGCACCGCGGCGGTGACGGTGTGGTCGTTTCCCCGGTACGAGACCTTTCCCTCGTCGAGCAGCCGGCGGCCGGGGGTGTCCTCGCCCTGGTACGAGACCATGGCTATGCCGTTTCTTTTGTCGGTGGCCAGCTCCTGAAGGTAGAAGACGGCGTTGCCCCCCACCAGCATCCCCGCCGGCGATATCACCACGCAGGGCTCCTTTATCAGCCTCTTGCGGTCCTCGTGGCGCCGCACCGAGACGGCCGACTCGACGGCGTCCCGGAAGGTGTCCGGGTCCCGGTGGAACCGGGGATGCCTCAGCAGTATCTCGTTGACCTTCAGGGCCATGCCGTCCATTATGATGCGGTGCTTGAACCCGGCGGCCTTGAGTATGCAGAGCATCTCCTGCGCCCGCTCCACCGAGAACGAGGGCACGAAGAGCACCCCCTTGTTGTCTATGGTCTCGTTGGCGAACTCCACCAGGCCCCGCTCGGACTCCTCCCGGGGGACCTGCTCGGTCTGGGAATAAGTGCTCTCGGTGATCAGCAGGTCTATCTCGCCTATGTCCAAGTCGGCCTCCTGGAGCAGCCGGGATCCGGGGACCTTGATGTCGCCGGTGTAGAATATCCGCTTCCCGCCGCCCTCGGCCAGCACGGTGGCACCGCCCACCACGTGGCCGGACCGGCGCAGCTCAAAGGATATGTCGCCCTTCCTGACGCTCTGGCCGTACTCCAGGGGGATGGCGTTCCTCATCATGTTGTACAGCTCGGGCTGCCCGAAGGGGTACTGCCTGGACTTTTGCAGCTTCAGCATGTCTTTTATGAGCAGCTCGCTGAGGTCGAAGGTGGGGTCGGTGGCGTACGAGTCCACGTCGCCGGTCTGGTACAGCGAGGGGACGTTGCCGGAGTGGTCCAGGTGGGCGTGCGTTATGATTGCGCCGGCCAGGCCCCGCGACTGCACCGGCAGGGGGAACTTGGGCGGCTCTCCCCTCCTCTCGAACATGACCCCGTAGTCCATGAGTATGCTGGTGCCGTCGTGCTCCACCAGGAATCCGGAGCGGCCCACCTCCCCGGCAGCCCCCAGTACTGTGACCTTCAAGGGATGGGGTCGCCCCGGGACGTGTTAAAACCCTACCGATGTGGACGGCCGCTTGGCTGCGCCGCCTTTTCGCCCGGCATGGCACTGAGCCGGGGTCCGTCATGGTTCCGCGATGATCCTGCGCCGGTTGCCGCAGGACAGGGGCAGCAGCGGCGGAGACGGGCGGCAGGTCGCCTAGCGCCGGAACCGCGCCATCCGGCCCCGTGGACGTTTTGCGGCAGACTCGGATTCGCTCGGCACCGGCCCGGAGCATGAGTCCAGCTTGTCCATAGCCGCGCCCATCTCCGTGGGAGCCACAGCGACCTTGTATCGCTTGCTGCCCATCGTCTTCTTGCCCACTATCAGCAGGCCCTTCTCCCTGAGCCGCCCGATAACCGATCGCGCCCGCCCGGATCCGTACGGATCAAAGTCGTCGTCTCCGAACCTGCGCTCCAGCCCTCCATGCTTGGCCACCTTCTGCGGAGACTGGTGCACGTGCAGCAGGCATTCCAGTTCTTTTTTGGGCAGCGACCTCAGGACGCGGGCGGCGCCATCGCCCGAAAGGGCGGCCCTTATCCCCGAGATCTTCTCCCTCTTCCGGCCTTCGGGAACGTTCAGGAAACTCGACACCGAATTTACCAGCTCGATCGGCTGGCTCTTCAGGTACGTGGACAGCTTGGTGGTGGCCGAAACCGGGACCGACTCGCACTTGTCCTGCTTCTCCTTCATCATCATGCGGAACAGGTCCTCCTGCATGTCGGGGGTGATGAAGGGGGTGGGCGAGGCCTCCCTAAACGTAAGTATGCCCGTAGCTCGGTGAGTGCCGTCCGCTTCCCACGGGTGTATGTACCCGCTGAAGGTGATCTCAACGCGGGAAGGCGGTACGGGGTTGCGGAATTTGACCCGGTAGATCTTCTTCGTGATTTGGTCGACGACGTCGTACGTGCGATCGGAGACGCGCCGGGCGACCCGAAAGGTGCTGTAGAATGCGCGGCCAAACTGGCTGACCTTGGCGGCCAAGGCGGGATCCTTTACGAACTTGTCAACGAACTCCTCCAGCAGGGTGATGTTGGTGCGAGGGTTTGTCCACTCCAAGACGAACCATGTCAGGGTCTGCTTTACCAGGTGCTCCTCCGTGTCAAACGTAGCCATGTGGGGGTACTCGCCGCCGTGCCGATCCAGTTCGTCGCCGTAGGCGGACTGCGCCCAGTCGACCAGAACCTGGAGAAAGTTATCCTCGTTGAGCCGACCAAATCTCAACCTCAATGGAACCGGCAGGGTTACGGCAGCATAATTGTGTACCGCTTAACCAGGGGCGCATCCTCAGGCCCGCTCCCGCAGGGCCTCGGTTATCTCCAGCAGCCTCTGCCGCGCCAGCCGGGCGTCCCTCAGTATCCCCCGCATGCCGTTCCGGTCGTACGTGTACGCCTTGCCCATGGACGTGAAGGTGTTGGTGTCGTCGGGATCCACCTCGCAGTGGGCCAGCTTGTTGCGCTTGCCCTGCAGCTCCGATATTCTACCGCTCATCCCCGTCCACATCTCTCCCAGGCCCACGTCCTTCAGTATGTTGCCCAGGGCCCGCTTCTTGCCCTCCAGCATGTACATCGGGTTCTCCAGTATGTACTCCTCGAACCGGCGGCCCCGCGGAGTGGACGGCTCCAAACGGAAGTGGGCGGCCAAGGCATCGTTGATGCGCCCCTCGACGTCCACTATCTGGGATATGACCATCCCCCGCAGGAATATCACGTCGTTCCACTTCTGCCTGTGCATGCGTATGAGCGAGACGGCCCTCTCCACGTAGTCGGCCCCCGGCTGCGTCCATATCGCCGTGTACAGGGAGCGGTCGTGGACGGTGCGGGGCTCTACTCTTTCGGCGCCGTACAGCAGCACGTCGATCAGCGGGTTTCGGCGTATGACGTGCCGCGCAAACTCCACGCCGGCCTCCACCCCGCCGGGATGGTTGCCCGTCACCAGAACGTCTATCTCGTTGCTGTCAAATATGTCGTCCCAGGACCCGCCGTCGGGTATGGGCGTACGTTTGATGCCGAACCCCTCGGCCTCCATGTACT
Organism: Nitrosopumilaceae archaeon; assembly: GCA_965116995.1. Classification (GTDB taxonomy): domain Archaea; phylum Thermoproteota; class Nitrososphaeria; order Nitrososphaerales; family Nitrosopumilaceae; genus VYCS01. The sequence continues at coordinate 1,384,504 of OZ220738.1, read as the reverse complement.
GGTACACCTTCCCGGTCTGGTCCGGCCGGCCCCCCGCCTGCAGTATGCCCATGCCCTCGTCGTCCCGGGAGCACCAGGCGATCTCGCCCTCCAGCCCCCGGGGTATCTCTCCCAGCCGCACGCATGGCGTGGCGTGGCGGCCTATATGGTCCTGCCGGGGGATCTGGTGGCCGGGCGTTGCGCCACCCCTGCAATCCGCAGAAGCTTTAATTACCCACATTGAGAACGGGGCAACCATGGGAAGAAGTTTCCAAGAGTGGCTGAACCAGCAGGACGGTGCCTTGGTATCCAAGGTACGATCCGGAGACGAGTCCAACAAGCCCCTTTTGAACCAGATCAACTGGATCTGGGTTCAGAATCTGATGAACAAGAGAGCTGACTTGAATCCGTCCTCGGCGGAGCTGCTTGACTGGGTCACCTCCGGTCAGATAGACGCAATGAGAAGGTAGAACGTATGGCGTTCTTTTTTGTTTATTGTCTGTGTGGGGGAGCCTGCGCCATGCGGGAACACGCCGGGTCCGGGCGGCGCATAACGGGGTTTTGAAATTGAATCATGGTTTAAATATAATACCGGGGGAACTATACCCATAATGCCAATCGCGATACTGCCAGACGTCGACGAGCAGAGATGTATAGGCTGCGCCCTGTGCGTGGAGATCTGTACGTCCCTGGGACCCGACGTCCTCAGAGTAAAGCCCGTAGAGGGCTGGAAGAGGGGCAAAGCGTTCGTGTTCTATCCCGAGAGGTGCATCTCTGATGGTGCATGCATCGGGGTGTGCCCGACAAAGTCCATCTTTTGGATGAGGCCAATGAACTACACCGCCGGACAGCCGGTACCTCTCCACCAGAATGGTGTCTTTGTAAAGGGCTGGGCCGAGGACGCAGGCCTCTAGGCTATTCGTCTTTTTCTTATTTTTGCTGCGCAGCAGCCTGGTTGCGCGCCTCTCGCATGTGGTACGCCAGGAACCGGTCTGACTCGTCGTAGCGGATCTCCTCAAAGGCGTTGTTGGCCAGCAGGTCCCTCAGCGGTGCCGTAAATGTGGGGAATGCTGCCGGCTCGTGGATGCCGCGGACGCTCAGGTGGTGGGCGGCCGGGTACAGGTCGGTCAGCTCCAGGGGTATCACGCCGAGGAACGGGTTGTACACGCAGACCTGCACGTCGGGGTCCTCTGCGGCGCGGCACGCCCCGGACAGGTACGCGGGCTTGGCCTCCGGCTCGGGGAGTATGCGGAGTATGGGCTTGGCGGTGCGGAACGAGGTTATGGCGCGGCGGAAGGCCGCGGCCTCGGGCCTGTACTGGTCGGTGCGGTCGTACAGGAATGCCGCCTTGGCCTTGAAGCGGGGCGTTCCCCCGGCCAGTACCATGTTGTCGTGCAGGACCGGCGTGGCCTCGTACAGGCGGGGGTGGGCCCGGGCCTTCTTGGTGACATGCTCCCAGAGCCGGCCCTCGTGGATGGCCTGCTTGGTGGCGTCCACCTCCAGCTTGATGGCCGCCAAATTGTGCAGCGCCAGCAGGTCTACGCGCCGCTCATCACCCGCTATGTCGGCGGGGGTGCGGGAGGCGCAGACCACGCAGGAGCAGGGCAGGTGGCGCAGCTCGGACAGGCGGCGGGTGCCGTCGGGGGTGATGTAGCGGTCCTGCTTGGCGTACAGTATGTACGAGGCCGAGTCGAAGGTGTCGCAGCCCAGAGCCACGGCCAGCGGTATGGTGAGCGGGTGGCCGGCGCCGAAGAGGTGCATGGGGATGCGGGGGGGAACGGCGCCGCGGGCCTCCGTTATCATCTGGGCGAGCAGCCTGTACTCGTATGACTCCATGAACTCGACGGGGCTGCCCAGCGCCACCATGGTGTGGCCTGCCTCCAGGAGCCCCCGCGCCGAGCGCCGCACCAGGTCGGCGTGCTCGCCGCCCTGTATGGGGCCCACCCATATCTGGCCGTTGTCGGGCGCCGCCCCGAGGGTCTGCCGGCAGGCCTCCAGCGTGCGGTCCACGTAGGATGACGCCGTATCGTGCGGGAGCCCGAACCCGGTGGGCTTGTCCAGGGGGACGGCCACGTCGGACATGATGGCCGTCTCGAATCCGGCCATGCGGGCCGGCTCTATGTCGATGTCGCCGTACTCCAGCACCTGGTACCCGCCAGAATCGGTCATTATGGGGCCGTCGAACCCTATGATGTCGTGGATGCCCCGCCGCTCGGCCTCCTCCCCGTACCGCTTCATGGTTATGTACGCGTTGGTGATGACCATCTCAAAGCCCATCCGGTGTATGGTATCACATCCTATGGACTGCTTTACGGGGTGTATGACGGGCACGTACGCGGGGGTCTCCACCGTGCCGTGGTTGGTGTGGAGCCGGCCTATCCGCCCGCCCAGATCCGACTTTATGATCTCGAACACGGTATGCGGCGTGGTACCGCCTCCTTATTTGTCCAGCTCGAAGAACCGGGGGACGTCTCCGTTGCGCTGTATGGTTCCCAGCCAGTCCACCCTGTCGGAGGGGTAGTGTCCCCGCATGGCCCCGGCGACCTTGCGGGAGCTGCCCTCCGGCGTGTCGCCGGTCACGTCCACCTGGGTTATGCGGCCGAAGGCGGCGGCCGCCTCGCCGGCCACCACGTCCAGTATCTCGGCGCCCAGGTTCGCCAGGGCCTTGGGGCGGGCATAGCCCCGGCGGCGGTACACCGCCTCCAGCTCGTAGGGGCTGCGGCGCAGCACTATGACGCTCGCCACCGTGTCTGGCGCGGCCACGTGGGGGGCCAGGTGGCCCACCAGCAGCGTATCGCCCGACGGCCGGCCTATCATGCGCGCCAGCTCGTCGGTGTCCGTGCCCCCCGGTCCGGCCAGCCCCGCCTCGACGGCGGCCCGGGTTATGTCCAACACGGGCATGTGCAGGGCGGTGGCCAGCAGCTTGGATATGGTGTGCTTGCCGGTTCCCGGACTCCCGGTGATTACGTGGAACACTGTCCGTATGTAGGATGTGGCGCGATTAAACCGTTTGAGCCGGCGTCCCGCCCGATATAATACTCGATTCGGGCAGGCTTATACTTGAGGGCGGGCCCCTCCGGGTGTACGGGGAACTTGCGAGATTTGGTTGACATGCTATCGGCCGAGTTTGCGAGAGAACCTAATCCCTATTATTAGACCGCCCACTCCCCGGATGCCATGGATCCGGTGAGGTTTGTGATCCCCAAGGGGAGCCTGGAGCAGGCCACCTTCAAGCTTCTGGGCCAGGCCTGGGCCCGGGTGACCCGCAAGGAGCGCAGCTACCACGTGTACCTGGACGACCCGGACATACGGGTCAAGATGATGCGGCCGCAGGAGATACCCACCCTGGTGGCCGACGGCCTGTACGACATAGGGATCACCGGGCTCGACTGGGTGCGGGAGACATCCGCCCGGGTGACCGAGATGGCCGACCTGGAGTACGGCCGGATAAGGCTGGTTACGGCATTTCCGGCCTCGCTTCCCCACCGCTCCCTGGACCAGATGCTGTCCCAGTACATATCGCAAAAGCGGATATTCCGGGTCTCCTCGGAGTATCTGACGACGGCCTCCGCATTCATCAAGGAGTGCCCGTCGTATAAGGACGCGTACGGGGACGCGGATCCGCTCATAGTGACCCCCTGGCTCCGGCGTGGCGACAACGAGATGGTGCAGATCCTGCTCTCGTTCGGCGCCACCGAGGCAAAGCCGCCCGACGACGTGGACGCCATCATGGACGTGACCGAGACGGGCACCACCCTGGTACAGAACAAGCTGCAGATAGCCGACACCGTGACGACATCCTCGGCCCGGCTTATAGCCAACCCCGAGTCGCTGGCCGACGGTACCAAGTCGCAGAAGATGGGGGATATCGCCTCGCTGCTGGCCGGTGCGGTGCAGGCCCGCAAGCACCTCCACATCTACTTCAACGTGCGCAAGGAGAACCTGGGGGTCGTGCTGGAGCAGCTCAGCTCCCTGAAGAGGCCCACCGTAAGCCCCCTGAGCGATCCGAACTGGTACGCGATAAACACGATAATCCGCAAGGAGGAGTACCACTCGCTGGTGCCCCGCCTCTCCAGGATGGGGCAGGGGCTGGTGGTTCACGAGCCCCGCCAGATCCTGGACATGGGGCAATGATGCGGATACTATATGGGGACGACCCGGACGTATTCGGGGAGCGCCGGCCCGCCGGCCCCGACCCCTCCGCGGTCCGGGATATCATGCGGGACGTGCGGGAGCGGGGGGACGGGGCACTGCTCGAGTACGAGAAGCGCTTTACGGGATATGCGGGCCCGCTGCGGGTCTCGCCAGATGAGATACGGCGTGCGTACCGGGAGGTCCGGCCCGAGGTGCTGGACGCCATACGGGCCATGGCCTCGCTCCTGCGGGAGACCGAGCAGTCCCTGCTGGACTCGCTGAACGGGGCGCCGGCTCCGTCCGGCATGAGCCGCTCTTTCCGGTCCATCCCCAGCGTGGGGTGCTACGTGCCGGGGGGACGGGCCCGGTACCCCAGCTCGGCCGTAATGTCGGTGGTGCCCGCGTCGGTGGCGGGGGTGGGCCGCATAGTGGTGGTTACGCCTCCGCCGCCCGGCGGCTTTGACGCGGCCACCCTGGTGGCGGCCGACCACTGCGGGGCCCACGAGATATACTGGACCGGCGGGGCACAGGCGGTGGCAGCCCTGGCGTACGGCACCGCGACCATACCACGTGTGGACAAGATAGTGGGGCCGGGCGGGGCTGTAGTGACGGCGGCCAAGCGCATGGCGTCGGCCGATGTGCCGGTGGACATGGAAGCCGGACCCACCGAGCTGGGCATCATAGCCGACGGCGCGGCGGATCCAAATATAGTGGCACTGGACCTGATATCGCAGGCCGAGCACAGCCCCGACACCATATGCTTCATGCTGACCGACTCAGAAGCCCTGGCCCGGAGGGTCGCAGACGCGGTGGAGTCCAGGCTGGATATGATAGGGCGCTCGGAGATAGTGCGGGAGAGCCTGTACGGGAACGGCTTTCTGGCCGTCTTTGATGACATACGATCGGCGGTATCGGCGGCAGAGCGGCTGGCCCCCGAGCACCTGGAGGTCCTGACCGCCGACCCGGAACGGGACGCGGCCCCCCTCAACTCGCCGGGGCTCATACTGCTCGGCTCCGAGACGCCCTCGGCGGCCAGCGACTACATGCTGGGCTCCAACCACATACTGCCCACCGGCCGCCAGGGCAGGCTCCGCGGGCCCCTCTCGGTGCTGGACTACACCAAGATGCGCGTCACGGCCCGGGCCGGCCATTCCCGTATGGCCGACATACTGGACAGGGTGGGGGCCATAACCCGCGCCGAGGGGCTCCCCAACCACTACGAGGCGGTGAGGGGGAGAGTGCCGTGAACCTGCCGGAGAGGCTGGAGGCCCTCTCCAGACTGCCCGGGTACAAGACGCCGCCCCCGCACTCGGGACTCCGGATGGACTCCAACGAGAACATGGCCCTGCCGGAGCGGTTCCAGCGGGATATCATGGAGGCAGCCCGCCGCCGCGTCGACGCGCGGCAGTATCCGGCCGGGGCGATAGAGAGGGTGGCCCGCGCCGTATCCTCGTACCTCCGGGTGCCGGCCCAGATGATCACGGTGGGGCACGGGTCCGACCAGATACTGGACCTGCTGCTGGCGCACCTGGTGGAGCGGGGGGATACGGTGCTGGCCCCCGATCCGGCCTTCTCGTTATTCATAGACAGGTGCGCCCTGCACGGCTTGGAGATGGTCCGGGTGCCGTACGGCCCGGACATGACCGTATCTGTGGACGACATGCTGGATGTGTCGGCCCGCGCCGACATGATATACATAGACTCGCCCAACAACCCCACCGGGCACCAGATCCGCCGGGCGGACCTGCGACGCCTGGCCGAGTCGTTCGGGGGTATCATAATACTGGACGAGGCATATGCCGAATTTGGGGGGTACTCGGCGTACCGCATGCCCAAGAAATACCCCAACGTGGTGGTGGTGCGGACGCTCTCCAAGTCGTTCGGCATGGCCGGCCTGCGGGTGGGGTACATGGTGGCCGACCGCGCCATATCAGACGTGTTCGGCCGCGTGCTGCAGTATCCATACCCGATATCCTCCGTATCGACCGAGGCGGCCGTGCTGGCGCTGGAGCGGGCCGGCGAGGCGGCCGCCACCTGGGACGTGGTGCGGGAGGAGCGGAGTCGCATGATATCCACGCTGCGTGGGTACGGGGCGTTCCGGGTGTTCGACTCGGACGCCAACTTCGTGCTGTTCGACGCGGGCCGCGCCTGCCGCCGCATACACAAGGCGCTGGCCGAGCAGGGGATAGCGGTAAGGCTGCTGGGGCGGGTTGGGGGGGCGTCCGGGTGCCTCCGGGTGAGCGTGGGCACCAAGTCGATGAACTCGCGCTTCCTGCTGGCGGTGCGGGATCTGCTGAAATGAGTCCTGCCGGGTCGCTGGGCGTGTATCTGGCGCACATACTGCACGGCCGCTCCGATGGCGGCGCGGAGCCCGAAGAGAGCGAGCGGCCCGACGGCATAATATTCGACTGCGACGGGGTGCTGGTGGACGTGGCCGAGTCGTACGGCGCCACCATAGTGCGGACCGTCGGTCATATCCTGGACTGGCTGGGGGTGCGGGGCACGCCGCCCCTCCCGCCCCGCGTGATACAGACGTTCAAGGACACGGGGGCCTTCAACAACGAGGTGGATCTCGCGTACGCGGCCATACTCATGATGGCCGCCTCGTCCCGCGCCCGCATGGATGTGGGGAGGGCGGAGGCCGCGTTCGCCGACTGCCGGGGGGTGAGGGACGCCGACGACATAGCCGCCGGCCTGTGCGGCATGTCCGACGTGGTGGACCGGCTGAAATATCCGGGCCCCGGCAGCATAGTGCAGGAGGTCTTTGATCAGTTGTTTTATGGGCCGGACCTATACCAAAAGATCAGCGGAAAGGAGTCGCGGTTTGCCGAGCCCGGACTCATAGAACGCGAGCATATACTGCTGGACGACACAACGCGGGAGTGGCTGCCCCGGAGGTTCGGCCCCCGCATAGGGATGGTCACCGGCAGGGGGTACGAGTCGGCGCGGCACACCCTGGGGGATGTGATGGATATGTTCAATATGGACGGGTCTGCGTTTCTGGAGGATGAGCCCCGCTCCATGGCAAAGCCCAACCCCAAACCGCTGGTCTCGGCCATAGACGCGATGGGCATACGCCGCTGCGTGTACGTGGGGGACTCGGCCGAGGATCTTATGATGGCCCGCGCCGCCGACCGCGACGTGGTGTTCGTGGGGGTGTGGGGGACGGCAGCCGACACGCGCCGGCGGCAGGATATGTTCCTGGACAGGAAGGCGGACCATATGGTGAGGCTCGTCACCGGGCTGCCGCGCCTGCTGGAGTGAGGGGCGGACTCGGCGCCATGGCAAGGCCGCCGGCGCCTTGAGTGTGAGGTTCGATACAATCCGTTCCGTTGCGCCATGAGCGCCACAAGATCATCCATGTCTCTGTCGTACCGACATCACCAAGGCTCATTGTACTTGTATTCGGTCTTCGGGATGGACTTCACGCCCAGGTCCACGAATGGGTATGCCGGCTATTCTGGGGTGAGGCCGGTGATTCTCTTGACCCGGCCCACCTGGCCATCCTGCAGCCTGACTTTGATCCCGTGCGGGTGCGACTGGCTTGACGTGAGGATTTCGCCCACTATTCCAGAGGTCAGCTTGCCGGCCCTCTGGTCCTTCTTTTTCACTATCTCTACCCTCAATCCTGCCTTCAGATCGTTTCTGGTTGGGAGTCCTGTCATGGACAACGTTGAACGACCCTATGGTTATCACTGTTGACAGATCCGGGGTTGGGTGACTACGAGACGCCGATGATGGCCTTCAGCAACAAGGGGCCGACGACGAGACGAGGCTGCGCAATCCGGGCTAGATAAGGGGGACACTAGTCTCTGACGGCCAAAACGTGGCGCGACATGGTTTTCGGATACTACAGGACTACAAGCATTCCACAGTCGCCAACCACCAGCGGTCCTATCTGGTGGCCATCTCGCCGGACAGGCGGGTTATCTCGTCTATGATCCTCTGGCGGAGGGCCGGATCCGTCGTCGACCCCAGCTGCCTGGTGAGCTCCAGCACCCGCTGCTCCACGCTGGGTTCCGGATCTGGCGAAGGGGCCTTCTCCGGCTCGCTCCCGCACGAGGTGCACAGGGCGCGCCCGTCCTTCATGACCCGTACCCCCGAGCAGTAGGGGCACGGCTGCGCCAGCAGCGTGGCTCCCCGCAGCAACATCTCGGCGGCGCGCCTGATGTTGCCCTCGGACATGACCAAAATAGAGTGGCCCCGCCTAAAAAGCATGCAGGGAGGTTAGGCGGTCGGATGGTACCCTGCATGTGTACGGCCGCCCCTCGCACGATATTTAACCATCGTATTGGGGTGTCGACACCGTGGCGGACATGGACTATGATGTCATCGTGTGCGGATCGGGGCTGGCCGGCCTGCGCGCCGCCATAGAGGCGGCCGAGACCTCCAGCTCCCTGCGCATAGGGGTGGTCTCCAAGCTCCAGGTGATGCGCTCGCACTCCGTCTCGGCCGAGGGCGGCACGGCCGCCGTCATATTCCCCGACGAGGGCGACACCATAGAGTCCCACATCTACGACACCGTCAAGGGCAGCGACTTTCTGGCCGATCAGGACGTGGCCGAGCGCCTGTGCAACGAGATGCCCGCCGAGATATACCGGCTGGACCACTGGGGGATGCCCTGGTCCAGGCGGGAGAACGGCCGCATAGACCAGCGGGCCTTTGGGGGGTACAGCCACCCGCGGGCCACCTACGCCTCCGACAAGGTGGGCTTCTTTGAGATGCAGACGCTGTACGACACCTGCCAAAAGTACGACAACATCGAGTACTTGAACGAGTGGTTCGCCACCTCCATACTGCACGACGGCCACCGGTTCCGGGGCATCACTGCCATCGAGCTCTCCTCGGGAGAATTCAACACCATACGAGCCAAGTCCCTCATACTGGCCACCGGCGGGGCCGGGCGGCTCTACAGCTTCTCCACGTATGCGCTGTCCTCTACCCCCGACGGCCTGGACATGGCGTACCGGGCGGGCCTGGCCCTCAAGGACATGGAGTTTGTGCAGTTCCACCCCACCGGAATAATGCCGTCGGGCATACTGATAACGGAGGGCGCCCGGGGCGAGGGCGGGTACCTGCTGAACAGCGAGGGGGAGCGGTTCATGAAAAAGTACGCCCCCGGCAAGATGGAGCTGGCGCCCCGCGATATCGTGTCGCGCTCCATGATGACGGAGATAAACGAGGGCCGGGGCTTCGTCAACGAGACGGGCGCCTCCTGCGTCAAGCTGGACCTGCGCCACATCGGCGACGAGCGCATAAAGGAGAAGCTGGGGGGCATCCGGGAGATATCCATCAAGTTCTCGGGGGTGGACCCGGCCACCGACCTGCTGGACGTGCGGCCCGTCTGCCACTACATGATGGGCGGCATACACGCCGACATAGACGGGGCCACCGAGCTGGCCGGGGTGTGGACCGCCGGCGAGGCGGCCTGCAACTCCACCCACGGATCCAACCGCCTGGGGGCCAACTCCACCTCCGAGTGCATAGTGTGGGGCAGGATAACCGGCCGCCTGGCAGCCGAGTACGCCCTGCGAGGTACGCCCTCCGAGCCGTTCCCGCACGATTTGGTGGCGCTGGAGGAGAAGCGGATCTACGACGGCATATTCCGCGGGCGGGGGGATGTCAACCCGTACGAGGCCCGCCAGGAGCTCTCCGACACCATGAACGAGAAGGCATACGTGTACAGGAACGGGCGCGACCTGGCCGACGGGCTGAGGCGCATCAGGGAACTGCGGGACTCGGCCTGGAAGCACGTGGACGACTCGGCCCGGGAGTACAACACCAACTTTACCAACGTGATGGAGCTGGACTCGATGTTCCGGGCCGCCGAGACCATACTGGTGGGGGCCATCAACCGCCAGGAGTCGCGGGGAGCGCACGCCCGCACCGACTATCCCCGGCGCGACGACGAGAACTTTCTGCACCACACCCTGGCGTACTGGGGACCCGGCGAGCCCATCATGAAGTCCCATCCAGTAACAATTACAAGATACAAGCCGGTGGAGAGGAAGTACTAGATGGAACCCCGCGACGAGAACAGGGAAGGGCTGGGCGGAATGGCCAACCCGGGACGCTACGGCATAGAGCGGGTCGCCTACTGGCTCATGAGGCTGAGCGGGCTGGGCCTGCTGGCCTACTTTATAGGCCACATATACGAGACCAGCAGCATACTCCGCGGCGAGGCCGGCTGGGACGAGCTGCTGGAGCTGACCAGCACCCCCGAGCTGCACGTCATGCTGGTCATCGTGATTGGCATGTGCGTCTTCCATACGGTGAACGGCATCCGGGTCATGCTGGGCCACGGCGGGGTGGGCGTGGGGCGCCCAACGCGCCCGGACTACCCGTACCCGCCGGCCTCCCAGAACGCCCGCCACAAGATAGCCATATACTCGGCCATAGTGCTGGCCGCCATAGCCATGGTGTACGGGTCCACGGTACTGTTTGGTGTGTGACATGAAGGAGAGCCACATCATGAAGATACACTACGGCACGGCCCTGGCCGCCGTGGGGCTGGTGGCCGTGCACATACTGATGCGGATGGCCGACGGGTACGCCGAGTCGCTGGAGTTCGCCAACGTGGTGGCCAACTACCAGTTTCTGCCATATGCGGGCCTGCTGGAGATAATGCTGATACTGCTCTCGGTGCACGGCTTCAACGGCCTCCGGGTGATACTGCTGGAGCTGCGGCAGGGCCCCTCATACGAGAAGGCCGTCTCGTACGGCTGCGTGGCGGCCATGATAGGTTTAATTGCGTACGGGACGCGCACCATAGTAATGGTTAACGTGGGGATGATATGAGAGATACCATAACGCTCCGCGTGAAACGCTCTGAGAGCGGCGGCTTCGATACGTTTGAGGTGCCGGTCCAGAAGTGGACCACCGTCCTGGAGTGCATCCTGTATGCCAAGCACTACATGGACACATCCATAGCGGTGCGGTACTCCTGCCGCCAGGCCACCTGCGGCAGCTGCGGCATGCGCATCAACGGGAGGCCGGCGCTGGCCTGCTTCACAAAGGTGTCCGAGCTGGACTCGGACACCATTACGGTCGAGCCGATGAGCAACTTTCCCATAATACGCGACCTGGCGGTGAGGTTCGACCGGCTCTTCGAGAACCACCACCGCGTGCGTCCATATCTGGAGCCCGGGGATGACGACGCCGGAAGGGAGCACCTCCAAAGCCCCGCCGAGCTGGACCGGTACATACAGTTCGCCAACTGCATCAAGTGCGGCCTCTGCAACTCGGCCTGCCCCACCATGGCCACCGATACCGCCTTTGTGGGGCCGCAGGCACTGGCCCAGGCGTACCGGTACGTGGCCGACAGCCGGGACACCGGCAAGGACAAGCGCCTGAACATAATAGACGACTCCCACGGGATATGGCGCTGCCACTTTGCCGGCTCCTGCAGCCAGGTCTGCCCCAAGGGCGTGGACCCGGCCATGGGGATACAGCTGCTCCGCGGGTACATGCTGGGCTTTCGCGGCTGATTGGAGCGGCGCCTAGGGTATGGTTTGGGTGTGAATGATCCGGGCGCCCGCTAGGCTTTCTTGGGATTGGGGCTGTTGTTCACCTGGTTGTTTATCTGCTCTGCCATGAAGTGGTTGGAGACGTTCACCTTGACGTCGTCCACCCCGTCGATCATCAGCAGGTTGTCATGTATGTCCTGGCATATCTTGAACCCGAAGACGGCCGGACAGAAGGGGCTGGTCAGGTGCAGGTCCACCCTCACGTCGCCCTCGCCTATGTCCACCTCGTCTATCAGCTCCAGATCCGTGATGGATGTGTCTATCTCCGGGTCCTTTATCTTGGAGAGCTCGTCGAATATGCGCACCCGCAGCTTCTTGATGTCTTGGGACATGTGTCGTGTGGTGCCGGCCTCCATATTTATAGTAATTTGCGGTGGGGCCAAGTCTGCGTGATCCGCCCGTACCTCCAAAAGTGGCCCGGGGTCGCCTAGGCCACGGTTTTCACCCCGCCCGCGGGCCCGTTCCAGTGAGGTACCAGAGCCGTGGTGGGTCAGGCCGGTGCTGCCCGTCCGTGTGGTTCATGCGGGTTTTGACTTTACGTCGCTTTGAGTGCTGGACGGGTTGCACGGGTTTGACGCCCCGTATGGCGTGGATCCTTCGAGGCTCTTCAGTCCGCAGATGAGCAGCGCACCCACCAATCCCGCCGGCAAGGCTCAGTCACTCGGCGGATTTCATCTCGACGAGCTCCGCTAGGCACATCTTGAAGATCTTGGCATCATCCAGCAGTATGCATGGAACGTCCACCGCCCAGCAATCTCGGCCGCACCGCGTGTCCTTTGTGATCAAAACCATGCCGTTCTCCCGGGCGTAGCCGATCATGGAATTGTCGTCGTTCAGGCCATGCTCGCCCTTTATCTTCTTCACGCTGTGAGCGTCGTGCCCCATATGCTGCAGTTTGAGATCCCATCCGTCCAGCATCTCGTCCACGAGAATCTTCATCTACCAGACGATACAGGTCTTCTATTTTTTTCCAGCGGTGAACTGTAACGTCTGCGTGTGCTCAGAATATGGTGTGACGTTTGCGTGCTAACAACCGGGCGCCATTCCGGGTTGGCGCTGCTTTGGGGACACTCACAACCTAGCGGTCCCTGATGAGGGGCTTGATGGCCTCGTAGACGGCTTGGCAGTCGGTGTGTGCGGCCCGCACCAACCGGGCAGACTCATGCCATCCGTTCCTTTCCATCTCGTCGGCGCCCCGCTTCATATTGTCCAGCTCGCCCTCAAAGTCATAGCTCATGATATGTGGTAGTGGCAGGCGTTATTAACACCAACGCTTCCTTTGGTTTGGGGCATCCGCGTGACCTGAAACGGACTGGGACAAAAGCGACCTGGGGCGGAAATGGATGTCCATTCTAGCGGAGCGGAAACGGAGGTCGGAGCGGAAACACACATCGGGAGCATCATCGAGCCACTTTTGATATGGTCTGTGTTAGGTTGCCAAAGCGTTACAGTTTATGGACAATTTCAAAGCAAAACACTCTGGCAGATCTAATTCAGGATTGTATGATATCTATGGCTTCCCGCGCAAGCCTAGCACCCTCATGGTAGCCGCTCTTCTCTAAGCGCTCCGCAATCCCCTGCAACTCCTCCACATGTCCCATCATATATGATACGTGGAACACTTTAATAAAATATTCGGCGAATACCATCATGGGTCTAAACCAAGACCAGAGAGATGAGATGGAGCGAATGTATGAGGTCATAATGATCGAATTGGAGGTGGCGCAAGAAGACTATAGTGAAGCCGCCGCCCGCGTAACGCGTCTTATCGCAATAGCCAATACGATTAGGGCCATTTTGGACTCCTGATGACGGTGTCGAGAACTAGTGACCTGAATACAGCCGTCAACAAAGTAACCTGTGCGCGTCTTTCCGCTACGACCTCCGTTTCCACCCTAGGTCGCTTTTGTCCCAGTCCGTTTCAGGTCACGCGGATGTCCCAGTTCATCAAGCGGCGGGCCGCCGTCAACGGCCCGGCGCCGCGCCCTGGCATGCGGCCCCGGACGGCCGTCCAGCCCCCAAAACCCCGGGCCGCTACTCGTCGGGGGTGATCCTCCGCACCAGCGAGTCGGGCAGCGGCATCTCCAGCAGGTCTCCCATGCGGAGCCGCTTCAGCCCGGCGGCCACGTCCCGGGCCTGCTGGTCGCTGCCCTCCAGGCCCAGTATGGACATCAGGTGCCCGGCCCCCGTCTTTCCGGAGAGCTCCCCGAAGACGATGGTGCGCCGGTTGCCCACCACGTCGGGGGGGACCGGCTCGTAGGCGGCAGGATTTCTTAGTATGGCTGCCAGGTGGGTGCCGGCCTTGTGCTTGTATGCGGAGGAGCCCACCACCGGCTTGGACTCGGGTATGGGTATTCCGGTGTACATCTCTATGTGCCTGGAGAGGTCGCGCAGCTGGTACAGCTTGAGGCGGTTGGGGGACTTGTACAGCCGGGTTATGACCACGGCGGCCTCGGCCAGGGACGGTATCCCGGTGCGTTCCCCTATGCCGTCTATGGTGGTGTGTATCTGGTCGGCCCCCGCGTCCACCCCCGCCAGGGAGTTGGCCAGAGCCAAACCCATGTCGTTGTGGGTGTGCACGTCCAGGGGGGTGTCCACCGTATCCCGCACCATCCCCACGAACCTGGCCATGCCCGCCGGCCTCATCACGCCCACCGTGTCCGGCAGCGATATGCGGTCGACCCCCGCGTCGCGTATGGCCACGCACACCTCCCGGACGAACTCCGGATCCGCCCGGGACCCGTCCTCCAGCGTAAACCGCACCTTGAGGCCGTGGGACTTGGCGTACTGCACCGTATCTACGGCCCTCTCCATGGCCTCCTCGCGCGTTATGCGGAGCTTGTCGGCCATGTGCACCTCCGATATCCCCAGATAGGCGGCGCACCACTCCGCCCCGCAGTCTATGGACACGTCCACATCCCGGCGCAGGGCCCGGCCGTGCGAGACTATGTCGGCCTCCAGGCCCAGCCCTATTATGGTCCGGGTGGCCTCGCGGTGGTCGGGGGAGACCACCGGGGATATCTCGATCTGGTCCACCCCGAAGCTGTCCAGCTCCCAGGCTATCTGTATCCGCTGCTTGTTGGTGAACGAGACGCCCGGGTGCTGCTCGCCCTCGCGCAGGGTGCTGTCCAGAATCCGTATCTTCTGCGCCGGCTGGCCGTTGTGCGCCTCGGCGTGTGTGTTGGGGTCCATGCGCACCGCAAACCGGCCGTACCGTATATAAGCGCAGATGGATCGCATGTCCCAGCCGCAGGGCGCGGCGGCGCCAGCGTAGCTTTTTGTAAGGGGGACGTGGTTCTGGCGGCATGGATGCGATGTGGGTGGAGAAGTACAGGCCCACCACACTGGGCGATGTAGTGGGACAGAAGGACACGGTGGGCAGCATAGCCCGCCTTCTGGATAACGTGGCGCAGATGCCCCACCTGCTCTTCTCCGGTTCGGCCGGGGTGGGCAAGACCACCGCGGCGCTCTGCATAGCGCGGCAGGTGCTGGGGGAGCACCGCTCCGACTACACCCTGGAGCTGAACGCCTCCGACGAGCGGGGCATAGACATGGTCCGCGAGAAGGTCAAAAAGTTCTCCCGGTTCGCCGGGATGGGGGACATACCCTTCAAGATAATAATACTGGACGAGGCCGACGAGATGACCTCCGGGGCGCAGACGGCACTGCGGCGCATAATAGAGGACGCCGCAGAATACTGCCGGTTCATCATAATCGCCAACAACATCTCCAAGATCATAGCCCCAATACAGTCCCGGTGCGCCGTGTTCAGGTTCTCCGCGGTCTCCGAGGACGAGGCGGTGGCCCGGCTGGCCCAGATAGCCGAGGCCGAGGGCGTCGAGGCCGAGGCGGGGGCCCTGAACGCCATATACGCATATGCGGAGGGGGACATGCGCCACTCCATAAACATGATGCAGGCGTCGGTCTCCGACGGCCGCATAACTGAGTCGGCGGTCGAGGCCGTCGCCGGTCTGGCCCGAACCTCGGAGGTGGAGGGCGTGCTGCGCGCCGCCCTGGACGGAGACTTCCGAGACGCCCGCAACAAGATGGTGGCTCTGATAAAGGTGTACGGGATGTCCGAGTCGGACTTTCTGAAGCATGTGGCCTCGGCCGCATTCGGGCTGGAGCGTCCGGACACGTCCCGCATCATGACCATAATAGCCGAGTACGACTACCGCATACTGTCGGGAGCCAACCCCGAGATACAACTCTCAGCGATGCTCGCCCAACTGGGCTCCAAGGGGTAGGGCCGTCCAGCCTGTATATTCTGAAGCCTCGCGCGTTTGCAGCGTTGAGTAGAGGGGTGCCTACCAGCTCCGCGAACGGCCGGTAGCCAGATCCGGCGGTTTTATCACTCAAAACTGCCGGAGCGGTGCAGTGTGTCGATCGCAGTCTCCAAATCGGTCCAGTTAAGCATTATATTTGAGGGCGCGGTGGTACGTACAGTTGAGCCAGACCACAACAACCCCAGCATACGGGATTGGCATCATGACCATAATGATCGCGGTGGCCGCCAGCCTCGTATTTTATCAGGTCTTCTACCTGCCCGAGAGCCTACTCCTGCCCAGCGTGGATGAGCACATACTGCACCCCTCCGAACCGCGGACCATAGACATTATACTGGGCTCCTCGGATGGCGATCAGCAGGACAACTTCGTGCCCAAGAAGGTCGACATCCAGCTGGGGATAGACAACCATGTCACTTGGGATAATCTGGACGACATTGCGCATACGGTCACGCCGGACCACCGGTACAGCGACTCGTTCAGCGGCGACTTCGGCAGCGACGGGGTTGTGATGCCCGGAGAAAAGTACGAGTTCCTCTTCACCGAGTCCGCCGAGATATCATACTTTTGCATACCGCACCCCTGGATGACGGGCGAGCTGATCATTACAAAGCAGCGGTTCTAGGACGCCATATCTACTGATTTGGACTTGCGGGTTTGCGGGAGGCGTACCCATGCGCGGGGCCTAGCCGGAGTACGCCACAAACACTATGGCGCTCTCTATCTCCTTGTGCTGCTCTATTATGGAGGCGCGGAACTTTACCTCGTAGTCGCGGTCCGGCTCGAACGCCATCTCGGCGGTGAAGATGGCCCTGTCGCCGGGCATCTGGTCCCGGGGTATGAAGAGCCGTGCTATCTTGCCGGCCACGCTCTTGCCGTTGCAGGATGTGTATGTGACGTGGTGGTTGGAGTCCAGCACCTGGGCATTCACCACCACCCCGTCGTAGCGGCCCGGGTACGACACCGACACGCTCCCGGACACCTGCCCCCCGGGCCCCACGGCGCCCGGCTCCACCCCGAACTCTATGTCCATCGCATCGGGGCGGCGCGGCTCAAATAATTTGGTTGCGACCGGGGGGTATGGGCCGCTCCCATGGACCCCAGAACCGAAATTATATTACAATACCACGCGGTATGAGTCTTGTGGCGGTGCTAGGACATCTGGAGCTGGCAAAGTATCCTTTTCTGGCCGACGCGGGGGGATACCTGCGGGAGTGCGGGTTCACCTTGGAGCAGCTGGCCGACGACCGGGATCTGGCGCCCATCCGGGACCAGGCCTTTGCGCGGGTGGCAGCCGCCGTCGACGAGGGGAAGGTGTACCGGCCATCCATAGAGACCGGCGCCCAGCTGCCCCGGGAGGTCTTCTCGTTCCTGCTGGCCGTCGTACTGCTCAAGATGAGCGGGGCGCGCCACCTGGCCAAGAAGTTCGCCATGCAGGAGGCCCGGGGGGCCGAGACGCTGCTGGAGAGGGACCTGGGCCGGGCCCGCACCACCAGCCAGGTGCTGCTGGCCACCGAGATAATACGAGACCTCTCGGGGGTGGGCATCAAAAAGCAGGAGGAGCACTTCGTGGTGCCGGTCCACGAGTACCTGCGGCGGGCCGTCACCTTCCACGCCCGGGAGTGGAAGCTGATAAACCGGCGCGTCGAGTCGGGGCTGGTGTACCTGACGCCCCACGAGACGGTTCGGCTCATACGGCAGGAGCTGGTCAACTATATCGTGTCCCGCATAGAGGGGGCGGCAACGCCTCCCCAGGTCCCCGGGCTGCAGGGGTTTGCAGAGCGGCTCTCTGCCATGGAGGCGCGTCTCCGGCCCAAGACGGTGGCGGCCTCCTCCGGGGAGTTTGCGCCCTGCGTCAAGCACGCCGCCAAGACCATGGCCGACGGGGACAACCTCTCGCACGCGGGGCGGTTCCTGCTGGCCACGTTCCTGCTGGCCCGCGGCTATACCATATCTGATATAGTGCCGTACTTTGAGAAGGCCCCCGACTACAAAAAGTCGGTCACACTCTACCAGCTGGAGCATCTGGCCGGCAAGTCCGGCAAGGGCACCGCATACCGGTGCCAGTCGTGCCAGAAGCTCAAGACTCTGGGCCTCTGCCACGAAATCCCGGAGTGCGCCGGGATAGTCAACCCCCTGCAGTTCGGCGTGGGGCGATGAGGCCGCCGGACGCCTCGTTCATACGCAGGTGCATGAGGCGGTACTACTTTGAACGGTTTGATATGATAGAGCTGCCCTCCGACATGCCGAAGCGGGAGTTCGGGTACAGGAAGGCCGACTCGGGCATGGCCCGTCATATACAGCTCCACAATGCCGCGGACCTGCGCGTGCTGCTTCTCCAGGCCGTGCCATTGGAGGTGTACGTCTCCAACGCCCGGTACCTGCTCCCGTCCCAGCCCATTCCAGAGAAGGTCTGGGAGGATGCCCACCTGATATTCGACATAGACGCCAAGGATCTGGACCTGGAGTGCCGCCCCTCCCACACCGCGGTATCCTGCGAGCGGTGCGGGTATGGCACGCCCGGCCCGTGCGAGCGGTGCGGGCACCGGGGCGTCCGGAAGACGTCGGTGGCCTGCCACTCGTGCATGAAGGCCGCCGGGGAGCAGGCGGGCAGGCTGCTGGAGATGCTGGCCGACGACTTGGGGGTGCGCGAGGGGGTGCGGGTGTACTTTTCGGGGAATGAGGGCTTCCACGTGCACGTTCACGACGAGCAGCTGGCCCGGCTGGGCGCCGCCGAACGCACCGAGCTGGCCGACTACGTGGCGTTCCGGGGAATAATGCCAGAGCGGCTGGGCGTCACCCGGGACGGGGCCGCCTCGCTGCCCCGGCCGTCCGAGGGCGGGTGGAGGGGCAGGTTCGCCCGGGAGGTCCTTGGCTCCAAGGCAGGCCGCTCCCGCGCCGCCCGGGAGATATCCTCGGGCGGGTACGACGCCTTCGCCCGGAGAGTGGGGGGGATGGCATCCGGACTGGGGGTGCGCATAGACCCGGGCGTCACCATGGACGTGCACCGAATATTCCGGATGCCCGGTACGGTGAACGGCAAGAGCGGCATGGCCAAGGTGCCCTGTGAGGATCCGAAGAAATTCGATCCCTACGTGTCGGCGGTCGTCATATCCGACGAGCCGGTGCATATACGGGCGTCCTGCCCGGTGCCCATCCGGATTATGAAGAGGCGGTTCGGCCCGTACTCCAACGAGTACGTCGAGGTGCCCGCCTATGCGGCCGCCTACATGGTGTGCAAGGGGCTGGCGCACGTGGTGGAGTAGGCTAGCCCTTCAGGAATGTGTCTATCTCCTGCCACATCTTGCCGATCTCCGCGGTGGCGTCGTTCCGCTGCTCCTCCAGCTCCCCGAAGAGCTCCCCGACGCTCTCTTCGGCCTGCCTTATCATGCGCTCCTGCTCCCGCCGCGAGGTGCCCCCGGCAGAGCGGCGCCGCTCCGACGACCCCTCCACAGTGCACGCGGACAGTGCGCGCGCCGCCGTGTCTGGACTTATGCTGCTGGCTCCGCTGATCTCCACCTTGGTCAGCTCCAGGATGTGCTTGCCGGCCCGCCGGGCGGCGGCGACCATCTTGCCCACCTCCAGGTGGGCCTCCCGGAAGGGCACCTTGTGCCGCACCAGCTCCTCGGCCACGTCCAGGGCCGTTATGTTGCCCGACTCGGCTGCCTGGGCCATCCTGGCCTTGTTGATGGTCATGTCTGTCAGGACCTCAAAGAGGATGTGCAGGGAGCCCGCAGCGACCTCGGCGGCGCGCCACGCCGGCTCCTTGGCCTCCTGCAGATCCCGGCCGTACCCGGACGCCAGCCCCTTTTGGACGGCCAGCACCGAGACCAGATCCCCTATGGTACTGGCCGCCTTTCCCCGGACCAGCTCCAGAACGTCGGGATTCCTCTTCTGGGGCATGGCGCTGGAGGGTGAGGCGGAGTGGTCGGCTATCTCCACGAAGCCGAACTCGTCGCTGGCCCACACAACCAGATCCTCGGCCATCCGGCTCAGGCCGACGCACATTATCGTCACGCACGACACGAACTCGGCCATGTGATCCCGGGAGCTGGTGGCGTCCAGCGAGTTGTACACCATATCGGGGAATGCCAGCAGGCGGGTGGTGATCTCCCTGTCTATGCCGAGGCTGCTCCCGCCCACCGGCCCGGACCCCAAGGGATTGGAGTCCAGCCGCTCGTACATCCCGGCGAACCTCTCGTAGTCGCGCAGGAGTATGCTGACGTGGGCCAAAAAGTAGTGGGACAGCACTCCGGCCTGCGCGTGCTGCAGGTGCGTGTACAGCGGTATGGTGGTGTCCATGTTGTCGGCGGCCAGCTCCAGCAGCGCCGACACGAGCTGGAGTATGCCCGTCTGTATAATATTGGTGTCGTGGCGCAGCTTCATGCGGATGGCCACCGCCACCTGGTCGTTCCTGGAGCGGGCCGTCTGGATGCGGCCGCCCGCCCGCTTTCCGGCCCTCTTGGTAACCCACGACTCCAGCAGCTCGTGGCCGTCCTCGAAGACCTGGTTCATGTCGGCGGGATCGAATCCGCCCGTCCTTATGTCGCGGAGGGCCGAGAGCAGCTTTTTGGCATCGGCCTTGGGTATTATCTTTGACTTGTACAGCATCAGGACGTGCGCCTCGGTGCCGGCTATGTCAAACGGCAGTATCTCGGAGTCCGACTGCAGCGAGCTGACAAACGCCTGCGCCGCATCGTCCAGCTCGTCCTCCAGTCCACCCCGGTACATGAGGCCGCTCCCGTCCTGCCGGATATAAGCACTCTGCATGTGGTGAGGGTTGTCCAGCAGATCTTTTTTGGCGACCCGCATGCCTGCCCCGGACGGTCCGGCGGGGGCACGTACCCTCATGTTGCCGTGTGGGGAGATGTGTCTTGGATTGTGCGGGAGTTAATTTTGGCCTATTCGGAGCGGGTTTTGGCCGTGGAGCGGCAAGCGGGTGAGGAACCCGGCGAGGGCGCGGGCATGCGGTGGTGGGAGGTCCGGGGCTTTAGCCGTCGGTCATGCTGGGCAGGATGCCGGGGCTCTACAGAAAGAGTACCGCACCAGACTATTCACACACTATTTCTACAAACTGACGATCCACCACAAGTGCCTCGGCAGACTCTGCCGACAACTCTGCGCAGATATCGCTTACTGCTATCTCGCCAATCGCCTCTACGGCTGCCGCTGCGGCGATGCCCAGTAGGATTAATGGAATGAGCAGTATGATGCCCAGCAGCAGGCAATTTTTGGCCTTGTCCAGATCATCGTGCCTGATCGCAAGGAATGCCACTATGCCTCCCGGCAGGTTGAACAGTACCGGCAGTATATGCCACAGCCTGCTTCTGTATCTGTCGGCCTTGTGATCCTGCCTGAATAGATCCAGTATTCCGCCTCCGACTTTGTGTAGTATGGTGTTCTGGTTTGACATACAGACTGAGTGCAGTTTGTATACTAAAATGTGTTATTGGGAACGGCAGGAGACTGCCTGATTGGCACCATTGGCTGGTCTGGCGCATTAAACCAGATGATTTCCGTGCGGCATGGCTGTGGCGGGGTGCGGGCACGCACGCGGAGTATGTCGAGGGCATCCGCGCCGCTAGGGCGTGCCGTGGTCGCCGGGCGCGCCTAAATCTCCAGAAAATTCGATATCATCTGCCGTCCCCCGCGGGTCATCTCCGGGTGGAACTGCGTGCCAAACACGTTCAAACCATCATACTGTATGATCTCGTTCCTGCACGCGGCCGAGCCGGCCAGCCGTATAAGGGGCGGCGGCATCCGGGCTATCTCGTATGCGTGGCTTTCATACACCTCCACCTCACCGGAGCACAGCGGGTTCTCCCGTACCGTCGTGACGTTCTCAAGCCCCTTCACGATCCCGGACATCTTTCTTATGGTTCCTCCCAGGACCAGCGCCAGCAGCTCCGCCCCGTAGCATATCCCCAGGAGCGGCTTGCCGTGCTCCAGCGCGTGCCGTATTATGGATGCGTTGGCTGCGTTCATGGCGGGGTCGTTGCGCCGCCTCCCCGACAGGATATAGTGCGAGTATCCCCCGATCTCCCCCATATCATCGAACCCCCTAAAGTCGCATGGGGCGCCCGCCTTCAGTATGGATTCGAAGAGTGCGGGGGTGTACGAGGAGCCGTTGTCTACGGCCAGTATCAACTGCCAACCTCTACGGAGATATAGTGCAGCTCGGTTATGCCGTCCCGCACCAGGACCGTTCCCACGTTCACTACGTCCTCCTCCTCCCACACGAACACCCGGTCGGTGCGGGGGGCCACAAAGTCGTCCACGAAGGCCTCCAGGAACGCCACGGCATCCTCCTGATCGGCGGCCGTGTAGAAGAAGATCTCCCCGTCACGGAACGTCAGCGGGAACTGTATCGTGGTGGGCTCGGCCACCTGTATTCCCTTCTCCTCTAGGGCGGCCATCAAAACCCCCACCCGGCCCTCCCGGGTCGTCTCGACCACGTCACCGCCGTTGGTAGCGATGGCCTCCACTCCGGAGAGCTTCTTCAGGTATTCCTCGAATGCTGCTTCCTGGGTCTCGCCCAGCCCCACGTAGTACTCGCCGGTGAACGCGGCGCCCACCGCGGCCACCGTTCCCAGCTGCGCCACGACGCCGCCGGCACCCGCCGTGTACACGGGTATGAAGTAGACGTCCTGATCCCCCACCCGGTACAGTATGTTGTCGCCGATGCGGGGGTTCCGCAGGAGCGTGTTCAGCTGGGCAAAGTCGGGATCCCGGTCCAGCGCCTCCCTGACGGCGGTGGGGCCTATGAGCTTGGTGGTGGCGTTGAGGGGCACCTCGTAGAACTGCATGCGGCCCAGGTTGGGGAGGTCGTTCTCCACTATCATGTACCCGGCCAGGTTCCTGCCCTGAGCACCGCGCAGCTCCAGCGAGAGCAGGCCCAGAAACTCGGTCTGCTCAAAGCCCGGCGGCTTGGCCTGGATGTAGTATGTGTCCAGACCGCCGGGTATCTCGTAGAACTGGTTGGCCTGGATGAATATTTCTACGTCGGTCACGTGGTAGTTGTTGTACATCTCGGTCTTCCATTCGAAGAGCTCCACCGGGTACCGGATCTGCTCCTCCAGCCAGTCGGGTATGGGTTCGAACTTTTCATGGTACTGCGACACGAACATCTCTGTGAAGAAGTCGTCACCGGTCTTGAGCAGTGTGATGTCGCCGTGGTATGTGTCTATCAGGGCGTACCCCACCAGCCTCAGGTACGGGTGGCCTTGGGACCAGGGGACGTCCCGGGTGTCAAATCCTATGATCAGAGGGACCATCCAGTAGGTGCTCTCCCCGTCGGTGACCGGCAGCAGGTCTACCCTGTCGCCGAACAGCGAGTACAAAAAGTACGGGTACAGGGCCTCCATGCGGTCGTGCACGTCCTTGTAGCGGTTCACGTGGACTGGCTCGGTGGGATACGACAGCAAAAAGTTGGGCTCGAATACGTAGCTGATCGGCGGGGACACGTCTATGCCGCCGTTGCCATCGTAGAAGGCCCCCTCCAGCTCCCGGCTCTCGGATCCGCGGGAGAGGGGGTAGCCGGACCATGTCTCCGGGAAGAGGCCGCCCTCTCCGTAGTAGATGCGGCGCTGATCGAATAGCTCCCCGCTGTCCACTATCAGGCCGTCGGTGGCCCCCAGAGTCAGGAAGCCGTTGGGCACGTGGGTGTACACCAAGTGTTCGTTGAACCACCTGTCCTGGACGCTTACCGAGCTGGGCAGTCTGGGGGACATGGAGGCGGTCCAGTACAGGGTGTCGTTGAAGCGCAGTATGTCGTTGTCCGCAAAGACCACGTATGGTATCAGGCCGATCTCCGGCTGGAGCTTGGCAAAGGCCGCCTCCCAGTCCCATACGCGGATGACGTCCAGCACGTCCTGGTTGTCCTCCACGTACCCGTCTATGTTGTTGGGGGAGACCGGCTGCAGCTGAGTGTCGTGGGTGTTCTCCTGTATGTTGTACAGCTCGCCCAGATAGCGGTTGACGCCTATCTCCTGGGCCGTATATGGGCCGATATACTCTATCTTTCTGGCGTCGGCCACGCTGTTGTTTACGGTGATGATCACCAGCACGACCAACACTATCGTCAATATCGTGCTTATGCGGATTATCACGTCCCTCTTGAACATATGCGTGAGTATGCGGGCGCGTATGCGGTCAACTATCGAGAAGGCCACCAGGGCGAACCCGATGAGGAGCGCCCCGGCTATCACGTACGGCGTGTTGTAGTCTATGTTGTCGGTGAAGAACAGGTTGAACCCGGTCCACAGCACCGTTATGCCCAGTATGAGCTCCAGCGTGGAGGCGTAGTTGAGGTACCGGGCCTTGCCCTCGGACGAGTCGGCGACATACGAGGTGATCATGCTGATTATGCCGTGCATTCCGACGTAGAGCAGCAGGCGCAGGCCTATGGCCGCCAGTATGGGGGAGAGCAGTATTACCAGGGCGGGCAGCAGGGGTATGACCCGCTCCTCGGCGTACGAGGGGTCCAGGGGAGGGGTCACGAATGGCAGCGCGAAGAGGCCCGGCAGGTGCTCCACGCCCAAGTCATTCCCTTCTATGAACTCGACGGCCGCAAAGCCGAACATGACGTTGACAAAGAACGCCCCAAACAGAAGCACCTTGGTGACCTGCCAAACCCAGAACTGCGCGTGCGAGAGCCTGTAGTCCCCGAACCTGTCTATGGTCTTGGGGTCGGCCGGCCCCCGCCCCATCAGTGATATGGCCGTGTTCAGCACATACCAGAACATGGACGAGCGCTTCTTGCCGTTCACCCGTATGAGTGCCATCGAGGCGAGCAGCACCGCCGAGACCAAGGAGTAGTAGAGTGGCTTGGTGAATTGGTCCTCGAACTCTGTCAGGTTCATGAACATGGTGACCGCCTGGTTTCCGGCCAAGGCGAAGATGATCGCCCCCAGAGCCACAAAGAGCCCTATCTTGACGTACTTGCCCAGATTCGAGGGCGGAGATGGTTTGTCGGTGGACTCGGTATACAAGCGTAGTGTATGGCGCCTGCGGTAAATTAATGTCTAACGGGGCAGGCCGGCGGCACTCCTGAGTAGGATTCGGCTCTCTTCAGGATGGCCTGGCCGGCCACTGCCCAGACGGTGTCATTTGCGTGGTCGTTCTAGTAGAGATGGCTTTAATTGTGGCAGGAGCGGGGGGCTGCCAATGGCCGAGGAGCTGCTGCTGCCGGTGGTCACCGAGGAGAACGCCTGTCTACCGCTCTCCATAAACGCGGTGGCCCGATACTGGAGCGTGGAGATACCGCTGCCGCCCGCCGACTCTTACCCGGCCGGCTCGGGCAGCGTGCTGATAGAGGGAATGGAGGCCGCCGAGAGGCACGGGCTGGCAGTCTCGGTGGAGCATGCCGGGGTGTCCTCCCTGGAGAAGGCCATGGACAGGGGCGTTCCGCCCATCGTAGTACTGCCGGGCGTAGGCGGCCTGACACACCACCTCTCGGTTATAACGGGATACGACGAGGAGACCATAATCCACTACGTCCCCAAGAGCAGCGGGGAGGGAATCTATGAGGGAGCCATACCCCGCGATGTATTCGATGCCAAGTGGTCGCAGGAGGGGAGGGTTGCCGTGCTTGTGGGTCCACCCGACCGCGTCGGACCCGGTTCCCGCTCGCTCAGGCTCTGCATGGAGGCCGAGCGGGCCTCGCTGCTGGGGCGCGACTCGCGCGCCGAAAGCCTGCTGGCGAAGGCCGTGTCCGAGGATCCGTCAAACTCCACCGCCTGGCTTCTGCTGGCAGGCATACAGAACGGCGGCGGCCGGGATGAGTGTGTCGACAGCTATTCCAAATGCATACGGCTGAACGGGCGCTGCTACTTGGCGTACCGGGGACTGGGCAACCACTACCTGAAGCGGGGTGACGAGGTCCGCGCCGACGAAAATTACACCCGGGCCATCGAGGTAGACGCGGAGCGGAGCGGGTCCGTATACAAGAACAGGGCGTACATCCGGGAGAAGCAGGGCAGGTACGCCGAGGCGGCGCGGGATCTGGGCGAGTATGTACGGCTGTCTCCGGGGGCACCAGATCGGGGGGCCATGGAACGGGCGGCCGCCGAGCTGGCTGCCATGTAGTGCGGTGCACGGGATTTGAACCCGCGATACCCAGCTTGGGAAGCTGGTGTCATACCGAGCTAGACCAACACCGCTCGTGTATCCGGCAAATGAGCGCAATTAAATAGGTTCAGCGCGTACGGTAACCGTGGACGCCAAGTGCCCCGAATGCGACGGAGTGGCGGTCCTCGACGATGATGTCACCGAGGTCAGATGCCCACACTGCGGGTTCAAGGCAGGGTATGAGCGATACCTGGAGATCATGAAGGAGGCGGCGCTCAACATGGCCGCCGACTACATCCCTGACAGGCCGGGCCTGTAGCCAGCCGGTTCTCTTGCAAGCCGTGTTGATGCCGTCTTCTAGCGTGTTGTATCGCCCGCGCCGGCACGCGCGTGTCCAACTTTATAAAGCACCAATAACCTGATAGTACCATTGACTTATAGAAGTTATACCTTTGGGGTACGGTTCCACAAGGGATTCGACAAAACGATGCTCCCGCGCCAGTCCGGCACGGACCGCTATGTGTACAACAAACTGCTGGCGGCATTCAAGGACGAGTACCACCGCACCGGCATGGTGGATACGTCCCGCAGCCGCATCAACGCGTGGTATGTGGACCTGCGGAACCGCACCGGACCGAAGTGGCTTGCGCAGTCCATAGCCCAGGCGACCCGCCAGACCCTGTACGACCTGGGCAGGCACTACGCCCAGTACGTGGAGACCGAGCGCCTGAAGGCGGCCTGCACCGAACCGGAGACGGGGCGGGGCGAACCACACTTCAGGAAATACGGCGAGCCCATATCGATACCACTCACCATAACACACGGCAACACCACGGGCAGCGCGCGCTTCACCGGGGAGCGCACCATACACATATCCAAGATGGGCGGGATACGCCTCAGCAGGCCGTTCCCCGTACTGCATTATTCCACCAAGACCGCCAGGCTGTACCAGACCCGTGACGGCAAGTGGCGCATCGCCATAGTGTGCGGGGTGTCCGACCCGGAGCCACATACGGGCGAGCCCGTAATACTCGGCGTGGACCGCAACATCGGCAATGTGTCCACACCAGACCACATCATCGAGCCGCCCCCCAAGATGGTCCGCCGCATGGAAAACGCCGAACGCACGGCGAGCCGGGCGCAGCGCATGGCATCACGTCGACAAAAACCCGACCATCGTTCCAGAAAGCCCGGCTCCAAACGCTGGGCCAGGGCGCAGAAGCGCGCCGCCAGGAACAGGCGCCGCGCCGCCGACATCCGCCACACCATAGTACACAAGATATCGCGCGTCATGGCTGATTCCGCGACGCATGCCGCGGCCGAGAAGCTCAACATGAAGAACATGACGAAATCGGCCAAGGGCACCAAGGAAGAACCCGGCAGGAACGTGGCGCAAAAGTCCGGCCTCAACCGCTCCATCCTGGCGCAGTGCTGGGGGCTGCTGGTCGCATTACTGGCGTACAAGATGGCCGGCGGCGTCATACGGGTGCCGGCCGCACACACGAGCCAGCGGTGTTCGGTGTGCGGCTTTCTGGACGCCATAAACCGGGACGGAAGGGAGTTTTCGTGCCTGCTGTGCCGGCACGAGATGCACGCGGATAGGAACGCCGCCAAGAACATAGAGGACGAAGGCGCGCGCAAGCTCGGGAGGCCGTGCAGGCGCGGCAGCATATTGGTACCGCTGTGTCCGGGGATGATTCCCGGACGCGCCCATGTTAAGGGGCGCCTGGACGTGGAGGGTTCTAGCGCAAGCACCCCGCAGAAGCGTCAAGCACCGACCGGTGGCGTCCGTCCGTCAGGGACGGTCGTGCTGTACCATGACGTGTAATGCTTGCGAATCGTGTTGTCAACACGGTTTGCGAGAGAACCAGCCGGCCATCCCACACCCGTGGAATTCGGGATACAGGCAGCCTGCGTGAGACTCGCTAGGTGGTGGTTCTTACCAGAATGTGCCCTTGTCGGTGCAATCCAGTACCGCTCCGCAGTTGCTGCAGTGTAGGTGGCACGCCTGCATCCTGTCCATCGTGTGGCCGCATATGGGACACTCGTGCTCCTCCATGCCATGGGACGTATGCCGGATAGATATATCTGCACCGGGTCCGGCGGTGGTGGTCGCCCGCACCCACCCGCACGCCGGCATCAGGACCGCGGCAGCCCTAAAAATGCCAACGGCAGCACGCAAGCCATGCTAAATTTTCATCCGCGTCGGGGAGCCCTGCGACGGAGATTGTGCTTAATCATCATTTTGCAGATACCCGCCTAAATGACTCAATTAGGACCTGCTGTAAATAATTCTGAATGCAGCCTCCCTGTCGCTTTTTATTCCGTTTGAACAAAAAATAATTTTCGCGCGTCAAGGTTCGAGGACGGTCAAAAATTCCACACATTTTTTGCAGGGCACGCAGCGCCCCCGCATTCCGGATCAATTGGGACGCGCGGAATTCTTCCATAGGTTCGCAAGAGTGGATGCCGCTGTTAAACTGTACAAAACCACATAATCAGCCGAGTGCGGCGGCCCCGAACCCCTCCCGGACGGTCCTGGTGTATTTCATGTTGTAGTCGTATATTATGCTGGAGTATTCGTCCAGTGTGTGACTCATCTCCGATATGTCGTCCCCAAGATAAAATCCCGGGCAGTCCCCGGTGAACTGAAATGTAGCGTGGACCCGGGCCCTCCCTCCCTCGTTCTCCAGCCACGTGGTAAATGGGTACAGGTAGCAGACCCCGGGGCGGGCCGGATGCAGGGAACAGGATCCGGATCCGTCCAGAAAGCGGCAGGGTATGCGAGTTCCATCCTCCCCCTCGGTCTCGCCCTCTTTTCGCTTTAGGTTTATTCCAGTGATGGTGGCGCCTCCGCCAGGCTCCTGCCATGTCGCAACCAGCGTCTCTTTTCTTACAAACTCGGAGGTCCTGCGGTATTTTAGGCCCGCCCCGATGGTGATCAGATCATCGGACGTCAGGGGGAGCCTGCCCTGGTTTAGGCAGCAGTTGTGGCAGTCGGGCCAGTAGCATTTCCACAGTACGTATTTGCCGTGGGATGGCAGGTGCGGTATGTGGAACGTCACGCCGCCCGACACGCGCCTGCTGTCGGTCGCGTCGGTCACCCTGCCCAGAACAAAGTCCTTAAGCAGCGGGTCGACCTCCCAGTCCTTCTCCAGCAGGGTAAGCGACCGCTCCAGCTCCGACAATATCGCAATAAATTACCGTGCCCGAAGTTATTAACGTTGAGAACCGGGAATAGGTGGCCATGGGGAAAGAAAGCTGGGCAGTGGCTGGGGCGGCGGCGTGGCGCCTGGCACCTAATCCAAACATCGGCAGTCATGCCGGGACGGCGCAGGATCATGCAGGACGGGGCATATCGCATATCCAACGGCGCTCAGGCGCCCGGCGTGCCAGCTACGAAAGAATCTGATTGTAAAGGCATCCCATCTGCCGTTGGCCGGTTCCGTATATGGTGCGTGGCAATTTTCCGGCTGTCCGCAAGGCGGCGCCAGAGTATCGGTTCTCGCCGTATGGGTCTGGCGGTACAGACGGTGGGAAGCCTTCGGGCATGTCTGCCCCGCAGTTCTAAATGGTGCGGGAGATGGGATTTGAACCCACGAACTCCTGAGAGATAAGGACCTGAACCTTACGCCTTTGGCCGGGCTGGGCGACTCCCGCACCGGTGCCGCCGCCGGGCCGAAATAATACTCTTTGCTATATTCTGCTGCGTCATGATTCCACCAGTCCAGGCATATCTTGGCTCCTGTGCTTGGGAGTATCATCATGTAATGGCAAAGGCAACCACAATGCTGCATCGTGGCACCGTCTGCCCTGCCGGTCAGTTCGACTCTGCCTGAAACTCCCGGAGAAGCTCCTTCTGGCGCCGGTTCAGCTTTTTAGGTATGTCCACCACCACCCTGGCGTATAGATCGCCCCTACCCCACGAACCCATTCTGGGCAGGCCCTTGCCGCCCATCTTTATTATGGTGCTGGACTGGCAGCCGGCGTCTATCTTTATGGTCTCGGTTCCCTCCAAGGTGGGCACCTGAAACTTTCCGCCCAAGGCCGCGTCCACCATAGTAATGTGCCTGTCGTGGTACAGGTCGGCGCCGTCGCGCCGAAACTGGGGGTGGGGCCTCACCTTCACGGACACGATGAGGTCGCCGTTCATGCCGTGGGGTACCGCGTTACCCTGGCCCTCTATGCGGTAGTTGCCTGTGTCCACTCCCTTGGGCAGCCTGAATGTCGCGGTTGCGACGCCCCTCCGGATGCCTTCGCCCCGGCAGTTGCGGCAGGGCTTTTGTATTGTGGTGCCGGTTCCCCGGCAGTTTCTGCACGTCTCGGCCGTCACAAACGATGCGAAACCCATCCTGCGCGTCTTCTGGGTTTGGCCGCGCCCGCCGCACCTGTCGCATGTCCTTTTGCTTGTTCCCGGCGAGCAGCCGCTGCCGCCGCATGACTCGCACGCCACGTCCTTGGTAACGTTGAGGCTCACCTCCTTGTCTTGGAGTATGTCCTCCAGGGATACGGTGACCTCCTGTATGATGTCGGCGCCCCGCCGCACGCCGCCGCCCATCCCGCCCATCCCGCCGAATATATTTTGGAAGATGTCGTTGATGCCGCCGCCCATCCCGCCGAATATATCCTCCTGCGAGTACTGGTTGTTGATGCCCGCGTGGCCTCCCTGATCGTACAGCTGACGCTTCTGGGGGTCTGACAGGACTGCGTACGCCTCGGATATCTCCTTGAAG
This sequence comes from Nitrosopumilaceae archaeon, assembly GCA_965116995.1. Classification (GTDB taxonomy): domain Archaea; phylum Thermoproteota; class Nitrososphaeria; order Nitrososphaerales; family Nitrosopumilaceae; genus VYCS01. Next base: position 1,353,778 of record OZ220738.1, on the reverse strand, counting down.
TGCTCGGGCGCCTCGTCTGACTTGTTCCTGTCCGGGTGGAACTTGAGAGCAAGTTTCCTGTACTGGGACTTTATATCGTCGGCGCCAGCATCCCTGGAGACGCCCAGCACCTCATAGTAGTCGCGCTTGGCACTCGTCGCGGCTCACCTCCGGCTAGCTGGGCCGGGAACTGTCGCTCTTGGAGTCTGCCCGGTCAGCCGCGTCCTGATCCCGCCCGCCGGTCTCCTGATCGTCTTGCTGTGTAGTCTGGCCCTGTTCGGTATTCTGGTTCTGTTCAGCCTTCTGGCTCTCCTGGGCGGCCTTCTGGTATATCTCGGTGCTGACCTGGTTGACCAGTGTCTTGAGGGCATCCAGCTTGTTTTTCAGCTCGCCGGGTTCCTTGCTCAGCGCCTCCCTGGTCTCCCGTATGGCATCAGTGATCTTTATTCCTTGATCCTGGCTTATTTTGTCCTTCATGTCTTGGGTGATGAGCTTCTCGGTGGTGTATATCATGCTCTCGGCCTCGTTGCGCAGCTCAATCTTCTCCATCTTGGCCTTGTCCTCCTCGGCGTACTTTTCGGCATCCTCCCGCAGCTTCTCTATCTCACCCTTGTCCATCTTGGAGCTGGATTCGATGGTGATATTGCTCTTCTTCTGCGTACCCATGTCCTTGGCCGTCACGTTGATTATGCCGTTGGCGTCTATGTCGAACTTCACCTCTATCTGCGGGACTCCCCGGGGGGCCGGCGGCAGGTCCGTCAGGTTGAAGCTGCCCAACGAGACGTTGTCGGCGGCCATGGGCCTCTCTCCCTGAACCACGTGTATGGTGACCGACGTCTGGTTGTCCGCGGCGGTGGTGAATATCTTGGCCTTTGAGGTGGGTATGGTGGTGTTTCTCTCTATGAGGGGCTCCCGTACGCCGCCCAGCGTCTCTATCCCCAGCGTCAGGGGCGTGACGTCCAACAGTACTATGTCGCTTTGAACGTCGCCGGCTATTATCCCTGCCTGTATGGCTGCCCCCATGGCCACCGCCTCCATGGGATCGACGCCGGCCTCCGGATCCTTGCCTGCAACCTGTGCCACGAACTTCTTGACCAAGGGTATGCGGGTGGGGCCGCCAACCAGCACTATGCGGTTTATGTCCGAGGGCGTTATCTTCGCATCCTCCATGGCCTTGTCAAGGGAGGGGCGGCACCTCTCCACTATGGGCCGGATCAGGTCCTCCAGCTTGGCCCGGGTAAGCCGCAGCTCCAAATTTTTGGGACCGGACTGGTCCTGTGCGATGAACGGCAGGTTGATGTCTGTCTCCATTACCGTGGAGAGTTCGATCTTGGCCCTCTCGGCGGCCTCCCGTATGCGGGTCATCGCCGTGTTGTCCCCAGAGAGGTCGATGCCCTCCTTCTTGCGGAACTCGTCCAGCACATGGTCCACCAAGGCCCGGTCCATGTCGGTGCCGCCCAGGTGGGTATCGCCGGAGGTGCTCATCACCTCGAACACGCCGCCGCCCATCTCCATTACCGTGACATCCAGCGTGCCTCCGCCAAAGTCAAACACCAGTATCTTTAGATCCTCGCCGGTCTTATCAAGGCCGAATGCCAACGACGCGGCAGTGGGCTCGTTTATTATTCTGACCACGTCCAAACCAGCTATCGTGCCGGCATCCTTTGTGGCTTGGCGCTGGTTGTCGTCAAAGTAGGCAGGAACCGTAATGACCGCCTTTTGTACGGTGTCGCCGGTGAATGCCTCTGCGTCCTTTTTTATCTTCTGCAGTATGAAGGAGGATATCTGCTGCGGCTTGTAGCTCTTGCCCTGCACATTGAAGGTGTGCTCCGTGCCCATCTTCCGCTTGGCGGCCACTACCGTGTTGTCGGGGTTGGTCACCGCCTGCCTCCGGGCGGGCTCTCCAACTAGCAGCTGGCCGTCCTTGGAGAATGCCACCACCGACGGAAATGCCTTTCCGCCCACCGAGGCGCCTTCCGCGGCCGGTATTATCGTGGGCTTGCCGCCCATCATCACGGCCGCCGCCGAGTTACTGGTTCCCAGATCAATACCGATTACTTTGGCCACTTAATCAGCATCTCCCTTTGTTGATATCTCTACCAAGGCCGGTCTAATCACCCTGCCGTGAGTAATATATCCCTTTCTTAACTCCCGGGTAACGGTCTGCTCTTCCAGATCCGGTTCCGTTTTGGTAAGCATGGCCTCGTGGAGCCGGGGATCAAAGGTGCATTCCGCTGTCTTGATGGCCTCCACGCCACGACGCTTGAGCATGGCCTCGACATTGCGGATTATGGAGTCCAGCCCCGCCGTCTCTGAGCCGCCCGAGCGGTAGGCGTCCCGGGCCCGGACAAAGTCGTCGTGTATCTCCAAAAAGTCGCGCAGCAGGGAGTCGGTCTCCGTATTAATGCCGTTCTGTATGTCCATGGCGGTGCGCCTTTCCAAGTTGGCGTAGTCGGCCAGGGCCCTCTTGTACTTGTCCTCGTAGTCTTGGGAACGCTGCCGCTCTGCCTCCAGCTCTGCCTCCGCCCCAGTCCCGTCTTCGGGACTGTTCTGGCGGTTGTCCTCGCGGTTGTCCTCGCGTTCGCCGCTCGGCCCCGGAGCGCCGTTGGGCGCTTCTGCCTCCCCGCCCGGGGGGCTCCCGCCCTCGGGTGTGGGGTCCTCCGATGCCGCCGTCTTGGTCATCGTCACTTGCACAAGGGTGGTGAATTTATAGCATATTATCGGCCGCGCGTTCCACGGGGGTTTACTCGGGGATGGCCGGCACGGCCTTGATGACCACTATGCCGGGGCCGTCCGGATCCTGCCTTATGCTGTTGTAGTCTGCCCGGGAGCATGCCACCACCAGCATCGTCTTGTCCGAATAAAATCCCTGCCTGCTGGCGTACTCCAGCACGGTTCCGGTGTGGCTTTGGAGGCGGTCGGTGAGGTTCTGGAAGATGTTCATCTTGTCGCTGCGCATGCCGTGCCTGTCCAGGCTCCAGGCCAGCGCTATCTCGGTGCGGCTCACCTTCAGGCCGTTCTCCCTTATTACCGTCCTCACGCTGTCCGCCAGTCTCCGGACGTAGCCCTCGATGCCCCGGATGCTCCCGTTTATCAGGTACTGGGCAGCCCTGGCCCCCTGGTACGAGTCCTTTATGAGCTGCAGATCAAAAAGCCCGTCGATCATCGAGTCCAAAAATACCTCGTCGCCGGGGGGCATCGGCGACCTTCCGGAGTTTCTGTATATCTCTATGGCGCTGATAACACGGGAGAACTTGGAGAGCACGCGGACGGCGTGCATCCTTTCGGCGGCCTCCATGTCAACGAACTCCTTGCCGCCGCCCAGCAGCTTGGCCAGCTCTGTATCCTCCCGGCCGCCGACCGAGCCGATGGCGTCCGGCTGCCTGTCACCTTCCAGCGGGTAGTAATGGTAGGATGTCGTCTCCGTGGCGTCTATGCCGGCGACATGCTTGAGCAGCTCCATGTACTCGGCGTTTCCTCCCATCCCCACGGGCGCGCCGTACACCACCGTGCTGTCCTCGGAGAGGTGGGCGGTGGCGTCCTTGAACTTGAGGCTTATCTCGGTTCTGGCCTCGGCGCCGGCCTTTCGTATCCGGGGCGTGAAGAACAGGTATCTGGCCTCGGCAACGGCCGTCTTTACGGGCTTGGCATCCAGCAGTGGCTCGTCGTCTATGAGGGTGGCCACGCTCGGGTATGTCTTGGCTATCTCGGGTCTGAGCCGGACGGCCGAGGCGGTGGACTCGTCCACCAGGTGTACCTCGGCTCCGTTCTCGGCAAGCCGCGAGGCTAGAGCGTATCCTTCGGTGCTGTATCCGTATACGGTCACCTTTACCATGTCATTTGGGAATGCGGCGCGTCTGCAAAAAAAGTTATGGGAGCGTCCCCCAACACGAAAAATCATATTGGCGTGTGAGGTGGTGTAGACGCAGCAGCCCGGTAGTGTAGCGGCCAAGCATAGGGGCCTTTGGAGCCCTTGACCCCAGTTCGAGTCTGGGCCGGGCTATCATTAGTGGTGGAGCCGGCTCCGCGGCCGTACTCCGGGCGCGGCTAAAGGTCCACCTTTGTCATCATCTTTGCCGCCACCACAAAGAGCGTGGCAGCAATGGCGGAGAGTGCCGCCATCTCCACGAACACCGCCTGGGTTATCCCGCCGAATATGCCGGCGCGGATGGCGTCCACTATGTACGTCAGGGGATTGAAGTAGAACGCCGCCCCCAGCCCCTCGGGGGCACCCTCGGCGGGGTAGAAGGCCGTGCTGGCAAACGCCAAAAAGATGAATGTGGTGTTTATGACCACGTTGAACCCCTCGCTGGAGGTGAGGCGGGTGGATATTATGGACGCCAGGGACCCGAACAGCACGGATCCGGTGACGGCCGCAAAGACGATGAGGGGAATGGTGTATATGGTGAACTCGGCTGACTCTTGGAACACCGGGTAGCCCACCCCCACTATGAGGCCGGCGCTTATCATCCCCACCGTGCCTATGGTGCAGATGTTGGCCAGCACGTACTGCATTCGGGTGTACGGGCCCGACATTATCTGCTCGAACATGCCATGGCGCCGGTCGTTCCAGATTATCAGGCCGGAGACCAGCGTGCTGTTCATTATGTTGAAGCCGATCATGCCCGTGGCCAGAAACGCGGGATACGTCACATGCTCGCCGTTGTATGTCACGCCGGGTATGAGGGAGGTGTACGCAAAGCCCACCACAAATATGTAGATCAGCGGGAATAATACCTGCCATATGAGAAACCCCGGGTTCAGGGAGACCGTCAGGTTGCGGTTAACCAGTCTCAGAACCGGATGCATCGCGTATGGTCTCCAAGAATATGTCTTCTAGGGTGGCCGCCTCGGCGGATATCTCGCGCATCTTGATACCGTTCTTGCGCAGCCGGCTTAAGACCTCCATCAGGATGTGCTCTGGCCTGGCCGACTCGATGGTTATGCTGGCGCCCATTCCGGTCTGCACCATACAGTCGGGAATGCCTGCCAGCGCCGCGGCTACGGTTTGGTCGTCGGCGTTGGTGCGCAGGGTGATGGTCTTTTGGCGACCCAGCCGTTTTTTTAGGGCGGCGGGGGTGTCAGACGCCAGTATGCGCCCCTTCTGTATTATGGCTATGTTGTCGCAGAGGTAGTCTGCCTCGCTGAGGATGTGGGTTGTGTAGAATATAGTAAGACCCGAGGCGGCTTTCTCCTTGAGGTAGTCCAGCAGCTCTCTCCGGGCGGCGGGATCCAGCCCCACGGTGGGCTCGTCCAGGAATAGTAGGTCCATGTCGTGCATGAACTCCCTGGCGACCTGCACCCTCCTCCGCTGTCCTATGGAGAGGTCCTCGTTGCGCTTCTTTCTCAGGTCCGCAAGCCCAAAGTCACGCATGAGCCGTTCGGCCCGGCGCCGGGACTCGCCCCCGGGCACGCCCCACATCATGCCGTACTTGGTCAGGGACCTCTCCACGCTCAGCGTGGGCTCATAGCTGGGCTGCTGCAGCACCACGCCTATGCGGCGCCGGACCCGTAGGGGCTCCCTGAGGGCATCCATCCCCAGTATGTTCAGGGAGCCGCTGGTGGGCCTGATCAGGGTGGTCAGCATCTTTATGGTGGTGGACTTGCCGGCCCCGTTGGACCCCAGGAAGCCGAACGCCTGTCCGGGTTCCACGTTCAGGTCTATGCGGTCGACCGCCCGGGTGTCGCCGTACTCCTTCGAGAGGGCGGCGGCGCTTATGCACTTCACGGATTGGGTGGCGGGTGCCACCAATTTAACCGATCGCCTGCGCGTAGCCAGTTCCATTTGACGGCGCCCATTATGGACACATTGCCGCGGCCGGGCAGACCCGGTCCGCATCGCGCATTATTCCACGACTTGCACGTGTCCCGCACCAGAAGTGCGTGGGCGGCGTGTCTGTTCACGGTCCTCGGTGGTATGTACTCTGCTGGTTTTGGCTCCCGCCGGGAAGTCCCGTTCTCCACTTTGGGCCGCTTTTTTGTAGTTGTGGGCAGGTCACGGTTGTGCTCCCCAAGCGGATGTTCCCTCTTGGCCTAGCATTGCTACTACATTCACCGGATCGGCACTATCAGATTCGACGGTCAGGGTAAATTCTTTCGTATCGCCTTCTCGGCCTCCCTGAGGGCACATTCCCACATCATCACAGGGGAACCAGTATATCTCATGGACCCTGAACGCCCCAGTGTATACGGGTGTGTCAATGGACACAGACGCCGCAACGGTGTGAATGGGACCCATGACTCGCGCACTTATCTGCACATTTTCTATAGGGTCTAAGATCTCAACGAAAAACATGCCCGCGCCGTTGGGCATCCTTGCGGTTACCTCTAGAGGGTTGTCTCGTGTAACGGTGCCTTGGGCCGAGCCTAGGATGTCACCACCTTTCCAAGATGTGTTCAAAACCTCGGGTGGGTTGGTGAACATGTAGGATCTCAAGCCGATAACTAGCGCTATGGCCGTGCCCACCAATACCGGCGTGCTCCATCGCATAACAAAAACAGGGTACCTTTTCACTTAAAATTTGAAAATCTGGCGGAACTGCCAAGAATCACGGCCCACCGAACACCGTCAGAGTGACTTGGCGCGTAACCATAATCTACGCTGTGCGGTCCCGGTACACGCTACCTTTCCAGAAGTGGGCGCCGCTAGCCTGCCAGTTTTTTGCGTATGCCGTTTGCCGCCACATGCCGTGTGGTGGCGAATGGCCTGCAAGCTCGGTCAAGGCCACCCGGCCTGCCGGGGTTATCTGAATTGTAATATTCTTCTATGGGGGGGTATTTGCAACCATCCGTTCAACGTTGGATCAATGCTTGATCATATCGGCCTAGGCAGATTATGAATGATCTCCCCTGTGCCTTTGGCATTATTCGCCGTGCATGCTTGGCTCGTCATACTCATACTCGTTATACTCATACTCGTCGTACCTGCATATGCACTCTTCCCAGTCCTCGTCGCCCTCGCACACGCATCCATATCCGTCATGCCCGTAGAAGGGATCGTCCGTGACTATGAACTCGAAGATCGGCTCAATAAAGAACGTCACAGATACGGAGACGCTCACCGTCTGGTCCGATGAGAATACGGGCGGCGCAGCAGACTGTAAGGTTATAGCGTACCGGGCAGCGTCCTCAGCGGCGCCGAACCCGGGCGTACTGGCGCCGTCCACATTGATTGACTTTACCCCGGATATCCTGTACTCTAGCGGCTCCAGCGCGAGCTTGGCCTTTTCAAGCGCATTCAGGACGGCTTGGCCTATCAAGTCCATGCGCACATGCGATATGGTCTCCGGAGATGCGCCAAATCTCACGTCCTCGACGCGGTTGGCCCCTGCGCCGACGACCCCGTCCAGTATTTCGCCGGCCCTGTCCATTTGGGTGGTTGCTATGGTGACTATATTGCTTGTTCCATACCCGATCATCTCCCAGCTGCTCCCGCCGGTTATGGGATTGGGCACATCGCCATACTCGGGGTGTATGTTTATTCTGGTGGTGCTTATCTCGTCCTCGGTTACGTTAAGGGCTAGGAGGGCTGCGGTGATATCGTTCATTATCCTAGTGTTCTCCACCAAGGCTTCACTGGCCGTCTCGGCCACCGTGTCCACACCCAAAGTAATCATGAGCTTCTCCGGCTCCACCATGGCCGTAGAGTGCCCTTTGGATGATATGGTCTGTTCCGCAGGGGGTCCAAAGAGGTCAAACAACATAAGGTCGGTTAGGCTGCCCGAACCGTACGGCCCCATCATGAAGGGATTGAACATGCCGGGGCTCATGTAATCCATGCCGTACTCCTTTGCCCAGCCCTTGTCCCAGCCGTGGCCGCGCATCTCCCCATCCGTGTAGTTTCCCATGTGGCCCATGCCGTGTCCCATGTGGCCGCCCGAACCATACATTCCCATCATGTGGGACTTGGACATGCCGTGACCCATGCAATCCATGCCGTGCCCGCCCATCTTGTCCCAGCCGTGGCCGCGCATCTCCCCATCCGTGTAGTTTCCCATGTGGCCCATGCCGTGTCCCATGTGGCCGCCCGAACCATACATTCCCATGTGGGACTTGGACATGCCGTGACCCATGCAATCCATGCCGTGCCCGCCCATCTTGTCCCAGCCGTGGCCGCGCATCTCCCCATCCGTGTAGTTTTCCATGCCGTAATCCGAGTCGTACCCCTCCATCTCGGGGGATGCCTCGGCGGAGCCCACGCCCCAGACCGCCGTCAGGGCAGCGGCCACCAAGGCGCCCGCCAAGATGACACCGGTGCGGTCAAGAGTCAATAGTTACACTACAAGAGCTGGACATTTATTTTTATCCACCAGTACAACGCCATAATCCGGCATGCGCGGTTGATTTTGCCATCGCCGGGATGGTTCTCAAACATGGAAGCAGAGTAGGTTGTATCGGGGGGCTTGTGCGGTGGGGCTTTTCGGCATTAATTGACGGCGTGTAATTTACGGCAAAACCGACACGTATCTGGCTCGCGAATCGGGCGGTTGGCCGTCGTCATGCATCTATGCCAATATTTTACACAGGAGAACCTGCCCGACGGGCTCCCCCCGCAGGAGCGAGCGGCGGAACGGGGAGCGGCGCCGCCAAACACCCGCTATGCCCGGCGGGCGGCACGGCAGAGGTGCTGGTGGCGCAGTGCGCCATGTGATGCCCGCACATCCTGTCATGGATGGATCACCCATTCCTGCTGGGGGAACCGTCCGGCGGGTTCCCCTTGCAAGAATGGGTGATTGATCTAATTTACCCAGATCCAGGCTGCAGCCAGCCTCAAACTCGGGATGCGCTGGCTGCAAGGTGATATTTTACGGCGGTTTTTGGCAAAGTCCCGCCCAAATGGTATGGCGCGGGGGCAAAATGTGGCATCATGGAATGGAACAGTATGGAATGGTATGGAAATGGGGGTGTTTTGGGCGGTTATGTGGCGGATACGGCGTTCTGGATGAGCGTCCGCCACCTGTCGGCGCCCCGCACGTCTATGCCGGCCGCCTCGGCGGGCGTCCTGTATGCTATGCCAGCGTGCGGCTTGATGTAGTTGTGGTGTAGTATCGCCATGCGGAATATCAGGGACTCCTCCTTGTTTATGCCGCGGGCATATCTGAAGTGGCCCGCCAGCTCGCCGTTGAGCCGCTCCTGCTTGTTGGTGTTGCATAGGAGGTTCCGTATGTGAAAAGCAGGTAAATCCTACGTCCGATCTGGGACGGGTGGTGAGCAGCGCCCTCGACATCCATTGGCCTTGTGCCGCCACAAGCGGCCTTGCGCCATTCTATGTGAATGGGCGAATCTGCGCTGCATCTTTTCTGGGCCTTGCGCCCTTATGGGTGATTGCGGCCTCACTGCTTGCCGACCACAAAAAGGAGGTGAAAGCAAAATCAACAGTTCAAACGATTTCATAGGCATTGACGTAGGATACCGGAAATGCGACGTGTGCGTCATGGATGGTGGCGGCAACGTGCTGGAACGCACCAAGTACACCAACAAGAGGGCCGCCGCCGACGTGTTCGCCAAGTACGCCGCGGCCAAATACGACTGCACCGCCGTCTTCGAGTCCACCGGCAACTATGGCTTCAAGACGCAGCTCGCGCTGGAGGAGTATGGCATACCATACAAGATAGCCAACCCCCTGCGGCTCAAGCTGTCCCAGTCCGGCCTCAAGACCGACAAGCTGGACGCCGAAAGGCTCGCCAACAGGCTCCGCATGGACGACATACCGGAGTCGTACGCGTACCCGCCCGAGGACAGGCGCGTCTTGGACATACTGCACGACCGCATCAACCAGGTCAAGGCCAGAGTCATGGTGCTCAACAGGCAGCACAGCATCCTGGCCAAGTACGACTACGAGATCTCTGCCAGCGGAAGCACCGACTCGGCCAGCGACAAGTGCCAGGAGTTCCTGGACAACCTGAAGCTGGACGGGGGCGACATGCGCCGTATGGCGATGCACGTCCAGGACGTCAGGCACATCAACGGGCAGATCCGGACACTGGAGGGGATGGTCTCAAAGGAGACGCTCCAGAACGAGGACGCCAAGCTCATAATGAGCCTGATGGGGTTCGACGCGTTCAGCGCCCTGCTGGTGGCCGTCTCAATCAGCCGCGTGGAGCGGTTCCCGCACTACAAGCAGCTGGTATCGTTCCTGGGCCTGTGCCCACGCATCTACCAGTCCGGCGACCGCAAAAAACACGGCCGCATGAAGAAGGCAGCAGACCGCAACCTCACCTGGGTCATGATGCGCGCGGCCATGGTCGCCGCGCGGCACGATCCCAGGATGAAGGCCCGTTACGAAACCCTGCGCAAGCAGCACCCGCCCGTCGTCGCCTACAGCCATGTCGCAAACTACATGGCATACTGCATCTACTACATGCTGAAGCGGCGCGAGCCGTACAGGTACCACGACAAGTCCGCCTATGAAACCAAGCTGAAACGACTAAAAGGCAGGTGCGGGTAGCCGCCGCGCGCCGGGGTTTCGCTCCCTCACAAACACCCATGTAAATCCGCAGCGGATATGCGATGTCATCCGTACCTCGCTTCATGCCGAGTCTAGTCCACAGAGGCTCCTTTTATATCATGTGGTTGGTTTGGCTGTTCTATGAATTTTCGACGACACGGAAGGGGACGCGAGGGGCACCCCGCCGCCCCTCGCCCGGCAGGGGGCGGCGGGGTGCCCCGGCGCCGGGTGGTGCGCAGGCTCCCCCACGGCGTATTTTGGTACGGTAATTGTACCGTACCATGTGTTCGCATGCGTGAAAAAAGTCACGGGGTGTGCGGCCGTTTTTGGCCGCTTGCGCAGGTCCGGTGCGATGGCGCCTTTCCGCGCCGGGGCCGTCCCAAAATTTTGTGAGGGAGCGAAACCCCGGCGCGCGGCGGCTACCTGCACCTGGCCTCCAGACGCTTCAGCTTGGTTTCATAGGCGGACTTGTCGTGGTACCTGTACGGCTCGCGCCGCTTCAGCATGTAGTAGATGCAGTATGCCATGTAGTTTGCGACATGGCTGTAGGCGACGGCGGGCGGGTGCTGCTTTCGCAGGGTTTCGTAGCGGGCCTTCATCCTGGGATCGTGCCGCGCGGCGACCATGGCCGCGCGCATCATGACCCAGGTGAGGTTGCGGTCTGCGGCCTTCTTCATGCGGCCGTGCTTTTTGCGGTCGCCGGACTGGTATATCCGGGGGCACAGGCCCAGGAACGAGACCAGCTGCTTGTAGTGCGGGAACCGTTCGATGCGGCTGATGGAGACGGCCACCAGCAGGGCGCTGAACGCGTCGAACCCCATCAGGCTCATTATGAGCTTGGCGTCCTCGTTCTGGAAAGCCTCCTTTGAGACCATCCCCTCCAATATCCGGATCTGCCCGTTGATGTGCCGGACGTCCTGGACGTGCATCGCCATACGGCGCATGTCGCCCTCGTCCAGCTTCAGGTTGTCCAGGAACTCCTGGCACTTGTCGCTGGCCGAGTCGGTGCTCCCGCTGTCAGAGATCTCGTAGTCGTACTTGGCCAGGACGCTGTGCTGCCTGTTGAGCACCGCGACTCTGGCCCTGACCTGGTTGATGCGGTCGTGCAGTATGTCCAGGACGCGCCTGTCCCCGGGCGGGTACGCGTACGACTCCGGTATGTCGTCCATGCGGAGCCTGTTTGCGAGCCTTTCGGCGTCCAGCTTGTCGGTCTTGAGGCCGGACTGGGACAGCTTGAGCCGCAGGGGGTTGGCTATCTTGTATGGTATGCGATACTCCTCCAGCGCAAGCCGCGTCTTGAAGCCGTAGTTGCCGGTGGACTCGAAGACGGCGGCGCAGTCGTATTTGGCCGCGGCGTACTTGGCGAACGCGCCGGCGGCGGCCCTCTTGTTGGTGTACTTGGTGCGTTCCAGCACGCTGCCGCCACTGTCCATGATACATACGTCGCATTTTCGTTTGCCTATGTCAATGCCTATGAAATCGTTTGAACTGTTGATTTTGCTTTCACCTCCTTTTTGTGGTCGGCAGGCAGTGAGGCCGCAATCACCCATAAGGGCGCAAGGCCCAGAAAAGATGCAGCGCAGATTCGCCCATTCATTTTGAATGGCGCAAGGCCGCTTGTGGCGGCACAAGGCCAATGTTTGACTAGGGCGCTGCTCACCACCTGTCCCAGATCGGACGTAGGATTTACCTGCTTTTCATTTTGGGACGGCCCCGGCGCGGAAAGGCGCCATCGCACCGGACCTGCACAAGCGGCCAAAAACGGCCGCACACCCCGTGACTTTTTTCACGCATGCGAACACGCGGTACGGTACAATTACCGTACCAAAATACGCCGTGGGGGAGCCTGCGCACCACCCGGCGCCGGGGCACCCCGCCGCCCCCTGCCGGGCGAGGGGCGGCGGGGTGCCCCTCGCGTCCCCTTCCGTGTCGTCGAAAATTCATAGAACAGCCAAACCAACCGCGTGATATAAAAGGAGCCTATATGGACTAGGCTCGGCATGAAGCGAGGTACGGATGACATCGCATATCCGCTGTGGATTTACATGGGTGGATGTCACGTATGTGAATGGACCTGAAACCCTTCAGCGTGCGGAACACCCTCTTGAAGGCGATGTGGTACTGGTCCAGGCCGTCGGTAATGAACAGGCGGGGAATCCTGCCCGCCATGTCCCGGGCCCTCCGCAGCAGGGGGGCGGCGTTGTAGTCCTCCTTGGTGGATGATACATCCCACGCCAGTATGAACCGGGTGGTAAGATCCATGATGGTGACGATATACGACTCCCTGCCGCCGACCTTTTGGTGCTTTTCGTCGCAGCCCCACTTGTCCCCCACGCACGGGGGCTTGAGGGTCTCCGTATACTTTTGCACCGCCTCGGAGTAGTATTCCAGGATCCTGGTTATGGTGTCCACGTGCACCCTGACTCCCAGATGCCCGAGCGTCGTCTGGATGTTGGGCGCCGATGTCCCCATCCCCGACAGCATCAGGGCCAGCGTGATGTACAGGCGCGGCACCTGGCGGTGCTCAAAACCCAGGTTGTCCCGGAACCGCCGTCCGCATACGGAGCACCTGTACCTCTGCCTCTTCTCGTGCTTGCCGCAGTACCATCCGTTACGGACATACCTCTTCTTCTTGCACCCTGGGCAGCACAGCTCCTTCTCTTCGACGCCAACCTTCTTGCCGAATGTGGTCTCCGACGATATGAGCAGCGTGTGCTCGACCGCCGCGATATGCTTGCAGCGGCACCCCTTTCCGGTGGCGTGGTAGGCGCACTCGCATGTGGGACTGTCTCCCGCAAACGAGACCCTATACCATACGCCCTCCTCACTCTGGGATGCCACGTCCCAACGGTGCCCGGTCAGGGTCTTGATCTGGTCGCCCTTCTGGTGGATGCGGAGCCCGCGGCGCGTTATGCACTGCTCCGAGGCCCTGCCTTTCCGGGGTTTGCGGGGCTTCTTGCGTCCCATGCCTGCCCCGATCCGACAGATTGTTTAAGATCGTAGAGATAGATCCCCGACCCATCACCCATTCTTTCGGGAGGAACCGTCCGGCGTAATTCTTATTATGAGCCGCTCGGCACTCCCCTCCATGAAAGCGGAAGCGTTAATGTCCCAGCTACTGGATGCCTGCCCCCACCTGTCCCGGGACGAAGTGATGACCAGGATCCAAGCTAAAAAGGACAAGATCGGCGCCGGCTACCTCACAGATGAGGGGGCCATATTCTTGGTGGCATCCGACGAGGGGGTGGAGCTGACCGAGAGCCTGAGCACCCAATCTACCATAAAGGAGCTGTACGTTGGGGCCAAGGGGGTGACGCTGGAGGTGAGGGTCATGTCCGTGTCGCCCATCCGGGAGTTCACCAGCAGGGACGGCAGGCCGTTCCAGATGCGCATGATGACCGTATATGATGCCGATGCCACCTGCTCCGCCAAGCTCTGGGATACCATGGTGACCGAGGAGCTGCTGGACTCCCTGGAGCCGGGGGACGCGGTGCGGCTTACGGGCGCCTACATAAAGAATGATATCTCCGGATCCCCGGTCATAAACCTGGGGACCGACGGGGCCATAACCACGCTGGACGATCTTCCCGGGGTGCCCGGAATAGACGGCATAGCCAAGGATGTGGGGGCCCTGACGGAGGCAGACAGGGATGTGGCCGTGAGCGGCACGCTGGACGGGATGCTGAGCACCATGAACTTTACCAACTCCCGGGGGCAGCCGGGCAAGGCGCTGAGGATGCGCCTGCGGGGGCTCAACGGCGAGAGCTACCGGGTCGTGATATGGGGGCAGGATGACGCCAGCGTTCCCAAGATGATACCCCACGGCGCCAAGGTCCGCCTGCTGGGCGTGAGGGCGAAGCGGACCGGCTCGGGGCTGGAGGTGCACGGCAACGAGTCCACCATAGTAAGGACGGACGGCAGCGACACCATGGAGCCGCTCAAGCTCCGGGTACTCTCCAAGGTGAGGGGAGACCGGTCGGGGGACATGATGATGCTGTGCGTGGACTCCGAGAAGAACCTCTTCTTTGTGACCGACGGGGCCGACCACTCCAAAGAGTGCCAGGCCGGCGACGTAATAGAGTGCATGCCCACAAAGGCGTACGGCAAGTCCGTCACCCTGAGCGCAGATGCGTACCTGCGCCGCATGGACGATGACCCTGCCGTACCGGGCGTGGGGGATATGCGCACCAAGCTGGACAAGACGGATCCCGGCGGGGACTACTGCGTGGAGGTGACCGTGCTGAAGGATCCTGCGGTGCGCGACATCCAAACCAAGTCGGGCGAGACCATACAGCTTCTGGAGATATACGCCTGCGACGACACAGGCGAGGTGTGGATCAAGGGGTGGCGCAGCCAGGCCAAGATGTCGGACAGGTGCCAGAAGGGCTCGGTGGTGTCGGTGACGGGTGTCAACGCCCGGCACGGAATGGAGGGCAGGGTGGACCTAGTGCTTACGGCATACTCCACCATAACGCCTATCGATCGTCCCAGTACGCCCTAGTGGTCACATACCGCCTCTCGGCCTCGTATATCTGCCGGAACATGTACTCCTCGTCCACCATGTCCCGCAGTATTCGGCCCGCCGTCTCGGCGCCCACCCCGTACCCGGACAGCACCACTATCGCCGCGGTGCCGAAGGTCTCCACCAGCGAGGCCACCTTCCAGGCCCGCCTGTACCGGACATCCTCCTCGGGGGTTGTGTCTATACCGTCGTGCCTGCGGGATATTATGCCGGCCAGCTCATGATCGGAGTAGTAGGTGGCAGTTATCTGGCGGGCCCCGCACCTGGGGCAGGAGCCTATGCTGGTTATCTGGGACGTCTCGGCGGTCCGCTGCCACCGGCCGCACCGGGCGCATATGAGCCGGTGCTGGGTGCCGTACAGCCTGCGCTTTAGCATGCCCAGTATCTCCGGGTCTATGGCGGAGCCGGGCCGGTACCCGGAGGCATGCTCCAGAACGGGCTCTGCCAGCTCCGAGAACCTGTCCACCCCGACCCAGGATATGGTAATCGAGCCGTCCCGCACCCTGGACAGCACGGCCTCGGCGCCCGCTATGTCGTACCTGTCGTGGATGAGCTCCCGGAGGGCCTCGGCGACCAGCGGCGTCCCCTCGTATCTGGAGCGTATGAACATGGCCCGGCGCCGCTCGTACGCGTCGCTCCGCCGCAGCACGCCGAACCTCTTGGCGGCGTTCCACACCCGCCAGTTGAGGTTGTGGCTGCCGGAGACGGCCGCCACTATGGTATCCCGCAGGCCGGAGGGGGACTCCAGCGCCCAGCGCACCGCACCCTCGTCTATGCGGCCAGATCCTGCCAGGTATATGCGGTAGGCGTCGCTGCGCGCCTGCACCCTTGAGACGCCGGACGCCGATATGGTCTCGGCCAGCAGGGCAGCCAGCGTCAGGTTTATCCTGGTGCCGAAGCAGGCGTGCAGCACCACCCGGTCGTGGCCGCCTGCCTCGGCCAGTATAGTCTCCGCGTCGGGCGCCACACCGCCTATGAGCACGTCCTGCTCCCTTCGCATGCCGCCCACCATCGAGGCGGTGCCCATGTCGACGGGTATGCTCTCGCCCTCCCAGTAGGGTATGGTGGTCTCCCCGCCGGGGAATGGCTCGGCGTTCACCACCGACGACTTCTCGTCGACCCCCAGTATCTTCCACCGGGATCCCCGCAGCACGAATATGTTGCCGGCCTCCCCGTGGTCGCCGACGAACTGCTGGTCCAGGCTTCCCACGGTCTTCTTGCTGGCCACGTCGAACACCCTGAACCGCACCGTGTCGGGTATAGTGGAGAGGTTCTCCAGGTGGTACCAGAAGGTGCGGCTGGCCTGCCGGTAGGTGCCCGAACGGCGGTCCACCGCAACCACCCTGTTCTCCTCCAGCATGTCCAGTACGGCCATGACGTCCTCCTCGGTGGTCTCCCGGAAGGGGTGGGAGGCGCGGGCCATCTCCAGCGCCCGGCGTATGGCGGTGGGGCCCTCCTGGTACAGCAGGCCCACCAAATGGTGCGCCAGGACGTCCAGCGGGGCCAGGTGCGGACTCTGCGGCTCCACGTCGCCCCGCGTGGCGCGGCCGAGTATGGCGCGCGCCTCCATGGCCTCGTTGCCGTCGGGGGCGATTATCAGCCCGGAGGCCGCCCGCCCTACCCCGTGGCGGCTCCTGCCCAGTCGCTGGGCCAGCCTGGAGACCTGCCGCGGGGACTCGTAGTGTATCACGGTGTCCACCGAGCTCATGTCGATGCCCAGCTCCAGCGAGGAGGTGCACACCACTATCCCCCTTCCCCCCTCCCGCAGCATGGACTCGGTCTCCTCCCGGGTCTGCCGGGACAGCGAGCCGTGGTGGAGCTCCACGGGCATGCGGGACTTGTCCTTTAGTATGGAGGCCAGCGTCTCGGCCTCGCCGCGGGAGTTGGCGAAGAGCAGCACCGGCGACGCTATGCCGGACTCGGATATGTGGGAGAGGACGGCGTCGGCCGCCGCCGGCATGCCCCCCTTCTCCAGCAGTACCTTCACGTCGTAGCGCCGCACCGCCGCGTCGCGGAGTATCAGGCACTTGCGCCGGGCCCCCGCCACCATCTTGGCGGCCTCCAGGGGGCTTCCCACCGTGGCCGAGAGCCCCACGCGGGTCAGCGGGTATGCGGAGTTCATCTGGAGCCTCTCCAAGGTCACGGCCAGCTGGGCGCCCCTCTTGCCGGGGAGCAGCTCGTGCACCTCGTCTATCACGGCCCACTGCAGTCCGGAGAGGGCCTTGAGCATCTCCGGCTGCGAGAGCAGCACCACGGCGGTCTCGGGGGTGGTCACCAGCACGTCGGGGGGCGAGCGGGCTATGCGCCGCCGCGCGCTCTGGGGGGTGTCCCCGTGCCGTATCTGGATGGTGAGCCCCATCTCCTCCGCGTACCTGGTTATGCGGCCGAAGACGTCCCGGTTGAGGGCGCGCAGCGGCGTGATGTAGATGCAGCGTATGCGGCCGCCGCCCCGGTACGGCTTGATCATACGGAACATGGGTATGACGACGCACTCGGTCTTGCCCGAGCCGGTGGGGGCTATGACCAGAGAGTCGCGCTTCTGCAGTATGCGGGGGACGGCCTTCTCCTGTATGCGTGTCATGGTGTCAAAGCCCATCTTGGAGAAGAGGGCCCGTATCTCACTCGGCGTTCCGGTGCGACCTGTCATAGATTAGCGCACCCACCACGCCTATCACGAAGAGAGCCGGGACGATAACGGGGATGGCCTCGTACATGTGACGCGTGGGGGCGGCACCGAATAAATTGGTTGTCCCCTTGGGTTCTCGTGCGAACACGGGTGCTGCTGAATGTACCACGCTCCAGACCACCATCCCCCGAACGGATCCTGCCAATTCGCCAGCCAGACTCATTTAACACCCGGTTTGCACGAGAACCCATAAACCCTGGTCGCGTAGATCGAACGGCCCGGATGTACGGGGAAGTGTGTCATCCTATGGGGTGATGCTAGCGTCACACGGCGGCATCTGCCGGCGCGCGCGGCTCATTTGGACAGCAGCCTATCTTCCAATTCTGATATTCTGGCATCTGGGGACTCAATGTAGCTCCTGTACTTCTCCATCTCTTTTTGATGATGCCTGTGTTTGGCTTTTGCTTCCTCGCGCTTCTGTATCGACAGTTTCAATGGCTCGTCAAGCAAAAACCGGTCTACATCGTCCATCGTCAGCCATCAATCAGCGGACGCAGATTGTCCAAGTCATCAGCGATGCCGCGAAACAACCTGGCCTCATCCGTCATACCATGACGGTCACACTCGTCCGCGGATTTTTCACACATGTTTATCACATGTTCCGTATCTGCCATGATTCAGAGTACATGCATGTTGTACAAAAACTTTAACGCAGAAGGTTCTAAATGAGTCTGGCTGGCGGATTGGCAGGATCCGTTCGGGGGAATGGTGATCGGGGGCGTGGTGCATTCGGCAGCACCCGTATTTGCACGGGGACCTGAATTGTGCGAGTTTATCAACAGCTTCTTCCCCTGCATCGTATAATGCCTTCAACTCCACCTCAATTTCCATATAGAATTGGACATCAGATCACAGTTTCGTCTTTTGTTTGTCCAGCTTCTCGCGCTGTATGGTAATTTCATGCTTTATTATGGTACGACGAGCCTTGAGCTTCCGTAGCTCGTTTGAAACAGATTCGTCCACACAAAACATGCCGGTAACTGCTTAAAAAACTATTGATCCAATGGGACTGTAACAGCTCCGAGGCGGGCTTGCTGTAACGGGCGTGAGGTGGTGGTATAGCCTGTGAGGTGGATGACGCCCTTGCGCCGCCTGACTGCGCCCCTGGTATCGGATTGGTGTTGGCGGAGGTTGCCGCATATGGCCCAACCTGTTGTCGTTATTCATGCCGGCCGGATTGCAGTCTCTCGCGGCTAGCGCCACACACATGTTACAGTGTCACACACTTGTTACACCGGTTCGCGCCTGAGTTGTTACAGTCTCCTGCTCCCGTAATGCCTAATACGGGTGGGCTGGAAACTACACCCGTGCCGCTGCGACCACACCCCGCCCTGTATATCCTGCCGGTGCTCTTCGGCGTGCTGGGCGGCGTGGTCGCCTGGCTGCTCCTGCGCGGCTCGGGCAGTATGATGGGGCGCAACTGCCTGCTGGTGGGGGCCATCTCATCCTTGGTGTCGCTGGTGGCCTATATGGCGCTGGGCGTGGGCGTGGTGGAGGAGCCCGGCAGGGTGCCGTGGAACGCCTAGGGCTCGCCGCTGCGGCGCGGGCAACTAGGGCGCATCGCCGGCCACCGGCCCGGATCTGAGCCCGCCCGCATGTATGGTATAGCCGAACCGCGCCGTGGCGTCCCACCTGCTGCACTCGGCCACGTACTCCGGGCCTCCGGACAGCCGCAGCTTGACGTGGGTGTACAGGTCCACGACATGCCGCATGCTCTCCACGTTATAGTCGCCGGCCCGGCGCACGGTATTGGCCACCATTACCCCCGCGTCGTATGTTATGGCCCACCGGGCGATCTCCCGCATGTGGGATGCCAGCTCGCGGCCCCGGGTGGGAGCCTTCTCCTCCCCATACTCGTACGAGAAGAGGTCCGTTATGTTGTCCAGGAGCAGCAGGTCTACATCTCCGGCCATGGCCGGGGCGGCCACCTGCTCGGCGACGCTGGTGGCCCGGAGCACGTCTATGTCATGCAGTAGGCCGGGGACGGGGCGCATCTGCAGTATGCGCTCGGGCCTGAAGGCGCCGGTGGTGTCCACGAACGCGACCCGGCACCCGGCGGCGGCGGCCTCGGCGGCCGCCTGCATGAGCAGCTGGCTCTTGCCGGACCCGCCGGGCCCATACACATCCAGGATAATGCCCCGGGGCAGGGATCCGCCCAGAAACTCGTCCAGGGCGGCCATGCCCGTCCGCAGGGTGCCCGGACCGCTCATGACGTGTAGTGGCCCATGCCCGATAAAAGGAGGGCGGGTCCCGCTGTCCGGCATGTCTGGCGCGCCCGCCGCTCACGGTATGGGCATGAGCATGCCACTTCGCGCAGATCCGACAGACACCGGCGCGCCGCGTCGTGGCGCGCCGCGTCGTGGCGCGCCGCGGTGTCGGGAATGCGGGCGGCTCACCCAAAATCAGTATCAACATTAATACTGTTTGGCGCCGCGTCACCCCGCCATGGGAATCACGCCCTGCCGCACCGTCTGGCTGGACGGCAAGTTCGTCGACCTGAGCGAGGCTACGGTGCCCGTCACCACGCACGCCTTGCACTACGGCACGACGGCCTTTGAGGGCATACGGGCGTACTGGAACGGGGACAACCTGTACGTGTTCCGGCTGGCCGACCACATACGGCGCCTGAGGCGCTCCGGCTCGTTCTATGACATGGCGACCCCGTACACCGACGACGACATAGTCCGGGCGATAACCGGCACCTGCGCCCGGAACGGGCTCAGGGAGTCCACCTACATCCGCCCCATCTTCTTCGTGGGGGAGTGGGGCATAAGCCTGTACGTCAGGCCCGCGGCGCCCACCCGGTTCGCCGTCATCGTGTTTCCCCTGGACAAGCTCTTCGACAACGGCGGGATATCCGTCGGCGTGGTCTCGTGCCGGCGGTTCAGCGACGCCTCCACCCCCACCCAGGCCAAGATGTCCGGCAACTACCTCAACTCCATATATGCCACCATCGAGGCGCAGAAGAGCGGCTACGAGGAGGCAATAATGCTGGACCATGCGGGCAACGTCAGCGAGGCGCCGGGGGCCAACATCTTTCTCGTACAGGACGGCCGCTTGGTCACGCCCGACCGCGCCTCCTCTGCGCTGGACGGCATCACCCGGGACACGGTGGTGCGGCTGGCCGAACGCCTGGACATACCAGTCGAGTTCCGCCGCGTCTCGCCCGGCGAGCTGCACACCTCCGAGGAGCTCTTCCTGACGGGTACGGCAGCCGAGGTGGTGCCCATAACCTCGGTGGGGGGCCGCGCCGTGGGTCGGGGGCCCGGACCGGTCACCCGCTCCATAATGGAGGCGTACGCTGATGTGGTGGCCGGACGGGGGGGCGCATCTGACGGATGGCTCACCCCGGTATACCATGACGCATAGTATCCGGGCGGCCCTGGTGGGCGTGGGCGGCTGGGGCAAGAACCATGCCCGTGTACTACATGATGCCGGGGCGCTGTGCGCCATATGCGACGCGGACGCGGCCCTCGCCAAAGTATACGGGGAGAGGTACGGCGTGCCCCACTATATCTCGCTGGACGAGATGGTCTCCGCCGAGCGGTTCGAGGCGGCGGTGGTGGCCACGCCCACCACCACCCATGCCCAGATGGGCCGCACGCTCATAGGACACGGCAAGCACGTCCTGCTGGAGAAGCCCTTCACGTACGAGCCGGCCGAGGGGAGGGAGCTGGCCGCCATGGCTCAGAGGGCCGGCACGGTGCTGACCTGCGGATACATAGAGCGGTTCAACCCGGCCGTGGAGTCGGTCCGGGACATGGTGGCGCGCGACAGGTACGGCAAACTCGTCCTGCTGGAGTTCCACCGGGAGAACCGCATACCCCTCCATATCAAGGACGTCGGCATCATATATGACACGGCAGTCCACGACATAGACACGGCCAACTGGCTGTTCGGGGAGATGCCGCAGGTGGTCTTTGCGCGGTCCGGCCGGGTCTCCCACACCCACGAGGACTTTGCCACCATAATGCTGGGGTACGCGGGGAATCGCACCGCCGTCATAGCGTGCAACTGGCTCTCGCCGGGCCGCTCTCGAATGTTCCGGGCGGCGTTCGCCGGGGCGGTGGTCACCGGCGACTTCGTGGAGAGGACGGTCCGGGTGGACGGCGAGCCGGTGCCCGCCCCGGAGGGGGAGCCGCTGGCAGGCGAGATTGCGGCGTTCCTGGGATCGGCGGCAGGGGAGGACCGCGATATGGTGACGCCGCACCAGGCCGTCTGCGTCACCGAGATAGCCAAAGCTGCGCTTTTATCGGGGAGGCGGGGAGTTCCCGTGTATCTGGATCTGCGATGAACAAGTCATTCCTGGAGATGCTGGCCTGCCCCATGGACAAGCACCACCCGCTGGAGCTGCACGGGGACGGGGGCGCCGACCCCATAATACAGGGGGTCCTGTACTGCACGAAATGCGGCCGCTTCTACATGATATCCGAGGGGATACCCGTGATGCTGCCCGACGATCTGCGGAACCGCGCCTCCGAGCTGGACCGCCTGCGGGGCCTCCCGGACCTGCCCGAGAAGGTGACCCTGCGGGGCCGGCCCTGGAACCTCAGCGCCTGAGGATATACTTCATCATGCGCACCAGCAACCACACCCACAGCGCCACCATCAGGACGGCGGCGACCGCCTTGATGATGGAGTTCAGCCCCGCGTTCCCCGGACCCAGGTCCAGCGGGCCCAGCACCATGACGGCCAGCCCGCCCCCGAGTATCATCAGCGCCCACATGCCGCCCAGAAGCGCGTAAACCCTCATGGTACCATCATGAGGCCTGTGATAACGGCCAGCCCGGCCGAGAAGGCGCCCAGCCTGAATATCTCCCGCACCACCTGTGCCTCGGTCATCGGGCCGCGGCGCAGTATGAGGCGAACCAGCGTGACGGGGGCCCCGGGGTCACCGGAGTCGCGCAGCCTCAGCGAGTCGTCCCGGACCACCGCGGCGCGGCCTATCTGCCGGTGCTCCACTATGCGGCGCACGCTGTGCAGGAAGAAGAACGAGTTGGCGATGGCCGGCAGCATGGCCACGGCGGCTACCACCTCCACCCCGCCGTATATGGCCAGGCACCCGTACGCCACGCCCAGCGCCAGCGCCCCGGAGTCCCCGGGGAATATCCTGCTGGGAAGGCGGTGGTACCTATAGAAGGCCAGGGACGCGGCCAGCAGCACCGCCCCGAAGGCCAGCGCGTCCCAGCGGCCCAGCACGGCCAGCACAATACAGACGGCCCCCGCCGCCATGGCCACGTACCCGCTGGCCACCCCGTTCATCACGTCTATGGAGTTTATGGTGTTGCCGGTGGTCGACACCACCGCCAGTATCACCCCGATGTACAGCACGGGGATGTGGACGGCCCCGAACGGCGGGAACTCCAGGTATGCGTCGTACGGGCCGGCCAGTATGAGGGGCAGGGCCGCGGCGCAGAGGGCCGCCGGCTTGAACCACCCGGCCATGACCCGCCGGTCGTCCACGTACCCTATGGCGCATGCCGCCGATACGGTGAGCAGGATGGCCGGCACGCCCCAGCCGCCCGCGTGCCATATCAGGGGAATGCATCCGGCCGCCAGCCCCGCCAGTATGGCCGGGCCCCCGGGCCGCGCCACCGGCGGGCAGCCCTTCTTCAGGACGTCGGGGACGCACATGCCCCGCGCCTCCAGATGCCGCGCCAGGGGGGGCACCACAAGGTACACCACCAGGAATGCCGCTCCGGCCCCCACTCCGCCAAACACCAGAGGCGCGTACGTATCCATGGTATCACCGCCCCGACTGGATGCGCCGGGCCGCCCCCGGGCCCACCCGGCACACGGACCGTATCCTGTCCAGGGGCATGGCGGCCACGTCCTGCGGGCTCCTGGCGCCGGCCCGGTACAGCGCCCTGGAGCGCACACGCCCCACGTCCCTTATGGGAACAAGGGGCACCAGCTCCTCGCGCACCCCATATACCACCCTGGTGCGGAGCGTCTCCAGCTCCTTGTGCACGTCCGGCAGGCGGGCGTACGTGGCTATGTCCGCCATGGAGCGGAGCAGCCACCGCGACGACTCGACGGCGCGGTGCGTGTCCCCCGACTCTATACCGTACCGCTCCGATATCTCCTGCTCGGACTCCTCGTTTATCCATCCAAACAGGCCCAGCAGGCTCCGCGAGACGTCCTCCGGGTCCACGTACCAGACGGCCTGCTCGCCGTACCGTTCCACCAGCTCGTATGCGGCGTCCCGCTGGGCGGCGCGCAGGGGCAGCACCGGAAAGAACTCCGAGCATGCCATGACCTCGTGCAGGAACGTCAGGGTGTGCTGCCCCCCCGTCGCGCTCTCCACCACCTCCAAGAACCTGACGGCAGTCTCCGGCTCCAGGTACAGCCTGTTGGTGATCTCCCCCAGCCTGGTCGCCGAGTACCTCTTGCCATAACTCTCCACCATCCCCAGCCTCTCCAGGCCGCGCAGCGGCCCGGACATCTCCATCCCGCCCCGCTGGGCGCCCCCCAGCGTGCCGTCGAAGAACCTCTGGAGGGCGTCGGCGGTGATGCCCGGCTCGGCTACCACCAGGCTCAGGGCGTGCACCCCCAGCCGGTGGTGCAGGGCAGACTCCACCCTCTCGGGCTCCCCCAGCACATATCGCTCCATCGCCTCCTGGGGGTCCCCCTCGGCCACCGCGATGGCCTCGCCTATGTCGTCGTACTGGGGCCTCCCGGCCCGGCCGCAGAACTGCTTGTACTCCATCACGCTGATGGGCATGTTCCGGCCGTACCGGCCGTCATACCTCCCCAGGCTGGCTATCACGACCCGGCGGGCGGGCAGGTTGACGCCGGCGGCCAGGGTGGGGGTGGCGGCCAGCGCCCGGATGTGCCCCGCCCGGAAGCCGTCCTCCACGAGGCGGCGGCACTTCTCGTTGAGGCCGGCGTGGTGGAACGCCACGCCCTTCCCGATCAGGGCGGCCAGCTCGTCGGCCAGCCCGGTGTTCTCGCCGTTCTTGAGCACCTTGCCGGATATGGCCTGCAGCTCCTTTTTGCGGTCCGGCTCCAGCATGCGGGAGACGGCCGCCGCCGCCCTGCCCGCCTGCGAGGGGGCTCCCTTCCGAGTGTTCACGAATATCAGCGCCTGGCCCCCCTGGGCGACGCTGTCCAGCGCCAGGTCCACGGCCGCCCCCCGGGAGCTGGACCGCACCTCAAACCCTGTGCCATCTGCCATGTCCACGCGCGAGCCGTCGTACACGCCCTCGGTGAGCTTCACGGGCCTCCAGACGCTGCTGATCAGCCGGCAGTCCAGCCACCGGGCGATCTCGGGGGCGTTGGATATGGTGGCCGAGAGCCCCACCATCTGCCGGTTGCCGTCGTTCAGCAGGGTCAGAACCATCTCCAGGGTGGGCCCCCGGAAGGGGTCGCCCACCATATGTATCTCGTCGGCTATGACCAGATCTACCTCCTCCAGCCACGACTCGCCCTTCCGCAGCGCCAGGTCCATCCTCTCGTTGGTCATGCACATGACGTTGCCCACCAGCCGGTCCCGGGCGTTGAGGTCGCCGGTGGACGCGGAGACCTTTACCATACGGGAGAGCGCCTTTCCCATGGCGGCGAACTCGGCACGCTTCTCGGAGACCAGCGCCCGCAGCGGGCTCAGGTAGACGGCCCGCCGGCCGCCGCCCTCCATCATGGCCAGGATGGCCAGGATGGCCACCAAACTCTTGCCGCTGGCGGTGGGCGCCGCCACCAGAATGCTCTTGCCCTCCAGTAGTCCAGCCTCCACGGCGGCGGCCTGCGGCTCGTACAGCGTCCCTGCGCCGTATCTCACTATGCAGTCGGTCGACTCCTGGGAGAGGCCAAGATCAGACGCCCTCATAACGCAGTGTTGTAGTGGCCGGACTTGGGCTCATAAATATTTCCCTCCTGCTTTATCTTCCTCAGGTAGTTCCGCGCCCCGTCCATGTCGAACTTGTCGCTCTTGACCAGCTCGGCCAGCAGGTCCTCCTCGGAGACGGGTATCTTCTTGTCGCCCTCCATGCTCTTGAGTATGTCCATGAAGAGCTGCAGCTTGGTCAGGCTTTCGCTGCCCTTCCCGTGCAGTACCGCGTAGTCGACCTTGCCGGACTCCGGGTCGTACCCGGCCTCCTCCAGCGAGCGGGTCAGCAGGTATATGGCGCGCTCGGCGTCCTCGGCCTCTACAGTATCCTTCATGAGCAGCCGGGCGCGGGCCGTCGAGAGCCGTATTATCCCCTCCAGCTGCCGGGGGGTGGCGTTTATGGTCTCGCTGGTCTCGCCCTTCCGCATGTCCAGGTAGTAGTCGAGTATGACCTTCTCGGCCTCGGCGGTCATCTCCGGCCGGAACCGCTTGGCGTACGCAAAGTACTTGGTCAGGATGTCCGGGTCGATGGCGTTGCGGTTGGAGAACCCCCGGTTGGTGTGCCGGGCCAGTATGTGCCGGGCTATCCGCTCGTCCCGCTGCACCGAGGCCACATCCCGTATTATGAATATCAGATCAAAGCGGGTCAGGAGGGGGATGGGGGTCCTGACGTTGTCTATTATGGTCTTGTAGGTGTCGTACCGGCCGCCGACGGGGTTGGCGGCGGCCAGTATGGAGGTGCGGGCGTTCAGCGTGGCGACTATGCCGCCCTTGGCGATGCTGGCCGACTGCTGCTCCATGACCTCGTGCAGGGCCGAGCTGTCCTCGGGCTTCATCTTGTCGAACTCGTCTATGCAGACCATCCCCTGGTCGCCCAGGACCACGGCGCCGGCCTCCAGCATCATCATGCCTGTCTTGTCCTTCACGACGGCGGCCGTCAGGCCGGCCGCCGTGCTCCCCCGCCCGCTGGTGTACAGCCCACGGGGCGCTATCCGGGCGCAGAACTTGAGCATCTCGGACTTGGCCGTTCCGGGGTCCCCCACCAGAAAGATGTTGATGTCCCCCCTGCTCTTGGTGCCGTCGGCCAGCTGCCTCTGGTTGGATCCGACTATCAGCAGCAGGATGGCCTCCTTTACGGTCTGGTGCTCGGTGATGTGCGGGGCAAAAGAGTCCACCAGCCTCTCGTATATGCCGGGGCTGTGCACCAGCCCCTGGATTATCTTCTCCTCTTCGGGGGATATCTCCTCCCGCTCTATCTTGCGGGCGGTCTTGGAGCCCCTGCCCCCCAGAAACTCGACGTTGTTGCCCTCTATGCGGAGGCGGTGCAGCCCGCTGCTGCCCTGCGCCACGCCCCTTACGGGCTCCTGCTCGATTCTGACCAGCCCGGTCAGTATGACGCGGTCCCCGGGGCGGGCGCTGTCCACCAGGTCCTGCTTTATGTTGATGTCTATGTAGTGGGGTATCTGGCCCGGCGGCAGGTCCTCGGGCAGCTCCTGCAGCCGCAGTATCTGAAAGTCGATGAAGTGGCTCTCCTTGGGGATCATGGTGAGGTTGCGGTGCTTGCAGTCGGAGTTGGCGCAGACCGCCGGCGCGTTGACCGCCATCCCCTGGGTCTGCGTGGCGGTGGTCTTGTGGTTGTCCGGGCACCTGTATACCAGCTCCCGGGCCAGGGGCTTGACCTCGGAGGCGCGGACCACCATCCCCGAGACGCTGGTTATGCGGCCTATGGTCTCGGCGTTTATCTGCCGGAGGCTGCGGTGGAGCGGGAAGTTGGCTATGCGCGCCCGTATGGCGCCCCTTATGGTATCGGCGTACCCGGGAAACCTGGTGCGCAGCACGTCCCCGATGGCCCGGGCGAAGGCGTCCAGTATGCGGTCCGGCTCCCGGTGGAAGTACCTCTCTATCTTGGGCTCGCCCACCAGGTCGTTGTAGTCTATGACGATATACTTGGAGCCCTTGGGCATCATGCCGTCTATCTGGTCCAGATACTTGTAGCTCCCGTCCCGGTCCTTGTGGCGGGACAGGAACATCTTGACGGCATCAGAGAGGCCGTCGTCGGTGTACTCGGCGGTCTCGGTCTTACTCATTCTTGGTCACCATTCCATCGAACGCGCCGCCCTGCCGGCTGATCGACTCATATAGCAGCCTCTCCTCTATCGTAATCCTTGACTTGAGCTCGCCGGTTAGCCGGCTGGAGTCGGCCAGGCGCACTATCTTGCCCCGGCGCATCCGGACCAGCTCCATCATTATCCCCTCCACGCCGTCGCGGTCGTGCCTGTCCAGCCGCTCCATCTGGTGCTGCAGCCGTATGTAGAACCGCTCGTCCAGGGTGGCCAGCTGGTACTCGCCGGCGACCTGCTCCTTTATGAGGGCCTGCTTGAGGTCGGTGACGGCGTCGGGCACGTCCAGCTCCGCCAGGTTGTTCCTGTGTAGTATCTCGCCGACCCACAGAGGCATGTTCATCACCTCGCCCTCCTTGCCGGATATGGCGGTGTCCCCCACCTGCAGTTCGATGTTGCGGTTTATGGTGGCCTTGACGTCGTCCATCCCGTGGCCGATGCGGTGGATCTCCAGCATGTACTCGGGCCTCAAGGGACCCGTCCTCCCGTGCTATGATTTTCAAGTATAGGGTGAATGAAATTTTGGTCATGGTCAAAAGTATTCAATCTGGGGGTGTCCGCCACTTCACTATTTAGTATGATACCGTACTAATTTAATCTTAACGGTACTCCACATACATAATATGATTAATATCACGTCCCTTAACTACATACTGCAAGAGACTCGCGAGGGATTGGTCATTAAACGTGTGCCGCCAGCAGGGGCGTTGTCCGGTGCGATACCATCCTGTGCAGGGTTCTCCTTATCGCTCATGGAATAATGCACCTACCGGCCAGCGTCGTACGGCCGCATCTCGGTGCGAAACCCGGTAATGCGAGGC
Source organism: Nitrosopumilaceae archaeon (assembly GCA_965116995.1). Classification (GTDB taxonomy): domain Archaea; phylum Thermoproteota; class Nitrososphaeria; order Nitrososphaerales; family Nitrosopumilaceae; genus VYCS01. Next base: position 1,325,378 of record OZ220738.1, on the reverse strand, counting down.
ATATGGCAATCTCCTTGGAATATCCTAGTTTTGGATAATCTGCATAGGTACCACAGGAGACTCGCCAGACATCAAATCGCTAAATACCTGCCGCTGGTATGTCCGTTATGGTGGATAGGGATGTACTGTATCGGTCCGGCATGGAGACGGCCGAGGCGCTTGATAGCTTGGGCATGCACGAACAAGCCGAGATGAGACGCAACTTGGCTGAAAAGATGCGGAGTATAGAGGTGGAGTTGGAGACGCTGATCGCCGAATCCCGATGAACGAACGGCAGTGGGAGCGACTTAATTATCTGCTGAACGAGGTAGCCATCCTGAAGCAGGAGGCTACCGAACCAGACCAGACCGTCATGATGGAACACGCCAAGATCGAGGCCATGCGGGCGGATGTCCTGCGAGACATCAACCGTTTCGTAAATCTAGGCAGAGCCATGGACCAAATGAAAGACGAGATACGCTCTCTACAACAGTCGTGATGCGGGCCTGACGTGTTCCGGGCCTGACGGCGACGTCGAAACTCTGGAGGCGCGCGTGCAGACCGGGGTTGGTAATAGCGGACAACATGATCCAATCATCCCGCTGCGCCATGTCGGCGCCGGACCAGACGCGTGGCAGAACCGGCCCATACCGCAGGGTGTCCTGCTCCATCGCCCCGGGATCGTGCACCTACGCCTTCAGCACAGTAAAGCCTATGAGACCTTCCAGCCCCGCCCTCGCCTCGCCGGAGGGCACGTACCGCAGCGCCTCCCGGGCCAGGCCGGAATAATACTTGAGCATCTCCTCCATCTCGTCGAAGACGTCCCGGGGGTCGGCGCTCCTCCTGACCAGCATGTTGAATATCTTGTCCTCGTTCTTCCAGTCCAGCAGGTCGTCCCGGATCTGGTACGCTATCCCGATGTTCCGCCCGTATCTGGCTATGTGGTCTATCTGCTTCTCGCTGCCGCCGCCCATTATGGCGCCGATCTTGGCGGCGGCCTCAAAGGCGGTGGCCGTCTTGTAGTGTATGGTCTTGATGTAGTCCTCGAAGGTGGCATCCTCGCCCTCCACCACCCGGTTCTCCATCATCTCGCCCTCGCTCATGAGCATGGCGGTGCGGGCCAGGTCCGCGGTTATGCGGGCGTTGTCCAGCCGGGAGGATATGGAGAGTATGAGTCCCAGGACAAAGTCCCCGCTCAAGACGCTCGTATAGTACCCGTACTTCCTGTGGAAGGGCTCCCTCTGCCGGCGGAGCATCTCGTTGTCTATGATGTCGTCGTGTATGATGGACTCGGTGTGCAGGAGCTCCACGGCGCAGGCCGCCGACATCACGTTCTCGTCGGCCTCCCCGAAGCACTCGGCCGAGAGCGTCAGGATGAGGGGCCTGATGCGCTTGCCGCCGTCCAGCGAGTACAGGAGGGGCTCGTGGAACTCGGAGCCGGCATGCGCCCCCATCTCGGTGGCCAGCGCCTCGTCGATTCTGGCTATGTGCGGGGCGTACGTCTTGAGGAGGGGGTTGCCCACCACATTCTTTCGGTCCAAGTTGACTGGACGGGGGGTGCGGCATTACCAATTTAATTCTGGTGCTCCAGTCGGGAGTTTCATCCGTGGATTTTGAACCCGAGATCTTCGCCTTGAAAGGGCGAAATGCTTGACCGGTCTACACCACTGGAGCCCGACGGCGCCCGGCGTGGAGCGAAATTAAACCCTTTGCCGGCGGGAGGGCTGTACCATACTGGACGCAGAGATGGACGTAACATTGGGCACATACGGATCTACACAACCGGATGTTACGGGGCTGGCGTGTTCAGGCGCTGTCACAGCCCCCAGATCATGTAGATGTTATAAACTGCAGCGACCGGTGGCCGGTGTGTTTGGGGGATGGCTGTGGCACTACCCGGCGAAGAAAGCCGGCGTCTTGACGATTTTTTTGGCGATGCTGGCTTCGGGCAGGTTTTGGATGGACCTCGTTCAGGGCCCAGTCGGATGGCACGATGTCTGGGGCTTGGCGGTCTGTCTGGTGGGATTTGGGATGGGATGCGCCCTGCTGGTGTACCACTTCCAAAAAGGCGGCGAGGAAGACACCGCCGCTAAGAAGAAGATCATGCTGGTTGGCATGGCAGTGGGGGCGCTGGTTGGTGCCTTGGGGATCCTGAGCGTCCTACGCATATTGTAGCATCCCAGCGGCCCTCTGTTCTTGGGAAGGCCGCCCCGTGTCCCGCCCATCTCTATGTGCCTGCGATGCTGCAGCCTCACGTGTGTTTGCACCCCGGGCGCGCCGCCCGCCGGCGTCTAAAAATTCATATAATTCGGGTGGGCAACTACAACCATGGCAACAGAACAGACGCAGAAGCTTATCACGGTCACCGACAAGGCCGCCACCAAGATCAAGGAGTTCATGGCCGAGGAAGACGCAAAGCCCGAGTACCTACGCGTGTATGTGCAGGGCGGCGGCTGCTCGGGGCTGTCGTACGGCATGGGCTTTGAGAAGGCCCCAGACGATGACGACTTGGTCATAGAGGAGACCGGCGTCAAGCTGCTGGTGGACAGCATGAGCCTGGACCACCTCAAGGGGGCCAACATAGACTACATAGACAGCCTTATGGGCTCCGGATTCAAGATCAACAACCCCAACGTGGTAAAGTCCTGCTCGTGCGGACACTCGTTCAACACCGAGTAGGCGGCTTTTCCATTTTTCCAATTTTTCGTGGCGTCTTCATCTCGGCGCCGGCTTTGCAGAACCTTAATCGGCATCTGGGCGGTACTGGTACGGCATGTCTAGTATACGGCACGTACTTCTGTGGGCCGTCGCGGCGTTTGCCCTGTTGTTCCCTTGGTTTGGTTGGAGTGGTGGGGTCGCGGCCGGGGGAGTGGCGGTTAGCGCCGCGGTTGTCACGGCGCTGGCCGTCTCCCTCTCCTTGGTGTCATGGATGGTTCTCTCGCTTGTGTCGCGTATGCTAGGTCCGACGGGTGCGGCTCTGGCGATAATCACCGGCGCGTCCTTGGTGTCCCCGTTCCTGTATGTCTTGGGGCCGGCGGGAGGGGCCGCGGTCGGGGTGGCCGCCGGGTTTGCGGCGTTCCAGCTTCACAGGGCGGCGACGGATACAGGCCGCCGCCGATCTCTGGCCGCGGCGGCGGCAACCGTTGTATCTGTCTATGTGGTGCTGGTGGTAGCGGCCTTGGCGCTGATGCCGACGCCCCACATATGGGACGTCAGCACAGGCATCGGCGCATGGACCGGCACTGTCGAGGGCGTGGAGCCGCCGACGGTTGCCGTGTGGGAGAGCGCTGTGGCACGCGCGCCCCTCCTGACCGCCGCCGTCTCGTCCCTGACCGCCGCCTTCTTGGTGGTGCGCAGGTGAGGGGTGCCGCCTGCCGTGGCCGGGACGCCGCCATCCGCCCACTCCAGAACCGGCACGTTCCGAGCGCCGCCGGGGAGGGCCTGACACCCGAAGGGCACCGCACGCCATCTTTGATGTGTGTATGGCCCGGCAAGCAGGGATGCGGACTCCGTATCCTGGAGTGGCGTGCACGCGGCTGTCGGGAGAGCGGAGGGCTGCGGATCCGAGTCCAGACTCGGCGTGATGCCAGAAAGCACCCAAGCGCTCCTGTGGTGCGATTTTGGCAATTTTTGCAGGTATATCAGGTGTGATCCGGCCATATGACGTTCAAACCATGCAAATCATACCGGACACACCACTGAAAGCCGTCAGATACCCGCGCCGGCTGGACGTGTGCGGATCCACCGCCGATAACAACATATAGGACTGCCGGATTCGGACAGCCATGATAAATCAGGAGATGATTAATTCATGCCCCATGCGGCTGCTGCCAAGTATAATGTTCGGCTTTCCTTCAGGGTTGATGGAATAGTTGAGCGGGCGGACATAATCGGCGCCATCTTTGGGCAAACCGAGGGACTCCTCGGGACCGAGATGAACCTGAACGACCTGCAGAGACAGTCCAAGGTGGGAAGGATAGAGGTGAACACCCGTACGTCGGGCAACTCGACGTCCGGCGAGGTCATCCTCCCCATGAGCACCGACATCGACACCTGCGCCCTCATAGCCGCGGCCATAGAGAGCATAGACAAGGTGGGACCGTTCGACTGCAGCTACCACCTAGAGTCGATAGACGATGTCCGCGCCGCCAAGAAGGACAACATCGTGAAGCGGGCCAAGGAGATCAAAAAGCGCTGGAACACCAAGAGCATCAGCGAGGGCGAGTCCATGCTGAAGGACGTCCACCTGGGCTCCACCGGCAAGCTTGCGGCGTACGGCCCCTCCAAGCTTACCTGCGGATCCGGAGTGTACGAGAGTCCGTGGATAATACTGGTGGAGGGACGCGCCGACGTCATAAACCTGTTGAGGGCCGGCTACGACAACGCCATAGCTATAGAGGGGGCCAAGATAGACGACTCCATCAAGGACCTGTGCTCCGCCAAGGAGCAGATAGTGGCGTTCACCGACGGAGACCGGGCCGGCGGCTTTATCCTCAAGGGGCTAAAGTCGGTGGTCTCGGTGGACCACGAGGTGCGCGCCGACCCTGACATAGAGGTGGAGGAGCTCTCCCCGCAGCGGATAGACGAGATCCTCAGCCCGGTGGTGAAGCAGATCGAGTCGGGTACCGCTCCCGTCCGGGAGCTGAGCGGGGCCGAGAAGGCGGTGCAGAACCTGGCCGGGTCCGTGTACCCAACGATCAACGGGACGCTGGAGGCCGTCGCCCTCAACGAGAAGGAGAAGGAGATCTTCCGCGTGCCCATAAGCGAGCTGGTGGGCAAGCTGTCTGGCCAGTCGGGTGTGCGGTTCCTGTTCTTGGATGGGATAGTGACGCAGCGCCTCCTCAACGGGGCCCGGACGGCCGGCGTGAAGTGCCTGGTGGGCCACCGTGTGGCCAAGATCGCCGAAGCCGAGGGTGTGCTGCTGGTGTCGTTCTCGGACTTGGGCGTCCCCTAGTTGGCGCCCCTCAAAACCCACCATTTGTTAACTCTGGCCTACCTGCTCTCCGCCGGATGCGGGTCCGCGTACGTGGCCGTGACCACCTCGGCGCTGGGCGGGGCGGTGGGGCTCTCCCAGCAGGCCGCCTCCGCCCACCTAGCCGAGCTGGAGCGGGACGGCATGATCCGACGGACGGCCAGCGGCCGGGGCCGCCGCATCCGAGTCACCGACCGGGGGTATGCCGAGATGGCCCGCATGTCGTCCCTGCTGCGGGCCGCCGTGGAGGGTGAGTCCCGCCGGGTGCTGCGGGGGACGGTGGTCTCCGGCGTGGGGGAGGGCGCCTACTACATGTCGCTGCCCGGGTACGTGGAGCAGTTCCGGGCCCTGCTGGGGATGGTCCCGTACCCGGGCACGCTGAACGTGCGGCTGGATGCCGACTCGACGGGAATGGTGCTGGCCCTGGGGGCATCGGATGGAACACTGGTGCGGGGGTTTGCCGACGGCCGCAGAACCTATGGCTGGGTCCGGTGCTATGGAGCACTGCTGCAGGCGGCTCCCGGCGGGAAAACGCCCGGCGACCATACTGCGGTGCGGTGCCATCTGATACGGCTGGAGCGCACCCACCACGACACGTCCATAGCCGAGCTGGTCTCCCCCCAGAACCTGCGGGAGTCGGCCTCGGTGGCCGACGGCTCCAAGGTGGCCATAACGTTGGACTAGTATGCGCCCAAGTCATGAGTCGATGGGCATGTATTTTCAGATCCGCGGCAGGCGCGCCGCCCGCCTTGGGGTCTACCTTGTATGCTCCCCAGCCTGAAGAACCAAATTATGCCTGAGTATCGGCGCGGATGCCCACAAACCCAAACTCGCGCCAAGATGCTGCGCGGTTTTTCCGCGGGCATTATACGTGGATGACAGAAAATGCGTGGTCACATGAACGTACGCGTTGCCTTGACCACTACTCTCGGGTCATGCTGCCCGCCAAGTGCCGCGCCTACGCTTTGACAGATTCTTGGCCAACATGTTTTCAAGAGCGACCAAGGCATCACTGCATGTCACGGTCTCCTCCTCTACCAGCAGTGCCAAATAGTCTGCCTCCAGCATGACATTAATTCCAACCGCGCCGGATCGCTCAAAAGCCTTGCCGTCATTCAGCACGAGTACCGGTTTGCCGGGATCTTCGTCGCGGGCAACCTACTTTATCAAACTGCTCTCCCCCGGACCCAAGTCTGCCGTTAGCGTTTCAATTTCCGCGACTGCCCGGTCAACGGTGGGAGGAACATCGTCCACAGCCTCTATGACACCGTCCGAGAACATGTTGGAAAACAAGGCAGACATCTTGTGCTTGGGCGACTCTGTTTCGCCAAGCACGGTTTGGGTTGTCAGCAGCCTGGCGTGTGTGTTTTCTACGAATTTCCGCAATGCGCCCAGCAGGTTGTTGTTGTCAAAGTGTATCAGCACCATCGCATCCAGATAGTAGCGCTCACCCGACATGGGCGGCTTGGTGCTGCGGCTTTGTTAAAAGTCATCCCGGCTTATGCCGCGAGGAGATCCTCGAAATCGGCCACGCCCGTGCCGTAGATATGCGCGCCCAGCGACATTGATATCTTGCCGCTCCTCGCCATCGAAAGCGCCGCATCCTTCCTCCATTCTTGGTAGTCGTCACCAAGCTCGCTCTTCTCGAGCATTTCCGGAAACTTCGTGTACGACAAGACTATCATCTCCCGGTATGTCAGGCCGTTGAAGACGGATTTCAGGCTGCGGAGTGACCGGAGCACGTTTGGCTCCACATCCCTGATCGCCTTGTCGGCCTCCTGCTGGCCGCGCCACGTCAAATGTACGGGCTGCCTCTCCTCGCCGTCCTTTTCCATGCACACGAGGCCGTCCCTTTCGAGCTCGCGCAGCATGTCTCTGAGACGCCGGCTGTACATGCCGCGCAGATGCGGCACGAAGCCGCACTCAAGCTGGGGATGCGCCTTGGAGGCGGCATACACCATCTTCTGTATCCAGGTCTGGCCGCTGATGCCGTTGTTTTCGCCGTCCGTTTCCACCACCAGCAACGCCAAGACATACTTTCTGTCCATGCTCATTTTTCGCCCACACCGTAAATAAATTTGCTGGGGGTGCTAGACTTTGGTACTGGACCGTAACACCTAGGTGATCCGGCAACAGGCGCGCCACAAACAGGCGCCGGCAGGCGCAGCCGTCCGACTATTGTTGACTGCGGGGCATGGGCGACTGCCAACACCGGCAGACCAGCGGGTCACGGGAATGTTACGGCCCAAAGTACGGATTGCCCTATATCCGGTACAGGTCGTCGCCGTACACGGCCTCTATGCTGGAGCTGGATATGTCCGGCACGGGGGACTGGAGCCGCGCCACCTGTATGCGGGGACTGACGGCCCTGCACCCGTCCGATATGAACTTCTCCTGGTGCGCCTGGTCATACCCCAATGCTATGACGTCGGGCATCACCGCCCTTACGGTCTGGAACATGTCGCCCTGGTGTCCGACCACGCAAAGGTCCACCACCCCCACCGCGTCCACCAGCGCCCGGCGCTGCTCCTGGTTGTGGAGGGGCCGGCGGCGCTTCATCCTGGCCGCGGTCTCGTCAGTGGCCACCACCACCACCAGCACGTCGCCCAGCTTCTTGGCGGCGTTGAAGGTGTGTATGTGGCCGGGGTGTATGATGTCAAAGACCCCGCCGGTCAGCACCACCCGCAGCGACTCCCTGCCCAGGCGGGTGAGGGCGCCGCCGGGCTTCATGAGCCCGTTGGATGCCAGCGCCCGCCGGGCCTCGGCGGCGCGGCGCGGGTCCAGACCCCGGCGGGCGCACTCCGCATCCAAACCATCCCCGGAGACGGCCGACGCGTACGCGGCCACAAGCAGGGCTCCCTCGGCGGCATCCATCGCTCGTAGCTCCCACTCTTGGAAATATTACATTTTGGTATCCGGGGACCACTCCCCCAGATTCAGCTGCATGCGGAGGGCGTCCACCAGCCCGTCGGCATACCCGATGGACAGCACGGCCACCTCGTCGTGGCCCTCCTCCAGGGCCCTCTCGGCGTCCCGCACGTACAGCAGCGCGTTCTCCAGTATGGTGCGGTACCTGTCCGGATTTGGTATGCCGCCGGCGGCCCGGCGCACGGCGGGCGCATACCTCTGCATCATCTGGTGCGGTATGCTCTGTATGGCGTGGCCCTCGGGCGGGGGCTCGTCGATACACTCGGCCAGAACCAGAAGCGCGTCGCGCTCCGTAAAGTGGAGGGGCCCGGGCACCACAATGGAGTGGGGCGGCTCGCCGTAGTCGCGCCCCTCCATGGTGTCCAGCCGGCCCGCCCGTATGGCCTGGTCCGGCATGCCCACGCGGGACGCCACCACCACGTATGTGTCCCCATTAAAGACGCCCCGTTTCTGCCCCGCCTCCGCATCCCTCATCATATGTAGGGCGGCGCCGGGGTCCAGGAAGAACCCGCGCCCGATATCGTACTCCAGGAGCAGCAGGGTGTGGTTCCCGGAGACGGCGTTCCTGTATGTGGTCTGGTAGGGGGTCAGGGCGGCCTTGGTATCGTCCATTATGGTGGCCGTGCGCCCGGCCTTGTAGTGGTGCAGCCCGCACTCGCCGAATACGGCCGATGCGACCGATGCGGCGTGCACCACCCCGGTGCGTATGCCCCGGGATATGGCGCGCGCCCGCAGCTCGGCGTGGGTGGTGGCCACCATGGGGTCGCCATATGATGCCAGCGCCACCGTTGAGCGTTCCGCGTTGTCCAGGATCTCCCGGCCGTCCTCTACCATCCACCGGGGGGCGGGGCGCGCATCCGCCACGCATGCGGATGGCTCCACCGGGCTGGTGAACGTCTCCAGGTATATGATGTCGGCCGACTCCAGTATATGGGCTGCATCCGCGGGTATGGATCCGGGGGGGCACACTCCCAGCCCCACGAACCACAGCATTATGTCTTGGTCCTCTTGTCGTGGAGGCGCTTTAGGTGGCCCAGGGTCCTCTTGAGCACCTCTATCCCCCTGAGGTACTCTGATACGGAGACGCATTCGTTTACGGTGTGGGAGGCGTGCGGGTCGCCGGGCCCGTACGTCACCACCGGTATGTTCCACCGGGATCCCATGACGTTCATGTCGCCGGTCCCCGTCTTCCGTATGGGAATGGCGTGCGTCCTCTCCACCTCCAGTATGCCCAGGTTGAATGCCCGGACCAGGGCGGAGCGGGCCGACGCCTCGAACGGCTCGGTCTCGTCCAGTATCGAATAGAACGCCTCCACGCCCCGCTCCTCGCTGATCTCCCGCACCAAATCGGATATCTTCTCCTCTATCATCTTGCAGCTGGTGGTGGTGGGTATGCGGATGTCCATGGTGGCGGTGCACTCCTGGGGGGTCACGTTGTGGCTGGAGCCGCCCCGGATCTCGGTGAGGGCGGCCGTTATCTGCCTGGTGCGGTTGTCGCCGCCGCGCGCCTCCAGGGACTCCTTGAGGCGCCCCGTAAAGAGGGCCGCCTCCTCTATGGCGTTCTTGGCCAGCCAGGGGGCGCTGGCGTGGGCGCTGCTCTTCACGTCTATGCGCAGGCTGATGGCCAGCCTGCCCTTGTACCCTATGGTTATGTGGTCCAGCCTGCTGGGCTCGCCAAACACGGCATAGTCCACGTCCATCCTCTTCTTGACCAGATTCTTGATGCCGGTGGCGTTGCCCTCCTCGTCCACCACCCCCACGAATAGTATGGTGCCGTTGCCGTCCCGGACGGAGGCGGCCGCAAAGAGCATCGCCATGAGGGGGGCCTTGGCGTCGGACGCCCCCCGGCCATACAGCAGGTCGCCGTCGCGCCGGACCCGTATCTTGCCGGGGACCGTGTCCATGTGGCCGCACAGCATCATGATGGGTGTTCCGGAGCCCTTCTTGGCTATCACGTTGCCGACCCCGTCTATGCGGATGTCGTGGAATCCCAAATCATCGCACTTTTCTGCCAGAAACTCGGTCATGGAGCGCTCCTCCAGGGACGGCGTGTACAGGCGGAGCGCCTTCTCCAGCATCTTGACGGCGTACTTTGGAGTGACGCTGAACCCCTCCCTCATCGCCGGCCCACCTGCTTGGCATATTCCACCATGGCACCTGGTATGTCCACGCCGGTCACCCGCACCGTATTCTTGAACTCGGTGGTGTTGTTGACCTCATGTACCACCAGGCCGTCCCCACTCTCCATCAGATCCACCCCGACTATCTGGCCGCCCACCGCCTCGGAGGCGCGGGCGCACATGTCCTCCATCTCCGGAGATACGGGGCAGGGCTCGGCGGTTCCGCCCAGGGCCGTGTTGGTCTTCCACATGTTGTCGCCGGAGGTGCGGTATATGGCCGCCACCACGCTCCCGCCCACCATGATGGCCCGGATGTCGCGGGGGGGCCTCTTCACGAACTCCTCGGTGTAGTGGATGTGGTATATGGGGTACATCCGCTCGCGGCTCTCCAGGATGGCACCGGCCGTCTCCGAATCGTTCAGCCGGGATATCATCCGGCCCCAGCTGCCCACCGTCGGCTTGATGACGGCGGGGTACCCCAGATCGTCCAGGGCCCGCAGGGCCGCCTCCTGGGAGAAGGAGACGGCGGCCCGGGGCACGGGCACGCCGGCCTTTTTGAGCAGCATGTGGGAGTACAGCTTGTTGCCGGCCAGCACGCCGGTCAGGTGGGGGTTTATGACCCGCGCGCCGGCCCCCTCCAGGGCCGCCGTGGAGTGGACGTTCCTGTAGTAGCTGACGCACCGCTGCAGGACGGTACCATAGCCGTCTGCAGGGGACTCCAGGTCCAGCGCCAGCTTCTTGCAGTCGGTCATGGCCACGTTTATGGACAGCTTTTGGGCGGCCGCCCGCAGGGACTTTTCCTCCCAGCGGATGGTGTCATAAAGTATGGTTATATCAGGGATCACTGCCCCCAATCCTCGCCAACCGTCTGGGCGGGTTTGAGGTCGAACGAGCCCGAACCGCCGTCCAGCTCAAAACTCGCCCCGCAATCGGCACACGTGACAATCTCCCCGGCCAGGGCATCGGCGGGTATGGAGATGTCGGCGTCACACTCGTTGCATTCTGCCATGTTGTGGCGTGTGCGGGGGCTCTTAATTACCTTGTCTTGAGGTGTCCGCATCGCCGCCGGGAAGCCCCGTGGTTTGGCGCCGCGCGGCATACCACTGTGGGCATCCCGGCCCACGGGTATGCGGGGGGTGGCCACAAACCGCGGCAATGTCATTGGTGCTTCGCCCCAAACCGTACCCGCGCCCGGGCTGGCCGGCTAGCGGGGGCCAGATCAAGCATCAAACCGGATTAGAGGCGAAGCGCCAGAGTCCTAGCGTTTCAGGCCAAAACCGGTGTCCCATCAACGCTGGATGGCAATGCCGGACGGAGGTCCAATCTGTAGACGATCTGGAACCCGATAAAAAAAAATTTAACCGTGCCATCGGTCGCCAGAAACATGCGCAGACTGTCGGTCGACGAGCTGCTGGGGAGAAGACTCAATGATATAGAACGGAAGAACGCTCCAAAGCAGATATACGCTAATGGACCAATGGCGATTCCACTCGACACGCCCAGAGTGTCCGTGGTGGGCACCAGAAGGCCGACGGATGGTGGAGTGGAAGAGGCCCGGGCCGTAACGGAGATGCTTGCAGGCGAGGGCGTTACCATAGTGAGCGGTCTGGCCGTGGGGATAGACACCGTAGCCCACCAGACGGCCATCAAGGCCGGAGGTCGGACGGTTGCCGTTCTCGGCACGCCTCTGGACATGCAATACCCCAAACCGAACCGGGGCCTCCAAAACGAGATAGCGGCGGTTCATCTGGTTGTATCCCAGTTTGCCATCGGCCAACCAGTCCGCAGGGGCAACTTTGTAGCGCGGAACAAGACGATGGCGCTGATATCCAACGCCACCGTGATAGTGGAGGCTGGAGAGGACAGCGGTACAATCCACCAAGGGTGGGAGGCTCTCCGGCTGGGAAGGCCGCTGTTTGTATGCCGTACTGCCGCGCAGGCGCGTCCAAGGTGGCTGGACGAGATGGAGAGTTACGGCGCCCTAATCATACAAGACCATGCCGACATACTATACGAGATACCGTCGGGCATCAGGATGGACAACATCTTTGCTTAAACTCCCCAGAGCACACTTGGGCTCATACGCACTCGGGGTCATACGCAGATTGCCGGTGTGGGGTGCATAGCGTATGGCACTGCTCTCCATACGGGACCTCTCGATACAGTACGACTCGGTGGCGGGGCCGGTCTATGCGGTGAACCGCGTCAGCCTGGACATGGAGGACGGCGAGACGGTGGGCATAGTGGGGGAGAGCGCCTGCGGCAAGAGCACCCTGGGCCTGGGCATAATGCGCACCCTCTCGGGTGGGCGCATAACGGGCGGCTCGATAACCCTTGACGGCCGCAGCTATGACACCATATCCGACCGGGAGTTCGACCAAAAGTACCGCTGGAAGACCGTATCCATGATATTCCAGGGGGCCATGAGCTCGCTGGACCCGGTGTACACCGTACGGGAACAGTTCGCCGAGGTGCTGGGCCAGCACGGGGGGGAACAGTCGGTCATATCCGAGGCCATCTCCTCCGTAAACCTGGACGAGTCGGTGCTGCGCCGGTACCCGCACGAGCTGAGCGGAGGCATGAAGCAGAGGGTGATAATAGCCCTGGCCCTGCTGCTCCGACCGAAGCTGGTCATCGCCGACGAGCCCACCACGGCCCTGGACGTGCTGATACAGGCGCGCATAATAAACATGCTCAAGCGGCTCAAGGAGTCGGGCATGTCGTTCCTCTTCATAACGCACGACCTGGCGCTGCTCTCGGAGATGGCCGACCGGGTGGGGATAATGTACGGGGGGCAGCTGGTCGAGTTCGGCACCGCCGAGCAGATATACGGCGACCCGCAGCACCCGTACACGCAGGGCCTGCTGGAGTCCATACCACGGATGCGCGGATCCCGGCCCAAGTACATCCGGGGGACCCCGCCGGGACTGCTGCAGCCGCCCTCCGGGTGCAGGTTCGCCGACCGGTGCCCGCATTTGATGGACATATGCAGCAGGGACCCGCCGGATGTCGGGGGGCCGGACAATATGGTCAAATGCTGGCTGTATGGCGAGGATGCTCCCGGACCAGGCCCGGGGACAGCCCCTGTACCCTAGGATATGCCCGAGTACTTGCGGGCTATGGGCAGGCACAAGTCTATGATGCGCAGGACCTTGGACCTGACCGCCGTGTTGTCTATGGATACCCAGATGTGCATCTTGTTTATGCTAAAGTAGATGATCTGCACCCCCTCGCGCTCCTCCCACACGAACTTTACCTTGCCCAAACTCTTGTCGAAGAACGCCTCCAGGCCGGTCTTTATCGCTATGTGGGAGAACTGGTAGTGGCTGCTCTTGGAGTCCAGCAGGGGTGCCAGGTCGTCGCGGCGGGCGTACGCCACCAGCTCCCCGCTCTCGCCTATGATTCCGACGAACCGTATGGACTCGCTGAACCCGATTACGGTGTTGCATATCTCGGTGCCCTCCTTCCGGTCCATATGGGCCGCTGAAACCTATCCCATACTTTAATCGTTTGGTAGCCAGGCGCGTCCGGGGCGGGCACGCGTTCAGGTCCCCCCACGAGGTATGACTCTCGGACTCTGCCAGTTGCCGTCTGGTGTCTGCTGTTGGACATCACAGCCAACATATGGCATCGACAACCATGGTATGGCGAGGCAGCACTCGCCGGGCCCCGTCCGGAGGGGGGACCTGAACGCGTGCGGCGTTAAGTTGTCGGATGGGGACTTATCCAAGTGAACCCGTGGCAACGTGTGCACCAGAGCGGGCCGCTCCTGACGAAATCTGTCCGAAACGGGCCGCGAATCGGCGAAAATTGCACTGTCGGCGCGCCGTTTCACCTTTCTGGATAAGCCCCGTCGGATGCCATCATATGCTTAAATTCTGGCTAATGTGATAGAGATGCATGGACATTCCACGGGACAGCGCAGAAGAATTCGGCGACAGGCTGGCGGTATTGGAAGTCGCGCAGGACAGCTATCGCGTTGCCGTTTGGGAGGACGAAGACGGCCGTATCGTCGCCAAATGCCTAGACCTTGAGGGCGTCGTGACCGACGGCGAAAACCGCGATGCCGCACTGGCCAATGCCAATGAAGCAATATCGGCATACTTTGAATCCCGGGGCATTGACAAACAGTTTAACCTGGCCCCGGAACCTAGGCAGTAGTGGCAAAACTCCCGCTTGTCTCTTCGCGCTATTTGATCAAGTACTTGGCAGTACACGGCTTCGTTCATGTACACGCCGGGGGCCGCACCACGTCTTGCGGCGCGGGACGCGTACGGTGGTAGTGCCGGAAAGGGCGCAGGTGGGCCGGGGACTGCTCTTGGAAATACTGGCGCAGGTGGGCCTCAGCCGAGACGAGTTTCTGGGCGATTACAATAAAAGATAGGCCGTGTGTACGTGAGACGGAAAGTTAAACGGCGTATATGGCCAATCATATATTGCGCGCGTGCTGCCGTGCCGGCGCGGGTGGGCCAACGGCGCGCGGATTGCCGTGCATGTCGGCGGACTGCCCCACAACATGCTGTACGGAACCGTTGGATGACATATGTAGCCGGTGGGCAGGCCGGCTGCGTGATGGGCTATAGCGTCCACGTGACCCACCTGCCGCGCCCGGGCGCGGCATGCCCGCAGCCAGATTGCCGAGATGTTACAGTCCAGGTTGAGACCAAGGCGTTAATAGCCCGGACATGTGTGTGGGAATGCATGAGTAGGCAGGGTCCGACGGTGCGGATTAACCCGGAAGTCCTGAGGTGGGCCATGGTGGGATCAGGCTGGAATGCAGAGGATCTGTACGAGAAGACCGACCTCGGACGCGAGTCTATCCGAAGGTGGGAGATGTACAGTGCCCCAATCAAGGTAACAGACCTGCGAAAGATCGCAAGGACGATCAAGAGACCGCTGTCCATACTCCTGTTACCCAAACCACCCGGGGAAAAAGACCTGACAGACTACCGGAAGGTCGGTGGAACCGACATTGGGAAGCTGTCCAGAAAAACACTGGCCGCCATCAGGAACGCAAGATACGTCCAGTCCAATGCAGGCGAGCTGCTGAAACTGCGCTCCGAAGACGCATGGCCGAACATCACCCTTAGAACGACCAAAGACGATCCCGAGACAGTAGCCGAGGCAGAAAGGAAGCATCTCGGCCTAGATATTGGAAAGCGGAGCAAGGGGGAAGAGATAGACGAATTTGTCCGGGCCGCATACCTGTCCCTGAAAGCAAAGATTGAGTCGTTCAACATATTCGTGATGCAGGCGACCATGGATATCAAAGATGCCAGAGGATTTGCGCTTGCCGACGGATACCCGAAGGTGATCCTGGTCAACTCCAGAGACGAGCCGCGGCCCCAGCTCTTCACGCTGCTGCACGAATACGCTCACCTCCTGTTAAAGACCGACGGGTTATGCTTGACCAACCTGGACGACTTCAAAGTACAGCCGGGGAAAAAAGACGTGTCAGTAGAGAGGTGGTGCAACGACTTCGCAGGGGCCATCATCATGCCCAAGAAAGCGTTTCTGAGAGAGTTGGACGGCAGGGCCGACCTCGTACCGGACAAGGCAGTCGCCTCCCTGGCCACGAAATTTTGCACAAGCAAGACGGCCGCCGCCGTCCGCATACTAAACCTGCTTGGCAAAGACCCGCGCCGGAAAGGATACTTTGAGTATTACAAGATGATCTCGCCCAAGCCCATTACCGAAGCCGGCGGAGGCGGGGGCGAGGGCGGCAGAGACATGGCCAAAGAGTGCGTAACCCGTAACGGAATGCGATACGTCAAGATGGTCTCAGACTCTAGGGAAAAAGGCCTGATAACCACCGCCGACATGATCCAATACCTAAACTTGAAAACCAAGCATTTCGAGAAACTGGATGGGATAACCTAGCGGCATGAGTGAGATATACTTCGTGGACACAGACGAATAGATCAACCTCAGCAGACACCATCCAAAAGAGGTCTTCCCTGGCCTGTGGGGGAATGTTGAGAACCTGATCGCTGAGGGGAGAATATTGTCACCCAAGGAAGTCTTGGACGAGATCGAGCGCGGCCACGACGATCTGAAGGGATGGTGTAGGGCGCACCGGAATATGTTCCTCAACACCGACGAGCTGATCGTGCAAGTCCAGAAGATCCTCAAAGAACACCCCACCTTGGTCAATCCCAACGCCGAATGCGAGAGTGCTGACCCGTACCTCATCGCGCTTGCGGCATCGTACAAGAGTAACATATTGGGTCAGTCTCACATCATCGTGATCAGCGAGAACGTCGACAAGACATCGCGTATTCCACATGCAGCCAGAGCCAGCGGCGTACAGACGTGCAGGCTGATGGAGATGGTCAAAAGGGAGGGATGGAAGTTCTAACAGACTCTCCAGTACATCACCTGGCCGGTCGCGCCTTGCCTTCGTGCAACCAGATTCTGCCGCTTTGGGCAGTGTGGCTTCTGCGCCCGGCGCGGCATACAGTGCCTAGCCGCCATTGTTGTTCTGGATGCGCCGGCACGCCGGATAAATCACCGCCGTGCTGGGCAGTCTTGAATATCCGCACAGCGTACCGCATTTTCCGCATACTGGCGCGTTGCAGTCGTGGCACGCACGCATGTTGCGTGAATGTCGGTCTTGTAGTGGAGAATCTACTCCGGTATATATTGAGGCGCATCCCGCCATAGCCTGCCATGCGGGACTCGGAGGAATACCATGGGTGGCCCTACACTCCCACCCGTGAGGAGATCCGGAGGGAGTCGGAAAAGGCCGAATACAGCAGCGGCCTAAAGATCTACGAGGAAGACGGGGTGCGGTTCGTCGAGATGTCCCGGGGCGAGATAATCGCGGTGGTGAGCGGCGAGTACAGGGTGGAGGCCGTACACATGAGGCACACCCCGTACGCATACCGGTGCAGCTGCTGGATGTTCCACCGGACGGCCGGGTACTGCAGGCACATAGTCGGCGTGCTGCTGTATATGGCGTACCATATGGACGATCTTGAAGATGCCGAGCAGGTCCGCCTGGACTCGGCCGACGTGCTGCTTGAAAAGGTGCCGCCCCAGGATCTGAGGCGGTTTGTCTCCGGCTATCTGCAGGGTGATCCCATGATGTATGACGATTTTGTAAAGCGGTTCGGGCTGGGCGGCGTGAGCGTCCCCCCCAACTATGCCCGGCTCCTCAAAAACCTGTATGAAAAGCGTGACAGCCACACCGGGGGAACGCTGCGCTTTGGGCGCCTGTTCAAGAAGATCCGGCAGAGGCGCGATCTTGGCGAGCATGCCGAGACGACATCCGCATACAAGACGATGCTGGAGGCCCTGTCCGGGTTCGATCCCGGGGACGACCCGGCGTACCATGACGACTGCCTGAGGGCGGCGCTGGACGGGCTGGCCGACTCGCTGGCGCGGGAGGACGTGCCGCACGATCAAAAACGCAAGCACATACGGTACCTTTTCAGCACGTGCGTTGACGTGTACGCCGCAGACTACTGGCCCGACTACCGCCGGGCCCTGGAGGCCATATGCGATACCCCCGCCGACTTGGAATACTGGAAGTCGCTGGTGGGCGAGCACGCCGGCAAGCACGGCGAACCCCTGGAATCCAACCTGCGGCACATGCAGGCGCACATCCTGCACACCGCCGGCTCCACCCGGGACGCGCTGGCACTCCTCTCCGGGCATTATAAAAAGGATCGGGATCTCTGCATAAAGTATGTGCGCCTGCTGCGCGACGCCGATTCGGCGCAGGCGCGCCGGGCCGGCAAGGGCATTCTGAAGGCGTATCCGGACGACGTCGACATTTTAAAAGATCTGCTGCAGCTGCACGGGGATTCCGATCCGGCATATGCGCAGATACTGCGGCGCATATTCGTGAACACCGGGGAGTGGGAATACTTTTTCATGCTGAAGAAGGCGTCCGACGACTGGCCGGAAGTCATGAGGGGGATGTCCGAGGACATGCAGGCAATGGACCTGCACGAGCGCGCCGTCGACATGTACCTCAAGGACGGCCTGCACCCGCAGGCCATGGCGGTGGTCTTCGCGGCAAACGACGTCGCCATGTATGAAAAATACGCCGCCAGGCTGGGCAAGCTGTATCCACAGAAGTACGCCCATTCCTACGGTGATGCGGTGCGCGACTACATCCAGATACGCCAGGCCCGGGACCACTACTATTTGGCGCGGCGCCACCTGGAGAGGATAGGGTGCATCATGCCGGAGAGGGAGTTCCGGGCCCTGGTGGACGGCATCCGGAGGGAGAACGCCCGAAAGCCCGCCCTCCAGTCGGTGCTGCGCGGCCTATGATCTTAGACGTATGACATACCCGGACCGGACCCTCTCGGCGCGCAGGGAGCCGGGGTTCCTGACCCGCACCATCTCGGAGCCCCGGACGGCATATAGGTGGCAGTCTGCGCCCAGCGTCCTGGCCCGGAGCCACTGGTTGGGGGAGAGCGTCACCGCGCCATCCTGGACGCCGGCCGCCAGTATGAACCGCACCGTGCCGCCGCCGGTGGACCTCACGTCAAACCCGTGGCCCGCCGCCCGGACGTCCTGCGCGTCCCGCCCCACATCCCTCTCGTATGATACGGCCCTGTCCACGGCCTCCTCCCGACGCCGGGCCTCCTCCGGGCTGCCGGGGACGACCCGCACTGCCCCGACCATGCGGGGCGGCTCCGGCACGAGCGTTATGTCGCGGCTCATGCGCATGCGCAGGTCCAGCCTGGTCTGCCGGTAACGCTGCCGCTCCCGCCGCTTGTTGCGTATGGCAAGTTCCACCCTGTCGCCGTCGGCCTTTCTCTCCAGCAGGTCCACGATCTCGTCGCCGATCCTGGCCAGTATCTCGTCTATGGATCTCACGCCGTACTTCTGCGACGCCTCGTTCTGCTGTGCCCTGCCGCGCCGCACCTCTACGGCGTATATGTCCAGCGCCGCGGCGGCCTCTTGGGCGGCGGCTCCCCATGCCATATCCATATCGCCGGCGGGCGCCCGGCGGTCCTCCGGTATAAGATCCAGCAGTATGGAGGGGCTGACACGGCTGGCCCTCCCCGTACCATCCACGTATATGGCCTCCATCTTGGCGCCCACCGTCTCCCCGGCGCCGTCGGTCACGCGGCACTCGCAGAATATGACGTGGCCGTCCATCCGGCCGCGCGCGTCGGTGAATATGGCGCCGCCCAGCGCGGCCTGGCCGTACGACCCCTCGGCCCAGTCCAGCGCCGCGGCAAAGGCGGGGTGGCCGAAGCTGACCAGCTCCACGCCCGGATTTGCCATGCGCACCCGCTTGTCGAAGGTGGCCGTCTTGTACTCATCCGGCTGGCCCGCCCAGCCGGGCATGCGTATGGACACCAGGCCGCCGCCCATGCGTTCGACACTGCCGCCGGCGCCCTCCAGCGTCCGCCGGAAGAACTCCCCGGTGTACTCGGGGACCAGCTGCCCCTCCAGGGAGCGGTCCATCCTGTTCCTCAGGGGGGTGCGGTCGATGTACTTGGACGCCAGGCCGTCCTTCAGGTACTCGAGCATCTGCCGGTTGTCCAGCTCCATGGTGTTCCGCATGTCCTGCAGTATGGCCCGCTGGCTCCTGGAGCGTACGGTGGCGTCCAGCATCATCTGCGCCAGGGTCTTGCCCGGCACTATGTCGCTTATGACGTCAAAGACCTTGTCGCTGCCTATGGCCGCCTTTATCTCCTGTATCTTGTCAAAGAGTGTCTGCATTATCTGCCCCTCCCGGGTGTCCGCGTATATCATGTTGAATATTATGACCGGGCGGCTCTGGCCGTACCTGTGTATGCGGCCCATGCGCTGCTCCAGGCGGTTGGGGTTCCACGGGAGATCATAGTTTATCATTATGTGGCAGAATTGCAGGTTTATCCCCTCGCCGGCCGCCTCGGTGGCGACCATTATGCGGGTGTCGTCCCTGAAGATGCGCTCGGCGTCCTTCCGGTCGGCCGTGCCCATGGCACCGTGTATGGTGTTTACGGCATACCCCATCTTTGATATCCTGCCGGCCAAATACTCCATGGTGTCCCTGGACTCGGTGAACACCAGCACCTTTTCGTCGGGTTCGCTCCTGTCCAGCGCCTCCAGCGTGCTGAGCAGCTGGGCGAACTTGGTCTCGGCCCCCTTGGCAATCACCTTTGTGGCCCGCCCTATCAGCGAGTCGATGGCGCGCACCTCCTCCTCCAGCTCCCCGCGGCTGCGCGCGGCGCTGATCAGCTCCCACCGCTCCTCCTCCCGCCACCGCTCGGCCTCGGACATCTCCTCCACGCTTTGTATGGCGCGGCCCGCCCGCGCCGCCCCGGGACTCCCGCCGTCTGCCATCTCGGCCAGCTTGTCCCGCCGGCGCCTCAGGGATTGTGCCAGGGCGTGGATGCTGGAGGCGAACCGGCGCTGCAGCAGTATCAGGGCAAAGGAGACGTTGTGCCCCCTGCTGGAGAGGCCGGCCAGCTCGTTCTGCCTCTTGATGTAGCGGGAGAGCTCCGCGTACAGCCTCCTCTCAGGTGAGGAGAGCCTCACGTCGGGGGTCTCCACCCGGCGGGGCACGAAGAGGGGCCTGCCGTCAAAGTCCACCATGTCCTCCTTGGCGCGGCGCAGAAAGAGGGGGTTGTCCCCCTCCCGCACCGACTGGCGCATCATCTGATCGGCCGCAAAGTAGCCCGGCTCCAGCAGGTCCAGCAGCAGCCTGAAGTTGGCGGGGTCCCCCTTGTGGGGGGTGGCCGTCAGGAACAGAAGGTGCCGGCCCGCATTCGAGAGCGCCTCGCCCAGCCGGTAGCGCTGCGTCTTGGCGGTGGACCCGCCGGAGTGGTAGGCGCTCAGCTTGTGGGCCTCGTCTACCACTATAAGATCAAAGGCGGCATGTCTGAGGGACTTCAGCACGTCGTCCCTTTTGGCAAAGTCCATGGCCGCTATGATCTGGTCCCTGTCCCATGCAGTCCTGCCGTCGAGTTTGATGTGGGACCGCTCCACCATCTCGAACGGCTCGTCGAACTTGTCCTGTAGTTCCCACCGCCACTGCTCCCTCAGGGGGCCGGGAACCACGACCAGGATGCGCCGTATGGCGCCCCTCATCTTCAGCTCCTTTATCAGCAGGCCGGCCATTATGGTCTTGCCGGCTCCCGGATCATGTGCCAAAAGAAAGCGTATCCGCGGCATCCTGAGTAGGTGTCCGTATACGGCCTCGATCTGGTGGGGGAGCGGATCCACCCGCGAGGCGCTCATCGCCAGCAGTGGGTCATACTGGAATGCGTACCGGAGCCGCTTGCATTCGATGGCCAGCAGGGCGGCATCGCCAGTCCTGATTGGCGGTATGCTGCGGGGCGGTGCGGTCATGGCGGGCACCTGCGCTCGGCCATATTTTATGGATGGCGCCATACGTGTGTGCGCCCCTCCGGCGCCGTCGGTGCGGGCCGCAGAGTATCAGGGCGGCACCCGCTTCGGTATGGTCTCCTCCGGCTGGTCTGGCCGCATGCCCGACCGGCAAAGTGCGGCCGTGCGGGCTGCCGGATGACGCCTGCCTCTGCATCAGAGGCCGATATCGGGGCTGGCGGGACCGGCGGCGGGGCGCACAGGCCGATCATGCGGGTGTGTGGCAGGGGCCGCTGCCTGGGCGCGCCGGCGGCCATGACACGGGCGTCACTGACTGTTGGCCGGGTCGCGCGGCGAATCGTGCCGTCCGTATATGATGTCCGCTGCCCGTCTGGTCCACTTGGCCGCCTCCGGGTGCTCTGCCTCAATCTCGTCTGCGAATCTCCTGAAGTCCTCTTCGGTTGCCATGGAATGACTGGACGGCGCCGTATTGTAAATATAATTGCAAACCACCATTTCCATGGTCAGGATCGACACTCCTACACTAAACAGCCTTCTAGTGGCTGCCAGGATGGGGATGGAAAGGAGGCAGTATGCGCCAAGCCACAAGCGGTCCAGACTGTACAACATTCAGCAGGGCGCCTCTTCCACAACCGACGAAATAGCCGCCATACAAAGGAGATTGTGCACAGACCATGTTCTAGACAGAAACCGAGGAGATTTGACGAGGGATCTTGCTGCAACACAGCGGTCTGTACATATTCTTCAAAGTGAGATTGAAGACTTGAAGGTCTTCAAGGCAATTCTTGAGGGGCATCTCCTAGTCCACCCAGGGGACACAGGCCCATCATGGAACACAAGTCTAACGCCACGCTCAAGGGATTCAACGCCAAGGCCGGGATGCTTGGGGTTCGGCGACGGGCACTCCCGCACATTCCACGGCATGCTGCGCGCCAGAAGCAATGTGAGAGAGCGTCTTTTCCTCGATGAAGGCGATGTTCGGCGGGGTGGTGCTGGCCCTCAAGCCGCACACGCAAGCCGTTGGACTGCTGTCGATGTGCATCTGCCCCCATATGCCAATATGACAACCTGGCCTTTGCGTAAAGGTTAAAGCGCAGAAATGATGACGGTCCCCGCGTGCGGGAGATGCCGCGCACGCGTGTCCGGGAATGGTCAAAAGCCGTCACCAAACGCAGCCGCGAACGGCTCTGGGCCGGATCTGGGGCCGGCAGGCCGGGCCGCCCCGTATGATTCTGCAGAGTTTGGGCAGGGGCCGTGTTATATCAGGTGGGGGGCGGGTCCATCTTATGATCTTTTTATTGCAGATTTTTAGACAAGGCAGTGGTAGAACTTCCAGTGGTCCTTGCATCTCTTGTGATCACTCATTGCGGTGCGTAGGGTAAGCCGATCAAAAAAGTTATAGATCTTACTGCTTAATTGCCCGACAACCCGTGTTGGACGCCCCGGGGGGGATTCGAACCCCCGCTACGTGGAGCGTAGGCGGCTCATAAGGCCGGTGTCCTACCAGACTAGACTACCGGGGCGCCGATCTAGTATGAGAATTTGATTGCCGCCCCTAGTACGCTCCACCGAACCAGAGGCGGTTGCCACTCCGAGCGTGTAACCGATCGTGGTGGCTGTTCAGTATGATGCCATACACAGGCGCCCACTCCGAACAACGCACAAAGCGCACCTTTCATACAAGGTGGGAGGTAAAAAACCTATCTTGATCAAACGCAGCCGCGAACGGCTCCGGGCCGGCACGTATGATTCTGCAGAGTTTGGGCAGGGGCCGGGTTATGGCGGGCGCGCGGGATTCATCTTATGATCTTTTTATCGCAAGTTTTTAGACAAGGCCCAGCTCCTCCGGGAGACTAATTCTTGGGGTATTGGATTGACGGACTCCGGCGGAGTCGGCTGGCGTTGGCTCGCAGCACACGGCGGCATGCGGCGCCGACCCGTGACACGTGTTCAAGGCAGGCCAGACGTTGGGCATGCGCCGGGGTATGTGGCCCGAATGCGGCCGTGTACACGGCAGCAGATCCTGACCATGGCCGGAACGGCTGACCCCGGTAGTCTGTCAGCCCGGGGACCTGTCCCCAGCCGCCGCGCCCAGGGTGGAGTAGTCCCCGGTATGGCACGTAAAGCACATCGACTTTTCTGGTATGCCCACGGCGCGCGCCAGGTTGGCGGCGTCATTATATCCCAGAAAGTCGGCGCCTATGTCCTGCCGGACCATCTCCACCAGCCCGGCCTCGTCGGTGGGCTTCTCTGAATATGTGGCCAGCTCCTCGCGGGACGGAAAGTCTATCCCCGCATAGCAGGGGAACCTCACCGGCGGGTACGTTATCAGCATGCTGATGCGGCGGGCCCCCGACTTCCGCAGGGCCTCTATTATGGCCCGGGAGCTGGTGCCGCGCACCAGGCTGTCGTCTATCACCACCACGTGCCGGTCCTGTATTATCTCGCGGATGGGTATTATCCACCGGTTTATCTCGACGCGGTCGCTCTGCTGCGGCTCTATGAAGCTCCTCAGCGGCCCCTTCTTGCTGTAGCGGTCCTTCAGCAGGCCCTCATCAAACGGTATGTTGAGCTCCTGCGCGTACCCCAGCGCCGCGGGCCGGGCCGAGTCGGGGACGGGTATGACCAGGTCCGCGTCCCGGATGGGGAACTTTCTGGCCAGGCCCCTGCCTATCTGCTTGCGGGCCAGGTAGATGTTGGCCCCCTCCATGCGGCTGGAGGGGTGCGCAAAGTACGTGAACTCGAAGGAGCAGTGGGACGTGCCCTCGCCGTCCGAGAACGTCTCGCTGTGCATGCCATCCATACTCATCCGCACCAGCTCGCCGGGCCGTATGTCCCGGACCAGCGTGGCGCCCACCGCCGAGAGGGCGGCCGACTCGGAGGCGACTATGTGGGTGTCGTCGGAGTCCCGGCGGCCCAGCACCATGGGCCGGAAGCCCCGCGAGTCCCTGGCCGCATACACGGAATGGTCGTCGGAGATGAACGTGAAGCAGTACGAGCCGGCCATCTCGCTTTTCAGTATCTTGAGGGCCCCGGCCATGCCCCCGCCCCCGTCCATCAGCGAGACCAGCCGCTGCGCCGCCATCAGGGTGTCGCTGGCCTTTTGCGGGCTGAACGAGCACCCCCCCACCATGTTCTTCATCTCTGTGGCGTCGGTTATGGTGCCGTTGTGGGCCACGCACAGGTCCCGTACGCGGTGGGGCTGGGCGTTCTCCAGGTTGCTGCGGCCTATGGTGGAATATCTGACGTGGCCTATGGCGCACTCAGACTCGTACTCGGACGATATGTCCCGGAACTCGGAGGAGGACGCCGAGACCAGCCCCAGCCGCCGCAGCGGCTCGCGGTCGGGCACCGCTATGCCCCAGGCCTCCTGGCCCCGGTGCTGCAGGGCCCGCAGGGCGTCTATGGCCAGCGGCACCACATTGATCCCCCCGGAGCTGAATATCCCCACCACCCCGCAGTTCTCCCTAACCATGGTGTATCATCCGTTCCAGCGATTCGGACCATGTGTTGTGTGCCTTATCAACCATTACGTCGCAGATTGGTGTGGCCCCTGCCTCAAAGCGTATGCTCGCTCCGCCGTATGTCCCGATCCTGGCGTATGGTACGCCGGCCTCCTTCAGGGTGTGGGCGGCCTCCTTCGTATGGTCGGATGGGACGGATATCAGATATCTGGAGTGGCTCTCGGCGAAGAGCGCCACGCCGGGGTGGGGCAGATCCCCGGGTATGGTATCCAAATCTATGGTGCAGCCCATATCTGATGTGATGCACATGCGGGAGGCGGCCACCGCCAGCCCGCCCCGGGAGCAGTCGTGGATGGTGCCCAGCCCCGCCAGGCTTGAGGCCGCCACTCCATTGGCTGTGGAGGATGCCATGTCCACCCGGGGGCAGGTGCCGCCGCCCATACCGGTGTGGTGGTGGTATGAGGAGCCGCCGGTCTCGTTCTTGGTCATACCTATGATGTATAGCGCGTCGCCGTCCCGTATGGGGCGGCGGCGGAAGGTATGGTCGGCCAGCCCCAGCACCAGTATGACGGGGGAGGGCTTTATCGGGCCCATATCTGTCTCGTTGTACAGGCTCACCTTGCCGCCTATGCAGGGTATGCCGGTGTGTCTGGAGTAGTCGGCCAGGGCCCGTACACTCTGCAGGAAGGACCAGAAGATCTGGGGGTCCTCGGGGCTGCCGAACTGCAGGTGGTCCAGCATTGCGATGGGTGTCGCTCCCGCACACCTCACGTTCCTGCACGCCTCCTCGAAGCACCCCATAGTACCGTGGTACGGGTTCAGGTGGCAGTGCCGGGGGCTGCCGCACATCGATACTGCCAGGTACCTGCCGTTGTCCAGGCGCAGCACCGAGGCATCCTGGCCCGGGCGTGATACGGTCCTTATGCCCACCTCGTGGTCGTACTGGGAGTATATCCAGTTGCGGCTGGCGCAGTCGGCGCCGCCCAGCATTTTTTCCAGAGTGTGGGTGTAGTCGTTCTGGTCTGGTATGGTGGTGTGGTCCTCGCCGGGTGCGGGGGGCTTGGAGGGCCACCGCAGCGGCGGGGCGTGGGCCGCCAGGGAGGCGGGCAGCTCCGCCACTATGGTACTATGGTGGCGCACGGTGAGCGTGCCGGTGTCGTTTACCATGCCTATGATGGAGTGGGGCACCCGGAAGCGGCCGCACACCTCCCGTATATGGGCCAGGCCCGTATCATCTACTATGGCCAGCATCCTTTCTTGTGACTCGGAGGCCATTATCTGGGGTGGCGTCATGTTGTTGTCGCGTGTGTGCACTGTATCTGTGTCAATTGTGATGCCCACCCCCAGGGCGTCGGCGGTCTCGGATGTGGCGCAGGCCAGCCCGCCGCCGCCCAAGTCCTTGAGGGCCTTGAGGTGGGGGCGCAGCTCCAGTATGGCCTCCATCACCATCTTTTCCATGAACGGGTCGGGTATCTGGACGGCGGAGCGGTCCTCCTCGTCCATACGCTCTGATGCGAACTGGGCCCCGCCCACCCCGTCGTACCCGGTGGGCCCGCCCAGCAACACTATGTGGTCGCCGGGCTCGGCCGTATTGTGGATGAGCCGCTCCCTTATGCCAAAGCCGACGGCGGCCACGTCCACCAGCGTATATTTGGAGTAGCTGGGGTCAAAGCCGGTCTCCCCTCCTATGGTGGGTATCCCTAGGCAGTTGCCATAATCTGATATGCCGCGCACGGCCCCCCGGAGGAGCCAGGCGGCGTGGCGGTCCGCCTCAATGTCGCCGAACCGCAGCCCGTCCAGTATGCATATGGGTCTGGTCCCCGCCGACATGATGTCCCGGATGATGCCGCCCACTCCCGTGGCGGCACCGCCATATGGCTCCACGGCGGATGGGTGGTTGTGGCTCTCTATGTGGGCAGTCACCACGTAGCCGCCGCCCACGTCTATTACCCCGGAGTCCAGGCCCTTGTCTGATATGACGTGCGGGGCGTCCCGCGGCAACATACGGAGGTGCTCCCTGGAGGACTTGTAGGAGCAGTGCTCCGACCACTCTGCCGATATGATGGCGGTCTCGGTCTCGGTGGGCTCCCTGCCCAGCGATTGCCGCAGGTGGGACATCTCCGAGTCGAGCATCATATATCCCCCAGGCTCTCGAATATGGAGCGGGCCGGCCGGTGGTCGTACGGGTTGGTGTCGTACTCGGCGGCCCTCTCGGGGTGTGGCATCAGTCCCAGTACGTTGCCGTCTATGTTGCAGACGCCCGCGATATCGCCGGCGGATCCGTTCACATTCTCGGTGTACCGGAAGACTATCTGGCCGTTCTCCTCCATATTATGTATGGTGTCGGGGTCGGCGTGGTACCGGCCCTCGCCGTTGGCCACCGGTATGGGTACGGTATCTCCATCCTTGAGAGGTACGGTAAAGGGGGTCTTGGCGCCATCATACCTGATACTGGTCCACCTGCACGTGAACCTGGCCGTGTCGTTGTGGAGCAGCACGCCGGGCAGCAGGCCTCCCTCGGCCAGTATCTGGAAGCCGTTGCAAATGCCTAGTATGGGCATCCCCTCCCTAGCCATATATCGTACATGCCGCATTATGGGGCTGTGCGAGGCGATGGCCCCTGCCCGCAGCCGGTCGCCGTACGAGAACCCCCCCGGAAGTATCAGGGCCTCGATGTTGTCTGGTATGGCATGCTCGTGCCATATGTATGCGGGTTCGTGGCCGGTGTCCATCAGGACATGGTGCACGTCGCGGTCGCAGTTGCTGCCCGGAAAGACGACGACGCCCACCCTCACACGGGCTGGGCCTATATACCACATTAAAAACCAACCCCTATATCGGGGATCCGACCGGCGCACCGGAACCCGACGGCGAATGTGTGGTCGGCACGGTATGCAAAATATTCTGATAATGATGGGCACATACGGTGTGCTGGACTGGAAAAACACGTTGGGCGTGTTATGTCTGACTGGCCAAGTATCATAACACGATCGGAATGGCTATCGTCGGCATTTTATATTGTGGACAAATGCAAAACAGTGAATAACCTCACCATTGGTTCTAGCACCACCTCCTTGGAGCCGGCCTTGACGTATGCCTCGTCGGTCTCGCATGTTCCCTTCAGTGGCTTTTCCGGCGGCCGCGTATCCGTTTCATGATGTAGTACATCATATAGTAGGTGGTCATGTAGGCTTGCCCCGTCGCCTAAGAGATAAATCTTATCGAGATGTCATTGAGCGGACCGCACAGAAAGAGCTACAGCACCGCCATCAAGCTGCCGATGCTGACGTGTTTGTAATGGAGGAGGGATCCG
Source organism: Nitrosopumilaceae archaeon (assembly GCA_965116995.1). Classification (GTDB taxonomy): domain Archaea; phylum Thermoproteota; class Nitrososphaeria; order Nitrososphaerales; family Nitrosopumilaceae; genus VYCS01. Next base: position 1,297,301 of record OZ220738.1, on the reverse strand, counting down.
GTCTTATCATTAAAGGTCTTGCAGCAATTCTTGTAGGTGTATCGCTGCAGGTGTTTCTGGTAGAGGCAGTATTTGGTGACGTTATTCAGTCCGTAGTAGGGACAAAATACCTCGCCATGCCATCGTACCATCCGGACCAGTTCTGCTGTCGCTGCGCTGTCGGCAAACAGTACAAACAGAGCCAGAAGTGGACCGCGTCCAGACGATGCTTTTTGCATCTTGACTCTTGCCATATTGCGGCGTATACCGGAATGAAGAAGTTCGTAATGGTTTAACGGCCCCAAAGGCCGGTCCATCCATGCGGGGGAGGGGTGAGCCAACACGGGAGCCGAAAGGTATTTTGATCGTGGATGCGTACACTACCCGATATGAACACTGCAATCAAGAAACGCATACGGAAGACCAAGAACGCCAACGTGCGGGACCGCCTGAGGCTGGTCGGCGAGGTGCAGGAGACCGGGAACATAACCCAGGCGGCCAAGAAGCTGGACATGAGCCAGCCCTGGGGCTCCAAGTGGTGGGCCCGCTACAAGGCGGAGGGTTTTGACGGACTGGAGGACCGCCCCAGAAGCGGCAGGCCGCCCAAGGTGGCCAGGGACGAGATAGACGGGGCGGTCACCCAGTCTCCCACCTGGACGTCGGACGGCCTACTTGATCATATAGAGGAGAAGACGGGGGTGCGGTACTGCCCCGGATACGGCGGCATACTTCTCAGGAAGCGGGGGTACTCGCTGAAGGTCGCTGTCAAGCGGCACGTCAGTCGGGCCCCGATCGTGGACATAAAGAAATTCCAGAGGAACATACGGCGCAGGATCAAGCGATGCCAGAGGAAGGGCATACCAGTGCTGGTGCAGGACGAGGCAATATTCGTAGCCGACGCCCGCCCGGGGCGGGTGTACACGCCCCACGGAGTACGGGCCGTCTGCCACGTCTCCGGAACGCACGACAAAACCACAGTGTACGGGGTGCTGGGCCTGGACGGCGAGCAGCTCTTCCTGCAGTACGACAGGTTCAACGGCGACACCTTCGCGGAGTACATCAAGGAGGTGAAGAAGGAGTTCGAGCGGGCCCTCGTGATAGTGGACCGCGCGCCGCAGCACCGGGCCAACATAGTGGGCGAGACGCTCAGGGGAATGACCGGCATACGCCTGGCGTTCCTTCCGGCGGCCTCGCCGGAGCTGAGCGCCGTCGAGGGGTGCTGGAGGCAGTCCAAGAGAGACCTGCTGAAGGTGTCCTATGTTACCCTGGGCAGGCTGCGCCAGACCATAGACGAGTACTTCGCGGGCAAGACGTTCGGCTTGGACATCCTCAAGTATTTGACGCGTTCCCTCTGAGGTGGTGGGGCGCCGCCCAAGTGCGCCCGTACCGGGGAGGCTGCGCACGACATTCCAGTGGAATGGGAGATCTGGGGCGCCCCCGTGCGGTACCACGGCAAAACCACCCCCGCATCAGGCCCGCACGGTGCGGCAACGCCGCGCCGGAGCCTGATTTCCCTCATATTTCGTGCCGCCCGGCTCAGTTAGGCAGATGTACGGTAGTTTTGGAGCATTAATGATTAGTTTCAATCATATCTCGATCACGAACTTAGTCACTCCGGTATAGCCGCAGTATGGGAATGCGGGAGATGCCATGATATAGATCTCTTTCTGTACCACCACGTATACCGCGGAAGATAAGTTCGTGATTAAATCGACCCAATCATGGCTACAAAGCCGCGTGCGGCGGCAGAATCCCACACCGTTTTCCGGATTGCCGGGTGTTGGTTGTATGGAGTCCCCAACCGGAGCACCCCGGGGCCGTATTTTGGGGAATTCGAAAAAAACGCGCGCAGCATCCCCCGGGATGCGCGCCGGCAGAAGTCCGTCCCTAGACCACACGGTGGATGTACTTTTCGATGTCCAGTACGGGAACCGACGAGTCGAGCCACCTGTCGATGCCCTCGTGCATGCCGGCGACGGTCACGTACCGGACGTCCAGGACGGCGTGCTTCATCTGGCGCCAGACCTCCTCGATCGCATTGAGATCCGGACAGCCCGGCAGAAAGAACTCCATCTCTACGGCGCCGTCCAGTTCCTTGAGTGTCTCCCGGATGATCCTGGCCTTGCGCTGGGGCGCCCTGTCCAGGCTCATCATGATCGGCTTGCCGAACTGATGGTAGGCCTCCTTCAGAAAGTCGGCGAACTCGTCCTTGGTGAACCTGTCGTACTGCCTGAAGAAGCTGCGCCCGTCGTCGGTGATAAGCCCGAAGACGACGGTCCTGGCGTGGGATCCCGTGCGGGTGTAGACGGCGCGCTTTCCCTTGGGTGTGTAGACCCGCTTGCGCAGGCGGGCATCCGCTATCACGACGGTCTCGTCCTGGACGCACCTGATGTAGCCGTCAGCCCTCTTCCCGGGGATGAGCCGCCTCATCCTCCTATGGAATCCGGCTATCTTCTGCCTGCTGGCCCGCTTGACGTGCCTGCCCACGGGGACCTTCATGGTGTAGCCGCGGCCGCGCAGCAGGGCCCGCACATGCGGGAGCCGGTACTCTATCCCCGCCGTCTCCTTGATCAGGTCGCGCACTTCCTCGGCCGTCCAGCAGGTGGTCTTCTTTATGGTCCTCCATATCATCTTCATGATCCTCTTGGAAACAAACGGAGGCCTGCCGGACCGCGGCCTTGTCCGCAGCCCGGGCAGGCCGTACTTTAGGTACCGCCCGTACCACTTGACGTCCCAGGATCTCGCCATGCAGAGGTGTTCTGCGGCCCCGGTCCAGGTCATCCCGTCACGCTCCACCAGTATGGCCAGCATTATCCGTTTGACGACATCGGCGTCCTTTTCGGTCCTGTATGCTTTGGTGAGATCATCTACGGTGGGTTTTTCCTTGTTCATGGATGGCATGGGGCGGCGTGATCAATGAGCGTTTCGCTTAAGGTTAGGATCTCGGACATATCTTCCAGAGTATAGTTAAGGACTGAGACTGCCTCTCCGATTCGGAATATGAGCGTTTTATAATTTACAGTGCAAGTTCCAGCGTACCAGTTGCTCACAACATTCTTTTTTTAAGTTTTTATCTAGGTTCATTTTTTTTTGAAGATGGTTGTTGAGTTTTTCCCACGTAATATTATTCTGCTGTTTCAACTCTTCTCTTATTTTCATCATTGTACGGCTATAGTCATTTAGGTAATATGAAAAATCATTTACAAAACGTTGAACATTTGTAAATTTTTGTTCGATGTCTATTACAGTTATGTTTGTAACGTATGCTCTACTTTTTTCATCAATATTGTACTCGTTCATATTGTTATGAATAAATTCATTTCGTAGCCTAATAAATATAACAAACCAATTTATGGAGGATATTATATCTAATTCAGGTTTTAATTTAGATTTGTGCAGCATAAAACAATCAAAAAACAATCCAAAGTTCTTAAGAAATCCTGCATCATGTAGTACAACATTAGGTGTAAGTAGATCTGTTTTCTCTATTTTAGATAAGTTCCAATTGGAAAGAGTAAAAAACTTACGAGTATTTATGGCAGACTCGGCATACAACACAGTTCGCCAGTGTTCTGGAATCTCTTGGTTCTCTTGACAATTGTTTACTAGTTGTTGACTTATTTTGGATTCAAGGTAACTTCCTATGTGAACTATTATTGCTGCAAATAATATTTCTCTAGGTTGTGGCTCGGTTATACTATCTTGTCCTACCATCACTTCATTCGTTGATTCCGCGTTCAGTTTTTTATAAAAAGTAAGAAGTTTACAAATAGTTTTGTCACTAATGTCCGTCATTGTTGCTATCCACCAGTATGCTTCTAGCTCTATCTAGTCTTGTTGTAACATTTTTGGTACTAGCAGTATCTTCTTTCATACTGTTGCTAAATTTCAAGTCAGTTTTTAGTGATTTTAACGACTCCGACCCAATAGTCCAAGCGTTAGTATTTTTAAGGTAACTAATCCCCTCGCACGCGACCACAAACACTGATTCAAAAATCAAGGGGCTAATAGAACTAGATGGCTTGTCCGATGTGGTTGTTTTGCGCATTAGATCTGACAGTTCTAAGTTATTTTCAAGAAATGAAATAAATAGTTGTTTTAATTGTTTAATTTTCTTATCATTATAACTCTGTGCTTTTTTGGAATAATCGTTCAGAAACTTGGATACCGTTCCTGCGTACTTATCGTTGTCCTCTAACATTGCAAATCCACGCAGTAGTAATTCTTCATCTTTCATGTGTGGATCGGGCCTACCATTAGCACTAAACATTTTGCGCCATTTTTCATTTTCGTTAATTTCTTTGAGCATAGCATAAAATGGCGATGGAAATATGCAGCGTCTGATCTCATGACCTTTTAATGGCACTCCAGCGTTTAGCCGTCTGAAAATTTCATATTTTACGTTAACGTCAGGTTTCTGCGGTTTCACCAAAATGGTTCGGATTGGTTTCCAATTTAAATCACTTGAAACGTCGTCGTATGCTTTACCCGCATATTGATTAGAGGTATAGTTTTTAATAGATGGAAATTCCAATTTAAAATCTACAAAATAATTATCATTATCAAACGGTAATTCATTTGGATGTGTTTTATTTAATTCACTAAATTTTTTTTTAGGAAATTTTCCTTTTTCAAAAAAATACAGCGATAGCAGACGTTGTTGCCCATCTAGTACAACAATGGGTAAGTTTGGTTCTTTGTAAAGAAAAATTTGTGGGGTGGGAAGATCAAGAAGTAGCGTCTCAATCCAGCTTGATGCCTGTCTTTTATTCCACACATAACGACGTTGAAAGTCGGGTATTATGACTCTCCCCCCATCAATACTTTGGTTCCAGACACTTACAACAAAATCTTCAGCTGTAGAATGGATTTTAGCATTTTTTAGATCACAGTCAACCAACGGTTCGTTGTCTTCTATACCTCTGCCATCGTCATAGATATCCGCAGCCATGGCTAGATGCCCGCACCTCTCCTACTGTATGGCTTAAGCATCGACCCATAACAATTTACCTGTTTTTTTGTATTAAACATAAACACGCTGGCAGCAACCATTGGCCTGTTTTGTTGTCCAGAGCACAAATGTGCATGGTGCAAGCAAGTATTTTGGGGATTATGCCTAGATCCTGCTTTGGGTGGAAAATGAAAGAATTTTACGAGGGATCTAACTGTAGCATAACGGTCTGTGCATATTCTTCTTTGTATTGAGGCGTATAGCATGGCTTGGAGTGGAGGAAGCGAACACGCATGCTCTGGCATAGATCTCATGTTCAGTTCTCCTTGTGTATGTTGTAGCATTTTATTATGCTAATCCGGTATAGTATTTTAAAAAAATCTTTATTATATAAGGCGTGTGTATTAATACTACAAGATAGTGGCAATCGTAACCTGGTAATGATAGCGCTGTGTTGCATACGAACCTTGGTTCAATGTGCTTTCTTTTATATTCTTTGTTTAAGAGTGACTGTTTCGGTTTTTGAAGCTGCCTTGGTAACCGCATACCGCCTCCGCACAGCGGGTTTGGCGCCGGATCAGAATTTTTTTGGTACGCAGCTCAAGACTGATCGATACAGTGTGTTATAAGGTTGGCAGTGCAAGTCCCACCGGGTTAGCAATGGTGGGACAGGCACACCGGAGAGGGTTGGCAGAAGGTGAATTTAACCGTACAGGCGGATCTTTGGCGGGCGGATCCGGACGGGCGGGGTGGCATATGCCCGCCTGCGGGCCCTGCATGGACTGCGCCTGCTGCACATGGTGGAGCGGGGTGGCCGGCGGGTTGCTGGGAGTGGCCGGACGGCTGACCCGCATCGCCTCGGAGCTGGCCTGCAGGAACGCCGCCGGCGAGCAAACCATACTGCTGCTGCAGGCGGCCGAGGCCGCCCTGGCCGACGACAACCGGCGGCTGGTACGGGCCAACAAGGCCCTCAACGCCAGGAAGAACCATATCAGGACGGTCCCCGCCTCTGACCGGACCAGCACCGGTGTGGTGGGCAGGCCGCGCGGAACCAAACCCACCATAAACCGCCGCCCCCAGAACATAGACCGGAGGGAGGTGGCCGACATGGTGGAATGCCCGGAGGGCCACCCGCTCTCAGGTATCACCGAGACATATACCCGGGTGGTCAGGGAGGCCCGTGTCATAACGGAGAACGTCGAGCACACCGTGTGCCGCCGCTGGTGCCGCACGTGCAAGAAACAGTACACGGCCGGGGTGGCCGGCGCGGCCAAACACGCGCGCGTCTCGGCCGGCTGTTCGGCGGCGGCCACGATCCTGAACATGAACGGCCTCTCCCACGGAAAGACCGCCGGGTTTTGCGGGGACACACTGTCGTGCGGCGGCTCGCGCTCGTGGTCGTACCGGAACAAGATATCCGCCGCCCGCAGGCTGGAGCCCGAGTACCATTCCACGCGGAGGGACATACTGCGCGAGCCGTACCTGCAGTGCGATGAGATGTGGTGGAAGCTGCCCAAATCCAACAGCGGCAAGATCATGGTGGTCCGCGGGGGCCGCCTCTGTCTGGCGGTGGTGGTGTGGTCGGCCAACATAAAGGCGGTCAAAGAAATGCTGCCGAACTACAAGGGGACGGTGGGGCAGGACTCCAACCCAATATGGCTGCATACGGGCGGCGACCACCAGATGTGCATGCAGCACCAGCGCCGCCTGTCCAAGAAGGATATTGTCCACCGCAGCCTGAAGGGGGATCCCCTGAAATTCCTGACGTCCCTGCGCCGCCTCGACTACAAGCACCACGTATACGACAAGATAAAAGACTCCCGCACCAGGATGGTCGCGGCCAGGTGTCTGGAAAAGGAGCGCAGCGAGCTGATGCACGGCGAATACCGCGACGACAAGGAAGGCACCATCGCCCGGCGCCAGAAGAGGCACCGCCGGGAGGGCTGGTTCATGACCACTCACCTGTACCAGAAGGATATCAGGGAGGTGGCCCCCGACAACAACGGCGTGGAACGAGTCAACCGGAGGTTCGTGGCGGTGCGGAGCGACGGGGGCGGGAACCGGACCCAGAGGGGGATGGACGCCAACTCCGTATTGTTCACCGTAATGGCCACCGACTGGATAAACGGAAAAAGCCTCTACGAGCACCTAATGAGATCGGCATCCGGCGACGGATAGCGTGTCGGCCACATCCCGTTCCGAAAAACCAACGTCGCAGGATGGTTCGCGCACGGCTTCCCATCCGTCAAGATCGATCGGGCTACTTCAAAAAGCAAAACGGTTACGTTTAAGATGAGCTGTTGTGGAATCCAGAAAGTCGTTCACCCCAAGTGCCATAGGCCATGTCTGCTGGTGATTGCAATATGATGTTACCGAAAAGTCTCATAGAAAATGTGGCAGGAGGGCCGGCGCTGCATGCCGTATGGGTCCAAGACGGGCATCGGCGGCGTCCTAGGCCAGAAAAATAGTCCGACTTGGACCGTAGTGCGCAGGATCCCCCCCACTGCCGGCAGATTTTCCGCCGGTCCGTACTCCCTATTCGTCGGTTACGTCAGATCCCGCCGGAGGTATCTTGCGCTCAAACGCCATTGCGGGCGTCTCCTCAATGTCCGTGTCCAGGGACATGTGCGGCCGGTCATGGTTGTACCACTTCATGAACCTGGTGAGAGGATCCGACTCTATTGTGGAAGGGTTGATCGGGCAGGCGCTGCCCGGCGGCCCGGCCACGTCAAAGAAGAGGGGCAGCTTGCGCTGTATCTCGCCGTGTATGCGCTCCAGCTTGCCGTTGGTCTGGGGGTGGCCCACCCTGGCCAGTATGTGCCGTATGCCCAAGTTCTCCAGGTGTTTTTCGAACTCGGACACCCCCTTGCTCTTCTTTTCGGACTCTGTGGCGTAGAACTGGGATCCGCGGTCGGTCAGTATCGATCTCGGCTTGCCATATTCGGATATGGCCCGGTCCAGCACCTCTATGGCGTGCCCGGCGGTCGCCTCGCCGAATGCGCCCCATCCGGTTATGAAACGTGAGGCGTCGTCCTCGTACGATATCAGCCAGCGCCCGTCATCCAGCTACTTGTAGTCGGTGTGCCACATCGAGTTGGAGTACTTGCGCTCGTACCGTACCCATTTGCGGCGCCTCTGCTTTCTTTTGTGTTTCACCGCGTCGCCGGACTCCCGCAGTATGGTGTGTATGACGCCCTTGGGAACGGCCATGCCGGCCCTTCTGAGATGGCCCCATATTCGGTTTGCCCCGGATCTGAGCGCGCGGCGGGCGGAGAGCACCGCCGACCGCTCGTGCCTGGTGGGAGGGCCCCTGCGGGGCCTGCCCATGGTGGCGGGGAACACGATCTTATCCTTTGGTGTGTCCTTGAACCTGGCCCACAGTATCTGGACATACCGCACGGTTATGTCCATGGATTCTGCTATGATGCCATTCTTGGTGCCCTTTCTCTTCTCGGCAACTATGTACTCGACTTTGGACTGGTCTAGTTTTCTCATTACCCGCACCCGCCGGCCCCCCAATATGGCGCCACCGCTGGGAGCGCCGCTGCCTGCGCGGCGGGTCCGGCCTCCGCCCGCCCTTCTTGGAGCCGTCATACCAGTCAAACCCCGACGGCATGTCAATCATCGGCTTCCCCCAGCCTTCTTTCTCCTACTTCTCCCCGTGTGCTCAGGGGTGAACTACTTACCGGGCTACAGATTTAAGATGAGCTGTCAAAAAAAATGGTCTATAGCCCCGGCACCAAAAACTGTCCATGGAGTGGAAACACAGGTATCAAAAAAGCGTGCAGCGGAGTGGAAATGTAGGTATAGATCAGTGGAGTGGAAATAGAGGTCGACACGCCCGAACGCGCCATCTAGTGGCCACCAACCCACCAAGTCCCCCGTATCAGTCCCCATGGTGGTAGCCCGCCAGATAAACTTGAGGTTCGGCTACATACTAGAATAGCAGCTGGCCGTCAAGGTTGGCTCCAGATGATCGAGGTCGCGCCGGCTAGGTAGGGTAGGTTGGCGCTTTTTTCATACGTGGTTTCCTCGTCGAGGACCGCGTCGGCTGCCCAACACATTTACGGGGCCGCACGGCGGGGATCTGTATGTGGGTAGTCAGTACGCCGGGCTCGTTGATCAGCACCGCACCTGACTACCCATCCAAGACAGGTCGGTCGCTCCGGAGGTCATCATAGTGGCTAAACGGGGGGGGGGGCACGCCAACGGGCATGGCGCGAACGGCCTTCCATCCGTCTTTGACATATGCACCCCGCGCAACGACATACGGGACGGAATAGTAGAATCTGAGCTGGCGGCCGAGCTGTCTAGGGCTGTCGGCGGGGAAGGGCCATCCGAGTACTCCGACCCGGCTAGGTTTTTTGCGAGAACGTATCCCACCAAGGGGATCAAGGATCTTCTGCACCATGTACTGGTGAGGCTCAGGGGCGAAAGCTCGTCGGCCATCTTCTGGCTCAACACGTCGTTTGGCGGCGGAAAGACGCACGCCCTCATAGCCCTCCTTCACGCGGCAAAATCACCAACACCCGACACCATGTCGGAGTTCGTGGATCCGTCCCTGCTGCCCAGGGAACGCGTACGCATAGCAATCTTTGACGGCCAGAACGCCGACCCTTCAAGCGGACACCGCATCGGGGACGGTATCAGGGCCCGCACGCCGTGGGGCGAGATAGCCTACGGGCTGGCCGGCAGGGACGGCTACCGCAGGGTGGACGATGATATCCAGAGCAGTTCACCCGGAGCTAACACTCTGAAGGAACTGATCGGGGACGGGCCGGCCCTGATTTTGCTGGACGAGTTGGCGGCCTATCTGCGGAAGGCCGCAATGCACAGGGGCGCCGGTAAGCAGCTCGTGGCGTTCCTGACCGCCCTGATAAAGGCGGTGGAAGGCTCCCCTAACGCCGCGCTAGTGTATACTTTGGCGGCCGGCAGCGATGCCGGCGACGCGTACAGGGAAGAGAACCTCGAACTGATGGGCGAGTTGGAAAGCGTCTCCGCGCGCAAACCCACACCGCTCAACCCCACCGAGGAGGGCGAGACCATACAGATACTGCGCAGGCGGCTCTTTGAGCGGCGCGACGAGGCGCAGGTGGATGTCGTCGTGGATGCGTACCGCAGGGCCTGGAAGGCCAACCACGACAAGCTGCCCGACGTGGCGGATCTCCAAAAGACCGTGGATGATTTCAGGGTGGGCTATCCACTACACCCGGACATACTGAACACGCTGATCTCCAAGACATCCACGCTGGAAAACTTCCAGCGAGTCCGCGGCATGCTACGCATATTGGGCTACGTGGTACACGACCTCTGGAAGCTCAGGGACAAGCTCAAACCAACCGCCATCCACCTTCACCATTTCGACATAGGAAACGAGAAAATGCGCCTGGAGATCACGGCCAAACTCAAGCAGGATATGTTCGCCTCTGCCATAGACACGGATATCGCGTGCGACGACGTGAACAAGACGTCGATGGCGCAGCGGTTGGACAGGAAGCACTACCCGAACATGCCGCCGTTCACCACATACATAACGCGCGTCGTATTCATGAACACGCTGGCCTTCAACCAGCAGCTGAAGGGTGTAGACATCCGGCACCTCAGATATTCCATATTGTGGCCGGGCATGGAGGTGGGCTACGTCGACAAGGCGCTGGATCGGTTCAAGGAGGAGTCGATGTACCTTGATGACAACCCCGAAAAACCGACACAGTTCCAGGCGGCCCCCAACCTGAGCCAAGCCATACAGCGCGCAGAACAGGGCTTCGACGTCCAAGACCTGGAGGACGAGATATACCGGAGAATGAGGAGCACGTTCCAGAGGGGTGAGTTTGACCTGCTCCTGTTCCCCGACGGGCACGAGGACGTGAATGACGAGGCGGGAACGCCGCAGCTGATAATACCCAAGTATGACAGGGTGACCGCATCCAACCCGGAAACCCCGCCCGAGATGGTGGACGACATCTTCCGACACAAGGGCATCGGGAAGGGAATCAGGATGTACCGGAACAACCTAGTGTTCTTGGTCGCGTTCGAGGGCGGGGTTACCGCCATGTACGAGGCGGCCCGCCGCCATCTGGCGATGTCGAAGCTCGCGGCCCCGGACAGCATTGCCGACTTTGCAGAATACCAACAGACAATCATCCGGGAGAAACAGGCATCGTCCAACACGAACCTAGACGACGCCATACTGAAATGCCACAAGTTCGCCTACTACCCCGCCGCGGGTAACCGCCTTAAATACACCACGATGGACTGGGTCAGGGGTGGCGGCCAGCGCTCCCTGGTCGGTGAGCTGCGCAACAAGCAAAAGATACGCACCAGCGGGGACATGCCGGACAATCCCGACTCGCTCGTGGACAGGATTGCCAGATTCAAGAAGGATTGCAAGATAACCACGCAGGACTTTCGCAGCGAGTTCTACATGGACACCGCCCTGCCCATGCTGGTTGGGGATGAAGTATTCGGCGCCGGCATACGCTCGGGGATTGAGAGTGGTTTGTTTGTCTATGAGAGTGGCGACTTGGTCTGCGGCAAGGGCGATCCCCGCTGCGAGATAGCCATAGATGGTGATTCGGTGGTATATACCGCGAAGCGGGCACGCAAGCTCGGCATCTGGCCGCGCAGGCCGCGCGATGAAGAGATAGTTGAGCCGGACGAAGGCGCGGAGGGCGGAGATCCGGGCGGTTCTGAGAAAGGTCCACGCGGCGCCCCGCCTGAATTCGACCCGTCTTCGGTCCGAGCCGCCGGCAAGCCCAGTTCGGCAGTCAGGAGCGTGCTGGACGACCTGCGCAAGCACGACATAGGCCGCATATCCAAAATGCGAATAGAGTCCAAAAACGACGTTTTCCCACTATTAAGCATGGTTGGCAGAATCAGGGGATTTGAAGCTCGGGTGGTGATTGAAGGCGACTATTCGGCTGATGCAGACAGTGTTTTCCGCTTTGAGTTTGCAGGCACACTAAAGAACTCGGGACCTGTGCAAGAATTCCTCAAACCACAGCTGCTGAAGGCCAGCGTGCCAAACATAACCGTGGTACTGGACATGGACTTCAAGGATGGCACCGACATAGATTGGCTTGAAACGCTGGCCGAACGCCTGCGGTTGGTGGAGAACGATGTAACCATCTCCGACATAGTGGGCGTGCCAGAATGACGGCGCCGGACCGCAGGCTCATAGAGGAATGGTTGCCAATTGCAGAACTTGGCATCGAGAGTGATCGTGAACGTGGAGCAAGCAGCGCCCTACCACCAATCTACTATCTTCACACTTGGTGGGCAAGGCGGCCACTGGTGATAAGCCGGGCGGCCGTACTGGCATCCATCCTGCCGGCGGGTGCAGATCGTGGAAAATTTATCCACGCTCTAGGTATACACGGAGATCCGGTCAGAATGCGCCAGAGGATTGACCGCGCCAACAAGGAAAAGAAGAAGCTCGGCCCAAACCCGTACGGGTACAAGAGGGCGTTCACGTATGTACCGAGCGATGATGACCGCGCCTGGATGAACAAGGAAGTCGGCCTAGACCTTGAGACAGTGCTGGTGGTGGATCCGACCGCAGGAGGCGGCAGCATCCCGCTGGAATCACGTAGGCTGGGGTGCGCCACTATGGCCAACGAGCTAAACCCGGTCGCGGCGCTGCTGCTGCACTCCACCATCGACTGGCCAAGTAGGTTCGGTGTCGAACTAATTCGGGAGTTTCAGGATATCAGCAACAGGTTCATCGCCAGTGCGACGTCAAAATACGAGGGTATATTCCCACCCGTCCCCAAAGACACCACCGTCAACGGATACCTGTGGGCGCGAACCATCACATGTCCGTACTGCTCTGGCTTGGTCCCGCTATCACCGCACTGGAGGATTGCTCCAGACGGCACCGGCATCAAACTGAAACCACACAAGTCCCGTGGGCCGGGATCCAAGAGGCGCATCTGCTCGTTCCAGATAGTGGGGTCCGTCCGGGAGCAGTCAGAAGGTACCATGTCCAATGGCGACGGCCTCTGCCCCTATCCGGATTGCGGGCGCGTAATCAGTGGCGACGAAATCAAGGCAGCTGCCAAATCAGGCAACATGGGCGAGCAGTTGTATGCTGTCGCGTACAAGAAACACATCACAACACGAACAACGACAGGCAAGATTCGTGGAAAGTGGACAAAGGAATATCGTGCGCCTAGCCCAAAAGATAACAATGCTGAATTCGTACGGACAAAACTTGAAGAGAAACTACAGGAATGGGATGTGTATGATATAATTCCAAATGAAAGTGTACAACACGGCTCCAAGACAAAAGAACTTGTACAGTTTTCAATGAATTATTGGCGAGATTTGTTCTCACCGCGCCAGTTGTTGTGTCATGGGACAAACGTAGAGGTGTTCAAAAAACTTCTTGAGGAAGACGAAAAGAACGGCAGTATAATCGAGATACGTAGAGCAGCATATGGATGCCTCGCTATTGTTCTTGACACACTGATTAATTATAACAATCGATTGTCAAGGTGGGATAGCTCATCAGATCGTGGTGTCAGAAATAATTTTGAACGGCACAATTATGCGTTCAAGTGGTCTTATGCTGAAATGGTGCCGTTTGTAGCTGGAAAAGGGTACGAGTGGGCTTTCGATAAAACAGTAGACAGTCTGTGCGGACTTATTGCATTGGTTGACTCTACACAAAGCATAAAACTAGACCGGGACGCTGTTGTTGAAAAACACGAACCGGTGATCACGTGCAAGTCTGGAGATAGATTGGATCACATAGTGGATGGTACTGTGGATGCTGTGGTGATTGATCCTCCCTACTACGATAACGTGATGTACGCCGAGCTGTCCGACTTTTTCTACGTCTGGCTCAAGAGGACGGCCGGGTTGGTCTTTCCCGAACTGTTCGGGCGCAGCCTGACCGACAAAGAGAACGAGGCCGTGGCCAACCCCGCAAAGTTCACTGGACAAAAGGGAGCCAGAGCCATGGCTGGCCAGGACTACGAGGAGAGGATGGCGCTGATATTCGAGGAATGCAGGCGTGTCCTGAAACCGTCTGGCATAATGACTATAATGTTTATGCACAAGTCCACCGGCGCATGGGACGCGCTCGCAAAAAGTATCATCAATGCTGGCTTCTACATAACAACATCCTGGCCCATAAACTCTGAGGCAAGGGGCAGTCTGCACATAAGGGACAAGGCCGCCGCCAAGAGCACCATACTACTGGCGTGCCGGCCACGTCAGCAAAAAGACATCGTTACATACTGGGAGGACATAGAACCGGTGGTCAGGGGGTCCGTACGCAAACGCATAGGCGAGTTTGAGAGTGCCGGAATGCGTGGTGTTGACATATACCTGTCCGCGTTCGGCCCCGCCCTTGAGGCGTTCTCACGCAACTGGCCCATGAAGAGAAGGACGCCCCGCGCCGATATACTGGATCCATACCATGTGACTCCCGAAGACGCGCTGGAGGCGGCCCGCCGCGAGGTAAAGCAGTGGCGGCTGGACAAACTGATATGCTCCACACCGAACAAGGATCTTGATCCTGCGACCGCCTTCTTCGTGCTTGCCTGGGATGCCTTCCAGTCGCCCAAGTTCCCGTATGATGAGGCGCTGCACTTGGCCAAGGCGGTGGACGTTGATCTCGATGCGGATGTGGCTGGCCGGTTTGCCAAAAAGGAGGGCTCAAACTTGGTGCTGTGGGACAGCCAGAGGCGCTACACAAACGGGGCGCGCAAGCCAGGGTTCTCTTGCAAACTGTGTTGATGGGTTTTTCATGACTTTTACGTAAACTACACCACCCATGCCATGTCCAGGTGCCGCCGTTGGAACATCCGTGAACTGTACGGCGTGCCCATCCCAGTTGGGATAGAATCCCGGCGCCGTCAGGCCGTATAGGACGGACTGTGTGGCCAATGGAGCAGCGATGCGCGCGGTACAGGATATGGACCTAGGAGGCCTGCAGCGCCGCGTTGACTATCATGGTTGTCCACTTGTCCTCTCCGTGGATTGTGATGCCGGCCGCCTCGGCCGGCGTGATGCCGTTCAGCCCCTGGTGCTCCCGGAAGAAATTATGGTATATAATCATCAGGCGCACCAAGCCCGGGCAGCCGCCCCCGAGACGCGCGTCGGGCGCATCGTTGGGCGGCCGGCTGAAGCCCCGGACCGTCTTGATGCGGTCCTCAAACTCGCCGTTCAGCCGCTCGTACAGGTTGTTTGTGTTGAACATGCCCCGCAGGTGTATGTCCATGACGTGGACAAGCCTGAACCCCTTCCTTCTCCGGAATGCCTTGATGGCTGCCTTCCTGAACGCGGCCAGCCCGTCGGTTACAAATATCCATGGATCGGCGCCGCCCGCCGCCCGGGCCGCCTCAAACAGCCGCATCGGCTTGTATCCGTCCTTGGTGTCTGACACGTCCCAAGAGAGGATGAACCTGGTGGAACCGTCCATCACGGCGAACAGCAGCCTTGGGAACCCCAGTATCTTGAAAAAGATCTCGTCGCAGTGCCATCGGTGGCCCACTCTGGGGCGCATGCTCTTGGCAAACCCGTCCACCATACGCGAGTATGCCACGGTCCACCGGTGGATGGTGGCGGGATCCACGCCTATCCCGGATGCCCTCAGTATCCTTGAGGTCCTGTAGGCCGACAGGCCGGAGGCGGCCTCGTGCAGGGCCCGGGTTATCACCGCAGGCTCAAAATGCCGTCCCTTGAACCCGGGCATGCCCGAGAAGGTGCGGCCGCAGTCCCTGCACATGTAGCGCTGCCTTTTCCTTGGGCCGTACGTCCCGTATTTCACAAACCTGTCGGATCTGCACTCCCTGTTGTGGCAGCGCGTCTCCGGGACCGCGATCTGGGTCTTTCGTGCACGCACGTTCTTGGCCGCGTCCCACATGCGGCCGAGCCTTATGTCCACGGCCACCACGTGTTTGCATATACCGTGGCGCCCCTGCTGGTCGCCGCATGCGCACACAAACCCCCTCGCCCCCAGCACCACCCCGTACCACAGCCCCAGACTGGTAAGCGAGGCCACCCACCACAGCCGGTTTCTCTCCCTCTTGACCATGTCTGGAGCGTCCGCTATCTCTTGGCCTCTGCGCCTTACGGTCTGCTGGTGCTTCCGGCGGGCGGTTGATTTGGATCCCATGAACAAAACCAATTGGTGTTGTCATATAAACCAAGGGATCGACAATACCGCACCTTATATAGGGACGCGGCGACCCAAGGTCATGACGCTGTGGTCCAAGGATGCCAAGGAGTTTACCGTGTCTGTGATACGCAACCCCGCACGCCACACCAACTACAGCTACATTCCAAAGCCGGTTCTTGACAGGCTGGGCAACCCTGACCGCCTGACATTCGTATTCCGGGGCAGGGACATACTGGTAATCCGACCAGATTAGCGGTCACTGATTGCGCTTAATTATTAATCCATATCAACACAGTTTGCAAGAGAACCCAAGCCAGATGGTAGATCAAAGGCAATTATAGACTATTTGCAGTACGCCGCGCATCTGGGCAGGAAGGATGGGGCTGAGGCCGCCATCAAATACATAGAATCCGAACATCTTGACAACGACGACTCGTTCATAGCGGCGCTGGAGGCAGTGCTGGAGGTGCTGCCGCCGTCCGCCAATCACACCAAGATAGATCTGAAGGGAGACATGGCGTCCGCCAGCAACGACTTTGATGCACTGTTCAACGTGTACCGCCTAAAATTCAGCGACCGAATTGACGACCCGGCACAGCTCAAGTTGTATGAGTAGCCATGCTTAGAGACAGGAAATGGGCTCCAACCTACAAGACCAGCGACGGGAGCTTGTCAGAGCAGTTTTACATACCTGCTCTGACCGAGGCCATACGGTATGACCGCGGTACAGGCTACTTCAGTGCTGGCTCGCTTGTGGGTAATATGCGTGGCATAGAGGGTCTGATACGCAACGGCGGCAGAATGAGGCTGCTCGTGGGCTGCACGCTGGAAGAAACGGAGGTGGAGGCCATACGGCGTGGCGAGGACTTGAAGAAGCAGGTAGCAAGCAACCTCTGCAAGATTTCCTTGGATCCACCGGATGATGACACGAAAAACGGCCTTGAGCTGCTGTCTTGGATGATCGCAAAAAATCACATGGACATTCAGGTTGCCGTCATATGTGATACCAATGGAGAGCCGGTAAAGAACGCCATATTCCACAAGAAGATAGGCGTTGTGGAGGATAAGGCTGGCGACAAAATCGCTTGGAGTGGCAGCAACAACGAAACAGCTTACGGGCAGTCGGCCAACAGCGAGTCGATGAGCGTCTATACCAGTTGGGGGCATCTCGAACACCAACAAGACACCGAGATCGAATTCGAGGATGACTGGTCTGGCAGGAATAGTGAGTTTGTAGTTATGGATGTGCCGGAAGTGGTGCGCCGCAGGCTGCTGGAATATGCTCCCCCCGAAGGCCAGCTTCCGAACCGGTTAGTCAGACGATTTGCCATTACTAAATCCGATCACAATGATGTCTGGTCGTTCATTGCCAAATCTCACAAAATCAAAAACGGTGACATGGTGGGTCTGGCGACCGCCCCGGTCGTGCCGTGGCCGCACCAGGTCCAGGTGTTCCGGCGCCTCCAGTCCGGCCGGCCCGCCAAGCTTCTGATAGCCGACGAGGTGGGCCTAGGCAAGACCATCCAGGCCGGTCTGTTTCTAAGGCAGGCGTGGCTGGAGGGCAGGCGGCGGATACTCGTAATGGCGCCGGCCGGGCTGACCAGACAGTGGCAGACGGAGCTGCGCGAAAAGCTCAATCTGGACTGGCCCATCTATGACGGAAAAAGCCTGACCTGGCAGGACACGCACGCCAAGGGCGTGGACAGGAAGGAGTGGATGGTCAACACGGTGGACCAGTCGCAGAACGCCCGCTCCGGCAGGGAGGACGGCGAAGGGCGGGGAAAGCCGGACAACTGGACGGCGCGCGGCCCGGTCATCGTCTCCAGCCACCTTGCCCGGCGGGGGGAGCACTCGCCACTCATCACGAATGCAGAGTGGGACGTGGTGGTGCTGGACGAGGCCCACTACGCGCGCCAAACCAATCCGAACAACCCAAAGAAGCGCACACCCAACAAGATGCTCGGGATGATGAGGAACCTCAAAGACCGGACGGAGGATCTCATACTCCTTACGGCCACTCCGATGCAGCTGCACCCTGTGGAATTGTACGACCTTCTGGCGCTGCTTGGCATGCCACAAAAATGGGATTGGGACAACTTTGAAAAGTTCTACAGGGTGGTGCGCGACCCGACCGCGGCTGACCTGCCATTCTTGGGCGAGATGTTCCGGGCATCCGAAAGCGAATATGGTAGTATAGACCCGTCCGGACTCGGCGTACCCAGACTGAGCGGCAAGAAGGCTCTCAGGATGCTGGGCGGCGATTACAGCGCAAGGCCACAGGCCGGAGACTATGACGCGATAAAAAAGGCGCTGCTGCTGTGCTCGCCCGTCACGCGCCTAGTGTCCAGGAACACGCGCAGGCAGCTGCGCGAATACGCCAAAACCGGCAACCCGGAGTTGAAGATGGGCGAGCGTGACGTGCGCGACGCATTCATTCGGATGAGCTCCGGAGAATGGGCGGCATACAAAGAGGTTGAAAGTTACATCTCAAAGATATGGAACACGTACAGGGGGAAGAACCGGCAGGCTGTCGGGTTCGCCCTCACCATATATAGAAAGCGGCTGGCCAGCAGCTTTGCCGCCCTGAAAAACACGCTTGAAAACCACCTGAAGCGCTTGGAGGGGGAAGCCGTCTCGCCGGCGCCCTATGCGGACGAGTATGAGGAGGAGGATCCGGAGGACATCGTCGAGAAAGAGGAGATGGCGCTTAAGGAACTGGACAAGGGGGAGGTCCGGCGCCTCCTTGGCATGATACATGGCCTTCCCACCGACACCAAGTTCAACCGCCTGACCGAAGAGATCACCCAACTCCAGCGCGGCTACAGGCAGGTGCTGGTATTCACGCAGTTCACTGACACTATGGACTTTTTGAGGGAGGAGATACGCAGGCGCGGCCACAGCGTCCTCTGCTATTCAGGCAGGGGCGGGGAAAAGCCCGGCGCCGACGGCGGGTGGCAGGTCATCAAGCGCGCGGACGCCAAGAAAGAGTTTCAGGCCGGATCCGCGGACATAATGATATGCACGGACGCCGCCGCCGAAGGGTTGAACTTCCAGTTCTGCGGGGCCATGATAAACTACGACATGCCGTGGAACCCCATGAGGGTGGAGCAGCGCATCGGACGGATTGACCGCATAGGCCAGGAGCACGGGACCATCCGTATAGCCAACCTGTTTTACGAGGGTACGGTGGAGGCCGATGTCTATCTTGCCCTGCGGGATCGCATAGACATGTTCAGGGGGATAGTGGGCACGCTACAGCCCATACTGGCGGATGTCGAGGGGATGATAAAAAACATCGTTCTGGATCACCCACAGCCGCCGCGAGACTTTTCGCAGATTGAGGCGGATCTTGGCAGAGCTAGTGCCGGACTGGATGACATACTGGCCGCCGGGATTGACGAGTACGAGCCGCCCGAGTCCCCGGTGACCATGGAGGATCTTGACCGGATAGCCCGCAATGCCGGCCTCATGCGGTACGATACGGAACCCGCCGGCAGGGGTCAGTACAACATGGCACATCCGGACAGGTCCATGAGGATAACCACTAACCGTGGCGTGTTTGAGAACCACAGCGACTCCATGGAGTTCTGGTCACCGGGTAGTCCAGCGTTCCCCGAACCGGCGCAATCATCCGATTCCCCGAAACACGAGACGCTCAAACAACTGTTGGACTCTTTGGGGTGGCACTGCTAGATATTGGCTGCGCGCATGCTACATGCTTGATCACGCAGTGGTCGTATTTTCACTCCAATTTCTATCTGTTACGGGCGCTGCCACCGTTGCGCTTCGCTAATACAAATATTTTAATAATGTGAGCATCCCATGATCACAATGCACTCCAATCCACACATTCCAATGGACACTAGGATGAGAGAACGATTACTCAGGGAGATGCGGCAGTACCACGGTGAGTACGGAATTTATGCAGCCGACATGCTCGAGACGGCACGACTGTTGTTGAAGCAGCCGGAACAGCATCCGCGGCAGGCCGAGGCTGCGGCCTGCTGCATCCGCCAGGCCGTGAAAGAGATATTTGGAGATACTAGAGACTATACGGAACAGCTGTCTGACATGGTACAGCGCGTTGCAGAAGCTAAAGATAGCATACAAACAGCAAGCATCGTCAACGAGGAAGGACTGCAAAAACTGTACAAGGCAGTAGACGACTTGAAAGAACGTGAGTGCAGCCCAAAACCGGAGGCACGTCTCAAAGAGATATTCAGGAATAGATCCGGAATAGATCCGGAAGCCGGCCGTCCTTCACTTATCACAGAATACAGGCGAATTCTAAGGGAAAGTAATGGTCTTTTGCATGATGTCTCAGAGACACCAACTGATGCAGACAAGGTCTGCGACCACTACGAGGATGTGGTTGACGTGTTGTCCCTGATATTTCTCGCAAGCGAGAGACTAGCCAGGATTGAACGGCTGGCGGAACTGCCCGAGCCGCAGGAATCCGACTTGGTCGAGTTGAGGCGAATAATGAACAATGCGTACGGCTTTAACCACTTTGCCAGCAAGATGGGCAGCCCTGCATGGTTTGACATGATGGAGCCGGACATGCTGAAGTCCCCATCCGGCGATCCGCCGTGGCTGCTGGGATGTCTTGCAGAGCGCCTAAATGACGAGCATGTTGATGCGTTCACCCGCATGCTTGAGAATAACTTTGACATATGGGCATCAGACGATGTCGGACTTGGGGAATTGGGTTTTGTGGGGTACAAGTTAGATGATCGCGGACTCCCGTGGCTGGTCAAAACTTTACAGGTGAGCAAAAGGGTCAGAATGGAACGTGACAAGAAGATAAAGATACGCTCGGAAGCAAACCAGCTTGACGCCGAATTCGTTAAAGAAAGCGATCGTATACGTGATTCAATCTGGCATCTTGACTATTACGCTCGACGCGCGTTTTTGAAGACAGAGCGGCCAAACTACCTATTCGTTGAACTCGCGGAGCACCTGTTGAGTTCTGATTCTACGGTTGACACCCACTACAAGACTAACACCATCCCCGCCAAGCTTGTTGAGGGCATGGACCGAGCATCCGCCATCCACATAGTCGAGATTCTGGTCCGCGAACTCCGAGCCAGACTTGAGAGCAGATCATACCTTAGAATTCCCCGTCTGGACTCGATCGACAGGCCAGATTATTACCATACGGACGGAGTAAACGGTCTGGTTGCAAGCCTATGCAGAGCCCTCGCGAAAGCCTGGGATCTGGGAGCGCCGATGCTCCGGCTTATCGGGGCACTCGGCAGTCTGCCCAAGGCAGCCAGGCCTAGGTTTGAGGCGTGGCTGTACTCGCACATAGACGACGTTGTAGCCTCCGAGATAGTCCGCTATATGGTCTACAGTTGCAACAGCAGGCCACCCAACGACGAAGACGGCCTGCTGCTTGACAGGCTGGAGCGGGACGGCCATATACTGGACATATCTGAGCAGATAGTCAGCCTCCTCGGCAGGGCACCCGACACAAAAAAGATGTCCGGGCGTCCGCGGCAGTGGGAAATCAGCAGGGAGGAACGCTGGCACATACTCTGGGCCCGTACGATACGTCCCTGGATCAAGTTGCCGGACGAGTGGAAGCCGTGCTTAAGCATAGTCGACGGTCTATATGAAGCTGAACGCGACTCCGGCAGCAGACAAGCGCCGGGAGATTCCGGGAGCCAAGACGATGCCACTCGGTTGGGCGTATCCGGCACAGATGATCCGCTTGAAGTTGTCCGCAAAATCGCTGCTAAGAAACCGGATGCTAGCGGATTTCTGGGACTAACGGACGAACATTCCCCCATATTGTATCTGGAAAACACGGTCAAGAATAACGTATCCAAATGGGCGGAGGATCCAGTGGGGATCATCCGGGAGCTTCGCCACCCCGAGTACGTGGCTGGCTACTTCCGCGGCCTGACCGGCGCGGAGGAATGTCTTACCCCTTACGCTGACCGGATAGTCTCAGCCGTCAAGTCTGCAAGAACCATCCAATGGGACGGCGGCGCCTTGGGTTCGACCGCTTTCTATCATGATGGTGAACCTACGAGTGTGGATATGGCCGGAATGAAACTGGTCGAAAAAATGGTCAAGAACAACGTTGGCCTCGGCGAGGACTCTCTGGCGGATGTCTGGTCGGTTGTTAGTGAGGCCGTAGTATTACCGGATCCGGAAATGGTTGAACAGCCTGACTGCTCAATTGAATATCTCTATACGGTTGATAGCCTACCACATGCTCGGGCCGCCTGCACATTGGTTGAAGTGATCCGATATGCCAAACTAAACAAGGCAAAGGTGCCGGAGATGGCCTTGGCAAGGCTGGCAGAAGCCGTGCGACTGACTGGCCAGTATGGTGTGGACTATCATGCCTGCATCGGCCCCCGGGCCAGCTTCATGCGCGTAGTGGAGCCGGAATGGTTTGAGCAAAACGAACAGTACCTGTTTGGAAGCGCCGCGTCGGCTGAATTGGGGAGGGTGGCCCTAGATGTGTACCTGATGTGGTACCAACCCGACGCGTTCATACTGGAGAAATATCGGGAAGGGGTGCTGGATGCCGTAAGACGTGACGTACACACGGCTCTCCACCGTCTGCTAGACTGCATGTTGTACGGGATGCGTGGCTATGAGCCGGAATACGTCGCCAAAAACCTCATGAAGAACGTGTCGGAGCATGTCTTGAAAACAGTGGGCTGGCATATGCATAAGCTGCTACCCGAGGGTTCTGGCGCGGATCGTGTACAGCGTGGCACGGCCTTCTGGGCCAGCATGCTCGAGCAGCCTCCAAAACCGGAAGCGCTGGCCGGATTTGGGTGGTGGGCTGACGTGCCGGAGATTGATCAGGAACGATGGGAGGAATTGATGTTGCGCACCTGTGAGATGACAGAGAAGTTGGATTGGCCGCAAAGAGTGGCTGAGCGGATAAGCACGTCGGAGACCATAACCGATGCAGGCTGGCGGATACTTGCGCAGTTGTTCAGCATCGACTTAGGACACTACAAGGGGGAGGTGGCAAAACATGCCATAGATGCCTTACGCAAGACTGCGGGCATTGCGGATGCGCCAGAATCGCGCTCGCATCTCTGTGAGGTGTTGATAAACCACGGTTTTCATGATGCTCGCGAATTTCAATAGCGGTACTCACAGCGCCCCGTTTGGTGGTAAGACACACGTCTGTATCCAAATCGAGAGGACTGCTGCGTAATCAGGAAACCCACCACCAGATGAGACGGGAAGACTACAGGGAAGTGGTATGATCAGCCATCCGAGATAGGAATCGAACTGGCTGTCTCTTCGGCACCACGGGTGATGCGGAGGCGGGCGCCGGGACGTACTCTAGGCCGGTGCCACCACGTAGATTGTTTCGTAACCCTGACAGGATTTGTCTTATCCAACATGATATTCTCAATTGCGTCTACGAGATCCTCCGTGGTCCGGGTATAATCCGGCAGGCTCTTGAACACTCCGCAGCGCCTTGATGGGGTTCGGATACAGAGCATACGGGATCGGCAAGACATCTCGCCATATGAACCACCCATCTTGCATGACTAGCGGTGCGCCACGCTGTTGGATATCGCCGTCCAATGCGCGGTTCCTTTGTGTATACTGTGAATGTCTTTGGGTTCGGCTTATCTGATACGGAAACTGACCGTGGCCCGGCGGCCAGAGCGGAAACCGGGGTCGCCCACCATCATTTCCACTCCACAAAAATCAACCTAGATTTCCACTCCACACGCTTGATCTCGGAAGACCTACGTTTCCATTCCGGGTCACTTTTGTTCCAACCCATAGTGCCGGACAGAGTAGTTCGACCAAAATTGATCTAAATCCCATGTTGGCTGGGGACGTATTCCGACTCGGTCGAAGATCGGGGTTGGTTTGCGTCTGGATCCTGCGTCCGGGTGCCGCGCGGTATGCGGCATGGGAATTTCCCCGTGTCGGAGTACGGCGCGCCAATCCGGCGGCGGCACGCGGGGCACCGCACAGGCCCGCATGGGTGTGGCGCTATGGTATGTTGTACTGGTCGGTTAGGTATGCCATGATCTTGACGGGTTTCATCTCCCTGTCCACTATGGTCTCAATTGCGTCCCTGAGATCCTCCAGGGAGTGGAAGCACTGGCCCGCCAGCAGGCGCTTGAGCTCCCGCCACTGAACCTCAATGGGGTTGAGCTGGGGCGTGTACGGCGGCAGGAAGACGAGCACTATGTCGCCGCCGGTCGACTCGATGAATCTGTTGACCTTCTCGGAGCGGTGGCAGGAGGCATTGTCCAGCACATAGACAAACCTGGGGTATGTCTCTTGCAGCATCTTCAAAAAATCTATGAAGGTGTCCGAGTTCAGGGCGTCGACCACCCGTATGTGGTGTCCCTTCCTGCCCAGTGCTCCGAACATCTTGACCGTCGCCGTTGAGAACGACACGTCCACGGTGTCGCACCCGCCCCTTGCACGCCATGCATACCCGCCGCTGGACCACTTCTGGCACGCCGACGCGTCCCCGCACAGTATGGCATATCCCTGTTTCATCCGGTCCACCACCAGCCTGTTGGTCGTATCCATGAACTCCTTCTGCGCTTCTGGGGTGGCCGACTTTTCCGGTATCGGCCTGAACTTGCGGTACGAGTAGCCCAAGGCGTTGAGTATGCGTCTCATCGTGCGCTCCCTGTAGGTGGTGCCAAACCTCCACCGTATCGACTGTATCAGCATGTCCAAGCTCCACGCCCCCGCCCGGAACCCGTGAAGGTTTGGGGGGTCGCCCAGCCAGCGTCTTATGGCATGCACTATATGTCCGTCCAGCTGCCGCTTTTGGCCAGGGTGCTTCTTGTCAAACCGCCTTTCCAGGTCGCCGTCCTTCATGCGCTCAAGCCAGCCGCGCACGGTCGAATAGGACACCCGTATCCGTTTCGCCATGGCCCGTATGCACATCGAACCCCTCCGCAGGACGCATGCCTCCAGAATGGACTTGGACTTGCCTACCCGTTCGGCCTTGAACGCATTGTAGAGCTGCTCGGTGCTCACGCGTGGCATGAACTCCTTGCCCTTGGGTATCGCCTCTTGCCGTTCTCCATCGGCGGAGTCTGCCATGGGGGTGCGGGGGAAGCGACGGATCTAAACCTTCCGATTCAAACCGTCTTTACTGGCGTGCGAGGTGATCGCTCATCTCTGACCGGCACTACCCATTTCAGGTCACGTAGATGTTCCAGTTCACCTCTCCGCCACCGTTTAAATACGCCACCCCCGCCATCACCGCCATGGGTGGACGCATTTGGCAAGCCGCACTTCGTACCCATACGGACCGGCGAGGATCCCTATCATCTGTATAGGCGGCTCTCCCACAACCACTCCCACTCATTCCTGTTTGAGTCGCTCACCGGACCAAATGAGATGGCCGAGACCTCGGTGATGGGGTTCGGCCCGTCCACCATAGTGCGGGGGTACGAGGACCACGTCCGGGTCATAACCCCGGAGGGCGCCAAGACCATACCCGCCGAGGACCCGCTGGGCACACTCCGGAACCTGATGAAGACCACCACATATGATACGCACAGGTACGTGGGCGGCGCCGTGGGCAAGGTAAACTATGACGCGGTGCGGCTCACCGAGCATATACCAAGATCGCACTATGTGCCCGAACCGCTCTTCGAGTTCGGACTGTATGACGACGGCATACTAGTGGATCCCCGCACCGGCGACAAGCACTACTTCTGGTATGACACGGACCGCTCCCACCTGCTGGACGCGGACGAGCCCGGACCCGACCCATTCCACTCCACCGAGCCAACATCTGAGATGGACGCAGAGCGGTTCGCCACCATGGTGGAGAGGGCCAAGGGGTACATATACGACGGGGACATATTCCAGGCGGTCCTCTCAAGACGGTTCTCGTTTAAAGTGTCGGGGGATCCCACAGTCCTGTACTCGCGACTGCGCCGCGTGAACCCGTCCCCGTACATGTTCCACCTGAAACAGGGGCCCCGCACGGCCATAGGGGCCTCCCCAGAGATGCTGGTGCGGATAACCGGCAGCCTGGCCGAGACCTTTCCCATCGCCGGGACGCGGCGCGTCGCAGATTCCGCACAGGAGACCCAGAGGCTGGCCGAGGAGATGACACACGACGAGAAGGAGCGCGCCGAGCACACCATGTTGGTGGATTTGGGGCGCAACGACATAGGGCGTGTCTGCAGGTACGGGACCGTACAGCCGCGCTCGCTGATGGAGGTCAAACGGTTCAGCCACGTGCAACACATGGTGACCCACGTGGCCGGGGAGCTGGACCCCAAACACGACATGTTCGACGCGTTCCGCGCCGTCTTTCCGGCCGGGACGGTCTCGGGGGCCCCCAAAGTACGGGCCATGGAGATAATAGACGAGCTGGAGCCGTCATCCCGGGGCCCGTACGCGGGGGCGGTGGGCTACTTCTCATACAACGGGTGCTGCGACTTTGCCATCGCCATCAGAAGCATATTCATCGATGGGGACAGGGGATTCGTGCAGTCGGGGGCCGGCATCGTGTACGATTCCACACCGTCTCGGGAGTTTGCCGAGACAGAGGAGAAGGCCGGCGCCATGCTGCAGGCAGTACGGGGGACCGAAGAATGAACATCATCATAATAGACAATTATGACTCGTTCGTGTACAACATAGCCCAGTACGTGGGGAGCCTGGGGGTACGGTGCGAGGTGGTGCGCAACGACCGCATCGGCGTACAGGACATACCCCACAGGTATGACGGCATTATAATATCGCCGGGCCCCGGCACGCCCTCGCACAAAAGGTACTTTGGGGTGTGCTCTGATGTGATACGGGATCTGGGCGCGTCCACTCCCATACTTGGTGTATGTCTGGGCCACCAGGGTATAGTGGAGGCGTACGGTGGAGTGGTGGCCAACGCGGGGCGCGTCCGGCACGGCAAGACCAGCCCCATAATACACGACAGCACCGGCATACTCCGGGACATACCATCGCCGTTTGAGGCCACCAGGTACCACAGCCTGGTGGGCGAGCGCACCACCATCCCGGAATGTCTGGTGGTGAACGCGACGGCCGGCGACGACGGCGAGGTGATGGGCGTGCGGCACCGCACGCACCCGGTGGCCGGGGTGCAGTTCCACCCCGAGTCCATAATGACTAGGTACGGCAAGCACATACTGGGCAACTTTTTGGAGGACGTGCGGCGTTGAGCATACACGAGGATATCATAAATCTGGCCGGCGCGGCCGGCTGCGGGGGCAAGGCGGCCCGCGTCATGGAGTACATGCTGGCCGGGGAGGGAACCGACGACACATATTCGGCCATACTGCGGGCCATCGCATCCAGGGAGCAGTCCGACGGGGAGCTGAAAGCCATGCTGGACACCATACGTGGGTTCATGGAACGGGTGGACTGGAATGGGGATCCCGCGATAGATGTATGCGGCACGGGGGGAGACGGCCTGGGAACGTTCAACGTATCCACCGCGGCGGCCTTTGTGGCCGCCGCCTCGGGGGCCACCGTGGCAAAGCACGGCAACCGCTCCAGCTCCGGAAGCTCGGGGAGCGCCGAGATATTTCAGGGGCTGGGCGTGGACATAATGGCCTGCCCAGCGGAGCAAATGCTGGATATATGCCGCATCTGCTTCATGTTCGCGCCCAGATACCACAAGGCGGCCCGGCACGTGGCCGCGGCCCGGCGCACACTAGGAATGCGTACGGTATTCAACACGCTGGGGCCCCTCTGCAACCCCGCCGGCGTGCGCCGCCAGCTGGTGGGCGTCTCAGACATCAATATGGTGGGCAGGATGCCCCGCATACTGGCCGGCTGTGGCGCCGAACGCGTCATATGCGTGATGTCGGCGGAGGGCGCCGACGAGCTCCTGCCCGTCTCAAATAATGCGGTGTGCTCATACGTGGACGGCAGATACCACACCAGTACGGTGCGGCCCGAGGACGTGGGGGCCCGCCGGGCTGCCATGTCGGACATACTGCTGGATGGCCGGGACCCGCTGGCCATGTTCGTACGGGCGGTCTGCGGCCGGACAAATATGGGGGCGGTGCACACCGTGGCGATGAACGCGGGCGCCGGGCTGTACGCCGCCGGGCTGGCCGAAGACATACGGGAGGGGTTCAGAGACGCCCTCGAATCCATAGAGTCGGGGAATGCCGAGAAGCTGCTACACCAGTTCACAAAACGGTACGGGGACGCGGCCACTCTGGAGGACATGATATGATGTCCGGGACGCTGGCCAGACTATGTGAGAACTCCCGGCGGGCCATCAAAGAGGGCATATACGACACCGGAGATGCCGGGGAGCGGAACGGCACCCGTATGAGCGAGGCGCTCCAAACCCAGGGGACGGCCATAATATCCGAGATAAAGTTCGCCTCGCCATCTTTGGGTACCATCCGGGATACGCAGGATCCGGGGGAGGTCGCCACACAGATGGTCCGGGGCGGGGCGGTAGCCATATCGGTGCTGACCCAGCCATACCTGTTTGGCGGCTCGCCCGAGTACCTGGCCCGGGTCAGAAAGGTGGTGCGCGTCCCCATACTCATGAAGGATATAGTGGTGGATGCGATACAGATCGAGGCGGCGCGCCGGCTGGGCGCCGACTGCATACTGCTGATACAGGCCGTATTCGATGCCGGGCACGCACATGACATGGACGGTATGATAGAGCGGGCCCACAAATATGGCATGCAGGTGCTGGCCGAGGTGCACGACACACATGAGCTGGAGTCGGCCCTGGCCACCAAATGCGACATCATAGGCGTGAACAACCGCAACCTGGACACCCTGGAGATATCCCTGGAGACCACCAGACGTGTACTGGCCGGGTACGCCGACCATAGACCGGCCATATCAGAGAGCGGCATAGAGTCGCCCCGCGACATCACATACCTGAAGGGGTGCGGGGCCTCGGCGTTCCTGGTGGGCACCGGAATAATGAGACACGGCAACGTTAAAGGGGGCGTCAGGAGGCTGGTCGAGTCGTGACCGATATGGGCAAGTTCGGCCAGTATGGGGGGAGCTACATCCCCGAGACGCTGGTGCCCGCCGTCGAGGAGCTGATCGAAGCATACGAACGGCTGCGGGATGACACATCGTTCCAGGCCGAGCTGGACGGCTACCTCAAACAATATGCGGGCAGGCCCACGCCGCTGTACCTGGCCCGCAACCTCACCCAAAAAGTGGGCGGGGCCCGCATATACCTAAAGCGCGAGGACCTCTGCCACGGCGGCGCCCACAAGATAAACAACACCCTGGGCCAGGCCCTGCTGGCCCGACATATGAAAAAGTCCCGCATAATAGCCGAGACGGGGGCCGGCCAGCACGGCGTGGCCACGGCCATGGCCTGCGCCGCCCTAGATATGAAGGCGGCCGTATACATGGGGAGCCGGGACGTCGAGAGGCAGCGGCTCAACGTGTACCGGATGAACCTGCTGGGGTGCGATGTCATACCGGTGGAGTCGGGCTCCCGCACCCTCAAGGACGCCATAAACGAGGCCATCCGGGACTGGATAACCAACGTCAACGACACCTACTACCTGCTGGGCTCGGCGGTGGGGCCCCACCCATACCCGGTGATGGTGCGGGACTTTCAGAGCGTCATAGGCCGGGAGATCATAGAGCAGATGGGCGAGCCGGACGCCGCCGTCGCGTGCGTGGGGGGCGGCTCCAACGCCATAGGGACGTTCCACCCGCTGGCGCCGGGCCCGACCAGACTGGTGGGCATAGAGGCGGGGGGCCGGGGCATAGACACGGGCATGCACTCGGCCACCCTGACGGCGGGCCGGCCGGGGATACTCCACGGCATGATGTCATACCTATTACAGGATGATACTGGCCAGATATCCGAGACGCACTCGGTGTCGGCGGGTTTGGACTACCCGGGGGTGGGTCCTGAGCACGCGCACTACAAGGATATGGGCCGGGTGGAGTACGGCACGGCCACCGACGATGAGGTCATAGACGCATTCACACTGCTGTGCCGCACCGAGGGGATCATACCCGCCCTGGAGTCGGCCCACGCCCTGGCCGGGGCGGTGCGGCTGGCCGCCGGTATGAAACGGTCCGAGAGGGTGGTGGTGACGCTCTCCGGCAGGGGGGACAAGGACATCGGAATAGTGAGGGAGTATGGCAAGCCGAATAGCTGAGATGTTCGGCCGGCTGTCCGGGAGGAACGAGCGGGCACTCATAGCGTACGTGATGGCCGGCTACCCGGACCATGACTCCAGCATGGCCGCCGTCCGGGGTTTGGTGCGGGGGGGCGCCG
This sequence comes from Nitrosopumilaceae archaeon, assembly GCA_965116995.1. Classification (GTDB taxonomy): domain Archaea; phylum Thermoproteota; class Nitrososphaeria; order Nitrososphaerales; family Nitrosopumilaceae; genus VYCS01. The sequence continues at coordinate 1,267,010 of OZ220738.1, read as the reverse complement.
ACCTCATAGAGCTGGGGTTCCCGTTCACGGATCCGCTGGCCGACGGGCCGGTCATCCAGGACGCGGCCACCGCATCCTTGGGGGCGGGCATGTCCATGGAGACATACCACAGTATGGTGCGGGACATCCGGGGATATGCGGACACGCCCGTGGTAATGATGACATACGCCAACATAGCATATAGCATGGGGTATGGCAGGTTCGCCTCCGAGTCGGCGCGGGCGGGGGTGGACGGCTTCATACTGCCGGACATGCCGGTGGAGGAGTCCGGCGACTACACGCGGGAGGCGCACAGATATGATACCGACACCATATTCCTGGTGTCGCCCAACACCCCGGCACGGAGGATAGCCCACATAGCGGCCGCCTCCACCGGGTTCCTGTATATGGTGGCCGTATACGGCACCACCGGGGCGCGGGGCGGCGTGGGCGTACACACCATGGAGTCGCTGCGCCGCACCAAGGAGGCGGCCGGGGACCTGCCGGTGGGGGTGGGCTTCGGGGTGGCCGGCCCGGCGGACGTGAAACGGTATGCCGAGGCGGGGGCCGACGGGATAATTGTAGGGAGCGCAATACTCCGGGTCGTGGGCGAGTCGCCCCGCGATGACATAGAACCGCGGGTGGCCGAGTTCACATCCTCGCTCAAGGCCCAGACCATCATGTAGCGGGCTATATGGTCAGGTACTCCCGGACGGTCTTGACCATCTCGCCGAACCGCTCCGCGTCGGGTATTGCCCGGGCGTTCCAGTTTATGCGGTCCTTTGGCCGCCGGGGTATGATGTGGACGTGCACGTGCGGGACCACCTGCTTGGCGGCCTCGCCGTTGTTCTGGCCCACGTTGAACGCTACCGTACCGGTGGCGTGCAGTATGGCCGGGGCCAAAAGGGGAACCAGCGCGAAGAGCCTCCCGGCCCGCTCCGGCCCCATCTCCACTATGGTGGAGTGGTGGACCTTTGGTATTATGAGGGCGTGGCCGGGCACCACCGGATACCTGTCCAGGAACGCCATGTGCGTATCATCCTCGTACAGTATGTATGCGTCCCTTCTGCCCCCCACTATGTCACAGAACACACAATCTCGCATACGGGGCGGTGCGGGCATGCCGTTCTTTTAGAGGTTGCCGCGGATGGCTTCTCCCGGAGCTGGTGGTCGGACTGCGCCAGAAACGCGGTAGCCTGACAGCGTATCCTGCCTACTGCAGTCTTACCGCGCCGTCCATAGGACAATGCAGGTTTTGGGCGCCACTGCGTTGGCATTCTCCTGTATGGCCTTGGCTATCCGGGCTCCGGGGCCGCCGGTCAAGGCCGCCTTGCAGCCATCCGAAAACTTCTCACACCAGGGGTAGAACGTGTTGGGCGAGAGGCCGTACTTTTGCACATATCGCTGGTGCTGGCAGGTGTGGCAAACAGCTCCATGACTATCTTGGTCTTGCCCTCGACGATCCGTCTCTTGGTCATGGAGTGGTCCGCCCGGCTAGATCCAAAAACTCTTTGTCACGATCGGTCTCCCTCTAGCGGGTACGCCTAGACCGACTCGCATTGGGCGCAGATCCCCGGCACCACACCATTAGGCGAACACATCTAGGATGTCTCTTGCGACGTATAGTTTACCGCGCTTCCTAGCGTCGATCCCCCGCAGAATCCCAGCATTCTCTAAATGCGCCACGGCGTTCCTTGCGGAGGCATAGGTCATCTTGAGGTAGTCCGCGGCAGCAGGTATGGTCACGACGGGACTGGAGAATAGTTTGTCAACCAGAATGACTGCGCTTCTGGGCGACCGGGATTCTCTAAGATTCCGCTCGTATTCAGACTTGAGTTTCAGCATCCTGTCGGTGGCATTAATTGCTTCCTTGCTACACTGGATGACTCCCTTCATGAAGAATTCCAACCATTCCACCCATTTGCTGGATTGGCGTACGGCTTGGAGGCGGTCATAGTATTCTAACTTGTTTTCTTCAATGTAGGAACTCAAAAAAAGGAGTGGTTTGCTAAGCGTACGTCGCTCTGCCAGTATCAGCGGCACCAGCAGCCTGCCTATCCTGCCGTTTCCATCTCTGAAGGGATGGATTGACTCGAACTGGTAGTGAGCTACGGCGCAGAGCACCAACACGGGCATGTTTGGCGGCGGGCTGGACACGAACTGAATCAGGTTTGAAAGCATATCTTCCAAGAGGTGCTCCGCAGGAGGGACATACACCGCATCCCGAATGGCTGTATGAAACCGCTCGGAGCCTATCCAATTCTGCTCCGTTCTGACCATTCCTGGTTTCTTGTCGTGTCCCGGTGCGTGATCAAGCAGTATGCTGTGGGCGTGTCTTATCATGTCCAAGCTAATGGCCTCTCCACCGCCTATCCGTGCAAGGCAATTTTGTAGTGCTTTGGAATAGTTGTGAACCTCCCTGACCCTACTCTTCGTTACACGCTCGTTTGATACATGCTCCAAATCAAACCTGAATACATCCATCACTGATGCCATGGTGCCCTCGATCCGGGAACTGTATACGGCTTCTTTTGTCAGGTACGGACGAATCAGCAGGTTGGGATTTGGCATAATTCTGCCCATTCCTTCTAGGGTGCCGAGCTGGCCCCGCGCTTCGTCCATGAGGTGCATTATGGAATCATAGGGTATATCCGGCGGCAGTGGGTCCGGTACAAACGTCATGTTCCCATCGCGGTTCTCCTCGAACCGGCCAGCTGGCTCAGTAAAGTCCGACTCTTGCAACCGTCTCCCTCCCCCCGCATGTGACTGCGGCGCCCGGCCCCTCCGACCCGTTACGGTATGTGGGTGGACTGCTCTGAGCTCGCGTGTCGTAGGTTTTTGTTGTTATGGCATATGACCGTTTTCTATAATTGACAACCCGTTTGTTATACTGCACTACAATAACAGCCATTGCTATTGTAGCAAACAGGGATTGGCTATAATAACCCACTTGCGCTGGGCCGCAACATTCTGGGCGCCCGGCTGTAGCCATGCCGAGAGTGCGCCCGGCGTGGAAACACACGTCGGAGCGGAAACAAGGGTCGGCTGTCTGTCAGGCGCCCTTTTGTTACAGTCGAGGCTAGGTGCCTAGAATGTGACAGTTCGCCCATCTTCGCAGACTTATATCGTACGCGCCCGTACCTATGGTATGATCGGCTCCTTCCGCAAAAAGGACGGCTCCGAGACAAAATGCGGCAAGTGCGGCTTGGACCTGCACACGCCCGAGAGGCTCGAGCGCCACCGCAAGAAGGCGCACGGCAGGGTCGGACCCAGAAGGGCGGCCCCCGACAACACCATACGCGACAACACCATGATGGGCGGCCCATAACCGGAATCGTACGGCCCAGAACGCGCCCGCACCTGCCGGCGGGCGTCGCCGCCGGCCTCCCGTATCGAACCCAACCCCTCTCCGATTCATTAAATTAGGGCAGCCGGGGGAACTGCGCCCGTTCGATGGGCAGAAAGGAGAGACGCGAGAGGGAGCAGAAGCGCGAGAGCAGGGCGCTCAAGCACTCCGCCGAGAAGCGCAAGCACATGATGATAGCGGTGGCCGTGTTCGCCTCGGTGGGAATAATAGTGGCCTGGTCGGCGTACACCTTTGTTACAATACCCCCCGCCCAGATCGGCGGGGCCCCGGAGGGCGCCGGCCAGCTCAACACCAGCGCCCACACCCACACCGGAATACTGGTGCGGATATTCGGCGACGACTTCCCGTTCCACGAGGTCGGATACCAGGTCCAGTCCCCGTGGATACACTTTGAGAACCACGACGGCACCACCATACACCGGCACGCCACCGGCGTCACCCTGGCGTACCTCTTCGACTCGCTGAGAATAGAGGTCACCGAGGAGTGCTACGTCTTCCCCAACGGCCAGCGCTTCTGCACCAACGAAGACTACACCCTGAGGTTCTTCATAGACGGGGTGGAGATGGACGACATCCGCGATCACATACCCCAGGAGGACGAGCGCATACTGATCACATACGGGGACGAGTCCGAGGAGGAGATAGCGGCCATGCTCGCGGAGCTCGACGACATGGAACTGGTCCGATGAGTGGAACAATATCCAGCCGCAACGTGGTGGAGGGCACGGCGCGGGCGCCCCACCGCGCCATGTACAAGGCCATGGGCCTCACCGACGAGGACCTCTCTAGACAGTTCGTGGGGGTCTCCCACGCCGGCAACGAGGCCACGCCGTGCAACATACACCTGCCGTCGCTGGCCGGCGAGGCCAAGCGGGGGGTCTCCGACTCGGGCGCCACGCCCCGGGAGTTCGGCACCATCGCTGTGAGCGACGGCATAGCCATGGGGCACGAGGGCATGAAGTCCTCCCTGGTATCCAGGGAGGTGATAGCCGACTCCATAGAGCTCATGATGAGGGCCCACCAGTACGACGGGATAGTGGGGCTGGCCGGCTGCGACAAGAGCCTCCCGGGGACGATGATGGCCATGGCCCGCCTGGACCTGCCGGCGGTCTTCGTGTATGGCGGTACCATAATGCCCGGCATACTGGACGGCCGGGAGCTCACCATAGTAGACGTGTACGAGGCGGTGGGCGCATATGACGCCGGCAGCCTGAGCGCCGAGGACCTAAAAAACATAGAGAACACCGCCTGCCCCAACGCCGGCTCCTGCGGCGGCATGTTCACCGCCAACACCATGGCGTCCATATCCGAGGCCATCGGCCTGGCGCTCCCCGGCAACGCCAGCCCCCCCGCCGAGGACCCCCGCCGGGCCGAGATAGTATACCGGAGCGGGGCGGCCTGCGCCGCCCTCCTGAAGAGCGGCATCCGGCCCTCGGACATACTCACCTTTGAGGCGTTCGAGAACGCCATCACCATACTCAACGCCCTGGGGGGGTCCACCAACGGCATACTGCATCTTCTGGCCCTGGCCGGGGAGGCGAACATACATCTGGACTATACGGACTTTGAGCGCATACGCAGAAGGACCCCGCACCTGGCGGACATGAAGCCGGGCGGCAGCTACGTGATGAACTCCCTGGACAAGGTCGGAGGCATACCCATAGTGATGAAGGCCCTGCTGCGGCACGGGCTCCTCCACGGCGACTGCCTGACGGTCACCGGCCATACCATATCCGAGAACATGGAGTCGGTGCCGCCCCCGCCGGCAAACCAGATAGTGAGGGGGCCCGAGTCGCCCTTGCACCCCAGCGGCACGGCCGTGATACTGCACGGCACGCTGGCCCCCGACGGGGCCGTGATAAAGACCGCCGGGGTCCGGATGTCCAAGTTCCGGGGGAGTGCCCGGGTCTTTGACCGCGAGGAATATGCCTTTGAGGCCGTATCGCGCGGGGACATAGACGAGGGGGACGTCGTGGTTATACGGTACGAGGGCCCCAAGGGGGGGCCGGGGATGCGCGAGATGCTGGCCACCACCGCCGCCCTGGTGGGGCAGGGGCTGGGCAGGAAGGTGGCACTGGTGACCGACGGCCGGTTCTCCGGGGGGACCCGGGGGTTCATGGTGGGCCACGTCGCGCCCGAGGCGTTCGTGGGGGGCCCCATAGCCCTGGTCCGGGACGGGGATACAATATCGATAGATACAGACCGGGGAACCATAGATTTGGAGGTGCCCGCCGAGGAGGTGGCAGGGCGCCTAGAGAAGTGGTCCCCGCCCCCTCCCAACTACACCACCGGGGCGCTGGCAAAGTACGCGGCGCTGGCCGGCTCGGCGGCCCGCGGGGCGGTCACCCGCGTGGCATAGTGGACTACATATGCGGTCTCAGAGTACTGTATCTACCGGCCGGACCCGGCGGAGATGAGCCTCAGCTCAGGCTCCTTGCCGTCCATGAGTATCTCGGCCCGGCTTATCCTGCTCCGATATACCATGATCTTTGTCTTGCCGTTCAGGTCGTACCGCTTCTCCACCAGGGCCAGATCCTCCAGGCGCCGGAGGGTGGTGTATACGGCCGAGAGGGAGATCTCCAGCTCGGCGGCTATACTGCCGACGTCCTTGGCCTCGTCCCGCACAGAGAAGAGTATGGCCCGGGTGCAGACGTTGCTGAGCACCTCTATGATCTTTTGCGTTACGTCGTACTCGCTGAGCAGGAGCATGCGGGATTTCGTCATGGAAATCTAGCCTCCGGCATGCCGGCGGCTTGCGCCGGACCCTGCCGCAACGCGTCCAATCTGGCCACTTCAGTTCTCCACGAGCGCCAGTGTCGGTTCCGAACCGCTTATGGTAATGCTGGCCTCTGCTATGCGGCTCCTGTACGCTCCGGTCTCGTTTCCGTCGGCGACAAGCTTCTCGACCAGGCCCAGATACTCGAGGCGCGCCAGGGCGTCGGAGACGACGGATAGGGGAATCTGGAGATCCACGGATATGGCGCGGGAGTTCTTGGCGTTGTCGCGTATCGAAAATAGTACGGTCCGGGAGCGGGCATTGCCCAGCTCCTCTATTATCATTCTGGTGACGTCAAACTCGTCCTGCGATATGGGCTCGGGCCCCCCGCCGGCGGATCCGGACTTGTTGGCCACCAGGATGGGGTCCGGGACCGGCTCCAGATCCGGGGCATGGTTCTTTATGTGGATGCTGGCCTCGGCGATGTTGCTCTTGTACATCTTGATCCTCTTGCGGTTGGCATCCATGACGGTGCGGGCGACGGTTATCAGGCCCAGCTGCCGCAGCTTGTCCAGCTTTTTGTACACGGAACTGAGGGGTATGTGCAGCAGCTCGGAGAGCTCCGCGGCGCTCCGCTCATTTGTTACGGACGAGAAGAGAATTGGCCTCGACTCGGCGTCGGCCAGCTCCTCTAGTATCCTCTGGGACGTGTTGTACCTTGTCGACTGTAGCAGCGAGGGCAACCTGTTCACGAATGGGCTGGCGGCCCGCGGTTATTTAAACGGCGTTATATTGTTCTCCGGATGTGGAATGGGGAGGTTTTCAGGCGGCGTTTCGCCCCCGGCCGTATCCATGCCCGTCTCTTGACGGTTCACTGCCGGAGGCGCCCATGTATGGCGCCTGGACGCGGAGGGTTCCTGCGCGGCCGCAACTGTGGCCGGCGCAGACCACGCGGTTCCCCTTGCAAGAATGGGTGATTGATCTAATTTACCCAGATCCAGGCTGCAGCCAGCCTCAAACTCGGGATGCGCTGGCTGCAAGGTGATATTTTACGGCGGTTTTTGGCAAAGTCCCGCCCAAATGGTATGGCGCGGGGGCAAAATGTGGCATCATGGAATGGAACAGTATGGAATGGTATGGAAATGGGGGTGTTTTGGGCGGTTATGTGGCGGATACGGCGTTCTGGATGAGCGTCCGCCACCTGTCGGCGCCCCGCACGTCTATGCCGGCCGCCTCGGCGGGCGTCCTGTATGCTATGCCAGCGTGCGGCTTGATGTAGTTGTGGTGTAGTATCGCCATGCGGAATATCAGGGACTCCTCCTTGTTTATGCCGCGGGCATATCTGAAGTGGCCCGCCAGCTCGCCGTTGAGCCGCTCCTGCTTGTTGGTGTTGCATAGGAGGTTCCGTATGTGAAAAGCAGGTAAATCCTACGTCCGATCTGGGACGGGTGGTGAGCAGCGCCCTCGACATCCATTGGCCTTGTGCCGCCACAAGCGGCCTTGCGCCATTCTATGTGAATGGGCGAATCTGCGCTGCATCTTTTCTGGGCCTTGCGCCCTTATGGGTGATTGCGGCCTCACTGCTTGCCGACCACAAAAAGGAGGTGAAAGCAAAATCAACAGTTCAAACGATTTCATAGGCATTGACGTAGGATACCGGAAATGCGACGTGTGCGTCATGGATGGTGGCGGCAACGTGCTGGAACGCACCAAGTACACCAACAAGAGGGCCGCCGCCGACGTGTTCGCCAAGTACGCCGCGGCCAAATACGACTGCACCGCCGTCTTCGAGTCCACCGGCAACTATGGCTTCAAGACGCAGCTCGCGCTGGAGGAGTATGGCATACCATACAAGATAGCCAACCCCCTGCGGCTCAAGCTGTCCCAGTCCGGCCTCAAGACCGACAAGCTGGACGCCGAAAGGCTCGCCAACAGGCTCCGCATGGACGACATACCGGAGTCGTACGCGTACCCGCCCGAGGACAGGCGCGTCTTGGACATACTGCACGACCGCATCAACCAGGTCAAGGCCAGAGTCATGGTGCTCAACAGGCAGCACAGCATCCTGGCCAAGTACGACTACGAGATCTCTGCCAGCGGAAGCACCGACTCGGCCAGCGACAAGTGCCAGGAGTTCCTGGACAACCTGAAGCTGGACGGGGGCGACATGCGCCGTATGGCGATGCACGTCCAGGACGTCAGGCACATCAACGGGCAGATCCGGACACTGGAGGGGATGGTCTCAAAGGAGACGCTCCAGAACGAGGACGCCAAGCTCATAATGAGCCTGATGGGGTTCGACGCGTTCAGCGCCCTGCTGGTGGCCGTCTCAATCAGCCGCGTGGAGCGGTTCCCGCACTACAAGCAGCTGGTATCGTTCCTGGGCCTGTGCCCACGCATCTACCAGTCCGGCGACCGCAAAAAACACGGCCGCATGAAGAAGGCAGCAGACCGCAACCTCACCTGGGTCATGATGCGCGCGGCCATGGTCGCCGCGCGGCACGATCCCAGGATGAAGGCCCGTTACGAAACCCTGCGCAAGCAGCACCCGCCCGTCGTCGCCTACAGCCATGTCGCAAACTACATGGCATACTGCATCTACTACATGCTGAAGCGGCGCGAGCCGTACAGGTACCACGACAAGTCCGAAACCAAGCTGAAACGACTAAAAGGCAGGTGCGGGTAGCCGCCGCGCGCCGGGGTTTCGCTCCCTCACAAACATTTTGGGACGGCCCCGGCGCGGAAAGGCGCCATCGCACCGGACCTGCACAAGCGGCCAAAAACGGCCGCACACCCCGTGACTTTTTTCACGCATGCGAACACGCGGTACGGTACAATTACCGTACCAAAATACGCCGTGGGGGAGCCTGCGCACCACCCGGCGCCGGGGCACCCCGCCGCCCCCTGCCGGGCGAGGGGCGGCGGGGTGCCCCTCGCGTCCCCTTCCGTGTCGTCGAAAATTCATAGAACAGCCAAACCAACCGCGTGATATAAAAGGAGCCTATATGGACTAGGCTCGGCATGAAGCGAGGTACGGATGACATCGCATATCCGCTGTGGATTTACATGGGTGGGTGGATGTCACGTATGTGGATGGACCTGAAACCCTTCAGCGTGCGGAACACCCTCTTGAAGGCGATGTGGTACTGGTCCAGGCCGTCGGTAATGAACAGGCGGGGAATCCTGCCCGCCATGTCCCGGGCCCTCCGCAGCAGGGGGGCGGCGTTGTAGTCCTCCTTGGTGGATGATACATCCCACGCCAGTATGAACCGGGTGGTAAGATCCATGATGGTGACGATATACGACTCCCTGCCGCCGACCTTTTGGTGCTTTTCGTCGCAGCCCCACTTGTCCCCCACGCACGGGGGCTTGAGGGTCTCCGTATACTTTTGCACCGCCTCGGAGTAGTATTCCAGGATCCTGGTTATGGTGTCCACGTGCACCCTGACTCCCAGATGCCCGAGCGTCGTCTGGATGTTGGGCGCCGATGTCCCCATCCCCGACAGCATCAGGGCCAGCGTGATGTACAGGCGCGGCACCTGGCGGTGCTCAAAACCCAGGTTGTCCCGGAACCGCCGTCCGCATACGGAGCACCTGTACCTCTGCCTCTTCTCGTGCTTGCCGCAGTACCATCCGTTACGGACATACCTCTTCTTCTTGCACCCTGGGCAGCACAGCTCCTTCTCTTCGACGCCAACCTTCTTGCCGAATGTGGTCTCCGACGATATGAGCAGCGTGTGCTCGACCGCCGCGATATGCTTGCAGCGGCACCCCTTTCCGGTGGCGTGGTAGGCGCACTCGCATGTGGGACTGTCTCCCGCAAACGAGACCCTATACCATACGCCCTCCTCACTCTGGGATGCCACGTCCCAACGGTGCCCGGTCAGGGTCTTGATCTGGTCGCCCTTCTGGTGGATGCGGAGCCCGCGGCGCGTTATGCACTGCTCCGAGGCCCTGCCTTTCCGGGGTTTGCGGGGCTTCTTGCGTCCCATGCCTGCCCCGATCCGACAGATTGTTTAAGATCGTAGAGATAGATCCCCGACCCATCACCCATTCTTTCGGGAGGAACCGACCACGCTAACCGCTAGGTATAGAGCGGGCCGGGGCCGCCCGTGCGGGCACGCTGTGACGCGTAATGCTTGCAGCCCGTGGCATAAACCGTGTCTGCGACATAACCACTACCGGCTATATTTGTCGCAACCGCGGATGATCTCCGCAGCGTTTCTGGCAGCTACTGCCACCTCGGGCATCTGCTCTTCGATGAGGTCGGCTTTGGCCTCTATTCTTGCCGCCGCATCGGCATACCTTCCCATGTCTTATATTGTCAGCACTGCCTAAAAAAATGTATGCCGAGGCCCGACGACGAGACGAGACGGTACGCTGAGGCCATGTTGGTGGATATCGCGTCGGAACGTGATGCCCTCATTGCGCATGCTGAAGAGTACGAGTCTGCTGCAGCCGACATACGCGGAGACGCAGCACGCCTTGACCGATACATCGATGAGATTCATTCAATACTGGATCAGTAACAGATGAGACGGACGTGTCCGGCCTGTAGACGTCAAACCACGCCGGGGCCGCCCGTGCGGGCACGCTGTGACGCGTAATGCTTGCAGCCCGCTGCATCAACCGCGTCTGCGACATAACCACTACCGGCTATATTTGTCGCAACCGCGGAGTACCTCAGTCGCTTTCCTGATGGCTGCCGCCACCTCGGGCATCTGCTCTTCGATGAGGTCGGCTTCGGCTTCTATCCTTGTTGCCGCATCGGCATACCTTCCCATATCCACCTACTCATTATACAGCTAGTTAATATGCCATCATGTCTGAGCGAGGACATGAGGTGGTATGCAGTGGCAGCGGCAGTGGCAGCGGCCGGGCTCCTGACCGCCACCGCCGCGTTCTCCGAGCAGGAGGCCATCCCAGACTGGATAAAGAACGTGGCCGGGTGGTGGGCCGAGGGACTGGTCAGCGATGCCGAATACGTCAACTCGCTGCAGTGGCTGGTGGATGCCGGCTACATCAACCTGGGCGGGGACGGCGACACCCAGAGGCTGGTCCGGGACGGCAAGTACTCCATCGAGCAGCCCGGCGACTGGGAGAGGCAGGCGCCCATCTGGGACGAGGCCACCGGGGGCATTCGCGATTCGATCATAAAACTGGAGACCATCGACGACAGGATACCGGCGATAATATCGGTGAGCTCCGGGGGGATGCTGGGCGCGAACATCACCGAACACCGCCAAGTGGGCCTGGCCCTCCTGGACGAGTATCTGGGGGATGCATTCCACCACACGCTCTTTGCCGAGACCGACGTGGCGGGTAATCCCGGATACGTCGACGAGTACACGGTGACCATATTCGACTGGGTAATACAGGGCAAGTCGTACAGCTTTGAGTACGAGGGCCACATATACGAGATAAAGTACGAGAGCGCGGAGGGGGCCTTTCCGGACCACCTGCCCGAGTTTGAGCGCATAGCGCAGACGTTCCGGCTGGAGTAGCCGGGCAGCCCGGTCCGGGAAGGCCGCGGCGGGTTCCACCATATCTTTCAAACCAGCAGGCCATGTAGTACGGCTAAGACGTCCTGACCGGTCGGCGCGGCCTAGAGTGGTACCATGTGGGAACGGCGGGCGATGCCACCAATGCCCAGACCCGCCGGCGGAGGCGCACGCTAGCGGAAGAGCAGGTTGAAGACGCGCTTGATGCCCCTGTCGGTGGGGGGTCGGCCCAGCGTATGTGTGGGCTTCTCCACCACCACCCCCTGCGGCCTGAAGAGCAGCACGGCCAGCAGTATGCTGCCCAGCAGCAGCAAATCCAGCCACACCACATCAAAGGGAACGAACCCCTCGAACGAGTCCTTGAAGAAGATTATCAGCTTGCGCAGCGCCACAAACAGCAGCGTCCCCACCAGCACCCCCTTGTTGTTGGCCAGGCCGCCGATCAATATCATCAGGAACGGCCAGAACGTCCAGCTGGCGCGGTCGTACGCGATGGCTATCGTACTGCCCACATAAACGGCGTACAGGGCCCCCGCGATGGCCGCTATGGCCGAGGCGACCATTATGGTCTTCATGCGGACGCGCCCGGTGTCCTTGCCCAGGGACTCGGCTGCCAGCTCGTTGTCACGTATGGCCCGCAGGGAGCGGCCCAGGGGGGAGCGGATGGTCCTCTCGCAGTATATGTACACCACGACCACCATGATCATCAGTATCAGGCTGGCGGTGGGGAAGCGCAGCTCGTCGGGCACGAACGAGAGCGGATCCGGCACCTGCACGCCCAGCGTGCCCCCCACCAGCGGCGGGAAGTTGTTCCCTATTATGCGGATGCTCTCGCCGAACGCCAGCAGCGTGATGGCCAGGTAGTCGCCGCGGAGCCGCAGGGCCGGGTACGAGGTGACGGCGCCCAGCGCCCCGCCCACCAGGGCGGCCATCGCCACCGCCATCGCGAATATGGCAAACCCGGGCACGGGGTTTTCCAGCAGCCAGGCGTTCACCTGCGCGACCACGGTGAGGTTCTCCCGGATGTAGTCGCCCTCTATCCCGGCTATCCACGCTATGATGCGCCCGGGCATCGATGCTATAACGAAGGCCCCCGCCCCCACCGCCAGCACCTTGCCGAAGTTGGGGATGCCGCCGTACCCGAACTCCAGGTTCAGGCTCAGGTTGATTATCGCGTATATGGCGAAGATGGCCGCCAGGTCTATGACGAATATGGCGGCGGGCTCTATCGCCATATCCTACCCCTGATCTTGGACCAGTTCACGCCGGCGATGCCCCGCGGGGCGAACATCAGCGTCACCGCTATTATGATGAGCGGTATGAGCGGCCTGTACGCTATGAGCCAGCTCCCCAGCTCCCCGGCCAGGAACCTGGTCCCCAGCACCTCGGCCAGCCCCACCAGCAGCCCCCCGGCGACGGCGCCGAATATGTTGGTGAAGCCCCCCGCTATGCTGGCGGCAAAGATGCTGGGTATCAGCAGCGGCCCCAGGTTCGGGTCTCCCAAAAACCAGAGCGCCATGAGGGCCCCGGCCACCCCGGCCAGCCCCCCGGCTATCCACCACGCGACGGTGTATACGGCCTTTACGTTTATGCCCACCGTGCCGGAGAGGTCCGGATTCTCGGTGGAGGCGCGCACCGCTATGCCGAACTTGGTCTTCTTGAGCATCAGGTAGAGCGCTATCCCTATGACGGCCACGGCTATGGGCGCCACCGTCACTATCATGGGCAGGTCCATGAACTCCAGATCAAAGCTGCGCAGCGTAAACTCCCGGGACTTGACGCGGAACGTCTCGGTGAGGTAGTCGGCCAGTATGTTGAGGCCCGCTATCAGCACCATGTCGAACGCCAGGGTCGCGATCATCTGTATGGCGTCGCTCGCCCCCCTCTTGGCCAGCGGCTTGAGTATGAACGTGTACAGCGCCACGGCCACCGCCCCGGACAGCACAAAGGCCACCGGCACGGCCAGGTAGGGGTTGGTCTCCCACACGCGGGACGCCACCAGCGTCATGTACACGCCCAGGGTGGCAAAGGAGGCGTGCGCAAAGTTGGGCACCTTGGTGGTCAGGTATGTGAGGGTCAGGCCCAGGCTGAGCAGCACCAGCAGGCTGGCAAATACCGCCGCATCAAAAAACACGGGGTTTATCATGCGTGATGGATGGGAAACTGCTTTATTTGTGTATAGGGCGGGGAACTCTGTGGAAGCCCTCCTCAGTGTCAGGAACTTGGGAAAGCACTTTGACGGGCACGTGGTGCTGGAGAGCATCGACCTGGACTTGGAGGCAGGCAAGGTGCACCAGCTCATAGGGCCCAACGGCAGCGGCAAGACCACCCTGGTGAACGTCATAGCCGGCGCCCTCAAGCCCAGCTCGGGAACCGTCCATTTCGACGGCCACGACATAACCGGCAAGGAGCCCCACGAGGTGTACCGGTATGGGCTGGCCAGGTCGTTCCAGATACCGCAGCCGTTCATAAACCTCAACGTGAACGAGAACCTGATTACATCCAACACGGACAACCGGGGGGACCGGTACCACAACGCCCCGCTGCGCTATCGGTGGGTGGCCGACGAGCGGAAACTCCAGAAGATGGCCGACGAGATACTTGAGATGGTAAACCTGACACATGTGGTGGACAACCTGAGCAGCAACCTGAGCGGCGGCCAGATGAAGCTGCTGGAGCTGGGCCGCATAATGATGACGGGAGCCAAGATGATCTTCATGGACGAGCCCATAGCCGGCGTGAACCCCACGCTGGCGCACGAGATATTCAAAAAGATCAATGAAATCTGCGCCCAGCGCGGCATCACGTTTCTGGTGATAGAGCACCGCCTGGACATAGCCTTCCAGTACGTGGACAGGGTATACGCCACCGATCAGGGCAAGATGATAGCGGAAGGGACTCCAGAGGAGATACTCGAAAACTCCGATGTGATAGAGTCGTACCTGGGGACATAGATATGGCAGACGACACCTCCAGCAAGAGCGAGACGAGCACGCCGGCCCGCCGGTCCGGCAGCGTGGTCCTGGAGTCCAAGGCCCTGAATGCGGGCTTCGGCAAGAGCCACATACTATTCGGGATAGACTTTGAGGCCCGGGAGCACGACATCACCGTTATCGTGGGCCCCAACGGGTGCGGCAAGAGCACGCTGCTCAAGAGCATCTTCGGCCTCACCACGGTATATTCGGGCGACATCACATACTATGGCAAGAAGATCACCGGCCTGCCGCCGCACAAGGTGACCCGCGAGAAGATCGCGTACCTGCCCCAGGTCAACAACGTGTTCATCAACCTGACCATCCGGGAGAATCTGTTCATGTCCAGCTACACGCTGAGCAAGAGGGAGTTCAACGAGAGGCTGCCGGCCATATTCGAGGCGTTCCCCATACTCAAGGAGTTCCAGAACAAAAAGTCCACCGTGCTGAGCGGCGGGCAGCGCCAGATGCTGGGCATGGGTATGGCCATGATGCGGAAGCCCAGGCTCATGCTGTTCGACGAGCCCACCGCCGGGCTCTCGCCCCGGCTGGCCGACGAGGTGCTCGAAAATATAGTCAAGATGCGCGACGACTTTGGCGTCACCATAATACTGGTGGAGCAGGACGTCCGGCGGGCCCTCAAGGTGGGGGACGTGGTGTATTTGTTTGCCAGCGGCAAGAACGTCTTTGACGGGCCGCCCGCGGAGCTGCTGGCCCACCCCGAGCTGGGGCGCATGTATCTGGGCGTGCACTAGTGTGGGTCTGGAGGCCGGGCATATGCGGCGCCGGGCGGGCTGCCGGCCCCTGTAAAGAACGGCTCCCGGAACGGGAATGGCGGCTGCCGCGCGGCCATGCTGTGTGGTGGGGGCGCAGGCCAGAATCGCTGAGTGGGGACCGGGGCCGCCAGCCCGCGTCTCCACCCTGCAGGCCGTGCCCCGGCACCCCGCCGGGCGGATCTGAGATCTGCGGAAAAGCCAAATTACAACAGGATGGCAGGCATGCCGTTGGATCCATTCAAGGAAGCCTTCGACGAACTCGTCAAGCGGATCGGCCCACAGGGGGTGGCCGACTTTACCGAGAGCATAAATGAGGAGAAGGCCGCCTACAAGGAGGCCAAAAAGGTGCGGCTCCCGGCCAAGATAGACATGAAGGACGTCCTGCGCATGTATCCGGCCAATATAGTAAAGGGTATAGCGCTGGAATGGGAGCTTGACCCGAGCAAGAAGAAAAGCAGGCTGATTGAGGAGATCGCCGGCGTGATGGCGGACGTCATACCTGAAGTCATAGACGAGGCATCAAACAACGAGCGCCGGGCGCTAAAGTATGTTGCAGAGCATGACAACTTGCCGACCCGCAAGGCGCGGCGCGTGCTTAACGACTCGCTCATTCAGCCGGAGTTTACGGACCCCGACGACCCCCACATGTTCGACGCATTCATGGAGGTCTACATCCGGATGGGCGTCCTGATAGTCGGGATCAGGGAAGTCCGGGGCAGGGACCGCCTGGTAATCACCATGGCGTCGGACGTCAAGCGCATAGTGGCCAAGCATACGGGATGGAATATCACGTTTGATCAGGATGTCTCCACGGACGGCGGGGCGGGCCGTCCCCGCGTCCCCGCAGGCGGCAAAGAACAGACCGGGCTGTCCCGGGGGCGCGAACAGAAGCCCGGCCTCACCCTGACCGGCATGCCCCTTGATGAGCCACTGCCACGCCGCCCGAATAGCATATTCAAAGGCGGCGGGTTGGAGGTGAAGCAGGGGGATGTCATCGCCGATCCGTTTGAGGCCATGACCGCGTACGCCGTTGCAAAGTACCGCAACGAGTTTGAGGCAGAACGCAAGGGCTGCCCCTACAATACGGCGGGTCTGGACGACATGCTCGCGTTCAAGCAGCACATGACGTGGTTTCTTGCGGAATGGATAAACCCGGCGACCGGAACCACCATAGCAGAAGAGTTTGTCAAGGAGACCGTCACCGACAAAAAGACCGCCGGCACGCTCCTGCAGTTTACCGAGCTCTTCTTTGACAGGTTCGAGGTTACAGCACACCGCGGCAGCGACATAGTTGCCTACGGGGCAGGCACGCGCAAGACATACCGCATCGTCACCGCCGCCGGCAGCAGCTTTTACCCGATCGGCAGCAGGTTCGAAGGCCGCATACACCCATACGGGAAAAAGTACAAGACGTGCGGCATCGTAGGCAGGTATTTGGGTCCCGCGTGATTCCAGCCGGCCTTGTCCAAAAATCTGCGACACATGGCGCAGGAACCGTACGCACGCCAGCTGCCGGGGCCCGTCGGGGACCAGATGATATTTGGCTCGGCCGATCGGGGCCCCGGACAGTGAGCAGGAAGGCAGGAAGCGCAACCTTCGCCGCCCCAGAGGCAAGAACGATCCGGCCGGCAAGAGGAACGACCCCTCACACCAACCGGTTCCGGCGCAACAGGGGCCGCCGGGCCGAGGGCCAGCCCTATTCCGAGTGGACTCGGAAGGCGGCCTACAAGGCGCGCGAGATCACGGGCATGCCCCAAGGAGAGTGTGTACTATCACCCGAGCCCCATGCAGATCCGGTTGCCGGGTCGGATCTCCCGTGCAACCCACCACGATCCTGGAGGATCCGCAGCGAGTGCGTGGCGGCAATCGATTGTATACGCCGTCCCCGGCATTCGAACCGCTAAAAGCGCGGCACCGCAACCACGCCGGGCGGCATCTCAGTTTGCCCGGGGGGCCGAGCCCCGGGAGGGGCGGCGGGCATCCACATTGGGGGAGAGCAAGGCGCTCACCCTGATGCGGGCCGCTGCTGGGTCATATGATCCGGCGGCCTGATCCCCCTTTTTTCACCACATACCTGTTGCATAGGAGAGCGCGCCGAGAGGGATTTGAACCCCCGCCGCTGCACGCGAGTGGCTCATAAGGCCGCCGTCCTGCCAGACTAGACGACCGGCGCGCCGATCTAGGAAGAGGTGGTATGAATTGCTGCCCCGAGCGTGCAGCCAAACAGGGCGGCTGTCCGTATGGAGTTTGGAAGGACCACCCGGACAACGTGACACGTAACAAAACGTTGCATAAGGGGGGTTAAAAATATTCAGAACCTGAGTCTTACAGGCACACGCCACCTCGCGTTTGTTACACCAGATCCGACCTCACGCAAACGTTACAGTTCCCGGGCGCCATTCTCCACGGGTGACAACATCTTTGCGCCCCGGCGCCGGGACGCGCCTACCAGTAGTCGGCCTTTATCTTCTCGATGACCCTCTCGTGCTCCCGGCTGGTGCGGCGGGCGTACTTTTCCATCGCCCCCAGGGGGACGCCGCCCAGACTCCTGGCTATCATGTTGAAGAGGTATCTCTGGGGCCCCTTGCCGCCGGTCTTGGTCATGAACTTTTGTATCCCGTACTTGAAGTTGTGCTGCCAGGTCTTGTACATCACGCCCAGCTGGGCGGGGTCCATCTCGTTGCCTATGTTGAAGAACTCGGACTTTTCCAGGAGGCCGATGGGAACGAAGGTCAGCGGCGTGGCGGTGAACATGGACTCGGGCTGCTCCTGCTCCAGCTCGTTCAGCAGGCGTATGGTCTCCCAGGAGTCCTCCGGCGTCTCGTCGTTGTCCAGGCCCATTATCAGCGTGAACGCGGGCACCCAGTAGTTTTCGTTGAGCGTCTTTACGCCCTCCTTCACCACCCAGTGCCACTCCTCGGGGGCGTAGGGCGCCAGCTTCCTGTCGGCGTACTTGTCTATGAGCCTGAGGCTGCCGGTCTCAAAGCCGCACTGTATTCCGACGATGTTGTCTGGGCCCGACCGGATTATCGACGACAGCTCCGGGATGAGGCGCTCGTCGGCGATGGCGCCGGCCAGCGTGCCGTGGGTCGGGTTGGTGTGCTGTACACCCGTGGACATGATGGCCGTGAAGAGCTCCACCAGAGCATCCCGGTTGGGCTCCATGCCCTTGGCGGTCCGGGGGTCCATGCCGTACACGAAGATGTCGTCGCTGTGCACCCAGGCGGACTTGGAGCCGCCCCTCTTCAGGTTCACCTCTATCTCGCGCTTCACCTTCTCGGGGGGGTAGTACCGCAGGGACCTGAGCGTGACGTCGCAGAACTTGCACCCCCGGCCGCACCCCCGCATGACCTCTATCATCCCGTGCATGCTGGGCTCTATGATGTCGGGGATCTCGTCCAGCTCGGGCCTGTCCCAAAAGTTCACGAAACGGCCGTAGTGCTTCTCGCCGTCGCGCTCGAACTCCTTTATGTTCACCTTGAAGTCGGCCCTTTTGCGGAAGGGGTCCATGTTCTCAAACTGGCCGTCCATCAGATACCTGAAGAACTTGCCCGCGTGCCCGTCTATCTCGGGGGCTATGCCCCCCAGCTCGCCCTCGAGTATGGCGTAGATGCCGAACTCCTTGATCTTTTCGGGAGCATAGTTGTACTGCCACGTCCCCGAGGCGCCGGATATCACCTTGGCCTTGCTGCCGGTCCGCTTCTTGGCCTCGTTGATACGTTGGTGCAGCTGCGTGTTGTAGTACTCGTCGTACGAGGTCTGCTTGCGGCCATACGTGAAGGTCATCGTAACCGGGCCCATTCCCAGCGGGTCCATCTCGTATGTTCCCACCACCTCCGTCTCGGGCCCGATGAACTTTTCGATGTGGTTGGGGTGCGCCACCACCACCTCGTCCCGGGAGAAGCCGTCCCGGAGCAGGCCGGCCTCCACCTTGCGGAGGCCGTAGGGCGCGTAGTTGGCCACGCCGTTGGTGTGCGGGATGTAGTTGCAGATAAAGTCGAAGAGCACCTTTGGCGTTACCTGGTTCTTGAGAATCTTGTACCAGATGCTGCTCTTGTCCCGGTGTGGGTCTATGGCCGGGGCGCACCCAAAGAATGTGGCCAGAGATATGTGCCGGTACGGCGACATGAGCGTACGATCCGCGGTGAGGACGATCTTGGGTTTGGGCATCGTCAGGATGCTTGGCCTTTTATTTTCCTTTAAATCTTTTTGTTTATGGCCGGCGTATTTTTCGTTTTAGTATTAGTTTGGTGTCAAAATTTGGTATTATACAAATTAGTTACAGTCCCCGTAGGCGTGCCGGCATATGTACGGATCCCGCATGGGCGCGGCTGCCCTGTCGTATGTTGCCAACGGCGGAGCTTGTGCGGGACGTGCGGCCCTGCCGTTTGCAGGGTGGAATGCTGGCGTGCCTCGCGAGAGATTGGATGTGTACGCCATCAGGCAGAAGGCGCCATGCGGACGCGCGGCGGGTCCGCTCGTTCTACCCTGCCGACCCGGCCGGTGTCCGGTTCTCAGAGTGTCTCGTCCCCGGCGGCATCCGCTGCCGAGTCGGGGCATTGGCGGAGCTTGACGATAGATCTCGCACGGTGCGGGGGTCTACGGAGCCGCCGGCTGCCTCTGCCGCGGACCGGGGGTCCATGCTGTATGGGGGGGGGGTGTGGCGTCGTTGCGGCAGGGCGGCGGGACCCTCCGCTGAGACATTCTGCATCTGCCATTCCGTGCGGTCCTGTGCATGCCGCCGCGCCACTGGGGCATGGCGTCTGGGCTTGTGGGGCCGCTGCGGCGCCCCATTGGCGCCCATACTCCTGCATGGGGGCAAGGGGCAGTCTGGACTTGCTGCGGAGTGTTTTGGCGCCGTCAGACGCCAAAGTGCCGATGGAGCGGTATGCGCGGCCCGATCGGTTACGCCGACATTTGCAATCGAATGCCTCAGTATCCCCTGCTGTTTCGGTCTGGTTTGCCTACATTGGGGTTTCTGAACCCATGCTTCTCCATCATGTGGTTGAGGAACCTGACATCGTCGGCGAGCCGTTCTCCGCAGACTGAGCAGTTCACCATGTCTGAGAGGAACGGCGCGTCCAATATGTACTGTGCGAACACGCTCTTGCGCAAATCCGGGTGTACGGGACTGCCCGTTCCGTCTGACAAAAGCCTCCCCAAAAACCACCCCGCGGCAAGTCTCGACGCGGGACCGCCGCCCAGAAGGGCGGCGCGGGAAGCGTTTGGGCGGTTTGGGGCGGTTTTGGGCCAACATGCCGGACTGCGTACGGTTCTCCATACGATATGGTAGCGGTGAAAGGCGCCGGCGGGTGGTGGATTCAGACCGAAGAAAAATACATCAGCATCAGGATATGTGCGAGAACGGCCCTGGACTACCCGATCAGTTATTCCCAACATTTGGAATATAAGCGTGCCATGTTTAGTCAAGAGGACATCCAATTTATTGTTGTAATGTCTGTATGTCTGGCAACTTTTTTTGCTTTTTTCAAGCTTCTTTTTTACAAATATGATCACTTTGTATCTGCGCCGAATTAGGCAGTTGCATAACTCGTGGAATGGGACCCGCCGCGCCGTCGCCTGCTACCACATGTTAGTAATGAATGGCTGAATCTGTTCATGGCGGGAATTGTGAAATTGAATACGCCAAAACAAAAATAAATGTGCGGTCAGCTGGCCGCGGCCAGCCGCCTCTCTACCTCGTCCCAGTTGACCACATTCCACCACGACGATATGTAGTCGGGCCTGCGGTTCTGGTACTTTAGATAGTATGCGTGCTCCCATACGTCGCAGCCCAGAAGAGGCACCAACCCTTCGGTTCTGGGGCTGGTCTGGTTGGGCATCGACTTGTACTCGACGGCCTTTGAGGCCGGGTTGTACGCGAGCCACCCCCATCCGCTGCCCTGTATGACTGCGGTGGTGGCGGAGAACTTCTCCTTGAACTGGCCGAATCCGCCAAACGCATCTGCGATGGCATCGGCCACTGCGCCGCCGGCCTCGCCGCCGCCCGAACCGCTCATACTATTCCAGAACAGCCTGTGGTTGTCGAACCCTCCGCCGTTGAAGTTTATGGCGCCCCGTTGCCCGGCGGGAACCGATTCCAGGTTGCCCAGTATGTCCAGTATGTCCGTGTCCTGCACGTCTTGGGGGCAGTTCTCTAGGGCCGCGTTGAGCTTGGTGGTGTAGGTCTGATGGTGTTTTGTATGGTGTATCTCCATCGTCCTGGCGTCGATGTGCGGCTCCAGGGCGTCGTAGGAGTATGGCATCTCGGGAAGTGTGTATTTTACCATGGGCTGGGACGGCTCCGCTGTCAATTTATACTTTGGCCGCTCCTGGCCGGAACGCACTTGGCGACGGATGCGTCGCGTTGGTACGCGCTGCGCATATGGTGGCGCGTTATAACGCGGATGCCACGCCGTCGCGCGGAACTGTCAGGTCTGCCGGTCCGAGCTCCGGGCATGGTACGTGAGGGGCGGGGGCCGCGCCGGATTTTTTGGGCGGAATAGTGGGACTGGAGCCTTGCTCCGTGTTCGGGCGCGTGGCACTGCCCGGCCGAACGATTTTTAGAAGAGAACGCGGATGGTGGCGCGTGAAGTGGGCACTGGCCGTGGCGCCGCTGCTGGTCTTGGCGGCCCTGGCCCTCTACTCGCCCGAGGAAGACACCGCGACCACATACTTGGAAAAGAGCATTCCGCACATAGGCGCCAATTTTTCCTCCGGCGGCCTGGACGGCGAGGGCATACTGATTGCGGTGGTGGACACGGGCATCAACTACAGCCATCCGGACCTGCTGGGGTTCGGACCAGGCGGCAAGGTTGTGGGGGGCCACAACTTTATAGATCCTTCCCTGTCCCCGCTGGACACCAACGGGCACGGGACGCAGGTGGCCGGAGTGATAGCTGCGGACGGGGATGTCCGCGGCGTGGCTCCCGCCGCCCGACTGCTGGCCTACAAGGTGTCCGAGGACGGGGAGGGGGTGAGCCCGGATCTCATAGTGGCGGCGCTGCGGATGGCCGTCGAGGCGGGCGCCGACATAGTCAACATAAGCCTGGGCGTCAACAAGACCAACGACCGCATCGACGCGGCGGTGAGCGAGGCGGCCAAGAGGGGCGTGCTGGTGGTGGCCGCCGCCGGCAATGACGGGCCGGTCTCCGAGTCCATAGGGAGCCCGGGGCGCAACCCGCTGGCCCTGACGGCGGGGGCCACGTACAACAACCTGACCTCCAGCCAGGTTGCCACCCTTACCGTGAACGGGATGCCGTTCGTGGCCATACCCATGCAAGACTCGGCGGTGCCCGCAGAACCCATAGACGCCCCGGTGGTGTTCGGCGGATATGCCCGGGAGCGGGATCTGGCGGGGATTAACGCCACCGGAGCCGTGGTGCTGGCCGAGAGGGGCAGCGACACCATGGGGGAGATGCTGTACTTTTCCATAAAGGAGGGCAACGCCGCCGACGCCGGGGCTGTCGCCATCATAGTGTTCAACAACGAGGAAGACGAGATATTCTACGGCGAGCTCATCCACGAGTTTAACGAGCCCGGGTACGCCCCCCGCATACCGGCCGTCTCCATGAGCCGGGAGGACGGCCTGGAGATACTGGAGATGACCCAGGAGGGGGCCCGGGCGGTCCTGAACTTTCTGCTAAACCCCGACCACCCGGTGCCGTTCAGCTCCCGGGGCCCGGTATCGCCGTTCTATGCCAAGCCCGACATCATGGCGCCCGGCGTGTACATCAACACCACCGCGCTGTCCGGACACGGGACGTTCAGCGGCACCAGCTACGCCACGCCCCACGTCAGCGGGGCCGCCGCCCTTCTCCTGCAGCAGAACCCCGGACTGTCGCCGGAGGACATCCGTTCCATACTGGCGTCCACGTCCTCGGCGGTGACCGAGCAGACGGGCCTGCGGGCCTCCCTGCACGATGCGGGATCCGGCCGGCTTAACGTGACCGCAGCCCTCTCCGCGGAGCTGGTCGTGCAGCCTCCGGTGGTGGTGGCCAGCGTCACCCCCGCCAAACCCTGGATTACGGTCCCGGTGGATCTGAGGCCGCTGGCCGGCCACCTGGGGGACATATCGGTGGAGTACGACGTTCCGGGCGCCCAGGTGTCCTACTCCATATCGGATGGTACGCTGCTGCTGCATCTGGGCTCGAATAGGACGGTGGAGGGGCACCTGGAGGTGACCCACCAGGACACGCTGTATACCATTCCAATACTACTCCGGCACACCGAGGGGACCATCACGACCACGCAGGACGGCGGCCGGCTGTGGTTTGAGGTGTCGCACCCGGACGGGTGGAGCTTTGCCAAGATAACCGTCACCGGGAGGGGAGGAGAGGAGTACCGCATCTCGGTTGTGCCTGACCGGCCCGCGTACGTAGACGTATACGAGAACGGCCTGCACTATATACAGGCAGACATAGTCACCGGATCCCGCGGAACCGCGGCGTACGACACCATACTGGTGGATACCGCAACCCCCGGTGCGGCGCCCCCCCAAGGCATCCCGGACGTGCCATGGAGGCAGGTGGCGATAGCGGCGGCGATAGCAGGCGTGGTGGGCGTGGCCGCCAGGGTCATGCCCGCGGGCCGGCGCCCACTATATCCGGCGGGACGCCGTTGAACTTGGCAAAGTTGTTTTGGAACTTGCCTGCCAGCCGCCTGGCCTGCTTCTCGTATGCCTTCTTATCCTTCCAGGTGTTCCGGGGGTCCAGTATGTCGTCGGGAACCCCGGGGCAGCTGCGCGGCACGTTCAGGTTGAAGATCTCGTCCCTCCTGTACTCCACGCTGTCCAGCTGACCTCCGAGGGCCGCAGTCACCATGGCCCGGCTGTACGAGAGCCTTATCCGCTCGCCCACCCCGTAGGGGCCTCCCGACCACCCGGTGTTTATCAGGTATACGCGGGTGTCGTGCTCGTCGATCTTTTTGGCCAGCATGCCGGCGTACGCCTGCGCGTGCCGGGGCATGAAGGGGGCGCCGAAGCACTCCGAGAAGACGGACCTTGGCTTCTTCACACCCCTCTCGGTGCCGGCCAACTTGCTTGTATATCCGGACATGAAATGGTACATGGCTCCGGCCCTGTCCAGCCGGGATATGGGGGGAAGCACGCCCTTGGCGTCGGCCGTCAGGAATATCACGACGCTGGGGTGTCCTCCCACGCTGGGCTGGACCGCCCCCGGTATGTGGTCCAGCGGGTACGCCACCCGGGTGTTCTCGGTGAGTGAGCCGTCGTCGTAGTCGGGCACCCCGTCGGCGCCCACCGCGACGTTCTCTAGGACCGCCCCGTCCCTGATGGCATTCCATATCTGCGGCTCGTTCTTCTCGGTCAGATTGATGCACTTTGCGTAGCACCCCCCCTCAAAGTTGAAGATACCTGTGTCGGACCAGCCGTGCTCGTCGTCGCCTATGAGCATGCGGGAGTTGTCCGCCGAGAGGGTCGTCTTGCCGGTGCCCGACAGTCCGAAGAAGAGGGTGGTGTGGCCGTCGGCGTCCGTGTTGGCCGAACAGTGCATGGGGAATATTCCCCTGTCCGGCAGCAGAAAATTCATGACCGAGAATATCGATTTTTTTATCTCGCCGGCGTACCTTGTCCCGCCGATCAGCACGATCCTGCGGGTCAGGTCTATCAGAATGAAGACGGCGGATCTGGTGCCGTCCTCCTCCGGTTTGGCCTTGAAGTCGTTCAGGCACAGGACGGTGAATTCGGGCTCGTGGGTCTCCAGCTCCCCGTCGGCGGGCCTGATGAAGAGCCTGCTGGAAAAGAGGCTCTGCCACGCGTGGTCGTTGATTACCCTTATGGGCATGCGCGACTCTTTGTCGGCTCCCACGAATCCATCAAAGACGTACACGTCCCTGCCGCGCACGTGCCGTTTCATCTTCTCCAGCAGCCTGCCAAACGCCTCGGGAGGGAACTGGTGGTTTATCTTGTTCCAGTCCACCGTGTCCCCGGTCACGTCGTCGTGCACAATGAAGCGATCGTCGGGGGATCTACCGGTGTACTTGCCGGTCCTCACCGCGACGGCCCCCTTGTCGGTGAGCACCGCGTCACCGGACTCGAGCGCGGCTTCCACCAGGTCTTTGGCGGGCAGGTTGCGGAAGGCCCTTCTGGGCGCGATGCCAAACTCCTCCAGCTGCGCGGCGAACCTATCGGGGACAACACGGTCTGTAACGCTCCTAGTCGCTGTCACCGCCGACACCCGCCCCCCGTCATGAGATAACACGTCCCGTTCGAAAATGGCTTATTATCTCTTTGGCAATCTGGGGACTGCGATGTCCCCCACATGATGACGCATTCGCCATCGCATGCAAACGGTGCGGTCCGGACCATGCTCGTACCTAAATATGCCGCAGTGGAATGATGTTTCATGCTCCGGGACCTGGCCCTGAAGATAGAGTACAATAGCGAGAATGACGACATCCTGCGGGACTTTTTCGTCCCGTGCTTCTCGGCGTGCACCACCTTTGACCGGTGCGTGGACTACTTTGCCCTGAAGAATCTGGTTTCGCTGGTGGACGGGTTCGGGGACTTTGCTGCCGGCAATGTGCGGATGAGGCTCATAGTGGGCCACAAGTTCGGCATCCGCGACGTCAACACCCTCTCAAAGATATTTCTGGGGACATACAACAGAAAGGGAAGCGACGGAACTGCGCTGGACCGGATAATGGGAATGGTGCAGCAGAAGAGAATAAGGATACGCATCGCCGTCCCTGCATCCGATGAGTCAAGCAATGTATTCAACGAGAGGCTGGGAATCTTCGGTGACGACAGCGGCAACATGGTGGCGTTCAGCGGAACGCTGGTCTACTCGCCGGAGGGCGAGCGAGAGTTTGAGACGGTGGATGTGTTTACGTCGTGGAATGATCCGGAACGGGTCGCCAGAAAGAGGCGGAACTTCCAGTATCTGTGGGAGGACAAGGCAAAGTCCGTCCACATACACGAGTTTGCCGACGCCGACCGGCGTGGCCTGCTGAAGTACTCGTCCGAATGGGCCGTGCACCGCTAGGGCCTGTTGGGGGGGAACCGTACCCTGTTCAGCTTGTAGTATATCACCTCGCCTCTCCTCTCTATGACGGCGACGACCGGCTCCTTGCCCATCCCGGCCATCTTGTCTATCTTACTGCAGAACGCACCGGCGCCCTCTTTTCGCCCCTCGTTCAGCCCGAAGATCAGAAACTTGGCTCCCTTCTCCCCAAAGTCGCCCCGGTCGTACACGCGAAAGTCCGTCCCGAACCCGAACCCGTCCTTGGCCACGTATCCCCGGGAACGGAGATCCCTGTATATCAGGTATCTGGAGAGGATGTCCGGATCGTCCTTTCGGAAGCGTTCCAGCATGTTATCAAACCCGGTCCGCTTGCTTCCGGCCAGGACAAGCCTGCCAACGGATATCAGGTACAGCGCCTCGAACGGCTTGAGGTGGTATCCGTCCGGGTCGGCGTCACCGTATCCGTCTTGGCCCAGCCTTGATATGGATGCCTCGTCGGTTACGCGTATGCGCCCTCCCCTCAGGCTGCCCCGGATGGATGACTCCTCCATGACCCAGCGTGGAGGGGTTTTGGTTATAAGCCGTGCGAGCGGACGGCATATCGTGGAACACGATCCCGTGCCATACAGGATACTGTGGTTTGTCGCGCTGGCCGCCGGGGCCATCATATTGTGGCGCGTGGTGAGGAGGCGGTATCCCAACGACGAGTGAGGGTGGCATTAGGGCTTGACCCTGCGCCAATCTCGAACCGAGCTCGCTGCCCTCTCAACCTTTAAAATACGGCCGCCGGGCCGCAAGTCATGCACGGGGCTAACTATAGAGTGGTGAGGGGACAGCCGTTCACGCGCAAGGAGTACATCAAGGGTAAGCCGCAGCCCAAGATAGCAAAGTTTCAGGGCGGCAAGCGCGGCGACTATGAGTACTCCGTACAGCTTCTAATCAACGAAAAGGTCCAAATCAGGCACATGGCCATAGAGGCCTGTCGGCTTACCGCCAACAAGGCTCTGGAGAAGACCACCGGCGAGTCGGCCTACTTCTCCAAACTGCGCATATATCCCCACAACCTTTTGCGTGAAAACAAGATGATAGCCACGGCCGGGGCCGACCGTCTACAGGAGGGTATGCGGCGGGCTTGGGGAAAGGCCGTAAGCTTGGCGGCCCGGGTCAACCGGGGGCAGATAATCATGGAGATGCACGTCGACGCCCCCCACATAGAGGCTGCCAAGAAGGCCCTCAAGAATGCGTGCATCAAGCTGCCCGGAACCCCCACCATCCGGGTCGTACCGCTCAAGCAGCAGTAGGGTTGTACGCGCGGCTCTGCGCGCCATCTGCGGGGTCCATTCCGGGCGTCCGCCGGTTTCAAGGACCGGCGGGGGTGTTCGACGCCCGCCTACTCCGGCGCCGCCCGCAGGCATCGACCATTCTGTCCCACTCGCCGGCAATCGTCGCCAGGAACTCCTCCATCTCTCCGGGCTCGGGGTTTCTTTTTTTGATCCTTCTGCACTGGTAGTAGAACGAGTTGTACAGCCGTCCCGCTATCACGCCACCCACAAAGTCCTCCGTCGAGCCGGGGGACAGCATATCGGCCATGTCCCGGATCTCCGCCCCGCGGTCCACAGTCTCCTGTATCTTCTCGCCCAACTTGCGCCTCAGTGCCGGATCCATGGATGTGTGTGCGCGTGCACCGCTAAAAAACGGTTGGCCGCGCGGCGCGGCCCGCTTCCCCAGCCACGGCGGCTGCATGCGCGGTGCGGATCCGCAGCTACGGCAACGACTCGAGCACGGATATTTGGCTGGCGTATTCGACCAAAAAATACCGCTTTGGTGTTGCCCACATCGGGTTGATGGTAAATACTACCGACAAAAACCCGAACCGGCAGTGGACGGGTAGAGCCCGCGCTTGCCGGTGCGGGTACACGTTTAGGCTCAGCACAGGCACCCTGATTTCGCCGGCTTGTCTGGTATGACCATATGGTTTGGCGCACCATGTGGCCAGATCATGCCGGTTGCGCCGTAAGGATTGCCAGAACAACACCACAAAATCCCGTCTTGCATGTTTTCTGGTGTACCACTGATCCTAAACATGCATCGGGTGCGGGCGGCCAACAGTTAATACACCTGACCAGACCGCACAACGAGGGCAGTCGTAGTATAGTTTGGTTATTATGCGAGCTTGCCAAGTTCGCGGCCCGGGTTCAAATCCCGGCGACTGCACCATTCCGGTGCTACGGGCATGTAGTGGTCCTGCCGGGCCGCCTGGTTTGGCGCGCTCACCGGCCATCGCCGGCCGCCAGCCCGTCCTCTATCATCCTCAGGGCGTCTTGGGCTTTTTGCAGCTGGGGGAGCTGTATCATGAAGAAGCCCTCGCTCCCGCCGTCGGACTGGCCTAGGGCCAGGACGCCGGAACCGGCCAGATCCTTGAAGAACTTTAGGTTCTGGTTGGCGTTGATCAGCACCTTCAGGACCTCGCCGTTGCTGAATGTCAGGACCGTCTCCACAAATACATGGCCCATATAGTCCTGCATTATGTTCAGGTCGGTCTTTATGGATGAGCCATGACCCGTATCGGCCGATGCCTGGTACCATCCCATCACGTCATGGAACCTTGCCGCATCAAACAGAATGAGCGGCACGTCGGTCCCGTCCATGTCGAAGGTGCCCAAGCCGCCGTGGCTTCTGGCCGCCATCTCGTCCATGCCGTCGGGGACGGGCTGGGGGCGCTGCCCGCGTCCCGTCTTCCCGTGTCCGGATTGCCGCCGGCGCCCGAACACGCCCCTCCAGCTAACCATTCTCGGTCTCCTCTGTGGGGGCCAGCCGGTCGCCGACCTTCATCATGAACGGGGCGATGAACGTGGTCGCGATGGATATGACGCCGATCAGGGGGAAGAGGAAAGCGCTGGCTGCCCCCAGGTCCACGCCGGTCTTTACTATGACTATGGAGAACTCTCCCCGGGGAGCCGCTAGGGCGGAGGCCACCCGGACGGACTTGAGCCTCTTCTGTCTGAATATAAAGTTCCCAACCATGTTGCCGCCGAACTTCATGAAGGTGGCCACCCCTATGAGGGCCACCGCCACCCATACGAAGTCGCCCAGCTGTGATATGTCCATCAGCGCACCGGTCGATATGAAGAAGACGGCCACGAACATGTCCTTGATGGGGCTGGAGAGTATCTTGGAGATCTCCGCCGACTTGGACTCGGCCACCAGCACGCCGGCCAGAAACGCTCCTATGGCCACCGAGAGTCCCACCATGTTGGCCAGCAGAGAGTATCCAAAACAGAGTCCCAGAACGCACAGCAGCAGTATCTCGCGGTGCTCGGTGGCCGCTACCTTGTCTATGAGGGGCGGTATGACCCGGGTGCCTATGGTAAAGGTCCCCCCGATCAGGCCTGCTCCCACCACTACAACCACTATCAGGCTGTTTACGGAGACTGTTCCGGCCAGGGCCAGCGACTGCAGCACCGATATGAGTATGACGGCGATGACGTCCTCCACTATGAGTATGCCCAGGACCATGATGGAGGAGCCGCGCCTTATGCTCCCCATACCCTCCATTATCTTTACTATGACGGCGGTACTCGATATGGAGAGGGCCGCCGCTATGAACAACGAGTCCATGAATCCGAGTCCCAAGGCCCCCGCCACGTAGAAGACGACGCCCATGGTCCCGAAGAGGCCTATCGAGCCCACGCCCACCGCCACACTCCCTATGCGGCGGATCTTTGCAACCGGGAACTCTATCCCTATCACAAAGAGCAGCAGTATGACTCCGATCTCCGAGAAGAGGTGCAGCGCCGATATGTCTCCCAGTATGCCGGTTCCCCCCATCCATGGGGTGTCCCCCGGGAACACCTGCGTCCACAGCGGAGATAGCGGCCCCAGCAGCATCCCGGCTACCAGATAGCCGATTATTATGGGCTGCTTCACCTTGAAGAAGGCCAGCGTCACGACGGCCCCCATTATCATTATGAAGGCCATGTCGGTAACAAAGTCCGTATGCGGCAGCTCGGGGGTAATCTCGCTTAGTATGTCCGAGGCCGTTCTGGACAGCAGGGATACTATGTCGCCAGGGTCCGCCTGCAGGAATGCGTTCTCCAACAATAAAACTTCGCCGCCAGAGTTAAAAGCGCTTCGTAGTTTGACTCGCGTATTGGAACGACATATGCAAATGTAAAAGATCCCGATCTAAAGATCCTACGGGATCCGCCTTGCAGAACGAGCAGACGCACGGCATGACATATAATCAGAAATCGCGTGGCGCCCGGACCAGCCGGCCATTCCGACGATGCAGTCGGCGCGGCCATACCGGATCGGGCCTCCAAGCATGATCCGGCGGGCCCTGACGCTCCGGCCGGCGTTCTACACGTGTGCGGTTCCTGGAGCGGGTCCTGCCGTGGGCGTTGCGGACCGGCGCCGGGTCTCTGCCCGGTCCGCGCCTCCGTCCGACCCGGGACGGCCGTGGCAGTCTGTCGGGAACCGGTCCTGTGGCGGTTGGCGATGCAGGGTATATCCTGCCGGCCTGCGCCGAAGGCATGGGCTCTGCCGGATGCCGAGGGGAAAATTCCTGCCAAATAAGATGATCGCATATGACCTGACCGGCATGTGATGGTCAGGTATGGTGTCTGCGGGGAATTATTGGCAGATACCATCCCAAAGACGGATTTTTTGCCTTTATAGCTTCGAGTTTTGGAATGCGATATGACAGGACGGACGGTGGCCTTGGCGGTATGGCTCGGCGTCAGGCAGCGCCGTTTGGAGGAGCGGCCAAGCCGTCTTGCGCCGCCATCGCGGGTGGTCCTCTCCGCCCGCCTAGGCCCGGCGCCGTTTAGCTCCGCCTATTTTTACTAGTATATTTATGGGGGCGGACGGTACACTATGACATGGCGACCGAGAACATCACGATGGACTACACCAAGTACGACTTTAAGGACTCCACCGAGATGTACGTGCACCTGAGCAAGAAGGGGCTGTCCCGGGACACCATACTGGGCATAAGCCGCCTGAAGGAGGAGCCGCAGTGGATGCTGGACTTTAGGCTGAGGGCCTTTGAGACGTTCATGAAAAAGCCCATGCCCCAGTGGGGGGCGGACCTCTCGTCCATAGACTTTCAGAACATATACTATTACGCCAAGGCATCCGAGAAGACGGAGAGGAACTGGGATGACGTTCCCGAAGATGTCAAGAATACCTTCGACAAGCTGGGCATACCCGAGGCCGAGAAGAAGTTTCTGGCCGGAGTGGGCGCGCAGTACGAGTCCGAGGTGGTGTACCACAACCTGCGGGAGGACTTGGAGAAGCAGGGAGTGGTGTTCCTGGATACAGACACGGCCCTAAAGGAGAAGCCGGATCTGTTCCGCAAGTACTTTGGCAAGATCATACCTCCCGAGGACAACAAGTTCGCCGCGCTGAACAGCGCCGTGTGGAGCGGGGGCTCCTTCATATACGTGCCGCCGGGCGTCAAGGTGGACATGCCGCTCCAGGCATACTTTAGGATAAACGCCGAGAACATAGGCCAGTTTGAGCGTACCCTGATTATAGTGGACGAGGGGGCCGAGGTGCACTACATAGAGGGCTGCACCGCCCCGGTGTACTCGTCTGAGTCGCTCCACTCGGCGGTGGTCGAGCTGGTGGCTCTCAAGGATGCCCGGCTACGCTACACCACCATCCAGAACTGGAGCAACGACGTGTACAACTTGGTGACCAAGCGGGCGTACGCCTACGAGGGGGCCACCGTGGAGTGGATAGACGGCAACATAGGCAGCAAGATTACGATGAAGTATCCGGGGGTGTACATGCTGGGCGAGCGGGCCTACGGCGAGACGCTGTCCATCGCCTTTGCCGGCAAGGGCCAGCACCAGGACACGGGGGCCAAGATGGTCCACTTGGCGCCCAATACCACATCCAAGATCACCTCCAAGTCGGTCAGCCGGCTGGACGGGCGCTCCACGTACCGGGGGCTGCTGAATGTGGCGCGGGGCGCCACGGGGGTAAAGTCGACGGTGCGGTGCGATGCCCTGCTGCTGGACGACACCTCCAAGACCGACACCTACCCATACATGGAGATAAACGAGGACGATGCCACCATAACCCACGAGGCCACCGTGGGCAAGATAGGGGACGAGCAGATATTCTACCTGATGAGCCGGGGGTTCAGCGAGGAGGATGCGCTCTCGCTTATAGTGAACGGGTTCATGGAGCCGTTCACCAAGGAGCTGCCCATGGAGTATGCAGTGGAGTTGAACCGCCTCATAAAGCTGGAAATGGACGACTCGGTGGGCTAGCCTGTCGCTCCACCCACTATCGACGCTGGACGCTGATCATATCGACGCGATATCGGCCGACGAGCCCGCCTGGCTCCGATCATACCGGCTGGAGTCCCTGAAGGTGTACGACACGCTCCCCCTGGAGACGTCGCCGCTGTACAACAAGTATACGGACGCGGCCCGCATGGACCCGGACAGGGTAAAGGTCTCGCCCAGCACCGACGGTGCGGTGCCCGGCCTCATATCAGACAGGCTGCGCGAGCTGGACGGCGGGGCGTACGTGCTGCAGGTGGGCACGCACCTGCCGGCCGTCTCCATCCCCGACTCCATGAGATCCGCCGGCGTGAAGATAACGTCGGTCTCCCGGGCCGTCTCCGAGCATCCGGATCTGGTTAGGGCGGCGCTGGAATCGTCCCGGTCCGGCGAGGACCGGTTTACGGCCCTGAACAACGCCGCATTCAACACGGGGGTGTTCGTACACGTGCCCCGGGGGGCGGCGCTGGACGAGCCCATACATATGGTCACGGCGCTCTCCGGCGACGGCGTCTCGGTGATATCCCGGAACATCATATCTGCGGGCGATGGGAGCCGCGCCACGGTGGTGCAGGAGCTGTACGGGGGCTCCGCCGGCCAGGCGTACCTGGAGCTGCTGAACGCCTCGGTGGGCGGGGGGGCGCGCCTGGACGTCACCACGCTGCAGATGCTGGACGAGAACTCGTACAACTTTTCGACGCGGCGGACCGACATGGCCGCCGACTCCGGCACCAACTGGTATCTGGGGCTGTTCGGCTCACAGCTGTCCAGGTACCGCATAGGGTACCACCTGAACGGGAGCGGGGCCTCGGCCAACGACTCGGAGGTGGTCTTCGGGAGCGGCTCCCAGTCGTTCGACCTGCACTCCGAGCTGGTGCACAACAGCCCGGCCACCGAGGGCCGAATCACCGAAAAGTCGATACTCCGGGGGCGCTCGCGCTCCCTCTTCAAGGGCATGATCCGCATAAACGAGAACGCGGCCAAGTCCAACTCGTACCTCTCCGGCAGGTCCATACTGCTGGGCCGCGAGGCCAAGTCCGACGCCATCCCGGGCCTGGAGATCCTCACCAACGACGTCAAGGCAACCCACTCGGCCTCGGTGGCCCAGATGGACGAGGAGCAGATATTCTATTTGATGTCCCGGTGCCTGAGCCGGGAGGGCGCCGAGAGGACGATAGTGGAGGGCTTTCTGGAACCGCTCTCGCGGCGCATGTCCACCCAGATCCGCGCGTGGATCTCCTACCTCATAGAGTCCAAGTGGGAGGGCCGCGCCCTGTCTATAAACACCGACCAGGAGCTGCGCAAGTTCGTCGAGGTGGAGGAGACCCGCTACAACGAGAACGCCGAGATAGAGCAGCACTACAAGTACCGGAGATGATTGCATGGGGTGGATAAGGCTGTGCGGCGAAGACGAGGTGGCCGAGGGCGCCGTAGTCTCGGCCGATGCGGGCGGGAACCGCCTCATGGCGGTCCGGCTGGGCGGCCGGGTGCGCGTGGCCGACCGCACCTGCACCCACGAGGACGCCGACCTCTCCTGCGGCTTCGTCTCGCCGGAGGGGGTGCGCTGCCCGCTGCATCTTTCGGTGTTTGATATGGAGTCGGGGATGCCGCTGAACCCCCCGGCGCAAGAACCGATAATAACGTACAATGTTAAAATAGAGCACGGGGCCGTGTTTGTGGAGGTTTAGATGCAGGCCAACTTGATGGATATTAGGCACGACTTTCCCATACTGTCCAGGACGGTGCGGGGCGGACGCCCGCTGGTGTATCTGGACAACGCCGCCACCACCCAAAAGCCCAACCAGGTGGTCGATACCATAACCGACTACTACAGGCACCACAACGCCAACACGCACCGCGCCGTCTACGCCCTGGCCGAGGAGTCCACCGAACTGTACGAGTCTGCCCGGGACAAGGTGGCCGGCTTCATCAACGCGTCTGACCGCTCCGAGATTGTATTCGTGCGGGGGACCACCGAGGCGATAAACATGGTGGCCTATGCGTGGGGCCGGGCCAACGTCGGCAAGGGCGACGTGGTGGTGACCACCGAGTACGAGCACCACTCCAACATAGTGCCCTGGCAGCTGCTGACCCAGGAGAAGGGCGCCTCCCTGCGGTACATACCGATGGATGATGAGGGGTGCCTGATGCTGGACACCCTGGACGATATACTGGCCGAGGGGCGCACCAAGATGGTGGCCTTCAGCATGATGTCCAACGTGCTGGGGACCATAACCGACGTCGAACATATAACATCGCGGTGCCGGCGGGCGGGCGTCGCCACCCTGGTGGACGGGGCGCAGGCCGTGCCGCACATGAGGGTGGACGTGGAGTCGCTGGGGTGCGACTTTTTCGCGTTCAGCGGCCACAAGATGATGGGCCCCACCGGCGTGGGGGTGCTGTGGGCGCGCAAGCCCATGCTGGAGAAGATGCGGCCGTTCCACGGCGGCGGGGACATGATCCGCGAGGTGCACAAGTACGAGTCCACCTGGAACGACCTGCCGTACAAGTTTGAGGCCGGCACGCCCAACATAGCCGACGTGATTGGGCTGGGGGCCGCCGTGGACTATCTGAAGCATATAGGTATGGGCAACGTGAGGCGCCACGAGCGGGAGCTGACCGCCTACGCCCTGGCCAGGATGGCCGACGTGCCGGGGCTGACCCTGTACGGGCCCCGGGATCCGGACCGGCGGGGCGGTGTCATATCGTTCAACTTTGCCGACGTGCATCCCCACGATGTGGCGCAGATAATGGACGAAGAGGGGGTCGCCATACGGTCCGGCCACCACTGCGCCCAGGTGCTGATGGAGCGGCTGGACGTGGCGGCCACGTCCAGGGCCAGCTTTTACGTGTACAACACAAGGGAGGAGGTGGACGTTCTGGTGGGGGCGCTCCGGAAGGTGGCCAGGGTGTTCAAGCTTGAATAGCCGGGACATATACCACGAGATGATCGTGGACTACTCCAGGAACCCGGTCAACTTCGGGCGGCTGGAGAACCCGGATGTGACACACCACGATGCCAACCCGCTGTGCGGCGACAGCATA
This sequence comes from Nitrosopumilaceae archaeon, assembly GCA_965116995.1. GTDB lineage: Archaea > Thermoproteota > Nitrososphaeria > Nitrososphaerales > Nitrosopumilaceae > VYCS01. Next base: position 1,231,376 of record OZ220738.1, on the reverse strand, counting down.
GACATGGACCTGAAGATAGACGACTCGGTCATATCCGACGTCAAGTTCCACGGCCACGGATGCGCCATATGCATGGCCTGCTCGTCGGTGCTCACCGAGATCACCAAGGGCAAGACGCTGGACGACGCCCGGAGCATATCCAAGGACGAGATCCTGGGGGAGCTGGGACTGGAGCACCTGCAGGCCGTCCGAATAAAGTGCGCCCTGCTCTCCCTCAAGACGCTCAAGCTGGCGCTGTACAAGTACATCACAGAGCACATGGCCGAGGACGCCGGTTCGCTGAAGGACGAGGCGGCGGGGCTGTACTGATTGGACCTGATGCTGGCGGCCCGTCGCGTAATATTCGAGAACCACAACGACCCCGAGGAGGCCTTCACGAACGACCAGGTCCTGGATGAGATGAGGCGCGGCGGGCTGGTCGCCGACTCGGTCACCATAGACGACATGGAGGACACATTCCGGGAGATGTGCATGTCGGGCCTGGCCCGCAACATAGCGCAGAACTTTACCACCATGTGGCTGAAGCTCTTTGACGCCATGACGGAGGCGGACTGCCCCTCCTGCGGCCGCATACATCTGGGCGGCCTGGAGACCCGCGCCTGTCCGGCGTGCGGGAACGGTCTCTAGGCCTGGAGTCCCTGCGGTCCGGCCCGCCGGGCGGCCGCGTCCTCCAGCGCCCTTACCATGGGCAGCTTCACCCCGGCCAGGTACCGGACCAGGGCTCCCCCCGCCGTGCTGATGTGGTTTATGTGCGTGTCCAGCCCGTACCGCTTCAGGGCCGACGTCAGGTGCCCACCTGACACAATGGTGGTGGCCATGGATCCGGCCACGGCCTCCAGCAGCCGCCGGGTGCCCACCTCGTAGCCCTCCCTCTCAAAGTACCCCGCCGGCCCGCTGATGAAGGCCGTTCCGGCGCTGGCTATGATCCTGGAATAGTGGTCGACGGTCTTTGTACCGATGTCGTATATGTGGTCCCCGACGGTCAGGTTTCTCACGTCCAGCTCCAGCCGCTCGCCGCCGCTCTCCACGGCCACGTCGACGGGAGTGAAGAAGACGTCCGGATACTCCCCCAGGAGGTCGTGGGCCGTCCTCACCATATCGTCCTCGTTCCGTATGCCCAGCGGGTACCGGATGCGGCTCTGGGCGCGCATGAACACATTGCCTATTATCCCGGTGAGCAGTATGCTGTCGGCGCGGCCGTTCTGTATGAGCATCCTGATGGACTCTATTCTGTCGGGCACCTTGGCGCCGCCCAGCACCACCACGTGGGGGGCCTTGGCCACCGTGACGATCTCGTCCAGGTTCCTGACCTCCCTCTCGGCCATCCTCCCCACGCACGCCGGGATGGACTGCGGGAAGCCCACTATGGATGGATGGGCGCGGTGGGCGCTGGGAAACGAGTCCAGCACGCACAGGTCGAAGAGGCCTGCCAGCCGCCTCACCATTATGGTGTTGGCCGCGTCGGCGGCGGGGAACTCGTAGTTCTCCTCGGCGCAGAGCCGCAGGTTGTCCAGGAGTAGTATGTCGCCGTTCCGCATGCTTTTGATGGCATCCTGGGCGGCCGAGCCTATCACGTCCTCCACGTACTTGACCCGCCGGCCCAGTACCCTCTCCAGGGTGGCGGCGTGCCGGTCCATCCCGGTGTAGTCGCTGTTGCCGACCCGGCCTTGGTGTGACGCCAGAACGACCTTGGACTCTCCCATGTCCTCCAGCGTGTGGGCCACCTCCTCTATCCTCCTGGTGCTGGATATCTCCATGGTGCGGGGATCCATGGGGCAGTTCATGTCCACCCTGAGGTAGATGGTCTTTCCCCGGAGGTCGAAGTCGTCCAGGGTGAGCGCCTTCACGGATGTGGCCTCTGTTATCTAGCATAAATCCTTAACCAACGGTGGTTCGGGAATTATATAGCTTAGTAAGCACGCGTCACATGCGCGCAGACCTCTCGGCGCATTTTGCCATATCATACCCGATAAAATACATACAGTACGGTTTTTATGGGGCCTGCTCAAGCACGACGCATGTACCGCTCCAACGGCTTCCGTATCTGCTTGACGCATTCCCAGGCGTGCCACACATCCAAGATACGCAAGTCGCAGAGATGGGCGTATAACTGGGCCGTGGGGCGGCTGCTGGAGGACCCCGCGCTCACCGCGTACGACCTGCAAAAGGAGTTCACCAGGGTGCGGCGCGCCATACCATGGTTGCGGAGCGTGGAGCGCATATACCAGGACACCGCGATTCACCAGGCGCGCACCGCCGCCGACATATCGAACAAATACGGGAACGGCAACCTCAGGTTCCGCTCTCGCAAGCGCGGCGGCATGATGGCTATCGCGTGCGACATGCCGCCGCGGTTCGTGGACAACTCGCACGCGTCGCTCCCGGGCATCGGCGTCATACGGCTGCGCGAGGAGCAACCGTACCAGTACCCGCGCAACTGGCTGTTCGGCGCCCGGTCGTTCCGCCTGGTTGACGTGACGCCCAGATCGTGGAAGCGCGTGAAGCCGGGGGACCGCGTCTACCGGCTGTACATATCGTACGACTTGCCGGAGCCGGAGCTTGTCCATACTGGTGTGACGGCGGGCATCGACCGCGGCATAACGAACCCCACCGTGGTGTGCAGGACTGACGGCAAAACTGCCACGTTCACATGCTACGACACCGCCGTGTCTTTCCGCGAAAACCGGTCCTGGAACGATGGGGCGCGCAGCATGATATCGCGGCGCAACAAACATTCCCGCTCCGCCAAGAAGATGAGACGGCAGCGTGGTACATACAATTGGCATAACGCCAACGCGCGCAACTACGCAGAATGGCTGCTGGCCAAGGAGATATGCTACGGGGTCGACACGGTCTGCATAGAAGACCTGGACCTGGGGGCGATGACGCGCGCCGGCAACGCGAGCAAGCGCGGCTTGAACAGGGGGCTGCGGTACATCCGGCACGGCGAGATATTGCGCAAGGTGCGCATCGTGGCGGAGCGGATGGGCATCCGAATTATAGAGGTGGACCCGCGCCACACGAGCCAGAAGTGCTGCGTGTGCTCGCACACCGACAGGGAGAACAGAAAGGGCGAGCGGTTCCTGTGCCTCGCATGCGGCCGTCTCGACCACGCCGACAGGAACGCGTCGGCCAATATCGTTCAACGGGGAACCGATGTGAAGGTTCCCGCGGGGGGAGGAATGACCCTCGAAAGGCGTGAAATGGGAAGGGCCCGGAAGCCGCCAAGGCTGGCGCATGCAGTTCCGGACGCCGTAAGGCGGCGCGAGAGCCAAGCGTGCAACCGTCCCGCGACATCAAGCGCCGCAAAGCATCTGGGAAGGTACGCGTACGTCACGCGTGCTTACTCAGCGATATAATTCCCGGTGGTTCAGGACCTACATGAAGATGCTAAGGAGAACTCTGCTGACCACACCGGGCTTACATGGGCGCTTTTCATATTGCATCGCCAGCAGAGGCGGTCCATGGCGCTTGGGGTGAACAACTTTTCGGATTCCACAAGAGGAACCCCAAGGCGCAAGGTTGAAAAGTGAGCCGTGCGTATATGTTCCATGGCAACCACGGACGAGGCAATCGCCGCCTGCGAGCGTGCCGCCGCTGCCGCCGAGGCCGCGGGAAAGCCGGAGGGTGCCGAGATACTGCGCAGCTTGGCCACGAACCTGAACGGACTAAGGCGGCTAGACGACTGATTCATTTGTCCAGATATTGGCGCAGCCTATCAATGTCTTTTGCGACGTTGGTCATGTATTGCTCCTCCCGTTCCAGTTCGGCGGCGAACGACAACCACCTTTGTCTTGATGCCGCATATTTTTCCTCGGCGAGCTTCAGGGCCTCCTCCGCAAGGTACCTGTCCATGGCATCCGGGTGTCCCATACAAGTGTCTGCTGCAGGGTTCGTTTATACTTGACAGGGTTCCCCTCGCAAAGACGGGTGATGAGTCGGGAAACCTGTCTTTACGATCTCAAACAATCTGTCAGATCAGGGCAGACATGGGACGCAGGACGCCCCGGAAAGGCAGGATCTCGGAGCCGGACACCACGCGTCAAGGGCTCGGTGGTTCGTCGCCGTCATGGACCCCGCCAAGTTCGTCTTGGCGTGGGGCGTCTCATGTGCCAAGGAGGGGTGATGCCATTCCCCTGTTGCGGAAGGCCAGAGATGTGGCGGGCGGATTCCCCGGGCGTTCATCACGGGCGGCCTGGAACTATACCACACCGCGTTCAAGGCGTTCCGCACGCTGAAGGGCCCCATATCCACATACGCGATATCCCCATCCAGACCCCCTATGCAACACCAACAAGCCGGGGGGGGGGGCTCAATGGCGAGCTGGCGGGCCGCTATATGGTACGCCCGCGGCATAAACAAGGAGCATTTCCTGATATTCCGCATGGCGACACTCCGCCACAACTCCATCAAGCCGCACGGGGGCATAGCATACAGGACGCCCGCCGAGGCCGCCGGCACGGGCATATGGGGCGCCGACAGATGGCTGGTACTCATCCAGAGAGCCGCGGCCGCCACGTGACACGCCTAAAACGTCCCATGCCCCTTGTTACTCCGTGATGGTGTCCTTTGCCCCCGCAGTCCGCTCATCCCAAGCTTGAGACTGACTGCGGTCCAGATCTGGGTAATTTAGATCAACTACCAGTTCTTGCGGAGGGCGCCCACCGGTCACGTCGCCAGGGTGCTGAGCAGGTATGCGGCGTATCCGGCCGTCAGGGCCATGCCGGTCTTTCGCCCTATGCGGCCGGATCCGAAGGCCGCGAAGAGCGCCACGCTGAAGAGTATCATTATGGTGTAGTCTGTGAAGACGGCCGGGGCGACGGCTATGCCGGCTATGGCGGCGGCCACGCCCGTGATCATCAGGATGTTGTAGATGTTGCTCCCGATGATGTTGCCCACGCCTATGTCCGTCTGGCCCTTGCGGATGGCCATCACCGACGTGATGAGCTCGGGCAGCGACGTTCCTATGGCGATCACCGTTATGCCTATTATCCTCTCGGGGATGCCGAACGACTCGGCGATGGCGACGGCGTTGTCCACCGTGAGTATGGCCCCCGCATACAGCAGTCCCACCCCCACACCCATCATGCCGGCGGATACGGGGAACGGGCGGGTCTTGGCGGGGGCATGCTCCCCCGTATGCTCGGACTCGGCCTTGGCGCGGCGGGACTGCCAGAAGGTGTATGCCGTAAAGGCGCACAGGATGGCGATGAGGACCGCCCCGTCCAGCCTGGATACGGCCCCGTCCACCGAGAGGCCCACCAGCAGGGCCGAGAAGCCCACCATGATGGGTATCTCCCGCCGCAGGGTCCGCCTGCCCACCGCCAGGGCGGCCAGCATGGCGGCTATACCTATGACCATTCCGACGTTGGCTATGTTGCTCCCTATGACGTTGCCCAGGACCATGTCCCCGTGCTCGCCGGCAGCGGCAACGCTGGCGGCCAGCTCCGGGGTGGAGGTGCCGTACGCGACGACCGTCATGCCTATGACCAAACCCGACACCCCCAGGCGGCGGGCCACGTGTATGCCCCCCTCTACGAGAAAGTGGCCGCCGACGCACAGCAGCGCGATTCCCACCCCGGTCAGGGCCCCGTTCAGCAGCGTCTCCACGTCTTGCGGACGGCCCGCTCGCGTATTAAACCCGCCGAGCCGCCGGGCGTACCCACATATGGATACGGGGGCCCTTGCGGCGGCGCGAGCTGGCCTGGAGTGGCGCAGGCCGCGTCCTGCGGCGCGGGCATACGCGCATGCGTGCTGATTATATACGTGACCGCCTGCATTCACACAATGAAAAGACACCTGCTCCTGACAATCGCGGCGGTCTCCGTGGTGGGGGCCGCACTGCTGGGCGGCAGCCACGTGCAGTCCCAGATGGATTCCGGCGATTCGATGTATGAGCAGGTGCGCGCCATGGGGGGGCTCAACCTGGTGATGTCCGAGGCGTTTGCCGAGACCAGCTGCAGCATGGACACGACCGGACGCAACGTCGTAGAGTTCAACCTGACCGGCCAGTCAGTCGAGCTGCCCATAATGGGGGGGAAGACGTACCAGGCCATGACCTTCAGCGGCCAGGTGCCCGGACCGACCCTCAGGGTGACCCAGGGCGACGTGGTGAAGATGACGCTTACCATACCGGCGGACGAGGGCGTTCCCCACGGCAACGACATGCATGCGTCGCAGATATCGTCGGCCAACTTCGGAGCCGTAAATCCCGGCGAATCAGCAACATACTGCTACATTGCAGAGGTTCCCGGCGTCTTCAAGTACCACTGCTCCGGGGTGGATCTGGCGGCGATGGACCAGCACGTCCTCTCGGGCATGTACGGCATAGCGATAGTGGACCCCCTGAACGGCTACGACGAGCTGGTGGTGGAGAAGACCGCGGTGGTGAATGGCGCGGTTGCGGTGCAGCAGACCATATACCCGCCCGACGCGCTGGAGTTCCAACTGCAGTACAACCAGCTATATCTGACCGACGCGGGCGGATACAACATGATTGCGATGCTGGATCATGACACCACCGCCACGGTGGTCAACGGCATGCAGTACGGGTACGTGCCAAACGGGGTGCTCAACAAGGCGGTCAACGGCGACGAGAGACGCAACATATTCGTGCTGCAGCCCTGGAACGGGCTTGACCGAAAACAGTACCAGTCCCAGCCGCTATACGTGGAGACCGGCCAGCACGTCCGCATATTCGTGGAGAACCAGGGCAACGAGCCGCTCTTCTTCCATATAGTGGGGGAGATACTGGACAGGGTGGTACAGGGCGGGGTGCTCCAGTCCAAGGCGACCGAGACGTGGATGCTGGGCGGCTCGCAGAACATGATCGTGGATATAGTCTTTGACGAGCCCGGCACCTATGCGGCGGTCAACCACGACTATGCCGCCATATACACCGGCGCCGCAACCGTCTTTGTGGCGGGGGACCCCTTCGGCCTCAACGACAGCCTGATGGCAGCGGGCATAATAGACTCCCCGGTGCCCTCATACGCGTACGCGCTGGGAAACCCCAGCGATGCGGTTCCCCCGATGGGAATGAACAGCATAGCGCATCCATTGATCAACCTGCACGGGCTGTATACCGACGAGGCGGCGGCCGCAAAACAGCGGGAAGGCGCCATACCATTCCAGAACCTCTGCAGCGCCATCGGGCTGTGCTGAATTCTTGTTTTTGTCTTGGCACCGGCCGCATGTTCGGCATGCCTCCAGGACATGCTACAAAGCGGCGCCCGGCAGTTCCCCGCCGCCCGGCCGCGCGCAGTACCGCCCGCCGCACGGACTGGATCATATACTGCGGGCAGAATCCCGGCCCGTTCCCCGCCGGTCCCGGGGGTTGGAGTACCTGAACCTGTCTATCTTGATTAACTGGGCGTACGAGCCGAACGCGGCCGGATCCGCCGCGTCCAGCGGCTCGGCCGGATCCGCCGCGTCGAAGCGGCGCCTGATGCCGTATGTGGTGGTGCGCTCGGCGGGGCGGCGCCCCATTTCTCGTATAAGGGCGCGTATGCGGGACGGCGTCAGCAGCTGGCCGTGCCGCGCCCCGGCCGCCGTCGATATGCTCTCGTTTATGAGGGTGCCCCCAAAGTCGTTGGCCCCCCAATCAGCAGCAGCTGGGACATCCTGTTTCCCTCCTTGACCCAGGACATCTGCAGGTTGTCTATGTTGTGCAGCATTATCCTGGATATGGCGTGCGTAAGCAGGACATCGGGGCCATCGGCGCCGTCCCTGATGGAATGGTGCAGCCGGCGCCGGTACATGGGCGCCTCCTCGGCTATGAAGTTCAGCGGCACGAACTCGGTAAAGCCGCCGGTCTCCTTCTGGATGTCGCGGATGGTCTTGAGGTGCCGCACCCGCTGGGGAATGCTCTCCATGTGCCCGAACATCATGGTGGCGGTGGTCCTTATGCCCAGGGAGTGGGCGGTCCGTATGACCTCCTTCCAGTCCCGTACGGTGATCCTCCCTGGGGATATGGTGTCCCGGAGGGGCTGGTCTAGTATCTCCGCTGAGGTGCCCGGCAGGGTGTCCACGCCGGCCTCCTTGAGCCGCTCCAAATACTCGCGTATGGATGTATTTGATCTCTGGGCCCCGTACAGCACCTCCTCGGGGGAGAACCCGTGTATGTGGATGTCGGGCATCTCGCCCTTTATGGCCCGGCATATATCCTCGTAGGTGCCCGGCTCCATGTCCGGCGGCAGCCCGGCCTGTATGCACACCTCGGTGGCGCCCAGGCGGTGGGCCTCCTTGGCCCTTCGGACTATCTCCGGTACGGGCAGCATGTATCCCTCCTCCTCCCTAAAGTCCCTGCTGAAGGCGCAGAACCCGCACTGCTTGACGCACACGTTGGTAAAGTTGATGTTGCGGTTGACCACGTAGGTTACGGTGTCTCCCGCCTTGCGCCGGCGGATCTCGTCGGCGACCATCCCCACCAGATGGAGTGATGTGCCCCGGGCCGAGTACAGCTCGGTGCCCTCCTCCACATCTATCTCCCCGCCGGAGAGGGCCCTCTCCAGTGCGGCGGCTATGGCGGGATCGGCCTCCCGGAACATGGCGTCGGTGCGGGAGCTCAGCGCCAACGCCCCTCCTCCACCAGCCCGCGGCCGTCTGAGACGGCCGCCATCCTGTCTGTAATGCGCCGGTCTGCCATGTGCATGAACTCGGGGTATATGGGAAACCTGCAAGCCAGGCGGTACCCCATGTTGCGGCACCCGGCCTCCACGTCGGGTATGGCCGGCCACGGGAACTCGGGGTTGACGTAGTCTGGAGTGAGCGGGGAGATGCCGCCCCAGTCGTTGATTCCGGCCCGGATGTGGCCGCGGTATGAGTGCGGGGAGAGGTTGGGCGGTACCTGTATGTTCATGTTCGGCATTATGGTTCTGGCGAGGGCCACCAGAATCATGAACGGGCGCCCGCCGGCCGCCGGATGGCCCCTCATGGCCGTGTCGCGCTTGGGCGCAAAGTTCTGCAGTATGACCTCCTGTATGTGGCCGTATTTTTGGTGCAGCTCCCTTATGGCCAGCAGCGACTCGACGGCCTCGCGGGCGGTCTCGCCTATGCCTGCCAGTATTCCCGTAGTCATGGGAATGCCCAGCCTCCCGGCCTCCTCCAGGACGGCGATGCGCCGGGCGGGAATCTTGCTGGGGGCCAGGCGGTGGGGCATGCCCTCTGATGCCAGCCGGTCGCTGGAGCTCTCCAGCATCAGCCCCAGCGACGCGTTGGTCCGTGCCAGCAGCCGCATCTCGGCGGATTCCAGGTTCCCGGCGTTGGTGTGGGGGAATAGCCCCGCGTCCAGGCACCGCTCAGATATGTCGGCCAGGTATTCGGGGGTGGAGGAGAACCCCTCCCTCCTGAGCCAGTCCCGGGCCTGGGGGTACCTGGCCTCGGGCCGCTCGCCGGTCACCAGCAGCGCCTCCACGCAGCTGCACCGGCGGGCGGCGCGTATCATGGAATCTATCGTGTCCATATCCATCATGGAGAGTTTGGCCTGGGAGGGCTCGGACTTGTAGGTGCAGTACGTGCACGTGTCGCTGCACAGGTTTACCACGTTGAAGAACGCCTTTTTGGAGAAGGTGATGGTCCTGCCCTTGAGGGTGTCCCTCAGGCGCGCGGCGGCCGCAAAGAGTTCGGCGGGGTCGGTCAGGGCCTTCCTGTACGTTCCGAGGAGGTCGTCGACGGACGGCTCGCCGTCGCGTATGTGTTCGGGGGATCCGGAGTCCAGCGCCAGCCTGCTCAACGCGTAGCGGCCGGTGCCATTCTATTTAATCGTGAACAGTTACAGAGTGGCAATGCGGGATCCGAGTCAGGATGGCGGCGGGGATCTACAGGAATCACCCCGCCAATGTAGGTGCGTGATAGCGAATGTGCAACACAACATCTTCGCCGCACCCCGCCAGCAAGTCACCGGTATGGCGCCGGCATAAGCCGGACTGTACGCATCCGGGCACACTAGGGCGGGTCAAAGACCGCTGAATCCATGCTTGTCAGAGTCAAGTCCGCGCCGCGTAGTTTAGCCCCGGTCAGGTCCGCCCCGGTCAGGTCTGCGCCTGTCAAGTTCGCGCCGCTCAGGTCCGCGTCTACCAGGTACGCAAAGGCTAGGTCCGCCCCGCTCAGGTCCGATCCGGCCAGGTTCGCCCGAGACAAGCTAGCACGACTCAAGTCCGCACCTGTCAAGTCCGCCCCGCTCAGGTCCGCCCAAGCTAGGTCCGCCCCGCTCAGGTCCACTCCGATTAGATCCTCACCTCTCAGATCCTCACCCCTCAGATCCGCCCCGCCCAGCTCCATCTGAAATGGGTGCGCCTTCAGGATCACAGACGAAGGTAGGTCCGCCCCGCCTTGGTATGCACTACTCAGGTAAGCCCGTACAAGACCAAGGTCCATCGAGACGAGTACCGGGTTGGAGGGGTCGGTGATATCCATTATTCTGGTACCGGTAGGCAAAAATGATGCTATCGCATACGTGCGTTCTCCGTCCCCAAACACGTCAGCAAGAAGCGTAATGCCCGGGGCCGCATTGGACATGCCATCGCCCATGTCGCCTCCGCCAAGCAAGCCGGCGAAAAGCGCAGTGAACGCCAGGCCGAGCCCGTCCGGGGAGCCATCGGCAGGCCAGACCAGTGTCGGGTTGGCCGGGTCTGTGATGTCTATGATGATGTGGAGCCCTCCGATTGCGGTTGTTATCATGGCGTAGGTGCGATCTCCCCCGAACACGTCCATATAAGACGGCACAAGCAATGCATAGGGTCCCAGCAGATCCTTGGCTGCCTCCTGCTGGACGGGGGACGGATTTGCCGGGTCGGTGATGTCCATGATGCCGATGCTGAAGATTGAGGCCATTACGGCGTACGTGCGGTCCCCGCTCCCGAACACCCCGACGTCAAACGGAGCGAACAAGGATCCGCCCAACTCCGACAGTGCATCCATGCCGCCTATGTCACTCCCTGCTACGCCAAACGGAGCGAACGAGGATCCACCCAGCTCCAAACCATCATGGACCGCCGAGACGAGGGCCGGATTGGCGGGGTCGGTAACGTCTATGATGTGGACTCCGCCATCCGGCCAAGCGGCCACTATCGCGTACGTGCGGTCCCCGACTCCGAACATCTCCATGTCGAGTCGAACGCTCACCCCGCCGAGCTCCCCCGGACCGTCAAGGATCGCCGAGACGGGGGCCGGATTGGCGGGGTCGGTGACGTCTATGATGTGGACTCCTCCATCATACAGGGTGGCCACTATCGCGTACGTGCGGTCCCCGACCCCGAACGACTCCACGTCGATCTCTTTGGCCACATCAACGAACTCCGCCGAGCCGTCAAGGACCACCGAGACTGGGGCCGGATTGGCGAGGTCGGTGATGTCCATTATCTGGACGCTGCCGTCATACGCGTCGGCCACTATCGCGTACGTCCGGTCCCCGCTCCCGAACACGTCCATGTCATGCGAAAAGGACAGGGCGCCGAGCTCCTCTGAGCCATCAAAGACCGCCGAGACTGGGGCCGGATTGGCTGGGTCGGTGATGTCCATGATCTGCGTGGCGTTATCATACAGGGTTGCCACTACGGCGTACGTCCGGTCCCCCACCCCGAATACCGTACCTGCCAACTCCGTGCTGTTCGTGGCTGCCAGAACTGCATCCGCCAATTCTTGGCTCAGTCCCGACTCTATGTCAACCTCCCCCGGGTCATCAAAGACGGCAGAGATTGGGGCCGGATTTGCCGGGTCGGTGACGTCCATGATCTGCACCCCGCTATCACTGCTGGCTGCGACTATGGCATACGTCCGGTCCCCGCTCTCGAACACCTCCACATCTTCCGCCCCGGCCAAGGCGTCGAACCCTCCCGAACCATCAAAGACGGCAGAGATTGGGGCCGGATTGGCGGGGTCGGTGACGTCCATGATCTGCACCCCGCTATCACTGCTGGCTGCGACTATGGCATACGTCCGGTCCCCGCTCCCGAATACCTCCACATCTTCCGCTCCGTTCAAGGCGTCAAACCCTCCCGAACCATCAAAGATGGCCGAGACGGGGGCCGGATTGGCCGGGTCTGTGATGTCCATGATCTGCACGCCGTCATCATTATGGCCGGTCACTATGGCATACGTCCGGTCCCCGCTCCCGAACACCTCTACGTGTCTTGCCCAAGCCAAGGCGTCAAACCCTCCCGAACCATCAAAGACCGCCGATATTGGGGCCGGCCGGGCCGGGTCTGTGACGTCCATGATCTGCACCCCGCTATCACTGCTGGCTGCGACTATGGCATACGTCCGGTTCCCGCTCCCGAACACGGCCATATCATTCGCCCCGGCCAAGGCGTCGAATCCGTTCCAGGCTATGGAGACCGCCGAGGCGTGGGCCGGCCGGGCCGGGTCGGTGATATCCATGATCTGGATGCCAGAATTGCCATGGGTGGCCACCATGGCATACGTCCGGTCCCCACTCCCGAACACCTCCACGCCTTCTGCATAACGCAAGGTGGCAAACCCTCCCGAACCATCAAAGACCTCCGAGACGGGGGCCGGATTTGCCGGGTCGGTGATGTCCATGATCTGGATTACACTATCATCATTATTCGAGACGGCCACTATAGCATACGTCCGGTTCCCGCTCCCGAATACCTCCACGTCATTCGCCCCGTAAAGGACGGTGAATCCCCCCGAACCGTCAGTGACGGCCGAGACGGGTGCCGGCCGGGCCGGGTCGGTGATGTCCATGATCTGGACCACCTCATCACCCAATGAGGCAACCACTATAGCATACGTCCGGTTCCCGCTCCCGAACACCTCCACGTCTTCCGCCCTGTTCAGGGCGGTGAACCCTCCTGAATCACCAAAGGTAGACGAGGCCGGGCTGGCCGGATTGGTGACGTCCATGATCTGCACGCCGTCATCGTCGTAGGCGGTCACTATCGCGTACGTCCGGTTCCCGCTCCCGAACACCTCCACGTCATTCGCCCTGTTCAAGGCGCCGAGCACCGCCGAGCCGTCATAGGTAGCCGAGACCGGGACCGGCCGGGCCGGGTCGGTGACGTCCATGATCTGCACGCCGTTGTCATCCCAAGCGGTCACTATGGCATACGTCCGGTTTCCGCTCTCGAAAGCCGCCACGTTTGTCGCCCCGTTAAGCGCTCTGAATTCATTCAAGCCGTCTTGGGCCGCCGAGACGGGGGCCGGATTGGCGGGGTCGGTGACATCCGTGATCTGCACGCCGTCATCATTATCACCGGTCACTATAGCATACGTCCGGTCCCCTCTACCGAAAACCGCCACGTCATGCGCCCCACCCAAGGTGGTGAACCCCCCCACGCCATCAAACACCGCCGAGACCGGGACCGGCCGGGCCGGGTCGGTGACGTCCATGATCTGGAAACCGTTGTCGTCGTAGGCAACCACTATGGCATACGTCCGGTTCCCGCTCCCGAACACGGCCATATCATTCGCCCCAGCCAGGGCGTCGAACCCTCCCGAACCATCAGAGACGGCCGAGACGGGGACCGGCCGCGCCGGGTCGGTGACATCCATTATCTGGACCGCGTTATCATTCCAAGCTGCAACTACGGCGTATGTACGGTCCCCGCTCCCGAACACCACCACGTCATTCGCCCCAGCCAGGGCGTCGAACCCTCCTGAACCATCAAAGACGGCCGAGACGGGGGCCGGCCGCGCCGGGTCGGTGACGTCCATTATCTGGACACCATCATCATCATTATTCCAGACGGTCGCTATGGCATACGTAGTGCCGGTCAGAGATGACCGATCACCCTGCACGCCGGTAAAGACGGTTTGGATCGGAAGGTTTAGATCCGCCCCTTCCCCCGCACCCCCATACTGCGGCTACGCCGCAATATGGCAGACTCCGCCGATGGAGAACGGCAAGAGGCAATACCCAAGGGTATGAAGTTCATGCCCGATGTGAGCACCGAACAACTCACCAACGCATTCAAGGCCGAGCGGGTCGGAAAAACAAGTCCATTCTGGAGGCATGCGTCCTGCGGAGGGGTTCGATGTGCATAGTGCCGGACAGAGATAGGCGATCACCCCGCGCGCGTCAACATGGACGATTTGAACTGGAACCAAGACAGGATTTAGATCAATTTTGGTCGAACTACTCTGACCGGCACTATACGTACGGTTCTCGCTCTCGAATACGGCCACGCCAGTCACGCTCAGGGTGGCAAATCCCCCCGAACCACCAAAGACCGCCGAGACGGGGACCGGATTGGCCGGGTTGGTGACGTCCATTATCTGGACCGCCTCATCCTCCAAGGCTGCAACTATAGCATACGTCCGGTTCCCGCTCCCGAACACCTCCACGTCATTCGCCCCGTCCAAGGCGTCAAATCCTCCCGAGCCATCAAAGACCGCCGAGACCGGGTTCGGACCAGATATAACCGGACCCGCATGCCCGGCAGCCGGCGGGGTGTCGTGAGGGCCATCCACCAGCGTCACCTGGATGGTCCGCTGGTTGTTGCCGTCCTCGAAGACCGAATCTCCTGAGGCGGTGATGGTGATCATGTAAGAGGTCTGGTTGGCGGCCGCCGAGACCATGTTGAGGCGGTTGCCGTCGGTTATGACAAACCTGTCCGAGTCGCCGCCCGACTCTATCAGATAGGTGGGGTTCTGGTCGTCCAGGAAGGGGTTCTGGGTTGATATGGTACCGACCGCGCCGGGAACATCGGCCCTGTTGATGGACGCGTTGTAGATCGCGACGTACCAGTTGCCGAGATTCTGGTCGAAGGAGGAAGCGGAGTCGAACATCCTGGCCATGTCGGTAACAGTTGAGACATCCCATCCGTCAAGGGGCTGGTTGAAGGCGGTCGCGTTGTAGAACATCCCGGCCATGTTGGTTACCGAGGAGACGTCCCAAGGGGAGATGTCTTGGTTGAAGGCGGTGGCGCTGTCGAACATCCAGAACATGTCCGTCACCGAGGAGACGTCCCAGGTATCGAGGGGCTGATTGAAGGAGGCGGCGCCGGCGAACATAGCATACATGTCCGTCACCGAGGAGACGTCCCAGGTATCGAGGGGCTGATTGAAGGAGGCGGCGCTGAGGAACATGCGGTTCATGCTGGTCACCGAAGAGATGTCCCAGTCCCCGATGTCTTGGTTGAAGCTGTCGGCGCCGAAGAACATGCCAGTCATGCTGGTCACCGAGGAGACATCCCATATGTCGAGGGGCTGGTTGAAAGAGGCAGCGTTCCAGAACATGCCAGTCATGCTGGTCACCGAGGAGACGTTCCAGGCGGAGATGTCTTTGTCGAATTTACCTGCCCCCCAGAACATACCGCTCATGCTGGTCACCGAGGAGGTGTCCCAAGAGGAGATGCCTCCGTTGAAGGATGTGGCTCCGGAGAACATCTCGGTCATGCTGGTCACCGAGGAGGTGCCCCAGCTGTCGAGGGACTGGTTGAAGGAGAGGGCTTCGCTGAACGTGCCGGACATGTCGGTTACGTTCGAGACATCCCAGTCGGAGAGATCGCCGTTGAAGTTGGCGGCTCTGTTGAACATCTGGGCCATGTCGGTTACGTTCGAGACATCCCAGTCGGAGAGATCGCCGTTGAAGGAGGAGGCATCCTCGAACATCCCGGCCATGTCGGTTACGCTCGAGACATCCCAGGTGGAGAGTGGTTGGTTGAAGGAGCGGGCGCCGGCGAACATCCCGGCCATGTCGGTTACGCTCGAGACATCCCAGGTGGAGAGGTCGCCGTTGAAGGAGGAGGCGTGGGAGAACGTGCCAGACATGTCGGTGACACTAGAGACATCCCAGGTGGAGAGGTCGCCGTTGAAGGAGGAGGCGTGGGAGAACGTGCCAGACATGTCGGTGACACTAGAGACATCCCAGGTGGAGAGGTCGCCGTTGAAGGAGGAGGCGTGGGAGAACGTGCCAGACATGTCGGTGACACTAGAGACATCCCAGGTGGAGAGGTCCTGGTTGAAGGGATGGGCATCGGCGAACATCGCGGCCATGTTAGTGACATTAGAGGTGTCCCAGCTGTCGAGGGGCTGGTTGAAGGAGGTGGCGCCGTCGAACATCCCGGTCATCTCAGTCACCGAGGAGACGTCCCAGCTGTCGAGGGGCTGGTTGAAGGAGGTGGCATCCCGGAACACGGCAAACATCTCAGTCACCGAGGAGACGTCCCAGCTGTCGAGGGGCTGGTTGAAGGAGGTGGCGCCGTCGAACATCTGGAACATAGATGTCACCGAGGAGACCTCCCAAGAGGAGATGTCGCCGTTGAAGGAGGTGGCGCCCGAGAACATACTGTTCATGTCAGTCACCGAGGAGACCTCCCACGAGGAGATGTCGCCGTTGAAGGAGGTGGCGCCCCAGAACATCCCGGACATGTCGGTGACGCGTGAGAGATCAGGAACATCGGTCGCTGCGTAGACCATGTTAGAGGCCCCGTAGAATGCGGACTCCATGCTGGTCCACGAACTGTTGCCCCACTGCTCTATCGAGGAGAGGCTGGCCCTGCTGGTGCCGTTGTCCAGCTGGAACCGCTCGAGGCCGCCAGTGACGATGACGGCGTAGATGCCGGGTTCCGTGTAGGTATGGGTCTGGGGGCCGGAGATGCCGCCGGCGGTGTCGCCGTCGCCCCAATCGATGGTGATGCCGGATCCGCTGACAGGGAACCATATGGTCTCGTCGTCGTCGGCGGTGGTCCAAGTGGTGACAAAGGCGTGGTCGGGGGCGTCGAGGAGGGGGTCGATGGGCTCGGTGGCAATGACTTGGACGACCCGGTGGTGACCATCGCCGAAGAGGTGGAATCCAGCAGCAGTGACGTTGACCTGGTAGGTGGTGCCGGGGGTGACGCTCTGGCCGGACTTGAGCCGGAGGGTCGTGCTGTTGACCACCTCGAAGAGGTCGGCGTGTGCGCCGGTGACACTGTAGGTGGGGTCGTGGCTGGCAAGTATCTGGTTCTGCGCCGTGATGTCGCCGACCGACCGCCTGTCGTTGGAGACGGTCAAGTCGTTCAGGGTGATGTACCAGGACCCCATGTTCTGATTGAACCTGCTGTCTTGGCTGAACATCCCGTACATGTCGGTCACCGCTGAGACGTCCCAGCTGTCGAGGGGCTGGTTGAAGGAGGTGGCGCCGGAGAACATAAGAGACATGTAATTGACAGAGGAGATGTCCCAGGAGGAGATACTCTGGTTGAAGGAGGTGGCATCGACGAACATCCAGCCCATATCGTTGACAGAGGAGGTGTCCCAGTTGCTGAGGGATTGGTTGAAGGAGGTGGCGTCACGGAACATGCCACTTATGTCCGCCACCGAGGATACGTCCCAAGAGTCGAGTGGCTGGTTGAAGGATGTGGCGCCGTTGAACATGCTAGACATATCGTTGACAGAGGAGGTGTCCCAGGAGGAGATATCTTGGTTGAAGGAGTTGGCGCCGTCGAACACGCTCCACATGATGGTCACCGAGGAGACGTCCCAGCCGTCGAGTGGCTGATTGAAGGAGATGGCATCGTGGAACATGGCGCCCATGTGGGTTACAGAGGAGACGTCCCAGCCGTTGAGGGGCTGGTTAAAGGAGGTGGCACCGGAGAACATGTACCACATATCGGTCACCGAGGAGACGTCCCAGGTATTGAGGGGCTGGTTGAAGGAGATGGCATCGTGGAACATGCCGCCCATGTAGGTCACCGAAGAGACGTCCCAGCCGTCGAGTGGCTGGTTAAAGGAGATGGCTCCCGAGAACATGTGGGTCATGTAGGTCACCGCTGAGACGTCCCAGGTATCGAGGGGCTGGTTGAAGGAGGTGGCGCCCGAGAACATGTGGGTCATGTCTGTCACCCAGGAGGTGTCCCAAGAGGAGATGTCACCGTCGAAGGAGGTGGCGCCCGAGAACATGTGGGTCATGTCTGTCACCCAGGAGGTGTCCCAAGAGGAGATGTCACCGTCGAAGGAGGTGGCGCCCGAGAACATGTGGGTCATGTCTGTCACCCAGGAGGTGTCCCAAGAGGAGATGTCACCGTTGAAGGAGGTGGCGCCCGAGAACATGTGGGTCATGTCTGTCACCGCTGAGACGTCCCAGCCGTCGAGGGGCTGGTTGAAGGAGGTGGCGCCCGAGAACAAGTAGCCCATGTAGGTGACCGAGGAGACGTCCCAGGTATCGAGGGGCTGGTTGAAGGAGGTAGCGTTGAGGAGTATGGCATGCATACCGGTCACCGAGGAGACGTCCCAGGTATCGAGGGGCTGGTTGAAGGAGGTAGCGCCGGAGAACACACCGGACATGTCGGTCACCGAGGAGACGTTCCAGGTGGAGATGCCGCCGTTGAAGGAGGTGGCGTTCTGGAACATGTAGCCCATGACCCTGACCGAGGAGACGTCCCAGGCATCGAGGGACTGGTTGAAGGAGGTGGCGCCCGAGAACATGTGGGTCATGTCTGTCACCGAGGAGGTGTCCCAAGATGAGATGCCGCCGTTGAAGGAGGTGGCGCCACGGAACATGCCGGACATGTCGGTGACGCGCGAGAGGTCGGGGATGTCGGTCGCCGCGTAGGCCATGTTGGCGGCGTCCCGGAAGGCCGATCTCATGGTCGTCCATGATATGTCGCCCCACTGGTCGATTGACACGAGTTTGAACGCATCGGGGTGGCCGCCCAGCGAGATGTATTCCAGACCGCCGTAGACCGAAACCGTGTGGGTGCCGGGATTCGTGTAGACATGGGTGGCGGTTCCCGAGACATTGGTGCTGCTGGTGCCATCGCCCCAGTGGACGGTCATGCCGGATCCCACAAGAGGGATGGCGACTGCCTGGTTGGCGGCGTCGGTCTTCCAGGCGGTGACAAACGGGCGTTGGTCTGGCGCCTGCTGGGCGTGAGCCGCCTCTGAACCGCCAAAGGCATCCGCATCCTGACCTTCCCGGTTTTTCACGTCGCACGAGCTGCCGTCAGCCGTCTCGTATGATATGCTGATGAGCGCGGAGTTGGCATACGGAAGCGTGCCGCTCACCATCAGGTCGGCGCCGGAGAAGGATATCGGGTAGACTGCATCGGCTAGGGTCCCGTTGGCATTGAAACCCATCCGAACGTCGGGGACGTCGTCACGAAACCCGTCTAGGAACGTAGGGTAAAACTCGGAGAATGCTGCACGGTGCTCCCGCCCGCCGGCCACGCTCACGTCTATGCCTGTTATGTTCGTCGGGGTGCCGCCACATGATACGATCACGGCAAAGTCGTGCAGTATCTCGGATGTGTCAAGGCCTATGGCCGCCGTGACGGTGCCGTTTCGGGAATGTATACCGGCGATGCCGGTGCCGGTCGGCGGGGGGTCGGCGATGCCGGTGATATCTATGATCTGCACGCCGTCGTCGTCCCAGGCGGTAACCACCGCGTAAGTCCTGCCGGATATCTCTGTGGTGGTTATGCCACTGGCGCCATCCAAATGGGTGAAGTAGCCAACGCCGTCGGCGATGCTGGCCGCCGGTGATGGCGCGGCCGGATCCGTAATGTCTATGATCTGGATGCCCGAGGTGCCACTGCTGGCCACCACCGCGTATGTCCTTTCGGATGCCTGTACAATGGTGACGTCATCAGGTCCTTCCAGCTGTGGAAACTCATCATTGGCAGCCACGCCGGCCACCGGTACGGGCGAGGTCGGGTCGGTGATGTCTATTATCTGCACGCCGTCGTCTAACCACGCAACGACCACCGCGTAAGTCCTGCCGGATACCTCCGCTATAGCTACGCCATCGGCCCCGCTCAGCTCGGTAAATCCATCGGCCCCGTCGGTTATAGCCGCCACCGGTACGGGCGAGGTCGGGTCGGTGATGTCTATGATCTGCACGCCGTCGTCGGTTATGGCGGTGACCACCGCGTAAGTCCTGCCGGATATCTCCGCTATGGCTACACCGCTAGCCCAGTCCAGCGTTGTGAACCCGTCCACCCCGTCGGTTATAGCCGCCACCGGTACGGGCGAGGTCGGGTCGGTGATGTCTATGATCTGCACGCCGTCGTCATTCCGGGCAGTGACCACCGCGTAAGTCCTGCCGGATATCTCCGCTATGGCTACACCGCTAGCCCAGTCCAGCGTTGTGAACCCGCCCGCCCCGTCGGTTATAGCCGCCACCGGTACGGGCGAGGCCGGGTCGGTGATGTCTATTATCTGCACGCCGTCGTCGTCCCAGGCAGTGACCACCGCGTAAGTCCTGCCGGATATCTCCGCTATGGCTACACCGCTAGCCCCGTCCAGCTCCGTGAACCCGCCCGCCCCGTCGAAGATGGCGGCTGTCGGACGCAATGGGCCGGGATAAGCGTATGGCGAGGACGGCTGGTGGCCCTCTGGATGGGCCAGCTCTATTATCTGCACGCCGTCGTCATTCCGGGCAGTGACCACCGCGTAAGTCCTGCCGGATATCTCCGCTATAGCTATGCCATCGGCCCCGTCCAGCGCCGTGAACCCATAAACCCCGTCGGGGATGGCGGCTGTAGGACGCAATGGGCCGGGATAAGCGTATGGCGAGGACGGTTGGTAGCCTTCTGGATGGGCCAGCTCTATTATCTGCACGCCGTCGTCGCCACTAGCGGTAACCACCGCGTAAGTCCCGCCGGCTATTTCAGCTATGGCGACATTCCGGGCTAGGCTCAGCGCCGTGAAGCCGTTGACCCCGTCGGTTATAGCCGCCACCGGTACGGGCAAGGCCGGGATGGTGATGTCTATGATCTGCACGCCGTCGTCTTGCCCATCGATGACCACCGCGTAAGTCCTGCCGGCTATTTCAGCTATGGCGACATCGCCGGCCCCGTCCCATCCCTGTGTAGCAAACTCGGCCACCGGCACGGGCAAGGCCGGGACGGTGATGTCTATGATCTGCACGCCATTGTAATAGTCTCCGGAAGTGACCACCGCGTAAGTCCTGCCGGATATCTCCGCTATGGCGACATGCCGGGCCAGGTTCAGCGCCGTGAAGCCGTTGACCTCGTCGGTGACCGCGGCCACCGGTACGGGCGAGGCCGGGTCGGTGATGTCTATGATCTGCACGCCGTCGTCGGTTATGGCCGTGACCACCGCGTAAGTCCTGCCGGATATCTCCGCTATCGCGACATCGTAGGTCCCATCCAGCTCGGTAAATCCGTTGACCCCGTCGGTTATAGCCGCCACCGTTACGGGCGAGGCCGGGACAGTGATGTCTATGATCCGCACGTCGTCATCCTCATCGTACCGGTCAGCGACCACCGCGTACGTCCTGCCGGCTATCTCCGCTATCGCGACATTACTGGGCCCGTCCTGCCCCGAGAGCAGGTACATCCTGTCGGGTGCCACCACCTGTACGGGCGAGGCCGGGACGGTGATGTCTATGATCTGCACACTGTCGTCGTCGAATATGACGGTGACCACCGCGTACGTCCTGCCGGCTATCTCCACTATCGCGACATCATCAGCCCCGTCCGGCATCGTGAACCCGCCCACCCCGTCGAAGATGGCGGCCACCGGCACGGGCGAGGCCGGGTCGGTGATGTCTATGATCTGCACGCCTTCATTGAAGGTGGTGGTAACCACCGCGTACGTCCTGCCGGCTATCTCCGCTATCGCGACATTACTGGCCCTGTCCAGCGCCGTGAACCCGCCCACCCCGTCGAAGATGGCGGCCACCGGGGAAATGGCCAAGCTCGCCTCGGCCCCCTCTATAACAAAGCCCATCGCCACCGTGGATATCACAACCACCATGGCAATCATCGCCAGCATGCGACCTCCATGCATGAATGCGGCACTTCACCATAACAGATAACCATTGTCTAACGAGGTTCCTGTGTGTGATTGAGCCGGAAGATAGGGAAGTGCAGTTCCTGCCGTCATGCCGCCGCGTCAGCGGAACATGGTGGGAATGAATATTGCCTGAGGGCGCGCATATGCCACGCCTCGGACTGCGGCGGCAGGCGCCTGCATGCCACCCGACTGTCGGCCGTAACAGCGCCCCCTGCGGGGGTCGGCATATGCTAATCGAAGCGGTCGGGGCGCTTCTCCAGGACTAGTGTGGTCTCCACAATCTCGCCGTCCCGGAGCAGCTGCAGGAGCATCTCGTCCCCCACGGCTTTTGACCTCTGCAGGTGCAACAGGATGTCCGATATCTCCCGAACCTCTATGTCGTCCACCGCTATTATGATGTCCCCGCCCACGGTGTAGTGTGTTGTCTGGAAAGTAGTTCGCACCCCATCCGTATATAAGTACCGTACTTTGGAGATTGAGGCCCATGATTGAGACCCTGAAGGATATAGTATCTCGTCTAAAGTCCGTGGGCAACAGGGTAAGCATGACGCGGAGTGGAAACAAAGGTGGGGGGGTCCGCAAGTGGCCGCGTTCTCCAAAATGGCGTCATATAGGCAAACGGAGAGTGAGGGTAATGAAAAAACTGGACGAATCCAAAGTCAGGTGGATAATACGCGAAAGCCGCAAAGGCACACCCTGCAGCACGATAGCCAAGAACGCGGGCATCTCTGTCCGATGGGTCCAAAAGCTCTGCCGGCGGTACTCTGGCATGCCGATAGACAGGATATCCTATCCGGAGACGCTTGGCAGACCCAAGAAGAGTCTGCCCGGACGCCTGGAACATTCGGCGGTACTTTCGGCCGTCTCCGACGAGTGCAACGGGGCCGTCTACCTGGAGGGGAAGATAGAGGAGGCCACCGGAATGCATATTCCGCACAGCACCATACATACGATGTTGAGGGATGCGGACATTGCAGAGGAGCAGTCCAAGAAGAGCAGGCGCCGCAAGTGGGTGCGGTACGAGCGGACACACTCCAACTCCATGTGGCATACCGACTACAAGCAGTTGCCCGACGGGAGGTGGTTCATATGCTATCTGGACGATGCCTCGCGGTTTGTGACCGCGTGGGGGGCCTTTCCGGAGGCCACCACGGAGAATGCCCTGGCCGTACTGGAGGAGGCCATCAGGCACCACGGCAAGCCCGCCTCCATAATGACGGATCACGGCTCGCAGTTCTACGCCAACGAGGCGGAGGCCAGAAAGAGGGGCGAGTCCACATACGAGAAGAAGCTGGTGGAGCTGGGCATCAAGCAGATACTGGCGCGAATAAAGCACCCGCAGACCAACGGCAAGCTGGAACGGCTGCACGGGGAGATACAGCGCAAGCTGCACCGCTTTGAGGCATCCTCGTATTCCAGCGCCGTCAAGAATCCCGAATCCGGCCGCGTGGGAGGTCCGTTCCACCCGGAACCGGCAAAACCCGCCCTTGAAAGGTTCATGGAGTGGTACAACTACCGCCGGGCGCACATGTCCCTGGACTGGGAGAGCAGGGAAACGCCCGCCCAGGCATTCCTGCGCAAGATGGCTCCCGCAGGGGAGACGGTCGTAGACGAGCAGACGGGGGAGGAGTATCGCGCAGAATGACCCAGATACGGCACGGGCAGCTGCAAATCAGACCAAACATGCGTCCCAAGGAGATGACCAGCGGAGTGGAAATGGAGTCCGGTCTGGCGACGGGACAAGATCCTTTTGTTTCTTTCAGAGGGTACTTATCAGGTAATTTGCATATTTTGACCATGATGCCCAAGGCGCGAACTACTTTCCAGACACCACACCGCCCACGGTGTAGTTCTGGCCGTCGTACTGTATGGTCTGGTTGGATCCTACAAGGCCAGCCTTGGAGGCGGGGCTGTCGTCCACCACCGCTATAACGAGGAACCCGCGGGTGTCGGTCAGGTTCAGCGCGTCGGCCAGCGCCGGGCTTATGTCGGTTCCGGAGACGCCGATCCACGGGTGGTCGTACCTGCCGTCGGCTATGAGCGCCGGAACTATCTTGGCCACCGTCTGGGAGGGTATGGCAAAGCCCACGCCGGCGAACTGGCCGGTGGAGGTCGTTATGGCCGTATTCACACCGATTACCTCGCCCCTCATGTTGAGGAGCGGCCCGCCCGAGTTGCCGGGGTTTATGGCCGCGTCGGTCTGTATCACGTCGGGTATGGAGAAGCCCGTCTCCTCCACGGGGAGCCGCCTGTCCAGCTGGCTCACTATACCGGAGGTCATAGAGCCGGACAGCCCGAAGGGGTTGCCTATGGCCGCCACGCCCTCCCCCACCCTGAGGGTGCCCGAGTCGCCAATCTGCAAGGGTATCAGAAGGTCGGGATCCGCGTCCACCCTCACCACCGCCAGGTCCGTGTGCATGTCGGTTCCCACGATCTCGGCCTTGTAGGACTTGCCGTCCAGGAACGTCACCTCCGTCTTGTTGGCGTCCTCCACGACGTGGGCGTTGGTGACTATGTGGCCCATCTTGCTGAACACTATGCCGGATCCCACGCTGCCCGGCTCGCTGATAGTCTCGTTTTTCTGGACGGTGATCCGGACCACGCCAGCCTCGGACATCTCGAATATCTCGACCAGGCTGAGCTGGTAATGCCTCGACTCGGCCTCCTGTGTGGTCTCTACCTGCTCCGCCGCCGGTTCCACCGGCTCTGTGGCGGGCGCTGCGGACATTCCCTGCATGGCCAGCACGGCCACCAGTATGGCGACGGCCAGCGCCGCCGCGCCGCCGCCGATCATGGCTGCCGAGTTTGCCATACTCAGGCGCCGGAGCTGTCCCGTAAATGTGTTGAGAGGCGGGCGGCCTTGTCCAAAAATTTGTGACATAAAGCGCAGGAACTGGACTCACACCCGCCGTTAAGGCTCATTGGGGGCCAAATGATCTTAGATCGGCCGATCGCGGCCCCGTGCAATGAGCAAGAACAAGAAGGCAGGAAAGAAGCATAACCCCAACCACCCCAGAAGCAAGAACAACCCGGTCGGCGAGAGGAACGACCCCCAGATCGACTGGGCACAGTACAACAGGTGCCGCCGGGCCGAGGGCCGGCGCTACACCGAGTGGATGCCGAGGGTGGCTGACAAGGCGCGCCATATCATGGGCATACCGAAGGGCAGGCGCGACCGGCGGTCTCGGCCATACTGGTGTCCATTGTCAAATCGGAGGAGGATCTGTCCTACTGGGACTTGGTCAAGCATTTCGAGAAGCACCCCGAGGATTTGGAGCGGTGCGAGCTGTACAGGCCGTACAGCAGGGCGCAGTACCAGCTTCAGGTGTCGAGGATCAAGCCCAAGGTGCAGCAGCAGATCATCGCCTGGATGGCCGTGGAAGACGCGGTCCACGGCACCAAGATCGCCGACTCCAGCGGGTACAGCATAGCGCGGTACATCGAATGGCAGAACGCGAAGTACGGCAAGCTCAGCGTGCATGACTTTGCCAAGCTGCATGTCATACGCACGCTCCATGGCAAGATATGCGCCGCCATGGTCACGCCCGGACACGCCAACGACTCGCCGTACCTGAAAAAGATGATTGAGATGATGCCGAGAGGTTCCGGCGACGTTCTGGGCGATGCGGCGTACGGGAGCGTCAAGAACTGCAACGCCATACGGGACCGCGGACGCAGGCCCATAATAGACCCCAAGTCGAACGCCGTTCCCAGGGGATTCAACGCCCGCGCCGAGATGCTGAGGTTCCGCGACGAGCACCCCCGCACGTTCCACAACATACTGCGCATCAGGAACAACGTTGAGAGCGTCTTCTCCTCGATGAAGGCGAGGTTCGGCGGGGTGGTCAGGGCCCTCAAGCCGCACACGCAAGCCGTCGAACTGCTGTCCATGTGCATTTGTCACAGCATGACCTTCGCGTGAAGGTTAAGACGCAGGGACGATAACGGTCCACGCGTACGGGGGATGCTGCGCACGCATGTCCGGGGATGGTTCGGGGATGGTTCAAAACGCCCCAAACGTGGCCGGGGACGGCTTCGGGCCTACAGGTACGTACATGCCACATCTGAATCTCAGATGCTGGACAAGGGTTTGGGTTATGGCATGCGGATGTGGGTTCGGTTCACGATCTTTTTATCACAGATTTTTGGACAAGGCCCGCGGCACATACAACTTCAAAAAGCGAAACACTTACGAACATTTTTGGTCGAAGTGCTCTGTCCGGCACTACGCGTCAGCCAATTACGCATAATGTCTATTATAATTTAATGAACAAATTAAATGTGATCCATACACTTCTGGTATGTTTAATAACTCGTCACCGGGGCTGGGATCCTGTGAAAGTAGTCCTGCTGGCTGCTGGCTGCTGGCTGCTGGCTGCTGGCTGCTGGCTGCTGGCTGCATTTCGGCGGCGGAGGCGCAGCAGTACGATTCGTCCAAAGACTTTGACACGCTGATAGCCGCCGGCAACACCGCCCCCACCGGCATCTGGTCGGACGGCCGTACCATGTGGGTCGCAGACAGTGCTGCTGACAAGATCTTCGCCTACAACCTGAACACCAAGGCGCGCGACGGATCCCAGGACTTTAACAACACGCTGTCCGCCGCCCGCAACAACAACCCCCTCGGCATCTGGTCGGACCGCATCACCATGTGGGTCGCAGACGGTGCTGATTCCAAGATCTACGCCTACAACCTGAACACCAAGGCGTACGACGGATCCAAGGACTTTAACGACACGCTGAAGGGCGCCGGCAACAACGTCCCCTCCGGCATCTGGTCGGACCGCAGGTTGGGCGGCACCACCATGTGGGTCGCAGACTACACTGGTGGCAAGATCTACGCCTACAACCTGAACACCAAGGCGTACGACAGAGACAAGGACTTTAACACGCTGAACCGCGCCGGCAACAACGTCCCCTTCGGCATCTGGTTGGACCGCACCACCATGTGGGTCGCAGACAGTGTTGGTTCCAAGATCTACGCCTACAACCTGGCAAGCAAGGCGTACGTCTACAACTTCACGCTGGCCGTCGGCAACACCAGCCCCGCCGGCATCTGGTCGGACGGCGCCACCATGTGGGTCGCAGACAGTGGTGCTAGGAAGATCTACGCCTACAGGATGCCCGCCCTGCCACCGCCCCAGGCTGAACAGCCACAGCCGCCCCAGACTGAACAGCCACAGCCGCCCCCGGCCGAGCAGCCGCCGCCCCCGGCCGAATGGACACCGCCTCCCCCGTCCGAGTGCCGTGTTTGGGTACTCAAGATCCCCCCGCTTGGGCCGGGCGAGTGCTTTTGGACGCCTTCCTGGACTACAGACAGCTCGTCCGGACCATCCCACTCAGGACCGTCCACCTCGGGACCGTCCACCATCGGCCCCTCCACCTCCGGCTCATCATCCACCACCGGCCCCTCCACCTCCGGCTCATCATCCCTAGCCGGACTGTTCCTGCCCAGGGACACGACGCCGCCCACCGTGGTGAGCGTGGTGCGGGCGGGCAACGCCACCACCGCCGACCGCGCCCTGGTGTGGAACGTGACGTTCAGCGAGCCGGTGGTGGTGCGCCCGGACGTCCATTTCAACCGCACCTCGGCGGCCAACGCGACCATACCGGATTTGGGGGCGGTATCCGACGCCATGCTCGTGGACGTGCCGGGGGCGGTGACCGGGGGCAGCGTCTCGGTGGACCTGCACCACTACATCACGTCCGACCTGCTCATCGAGCTCGTCGCCCCCGACTGCACCCGGTTTCTGATACACAACCAGACCACCACGTTCCTGTACATGCTCCGGCAGCCGCTCGACCTGGGCGATCTGGCCGGGGTCGGGGCGGGCGGCTGGTGGACCCTGCACGTCTCCGACCACGAAAAGTTTTGGAACGGGACGCTCAACGCCTGGACCCTGACACTGGAGTCGGACGGCGCCGTCGAGGGCGGCGGGGCCGCATACGCCATCACCCGGCACGTCGCCGGCCCCGGCAACCACACCCTGAACCTGGACGGGTACGACATACGGGACCGGGCCGGCAACCCCCTGGCGGATGCGGATCCGGGTATAAACGAGCCGTACCGTGTGGTCGGGGCGGCGACCCGGACCTGCCAGGCGGGCTGAACCGGCTTCCGCGTCCCCCTGGTGTGCCGGGGACGGCGCGGCCGCGTCGCGGTGGACGTCCGCAGGGGGCAGGTGGCGCGGCCGGCGCGCCGGCGGGCGCGAACGCAGGGCGACGGACGCCCGATATGCCAACACGAGACGGGCTGCCCACCCGGGATGACGCGCGGGCCGGCAGGGACTGGCGGGGATCCGGCGCTTGGGCGGCCTGCCATCGGTTCTGTGCCGGCCGGGTCCGACGGGAGCATGTCGCCGGCGGCGCGCGGCCCGCCGAAGGCGGGGCCGTGGCGCAAGTTCCGATACGATGGCCCGGAGCCCACAAGCCTGCAGGGGGTCCGTCCGCCGTGCCCGTGCTGGCCGCACCGGGACTTGCAGGCGCTCAGGCCAGCCGGATTTCGTGCGTGATCACATTCGGCAGCACCTGCGGGAAAGCGCCGATCAGGCACGGACCGAAATTTGGCCTGAACTCGTACCCCATGGACATGCGCCGCTAAACGTCTGCGAACCTGTGGGAGAAGTCGCTGAGCGTGTACGCCCTCCCCCTCCACGACACCGAGTTGCTCCCGCGGGCGCGGAGCGCCCCGGCCAGGAACCCGGCGGTTATGACGGCGCCGCCCAGCGGGCAGGCCAGGCAGTATGGCAGCCCGATGCGGAGTATGCGCGTCTCGGCGGCGGCCCCGCAGAGCGCCAATATGGACGCCGAGGAGGACGCTGCGGCCAGCACCGTGGACGGCAGGCCCGCGTCCCATACCATGGAGTATGCCGCCAGCGGGAAGGGCAGGAACAGCAGGAACGCGACGGCGGCCAGGATGCCCGCCGTGACGCCGGCGCTCTGGAGGTACAGCGGCACTATGAGCCTCTTGAGGCCGTTCCAGAGGGTGCGGCCGTCCCGGGCCCACACCGCGTCGATGTGCTCGTCGGCCAGCACCATCCTGAGCCGGCACCCGGCCTCCTTGACCTTCCTGCCCAGGGCCCCGTCCTCTATGATCTCGTGGCGCACGCCCTGGTGGGTGCCCACCGCCTCGTATACCTCCCGGCGCATCACAAAAAAGCTCCCGAAGAAGTACCCGGTCTTCTTCTTGGGGTCGTTCACCCGGAGGGCGGAGAACCGCGTGTGCAGGAACGTCGAGAGTACCGGCAGGGTGACCCTGGTCAGAAAGTCGTTGGCCCGGATGCGGGGGATGGCCGTCAGCGCGTCCAGCCGGTCGGAGAGCAGGAGGTGGACCGCCGCGGAGATGACGCCGGGCGCAAAGGCGGTGTCCGCGTCGGTGAACAGCAGCAGCCGGCCCCTTGCCTTGGCGTACCCCTCCATGCAGGCCCAGTTCTTTCCCATCCATCCGTCGGGCTTGGGCCGCGCCGCCACCGGTATGATGCGGGGATCTGCGGCGGCGCACTCCCGTATGATGTCGCCGGTGGAGTCCTCCGAGGAGTCGTCGACGGCGACGACCTCGTACTCGGGGTAGTCCTGGTCCGAGAGGGTCCGGAGGCACCTGCCTATGTACGCCTCCTCGTTGCGGGCCGGCAGTATCACCGATACGAGGGGAGTCTCCGAATTCCCCCTGCCCATCTCCAGGCGCGGCGTCAGGCGTACGTGGCGTATCATGCTGCCCAGCAGCACCAGCCACGCACCGGCCACGCCCATTATGGTGGCCGCCAGGGTGTAGTGTATGATGTCAAGTATCAGGCATTCTCTCCTCCGCGTCCCTCCTGATCGACTCCAGGGCCTGCTGGGTGCCCTTCCGGATGTGCCCGGTTATGGCGCCGCCGAACATGCCCATCATGCCGCCGAACCTTATGTCCCACGTGGCCGCCAGGGCGGTGCCCTCGCCGCTGCTAGATATGGTCACCGTCTTGCTGCCCCGTATTATGCCGCCGGTGAACTCGAACTCTATCGTGTGGCGTGGGTGCAGCCGCACGGTCTGGATGCATCTCTTGTCCCGGAACGCGATGGTTATCTCGCGCCGCAGCGTGTCCCCGTCCCTGGATATGTTCCGGATGCTCTTGGTGCCCCTCCAGTATGTGGGCTCGGCATCCAGGTCCGAGACTATATCCCAGACGGTATGGGGAGGCGCCCGCACCAGCACCGATGCCTCCACCCTGACCATGCGCCGGGGCGGGCGCGGCGCCATTACATATATTGCGCCGCTGCGCATACAGGGCGGCCGCGTTGGGCGTTCCGCCTAAAATCCGGAATCCTAACTCCAGTTCCAATGGCTGGCGCCACTCTTCCTTCGCGGTCACTTATAATATGGCAGATGCGGCAGGCGTACCGTGGAGCACGTGTCGTACGGAGACTTTGCGCGGCTGCAGATGCGGGTGGCCCGGGTGGTGTCGGCCGAGTCCATACCCGGCAAGACCCGCATAATGCGGGGAGTGGTGGATCTGGGTGAGCAGACCCGTACCGTCGTAATAGGCGGGGCCCAGTACTATGAGCCCGAAGAGATGGTCGGCAGGGCCGTCGTGGTGCTGGCCAACCTGGAGCCCAGAACCGTCGCGGGGGTACGATCCGAGGCCATGCTTCTGGCCGCCGATGTGGACGACAAGCCGTTCTGGCTGGAGGTTCCCGACGGCGTTCCCAGCGGCAGCCCGGTGCGGTAGGCCATGTGGTGCCGCCCCCACATATGCCGGACTGCCGGTGCGCGCCCGGTCCGCTGTGGCCGAACGGGCGCAGCCGTCAGGACATACATGCGGCGGAATTGCCGTATGGATGATTGCTTCACGCGATTTTATATCGATGTGGTGCAGGACGCAGCATGGTCCGGGTGTGGAAGTGCTACAGGTGCCACCTCTACTTCAGGGAGGAGGCGCACGCACGCGCGCATGCGGACGTCACGAATCATTCCACGTTCTGCGTCCAGATAGATGCTGCATGAGTGCAGAGGGTGGGATTCGAACCCACGAACCCCTGAGGGAAAGGATTTCCCGTCCGATGATCTTGAGTCCTTCTCGGTTGGCCGGGCTTCGATACCTCTGCGGCGCGGGGTATCCGTCCACGATATATATCTGAATCTGGATCGTGCGGCGCGTTCCGAGTCTGCATCTTAAACAGGAATGTATGGGCATCACGGTTACCCGCCGGGCATCGTATTCTGAGCATAAAAGCCGGGTGGATCTGGGGATGCGCCAGCATCTGCCGCTCAAAGAATATATTCAAGCCGCGTGGGGCTTTGTACATGGCTAGCATAAAGGAAGCGAAGAACCAGCGAAACAACATAGACGTTGAGGGCACGATCAAGGATGTCTCCGAGCCCCGTACCGTAACCACCAGATACGGGGAGTCACAGGTCTGCGATGCATACTTGGAGGACGACTCGGGCGACCGGATCAAGCTCTCCCTGTGGGGGGACGACATCAAGAAGGTAAAGAACGAGGACAAGGTCTCCATCAAGGGCGGTTACACCAACACATTCAGGAACGAGTTGCAGCTGAACATACCCAGAAAGTCCGGTGAACTCAAAGTCATCGGATAGTGTGGACAACCCACCGTAATCCACTTTTTGCATTTGGTGTCCATACTGTATGGCGCACCCACATATCCGCGGCGTCCGGCCTCGCAAAACCCAAATTGGAACGCGGTCTGTGCACTGCCATCATGCCCGAGGTATGGTTGAACTACGGGCCGGTAGACGCGGTGCTGGACATCCGGGCCGAGAACTTGGGCGGCACGCTGGGCGGCGACGCCAAAGCCCTCCCGCAGGAGAGGCTGGACGAGATCCTGGCCGGGGTGCCGGTGGACGACTCCACGGTGCTGGTCGTGCTGCACGACACCGCGGCGGTGCGGCATACGATATCCCGGCTGTATGCCATGCGCGAGGGCAAGTCGGCGGCGTTCCCCCGGATACTGGCTGATGGGGCGACCCGGGAGTCCATAGGCGCCGGCCTGCCCGAGGGCAGCGTCGTGGAGGCCTTCGGCGCCGGGGCAGACGAGCTGGGGAGCAACCTTGTATTCGTGGCGGAGGTGGAGCCGGACGGGCTCTTCGGGTACCAGACGGTGTGCACCAGGCTGCTGAGACGGTTCGGGAGCCGGCGGATGCTGGAGGCGTACGAGTGCCGTGCGGGGGACGCGCCCGTTCCCGGCTCGGACCCGCCGCCATATTCGGTGGCCCGGGAGTTTGCCGAGCGGTTCGAGGTGTCGTCCATAGAGGTGGCCGGCGGGCGAGGGGGCGTGTACGGCCTGTATGCCGGCCACCCGGCTGCCTGCGACGCGCAGAGTCTGGCCCGGCCGTACGCCAGCGGGGGCGCCCACTCGGCCCGGACGGCGGTGGGAAGCTCCGGGAGGGCGTTCGGGCCAGACACGCTGGCGCGCTCCCTGCCGTCCCTGTGGGCGTTGTGGGGAGCCCTCAAGTCCGGCGGCCAAGCGGTCCTGCTGGCCGAATGCGGAGGGGGACTGGGATCCGAGGCCCTGCTGAGGCACGCCGAGGGCAACTTGGAGGAGCTGCGTCGCCCGCCGGAGTATGTGGAGGGCATGGAGGACGTGCTGTTCGCCCAGGCGGTGACGCAGGATACGGATGTTATATTGGTCACCGCCCTGCCGGAGGTATATGCCGGCCGGCTGGGCGTGACGCTGGCGCGCCGGGCACAGGGCGCCCTGGATGCCATACTGAAGAATAACCCGCGCCGCAAGGTGACAGTCCTGCCGGATGCCAACCGTACCGTACTACGGCAGGAGCCAGGCGGGGAGGGGGGCGCAGAGAACGGCTAGCGCCACCACTCCTACATACGCCCTCTTTCTGCTGCTCGGCAGGGGCGTGACGTCGTCCAGCGGGGTGACCGAGGGGTTTCTCATGCTGAGTACAAGTATGAGCAGCGCCATCACCCAGTAGTTCAGCAGCACCAGCACGCCCATGCTGGCGAAGGTGGCGAACTGGTGCGTCCTGGCCCTCATCATCGTTCTGGACATGTGTCCGCCGTCCAGCTGCCAGGCGGGCAGCAGGTTCAGGAACGTAATCAGAAAGCCGATCCACGATGCCCACAGGACGGGGGTGAGGACCACTATGCCGCCGGAGTTCTTGCCGAACACCTCCAGGGCGCCGTACAGCAGCAGCGGCTGGCCGAACTGGAAGTCGAAGAGTATGCCCCTGTCCCGGAGCATGTCGGCGGTCTGCGTGTCCAGGAATGGGGCGCTCCAGGCGCCCACCAAGACCACTATTACGGCCACCACGGCGCCCGCCACCGGTCCGGCGATGGCCACATCGAAGAGTATACGGCGGTTTATGGTCAGGCCGCTGGATCTTATGAAGGCTCCAAAGGTGGGTATGCCTATAATGGGAAGGCCCGGAATGAAGAAGGGCCATGTGGTCTTGAGCCGGTGTATGCGGGCCGCCGCCAGGTGCCCGGCCTCGTGCACCCCCAATATGCCCAGCAGCGCCAGCGTGTACAGGACGGCCATCTGCAGGGGCTCCCCCACGTATGCGAGCTGGTTGGCAAAAGTCGTGCGGTAGTATCCGTCGGCAGCGACAAAGGCGCATACTATGCCGAAGAGTATCCGGGGGGTCCAGGGGGATGAGAGTATCCTGCCGGGCTTCTGCGAGGCAAACTTTTGCACCACCACGTATATGCCGTCCTTCTGCCTCACAAGCCGGCCCACGTATATGCCGCCGTCCAGCTCCCGCGCCAGGTCGGCGAACCTCTCGGAGTAGTCGGCATCCTCTATGCGGAACTCGATGGCGTAGGTGCTCCTGATCGTCTCTGCGACGGTGAACCTGAAGTGTATCATCTCTGATATCTCGTCCTGAGTCGGCTCGTCCACGCGTGCGGGATTGGCGAGCGCCATTATAGAGTCTATGCGCAATCGCACAGCTTGGCAGCATTGGGCGGCCCCGGCCCGTTCCGGCCGGCACCGTCCACCCCGGGTCCGCCCACCGGCTCGCCGCCGGCGGGATTTCGGCGCCCCGGTTTGTGCGCCCCCGGCAGGCGCCATTCGGCACCTGCGCTGCGGCCCTCTAACAGCCGCAAGACGTTTGATAATGTGGAGATGTGGTTCCCCGGCATGCGCGGGTCGGCGAGCGCCCCGCGCAGCATCGACACGATACGTGGCAGGGCGGTTCCCCGCGCCGGGCCGGTACTGCCCATGTGTTCCATTGCGAGCGCCATGATTGTGCGGAACAGTATGTTGGCGCTTCCGTTGCCGTCCCGCTCGCGTATGGCACGGCATGGCTGGCACCACATGTTGCGCACGCCCTTCTGCTGCACTGTGGCGCGCTTCAGTTTTTTGCCGCACGCCAGGCATTTGGCGGACGTCCCGGCGGGATCCACGCCAATGTGCGGCAGCCCCGCCGCCTCCTGCGCGTTGGATATGGCGCGCCGCCTCCTGCCCATGTTCAATGTGGTCTTCAGCCTGCCGCGCACGAACGGCGCCATGTGGCAGTCCTTGGTGTATAGTTTGTGTATGTTGAGATCCTCATACCCCACGCCGCACCCTGCCGAGGCGCACGCCTTGGCCTCCTTTCCCATGTGGTCGCCGACGCGGTTGCGGTACGTGCACCACGCCTTCTCCGTATACTTTGCCATGATGCGAGCGTCGCCGCGCCGCCTCACCCTCAGTATCTTGGAACATGCACGGTTGTACTCCTTGGCGTAGTCGTTCCACACGACACCAACCACGCCGTTGGGGTACGCGTAGGTGTCGTTGCCCGCATTCATGTCAATCCCGGCCCAGGATACCGGCTTGCGGTCGGGCACATGCTTCTCATACGTGACGTATATCTCACCGCGGTCCAGCCGCACCGTCTTGGGCATGACTCCCGGCCCGGTGAGCTGCTTCACGACATACGGCGGCACATGGAATGCCATCCAGGGCTGCCTTGGGCGGCCCGGTTTGCCCCTGCCGTATATGGCCACGTATATCGCCGGCGAGCCGTCCCACCTCTTGGCAGTGTCATCGAAGGCCAGCTCGAAATGGTCGGTCTGCGCCGTGGCGTTATGGTAGTGCGGGGCGCGGGCGTGCCGGTCGGCCATCTGGTTGGTGCGCCACGCCCTGTGGCTCCCGTATATCTCCCGCACGATATAGTCGGCGAAACGCGACCGGTACACGCCGGTGCGGTGCACCGCCATATGGTACAGCTCCTTGCCGCGCGCCCCTGCGCGGTACCCTCTGGCGGCATGGTTGGAGGCGGCCGATACGTAGTGGAGCAGGCCGCCTAGCAGGTGTCCTTTGTCGTGCCTTACATGGACGGTGCGCCTGATCGTTCCCATATGGGGTATGGTACAAATTGGTAATATATAAATTATTATTGTATAATAATGGATAATACCCATATAATATGAACAGGCATGGTGTTTGGATTACGCATAGGGTCTTATGTGGTTGTCCGGATAATTATCAGGATCACTACGCGAGCCTGCCGCGCTGCCAGGCTGCCGGGACGGGTGGCCAGGCCTCGGGAGACGGTGCGGGAACACGTGAGCGCCGGCACCATGGTGCACCGGCACCACGCGTTAATGCAAAAGCGCCCCCACCCATAGATGGTTTATAACCCGCAGCCGGCTTTCGCATGGCATGAGCGAGATCGAGCAGCTGTACGCCGAGACGCAGATGATGGAGGAGATGACCGTCAGGCTGAACGCGGACATGCGAAGGGCCGCCGCCGCCGTGGAGGAGGCCGCCGCCGCCGTCTCAGCCATCAAGTCTCTGAGGGACGGCCAAGAGTCCGAGGTTCTCTTGCAGCTGGGCATGGGCGCCATGCTTAAGGCGCGCCTGCCGTCCGTAGAGAGCATACCAGTTGATGTGGGCGCCGGCGTGGTGATAGAGAAGAGTCCGGATGCGGCCATAAACTATCTGGAGATCCGCATAAAGGAGCTGAAGGTGTCGCTCGAAGAGATGGCGGCCAGGCGCGACCAGGTGGTCGGTAACATGGAGCAGAAACGCAGGAGGTTGGAGGAGCTGGCCAGGTCTGCGCAGCCCGCTCCCAATACCTGACATGTTTGACAGCCTGCGCAAGTCGTTCTCGAACCTCTCAAGAACGCTTGCCGAGAAGGAGCTCAAGGAGGCCGACATCGACGATGCCCTGTCGGAGATGGAGATGTCGCTGCTGCAGTCGGATGTGGCACTGGAGGTGATTGAGAACATCTGCTCGGACATCAAAAAGAAGCTGGCCGGGGTCAGCGTGAACAAGAAGGAGATTGACGCGTTCGTGCAGGAAGCGCTCGCCGAGTCGGTGTCGGATCTCTTTGAGGGCGCCGGAAGCCTAGACGTACTGGACCTCATACGGAAGAAGAACTCCCAGGGGGATCCATTCATAGTGGTGTTCTTGGGAATAAACGGAACGGGCAAGACCACTACCCTGGCAAAGTTTGCGCATTTCCTGAAACGGAACAACCTCACCGTGGCGGTGGCTGCCGCCGACACGTTCCGGGCGGGTGCCATAGAACAGATCCGCGAGCATACGGAGAGGCTCCAAGTGAAACTGGTGGCCCAGAACTACAACTCAGATCCGGCGGCGGTGGCCAAGGATGCCGCAATGTATGCAAAGTCGCATCGGGTGAACTGCGTACTGGTGGACACGGCAGGCCGCATACAGACCAGCGTCAACCTGATGCAGCAGATTGAGAAGATAACGAAGGTGGTGCGCCCGGATCTCAAGATATTCGTGGGGGATTCGCTGGCGGGAAACGACGCGGTAAGCCAGGCGCAGGAGTTCCACGAGTATACGCGGTTCGACTGCTCCATACTTACAAAGAGCGACGCGGATGCCAAGGGCGGCGCCGCCCTATCAATAGTAAAGGTCACATCCAAACCCATACTGTTTCTGGGCGTGGGCCAGGAGTATGGGGATCTGGAGCCGTTCAAGAAAGAGTCATTCTTGGGGATGCTGTTCGGCGAACGGCAGATGGTGGACGAGAAGATCGCCACCAAGGTTCGGGACACGCTGGTATCTTCGGCGGCCAGTACCGAGGCGCCCGTCCAAGAACCGGATCTTGGGCAGGCACCGGAACCCGAACCAGAACCACCTAAACCCGAGCCCGAGCCCAAGCCCGAGCCCCCGGCGGCCGCCGAGCCTGACGGATCCGACGATCCATTCAGCGGAATATCAGACGAGGACATCTCCACATATTCCGACATGCTTGACGTTCCGCCCTCGGAGACGGACGGTGAAGCCCGCCGCCTGGCCGGAGACATCCGGGCATGGATCAATGAGGGCAGGCCGGAGCGGACCGTCCCGCCGGAACAGGAGCCTACCCCGCCCGAGCCCGAACCGGAGCCAGAACCAGAACCTGAGCCGCCTAAACCCGAACCTACTCCACCCGAGCCAGAACCCGAACCTGAGCCAGAACCAGAACCTGAGCCGCCTAAAACCCGAACCTGAGCCAGAACCAGAACCTGAGCCGCCTAAACCCGAATCTGAACCTGAACCCGAACCCGAACCTACTCCGCCCGAACCCGAACCCGAGCCAGAACCCGAACCCGAGCCAGAACCCGAACCCAAGCCAGAACCCGAACCCGAGCCGCCTAAACCCGAATCTGAACCCGAACCCGAACCCGAACCTACTCCGCCCGAACCCGAGCCAGAACCCGAACCTACTCCGCCCGAACCCGAGCCAGAACCCGAACCTACTCCGCCCGAACCCGAGCCAGAACCCGAACCTACTCCGCCCGAACCCGAACCCGAGCCAGAACCCGAACCCGAGCCGCCTAAACCCGAATCTGAACCCGAACCCGAACCCGAACCTACTCCACCCGAACCCACTCCCGAACCCGAACCCGAACCTACTCCACCCGAACCAGAACCCGAACCCGAGCCCCCGGCGATCGCCGAGCCTGACGGATCCGACGATCCATTCAGCGGAATATCAGACGAGGACATCTCCACATATTCCGACATGCTTGACGTTCCGCCCCCGGAGACGGACGGTGAAGCCCGCCGCCTGGCCGGAGACATCCGGGCATGGATCAATGAGGGCAGGCCGGAGCGGACCGTCCCGCCGGAACAGGAGCCTACCCCGCCCGAGCCCGAACCGGAGCCGGAACCCGAACCAGAACCAAAACCTAAACCCAAGAAGAAACGCGGCCTGTTTGGGATGTTTAGAAAATGACCCTCTCCAAGCACTTTCTGACGCTGGAAGAGCTGGATTCCGAAGAGTTTGGCGATCTGCTCCAACTCTCTCTCAAATTAAAGAAGAATCTGAGAGACAACGTGCCTCATAGACACCTTGAGGGCCGGACGCTGGCTATGATATTCCAAAAACCCTCCACCCGCACCAGAATCAGCTTTGAGGTTGGAATGTACCAACTTGGCGGAAGCGCCATCAACCTGTCCTCCAGCGACCTACAACTGTCCCGCGGCGAGTCCATCGAGGACACGGCCCGCACCATATCCCGATATGCAGACTGCATAATGGCGCGCGTGTACGAGCATGATCAGATAGAGGCGCTGGCGCGACACGCCGACGTTCCGGTGATAAACGGCCTCTCCAACACGTTTCACCCGTGCCAGACTCTGGCGGACTTTGCCACCGTGCTGGAGAGGAAGGGTCGCCTCGGAGACATTGACATAGCGTGGGTGGGCGACGGCAACAACGTCTGCAACTCCATGATATATGGGGCCGCCCTGTCCGGCGCCACGATGAACATTGCCACGCCGTCTGCCCTCCGCCCCCTGGAGCGGGTGGTGCGCAAGGCCTCGCGGCTAACGCGGATACACCTTACCGAGGATCCGCACGAGGCCGTACGCGACGCCGACGTCGTGGTCACCGATACGTTCAAGTCCATACACCATGACGACTCCCATGAGGGCATGCTCTATCCCAAGTACCAGGTGAACGACCACCTGATGTCGCTGGCAAAACCCGACGCAATGTTCATGCATTGCCTGCCCGCCACCCGGGAGCGCGAGGTTACGACATCGGTTATAGACGGCAAGCAGTCCGCCGTGTGGGACGAGGCGGAGAACCGCCTTCATTCACAAAAGGCGCTGTTGGTCAGAATGCTTGGGAGTCCATAGTGACCCATGGATGGCCGCTCGATTATCCGTGGTCTGTTGTAGGCTGCCGTACTCCTATATATCGTCCCAGAAGCGCCCTACCATGCGGGGAGTCGTGCTGGCGCTGGCGGCCATAGCGGTGGCCATGTGCGTACCGGCCGCCTGGTCGCAGTCCGACGTCACGTATGGGGACGTACATCTGGACGGCGCCTTCGAGGTGGCGGTCTTTTCGGCATCCGGCCACACATACGCCCTGGTGGGGGCTGCCGGCGCCATACAGGTGGTGGACGTCACCGACCCGCACTCTCCCGTTCCCGTGTCCGTCGTGACCGGCCAGACGTCCGGGTTTGGGGGGCTGGGGGGCGCGGTGGATATCGAGGTCATGAACAACCCGAACTCCACGTATGCCATAGCGGCAGACTATGTGAACGGCACCGTGTGGGTAATCGACGTCACCGACCCGCACTCCCCCGTTCTGGTGTCGCGCGTATCCGGCGCAACACCGGGCTTCGGCGGCATGGGGAGTCCGACAGCCGTCGAGACGCTGTCGTCTTCGGGCGGTCCGCACCTGCTGGTCGCGTCGGCGGGCAACGGCACCCTACATATCGTGGACATGGCAGACCCCTCGTCACCGGAGGCGGCATCCATGGTGTCGGCCAGCGGGCTATATGCTCTGGACGACCCCCGGGATGTCGAGGTATTCCAGGCCATGGGGGGGACATATGCCATGGTGGCGGCGTTCGGAGACAATGCCGTACTGGTGCTGGATGTCACAAACCCCGACGCGCCCAAGTGGGCTGCCAGAATAGACCACGGCCAGAACGGGTTCACCGGCCTGGCCGGCCCCGAGGATATAGAGGTGTCCGGGACGCTCGGAAGGACCTATGCATTCGTGGCGGGGGGAGGCCCCAACACCATACAGGTTATCGACATGACAGACCCCAGGGAGCCGCTGGCCGTCGACTGCATATGGCACGAGTACGGGGATCCCGGCCCGCTGGGGCGCGCCGCCGACACCGACATAGTAGCGCATGACGCGGAGCTGTTCGTCCGGACGCACCCCAACACGGCTGTCCGAATACAGTCCGTGTCCGGCGGCCAGGCCGGTCCAATAGACTGCGTGTGGCGCGGCCCGGCGGAGCGGGACACGATGAACCATCCAGCCGACATGGAGGTCTTTGAGGCGGCCGGCCGGACGTACCTCCTTGCCACCGGCACCGATGCCATACACCTGACCGACATCACAAAGCCATGGGACGCCAAACCCTTGGCTGTCGTGCGCGACGGCGACGGCGCACGACTGGAGGACCCCTACGGCCTCGCCATATATGGCACGCCAAGC
Source organism: Nitrosopumilaceae archaeon (assembly GCA_965116995.1). Classification (GTDB taxonomy): domain Archaea; phylum Thermoproteota; class Nitrososphaeria; order Nitrososphaerales; family Nitrosopumilaceae; genus VYCS01. The sequence goes on along the minus strand of OZ220738.1, from coordinate 1,191,303 downwards.
GGCGTCTACGGGGCGGTGGCCAGCTTCGGCGACGACTCGCTGCAGGTGCTGGACATAAACGACCCCTCGGCCCCTGCAACCGCCGGCAGCCTGGTCTCCACCGTGGTACGGGACGGCCCCCTCTGGCCAGCGGACACGTCGGTGTTCGGGACGTTCGGCTCCGCGTACGTCTTGGTGTCCAGCGCCCGGGACGATACAATACAGATACTGGACATAACCGACCCCGCAGCCCCCATTCCATTGCATACACTCCGGGAGGGGCCGGACCTTACAGTGGAGGAGCCAGGAGCGGTCGAGACGTACTGGGACGGTGAGCGGGTGTACGGCCTGGTCGCCGAGAGGGACTCGATACTGGTCATGGATATCACCGAGCCGGCGTCGCCTGGTGTGGTGCATGCGATACCTGACGCGGGCGGGGCATCCATACTGCACACTGATGCGATACATGGCCGGCCCCACCTGCTGGCGGTCTACGACGATATGGTGGACGTGTTTGACATGGACGACCCGGCAAATCCCGTACGGGTGTCATCACTGGCAGTGCCGCCGGGCATATCCGACGCCGAGACGTTCCGTATATCGAACGTCACGTATGCCAGCATGTCATTCCGCGACCACAACACGGCATACCTGTATGGTGCCGTGTCCCCTACGGCGCTGTCTGCGATGGCCGGCCAGGTCACGGGCTTGGAAGCCTTCTGGGGGTTCGGCCATATAGAGACTGTAGCAGTCTTTGATCGCGTGGTGGTGGGGTCGGATGCCGAGGCGGCCGGCATACTCTTGGTGAGCCTTGAGGACCCCGCCGCTCCCGGCATATTGGAGCCCTGGACCACACAGGACGCAGAACTGGACGACCTGCCGGACGCGACGGTCTTTGAGGTCTCCGGCCGCACCTACCTGGCTGTAATAGACCGCTTCGACTACGAGGTCAAGATACTGGACATAACCCGGCCGGACACCTGGGGCGGCATAACCTCGCAGGTGATAGACGGAAAGAGCGGCTTTGACGCCCTGACCAAGCCGGTGCGCATAGAGTCGGTCCACATACGGAACGGCACGTACGGGATTGTGGCGGGGGCCGACGGTCGCCTTCAGATACTGGACCTTGGCATACCGTGGATGCTGCGGCCGGTGGACAGCCTGGCGGAACGCCTGGTGGCGCCGCATGCCGAGGGCCCCCATGATCTGGAGGTGTTCACCATATCGGACAGGACGTACGTTCTGGTGGCCCGAACCGTATACGTGCCGTACGGGAATGCGGTTATGATACTGGACATCACCGAGCCTGACCTGCCTGATGCGGCGGGCGGGTGGTCCGGCCGATAGCATTTCTGGGTGCGTGCGCCCGGTCTACGCACCACCCATCCAGATCTATATGTTTCGTCCGGATGTGGCCCAACCGGCCCCGTGTCGGCCTCCCTGCGCCAAAACCTTAAAGACCAACGAACGTATATAAGACAAGGACGGGGCGTGCCCACTACATGGCCTATTCGCGGATTCTGCGGCGCCTGCGGGAAGAGAAGACCAACTACGGGAAGCGCCGCACCATGCTCATGGGAAAGAGGAACTTTGCCACGGTGGTGATATCCAACGAGAACACCCAGGTGCAGGTACTGCGCCCATATATGGCCGGCGACCGGGTGGTGGCGTCGGCCCACTCCAGAACCCTCCTCAAGAACGGCTGGAAGGGCTCCCGCAAGAGCATTCCGGCGGCCTACCTGACCGGATACATGGCGGGCAAGAGGGCGCTTATGAGCGGGACCCGGGATGCCATCCTGTACACGGGGACACGGAGGTACACGCAGCGCACCGCGGCCGCCGTCAAGGGGATGGCGGACGCGGGCCTGGAGGTTCCGGCGGATCCGGAGACGTTTCCTCCAGACGAAAGAATAAACGGGGAACACCTCGCTGTAAAGAACGACGTGCAGTCGTTCAAGTCGTTCGTTGACCGGGAGGTCGCCGGGCAATGAGCCGGCCTGGCGGTCGGCCTGGCGGTCGGCCCGGCAACCGCCGGGATGCCGAGGAGATATGGGTTCCCAAGACATCCTTGGGCAGGCGGGTGAACTCCGGGGACATTACGTCGCTGGAGACCATAATAGAGCAGGGGCTCCGGGTGCAGGAGGCCGGCATAATCAAGAAGCTGCTACCGGACCTGGACACCGAGGTGGTCGACGTGGGCATAATACAGAAGATGACCTCCAACGGCCAGTCCACCCGGTTCAAGGCCATAGTGGCGGCGGGAAACAAGAACGGCTACTTGGGGATAGGGCAGGGCAAGTCCAAGCAGATGCGCATAGCAATCGAGAAGGCCACCAACCAGGCGTACCTCAACGTGAGCCCCGTGAAGCTGGGCTGCGGCAGCTGGGAGTGCCGGTGCGACCAGAAGCACTCCGTCCCCTTCAAGATCCGCGGCAAGGGAGGCAGCGTCACCATAGAGATACTGCCGGCGCCCCGGGGCCTGGGCCTGGTGGCCGGAGGCAAGATAAAGCGACTGCTGGAGCTGGCCGGAATGCGGGACGCCTGGACCACGGCCACCGGTTCCACGGCCACCATGAACTCCACCTCCAAGGCCATACTGAACTGTCTGAGGCAGACGTTTAGCCAAGGGTGATGCGGGATGGCCAAGGCGTATCTGGTTCTGCGTATAAAGGGGCAGGCGGACGTGCCCCACTGGGCCCGCACCACGATGTCCCTGCTGAAACTGGAGAAGAAGCACCGGGCCACCGTGGTTCCCGCCACGCCCAGCACGTCGGGCATGCTGAAGAGGATACAGACGTTCGTGGCCTGGAGTGAAGCCGATGCCGGCATAGTGCGGGAGCTGCTGGAGAAGAAGGCCCGCAAGACCGGATACCGCCCCGTCACCGACGAGGACATCCGGGCGATGGGATACGAGGGGGCCGAAGCCCTGGCCGAGTCGCTCTCCGAGGGAAAGGTGGCCCTCTCCAAACTCGGGCCGCTAAAGCCCTGGTTCGCCCTGGCCCCGCCGCGCCTGGGGTTCAAGCGGAGCACCAAGAGACTCGCCGGCCAGAAGGGCATACTGGGCAGGAACACGGACCTTCCCGAGCTGGTGCGGAGGATGATATAGCATGGCGACCCGGCTCCGCAAGACCCGCAGGTACAGGGGCTCCCGGAACCACGGCTGGGGCCAGGTGGCGCAGCACCGGGCCAGCGGCCACAAGGGAGGACTGGGGGTCTCCGGGCAGCTCAAGCACCACTACTCATCGATGCTCAAGGACGATCCGGACCACTTCGGACACTCCTCTACCCGCCCTCCATACCCCAACGTCACCAAACGGTGGGCCGGTGTCCGGGACTTGGACGACCTTTATGCCCGATATGGGCGCCGGGACGGCGACAAACTTGTGGTGGATCTGGGCGGCGCCGGGTACGAGAAGCTGCTGGGCGGCGGCAGCGTCGGCGCCGCATACACGGTGGTGGTCCCCAATTCCACAAAGTCGGCGGCAGCCAAGGTGGCCGCCGCCGGCGGAGAGGTGCTCCCAGAGTATGGCTGAGGGAACCGCCACAGAACTTGTACGCAAGATGGTCTTAAAGGCCGAGCCGTACATACCCCAGGTCCCCAAGCCCAAGAAGAAGCTCACCCTGCAGAGGCGACTCCTGTGGTGCGGCGTGGCCCTGCTGCTATACATGGTGATGGGGCAGACGCCGCTCTTCGGGGCGGCGCCCATAGAGGGGCTGGACCCGCTGGCGTTCGCCCGAATAATCTTCGCCTCCCAGCAGGGGACGCTGGTGGAGCTGGGCATCGGCCCCATAGTGACGGCGGGGCTGCTCATGCAGCTGCTCCGGGGCTCGGAGATACTCAAGTTCGACTTTAAGAAGCCCGAGGAGAGGGGCACCTTCCAGACCGCAACAAAGATCGTCACCTACGTGGTGATAGTGGCCGAGTCCATAGTGTATGCCATAGCCGTGTACGGCCCCAACATAATGGATCCCTCCCACCTGTACGTCATGATAGGGCAGCTGATGGCCGCCTCAGTTCTCATCATGTTCCTGGACGAGATGATCCAAAAGGGGTGGGGACTGGGGAGCGGAATCAGCCTCTTTATCATGGCCGGCGTCACCCAGCAGATACTGTGGAGCCTCTTCAGCCCCCTGCCGGCCGGCGACGGCGGGACCATAGGCATACTTCCGTACATAGGGCAGTCCATAATGGCCGGCGACCTTGCCAACGTATTCTTCCGCTCGGCCCAGCTGCCCAGCATCTTCGGGCTGTGCCTGACGGCGGGCGTGCTGCTCATACTGGTCTTCACGCAGGGCATGAAGATAGAGATACCCATAGTATCCACCCGCTACCGGGGCTTCTCGGCGGTGTACCCCATCAAGATGATGTACGTCTCCAACATCCCCGTAATACTGGCCTCTGCGCTGACGGCCAACGCCGTCTTCATGGGGCAGCTTGTGTGGGCCAACGTGAACCCGCGGAACACCGACGCGTTCTGGAACATCCTGGCGCAGTTTGATGTGACCAACCCCGCGCAGCCCATAGGCGGCCTCATATACTACGTCACCCCGCCCCGGGGGCTGGAGTTTGCCGCCGCCGACCCCGGCCGGGCCGTGGGATATGTGCTGTTCATGATTGGGATAGTGGTGGTGTTCGGGCGCCTGTGGGTGGAGCTGGGAGGGCTCTCCCCGAAGAGCGCCGCGCAGAACCTGCTGGACGCCGACGTCCAGGTGCCCGGGTTCCGGCGCTCCAACAAGCCCATCGAGTCGCTCCTCAACAAGTACATCCCCTCCGTCACAATAATAGGGTCCATGATCCTGGGGGTGCTGGCCGGCGTCTCCGACGTGCTGGGGGTCTTCGGGACGGGCATCGGGGTACTGCTCATGGTGGACATCCTGATAAACTACTATACTCAGCTCGTTCGCGAGCAGGTGGAGGTGGTCATGCCGCGGTTGGGTGCTCTGCTTGGCCGCAAGTAGGCGCATCGTGATGGTGGGCATATCCGGCGTGGGCAAGACCACGCTGCTGGAGACGGTGGTAAGGTCGCTCAGGGCCAGCGGCAAGCAGGTGGCCGTGGTGAGCTTCGGCACTGTGATGCTGGAGGAGGCCCGGCGGCAGGGCATCAGCGACCGGGACGCGCTGCGGAGCCTTCCGACCGACGAGCAGGTCCGGCTTCAGACCAACGCCGCCGAGAGCATCGCCGCCAGCGACGAGGACGTGGTAATAGTGGACACGCACGCCTTCGTGAACACCAGATTCGGGTACTACCCGGGCCTGCCGGAACGGGTCCTGCGCATCATAAACCCCACCAGCTACATATCCGTCTCGGCAAACCCCGAGGAGATATACCGGCGGCGCATGAACGACACCACCCGCAACCGCGACCGCATAACGGTGGCGGGGATAAAGCAGGAGCTGGGCATGCAGGCGGCGATGGTCTCGGCGTGCTCGGTGATATCCGGCTCGCCGGTCAAGCTGGTGGTGAACCGGGACGGGCGCGTGGATGAGGCAGCAAATGACGTAATAAGGGCCGCTGGATTGAACGGGGCATGACGGCGCTGTCGTTTCTGCAGTCGATATTCCTTCAGGAGGACGGCGGGTTCCTGGGGTTTCTGGGCGGGGAACGGGGGACGTTCGGCAGCGACGACCCCATCATAGTGGGCGTGGTAGCCTCGGCGTTCGTCGTGGCCGGGTTCGGCATCATGCTGAACCTGATGAACTCGGCCATCCGCAAGAAGATGGTGGACATGGTAAAGTGGAGGCGCATAATGAAGGAGACCAGGGCCTTCAACAAGGCGCGGATGGACGCGTACCGCTCCCACGACAAGGCCCGGATAGACGAGGTCAACAAAAAGTCCGCCTACATGAACAAGCTCAACATGGAGATGATGCAGATGAACCTGCGGCCCATGATGATCACGTTCGTGCCCCTGATACTGATATTCTATTTCGTGCTGCCGTATCTGTTCTCGTACACGGTGGCCGTGTCGCCGGTGCCCCTCAACGTCATACCCGGAGACCTGTTCCAGCTGACCTGCACCGCCGAGCAGGCGGCAGATCCCGAGAACGTCTGCCAGACCGAGAACGCCGTCTTCTTATGGGCGTGGTACTTTCTGTCGTCCATAGCGTTCAGCGGGATAATCATGAAGATAACCAAGACCACCATGGACCTCAATTGACCCGCTCCATCGTGATATCAGGGCCCCCCGCGGTGGGCAAGTCCACCGTGGCCCGCATACTGGCCGAAAGGTACGGCATGGAGTGGCTGGACGGGGGAGGCATGCTAAAGGAGCTGGCCCGCGAGAGGGGGTTTGACCCATCCGGCGAGGACTGGTGGGACACCGCCGAGGGGATGAGGTTCTTGGACGTCCGGGAGAAGGACTTTGGGATAGACATACGCGTCGACGAACTCCTGACGGAGAGGTGCAACGGCGGCGGGGTCGTGGTCACCAGCTACACCCTGCCTTGGCTGCAGAACGACGCGGTGAAGGTGTGGCTGGAATGCTCCCGGGACGTCAGCGCCCGCCGGCTGCAGGGCCGCGACGGCGTGGGGGCCGAGGAGGCATACCGCATAGCCCAGAGCCGCTACGACCGCAACGTGGACCTGTACCGGCGCCACTACAACTTCAGGTTCGGCCGCGACGACTCGGTATTTGATATCGTGGTGCAGACGGACGGCAAGGACGTGGAGCATGTCGTGGCCGAGCTGGCCGGGCGGCTGGAAGAGATGAGATGACGCTGCCCCAGCTGGACGACCTGGTGGAGGTGGACCAGGACATAACGGATCCGGCCCACGGCACGCCCTACAACCGGAGGGAGATGGCCCAGCTGCTGCAGTACGGGATAATCCTGCTGGACAAGCCGCCGGGCCCCACCAGCCACGAGGCGGTGGCCTGGACCAAGCGCATACTGGGGCTGCCCAAGGTGGGCCACAGCGGCACGCTGGACCCACAGGTCTCCGGGGTGCTGCCGCTGGGGCTGGGGGAGGCCACCAAGGCCCTGGGGGTGCTGCTGTACGGGCCCAAGGAGTACCACGCGGTGTGCCGGTTCCACTCCATGCCGTCCGACGGGGACCTAAAGGCCATACTGGAAGAGTTCACCGGCCAGATATACCAGCGTCCCCCGCAGCGCTCCAGCGTCCGGCGCCGCACCCGCACCCGCACCATACACGAGATCGAGCTGCTGGAGCAGAAGGAGAGGCTGGCGCTGATGCGCATAGTGTGCGAGTCGGGTACCTACATCCGCAAGCTATTCTATGACATGGGCGAGGTTCTGGGTCCCGGGGCCACGATGGTGGAGCTGCGCCGCACCCGGGTGAGCCAGTTTGGCGAGGACGACGGCCTGGTGACGCTGCACCGGCTCGCCGACGCCTTCGCGGTATGGAGGGAGACCGGGGACGCCTCAGAGCTCGCCGGACTGGTCCGTCCCGTGGAGGATGCCCTCTCGGAGCTCAAGTCGGTGGTGATTCGGGACTCGGCCGTCGATGCCATGTGCCACGGGGCCCAGCTGGCCGTGCCCGGAATACTCCAGCTCTCGCCGGGGATGTACCGGGGGGACGAGGCGGCCGTATACACGCAGAAGGGGGAGGCGGTGGCGCTGGTAAAGTGCACCATGTCCGAGTCGGACATACTGGACTCCACCAAGGGACACTGCTTCGAGACCAAGCGGATCATAATGGCCCCAGGCACGTACCCCCGGCGGTGGCGCTCCAAGGGAAAGCGCGAATAATTGGCCCGAAGAACCTTGGGCATATTCATGGCGGCGGGAGCGGCATCGGGTCTGCTGGCCGGGCTGCTGCTCATGAACACCTCTGGCGGGGGCATAGTGTACGTGGAGGGACCCTCAATAACCGTGGACACGGATCGGCGCGACTACCAAAGGGGGGATCTGGTGACCGCCGTCATAGTGAACAGCGGGAGCGTTCCGCTGGAGTCGGACGGCTCGTGGGGCTTCCGCGTCACCGGCCTCTCGGGCATGCTCATGTACGAGGCTGCAGGGGGCGGGGCGGACGTACTGGAACCGGGCATGCGCACCACTGTAACATGGGACCAGGTCAAGGGCGACGGGGACGCGGCGCTGGAGGGGCTGTACCGCATCTCCGTGGAGGGGTATGGTCCGGAGCGGGATCCCATACGGGACTCGGCGACGTTCTCCATATGGAAGTAGGTATCACCAGGCAGGCCGAACATAGGATATGGCGCCGGGAGGGAGATTCGAACTCCCGTTCCCTTGCGGGAACGCGCTCTGTGGTCGCATGATCTCCAAGCGCGCGCCCTACCAGGCTAGGCGACCCCGGCAGCACCCACGACTGTCTGGCGGGCCGTAATTAACCATTCGAACTATACCGGCGCGCCAGAGTGGTATGGTGCTCCCGCCGGGATTTGAACCCGGGATCACTGCCTTGAGAGGGCAGTATGCTTAACCGGACTACACCACAGGAGCCCCGCTGCCATTCCATGTGTCTCAATTTAAACGCAAGGCATTTGGCCGCGGGACTTGTCCAAACAACTGTAATCCGCCCCCCGGGGACGACATCGCATATTCAGGGGCATACAACGGCACGTCTCCAGCCAGACCGCCGCCGGTCCATCTGCGGAATAGCGCATTCGGCGCTTGGCCAGAAGGCTGTGATGCGGATCTTCCCAAAGCCGCCGGTGCTCAGACATGGGCCATCTGAAGCTCAAATAGGCGGCCGGCCCATACCGCGTGTGGACCTGACCCCGGTTCTGGACGGGTTGCGTCCGGCTGGAAGCCCGGTGGCGCTGGCCGGGTGCCGTCTGGACGGCACCAACTCCGAGTCGTGCGCGCACGACTTGGTGGCCTTTGACGGCTCGGGCGGGCCGCCGGAGATGGTGCAGCGGGGGGATGGCGCGGCCGTCATACATCACGCCTCGTTGGGCGAGACGCGCCCCGCGGTCCTGGTATGGTTCACGAATCTACAGATTCTGAGAGATGGCACAATGAGTCTGGCCTCGTTTTTGGAGGGCATAAGGCGTCGGCGGGACGACCTGTTTGTGTCCTGCATCCGGGATGCCGCCGCCGAGTCGGTCCTGTGTTCCCAGCGCGCCCTACAGTCGGATCTTGTGGACGTTGCCTCGTGCTGGCAAAAATGCGCCACCCTATACCTGGCTGATGCTGCATTGCTGTCCCGCGGCCGTCTGCCCTCGTCCCACGCGCTGGACGGTCTCCGGCAGGCGAAGGATGGCACAGGCATACCGGCCTTGGTGTCCCGATCGCTGGGCGTGGAGCGCGCCACGCCGTCGCTTCTTGCGCGGATGTGCGGGTCGGCCGCGGCCCTCTCTGGCATGGCCGGCCTGATGCCGCCGGACGTGGTAAAGTTCAAGGCCGCGTCGCTGCAACGCGACGGCCGGCTGGCCGACTGCTACTACTACCTGTGCCGTGTGGGCAGGGACGGCATGTTCGCGCTGAACACATCCGCCGGCGACAGGGCCACCATACGGTATGCGTCCCGGATCTCCTTGGACGCGGAACGGGACGCCACGTCGGTACGTAGAAACACTATGGAGGTACGGGCGGCTGCAGACCGCATTCTGGAGGGGCTGGCAGGACGGTAGGCGGTCCGAATCTTGGTTGTCTCCGCCGCAGATAGTCCGGCCTGGGTACGGCGCTGCCTCTAGCTTACCGTAAGCGGACGGTATGCGCCTAGAGCGCCAATCGGAATGGCAGGTTATCTGTCATGATTACAACAATGGAAAATCTTTAAAAGCAGAATTTTTGCATAGTAAGGTATGTCGGATGCAGCCTGCGGATGCGAGTCATCCAAGGAAAACGGCGTAGAGTGCGACTGTACATTGCAGAGCGCGTGCTTTTGTGACGCCACATGTACCTGCACGCTTGACATCTGTACGAGTGCCGAACACTGACCGCCTCTTTCTTTACCTTTTTGGACGCGTCGGGCCGCGTGCACGCGCGTCTGAATCATGGCTCTGGTAGCGGCTTGCGGAGCAGATGACGCCGATTGGTCTTGGATGCATTCCGTGTGTGCCGCTGCATCGGTGCGTGGAGCGTTACTCCTCTTCGTCCAGTCCCCACGATTTCACCAGTTCCTTCTGGAAGGTATCCGCCTGCTTCTCGTTCAGGGCAAAACCGCAGTTTTTGTGGGTGGGCACGACGACCATGCCGTCCAGCTTGAACTCTACCTCGTACATGTGCACCTTGGAGCATTCGCACATTGTGGAGTGGGCCGCGCCCATCGCTATATTTGCCTATGGGTAGCAGTGCATGCGGAGGCGGCCCCGCCGGCGGGCGCCACTGGCATGTGTGCTGTTATGGCGCGTACGGCACAGGACCTTGCCCTCCGGTTCCTCCCGCAAGAACGGCCCGCTCGCCTAACCTTTAATATTGCGCAGCGGTGTAGTGAGAATATGACCCGCCTGTCTTGGATGGCCGTGGCGGCGGCCGTGGCCGTGGCCGTGGCGAGCGCCGCCGTTCCGGCAATGGCCCAGTTTCAGCAGGGCGGGGTGGACCATCCCGGGGATTGGTACGTGGGCGAGGGCATGCAAGCCGGCGACTACTACGTGTATGATGTCTGTCACGTGGACTACAAGGAATGCGCCCAGTTTCGGTTGGAGATGTGGATAGAGGGGGACATTCAGGTCGGAAGTGAGACGAAATGGCTGGCGCACGTGGTGGTATACGACGGCAGTCGCACCGTGGTAGGACAGATGGAGCTGGGAAAGATCGCGCCCGAGCCCACCGGAGGCTCTGCGGATCTGGGCGTGTACCGGGGGGCGTTCAAGTCGTCGGTGGTGTGGCTCTCGGCGTTCGCCAACGCCAACGAGCCCAAGCGGTTCTCGATGCCCTCTTGGGGCAAGATAGCCAACATAGGCGGCGAGCAGATATTGCCAAAGGAGGTGGTTGCCGATGGGCTGGTTACGCCGGCAGGCCACTTTGACGACGTTGTGCTGATAGGCTGGAGGACCGGCGGGGCCAACAGCCAAGTGTGGGTGTCGGACGGATTCCCCTTCCCGCTCAAGGCCCTCACCTGGACTCATGTCTCGGAGGGAATTCCGCCCAAGGAGTACGAGTTTGAACTGCAGGTGTACAGGACCGGCGTGACGGAGAATCCGTTTGCCGGCGTGGTGTCCACCGCCATGGAACAAGCCGAGCAGGGGTGTCCGGACACAGGGGAACTGCAACAGTCCGTAAAGAGGCCGACCCACTTCTTCCTGTACCAGCTGCACGTGTTCTACTCGCCGGATCCGCCTGTAGAGGACTGCCCCCTGAGAATGCTGGTGAAGTTCATATCCAAATATGATGATACTGCGTTCCTCAACCAGGTCCAGTACGACCTGTGGGTGGTGGACGTGGACCAGAACGGCGAGCCGCTCACCCCGCCCATCCGTTCCATGGCCGATGAGGACGGCAGGCTGTACTTGTATTCGCCGTCGGGCCAGTCGGAGATAGAGTTTACGGTGGCCGAGTCGGGCACCGTCAACTACCTGCTGTACGTGTACGGCTTGGCGCCCGAGAACATAGTTCCGTCCCCCACCGAGCAGGACTTTCTGCTGCTGCCGCTGGCTGTTCATCCGGGAATGGCCGCGGATCCGGAGATCGTGGATGCGGCCAAACCGGCCATCCCGGACTGGATCAAGAACAACGCCCTGTGGTGGGCCGAGGGGCAGATAGACGACAACTCGTTCATCCAGGGACTGCAGTTCTTGATCCGGGAGGGGATCTTGGTCGTGCCGCCGACCGATACGGACGGAGAGGCGGATCCGGGACCCATACCCGACTGGATCAAGAACAACGCCCTGTGGTGGGCCGAGGGGCAGATAGACGACGACTCGTTCATCCAGGGGCTGCAGTTCCTTATACGGTCCGGAATAATGCGGGTCTCCTAGTTGGCCCCCCTGTTCCGGTATCCAAAGCGGCGCCTGCGCAAGATGGTCCAGAAGGGCGAGTATGCCGAGGCACTACAGTACGGCATGTCCATCGAGCCCGAATATGCCGAGGACCACGACTTTCTGTTCATAATGGGCAGCATATACTATATCATGGAAGAGCCTGGTAGCGCCATAAAGTATCTGGACCGGGCCGTATCCCTGCGTTCCGACGACGTCGAGGCACTTATGCTCATGACCAACGCCCACCTCTCACTGAAACAGCGGCAGGAGGCCGCCTCGTGCTGCATGCACATCTTGAAGATAGACCCAGGCCACACCGAGGCAAAGTCCCTTCTGGGAGACCTGCAGGGCTAGTAGACGTTCTCCATCAGCCACTCGCAGTATGCGGTAACCTGCTGGTCGAAGGCGGTCCATATGTGCAGCGAGTGGGGCAGGATGTCTATCTTTCCGCCCGGCGCCCACACTCTGGCGCCCTCCTTTCCCTCGTACATGTAGGCATCCTCCACCTTTACGTCCCCGAATATCTCCCTGGCCTTGGCCTTTATGGTGTCGCGGGGTATGGGAAAGTTCCTGCGCTCCCGGTCTATGATGAGGCTGATGTCCCTCTTTCCGTACATGTCAAACTCCTCTATCTTTCCCTCATGGGGGAAGTTCACTATGAGGTGTATGCCGTACTTTGATCCCGTCCGGCGGCCTATCTCCACAATCTTGGAGTATGCCATGGCGGGATTCCGGGCCAGCAGGAGCCTGATCTGGGCCGTCTCGCGCTTCAGCGCGGCCTGCAGGTCCTGCACGATAACAGAGAACTTCATGGCTGCACGGCGCCGGTTACGTATTATAACCTGGTGGAGGGCTGGAGGGGGCGGTTTTTCCATTCTATGCCATCCACCGTTTAATCTACGTGCAGAATCCGTACAACCAGACCATCCCAAAGATGTGCGGCGGCAGGCCGCTTAGAATCCTGGGCTCAAAGCCGTGCCGAACAGCATCATGCCGCGGGTGTGGCTTTGACCAGAGTCGGCTTGGAGCCGATGGCCACGCGGTTTGATCTCGTGTCGGCGATCACGCTCTTTATGTTGCGGTCCATGACCACCTCTGCAATGTCCATTGTATACTCGGCGGATCTCCGGATGCTGTCGAGAACGAACTTGATCACGGTGGCGTTGGGGGCCGAGTCTTTTATGGACATCATCAACTCCTCCTGCGCGGCTTGTACCCTGGAGGTGGACTCGGTCACCTTCTCGGCCGCGCCGTAGTCGGCCCGGATCATGGCATCTATGGCCATGCTGAACATCTCCATCACAGAGCGGCTCAGCTGCTTGGTCTTGTCTACTATGTCAGGATCGATGTGTTCGGTGAGGTACTTCACCCGCTTGGCGATCAGGGTGGCGTGGTCCGCTATCCTCTCTATACGGGATATGACAGTCCTGTAGTGCAGGCAGTCCACAGGGCCCTCCAGCGACATGGCGCGCAGCAGGCCGGCATCGCCCACCGCCATGGTGAGGTTCCTGAGCATGTAGAAGGTGAACCGGTCTATCTCGTCGTCCAGCTTGACCACCTCGTCGGCATACTTGGTGTCGGCGGCCTCCAGCGCCTCCAGCGCCTCTTGGTGGGTGTCGATGGTCATGGTTGCCATCCTCAACAGCGCCACATCAAAGGTCATCTCGGGCAGCCGGGTGAGCGTCTTTATCGTAATGCATTCGGGACTGGACTCGATTATCTCGGTTCCTATCATCGAGGAGCGCGCAAACGAGCGGACTGCGTTTATCTGGCCGGGCCCCAGCCGTATCCCCTTGGCGGTTATGGTGATGGACTTGTAGCCGGCCAGGTACATGGCCACGATCTTGCGCCGTATGGACTCGTCAGAGTCGTTGGGGCCCACCACTATAGATGCGGCCTGCTCCCCGTTTGTCCCCTCCGACGCAGGGAATACGGTCAGGGAGTTGTTCTCGTTCTTTATCATTGAGACGCTGTCGCCGGCCTTCAGGCCCATCATCCCCACCCATGACCTGGGGATGGAGACGATGTAGGTGGATCCGCCGCTTACCTGCAGCTTGCGGTTCTGCTTAAACTTCTCGTGCTCGCCCAACGGTACTCTATATTTCGTATTTGTTATACTGTTGTCCACCGTTTTCTATATAGTGGTATGGCAAGAATATGGTATCGGTAATCTATTTGCGTATATAACATATTTTTTCCGCCGGTACAACAATTCGTGCCAAAGCGGTGGATTCAACGGGACGAGAAGCCCCGGCGGTGGCTGCTCTCGGAGAGGATCTTCAAGTACGCGACCGCGGCGGCGGGAGCCTACGTGCTGGCGGTCATACTGGTGATGGCGCTGCAGCTGGGCTTTGAGTCGGCGCCGATATGGGAAGAGGAGGGCGCGGAGTTCATCTTCGGGACGGACTGGAACTCGGTGCCTGGCCGAGAGTCGTACGGGGCGCTGCCGTACGTGCTGGGGACCCTGATCACCTCTGCCTTGGCTTTGGCCCTGGGCTTTCCACTCAGCATCGGGATCGCGATGTTGGTGATGATAATGCCAAAGAGGCTGGGCAGGCCGTTGGGGTATCTGGTGGATCTCATTGAGGCTGTCCCCAGCGTGGTGTTCGGCCTGTGGGGGCTGTTCGTCTTCCGCCTGTACTTCAGGGACTATGTGGAGAAGCCCCTCCACGACACGTTCGGGGACTCGATATACCTCTTTGGCGGAACGCCGTTTGGCCTCGACATACTGACGGCCAGCATAATACTGGCTATAATGATCATCCCGACAATCTCGTCCATATCCCGGGAGGTGATGTCCGCCGTTCCCCACCAGCAGAAGGAGGCTGCGTACATGCTCGGATCCACGACGTTCGAGATGTTCCGCATGGCCATATTCCCGTACTCCAAGGCCGGCCTTCTGGGCGCCGCGATGCTGGGACTGGGCCGGGCCGTGGGGGAGACGATGGCCGTCACCATGCTGATCGGGAACGCCACCGGAGCCAACGCCATGGTGAGCTCGCTGTTTGACGCCGGCCAGACCATGCCCAGTATCATAGCCAACGAGTTTCTGGAGGCGTCCCCGGTGGGGCTGCACACGCCCGCCCTGATTGGAATAGGGCTTATACTGCTGGGGGTGGGGCTTTCCATCAACGTTGCGGCGCACTTTCTGGTGGGCCGCATGGTGAAGGTGAACGAGGGGCCGGTGCATTGAGCCACGAGAACAGACAGCAAAAACGGGCCGAGATCCGGGCCATGTTCAAGTCCAACGTGAGGCGCCGGCTCTGGGTCGACAAGATCATGGTGGGCGCCGTCGTGGCGTGCGCCCTTGTAGCGATCATTCCCCTGGTGTGGATACTCGGGACGGCGGTATACAGCGGCCTGCCGGTACTCAGCTGGGCGTTCCTGACCGAGGAGCCGGGAGCCGTGGGCGCCGGCCTCATATCCATAGGGCCGGCCATCCAGGGGACCATCATACTGATAGGACTGAGTTCCCTACTGGGCCTGCCGGTGGGCATACTGGGCGGAATATACCTGGCCGAGTTCGGGGGCGGCGGCTGGCTGGCCCGCCAGATCCGGTTCTTCATGGACGTCTTCATCCAGGTCCCCTCCATAGTGCTGGGCATATTCGCATTCTTGGCGGTGGTACTCCTCCTGGGCCACTTCTCGGTGTGGGCCGGCGGGTTTGCCCTCTCGCTCATCATGTTTCCTATAGTGGCCCGGGCCACCGAGGAGGCCATACGGATGGTGCCGTGGACCTACAGGGAGGCCGGGGCGGCGCTGGGGCTGTCCAAGATGGCCATCACGCTTCGGATAGTGCTGTCGCAGGCCAAGAAGGGGATAATAACCGGCGTGCTGCTCTCCGTGTCCAGGGTGGGCGGGGAGACGGCCCCGCTCATAATGACGGTGGTGGGAAGCAGCGTCTTCTTTGAGGATATGGACACGCCCATGGACGCCCTCCCCCTCCGCATATGGAGGTTCTCGCTCCAGCCGTATGACGAGGCCCGGATCGCGGGCTGGGGGGCGGCCTTTACCCTGCTGCTGATCATATTCGCCATCCACCTGGGGGTGCGCTACTTCTTCATGCAGGAGCACGGCGGCAAAGGGTTAAGAGGGGTACTACACTTGGGACGGAAGGTGAGGTGAAGACGTGCGGGCCATAACCAAGCAGGAGCGGCGCGCCACGCCGGAACTTGAGCCACAGCGGCGCTACAAGATGGTGACCGAGAACGTGAACGTCTACTACGGGGATGTATGCGCAGTAAAGGATCTCACCATGAAGTTTCCCGAAAAGTCGGTAACCGCCCTCATAGGTCCCTCCGGCTGCGGCAAGACCACCTATCTTAGGTGCCTCAACCGCATGCACGACATGACCCAGAACGCGCGGGTGGAAGGCCGGGTGCTTCTGGACGACGCGGACCTGTACGACAAGAGCATCGACCCCATATACCACCGCCGGAAGGTGGGGATGGTGTTTCAAAAACCCAACCCGTTCCCCACAATGAGCATATACGACAACGTGGTGGCCGGAGTGAAGCTCAACGGGGTGAGAAACCGCGCCATACTGGACGAGATCGTAGAGGACTGCCTGAATCTGGCCTATCTGTGGGACGAGGTCCGCGACATTCTCCGGAAGCCGGCCTTGGAGCTCTCCGGCGGCCAGCAGCAGCGCCTCTGCATAGCCCGGGCGCTGGCCATACAGCCCGAGGTGCTCCTGATGGACGAGCCGGCCTCGGCCCTAGATCCCATAGCGACCCAGAAGATAGAGGAGACCATTCAGGAGCTCAAGAAGGACTACTGCATCATAATCGTGACGCACAATATGCAGCAGGCGGTGCGCTGCTCCGACTATACGGGCTTTATGTACCTGGGCAAGCTCATAGAGCACGGCGAGACAAAGCAGGTGTTTGAGCGCCCCACCGACAAACTAACTACTAAATACGTGCAGGGACAATTTGGATAGTGTCGCGACTAATAGACCCGTCGCTGAAGAGGCTCTCCTTTACTATGGGCCAGATGGGGAACATGGCTATCAAGGGCATGGGCTTGGCCATGGAGTCGTTTGTGTCCGGAGCCAACACCAAGACGGAATGCAGGGCGGTATCTGACGCCCTAACTCGGCAGTACTTTGAGGTGGAGGATCTGACCTTTGAGATGCTGCTGAAGTACCAGCCGATGGCCCGGGACTTTCGGTTCATCCGTTCATCCATAGAGATATCGTACGCATTCCTGCGGTTCGGCAGATATGCCTACGACATAACTCTGATACGCGACTCGTTTGGAGACATAACCCGGTGCGGGAACTCGCGCCTCGAGGACTCTTTCCGGCTGGTGGAGCGCATGATCCGGGAGGCGGTGCACTCGTTTGCGGCCCTGGATCTGGACAAGGCCAGACACATACGGGCGCAAGAGGCCATGACCGACGCCATATACAGGGAGAGGATGCCTGCCCTTCTCCAGTCCAGCGACATCAAGTGCGCCTTGGCAGAGGCCCTCCTGCTCAGGTATCTGGAGCGTATTGCAGATCACGCCCTCTTCATGAGCGACTCCATTGCGTATATTGTGACCGGGAAGCACAGTCTGCGGCATCCCGTTCCCGAGTCGTATCGGGTGTAACGGACCTTCGGGGATGCTGCGCCCGGATGCCCGGGGACGGTCCAATCTGGCCACCGGGTGCAGCCGGGAACTGTCCCGAACCATATACTGCCCGGATTCGGCAAGTACGTGCTTGCAGGACCAGAACACCAAGCCGGTCTGGTTCTCCGCATGTTTCTCTAGATTTTGGACAAGGCCGTCCCTAAAGAGATTAAATGGACGTGCGGGGGAACTCTCCTCGGATTGGTGCTGAAAGAGCTCGTGGAGGTGTCGAAGCCCCGGATCGTGGTGCTGCTGGTGATAACAGCGGTGGCGTCCCTGTACGCGGCCAGCCAGCTGGCGCCTGGCTCCCCGGAGGTGGAGTATCAGACGTACATACACGTGATGGTCGCCGGGGCCTTGGCCTCAGCGGGGTCCAGCGCCTTGAACCATTACTATGACCGGGACATAGACCCACGGATGAGCCGCACCAGCACTCGGCCCATACCCTCGGGCAGGATATCGGCTAGGGCCGTGGTGGCATACGGTCTTGCTCTCTCGTGCATATCGGTGGTGTACGGGTACGTGCTCATAAACGCCGCCTCGGCCTTCTTTATAGCACTGGGGATCTTCTCCTATGTCATAATATACACTGCATGGCTCAAGCGGCGGAACACGTCCAATATAGTAATCGGAGGTATAGCGGGCAGCGCCGCCTCCTGGGCCGGGTGGGCGGCGGCCACCGGCTCCCTGGACGTGCTGGGATTCTTGGTGGGCTTTCTGGTGTTTGTGTGGACGCCGTCGCACTTTTGGTGCCTGGCCATGAAGATCCGGGACGAGTACGCCCAAGCCGAGGTTCCCATGCTGCCGGTCGTCATAGGGATGCACCGCACCTCAAAGTACATCTTGGCCAACACCGCCATTCTTGTCCCATATTCACTGATGCTCTATGCCTTCGGGATGGGCATGGTGTACACACTGATAGCCGCCGTCTCGGGGGGGCTGATGCTGTACTACCACTACCGCCTGACCCGGGAGCCAACCTCGGACTTTGCCTGGAGGGCCTACAAGGTCACCGCCCCGTACCTGACCATCATATTTCTGGCGGTGGCCGTGGACGGGGCGTTCCACATCCGGATCTAGAGGGTGGACGCCACCCGCACAGCTCGGGTATGCAGATCAGCGTCCCGCGGATTCGTTCCCAGCGCGAACGCTGGACAGATCTGTGTACCATGCCGGGAACCACACGCCGACATGCAGAACCGGCCGCCAGCCCCTTGATGGCAGGTGTGGGCGCGTACCCGAGCGTCTGGCGGAGCCTGCGGCGCATCGGCTGTTCTTCCAACTGATCTCGCATTTGTGTTACCGTGCCGGCGATCCGCGGCATCTCAATCGGGCCTTTGTTTTTGAACCTGCCCCATATGCTCCACCATGTCCCGCGTCATATCATGACACATACGGCTGTCTTTGCCACCATATGGCAATCACTCCCTAAAATGGGGGCCAAACGGCTCCTGCTGGGTTAAACTGGAATTATGACACCCGCAGCGCACTCAACAACCTTTTTAAGACCAAGTCTGCAAATAAGGGTAATGTCGCTGCTCCTCAAGGATAGGGTGTGGTCTATGGAGGCTCCCACCGCCAAGCGGGGCGTCTATCCGCTGCACGGCTTCAAGCTTGGCCTGTACCGCCTTCCCATAATCTTGGAAACCCCCGAAGACATCAAGTCTGTTCATGACGGCCTCAAGAAGACGTTTGAGATGGATATGTATGCCGACCGCATCTACATGACCTACCGCTGGACCGAGAGAAGCATGCCCGACGAGGACGACGACGGCTACGAGGAGGCGGACCTGTCTGTAACCGCCGAGATAGTAACCGGGGAGGTAGTGGACATCATATACCAAATATTCCCCATCGAAAAGTTCGGGGATCCTCAGTGGGTCCGGAACTACCGCAAGAAGGCAGACCACTTTGCCAAGATGATGATAGATACGGCGCTGCGCAACACCATATTGGCAGACAAGATGATTGCATCCCTACAGAAGCTCGAAAAGATAGACGAGGCCCAGGCGTTCGTGCGCCTGGAGGAACTCACACCGCTGGCCAAGATAGTGCCCAACGCAAAGCCCAAGCCCAAACCCAAGCCGACTCCCGGCCAGCCCAGTGCTGCGGCCTTGGAGGAGGAGATGGAGGTGCCTGACGGCGCAAAGCCGGGACCAATAGACGTGGACTACAAGTCCCACATGCCCGCGTCCAAACCGTATGCTGCCGGTGACTACTCCATCAAGACTTGGGGACGCCGGGGCGAGGACAACGCAATCATGGGTGTTTGGGGCGAGTTTGTCTCCGTGGACTTTGACATCTGTGTGGCCGACGGGGCCTGCATAGATGCCTGCCCCGTATCGGTGTACGAGTGGTTCGATACTCCCGGAAGCCCCGCCTCCGACAAAAAGCCGCTCATGTCCAAGGAGCCGGACTGCATCTTCTGCCTTGCATGCGAGGGGGTATGCCCGCCCCAGGCCA
Organism: Nitrosopumilaceae archaeon; assembly: GCA_965116995.1. GTDB lineage: Archaea > Thermoproteota > Nitrososphaeria > Nitrososphaerales > Nitrosopumilaceae > VYCS01. The sequence goes on along the minus strand of OZ220738.1, from coordinate 1,171,398 downwards.
TCAAGATATTCGAGCAGAAAGCCTGACCGTCAGCCATGCCGGAATCCCGCCTCGCGGCGGGACGGGTTGCCGGCCCGCCTGAATTCCAAATATAAATACCTAGGTCACGCCGCCACATCATGGAGATACCTGTCAGTCCGTTCTTTCAGTTCGTATTCGACCTCTTCATAATATCGGCCATCGTAATCACGGGCTACACTTGCAACTTTTACTATTTGGCGTACCTGGCCCGCCACCGGAACGACACGCTCCCGGTGGCCGACTTGGGCACGCCTACGGTCACCATACAGCTCCCGTTCTACAACGAAAAGTACGTGGCCAAGCGCTTGGTGGACTCGGTGTGCGCCATGGACTATCCCCAGGACAGGATGAAGATCATGGTGCTGGACGACTCCGACGATGAGACCGCCGACCTGCTGAGGGATACGGTGGAGTACTACAGGCGCCGAGGCTTCCAGATACAGTACGTGCGGCGCGACAACCGCCGCGGATACAAGGCCGGGGCTCTGAAGAACGCCATGGAGCATACGGACACCGAGTTTGTGGCCATATTTGACGCGGACTTTATGCCCCCTGCGTGGTTCCTCCGCAAGGCCATTCCGTACTTCTCGTCCACACGCATAGGCTTGGTGCAGTGCCGGTGGGGACACGCCAACGAGGAGTACTCGGCGATGACCCGGGTGCAGGCCATGAGCCTGGACCTGCACTTTCTGGTGGAGCAGAAGGCCAAGAGCAACTCATCGTTGTTCATGAACTTCAACGGCACGGCGGGCATATGGCGACGGGAGTGCATAGACGACGCAGGTGGCTGGCATACCGCCACCCTGGTGGAGGATCTGGACCTGAGCTACCGCGCCCAGATGAAAGGGTGGAAGTGCGTGTTTCTGCCTGACGTGGTGGTGGATGCCGAGCTTCCAGTCCAGATGAACGCGGCCAAGAGGCAGCAGTTCCGCTGGGCCAAGGGCTCCATACAGTGCGCCCTCAAGCTTCTCTCGGATATCGTGGTGAGGCGTGGGATAGACGTGGGCGCCAAGGTGCAGGCGTTCGTGCAGCTGACACGGCACGTGGTGTATCCGTTCATGCTGATACAGTTCCTGACTCTGCCCCTGCTGCTGACACAGGGCGTAAACCTGTATATCATAGGTTTTCTTCCGTCGGTGACGCTGGCCCTGTACATTCTGATGGGGCCGGGGGCGTACCTCCTGATACTACAGGACATCTATCATGACTCTTGGAGGCAGAAGGCGAAGATGCTGCCGTTCCTGCTGGTATACAACGCCGGCATGTCGGTAAACAACACGGTGGCCGTCTTTGACGCCGTGCTGGGCAAGAAGAATGTCTTCCACCGCACCCCCAAGTACGGCACGCTCAAGTCCCGGAGCGACTGGAAAGAGAATGCCTACAACCTGCCGTTCACCCGGGTCACGCTGCTGGAGCTCTTCTTTGCGATATACGGGGTGCTGGGCATAATGGTGGCGCTGCTTGAGGGGTTTGCCGTGTTTGCGCCCATCATAGCAATACAGACAATCGGCTACTTTTACGTGACGTACCTGAGCCTGTCGCACTCCAAGTTTAAAAGACATAAATCGGACGCGTCACGTACCCCGCTACGGGAAGAGATGATGGCAAACCGCGCGTACAAGGCAGCCATGATAAGCATCGTGATCATAATAACCACCGGGGCATTCTTGGCTTTCCAGGGGTACCATACCGACATCTACCCGGTGGATCTGGCGCGCGGGCACCTGAGCGGCATAATGGGCTCGTCGGATCCGGAGACAATACGCGTTCATCTGGCCGAGATCGAGGTGCACATAGCCAGCGTGATGGACAACCTGCCGGACAACCACAACCCGGTGTGGCTCTTCCCCAATCCGACTACGGACTTTTCCCGAATCTCCGGCGACTTGGCGGTCATGCAGGAGAGCCTGCTTGTGGCCGAGTCCATGCCACGGGACAGTACCGCATACTATGTGGCCATGATGGACATCAGCTCCCGGGCCCTTACACTCCAGACGAACCTAATAGAGGCCACCCCGTACATGTATGTGAACCTGTCCAACGTGTTGTTCGCCACCATATGGGTGGCCGCCATCTTGGCCATATTCGCCGTCCTGAAGAAGAGACGCGACAAGCTGACCCGGTTCGAGCAGAGTGGCGTCTAACCGCCCCATGGCGTAGAGCGGCCGGTCTGCCATCCATGGTGCCGTACGCGATGCCGTCCTGCGTGGCAGCGCCCATCATAAATGCAGGTCAGGGCCTCGGACGCTTATCTCAGAACCTGGGAGTGGTCGGACTCCGCCCGGACGGGGGAGTATCCCAGGTATAGAGTCCGGATCCGGAACAAATGATATCTTTAGAGTGGTGGTGATGCTGCGGGAACGAGTACTGATATCTATGGGATGCGGTTGTTGTAGTCGCTTAGCTTCTGCTTGTATATCTTGTTGCGGGGCTTTTGGCGGACGCGATAGTGACAGCAGTTGCAGAACCACCCTATGGTGCCCTCCTTGGCCGGCGAGCCGTCTTTTAGGTGGCACCCGTTGTGGTCTATCCAGACATCGCATATCTGGCAGCGCCCCTGTCCCGAACCATATCTGGTGGCTCCGTGGGGTTTCCTGACACGGAATGCCTTACAGGCTCCGTTGCATGCCCCCTTCTTGACAATCTCGTTCATCATGGTATGAATAAGCACCAACCTATAAAAGTAATAATTGTAGCGGGGGGTTTTGAAAGGTGTCTATTGGTTTTATACACCAATCAATACCATGCGGCAGACCTCGTTCCGCCGTGCAGCCCGTGGATTTTCGGGACGGGGGGGGGGAAGCGGCGGTTTGTTCGTCCGGCCTTCCCGACTCGACATGTACGTTACGATCATGGACCGTTTGGAGGGAGCAGTCTTTGGCGGGTTGCTTTTGCGCGCATATGATCGTATTTCGAAAAAGTAACCAACTCGAAAAAACACTGGGTTGCGCCGGGTAGCATGCATTTTGCCATTTTCATATTTTGGCGCATCCGTAAACGGTTTTTCCGTAAAACAGTGCTAAAAAAGATGGTCACACATAACAATTAAGGTCGGGATCGACAAGGACTACCCGGCCGTCCACACCTAGACACGTTTTTACCGCCCTGACCTCCACTCCGTCCCGGGCCGCCTCGGAGATGCCGGCGGCGAATACCGGATCCCCCTGTACGCTGGGCGAGAAGCGCACCGCGTCCGGGTGCTGTACCAGAAACAGGATGATGCAGCGGTGGTCGGCGGCTAGGCGGCTCAGGGTACCGACATGCTTGCGGCCCCTGAGTGTGGGGCAGTCTGGAAACGAGCCGGTGCCGTCACCGATGAGCATGGCGGCGGACTTTATCTCGATGTAGCCGGTATGCCCCCCGCTGCGGATCTCCAGATCTATCCTGGATTCACCACAGTCTACCTCGCTGCCAGTTATGCTCCAGCCTGCCAGCCAGGGTATGAGCCCGGCTTGGGCGGCGTTCACGAAAGCCCGGGACTGTTCACCGGGATCCACCAGCACCGCCCACTTTTCGGATACCGGCACCCCCACCAGCCTCAGGGTGGTCTTGGCGGGTCTTTTGGGAATGCACAGGCACACGCTTCCGGGAAATATTAGGTCTCGCAGCCTGCCGCTGTTGGTGAGGTGGGCCGTGTGCTGCGATTTTCCGTCGGTTACGACTACGGAGAACCTGCTGGTGCGGCGCACGACCCTGTATCGCCGCAGTCGGCAAATCTCGTGCACGACGGGATATGTCTTCTGGCTGTGCGGTTTGTCTTGCACGGCACCGGCGCCTAGTCCGGCCAATTTATGCGCCTCCACACATAACCTGGCGGTAACAGCCGGAATCGACAGAACGTGTCGGTGCGGCGCATGCCAAACGGCCATCTTGTGTGTCGTGAGCAGACAACGCCGTGACTTCTCTGAAGGGCCGGGGCCAGCCGGCAGTGCAGGGCGACTATTGACTTCTAATTGGGATGACATCTTGGGTTCAGTCCAGAAGGACTATGGGTCGGCGGGTCGACTCCAACACCTTCCGGGTGACGTGACCCAGCACCTCATCGGTATTGCCAAGCCCCCGGCGCCCCATCGCGATCAGGTCGACGTTCAACTTGTCGGCCATCTCGGCTATCCGGGTGGGCGGATCCCCCATCTTGACCATTCTCACCACGTCGCCGGCTTCCCGGGGTACCGCCACGCTCTGCAGCACGAGCCTCCCCTCCCTCTGCATCTGCGAGCTCAGGGCAGTGTCGGTATTATCCTCGTCGTCGTGGGGCCATTCCAACACGTGCAGCAGGTATAGCCGGACGCCGGCAATGTCCCGCAGCAGGTGGTGCGTTCCGTTCATGGCGCGCAGGGATCGTATTGAGCCGTCTATGGGCACCAGCACCTTGGTGGTCGGGGTGTCTGTGTCAGGATGTTGTTCTGATACATCCACAGATTTGGACGAGCTGGCTCTGGACAGCAGCTCCCGAATGCTGTGGCGCGCCTCTATGAGCGGGAGGATCACGACTGTTCCGGCGGCTCCGGCAGCCCACACCACTGCAAGCCCCACCCAGACGGTGAACGCCTGTGGCGTAAAGACGTACCCGCTCGCATACAGGGGAGCCGGCCAGGCCACCGGCAGTATGATGGCGGCGGCCATTCCCACCCTTTTGCACACAGTGGATGCTCGGGCCAGCGTATGCTCGTCGGCATCACGATCCAGCGCAGATCTCACACGATCATCCACAATCATGATCTTTTGTTTTAAAACGCGAAAGTCAAAGCGGCCGCCTGATGCTATGCTGCCTCCAAGGCACACAGCCAAGCTTGTAGTTATTGACATGATATTGCCAATCAGCATGGGCAGTGTAGATCCGGTGGAAGAGACAGTAATCTCGCCGTACATGATGGCCGCGGCGGTCAGCCACCCGGAGACTCCCGCAGCAAGTCCCGCCAGGGCTCCGGATGTGGCGGCGCGCCTGCCTATGCGATCCCAGAGTATGGCCAGCGATATGGGCGCCACTGCCGAGCCTATGAGTATGCCCATCATCAGGTACACGTACTGGAGCGACAGGCCCAGCTGGAACAGAGCCGACGCCATAACCCCCATACCCATTCCGAATATCAGGATGGCATACCGGGAGACCCGTATCAGCTGCCGGCCGGTGGCCGACGGGTTCATGTACGTCCTGAATATGTCATAGGTGACCAGCGACGATACGCTGACCAGTTGCGAAGAACCGGCGGCAGTCACAGCCGTAAACACTATGGTGAGTATCAGTATGGCGCCCACCTCCCCCATCAGTACGGCGGCGGCGGTGGGCGCCACCAGTCCCAGGCCTACCTGATCCTCGGTGAGCTCCACCCCGGTTGCCACCGCCGCCAACCCAAGAGTGGTGGCTAGGGTGAACGGAATGGCAAACCACGCCAGGCCCCCTATTATGAAGCCGCTGCCCACCGACCGGGGACGGGCCGCTATGGCCCTCTGCCAGTACGACTGGTCCACGAATACGGTCCCAAAGTTTCCCACGATGTTGATTATTCCGAATACTAGGGCCCCCGCCGAGGCCAGCGTCAGAAAGCTTCCCGCCACGTTCCCTTCCACCGGGTTCAGGACGGCGGCCGTGGTGAGCTTCTCGTACATGCCCTGCACGCCCCCGATCTCGGGGCTGACAAAGTATATCACCGAAACGAACGCCAGCACCACCGCAAAGATGAGCCCGGCGTTGATGTACTCGGCAAAGAAGGTGGCCTTGAGCCCGCCGAATACGGTGTATGCCACTACTCCCACCGGTAGCAGGAATGCGGCCAGCATAATGTCCACGCCGGTAAGCGAGTTGACCACCGCGGCTCCGCCCAAGACCAGCATGGCGGTGACTATGGTATTGGTCAGCAGCGCAAAAAAGAGAAAGACCTTGTGGGAGTGCTGGCCGTACCGCACGTAGATCATCTCGGGGAACGTGTGGGTCATGGGCGCCTTGCGCTTCAGCTCTATGGCGATTATGGAGAAGAGTATGACCTGTATGCTGGCGCCGGCTGCATACCAAAATGAACCGGCCATCCCAAACTCGAAGGTCACAGTGGAGGACTGGAGCAGGGTGGCAGCCCATGTCCAGGCCGAGACTATGGACGAGGCGATAAGGCCGGTCTTGATGGTGCGGCCCGCCGTATAGAACCACTCGGAGGTCTTGCGCGTCCCCAGCCACTTGGTCTCGGCCTTTACCATCAGGGTTACGACCGCGGCCATCGCCAGACCCACACCGATCAGGACCAAGTATCCTATGCTCTCTGAGAGGGCAAAGCTCATTGCAAACCATAATGTACTTTCTGGTAATTAAAAAGTGCGTCTACCTTGGAGAATTTATGCAAGTGCCGCGCCTAACTACGATTTTTCCATGGTGGGGCATGAACAGGTGGCCAGGATGGGGGAAGCACTGGAAAATCCGGCGGCAAGGGATGTCCCCGGCAGAGCTGCCCTACATGTTTCTTGACTATACTAGTCATGGTGTGGTTCGGAGGAAGCGCATGGCCGGATGCCCGCGGGTGCCCCGGTTGTGGGCGAGCAGCTGGCCGTCGCTGCATGGGTGCATGCGCCGCTTTTGGCGGGTTGTAGTTTCGTACAAAAGTGGTATGCTTGAAGTGTTATGCAGATTTAGGTAGGACTATGTCACTGGGTGGTTTGGAGCGGACGTTCGGCGGTCTGTGGGCCATCCTACTCCATGTCAGATCGCATGCCTGCGGGCAGCCTGGTGTATCCATCACTATATTTTTCCAGATCCGCCATGAATCTGTTATATATGTGACCGTCGGATGATATCACGATGACAGACGCAATAGACGGCCTCATACTCTCGGCCCTGAGTCGGAATGCCCGGCAGGAGACGTTTGAGATATGGGACTTTCTGCGGGGTGTCGGCCACAACATCCCCCAAGAGGAGATAGAATCCCGCATCAGGAGATTGGAGGTGGAGGGCGTAATCAGCGGTTACACCATATCCATAGACGCCAGAAAGATTCCCGGCCGGGTGGTCCACATAGATATGATAAAGTTCCGCAGCTCCCAGGCTCTCCCCAAGAGGCTGGACGGCTTGAAAAAGTACCTCAACGCGGCACCCTTCGTGGCATACTCGGGGAAGACGCTGGGTGGCTATGACTGGATATCTGTCAAGTCGTTCCTCACCAAGGAGATGGCCTATGAGGAGAACGACGTATTCAGGAATCTCTTTGGAGACATACTGCACACATACGAGGTGTATGACTTTGTTCCGTATACGGATGCGTCCATGTACGCTCTGGCGTATACGGAGGTCGAATACAAGAAGTTTCTGGACGAATGGATGCCTCCCTTCCTGCGGACATAGGTCTGGTGGAAATGGCCCTGCATTCACCGGTTCCGTGACAGTTTCTGATCAGGACTTTGCCCGCTGCGCGGCGCAAGTGGCTGCCTACCGGGCCGCCGAGGGCCGAGCGCGCCCAAATGCGCACCGCTCCCCGCACATCCCGACACATGCCGGTCGCGGCGCATGCGTCTGAGCGGCGGCCCGACATGACGATGCCCCGTGGGATGTATGCGGCCTATATGTGGCAAAAAGTCGTTGGAAGCCTGTTTACACTCGGCGCTTTGGCCTGTTCTTCTCGAACCGTATGGCCTCGTCGATCATGGAGTGTATTCGCCGGCGCATATCCATCAGAAATTCAATCATGGCTGCTCGCTCATAGGGATCCGTGCCGTGGGCAGCATCTACCAGATCGTCCATTCGGGACAGTGCGATCTTCAAGGTGAGTATTCCCTTCTTTGTTATCTGTGTCTCCCGGGACTTGGAGTCTTTCCGGCGACGGGCCACGGTCCCCTCGTCCATCTCAGCCTTGAGCTTTCGTATCTGCTTGACGGTGAGCTTGTTTCGAACTACATCTTCGGCCATCTCCCCTGCGGATTCGGGCGCCCCCACCAGCTCCAGGGCTTGGCTTACGTTCATGTTCTTCGCCGTGACGTGGCTTTTGGCCGAATCGGGCAACCTTAGCAGCTGCATCCGGTGCGAGACGTACTCTTCGCTCTTTCCTATGCGCCTGCTCAAGTCGGTAACGCCGCCCCAGCCGAATTCGGTAACGTATCTCTGGTATGCCTCTGCCTCCTCCAGAGGATCCATGGTCTTTCTCTGTAGGTTCTCGGAGATCTGTATCTCAAAAGCCTCTCGGTCCCCGAACTCGCATATACGGCAGGATATGAAGCGTTGGTGCAGTGACCTGCATGCTGCAAAGCGGCGGTGACCGGCCACTATCTCGAACCCGTGTTCGAGCGGGCGGACCAGTATGGGGTGGAGAAGCCCGTGCCGCTTTATACTCTCCTTCAAATCTGCCATCGCTGCGGTGTCCTCTCCGCCAGCGTACCTGACGGGGAACTTGGACGGGCTTATCATGCGCAGCTCTATGGGCTCCACCGTTAGGCTGTCGAAATCCATGGAGATAGGCACATTATGTAATTGGTGCCGTTGCTTTTATTATTTTTGGTGGGTCGGAGTTATACGGTGCGCCGGACTTTATCGGTTATATTGGGATCGCTAAAAATACATTCACATTTATAAATAATACATTACCATAATATTGATCCCAAACGATACTGCTCGCCATATCCCAACACCGACAGCCAAGGAGACTGCCCCAAACCGGAGAGGACGGATTGCAGAGTATGCCCATACGGCGGGAATCCCGGGGCGGTGTACCTCTACATCGCGCGTCAAAAAACCGGATGCCAGAGCGGCATATGACCATCTTAAGGGGGCGGATGTGCCCGGCATGATCTTGAAGACGCGCATGATCTGCCGGATCGGACCGGGCCACCTTGATCTTGAGGCCGCCTGCCGGAGGTCCTGTGGACGATCATATTTCGGATGTGCGGAGGGGCGGCGCGACGTTGGGCGGCACGCCGAGCCGTACAAAATCAGCTTTTTCGATCGTCTGGAAGGGCGACTCCCAGCAACTCTTCCCTGACGATGCTGGCCACGTTGCGGGCCAGGCTCATGACGGAGCGGGCATCGCCTCCCAGCAGCCTCACCAGAACGCCCGCGTCTCCCCGCATCGTGCTGGCGCCGCCGGGCACCGTGGGGTGGTTCGAGACCAATGGGTTTACCGCGCCGTACAGTCTTGCGGTGCGGGACTTGGGGGCAAGAATGTACACGGTTCCCGCCACGGTGTGGCCGCCCATTGCTCCGTACCCTGTTACGCCGCGCCTCTTCGGCTCCAAGACGGCGGCATCGCAGAATATGACGTCTCCGGCATCGTCGCGCGCCACGGTCTCGGTGCGGAACGAATCGAACTGGAACGACTCTCCCATGGCGCGCCGCCCGGACGCTACCACGTCCGTGTACACCAGGGTGGCGGTCCGGCTTGCGGTTATCCGGACGGTCTGGGAGTAATTGGAGTTGCCGTACGGTATGGTCTGATCTGGCATGAACTCCAGGTATGACCCATCATGCAGGGTTATCTCCGTGGCCTGGGTGGCCGCCTCTGATCTGGTCCCGTATATGCGGGTGGCCCCCTGGGTGGTGATGTGGGCCGCGGCATTCTCCCCCAGGGTTATGTCTATGCGGTGCGAATCGCCGCCCAGCGTGCCGCCCGACGTGCTCATCATGTACAGGTATGCCATGTTCGGGAGGCCCTCGTCGCAGTGCATGACCCGCTGCACATGGAAGGGTGCCCGGACAGAGTGCCCGGCCAAGACTGTCCTGGTGCGGTCTTCCAAGACCAGCCGGAGGTATCCTCTCCTGCCGGTTTGGTCTGTCATGGACCGCCGGCCCCGGGCGGCGCGTCGAACAGCAGATCCCGTATTATGTGCCGGGCCACCTCGTCCACTCCCGTGTTGCTCCGGCAGTCCGTAAAGAGGAACGGCTTTTCCCCCCGGGAACGAACCGCGTCGCGTCTCATGACGTCCAGGTCTGCGCCCACGTGCTCGGCCAGGTCAACCTTGTTTATTACGAGCAGGTCGCAGCTCTGTATTCCCAGGCCGCCTTTGCGCGGGTACTTGTCGCCGCCGGCCACGTCTATCATATACATGAAGTAGTCGGCCAGGACCGGACTGAATGTGGTGGTGATGTTGTCGCCGCCGCTCTCTATTATTATGATGTCCAGCTCGGGATGATCCCGCACCATCTGTTCTATTGCGGCCAGGTTCATGGAGGGATCCTCCCGGACGGCCGTATGGGGGCAGCCCCCGGTGGCCAGCCCCACCACCAAGTCACCGGGAACGGTGCAGTCGGCCGACAGTGTGGCCCGGATGCGGTCTGCATCCTCCTTTGATATGACGTCGTTGGATATTACGCCGGCCGCGTAGCCCCTCCGGACCAGTTCCGGAACCAGCCTCTCTATGAGCATGCTCTTGCCGGATCCCACCGGCCCTCCTATGCCCACTCTGGGAACTCGCCGCACCGGCTGCTGATCCGCCCCGTCATGTAATAAACATCTTGGAGTCCTGGTTCTCGTGGGCCATCTGGAGTATCTCGGCCTGCGGGCAGAACTGCCATACGGTGTCCGAATCGCACCCGACCCGGGCGGCCCGCTCCATGTCGGGCTTGAGGCTGTGTATTATGCCCTGCGCCTCCATGTGCTGTATTATGCCCAGCCGCAGGGCGGCGCCCACGCACCCGGCAACGAAGCCGTACGACACTGCCATGGCGGTCCCGCGTGCGGATATGCCCATGGCCCGGCAGCACACGCCAAAGGAGACAGGATACGCCCCGGACATCCCACCGCTACGTATCTCTTCTGCGCACGCCGCCACCGCGTCGTCGCGCAGAATCTCCGTGATACATTTGAGCATCTGGGTACCGGATCGCACGGATGCCTCCCGGGTCTCCCGCACCGACTTGGAGGCTAGGTATAGGGCATCCAGATCCCGTATTCTCCCGACGTCCCCTTCTCCGGCGTAGCGGTGGGCTAGGGCGGCGGCGGCGCAGTCCGACGGCCCCGTCTGGTGTGCCAGGTAAGAGCGCAGCAGGGCCTCCAGATCCGCGGCCGTGGATATGTCGCCGGCCCGGTGCATGGCCTCTATTCCGTTGGACATGGCGAACGTGCCCGCGGGAAAGAGCGAGTCGGACATCTGCATGATGCCCAGCAGCTCGTCATCCATGGCCGGCCACGTCGGCTGCCTCGTGGGGCTCGAAGACGGCCTCCCGTACGATGATCTCAAAGCGGCCCGTCCCTACCCTGTCCAGCATGCGGGCGAACGTCTCCCTCTCGGAGGCGTCCTGCACGGGGAAGATGATCTCGTCCCGGCCAACCGAGATGGGCCTGTGCATGTTGCCTATTGCGTGGGCCGCCAGCATCCACATATCCGCCGGGACCGGCCCGCCCGCCGGACTTATGACTCCCACAGTCTCGGGCATCTGGCGGATCATTACGGTCCTGCCCTCGCCCCGGACCAGGTCGCCGTCGTGGAGTGTGGTGCCGGCCGGCAGGTCCAGGCCCACGTCGGTCCCGCGGTCGGTCGTCCTGCGGAGGCGGCTCTTCTGCATCTCGCCCCTCTCCATGCGGATGTACTCTGCGTCCAGGTTTGGTTGCCCTTTGCCCGCCACCTCGGTGATCCTGATCAACGACCGTACGATCCCGCCGCTCCATATAAAATGCGATACGTGCCGCGTGAAGGGCTTCAGAGCCCGGCGGCTGAGGCGCATGTCCGCTTGGCACGGGAGCCGGGGCGGCCACGGTCCTGTTACAAAAACCCGGCAGATGCGTTGACGGTTAAATAGCGGTCCCCGGGGGATCAAGCCGTGCTGCTGACCCCGAGGGAATCTGACAAACTGCAGATATTCGTGGCGGCACAGCTTGCCCGGAGGAGGATGGAGCGGGGCCTGAAGATGAACCACCCCGAGGCGGTGGCGCTCATAGCGGACCACATACTGGAGGGGGCCCGCGACGGGCGGTCGGTGGTCGAGCTGGCCAGTTCGGGCCGGGAGGTCCTGAAGGCCGACGAAGTCCTGCCTGGTGTGGCCTCGCTTATACATTCAGTGCAGGTGGAGGCCACATTCGAGGACGGCACCAAGCTGGTAACGGTGCACGACCCCATAAGGTGATGCCATGGAGCCTGGAGAGTACTTTCTGGCGGAGGGAAGCATACGGGCAAACGACGGCCTCAAGACCGTGACCATATCGGTGGAGAACGGCGGGGACCGCCCCATACAGGTGGGGAGCCACATACACTTCTTTGAGGCCAACCGCATGCTTGCGTTCCCCCGCGAACGGGCATACGGGTTCCACCTGAACATCCCCTCGGGCACCTCGGTGCGGTTTGAGCCCGGCGAGACCCGCGAGGTGACGCTGGTGGCATACGGCGGCAGGCGGGTGGTTCACGGATTCGGGGGGCTGGTGAACGGGGACCTGGATCAGAACCGGTCCAATGCACTGTCGCTGGCGCGCCAGAGGGGGTACCGGGGGGCGTGACCTTGGAGATGACCCGCCGGCGATACGCCGACCTGTTCGGTCCCACCGCCGGAGATCGCATACGGCTGGCCGATACCGATCTTATAATGCAGATAGAGAGGGACCTGATCCGGCACGGAGACGAGGCCGTCTTCGGAGGGGGAAAGACCATACGGGACGGCGCCGGCCAGGCCAGCGGGGTGCGGGGCTCCGACTCGCTGGACCTGGTGATAACCAACGCGGTGGTGATGGACCCCGTGCTGGGAATAGTCAAGGCGGACATCGGAGTAAAGGACGGCAGGATCGCCGGAGTGGGCAACGCGGGAAACGGCGACGTCATGGGGGGCGTGGACATGACCATAGGCTCAGGCACCGAGGTGGTGGCCGGCGAGAACGCCATATGCACGCCGGGCGCGGTGGACTCCCACGTGCACTTCATCTCGCCGCAGCAGGTCACCGAGGCAATATGCGGTGGAGTGACCACCATGATCGGCGGGGGGACGGGTCCGGCCGACGGGACCAACGCCACCACCTGCACGCCGGGAGCCTGGAACATACGGAGGATGATGGAGGCCGCCGAGGAGTTCCCCGTCAACATGGGGTTTCTGGCCAAGGGAAACGACTCCCGGACGGAACACCTGCTAGAGCAGGTGGAGGCGGGGGCCTGCGGCCTGAAGCTGCACGAGGACTGGGGCACCACCCCGGCAACCATAGACGCGGCGCTGAGGGTGGCCGACGAGACCGACACGCAGGTGGCCATCCACACCGACACGCTCAACGAGTGCGGCTACGTGGACGACACCATATCGGCAATACGCGGCAGGACCATCCACACGTACCACACCGAGGGGGCAGGCGGCGGCCATGCCCCGGACATAATGAGGGTGGCCGGGGAGCGGAACGTGCTGCCCTCCTCCACCAACCCCACCCGGCCGTTCACGGTCAACACGCTCTCCGAGCACCTGGACATGATGATGGTGTGCCACCACCTTAACTCGTCGGTGCCCGAGGACGTCTCGTTCGCGGAGTCCCGGATACGGCGGGAGACGATAGCCGCCGAGGACGTACTGCACGACATGGGCGCGATCAGCATGATGTCCTCCGACAGCCAAGCCATGGGCAGGGTGGGCGAGGTCACCGTCCGCAACTGGCAGACGGCCGACTGCATGAAGAAGACCCGGGGCAGGCTGCCCGACGAGTCGGACGACAACGACAACGTCCGGATCAAGCGGTACCTGGCCAAGATAACCGTAAACCCGGCCATAACCCACGGCATATCCGGACACGTGGGCACGCTGCAGCCCGGACGGCTGGCCGACATAGTGCTGTGGAGCCCGGCGTTCTTCGGGGTGAAGCCCAAGCTGGTGATAAAGAGCGGCATGATAATCTATTCGGCCATGGGCGACCCCAACGCGTCCATACCCACCACCGAACCGGTCCGGTACCGCCCCATGTGGGGGGCCCTGGGCTCGGCCCGCAACTCGCTGGCCGTCACATTCACCTCTAAGCTGGCCTTGGAGCGGGGCGGGGTGTCCGGAAACCGCCAATTCATAGCAGTGGAGCGGTGCCGGCGCATATCCAAGAAGGACATGCTGCACAACGACGCAACGCCCGACATCCAGATAAATCCAGAGACGTACGAGGTCAGGGCGGACGGTCAAGTCGTCTCCGACGGGGGGCCGGCAAAGACCGTGGCCATGTCTCGTCTGTACAGCCTGTACTAGGCGTCGGCCGAATCCGTGGCGCCATTCGGGCGGCGGACGTGCAGTCGCAGGGATCCGGCATTTTGGCACCGAAACGCGGCCATTATCCTGGTGCCGCACTCCGGCGGCCGCCCTTCCGGGCCGGGATCCGGCCGGGAACTAAACAGCGGGTCGGCGCCGCCTCGGTCCGCCGGACTCATGCCGCCGTCCGCGGGACCGTTGGGGGTGGAGCTTTGCGAACGGCTACCGGGGCCGCCCGAAATTGTGCCGACATCGACTAAATGACCGGGCGCAAGTGCAGCGCGGCAAGTCAAAGTCGCATGGGCTGTGCGCCCGCGCTGTCATACCATACCGGCGTGGTGCCGCGTGCAGGAGCGGTTGGGTGCGGCCGCGCGGAACGCGGCGGGCGACTGCGGGACTATATAAGAAGAACCGCGTTGAATATTGCCATCTATTATTGGCCCACCTGACAGGTCATGCGGAATAGAGCCGTCGCAGTAGCGTTAGTGGCTGCCGCCGCTATTGCGATGTCCGCGCCGGAAGCGGCCCACGCCGCCGGTGTGATAGAGGGATTCACAATCGGCGAGGTCTTGGACGAGTCCTGGGGATGGTTCATCGTGGTGGGACTGGGGGCCGTCTTTGCGATTGTGATCACGCTGGAGACCAAGATAGAGGAGCGGTACTTGGGGGTGTCGCAGACCTCGGAGTGGTTCAACACGGCCGGCCGGGTGATAAAGACGGGCCTGACCGCCGCGGCCATCGTGTCGGCCTGGACTTGGGCGGCTACGCTACTCCAGTCCTCTACGGTGGCATACCAGTACGGCATAAGCGGACCATTCTGGTATGCGGCTGGCGCCTCAATCCAGGTGCTGCTCTTCGGCATACTGGCCATAGAGCTGAAGCGCAAGGCTCCCAACGCCCACACGTTCTTAGAGATCATCCGGGCCCGCTACGGTGAGGCGTCTCACCGCGTCTTTCTGGTGTTTGCGCTCATGACCAACATGATAGTCACGGCCATGCTGCTCCTGGGCGGGGCCGCCGTCGTGAACGGTCTTACCGGCATGGACATCTCGCTGGCGGCGTTCCTCATACCCATCGGCGTCATGATATACACCCTGGTGGGCGGGCTGAAGGCCACGTTCGTGGCAGACTATATGCACACCATAATCATTTTCATTGTGATCTTAACATTTGTGGCCACGGTCTACTTCGTCAGCCCCGTCACCGGGGGCATCGAGGGCATGTTCGATAAACTGACCGAGGCGGCGGCCATAAACCCGGTGGAGGGCAACGCGGCGGGCGCCTACCTTACCATGGCCTCGCTGGGCGGGCTCATATTCGGCATCATCAATATCGTGGGCAACTTTGGGACCGTATTCGTGGACCAAGCCTACTGGCAGCGGGCCATCGCCGCCCAGCCCCAGTCCACCGTAAAGGGCTTCCTTCTGGGCGGAGCCTGCTGGTTTGCCATTCCCTTTACGCTGGCTACCACCATGGGCCTGACGGCCGTCGCCTTGGATGTGGATCTGACCCCCGAGCAGGTGCAGCTGGGCCTTACCGTTCCGGCCGCCGCCTCGGTCCTCATGGGCGAGGTGGGGGCGGTACTCGTGCTTACCATGCTGTTCATGGCCGTGACCTCGGCCGGATCCGCCGAGCTCATCGCGGTATCGTCGCTGATCACGTATGACGTCTATAGGACGTACAAGAATCCGAATGCGACCGGAAAGCAGCTGCTCAAAGTCTCCCGATATACCATAGTGGGCTTTGGAATAGGGATGGGCGGTCTGGCGGTCATACTGCTCAGCATGGGGCTCAGCCTGGGGTTCGTGTACCTGGCCATGGGCGTGCTCATCGGCTCGGCGGTGATACCCATAGCCCTCACCATAACCTGGAAGAGGACCAACAAGACGGCGGCGACGGTGGGCGCCATTGCTGGGCTGTTCATCGCCCTGGCAACGTGGACCGGCGTGGCATCCACGTATGGCGAGGTCAGCCTGGCCACCTTGGGCGACAACTACTCGATGCTCTTTGGCAACATAGCCGGCATACTGACCGGCGGCGCCATCGCCGGATTCGGCAGTCTAATAAAGAAGACGAGCTTCGACTGGGCAGAGATGAAGGAACGCATCAAGCTCGTGGACATATCTGCCAAGGAGGTGGCCCAGTTGGAGGCCGACGAGGCGACCCTGCACAAGGCCTTCCGGTTCAGCCTCAAGGGAGGCGGCCTCATGACGCTCATACTGATAATCGGGTGGCCCATGCCGCTCTTCTTCGCCGACTACGTGTTCGACATCGGCTTCTACTCGCTGTGGGTGGGGATCTCGGTGGTGTGGGTTAGCGCCGCCACCTTCTTCATAGTGGGGCTGCCCATAATAGAGGCCCGGCACGGCATAGCCAAGGTGGCCCGAGGCCAAAAAGCGAGCGTTCCTGAAGAGGAGGGATAGTTGGCCCACTGCAGCGGTTGCGGCTGCACCCTGAGCTGGAAAAAGTACAAGTTCCAGCGCATGTGGCACATACCCGGCTACTACTGCAAACCGTGCATGCTGGACCTGGGCAAGGAGTTTGACAAGTATGGAAGGCTCGACAGCGTAACGTCGCCGTGCGCCATGTGCGGTGTGGAGTACTACTTTCTAAAGTCGGCTTGGAGCGGGGGAAAGCAGCACAAGTACTGCGCCGTCTGCCACGAGGCAGTGAAGAACGGCGTCGTGCCGCCCCCCAAGGACGGGGCAAAGAGGCGGCTGCCCGCACAACCCAGGCAGCTTCCCCTGACCATGATTATATTCGCGGGGCTGGGCGGCCTGATGATGGTGATGGGGCTCATATTCACCATGATGTCCACCGGCGAGGACGCCAACATACTGAACATCCTGTTCGGCGCGGCGACCACGGCCATGGGATTCGTGCTGGTGCGCCGAACCCTCAAGTCCCGCAACCTTCTGCTGGGTGCCGGACGGCGCCCCTCCGACGCGGGCAAGTAGCCACTGCAAGCCGCATCGATTATCTACACAGCCGGCCATGCGCGGCGGTCCAGAGCAGGCAATGCTCTGACCATGCGGGCCGGTTCGGGATGATCTACGCCTGAGCGCTTCCCAAGGCCGGCTCCTGTCCCGGCAGGTATATCCTTGGTGCCATGCAGGCCGTGCTCGGCGCGGTTGGTTTCCGGATATGGACTCCACTCCGCCGGGGCACACTGTGACTATATAAGAAGAACCGCGTTGAATATTGCCATCTATTATTGGCCCACCTGACAGGTCATGCGGAATAGAGCCGTCGCAGTAGCGTTAGTGGCTGCCGCCGCTATTGCGATGTCCGCGCCGGAAGCGGCCCACGCCGCCGGTGTGATAGAGGGATTCACAATCGGCGAGGTCTTGGACGAGTCCTGGGGATGGTTCATCGTGGTGGGACTGGGGGCCGTCTTTGCGATTGTGATCACGCTGGAGACCAAGATAGAGGAGCGGTACTTGGGGGTGTCGCAGACCTCGGAGTGGTTCAACACGGCCGGCCGGGTGATAAAGACGGGCCTGACCGCCGCGGCCATCGTGTCGGCCTGGACTTGGGCGGCTACGCTACTCCAGTCCTCTACGGTGGCATACCAGTACGGCATAAGCGGACCATTCTGGTATGCGGCTGGCGCCTCAATCCAGGTGCTGCTCTTCGGCATACTGGCCATAGAGCTGAAGCGCAAGGCTCCCAACGCCCACACGTTCTTAGAGATCATCCGGGCCCGCTACGGTGAGGCGTCTCACCGCGTCTTTCTGGTGTTTGCGCTCATGACCAACATGATAGTCACGGCCATGCTGCTCCTGGGCGGGGCCGCCGTCGTGAACGGTCTTACCGGCATGGACATCTCGCTGGCGGCGTTCCTCATACCCATCGGCGTCATGATATACACCCTGGTGGGCGGGCTGAAGGCCACGTTCGTGGCAGACTATATGCACACCATAATCATTTTCATTGTGATCTTAACATTTGTGGCCACGGTCTACTTCGTCAGCCCCGTCACCGGGGGCATCGAGGGCATGTTCGATAAACTGACCGAGGCGGCGGCCATAAACCCGGTGGAGGGCAACGCGGCGGGCGCCTACCTTACCATGGCCTCGCTGGGCGGGCTCATATTCGGCATCATCAATATCGTGGGCAACTTTGGGACCGTATTCGTGGACCAAGCCTACTGGCAGCGGGCCATCGCCGCCCAGCCCCAGTCCACCGTAAAGGGCTTCCTTCTGGGCGGAGCCTGCTGGTTTGCCATTCCCTTTACGCTGGCTACCACCATGGGCCTGACGGCCGTCGCCTTGGATGTGGATCTGACCCCCGAGCAGGTGCAGCTGGGCCTTACCGTTCCGGCCGCCGCCTCGGTCCTCATGGGCGAGGTGGGGGCGGTACTCGTGCTTACCATGCTGTTCATGGCCGTGACCTCGGCCGGATCCGCCGAGCTCATCGCGGTATCGTCGCTGATCACGTATGACGTCTATAGGACGTACAAGAATCCGAATGCGACCGGAAAGCAGCTGCTCAAAGTCTCCCGATATACCATAGTGGGCTTTGGAATAGGGATGGGCGGTCTGGCGGTCATACTGCTCAGCATGGGGCTCAGCCTGGGGTTCGTGTACCTGGCCATGGGCGTGCTCATCGGCTCGGCGGTGATACCCATAGCCCTCACCATAACCTGGAAGAGGACCAACAAGACGGCGGCGACGGTGGGCGCCATTGCTGGGCTGTTCATCGCCCTGGCAACGTGGACCGGCGTGGCATCCACGTATGGCGAGGTCAGCCTGGCCACCTTGGGCGACAACTACTCGATGCTCTTTGGCAACATAGCCGGCATACTGACCGGCGGCGCCATCGCCGGATTCGGCAGTCTAATAAAGAAGACGAGCTTCGACTGGGCAGAGATGAAGGAACGCATCAAGCTCGTGGACATATCTGCCAAGGAGGTGGCCCAGTTGGAGGCCGACGAGGCGACCCTGCACAAGGCCTTCCGGTTCAGCCTCAAGGGAGGCGGCCTCATGACGCTCATACTGATAATCGGGTGGCCCATGCCGCTCTTCTTCGCCGACTACGTGTTCGACATCGGCTTCTACTCGCTGTGGGTGGGGATCTCGGTGGTGTGGGTTAGCGCCGCCACCTTCTTCATAGTGGGGCTGCCCATAATAGAGGCCCGGCACGGCATAGCCAAGGTGGCCCGAGGCCAAAAAGCGAGCGTTCCTGAAGAGGAGGGATAGTTGGCCCACTGCAGCGGTTGCGGCTGCACACCCGACGCGGGCAAGTAGCGACTCCAAGTCGCATCAATTAGCGACTACACAACATACCATGCGCGGCGGCATCCGGAGTCGGCCATGCTCTGACCATGCGGGCCGGTTCGGGATGATATACGCCTGGGCGCTTCCCAGGGCCGGCTCCTGTCCCGGCAGGTATCATTGGTGTCATGCAGGCTGCGCTCATCCCAGCAGACTCTGCAGGGTAGTCTCAAAGACCGCATACGGCTGGTTTCCGAGTATGGTCTCTACTCCTCCGGGGCCCACTACCACAAAGGACGGGGTCCGGTCTACGCCGAGGTTCTGGGCCTGTAGGGAGTTGAACGAGATGCGTTCGCTGTGATCTCGGGCAAGACACGCGCCAAAGGACTCGGCGTCCAGCCCCAGGCCCACTGCGAATTGCACCAGGTTGGCGTCGGACGCCCAGCCGCCCTGTATGCTGCCCTGGTTTCCGTACAACTCGTCATGGTACTCCCAGTACATGCCCTGCTCCTCGGCGCAGTATGAGGCCGCCGCGGCGCCGGCCGAGTCCGGGCCTATGAATGCCAAATCCACAAAGTATATTCTGGCCATTCCGGTATCTATGTACTCGGACTGTATGGCCGGCCGGGTGCTGTCAAACCAGCTCTTGCAGTTGGGGCACTGGTAGTCGCCGAACTCGATTATGGTTATGGGAGCCTCGTCGTCTCCATATGGGGCCGACGCATGGCTCAGATCCACGCCGCCCAGCACCGGCCCGGCCGCCGCCACGGTTATGGCGCCCTGCCCAATCAGGTACTCCAAGGCGTTCAGGAATTCCCCGTCGCTCACCAGCCCTTCGGCCCACCACCCGGCCGTGGTCTTTACCCACCCGGGTATGGATCCCGACGACTCCCCGCCGGAGGCGGCCTCCACCGCTATGATGCCCTCGCTTATCAGGTACTCTATGCCGGTCAGAAACGTGCCGTCGTCTATCTGGCCTTCGGCCCACCACCCGGCGTTGGTCTTTACCCATGCGGGCACGGACCTCTCCGCCTGTACGCCCAGCACGACCTCCAGTGTCAGCGTCTCCTCGTCTATCGGTATGAAGAGTATTCCGCTAATCGACACCATGATCTGGTTGGCGCCGTCCCCCAAGATGGCCGGTATGGTTACTTTACCCGGGGTGGTGTGGGTGAGCGGGATGGGCCCGAAGGTGTACTCGCCCCCGTTGCTCACCGCCACCGTATAATCCACGTGCTCCTGAGTATTGCCGGTGACCGGATTTACAAACTCCATGCCGAACCCGGTCTCGCCGGGGGTTACCACCACGTCCAGCGCCCCGCCGCTGGTGGTGCCGCGGACTGTCTCGGCAGATGCTGGGGGGGCGGACGACAGAACCGCGACGGAGAGAGCTACAATTGCAACAAAGACCGCCGTCTGCCGCATGACTTCTATGCGTGCCGACGCATTATGAGTATATCGGCGAGGCCCGGAAGTTGTGGTATCCGGTAAGTAGTTCCCCCTAGGCTTTGGTACGCAAATCTCCTTCAATCTCTTCCGTGGTTATGTTTTTTGGCGCCTGCTTGCGCACGTATGCCTCCACGGGAGGCTCCTTGCCGTCCACAAGCGACATGTGCGGCAGGTCGTTGTACCAGTCGACCAGCCGTGCCACCGGATCCGCTCACATGCAGGCACGCATTAGGGGCGGAACTACTTACCGGACAAGTCAGCGAGGCCCGGAAGTTAACGCCGGGGCGGGGCTCCGGCGCAGCGTGTTTTTTATTGGGTGACAGTATACCGGAACACGTGAGGATTGCGGTCATGGGCATGGGCGTAGCCGGCAGCTATCTCATGGCCCGGCTGCGGGACACCGAGCACGATGCGGTGGGGTACGAGCGGAGCACCAGCGAACGGCACGACTCGATATGCGCCTGGGGTACCATACGGCCGGTGCTGGAGGAGTTCTGCAGAAAGACAGGCCGGGACTTTGGGGACTTTCTGATACACGACGGCCGCCGCATGGATGTCCGGATGAGCGGGGGAGTGGAGTTCGGGATAGGGCTGCACGGCCTGTGCACGTACAACAAGCTGGGGCTGATCAAGGACTTTGTCAAGGACTGCGACGTCCGGTACGGTGAGGCTCCCAAGCTGGAGCGCCTGAACCAAGATTATGACATGATCGTGGACTGCACCGGATTCCACCGGTCATACCTGCCCCGGCTGAAGCGGGACTTTTTCCTGCCAACCTACGAGTACAAGGTGGAGTACGAGGACGGCGTTCCGTACGACGATTTCTATATAGAGCCGTTCCCCGGCATGTCAGGGTACTTTTGGTACTTCCCGCTGGGTCCGAATACGGCGCACATAGGGGCCGGGGACTACAACAAGAACCATGTCAAGGCCACCGACGCGTTCCTGAAGAAGCACGGAGGGAGGATTCTGGCCACCAAGGGGCGCCCCATCCGGCTGGCCACGCCGGGCCACTGCAAGCCGTACCACTTCGGCAAGGTGGTGGGCGTCGGCGAGTCCATAGGGACCGTGTACGCGCTTCTGGGCGAGGGCATCATCCCCAGCATGCAGTGCGTTGAGATATTTCTGGAGAATATGGACGACTTTGGGGCGTACGAGAGGGCAGTCGGGAAACACTTTGCCGTATACGACAAGGTCTTTGGATTTGTGCGAAAAAAGATACACCGGAACTTTAGCATGGTGAGGTCGCTCCCCGATGTCATTGCCATATACCGCTACATGAAGCGGAACGAGGCCAGGTTCGGCATGGACATCAAGATGGCGGATCTCATGAAGGTGGCAAAGGCCTAGCGGACACATGGACGGCGGTTGCCTTTTGTGGGCGGTGCCGCGCCATGATCCTTGGTTGTAATTTTAGACCGCCTTACACTATCTTAACATATAAATCCCCTGCGGCCGGAGTTGCCGCATGAGCAAGCTGCTTGCCAAGACCCTCAAGGATGCGGTGCGCGAGAAGCGTCTGGTGACCGGCGCCCGCCAGGTAATGAACGCGGCGGGGGACACCAGCCTGGTGGTGCTCTCCGACCCGAACAACGCGGCCCTGTCCCACAGGACATCAGAATCGGCCGAGAAGGCCAAGGTGCCCGTCATGCGGTATGGGGGAACGTCGGTGGCCTTGGGCAAGCTGTGCGGGCTGCAGTTCCGTGTATCGGCACTAGCCATCATGGGGGTGGACGACTCGATGGTGCAGTCCATAATGAAGGAGAATGAATAATACTGTCGATCAATCAAGCTATAAATGAGACCAATGGAGTCCGGGCGTAATCGTGGTACATGATGCACACCATTAAACTAACCAGCGAACAGATGAGACTGATGTCCCTGTTCCAGCGGGTGACCAAGTCTACGGCCCGGGACTGCGTGGAGGATGAAAAGAAGGACCGCATCATATTCGTGGTGGGATCCGGCAAGATGGGCTTGGCCATAGGCAAGGGCGGCGTACACATCAAGTCCCTCCAGAGCATGATAAAGAGGAACGTGGAGCTGGTGGAATTCCACGAGGAGCCCGAGAGGTTCCTTAAGAACCTCCTGAACAACAAGCTGGTCTCGGACGTGACGATAGTGGACGGCCCCGACGGCACCCGGCAGGCCAAGGTTACGGTGGATCCGGGCAAGAAGGGCATAGTGGTGGGCCGGGAGGGCCGCAACGCCGAGAAGGCGCGCCTTCTGGCAAAGCGGTACTTTGACATCGGCTCCGTACTGATAAATAGTCCACAACGGCAGACGGTGGAGTGGTAGCATGACCAAATCTCCCTTGGGGCTGTTCGCAGGCCGCGTCCTCAAGACCAAGAGGAAGCGCCAGAGGTGGGCCATCTCGTCGTTCAAGAGGCGCAAGCTGGGAATAGACAAGAAGGCGGATCCGCTGGCCGGTGCTCCACAGGCCCGGGGCATAGTCTTGGAGAAGATCGGCGTTGCCGCAAAGCAGCCCAACTCTGCGGTACGGAAATGCGTCCGCGTCCAGCTCATAAAGAACGGCAAGGCCGTGTCCGCCTTCCTGCCCCGAGACGGGGCGCTGAACTTTATAGACGAACACGACGAGGTCCATATACAGGGGATGGGCGCCACCCAGGGGGGCGCCATGGGTGACATACCCGGCGTACGGTTCAAGGTGTTCAAGGTGAACGGCACGTCGCTGCACGAGCTGGTCATCGGCAAGAAGGAGAAGCCCCGGAGGTGATTGGCGTGAGTACCGGCGAGATGCTACTATTCCGCAAGTACGACCTGAGCGGCATAGAGATCCGGGATCCGGGACTCAAGACCGCCATCTCGCTGCGCCAGCAGATACTGCCGTACACCTTCGGCCGTTCCGCCCTCAAGCGGTACAACAAGGCCGACGTCAACGTGGTGGAGAGACTGTGCAACAAGATCATGCACTTTGGCAAGCGCTATGCCAAGAACACCGGCCGGATGGCGGGAAAGAAGATCCGGGCAATCAACACGGTAAAGACGGCCTTTGATATAGTATCGCTCAGGACCGGCCATAACCCGGTTGAGGTGCTGGTGCGGGCCATCGAGAATTCGGCCCCCAACGAGGACACCACCCGCATCGTGTATGGCGGCACCACATACCACCTGTCGGTGGACGTGGCGCCCATCCGCCGGGTGGATCTGGCCCTGCGCTTTATAGCAGACGGCATAAAGGAGAAGGCATACGCCAACCCCAGACCGGTGGAGGAGTGGATGGCAGAACACCTGATACTGGCGGCTCGAAACGACCCGGCGGCGCCCTCGGTCAAGAAGAAGAACGAGCTGGAACGCATAGCCCTGGCATCCCGCTAGACTGGTACAGTAG
The DNA here is from genome assembly GCA_965116995.1 of Nitrosopumilaceae archaeon. Taxonomy (GTDB): domain Archaea; phylum Thermoproteota; class Nitrososphaeria; order Nitrososphaerales; family Nitrosopumilaceae; genus VYCS01. The sequence goes on along the minus strand of OZ220738.1, from coordinate 1,147,259 downwards.
CCCGAGGCAGATTCGAACTGCCGCCCCCGCGTGTCTCCTCCGAGAACCAGAGCGCGGGATCCTTGGCCTGTGAACAATTGACCGCTAGACTATCGGGCTACCGGCCACGGGCGCCGGCGTTTCAAATATAACCATTTGCGAGTGTGTTCGTGGCAGGCGCCAGGCGACACCGCATGGCCGTGGGCCTTTCGGCGCCACACACACAAAAATGGAAAAACGGTTAGAACCTTGGTGCCAGACTGAGCCGGGACCTTGCGGATACGGCCACTATGGACACGATGGCCACGGCCAGAATCAGCGCCGCCATGACGCCGAACTCGGGTATCGCCACGGAGGTGCCGATTATCTCTATCGTCTCGGCTCCGCCTGGAAAGTCGATAACCAGTGTCCGTGCATCGTCGGTGGTCTCGGTCTCCATATAATCGACCTCCTCGCCGTCGACCAACACGAAGAACGAATCGTCGGTGCCATCTACAGTCTTGGAGTCTATCAGGGCCCGGGGCAGGGTGATGGTGATGGTACCGTCACTCATGGACTCAATATCAATTACAAGGGTATTGTATTGCGGATTCGTATACATGCCAAGTACAGTACCGCCCACAATCGTGTGTGCCGGCTCAAACTCCGTTCCGTCCACGAATATGCCCGACGTGTCTATGGGCGTATACATGAATGTGGTTGTGGCTAAGCGGGGGGACTTGGCGTTCAGCGAATAGTTGGCTTCCACGGTGTAGATGCCGGCCTGCGTCATGTAGTTGCCTGTTGCTATCTCAAAGGTGAATGTGTTGTCCGGACCCACCATGGGCTGGCCGATCTTGACGATGTTGCCGTTGGGCGCCGTAACTATGATGCTCATGCCGCCGCTATGCCTGGCCATGACTTGGCCGGATATCGTTATGACATCCCCCTCCACGTACGATTCCATGTCGGTCACTACCGTTATGGGGGCCATCTGCTGGGCCAGAGCCGGCGCCGTGCCGGCACCCGCCAGTATTATGGCCGTCAGTGCAAATGTCGAAACAGTTCTCATTGGAGTATCGACCGTAGAAGTTTATTTAAAGGCGTTGACAAGTTTGCCCGGTCCGGAGCTCAAAAAAAATAAACAAGCCCGGCGGGGCCGGTGTTCCAGCGGATCTCCGCGGGGCGCCCATGCCGCGGGCATCCGCTAAATGTGGGACTCGTGCGGGCATGCCGGACGCAGCGTCTCTACGTTGGAATTTCATCCCGGTGGCAGACCATGCGGATCATGCCAAGCAGGCAGGCGAAAACCGGCAGATGCATGTGCTGAGCCTAAAGCTTGCATGCGCTCGCCACCCGGCGCTCTTGCAAGAATGGGGCCGTATCACACGGCGCACCCGCATCGCTCATCTGTACCACGTCAGGCCTGTCCTGTGGTACAGGGCAGCCTGCGGTCCACCGCGGTGAGGACGCAGTGTTCGGCGCCACGAACCAAGATGTCCCAATTTTGTGAGAACGTTGCCACCCTGCTACATATATATTAGTGCAGCAGGGGGTCAAATCTCGATTTGTGGATTTTGGGGGCAGTTGTATATGGCAGCTAAAAAGAAGGTGCTGGTACCAGACCACCTCTACGTGCCCCGGCACGAGATAATCTCCAAGGAGGAGGCAGAGGGGGTGCTCAAGAGATACAACTGTACCCCCACCGAGATGCCGCTCATCTTCGTCACGGATCCTGCCATCGTGGGACTGGGTGTGCGGCCGGGGGATATGATCAAGATACACCGTCACAGCCCCACGGCGGGCGAGAGCATATACTACAGGTATGTGGTGGAGGTATGAGCGAGACGTCAAAGTGGTGGCCCGTAATACGGGACGTCCTCAAGAGGGACGGGATAGCCCGGCAGCACCTCAACTCGTTCAACGAGTTTCTGGAGAAGGAGCTGCAGGGCATAATAGACGACGTGGGACAGGTGGAGATTGAGAACACCGAGTACCCGTACCGTATACAGATGGGGCGTATCAGGCTGGAGCAGCCACGGATGATGGAGCTGGACGGCTCCATCACCCACATAACCCCCGGCGAAGCCCGGCTCCGGAACGTCTCGTATGCGGCCCCAATAATGCTGGAGGCCAACGTGGTGGAGGAGGGCAAGGTGCTGGAGGGCAAGTTCGTCCATATCGGGGATATGCCCATCATGGTAAAGTCCAACAAGTGCATCCTGTACAACCTCTCCACGGCGAAGCTCGTGGGCCAGGGCGAGGATGTCCTGGATCCGGGCGGCTACTTCATCATAAACGGTTCTGAGCGGGTCATAGTGGGCTTGGAGGACCTCTCGTACAACAAGATAATGGTGGACAAGGAGATGGCCAGCGGAAGTCCTGTGTACAAGGCCAAGGTGTACTCCTCGGTGACCGGGTTCCGGGCCAAGCTGGAGCTGATCATGAAGAACGACGGACTGATACTCTCCAAGATGCCCAGCACGCCGGTGGACATACCCATAGTAATACTGATGCGGGCGCTGGGGCTGGAGTCGGATCAGGAGATCGCCGATACCGTCTCCATGGTGGACGACATACAGGACAAGCTGGAGACCTCCTTTGAGAAGGCCAGCGACGTCCAGACGGCCAAGGATGCCATCGTATACATCAGCAAGAGGATAGCGCCGGGCATGCTGGAGGAGTTCCAGATAAAGCGCGCCGAGACGTTGCTGGACTGGAACCTCCTGCCGCACCTGGGCAAGAGCCCTGAGAACCGCCGGGAGAAGGCACAATTTCTGGGCGAAGCCACCTGCAAGCTGCTGGAACTGAGGAACGGCTGGATAATTCCCGACGACAAGGACCACTACGGCAACAAGGTGATCAAGTTTGCCGGCCACCTCCTCTTGGAGATATTCCGGACCTCGTTCAAGAATCTCATCCGGGACATGAAGTACCAGCTGGAGCGGTCTGGACAGAAGCGGGGCATAAACGCAGTCGCTGCGGCCATCCGGCCGGGCATAATAACCGACAAGCTGAACAACGCCATAGCCACCGGCAACTGGGGCCGGGGCCGCGTCGGCGTCACCCAGCTGCTGGACCGCACCAACTACCTCTCCACCATAAGCCATCTGCGACGTATACAGTCCCCCCTCAGCCGCACCCAGCCAAACTACGAGGCCCGGGATCTGCATTCCACGCACTTTGGGCGCATATGCCCCAGTGAGACGCCCGAGGGCTCCAACTGCGGCTTGGTCAAGAACTTGGCCCTCTCGGCTGTGATATCGGTGGGGGCCTCCGCCGCGGAGATAATAGAGAAGCTGTACGAGCTGGGCACCCTCCCCTTCGACGAGGCCCGGGATCTGAGACGCGACGGCACCCGCGTCTTCGTGGACGGCAGGCTCATAGGGTACTACGGGGACGGCGAGGAACTGGCGGGCCGGCTGCGGGGACTGCGCCGGGAGACCAAGATACACCACCACATCGGGATATCGTACCATCCATCCGAGAATGACGGGGCGGCCAACCGCCTGTACGTGAACTGCAATGCCGGCCGGGTACTGCGCCCCCTCATACTGGTGAAGAACGGCAAGCCGCATCTCGCCGATACCATGCTGGAGATGATCATGCAGGGCGCCCTGACTTGGCGGGATGCCATGAACGGAGGGATGATAGAGTTGGTGGATGCCAACGAGGAGGAGAATACCTACATCGCCATGGACCAGGAGGATCTGGAGACCCGGGGAGAGCGGGAGTATACGCACTTGGAGATATTCCCGCCCGCCATTCTAGGCGCGGGAGCCTCTACCATTCCGTATCCGGAACACAACCAGTCCCCCCGTAATACGTACGGCTCGGCCATGGCCAAGCAGAGCCTGGGGTTCTCTACGCCCATGATGAATACCAGCACGTACGTCCGCCAGCACATAATGCTGTACCCGCAGGTCCCCATAGTGAACACCCGGGCGATGGACCTGCTGAAGCTGGAGGACCGGCCGGCGGGCCAGAACTGCGTGGTGGCCGTGCTGCCCTTTGACGGATACAACATAGAGGACGCCATAGTGGTCAGCAAGGCCTCGGTCGACCGGGGGCTTGGCAGGACATTCTTCTTCCGCATATACGATGCCGAGTCCAAGCAGTATCCGGGCGGCGAGAGGGACAGGTTCGAGGTTCCCAACGCCGACGACCGGATACGGGGCTACAAGGGGGACCGGGCGTATGCCCTGCTGGAGGAGGACGGGTCCGTGGAATCGGAAGCCAGGGTGGAGGGCGGCAACATCCTGATCGGCAAGACCAGCCCGCCGCGGTACACCCAAGAGTTCCGGGAGGCCGAGACCATGGGGCTTGAACGCCGGGACACGTCCATCGGAGTCCGTCCGTCGGAGACTGGCTTTGTGGACACGGTGGTGATGACCCAGTCCAGCGAGGGCGGCAAGATGTTCAAGATCCGGGTGCGGGACATGCGGGTGCCGGAGATCGGCGACAAGTTCGCGTCCAGGCACGGCCAGAAGGGTGTACTGGGCGTGTTGGCCAAGAGCGAGGATCTGCCGTATACGGCCGACGGCGTATCCCCCGACATACTGATCAATCCCCACGCGTTCCCATCCAGGATGACGGTGGGAATGTTCATGGAGTCCATATGCGGCAAGGCCGCCGCCCAGCGAGGCAAGAAGTTTGACGGCTCGGCCTTTGTGGGGGAGAAGATGGAGGAGGTGCGCCAGGCCATGCAAGATGCCGGGTTCGACTACTCCGGAAAGGAGGTGATGTATGACGGCCGTACCGGCAAGACGTTCCCCGTGGAGGTCTTTATCGGAGTGGTGTACTACCAGAAACTCCACCACATGGTGGCAGACAAGATACACGCCCGGGCGCGGGGGCAGGTACAGATGCTCACCAAGCAACCCACCGAGGGTAGGGCGCGGGGAGGCGGCCTGAGGTTCGGCGAGATGGAACGCGACTGCCTCATAGCGTACGGCGCCTCCATGATACTCAAGGACCGCCTCTTGGACGAGTCGGACAAGTCGGACATATTTGTGTGCGAGAGATGCGGGCTGGTGGCATACCAAGACATGAAGCAGAACAGGTACGTATGCCGGGTGTGCGGGGACAAGGCCCGGGTGTCGTCGGTGTCTGTCGCGTACGCCTTCAAGCTGCTACTCCAGGAGATGCAGAGCCTCAACGTGGCCCCCAGGCTGCAGATTCGGGAGAAGGTGTAGCGCATGTCGGTGCAGACCATAAAATCCATAGACGGCATACGGTTCTCGGTCTGGTCGCCCACCGAGATCCGCAAGTATTCGGTGGCCGAGATCACCGCCCCTGAGACCTACAACGAAGAAGGCACTTCGGTGCACGGCGGGTTGATGGATGGGCACTTGGGCGTGCTGGAACCCGGACAGACCTGCCTGACGTGCGGGAACACGACGGCCCGCTGCCCCGGGCATTTTGGCCACATCGAACTGGCCGAGCCGGTCATGCACATCGCCTTCATAGACAACATACACAAACTACTCCAGTCGACCTGCCGCTCGTGCTCCCGACTCAAGGTCCCTCAGGAGACGCTGGACGACTTTCTGCGCATACGCAGCAAGGAGGCCGCCTACGCTATCGTGTCGCGGAAGCGCATCCCAGAGCAGATAATCGAGAAGGCCCGCAAGGCCAAGGACTGCCCCCACTGCGGCAAGAAGCAGTATGACCTCATATTCACAAAGCCGACCACATTCGTGGAGAAGGCCGACGGCGAGGAGTACCGGCTGCAGCCCATAAACATACGCAACCGATTCTCCCAGATCATAGACGACGACCTGAAACTGCTGGGGTATGACCCGGATACGGCCCGCCCGGAGTGGTTCATACTGCAGGCCCTTCCGGTGCCCCCCGTCACGGTGCGCCCCTCCATAATACTTGAGACGGGCATCCGTTCCGAGGACGACCTCACCCACAAGATGGTGGACATAATCCGGGTGAATCAGCGGCTCAAGGAGAGCCGGGAGTCGGGTACGCCTCCACTGATACTGCAGGATTTGGTGGACTTGCTCCAGTATCACTGCACCACCTATTTTGACAACGAGGTGTCCGGCATACCCCAGGCCCACCACCGCTCCGGCCGCCCGCTCAAGACGCTCACCCAGCGGCTCAAGGGCAAGGAGGGCCGGTTCCGGGGGTCACTCTCCGGCAAGAGGGTGGACTTTTCCAGCCGCACGGTGATATCCCCAGATCCCAACCTGGACCTCTCGGAGGTGGGCGTGCCCGAGTCGGTAGCCGTCAAACTTACCATCCCCGAGATCATAACCGAATGGAACATAGGGGATATCAAGCGACTGGTGGTAAACGGCCCCAACACGTACCCCGGCGTTAACTACATCATGAGGCCCGACGGCGTAAAGATACGGCTGGACTTTGTCGAGGACCGCACCGCCATAGCCGAGAGCCTGGAGGTGGGCTTTCTGGTGGAACGGCACCTGACCGACGGAGACATAGTGATGTTCAACCGGCAACCTTCACTCCACCAGATGTCGATAATGGCCCACTATGTCAAGGTGCTTCCGGGCAGGACGTTCCGCCTGCACCCGTCTGTCTGCCCCCCCTACAACGCCGACTTTGACGGCGACGAGATGAACCTGCACGTGCCGCAGAGCGAGGAGGCCCGGGCCGAAGCCATCCTGCTTATGCGGGTCCAGGACCAGCTCATATCCCCCCGGTACGGCGGCCCCATCATCGGCGGCCTGCGGGACTTTGTGACCGGCGCGTACCTGCTGACCAAAGACGACACCCTGCTGGAGAGGAACGACTTTGCCAACCTGGCCATGTTGGGCGGCTATTCGGGCAGCATGCCGGCGCCGGCCACCACCGGACCCGGCGGCCCCGCATATACCGGCAAGCAGCTCTTCTCGCTGTTCCTGCCCGACGACTTCAACTACACCATGACCTCCAAATGGTCCAAGGGGACAAGCGGCAGGGAGAAGGACATTGTGATCAAGAACGGCCAGCTTATGGAAGGGGTGATAGACAAGTCGGCCATAGGCGCCGAGGAGCCCGAGAGCGTCCTGCACCGGCTGGCCAAGGACTACGACAACGAGACGGCCAAGAGGTTCCTCAACTCCATACTGATTATCGTAAAGCAGTTCATCACCCACTACGGGTTCAGTTACGGGTACGGCGACTTGGAGATCCCCCGAGAGAGGCGCAGCGGAATACTGGACGACATAGAAAGGTCCTACGGAGAGGTGTCCTCCATGATACTGGACAAGAAGCAGGGAAGGTTCAGGGCCAGCCGTGGGATGTCCGAGGACGAGTCACTGGAGGCGCAGATCGTAAGCGTGCTGTCCAGGGCCCGGGATCAATCCGGAACGGCCGCCGACCGGGCCATGGCCGAGACCAACCCGGCCCGCATCATGGCCACCACCGGGGCGAGGGGCTCGTCACTGAACATCGGCCAGATGGCCGGGGCTCTGGGCCAGCAGTCCCGCCGGGGCCACCGCCTTGCCGTAGGCTACAGCAACCGCGCCCTGCCGCACTTTCTAGAGAAGGACGAGAATCCCGATGCCCACGGCTTCGTAAAGGCCAACTACCGCGACGGGCTCTCGACGCTGGAATTCTTCTTCCACGCCATGGGTGGCCGGGAGGGGCTGGTGGACACGGCCGTCCGCACGCAGCAGAGCGGCTATATGCAGAGGCGGCTCATCAACGCCCTGGAGCACATCCGGCTGGAGTATGACGGGACCGTGAGGGACCCCCACGGGCACATAATCCAGTTCCTGTACGGGGAGGACGGCATCGACGTGGCAAAGAGCGACCACGGCGAGGCGTTCAACATCGAACGCAAGATAGAGTCGCAGAAGATGGTGGACTCTGGCGAGCCGGCCGCCGAGCCGCAGATATCCGAGATACTGGACCAGTACACCGAGACGTTCAACCCCCGTCTGAAGGACTCGGTCTGCCAGGCGATGCTGGCCTCGGGCCTCTCCAAGACGGGCACCGAGCGCGTCTGCCGCCAGGTGCTGGACCTGTACAACCGCGCCAAGGTGGAGCCCGGGCAGGCGGTGGGGATAGTGACGGCCCAGTCCATAGGCGAGCCGGGGACTCAGATGACGCTCCGCACGTTCCACTTTGCCGGAATACAGGAGCGCAACGTCACTCTGGGCCTGCCCCGGCTGATCGAGCTGGTGGACGCCCGCAAGAAACCCGACACCCCCACCATGGACATATACCTAAACGAGGAGATGTCCGCCTCCAGGGAGAAGGCCATCGAGGTGGCCAACAACGTCCGGCAGACCAAGATATCGCATCTGGTGATGGACAGCGAGACCGACTACTCCTCGTGGATTCGCCTCTCCTTCAGGGAGTCCCGCATGAGGGAGAGGGGTGTAACCGTCGAGGGGGTGGCCTCGGCGCTCTCGTCCAACAAGAAGTTCAAGACCGAGACAGGCGAGATGCAGCTGCTGCTCCGGTTGGTCGCCGAGACGGACTCGTCGGCGGTGATTACGATCCGCAACAAGGTCCTCAACACCACCGTCAAGGGGGTTCCTGACGTGGCCCGGGTCACCGTGGTGCAGCAGGGCGGACAGTGGAGCATCCAGACCACCGGATCAAACCTCTCCAAGATACTGGAGGTGCCGGGCATAGACAGGAAGAACGTCCGCACCAACAACGTATTCGAGATAGCCGAGACGCTGGGAATAGAGGCGGCCCGCAACTCGCTCATACGGGAGCTCACCACCACACTGGAGGATCAGGGACTGGAGGTCGACGTGCGGTACATAATGCTGGTGGCCGACCTCATGTGCTCCCGGGGCCACATGCAGCAGATCGGCCGGCACGGGGTGGCCGGCACCAAGGACAGCGTGCTGGCCCGGGCGGCCTTTGAGATCACGGTCCCCACCATAGCGCACGCCGCCCTGGCCGGGGAGACCGAGCAGCTCAAGGGCGTAACCGAGAACGTCATAGTGGGCAGCAACATTCCAATAGGCAGCGGCACGGTGGACTTGTACATGCAGTCCAGCAAAAGGCGCGACCGTTCGGAATAATACATAAATAATACGGGAGGGATGAGTTGGTCATAATGAGTATGCGACGCTCAACCATTGCAGTAGCACTGGCGGCCGTCTTGGCGCTGGGCGCCGTGTCCGTTCCGACGAGTGTTGAGGCGGAGTCGTTCATGCCTCCCGAGGGCATGGAGCTCGTTGCGGTTGCCGAGGAGGATTCATCGGTCGTCTCCATATCCGGCCATACCATACGCAGCGAGGATGTGATATTCCGGATACTGTCCCCCACCAACAATCTGGTGAAGGCGGATCAGGTCACCCCCGCCGCGGACGGATCGTTTGCCACCTCGATAGATATCAGCGCCCTGACCGAGAACGGACTCTACACAATAGAGGCCCGGCAGGGCGTGGCGGACCTGTACAACCTTGAGGTACAGGTGAACGTCATGGACGGCACGGTTCTGGATACGCTGGCTGTGGAGTCCAACTTTGAGAGGGCCGTAAGCCTGGTGGGGACCGAGCTCTTCGCCGGCGGCGAACTCGTCCTCTTTGCCGATGCCATGGAGGGATCCGACACGATTACCATCAACGGCCAGACCGACATAACCAACTTGCATATCACAGTCAAGATCACGGCTCCCAACGGCAACGTGATATCCACGGATCAGGTCCGGCCAGACATGGAGGGCCTCTTCTCCCACGAGATTATGATTGGCGGCCCACTCTGGTCGCAGGACGGCGAGTATACGGTGACCGCCCACCAGGGCGGGTACGAGACGTCTGTGGCGGTGGGCATTCAGGACGGCTTGGTGGTTCCGGAGTTCGGCGTCATGGCGGCGCTGATTCTGGCCGTGGCCATCGTGTCCATAGTGGCAGTATCGGCGAGATCCCGGCTGAGTCTGGTGCCGAGGTTCTAGTTTTTTATTTCTCCATATTTGTTGGTACAAGCTCACCTCAAATTTTTGGATTTGTTGCGTATATCCATATCGAGTATACATAAATAGAGACGCCCCGTCGCTTGATACAACATGAATACTTGTACGACATATTCACTCTTTGCGGTAGTGGCAGCTGCGGCCCTGCTGGGCGCCGGTTCGGCATTTGCGCAACTCAACCCCGCGTGCCCCAACTGTGAAGGAGACCCGCGGGAGCTGGCCGAGGAGGCGGTCCTGAACGTCGTTCCGCTGTCGGTGTGGCTGGATCAGGACACCTACGGTACGGGCGACGTCATAACGATTACCGGTCATGTGGCCCACACCGCCGCCGACGTACCTGTCACCATCAAGATACACGCCCCCAACGGTAACATAGTGTGGGTGAACCAGCTGGCGCTGGACGAGAACAACGAGTTTGAGGTTCAGGTGGCATCCGAGTCGTGGTCTGAGACGGGCATATACCAGGTCTTGGCGCAGTACGGCAACCCATCCAAGGACAACAAGGCGCAGTTCATGCTGACCAGTACCCCCTCCGTCATGGAGGTATCCGACTGCGGCATGTCCATGGTTGCCATAGAGGATGTCTGTCTGGAGTATGAGATCGAAGGGGGAATGGTCACCGGAGCCACGGTAAACCAGGGAGATACGTCCCTGACGCTGCACATCACATCTGATGACAACGGAAAGCTCTCAGTGACGTTCCCCGTCGAGGTGCTGGAGGAGGTGTTTCTGGTGCTGGTGGACGGCGAGGAGTCCGACGACGTCATGATTGACGGCCAGTCGGTGCACGTCTACTTCCCGGCGGGCGCCGAGTCCATAGAGTTCTTCGCAGCCAAGGTGATTCCCGAGTTCGGCGCCGTCGCGGCCGCGGTACTGGCCGTTGCGCTGGTGTCCATAATTGTAGTATCGGCGAGATCCCAGCTGGGTCTGGTCCCCCGGATATAGTCATTTTTTGCCACTTTTTCAGTCCCGTGCGGGGGTGTCGGGCCGCCGCACCCGTATTGCCCGGGTTGGCGTTGGAATACATGACAATCTTATAATAATTACGTGAGATAAGGCTGTCCATGAACGCGGTATGCCTGGCCATGATGGCCGCGCCGGCCTTGATTGCAGCATTGACACTGCCTGCCCTGGCGCAGGAGAACCCCATCATGCTGAGTACGGACAGGGAATCGTACATGCTGGGGGATGATGTGGTGGTGTGGGGGAGCGTCTCCACCGTACTACCCGGAGAGCAGATGCAGATGAAGGTACTGTATGGTGACGATGTGATTATGGTGGATCAGTTTGAGGTGGCCGCCGACGGCAGCTTTGCGCGCCGGGTGAGCTCCGGGGGCCCGAACTGGGAGAATAGCGGCTCGTATATTGTGCGGGTGTGGTACGGTTCGGACAACATAAGCCGGGAGTTCGAGTATGTGGCCGAGGACGCAGACGCTCCCACCGGGCATATAGAGGTGGCCGACGGGCGGGGCGGCACCTTCGATTTGGAGTATGCCATACGCGGTGGAATGGTGGACCGGATGGTGGTAGATTATGACAACATGGCGATTCTGGTGGAGATGGAGTCGGACCGCGGCGGCGACCTGCTGCTGGACCTGCCCCGCCGGTACATAAACGCCACCGACGCCGGAGACGATACCGAGTTCATAGTGCTCGCCGGCGACCAGCCCCTCCAATACGTGGAGCGCGACGCAGCATCCGACGTGCGCCGCATCTGGGTGGCCTTTCCGCCGGGGACCTCAGAGATACTGGTGATCGGAACCGAGGTGGTGCCAGAGTTCGGCGCGGTGGCCGTCCTGCTGGTGGCCGTGGGCGGCGCGGTGGCCGCATCGAGGTTCAGAACCCGTATCTTCCCCTGAGCGGGGAGACGGACCTCAGCTCCGAGACTATACGCGGCATGGCTTCGGCCACCTCCGCCATCTCCCCGGCGGTGTTCTGCGGCCCCAGGGTGAGCCGGAGCGAGCTGGATATGGTCTCGGCGGGGAGGCCCATGGCCCGGAGCACGTGGGACTCCTTTTGCGTGTGGACGGAACAGGCCGAACCGGTGGAGGCGGCTATTCCGTTCTCGTCCAGCTTGATTATCAGATCCTCGCCGCTGACGCCCAGAAAGGCCAGGTGGGCATTGCCCGGCAGCCTGGACGTGGGATGGCCATTCAGCACCGAGTGGGATATCTCCAGCAGGCGCGCGACCAGTTCGTCGCGGAGGGACGAGACGTATGGCACGTTTCTGGACATCTCGGCGCGGGCCAGCCGGCACGCCTCCCCGAACCCCACTATGCCGGCGACATTCTCTGTGCCCGACCGCATCCCGGACTCTTGGCCGCCCCCCAGCACCAGCGGCTCCAGTTCGGTACCGGCCCGGATATACAGCGCCCCGACGCCCATGGGTCCGCCGATCTTGTGGGCGGAGACAGAGGCCATGTCGACCCCCCACGACTTGACGTCCACGGGGATCTTGCCGGCGGCCTGGACCATGTCCGTGTGGAACATGGCGCCGTGCCGCCTGCATATGCCGGCCAGCGCGCGAATGTCCTGTATGGTACCCACCTCGTTGTTGGCCGTCATTATGCTCACCAGGGCTGCCGGCTCGGAGAGCGACTCGTCCAGGGTCTCCGGGGATATGGTGCCGGCGCCGTCCGGCTCCAGATACGTGACGGGGCGCTCCACCTGTGCGCGGCACGGCTCCAGCACCGACTCGTGCTCTATACTGGTGGTCACGAGGCGGCCGCCTGAGGCCCCCCGCAGGGCCGTGTTGTTGGCCTCCGTACCGCCGGAGGTGAACAGTATCTCGGAGGGGTCGGCGTTGAGGAGTGACGCCACGTGCCTGCGGGCGCCCTCCACCCCCCTGCGGGCCGATCTGCCGTCGCGGTGTATGGAGGAGGGGTTGCCCACGCTCCTCATGTATGGAAGCATGGCATCCAGCACCTCGGGGCGTAGGGGACTGGATGCGGCGTTGTCCATGTATATCATGTGTTGGCGCCCCCCGTGGTGTACCCGGCCGGGTTTATCTCGGCCTTACGGAACCCCAGGGCCAGCAGCCTCGGGGATATGCGCCGCATCTCGCTCTCCAGCGCGGGTATTGCCCCCTTGGAGACCTCTATGCGCGCCACGCCGTCCATGTCCCGGACGCGGACCGGGCCGTCGGGTATGGCCTGGCGCACGTACCTCTCCCCCATCTCGATGCGGGCCAGCAGCTGGGCAGTCACCCGCCTTCCCCAGGGTATGCGGGACGCCAGGCATGAGTTGGACGGACGGTTGTGCACCGACAGGCCAGCCTCGCGCGCCATCTCCCGGACGCGGAGCTTGGGCACGCCGATCTCCAGCAGGGGGCTCCTGATCCCATACCCGTGCATGGCCGCTATGCCGGGCCTGTACTCGGACATGTCATCAGAGTTGGTGCCGTCAACCACGGTGCGGTACCCGGCTTCGGCGGCCAGGGAGAGCAGCCTCTCGCCCAACTGTGCGCGGCAGTGGTAGCAGCGGTCGCTGCCGTTGCGGGCAAACTCCTCGTCGGCCAGTTCGTCGTATTCCATGATGTGGTGTATCATGCCTATCTGGGCAGCCACCGACCTGGCGGACTCCAGCTCCTCCCCGGCCAAAGTTCTGTAGTCGGCCGTCACCGCCGCCGACGGGACGCCGGACGTATGGGCGGCGTATGCCACCAGGGCGCTGTCCACTCCGCCGGAGAGCGCCACCAGCACCGAACCGGTGTCGGCGAACCACTCCCGCAGGTCACTTATAGTCCTCAATCCGTCTCCTGACCAGCCGCTCCACCTGCATGGGGCCAATGCCGGATCCCGCCGACGCCTCGGCTATGTCGTCGTACTCTATCTTAAAGTCCGTCTCTCCCATGTGCGTGCGTACCTTGTAGCGGAACACATACTCGGCGCCGTTTATGTCAGCCTTGATGCGGCGCACCTCCCGGGGCAGGACCACCCTGTCGGTGGGGGTGACGCGGACGCCCAAGGTGCCGGTCTGGCGCATTATAATGCGTATCATCGAGTCGGCCGCGTCCGGCGTGCACAGCACCGAGAGGAGGTGGGACACCCTTCCCTTCTTGCCTATGCCCGGGTATGCCGCCGCATCCAGCGCCCCGGCCTTCATGATCTCGGATATGGCGCCGCCGATGGTCTCCCCGGTGGCATCGTCTATGCTGGTCTCCAACACGCATACGGCCTCCGTACCCGCGCCGGCGGGGCCCTGCGCCAGTACCAGCACGTTGGCCACCCCGGCATGATCCCGGGATCCGGCGCCGTACCCGGTACGCTCCGCCACCATCCGGGGGTAGAACGGCCGCGGTGCGGCCCGCAGGCCCGCCAGCATGCATGCGCCGGTGGGGGTCGCCGTCTCGGCGTCTATGTCGCCGCCGACCATGGCCAGCCCGGCGTCCTTCAGTATCTCCAAGACGGCGGGGGCCGGATTGGGCGCGGTGCCGTGCGAGAAGGTCACCGAGCCGCCGCCGACGTTGACTGGCATTGCGATTATCTGGTCGTCCAGGGCTTTGATCTGGTCCAGGGCGGCGGCGGTACCGACAATGTCCACCAGCGTGTCGGCGGAGGCGGCCTCGTGCAGCCGTATGGAGTCGCGTGAGACGCCGTGTATGCGCGACTCGGCAGACACCAGCAATTCTATGCTGCGCCGGGCAAACCCCGCGGCCTTCTCTGAGAGTCCCAAGTGCGACGCCGAGTCGCGTATGGCGCGTACCATCTCGGCCGCCGGTCTGGAGGGAGGATCCCGCGTCTCCAGTTCCAACCGGGTGCACCTTATACCGTTCCGGTACTCGGCCCGGAAGCTCATGCTGTCTAGGTCTGAGCCGTCCAGATACCTGATGCATTCTACGACGCCATCAGATATGGCGCCGCCGTCGGCGCCCATGTCCACCAGGGCGGACAGCATCATGTCACCGGATATGCCGGCGCCCCGCGGATCCACAACCAGTACCATGGCTCTGGCGTGGCCGGCAAATTCATATAAGTTCTGCACCTATGTATGCAGAGCCCCGCATGCGGTGCGGCTACGTGTTTTGCTGCCAACCGTTGAATGTGCGAATTGGTTATATTTAATTGATCGACTGGTGCGGTGTTTTTATTGATTTTTAGAAACAAGGACGGCCAGGGAGGGGCACCCCGCCGCCCCTCGCCTCGCAGGGGGCGGCGGGGTGCCCCCTCGGCGCCCGACACAATGCGGTGCGCAGCCTCCCCCAAGGGGATCCGGCGCTCCCGGCCTGCAATGTACCATACGGTACGGTCCGGCGGTTTCCAATGCGGCCGGCAGAAAAACACGGCCGGGAGGGGGCCGTCGGGCCCCGGTGGTGTGGCGCGCGTCAGCATTCCAAGAGGCGTTGCAGGTCTCCCCCAGATTACAGGAAGGGGTGAGCGCCAAGCATGAGCCTAGAGGGACGCCTTCAGACGCGCCAGCTTTGCTTCGTAGGACTTTGTGTTGACGTGGCGGTACAGCTCGTTCTTGCTCAGCATGTGCCGGATGTACGTGGCCATCTTGTTGGCCAGGTGGCTGCGGGCTATCATGGGGTGGTGGCGCTTGGCGTGGCTCTCATAGAACGCGGCTAGGTATGGGTCGTGCTGCTTGGCCACCATCGCGGCATGCATCATGATCCAGGTCAGCGTCCTGTCCGCATTCTTCTTCATGTGGCCGTGCCTGTTGCTGTCCCCGGACTGGTAGACGCGGGGGCACAGCCCCATGAACGAGACCAGGCTCTTGCCGTTCTTGAACCGCCCTATGTCCTCGATGGCGACGGCCACCAGCAGGGCGCCGAACGCGTCAAACCCCGGCAGGCTCATTATAATACGGGCGTACTCGCTCTCGTATGCGGCCCTGGCGATCATGCGCTCCAGCAGCGATATCTCCTCGTTGATGTGCCTGACGGCGCGGACGTACTGCGCCATGAGCACCATGTCGCCGGGCCCCAGCTTCAGGGAGTCCAGGTACGCCTGGTGCCTCTCGCTTGACGTCGAGCTTCCGGCCTTTACGGCATAGTCGTACTTGTCCAGTATGCTGTGCTGCCGGTTCAGGTATCTGGTCCGCTCCTGTACCAGAAGTACCCTCTGGCGCAGTATGTCCATGGTACGGCGGGCCTCCGGCCCGAGCACATGGCATGCGGGTATGTCGTTCAGCCGGAGCTTGTTGGCCAGCTTCTGGGCGTCTATCTTGTCGGTCTTGACGCCGGACTGCGACATCTTGAGCCGGTACGGGTTTGCCAGCGTGATGGGTATGCCGCGCCTCTCAAACTCCTCGTACGTCTTGATCCACATCCTGGCCGTGGACTCGCAGGCTGCGACACAGTCGTATTCGGCCAAGCTGTCGATGAATATGTTCACGTCCTTTCTGGTGTTGGGGTATTTTGTTCTCCTCAGCACGCCGCCGTCCGCACCCATGATGCAGGCGACGCAGGTCCATTTTCCGATGTCTATTCCTACGTTTGCTTTTGTTCTTTCCATTCTTTCTCACCTCCTTTTTCCTTGGGTTGGCGGGCAGCAAAGCTGCAATCACCTATCAGGGCTAGCCGCGCCCCTGCCGGGGCCGGCTGCCCACTGAAGCACCAGCTTGGGATCCCCCCATTCAATAGGAAGGGCTCGAAGCCCATGCAAACTAAGGGGTCTGCCCGCCGTACGGGGTCAGGTGGAGCCAAATATACTCGCTTCCAATAGAATCGGCCGCCCTACCGTTTCCAGGAATGCCGGAATGTGGTGTGGTGGCAGCGCTATGGCAACCCGCACCTGCTCTGGACGTATGGGCACGCCCCGGCAAGCCGGCGTTTCGAAGGACCGCGTGCAGCCCACGCCGTCTCTGAGCAGCCGCTTTTTTCCACGAACCGCATCCCCTAAAGCGCCGGTGCCGCACATTGCGACACCGCCCGCGGGCGTTGCAGCCGCCTTGGATTTGACACAGGTATGGCGGCGAATCATTATGGGTGTGGTGCCGTTTCCTCTGCCATTCTTGTGGCGGTTCGCGCATGACCGAACTCCGCCTGATCCGGAGCCGACGCGCGGGCTGGCCAAGCGCGAGCCCGGTCTGCGGGCCGTCAAGCCATTAGCGTCTGGTGCGCCCGTTGCTTTTCCAAGCCGGGTGCGATCCCGCCGTACCATACATGGGAGTCGCGGGGCGCCGTGCGGGGCCGGTCATGAGGCAGGCGCCGGCAACTTGGCAATCCACAGGTTTGACCTGAACCGCTGCGTCTGCCTTCTTGGCGGTCGTGTCGGGTAGGTTTAATTGTGATTGATCAGGGCTGCTACGCCATGCTGACCATAGTCGGCTCGGGCAAGGTGGGCGGGGACGCCGCCCTCTTCTCGGCCCTCCGAAAGGCTGACGAGAACATCCTGCTGCTGGATGTTGTGGACGGACTGCCGCAGGGGGAGGCCATGGACATAAGCCACATGCTCTCCGAGCAGGGCATAGACGTGGAGGTTCGGGGCTCCAACAACTATGCGGACATGGTGGGTTCCGACGTGGTGGTCGTGGTGGCCGGTTCTGGGAGAAAGCCGGGCATGACCCGCATGGACCTGCTAAAGATAAACGCGGGAATAGTGAGGAGCGTTGCGGAGAACATCAAAAAGTACGCCCCAGACTCAATCATAGTTCCGGTTACGAACCCGCTGGACCCGATGGCATACGTTACGTACCAGGTCTCCGGGTTTGCCAGAGACCGGGTGCTGGGCATGGGAAACATGCTGGACCTGTCCAGGTTCCGGCAGTTCATCCACGAGGTGGTGAACTACTCCCGGAAGTCAATCCGGGCCCTGGTTATCGGTGAGCACGGGGAGCAGATGCTGCCCCTTCCACGGTTCAGCTCCGTCTCGGGCATACCGCTCCAAGACTTGCTCACCGCCGTCGAGATGGACGATCTGGTGTCAAAGACCCGCGGCGTGGCCGCCAAGGTTATAGAACTGAAAGGGGCGACCGTCCATGCTCCGGGCAACGCCATATCCACCATAGTGGAGTCGATAATGACAAACCGCCGGGACGTCATACCGGTATCGGCGTACCTGGACGGGGAGTACGGGCACTCCAACGTCTCCATCGGGGTTCCGGCGGTCGTGGGACGCAACGGCATAGAGCACATCGTGGAGCTGGATTTGAACGAGAAGGAGAGCCGCGTCTTCGACGCCGGGGTCCAGAACGTAAGATCGGCCATATCGGCCCTGCCGCTGTAGGATCTGACGCGCCCTTGGATCTGGACGAGATTCTAAGATCCCTGGAGTCCGGCAGCATAAACGCCGCCCGGGCCCGGGAGATGCTGTCGCTGTACTCGATAGAGGAACTGGAGAACATGGCGCGGTTGGACGTGGGCCGCTCGCACCGGCGGGGCGTTCCCGAGGTGGTGTACGCCGAGTCGAAGGAGCTGGCCGACATCAAGGCCATAATAGAGCGGTACCCCAAGGACGAGCCGCTGGTGGTGTCGCGCATACGGCCTGACCATATGGACGAGGTGGTCTCCTTTTGCGATGTCTTGGGACTGGACGCGGACGTGGGCCGCAACTCCGGCACCATGCTGGTGTGGAAGGAGAGGCCGACGCCGGCCGAAGGCTTGGTGGGAATACTCACCGCGGGGACCTCGGACATTCCCGTTGCCGAGGAAGCGAGGCTTGTGTGTGCCGCGATGCGCTGCCGCACCATATGCAGGTACGACGTGGGCGTGGCCGGCCTGCACCGTATATTTCCCGTGCTGAAGGAGATGGTGCGGGAGGATGTGGACTGTATAGTGGTGGCCGCCGGAATGGAGGGGGCGCTGGCCACCTTGGTGGCCAGCATGGTGGACGTGCCGGTGATCGGCGTGCCCGTGTCGGTGGGGTACGGGTACGGGGCGGGGGGCGTGGCCGCCCTGGCTTCCATGCTGCAGAGCTGCGCCCTGGGACTTACGGTCGTGAACATAGACGGCGGTGTGGCGGCCGGCGCCGCGGCGGCGGGCATGGCGCGGGCCGCCAAACGCCGGAGATCTTAGTGCGGGCCTTGAGGTGTGGTCGGTCCCGAGGCCGCCGGGCGGCGGCGAGAGCCAAGCGACACGTGCCGGTATAACCGACCGGGGGGATGCGCAATGCTGCCTGCACGAGGGGCGATAAGCAGCAATCTGCACAATTTAGGGATCGAGCCAAGCGGTGTGGGTTTGGCAAGACACGGCTGCCGAACAGCCTGCGGATGGGCGCAAAGACGGCGGGCCGGCCAAGACACGGGGGCGGTCGGCCAATGTGCCAAGTTCGTCCGCGGATGCGGCCTGCTCCGCATGCACCGCGCCATCCCCGGGAGGCCGCGGCCGGCCGGTCCGACAGGAACCGCACGCTCTCTTGCGGATCGTGGCGGACGTTGTCTAAATTTGAGCCCGGACCGACTCGTTCATCTGGGCAACCCCGAATTCTTCTGAACCGGTTTAATAACGGAACGAGGTACACCGTGTGCAATGGCCACCGAGACCGACCCTGAAGCCGATCCGCCGCAGGACGAGGAGGCATCCCCCAGGCCACCCCGCCTCACCACCGGCCTCTTCAACATAGCCGACACGGTAAAGACACTGAGCCACATGGGCGTCGCAAAGACCAAGGTGAACCCGGCCCAGGGCATACTGATGGGCTGGCAGGCGACCGCCTACCTGGCGTTTGCCGCATTCATGGCCTGGATGATAGCAACGCTGATCTCCGCCGATCTGTCGGAGGGGCTGGGCAAGTTCCTCTCGTCTGCGGCGTTCGGGTTGTCGGCCCTTGTGCTTGTGATACTGTACGGCTCCAACCTGGTGACGGGCGACTACATGACCAGCGGCATCTCGCTGATGACCCGGCGGTCCCGCTGGCGGGAGGTGCTCTGGGAGTGGTCCATAACCCACTCGGGACACTGGATGGCGGGCTTTGCGGTGGGCTGGATGATTATAATCGGGGCGGGCCAGGCCGGGCCGGCCGGCTCGGCCATCATGGAGGCGCTGGCCGGTATAGGCGAGACCAAGGTGAACGAGCTCTCGTGGGATCAGCTCTTCTACCGGGGCATATTGGCCAACTGGCTGATAGCCATGGGCGTGTGGGGCGCCTACCGCACCAAGGAGACGGTCGGAAAGGTGATCCTCATAGCGATACCGGTGTCGGTATTCTTCGCCATAGGATTCGAGCACAGCATCGTGAACCACTTTGCCCTGGCGGCGGGAATATGGGCTGGGGCCGACTATACTTGGGGCGAGGCGTGGTTCAACAACCTGGTCCCGGTGACCCTGGGTAACATAGTGGGCGCCATGATACTCCAGGGCATGGTGTACTGGTATGTGGCCGGGATGCCGGTCTGGCTGGGGCCGGACAGGTGGAAGAGGCCCCACGGCTCGTACCGGGATCTGGCCCGGGCAATCCGCGACACCGGCACGCTGATGCTCTTCTTCGTGGGGATGGCCCCCCTGGCGGCGGGCGCCCTGTTCCTGTATGGCGTGGAGCCGGCGCTGGGGATATCAGCCGGCGTCGGCAACCAAAACTGGATCGAGCCCATAGGGATATCTCTGTACCTGGTGGCCACCGCCCTCGTCGTGAAGCGGTTCCTGATGCCCCGCGTGTGGCACCGCATACCAGACAGCTGAGGGTGGGGTTTGCGGCTCCCGGAGAACTCGCCGGACATTGCGGGCTGCGCCGCCCGGGCTGATGCCGCAGGCGGTCCTCCTCCCCGGCCGGTCCGGGTTTCGCGGCCGGGAAGGCGGCAGGCTGCCTGGGGGCTCAGGTTCTAGCGCGCATCTTGTCAGAGTATGAAACTCGCTGTGCCATGCAGCCGGGACGGACACCTGTTGGATTTGTATACCGTTACTTGGTATGAAAAGTTAGATACTGGCAATACTTGGTTGAAGATACCACTCAAAGATCTACACTTGTGGACCTGAGTGCGCCCGTTAGCGATATATACTAACCGGGAGGGAATATTAGTTATGCCCGGCAAGCGCGTCGTCCTGACCGCCGACAGGAGCCTCATGACCAACTACCGTGGAAACTTTCTGTACGGGTTTATAGCGTGCGGCCCGTACGAGGTGCTGCCCGAGTGGGTCTTCGACAAGGTCTTCTGCCCCCCGGTGGAGACGGACGCCCGCACCGGTGAGGCCAAGGTGGCGCAGGTGGGCCTCCGGAGGGTGGAGAGCGCCCTGCTGAAGGAGTATGACAGGGGTGACGTCTTTGTGGCCAACCCGGACTACTTGGAAAGGTGCGTGGGGCCTGACACCAAGGTACTGGGAATCAACGTCATGGACCCGCTGGGGATGGCACCGGTCACCACCACCATGTCCCCCGAGAAGCTCTCCTACGTGGCCATGAAGTTCAAGAAGATGTGCGCCAGCATAATCCAGCTGAAGAAGAAGTACGACTTCCACGTGGCGGTGGGCGGCAACGGGGCTTGGGAGCTGGCCAAGGAGGAGCGGATGCGCATACACGGCATCGACACGGTGGTGGTCGGCGAGGCGGACGAGATGGCCCTGGACATATTCCACGACTTGGAGCAGGGGGCCGACGCGCCCAAGCTGCTCCACTGCATGGTGAAGAACATCCAGGACATACCGGAGATAACCTCCCCCACCGTAAACTCCCTCATAGAGGCGATGCGGGGCTGCGGGAGGGGCTGCGACTTTTGCGACGTAAACAAGCGCTCCAAGAAGGACCTTCCCGTGGAGCGGCTCCAGAGGGAGGCCCGCATAAACTTGGACTATGGCTTCGACTCGATATGGCTGCACTCCGACGAGATGCTGCTGTATGGCTGCGACAACCGCGACTTTATCCCCAACCGCGACGCCATAACCCAGCTGTGGAGCGGCCTCAAGGACATGGGGGCCAACTTCGTGGGGACGACCCACATGACCTTCTCGGCGGTCGCCGCGGATCCGGAATTGATGCACCAGATAGCCACCATCAACCGCCAGCACGAGTCGGGCAGGTGGCTGGCCACCAACCTGGGGATAGAGACCGTGTCGCCCAAGATGGTCAAAAAACACCTGGGGGTCAAGACCCGGCCGTTCTCCACCGACGAGTGGGGAAGCGTGGTGCGGGAGGGGGCCAGCATCCTGAACAGGAACCACTGGTTCCCGGCCGCCACCATAATCATAGGGTGGCCGGACGAAACCCCCGAAGACATCCAGTACACCATAGACATGATAGACGACTTCAGGGCGATGAACTTTAGGGGGCTGGTGGCCCCGCTGCTCTACCAGGACTTTAGCGAGAAGAACTCGATGCATTTTGGCAACCTGAACGAGGCCCAGTTCACCCTGTTCTGGCGGTGCTGGGAGAACAACCTCCGGGTGATAAACGACATCATACCCATCATACTGCGCAACAAGACGTACGGGCCGCCCATGAAGGTCTTCATGTACGGCATAATCAAGGCGGGGACCTGGGCCATAATGAGGTACCTGAGGGGGCTCTGCAAGGACCTCTTCAACGGGCGCACGCCCGACGAGATCATCGCCAAGTACTCCAAGAGCCGCTCGGTCTCGGCCCCTAGGATACAAACAAAGAAACTCTAGATGCTCTCCAGCGCCTTGTCGGCGATGGTGTTGCGCTTCGGCGTCAGAACCACAAAGTAGACCTTGTCGGCCCTCTCTATGGAGCCCACCGGGCGGTACGCCTTGGCGGACACGTCGAACTCGTATATCCCCGGCTCCAGGGAGGCCTTTGCGTACACCATCAGGTATCTCTCGTTGTTCTGGGACAGGGGTATGAAGGACATGGTGTGGCCCTTGTACGAGTTCACCGGCATGGTGTTCTTCAGCGGCGCCGCTGCCGTGGCCAGGAACATAAAGACGTCCTCTAGACTCTCAAACTCTTCGTATTCCACGTTCATGGATGGCTGGGGGCGCGGCTGCTAATAAGAATCTAGCCGGTTTACCTGGTTCGCATGGCCCGGACCCTGCCGTAGGCCTTGAACCCCAGCAGCGCCGGCATTCCGACGTACATGCCGGCGTTCAGGGCGATGACCAGCATTCCGACCCCCAGCACCGAGGCCTCGGAGCCCTCCTCGGCCAGGCTCATGAGCGAGAGGGACGCCAGCATGGGGGTGATGGCGACCCTGACCATCTCGCGGAAGACGGGGCTCTGCCTCTCCATGTCTGCTATCTGCGGGGACACGGCGTAGTACAGGTCGTTGAAGGCCCCCATGAACGAGGAGCCCGCCGAGGTGCTCAGCAGAGTGTTGTCGCGTATCTCCCGGAGGTACTGAACCTGGGGGGCCAGCTCGGTTCCGTATGCGGCCGTGGCAATCAGGCATCCGCCGCCCTGGGGCGTGGATACTACTTGGCACTGTCCGTCCACCAGCTCGGTGCCCTCGCCACAGACCACCGTCGGGGCTATCTCCACACACTCACCATCTACCATCTCGTAGCCCTCCTCGCAGGTCACCGGCTCGGGTGGGGGAGGCGGGGGAGGCCGTATTATCTGGCACTGTCCGTCCACCAGCTCGGTGCCCTCGCCACAGACCACCGCCATCGCCACACACTCACCATCTACCATCTCGTAGCCCTCCTCGCAGGTCACCGCCATACACTCACCATCTACCATCTCGTAGCCCTCCTCGCAGGTCACCGGCTCGGGGACCGTATACGAGACGGTCGTGCTCACAACATCCGTGTTGCACCTGATACTGATGGTGTACTCGCCGCTGACCTTCCAGTTGGGGCCTCCCGCCGGGAACGAGAACTCGTACTCGCCGCCGGCCACCGGGCTGACTTGGGCCACGCGGATGAGGTTGTTGTTGGGGCCCCACACCTGTATGGTCACCCCGCACAGGAAGTCGGGGTCCACATCCTTTATGATACCGGACACGGTGATGACGTCCCCGTCCTCGTAGGACGCGGCGTTTGTCTCCACTGTTATGGGCGCGATGTTATGGCGGTCAGCCGACACTTGGGCGGCCGTGCCTGCCAGTATGGCTATGGCCAGCAGGGCAGCCAAGGCTCTCATGCACTTCGCTAGTATGGAGTCCGTATTTAATTATTATGGATTCTGGTTCCTCCCGCAAGGATGGGTGATTGATCTAAATTATCCAGATCCAGGCCGCAGCCAGCCTCAAACTCTAGATGCGCGGGCTGCAGGACGACATTTTGGTCCGGTTTTTGGCAGAGTTCCACCCAAATGGTATGGCGCGGGGGCAAAATATGGCATCATGGAATGGAACGGCAAGGAACGGCAAGAAGGTGGGGGTGTTTTGGGCGGTTATGTGGCGGATACGGCGTTCTGGATGAGCGTCCGCCACCTGTCGGCGCCCCGTACGTCTATGCCTGCCGCCTCGGCGGGCGTCCTGTATGCTATGCCAGCATGCGGCTTGATGTAGTTGTGGTGCAGTATCGCCATGCGGAATATCAGGGAATGCTCCTTGTTTATGCCGCGGGCATGTTTGAAATGACCCGCCAGCTCGCCGTTGAGCCGCTCCTGCCTGTTGGTATTGCATAGGAGGTTCCGTATGTGGATGTCGCGTATGTGGATGGATAGGGGGCCCTTCAGCGTGCGGAACACCCTCTTGAAGGCTATGTGGTACTGGTCCAGGCCGTCGGTAATGAACAGGCGGGGAATCCTGCCCGCCACTTCCCGGGCCCTCCGCAGCAGGGGGACGGCGTTGTAGTCCTCCTTGGTGGCCGATACATCCCACGCCAGTATGAACCGGGTGGCAAGATCCATGACAGCGATGACATACGACTCCCTGCCGCCTACCTTCTGGTGCTTTTCGTCGCAGCCCCACTTGTCCCCCACGCACGGGGGCTTGAGGGTCTCCGTATACCGTTCCACCGCCTCGGAGTAATGTTCCAGGATCCTGGTTATGGTGTCCGCATGCACCCTGACCCCCAGATGCCCGAGCGTCGTCTGGATGTTGGCCGCCGATGTCCCCATCCCCGACAGCATCAGGGCCAGCGTGATGTACAGGCGCGGCACCTGGCGGTACTCAAAACCCAGATTGTCCCGGAACCGCCGCCCGCATATGGAGCACCTGTACCTCTGCCTCTTCTCGTGCTTGCCGCAGTACCATCCGTTACGTACATACCTCTTCTTGCATCCTGGGCAGCACAGCTCCTTCTCTTCGACGCCGACCTTCTTGCCGAATGTGGCCTCCGACGATATGAGCAGCGTGTGCTCGACCGCCGCGATATGCTTGCACCTGCACCCCTTTCCGGTGGTGTGGTAGGCGCACTCGCACGTGGGACTGTCTCCCGCAAACGAGACCCTATACCATACGTCTTCCTCACTCTGGGATGCCACGTCCCAGCGGTGCCCGGTCAGGGTCTTGATCTGGTCGCCCTTCTGGTAGATGCGGAGCCCACGGCGCGTTATACACTGCTCCGAGGCCCTGCCTCTCCGGGGTTTGCGGGGCTTCTTGCGTCCCATGCCTGTCCAGATCCAACAGATTGTTTAAGATCGTAGAGACAGATCCCCCTACCCATCACCCGTCCTTGCAGGAGGAACCTGGATTCTGCAAGTTGTTGCAGTATCCGAGAATCATGCTTTCCCCGTCTTGGCCGTCGGCAATTAGCGCCCTCCTTGATCCGGCGAGGGGCAAAGGCCCCGACTGCCGGTGCGGTCACCCCGAGCACGCGTCGAGCGCCCAGGGGGCGTATCGAAACTCAGACTTGTCGCAATAGTACTGGTTGATCCAGCCCAGTCCGAACTCGATCATCATGTCATTCAGCAGTATACCGTCGCTGCAGTACGCCGCTGCGATGGTCCTGCCGTAGGGTCCTGTGACCTGCAGGTCGTCCACGTCATAGTATGCATATGATCCCGCCGGGCATAGCACGCGCGCCAGCACCGCGTGCGGAGCCGTCATATTGCCGCTGTCGACCACGTCCACAAGAGCAAGCCGTATCCGGGTGTCGTCGATGTGGACCGTGTTGCCGTCAATGACCCTGACCATCGTGCCTCCGGTCAGCTCCGGATCTTCGGGGTCAATTAGCTCGCGGGGTACGATCCCGTTGTCCATCAGCCACTGTACAACGGTGACGAAATCACTCTCGCTGATGAGGCCATCGACGTAATACCCTGTGACCGTCCGTACCCACTCCGGAAGGCCCGCCTCCTCCGCATGAGCGTAGCCGGATGCCGAGGCGGCGACTGCCGCACAGAGCACCGCCGAAAACAGGCGTACAGGGGACACGCCGCATCATACACGCGGCTTCATAAAAGAATGGTGACCAGATTCGTGGGACATGCCCAAGCGAATCCGTGGCAGCGCGCCAGGGCGGGCCGTTCCTGCCGCAATCTGTCTGGGTGCAGTGGAATGCCCTTGGGAAGGTTGATTTACCCGCGGCCGTACCACACGCCATGGAGATAGACGCAGACAGGAAAGTGTACATCTTTACGCACGGGCGGGCCGACCTGCGAGAGCGGGCCCTGTCGGCCCTCGAGTCGGCGGGCGTGGACAGGAATGCGGTGGTGGACGCGGTGCCCAGCCAGACGGGCCAGGTGGGCGACTACATGGCAATGCTGTGGATGCCCCCCAACCCGGATCACATCAAGATGCAGCGCATAACGGACGTGGTTCCGGTGGAGCCCGAGGGCATGATAGGCCTGTGGAAGGGCGTGTCCAAGGAAGACATCGGAACTGTTCCGCTGTGACGATTACCTCGGCTGTTTTTGGGAATATGCGCGCGGGTATTCTGCCCGCGAATCGACACAGCATGCCATGATGTGATTTTTTGCAATTGTCCCTCATAAGGGTTAAATTGACAGAGACGCGGTAGCCTGCCGTGAAGATATTTACGGTAGGCAGCAAGTCGTTCGTGACCAGCTTCCAGCTGGCCGGGGTGCCTGGCAGGATAACCGAGGACCCCGGCAAGGCTCTGGACGAGATAAGGGCGCTCACCGACGACCCCGACGTCGGGCTTGTTCTTGTCAGCGACGACATCACCGGATCCATAGGCGACGAGCTGACGCGCCTGCGCGCCCAGAGGTCCGCCTTGGTATTTGCGCTGCCCGCCGCCGGCGGCAAGAAGGTGGACGTGGACTACCGCGCCATGCTCAAAAAGATACTGGGCGTGTAGGCATGAGATACGCGGTGGTGGGGGGCCCTTCCAGCATAAGGGTGGACGAGTCCGAGCCGCCCGTCCCCGGACCGGGGGACATACTGGTGAGGATGGCCGCCTGCGGCATCTGTGGCTCGGATCTGGAGAAGGTGTATGGCATCTACGGGCAGCCGTCCATGAGGCTGGGCCACGAACCGGCCGGCACCGTACTGGAAGTGGGCGGGGATGTGGAGGGAATATCGCCGGGGGACAGGGTATTCACGCACCACCATGTCCCGTGTTATTCGTGCCACCTGTGCCGACACGGTAACGAGACACGGTGCCCGGAGTACTCGAGCTCGAACCTCTCTCCATGCGGGCTGGCCGAGGAGTATTTGGTGCCGGCCTGGAACGTGAAGAGGGGAGGGGTCCTCAAGCTGCCCGACTCCATGACGTTCGAGGAGGCGGCCCTGATCGAACCGCTGGCCTGCTGCGTGCGGGCCTGGTCCAAGTGCCGCTACGAACGCGGGGACTCGGTGGCGGTATTCGGCGTGGGCTCCACGGGCATGATGCACGCGATGCTGGCCGCCCAGTACGGGTTTGGCGGGATATACTGTGTGGACGTGAACCGGTTCAGGCTGGATTATGCAACGTCCCTGGTGGCCGGCGATGGAATAATGGCCGACGAACATACCGCCGAGACGCTGCGCCGGAAGACCGACGGACGGGGCGTAGACCTGGCCGTGGTGGCCACCGGCAGCCTGGGCGCCCTCCAGTCGGCCATCGACTCGGTCAGGTACGGCGGGACGGTCATCATGTTCGGGGTGCCCTCCAAGGGCGCCACCATGCCTCTGGATATGGACCGTATGTACTCCCGGGAGATAACCCTGACGGGCAGCTACGCCGCCTCGGACCTGAACACCAAGAGCGCCCTGGAGATGGTGCGGGACGGCACCATGGACGTGGGCAGGCTGGTGACCCACCGATACGGCGTGGCCGACGCTCAGAGGGCGTTTGACCACGCCCGGAGCGGGTCCGACGCGGTAAAGATCATAATAACCGGGTAACGCCCGGACGCGGGGTATCCACAAAGGATTAAGTGTGACCGCCCGGATGTACCTCATATGGACTGGGGACTTGAGAATAGACTGGCCCGCATAGTGCGGCGTCCCCACAACCGCGCCCTGATGCTGGCCGTCGACCACGGGTACTTTCTGGGGCCCACCGAGAGGCTGGAGGATCCCCGCAGCACCATAGCCCCGCTGCTAAAGTACTGCGACTCGCTCATGCTGACCCGGGGCGTACTGCGCACATCGGTTTCCGCCTCGACGGGCACCCCCATGGTGCTGCGCGTATCGGGGGGCACCAGCATAATAGGCGAGGACCTGTCCCGGGAGGACATCACCGTAAGTATCCGAGATGCCATCCGGCTGAACGCCACGGCCCTGGCGATGTCCATATTCGTGGGTTCAAAGTACGAGTACCAGACAATAGTCAACCTGGGCAGGCTGGTGAACGAGGCCGAGGAGTGCGGCATGCCGGTGCTGGCGGTCACCGCCGTGGGAAAGGAGATGGCCCGCGACGCCCGGTACCTGTCGCTGGCGTGCAGGATGGCCGCCGAGCAGGGGGCCCACATAGTAAAGACGTACTACTGCGAGGACTTTGAGCAGGTGGTGGACTCCTGCCCCGTTCCGGTTATAATAGCGGGCGGCAAGAAGATACCCGAGAGGGACGCGCTGGACCTGACGTACAAGGCGGTGCGGGCCGGCGCCGTAGGCGTGGACATGGGCCGCAACATCTGGCAGTCGGCCAACCCGGTGCCGATGATCCGGGCCGTCCGCAGCATAGTGCACGGCAACGCCGATACCGCATCGGCTTGGGAGATGTACAACCGGCTCGTCTCCGAGTCCTCCGGGCCCCGGTCCGAGGGCGGCTGAGCGGGCCAGCAACATTCAATCATGATGCCGTTTTTTGCCCCCACACCCGTTCCATTTGGGCGGGACTTGACAAAAATTGACCCAAAACTTCGCCCCGCATCCCAAGTTTAGGACTGACTGCGGCCCGGATCTGGGTCATTTGGAGCGACCACCCGTCTTTGCGGGAGGAACCTCTGAACGCACATTTTAATTGCCAACAGTGGCGACATCAAAGGATGGCGGGCGCGCGCATGGACGGCTTGGTGGTGGCCGAGAGGGTAAAGGCCGAGGCCGCCGAGGCCGCCCGGCTACTCCGGGGGAGGGGCATAGTGCCATGCCTGGCCACCGTGCTGGTGGGCGAAGACCCTGCCTCGGCGGTATACGTCCGGAACAAGCACCAGGCATGCGCCGCGGCCGGCATAGACACGCAGGACCACACCATGGGAATAGACATATCCCAGCGGGAGCTGGACTCGCTCATAGAGCGGCTCAATACCGACGATGCCGTACACGGCATACTGGTGCAGCTCCCGCTGCCCAGGCACCTGGACGAGTTTGGCGCCATATCCCGCATATCGTCGGCCAAGGACGTGGACGGGCTGACCCCGGAGAGCGCCGGCCTGCTGGCGGCCGGCCGCGCCAGATTGGTGGCGTGCACGCCACTGGGAATAATGCGCATGATGGACCACTACAACATAGGGCTGGAAGGCAAGCACGCCGTAATAATAAACCGGAGCAGGCTGGTGGGCAAGCCGCTGTACCACCTGATGCTCCAGCGGAATGCCACGGTGACCACCTGCCACTCGCGCACCGCCAACTTGGGGGACATATGCCGCTCCGCCGACGTCATAGTGACCGGAGTGGGAAACGGCTCATTCGAGCTGACATACGATATGGTGAAGCCGGGAGCCGTGGTGGTGGACGTGGCGATAAACCGCGTCGACGGCAAGCTGAGGGGTGATGCCGACTATGCCGGAGTGCTGGAGGTGGCCTCGCATGTCACCCCGGTACCGGGAGGCGTGGGGCCCATGACAGTGGCCATGCTGCTGCGCAACACGCTGGCGGCGGCCGGCCATGGGGCGTGATCCCGACCGCGACGCACTGCGGCGCGTACTGCTGGCCCGGCGTGACAACACCTCCGCCGAGATGCTGGAGATTGCCAGCGAAATGGTGCGCCGCAGGCTGCGCCGCTGGCCCCCGCTGGATGATGCCGAGTCAGTGGGAGCATACCACTCCATAGGCAGCGAGATCCGCACCGGAGGCATCATGCAGGACATACTGGATTCGGGCAAGACCCTCTTGCTCCCTGCCGTGCTGGACGGATCCGGGAGCTCCGGGAGTGCATACGGTTCCATGGAGTTCCGTGTGGTACGGGACGAGCGGGACCTGGCGCCGGGCTCGTACGGCATTCGGGAGCCCCGGGCCCGGTGCGCCCCGGCGGTCCCCGACGTCATGCTGGTCCCGGCGGTGGCCGTCACGCCGGACGGCCACCGGCTGGGATACGGGCGGGGGTACTATGACGCGTATCTGGGGACGCACCAAATTCCGTCGGTGGCCGCGGCCATGGAGAAACAGGTGGTGAAGAGGATACCACCCAACCCGCACGACATACCGGTGGACTGGGTGGTTACCGAGGGCCGCCTTTTCCGGGCCTAGAGGGCCTTGGCGGCTATGTCCCGCCGGTAGTACTTGCCGTTCCATGCTATGCCGTCGGCTGTACGGTACGCCCTCTCGACGGCCTGGTGCAGAGTCGCACCCAGGGATGTGGCGCCCAGCACCCGGCCGCCGCTGGAGAGCAGCCGGCCGTCCCGGCGGGCCGTCCCGGCGTGGAAGACGGCGGTGTGCGCGTCCGTGTCGGGTACGGATATGGGCTGCCCCTTGGCGTATGCACCGGGGTACCCGCGGGCGGCGAGCACCACGCACACGGCGTGCTCCGGCCTCCACCGGGGGGGCGGCATGCTGGCCAGCCTGCCGGAGGCGGCCGCCGCCGCATACCCGTACAGGTCAAAGTCCATGCGCATCACTATGGGCTGGCACTCGGGGTCGCCCATCCGCACGTTGTACTCCAGCACGTAGGGGGTGCCGTCCTGTATCATTATGCCCGCGTACAGGAAGCCGGTCAGGGGGCACCCCTCTTCTATCATGCCCGACAGGGTGCGGTCGACTATCTCGGTTTGTATGGTGTCGGCCATCTCCGCGTCCACGTGGGGGGCGGGGGAATAGGCCCCCATCCCGCCGGTGTTGGGACCCTCGTCGTTGTCGTATATGCGCTTGTGGTCCTGGCTGGTGGCCATGGGCACAGCCACGCGCCCGTCGCACATGGCTATGTACGAGGCCTCCACGCCGGACAGGCGCTCCTCTATCACTATGCGCCTGCCCGCACCGCCGAACCTTCCCTGCTCCATCATGGACCGTATGGCGTCCTTTGCCTCCTGCACGCTGCTGCACACCACGACGCCCTTTCCGGCGGCCAGGCCGTCGGCCTTGACCACCACGTCGTAGTCTATCGAGTCCACGTACTCGGCGGCCTCGGAGGCATCATCAAAGACCGCCGAGCGGGCCGTCCTGATGCGGTGCCGTCCCATGAACCCCTTGGCCCAGGCCTTGCTGGACTCCAGCCGGGCAGCCGCCTTGGTGGGGCCGAATATGTCCAGCCCCCTTTCTGTAAACGCATCCACGATGCCGGCGGCCAGCGGCGCCTCGGGGCCTACAATGGTGAAGCAGTTGCGCTCGGCGGCAAAGTCGGCCAGCCCGCGGATGTCGTCGGGCTGTATTGGTATGTTGTTGGGCGTGCCGCCGTTGCCCGGCGCCGTGTACACCGCATCCACCACATCACTCTGTGACACCCTCCAGGCCAGCGCGTGCTCCCGGCCGCCGGATCCAACCACCAGCACGCTCGCCATGGAGTGGCGCGGCGGGGCGGTTCGTATATGTGTGGCGGGGTGGGGACCATGTCTTATGGTCCGGGCCGTGCTGCGGCCGGCGGCACTGTGCGGCCGTGCCCGACGACGCCGGACTGGTGCGCCCGGGGGCGCCAGCCGGACAGCAGCTGCCCGGGGCCGTCCACGCCATTCCATAACCCACACACCATCCGCATATCCAATGCCAAACACAGTTATGCGGCGTATCGCCCGTCACGCCAATGGTAATAGCGATGCTGGAAGTCAACATAAAGCCGGGCCGCGAAGAGGAGTTCAAGGCGTGGGCGGCCGAGTCCAACGGTATAATATCCAAGTTTGACGGGTTCGTCTCCCGGCGGCTGCTCCAGGGTTCTGACGGCTCCCTGCGCATGATGGTGGAGTTTGACAGCGAGGAGAAGTTTGCCGCCATGCGTAGAAGCCAGGAGCACCAGTCCGTCCACCGGCGGGCGTCCGATCTCCTAGCCGGTCCCCCGGTCCCGGTCATGTACCGCGTGGTTGCGGGCTGAGCGGCCACACCCCA
The DNA here is from genome assembly GCA_965116995.1 of Nitrosopumilaceae archaeon. Taxonomy (GTDB): domain Archaea; phylum Thermoproteota; class Nitrososphaeria; order Nitrososphaerales; family Nitrosopumilaceae; genus VYCS01. The sequence goes on along the minus strand of OZ220738.1, from coordinate 1,115,110 downwards.
GCCACTTATTTTCAACCGGGGCGGGCATACGGCCACCGGCGCCTGGAGCGTACCGCTGCGGCGTCCGGCGCCCTTCGGCGCGCCCCCGGGCCGGCGCCAGGCCAGGATGGTGCATGCCGCGCGCCAGACCGTACGCGAGCGACAACCCTGAGTTTATATCGAGTCCGGGGGGAGGCGCCGCATTGGGCGGGGTAGCGATGACATCGTCTGGGATGGCATGTATACACGACGGCTCCACCATACTGCTGGACGCAAAGTCCGCAGCCGGCGACGTCAACTTTGTCTCGCACGCCCACATGGACCACCTGCCCGACCGCGCCGGCGGGGTGGTGCTGGCCTCCGAGAGCACCCGGCGGCTGGCCGCCCTGCGGGGGCGCGACCTGGGCGAGTGCGTCAGTCACATGGACGGCCTCCGCATGTACGACTCCGGCCACATACTGGGCTCCACGGGCCTGCTGGCCGGCGACACGTTCTACACCGGCGACATATGCACCCGGGACCGGGGGTTCCTGAGGGGGGCGCGCGTCCCCCGGTGCCGCACCCTGGTGACCGAGTGCACCTTCGGACTGCCCGAGTTCCGGTTCCCCCCGGTCGACGAGGTATGCTCCAGGGTGGACGAGCTGGTCTCCCTGATGTACTCCAGGGGCGTGCCGGTGATACTGATGGGGTACGAGCTGGGCAAGGCCCAGACGCTCTCGCAGCTATTCGCCCACTGGGAGCCCATGTACTACCACGACTCGGTCAAGAGGATCAACGACATGCACCGTACCGCGGGCGTACCGCTCAAGCCGGCCCCGGGCCACACCGAGGCCCAGAGGGCCGGACTGCTGGACCGCAAGCCCTGGGTGATGATAGCCCCGATGATGCCCGCCCGCTCCCGTTTCATAACGGAGATGAGGCGGTACGGGGCCGTCACCATATCGTTCAGCGGTTGGGCCAGCTCAGGACGCTTCCAGTACTCGCGCGGGGCAGACTACTTCATGCCGCTCAGCGACCACTGCGACTTTGACGAGCTGGTGGGCATGGTGGAGCGGTCGGGGGCAGAGCAGGTGTACACGATACACGGGTTCGTCTCCGAATTCGCCGAGCACCTGCGGAGCTTGGGCATCAGCGCCCGGCCTCTTGTGCCTGCAGGCCCGGCTGGGTGACGAAGCGGGTGCACTGGCAGTTCCCGTACAGGCACGTCTTGGTGTTCATGATGTGGTCGTGGTTCATGTGGCCGCACGCATGGCACGTCCTCCTCTTGGTCTCCCGCGTCACCACGATCCGGGCTATGCGGTTGGCCTGATCCGGCGTCTGGCCCTTCTTGTCTATGTAGTAGTGCACCACGTCGTTGTAGAGCTTTTCGGCGTTGAAGCCCCTCTCTATCATGTTACCGCCCCCCTTGGGAGAGTATGGGCCTGAGGGTGTTGGTGGAGCGGACGTGGGGTATGCGGCGTATGCGTGCCAGTACGGACTCGGCCTCCTTCTGGCCTGCCATAACCTTGCAGAATATGTCAAAGGTGCCGTAGGTGCCCCGCACCTCGACCACCTGGGGCATGTCTGATATGGCCGACACTATATCGGACTCGCTGCCCATGTCGCACTGTATGAGTATGTATGTGGGCTCCGGTTCCATGACAGTTATACCTGAAATAACTATTTTAATCTGAGAAGGGGATCTTGCAGATCCCGCATCTCTACAGCCCGAAGATCCGCTTGTACCCGGCATAGAACGCGTCCAGGTTGGCGCGCACCCGCCCCAGCTCGCGGAGCGACCCCCGCACGGAGCGGGCGCCCATTCCGGCGAGCGGGTGCCTCGCCAGGTGGTCCAGCCATGCGCGGGCCGTGGGGGCGTCGATCTCCAGGTGGAACTGGAGGCCCACCACGCTGCCGTGTATGAACGCCTGGTTCTCGTATGCGGGCGAGCTGGCCAGCCGCCGGGCCCCCGGCGGCAGCCGGAAGGTGTCCTGGTGCCATTGGAATACGGTGTAGGTGTCAGGGGCGCCGTCGAAGAGCGGATGCGACGCGTCAGGTGTCACGTCGTCGTAGAATCCCACCTCGGGGCGGGGTCCGCGGTGCACGCCGCCGCCCAGGGCCCTGGCGGCGAGCTGGGACCCCAGGCATATGCCCAGGACGGGGACGTCCCGGGAGTGGCACCACCGTATGAGCCTCTCCTGGTCCCTGAGGCGCGCCGAGTCGTCGTTGGCGTCCTGCGGCCCGCCCAGTATCACCACCGGGCCCTCCGCGCGCCGGGGTATCTCGGCGTCCGCCGGTATTGTGGTATGATCCAGGCCGTCCCGCCTGAAGAGCCCGCCCAGGGCGCCGGGGCCCTCCAGCGGGCTGTTCTGGATGAACATGCGCCGGATACGGGTGCGCGCCCAAATGTGTTTTTGTCACGTCAGGATGTGGAACTGTATGTCCTTCTCCCTCAGCGCCCTTATGAGCGCCTCGGTGCTGGCCCGGCCCTGGGTCTCCAAGCTTACGGTTACGGACACCGAGCCGGCGTTTATGCTGGAGCTGAGCCGGTCGTGGACCATCTCCACCAGGTTGGCGTTGGCCGCCGCTATCTCGTCCATTATCTCCTTGAAGACGCCGGGCCGGTCTGGGAGTATCATGGAGACCTTGAGAAGCCTCCCCATGGCGGCCAGCCCCCGGTCCACTATCTGGCCGAGCAGGTACATGTCCACGTTGCCGCCCCCCATTATGCACGCCACCTTCCTTCCGGGTGCCGGGCTCCTCGATACCACGTACGCCAAGGCGGCGGCCCCCGCCGGCTCCACCACGAACTTGGTGCGTTCCATGAGGAGGAACATGGTTTTTATGATCTCGGTGTCGTCCACCAGCACGATGTCATCTATCATGTCCCGTATTATGGAGAATGTGACGCTTCCGGGCACCCTCACCGCGATGCCGTCGGCTATGGTGTCCCCGTCCCCGGCCTTCCTCGCCAGTCCAGCCTCCCACGACTCCCTCATGGACGGAAATGCGGTCGTCTGGACCCCGATGACCCTGATGTCGGGGTTCTTCCCCTTGACGGCCAGGAGTATCCCCGCCGCCAGCCCGCCGCCCCCTATGGGGACGTATATCTCCTCGACGTCGGGCATCTCCTCTACCACCTCCAGCCCTATGACGCCTTGGCCGGCTATGATGTCGGGGTCGTCGAAGGCGTGTATCATGGCGGCCCCCGTCTGGTCTGCGATCTCGCCGGCCCTCCTGCTGGCCTCCTCGTAGTCTGATCCGCTCAGCAGCACTTTGGCCCCGTACCCGCGGGTGGCCGCTATCTTTGCCGGCGAGGCGCTCTTGGGCATCACTATGGTGCAGGGTATGCCTGCCCGCTGGGACGCGTAGGCGACCCCCTGCGCATGGTTGCCGGCCGAGGCGGCCACCACACCGTGTCCCCTCTCCTCGGCGGAGAGCCGCTGGATCTTGTAGTGGGCGCCCCGTATCTTGAAGGATCCGGTCTTTTGGCGGAACTCCGCCTTGAGGTGGACGCGCGAGCCGCTCATCTCGCTGAACGTGGCAGAGTATATCAGGGGCGTGACGCGTATCTCCTCGCCGCGCATCTCTGATGCCCGAACCACGTCCTCGTATGTGGGTCTCATGGTGTGGTACTGGAGCATGCTACTATTTGATTCATGACGCGCATGTGCCGCGCCGGGGTGGAATGGGGCACGTGTAGCGCTACAGGGAGTTTATGATGTCCTCGAATCCGGATATGGGCCTGTCGGAGGGACGCGGTACGTACGACTCAACGAGCCTGTCCACCTCGCTGCGGCAGGTGATATAGTATCTTTTTGCGAAACCCAACTTTTTTACGGAGACCAGCCCATCTCTGATCAGCCCCTTCAGGTAGAGCGATACGGTCGACGGCGACTTTCCGCAGCAGTCGACCATCTCGGAGAACCGGCGGCCGTCCTCGGCGGCCAGCGCCAGCAGTATGGCGCGAGGGGTGGACTTTTGCAGGGCGCCCGCCACCCTGAGCTGGCCCTCACTTATGTCTAGTGTAGAGTAAGACGTCTGCCGGGCGCTGCGCACCACCCGGATCCTGCCGGCCTTCTCCAAGGCCCGGAGGTGGTAGCTGAGCACCCCGTTCTTCATGCCCGTCCGGCGCATTATCTCCCGGAATCGTATTCCCGGGCTGTCCCCGATAACCCGCATTAGGCGGATCTGCCTCTCAGTCATTGCGAAACACCGCCAGCGCCAGCAGTCCCAGCGCGGAAAAGACCAGCAGGTGGCCCAGCTCCTGCAGGGGCAGGAGGCCTATACTGGTCAGGAACGGCCACACGGTATCGGTCAGCAGCACCACCTCGGAAGCTGCAAAGCAGCCGAACGCCAGAAAGCTAATCATCATTCTCCGGCTTTTTGTGCGGCGGTGGGAGGATGCGGCCAGGGTGGTGATGAAGATGGCCAGCGTCAGGCCGGCTATGTGGAGCGTAATGTGCGCCATGTGGTAGCCGTGCAGCATGTGCGGTATTATCACCGGGACGGCGAGTATGGCTATCACGGCGCATGCAGTCAACGAGAAAAGTGCCGGCTTGCGCTCCAGTATCTCTCCCAGCATATGTATAATGCCGTGTCAGTCGATTTAAATTGTGTGGTTCACGCGTCAAAGTCGGAGTATAGCGTTTCACCACCAACCGTATTCCACACCCCGTTTCTTGACGGCCCACTGCCGAAAGCGCCTATGCTATGACGCCAGCGCTGTCTAAAAGACGCATGTCGAAGCCGGTTTTGTTGTGGCAAACAGTGTGTTTTTACGCAGCCGTGGACACTCGTACATATTCAAAAAACTACATGGAATTCTCATGGACGCGCATACGATGGCATTCCAGCGTAACGGGGGTGCGTTTCGGGTGGCTGGCGCGCGGCTTTGCGTGCGCCGGAAAAATTTTGCAGGGGCTTTAGTGCCTTGTCCGGATTAATTCGCTGTTTGTACCACTTTTTGATATTTGTACCAAATTTCATATAAATAATTAAGTGGCATTAATACCAATGAATACGAAAAATGCGATAACATTGGCTGCCGTGCTAGCAGGACTGCTGGCAGTCGCAGCCGTACCGTCGTACTCGGATCACCTACAGGTAATCGTAGGTTTAACACCAGGCACCGAGGCCGAGTGCGCCGGCGCAAGTGCCTGCATCAGCATGACTGCGGCCGGACTGGATGTTGGCGACGCGGCCGTACTGGATGCTGGCGGCGAGGTCATCTGGTCCAATGATGGAAGCGGACCCATCACCCTCACAAGCGGGGACGCCGGCTCCGATCAAACTGGAGAGGACTTTGGACCGCTGACACTGAATCCCGGACAGACGTACTCCCGTATATTCAATGAGGGGGGCGAGTTCAGCTTCCACCTCGTGGATTATCCCTGGATAGCGGGCGCAATCACGGTTGTATCCGAAGAGGAGCACACGCATGAACACACAGGTGACAGCATGGAAGCGGGCGAGCACTCACACGCCATGGTGGATGCCGAAGGGTCGCTGGCCATCGGTATAGATGCCGTGGTAGAGGCCAAGGGCGGCGTCAACGTACACATAATGACCGAGGGTTGGACATGGACTCCGGAGAACGTAAACGAAGAACACGTGCCCGACGAGGGACACGCTCACATATACGTTGACGGCGTAAAGAGCCGCGTGTACGGTCCGTACTACCACATACCGGAACTGGAGCCGGGCAGCCACCACATCAGGGTGACTCTCAACGCAAACACGCACGCCGACATGTATGTTAACGGCTTCCCCGCGGAAGCTGTGGCAATGGTGGTGGTGCCCGAGCACGACAATGTCGACGACCCCGCGCCCTCCCTGGTGGCCGGAACGGCTTCGATGTCCGTTGAGGCAACTGCCCACGTTGATGTCAAGGGTGGCTACAATCTGGAGGTGACCGTGACCGACTTTGTCATATCTGGAGAGAACATCAACGGCGATCATGTGGACGGTGAAGGATATGTTATGGTGAGCATAGACGGGGAACCGTACAACCGCCTCTATGGGAATTGGCTGCAACTTCCGTCATTGGAACCGGGCATGCACACCATCACCGTAGGACTGTTCTCCAACAACCACGCCCCGTACCATTGGAATGACGAACCCGTGGAGATGACAATTACGGTGCACGCGACCGAAGGCGACGACAGCTCCGGACACGGCCACTAGACTCGAAAACATCGGCGTGCGGCCCACACTGCCGCGTATTTTTTTTACAGGTTTATGGTTGTCGCTAGCTGCGCTTGCGTGGTGGCCGGGCGCTGCATACCGACACGCCGGGGCCGGCTGCCTACAGAAACGCCAGCTTGTACCCACCACCCAAAAGAAGGGCTCAAAACCCATCATTTTGAGAGGTCTGCTCGCCGTACGGGACTGGGAGGAACCAAACGTACCCGCTTCCAAAAGAATTGATTGTAGTGGACCGGGTGGGATTCGGACCCACGACCTTTGCGGGATTGCTCCTTACGCAGTGTGAGTGCGTCATCCAAACCAGGCTAGACGACCGGTCCGTACTCTTCTCGTATGGGGGACTTTTTGACTCTTTGGATTTTGGGGGCGACATGCGGATCCCGCAGTCCATACTGCACGGTCAAGACCTGTCAACGCGGAACAGTATGGCAAGGTCCCCCGCGAACACGTACTGCATGCATCACCTGCGCCATCCCGTGCTGTATGCCTGGGGGATGATGACGCAACGCCGTTTCGCGCCTGTCGGAATTGGGAACACCCTCGGGAACGGTGGTGTGCTACTTTTTGGCCCCCAAGTTGCGGTTCTTGAGGCGGAGGTAGCCGTTGCGGCACTTGCGGCAGCGCGTGGCCAGTATGTCGTTCCGGCAGCCGCAGTTGAAGCATATCTTCATGTGCAGGCGGGCCTGGGTGGCTATGCGCTTCTTCTCGGGGTCGGTGACCGGCATCGACCGCCCTTCACCCCCCTCTAATTTAAAGGGATTTTTTCATCTTGCCGGCCAGCAGCACCGGCACCTCGGCGGGCCGGGTGGCGACGGGTATGTTGGCCTTGGCGAACATGCCCACCTTGGACTCGGCCGACCCGTACGTTCCCATCACTATGGCCCCGGCGTGGCCCATCCTCTTCTCTTTGGGTGCGGCCCTGCCGGCTATGTACGCGACGGCCGGCCTCGAGAATCCCGTGTCCATGATGCGCCGGGCCAGCATCTCCTCGGCGTCTCCGCCTATCTCGCCCACTATGACCAGCCCCTCCAGTCCCGGCGTGTCCTTTACCATCTCGAATGCGTCCACCAGCCTGGTGCCGTTGATAGGATCCCCGCCTATGCCTATGGTGATGCACTGCCCAAAGCCCGCCGAGGTGAGGGCGTCGGATATCTCGTACAGCAGAGTACCGCTCTTGGATATCACGGCGACTTTTCCCGCCTTGAATGGCATGGGGGGCATTATCCCGATCTTGGTGACCTGGGGGATTATCACCCCGGGAGTGTTGGGGCCTATTACGATGGCCCCCTTGTTCTCGGCCAGCCGTATCACCTCCATGGTGTCCCGGACCGGGACGTGCTCGGGTATGGCCACCAGCAGCTTTATTCCGGCGTTCAGGGCGTCGAAGGCGGCCCCTTTGAAGAATCTGGCCGGGACGAAGACCGCTGATATGGCGGCGCCGGTGGCCTCGACGGCCTCCTGCATCGTGCCATAAACCGGTATGCCCTCGAACGTCTGGCCGCCCTTGTTGGGGGTGACCCCGGCTACTATGTTGGTGCCGTACGACACCATGTTGCGGGTGTGCAGCGAGCCGTAGGCGCCCGTTATCCCCTGCACTATGACGCCCTTGTTGTTGTAGTCGGGGTCTCCCTCGCTCCCCCTGAGTATCTCCAATATGCCGGTCATTGCCCGTCCCCCGTGACCGCCGCGCTTATGGCCTCCTCCACCGTGCCGAATAGCCGGGTGCGGGAGTCGGCCAGCATGATCCTGGCCTGGTCTGACTCGGCCCCCTTCAGCCGAGCGAAGACCGGGACGTCTATTATCCCGTCCTCGTACGCCTTGAGGAACGCCGAGGCCACCGTGGTGGTCTTCACTATTCCGCCGTACAGGTTTACCAGTATGCCTGTGACGCCGCGCATCTTGCTTATCAGCGAGAGGGCCTCGTACACGGACTCGGTGGTGGCCCCGCCCCCCACGTCCAGAAAGCAGGCAGGCTTGCCTCCGCTGTCCGAGAGCATGTCCAGGGTGGACATCACCAGGCCGGCCCCGTTGCCCACCACCGCTATGTTGCCGTCCAGCTCCACCAGCGAGAAACCGCTCTTCTCTGCGCGCTCCTCGATCTCGGACTCCTCGCGGTATTTGGACATCTCTGGGTGCCGGAAGTTGGCGTTGTCGTCGGTGATGACCTTGCCGTCCAGGGCGGCTAGGGTGCCGTCCCGCAGTATGGCCAGCGGGTTTATCTCTGCCAGCTCCACCTCCTTCTCGACCGCCAGCCTGGAAAGCCTTGCCAGCATGTCCGCGAACTGCTCGGCGGCCGATTCTTGGAGGCCCAGCTCGGCGGCCACCCCTGCGGCCACCTCGGCGGGGACATCACCCAGACCCACCTCGCGTATGGTCTGGCTCTTCACCGACTCTATCTCAACGCCGCCCTCCGCCGACGCTATCACCGTATAGCACCGCTTGGAGCGGTTCAGGAAGAGAGACAGGTACAGCTCCTTCCGTATCTCGGCCGTCTTCTCCAGCAGGATGGCCCGGGCCCGCTCCCCCTTTATGGTCATGTTGCGTATCTGCGGGTACTTTATCTCCAGCTCGTCGGCGTTGGAGCACTTTTGGATGCCGCCGGCCTTCCCCCGGCCGCCCACGGGAGCTTGGAACTTTATCATGAACGGGTATCCCAGAGTCTGGGCATCGCGCCGGGCGTCCTCTATGGTATCCGACGCCCTGCCGGGGGGGACGGCAATCCCGTACTCCCTGAATATCTCCTTTGCTTGGAACTCCAGCAGCCTCATCGGAGGTGTGGCCGCATTGTGTTATTTATTAACCATGAGCAGGAGCGGTGTCGTAAATCCCCGCCCGGGAGCGGCTGCCCGGCTGTGATATGCGCTCGTGTGTGTGGTTCGACACGCGGAAACGTGCCGGCGACCCCGGTTGGGCGGCGGGCGGCAACGTCCTTGCCCCGCACGGCGTGCGCTGTATGGTGGACTGCGGCGTTCCTATTCTATGGACTCCAGCATGTCGGTCACCTTCCGGAACCTCTCCCGGCTCTTCTCCAGCAGGATGCCTGGGTACTCGTCTATGCCGTACACGGTCTGGTGCGTGAAGCTGGGCGGAATGGGTCCGCCCGAGGAGACCATCTGCTCTATCACATACCCATGCACCAGCGTGCAGACCACCTCCTCGTAGCAGTCGTTGCCCTCCTCCAGGACCCTGCGGTATATCTCGATGGGCCTTCCGTCCCGCCGGGCCGCCTCGGATCCCCGGTGTAGGAGATCCGCCAAGTGCTCTGTCTGCCAACGATCTAGGTTGATCTGCCGAATCATGCCGTCTCTTGCAATCCTGTTATTTAGCGTTGATCAGGGCCGGCCACTCCCACGGGGCGCGGCGCGCGCCCCCGAGAGGCGCCGCTAGGCTAGAAAAAACGACATCAGAGGCCGTCCATGGAGCGGGAGTGCTTGGAGGTGTGCGGCCTCTCTCCGGAGTATCTGCGGCGCATGTGGCCCGACGGCCTGCCGTCCAGCAGCTCCAGAAACCACGACTCGTGCTCAATCTCCTCGGCCAGTATGTGGGATGCCAGCTCGTACGTCATGGGGTCCTTGCCGTGCGTCATACGGCAGACCTTGTTCCAGTTGACTATGGCCCCCTGCTCGGCCTTGAGGCACTTTTCCAGTATCTGCTTGAGGGTGGTCTTCTTGTCGGACTGCAGGAAGTCGGCTCCGGCCTGCTTGCAAAAGCCGGCTACGTCCCGGGGGAACTCGCCGCCAAGCTGGTATATCCGGTCTATGCACGACTCAAAGTGGCTCAGATCCTCCAGCCTGGCGTCCTCTATGACTCCCTTTACGCCCTCTCCATCCATTCCGGTGCAGAAGGCCCTCAGGTTCGTAAAGTAGTAGTATGCCACAAACTCCACCGAGGCGTTGTAGACCAGCGTCTTTACGAGCTCGTCCACATCCATGCCGTTCTGGCGCAGCACCTCGACACCCACCACGGTGTGCTTCTTTGTTGCCATTGGGTCGGTGGGGAATGTTGCGCCTATTTTGGAATTGCGGTGGCAGGTTCCCGTTGCCTAGTCCCGTATGTAGTTCACCCCACGACGAAAAATATGATAGTAAAACTACGATTGTAGACCAGTCAGCAGGTGCATGCGTGTCAACGGGTGTAGGGCCGCCGCGGAGTGGAAATGAAGGCGGGGGGGTCGATCCTGCCAAAGTCCGCACGCGCAGGCGGGGCCGCCGCAAGAGTTCCAAATCATGGCGTTATATCGGCAGTCGTAGAGTACGGGCGATGTCAAAACTGGACGAGTCGGTGGTGAAGTGGATAATACGGGAGAAGCGCAAGGGCCGCCGCAACAAGCAGATCGCCGAGACGGCCGGCGTCTCGATACGCTGGGTCCAAAAACTGTGGGCCAGGTACAAGGACTCCTCAAACATAACGTACCCGCTGCCCATGGGCCGGCACGTGAACGGTTTGCCGGGGCGTCGGGAGCATTCGGCCGTGCTTGCAGTCAACGACGGTCAGCGCCGGGGGGCCCGAAACATGGAGGCGCGTATAGAGAAAGAGACCGGCATACATATACCGCATAATACTATACATGAAATATTGATGGACAACAGTCTGGCCTCCGAAGAGTCGGGCAAGAAGAAGCGCCGCAAGTGGATTCGCTACGAACGGGTGCACTCCAACTCGCTGTGGCATACCGACTACAAGCAGCTTAATGACGGCAGGTGGTTTCTGTGCTATGAGGACGATGCCTCCCGGTTCGTGACCGGGTGGGGGGTGTTCACCTATGTATTTGTCGCCCGTACGTGGACGGGTTATCTCGTGTTTTGCTACCCACCGATAGCCGTATCATAGTTCCTGATTTAAATATTACGGCGTCTTGCAACTGGGAAGTTAGCGAGGGGTGAGAACCCTTGGGAAAAGGGGGTGGCGGTTGGGAAAAGTGGGGTGGTGGGCCCCCCACCCCATCACAGAGTTGTTACAGTCCCACTTTCCAGTCATGTTTTTATAGGTCGGATGAGAGTTACGTGTATGCGGGAATGTCACGATGGTGATGAAAACCTAAACCGGTTGTTCAAGCTGGGACTGCACAAGGATATTAGTGCTAGCAATGCCGAGGCGGGGATGGCCATGATGGACATGTTGCAGGGTGCCAACGACCTGCTTGGCTTGGCCACAATCAAACCGGGCCATCGTTCTTCCAGCCACTCGGTAAAGGATGTAAAGAACCGCATTGGTCTGATGGTGGAGGGACAGAAGAGATTCCTCAAATATCACATTGGGCGTATAGAGTTGTTCCGGTGTTGCGTGGATGCCATGAGCGGACAAGTGGGCCATACCACACAGAGCAAGATCAGAGAGATCAAGGAGGGTATAGATGGTGTGAGCAATATACTAGATGGCTTGGTGGCCACACTTGACACTGCCGGACACCCCAACGAGGTAAAGCGCAAAGCCATAGACGCCCGCGACGCAATAACAAAGACAGTCCCGGAATTGGGCAAGTCCATACGTGAAGTGGAGAGCGTTCTCAATGAGCGTGCAAACGACATTATATCAACTGCCCTGACTGACAAGGACGAGTTAACGGTCAGACTTGCCATAATGTTCAATGAGCCTACTCGCATCTCCGACGTGGACAGCCTTCGTTGAACGGTTACTGGGACGTAACGCGGTGAACCCACACTATCCATCACACAAACTTAACACCAGATCTCATCACATAACAAGTTAACAGCCGCAGATAGGTGGAAAGTTTTTAAGTGGGACAGCATGCCAATAAGTATATGGCACCATTGTTGGAAGAGGTGGGAAGGCAGATCATAGAGACACTTAACAAACAGGATGCCGTGTTGAAGGAGCACACGGACCGGCTCAAGAAAATCGAGACAGATGTTAGGGCTCTGAAGTTGCTCGCCAACACGATAATTGAACGGCAGGCAGAACAGGCCGCATCCATCGACAAACAGTTTACAAAATATGCCGCCCTACTCGATGCCTTGTATGCCGACATCCAAAACATCCAACGGCGGATCGGCTAGTTGGTGTGCATGGTTAAGCACCCCACATATCACAAATGAAAAAGTGGTCAGGCGGCAGTGCGGGCCATCTCGGCCTTGACCGCCGCCTGTATCAGGGTGCGCCACTTGTCGTCGCCTTCTACAAAGATGCCCGCTGCCTCGGCGGGCGTCATGGCGGGATCTGCCAGTCCGAGGTGCGGACGGAGGAAGTTGTGGTACAGTTGTAATCCGGTGAGTATGGCCGAGTCCTCGCGCTTGAGGCCCCGGACCACCTTTTCGCGGTGGCGTATCGTGTTGCCGTTGAAGGACTCCATCTGGTTGTTGTGGTGCTCGCCGTCAAAGGCGATCTGGTTGATGTGCTCCGTCTGCTTGTGGGTATAGTTGTGCGGGGCGTACTGGTCTCGCCAGGCGTGGTGGAAGTTGGCGGCTGCATCTGACACTAGTGTCTCGGGGACCTTGCCCGCGACCTCGCGAGCCTTTTTGAACATGGGGGCGACATCATCGTTCCCCTTATGCTCGGCGACCATCTTGGCTATCCAGAATCTCGTCTCCGTGTCCAGCATGGCAAATAGGTACTTTTGCTCCCCGCGTATGCTCATGTAGATCTCGTCGGTGCGCCATTGTTCCCCGACCTGCGGCATGATGGTATCGACCAAACGTTCCATGACTCCAGCATACTCGGCGGCCCAATTCTGCACGGTCTTGTAGCTGACCTTTACTCCAGCCTTCTTGAGATGGTACGCGACCTTGCGGCTGGACAGGCCGGAGAACAACAGGTCCACCGCTGTTGTAATCTGTTCGGGGGTGGCGCGCTTCCGCTCAAAGCCCAGGTTGTGGCTGAACTTTCTGTGACACTCCTTGCACTTGTACATCTGGACGTTGCCTCGCTTGAGGCGGCGCATTCCGTACTTGATTATCTCCCCGTCGCAGAACTTGCACCGGGTTAGGTCAATCTGGCGTATGGTGGTGGACTGTTGGGCGGCCTCCCTCATCCGTATGGATATTTCGACAGCGTGGATGTGCTTACACTGGTGGCCGGCCTCTAGGTGGTCGGGGCATGAGCATATCCAGCCATGTTCGGTATGGAATACGGCGTAGGCGCGGTCCGGCCACGTCTGGGAACGGACCTCATATTCAATGTCGTCTATGCGGCGAATCTGCCCGCCGTGCTCGAATATGCGGCGACCCCGGTCCTGACGGGTGGGGCCTACTACTTTCACCACTTGTTTTCGGTTCTGTTTCATAAAATAGGTTATGGTATAGGGGTATAAAGGGTTTACTAGAAACAGATTAGATAACATTATATGCTACGCCTGTGAAAAGATTGCATGGGCGAGACTACCAAACTGGTGTGGGCGAACGCAACAAAGTCGCTCCGCACCACAGTGCCTAGGGGCATCGCCAAGCAGTTTGAGCTTGAGGCGGGTTCTAGGCTGGCCTGGAAGATCATACCAAAAAACGGCGAGTTGGTTATCGAGGTCAGGGCCGAGCGGACCACCTAGGGCCGTACTTCTAATTTCTTGGACCCGCACATACCGGAAGCCTACGGCATAATATAACCTATTTGTAGATCATTTATATATACTATCATGTATAAGACTAGTATGGGATACAAGAAACCCATGAGAAGGGAGACCGGCACCCGCATAGTCCGTAGGCGCACCACCTGCCGCAAGTATGAGACACTAGAGGGGATGGTGAAGGACTGCAAGATAGAAGAGACTGTACGTCGCATACCAAAGAATCCCTTCTCATGGTAACAGCAGTACGCAACACTTCCATTTATTTTTTGGACGGCCAAGGGGAGGCGGCGCCCGCCCGCGCCTAGCTCTATATGGCGCGAAGTGGTAGTATGTGTGGCCATGAAGTGGGCGCTTGTTCTGGCACTGTCGCTTGGCGTCATGACGCTGGCGTTCTATCTGGGGTATGGCTCGGTGTGCGACGGCATAAGGACGTGGCTCCTGCAGACCCCGTCCACGGTTCCCCTCATGGTGGCGGCCATGCACATGGGGCAGTTCGTGACGGGCATGCAGACCCCGCCGGACCCGTGCTCACATGTGGTGGGCTGGTCGTTCTTTCCCGCGTATGCCGTCATGGTGGTGTGCGTGGTCGCGGTCGTCAGAAAGTACGGGCGCAGGATACTGTTCCGTGGCAGGAGTGGGGGAGCGCCTAGGGTATAAATTGCCAGCAGACCATACCATATCATGCCAAACACACTCCGAAACGCTGCATACGTGTCGGTGATCGCGGCATCGGCCGTCCTAATAGTGGCGGCCGTGTCCTCGATGGTGCCCGTCCCGCAACTCCAGGACGAGTCGATGTTCCAGTATCCGTTCGAGATTGTGGAGAGCCTGCGCGGGGAGGGAGCCTACGCGGCCATGTATGAGCGCTATCCTGACGCGGTGGAGTTGGTGGACGCCACTCCGCACAACGTGATGGTGGAGGTCGGCGTGGTCAATTCCGAGACCGGGAACCAGCTTATCCTGTGGCTGTATGCCGACCCGTACAGCAGCGGATACCAGATGGCGGCGACATGCAGGGACCATGCCGGGAACGTCGTGGGGGACGACGGTTCCGCCGGGCTGTTCTCCGCCGAGTTCATCAGGACCACCGACTGCGTGTCGCCTGCGTAATGCGAGAGTCACAGCCAGGTCCGGCGGCCTGACCGCTTTTTATCACACAGATTGAACGCCATCACACGGAATGAACACCGTTCCCCATCACACAGACTTTGAACAGTTACCTATAGGGGTGTCTGTAACATCTCCTAGGACTCTGGACCCGGACCGGAATGTAGGTCCCTCCCGCTTAACATCAGGTCCCATGCTTAACAGTCTGGGCCAGCCCGCCATCCCCCCAACTTTCCACCCATCCCCCCAACTTTCCAGAAGATCTCATCCCCCACTAACTTTCCAGTTGCGTTATACCGTTGGTCTTTTTGACTGGTGTCTTTGGTTTCGTGTTTGGCGGATCATGGCTCTATACCAATGGAGTGGAGGGTGTCCGCGAGTGGTTGGATTTGTTTGGGTGCAGATGTTAGGGCAGTTCCATGTCCCGCTTTTGACACCCCACACATCTTCCACCCACCTCACACGCTTACCACCATCTCACAGACTTACCACCCTCGGCCATCTCACAACAAGTTACCAGTTCCACCTAAACGCATAGTGCCGGACAGAGTAGTTCGACCAAAATTGATCTAAATCCCATGTGGCTGGGGGCGTGTTCCGACTCGGTCGAAGATCTGGGTTGGTTTGCTTCTGGATCCTGCGTCCGGGTGCCGCGCAGTATATGGCATGGGAAATTTCCCCGTGTCAGAGTACGGCGGGCCAATCCGGCGGCGGCACATGGGGCACCGCACATGCCCGCTTAGGAGTGATGCTATGGTATGTTGTACTGATCGGTTAGGTATGCCATGATCTTGACGGGTTTCATCTCCCTGTCCACTATGGCCTCGATTGCGTCTCTGAGGTCCTCAAGGGAGTGGAAGCACTGGCCCGCCAGCAGGCGCTTGAGCTCCCGCCACTGAACCTCGATGGGGTTGAGCTGGGGCGTGTACGGCGGCAGGAAGACAAGCACTATGTCTCCGCCGGTCGACTCGATGAACCTGTTGACCTTCTCGGAGCGGTGGCAGGAGGCATTGTCCAGCACATAGACAAACTTGGGGTATGTCTCTTGCAGCATCTTCAAAAAATCTATGAAGGTGTCCGAGTTCAGGGCGTCGACCACCCGTATGTGGTGGCCTTTCCTGCCCAGGGCCCCAAACATCTTGACCGTCGCCGTTGAGAACGACACGTCCACGGTATCGTACCCGCCCCTTGCACGCCACGCATACCCGCCGCTGGACCACTTCTGGCACGCCGACGCGTCCCCGCACAGTATGGCATAGCCCCGCCCCATCCGGTCCACCACCAGCCTGTTGGTCGAGTCCATGAACTCCTTCTGCGCTTCTGGGGTGGCCGACTTTTCCGGTATCGGCCTGAACTTGCGGTACGAGTAGCCCAGGGCGTTGAGTATACGCCTCATCGTGCGCTCCCTGTAGGTGGTGCCGAACCTCCACCGTATCGACTGTACCAGCATGTCCAGGCTCCACGCCCCCGCCCGGAACCCGTGAAGGTTTGGGGGGTCGCCCAGCCAGCGTCTTATGGCATGCACCATATGTTCGTCCAGCTGCCGCTTTTGGCCGGGGTGCCTCTTGTCAAACCGCCTTTTCAGATCGCCGTCCTTCATGCGCTCGAGCCAGCCGCGCACGGTCGAATAGGACACCCGTATCCGTTTCGCTATGGCCCGTATGCCCATCGAACCCCTCCGCAGGACGCATGCCTCCAGAATGGACTTGGATTTTCCGACCCGCTCGGCCTTGAACGCATTGTAGAGCTGCCCGGTGCTCACGCGTGGCATGAACTTCTTGCCCTTGGGTATCGACTCTTGCCGTTCTCCATCGGCGAAGTCTGCCATGGGGGTGCGGGGGAAGGGGCGGATCTAAACCTTCCGATTCAAACTGTCTTTACCGGCGTGCAGGGTGATCGGTCATCTCTGACCGGCACTACGCATACCTTTTATAGCCTCCAACATGTAAAGGGGAGCGTGATAAGTAAAGTCGTTTTTAACGCACTCCCCAAAAAACAGCTCGGATCTTACAAACCCGCCATTGTTGCTTTCCTAGAGGAACACCACACCCACGCGTTCACACCACGTGAAATTAATGATGGTTTGGGGAAGGCAGTAATGCTAGAGGTTGGTAGTTGGCCATTGCAGAAGGAGTTGGCCGAATTGGTGAAGGACGGCACTATATCAGAGAGACACGGAACCGAACCACATTACACGATAAGCTAGGAAGGAAAAGTATCATTCCTTGCATCTATTGACTCTGGTGATGCCAACGAAAAAGATTAGATTCTATCTCCACTAATACCTACCCCCTCCCCCCAACTCAACACCATTCCCCATCACCTTATAACTTACCAGCCCCAGTTCCGAATTACTCGGTGGGGACGCCCGGCAGTGGTTCATACCGTATGGGTCGGACCGGAACCAGTGTGAACGGGTCGCATGTGGGGAGGGCGTCCAGCCGGGTGAGTTCCCGCCGTAGTATGCCGTGGGCGCGGTGTACCTGTTCGGGGAGGTCCGCATACCCCATGCCCGACTGGTACATGGCCACCACCAAGTGTGCGTATGCCTCCGTGATGGTGTCGGTGTCGGGGGCGGCGGGGGACTGCAGGGGATTTTGGTGGACGCCGGAGGGTATGTCTAGCATGGTGTCGGTGTCGGGGGCGGCGGGGGACTGCAGGGGATTTTGGTGGACGCCGGAGGGTATGTCTAGCATGGTGAAGGGCGGGGGCGGGCGTATATCAGTATGGGTTGTCTCACAGATTTGACAACCAGCTTACGAACCATTCACTCTACCACCCTCTTTTCCCAACCACCACCCGTTTTTCCCAAGGGTTCTCACCCCTCGCTAACTTCCCAGTTGCGGCGTCTTTGCCGCTTCTCATGGTCTGATCGGCCGCCATCCGGACCCCGAAATCCGGCCCCCGGACCGGCCTGCGGCGGAATGTGGTGCGCAGCCTCCCCCACAAGACTCGGCGTCCAATATTTAGGATCGCCATGCGTTCCGTTTCCAATGCAGCCGGCAGAAAGACGCGGCCGGGAAGGATTCAAATGGAATCCGATTGTGGCTGACGTGTCCGCGCATCTTGACACTCTCCCAATAATTGGGGAAGGGATGGGCGCCGAGGTGCGCTAGGACGTTTTCAGCCTGTCCAGCTTTGACTGGTATAGTCTGTCATTGGCATGCCTGTAGGGTTCGCTGTTCTTCAGCATGAAGTAGATGTATGTGGCCATTATGTTTGCGACGTGGCTGCGGGCTATGAGGGGCGGGTGCCGTTTGGCATACCTCTCGTATATGGCCGCGATGTGTTCGTCATGCTGCTTGGCGACCATCGCCGCATTCATCATGATGTGCGTGAGTATGCCGTTCCTGTCCTTCTTCATGCGGCCGTGCGTGACGCGCTGGCCGGACTGATATGTGGTGGGGCACAGTCCCAGAAAAGAGACCAGGTGCTTGGGGCCCTTGAATCGTCCTATGCCGTCGATTGAGGCGGCCAGCAGCAGTGCGCTGTACGCGTCAAATCCGGTCATACTCATGATGAGCAGGGCGTCCTTGCTCTTGGCCGCATCCTGACGCACCAGTCCCTGCAGCGTTTCCAGCTGGGAGTTGATGTGCCTTACGCTTGAGACGTACTGCTCCATCAGCACCATGTCTCCGGGGCGCAGCTTCAGGGAGTCCAGGTACGACTGGTGCCTCTCGCCTGACGTGTCGCTTCCGGTCTTCACGGGGTAGTCGTATTTTTCGCACAGGCCGTGCTCCCGGTTCAGGTATCGGGTCCGCTCCTGCTTCAGCAGGGTTATCTGGCGCAGCAGATCTATGATTCTCATGGTGTCCTCGTCGTATACGTGGCATATCGCATCCTCCAGGTCGTTCATGCGGAGCTTGTTGGCCAGCCTTGCGGCATCCTTCGGATCCGTCTTGGCGCCCGACTTGCGGAGCCCGAGCCGGAGCGGGTTTGCCACCACGATGGATATGCCGCGCCCGGCGAGCGTCTCGTACGTCTTGATCCACATCCTGGCGGTGGACTCGCAGATGGCCCGGCAGCTGCCGTATGTGGCCAGCATGTTGTCTGCGAATTTGGCCGCATGGGCGCGGGTGTTTGGGTACTTGCCGCTCTCCAGAACGGCGCCGTCCATATTCATGACGGCGAATTCACAGGTTTGCTTGCTTACGTCGATTCCTAGGCATGTCTTTTGACTTTCTATTTTCCTTTCACCTCCTTTTTCCATGGTTGGCAGGTAGCAAAACTGCAATCACCTATGAGGGCTCGAAGCCCATTGAAGCCGCAGCTTGAGATAGCCCCATTCAAGGAGAAGGGCTCAAAGCCCATTAACGCCAAGGGGTCCACCTGCCGTGCGCCGTCAGGCAGAACCAAATATACTCGCTTCCAAGGAGGCAACGACCGCGAATGCCATAGCCGTACTGGAGGATGCCATCAAACGCCACGGCAAACCTGCCTCGGTAATGACGGATCATGGTTCCCAGTTCTACGCCAACGAGGCAGAGGCCAGGAAGAGAGGAGAGTCCGAATACGAAAAGAAGCTGGTGGAACTTGGCATAAAGCAGATACTGGCAGGCGTACGCCATCCCCAGACCAACGGCAAGCTTGAGAGGGTGCACGGCGAACTACAGCGCAAACTCCACACGTTCAACGACGTGGCAGGCCCCCCGGGTACGGGATGTCCCATAGGCGGAGGGATAATCGAGTCGGATCCGGTTGCCAGATTCATCAAATGGTATAACTACGACAGGGAGCACGAGGCCCTCAACATAGACGAACTGGAGACTCCTGCACAGGCATTCAGGCGGAAGATGCCCCCTGACATTGAAGAGGTAATAGATCCCAAGACAGGCGAGGAGTACGGCGCCGCATAGTGCGGGAAGAGACACACTCCACATCATACCACAAAGTCCTCACGGGACCATACTGGATGGCGACACCGCATAATACAAGAAGAGACACGCTCCACATCTAATCGAAATCTAGAAATCATCCAAAGACGCATGGAGGGGTCGTGCTGGATATAGGGGTGAACGACTTTTGGGACTACACAGGCAGGTTCCCGTTGCGATATACGAAAATCACGTCGCCTGGGCGCATCCGAGGGGACACCAGGGGGCGGCGGCCGGGTACCTGCACGGCCCATTTCCGGAGACGGTCGCCCCGGACAGCCCGCCGGGCAGGTCGGCATCCGTCGTATGCGCCATCGTTGTGCCGGCCCCTCCCATGCCCTCCGGCCGGTCACCACGCGCCGCCACGACACTCCCGGTGGCGCATCCAAAAATACCCCGACGCCGCCCCCCCGGGCGTGCATCCGGACATACCGCCCAGCTTGGCCGGGATCGTCCCCGGCGAGGCGACGCCAGAGGGCTTTGCCGCCGCCGCTGGGATGGACGCCGAACGGGCCGCCCGGGCCATGGAGTGGTGGCTCGACATGGGAATCGGCTCCAGGCCGGACGGCACCTACCTGTATGAGCCCGGCGAGCGGCTGGAGGCCGGAATCAAGCTGCTGGAGGCGGGGTTGGACGTTGGAACCGTGGCGCCGCACCTGCACTGGCGGGACTTTGAGGGGCTAGCCGGCCGCATACTGGAGAGCGAGGGATACGAGGTCGCGTTCAACCACATCATGACGGGCCCCCGCATGGAGATAGACGTGGTGGGCATCAGGCTGGACGTCGCGATACTGGCTGACTGCAAGCACTGGAGGCGCAGCACCTCGGTCTCCGGGGCGGCCGCCCGGCAGGAGGCCCGGGCCCGGCGGTGGTCACGCCTGTACGGGATGGCGTCGGTGCCGGTTGTAGTCACGCTGCTGGAGGGCCCCCCGTCGGCCGGCCGGGTGCCGGTGGTCCCCATTCGCAGGCTCAGATCCTTTGCGGCCGAGATATTCGGGAATGTGGAGGGGCTGGCCGTCACACCAGAAGGGTGGAGAGGAAGAGGGCCGAACACCCGATCATGAATATCTTCACCAGGTTCATGGAGCGGTCCATCGCCCGGGAGTAGTGCTCGAATATTTTCGAGCCCATGAGCAGCAGGCTCGTGTCAGTCTCTGATATGTCGAACTTTGATGCCGACACCCGCCCGTCGGCCTCCCGGGCCAGGTCCAGGAACCATCCGGAGAGCCTCCGGTCACCGGACATTAGCCCCAGCTGGTAGTAGCCGTTGCGGTTCTTGGCCTTGACGGGGGTATAGTGCGTATCGGAGGTGCATATGTCCAGGAGGGTGCGGCCGGTCTTGGTGAACTCGGCGACCACCTTCTCCCGCGTGCCGTTCTGCATGTTGTTGGCGTCGGCCCAGCCTATGTAGTACCTGCTGCCGTTCATTCTCAGGCACAGCATCCCAAGGCCGCCCATGCCCATGTCTTCGGAGTGGATGTCCATGCCACCGGAGTTGGCGTAGCCGGCCTCCATGGGGTGCTGGCTGGCGGCCGCCACGGCGTCCAAGCACTCTCTGGAGGCCTGCAGCATGTCCGAGTAGTCGTCCTCGGAGATCTCGGGGCCCATGGCGTTGTGGCAATCCACCAGCATCACCCGCACCAGGCCGGCCCGCCGGGCGTGCCCGTCTATCTCGGCCTTGATGGAGCTGGGCAGGTCCTCCATTCCGTACGGCGACAGCGACATGAAGAGCAGGGCGTTCCGACCGAATGATATGCCTGTCACCCGGGACCTGCCTTTGATGACTACCCTGGGCTCGGTGCACGTGGTGCCGGTCTCACGTATGGCGGTCTTCTCAAGGCTCTTGAGGTATCTGTCCACTTGGCCCTGGGACGGTATGTTCAGGGCATGGTCCGATATGCTGTGCATCACCATGGCCCGTGATCCCAGCTTCTCAAATATGAGGTAGGGTATGTTGCTGCCCCCGACGGGGTGGTACGGGCCCGGGTGGACCTCGGGCAGCACCACGCAGAAACCGTCCGGCCCTCCGAACCTAACCAGCGTGGTGCGGACCTCAGACTCTGAGGAGTTCCCCTCCATTATGGATTCTATGACATGCTGCCGGCCCCCCTGCGAATCGATGTATGCCTGCACCAGGACGTGGGTACTCTTCAGGGCCGGCCTGCCGGAGCGGTCGGTCAGGACGGACCAGGCGGTGGCGCACCCCAGATACACGGCGCCGTACCCCAAGGCGGTCGGATCCAGCAGCAGAGTGCCCCACATCTCGGCGGGAACCATCGCAGCGAAGACGGCCGCCGGCTGCACGAAGCATATTGCCCAGGCCCGGCCTATGCCGCACCCCAGAACCGTGGTGTATATCCCTATGCGGAAGCTGGCAAACAGGAACAGCCCCAGTGCCACGAAGAATGGGGATGGCTCCGACGCGGTAATGGTGGAGACGGCAATCCCCATAAGCAGGGCCAGCATCCACAGGCAGCACCCGAACGCAGAGGAGTGCAGCGACTTGGAGTACTCCCGGTTCCGTATGTACAGCGAATCCAGAATCTGGGTCAGTGCCAGGGCGGCGGCCGCGGCGGCAACATGCCAGTATCCCGCGTCCAGATACCACCACGTGGCGACGGTCGCTACTGCTACCACCATACCCATCGAGAGGCACAGCGAAAAGTACCGGGAGGACGGGGTCAGCAGAGTCAGCGAGTAGCGGCCCTGCAGCCTGGATACGTCGTCCGTGGAGGTCTGCATGCCCGGTCAGCGAGCCAGAAAGATATCAATCATCCACGAAATCGTAATCAGGCCCACCGGGATGAAGACCACTATACGGGGATCTACCCGGAAGCCCTTGGTATCGTCCTCGAAGAACCTCATCAGGCCTCCGCTGGATGCCGGAAGAGGAGCGCCCTTCTTCTTGCTGCTCATGCGGAGCGTGGGGCAGAATTTCTTTAAAAACCTTATTTTTTGGAGTTCCTTCTGGAGCGGATGGTGGCCCGGGGGCGAGGCATGGCGCCGTCAAACACCTATAATATCCAATGGACGGCGCAGTTGGGGTTTCAATGGTATAACACGCCGCATACACCCGCATACTCTGGCGTGGCTAGGCTGCCAATTCCTGCGGGAAGAACCTGCCCCCGATCCTCGTATGTGATGACGCCGCGCGGCCAAGATGCCGATGCCCCGCGCGACCGCCCGGGCAGGAATGGGGATCCCGTCATCCCCAAGGGGCGGACCCGCGTATGGACTGGATCCGGGGACGAGTGGCGCTGACTACCGTCACGCACCGGTGCGCCTGATTCTAGACATAGCCACCAACCGCCGCAAATATATCGGGCTAATCCCAACCATACGCAATGCCTACCATAACAGTGTCAATGAGGGTTGGCCACACCTCGGAGCAAAAACGAGCATTCGCCGAGGCCATCACTGCCGCCGCAGTCGAGCACCTCAATGTCCGTGACACGCAGACCATCATCACATACGACGAAAAGCCCAAGGATTCCTTCTTCCGTGCTGGTAAACAGTTGTGATCCCAACACTGATCTTTTTTCAGCCGTCATGGCCCGCCGGCCAAGTTGGCTGTGCGTGCCGCTGGGGGACCGCGGCGCAGAGCCGGCGGTGGGAGTGGACGGCGCTCCTCCCCGCGCGGTTCGGGATCCGCATGGCGGCCGGGCTGCTCAGGTCGTGTTAGGTCGCGAATTATGAAACGCTGCTCTGCCCGCAGGTTCCCCTTGCAAGAATGGGTGATTGATCTAATTTATCCAGATCCAGGCCGCAGCCATCCCCAAACTCGGGATGCGCGGGCTGCGCGGTGATATTTTGGGGCGGTTTTTGGCAAAGTCCCGCCCAAATGGTATGGCGCGGGGACAAAATGTGGCATCATGGAATGGAACTGCATGGAACGGTAGGGAGATGGGGGTATTTTGGGCGGTTATGTGGCGGATGCGGCGTTCTGGATGAGCGTCCGCCACCTGTCGGCCCCCCGTACGTCTATGCCGGCTGCCTCAGCGGGCGTCCTGCCGCCTATGCCGGCATGCGGCTTGATGTAGTTGTGGTGCAGTATCGCCATGCGGAATATCAGCGACTCCTCCTTGTTTATGCCGCGGGCATATTTGAAGTGGCCCGCCAGCTCGCCGTTGAGCCGCTCCTGTTTGTTGGTATTGCATAGGAGGTTCCGTATGTGGATGTCGCGTATGTGTATGGATCTGAGACCCTTCAGCGTGCGGAACACCCTCTTGAAGGCGATGTGGTACCGTTCCAGGCCGTCTGTAATGAACAGCCGGGGGATCTTTCCCGCCACTTCCCGGGCCCTCCGCAGCAGGGGGACGGCGTCGTACTTTTCCTTGGTATGCGTAGTGTCCCACGCCAGTATGAACCGGGTGGCAAGATCCATGATGGCGACGATATACGACTCCCTGCCGCCGACCTTTTGGTACTTCTCGTCGCAGCCCCACTTGTCCCCCACGCACGGGGGCTTGAGGGTCTCCGTATACTTCTGCACCGCCTCGGAGTAGTGCTCCAGGATCCTGGTTATGGTGTCCACATGCACCCCGACTCCCAGGTGCCCGAGCGTCGTCTGGATGTTGGCCGCCGATGTCCCCATCCCCGACAGCATCAAGGCCAGCGTGATGTACAGGCGCGGCACCTGGCGGCGCTCAAAACCCAGGTTGTCCCGGAACCGCCGTCCGCATATGGAGCACCTGTACCTCTGCCTCTTCTCGTGCTTGCCCCGGTGCCATCCGTTACGGACATACCTCTTCTTCTTGCACCTTGGGCAGCACAGCTCCTTCTCTTCGACGTCAACCTTCTTGCCGAATGTGGCCTCCGACGATATGAGCAGCGTGTGCTCGACCGCAGCTATGTGCTTGCACCTGCACCCCTTTCCGGTGGTGTGGTAGGCGCACTCGCACGTGGGACCGTCTCCCGCAAACGAGACCCTGTACCATACGCCCTCCTCACTCTGGGATGCCACGTCCCAGCGGTGCCCGGTCAGGGTCTTGATCTGGTCGCCCTTCTGGTAGATGCGGAGCCCACGGCGCGTTATGCACTGCTCCGAGGTCCTGCCATTCCGGGGTTTGCGGGGCTTCTTGCGTCCCATGCCTGTCCCGATCCGACAGATTGTTTAAGATCGTAGAGACATATCCCCCTACCAATCACCCATCTTTGCAGGAGGAACCTGCCCGCACAATTCTTATAACTACGCCATGCTATGCCACCCCGTGAAGGCTTATGTGGCCCTTGCCGTACTGCTGGCATCGCTGGCGGCGGGTACCGCGTACGCAGAGACCGGCTTCGATGAAGTCCGCTTCATACAGTACTTGGACGAGAACACGGCCTTGGAAGAGGTGCGCAAAGGCAACATAGACATGTACTTTTGGAGTATCCCCTCCGAGAGGCTAGCCACCGCCGAGGACCGGGCGGGCCTGAACATCTACGAGTCCAACGGGAACTCGTACAGCATACTTATGAACCCCGCCGAGGCGGATCCCTTCAACCCATTCTCCCTGCGCGATGTGCGGTTTGCTGTCAACTACCTGCTGGACCGCAACCTCATAGTGAATGAACTGATGGGCGGGTATGGTGTGCCCATGAACGCCTACTACGGACCGTTCGACCCCGAATACATCTCGCTCATAGGTGACTTGGAGTCGTACAACTTCCAGTACAACCCCGCGCTGGCCAACCGGATGATATCTGAGGCCATGGAGGGTGCCGGCGCCGTGCTTCAGGACGGCGTATGGATAATGGACGGGAGTCCAATTGAGCTGACCTTTGTGATACGCAGCGACGACCCCACCAGAAAGTCCATCGGGGAGACGCTCTCGCTGGAGCTGGAGGAGGCAGGGTTCGTGGTGAACAGGGAGTTCGGGGATCTGAACAAGGCATTCGTGGTCGTGTATGGCTCGGATCCGGCCGAGCAGCAGTGGCATCTGTACACGGAGGGGTGGGGACGGAGCGGCTTCGTCCGGTACGACTCGGCTGGACTGGCGCAGATGTACTCGCCTTGGTTCTCCAACATGCCCGGGTTCAATGACCCGTCGTTCTGGAACTACGAGAACCCGCGCCTGGATGCGCTGACCCAGTCCATATATACGGGCAACTTTACCTCCGCCGAGGAGAGGACCGGACTCATACGGGATGCCCTGACCATCGGCATCGAGGAGAGCGTCCGGGTGTTTCTGGCCGGCCGGACAATACAGTATGTCGCCAACGAGAGCGTGGAGGGTGTCGTAAACGACTTCGGGGCGGGGCTTCCCAGCCGCTTCACCGTGATAAACGCGCGGCAGGCAGGGGACACCACGCTAGACGTAGGCGTAAAGCAGGTGTACCAGGGGGCTTGGAACCCGGTGGCGGGTCTCAGCGACCTGTACAGCAACCACATCTGGTACACGCTGTACGACCCGGCCATATTCCTCCACCCGTACTCGGGTTCGGCCCTGCCGGTGCTTGCCAATTGGGAGGTGCGCACCGCCGGGCCCGGCGGCACGCTGGAGGTGCCCCCCGATGCGGTACTGTGGGATGTGGGGACGCAGTCTTGGAGCGAGGTGGGTGACGGTGCCGAGGCGGTCAGCGCCGTGACGTTCCGGTATGATATGGGCAACTGGCACCACGGCATCCCGTATACCATGGCCGATGTGATGTACGGGGTGTACTTTTCCACCGAATGGGGGACGCAGTCAGGCGAGAACGATCGCACATTTGATCCCGACTTTTCGCCGCGAGCTGCCCAGTCGGTGGAGACGCTCAAGGGGTTCCAAATCACGGGTCCCGACACGCTGGTGGCGTATGTGGACTATTGGCACTTTGATGACGGCGAGATAGCCATGTGGGCGGGCGTGGGCGCATCGATGCCTTGGGAGGTGTACTATGCCATGGAGCAGGCGGTGCTGGACGGAAAGACGGCGTTCTCCCGGTCGGCGGCCACCGCCAAGGAGGTAAGCTGGCTCTCCGTCCTGCTGCCCGAGGACACGGCCATACTGCGCGAGTATCTGGCCGAATTCGCCGAGAGCGGCCAGGTGCCTGCGGCGCTCTCAGCGATGGCCGGTGATGCCGGCGAGCGCTACGAAGCGGCCATATCGTGGATCGACCAGTACGGACACGCCGTGATCAGCAACGGCCCGTACATGATGGAGGGATACTCGCCGGAATCGCGCATCATAACCGTGCGGGAGTTTGCCGATGAGTCATACCCGTTTGCCGCCGATAAGTGGTCTGGATTCGAGTCGGTGAACACACCCCAGATAGACGGCATCAGCGTGCCGGCCACCGTGACCCGCGGCCAGGTCTTGGACGTGTCGGTATTGGTCTGGGACGCCGATACCGTCAAGTATTTCGTGAACGACGCAGACGGTGTGGCCGTATCCGGAGAGGTCGACGCGAACCCCGGTGATACTGTGATAAGCGTGGACACCGCCGCATTGGCGGGCGGCGCGGCCACAGTCAAGGTCTTTGCGCTCTCCGAGACGGTGCTGCGCCCGGCTTCGCATTCGGCGGACTTTTTCGTGCTGGCGCCCGCCGAGCCGGATCCGGAGCCCATGCCGGATCAGGCGGAGCCGCAGCCTGCCGCCATACCAGACTGGATCCGGACCACGGCCGGATGGTGGGCCGACGGCCTGATACCTGATGCCGACTTTGTGGCCGGCATGCGGTACCTGGCGCAGGAGGGGATCATAGTCATAGACGCGGTCACGGTCCCCGGCCAGGACACCACCGCCATACCCGACTGGATCCGGACCACGGCCGGATGGTGGGCCGACGGCCTGATATCTGACGGAGAGTTCATCCGGGGAATGGAGTATCTGGTAACCGTGGGCATAATACCGCTGGAATAGTCCGGCTGCGTCAGGGGGTTTTGGGTATGTGGTCTCCGGTTAGCGCGGAGGGGCTACGTTCGCCGCGGCGGAGGGGGTGGCCGACAGCCCGTACGATTCCGATATGCGCAGTATGTCTGCGGAGTTGCGGGCCTCCGAATACTCCTCCAGAATATCCGAGTTGAGCTCCAGAAAGGTGTGTCCCCACCTGAACTTGTCCAGTATGGAAGCAGCCGCGTCCCTGCGGCCCGTAATGAAGAGTGCCGACGATACGGCCTCGGCCGTGCTCAGCATCCCCACCTTGGAGTAGTTTGTAGGGTTACCCGCCAGCAGGGGGGGCAGTCTTCTGCCGTTTCTGGTGTTGCGGAACTGCCCGGCGGCCAGCCTCCACGAGCAGTCCACGGCGCACATGGCCCGACGCCCGTCCCCGGGGAGCAGGAACCTGTCGGCGTACGGATCCAGGATTATGTGGCGGGGGTGTATGCGCCTTACTGCCCGGGCAAGGCCGAACCGCACCATCCGGGCCGCCGTGCACTTTGCAGGATCGTCCTGTTTCATCATGACTATACCCACGAACGGGATCATGGCCTGGCCGCATCCGAGAGCTCCGCGTGTTCCGTGGATAGCCCTCTCAGCTCTGCTATCCGGGATTCCATATGCGAGACGTCCTCGCCCGACGATATTGCCTCTGAGACGACCGCCGTCTCCCTGATCATCGAGTTGAACGCCCGGAGAGACTCTATGTACTGCTCGTAGCTGGCCGCCCACTCCTGGGGCGGACCAGCCGTCACCAGAATCCTTATCTGCTCGGTCACTTGGGTCGACGTTATCTGGGCGACCTCGGCATACTCGGCGGGCATGACGCTTCCGGCCAGCATGTTCTGGTACTGGGCCATCAGGGAGTCTTGCAGAGTGCCGTGTACGCTTATGGCCGAATCCAGCAAACCTCCGTAGTCGTCAGTGACGATGGTCATGCTCAGGTCCTGCGGCACCAGCCAGACCACAAAGCTGGCCACGGTGATGGCCGCCAGTATGGCAACGGTGAGAACCTTGCCTCTCTTGCTGGAAGCCATGGCTTTGCAGGATGTGCATGTCTGTTATAAGCGCTATATGGTCTGGTTTGTCCTCCACCGGCCTGCCGCCCCGTGCCACTGCCGGTAGCCGGCCGCCGGGCTTCCTTGGGGAGTCGTCGCAGTTGAGCGGCCGCAGTGGCGGGAAGTCGTGTGCGTCTCACCCCGGTGTATTCTGCAGGACCTCTGCTGCCTCCCTTGACTGATCTTCCCGGTTTAGTATGTGACCACTGCAGATTGAGCATGTTTTGAGATCAAACACCGTAATCCGCTTGCCACTAGACCTACTTTTGTGCATTTTTGGGAGATATCTTCGACCGGTACGCGCTCTGCGTCCCCGAAACGAAAATCCCGCGAAATCTATAAATTCTAACTGCTTGGGTGGAATACATGGTACAAGCATACTGTGTAAAATGCCGCAAGAAGGTTGAGATAAAGAACCCCGTGCAGGTTACGCTGAAGAACGGCCGCCCGGCTGTCAAGGGTACGTGTCCGGAGACCGGCACCACCGTCTTCCGCATAGGCAAGATGTAGGTGCTCCAAAACCAATATAGGTAGTTGGTTACCAGTTTTATTATTGAACGACAGCAGGTACGTCGCGCTGCTTGACCGAATCCGGAACAAGCTGAACAACGACCAAGACGCGTCACGGTCCAGGTTCGAGCTGCCTCCAACAGACGTCATGTGGGAGGGCCAGAGGACATATCTGCGCAACTTTGCCGAGTTTGCCAAGGTACTGCGCCGTGACCCTGCCAAGATACTCCAGTACCTCTCCAAGGAGTTTGCGGTGCCCGCCGAGAGGCTGGGAGAGAAGGCGATGTTCATAGGAAAGAGGGAGCCGGACGACTTTGCCCGGCTGTTCCGGATATACCTTCGGGAGTATGTGGAGTGCCCCACCTGCAAAAGCCCCGACACAGGCACCATAAAGGAGAACCGCATATCCTTTCTGGTATGCGAGGCATGCGGCGCCAAATCCACCCTGAAGGGCAAGTATGCATGATGTTCTCGGCCAAGATGGTGGACTACAACGGTCGCCCTATGCTGAACATTTGCGACGTGGACCTGCTGGGCCGGGATCTGGTCGAGGGAGGACTCTCGCTCCGCATCAGCCCGGCCTACTACGGGGGAAGGATGATGGACCGCCGGGAGGCTGAGGAGGTGCTGGAGTCCTCGTCCATCATAAACATGGCTGGCGAGGAAATAGTTTCGTTGTCAACGGCCTTGGGCGTGGGGACCAGGGAAGGGGTCCGTACCGTCTCGGGCGTTCCCTTTCTTATAGTGCTCAAGATGTAGCCGGACCGGAAATCATCGTGATTACTACAGGCTAAAAACCAGTACGATGCCCCATGATGGGAAGTCATCTTCTTACCCGTGGCGGCCACGCCGGGTGTGTGGGTCTGGATGCGAGCCAGCTTGTTAATGATCATATCCCACACGGGGTAGCAACGCATGCGGGAGGCCGGATGGCGCATAAACGACGCACTACATGGGCGACATCATACGTGCAGCAGACGGGGCCGGACGGGGGCCGGCTGCGGTGTGGGCCCCAGCATCCCAGTACGGCAGGGGATTGTAGGACCCGGCATGGCGCGTCATTATGCGAAACATGGCGGGTGAGGGATTCATCCACAAACAGCTGGCGGCCAGTGGGGACCTGTGCGGAATGCCATAAAGGCGACGCGCCGGTCCAGACAAGCCTGTGCGCGGCAGGTGTAGCTGGGGCGTCGACAAATGAGTACGGCATGATGAACGCGTGAATTCCCGGCTGTGCAGAGCCGTCCGGAGGCCGTAGATGTCGGGTACGGCATCCGGATCATCGGCGCAATGGGCCGCCAACAAGACAGTGTATCAACGATAATTCCCCCGAAGTGCTGGACAACGCCGGGCCAGGTGGTCTGCTTTTAAGACGGGGCGGTGAGTGGAGACATGGTGGATGCAGACGAGACTGATCCGTCCTTCTCGGAGGCCGAGACGGATCTGGACCGCGTGGTGGAGTCCAAGATAGACGACCGGCTTCGTTCCAAGGCTCTCCGCTGGCGCCCTCCGGACGGCTTCAAGGGGCGCAAGACCGTTAACGAAGTTCTGGACAGGTCCACCATAATGACACTCTACAAAATGATCTCGGCGGGCACCGTCTCGGGTGTGGAAGGGGCAGTGGGGGCGGGCAAGGAGTCGCTGCTGTTCCGAGGCATCCGCGAGGGGGCCCCAGACTTGGCTCTCAAGGTATACTTGGTGTCTACCTCCAACTTCAAGAAGCGGGCCGACTACATCCAGGGGGATCCTCGCTTTTCGCGTTTTCGGCGAAACACGCGGGACTTGGTGTATCTGTGGGCCCAGAAGGAGTTTCGGAACCTGCGCCAGTCGCTTGAGGCGGGGGTGCGGGTGCCCCGCCCGGTGAGGGTGGCCAACAACGTGCTGGCCATGGAGTTCGTGGGGGACGGGGGCCGGCCGGCTCCCCTGCTGTTGCACAGCCACGCCGACGGGAAGGACTACCGGCAGGTTCTGGAAATGATGAGCACCCTGTACACGAAGGCCGGCTTGGTACACGGCGACTGTTCCGAATACAACATCTTCAAGCCAGGGGAAAACCTGGTTCTATTTGATCTGGGGTCGGCGGTAGACCGGCGCCACCCGGCCGCCGGGGCGTTTCTCCGCAGAGACATTAATAACATCAACCGGTTCTTCCGTCGCCGGGGCGTCGCAGTGAGGGACCTGAACGACATACTGGGTGATATGGAGTGAGCTACTCTCGAAGCATACGCATACCCGCCGGCCGCATCGGGGCGCTTATAGGCAGGGGGGGCAGGACCAAGAAGGCCATAGAGGAGGCATGCGGCGTCAGTATACGTGTGGACAGCCGCAGTGGCGAGGTGAATATCGAGTCCTCCGCCGGGGATGTGCTCACGGCGCAGCCATTCAAGGCAGCCGCGATAGTCACCGCGATCGGGAGGGGCTTCTCGGAGAGTAATGCGATGCTTCTGACCGACGATAAATTCCGGCTGCATATACTGGATCTGCGGGAGTTTGCCGGCAAGTCCGGCTCCTCGCTGGAGCGCATACGGGGTCGCATAATAGGCGAGAACGGCAGGGCCCGACGGAACATAGAGCAGCTGAGCCGCAGCCGCATATCGGTGTACGGTAAGACCGTCTCCATAATCGGCGAGGAGAACCGTCTCCGGGCCGTGGTCTCGGCCGTAAACTCCATACTGATCGGCGGAATGCACGCGGCCGCGTACGGGCGCCTGGAGGCGGCGAACCGCCGGGAGAGGATGGACAGGATGCTGCTGTGGGAGGGACAGCAGATTGGGGAATGAACGTATTTTATACGGAATTGCGGGAGGATCCGCATGACGGAGGAACGGCTTGGCCGCTGAGATGTTCAACCAGATATCGCCCAGCGAGTTCTTTTACAGGAACCGCGACCTGGCCGGATTCAGCAACCCTACCCGCTCGCTGTATACGGCGGTGCGAGAGTTCGTGGAGAACTCGCTGGATGCGTGCGACCAGAGGGGGATACTGCCCAACGTCCGCCTGGTGATAAGGGCCGAGGATCCCGAGGCCAAGGATCCCCGCACGTATATCCTTACGGTACACGACAACGGGCCGGGGGTGGCCGTCGAGCACGTCCCCTTGGCGTTCGGCACGGTGCTGTACGGTTCCAAGTTCGGTCTGAAGCAGGCCCGGGGCATGTTCGGGCTGGGGGCCACCATGGCCATCCTGTACGGCCAGATAACTACCAACAAGCCGGTGCATGTCTCCAGCAGCACAGACGGCAAGACCAAGGACACCTTCGAGATACTGCTGGATATCCAAAAGAACAAGCCGGTCATACTCAAGCACGCCACCTCCAAGGCCGGACAGCGGGGGCTTTCAGTCAGCATAACGCTGGAGGGGGACTACTCCAAGGCCGGCTCCAAGATCCGGGACTATGTGTACCAGACGTCCCTGATTACGCCGTACGCCACCATATCATTCGAGGATCCAAAGGGGGAGACGTTCAGGTATGACAGGATACTCAAGAGCATGCCCCCGCCGCCCACCGTAATCAACCCGCACCCGCACGGCGTGGACGTGGAGACCATCCGCAGGATGATCCTGGAGTCGCGGCGCGACTTGGTATCGACGGGGAACGGCACCGCCGACAGACTAATCCGGGCTCTCGGCCTCAAGAGCGGCGATGCCGGATACGACGTGGTGGCCCGCCGTGTCGCCCAGCGTTGGAAGCGCCTCTCGCCTACGGCGCGGCTCCCGGCCGCCTTGGCCACCGCGCTGAAGTGCTCTCCGCGGGACCTTCCAGAGATGACCATACACGACATAGACGTCGCCGACGACACCATAACATACCATGACGGCATAGCCGGGGCGGCCAAGACGGCGCAACTGGACCGGGGCCAGCCATACTATTCATACTTGGAGGAGGTGGCCGCCGGCGAGCCCCTCCAGTCGTTTCTGACCGCGCGGTTCCAGCGGGTGGGACCCCGGACAGCCGAGCGCTTTGCCAAGTTTGCCGCGTTCAAGCCGGAGAGGCGCATAGGCACGCTGGACAACCGGGAGTTGGTCCGGCTGAGCGACTCGCTACAGGCGTATGGAGAGTTCTTGGCGCCGGACCCCTCGTGCTTGGCGCCCTTGGGACAGGAGCCGCTTCGACGGGGCATGGCCAAGTTCTTCGAGCCGGACTTTCTGTCGGTGGTGATGCGTAGCGCCTCTGCGTACTCGGGGTTCCCGTTCGTGGTGGAGATGGGCATAGCGTACGGCGGAGGCATACAGACCCGGGGGATCAAGGCGTACAGGTTCGCCAACCGCATACCGCTGCTGTACGACGAGGGCAGCGACGTGGTGCTCAAGGTGATAAACGACATGGACTGGAACCGCTACAAGGTCAAGGGCGAGGCGCCCCTGGTGATCGCCACACACATCTGCTCCACCCGAATCCCCTACAAGACCGTGGGCAAGGAGAACGTCGCGGACCGCCCCGAGATAGAGCGCGAGTTGCGGCTGGGCTTGCAGTTTCTGGCGCGAAAGCTCTCCTCGTACATGTCCCGGCGCGGCAAGGCCGAGGCGGCCAAGAAGCGAGCCAACCTGTACGCAAAGTACATACCGCTGGTATCGCAGTTCTGCACCGAGTTGGCTGGTCGCAAGGCCGAGCCAAAGTACGCCGCCATGCTCAAGTCGGAGGACCGCGATGGCTAAAAAGGCCAAGAGCCGCGCCTCCAAGACGCAGCGGGACGTACTGGACCTGCTCAGGAAGCACGGCTCCCGCATATACGACGACCTTGACCACGGCAGGTTCCCCAACTTTGAGATACCCAGCCGGTCGGTCGGCAACATCGTGTACGACACCAAACTACGCCAGTACGTGCTGGGCAAGTCGGCGGCCCTCCGCAGCTCCAAGAACACGTCACAGCTGCGCTCGTTCACCCAGCTGATGTGGCTGGCATTCTTCGCCAACCGGCTCACTCAGGAGAAAAAGTCCTCCACACTGCGGGACGTCTACTACTCATCGCAGGCGTTCGCCATCGACTTTGACGATCAATCCGAGTCGGACAACATCATAGTGGACTTGGAGGCGGTCCTGGCCAAGCCCCGGGAGGCCATGCACATATTCCCCGAGGAGCGCAGCTCGGTCTTTGGGGATCTGGACATAGAGTATACGGTGCCCGGGTACGAGGGAAAACGTATGAACCTCTCCAACCATCCCGACGGTTATGCGATAGGGCCCAGTCTGACCAGCGCCGAGCTGGTGGGAACCAGCGCGGAGATGGTCATAGCAGTAGAGAAGGGCGGCCTCTTCACCCGGTTCGTGGAGGAGCAGGTGGACAAGAAGTTCAAGTCCATCATAGTGGACACCGGCGGGCAGGCCCCCCGTTCCACCCGTACGCTGCTGAAGCGGCTTCACGACGAGCTCTCGCTTCCCGTCATAATACTGACCGACGGGGACGTGTACGGGGAGCATATAGCCATGGTGATAAAGTCCGGCTCGGCCAACGCGGCGCACCTGCGCGAGCTGACCGTCCCCGACGCCAAATGGGTGGGCGTGTGGGCATCGGACATAGAGCGGTACGACCTGCCCACCATACCCATGACCGACTCGGACATAAAGCGCTGCCACGACCTACAGAAGGACCCCCGCTATTCCCACGGCATATGGAAGAAGGAGCTGGAGGTCTTCCTGAAGATAAAGCGGAAGGCCGAGCTGGAGGCCTTCTCCAAGTATGGCCTGACCAACATAACCGACCGCTACCTGCCCCAGAAGATAGAGCTGGCCCGCAGCCTATAGGCGCGACTGCGGCGCCGCCTGCCCGTCAGCCTATGCGGAGGGTCAGGACGCCGTTCCTGTATTTGAAGTCGGTGATCTGCATCCTCTCGGCCCCGGTTATGGGGATCTCCTTGGAGAAGCCGCCGCTTCCCCGCAGGTACAGGATGCTGTCCACAAGGCGCACCACAATCTTGTCCTCGGGGCCGGGGACCTCGGCCACGAAGACGAACCCGCCGTTGTCCTGTATGAGGTCGTACATCCAGTTCTTGGTCTCCTGTTCCCGCCTGGCGAACTTGGGGGCCTGGGAGGCTATCGTCTTCCTGATTACGCGGACCCAGAATATCATGGCGACTGCGGCAACCCCAATTAGGATGAAGCTGACACTGCTCCCCCCGGGGGCGGACATGAGGTACAGCATGCCCAGGAATACGATGATCACGACGGGCACGATCTGCCCCACGGCCTTCTCGTTGTAGGCGGGCTTGTATGTGGCCACTGTGCCATGTCTTGACGCCGCCAATATTTGGGTTGCGCGGGTGCGACAGCGTTTCATAATTCGTGACCTAACGCGACGTGGACAGTCCGGCCGCCATGCGGATCCCGGACCGCGCGGGGCGGCATCCTAGTCGCCCCGGCGGCGCATGTATCCGAGTCCCCGCCTCACCATACGGCCTTGTCCATGATATCCCGGGTCTTGTTATACCCGGATATCTTGGTGGTCAATTCCATCATGATGTATTCGGGCTTCACCGCCGGAGAGCGCCTCGCCCAGCAGCCGCTTGAACGAGGATTTATGATCTCCACCATCCACCTGCTGTTGTACCCGACCCTCTCCTTCCACTCCTTCTGGTGTCTCTTGCGCTCGTCCTTTCCCATCCTGGCGAACCGCGCGGCGGTGCACCCGCTGCATGCGCTGGCCCAGTACGGCCTCGGACCGGGCCCTGCCCTTGCCGTCGGACGGGCAGTTGGCGTCGACGCGCCCGCGTATTGTGGTGCGCATAGTAGCGGCCACAAAGAATGGAAAAACGGGTGACGAATCGAAAAACACAGATCGGCCTTCATCCCCCAGACCCCCAGCCAAAGGCGGCACTGGTAAAGAGAGGGGAAGGGTACCCGCCCGGCGTGCCGCTGGCCGAACTGGAGGAGATGTACAGGCGCGAGCGCCCCGGCAAGTCCAGGGACAGGCTGCAGGCAGCCGTACTGGAATGGCGCGGCGGGACGCTCAAAGAGACAGCCTGCACCGTGGGGCGCGGGATCAGCACCGTCCACCGGTGGTTGTCCGGGATGGAGCGCAAAGCCCCGGGGGTAGGCACGACGGCAAGAGCCCGGGCAGGCCGCGGCTGCTGAATGCCGAACAGGAGCGTACCATCGAGGGGGATCTCGACGGGATGCCACGTAACAGCGGCTTTGAACGCGGCAGCTCGAACGGCAGAATGGTCGCCAGGCGCATACTGGAGCGGTTCGGTGTATCGTACAGCGGCAGGTCGGTCATCAGGCTGGCGCACCGGCTGGGGTTCTCGATCAGAAAGTCGCGGCCCATTCCGTACAACAGTGCCACATCCGAGGAGCAGGAGTTCATCGAAAAGGGAAGAGCAACCGCGGCAAGATGGCGGGCGGAGGGCCGGACCGTCGTGGCCGTCGACGCGGCCACCCTGCGCGACTCGCCCGTATCCCGCAGGGGGATCAGACGCCGGGGGGGGGGGAGACGGTTCCAGTCAATCACTCCAAGCAGTCCAGCCATATGATCGGTGCCTTGGAGGACGCCAATTTGGGCGTAACTTTGCCAAAAGCCGGTCTAAAACTTCGTCCCGTGGCCCGCGTATTCCAAGTTTGGGACTGACTGCGGCCGGATCTGGGTCATTTGGAGCGACCACCCGTCTTTGCGGGAGGAACCTGCAGGAGAAACTATTATGAACAACACTACGCATATGTCCACAAGCTGATATATTGTACACACTGTATACGCAGTAGTTTTAAACTAAAATTTAAGTTGGCACACGTTGACTACAAGAATCAGGCAAAAATGCGTATCTGGTGACATGAACATTATTCACAATTTACCCGACTCACGGGTAGCCGGCGCGAGTGAGAGTAGATGATGCTGTACACCCTGCCTGTGTTGCTACTCATCCTAGCTGCCCTGTCCGTGCTGCCATGGGCGACGGCGCAAGAGAACTTTGATCCATTCGTCACCACCTGGCGGACCACCACGAACAACGAGTCCATAACCATCCCGGCGGCTGACACGACCAGTACGTACACGATCGACTGGGGCGACGGGACCGTGGAGCGCGACGTCTCCGGGGTCCGGACCCACACGTACGCGAGCAGCGGCAACCACACTATCGCCATATCGGGCGACTTTCCGGGCATACACCTGTTCATGAGTCCGGACGCGGCAAATCTGGTGTCTATAGACAGCTGGGGCGACATAAGGTGGAAGTCGATGAGTGAGGCGTTCTTCGGGGCATCCAACATGGTCTACCGCGCAACCGACGCGCCCGATCTCTCCAACGTTAACAGTACATACTGGATGTTCTTTGGAGCCTCCTCATTCGACGGCAACCTCTCGAACTGGGACGTCTCGTCTGTGACCGACATGTCCTACATGTTCACCCTTGCCTCCTCCTTCAACGGCGACATATCGTCCTGGGACGTCTCGTCTGTGACCGACATGACCCATATGTTCCAACGCGCCTCCTCCTTCAACGGCGACATATCGTCCTGGGACGTCTCGTCTGTGACCGACATGAACGGGATGTTCTCGGGCGCCTCCTCCTTCAACGGCGACATATCGTCCTGGGACGTCTCGTCGGTGACCAGCATGAGCAGTATGTTCTACGGCGCCTCCTCCTTCAACGGCGACATATCGTCCTGGGACGTCTCGTCGGTGACCAGCATGAGCAGTATGTTCGACGGCGCCTCCTCCTTCAACGGCGACATATCGTCCTGGGACGTCTCGTCGGTGACCAGCATGCGCGAGATGTTCTACGGCGCCTCCTCCTTCAACGGCGACATATCGTCCTGGGACGTCTCGTCGGTGACCAGCATGAGCAGTATGTTCGACGGCGCCTCCTCCTTCAACGGTGACCTCTCTAGCTGGAACGTCTCGTCGGTGACCGACATGGACGAGATGTTCTACGATGCCTCCTCCTTCAACCGGAATCTGGGCAACTGGTACATAGTACTGGACAAAACCTCCATCGCCGACGGCGACGCCACCCGCGTCATCGGGAATATCGCGGCGCAGAACTCGTACCTTGCCGGGCAGAGCCCGGCATACGCGGTATCCTCGGGGAGCTCCAACTTTGAGATAGTCAACGGCGTCCTCAAGCTGAAGCATACCCCGGACTACAGCAGCAAATCGGAATACAGCGTCAGCATAACCGCTAGCGGGTCATCCCTGTTCGGCACGAGCAACTCCCGCACCTTTGACGTGCAGGTGACGCCAGGAATGTTCGTCACCACCTGGCGGACCACCGCGGCCGACGAGTCCATAACCATCCCGGCGGCCGACACGACCAGCACGTACACAATCGACTGGGGCGACGGGACCGTGGAGCGCGACGTCTCCGGGGACCGGACCCACACGTACGCGAGCAGCGGCGACCACGTCGTCCGCATATCGGGCGACTTTCCAGGTATATACCTGAATAACCAGCAACCCAATGCGGCAAAGCTGGTCTCGATAGACAACTGGGGCGACATAAGGTGGAAGTCGATGAGTGGGGCGTTCCACGGGGCCTCCAACATGGTCTACCGCGCAAGCGATACGCCCGACCTCTCCGGCGTCACCGACATGGCATTGATGTTCGGGGGCGCCTCCTCCTTCAACGGCAACATATCGTCCTGGGACGTCTCGTCGGTGATCGACATGGACGAGATGTTCTACGATGCCTCCTCCTTCAACGGCGACCTCTCTAGCTGGGACGTCTCGTCGGTGACCAGCATGGGCGAGATGTTCGGGGGCGCCTCCTCCTTCAACGGCAACATATCGTCCTGGGACGTCTCGTCGGTGACCGACATGTACGCGATGTTCTACGACGCCTCCTCCTTCAACGGCGACCTCTCTAGCTGGGACGTCTCGTCGGTGACCGACATGGGCGAGATGTTCGGGGGCGCCTCCTCCTTCAACGGCAACATATCGTCCTGGAACGTCTCGTCGGTGACCGACATGTACGCGATGTTCTACTACGCCTCCTCCTTCAACGGCGACCTCTCTAGCTGGGACGTCTCGTCGGTGACCGACATGGGCGAGATGTTCTACGATGCCTCCTCCTTCAACGGCGACCTCTCTAGCTGGGACGTCTCGTCTGTGACCAGCATGTCCGAAATGTTCCAGGGCGCCTCCTCCTTCAACCGGAATCTGGGCAACTGGTACATAGTACTGGACAAAACCTCCATCGCCGACGGCGACGCCACCCGCGTCATCGGAAATATCGCGGCGCAGAACTCGTACCTTGCCGGGCAGAGCCCGGCATACGCGGTATCCTCGGGGAGCTCCAACTTTGAGATAGTCAACGGCGTCCTCAAGCTGAAGCATACCCCGGGCTACAGCAGCAAATCGGAATACAGCGTCAGCATAACCGCTAGCGGGTCATCCCTGTTCGGCACGAGCAACTCCCGCACCTTTGACGTGCAGGTGACACCGCCAGAAAAAATGTTCGTCACCACCTGGCGGACCACCGCGGCCGACGAGTCCATAACCATCCCGGCGGCCGACACGACCAGCACGTACACAATCGACTGGGGCGACGGGACCGTGGAGCGCAGCGTTCGTGGAGACCGAACCCACACGTACGCGAGCAGCGGCGACCACATCGTCCGCATATCTGGCGACTTTCCAGGTATACACCTGAATAACCAGCAACCCAACGCGGCAAAGCTGGTCTCGATAGACAACTGGGGCAACATAAGGTGGAAGTCGATGAGTGAGGCGTTCCACGGGGCATCCAACATGGTCTACCGCGCAACCGATACGCCCGACCTCTCCGGCGTCACCGATACGTCCCGGATGTTCCAGGGCGCCTCCTCCTTCAACGGCGACATCTCCACCTGGGACGTCTCGTCGGTGACCGACATGTCCTACATGTTCACCCATGCCTCCTCCTTCAACGGCAACATAT
Organism: Nitrosopumilaceae archaeon; assembly: GCA_965116995.1. Taxonomy (GTDB): domain Archaea; phylum Thermoproteota; class Nitrososphaeria; order Nitrososphaerales; family Nitrosopumilaceae; genus VYCS01. The sequence goes on along the minus strand of OZ220738.1, from coordinate 1,075,191 downwards.
CGTCCTGGGACGTCTCGTCGGTGACCAGCATGCAAGGGATGTTCTACGGCGCCTCCTCCTTCAACGGCAACATATCGTCCTGGGACGTCTCGTCGGTGACCAGCATGCAAGGGATGTTCCAACGCGCCTCCTCCTTCAACGGCGACCTCTCTAGCTGGGACGTCTCGTCGGTGACCAGCATGCACGAGATGTTCGGCGGCGCCTCCTCCTTCAACGGCAACATATCGTCCTGGGACGTCTCGTCGGTGACCAGCATGCAAGGGATGTTCTACGGCGCCTCCTCCTTCAACGGCAACATATCGTCCTGGGACGTCTCGTCGGTGACCAGCATGCAAGGGATGTTCCAACGCGCCTCCTCCTTCAACGGCGACCTCTCTAGCTGGGACGTCTCGTCGGTGACCAGCATGCACGAGATGTTCGGCGGCGCCTCCTCCTTCAACGGCGACATCTCCTCTTGGGACGTCTCCTCGGTGACCAGCATGCAAGGGATGTTCTACGACGCCTCCTCCTTCAACGGCGACATCTCCTCTTGGGACGTCTCGTCGGTGACCTCCACGTCCTGGATGTTCCAACGCGCCTCCTCCTTCAACGGCGACCTCTCTAGCTGGGACGTCTCGTCGGTGACCAGCATGTCCGAAATGTTCCAGGGCGCCTCCTCCTTCAACCGGAATCTGGGCAACTGGTACATAGTACTGGACAAAACCTCCATCGCCGACGGCGACGCCACCCGCACCATCGGGAACATCGCGGCGCAGAACTCGTTCCTTGCCGGGCAGAGCCCGGCATACGCGGTATCCTCGGGGAGCTCCAACTTTGAGATAGTCAACGGCGTCCTCAAGCTGAAGCATACCCCGGACTACAGCAGCAAATCGGAATACAGCGTCAGCATAACCGCCAGCGGGTCATCCCTGTTCGGCACGAGCAACTCCCGCACCTTTGACGTGCAGGTGACATCGCCAGAAAAAATGTTCGGCACGAGCAACTCCAGCACCTTTGACAGGCAGGTGACATCGCCAGAAAAAATGTTCGTCACCACCTGGCGGACCACCGCGGCCGACGAGTCCATAACCATCCCGGCGGCCGACACGACCAGCACGTACACAATCGACTGGGGCGACGGGACCGTGGAGCGCAGCGTTCGTGGAGACCGAACCCACACGTACGCGAGCAGCGGCGACCACGTCGTCCGCATATCGGGCGACTTTCCTGGCATACACCTAGACAACCGGCCCGATGCGGCAAAGCTGATGTCTATAGACAGCTGGGGCGACATAAGGTGGAAGTCGATGGAGTCGGCGTTCCACGGGGCCTCCAACATGGTCTACCGCGCAACCGACGTGCCCGACCTCTCCGGCGTTACCGACATGGCATTGATGTTCGGCGGCGCCTCCTCCTTCAACGGCGACATATCGTCCTGGGACGTCTCGTCGGTGACCGACATGTACGCGATGTTCTACGGCGCCTCCTCCTTCAACGGCGACCTCTCTAGCTGGGACGTCTCGTCGGTGACCATCATGCACGAGATGTTCTACGGCGCCTCCTCCTTCAACGGCAACATATCGTCCTGGGACGTCTCGTCGGTGACCACTATATACAGGATGTTTTGGGGCGCCTCCTCCTTCAACGGCGACCTCTCTAGCTGGGACGTCTCGTCGGTGACCGACATGTACAGGATGTTCGGCGGCGCCTCCTCCTTCAACGGCGACCTCTCTAGCTGGGACGTCTCGTCGGTGACCAGCATGCGCGGGATGTTCTACGGCGCCTCCTCCTTCAACGGCGACCTCTCTAGCTGGGACGTCTCGTCGGTGACCGACATGTACGGGATGTTCTACGGCGCCTCCTCCTTCAACGGCGACCTCTCTAGCTGGGACGTCTCGTCGGTGACCGAAATGTCCTGGATGTTCTACGGCGCCTCCTCCTTCAACGGCGACCTCTCTAGCTGGGACGTCTCGTCGGTGACCAGCATGCGCGGGATGTTCTACGGCGCCTCCTCCTTCAACGGCGACCTCTCTAGCTGGGACGTCTCGTCGGTGACCAGCATGCGCGGGATGTTCTACGGCGCCTCCTCCTTCAACGGCGACCTCTCTAGCTGGGACGTCTCGTCGGTGACCGACATGTACGGGATGTTCTACGGCGCCTCCTCCTTCAACGGCGACCTCTCTAGCTGGGACGTCTCGTCGGTGACCGACATGTCCTACATGTTCACCTACGCCTCCTCCTTCAACGGCGACCTGTCCGAATGGGACGTCTCGTCGGCGACCGACATGTCTGATATGTTCTACGGCGCCTCCTCGTTCAACCAGAATCTGGGCAACTGGTACATAGTACTGGACAAGACCTCCATCATCAGCGGCGACGCCACCCGCACCATCGGGAACATCGCGGCGCAGAACTCGTTCCTTGCCGGGCAGAGCCCGGCATACGCGGTATCCTCCGGGGGCTCCGACTTTGAGATAGTCAACGGCGTCCTCAAGCTGAAGCATACCCCGGACTACAGCAGCAAGTCGGAATACAGCGTCACCATAACCGCCAGCGGGTCATCCCTGTTCGGCACGAAAAACTCCCGTTCCATCACGGTGAGCGTGGCCGAATCCGGCATGCGCCAGACGGCGGGCATGACCGGACAGGCGGCGGATCCGGCCGGCGCCCCCGCTCCCCCGGCGATCACCGGCGTCGACCAGGTGAAGCACCGAAAGCACACCGTCTCCGGCACGGCCGACCCCAACACCGACGGGTCCCTGAGGGTGGACGTATTTGTGAACGGCCAGAAAACAGCGACGGCCACCCCCGACGGGGACGGCGCGTGGTCGGCGACCGTCAAGCTGGAATACGGGGACAACACAATCACCGCCAAGGCAAGGGCTGCAGGGAAGGAGTCGGCGCCAAGTGCGCCGCACACCGTCTCGCTGGCCGATCCGACGCCGGGCGTTCCGGCGATCACCGGCGTCGACCAGGTGAAGAACCGAAAGCACACCGTCTCCGGCACGGCCGACCCCAACACCGACGGGTCCCTGAGGGTGGACGTATTTGTGAACGGCCAGAAAACAGCGACGGCCACCCCCGACGGGGACGGCGCGTGGTCGGCGACCGTCAAGCTGGAATACGGGGACAACACAATCACCGCCAAGGCAAGGGCTGCAGGGAAGGAGTCGGCGCCAAGTGCGCCGCACACCGTCTCGCTGGCCGATCCGACGCCGGGCGTTCCGGCGATCACCGGCGTCGACCAGGTGAAGAACCGAAAGCACACCGTCTCCGGCACGGCCGACCCCAACACCGACGGGTCCCTGAGGGTGGATGTATTTGTGAACGGCCAGAAAACAGCGACGGCCACCCCCGACGGGGACGGCGCGTGGTCGGCGGCCGTCAAGCTGGAATACGGGGACAACACAATCACCGCCAAGGCAAGGGCTGCAGGGAAGGAGTCGGCGCCAAGTGCGCCGCACGCCAAGTGCGCCGCACACCGTCTCGCTGGCCGATCCGACGCCGGGCGTTCCGGCGATCACCGGCGTCGACCAGGTGAAGAACCGAAAGCACACCGTCTCCGGCACGGCCGACCCCAACACCGACGGGTCCCTGAGGGTGGATGTATTTGTGAACGGCCAGAAAACAGCGACGGCCACCCCCGACGGGGACGGCGCGTGGTCGGCGGCCGTCAAGCTGGAATACGGGGACAACACAATCACCGCCAAGGCAAGGGCTGCAGGGAAGGAGTCGGCGCCAAGTGCGCCGCACACCGTCTCGCTGGCCGATCCGACGCCGGGCGTTCCGGTGGTCGCGAATGCCGGCCCGCGGACCACCAACCAGACCACCGCGGAGATACACGGAACCGCCGACCCCAACTCGACGATAATAGTCCGCATCAACGACGCCAAGGCTGCCACCTTTGCCGTCGACGGGTCGGGCAACTGGGGCGGCGTGATCAATCTCGGCATGGGCGAAAATTCGGTCACCGTCAAGGCGAGGATCATCACAACCTCCGATGCCGGCGCAACGACAAAATACGATTCCCAGCTGACCGCGCCGTTCGTCATCACCCGGACCGGCTAGCGCCGACCCCTTCTGCCACCATACGTGCCGGGCTTGGTTCCCGTGAATGTACGTTGACATCCCCGCATACCGCCCGCGGTTGGCTTGCCCCTTTGTTTGCGTGGCCCGTTGCGGCCTTGTGGGGGGATATCCGCGCTGCTGCGCTGGTGGGGCGCAGATCCCTGAGGGTGTAGGCGGCTTCCGGCCGGCCATCCGACTGGATGGGAGATTATAGTATGGGCAACACTGGAATTGACATCGGAAAGAGCAAGTGCGTGGTCCGTATGGTAGACCAGGACGGAGAGGTGTTGGAGGAGGCCGGCTACACGAACACGAGCCGCACCGTGGCATTGCTGGCCAGGTGCGCTGTGGACAAGTACGGCCCGTCCCATGTGAGGCACGCATGGTCTGCTGAACCGGATGGGCATATTTTGATCTCTCGTGTACTCTTCGGCTCGGATCCTCCGCTAATCGCTAACACCCACATTTCTAATCGTGGGGGCGGTTTTAGTCCTTAACCACGTGGCCGGACCAAAAGAGATCTATATTCCAGCATCCCCCGCACCACAATGGCAAGAGCCGAGCGTACACACTCAACCCCCACACCGATCCAGGCCGGATTTTGACGTGATACGAGCATCTTGGCCTTCTAACGGCGCGAAACGGTGTCAATTGGCAACATATGACAATGTGTGGCATCATCTATAGTGCACCGAAAATTAGCAGGGGGGTTGAGTGTGTACGAGCCGGGCGCGGCAACGATTTTAAGAACGCCGGCAGGGGGCCGGTCGTGGACCTGCGGAATAAGATTGCCGGGCATCCGGACTTTCCCAAGCCGGGCATCCTGTTCCGCGACTTTGCCCCGGCCCTCAGGGATCCTGCGGCCCTGACGCACATGGCCGACGAAGTGGAGAGGCGGTTTCCGGCCGGTGGCATAGATGTGGTGGCCGGTATAGAGTCCCGGGGATTCATACTGGGCACGCTCATGGCCGTCAGGTATGGCCGGGGCCTGGTAATGATAAGAAAGGCGGGCAAGACCCCTGGGGCGACCAGGAGCGTGTCATACGATTTGGAATACGGGAGTGCCGTCATCGAGATGAGGGATGATGCCATAGGGAATGGAGCGCGGGTCCTCATATGCGACGACCTGCTGGCCACCGGCGGGACGGCCGCCGCCGCAGCCAAGCTCGTGGAGGGCGCGGGCGCGGAGGTGGCCGGAATGGCGTTCATCATTGAGCTGAAGAGTCTGGGAGGACGGGGGAAGATCGGCCGCCGCAGGATAGAGAGCCTGGTGGAGTACTGATGGGAGAGATAGAGATAGGCGTCTTCGGCGGAACGGGCATATACGATGCCGGGCTGCTGAAGAACGCCGAGACCGTGCAGGTGGAAACCGAGTACGGGGTGCCCTCTGATGTAGTGACCCGGGGCACGTACGAGGGCCGGAGAATGGGGTTCCTCCCGCGCCACGGCCGCGGCCACGTCCTGGCGCCGCACATGATAAACTACCGAGCAAACATCCAGGCGCTGGCCGATATGGGCGCCCGCCGCATCATAGCCGCCTCGGCGGTGGGAAGCCTTAGGGAGGAGATAGAGCCGGGACACCTGGCCCTCCCGGACCAGTTCATAGACAACACCAGAAGCAGGATCGGCTCATTCACCGAGCGGGGGAGTGTCATACACATCTCGGTGGCCGACCCGTTCTGTCCGGAGCTGCAGGGGTGCCTGCGCCGCACCGCCGACGCCCGGGGCATAACGCTCCACGGCGGCTGCACGTACGTCTGCATAGAGGGGCCCCGCTTCTCCACCAGGGCCGAGTCCAACATATACAGGAGGATGGGCGCCGACGTCATCGGCATGACGCTGGTCCCAGAGTGCCAGCTGGCCCGGGAGGCGCGCGTCTGCTATTCGTCCATAGCCTTGGTGACCGACTACGACGTCTGGGCCAAGAAGCCGGTCACCGCCAAGGAGGTGGCCGACACCATATCCAAGAACGCCGAGACGTTCAGGAATCTTCTCTCGGCTACAGTGCGGGAGATACCCCGCAGCAGGTCCTGCCGATGCGCAGCGGCCTTGGACGAGGCGACCTTCTAGTACGCCCTAGCCGTCGGCAAAGCTCTCCCGCTGCAGTCCCGGGGGCAGGTTCAGGTTGCCCCGTACCAGGTTGGCCTGAAGCGCGTCGATGACAGCGTCCGGGTCGTGCCCCAGCGACCGGAGCCGGGACGCGGTCTGCTCGTCAATCTTGGCCCCGATGTTTTGGCCGCCTATCCTTCCGAAGGCGATGGCCGTAAAGTCGAATGTTTGGCCGTCCATCTCGAATTTGCCGGTTATCTTGGCGGCCATCTGGTTGCCGTCCACCGATTCGATGTTTACGCTCATCGCTGTCATATCTCTACAGCCCTGTTTACGTGGTCATCCACCAGAAAGCTCCAATAGCCGTCCTCGTCCACCTTGTAGTTCCGGACGGGTAGGCGGATCACCTTCTCGTCTATGCGTTCGTGTTCTACGTGGCCGTCGCGGGGCAGGCGGACCAGCGACCAACGGTCCCTGCCCTTCTGCAGCTTGGAGACCAGCACCCCCCACTTCTCACCGGGGTATATGCGGGGCATTCCCACCGTGTCCGCTATGGCCTCTATCCCCAGCTGCTTCTCTTCGCAGAACCGCTTCTTGCAGACGCCGCACCTCCACACGTCCACCGAGCCTATGGTCCGCTCGTCTATGTTTATGTTTACCACGCCAAAGTACACCGGCTGGTGCCGGCAGGACTCCTCGTCCATGTCACCGTGACCCCCGGCTGGCCATATTTGTCCTTGCATCCTCATATGGCCGCTCCAGTTCCACGCCTATGTTGTCGACGTCCTTGTTGCGGCCAAACGGTACCCCGCGCCGCTCGCACGCCCGCCTGTACATGTTGACGGCCGTAAACCGGGGGTGCATGGCCTCATATCGCGTCTGGTCATACTCTATGAAGCCGCCGAGGTTCACCAGCGAGTCGGCTAGCCGGCGGGCATCCTCGGGTGTTATGCCTAGGCGAGTAGCCATCCCGGCTGCGTCCATCTTGCCCTCCACGTTGACCAGCAGGTAGACGTCGGCCTGCCCGGGGGTGAGGCACACCTCCGATATCAGGCAGCTCCGCACCTCCGGCCTCATTTCTCGGGCTCCCGCCGCACCAGAAACTTCTTGGCCAGCCGGAAGGCAAACACCAGGGCGACAAAGTGCACCGCCGCCCCGGCCACCGCTGGTATCAGGAGGTCACCGGTTAGTCCCCACAACACCAGAAAGACGACCAACGTGGGGGCCGCGATTATGATCCCTATGATACTCCCCTTTACCGCCAGGTCCCGGGAGCTGAGCCCCGCCATCGGACAGCCCGTCATGCCGCGCAATAAAAAGGACACCTGCCCAGATCTGGCGGGGCGCAGGTGAGTCGTGCCTCATCCTGCATGGCTTGTTTATAAATTGGATAAACCGTCCATTGGTTTAAATAGTAAAGGGTTAGGCCTGACGACATGACGAATCTGTCTATACAGGTCACCAAGTCGCCTGGGAAGGTGCCGGTGGCCGCGGTGGTGGTTCTGGGTTTGGTCTTTGTGCTTGGCCTGTTTGTGGTTGGCTTTGATCAGGGGCACATCTTTAGCATGGCATTTGGCGAGCAGGCATTCGAGGACATGTACATTCACGAACTGACCCACGACCTGAGGCACGCGGCGGGATTTCCGTGCCACTAGATCCTGAGTGGTAGCCTTGAAGACTGCCCTGTTCGTTGTGGTGGTGCTGGTTGCGGGCGCAACGGCGGGAACCATCCACGGCTTGGCCAACTTGGTGCTGGTGGAGCCGTACTTGGATGGTGCCATCATGATAGAGAATCAGGCCCTGTTTGCGTCAGGCCAGGAAGAGGACACCCCGGAGTTCTGGGCGGAGTACGAATCGTACAGGATCTGGCAGAAGGAGGGGCAGGTCCTGGCCAGCGCCATGCTGGGGACGTCGATGGGGGCGCTCTTTGGTATAGTGTACGTTCTGTCCAGGGACGCCCTGCCAAAGGGGCATGACCTGAAGAAGGCCTCGGTACTGGCCGCGATCATGTGGTTCTCCGTGTATCTGGTCCCGTTCCTCAAGTATCCGGCGAACCCGCCCACGGTGGGGGACGGCGAGACGGTCGTGTTGCGCGCGGTGCTCTACCTCTCGTTTATCGCCATCTCGGGATTTGGTGCCGTGGGCTTCTACCAGGTGTACAGGCGGGTGGCCAAGAACAGGAGGTTCGTGGCCTTTGCCGGGTATGCTGCGCTGGTGGCTGTTGCGTTTGCGCTGATGCCGCCCAACCCCGACGAGGTTGCAATTCAAACAGAACTGCTGGACGGGTTCAGGATTATGTCGGCCGTTGGCGTCACCATATTCTGGGCTGCGCTGGGCATAATCTTGGGTATCCTGTGGCAGAAGCTCAGGCCCGACTCTGAAACAAGGCTGCGGCACTGAGACGCGCGTATCGCATTCACCACAACTGGGACGCGAAAAGACTCCATTGCGCATGGCGCCTGCGCCGGCAGGCCTAATCGGAGGATAACGTCCGCAGTACGGAGTTGATCGCGGAGATCTCGGCCACGAAGGGGTCGTCGGCGGACGCGATGATGACCAGATCGCCGTCGGTGGGCCCTAGGCCATCAAGCAGGGCGGTCCTTGCCTCGGGATCCTCACTCAGGCAGTCTGCCGCCTCGTTGGGGAAGACGAACCTGTCGCCCTCAAAGGCCAGGGTGGTTGCCCCATTTGCGCCGTACATGATCGCATAGTCGCGCTGGTCTATGCCGCTACCTATCTCCGAGTGGCCCCTCACGAGAATCGCGTGGTTGTGCCTCTGGTTTGCCACACTGCACTGCCCCACGGGGCATTGGGACGGTATCGACTGGAACAGTTCTTCGACAAAGCGCCTGCCATCATCGGTCAGGAACATGCCGGCCCGTATGGCGCCTACCAGGCCGGCCTGCCTGAGGCGTCGAGTCAGCGTCCTTGCCGCTCCCTCCCCTATGCGTAGACTATCGCACAGCGTCTTGCGGCTGGTATACGTCTGGCAGGACATCATGCAGATGGCCTTGAATATATGGGGCGCGCCGAACGTGAGCGTCCTGCTCGAGCCCCTTCTGGACACCATCTCGTACAACGCGTCAACGGGGCGGCGCATCTGCCGTATTCTCATTATTTGTATATAAACAGGAGACCCTATGCGTAATCAAACACAACACTTTCAATCAGCCGGCGCCCGGCATCGGGCGCCGTCTGCGCGTTCTTGGCCCATGCCGGGCTTGCATGGTACGGTAGAACACCAAGCAGAACCAGTATATTAAAAAGCAAGAACTCCGCGCGCGCGAACAATGGGAAAGGTCCAACGCACCGTCCATGTGAAGCATGATAGTGGCCAACAGCTGGGCGGCCTGCTCCACTATGTAGTGGCGGCGTCCAACCACACAGCCAGGGGGCCCCGACCGCCGGAGACTCCGGTCACATTCGGGGAATCTACGGGTCGTATGTGTAGGTGGTGCTGGCCGTCTCTGATCTGGCCTCGGCGGTTATGGTGTATTGGCCGGGTATGCTTATCCCCCAAGGCAGTTGCCCTGTCCCGTCGCTGGTCAAGTACGCGCGCTGTGGCCCGACTACAAGCACGTCGCCCTGGCTTATGGTCACGGTCACATACACCTGGTTGGTCCCGGATACCACGATAATGGGTTGGCCGCTCGAGTCGTCGACGCGGACCGCCAAGCCGTCGGCAGTCTGCTCCGATACGAACAGCTCCGCCACGTCGGAGTTGGGTCCGCTGACTGCCCTCACAGTCCATACCCCGCTCTCCGCGTCCAAGGGTATGCGTAGGCGCTGTTCGGTCAGCATGCCGGTCTTGCCCGCCAGCGTCTCGACTCTCTGTACGATGTTGCCGTTGGGGTCCGTCAGCGTAACTGTCAGTATGACGTTGCTGCTGGTGGTGCCCAAGACCAGTATCGGATCCCCCGGCTTGTGGTCGACCCTTGCGGATATGTCCAGGATGGATGCGCCCACCGATAGTCCGACGCCGAACTCTTGGTCGTCTTGGACGGTTCCCCTCTGGGCGATGGCTGTATACACCCCCGACGAGAAGGTGCTGATGTCCAAGTTGTAGATGGCCCGGCCGTCCGGCTGCAGCGTGGCGTTGCCCCTGTGTACCACCGTGTCGGTGTCGTCCAGCACCAATATGTTGATCTCGTCACCCGGAGTGCCCGCTATCACTATGTTGGGTGTCTCCGAGGACAGGTAGTTGATCTTGTCAAAGCTTATCACGGTGGGCGTCTCCACTACGCTTCCCAGCCCTGCGTACACGAACTCATGTTCGGTCCCTTGGGATACTATGAGAGTGTATGTACCCTTGCGTAGGCTGGGGCTGGTCGGAAACTCCCACCAGACCACCCCGTCGACGCCCACCGTCCAGCTGTCCAGGGCCAACTCGTCACCGGCGGGACCCTGCAGTATCAGGTAGATAATCTCGCCCGGCGTGGCAGTTCCGTTGAACTCGATGGTGTCGCCGGGCTGGAAGACGGCCCGGACCGGCTCCAGCATGATTACCTTGCCAGACTCGACGGTCCATCCCGACTCCATGGTCTGGTCCCCGTCGTTGACCTGAATGGAGTACCTTCCCAGGGGGGCATCCAGGGGTATGATTATGCTCTCGGGTATGCTCCACGCCCCGGTGTGGTCGGCCGTCACCACCTTGACGGCGATGATCTCGCCCCCGGGACCATACAGCTCCCAGATCATAGCGTTCAGGGGGGCGGCGGTCCCCGATACGCTTATGCGGTCGCCCTGGTGGTACGTCGAATCCAGTTCATCTATGGTCAGGTCCGCCCCATTGGCGTGGGCCTCCTCGACCGTCTCGCCAAGCCTGAGGCTTATCTGCAGGTCGGCTCCCATGCGGTCGGTTAGTACAAAGTCAACCCTGCCGTCCAGCGTGTTGGGTATGGTTCTAGTCGCCACAAAGCCGCCTGCCGCATCCGTCTCCAGTGGTTCCATTCTGTTACCGCCTATGGTCAGTTCCAGCTCCTGGAGGGGGCCAAAACCGTCTCCCACCAGCCTTATGGCCGAGCCGGGGGTGGGTTTTCCGGGTATTGTGCGGAAATTTGACGCGTCCAGTATGCCCCGCTCCGTATCCTCGCCGGGACGTGTAGTGTCATGCCTCGTATCTTCGGGTGCATCCGGCTCCGGGGCCAGCAGCAGACCCCACTGAACCTCTGCATTGTCCCGGGACGCGGACCAGTATATCTGGGGCGCCTCCCCTCGGAGCTTTACTCCGATCTTGACGGTGTGGCCGTCCTCCAGCATGTTCCCGTATAGCCTTACGGACTCGGGACTGTCGGCGATCATCCAGCCTGGATCCACCGCGTATTCGCTTATGGTCGTGCCGCCCGGCTCAAACCATACCACTATGTCGTCTATGGATTCTCCGGAAACGGTGAAGGAGGCCAGTATGCTGTTCTCCAGCACCTCGACCTCGACATCCACCTGGGCCAAGGCGCTGGGAGCGGTCAGGGCTGTCAGGGCCGCCAGCGCCAGCGCGGCCCCGGCAACCCTCCTGCCACTCATAGGATTAGATTCTGCGCCCCGGCAATTAAACATTGGTGATGCCGGATCAGTTCCGACCCCGGCCGGGGGTTTGGAAGTCCGGTGGGCTCTCTTGGTACTGGCGTATGCGCTCGGCTATTGTCCTGTACAGGGAGCGGAAGCTGTCCTTGGTGGTCTCGCTAAGGAAGTCGGTCTCGCCGGTGGCGATTTTGTCGCATATGTACCTGGTTATGTCCTCGTTGTTGAACTCGCCCCACCCGTCCGCGTCGTGGCTGCTCCATATGGACCTGAGGATATCCACAATTCCGTCCTCGCCAAGCAGGTCGCTCTCCGACAGTCCCCTGTATCCCTCTTGGCGTAGCTTGACCTCGTAGGTCTGATTCACGGCATGCAGGTAGTCGCCAGGAACGATATAGTCCTCGATGGACTTGAGCTTTCTGCCATCTCTCTCGTATAGTATGGTCTGCGCCGGGGCAAACCCGTTGCGGGCCAGCTGGCTGGATGTGTGCCGGGACTCGGCGGAGTCGTCCAGCAGAACGAACGTCCGGTAGCCGTGGTCCCGGTAGAACGTGGCCAGGGGCAGGACCGCGTCCTTGGAATGGCTGGCCACCACGTTGAGCGGGTTCATGGATATGTTGGGGTCCTCAAGAAACTTGTCGAAGGCGTTCAGGTACATGGAGTCGGACATTGTCTCCACTATGATGACCGGCCGGGAGTTGAAGCCGATGCTGCGGTCGGTTATTGATTGGACCAGCCCCCGGGAGAGGCCATACAGTATGGGGGTCAAGGTCTTGTCGTCGGCGTTCCAGTAGTCGTAGAATATCTTGCTGAGGTGGCGGCGCCGATCCAGCTCCACAACCAGCAGGTTGCCCGGGTTGTAGTCGAATATCATGAACGGCGAATGGGTGGCGTACAGTACCTGGTTGGATCCCGCCAGATCCTTGAGCAAATCTGCGATCCCCATCTGCTGCGTGGGGTGCAGGTTGCGCGCCGGCTCGTCCAGCAGCAGTATGGCCTCCTTCAGCTCGGCCCGCTGCGTCTCGGCGGCAAAGTTCACTATGAATGAGAACGTCCACTTGAACCCCTCGGCGCGGCGGTTCAGCAGCCCGGTGTTGGTGATGGTGCCGTCCCGGTGGACGTCTGATATCACCAGACTCATTATGTTTCCGGGACTGTACCGCAGGTCCACATGTATGGGGTCTCCCTTCCAAGTGGGGTTGAGGCGCTTTGTGAGCTTGTTGCTGGCCGCGTTGAGTATCTTGATTAGGTTAGAGGGGCTGTCCTGAAATGACTCCAGCGAGTCCAAGTCCAGCTCTGCCAGATAAAAGAGGTTCCTGACCGTCTCGGCCTTGTCAAACTCCTCCACAAACTCAATGGTGCCGCCCCTCTCCCCCTTCTGCTCCCTGATGAACTCGTTGAGGTTTATGTTTCCGTGTATCTTTTTGTAGTCGGAGAAGTAGACGAACCGGGGGTGCAGCTCGGCCCCGATGAACTTCTCCAGGGCCTTTCTCTTGCCGATCCCCTCCAGCAGCTTTTCGAACTGGTTTTGGGGATCCTTGTATATGGTGAGCCACTCGCCCATCACCTGCTCCTCACGCACGACTATGGCCTGCACGCTCTTGTGGAACCGTTCCATTCCAGCGTCAAACTGCTGCCGCGTGGCTGGTTGCTGACCCTCGAAGAAGGAGGCGTCAAGGCGTTCCCGAAGGTGGTTGGGTATGGTGTCCATGAATGTCCGGACGTCCCTTGCCAGCGTGTCCCAGGATCCAGCATCCTGTACGTCCTCCTCCTCTATCTGGATGTCGCCAAAGTCGTACTGCACGTCGGGGTTGGTGTTGGTCCTGAACAGCCTTATGCCCTTGACCGGTGGTATGTCTGGGAACCTCTCTTGTATCATGGCGGTCTCGGCCGCGGTCATCTCAAAGTTGCCCTCCACCAACGTCATCTCAGACTTTAGCTCGTCGGACATCTCGTCGCACAGGTCCAGATCCGAGACACCCTCGTCCCGGTTCAGCAGCGTGAGCGCCTGGAGTATGGTGGTCTTGCCGCTCTCATTCCTCCCCACGAAGGCGGCCATGTCGCCCACCGTTATCTCCCCGGAGTCGTGTATGCACCGGAATGCACGGACCCTGAACTTGCGCAGCCGCATTGGGTGGGGAGTCGCTCGGGGCGGATTTAACTCATTCGTAGTTGGATCAGCGCCGCCTTCTTCTCTGGCCGGGCTTGTTCTGGCCTGGGAGCCGGTTGAGCTTCAGCCTCTTGCGGTAGTTGTCCTTGTTTTGGATGCTGGCGTTGGTGCCGCTCCTCTTGCGTCCCTCTACTTTGGGGGTCTGTCCCCTGACCTTGCCGGCCTTGGTGAGCGAACCGTGGGTTGCCATGCGGTGGTGATATGATGGTAGGCTTTTATCTGTTTGCCATGGATTGCGCCAAATCTGCATTAAACAATCAGGTGTTTTCAAATCCGCGGACGGCCGCGCCGCCCCTCCCCGTCATGCCCCGCCGGGACCGACGACCGTTTAATCCACCCGCCCCCACGGATGGCCATGCGGCAGTCTCGCGGGGTGGACGTGCGGCGGATCTACGGCGCCTGCATGCACGATGGCGGGAAGCCCAGGATGTCGGCCACCGACGCGGCCTCCGCAACATTCGGCGAATTCGGCCAGCCCACACATCCGCCGGGTAGGAACGGTATTTCAGGATGGTGCGGAATACTCATGACTCTAGCAGACTCGGGCGCCGCCCCACAGGTGGTCCAATACGTGCGATGCCGTAGGCGCGCCATTCACTCCTGCGGGATGCCGCCGCCGCAATACGCGCCGCCGCGCGGAGACCCCCTCGGCCGCCCTACCCCTTCCGGCCCCTGACGCTGGGCTCGGCGCACCACAGTCTGGCCAGCGCGTCGGTGTCATAGTCTGGCACACCCAGCATCTCGGAGACGGCGTCGTCTATGCCGGCGCGCGTCTCGTCTTCGGCCGCCATGTATGCCGGCAGCAGTTCCAGCTCGGAGAGCCTGTCGAACTCGGCGGCCGCCCCGTCCAGCGCATCATCGCCGAACCGTCCAAAGTCCGGGCACGGCACCTTCTTCATGGCGCGCACCTCCAGCATGGAGCGGCCCGGATGAGTGCGCGAGCCCCTGGACCAGTACACCAGCATCCCGTATATCGAATTGGCCCACAGCGCGAACGCCTTGAGAACGCGCGAGTCCTCATGCTGTAGGCTGATCCACATGTTGCCGCCCATCGCGGCCTGCGCCGTCATGGCGGCCACTACTCGCGATGCCCAGCTGGTCTTCCGGCAATAGAACAGCGTGCTTCTGCTCTTCCACATGCGGCCGGCCCTGGCCTCGTCATATATGGCGCACTTCTGCGTTGGCAGGACCACCATTCTCGTCTGCCTCTTGGAGTCCACGTTCCACAAAGAGCGGTGCCTGCCTACGGCGTCGGCATCGTCGATGATCCTGTGTATGGTAAAGGCGCCGGTCGGGTACCTGCTGTCGGCCACGTGGCCTATGAGGTGGTGGGTTGGGCCCATTCCAAACAGGTCTCCGAGCGTGGTCATTCCGACGTCTGCCGCTTTTCCCCCGTGCAGGTCCAGCAGCTCCCCGTCTGCCAGACTGTCTGCTATATCTGCGACGTCCCCGTGCACCGCCCCCACGCTGCTCCACGGCCGGCCGGCGCGCGTCTCGAACATCTTGGTGACACCTATCTCGCTGCCGACTGTGACGGGTCCACCCCTCCCCTTCAGTATGGCCTTGGCCATCTCGGCCGCCTCGCCGATCCTTGTCACCGGCTCGTACAGCGTGACGCACCTGACCGGGGAGCGCTTCCCGTCGTCCGCACTCTTTCTGGTGGCGACCAGCAGCATCTCCTCCATGCCGGTGTCGGCGGAGAATGCCTTCCTACCCAGCGCCTTACCGGACGACACCGCCACCGCCGTTATGTCCTCAAAGTCGCGTTCCAGCATGTCGCGGGTGCGCTCCCAAGCCTCGGCGAACGCGGCCGTCCGCGGCAGCACGAACCCGATGCGGCCGCCCGGCCTCACCTTTTTGCGGGCCAGGCACAGGAAGGTGGCCGCCATGCCCGCCGTCTTTGTGCATGGCTCATCCCGGATCAGCCTGCCCCACCGCTCCTGGCACGCCTTCCGCTCCCTCTCGGACAGCCCGGCTATGTCGAAGGCGCTCTGTCCTATCCTGGTGCGCGAGTATGGGGGGTTCATGAGCACGACATCGACGGATCGGTCCCTTATGGTGACCGAGTTGTAGTCAGCATGGCCGCCTTGCCCGGCGGAATGGCCTATGGTGTCCATCATCAGGTCCTGTATGACGTTCGTGGAGATGTATTCGATGGCTCCCGTGCGGTTCTCGTTCCCCACGCCGACCCAGCCTATGTGGGTGCGGCCGTATGGCAGCTTGGTGTCCACGGCCAGGCTGGTGGACGTGAGGTGCGCCGCTATGGGGGAGACGTCCGTGCCGACCAGGCCGTGCTCCATGGCGTCGCGGTGGAGTTTGTGCAGGTCCCCGCTACCGTGCCTGGCGGAACGGTGGTATGACTTGACCTGCCGGTACCCGAACCGCAGCAGCGTGCCCGTGCCGCAGGCCATGTCGGCGATGCGGAACCCCTGGAACAGTGCGGGGTCCGACCAGTCGCGCATGTCAGGTGTGATGGTCAGGGCGGCCAGCAGCTCGGCGGCGGCCGGCTGCGTGTAGAATGCCGCCGACTCCTTGCGGTCCTCGGCCATCTTGGGGAAGAGCTCCGCCCCGATGTTGATGTCGCTGCCCAGCCTGGCCGTCTCCATGTGTTCTACCGCCTGCATGAGTAGCGACAGTGCCTCGGACACCTCGGCCAGCGCCATCCCGCGGGCATGGTCCAGTATGTCTATGGCTGGCTTGAATATAGCCCGCCAGTTGATGCCGTGTATGGCCCGCCACGCCTTCAGGCACTCGCTGGGAATGTTGGTCATGGGCGGTATGTCGTATGTGCCGCCATACAGCCGGTGTTGCACCAGCAGGGCGTTCAGCCACAGTACCATGGTGGTGCGCAGGCCGGGCAGGGCCGACCGCTGGTACAGCGTACTTGATATAGATACGAGGTCCTCCGTCCTGATGGCCGGTTCCAGTATGTTGGCCGCCGCCCGCACGTTGCCGGCCACCATCTCTCCGACCTTCTCCATCTCTTCCTTGGTGGCGGCGGCCGTCGATATGAGCCGGGCCAGGTCGTGTACGTTCCCGCGCATGAAGCCGCTTCCCGGGAACCGGCGCGCGGGCTGGTGCAGCGCGTACCGCAGCGTATGGCGCGCTGGCAGGACGGACAGACCGAGCTCTTTCCGGGGCGGCGCCACGGCTATGGCGGTTTGGATCTCCCTGCCGTTGCCCGCATAGTGCATGCCCAGGCGCGCCTTGGCGTCGGCGTCAGCGTCGCCCCTCTCGGACGACACCTCTATGGCGACCGGCGGTATGGAACGGTGCGTGACCAGTATGTCCGGATGTTTGCCGGGCGCCTCCCGTATGGTCCCGGTACGTTCTATCAGTATGTCGTCACGCCATTCCGGCAGGGCGCGCTTCAGGGCGTTCCCCAGCGCCGTATTGAAGACCTCCTCGGTCAGGGCGCCGGCCTCCCTGATGTGGTCCGGGCCGGGCGGGAACGGCTGGAGTCACGATGCGGGAGGGCGCTCCTTGATGTAACACGGCGGACGCGTGGCGCATGGCCGGATTGCCAACGACCCGCAGCCTTGGCCGGTGGGCCCATGCTTGGCGCCGCCCCCGTCCGTGGAGTTCCCGGAGCATGGGCCAACGCCGTTTGATGCATGGTGTACGGTTTTAAGAATTCCCCGACGTTGGGCTGCGACATTTCCGGCGCCCGTATGGCGCACCGGGGAATTATCCGGTCCGGCGCATCGACTCCCAGTCCTGCCACCGTGTATACGGGCGTGTGCCTGCGCGCTACGTTGCACTCAACGAACACGAAGCCGGCCTAGCTACCGTCCAGCATGTATTTTATGCGCCCGCAAAGGCCGGCAATCCCGTCGCGCCATACATAAAAACTGCCGCCGCCCCCGCCAGACATGGGCAAGTACTTGGGCCGGGCGCTGCGCGGGGCGGGCAAGGCCCTGGGAAAGGGGATCAACGCCGCAGACGACCCGATAGACGGGCCGATCACCGGCGGCATAAAGCAGGCCGCCAACACGGGCAGGCAGGCCGTCAACAAGGCGGCCAAGGGCATGGCCGACCGCACGGCCCCCGCTGCAGAATCTGACAATCTTATAACCGATAACGACGGCGCAGAACCCGTGATATTTGGGAGCGGTTCGGCCAAGCGCGACTAGAGCCAGCCCATCCGCGTCACCAAGGACGACCAGATGTACCCGATGGACGACAGTGAGACCGGAAAGATCTCCCAACGCCTTGACCCCGGCGAGACCATAGTGATGTCGGTGCGGCAGTCCAGGGTGAAGCCCGGGGGCGCGAACATCAACCCGGCAACGATATTCGTCACCGAAAAGCGGGTGATAATCCGGTTCCCCACCAGGATGGGTCTGGGGGAAGACATAGTGGAGCACGAGTACGGCGTGATCCGCAGCGTACAGCTGGAGAAGGGCGTGATGTCCTCGTCGCTGGTATTCTTCATGGCCGGAAACACTCCCGGCACCACCATACAGGCGATACCAAAGGCCAAGGCCGAGGCGGTGTACCGGTACGTGCGCGGCAAGATACAGGAGGTCAAGGAGCGGGGCATGAAGGTGACGTTTGACCAACCAGCCCAGCCTGCCGTACCGCCGCAGGATGACTTGCTGGCAACGCTGAGGAAGCGATACGCCAGCGGCGAGATAACGCGGGAGGAATTCCTGGAGATGAAGAAGGACCTCGGGCTGTGAACTGTATGGGCTGGCGCGCTCCCCCGGTATAGGACCCGATGAACGGCCCACGCAAAATAACCCAGCGAGTCGTGCCGCGCGCGCCTAGGATGGACGCCCGGACGGCACCGCCTCGAATGACTCGACGGCGCGCATCAGGTGCCGCATGCCGTCCCCGTGCGCCCCGTTCCAAGCCGCGTATGACTATGGGTTAGCCCCAACAAGTACACGTTTTCAAATCCGCGGCCAGGCCGGGGCACCCCCATGACACGTTCCGGCGGCGGCCCTCCCCCGTCGGACGCGCCGCTCACGGTCCACGATTTCATGCCCGCCCCGCAGGCCAGCGGGGATGCTGACGGCCAGTCCGGCGGTGTGGTGAGCGCCGCCGCCGGGGAGGGGAGCCGCCGGCAGGATCCGCGGCAGGAGCCGCCGTGGCGCCAGGACCGGAGCGGCGCTGCGGACGACGACAGCAGAGAGGCGGCCGGACGGTCAGCCCAGCCCCCGGACCACCCGTCCGGCGGCGGGGGCTTCACATGGGGGCGCAGGCGCGGCAGGCGTGGCGGCGGGGATCCCGGCGCGGTGAGCGGCGTGGTAATGCCCCGTGCATAGTCCGCACATATCAGGACGGCGTTATGCAGGTGTTCCGGATGGCCACGCCGTAGAGGTTGCCCGGCGTGCCGGGGGCGAAGCCCTTCATTGGACTTGACTCGGAGCGCCCCCGGTAACGCATGAGTCCGTCGCCTCCAGTGGTGGTCAAGCGCGTGACCACATCGTCATCAATCCCGTAGGACTTGGTCAATTTCTAGTTCTCGTCGTTGATGGCGCGCCACTAGGCAGCATAGACCCGAAACTCTCCGAGTATCTTTTCCATCCCCATGTCGAAGCGCCGGTGCTCAGCGTCTGTCAGATCTGATGCCCGCTTCCCGAGGAGGTTGGCGTGAGCCCTCGCCACGCACCACAATTGGGGGGCCGTATCCTCGCCCGTGCAGGACTGGTGTGGCCGCCGCTCAAAAGGCTGGAGTGGGTGGTCCACGGGATGGGTGGTCAGGCCGCGGGGAGCGGTGCTGGAGTGTACGGATGTCGGCGCCGTGACACATCGGCGACACGTGTTAATACAAAAGAACTCTTGGATATGTGCTATTTTTATGCAACTGCCATACAGGCCAAGATTGTGGAGACAAAGCGGGAGAGGGCCTTGCGAGTTGGTTCCCTCATCGTGCTTTTTTTTAGTGTCATTGCCTTTGCAGTTTTCGAATTAAAAGCGCAAAACTGCGTAACAAGCACCATAATGCAACAGATTGAGTTTGCTTGTACACCTGATGCAGTAGTTCCGCAGGTGGTAGAGGAGTGGATGAACCGCTGTGCGTATACATGGTCAATATGGGCGGCGCTGTTTCTGGGTTTGTCGTCATTGGCGGCCGCTGTTCTCGGCGCCACTTTCTCCAACCGGTTCCTTGCCGGACACTCCACCAGCGTGTCTGCCCACTACGAGTCGGACACCCGCAGACTCGTGCTCCGGTTCGACAGGCCCACCGTAGCGCAGAACCCGCAAAGGATGGTCCTGCTGTACCGCCATGCGGACGGCATGGCCGCGGCAGTGCCCGGCCAGCAGTGCGGAAATAGCGGTCTCACGTTGGCATTCACCACGGATATTGAAAAGCCGCCGACACACATGGAGCTCGTCGTCTGTTCCGGCGCCATGCACCCGGCCGGGTTCCCCGAATCGGACGTATGCACCGGCGACCGGCCCATCCACGTCGATGTTGATATCCTGTATTGCGACACGAAGGGGTAGCGGACTGTTTGCAGCCAAACCACTCCACCGCAATCTTCCCCACACGGGCATATCCGACTGCCGTTTTTGGCTACGGTTGCCATACCGTGCTGGCAGCAGACACCGGACAGGCTCTGATCATGCGTTGTTCCATCATCCTTGGCGGACACCATTCAACCTATGTAGTGGCTGCCGCGGTAGCACCAGTGGCAGGTTAGATCAACTTCATCTGCCGGATCTTTTCAATCAGGTTGACCAGCATTTCCTCCTGGCTGTTCCTTTCAAAGTCCATGTAGGTGGCCCTGGTCTGGATGTTCGAGGGCACTTCAGTCCCTTTTTCGACTATCAAAATGGTCGGCTTCCCCGTAGCCTGGCCTATCTCGTCAACGACGTTCTGGCTGGGCTGGAATTTTGTACTTTGGGTTTCGGTGTCTTTTGTAAGCATGGCAAGCAGCGCATCGGATTCGCCTATCATTTTGCCGATTTGGGCGCCCGGCGGAAAATCAAGCCTGCCGTTCTCGGAGGCGGACACCACCGTAAAGCCCATGGCCTTCATGAACCTACTGACAAGGCGGTACAATGCATCATTCTCCTTCTGCATGGCATAGCTAATAAAGACTGTAAATCCCCTCAGCGAGAACGGGGGGAGGCCCTCCTTCAGCGGGACGACCGTGATTAGATAACCGTCATTTGTCCCGTAGCGGTATTCCCCCCTGATACCGACGCCGCCGTTGATGATGAAGAGGCCTGATTTCCCTTGGAGACTCCCGATCCCTCTCAGGTTGATCTTTCTAGCTCCAAATGGCTTGATCTCCTGCATGTCTGTATCGTGGACAATGCCGCCGTTGACGTCGTAGAACTTGATTGAAAACGTTTGCTGCTCGCCGGACAGGTTCACAAGAAAGATGTCGCTCTTCCCCCAAGTTATATCATATTGACCGGTAAGGTGCATGGGGCGTGGGCGGCAGAGCAGTATTTATCCTTACATGACTGCATTGTCTGTAACGTTGGCGGCGCCTCCCGGCGGAGTTGTCCCACAGGTACCATTCACATAGCCGGTTTATCCGCTAGAGGCCAACGTGTGAGCGACGCAGCCGGGCGCCAGACGAATCTGTGGGATCCGTGGCGCAGTATGGGTACTATGGTGAACGGCAGGCGGGCGTTCAACGGCGTCTGGCCGGCGGCGTAACGCGCCCGGATGCGGCCGCGCAACGGCCTTGTTATACGAAACGGTCCGTTCGCATAGTTACATGGTCCGCTGTTATGCCAGAGTATAACAGAGCTGGTCGCTGTTGTACGGATCTACCTGTTCGTACAATTACACGGCCCGCCGAACCTTCCGGCGGGGACCCGCCGAGGCTCCGCTTCCCGCTCACTCTCACTTGCCGCCCGTCCCTGACTGGCGCCTGTACTTGGTCGGATGCGCGGCGTCGCACCCCGGACACAGCCCGTTTGACGCGACCCACCGGCATCCGGGCACCGAATAGCCGCGCCGCCGGATCTGGCCTATTTGGTACTTGGTGATCTTGGGGTCGTAGTCGGGCGCGCCCTGGAACACCACAGATATCACATCATCGTCCAAACCTGCATGCATGAAGAACGTGGCCGTCAGGAAGCGGCCGGCGTGCAACAGGTTATTCCCCTCGTCCATCGTTTCGCGGCACCGCTCCACGCAGGGCAGCGTGTCGCCCCCGGCCCGGGCCTCGGCGCGCCGGGAGCACCACTCCGCGATGTCCGGCGGCACCTCAACGGGAGGCGGCCGCATCAGCGCGATGCGGTCCCGTATGTATGAGGTGATGGCGTCCCGCAGCAGCCGCACCAAGTCATCCCCGATGATATGCACCAGCCCCGCGTGGACGTCTTGGTTTACCAGCTTCCAGCGGCGGCCCAGCCCGACGGCCGCACCGAGGTACTGCGGGACGGGGATGGTGAACCGGTCCCCGTCACTGCCCGGTTTTGCCCCCAATACCTCCCTGCACACGGCGTCCAGATCTCCTGCGGGCGCGGCCCGGCCAGCATTGCGTGTATCGTACGCGTGGCGTACAGCACCCCGGCGTACGCGTAGCGGCCGGTGAGCCGAGGGTCGGCCGCTGCGTACGCGGCAGGCTGCGGGCGTGTGGTGTACGTCCGTCCGGACGGGGGCGCCTTTGTTGTTGCCCGTGGCAGGCCGGCCGGCCCCCCGTACGTAGCTGCCGCGCCGGGCGACATGGTGGAGACTGTACTGGCGCGGATAGGGCTCCTCGAGACGACGCCAAACCGCGGGACGGGGCGCGCGGCGAACCTACCGTCCGGATCACCAAGCGAACCGGCGGTTCCACGCTTGGCGGGAATGGCTCCGCCGGGGTGGTGGGCCCGGGGTGCCGCCAGCAGACGGGGCAGGCGCTCCGCTGTATTGTTTTTAATACGGCCGGACCGGCCCGCGCCCATGGAAAAGTTCCTGGTCGTCGGGAGCGGCGGCCGCGAGGCGGCCCTCGCGTCCCGCTTGGCCGAGGACTCGGCGGTCTGCGCCCTCATGGACCACGAGAACCCGCTGATCGTCGAGTGTGCCGGGCGCTCGGGGGGCAGCTGGGCGGTCGGCGACACGCGCAACCCGACGGAGGTGGCCGGGTTCGCCGAGCGCGAGCACGTCGACTACGCGTTCGTCAGCTCCGACGAGCCGCTGGCCGCCGGCGTGGTGGACGGCCTGCTGGACGCGGGGATAATGGCCGTCGGCGCCACCAAGGCCGCGGCGCGCGTCGAGTGGGACAAGGTATGGGCCACCGGGCTGGTGAACCGGGCGTGCCCGGAGATAATGCCTGACCACAGGATAGTCATGGACGCGGACGGCCTGGACGGCGCCGTGTCGTGGTTCGAGGCGGCCGGCAAGGGGGTGGTCGTCAAGCCGCAGGGCCTGACGGGCGGCAAGGGCGTCAAGGTCATGGGACCGCACCTGAAGACGTACGCCGACTGCCGCGCCTACGCGGCCTCGCTGCTGGAGAGGAGGCCTGACGAGTCGGTGCTGCTGGTGGAACGCCTGAAGGGCATAGAGTTTACCGTCATGGGGCTGACCGACGGCGCCAACCTGGTCATGTCGCCGACGTCCTACGACTACCCGTACAGGTTCGCCGGTGACACCGGGCCGGGGACCGGCGGCATGGGGTGCTTCACGGGGCCGGCCAAGGCGCTGCCGTTCATGACGGACGAAGACATGGACGGCTGCAGGCGCGCCATGGGCCGGGTGCTGGACGAGATGCGGCGTCTGGGCCTGCGGTTTACGGGCGTGCTCAACGGCGGCTTCTTCCTCACCAAGGACGGCCTGAGGTTCATGGAGTTCAACGCCAGGTTCGGCGACCCCGAGGGGCTGAACATCCTGCATATACTGCGCACGCCGTTCTCGGACGTCATCCGTATGATGTGGAACGGGACGCTGACCAACGACGCGGTGAAATTCGAGAGGCGCGCCAGCGTCGTCAAGTACCTGGTGGGCCCCGAGTACCCGGCCGCCGGCCGGCGCATCGCCTTCAGCATCAACGCGGGGCGCGCCGCCGAGGTCGGGGCCAGCGTCTGGACGGCTGCATGCGTCCGGGAGGGTGTCTCGCTGGTGTCATTGGGAAGGTCGCGCGCGGCCGCCGTTGGGGCCCTGGCCGGATCCATCCAGGAGGCGTCCGGAGTGGTAGAGGACGTCATCGCGGCTTCGGAGACCGGCGGCTTGGAGCACCGGAGCGACATAGGATCCGAGTCGGGGCTGCGCGAGCTGATCGAGAGGGCGGCGGGGCTGCGGACCGGCCCTCTAGGAGGGCGTCCGGCCGGGACAATCCGGGCCGGCTCCGGTTAACACTGCAACCATCTCGGGCCACCGGGGCCTTGATCAAAAACCCCGGGTGCATGGCGAACGAGCTAGCCGAGGGGTTTGACGTGCAGGACGTGTACGAGCAGCGCTGCATCGGGTATGACGTGCTGCCCACGCATAGCGACGGGCGGCGGCGTGAGATAGAGGTCAAGGCAAGGTGCGACATGAGCGGCGTGCAGTTCACAGAGATGGAGCGCGAGCATTTGAAAAACAGCGAACACGCGGTCGTGCATATAATAGGCAACGCCGGCCGGCCTGACCAGCACCGCCATCCAGCCGTCCCTTATCTCCACGCCCCATTCCAGCACCGAGCCCTCCCTGAGGTTGAGCATCCGGACTAGGACAATCGGGACCGTCGTTGGCATTCCGGCCAAAAGCTGTCTTTTGTGGCGCGTCCGGTATTGGTTAGAGTGGTTCCCCTAGAGACCGCCGGATTCGTGCCGGGAAACAGATCCCGTTACTTAAATTGTGCCGCGGCGCCAGATCCCCGTGAACCACACACAGAAGAACACGCTGGCCCTGGTGTGGGCGTGCGGCATGAACGGCACGGATCCTACACATGAGATGTCGCGGTTCCTGGAGGGGAATGAGATACAAGACCGCCTGGACCGCCTCAGGCGCGACGGCATGCTGACCGCCGACATGCGCGTGACCAAGAGGGGCCGCGCGGCACTGACAGTCGTGATGTGTGGGGGCGTCTTTGACATAATCCACCACGGGCATACACACGCGCTGAACGCCGCCAGGACGCTGGGCGACGTGCTGGTGGTCATAGTGGCATCGGACCAGACCGTCAAAAAGGCCAAGAAGGTGATGATGCACCACGACGCCTGCACGCGCCGCCGGATAGTCGGCGCGCTGGCCGCGGTGGACGTCTGCATGGTGGGGCACGACTCGGACATATTCGCCAGCGTCGATATGGTGCGGCCCGATATCATAGCCCTGGGGTACGACCAGACCCACCACACCGCGCAGATAGAGGCCGGCTGCCGGCGCCTCGGGCTGGGCACCCAGGTGGTCCGGCTGGAGTCGCCGGTGCCCGACGTCACCAGCTCCGACCTGAAGAAGGACGTCTCGCTGGCCGTGATGTGATGGCGGATAGGGATGAGGCGCAGCGCATACTAGACGGGTCAAAATCAAAGGGAGGCGCGGCGATTAAAGCCCGGGAACGACTTAGCAGCTAAAATCTGTCGGGAATCGCGGGGCGACGGACCAAAACCCCACCTCCCTAACGAACAAGGCGTCCCGCCAGCATGGCGCCGCGCCTAGCCAACCCAAACTCACCACCTCACGCGCCTTCGCGCCACCAAGCGAGAAAGTTGCGCCACCGCTCGTTCCTCCTACGAAACCCATGCACGTCATCCAGCAGTAACACGACGTTGCTTCGCAGGTAGCCGTATCGCCTAGACGCCATACTGTCATAGAAGGTATGCAGCTGGCGTTGCAAGTTGTCATCAAACACAGAGATCATGGCGGACGCCACCAGACCGTCGTACGCGTTTCTGGGCAGCGAGCCCACCAAGTGGTTCGTCCGGCCGTCGTATCTGGTCCACGGCAGCGGCCTGACGATGTCGCTTATCCGGTTCAGCTCCACCACGATGAGTCCGGCGTACCGGACGCGCTCTTTTCTTGCCTTGTAGCGCTCCTGTGCAAGAAAGAGGATTGTTAGCACGCCCGACATGACCGCCCCGGTGACGACCGGCCCCATCAGGACGAACGTTTCCTTCACACCGGTTCACGCTGGCCCAGATGGCGCAGAATGGCCAAGACCGCATCTTCGTCCATTATGAAGTCGTCCACCACTGGACGGTCCGCTTCCGGCCTGAAGACGTTCCGGCCAACGAGTTCGAGGTCGTCCTTTCCCTTTATCGCGTCTAGCAGCGCGTAATAAAACGCCTTGTCGGCGTACCGGCGCTCCATGCCCGGCCCCATCTCCGCCTTCAAGAGGGTGACGGAGCCCTCGGCCTCGCTCACAGCAATCTCTCCGATCTTATCTGGGCAAGTACTTTCCTGATGTACGGCTCGTCCGTGTCGGGCATCTTCCTGGCGACCTTCCCGACCGCCTCGTCGTCGGTTATCTGGCGCGTCTTTAGCAGGAAGTGCAGGGAGGCGGCGGCTTCAAGAAACTCCGTGTCGTTCTCTTTCCCCTTGATGAACTTGGCGAACCTATCGAACCGCTTCTGGATGGCGTTGTTGGCGAACCTAGAGCCCTTCGGCCGCTCGGGTATCTGCTCGTAAAAGTCCTCTAGAGCGAAGCCGGCAGCTGCTAGGGTGGTGCAGTACGGGCCGCGCAGATACCATGAAAAGTCGTAACCTAGGTAGATGCCATGGGCCTGCAGGAGGTAAATGAACTTCTGGAGTCGGAGGCGATCGCTAAAGTCTGTCATCCTGAAGTCAAACTCCGGGAACTCGCGCAACAAGAATCCCAAGACGAACGGCTGCCGGTCCACGAGTAAGTTGCCGCCCTCGGCCTTTAAAAAATTAGGGCCGGCTCCACGGTTAGATACCTGCAACACGCGAAAAGGAACGCGACAAACCGCAATCCATCTGGCCCCAATGAGCATGTGTTTTCAAATCCGTGGCTAGGTCTGGCCGCCGCTGGAAGCTGGTAAACCAAGACGTCCACGCGGGGCTGGTGCATATCATCGGGGATGACTTGGTGCGGCTGCTGCGGGACGCCATCACCTCATACATACGGGACCGCATCGCGCTGATGCGGCCGCCTCCCGTTGAGGTGCCGCCGGACATCGCGGAGTGGTGCTCCCGGCGCGCCGAGGCCCGGGCCGGGGGCGACACGCTGCCCTGCGTGGAGCGGTGCCGCGAAACGATGGACGAGGGGAATAACCTGTTGCACGCCGGCCGCTTCCTGACGGCCACGTTCTTCATGCATGCAGGTTTGGACGATGATGTGATATCTGTGGTGTTCCAGGGCGCGCCCGACTACGACCCCAAGATCACCAAGTACCAAATAGGCCAGATCCGGCGGCGCGGCTATTCGGTGCCCGGATGCCGGTGGGTCGCGTCAAACGGGCTGTGTCCGGGGTGCGACGCCGCGCATCCGACCAAGTACAGGCGCCAGTCAGGGACGGGCGGCAAGTGAGAACGTAGGCGGAGGGCGGAGCCTTGGTTGGCCCGCCGGAAGACGGTGGCCCAACTGGGTTGGGAAGTTAACGGCGCTTAGGAAATTTTGGCGCCTGGAGTGGAAATGCAGATCCAAAAATTTCATGCTGCGGAGTGGAAACATAGGTGATTTGGGTGGAGTAGAAACATAGGTTGCCGACCCCTGTTTCCGCTGCGCGCTGGGCTCCCCAAAACCGACGGGCTGCGTTGTGGCCGCCGCACTGGACTAGGATGCGCGTTACGGCTGCAGGCATGATCCGTGGCGTGCCGCGCTACCACCCCTTTGTTGTACAGCAGGTGTGGATGTGTTTCGCACATGCCGTGGCCAAGATTCCGCAAACTCGCTGCCACTAGTGCAACAAGAAGAACGTAGACTGTGCGTCCAAAACAACCGCCGGCACATCGGCAGCACTGGCTTGCACCATTCTCACCACACGCCACATCTCAAAGTGTGAACTGGACAGTCAAGCGGCGTCAAATCTCGCCTGCTTGGTGGTAGCCATGGTCCCGCATCGTGTCCCGAAGAAGAATCCACGAGTCTCGCATCTCCATTTTATCCTTGGATGCACGTAGTGCCTCCAGTGCGTATATGGCCACCCGAGGCCCGTCGCGTACAATATCAGCCCGGATCAGCCACCAGAGTATTCGGAGACCATCGTCGGTTATAGCCTTGGCACATCTTACGCGCTTTGCCACACTCCAAGCCCACTCCAGATTTCCCTCTGTCATCTTACATGTGCGTAGCGTCATGCGTTCCCACAGGTCTTGCTCCATTCCATAAACGTCTGCCCACCACCCGTATCCTGCCAGCCCTTTGGGTTCGACGGGTAAGTCTAGCATACATTCCCACAGGGATACCCCCCGCCCAACACTGTCCGGGTCGGTATTGCTCTTCAGCATGCGTGCGCTACTCATCGCCGCCAGTGAGGAATATTCGGAGCCCATTCTAGGGAGCCTGCCTGCCAGGTATTCTGGTTCGTAGCCGTCCACCTTGGCAACCATGCCCCACATGAGCCAGTCCATTGATCTCCCCACATCCCTCTTGACGGCGTTCAGCACTTTTTCTCTGTACTTTTCCAGATCGTTTCGGTTCGGGTGGCCCACCGCTAGGTGCATGTCAAACGCCGCCTGTCCCAAATTGTCTGGCGCCTCGTTGCCGAACAGGAGCGGTTCGTTTTGTCCGAACCAGTCCGGCAGAATGCAGCGCAGGAAACTGGCCCAAGCACCGATTATCGCTCGGCGTTCGGCGCCGTCTTGGCCGCCCAGCCGGAGGATGCGCGTCAGTGTCTCCGGAACCTCATCGGGCACACTGCTGCCCAGTCTCTGGGCGTACCGGACCATGTGAATCATCGTCTCAAGGGCGCTGTTGTGGGGCCTGCTGAGCGCCACGTCCAAAGGGTGGCCTGAGTCGGCAGAGGATTCGACCGCTTGGCCGGCCACCATTCTAAGGACGGTGTCCCAGGCAAGCCGCAGCGCATCTTCATCCAGACGGATGTTTTTTTGGACAATCGCCTCAATCAACCCCATGCCTGCTATGTCGGCACCATCCCATCCGGGCTCGTAGCTGAACGGGGATGGGCTGACAGGGGCCGCAGGCCATGGATGGCCGCTGACGAATTGTACTGCCCTGACCAGCTGCCCGGCATGGGCGTCAATCGGCTCCTTTGCGCGGGCCAGCCCGCGGAAGTAGTCTGCCACATGTGTCGGATGCCGCAGGAGCCGGATTATCTGGATGGGATCCTCTGCCCATCTGGGCGCATCACGTCTTACGATGCCCTCCAGATTCCCCGTGGTGCCAAACACGTCGAGTTGGCCTTGGGTACCTGTAGTTGTGGCGCCCGCAGTTCCTACTCTTGCCGCCATTTCGCGGGGATCCACGGTATAGTGCACATCCGTAGCGACCAAGCCCTCCACTTTAGCCGTCTCTTGCGCCAAGAGGTTGTTTATGGTACCGAGGCACTGGTCCCACCCGTCCAGTCTGGTTCTACCGCCCAGCACTAAGGCCCATGAGACACGCCGCCTTTCCTCATCGCTGAGGCGCCACTGCCTCGGTTCGCCGGCCATCTTGGAGGGCTCCGGAGCGCTGCCGATCAGACCGGCCATCCGAACCGCTACGGTGTCCATGTGGCCGTCGCGCCTCAGCCTGTCCAGCAGCAGTCCGTCGTCGCCGGTCGCGTGCCGGTTGCCACAGGCACTCGTGAGAAAATCCTCCATCTGGGATGGGCGGACATCCTCCGCTTGCGCGTACAACCATGCCGTGAATCTCGTTTTCAGGCATTCCGGCAGGGGATCCAGTGCCCTAACCAGATCTTGCGTGGATATGCCCAGACTCTTGGCCTTTTCAAGTGCCGCTCGTATCTGGCCGACTAGGGCATTTGGCCCGTACGCCGAGTCCGGACTCATGTCCATAACCGACTCCAGCATGCGGATGCTGGGCTGCTTTGCGCAGTCCATCCAAGCCTTCATCTTGTAGGACAAAATCTTGATCCTATCAATCGAGGAGTCCATATCCATGCCCTCGATCAGCCGGGTCGGAACAGTGTTGGTCTTGTGATATTCGTTGATGCCGGCTATGACGTTCATCAGGCGGTCTGCCATCTTTACTATCTCTTGGCTTGACGGGTCTGCGTCTGCGTATGCCAGTAGCGCGTAATGGCAGAGACTAGCGTCGGAGCTGTTTGCCCGGAGGGCTTTGGTGAGCAGCGAAAGCCCGCGATCCTTTAGAATATATCCAACGTACCCTATCTCACCCAGTCCTGCGCCATCCGCCACCCACCGGTCGAAATTTTCATTGATCATGTTGATGAACGCGGCATAGTGGTCGTCCTTCAGGTGGTGGGCGCTGCTGCGCAGCCACCATGGCGCGGCACCGGTAGGCGACTTGAGCATATCCAAATCCATGACATTGAACCAGGCAGGGCTGCGCATGCGGCTGGCAAAGTAGTCGAAATCGCGTTCGCTCTCCACGATCTCTTTGAGGCGGTTCGCATCGTCATCCTGCGGATCGACCAACTCGGCCAGTCGATCAATCTCGTCCAGCCGTTCGACGGGGAGGAATATCCGTGCGAGCAGGCGGATTGCCTTCTCGTAGCACATGCGTGCCGAAACAGAGCCGCCCTGTTGACCATCGAGACCTCCGTGCACGAGATCGTTCAGGTCGCAGATCAGTTGCTCATACACCTGTGGGAGAGAGCCGTCGCCGACATGTGGAGCGCTTCCGGTCCTGGCCCGAATTGCCGCCGTGAGCCTGTCTCGGTGAATAGTACTGTTCCCGCGTATTTCTTCCAGTCGGTTCACTTCGTCAAGCAGATCCTTCAGACTGTTCCGCTCGGCGTCAGGTTGTCCGACTGCCGTTTGGTAGCGTTTTTTTGCAGCTATGACTTGGCCCGACACGCTGCTCAGCGTCCTTTTCTCGTACGATTCGCCTTCGAAGATCTCTTCCACTGCCTGGCGGATGCAGGTTGCTATTGCGGTTGCCTGGCGTGGGTACTGCTCCTGTTGCGTCAGTAGACCCTTGGCCGTTTCAAGCATCTCCGCGGCATACTTTCCTCGTTTACCGTACTCCTGCTCCATCCTTTCGGACAGCGGGTCTACGAGTATCTCTACATCGGTCGGATCTTGGCCATCGGGACTCATGTCTTCCAAGTAGATAACTCAGATTAAAAATAGTGCCAAGTCGGTTGCTGTGCAGAACCGGGGCTCGCTGAACCATCCAGCCGCAACCGGCAATTACCCAAAGTCTACCACATAGTGGACGGCCATCATGCAGCACCAACGTTTACGACAAAACCCGAACCTGTCATTTGGCCCCAATGACTATCCAGATGATACTGCTTGGATCTTTGCGCGGGGATACAGCCGGACTCAGGCCGAGCCACCATCACCGGTAATGAACATGGCGCCCACCAAGACGAGCGGGCCGGGCTCCACGGCGGCGCCCTTGGGCCCGTCGGCCTCGACTCCTATGCTGCCGCCTATCTTACTGAGCTCGGCCGCTAGTCCCCAGTCCAGACCGGAGTGCGCAGCCCGCGAACGTCTTTGACCACCACCCCGATGGAATTTGACAAGACTGCTTATGGCACCACACCATACACCACACCCATGAACAGGCGCACCGTCGGTGGAATAGTAGCCGCGGTGATAATCAACATATGTTTAGCCCTATTCATGTATGAGATCGCCACTCCGGACCTGTTAGGCGTGTACGTATGCGGCGAGCTGACCGCCGAAGGTGACAGAGTTGCCATTCCCGGCGCGGAGGGCACACACTACATGCCCAAAAACCATGCGGACGAAGACGCGCTAATCCAAACCGCCGGGACGATAGCCGCCCTGGCGGTGTTCGGGTCCGTCATAGGTGCACAGTCGGGGCTGGTGGCCATCCCCAAGAAATCCGGATTGACTACCGGGTTTTGGTGGGGCGCCGGCTTCGCGGTCTTTGTCGGGATACTGCTGCTGGTGATACTGCAGACCACGTTCATGCTGCATTTGGTTCTGTGCAAGACTCCGACTGCGGCATCGGTAGGCTACTGGCTGCAGTACACCACCGTATTCCTCTTCGTCATAACGTCGGGCGTGATGCTCAACACGGCCCTCCGGAAGCGGGATTAGGCGCGCGGCCGGCCACCCGGGCTGCCCTGCTGTTCGGACAACAGCGCGCTGACCATCTCCTGCACGCCACCGTCGTGCGGGTCGCGCGGGTACGGCAGGCCGTTGCGGATGTCATGTCATGGGGCATTAGGGTTAATATCCTGCTTCTTGAGTCCGGCTATCAAGTTCGTCAGATCCCCTCTCCCCTTGAGACTGTTGCAGGCCCCGCACAACAGCATGAGGTTGTCTATGTGGTCGGTGCCGCTCTTGCTTCTCGCCAGTATGTGGTCCACGGTGAAGTTGTGGAACGGGAAATGCTCCCCGCATATACAGCGCCCCTCCTGCCGGCCGTACAACTCGTGCTTGTGGGTGCGGTAGTTTGGCAGCTTGCCTTGGTCGGTACGCTGGGGGATGTCCGTGCGGTTGGCTATCTCATAGTGCCGCAGCCCCATGTTCTCCCGCGTCCGCATGGCAACCAGTTCCACGGCCTTGTGGGAGATGTCTATGCCGACCCACCGGCGGTCAAGCATCTCGGCTGCCACGCACGCCGTGGCGCAGCCGCAGAACGGATCCAGCACCATGTCCCCCTCGTTGGACGCGGCCCGTATCAGGCGCTCCAGCAGCGCCAACGGTTTCTGGGTGGGGTAGCCCACCTTCTCCCTGTCCTTGCCCTCCAGCTGCGAGACGTCCGTCACCAGATCGGTCATTGCCGTACCCTTCACCGCCGACAGGTAGCGCTTGAAGCTCGGCATGTTGCCCATCTGTGGCCAATAGATCAGTCCCACCGAATCCATATAGTCCAGTTTTTCCTGTGTGGTCAACGTGTCCCAGCCTGACGGTTTTTGTATGGTGGTCGGCCAAGTTGCCGGCACCGCCCAGTGTTTCCCCGGCGGCAACTCCACGTCCCGCCATGATTCACCAGAGCTGCCGGTTCTGCTTCCTGCGGCCGTCAGGTTGTCCACCCGGAACCGGCCGTGCTCGTCTTCATACCTGTATGCCTTTGCGACATATTCCGGCCTGTGCTTCAGGTATATCGGATTGAATGTGGAGCCGGAACCCCTCACGTAGTACAGGATTATATCATGAACGGCGCCGAATTTTCTGGTACTGCCCTTTTTGGCGGTTGCCCGCTTCCACACAATTTCGTTGCGGAAGCCGTCCCTGCCTAATATGGCATCCATCACAAGTTTGAGATAATGGCTTGCCGTGGGGTCGCAGTGCAGGTACATGGAGCCGGTCTCCTTGAGCACCCGCCGCATCTCCAGCAGCCTGACGCCCATCATGACGAGATAGTACATCATGGACTTGCCGTGCGTCTGGCGGGCGGCAGCAATGACAGAGTGCAGTCCCGGCTCCTTGTCGGCCAGATAGCCGTGCCAGGCCACGTCCACGTCGCTGAGCGTCCAAGTGTCCTTGAAGGCGGCCCCCGCCGCCTTGGAGCCGATGGGCGCCTCATACGTTCGGTTGGAATTGAAGGGTGGGTCGAGGTAAATCAGGTCTACACTCTCGGAGTTCATGCCCCGCATGATATCCAGGTTGTCGCCCGTCCACATGGTGCGGTTGGCCCAGTTGGGTTCGGCCATTACGATCACCCACCGGCGTGGCGGGGCATCGTTTCTGGGTTGGCGGTTCGGCCTGTTGCCTTGGCGCGCCCAGGAGGCTCCGATGAGCACCGGCACGCATGCCGCCGGATCTGCCGTGGCGGCCACCCCATCCACTCTTTTAAGGCAGCGATGCGCCACACCCGCATGGATGAGGAGACGGCGGACAAGCTTTACGATGTAGTGCTGGCCCGCTCCGGCCTCAAGGGCAAGCCCGGCGAGAAGTAGACCAAGGAGGATGAGAGACGCTTCAACATGGAGATGGACCGGATGCCCGGCGTGTTCCGGGACTACCACTATCACGACATGGCCATGAGAAGCAAGAACAACCAGGGTCTGGCCAAGTCCTACGGAATGCCGGTCGAAACGTTCCTCCGTATATCGAACGCCGGCAATGACATGTTTATGATGCGTACAGGCCGCCCGGAGTCGGACCCGCCCGAAGGCTACACGCCGGACATTCCCGGCAATACGTTTGGGGTGGATATATCAGACATAGAGATCACCGTCTCCTAGGTGGCTGGCAGCTGTCAGATCTGTTGCAGTATAACG
Source organism: Nitrosopumilaceae archaeon (assembly GCA_965116995.1). Classification (GTDB taxonomy): domain Archaea; phylum Thermoproteota; class Nitrososphaeria; order Nitrososphaerales; family Nitrosopumilaceae; genus VYCS01. The sequence continues at coordinate 1,041,281 of OZ220738.1, read as the reverse complement.
CCGCTTACCGCGCCGGGGCCGGGCGGCTTCTTGCCGCCGGTTCGCGGGGTGGGGGCGGGCGGGTCGTCGTCCCCACCATCCCGGTTGCCACCATCATCCTCGCTTGGCGGCCCGTCATTGCCGCCGTCCTCTGGACCGCCGCCGGAGCCGCCACCGCCGCCGGGCTGGTCGCCGTCCGGCCCCCAGGACCGCCAGAGAGGCATCGTCCTCATTGGGGCGGCTGCTGCCGGTGGAGGCGGGTCGTCGTCCGGCGGCTCCGGCGGTGATTCTGGCGGCGGGGGTGGAGGTGGGCTTGGAGGTGGAGGCTGGTCGTCGGGCGGCCAACCCTTCCCGGACCCGCCTCCGAACCTGTTACCAAGGGAGCCGCCATCTCCAGAACCTCGCCGCCCCCACTTCCTCCATCCCCGCTGCCCCACGTCCTCTTTGTGCTGCTGCTGCTCCTGCTGCTGCTCCTGCTGCTGCTCCTGCTGCTGCTCTCGCCGCATCTCCCTCTGCATCCCCTCGAGGTTGGCGGCCGCCTCCCTCTGGTGGGCCGCCGCCTCCATCTGCGCCATATACGCGGCCCGCTCCTCCAGGATGGCGGCGCCTGCCGCCCCGCCGATGGCCCCGCTGGAGGCCAGGCCGGCCAGCCGCGCCATCTCGGCCTCGACCTTGGCGGTGTGGCGCCTGAGCGACTCGCCGGACCGCCTCATCTCGGCGTCAAACCCGGCGACGTCGCCCTTCAGCTTGGTGACCGTGGCCGACGTCTTGGCAGTCTCCTTGTCTATCCCGGCCAGATTCTTCTCTATTTCTGCTTGCCGCTCGGCTCCGGCCTGGACCATCTCCTTCTCCAGGGACGCCCGCCGCTCCGACAAGTCCTCCATCTTGGCGGTGGCGCCCTCCAGCTCTGCCTCGGCCTTGTGCATCTTGGTCTCGGCGGTCTTGCGGTTAGTCTCCTCGCCGGCGACCATCTTCTCCTCTTTGAGCAGCGTCCCGGCTTCCTCCTTGTAGCCGGCCGTCTCCCGGGCGTCCTTGCGGGCCGCCTTGAGGCGCCCGTCCGCCTCCTTCATTTCCTTGTCGGCGCCCGCCTTGTCCTTCTCGGCCGTCTTCACCAGCTCCTCCTTGGTTGGCTTGCGGGACGCCTCCAGGGCCCCGGCCCTGGTGGCCTCCATGGCGGCCGTCCCCATCGAGTCGCTCAGCCCGGCCACGTCCTTGGTGGCGTCGTCGGCCTCGAAGACGCCAAGCCCCTTCACGGACTTGCCCGTCACATCGCCGGTTCCCGGCATCACGACGTTCCGGAACGCCTGGGTTGGCTTGCCCTTCTCGTCGTACATTTGCCCGCGCATGCCGGCGGTGCCGCCCTGCAGGGCTGCCCTGGCGGTGGACATCTTGTCGTGGCCGGCCGCCCTCAGCTCCGCCATGCGCGTCTTCTGCGCGGGCGACATGGCCGAGGGCGCCATGTCGGCCAGCCGCCTGAACTCCCTGTGCTCGCGCCTTCCCCGTATGGCGCCGCCGCCCGCCACGGCCGCGGTGCTGGCGGCGAACGAGGCCGTCTGAACGCCGGTCTGGATGGCGGCCGTCGCCTGCTGCTGGGCCGACCCTATCAGCGGCACCATCGTCGCCGGTATCGCTATGACCAGCAGCACCACCGACAGCGCCGCCAGCCACACGAAGAACGACCCAAAGTCCCGGCTGTCCGCGTCCGCCGCCATGTTGGCCACCGCGCCGGCCCCCGCCACCATCACCAGCGATGCTATCAGCGGCATCGCCAGCAGGGCGAACGCGGCCCCGGAGTAGTCGCCAAGCTTCACCTTGTCGGACATCGGCAAAAACCGGTAGAACGTCACTATGGGCAGGATGGCCAGCGCAAAACTCGTGACGACATCCACCATCACGCCAGTCATGAACACCACCATGATCACCTGCAGCGTCACCGACGACTTGATGAACTGCGTCAGTATGGCCACCAGTATGTCGTCCCCGCCGGTGCCGGTGACCGCCCCCAGCACCTGCTCGGGGTTGACTGCCTCCGTCTCGACCACCCCCAGCGCCTGCCGGAACACGTACTTGACCCGGAGGTCGGGATTGCACAGGACGTCGCCTATCTCGTATCCGACGGCCGCCGCGGCCGGGTCCCAGCCCGCCGGGCACGTGGCCGAGTTCTTGTCATTTGTGCACTCCCTGGACAGCACCTCCCCATCCGATATGATGTAGTTGTCCGCCCGCCCGTACAGGGACGGCTCGCCGCCGCGCATGGGGCCCTCGTCGCCGTCCCTGTATATCGCCCAGGCGTCCCAGTCCCGCACGTATGGCGCCAGATCCGCCAGGTCGTCATACGTGAGGTCCCCGACGCACATCGGCGGCAGCCCGTCCGCCCGGCCCTCGGCGCCATGCACGTACTCGCCCCGGCCCGCAATGTCGTAGTGCGGGTTGAGTATCCACAGCCCGACGTTGTTCATGGTGCCGGCGGCCGCGTCCCAGACCGGCGGAAACATGAACAGGAACACGAACACCAGCGCCGAATATTTGAGCATCTCCGGGAGACTCTTGGTGTCGACGGCCCCCAGGTTGACGTCCCCGAGGCCGCCCCTGAGCATGTCCTTGACGGCCACCACTATCAGGGCTATCAGAAACAGGAGGAACGTCAGGTCCCGCGCCCGCTGGTACGACTCGAAGGTGGCGTTGCCGCACTCCTCCCAGGCGCCGCAGTCGGCCGGGCCGAACGCGTAGTCGAAGTCCTCGAGCGTCAGCGTCATGTCCATGAAGGCCGCCTCTATGAACCCGGTCCAGCTGGCCACCAGCGTGGCCAGGGAACCGACCAGCACCGGCAGCATTATCATGATCACTGCTGTCGGGAAGCCGTCCAGGCGCGGCACCGGCTTGGCCGGCGCCGCATCACCCCACCCTATGGTGGACAGCCGGCGCGGTGCGGGCCGTATGTAACAGTGGTCCCGGCCGGCTTCCATGCGTGTTGATGCCGAGCGGGACGTTTTTGGGTTTGGCAGCAACCCACCTCCGGCCTTTTATCCGAGCGGCGCGCCAAGCCGGCGATGGAAGGGGCCATCTGGATGGGGGCGGCGCGGTGAGCCAGCAGCAGGCGCAGGAGCGCGTCATATTCTATGTGCTGGCGGGCATAGCAGCCCTGCTGCTGCTGGTGGAGCCCCGGCCGGCCGACTGGCTGCCGGTATTGGGCAGCCTGGTCGTGCTTGCGGCCGTCTACACGGTTCTGGGCTCCTGGCTCCGCATAACCCCGGTGCGGGCGGCCGTGCTGGTCGGATTCTGCAGTGTATCGGTGGGTTTCTTTGGGTTTGACTGGTTGCTGGAGGGGCTGCCGGCGCCGTCCCTGGCCTTTGTAGTATCGGCCGCCGCCATAGCCTGGATGGCAAGGCGCATGGAGTCGCCGTGGTCCAGGCATGGCAGTGGTGTCGGGCCGCGCCACGGTTGATCGCACATCCGTGCAAACCCATTTACCATTCCGGTGGATAGTAAGTACCATGCAACCTGCAAGTCCCGGCGGCCGCTGGAGCGGCAGCATGGTTGGCCGCCGCCGGCGCGTCCAAGAGGGCCTCCTGCTGTGTGTGTTGGCGGTGGCCGCCGCCGTGTTGCTGTGGATGGAGGGTGGGGTGGTGCGGACATATCCGGTACTGGGAAGCTTGGCCGTGTTGATGCTGGTGTTTGTATTCGCCAACCGCGGATACGGCATGACGCGGCCCTGGGCAGTCGGGGCGGTAGTCGGCTGCGGTCTGCCGGCGGCCGTCCTCGGGTGGATCTGGTACGGCGACGGACAGACGGTGGCGGCCCTGGCTGCGGTAATGGTGGTGGCCGCCGACTTTCTGTTGGCCCGGATGATCTTTGGACGCGCGCCGGCCCGCTACGGCAGATAGTCAAGGCGCCTAGTCCGGCGCCGGCCCGTCTTTTGGCCCGGCTACGTTGTCCGCGCCGCTCCCGTCCCCTGCAGCCTCAAGCTCGCGTATGCGCGACCTCAAACCATCCAAGGCATCATTCAGGTCCATCTGCGCCCGTTCCAGCCGCGCGCACTCCAGCCGCGCGGCTTTCAGTTGGGCCTCTCGCGTGTTAGCCCGCCCACAGTTGCGGAACTTGGTCTTGCCTGCCTCGCTGCCACGCTCCGTGAAGTAGAGATACTCTACCCCCCTGATGCGCTTGGTCGTGATGCCCATGATCACATTGCGTACCCATGCTATTTAACCGGTGAATGGTTAGGTTCCTCCTGCAAGGACGGGTGATGGGTAGGGGGATCTGCCTCTACGATCTTAAACAATCTGTCGGATCGGAGCAGGCATGGGACGCAAGAAGCCCCGCAAACCCCGGAGAGGCAGGGCCTCGGAGCAGTGTATAACACGCCGTGGGCTCCGCATCTACCAGAAGGGCGACCAGATCAAGACCCTGACCGGACACCGCTGGGACGTGGCATCCCAGAGTGAGGAGGGCGTATGGTATAGGGTCTCGTTTGCGGGAGACAGTCCCACGTGCGAGTGCGCCTACCACGCCACCGGAAAGGGGTGCAGGTGCAAGCATATCGCGGCGGTCGAGCACACACTGCTCATATCGTCGGAGGCCACATTCGGCAAGAAGGTTGGCGTCGAAGAGAAGGAGCTGTGCTGCCCAGGGTGCAAGAAGAAGAGGTATGTCCGTAACGGATGGTACTACGGCAAGCACGAGAAGAGACAGAGGTACAGGTGCTCCACGTGCGGACGGCGGTTCCGGGACAATCTGGGTTTTGAGTACCGCCAGGTGCCGCGCCTGTACATCACACTGGCCCTGATGCTGTCGGGGATGGGGACATCGGCGGCCAACATCCAGACGACGCTCGGGCATCTGGGAGTCAGGGTGCATGCGGACACCATAACCAGGATCCTGGAACATTACTCCGAGGCGGTGGAACAGTATACGGAGACCATTAAGCCCCCGTGCGTGGGGGACAAGTGGGGCTGCGACGAAAAGCACCAGAAGGTAGGCGGCAGGGAGTCGTATATCGTCACCATCATGGATCTTGCCACCCGGTTCATACTGGCGTGGGATGTATCATCCACCAAGGAGGACTACAACGCCGTCCCCCTGCTGCGGAGGGCCCGGGACATGGCGGGCAGGATTCCCCGCCTGTTCATTACCGACGGCCTGGGCCAGTACCATATAGCCTTCAAGAGGGTGTTCCGCACGTTGAAAGGCCCCATATCCATCCACATACGCGACATCCACATACGGAACCTCCTATGCAACACCAACAAACAGGAGCGGCTCAACGGCGAGCTGGCAGGCCACTTCAGGTATGCCCGCGGCATAAACAAGGAGCATTCCCTGATATTCCGCATGGCGATACTGCACCACAACTACATCAAGCCGCATGCTGGCATAGGCGGCAGGACGCCTGCCGAGGCGGCCGGCATAGACGTACGGGGAGCTGACAGGTGGCGGACGCTCATCCAGAACGCCGTATCCGCCACATAACACGCCCAAAACACCCCCCATCTCCTTGCCGTTCCATGCAGTTCCATTCCATGATGCCACATTTTGCTCCCGCGCCATACCATTTGGGCGGGACTTTGCCAAAAACCGGTCCAAAACCGCGCCAAACGGCCGTCTGGTGTCAATCTAGCTCGGCTTTTTGGTGCATGAGCTTAAACTTTGCCCCATCACCCGGCGTTGCGGGAGGAATCAATGGTTACACCTGGAGCGTCCCCGGCTGGTCGGGGGCGGGAGTGCCGAGCCGGGCTGTGTAACTATTACATAGTTACCTTTATATCCATGTGCAACCATACTATAGTTACATGGAAAACACGGCTGACCCTGGCGCGATGACAACCCGGACGGCCAGGCCGGAGACGTGCCAAGGGGATGCCGCGGCCTGTCGACCCACCAGTGTGCAACCGGCTGGCGCGTACGGCCTGGAATGCGCCTGCGGCGGCCGCATAGTGACGCCCGACGGCGAGATGGTATGCGAGACCTGCGGGATGGTGGCAGGCTACGAGGCCGTGGCTGCCCCCGGCAACATGGCGGCCACGCCGCCGGCGTACTTCGACGGCGGACTCCGGACCACCATCGGGCGGGCCGACGCCGACTACACCGGGAGGGCCGTACACCGGCCCGGGACGACCAGGAGGATGAGGAAGCGCGACCTCTGGTCCCAAAAATACAGGAGGTCCATACCGGCCGGCATGACGCAGCTGTCCAAACTGCATGTCGAGCTCAACATGACCGAGGCGTGCGCCGAGTACGCCGCCTACCTGTTCCGGAAGGCGGTGAGCGCCGGCTTCCTGGTGGGGCGGAAGACCACGCACTGCACCGCGGCATCCGCGCTGCTGGCGTGCCGCGCCCACGGCATAAGCCGGACCATGGATGATGTGGTGCGGGCGACCGGGGTGGCCAAGCGTGACATATTCAGGATGTACCGGCGGCTGTACGAGAGGTTCGACCCGGAGCTGCCCGTGCCGGATCCCGTCTCGTTCATCGCCCGCATAGCCGGCGAGGTGGGGGTCAGCGAGGCGGCAAGGCGCGGGGCGCAAGCAATACTGGACTCGATGGACCGCTCCGAGATGGCCGGCAAGGACCCGATGGGGCTGGCCGCCGGCGTGCTGTATTTGGCGTGCGTCAACCGCGGCGAGGCGGTCCGGCGTCGCGACATAGCCGAGGCGGCCGGCGTGGCGGAAACAACCCTGTCGACCCACTTCAACACGCTGGCTGCTTCAGCCTAAGGACCGCTGGCCGGGCGCACCGTATGGCTGTTGCCCATCCCTGCCGACCGTCTGGCACACCGCCTGTCCTACCGGGTCACCCCACTCTACTCTTGACCTACCGTGACCGCCCGCTCCGGGTAGCCCTCGGCCACCAGGACTGCCCAAACCTGCCACATGGTATACCATGGCAGGCTAACCGTTAATGGGTTTGGTATGGCCGCCGTACCAATGTGTCCTGGCTTATCATCGGTACGACTACTCCATATAGCATCCGCCGCTTGAAGCCTGCCAGACGGCAGAGCATTTCTCCTGGCTTACCGTGACGGTCCACTCAGGGTAACCCTCGGCCACCAGGGTGATCTCGGCGGGGTCGGTGGTTATGCGATACCCTGCACGCGGCCCGGCCAGCTCCCGCGGATCCAGGTTGTAGTCCCAGGGTCCGCAGCCGCCGTCTATCGGGATGTTGCGCTTTTCGTCGTTCTCGCATGGGTCAATCATGACCACTCCGATGGTCTTGCTCTCCCCGGGCGCCAGGGTAGTGGGGCCAGCCCGCACGAACGCAAACACCACGTCCAGCTCCGGGACGGCGTACACCACGTACACGGGCGAGACCGGATCCTGGTTGCCGTACTCGTTGGTGATCGTGAGGCCGCGGGTCTTCCCGTATGTCTCGGTCGGGCCGACAAACCCGTAGGTTGTCGGGCCGCGCAGCCTGATGTCGCCAAAGTCCGACGCCGCAAGGCCGCTGTACGAGTGGTGCTGCTCAAGCACAAGGTTGCCTATCTTGAGCCGGTCCACCGATATGGTCAGGGACTCGTGGTGGATGTTGCGCACCGTGATGAACGCGCCGACGCTCTTGTGACTAACATCCACGCCGGTACTCAGCGAGGAGACCTCCATTATGGGGCCGTCCGCCAGCGGCTCGCGGACCGGTATGAGCGCCCATGTCGACCCACCTATCTCGGCGGTCAGTGTGCGGCCCGGCTCGCCCCATCCGTCCCCCGAAGGTGAGAACCCCGCAGTGCCGCCACCGGCAGCAACATTCCCACTCTCATTGGGCTCGCCAAGTATGTGGGGCGGGAGTGAATCGGGCCTGACATGCTTGGGGAGTGCCGGGTCGGTTATATCGTAGGCCCTAACTCCGGGGTCGCCGAAGGTTGCCACCCGGTGCTCGTACTGGCGCGTCTCCTCATTCCGGGTCAGGCCGCCATATACCTCCTCCCAACCACCATCATATTCCACTGCCAACACGCGGCCACCATCACGTACCACGGAGATCTCCATGTTGGGGTGGGTCTCGGCCAGGACGATACCGCCACCCGGGATGGCCACCACCGCCCAAGTACCCTCCGGTCCAATACGGGTGATGGCATCGCCAAGGCGGAACCTGTCCGGTATGTCCAGGCTGGCGCGCTCCGGGTGCACCAGGGTGGCGTGCGCCACGCCAAGGCCGGTGGCCACCTGTATGGCCCCCGGCGGGGTAGCGTTGCCAGCCAGGACCACCTTGCGGGGGTCCAGCGGGTCGGTTATGTCGTAGATGGTGGTGGCGTTGCCAACGGTTACCGTCGCGTATGCGGTGCCGCTACCGCCGTCCAATACACTTATCTCGGCGGCCGGATCCGTGGCCACGACCTGCATCCTTGCCCGGTGGTCCGGCCGTACTAGGTCCCACCACATGCGGTCGGCTGGAGTCACACTCGTTATGTCGCCCAAGCCGATTGTCGCGGCCTCCAGGGCGTTCACTATAACTGGTAGGCCATCCACCGGGTTCACCACGGCATAGTGCCGTTCGTCTATCTCCACCACAACCAAGGTTGCGTCATGGGCAGCATAGCTGAACGAGGTTCCGCGCGAAGGTATCGCCGTCTCGACGGGCGGCTCATCGGTATCATGGAATTGGTATGCAGTAGTGATGCGCTTAAGGTCCTGCCAGTTGAACCAAGTGCCATTGGGGCCTGATAGCGGCGTACGTTCAGGACTACAATCCGACCAACACGGCATTGGCTCGCATATACCCGGTCCGAACAACGGCGGACAGTCGATGTCAGGACCCCAACGCACCTGCGTCACTAGCAGTCCATCGTCGTCCCCTTGGACCGCTATGTTGTACGCAACTGCGCGAGTGTTCTTTTCCATGTTTGGTACCACGTCGACGGCGCGTATTATCTCCGGCAGCCATTTCACGACGGCGACGGCCGCGTGCCGCACGCCGTCCAGCTCAAAGTGCGCGTACCCCAGCTTCGGCCCCCACTCCGCGTCGTCCACCGAGAAGGGGTTCTCCCCCATTGGTGTTACGCCGTCCGTGGCGTTCCAGGCGGTTATGGTGCCGCCATTCTCGGGGCTGAGCACCAGCACGTACAGTGAGCCCTCCTCCTGGACTATCCCCACGGCCACCCCCAGGTCCGGCTTCGGCTGGAAACCGTCCGCCACAGCGACGGCCGGTATCACGCAGAGCGCCAGCAGTACGGGTATGGTGGTGTGTTTCATGTTAGTATCCGCTGTACGATGTTATAAAAAGTGGGGAAAGAAAGGGGGCTGGTGCATTAACGATATGTAGCCGGCAGCGGCGCATCCCAGCCACCGAGCCGCCGACGTCTAGGTCGTCCGTGTCCCGGACTTCCACTGGGCGCCATGATGGCCCGCCTCGCTTCCTTCGCACTCGGTGCAGTGTGCGGAAACCATGTCCCAGAGACGATGCCGGGAGATTACGCGTAGCCAGTCTCTTGGTATGCCTTCCCGACCAGTTCGTCTTATACAACACCCCGCTATTTTTGCGGGCTGCTGGTAGATTTGTCCAATCTGGCCACCAAGTCGATCGCCGCCAGGGCCGTATAAAAGAACCACCGCGCGTAGTTCTCGTCCAGTTCCATCTGCTTCCTGTCGTTGTGGCGTATCCCGTAGTTGTTCGCTATGTCGAACAGCCTGCCCGCGTCCTTTTTGCCGATGCTCGCTTCAAGGTCCTTCCGTAGCGGCTCCAGAACGCTGGCCAATTCTTCCAGCGCGCTGCGCCTGTCGGGCGCGGTGGCATCGCGCTTTAGGAACATCCTGCACGCGTGGTCTACCATCTCTTGCGCGTCCGGTGACGGGCTCGCGTGGTCGTCCACCAGGCGCCGGAGCCCAGCGGACGGGGCCGCGATTTCAATCTTCCTATCGGCGGTCAGGTTGTGGGGCGGGTCCAACTGCTCGAGGTACTCGTTGATTGATGTGCGCCATGTTTCCAGTCCGTATTTGGCTCGAACAGCAGTATCGAGATACGGTGAGTCTGGGTCGGGAGGGTCCAAGACATAGTCGGACAAAAACTCGATCAAGTCAAAAATGGAATCACGGCTCATGTTCAACAGATTGCTCTTGGTGGGAATAATTTCGTGGCTTTCGGGGCCAAACGCGATGGCCAACTCTCTCCGCAGCTTGTGGCTGATGTAATCAGCTTCGTAGCTGGAGTCCATATCCAAACGGACAAAGTAGCCTTCCAGCACAAAACCGACAAGAATGTTGCGGAACCTGTACGCAAAGTCCTGCGTAGTGATGGCCGGTGCCGCGTCCTTCCGCCCGGAAAAATACCTCCGCGCCATGCTCGGCGGGGATCTTGTTACGCTAAAAATCTTGGGCTGCACCAGACAATCTCTATTGTACGACAATTAGGTCCCACTAACATCAGACGAACCGTAAAGGAGTATTATGCGCTGTATCGATCAAAAAAGAAGATGGCAAAGCGTCTGACGGCAAAGGCCATCCGGTACACCATGAACCAACTCGGGAAGGGCAGGAGAGCGTCGGAGGTGGCCGCCGCCGACTTGTTGGTCGCCCGGATGATCTTCGCCGGACGCGCGCCGGGCCAGCCACGGCTAATACGTCTGCGCTGGGCTGCCTTACCGGCCCTCCTGCTGTGCCGGTTCGGCGCAAGCGGCAGTCCGGCAAATGCTTTTACGCCCCAGCCGGGTTATGATCGCATGAGGGGCATACTGTTGGCGGTGCTGGCGCTGGCTCCTGCCATCCTGGCGGGCAGCGCCTCCGCTTACCAGTACCCGGACGGCGCCTTCGTCACCACTTGGGAGACCACGGAGCCGCGCGAGTCAATCTCCTTCGACCTGACCGGCGACTACACCATAGATTGGGGCGACGGCGCCAGCCAGTCCGGCAGCGCCGACCTGGCGTATGTCGAGGATGCCAGCGGCTGGGTGGGGCGCGTCCCCAACATCGTAGAGCACCGGTACGACCACCCCGGAACGTACCGGGTGACCATATACGGGGACCTGACGAGTTTCAGGGTGGATTATGACACCGCGCCCAAGCTGGCGTCAGTCGACCAGTGGGGCGACAGCCAATGGAAGACGATGGAGCGCGCCTTCAGGGGGGCCGTCAACATGATGTATAGCGCTACCGACGCCCCAGACCTGTCGGAGGTCGACAGCATGGCGGAGATGTTCTTCCGGGCCTTCTCGTTCAACGGCAGCATATCATCCTGGGACGTCTCCGGCGTGACCAACATGTCCAAGACGTTCTCCGGCGCCCACTCCTTCAACGGCGACCTGTCCGGGTGGGACGTCTCGGCCGTGACCGACATGTCCCAGATGTTCTACCTCGCCACCTCCTTCAACGGAGACATATCAGGCTGGGACGTCTCGGCCGTGACCGACATATCCAGCATGTTCGGCGGAGCCTTCTCGTTCAACGGAGACATATCAACCTGGGATGTCGGCTCCGTCACCAACATGTCCAAGATGTTCGCGGACGCCAACTCGTTCAACGGCAACATCTCCTCCTGGGACGTCTCGGCCGTGACCACCACTGCCTGGATGTTCCGTGACGCCGATTCCTTCAACCAGCCGCTGGGCGGCTGGGACATATCCGGCATGACCGACATGTTTGGGATGTTTTGGGGCGCCGACTCGTTCAACCAGCCGCTCAACGACTGGGACGTCTCCGGCGTGGGCGGCGGGCTGCACAGCATCTTCCAGGACGCCTCCTCATTCCACCAGAACCTGGGCAACTGGCACATCAACCTGGACGACCACACCGTGACCGACTCCGACCCGGTGGTGGGCCACATATCCGCACAGAACGAGTTCCTGTATTGGTTCGCCCCCACGTATACCGTCGTCCACCCCGATGACGGCTCATTCACGATAGACCCCGGCAGGCCCATAATGATGGGCTCCGCCCCTTTTGTCAGGCCCGACGGCACCGTCCCGCTGGTCGGGGCCACCATGCTGCTCAGCCCCGGCCACGACCTGGAGCCGGGCGCCTACAGCGTGACCATCCGGGCCGACGGCGAGCGCCTGTACGGCTCAAACAACACCAGGACGGTGGAGGTCGTGTACGAGGGGCTGGTGTCGAACCAACACCAAGTCACCCAGACCGCGCCTACACAACCTGTCCAGCCTGCCGTGCTGGTCGCACCACCGTGACGGCCACCACGCAGTAAGCGCGGCCCGACAGAGCACAAGTCGTCGGGTCTGCCGCGGCGCGCACGCCGGCCGCGCCATGTTAATGGCTGGCGGGCAGTCCCGCAGCTAGGACGGGCGCCGTCAGCTCACGTCAACCACGAAGGTCCGCAGCAGGAACTGCACGATGACGCTCTCAAAGTCAGTCCCGCCGCATATCTGGCCATAGCTCATGCCGGCCCGCTCGAACCCCAGCTCCCACGAGTTGAGCGTGTTGTCCAGGAGGTTGTTGCCGCTGGCAGTCGGGATGTGGCCTTGGTCATACAGGGTGATGGTCCAGTGGCCGGCCATCTCCTCGCCGGCCAGAAAGCCCAGGTCGAACGTGTGGCCCGGGCCGCCGTACTCCGAGTGCGGCGGCAGCGTGTGCGTGGCGCCGCCCGGCGTCGTCACGCTCACCAGCGTGCCGCCGTTGTACGAGCCGCCGCCATACACGGCTATCGACTCGTAGCCATCCATGTCGGCCCAGTCCAGCGTCAGCGACGCGCCGGTTATCGTGCCGGAGTCGGTCGCCGTGACCGAGCGTGTCTCGGCGGTGCCGTCCCGCATCACGAAGCTCGAGGTTGAGCCGTATCGGAACGGCCCCGTTCCCACCACGGCGCCGTCCTCGGCGGCCGTCAGGTTCAGCACCAGCGGGATGTGCTCTCCTTGGTCGGCCGGGACGGTCACCGTCTTGCGAAAGAGCCCGGAATCGTCCGGCATGGTGACGAACCGCCCGAAGCACTGTCCGCCCTCCAGCAGGTAGGACTCCTCGACAATCTCGTGCGTGTCGATGGCGAACGTGCCGAGCGTGACCGTCGCCGGGCCGGCGGAAAAACTGGCATCCACCATGATGGTGCCGTTGCCCCACTGGCCGGTGGGTGCGGTGAAACTTCCCGCGTCGCCCATGCCCAGGGCGCTGACGGCCGCGCCGAACCTGGCCGTCACGTCAAGCGTGACGATGCCGGTCCGGGGCGACTGCACGCCGGAGTGGTGCGCGTATGAGGCCGTCCAGCCGGAGCCGAAGCCGCCGCTTGCCTCAACGGTCCCCTCCTGGCCGCCCAGCGACAGGTATGAGTTGCCGAACGGCAGCCCGGACAGCAGGTATTGTGACTCCAGGATGTTGGGCGCTATGGTCGTGCACAGGTACTGCCGCCCGTCCAGCACGGGGACGTGCACCTTGTCGCCGTGCTGGTAGCTGCCGTCCAGGTAGTCCAGATAGGTGCGGCTGGCCATGTATATGTGCTGGAGCCTCATGTTGTCGGTGATGGGGCCGTCGCCGTCCGTGAGCACCAGAAACTCTATCAGGTCCGGGTCGTAGCCGCCCGTGCCGGCGGCATCCGCTATGGCGTCCCACATCGGCCCGGTCACCTCGGAGATGTCGGGGTAGCCGCACGGGAGGCTGGACAGGTAGGTGTTGGACAAGTGTGTGGGCTTGACCATCGGTATGGTGGCGTAGGCATCGACGACCAGCATCTTGTCTCTGGGCAGCTTCACCCCGTATGTCTCCCACACGGGGTTCTTCTGCAGGTTCCACCAGGGCTGGATGTACGGGCGGTCAATATGGGTGCCGTCCCACAGGATGAAGCGCCCCTCGTCGGATCGCAGCAGCCTGTCGTTGCGTATGTCGTATATCTCCGAGTCCATCAGCGGGCCGGGGTTGGTGTCGATGCGTATCACGCGCGCCAGGTCGTCGCTGGTGTAGTTGCCCCAGGATATCTCCTCGAGTATGTTGAGGGCGGGCAGATCAAAGTCTATGTGGCGCGCCTCGACCAGCCTGACCTGGTAGGGCGGCCAGGTTCCGCGCTCGTCATACATGAAGCCGTGGTATATGGGGTCGCCCAGCTCGCTGTGGGACAGCCATCGGAACGTGCTGCGCGGCTCCTCGCGGACGGCCATCTGCACGGCATGCGCCTCCGCCAGCGTGGCCTGGTCGGCGGGCACGGAGCCGCCATACGGGATTATCAGCAGGTGCTGGTCGACAGTGTGGACGACGGCGGCATTGACCGCGTGGCCGGAGATGCGGGCAGCATTGTGGACGCCCCCGTCGAAGCCGTGGCAGCATTTGACGACGTTACGGTTTGGGTCCTTCTCCCGTATCTGCAGCTTGGCGCCCCAGCCGGGGTCTATGATGACGACGTAGTTGTCAGGGATGGGCGGCACGAGCGGCCTGGGAAACTCCACCAAATTCCACCCCGGGGAGAGCGGCTGCCACGCGGTGGCCCCGACGGTCCCGGCCTGGATGTCCGCTCCGGCGCAGCCGCCGACTATGGAGCCGCCGGATATGCTGAGGGCGGGCGTGCATGGGCCGCCGTCCTGCCAGTAGCCTATGTTGTTGGAGTCTGTGACTCCGCCCCAGGCCAGCCCGGTCAGGTTGTATGGCCGCAGGAAATACGGCGGGTCTGGCGTGGCGACGATGGCCGGGTGGAGGAACCCGCGCTCCATGAACGTGCCGCCGCCCGAGCCGTGGAAGGCCTGCGCGTCCATGCGGCACTCGGGGCACGTGAACATGATCTCGAGGCCGGCGACCGTCCCCGGCAGGCCGGATATGTGCACGATTGTCCTGCCGGTCTGGGGCAGGTCGAGCACGTGGCCATACTCGGCGTCATACGTGGGGCTGAGGTCCCTGCCGCGGTAGTTGTCCACGCATGATACGTCGGTGCCGTTGACCGGGCCGGCGTTGCACCATTCCAGGAGGTCCGTTGCGGCGGCGGTGGCGTTGATCCTGGCCGGCCCCATATACGGGGCGCCGGTAGACGTCACCCTCAGGTCGCCCACCAGCATGGGAGCGTACATGTACCTGGAGTCGGTGGCATGCCCCCAGTCGGTGACTATCGTGACGGCCATCTCGGTGCGCCCGGGATCATACTCCTTAAGCTCGGTGACCGAGCCGGCCGCGCCGAACGTGGCCACCGGTGCGGCGCCGGGCGCGGCGCCCGCAGTCATGGACAGCGCCGTGTTCAGCGGACGAATATTCAGGAACGGTGCGGTATCGAAGCCCGGCGGCCGGTCGGGAGGCGGGCCGTCCAGCTCGAACTGGTTGCCGTTCTCCGTGATTACCCAGAACTGCGCCGTCACCTGGCCGTGCGCCGCGCCCACCAAAAGAGTGCATGCCGCCAGGACCGTAACCACCCGCCACATGGTATATGATGGCCGCCGGACCGTTAATGGGTTTGGTAGGGCTAAACTCCATTCCACTCTTGGCTGACCGTGACCGCTTGCTCCGGGTAGCCCTCGGCCACTAGGACTGTCTTCACCCAATTCCGCCTTTATAAGGCAAGGGAACGTAGGTTATGATATGCGTCCGAGCCGCGTACCTATAAGAGACTGAGACGGCGCGAGGGGAGGGCGCGTGACAACATCCGTCCCGACCGGAGGACCGCCACGGTGCGGTTGAACCGATGGACGGGGCGCGCGAGGAGAGCATTGGACAACTGGAAGGCAAGCGCCCACCGGCGACGACTAGCACACGCCGGGCAGGTGGCCGCAACGCACGCAGCCGGGACCCCGCGGGGTGTCCAGCACGGACCGACGACATCTGGCCGGCTCCCACCGACGCAACCACACCACGGCGACATCAATGCAGGCAGTGCGGAAGGAGCCGGGTGTCCGGGCGAGAAATCCCCGCGACACATTCCTGCGCATGTACCCGGTGGTGGCGCGGAGCAAGATGTGGCACTTGGCTGAGCACCACCATATTGGGGGCGAGGATCGTCCGACCATATCCATGAGATCAAGAAGGAAGATGGAAGGCCGGGCCGCGCGTGGGGGTCCCTACTGGCCGGCCGGCATGACAAACACGAAGGCGTCGGCCTCGGAGCTGCCGCCCGCGTCGTCGGCGACCTCCACCGTGAATGACAACATCTGGAAGACGGAGACATCCGGCGCGATGAACACCGGCGTGGGCGAGGCGTCGTCGGACAGCGTGACGTCGGCGCCGCCGGTCTGGCTCCACCGGTAGGTGAGCTGGTCGCCGTCCGGGTCCCACGGGCCGGTCCCATCCAAACTTACCAACTGGCCGGCCACGGTGTTCTGGAACTGTGTGTTTAGGGTAATGGGACCCTCGGGCATCACCGCGCCATAAAAGACGGCCACCTGCCGGGTGACGAGAAATGAGTTGGTGTAATCACGGGATTCGATGTACGAGCCGTCCGGCCGGGCCACCAAGGTGCTGGTGTAATCTGATGCGGTATCCGGGATGGTGACCTGTATCGCCACGTTGTAGGTGTTGCCGCGTATGAGGTTATGTGTTGGGCCAAGCATCAGGACGTTCCCGTCGGCCACCGCAAAGGAGCCGTCATCGGGGTGGACTACCTTGTACGGGATGGTGGCTATCGGGGGCTCAAGGGCGGGGCGGGTGGACGGTTGACCCGGGGCCGGAAAGAACGCGGGTGGGTCGGGATGGTAGAGAGTGGGATGTATCGGGGCGAGGTGGCCCACCACCGGGTCGGAGTCGGTCACGGCATGGTCGTCCAGGGTGACAAGCCAAAGGCCAAAGGTGGGGTGGTCGATGCTGGGGAATATTCCCCTCATGTTGGTGACCGATGAAACATCCCAGCCGGATACATCACCGTTGAACGCGCCGGCTCCCCAAAACATCCCGCTCATGTCGGTCACCCGCGAGACGTCCCACCCGGACAGGTTGCCGTTGAAGGAGGCGGCGGTGTCGAACATGTATCCCATGTCGGTCACCTTCGACACGTCCCAGCCGGAGATGTCTTGGTTGAAGGAGGGGGCGCGGTGGAACATCCCGCCCATGTCGCGCACCTTCGACACGTCCCAGCCGCTAATGTCGCCGTTGAACGGCGTACCGCTGAACATCCCGGCCATGTCGCGCACGCCCGACACGTCCCACCCGGAGATGTCTCCGTCAAAGTTTGAATCCGCGAACATGCCGCCCATATCGGTCACGTTCGAGACGTCCCAACCGGAGATGTCGCCGTCGAACGAGGCGCCGTAGAACATCCCGGCCACGTCGGGGCCGCGCCACATGTCCTCGATATTGGTGGAACCGCCATAACCGCGGGTGCTGGAGTAGACGCCCCACGACAGGTCCGGCGCGTCGGCCGCGTTGATTACAAAACTTGCTCCCCGGAATGCCTCCTCTAGGTCTCTCCACTGGCTGTCGCCCCACTGCTCGACGGACACCAGTCTGTCCTCGGTGCCGAGGTACGCAGAGAAACCCTTCAGGTCGCCGTGGACGACCACCCTGTGGATGCCGGGCTCCAAATACCAGTTGGTGAAAAGCCCCGCGCCGCCGCGCTCCGACTTGCCGTCGCCCCAGTCTATGGTGAACGAGCCGTGCAGCCACATGGTGACCTGCTCCCGGGGGGCGGTCGTCTCCCAGGTGGTGATGAAGGGCATGTCACCGGACTCCGCAAAGACATGGCCCACCGCCCCGGCCTGCGCCAGCAGCACCAGGCAGGCGGCCGCGGCCAGCGCCATCCCGTACAGCCCGCGCGCCTTATCACCATTCATGCCCGCATGGCGCCGCGCTGCCTTAAAAGGCTGGGATTTTCGGAGTGGCGGCGCTCCCGGCCCCATGCGCCTGCGCCACCCGCGCGGAGCTGGCGCCCCGCCCTCCTTCGGCAGCATAGCCGAGCTGCCCGAGATGATGCGCAACACCGCCTGGAACATACGCTGGTACACGGCAGAGGAACTATACCGGGAGGGCATCGAGGGCGACATCCCCGACACCGAACAGTTTGAGAAGGTTGCACACGACACCAACATCATACTGGCGGCGCTCCGGCACGACGGCTTCCCCAACGGCCCCCCGCCCGCCTACTATCGTACAATGCTGCGCCGCCACGCCCTGGTCACCATAACCCGCATGGTCTGGGGATGGAGGGCCGCCGAGTCCTACCTCACCCGGATGGTGGGCGGCCGCGGCCACCTGGCGGGCGGCGACAAGATGTTTCCCGCGTTCGCCGGCTGGCCGGACCGGTGGCACGAGCCCAAGCCCCTCGGCGGGGACCGCAAGTGGCACCACGACATCAGCCCCACAACCCTCGGCGGCCACCCATATCAGATGCTGGAACGCTGCAGGGAGATGATACCGGTGGTGGTACGGGTGGCCGACGAACTGCATGAGGACCCCGGCCACAACCCCTACCTGCGCATGAGGCAGCTGCTCGAGGCCATCGGGAACGGCCGCCCTCCCCCCGCCCGCCGCGGGAGGCGCTGCCGCTAGCTAGGGCCGCCGCCGGCAACCCCTGGTAGGCTGCCCGGTCCCGTTTTCCCGCCATACATGGCCTGCCGCGTTTCACGGTTTGACCATATATGGCCCCCGGCGCCCGGCTAGGGCCCCCCGGCACGTTGCACTCCTTATATACCACATATACCATACCGCCCCCCGTATACAGGTTCCTCCTGCAAAGATGGGTGATTGGTAGGGGGATATGTCTCTACGATCTTAAACAATCTGTCGGATCGGGACAGGCATGGGACGCAAGAAGCCCCGCAAACCCCGGAATGGCAGGACCTCGGAGCAGTGCATAACGCGCCGTGGGCTCCGCATCTACCAGAAGGGCGACCAGATCAAGACCCTGACCGGGCACCGCTGGGACGTGGCATCCCAGAGTGAGGAGGGCGTATGGTACAGGGTCTCGTTTGCGGGAGACGGTCCCACGTGCGAGTGCGCCTACCACACCACCGGAAAGGGGTGCAGGTGCAAGCACATAGCTGCGGTCGAGCACACGCTGCTCATATCGTCGGAGGCCACATTCGGCAAGAAGGTTGACGTCGAAGAGAAGGAGCTGTGCTGCCCAAGGTGCAAGAAGAAGAGGTATGTCCGTAACGGATGGCACCGGGGCAAGCACGAGAAGAGGCAGAGGTACAGGTGCTCCATATGCGGACGGCGGTTCCGGGACAACCTGGGTTTTGAGCGCCGCCAGGTGCCGCGCCTGTACATCACGCTGGCCTTGATGCTGTCGGGGATGGGGACATCGGCGGCCAACATCCAGACGACGCTCGGGCACCTGGGAGTCGGGGTGCATGTGGACACCATAACCAGGATCCTGGAGCACTACTCCGAGGCGGTGCAGAAGTATACGGAGACCCTCAAGCCCCCGTGCGTGGGGGACAAGTGGGGCTGCGACGAGAAGTACCAAAAGGTCGGCGGCAGGGAGTCGTATATCGTCGCCATCATGGATCTTGCCACCCGGTTCATACTGGCGTGGGACACTACGCATACCAAGGAAAAGTACGACGCCGTCCCCCTGCTGCGGAGGGCCCGGGAAGTGGCGGGAAAGATCCCCCGGCTGTTCATTACAGACGGCCTGGAACGGTACCACATCGCCTTCAAGAGGGTGTTCCGCACGCTGAAGGGTCTCAGATCCATACACATACGCGACATCCACATACGGAACCTCCTATGCAATACCAACAAACAGGAGCGGCTCAACGGCGAGCTGGCGGGCCACTTCAAATATGCCCGCGGCATAAACAAGGAGGAGTCGCTGATATTCCGCATGGCGATACTGCACCACAACTACATCAAGCCGCATGCCGGCATAGGCGGCAGGACGCCCGCTGAGGCAGCCGGCATAGACGTACGGGGGGCCGACAGGTGGCGGACGCTCATCCAGAACGCCGCATCCGCCACATAACCGCCCAAAATACCCCCATCTCCCTACCGTTCCATGCAGTTCCATTCCATGATGCCACATTTTGTCCCCGCGCCATACCATTTGGGCGGGACTTTGCCAAAAACCGCCCCAAAATATCACCGCGCAGCCCGCGCATCCCGAGTTTGGGGATGGCTGCGGCCTGGATCTGGATAAATTAGATCAATCACCCATTCTTGCAAGGGGAACCCGTATACACCAGCCTTATATGTGATGATGGTCGCCCCCCGCCCCCCGGCCAGCATGGTCAAACCGTGAAACCCGTTATGTCACACCTTTCCTTATATCGCAGAATAACCACTCCCAGACAGGAAACCGGACGATAACCCACCCAACCCGCCCTGAGGATAAGACGCCCATATCTGGCCGCCCGATTCAAAAGTCTTGAACTCAAGACCATGTCAAATCTTACAGAGTTGAAAGGCCCCCCATTCTGAGGCCGCAGGCTTTCTGACATCCATGCCGGCCGGAGCCCCGCCGGTACGAGACCCAGCCCCGCCGGCCGACACCCTGCCAGGACGATACCACTCCAGGACGGCCGACACCCTGCCAGGACCGACCCCACTCCAGGAAGGCCGAAGACACACCATACCATTCCAGGACGGCTGCCCCCCCAGGACCGTTCCATAGAACCACTCCACGACCATCACATTCTGAATTCCAGAAGAGCCCCCCATGCCATCCATGCCATCCATATCAAGACCCGGAGGCCCCCCCTGTGACATCATAATCCCAAGGCCCATATCTCAGAGTATGCCTGCCATCATATCAGAGGTACAAACGTACCATTCCATGGTGTGACCGTTCTAGGAAGGCCGCATCCCGTTGGTGTGAGCCCCGTTCCAGGAAGGCCGCATGCCAGGCCGGCCGGACCAGCCCAAGGCAGGCCGGCCGACCACCCACATCCTGCCTTTTAGCCGAGGGCTACGCCCCGGGAGGGTGAGGCAGGCCGTGACGGAGGTGGTGGCGGACCCCGCCTCGATGGTATTCTGCGAGGAGGCGGTGGTGGGGATAGTGGTTGTGATGGCCGCGGGGCTTGGTGCCGTGATTTTTGCCATGGCCTCCCGCCACCGAGGCGCGCCGCCGATCGGTACCGCTCCAGCGCGGACCGGACAGCTGCGGATGCAAGAAATGTGTTAAAGCCGGGCGGCAGCACGCTCCAGCAGGCCCCTAGCCCGCCGGGCCGCCGTACGCCCTGAGCCGCTCCAGGACTATCTTGAACAGCTCGTCGTTGTCCAGCAGTATGCACCTGACGCCGGCCGTTTCGCAGTTTTTGCTGCACCTCTTGTCCCTGGTTATCAGCGCCATGCCGTTTTTTTGCGCATACCTGATCACCGAGCGGTCGTCCGCAAGCGAGTGGCCGGCCATGCGGAGCTTCCTGACGCTGTATGCCTCGTATCCAGCAAGATCCAGCTTTTCGTCCCAACCGTCGTCGGTCTCGTCCACCAGAACCTTCATGGCGGCCATGGGGCGTTCGGCGGTATTAGTCTGTCGGCGGCGGGCATGGCGGCAGCCATGCGCCGGGATCGGCCCGGTTGGTGATGGCCCGGGGCAGGTCATGCGCGCGGCCGCGCCTGAGGATACCGGCCTGCCCGGGCGGGCTGCGGCGCAGGTCGCGTACGGCGGGATGCGAGGCGCGCGGCCGTTCAGCCTGATATTACGATGCCGGCCACCTTGGCATGGTGCACCACGCGCCCCCACAATCCAATGCACTCCCGGATGGCGTCCGCCCCCGGCTGGTTGCGGCGCAGGTCCCTCGAGTCCAGGTACATGCGTTTGCCGCCCGGACCCTCCACGGCAAGGTCCCACCCGCGGACGCTGCGGTCCATGCGGGCAAATTCGGCGAAGGCGGGCGCAAAGTCCGGCGCCATGCTCCCGTGACTCTCCTGCAGCATGTTTATCACTGCGTTGGCCGCCGCGCCCGACAGCCCCCATTCTCCTGTCAGCTCGTATATCGGGCCATATCCGTCAATCCTGACGCCGGCGCACTTGCAGGCGCGCATCACCACCTTCTGGCGCATCACCGCGAACACCCCTGCCGCGTAGACGGTCATGCCGGCGCCCATCTCCTCCAGCACCATGCTGGCCGGAACCAGCACCGGCACGGTCTCCCGGGCGGCCGTCCGCACCTCCAGCTTCACGTACTTGATAGTGTTGCCGTCCGGGTAGACCTGCCTGCACGAGACAACCTCCCCGCGCACCGCCCCGGCGTGCTGGCCGTCCACCGAGTCCAGCGGCTCGTACCGCACGTCCGGCTCCGGCGGGCGGTCCAGGCCCAGCAGCACCCGGAAGAAGCCCGGCAGCGTCTCGGTGTAGAGCTCCCAGGCCTGGCGGCCGTGCGGATCCATGCCGGCCGCCCGCGCGTCGTCGCCGACCATCGGCAGCGTGCCGGTGGCTATATCTCCCATGTGGTTGCGGGCCACCACCATGGCCAGCTCGTATGCTGCCAGTCCCATGCTCGGGTACCCGTCCTCGGCCGCGGCGTGCATGTCGGCCATCTTCGCGATCGCATCCCTCAATGCGGTAGCGACCATCGTCCCGTCTCTGGCCTGCTCCTCCCCCGTGACGCTGGTAGGGCTGGCCGGGTCGGCAGTGTTGTGGTTCGGGCTGGATCCGTCCCCTCCCCACAACATATCCCGGAACATCTTGCTGCGGCAGCGTATACCGCGCTCGGCCATCTGGCGCTTCAACTCCTCCTTATCGCCAGCAGTCACGCTTATGGTCAGGGAGGCAGTGTTAACCTCCATTTTTCATTCCTTCTGCCAGGCGGAGTCCCCCAATGTCCCGGTGCGCCGCGTCCGCCCCGAGCTGGCTAGACGTCCTGCTCATACCACCTTTTGTGTACCCATGCTTAAAAAGCCGGGTGTGGGTGCGCGTGGGCGGCAGGCGGGGCGCCATAACGCGGTGCGGCAGGGGCATTGTCGCGGTACGCCCCCCTGCAGACGGGATGGCAGCAGTGTCTTGGCATGAAAGGCCCCGGGAAACCATGCCGCCGTACGGCTGCCACCCTGCCGCGCTACTACTACTACTAGCTACTAGCTAGATCACTACTACTACTACTACTACTACTAGCGCGCGATAATAAAATAAAATAAAATAATTTTTGCAAGATGTGTTTGGTGTGTGGCCCGGCGGCTGCGGCCCGGGCGCTAGCCCAAGTCACGGCCGCACGTCCCATGCCCGCCAGTGTCCTTCCTGAACTCGGCCAGCGGATCATACTTGAGGTTGCCCTCCTTGGCCATCATCTCCATGGCGCGCAGCATCTTGTTCGTCTTGGCCGCGTTCTCGGCCCTTATCTCGTCGAGGGTGGCCTTCTGGGCCTTGTCGAGTCGGTCGACCAATCCGATGAGCGACTCCACCAGCGGCCGGGACACGCCGTCGGTCTCGGACGACCCGCGCAGTATGGCCAGCACGTCGGTAGCTGGGAGCTCACGCTGCCTCTTCACCTCGGCCACCTCCTCCCGCAGGCGCGCCGCCGTTTCCTCGTGCTTGCGGCTCATGGCCGCCATCTCCTCCTGCATGCTGGCCACCACCCCGTCCTTCTCGCCTTCCATCTTCTGGATGTTGTCTGCCATCCTCCTGTTGGATAGCCGCAGCCTGTCCGCGTCGTCTATCGTCAAATCCGGGACGGCCTTCACGTACTCGGCGGCCAGCTCCAGCGCGTCGGCCTTGAAGTAGTTCTCGTCGAGCGAGGTCAGTCCGCTGTGCCCCATCATGAACTCGTGCTTGATGAGCGAGCCCAGCGTGGAGCCGCCGGCGAGCGCCTCCTTGCAGGTCTTGTTGAAGAACCGCCGGAAGCCGTTCATCAGCGGTACTCTGTGCATCTTGCCCTGCCTGCTCCCGTCGCGCAGGCCCGCCTGCTCCACAACCTGCATCAGCCGGGCCTGGATGGACGTCGGCTTCGACCTTCTCGGTATGCTCCGCGTCGCGATGAATATCGGATCCCCGGGGCGGGCCTGCCGGCCCATGTGCTCGGACCAGACGCGCGCGTACTCCCGGAGGGTCGCGAACGCCTCCGGGGTTATGAAGGCCGTGTAGCCCTCCGCGGATCCCCTGTACACCTCCAGCATGGCGCACGCCACCTCGGCCGAATCCCCGCCGGGATCCAGCGTCAGTTTGCCGCCGTCCCGGTATACGGGGGTGAGGTCCCCCCAGTTCAGCGGGTCCAGGGCGCCGGCGCGCACCCCCGAGCTGGCCAGCACCAGTATGACGGCGCGGTCCTGGACGTCGCGCGCGTGCCTGAGCATGCGGGCTATCTCCTCCCTGGTCCACCCGGCGGTGTCCGGCATGTTGTCCAGTTCGGGGTAGGTGGCGCGCACCCTCTTCCACTGGACGGCCACGTCGTTCATGTCGAATAGCTTCTTGACCGGGTTGAAGTAGTTGCCGAACGACGCCGGGTTCAGGTAGTCGCGGTGGTCACGGGGGAGCTTGGTGCGCTCCCGCAGCTTCCACGCCAGGCTGATCAGCAGGTCGCGCGCCCAGCCGGGGTCGTCCCGGGCCGTCCTGACCATCTGCGCCACGCGCTCCTCGAACGTCCCCTCCAGTATGTCCTCGAGGAACTCGCAGGCGACCTGCCGGAGCGCCCGGGTGTACCTGGCGCGCGTCTCGTCGGAGCGTATGCCCTGCTCGAACAGAGTCAGGGGCGGCGCGTCGGCGGCCCTCACCATGTCGTCGCGCAGGAGCTTCACGTATTTGAGTGGTTTGGATTGTATATGAAAGATTAGGAAACCATGGATTGCGCCAAATCTGCCAGCGCGGCGGCGGGGTCGGGGGACTTTACCACGCCGCTGGCGACCAGTATCCCGGCCGCACCCAGCTCCAAGGCCCGGCGGACGTCGTTCCCCGATACTATACCGGCGCCGCACAGCAGAGTGGTCCCCGTACCGCGCACCGACTCGGCCGCCTCGCTGATCAGCTCCGGCCTCTCGGTGGACACGGATCTGCCCGTCCCGATGAGTTCGGGTGGCTCTATGGCTATGTAGTCGGGCCGCAGCGGGGCGTATGAAGCCGTCTCCGCCACGTCTCGCGTGCACAGCACCGACGTCATTCCCAAGCCCCGCAGTCTTTCTATGAGGATGGGTATGGCGTCGGAATTCAGTCGGTGCTCGCTGTGGTTGAGTATGGATCCTGACACGCCCGCGTCCCTGAGCAGTTCGGGGACGACGTACCCGGTGGTGCTTCCGGGGTGCTCTGCATCGACGTGCTGGGCCAGAACGCGGACACGGGGGCCCGCCCGGAGTCCCAGCAGGTGGTGGGGCGGGGCTATGGCTATATCTATGCGATGCTTGGCGGCGGCCGCGGCGGCCGCGGCGGCCAAGGGTGCCAGGCTTCCGGCGGAGATCTCGCGGTAGTTCTTGCAGTTTACCACCAGCATGAGCGCCAACCTGTAACGGCCCTTATGAATCTGCAGCGGTGTACACAGGGCTGTTCACAGAAAGGCTCGGACGAGGTCCGGGCAGGTTGGCGACAGCATCATGCTTGTCCGGATCACTGCCCAAACCATCACGCAATATTGGCGAATTCTTTGTTCCGACACCGTTTCATGGTGGAGGCGCCTACAAAGTACACCACAGAGTAAGGCCCGAGTCTTCTGTGATATCCGGTCTTCAAGGCCTGGTGTATCGTTCGGCCGGTGATCCGGCTCGGCGTAGTTCCGGAGAGTCACCCATTCATGTAAACTCCCGCCCGGCGTCCCGGGGCATGGCCTATTGTGCGCCGCCGGCAGCTTCGTTCGGTTGATGGCGTGGCTCGGCCCGTAATCAGTCCGGAATATAGAAAAAGCGTACTGCATACAGTACGGAAGATGCACAATGCTTCTGTAGCTGCCCTCCAGATTGTCAAATGTCAGCTGTTCGTCATTCCAGAGGGCGGCCTCCGTCAGGTTAATGCCGACGTGGTCCTCAGATTAGAACCGGGTGTCACGTCCGCCGTTACGGCAATAACGAATGAAATCTGAAGCGCTGCACTGTTCCTGAGTCCAACTGCCACAGGCGTCGACTTGCGCCCGCCGGTGCGCCGTCCCCGGGCAAAAACTCCGCCCGTCATGTTTGTCCGCATGGAGACTCGAGCCACCAGTTCCCCGACGCGTCATCCCCAGAAAAACTCGTCCAGTCCCGACTGCTTTCCCTTGCCCATTATTGTGTCAAAGTCCAGACCCATAGACGAGACTATCTGGTCCAGTGTGGACTGCATAAATTCGATATATTTTGGGGTATCTATCTCGCTGACCCTAGCCATGGAGACAGGTTTGGCGCCCGGTTGCGTAAACGTCTTGACGTACGAGACTATTTCACCGCGCTTCAGCCTGCGGCCCTCATGGGCCTCCAGCATCTTGGCAGCCCTGACGTGTTGGGGTATGGCCTTTGTGTATTCGTCGACGGATTTGCTCATTGTCATGTTGAACGCCAATTCCTCCACCGGAACGCCCCTGGCCTCCAGCCGCTTGCCGCTCTCGTCTATCCTTTTGGATATTCCCTTTCGGGCCTGCTCGAACTCCTCAGCGTTCCGGACGCCTGACAGTATGGATATTACGTCCTCGAACAGTCTCTTGATGAACGGTGGCGTGTGGGACTTTTTTCCGGTCAATCCCTTCACGTCTACCATGCCGGATTTTGTGACTCCAAAATAGTTTTTTTTCCTGTTGGAGAGCACGCAGTACCTGTACTCCTTGTCAACTTCCAGCTCCACACCGTGATCCCTCTTGGCCGCGTCCACCACCGTGCTGATTTGGTCTTTGGTAGGGTTCTTTAGAAATAGCGAGTCGGTATTGTGGAGCAGTATGTTGCCGATGCCGCCGCAAAAGTGGTGGTTGGATGTCTCCACGTCGTAGACGTATTCGTCCGCCTGCCGGATGCGTATCTCGCGAATGGTGTCCGGCTCCGGCGTCTTCGTGCCCTCGGCAGGCCTGATCTGCAAGATGTCGGTCCCGTCTTTGCGCGACAGGGTGTAGCCCAGCCCGAGCCCATTCATGATGTAAGCCACACCTTGTAGCAGAAAGTATCCTTCCGGTTCGGTCTCTATGGCGTCAGTCCGGCCCCGTGTCCAGCCGATCCCCTCTAGGAGTCCAGCTAGGTACCTCCGCCGCGCGGCGACTCCTGCGTTAAGTACGGCGGCCGGAACACCTTCGTGGTCCAGAGCGTCGGACGTTTTGATCCGTACGACGCAGTTCTCCGCCACGATCTCTATGACGTTTTCGCCCGTAGGCGCGGCGCCCCTCGCGCCGCCGGCTCCCAGCCTCATACCGTCATCGAACCCCCAGTGCCATGCCCTGTCGAGCGATACAATACTGGCCCCGGAACTGGGAGGGCAAGCGAACTGGTTTATATTGTCTCCTATTTTCAAGTCCGTGGGTTTCACGGCTCTGCCGTTTATTACCAAGCTGTGGTCTCCCGTACACTCCACGTAGCCGGTCGTCGTCAGGATGTGGTATATGTCCTTGCGAACTCGGTGCCTGTACACGTGCTTGATGTTCGCAAACCCACCGTCGGTCCACACCTGCACGCCGGAAAGGCGTGGATCATACAGTCGGCTGATTGGGATTATGCGCACCATGTCGTCTTTTTTTATAACGACTGGCGTGTTACCCGTCACGCTGTCGCCGTACAACACGCTTATGTCGGCCTTTTCGCATATCTTGATCGTCTCCTGAATGGTGTGCCGTCCAACGGCGGTGGTGGCTTCGGCGGCGGGCAGAAAGTACAGGGGGAATATGTCGGCGCCCATAACGCCGTAGCTGGCGTTCAGTATGACCTTGAGAGCTTGGGTGACTACCGTGTACTGCCGGCGCACCTCGGGCGTGCTGGATTTGGACTTTGAGAGGGCCTTGTAGTAGTTTACCCTGAGGTCCCGTAGGGACCCTATTATCATGGCAGTGATCCCATTTTTTTTGCTGCAGACCCAATGGTTGGTCTGGGGTATGGTGTTGGTTCTGCATTCGGCGTGGGGGCACCTTACGGTCTCGTACGAGATGTTTTTCACTTTTATTATGCTGGGATACAGGCTTGCAAAGTCCACGACGGTGACTGCAAAGTGGACGCCCTCCACGGGCTCTATGACCAGCCCGCCGCGGTACTTTTTGTCCTTTATCACCGCGTCGGTGGTTACCTCGGCGGTTCGGGCAGACAGCTCCTTCTGTCCGGGAATACGCGCCCTGATCCTGCGGTGCTCGTAAAATAGAAGACTCCTGATCCACTGCGACACCCCCATCCTGGCTATGTCGTCGATGGGCATCCTGCCTATGCGCGCTATTATCACAAACAAGTTCATGAGTAGGTTGCCATCGAAGGTCGTGAGCTTGAGCGTGAGTCGGGCGTCATTGTAGCAATAGTTGGCCGTCTCGTACAGGGTAAGGCTGCCCAGAGGCTTGCCGTAGTCTATCTTCCGTTCGCCCAGCAGTGCCTGGGACACGCTATCCAGCGAAAAGTTTGTGTATTTTTGCGAGAACGCGTATATTTGGAAGGATCGGTTGGACATTGTCCTGTACAGGTCTATGTGCACGCCCCGCCGCAGGGTGGCGGCGTTCTTCATCATGTATAGGGGGTTTTTATCACCGGGCACGTCCAGCGCCCTGGCCCGGTTGTACAAGTACGGCAGGTCGAACTCATCACCGTTGTAGGTCAGCACGAACGGAAAGTCGGCAATTGTGTCGAATGCATCCAGTATCATCTTTTTTTCGTCGTCATAGAATACTATGTCCACGTCGTCGGCCAGCTCGTTGGTGCCCTTTTGCACGCCGGTGTCTAGTACGAGCATACGCTTGAACCCATCCGTTCCGGCGAATCCCACCGCCGTGATCCGCTTCTCGGCGATCTTGGGGTCTGGTATGCGCCCCTCTTGAGCGTCCACCTCGATGTCCACCGCCACGCGCCTCATCTCGGGGATGGGCTGGTTGAGTAGGTGGGCCCATTCCTCTATGAATTCCTGGAACTGGACCGGGTCCACCACCTCCTTGTTCGTTATCTTGTCCCACAGGAGGGACTTGAGGGCCATTTGGACATCCTCTGTTATGTCTTCGTCGTGGGCCACCACCTTGGAGTCGCGTATGGCGTAGTGCTTTCCCACTATGAGGCCCCGGTCGTACAGATAGTTCTCGTAGTATTTTATGTCAGACTCCCAGGTCTCTATTTTATTGCGTATGCTGTAGGGGGTGCCGCCGATGGCCAGGGGATCTCCGGCAATTATCTTGGACATGGTTATGGTCCTGTCAGCGGCTAGGTCGTACAGCTCGGTTGGCTTTATGTCTATGATATCGCTCCTGCCGCCTAGCGCGTGCCTTATCACGTCAGGCGTCATCGTGGAGTAGCAGTAGGGTTTGTGTCCGGTGTTGTCCTTCCAAAGTATTATCTTCTGTTCTTGTGGCTCGTAGAATTTTAGAAGCGCCGACTTGGACATGGAATCGTAGGTGGCCGAGACCAGCATTGATGGTGGCAACTCGGCTATCTCGTCGGGTTTGGCTGTCTTGGACGACATCGCACCGGCCCTAGTCTCCGAGCTTCAACCCGTCGATCCACCGGGAGATGCGTCTGGCATCCATAAGTACTACCTCTATATTGGCACTGTCCACCAGATCCTGGGCCTTCTCGGAATACTCGCTTATGCAGACGAACCTCTCTATACCTATGGTGATGGCCATCTTGGAACAGTCCAGGCAAGGGGTCGCGGTGCTGTACAGGGTGGCCCCGCTGACGGCTCCTATGCCTAGGATGGCGCAGTGTATTATGGCGTTGGCCTCCGCGTGGGTGCACATACACCTATCCAGCGCCTCGCCGGAAGGCACCAGGCCGTTCACCCGGTCCCGGCACCTTTCACATCCGCCCTCGTAGCAGTTTTTGATTCCCGGGGGCGTTCCGTTGTACCCGGTGGCCAGCTGCCGGTGGTCTTTGGCTATGACGGCTCCAACCTTTCTGGCGATGCAGTTGGATCTCAGCTTGGCCAATCCCGCCTGCAGCATGAAATACTCGTCCCAGTCGGGCCTCTCAAACTTCACCGACTCCCCAGCCTACACGTCCTATTTGCCTGTTGCCCTGTCCCCTCCTGCAGGACGGGCTGTTCCTGCCTCTGGTATGGCTGGGGCTGCGATCCCCTGCCTTCCTGTTCTTGCTCGTTGTCCGGGACGACGACATGCTGGTTCGGGCATCATTGGGGCATCGGCGGACCTTGGCAGCGGATCCGGACTCATCATGCTGACGCAGATTCTTGGGCAGGGTCCGGAGCAAACCAATTAAACCCACGCGTGCGGTCTTGTCCTATGCTGTACGTTGAGAAGAGGTATGTCAGAAAGAATACCGTAGAGTACCGAGAGTACCAAGCGAACATGGCGCAAGAGGCTGTGGTGGAGAACAGCATCGTGGTGCTGCCCACCGGCCTCGGCAAGACCGCCATAGCGCTGCATGTAATGGCCGAGTACCTAGCCAGGGGCACCGGAGCGGTGCTCTTCTTGGCGCCCACACGCGTGCTGACGGGCCAGCACCACGCGTTCCTAAAGTCTGCTCTTACCATAGAGGACATATCCCTGATAACCGGCGAGGACACCCTGTCGCGCAGGAAGAAGGCGTGGATGGCCAGCGTCATATGCGCCACGCCAGAGATAGCGCGCAACGACTTTGATCGTGGACTTATCCATCCGGCACAATTTGCCTTGGTAATATTCGACGAAGTCCACCGCACGGTGGGGGACTATGCATATTCCGGGATAGCCCAAAAGTTCGTTGGGAGGGATGTCAGACTGGTGGGGATGACAGCCACGTTGCCCAGCGAGGTGGCGAAGGCCACCGAGATACTAACACGCCTGCACGCCTCCCGGGTTACCGAACGCACCGAGGACAGCCCCGATGTCCGCCCCTACACGCAGGACACAGACGTCGAATGGGTGATGGTGGATCTGCCGCCGGCGATGGTCCGCATGCAGAGGGACCTGAAGGGGGCACTCTCGAGTAGGTACGAGGTGCTCCGTAGCCACGGCTTCACGAACCTGTCCACCCCGTCCCTCTCGGCCTTGCTGAAGATCCGGCCACAGGTAATGAGCCGCTACCGGAGGTCAGCCGTTCCGCTCTTCTCGGCAATCCGCATACACTATGCGCTGAACATGCTGGAGGCGCACGGAATCACACCCTTTCTGAACTTTTGCGAACGCACCAGAAAGAAGGGGGGGCCGGGAACCTTAGCACTGCTTGACTCGGACCCGTTATTCTCCCGGACGATACGTGCTGCCCAATTGGAGCAGACTCGGGGCTTGGAACACCCCAAGATTCTCAAGCTCCGCGAGATCATTGAAAGCGTACCCGGTAAGGCTCTCATCTTTGCCAGCTATCGTGACTCGGTGGACATCATCCACAAGAGCTTAAATCAGATGGGCATACCCTCGGCCATCCTTATAGGCAAGTCCGGCGAGACCGGGCTGAAGCAGAAGAAGCAGGTAGAGACTGTCCAAAAATTCCGCCAGGGTCAGTACCGCGTGCTTGTGGCCACTAGGGTGGGCGAGGAGGGACTAGACATTGCAGAGGTGAACCACGTGATATTCTACGACAACGTCCCCAGCTCCATCCGGTACGTGCAGAGGAAGGGACGCACCGGACGCAAGGACACCGGCAAGCTCATCGTGCTGATTGCGAAGAATACGGTGGATGAGACTTATTACTGGATCAGCAGGAGAAAGGTAAAGGCGGCCAGCACGATGGCCCGCAAGATCACCGGTATACTAAAGGAGCACAAGAACCTGCCTGTGCAGACCGGCATGGACGCCTTCAACTGAGCACTATTTACGCGGTCCGCTTTATGATGTGGTATCCGTATTCCGTCTTAATCGGCTCGGATGTCTGTCCCACATTTAGCGCAAAGGCGGCCTCCTCGAATGGCTTTACCATCCGGCCTCGGCCAAAATATCCCAGGTTGCCGTTCTTTCTGGCGCTACCCGTGTCCAGCGACAGCTCCTTAGCCAGATCACCGAACTTCTCCCGGTTCTTGAGTCTCTCCAGTATCCGGAGGGCCTCCCCCTGCTTCTTTACCAGAATGTGCGAACACTTGATCTTGGTAACCATCGAGTTGACGACAGGGGAAGACAACTTAACTGTTGCTGTATGGATTCCTCTTGCAAGAGCGGTCGGTTCTACCACATTGAGGTGTGCGTGGGTTTCATCATGGTGTGGCCTGACATAGTATAGGCGGTAACTGGATATGATCTGAGGTATTGTACCATTGTAGGGATTAATCATCGTACCACTCCGCTGGTGTCACACTAGAAGACCATCCCGAAACTTCGCCCGGCAGCATGTGTATGTTCTGATCTGACTTGTGGCACTGTAACTAAGATATTTAGATCATCTTCTTTTACAATGGAGATCAACAACCGAAACATATTTTAATTCCGGCCTGGAATCTAGTAGTGGTGCATAGTATGTGGATGCAGCACGTGAGTGGATAAGATGGCGACAAAAATGACGATAAATAAAACCAGACAGCTCCGTCAGATGCCCAATCCGCAGCACGCGTTTTTGGCGTTGGAGGCAAAAAGGTTCAAGCACGCATTTTTGTTTGATCCTCTGCTTGCAATGAGCGTTTCCAAAGTCGATCCACTTCCACACCAGATAGAGGCCGTGTACGGGCATCTACTAAAGCGGCCACGGATAAGGTTCATGTTGGCGCATGATCCCGGTGCAGGAAAGACAATAATGGCCGGGCTGGCAATCAAGGAGCTGAAGCTGCGCGGGATGATTAAACGTATTCTGATCGTTGTTCCCGGTCAGCTCAAAGAGCAGTGGCGTTGGGAGCTGTACGACAAGTTCGACGAGTATTTCGACGTGGTAGATCGGGAGTATTTCGACTCCAGTGGGGGCATAAGCGCATGGGATGCGGACCAGCTGGTCACGTCCATAGACTTTGCAAAGCAGTCCGACGTGATGGACTCGATGAAAAACAACCATTTTGATCTTATAATTGTAGACGAAGCGCACAAGATGAGCGCCTACACTTACGGTAACACCACGTCCAAGACACGGCGCTACCGGCTAGGCGAGATGCTATCGTTGATGAGCAGCCACATGTTATTTTTGACAGCCACGCCTCACAAAGGCGATTCTCAAAACTTTAGGCTTCTGATGGATTTGCTGGAGCCGGGTTTTTTTGCAGATCCTTCCATGATGAAAGAGTCCGTACAAAAGCAAGACAACCTGCTGTTTCTACGCCGCGCCAAGGAGGGTATGGTGGACTTTGAAAACAACCCGCTGTTCGTG
Source organism: Nitrosopumilaceae archaeon (assembly GCA_965116995.1). GTDB lineage: Archaea > Thermoproteota > Nitrososphaeria > Nitrososphaerales > Nitrosopumilaceae > VYCS01. The sequence goes on along the minus strand of OZ220738.1, from coordinate 1,008,336 downwards.
CCCCGTACTGTTGAAACCCCTGACGTACAGCTGTCTCCATCCGAGAAGGCACTGTACGACTCGATGTCCAGGTATGTCAAGAGACAGTACAATCTGGCCACACGGCTCGCAAAAAATCACAACGTGACGTTTGCCCTGATTATATTGCAGCGCAGATTTGCCTCTAGTGCCTACGCATTGCTGAAGTCACTGCAGAGGCGGCGAGAGAAGCTGGCAGAGCTGGAGAGTGATGCCGATGCGGCCCGGAACGAACAGGCTAGACCTCCGGCCGATGCCGCCGAATACATGGAAAAGATAGACGAGATGGCCGAGTCCGAGCGTTGGGGGGAGGAAAAAAGGTGGGAGGTTATCAGCGTTGCCAAGAATCAGGGTGAGCTGCGGGCTGAGATCAGGACGCTGGATAGTCTCATACAGAAGGCTGAAGAGGTGATCCAGAGCCATGCAGAGACCAAGCTTAACCAACTGAGAGCCACCATGAAAGCACTGAGCCGCAGCCATCCCCGAGAAAAAATGCTGGTGTTCACCGAGTCGAAGGATACTCTGGATTATCTGGTGGAGAGTATAAGTTCGTGGGGGTATTCTGTAAATACGATACATGGGTCGATGCCGGCAGTAGAGAGAAAGGATGCCGAGGCCGTATTTCGATACAGGACCCGTGTCATGGTAGCTACCGAGGCCGCCGGAGAGGGGATAAACCTACAGTTCTGCCATCTCATGATAAATTACGATCTACCATGGAACCCAAATCGCCTGGAGCAGAGGATGGGCCGTATACACCGGTATGGCCAAAAACTTCCTGTCCGTGTATTCAACATGGTTGCCTCCGACACCCGGGAAGGGGAGATAATGCAGACGCTCTTCAGCAAGCTGGTGGAGATAAAGGAGGCCATGGGAAGTGACAAGGTGTTTGACGTCATAAGCGACATAGTGCCAGGAAAAAGCCTCTCACAGATGCTGCTTGATGCAACCGTTCGGAGCAGACGCCAAAAGGAGATAATATCGGAACTGGCCGATTCGATGTCTTTGGATAATGAACAAATACTGACTCACATGAAGGATGGCCTGGCGACCAAAGATATGGACCATGCTTCCCTCCGGGACGTGCGCGAGAGGGCCCGGGAGCAGCAGCTGGCCCCGTACTACACCGAAGAGATCTTCCGAAGCATAGCCGATGCCGCCGGCGGGCGCGTGGAGGGGGAGGGGGACGTGGTGTCCATACATCTTCCCGAGAGCGTGATCGGACTGGCCCGGAAGGAGGCAGAACTACCCCTCTCGTATCCCGAAGCCACCTTTGATAAGATGGCGAGGAACAAGAATCCGGACATTGAACTGTTCTCGTTCGGACATCCGGCCTTTGATGCGGTGCTGGACTGGGCAGAACAGAATTTTTTGGTGGATGCCAAGGCCGGAAGCGTCTTTGTAGATCCGGCCGGGAGGCTGGATGGCCACCTGGTGTTCTGCGAGGGGGTGGTAACGGATGGGTACCAGCAGACTGCCGGAAAGCGACTCTTTGCATGTTTGGTGGATGCGGCAACGGAGGAGATCCGGCTAGTATCTCCTTCGATACTGCTGGACTTGGAGATTAATCCCAGATACCGTCGTCCCGCCGCCACTCCCAATGGTGTGCAGGAACGGGTGGTGGCCAAGTCTGCACTACTCTTGGAAGATTACATGGGAACGCTGGCAATGGAGAGGAAGCAGCAGGCCGATGCGGCTCAAAGGTATGGCATGGTGTCTTTGGATACGCTGCTTGAAAAGATCTGTGATGATGTGGTGGGGCTGCTGTCGCGCAAGCGCCGGGGGTCCAAGGTGGATCTACCAATCTATAACAAGCGTGAGGATCGCCGGAGGTATAGAATCGCAAGAAAGGATCTGAGGGTGCAGATAAAGATGGACAGTACATTGGCCATGAAAGATCCCTCGATCGTAGGCGTAATCCGGATAGTGCCCGGGCCTGACGCGCAGGCGGCCCGGATTAGGCGGGCCCTTGATGCGGCTATCGCCTTTGAGCGGCGCGCCGGACGAAAACCCACGCGTGCTTGGGGAGGGGGCCATGGCTTTGACATCAGGTCAACGGGCAAGGCTGGGACTGTCAGGTATATACTGGCAAAACCGGCGGATGGGCCGGTGGTCCTGTCATTCAACGAGTGGTTCCGGGCCAAGATACTGGGAAATGACTACTACCTGTATATGATGGGAGGGGAGAAACCCCGCCGCATTCGTAACCCTGCCGAGGCGCTCTCTCCTGTGCGGACGGAGTGTGGGTACCAGGTGCCCCGCCTGCAGCTGCGCAGCATATAATGCCGATCCGCCCTCATTCTATCTCGTCTAGCACCTTGAGCAGGGAACGTTTTGTTGAGTTTTCTTCTCTGATGGCGTTCTTGACATTTGCATATTTCGTCTCGCTGCCGGGGATGGCTTTTAGGTTGATCAGGTGTCTTTGAATTCTATCGTAGTGTTTTTTACTCCTTTTGGATCTAGCTTCTTCTATGATCTTGGGGCCATACGCCGCAAAGTATCTGCTCGGGTACCTGCGGGCGAGTCTTGTCCGGAACGTCTCGAAGAGTTCTAGGCTGTTCAGCGATTCTAGCAGCTTCATCGCTTCGGCCAGCATGTCCTCCTTTAGATAGGTCTCGGCAGCCCTTATCGGATTAGATTTTTTAACACATTCTTTCACTATGTTGGCTACCTCGGCATCCCAGTTCCTTGCCACCTCCTTTAGCTTGAAAAAATGTTTCCAGTCACCGGTCATTACAAACATCCGCCTTAGCAGGGCCGAGTAACCGCGACTCGATTTAGAATAAAACTCAAAGGCTCTCTCGATTATCTCGGTGTCATCCGGATACTTTTCTACGACTTCCTGTGCGGCCCGCCTGGCCTTACCGGGGTTTATGTGTCTAAGCGTATCCAGATATCGTGTGCACAGCTTTTTGTCTAGGTGGTAGAACTTGGCCAAGACGGATGCCGACTCGTCGGCATCTTCCAACTCCTCCAATATGTGGGTCTGCATGAGCACCAAGTCCACTGCGTTCTTGGGAGTGTTGCCTGAGTCGATCATATATTTTAGGTGAGGTGCCAGCTGCTCCTGCCAGTACAGGAGATCCGCTTTCTGTGTGCATATGTTCTCGAGGGCACCGCGGTACTGCGGGATAAATTTGGGTCTGGTCTCGGCAACAAACCTGCCCAGTAGGTATGCTACGTGGTCGCGCTTTTTCTCCGGCGGCAGCCTCTCCCTTATTATGGACTCCACCATATTCTCCAGAGCTTCAATAAAACAGTCCGTATAATAGCCGTCCGAGTCGTCCACCATTATCATACGCTCTGATATTATCTCAGACATGTCCCTGAACATCATTGTGGCGCTGTCCATCTCGCCGTTATGCTGGCTCTCCCGGGCGTTGGTAAAGTATCCCTCAAAGTCTAAGTTGGAGTACACCTTCCCGTCTGCCTCGGCGGCGTCCCTGTACATCCTGTCTATTTCGGCTCGATAGTCCCTTTGGAGCCGGACGTTCTCTAGGTCAAACTCCTTGATGAATCGCTGGCGTACCTCCTCGTCATCTATCATCACGGCGGCTAGAAATTTTAGGGCTCCGTCCGTCGGTATCTTGCCGATCATGTAGTTGATGGTAGCTTCGCGAGTGTCTTCCTCAACCAGCATCTCCTCTATATGATCCATAAGATGCATCAGAACCGCCACTACGTGTTTGCAAATGCCGTAGTGCTTGCTGTTGTATGTGCAGGTACAGTCGCCAACCAGCCCCTCAATACCGGCATCCTTGATCTCCACTCGGTACTTGGAGTTGCCTGACACTACCGCCTGCAGGATGTTTCCCTTGATGTATGCGGACTGTATCCTTCCGGCCATATAGTAAGAGAGCCCATTATCATACGAGGTGGGTGTACTGGCCTGCCTTATTCCTGTCCTTGTGGGTCGGGCAGACCATCTAGTACTCTGCCGGTTTTGCATAATCCAGCAGCTTTTTACTAGCCTACGCTATAACCCTTTCCTACATGTGATGTATCTTCTCATGTCCACCCGGTTTTGCGCCCAGGGGGGGGGGGCGGCTATGCAGTGATGAGCCGCGCCTGTTTAAGAGATCGACCCGGGATTACATAGATCGGTGGCACTCATTAGAGTGTGCCGGAACAGTGGCGGATTGGGTGTTGCATACCTGTTTTTTCGAGTATGAAAGTAGAGCGGCCTGGGGTAGTACGCCCCTAAGTGCGTCTCCAAATCCACGGCTCAGATGTGCCCGGGCCAGCATCATGTAGCGTCTCTTGGGTGCGAGTGCTCAGGGGCCAGAATATGTACAGATTGGCGTGTGGTCTGGCTGTCGCTGGTAGGTGGAGTAACCGCACAGTTGCTGCCTCCGTGTAAATGCAGGAGAGGACAGAATGAAGGGCTCCTCCTGCAGACCACTATGCGGCTAGGCGGCGGGTGCGGGCTGCTAGCCTTGCCCGGGGCGGCGTTTCATACTGGTGCAGTTGTGAATGCGATGAGTGTGCGTCATCTGGCTGAGCCCGGATCCGACCTGCCTGAAGCGTTGCAACACACTGTCAAAGCGTTCAATATATACCAGACGTCTGGGCCGTGCCAGTAATGGGCGAGTTTACGGACGAGGAGGCCAGCCGACTGGAGGGGCACTTTTCGAACACCAATGGCAATATTTTTGTGATCACAACTCCCAATCAGGTGGACAGGGGAGCGCTGATGTCCAGATACAGCAGGAGCTCCAAGAGCATGAGGCGCGTCTTTCTGGACGAGTTCCTGAACAATCCGGACCGCGGCAAAAAATTCTACGAGCGAGTCCTGATGGAGTACGGCGATGATTCGGTGGCCGAGCTGGGTATGGCTCAGGTGGCTATGGAGGGGCTGTCCAATATCGCAGCGCAAGAGATAGAGGATCGCAGGATCGGGTTGTCCTTTCTGGAAAAATCTAGCCGCTACGTCTCTTGGGGTGCCAAGAGCGGCGGTCGATATGCATACTATCGTGGTCCGGACATAATGGAGTCCAGGAACGAAAAGATCTACGAGGAGGCGTGCGACCTTTCGTTCGACACATACGTGTACAGTTTGCCGCTAGTCAAAGCATATCTTACGGAGGCCTATCCGATTGATGACTTTCCGTTCCGGGACTCCGGCAGCTTCGCAGACAAGCCGTTTTCGGAGCTGACCGCAGAGGTTGACATAAAGTCAGCGGAGCGGGCATACCGGAACGCGACCAACTCGATGGCGCTGGATCTGCTGAGGGGGCTGCTGCCGGCATCCACGCTTACCAACCTTGGAGTGGCGGGCAACGGCAGGGCGTTCGAGTACTTGATCAGCACACTGAAGTCATCCCGGCTGCACGAGGAGAAGGATCTCGGGGACAGGCTTGCTTCGGAGCTGAAATCTACGATGGGGCCATTCATAAGACGCGCTGGCGAAAAGTATGGCAAGCTTCTGGAAGAGTACTTGACGAAACTGAGGCATGCATCAGGAGTTCCGCTGTCCGCTATTGCGCCCGCTGCAGAGAACCGCGTTCGGCTGGTTTCCTATGACCCGCAACGGGATGCCTTGGATACGGCGGTGGCCGGACTGCTTTATGAGAACAGCGGCTATACGTTCGAGGATCTGCGCCGCATCGTCTCGGAACACATGTCGGATCAACAGAAGCGCTATACCGTGCGAACTTTTGCCGGCCTGCGGAAAAGCCGCCGGCAGCGCCCGCCGCGCGCCTTTGAGCTCGTCTCGTACGTGTTTGACATGGTAAACAACTTTGGCATGTTTAGGGACATGCACCGACATCGCGTCTTGACGCTGCAGAGACAGCTTCTGGACACCAAACACGGATTCGACGTGTCCCCCGAGCTGGAGGAGGCGGGCTGCTCAAGAGAGTTTGTCGAATGCATGAAGCGGAGCGGGGAGGCATACGAACAGATGGCCAAGACCGATGCGGCAAGGGCGCAGTACGTGGTAAATTTTGCATACCGCTACCAGTACATGATGCGTGTCAACCTGCGAGAGCTCTGCCATCTCGTGGAGCTGCGCACGCTTCCTCAAGGACACCAGGACTACCGCGACGCGGCCCGCCGCATGTACGAGCAGGTTTGTGACATCCACCCGGTTCTCTCGCAAATAATGAAGTTCGTCGATACGGGGATATACCGTATGGGCCGCATCGGTCCCGAAAAGCGCACAATGTCAAAAATACTTGAAGCCGGCGAGTCGCCTGGCGCGGCAGGACCGGGCACCGAAAAAGAAAAAGACCCGGCAGGCGCGGAGTGAGCGGGCTGCCACACTCGGTGAGCCGGCCCGTGTGGCCGGACAGTGCTGTAGTCCCAAACCGGGATCGCATCCAAACATGCTGAGGCAATACGGTTTAATTTGGGCGCTGCGGCATGCCCCTATGCAGTCCATGGCCGGACACCGCCCGTTGGATACTTTGGTACGCAATCTGCGAGCGGGCCTAACCGATATGGTGCACAACGACGTGGTTATGACCCGCGAGGGCAGGCCGGGGCTGGAGCTGAAGCCGGAGGCGTTTCGCCCCATTGCAAGGACGGACAACCCTACGAGAATGGCGTTTGTGGACGGCGGTAACGGCACCGTGGCCGAGTCGCCGAACTTCGTGATATCGCTGAACCGTCTGTATTGTGGGCTGTTTCGGGGAAGGGACAGGACCGGCGCCCCTCCGGATCCCCGCATAGAGTTCTTCTCGCTAGTGGTGCGACGCGCTGCGCACACTGATACTGAATACAGCACAGAATACGACGTCTCCTTGTTTCCCCACGACGAGTCCCACCGCCGATACATGCCGACAGAATACGACGTAAAAGCCAGCATCCGGGACGCTCCGACCGGGAGCGATCCCCGAATTCCGTCGCTGTCGCGCAGCCTGGGGGAATGGCGCATGGCGCGTGCCGCAGTCCAGGCGCTGGAAAGTGGTGACATTCTGGTCATGGACGGCTCGCTCACCACCTTGGACAGAATAGAGTCCAGATATGCACAGGATCTCTACAGGAGCGCCCAGGACCGGGGCGTGGTGGTGTGCGCCCTAGCCAAGACCAGCCGTCTCCTGACTCGGGGCGGGGAGCCGCTACTGGACCGGGTCCACGAGATATCGGCGGGCACCGGTCACGGAATGTGGTGCATCGAGGTGGCCGAACAGGTCTCCTCCCATGACCGGGGCTTCGTTATGGCGGTCAAGCTCCACCCCAATGCGGTATTTCCGTTCAGGTTTGAGATACTGCGGGAGCAGTTTTTAGAGATGGACAATGCCGAGAAGGACCGCATACTGTCCAGCATGGCCGCCAACTCCTGCGATGTCTCGTTTCTGGGGTATCCGTACGGTTTGGTTGATGCCGACCGATACGCCCAGGTGCGGAACAGCGACGTGGCCATGTACAGGGCCCTGCTGGAGTCGCGCCTGCGCATGGACGGGGAGCTGGCCGGAATACTGCGCAGCATGCGAGCGTACGGGGCTCACGAGCGCCTCAACGGGGTGTCGAGTTGAACGTCGCCGGGCAGGTGGTTGGAGGGGGAATCGGGGACATCCTAGTCCGGCAGCAGTCCGGCTCGCGGCTTGAGGTGGGGGATCTACTGGTGTCCGAGGAGGAAAACTCCATACTGATACTTGAGGTGTTCGGGCTACAGTACGGCTCCCAGATAGACGGCCGTGTGCAGGAGATGATGTCGGGAGTGATACTGGAAGAGGGACCGCCCGACGCCGAATTCTACGAGCCGAACTTTGTGAACTACGTGATGGCCCGCGTAAAGGCGCTGGCGCGGGTAAACCGCGACCTCTCAGTGAACCTACCAAAGAGCCTGCCTGCATTCTTCGGCAAGCTCAGGATAATATCGAGCGAGGATCTCAAGTTTTTGCAGGGGGGCGGCCGGGACAGGATATTCATAGGGTACATCAGGAGCGGCAGCAAGGTAATCCGGGATGCTGAGGTGTGGCTGGATGCCCGAGACATATTCACGCACCACCTACTGATACCCGCCACTACGGGACGGGGCAAGTCCAACCTAGTAAAGTGCATACTGTACCACCTGTTGGACTCAAGCGGGGTGGGGGCGCTGGTGTTGGACGCGCACAACGAGTACTATGGACTGAACGGCGAGACCGGCCTCAGCAGCCACCCTGACGCCCGCAATTCATTGGTGTATTATACGCCCACCGACCCACCGCCGGGTTCCCGGCATCTCACCATAAGCTTGGACACCATCAGGCCGGATCACTTTGAGGGGATAGTGGAATTTTCCGATGCCCAAGTGAGGACAATGCGGAAGTACTATTCGGACTACCGCGGTGAGTGGATATCCCAAATCATGCTGACCGACCTCTCAATGCTGGGGGAGGCAGAGAGTAGGCGGGACGCAGAGACCAGATCCATCACCATGGCTGTACTCCAGCAAAAGATCCGGCAGGCGCTGGACTTGGAGGTGGACCGCGAGAATAACGTGGTGGTGTCGAGGCACAACGTCTTTGACAGCGTGCGTGGGGGGCGCACAGCAGACGATGTTGTACAAAACATTGAGGAGGGGCGGGTGGTGGTGCTGGACACATCCAAGCTAAACGACGAGGCCGAATTGGTGGTGGGCAGCATCATAGCGACGCGCATACTGGACCACTACCGGGAAGCCAAGACGCGGGGTGTCCTCCGGGACAAACCGGTGGCCACCATAGTGATAGAGGAGGCCCCTAGGGTCATAGGCGAGGAGGTGCTCCAATCCCGCACCAACAACATCTACTCGACCATAGCTCGGGAGGGGCGAAAGTTCAAGGTGGGGCTTACCGCCGTAACGCAGCTGAGTAGCGTCATACCCAAGGCCATACTGGCAAACATGAACACCAAGGTCATATTGGGAAACGAGATGAAGATGGAGCGGATGGCGCTCATAGAGTCTGCCTCCCAGGATCTCTCCGAGGACGACCGAACAATTGCCAGCCTAGACAGGGGCGAGGCGATAATAACCAGTATATTTGTACCCTTTGCACTACCAATCCAGATCCCGCACTTTGAGGAGATAGCGCGGCAGCGCCAGCCGCCAGCATCCGGAACCGCAAGAGTGAAGGTGTTCTGATGCGATTTGCCCACTTGGCCGATGTCCATCTGGGGTTCCAGAGGCAGGAGCCGCTTCAGGAGATAGAGCAACAGGTCTTTGAGGATGTGGTGGACAGGTGCATCGACGGGGGCGTTGATTTCGTCTTGGTTTGTGGAGACCTCTTCCATGTGAATATTCCGGACATGCGCGTTCAAAAAGTGGCCATGAAAAAATTTCGCGACATACACGATGCGGGAATACCAGTGTATGTCGTGTATGGGAGCCACGACTTTTCACCGACGAGCAGCTCTGCCATAGACCTGCTGGAGGCAGCCGGCTACTTGCGCAAGGTTACCGTCTCGTCCTGGGTAGACGACCGCATCCGCCTGGAATACATACGGGACGAAAGGACCGGCGCCCTACTTGCCGGTCTTTCGGGCCTAAAGGCCGGCCGGGACATGGAGTATTATGAGAGACTTGATCGAGAATTTCTCGAGTCGGCCGATGGCTTTAGGATATTCCTGTTCCACGGGGCCGTAGGAGAGATGATGCAGGATGAGATCAGCGGCGAGAGCCTGCCGCTCTCGTATATGCCACAGGGCTTGGACTATTATGCGGGCGGCCACCTGCACACGTTCCGGAACCGCAGCTTTTCGGGGTACGAAAACGTGGTGTATCCGGGTACGTTGTTTGCGGGGCAAACCGTTGACATGGAGGAGAACGCCCGGGGAATGGGGCGCGGCTTTGTCATGGTGGACTTTGGGGACAAGGTGGAGCGGGTCCGGTTTGTAGAAACGCCAGGATGTCGGTACGAGATGGTTGACGTGGATGCCGACGGGTTGGCCTCCGAGGAGGCGGCAGCCCGTATACGTAGCATCGCTGATTCCATAGATCCGGCCGGCAAGGTGGTAATACTCAAGGCGTACGGCGAACTGGGCTCGGGGCGCACAGCCGATATCGACTTTTCGGCCATCCGCAAGGGACTGCTGCAGGGGGGCGCCCACCACGTCATGATACACCGCCGGGGACTGACATCCAAGGAGTACAAGACGAGGGGCGAGTCGATGGGGACGCGCGAAGAGATAGAGCAGCGCACCTTTCAGGACAGCATAGCGGATGTACGGATAAAACGTGCTACCCTGACCGGCTACCGCGGGGTGGATCTGTCCACAAAACTGCTTGCTACGCTTAGGCACCCCCGGTCGGACAACGAAAAGAAGGCCGACTACGAGAGGCGCATAACCACCGATGCCATATCCCGGATGGGGCTGGAGTGACATGCTGCTAAAGTCCATAGACTTGCACAACATACGCAGCTATGATAAACTGCACTTGGAGTTCCCGTCTGGGTACGTACTGCTGGAAGGTGATGTGGGATCGGGCAAGTCTACCATACTGATGGCCATAGAGTTTGCACTGTTCGGACTGGGGACGGTAAGGGCCGACAGCCTGTTGTCCAAGGGGGAAGGCCGGGGGGAGGTGGTTCTGGCTTTCGAGGTGGACGGGGTGGAGTACGAGGTGGGCAGGACACTGACGGCTAGGGATGGCAAGGTGACACAGGATCCCAAGGGTTCGTACTTTCTGGCCGGCGAAACCCGGGAGCCGCTAACCGCATCGGATCTGAAGGCGCGTGTACTGCAGGTGCTGAAATTTCGAGAGCCGGTCAACCCGCGCTCCCAGAGTCGGGTGTACCGATATGCGGTGTACACCCCCCAGGAGGAGATAAAGTCGATACTGGATGCCAGCGGGCGGGAGGATGTAATACGCAGAGCCTTTGGGGTGGAGGACTATAAGACCGCCGCCGACAACGCCGACACGTTGCGGCTGCAGATAAAGGGCAAGAAGGACGAGCTCACCGGCAGGTTTGCCAAGCTGGAGGCGCACCGGGCGGAGCGAGAGGCCGTCGGGGATGATGCGGGCACACTAGAGCGGGATCTTGCCAGACTGCGCCGGACGCGAGACGATCTTGCGGGCAGGCTTGCCGAGGCCGAGTCGCGCCGGGCCGAGATGGCAGTCCGGATGGAGGATCTTGTGCGCATTCGCGCCGAAGCTGACCAGATGGAGAAGGATATCGCCAACAAAAAAGAGTCGATGAAGAAGCTCTTGGAAAACATACAAGGCGACAGAGCAGAGCTCGACGGGGTGGGAGAACGGCTCCAAAAACTCGGCCGCCCCACAAGGCCCACCGACAAGACGCGGGGGGATGTCCAAAGACTGCTGGACACGGTGGAGGAGACCGAGCGGCGCATCCACGCCAAAAGGTCCGAGGCGAATACTTGTGTTGAAACGGTGGCCGACATAGATAAGAAAATGGCGCAGCTGGACCGCCCCGCAAAACCCACCGACAAGACGCGTGGGGATGTCCAAAGACTGCTGGACACGGTGGAGGAGACCGAGCGGCGCATCCACGCCAAAAGGTCCGAGGAGAAGGCATGCATCGAAACGGTGGCCGGCATGGACAAAAAGCTGGGCGGTAAAAGCCACGCTGCGATACGAGGCGCCATTGCGTCTATTGAAGAGCGCATTGGGTCCAGCACGGAGGAGTTGTCATTGGCCGAGCAGGACATGCGGGATTATAATGCCCGAATTGGGGCCCAAAGGAACGAGATCAAAACACTGGAAGATGGCCTCCGGAGGGCCGAGAGCTTGGGGGCGCGCTGCGAATACTGTGACAGCGCTCTGGAGCACGAATACGTTGTAAAACTACAAAGCGGCCGGAAGGACAGGCTAGCCGCGGCCAAATCCGGGCTGGATTCCATGGATGCGGAAATGACGAAGGTCCGGCACAGACTCGAGGACATCAGGAAGCGGCTCGATGGCGACCGCGTACTGCTGGAGGGGTGCAGGAGGGACGAATCCGTGTCCGAACAGAGAAGCGCTCAGGAGGCCCGCCTGAAATCTTTGCGGGCGGATCTGGCCTCCTTGGATCCCGAGGCCCACGTGCCCACCGACGAACCCTTGGCAAGAAACGGCGGCGAGCCGCCCCGTAACTACCTACGTCGCCTGCTGGAATCCCTGCGTGAGTACGAGTCGGCCACCGACAAGATGCGCGACATGTCCGAACAGAGAAGCGCTCAGGAGGCCCGCCTGAAATCTTTGCGGGCGGATCTGGCCTCCTTGGATCCCGAGGCCCACGTGCCCACCGACGAACCCTTGGCAAGAAACGGCGGCGAGCCGCCCCGTAACTACCTACGTCGCCTGCTGGAATCCCTGCGTGAGTACGAGTCGGCCACCGACAAGATCGACACTCTGACACAACAGAAGACAAGACTCGAGTCCAGGATGGCCGAAAGCGAAAAGGGGTACCGGCAGGACGAGACCTACCTGCGGCAGCGCGAGGCATCTCTGAATGATGCGCGCGCCCGCCTCAAGGAGTACGATGCGCTAGGTCAGGACATCAGGGCCGCCGAGACCGAGTGTGTCCGAATACGGTCGGATCTGGAGCAGATGAACAGTGAGGCATCGGTTGTAGGCGAGCGAATCCGCAACAAAAAGGAGCGCGCCGACCAACTGGACGCCGACATCAAGGAAGCGGAAACACACCTGTCCCGGTACAACATGTACAGGGACCACGAGGAGTGGCTCAAAGGATATTTTGCTCCCTCGGTGTGCAGGATGGAAAGGTACGTAATGGAGTCACTGCGCTACGACTTTAACGAGTCCTACGGGGAATGGTATTCAATGCTGGTAGACGACCCGACCAAGACTTCGCGCATAGACGAAAAGTTTTCCCCCGTTCTGGAACAGGACGGCTACGAGCAAAACGTAGAGAGCTTGAGTGGCGGAGAGAAGACCAGCGTGGCCCTCGCCTACCGCCTTGCCATAAACAGCACTATGCGGCGCCAAGCTGACATCCTGAGGTCCAACCTGCTGATACTCGATGAGCCTACCGACGGGTTTTCTCGAGAACAGATGGAAAAGGTCAGGGAGATACTGGACTCGCTCAGGTCCGAGCAGATAATCATGGTGTCTCACGAAAGGGAGCTGGAGGGGTTCGTTGAACACGTGTTCCGGGTTACAAAGAGCGAGGGCTCCTCCAGCGTACGGAAAATCAAGTAGGGTGCGCCGGAATCATCATCATGTACTGGGGGCTCCCGCCGCCACAAGGATGCGCTGCCTACTCCACAATGATGGCGCCGGCCATCCATGGGTGCACTATGCAAAAGTAGTCGTAGGTGCCCTGTTCACCAAAGTTTACCTCGAAGGTGGTATCCGTCAAAAAGAGGCCCGACTCGAACATCCCGTCGGGGGCGCCGTCCGTGATACTGGTTACTGTATGTGCCACCGGATCGGGGTTCTCCCAGAGTACTGTGTCGCCGACATTGATCGTTATGGTGTGTGGTAGGTAGCACTCGTTGGTCTCCTCGCATCCGGGCAGGCTCGACCCCTCGGCGACGATAACGGTGTGGGTCTGCGGGCCCGACTCCATCGGCTCCACGTCAACGTCGGCCTCCATACCGGCCTGCTCCTCCATCGGCTCCACGTCAACGTCGGCCTCCATACCGGCCTGCTCCTCCATCGGTTCCTCTTCCATAACCGGCTCGGGGAGGGGTCCCGGATCCATTACTATCAGACCCATTACCCCTGCCACCAGCAGTCCCATGGCTATGATTACGCCCACCGAAAAGTCCATGCTTAGCCCCCCGTGAGTTTGGCAAACTTCTCGTTGGTACACATGCCTTCCATGAATGCTATGTTGGACAGCGCTACCACTGCCGACTCGGAGACGGGTCTGTCGGGATCTTCCAAGGCCTGTAGCAGGGGCTCTTTGGCCTCGGGCGCCCCTATGACACCCAAGGCTATGGCCGCCTCGTGCCTGACGAACATGCTGGAGTCGTTCAGCGTGGCATCCACCAGCGGGCGGATTCCACTGGAGTAGCACATCTGGCCCAGCGAGAACGCCGCCTCGTGCCGCACCAACTCGTTGCCATCCTCCTTCAGGACCCGTGCTATGTGCTCCACTTTGTCCTCGCCGCCCATATCCACAAGAATACAGGTGGCCCTGGTGCGGACCACGTAGTCCTCGTGTCCCAGCAGTCCCACAAAGTACTCGGAGTCCTTCTCCTCGTACTTTCGCTCCATCGTCGCAAAGAGGGTTAGGCGCTCCTCGGTTACCGCTTGCATCACGGCTGCCACCTTGATGGTCTAATATTAGGCTAATTCTAGCACGATGCCGCTGGAGGCGAGATTCTTGCCGTTCTGTATGTGTTATGATGCCCCGAAGCCTCGTTGCCAAGAGACGTGTCTATCGCAAAACTTCCGCCCAACGGGTACGTATTTAGCGTGCCTGTGAGGATGTAGTGCCATGCCGCCCGTTATGGGGGAAATAGCTCCTGAGCTTGCAGTGTCCGAATGGGTGCAGGGAATGCCCACCAGTCTCTCCCAGGAGAGGGATCATATCGTACTGGTGGAAGTCTTTCAGGTCAACTGCCCCGGTTGCTTCCTGTACGCGCTTCCGGAAGCCGCTAACATCTACGACCGCTACAGGGACGAGGGCGTTCGGGTGCTGGGGATAGCCACGGCCTTTGAGGACTTTGACAAGAACACGCTGGAGAACCTGCGGGCCCTTGCGGAGCGGGGGGTGGTCGTGGGGGAGACAAAGCGGGCTCTGAGACAGTATGGCGGGTCCGAGGGTACGCTTCCATTCAAGATACCATTCCCGCTGGGCATGGACATTTTGACCCGGATGGACGGACATGTGGACGACGATAAGGTGATGGCGTTCATACGCTCCCAACTGCCAGGATTCGACTCGGAGGGAGATGACAGGCGAAATGACATAATTCGCCGAGTCCGGGCCTATATGCTCTCCAAGGAATATTCTGCGGAGACGTTCGACACGTACGGCCTACAGGGGACACCGTCCTCCATCCTTGTGGACCGAAAGGGCGTACTCCGGGATGTTGCGTTCGGCCAGACCGGCACCACAGAGAACAAGGTCCGGGCACTACTTCGGGAGGACTAGAGTCGCCCGGCGTCGATCCTGTATATCACAGCGAAAGACGCTTTCTTATGTCGGGATCCCCTTTGATTCGTGGGTGGGCCGAATCGGCCAGTATCACCTCGAACCAGTAGTGCATCCCGTCCTTGTAGACAAAGTACGAACCCAGCAAGCTCATGTTGGGATATCTCTCCAACACGCGGTTCTCCGCTACGGTGCGCATGTCGACATCGGCCTTTATCTTGGTCACCCCAAGATGCTTTGGCCGCCTACCGCCTCGGGGCCTCTGCTTCCTCATGCCGCCGGTTCCCACGCGCATTCTTATCACCACTATGCCCTGCTTGGCCTTGTACCCCAGCCTTCTGGCCCTCTCGAGTCTACTGGGCCGGTTGACCCTGGTTACGGCGTTCTCTTTTCTCCACACGACGGCCCTACGCCGCAGCTCTGCAGAGTTGGTCTTCCACATCTTTACCCACATGGCATCTTGTCGACCCGCCATGATGCGAGAACTCCGGGCCCCCTTTATTAACGCGCCCATCAGGTTGGCTTGTTCGCGGGGTAGCGTTTCATCTCTAATCGGGTTTGACGCTATATCATCATGGCAGACGGCAAAGTTGTGTGGGCCGGGAGATGACATGTGTCATCAACACGGTTTGCACGAGAACCTTGCTATGCGCATTGCTCAGGGAGCGGATCGGATGCGACGTTGCCGACCGACTCGACGAATATGACATCAACCAAATCCATACTGCCCCGCTTGTCGATGGTGTCGTGGCTTACGTTGTGCACCCACTTGAGGTGCGATTTTCTGTTCATTATTCCATGCTCTCGGCACAACTTGCAAAAGTAACTCCTGCTCCGGTGGCGCCTGGATTTGGCTTGGCCGTCGTCCTCATACATCTGCATCACTGCAGCTCCAATGTCATAGAAAATATTAATCTTCTTGTATTGTGACATTATGTATAATATAACATAAAATGACTCGCTGAATGTGGCATGCGACCCAAGATGGGCTGCTCCGGCGCGCCACGTCTTGCTACCCGGTCCTGAAATGTGCGTTTTTAAAGCGGCCCCGGCTACACTCGATCATGCTGAAGGCCGCTGTTCTGGTGTTAGCGCTGGCAGCGTACCCGGCGGCGGCCGAGCCCTTGGTCGTGGAGGTGGACAGGGCTGTGTACCACTATGGCGACACGCTCGCCATTTCGATCATCGTTGAGGAGATCACCGAGCCGTTCGCCACAATGTACATTCGCGACTCGGACGGCAATACCAGTTCCCCGATCAACGTGCCGCTAAATCAGCTGTACACTAGGCTGCCTCCCGCCGCCCCGTTCGATCGGACGGTGTATCCGGAGGGGACGTACGCGGTAGATGTGGAGTATGCCGGCCTGACGGCCACTGCTTCGTTCGATTTGGTGGACGTGGGGACGCTGGTTGTCCCCAATTGGATAAAGGAGGTGGCGTTCCTTTGGGTGAGCGGCGAGATATCCGGCGCCAATTACGTCGACGTGCTTGGCAGCCTAGTCGACGAGGGCCTGCTGGTGCCTAGCGGCGGAACCGAACCGTCGCTGCCCGACTGGCTGGCGGCTCCCACCGCTTGGTGGCTGGGGGGCCTGATCACAGACGAGGCGTATGTCATAATGCTACAGTATCTGGTGGATCGTGGCATCGTCACCGGGTTGGAAGGGTAGGCAGGCAGCGCCGTTGCCCTGCCTCTCTGATGCACGATGACGATATGCTGTGGTGGCCGTGCGACCAATACCCAGCGGGATATCAGTACGACTTCAAAGAAACATGGACGTCTGCTACTCTTTGGCAGTCTGACGCTTGGTAATCCACCGCTTTCGTATGCGGGAGGGGAGCCACAAAAATAGTATGACACCAACAGCTACCCCGAAGGCTCCTGCGGCTGTGACTCCAATTTGCACCCCTTCGCCCTGAGCCTCAAACTCTTCGGCGGCAGATACGGATGGTGGTCCAGACGCCATGCTGCCGTCTGGGATGCACTCTCCATCCACCAACATGGTGCCTGGCCCGCAGGCAGACTGCATTTCCACACACATGTCGCCGGTTCTTTCGGTCCCCGGCGGGCACTCAACCGGCGTCATGATGCTATCCACGATATCCTGATACTCCATTTGTGTTATGCCCAAGGCGGCATGGAAGGCCAAGTCCGGATACCACTGGTCGTACCATGCGCTGAACTCCTCATCATTCAGGTACCTGTCCACATATGTGGATATGTCTGTGCCCGACTCGACAAAGTCCGCCACCGTGGATGCGCCGTCTGTAGGCATAGCCTCAACCACGTCGCTGTCGGATGCCGAGTCCATCTGCTCGTCAGCAGGCATAGCCTCAACCACGTCGCTGTCGGATGCCGAGTCCATCTGCTCGTCAGCAGGCATAGCCTCAACCACGTCGCTGTCGGATGCCGAGTCCATCTGCTCGTCAGCGGGCTCGGGATCCATGGCAACTAGTGTAGCATCTGCCAGCCCGCTTAGGACCACCGTGGTGGCGCCCGCGGGTATCTGAACGACCATCTCCATCATTGAGTCGGTCGTGGTGAGCGTAGGTTCGGCGGGCTGGCTGTCCACTACGACGGTGATACCCTCGTCGCTACCTGGCACCAAGACTGCCGTGTCCAGCGTTACCATGAGCGCGCCACCTTCGCTAGACTGGATATTCAACAGAATCTCACCAAACTCGATGTCTGCGCTTACCGTCACTACGTCGACACCGTCACCCGAATATGTGAACCCGTCTACAGCACTCTCCTGCGCTCCGGCCGTTGCGCCCAAGACCAACAGCGCCGCCAGCAGGGGAGCTCCTACAATCACTCTCAACGTATAGCAGGGGCGCAGTGGGCATTAAAATAGTTGCTGTCTGGCTCGGGACCAGCGGTTCCCGACGGACGATTCCGTCAGATGACTCCGCGCTCTATCTGGACGATCTTCTCGGCTATGACATTTGCCGCCAGCGCCTGCGCTTCAGCTGTCTGGGCCCCGATGTGGGGTGTCAGTATGACGTTGTCCACCTCCGTCAGCGGGTTGCCGGTGGCCGGCTCCTTCTCAAACACATCCAAGGCCGCGCCGCCCAGCCGTCCGTCTCGGACGGCATCGTACAGGGCGGCCTCGTCTATGATTCCTCCCCGGGCCGTGTTGATTATGCAGGCAGTCTTCTTCATCTTTGAGATGCTCTCGGCGTTTATCATGTGTCTGGTGCTCTCCAGCAGCGGCACGTGCAGCGACACGTAGTCGGAGCTCTGCAGGAGCGTGCCCAGATCCGCCTTCATGAGGCCTACCTCTCTGCAGAACTCCGGGTCTATGGGTATCACGTCGTACCCTATGATGTTCATGTTAAAGGCCCGCGCCAAGCGGCCCAGCCTCTTTCCTATGTTTCCCACGCCCACTATCCCCAGGTACTTTCCCCGGAGCTCGGTGCCCTTGAGATCCTTCTTGAGCCAGCGGCCCTCCCTCATGCCCCTGTCGCCGCGGGGTATGCCCCGGGCCAGCGCCAGCATGTGCGCCACGACCAGCTCGGCCACCGCGTTCATGGCTCCCTCGACGGCGTTTATTACCCTGATGTTGCGGCCGGCGGCCGCCTCCTGGTCTATGTTGTCCAGGCCCACGCCCACTCGGGCTATGACCTGGCATCGGTTGGCACTCTCCACCACTTGGGCAGTCACGACGGTACGACTCCTCACCACGATTATCTCATATCTGCCCGCACTCTCCAGCAGCTGGCCGGCGGTTATCTCCGGTTCGTAATCGACGACCATGCCGTTGTCCCGCAGCACCTTTGGCAGTATCGGGTCGACCTGGTCGCAGATCAGCACTCTCTTGGACACAAAAGATGTGCGCAGAGCGCTCCATATAATCATATAGAAAAATAAGAATACCTAGAACGGTGGTAGCGTCGGTACGACTTCCCAGAGGGGGATTGCGCCGTCGTCTATCATCATCTGGGCCACTTCGTCAGTGTAGAGTCCGTGCACGTTGATTGCCGGGTGCGGAATACTGTTCATTCCCATCGGTGGGACCGCGTCGCTGGGATTGCCCAGCACATACGCATAGGAGGGCACCGGAGCATCAAGTATGCCAGCAGCTATGAGCCTGTCGTTTAGGCCGAAGGGATCTCCTGCCACAAAGACGGTGGCAGCGCCGGAGTATATTGCCGCATAGTCGTGGTTCACCGCTGCATAGGTGCCGGGTTCGTCAAAGACCAGATCAACGATCATGTTCTGCGAGCCGCCCAGCAGCCACGTCTCGGTGGCCGCCGACTGCACCCTGTTGCCCTGCACTACCCTGTCCAGTATCTCTCCCACTATGTGGAAGAATACGGGCTCGTTGCCTTGGTTCTCCACGAAGATCCTGACGTGCTGGTCGGTCTCCACGTAGAGAAGCTGGGCCTGGTACTGCTTGAGGTCAAGGCCGTTCCACGGCTGCGCCACGAATATGTTGCTGTTCTCGTTGCCCTTGATTATCGCGTTGTGCACGCCGTTGGGCACGTAGCCGAACTGCATGCCGTTGACTACCGTGGCGGTGTTCTGGTGACCCATCATGGCCACCATGTCGTAGGTGCCGGCCTCGGTCAGGTACATCTGGCTGTACTGGAGCTGGAACTCCAGCGCGTCGGCATCGTATATGGTGC
Organism: Nitrosopumilaceae archaeon; assembly: GCA_965116995.1. Lineage (GTDB taxonomy): Archaea > Thermoproteota > Nitrososphaeria > Nitrososphaerales > Nitrosopumilaceae > VYCS01. The sequence continues at coordinate 988,714 of OZ220738.1, read as the reverse complement.
GGTCCAAGCTGACCACGCCGTTATCGACCTTGGTCTTCTCCACCATGAGCTTCTTGTAGCCGTTCAGCGGGTCGACGATGGCGATGCCGTACATGCCCGAGAGGACGTGCTGGTCCATCGCTGCCAAGTCCACGCCGGAGCAGTGGTACTTGTAGACGCCAGCCGCCTCTGCAATGTAGCAGTAGGTTGCCGATTCACCAGGTTGTACGGCTCCGAAGTTGGCCGAGGACATCTGGGAGGAGTGCATATCGTTTCCGTGCGCCGTCGACTCGTCGTCGGGTATGGTGAGGGTCATCTTTATCACGTCGCCCTGCGTGACCCTGAGCGTAGGCCCGGGTACTTGGCCGCTGAACGTCATGGCGTGGAATGTGCCGCCTATTGTCGGCAGTTCGACGGATTCGCCGATCAGGTCGAACTCGACCACGGTGCGTCCGGAAGACTCCAGCATCTCGCAGGAACCCGCCGCAAACGCCTCGGGCATCACCAGCTGGAGGCCGCCCATCGCGTGGATCTTGTCCAACATGTTGGTGTCGTCGCCGGCTGCTGCCAGCTGCGACTGAGAGTAGTTGGTACCTAGAAGTGCCGCTCCCACGATGGCCACTGTGGTCACCGTGAGAATCATGCTGATACGTTTATTCATTGGGGCATTGGCCATATCTTGGTTATATATAGAATACTAAATTCGATTCCCCCTCAAAACGGATGGCGGGCCGGCGCGAGGAGCCGAGCCCCCAAGTGCCCGTAATGTCCGGTGGGTGGCCAACAGGGATCCAGTCCTGGCGTACGCGTTTAGGCCCAGCCCAAGCGCCTTCCGGATTTTACCGGTTTGTTTGGTATGGCTCACACGGTTTGACGCGCCATGTGGCCAGATCATACCCGTTATGTCACAAAAATTGCCAGATCAACACCACAAGACTCCATCTTGCATGTTTTCTGGCTTCACGCTGAGTCTGAACGCGTGTGTCTTGGCGTACCTCAGACTCAAATAACGGCGGCCCGGCGTACCTGCATGGAGTTTCGCATTGACGAGGACTCGCTGGGAAAGGTGCGAGTCCGGGCCGACGCGTACTACGGGCCGTTCACGACTAGGGCGCTGGAGCAGTACAGGGTTACCGGGCGCCCGGCCCACCCAGACCTGATCCGGGCGTTCGTCATGATAAAGAGGTCGGCGGCGGTGGCCAACATGGATGCGGGTGTTCTTGACGACGAACGGGGCAGGCACATCGTGTCGGCGTGCGACAGCGTACTGTCCGGCCAGCTTGTGGAGTGGTTTGCCGTTGACATGATAAACTCGGGGGCCGGGACGGCCTTCAACATGAACGTCAACGAGGTGATAGCCAACGCGGCCTTGGTCTCCATGGGGCGCAGCTTGGGAGAATACTCGTATCTGCACCCCAACGATCACGTTAACATGTCCCAGTCCAGCAACGACACCTACCCGACGGCGATGCACATGGCGGTGCTGTTCGGTATGGGCAGAGCGGCTCCCGCCGTGGACTCCCTGGCAGAGTCGCTGGGCCGGAAGGCCCAGGAGTTCGGGCAGTTCCGGAAGATCGGCAGGACGCACCTGATGGATGCGCTGCCCGTCACGCTGGGCAGCGAGTTCGCCGCGTACCGCACGGCTGTGTCCAAGTGCTCTATGCTGCTCAAGTCCTCGTTGGCCGGTCTGTATCCGGTCGCCTTGGGCGGCACGGCGGTGGGCAGCGGGGCAAACGCCCCGGCTGGATACCGGGAGGCGGCGGTGTCGGAGCTGGCTCGTATATCGGGCCTGCCCTTGGTGCCGGAGCCGGATATGCAGCACGGCCTGCAGAGCAGGTTTGCCGTAGCGGCGGTGTCGGCCGCCGTCCGCAGCCTGGCTGTGGAGCTGAACAAGATATCCAACGACATACGGCTCATGGCCTCCGGACCGGTGGCCGGACTCTCGGAGATCGGCATTCCAGCGGTGCACGCCGGCTCCTCGATAATGCCGGGCAAGGTGAACCCCTCGCTGGCTGAGTGCATGAATATGGTGTGCTATAACATAATGGGGAACGACACGGCCGTGGCGCTGGCCGCCCAGGCCGGACAGTTCGAGCTGAACGTAATGCTGCCTGGCATGCTCAAGTGCATGCTGGAGTCCGCCGATATGCTGGCCGGGTTCCTGCCAGTGTTTGGCGCCAACCTCGTAGACGGCCTGACCGCCAACGAGGAACGGATGCGCGATGCCATGGCCCGCAGCCCGGTTATAGTGGCCCTGCTGGCGCCCAAGATAGGCTACCAGAGATCCGCCCAGCTATACAAGGAGTCGCTCTCCAGCGGACGGAGCATCCGGGACTTGGCGGTGTCGTCCGGACTGACCGCTGATGAGGTGGACTCGCTGCTCTCCTAGGGTCATGGCGCGCATATATGTGGAGGCACACGGCTGCTCGGCCAGCTACTCGGACTCGGAGATGATATCTGGAATACTGCTCAACGGCGGCCACACGCTGGCCCGGAGCGAGTCTGAGTCTGATGCGGGCGTATTGGTGACCTGCTCGGTCAAGGACGCCACCGCCGACCGCATGATACACAGGATCAAGTCCATGGGGAGGAGGCCCCTGGTGGTGGCCGGCTGCATGCCCAAGGCCGAACGGGAGACCGTCGAGAGGTTCGCGGGCAACGCCAGCCTGATGGGCCCCGGTTCCTTGGGGAGCGCCCTGCGGGCGGTGGACTCTGCCCTGAACGGCTCAAGGCTGGTCATGCTGGACGGTGAGGCATCCAAACCGGACCTGCCTCGGGTGCGGCTGAACCATTCCATATCCATAGTGCAGATAGCCAGCGGGTGCATGAGTGAGTGCTCGTTCTGTCAGACGAAGCTGGCCAAGGGGGACGTGTCCAGCTACAGGCCAGGGGACATCGTCCGCCAGGTGCGCCGAGACGTTGCGGACGGGTGCCTGGAGGTGTGGCTGAGCAGCACCGATAACGGGTGCTACGGCTTGGACATGGGCACGGACCTGCCCGCCCTGCTGGATGCGGTGACAGACGCCCCGGGAGACTTTATGGTGCGGGTGGGCATGATGAACCCTATGTACATGCCCCGTATACGGGACCGGTTGGTGTCGTCGTACCGCTCCCCGAAGGTGTACAAGTTCCTGCATATACCGGTCCAGAGCGGCAGCGACCGGGTGCTGGCGGCCATGAGGCGCGGCCACACCGCCGGCACGTTTCGGGACGTGGTGAGGCTGTTCCGGGAGGAGTTTCCCCGCTCCACCATATCCACCGATGTGATAACCGGCTTCCCATCCGAGACCGACGAGGAGTTTGAGGAGACAGTCTCCATGATACGGGACATGCGCCCGGACATGACCAACATCTCCCGGTACTCGGCGCGGCCCGGAACTGATGCCGCTGGCATGGAACAGTTGGACGTGGCAACCATAAAGCGGAGGAGCCGCATCATACATGACCTCACCACCAGTATATCGCTGGAGTCCAACCGGGAGTGGATCGGGTGGCGGGGAGATGTCCTCTTTGCCGAGTCCGCCACCCGGGGGGCGCGGGGTCGCAGTCCGGCCTACCGACCCGTGCACGTACCAGACGAGGTGCAACCGGGCTGGCGCCGCGTCTTGGTGACGGGGGCCACCGAGCACGGCCTTTCGGGCGCGCTGGATTAGGCTTTTCGGCACTCGGTCACTTTTTTTAGACTATGCGGCCTTTTATGCATGGGAGGTGTGCCATCACCGTGGGCGTAGACGGACTGGTGGTGGGCATCGGGGGCGCAGGATCACGCTTGGCCGTCCGGGCCGCCCGCACGCTGCATCTGGAATGCGTCACGGTCTCAGCCGACGCGTCAGACCGCGTCCCCGGGCACCGGTTCATACATGTCAAGTGTGGCGCGCTGGCGAACCCGTCGGTGCATTCCATTCGGGGGGCGGCGCAGCCGGCCCTGCGGGATCTGGAAGGCGTGTCGGAGGGGCGTGGCACGATACTGCTGGCGGCCAACCTGGCCGGCAGAACGGGAGCCGCCCTGGCTCCGCTGGTATCAGGAGCGTTCGCTGGGAGGCGCCTTGTGTCTTTTGTTGTGATGCCGTTCGGGTACGAGGAGGACCGACTCTTTCAGGCCGGCATCGCATTGGCGCGTATTCGGGAGGATTCCCACTCGACCGTGATACTGGACAACGACTCGATGCTGGAATGCAACCCGGACATGAGCGTCGATTCGTGCTATGAGGCCGGCAACGGGGCCTTGGCCGGCATAATGGGTTCGATGGGAAGGGCCGCCTTGGCCGGCGACTGCGTGGTCTCGGCTGGGCCGGAGAACTCGAACGTGGACGAATCGATGCGCGACTCGATCAAGATGCTGTACGAGACGGCTCCGCCGCACTCGGTCAAGCGCTCCGTACTGTACATGTCTGGAAGCGTTCCGGTGGGAGTGGTGGAGTCGGTATCCCGGTTGACCCGGGGAATCACGGATGCTCCGGTGGCGGTGGTGACCGGGGCGTCTAGCCGCTCCGGCGTGGTGCTGGTCTCGGCCACCGATGCGCTGGCAAAGTTTGAGGGGTATGATCCGCTGTCCGTTATACCCGGAGACCGCACCCTGGACTGGGAGGAGCCGGAGCGCTCAGTCCATGTGGATCTGGGGCTGTACCAGCTGGAGTAGGTGCGGACGGTTTACGGATCGTGTGACCGGATACGGGGACTCTACTGCTCTTTGGCAGGTTTGGCGGACTCTTCCTGATCCACCTCGCCGGTTTTGACATGTTCGGCATCCGGGTCTTGTGGTTCCTGGGACTGCCGGGGCTCCGGTACCGACTCGGAGACCTCGCCGGGCAGCGCTCCTGTGGGAACGGCCGTACTCGCGTCTTCGATGGCCGACTCTTCTGTCTCGATCTCCTTTGCCGCATCCTCCTTGAGTGGAGGCGCTTCATCAATTACGGATTCCGAGTATGGCACCACCAGCACCTCGCCGCCGTCGTCTATGAGTTCGACGGTCACTTTTCTGGGAGGTCGCCGTACTCCCCTGGCCCATATCATGTGGGCCAGCTCTTGGTCTATCTTTACGTTGGGGGTGTTCTTGTGTTTCTGTACGTACTCTCGGATCATGTTGATGGCGCGTACGGCTCGATGCTGGCTCTGGGATAGGATAACCTTGCCCAGATTAATGGTGTGTATGTTCTCTCCGGCCAACTAGCCCACCTCGGTGTAGCCTGCCCTCCATGACCGGCGCTTGGGGTTTGTCCTAACGCGTCTCTTGGTCTTGAGGATGACCCAAGTGGGAACGGGCGAGGCCTGCCTTGTCTTTTTGATGAGCCGGATCTTGCGCGAAGAGGGCTTGCGAGCGGGCATTCTGATTCTGCACTTTGGATACGCTTTTTATACTTATTTGAGGCGGGGAGGAAAATTATCGTGGCCCATGCACCGGACTGCTTGGTGATTAGACTCGAGGATTGGATGTCGGCCAATGGGTCATGCCAGGGGGCAAGACCCATCGTGCCGGATGGGTGGGGCCTAGGTCGTGTGGCTGGGCAGCGTATGATCGACGGGTTCGGCTAGCGCATGCCTGCCCGGCGCCCGGCCAGTCGGCTGCTCACCTGCTCCAGTATACGCGCCGATGCTCCCCAGATCGTCTTGTCCATGTACTGCAGGGTGAACATACCCTTGCCGCGTCGGGTATCAGCGGCCAGAGTCTTTAGGAGTGGCTCCAGCGGAATACACAGGATCGCATCCACCTCTGCGTTGGCCCGCATGGAGGGTATGCGCTCTTGCACTGCCACGAAGGGAAGTATGGTAAACCGGGAGTTCATGGTATGGACTGCCCCCAGCTGACCCACGACGCTGCGGCGATCCGCACCATACCCTATCTCCTCGCGGGCCTCCCGTAGGGCAGTCTCACACAGATCCGCATCCGCACTCTCGGGCTTGCCGCCGGGAAAGGATATCTCGCCGGCATGCACTCGCATATGCTGGGGCTTTTCGGTCATTATCACGTGGGGTATCCTGCCGCATATCAGCAGCAGAACCGCCGCAGGCCTCCATCCGGGCTCGTCCAAGACGGGATCCAGCGGACAGGCTAAGGAATCTCGAATAAAGTCCACCTCCACGAAAGTAATGTGTGAATGTAAGGGAATTATATAGCTTGATACACTAGGCTCTTCCCGCAAGGACGGGTGGTGGCCTATATCACATGCTTGGTGGGGCGCGGCCGGCCGTAGCACATCATGGCGCGCCGACGTCGGCCGCACAATCATGCCCGCAAGCCCGGCTCAAGAAGGCGGCCAATCGGATGGCTGGGCGTAGGCGCCGGGCAGCCAACATCCACGTCGCACTGGAGACCGGTTCTCTTACAAAGTCGGTTGATGCCGCGCCTGCAGCGCCGCGCGCCAATGACGCGCCGGCGTGGCTGGCGGCAAGGTTGTTAATTACCGCATTATATTCATATTTTTATAGTATCGTACCATATGGTGTGGCATGTCTGAACAAGCCCCCACAACCGCACAAACCATAAAACCGGACAGGCGCCCCAAGGCCGTCTCGCGGCGGCATCGCGGCCGGCTGGGCCCCGCGTCCGATGACATCGGCAGGGTGTTCCGGCATGTGCGAGACGTGGCCGAGACCGCCGCGCTCGTGTCCCGGCAGACCGGAATAACCGACACGTTCACAATCGACACCATGGTGTACGGGTATGTGCGCGACCCGCGCATCAGGGCGGCCATCACCCAGGCCGCCATCAAGACCGGCGTCGCGGCAATGAAGGCAGCCGGCCCGGATGCCGAACCCGAGTTCAAGGTTCCCACGATAAAACTAAACCACCGGTGCTGGAATCTCAACCCCGTGGCCGGCGGATACCTGGCCACCGCGAACATGGGCCCCCGAATGCGCGTGGCGATAGGCGTTCCCAAAAGCGTCGGGGACCGCATATCGGAGCACCGCCTGGGCGAGCTGACCATCACCCCGGCCAGATACGTGATATCATACACCCGGGATGTGGAACCGATGCCCGACCGCGACCCGTCGCTCGGCAACAAATACCACGTGTCCGAGCTGGCGTCCGGCATCGACCGGGTCGCCGGCCCGCCCAGGGGCGTGCTGGGCGTGGACATCAACACCACCAACGTAACCATATCCTCCGAGAATACCACAATCCAGATAGACACGGCCGGCGCGGTGGGGCGCGTGCTGGCCGCCAAGACCAGACAAAACGAGGCAGCCAAACGCGACAACTCCAGGTGGGAGGGGAAGCGCGGCCGCCCCATCACGCATGCCAAGGAGGAAGCCCGGGAGGACGGCAGGCGCCTCACGCATGGCGGCTGCAAAAAACACAACAAGCTCAAGCGGGACTTGAGGGGAGCCGAGAGGCGGCGCGACGCGGAGAAGGATTGTATCGCCAGACACGAGAGGGAGACACTCGCCGTACCCAGAAAGGGGTGGCGCGACAAAATCCGGAAACTAAAGGGGAATCCTGAGAAGCAGAATGAAGTGAGGGCCGAACGGGACGCCGTGACAAAGGCGGCCAAGGCCGAGACCGGCCGCCTCAAAAAGGAGGCCGACGACAGATGCAAACAGGCGCAGGGCCGCCTGAAGGGCGAGATGGAGCGGTGCGTCGTGCCGCGGAACGGAGAGGGCGGTGCGTCGCCCATGCAAAAACGGGCCGCAAACGACTCCAAGATGCGGGAGGTATCCCGCGCGTCCCGCCACTTGGAGAACGTGATGCACGTGGTATCGCTGTTCGTGGTGGGCTGGGCGGTTGCCACCGGCTCCACAATAGCGCTGGAGGACCTCAGAAACATGCCGCGCGGCTGGATGCGCGAGAACAAGAGGTTTGGCAGGGGGATGCGCCGCAAACTGTACTCCGCTGCAATGTTGAAGATGTCGGACATGATAGGGTACAAGGCCAGGTGGGCGGGCGCCGGGGCGCTCCACATGAACCCGCACCACACCTCGAAGCTATGCTCGGTGTGCCGGTACGTCCTGGAAGGGAGGGACTACCACTTGCGATACTGTCGCCGGTGCGACGTTTGCGTGAACAGGGACGTGAACGCATCGGATAACGTGCGGCGAACAACCGCCGCAGCACTGTACGGGGCCCCGGTTCGGCCCCCTCCGGAAGAAGCCATGCGGCCCGCGGTGAAAAAGCTCTGTTACGCGGACCTCAGGACCGACGGCATGACCGTCATGGCGGATGGAGAAGTTGTCTGGGTCGGGAGATGACACCATCAACCGACTTTGCAATAGAACCCTGGAGACCTGCCCACACAGAACATGACCAAGTTCACCAAGGCGGCCGGGGGATATCCTGACAGGAACGTCAAAAGTCAGGCCTAAATCACTCATACTACGCCAGCACTGGAGGGTGTCGGCCAGGCCGCTCCCCTACAAGCTGGCCGGCAGCCTGCCCATGTTTGCCGCCGCATATACCGCCAAACGTGTTCTGCGTGCAGATTCGCGGACGAGAATAACAGGAACGGCTGAGAGTTAGCATGCCTGTCGTGCCAGTATGGGAACCACGCCGACCGGAATGCCGGGGCCAACATGGAAAGGGCCGGAGTGCGCAAGCCCGGCCGACCGGTCCAGCGGGGCAGGCTGGTACCGCGCCATGCACCATATCTGACTTGCCGGCCACCCAGTCGGCAGTGTCCGTGTTGTGGGGGGTCCGGACGCGAGTGTTCCGGCTACGTGTCCCCCGCAAAACGTCAAACACCGACCGGTGCGGTATGTCAAGGACCATACTGCTCTGGCATGACGTGTAATTCCGCGGGGAGGGGACACCCATTCTTGCGGATGTGGCCCAATATTTCAAGAAATTTATTCGACCACTGCTTCGGCTATGCATGGCCCTATTGTACGAGGCCAATCCGCCAAAGCTGGACGACAGCGGAGCTGGCGCGATGGGTCGGTTTATGGAACGGCTCCGGGACGTATCGGATGTATGCGGGGGAATTCACATCACAGAGAACGTCCTAGGGATGCGGCGCATATCCCCAATTCTGGTGGGCCGGAGACTCCGGGATACAGTCCCGGGCGTCACCATGACTATAACCATGAGGGTTCGGGACAAGAGCCCCACTGATACTGACGTATTCGTAGACGGTGCTGTGGAGGCGGGTTTTTCGGGCATGTTGGTAGTGGCAGGGGATCCGACCCCAAATTCTCCCCCATCAGGCCAAGTCCCCAGCGGGGTGGTGCGGCGGCTGCTCCGGGACAGGTTGGCACCGGGACTGGATCTTTACCTATCCATTCCGGCCAAACCTGACTATGCGGCGATGGTCTCCAAACTGGACGCGAGCCCAAAGGGGTTCATCACCCAGGTGATACAGAGTCCGGGTCAGGTGGAGAGCATGGTGGCCCGCCTGCCCAAATACGACATACTACCCATAGTACTGTATCCGTCACCAAAAAACCAGAAGGCGGCCTCCTTCCTTGGCATAGATATGGGGGCATATTCCCACGGGTTTGGAGGGTTCATACGTAGGATTCACGATGCCACCGGGAATGTATTGGTGACGTCCCCGGGCGACTACACCAGCTTGTATGAATTCCTCTCCAAGAACCGCTATTGAGGAAACGATGATCCGGTTAGTCACTGGCAACGGGACTTGGATCCGGAGGGTATGCAAAAGATCAAAATACCACACCCCACACATCCAGCTGCAGCGGCTCCAAGGAACGCCTGCAAGTTCGGGTCGGTCATCGATATGCATCCCCGGTAGCCCGGTTTTTTGATGCGCGATGTTGAGAAAGGCTATACAGAGACCAAAGAAGGTGGCTAGAACGACCAGACTGCCAACAGGGGAGGGGACCGGCTAGAAGTGCCAGTTCTCCCCTACGAAACAAGACGCTGGCGGTCTTGACACACCTCCGGACATGCTTGCTCAGAATGCCATGACCCACCTGTTTGGGATTGGCCGGAGCCCGTCTTGCGCAACATAGGCATGACAACCACGATCATGCAAAAGTGCCTGTTAATCCAAAAGACCTGCAAACAGTCCAGAGGGGCGGCGATGGCTGAAGACTTGTACGAAATCTTTCCGGGGATGGTCACACCGGACGGCTTATGGTCGCGCCATGCTGCCAAGGCCGTGCAACAGTCAATATGTGTGCAATTTAGAATGTTGTGGCTGCTCAGGGTTTGTATGGCTCTGACTAATCCCGCTGGCATAATTCTTTACATTTGGAATAGCTGCGTATTTTGTATTGAAATACAAGTCTTTAGGCCCGCTTGGTTTTTACACTTGAGGGAGGGGCAGCTGTGCAATGATGATCCGTGTCTGTCGAATGGTTCATGACTGCGCATTGTGATGTGTACTTTGTGCGTCGTGTATATCGGGGAGGAGTTTGTACCATGTCATGCACGGGATGAACACCAATTATGGTCAGCGGCTAGACAAATGCGCATTATTTTTTGGAGCACAGCGCTTTTAGACATACAGCTTGGTGGAGGGCGTGTGGGATCTTTTTCGGCATTGCTGGTGGGCTAACTGCTGCGCCGGGGGTTGTGCAGGCGGTCGGCGGCCTGCTGGGATATGCAGATCTACGTTTAGCCGGGGGGCCGCATACGCAGGATGTTTGACGTGATAGTGCACTGGATCTCGCCGGCGTTTGCGCGTTAAGCAAAGTTACGGTATCGCATAAATTTTGAAGCATGTTCCAGTGTGGCTGGGACGGTACGTGTGCATCATACGGGAGTTTTTGTAGGTGCGAGTATCTCTACGTGTTCCGGGTATGCGACGTGTCGGGCGTATGGACATCTACAATCTTTCGCAGGGCCCTGATGTGGTCCGGTCCGGTCCCGCAGCAGCCGCCCACTACTCTGACATTCTCATATTTGTCCAAGAAGCCGTCCAGTGCGGATGCCATCTCTCCGGGTCCCATCTTGTAGAGGGCCCTGCCGCCGTCGTTTTCGGGAATGCCGGCGTTGGGTACAACTAGGATGGGGTGGCATCCCTCCTCGTTAAGCCATCTTACGGCCGGTTCCATCTCCTGCGGACCAGTGGAGCAGTTTATACCAAACGCATTGATTCCCATTCCAGATACGGTGGTGTATGCAGCCTGTGCCGGAGTGCCCAGAAGCATTGTGCTGGTCTGCGCCAGAGTGATGTTCGCTATAAGCGGAACCGCCCGTCCTGTGTTGCGCATGCCTTGTCCGGCTCCCTCGATGGCCAGCTTTACCTCCAGTATGTCTTGGCTGGTCTCTATGAGCAGGGCATCTACCCCTCCCGCGATCAGGCCCTCAGCTTGCAACCTGAACGCATCCGATATTTTGTCCAGCGGCATCAGTCCAAGATCGGCATCGTTTGTGCTGGGTAGGTATCCGGTAGGGCCCATCGTGCCCACCGCATACCGCCGCCTGTCTGTATATTCATCGCAGACCTCCCGGGCCAGTCTCGCCACGGTTTTGTTGAACTGGGCCGTTCGGTCGCCGAACCCGTACTCGTCTAGTTTTACGGTGTTAGAACCAAACGAGTTGGTCTCTATGCAGTCTGCACCCGCGTCCAAGTAACTGCGGTGTATCTCTCTAATCCATTCTGGGCGTGTCAGGGCCAACCCGTCATTGAAGCCGTCCTTGCTGTCGGGAAAATCCCCGGGTTCGGGCTCTCTATCCTGAATTTGCGTGCCCATTGCACCATCAAACAGCAGTATTCTGTGGGTCAGTGCCTCCACGAACGACTCCATCGCTTTATGGCTGCCTTGGCCAGTTTAATTCTTTGCGGGATACGTCCAAGGACTGGCAGGCGGGCGGATGGCCTGTACGCGCAGGCCATGCGCCACACGCGCCCGCCGGCGGCACGGTATGGGGGGATGCGGTGGGGTCTGTATCTGGGGTGGCTGGGTTCCACAACGCGCATGCAGACCAGCGCCCGCCGGAGATGCTACGTCTGCAGCCCGGAGGGTGAATTCGGTCGTCCGGCATGTTCCGCTGGGGGGGGGAGGGTTCTTGCTTGAACTGCTGGGATGTCCGTCGCGTCATTTCTGTGGCGGGGCAGGAGCGGAAGTATCCAGAATGAGGACATATCCCAAAATAAGTAGAATATGCACTACTGTATTGCAGCAATGCCCGTTACATTTTCTTGTTTTCCATTCAGGACTTGGTCTGCAATGATATCCTATGTGCTCTCCGGGCCCCACTGGCTTTGGCCCCTCTGCGCGTCCACTATCGCGCTGGCCCGAAAGAGCCTGTTGCGCAGGGCCATGTCTGCCCTGTCCAGTACACTGTGGGTCATTAGATCCCCCACTGCATTTTTGGCGGCGGTATAGCCTATGTTCAGGGCAGTCGAGGCCCCCGATATGGTGATGTATGGGTTGGACAGCAGTGTGTCCACCAAGGTCAGGGCGTTGGGATTCTTCAGTCTATTCTTGTATCTTATGCGCAGGGTGCTCAGGTTCTCTATGGCAACCACCGATTCCTTGGACTGGGTGATCACCGCGTCCAGAAAGAAGAGCAACCACTCCCTCCACCTGCTGCGCATTCTGACGCCCTCCATCTTTTGCTGGTAATGGGCGCGCCTCCTCTCGTAGTATGAGCTCAGATACAGGAATGGCCCGGAGATCAGTCCCCACTTGTACAAGTACGCTAGGACCAGCAACCTGGCCATCCTGCCGTTCCCGGCATTGAACGGGCTGATGATCTCGAACTGGTACTGTATGAAGGCGCACTGCACCAGCTTGGACACCTCTCCGGTTCCAGACGCGTACTTTAGCAGGTCTTGGAGCAGTTCCCGGACATGCTTTGAGGCCGTCGGCACCACGATGTCGTCGCCCGCTGGCGTGCCATCGGAGGGGTTGAATTTCTGCATCCGCCGCAGCTTTCCGGCGCCCTTCGTGTTAGTGCCCTTCATTAGCACATCGTGCGTTTCGCGAATGAGGTCTATGTCGATGTCTGCGCCCTCCTTTATTCTTCCTATACAGTACAGTATGGCATCCCTACAGTTGAGTGACTCCTGTATCCTCATCTCGGCCATTATGGACGCGGCCGTGTGATTAGCCGCCTCATGCCGCATCAGGTCCTCGGTGGTAGCGGGTATGCCGCTGATCCGGGAGCTCTCCGCCGCTTCTCTTGTCATGTAAGACTTGGTTACTATCTCGGGGTTTACTAGGCGGGATCCCAAAGCGTTCAGGTCAGCCAACGCTCTCTCGGCCTCTATTATCTTGCGGATAATAGGGTTGTCCAGCCTCAGCCGGGGCGGCATCATCGCTGGCGTGAACGAGATCAGTCTGCCCTCTACCCTCTTGAATGTACCGCTGGGTTTGGTGGCAACGGATGGCCAGTCGCTACTGTGCCCGACCGCGGCGGTTCTCTCCACCATCAGCAGTATTATGCCATTTCTAACATTATATAGTTTGTTTTAATACGGCATTGTTGCATGCGCTGCTGATGCCAATAAAGTATAGGCCATGCTCAGGAACAATGGCCTCTGCCATGTCTCAGGCGCGTGCCATACGGCCGTCCTTGGCACGGACGATCGTCAGACCATACAGGTTGCCCAGCCTCTCCAAAGACCGGCTTGTGCGGGCCTTGTCCGGTGCCACGACAGCGTAAACTGCTGCATGTGGATGTAGGGGGGCTCATGGACTTTTGGGCAGCGGCATCGCTTCCTATACGCGATTCCACGTTTCGTACGGGTTGCCAGATGGTACCGGCGGCCGGTCCGCAACCCTGCGTTCCATCCGGGCCATCCCGGGTCCCCAACATAGGGAATGGACTCCGAGTTTGGGCGTCTATTCCGCCACCATGTCCGGCTTGCCGGCCGCACACACCGATAGCGCCCATGCTAAAGGATGCCTAGACGCGGAAGGCCCGGGCATTGACCTCCATGTTAATCGCCAGGCGCCGACCGATGAGGTGTGGTCAGGGACTATACGGTTCTGGAATGACGTGAAATGGCTGTAGGCGCAGCATCAGTCGTGCACGCGATAATGTCTTTCAATGCCGCCCGGCCTTGGCATGTGCCTCCGGCGCGGCCCCCGAGGGCCGTCATACGGGACGCGCCGTCGTCTGCTCTCTACCTGAGGCCCCAGCGGGTCATCACCCGGTCCTCCAGCCGCTTGAAGACGAACCCATCTATCCCTATTCCTATGCCCATTATTATTATCATGATTCCGATTATCTGACTGACGTCATTCAGCTGCCTGCCGGCGTTCAGCAGGAATCCCAACCCCAGATATGAGAAGAGCAGCTCGGCGCCTATCACTCCTCTCCACGCGAATGCCCAGCCCTGCTTAAAACCTGATATCATGTACGGGAACGCCGCTGGTATCAGCACGCCGGTTATCATCTTGCCTCCCCGGGCACCGATGTTCCGGGCGGCCTCCACGTAGTGCGGGTTGATGTTCTTGACTCCCGAGCTGACGTTTATCGTTACGGCGAAGACGGCGCCCACCGCCGTCACGAACACTATGCCGGCGTCGGTCAGCCCGAACCACAGTATGGCCAGCGGCACCCAGGCAACCGACGGTATGGACTGGAGCCCTAGCACTAGGGATCCTATTGTCTGGTCTACTATGGTGATTCGAGCCATGAATATCCCTAGGACCAGTCCTCCCGCTGCCGCTATCACAAAGCCGGTGACTAGCCTAGCCAGGCTGGTGCCGATCCCATGGAAGATGCTGCCGTCGCTGGCCATATATGCCAGATCTTCTACGACGTCGTATGGGGAGGGGAATATGTTCTCCGGCCACACGTCGACCATGGCTAGGACCTGCCAGCCGGCGATCAGGGCGACGTAAAAGACCACCTTCTTGACGAACACGGGTATGATCATACCCCTTCTCGGCATAATTCTGAGCGGATCTTGTTTTGTATTGGGACGAGGTCGGGGTCGTCGCTGGTCCGGGGTCTTCCGTTGCCCACCTCGATTATCTTTCTGATGTGTGATGGCCTCTTGCTGAACACGGCTATGCGTGTGCCCATCACGGATGCCTCTACCGCGTTATGCGTCACGAAGAGTATGGTCTTACCGGTCTTCATCCATATGTCCTGCACCTCGCCCAAAAGCCGGTCCCGGGTGGGTATGTCCAACGCCGAGAACGGCTCGTCCATCAGCAACATCCTGGGCTCCATCACCAAGGCCCGGGCTATAGCCACCCTCTGCTTCATGCCTGTAGAGAGCTGGTGTATGTACGAGTCAGCGAAGTCCGCTAGATGCATCATCTCTAGATACTTGTTCGACGATTTGGATCTCTTCTCGGCGGGGATGCCGGCCACTCGGAGCCCGAACTCCACGTTGTCCCGGACGTTCAGCCACGGAAAGAGAGCCCCTTCCTGGAATATCATGATCCTCTCCGGGCCGGTGCCGGACACCGGTTCGCCGTCAAAGGTTATCTGGCCCTCGTCAGGGGTCTCCAAACCGGCCACCAGCCTCAGAAACGTGGATTTGCCACATCCTGAGGGTCCTATCAGCGAGACTATCTCTCCGTCCCGGATGTCCAGATCTATGTGATCCAGGGCCCGCATGGGATGGTTTTTGTGGGTAAAGTACTTTGCCACGCCGCGGGACTCAAGCATCGCCATCGTGCATCTCCATGTACAGCCCATTTAGGTCGTAGCCGTTCCTGCCCAAATATCCTAGCCCGTCGGCCCGTAGGGCGAACGTCTCGATGGACTCCTTCAGCGGATCCGCGGTGAAGAGTATGTTGGACATGGACTCGTCTATTATGTCGTCAGGGAACGGCCTGCCCAGCTCTGATTCGACGTACCTGTTGAAGGAGTCCCGCGCGTCACGGGGGTTGTCGTTGATCCACTCTATCATGGAGTAGTGTACCTCCAACCACTTGGATACCGCCGTGGGGTTCTCTTCCACGAACTGACCGCGGGCTACCAGCACCACCGAGGCGAATCTCCCGTCGGGCCACATCTCCTCTTCCCGGAAGAGCCTCTGGCCGTCCAGCTCGTTCACCAGCATGGTGGCCCAAGGCTCTGGCACCCAGGCGGCGTCCAGCTCACCCTTGGCAAAGAGGGTATAGGTGTCGGGGTTGGCTATGTTCAATACGGTGACGCTTCCGCCCCTCTCCGCGGGCGCCATGCCGTTCTCGGCTAGGTAATTGCGCAGGGATATGTCCTGAGTGTTGCTTATCTGGGGAGCTGCCACCCTCTTTCCGCGCAGGTCCTCGGCCAGTGCAATGCCCGAGTCCGGATGTACCACCATGCTGCTCCCGCCACTGGCAGCTCCGGCCAATATGTGGATGTCCCTGTCGGTGGACTTGAGAAAGCCGTTTATCGCCGGTCCCGGTCCCACATATGCCATGTCGATGGAGCCCGAGAAGAGGGCTTCAATTGCCTGGGGTCCGCTGTCGAACAACCTGACCTCCAACCGCGTGATGTTACCGATATTCCTTTCGAAGGATCCCGTCTCCATCCCCACGACGGGAACCGCGTGGGCTATGTTGGGAAAGAAAGCAACCCTCATGGGGGCTTCCTCGGCGTCGTTCTGGACGGCCGCGTACCACGCCGTCACTGCCAAGGTCAGGGCCGCTCCGGCCACCACTGTGTACAGGGGTTTCATGGGCTTGGCTCCGCCGATGTCGATAAATAACAACCGGTTTTTAGCTTCGACTAACCGGCACTACTCCACAGAACCTCCTTGATTCCAATTTAAGATTATACGGATATGATGCGTACACACTTGTCCTCTGTTGATCTGGATGGGGCCTCGGCATCTCAGATCGGCAGTTGGCGTTAATTGGCATAGGCTGGCGCCATCTGGCAATACACGGCGATGTCAGGATATGGGCCGCGCGCCTAAAGTTGAAGGGATTGAGCATATGCAACGAAGACATTGTGTTGTACAAGAATCATGTCGCTTAGGCGCAGCTAAGGGTACACCGCAAGATTACAATAGACTATTTAGATCGGATCGGACAATGAGGCCGAAGCTTACAGACAGAGCCATACGTTACATAGTCAGGCAGATGAAAAAGGGCAGGAGAACCAAGGATGTGGCCGAGGAGACGGGTGTGACGCAACGGCACGTCCAGCGGCTGTGGGCAGAATACCGCAGGACCGGCACCCTGCCCGCCTTGGGCAGCGCCGGACGGCCGAAGGGATCCGGACCGTCTGACGAGGAGGTCCAGGCGGTACTGGACGCACACCACCGCAGGCCGGAGGGGGTTCTGCGGACTACCAGGAGGCTCAATCAGGACGGATACGATATAAGATACAACCGAGTATATGCGATATTGAAGTCCAACGGCCTGGTCACCGCCTCGCCCGCCAAGTCCAAGCGGCGAAAGTGGGTTAGATACGAGCGACTCTACTCAAATGCCATGTGGCACACCGACTGGCATGTCATGAAGGACCCGCGAATGAAGGATCTGAACCTGATCACCTATCTGGACGACGCTTCGCGGTGCGTCACCGGGGCGGCCCTGTTCCGGGAGGCCACCTCCAAGAATGCGGTGGCGGTGCTGAGGCAGGCCGTGGACAGGTTCGGGGTGCCGGCGACCATCCTGTCGGACAACGGCTCCTGCTTTGTGGGCAGGGGCGGCCGCAAAAAGCCGACCGGTACCTGGACTCCGACCCTGTTCGAGAACGAGCTGCTGGCGCTCAACATAGGTCTGATCAACTCGCGGCCGTATCACCCGCAGACCAACGGCAAGCTGGAGCGGTTCCACAAGAGCGTCGAGGACGAGATATGGCACTATGACTGCCTGGACGACTACATCGAATACTACAACACAGACAGGCTGCATTGGGCGCTGGACATAGACAACTACGAGACGCCCATGATGGCCTTCCGCAACAAGGCCGCTACGGACGACATACGAAGCCAGAATTCCAAATGGATGGAGGCCGACATCAATGGCTGACGGCCAAGGCGGGGCGCGACATGATTCTTGTACAACACATATGCAACGAAGACACCAAAACCAATATTACACACTCCAATTCCCTCTCGGTGGATGGGCACTTTGTGCGTGTGTAGGGCTGGAAGATGAGCTACAACTATGAGAAGCGCATGAAGACCAAGAGCACATTGGAGCCGATGCACCGCTCGGTGGATCTGGAGGGGCGCATAATCGACTGCAACGACAAGTACGCGCGTATGCTGGGCTACGTGAAGGACGCGGTGATCGGCATGTCAATATTTGATCACACACCCGAGGACAAACACGACGTCCTCCGGACAATCTTCGAGAACTGGAAGAATCACGTACCCATAAACAACCACCGGTTTCCGCTGATCACCAAGAGCGGTAAGGCGTTCGACGTGTTGGTCACTGTGGGGGATGTGACGGGCTCCAACGGCCAGGTGGTCCGGAGCTCGACTACACTGCTGGACTATGAGGAGGTACGCCAGCTGCAGGAGATGGTGAAGCTGAGCAAGTACGAGAGCCTCTACGAGAACTCGCCGGAGATGTACCGCACGGTGAACATAAACGGCATCATAGTGGACTGTAATGCGGCGTACTGCAAGAGGCTGGGCTACTCAAAGTCCGAGATCATAGGGCGGAACCTTACGGCACATACAGCGGATCGAAGCGTCTCGGCCATTTTGATAAACATGGCCCACTGGAGGGTGGACGGCGTGTGCACACAGGTGGAGACGTGGATGAAGACCAAGGATGGAAACGAGTTTCCCGCACTGGTGACGCCCACCAACCTGTACGATGAGGATGGGGCCTTGCTGGGACGCAATGTGGTGATACAGGACATGACTGAGATGAAGGAGACTCAGGAGATGCTGGAGCAGCGCCGGCAGATAGACCAGATGAAGGACGAGTTTCTGACGGGTATAACCCACGAGCTCAAAACGCCGCTCACGCCCATCATAGGCTTCTCGCAGGCCCTGGCAAAGCCCAAGCTTCTGGGAAGCCTCAACGCGCGGCAGATGGACGCTATCAACACCGTATTGAACAACGCCATGCACCTGCGACAGCTAGTAACCGACCTGCTGGACGTACACAAAATGGAACTGGGCAGGATGAAGTTCGACTTTAAAGAGCTGGACATAGAGGAGTTGATATCTGGAGCCTTGGCGTCGGCGGATCATGCCTCCAAGGAAAAGGGCATAACAATCACCACGGACATACGGGAGAAAGGCCGCATGGTGGGCGACCAGTTCCGCATATCCCAGATACTCAATAACCTGCTGTACAATGCGGTGGACTTCACCCCCGAGAAGACCGGCGAAATACACATAACCGTGGAGAAGGAGGGCGACTTGATGAAGTTCTCCGTACGAGACAACGGCGTGGGGATCCCCGAAGACAAACAGCCGTCGCTCTTCAACAAGTTCTACCAGGCATCCACGGAATCCATGACGCGCCGGTATGGCGGTACGGGTCTGGGGCTCTCCATCTGCAAGGGATTGGTGGAGGGGATGGGCGGGAGCATATGGGTGCAGAGCAAGCCCGGCGAGGGCAGCACGTTCCACTTTACCATAAAACCGGGTGATCTGGCGCAATGAGGGTACTGGGCGTAGACGACAACGCCGACATACTAAAGCTGGTACAGATTACCGTGGAATCGCTGGGCCACGCCTTCGAGTCCGCCCCCGGCGGGGTTCCGGGGCTTGACAAGATACGCAACAACCAGTACGACTTGGTGCTCTTGGACCTGTCCATGCCGGACATGACCGGGTTGGAGGTCATAGACGCGCTAGTGGAGGATGGCATAATAAAGAAGCAGCGTGTGGTCCTCTTCACCGCCTCGTATTTGGGCGTGGAGGACCTGGAGGGCAAACTGCGCGAGAAAGGTGTTCACTCCATACTGGCAAAGCCTGTCGACCTCGACCAACTAATGGACCGGCTGCAGCAGATTGAGTCCGAGGTCGAGTCCACTTAAATAGAATTTCTCGGCATGCGTTCTGTGTTGTGTTTGGTGTGGGTTGCTACTGTCTTGTTCTTGGCAGATAAGTTGCGGCTCTTCGGAACGAATACGATATTGGTCGCCGCCCTGCTGAGGAACGTGGGTCGCACGTCTACCCGAAACGCGGTGGCGGGGCGCGGGGACGCCCCCGCTGCGTGCGGGTCGGCGCCGTACGTACCCTGCATTAGCGCGTCGGGCCACATACTCAGTGACAGGACACGGCCAGGCCGTTGGGAGCCGGAACATGGGCGGGACGTGTCATGGGATGGTACCGGTTGGGTTGGTCTGCAAGGGTGTGCAAGCGAACCGGAGGTGGCGCCGCCGACACGTGTACGGGACCCCGTCCCAAGTAGACCCCTGGCCGTTGTGCCTGGTGCAGCGCATGCGGCAGTCCAGATGCGAGATGCAAGGGGTACATCTGTGGGGCCGGGAGGGGAGGCGAGATCCGTGACGCTTCTGACTGTGGCGCCCCCAATCTCCTCGGCCCGCGCCTTCGGCTCCCCGTCAGATGATGCGTCAGACGTCCGGTGCTTGGACTTTGCCTGCGGCGCGGGGTGTCTAGCTGACAATCTCGATGTACGTGTCTGCACGTTTGCGCATCGCTGCGGCCACACGGAGTACTCCGGACGATGACTCCGGATGCACCCGGCGGACCGGACGTCACCGAGCAGGGACTCTCCAGAGAGCCGCTCAACATCCTGTTCAATCCGGGACTCATAGCACAGAAGAACGTCTGGGATATAGACTTGCTGGAGATTCTGGGTCTGATGAGCCGCATACTGGAGAGGAACGGTACCCGGGATCTGAGAGTGGCTGGTATAGCGGCACTCTCCTCTGCGCTGATATACCGCATGAAGGTGGAGAGCATATTCGCCCTGCAGAAGGAGGCCATGGAGAAGAGGCCCCCTCCTCGGCGGCGCACAACCGTAGACATCCAGACAATACCTATGCCGTATCGTCATCAGTCCACGTACGCCGTGTCCTTGGACGATCTTCTGGGGCTGCTCCAGAGCCTAGTGGTTTCCATAGCGAACCCACGCTCCCGCCGGGGTCGGCTGAATCTGGAACCGGCGCCGGTTCCCGACATCCGGGAGCATATGATCTCTCTGGAATCGATCATAGGCGGATACAGAGATCTTATAATGCAAAAGATCCTAGATACGGGCCGGGGCAGCCTGGACGAGATCGTCTCGGGCTTGGACCCATTGGACTCGATACGGTGCTTCTTTGCTGCACTCTTTCTTGCTCGCGATGGGGAGGTGGTCTTGGAGCAGGACGGTGAGGATATAACCGTAGTAGCGGTACGGGAAGAGAGTAGTACTAGTACACGGTAGCAGGTTTGTGGGATGCGCATCGTATCTTTATGGTCCGGATCCGCAACGCTGGAAACCACGTAATACATGCTCAGTGGGTGGAGATATGTTCCATACCGCGTGGCAGGAGTGCATGATCACAGGGCTACTGCCAATATTGATCATATATATTGCTGTTCAGAGTGCGGTACAGGCAACCGCAACCATCAAAGATCGGGATCCGCCAAGACACGCCAATGAGAACGACGGAATCCGAGCAGACACTCATCAGTGCCTACAAGAGAGGGTGGTGCTAACGCCCGCAGGCGCGTGGCAGCTGGTCCCAAATGCCCGGATCGACGACAAGAGTGCCTCGGAATCGGCAGAAGGTCCGCGCATGTCCATATCTTGGGGCACCAAGTGTACCAAACTCCGCGCGGACGGAGGCATAGACGGACAGTGGGGTCATCTCAGAACCGGCAGGCCGGCCAGCGTGCCACGCGGGATCATGAGGCGGGTGAGGAGGCGCGCCCGAAAGGCCAAGAGGTGTTGAACGCCGAGAAAGTGCGCTACCTCAAGCGTGTAGTTTCTGCTGAACAGTACATACTCAACCCCTCTGATGTCCAACAGCCGTTATCGTTACTGGGTCGTCGCCCATGTGATGTGGGCCGGGGGTGACCTGCCGCACGGATGCGCCACATGGCCGCCGTCGAAAGCTATTATGAGCTTGTATAAATAGAAGAGTGCGATATAATACGTTATGAACCAAGGATGGGTCATTGTTGTGCCATATGCGCCAACCCCGTCGCCGTAGGAGGTTGCATAGTCGTGAAAGTACTGGTGGTGGATGATAACTACGACATAGTAAAGATGCTCCGGATGACCGTGGAGTCTATGGGCCACGAGTTTTATGCCGAGTATGCTGGTCGGAAGGGACTCCACCGTATCCGTGACGAGCTCTTTGATCTGGTATTTCTGGACTTGTCGATGCCGGACTATACGGGCTTGGAGGTGATAGATGCTTTGGACAAGGAGAACCTGCTTTGCCGGCAGGCGGTGGTCCTGTTCACGGCTTCGCACATGGATGTAAATTCTCTCGAGAAGAGCATGGTCGGACGGGGGCTATACTCCATACTGCCCAAGCCCGCCGACATAGACCAGATAATGGACATAATCCAGGCGGTAGAGTCAGGTTCGGATTGATCGCCGGAGCGGTACACGTGCTACTGATGCTCCTTGATCCGCTCCACTTCGGCGTTAAGACTATCTGTAAAGCCGCGGATGGTATCTTTGATGTAGCCGTACTCGGGAAACCCGGTGCCGGCGCCCGTGTCTGGCTGTATGGAATCCAAACGGGTGAGTAGCCTGTATATGTTCTCGACCAGCATGGGATCAAGTCCTTCCGTAGCTTTGCCCACCGCATCATGTGAATTGGAGATGGCCCTGCCCATGGTCTCCTTTTGCTCAAAGATTTGAGCCGATACATCGTCACCGGCTTTTGCGGCCTTCAACTTCATGTTCATCAGGCCTATGCTGACCAATATCACGCCAAATCCGTCCTTGAGGGACTGACATGCGAATATGACGCGGCGGTTTCTAGACTGGTTCCCTCGCTGCAGTATCTCCTCTATCTTTCGGGTGGTGTCGTCTATCTTGGCATTGTGTTTGCGTTGCAGATAGTAGAGCAATAGGGCCAGAAGCACGGCAAGGAGTATGTCTCCCAAAATGAACGATATCCATCCGGAGGGGCTACAGTTGGGATCAAAGTATGTAAACGAGCAGCCGGTAGGTGCATCCTCTTCTTGGGAGACGGCCGGGCCGATGAGGGTCGTGGCCAGAAATATTGTAAAGGCCAACCCGCCCCAGACTATAACTCTCATACGTGTGCGTATGCAGATCTGCTTCAAATATTTTGTGGCTGTGGTGGGCGTACATCCTCAGGTCCGCCCTCTATGCAGGCACGAATCATCGCACCATGGCCGTATCCTGAGCGTAAAAACCAACTGGACCTGAGGATGTATGTGGTGGGCTGTCGTGCTGGCCAGGAATCATGTTGTTTAGGCGGGATTGATAACACCCGGTGAGGCTGCAATAGGCACCATGGCTCGCGCAGACAGACGAAGCCAAATCTCATGGCCAGATCCATTCGGCATGCCATCCGACAACTGAAGAAGGGCAGGTGCACTGGCGCAGTGGCCGAGGGGCAAGACGTGACCAGAGGCACGTCCAAAAAATGTGGGCCGGGTGCCTCAGGACCGGAAAGGCGCACGTACAGCGCCCCGTAGGCAAGCCGACTCCAAGCCGTCCGGGCAGGAGATCCAAGTGGTACTGGGAGTTCACGGCCGCAGGCAGAGGGTATAGTTCGTACGGCCAAGAGGCTGCACAAGAAGGGATATGATACAAGCCGCTGCCGTGCATACGGAACAATAAAGTCCGCAGGCTTGGCCACAGACTCTTCCGCAAAGTCCAAGCAGCAAAAGTGGGTAAAATACGAGCGCATATTCCAACATTCTGCGGTGTACCGCTTGGCACATCGTGGAGGATCCACGCATGAGGGGACTGAACCCTGTCGCCTACACGGATGATGTCTTGCAAGGCGTTACAGGACCGCGCCATTCCAGGAGGCCACCTCGGAGAACGCGGGGGGGGGGGCCACACTCCTGCAGACTATATGCAGGTTCAGCGTGCCGGTCACCATCTGTCCTATAGCAGATCCTGCTTTGTGGGCAGGGGCGGCCGCAAGAAGCAGGCCGGCTCCTGAACCCCGACCATATTTGAGAACAAACTACTGCCCCTTGGCATTGAGTTGATCAACTCAGGGCCGTACCACCTTCAAGCCATCGGAGATCTGGGGCAGTTTCACCAAAGCCCTGAGGACGAGATCTGGAACTACCCGGCCTGGGGGCCATATAGAGTACTGTGACGCCGACCGGCTGCACTTTCCATTGGGCATGGCCAACGGCTAGACGCCGATGATGGCATTCTACAACAAGCGGACCGACGACTGGGTGAGGCTGCGCAATCCGAACTGGATGGAAGAGAACAGTGACTGACGGCCAAAACGGGGGCGACATGGTTCTTGTACAACACACGAGATCCCGGGCGTACAAAGGGTTATTTTCCCGCCCAACTGGGCGCCTATGGATGGCAAAGGCAGTGCTGGCGTTCTCGGGGGGCTTGGACACCACGGTGGTGGTCAAGTACCTGCAGGACGAGCACGGTTTGGACGTGGTCACCGTGACCGTGGACGTCGGACAGGGTGAGGACTACGAGGCCATACGCGAAAAGTCCCGGGCCCTGGGAGCGGTCTCCCACCACACCATAGACGCGCGTCGCGAATTCGTCTTGGGGTACATACACCCGGCCATAATGGCCAACGCTCTGTACCAAGGCAAATACTGCCTGGCCACGGCCCTGGCTAGGCCCCTGATAGCACAGAAGGTTTTGGAGGTGGCCCGTGTCGAGGGGGCCTCGGCGCTGGCCCACGGCTGCTCTGGTAAGGGAAACGATCAGGTGAGATTCGATCTGGCGTTCAGATCCGGCTCGGATCTGCCCATACTGGCCCCCATCCGGGACAAGAACCTGGACAGACCCGCCGAGATCAGGTATGCCGCCGAGCACGGCGTGGAGGTGGAGAATGTGGCCAAGCGCTTCAGCATAGACCAGAACCTGTGGGGACGCGCCATTGAGGGGGGAGTGCTGGAAGACCCGTTCGCCGAGCCGCCCCCTGACGCCTTCATCTGGACCCGCACCGAGGACCTGCCCCCCAGCCCCACATACTTGGACATAACGTTCCGGGGGGGAGTACCGGTCGCAGTGGACGGGCAGGAGATGGATCCGGTGGACATAATCGTGCACCTGAACCGCGCTGCCGGCGAGGCAGGGGTGGGGATCGTGGACCACATAGAGGACAGGACCGTCGGCCTCAAGTCCCGGGAGGTGTACGAGACACCGGGGGCGGTCTGCCTCATAGAGGCCCACTCGGACCTGGAGAAGATGGTGCACACCATACACCAGGGCCGCGTCAAGGCTGCGATGGATGCCGAGTGGGCCCGCCTGACATATCTGGGGCTGTGGGACGAGCCCCTGCGGCGGGACATAGATGCGTTCATACGCAACTCGCAGGTGGCCGTCTCCGGGACGGTGCGGCTTAGGATGCAGGGCGGCGCAGTTAGGGTGGTCGGCCGCCGGTCGGAGTACTCACTGTACGACCAGAGATCGGCCACGTACGGCCAAGACTCCACGTACGACCAGAGGAGGGCCTCGGGGTTTGTGGAGTTGTGGGGCGCCCAGTCCGCCGAAGCCAACCGCATACTCCGGAAGGCTAGGGCGGAGCGATGACCCGGATAGGCATAGCGTACGACCGCCTTCGCACAGAGGAGAAGATGCTCCTGCGGGCCGCCCGGTCTATGGGGTGCGAGGCCTGCCCCATAGATGTCAAGACCGTCCACGCGGGCACAGGCGACGGCCGCGGCGCCGCACCCGCCGACACGGTCTTGGAGAGGTGCGTCAGCTACTATCGGGGACTCCACTATACCTCATACTTGGAGTTTCTGGGGGTGCCCGTCGTAAACAGGTTTGAGGTGGCCAGCACATGCGGCAACAAGATGTTCGTGTCGCTGCTTCTCAAGAAGCGCAACGTGCCCACACCCGAGACAGACTTTGCCTTCTCCAGCGGCGCGGCTTTGGAGACGCTGGAGCGTACGGGATACCCCAAGGTGATAAAGCCTGTGGTGGGCAGCTGGGGGCGGGGCGTCATGCCGCTGCGGGACCGCGATGCAGTCGACGCGGTCATAGAGATACGTACAGTGACCGACTCTCCCATGGACCGCATCTACTATCTTCAGGAGATGGTGGACCGCCCGCCCCGGGACATCCGGGTTATAACCATAGACCACGAGCCGGTGGCCGCCATGTACCGCTCCGCCGACGGCTTCCGCACCAACGTCTCCGCCGGCGGGGCGCCACAACCATGCGACCACACCGGAGATCTTGGAGAGATCGCCTCGCGCGCCTCAGAGGCGGTGGGCGGCGGTATACTGGGCATAGACATGATGGAAGATCCGGTCCGGGGGGTGCTGGTCCACGAGGTCAACAACACGGTGGAATTCCGCGGCATATCGGAGGTGACCGACGCGGACATACCCGGCATGATGGTACGGTACGCCGTATCATGTGTCAGGAAATAAATTACACCAAGTGGCGCGCGGCTCCATGCGAGTGGGTGTGGTGGGTGCATCCGGATACGTTGGCGGAGAGACCCTGCGACTACTGGTGAACCACCCGCAAGTGGAGATCACCGCCGTAACCTCCAGGCAGTATGCGGGGCAGTACCTGCACCGCATCCAGCCCAGCCTCCGGGGGTTCACCGATATGGTCTTCTCGGAGCTGGACTACGACCGCATGTCGGACCGGTGCGATATCATAATAACGGCAGTCCCCCACGGGAGCGCAACGGAGATAGTAAAGGCGTTCTATGACCGGGGTATCCGCATCATAGACCTGAGCGCCGACTACCGCCTGCACGACCCGGCCGCCTACGACAAGTGGTACGGTTGGGAGCATCCGCACCCTGAGTACTTGAAAAAATCCGTCTTCGGGATTCCGGAGCTGCACCGCGACCAGATCAAAGATGCCCAGCTTGTATCCTGCCCCGGGTGCATGGCGGTAACCTCGGTGCTGGCGCTGGAGCCGCTGGTCAGGCACAAGATGATAGACACCGACCACATCGTGGTGGACTCCAAGATAGGGTCTTCGGGGGCCGGCTCCGGACAGGGTACGGCGCACGCCATGCGCGCCGGGGTGATACGCCCCTACAAACCGGCCCGTCACCGTCACACCGGCGAGATAGAGCAGGAGCTCTCCGAGGCGGCCGGCTCAAAGATACGGGTATCGATGAGCCCCCATGCGGTAGACGTGGTGCGGGGAATACTGTGCACGAACCACACCTTCCTGACACAGGACACCGACGAAAAGGCCGTCTGGCGCATATACCGGGAGGCGTACGGCGAGGAGAAGTTCGTCCGACTCATACGGGACAAGAAGGGCCTCTACAAGTTCCCAGATCCCAAGTTCTTGGTCGGCTCCAACTTCTGCGACGTCGGCTTTGACCTGGATGAGGACAACGGCCGACTCATAGCCCTGTCCGCATCGGACAACCTGATGAAGGGGGCGGCCGGCTCGGCGGTGCAGAACCTCAACGTGATGTGCGGATTCGACGAGATGGAGGGGCTCCGGTACACGCCGCTTACGCCGGTATGATCACCGTAAAGGTGGGCGGCAGCATAGTGGACGGGCTGCATCCCTCATTCGTTGCCGGTGTGGCGGCCCTGGCCCCCGGGGGCGTGGTGGTGGTGCACGGCGGCGGCAAGGAGGTCAGCAGGGTATGCGCACAGCTGGGAAAGGAGCCCCGCTTCGTGACATCGCCGGGAGGCATACGCAGCCGCTACACCGACATGGAGACCGCCGAGATATTCACCATGGTGATGTCCGGCCGCATCAACCAGGGGATAGTGCGGATGCTGCAGAGGAGCGGCATACCGGCCGTGGGGCTGGCGGGCGCCGACGCGCAGATAATACGCGCCCGGCGGAAGAAGCGCCTGGTCATAGTGAACGAGCGGGGGCGCCCGCAGGCCATCGACGGGGGATACACCGGCCGCATCACCGAGGTGAACGGCGAGTTCCTGAAGTCCCTCTTGGAGAGGGGGATGGTTCCGGTGGTCTCGCCTGTGGCTCTGAGCGAGGAGTTCGAGTCGCTGAACGTGGACGGGGACAGGGCCGCCGCGTACGTGGCCGGGGCCGTCGGGGCCGATACGGTGGTCTTCATCACCGACGTGGATGGGCTCATGATGGACGGCGCGCTGGTCCCCGGACTCACGCTCCGGGAGGCCCGGGACATCCGCCCCAAGGTGGGTCCGGGGATGGAAAAGAAGATACTGGCCGCCGTCGAGGCCTTGGAGATGGGCGTGGAGAGGGCAGCCATAGCATCCGGTCGCCGGGAGGGACCTCTGGAGCGGGCTCTGGCAGGGGAGGGGTGCACGGTGATCCGCAATGGGTGAGGACTCTTACACCGGAAACCTGTACCAGAGGTTCCCGGTCACGGTGGAGCGGGCCCGGGGGGCCGTGGTGTGGGACGAGTCCGGCCGGGAGTACATAGACATGATGGGGGGATACGGCGTGGCCGTGGTGGGCCACTGCAACGATATGGTGGTGGAGGCCATCCGGGAGCAGGCCGGCAGGGTCATAACGGTGCACAGCTCGCTGTACAGCCGCACTCGCGAGGCCTTCTTGGAGGCGCTGGCAGAAGTGGCCCCCGACGGACTCACCGGCATACACCTGAACAACAGCGGGGCCGAGTCGGTGGAGGCGGCGATAAAGTTCGCACGCAAGTACACCTCCAAGAAGGGCGTGGTGGCGATGCGGGGCTCATACCACGGCAAGTCCATGGGGGCGCTCTCTCTGACCTTCAACCCAAAGTACAGGAAGCCGTTCTCGCCGCTGTTGGAGGGGGTCTCGTTCGCCGGATTCGGCGACATCGACTCGGTCCGGGACCGCATTACCGGTGACACGGGCATGATAATAGTGGAACCGGTCCAGGGCGAGAGCGGCATACACGTGGCGCCCGACGGCTTTTTGCGGGAGCTGCGGGAGCTGTGTGACAAGCGGGACATCCTGCTGGCGTTCGACGAGGTGCAGTCGGGCCTGGGGCGCACCGGCAGGATGTGGGCCGCATCGCACTGGGGTGTCATACCGGATATCATGTGCTTGGCCAAGGGCGTGGCCGGCGGCGTCCCGCTGGGCGCCACCCTGACCCGGCCCGAGATACTGTCCCGCATATCCAAGGGGGAGCACTCCTCCACTTTTGGGGGAAACCCTCTCTCGTGCGCCGCCGGAAAGGCGGCCTTGGACTCCATAGTGCGGGACGACCTGGCCGGGAATGCGAGGCGCGTAGGATCCCATATGATGTCGGAGCTGGACAGGATGGCCGGACGGCACCGCATAATACGGGAGGTCCGGGGCCTGGGCCTGATGATCGGGGTGGAGCTGCGCTTTGAGGTCCGGGATATACTCCACGATCTCATAGGGCGGGGGGTCCTCATGCTGTACTCGGGCCGCAACGTGCTGAGGATGCTACCGCCCCTGGTGCTGTCCATGGAGCAGGCCGACGCGGTTCTGGAGAGGCTGGAGGGGGCGCTGCGCTCCGAGGAGGAGAGGCGGAATGTCCGGTAGCCTGCCGGAGGGTCCCGCCGACGGCCAGGACAGCCGGCTTCTCTCCGAGCTGGCAGGGAACGGGCGCCTCCCGTATGCGGAGCTGGGGAGGCGCGTCGGCGTATCCGAGTCCGAGGCCCGGCGCCGGGTGGAGCGGATGGCCGCCGATGGGACCATCGCACGCTTCACCATAGAGCGGGGGGACCGGGGGGCCAGCGCCGTGGTGCTGGTATCGGTGGAGTCGGGCAGCGACACCGCCCGCATATCCGAGGATCTGGCGCGCATGGAGGGCGCCGAGACGGTGTACGAGATCACCGGCCAGTACGACATCTTGGTGATAATGGGCGCCGACACCATACCTGCCATAAACGCCGGCATAGACGGACTGCGCCGTACGCCGGGCGTGGCCGACACCAACACGGTGATAATACTCCGGAAGGTGGGATGAGCCTCCGGCTCACCGCTCGATGCTCTTGCCGCAGTGCGGACAGGTGCCACCGTCCCTCCCGCGCCGGCGGTACTCGTTGAAGGCGGTGGCCATAATCCCGGCGGGGACGGCATACACGGCTATCCCCAGTATGGCCACCCCGGCGCCTATGGCCCGGCCCAGTGGCGTGACCGGTACCGTGTCGCCGTACCCTATGGTGGTGAGTGTCACCACGCCCCACCACATCGACGCGGGTATGCTGGAGAAGACCTCCGGCTGGGCGTCCCGCTCCGCATAGTACATCATGCTGGAGGCCAGTATCAGCACCAGAAACAGCACGAAGAAGGAGAGCATCAGGTCAGAGGCCCGGGCCCTGATCACGCCGCCGAACTCGGCCATCGAGTCGGTCATCCTGGCAAGCTTGAAGATGGCAAAGAGCCTCAGGAGGCGCAGTATCCGTACCACGCGGGCATCCGCCGCCAGAAAAGGCAAGAACAGGGGCATTATGACGACCAAGTCCACCAGCATCATGGGCGACACCACGAACCGCGCCAGGGCGAACCTCCGCCTGTCTCCGCGCATCCGGTACAGGGCCAGCCGCAGGGCGTACTCGCCCGCAAAGATGTACAGCGACACCGCCTCGAACCATTCCAGGTACGTCCCGTACTGCAGGCGCACCCATTCCTCGGTCTCCACTATGACGAAGATGACGTTCAGCACTATCAGGGCCATTATGAACACCTGGAATGCCACGGCTCCCCGTATTTCGCCCCCCTCCAGTATCTGGTAGGCGGCGCGCGCCGCGCTCACAGCCATCCCTTCCTCCTGAACCACATCAGCATCGCGCCGGATATGGAGCCCATTATTCCCAGCATGATGAAGTATCCTCCCTCCCATTCCAGCTCGGGCACATACGCAAAGTTGGTGCCGTATATTCCGGCGATGAATGTGATGGGAATGAATATGCTGGCTATGATGGTGAGCGTCTTCATGACCTCGTTCATCTTGTTGCTGACGCTGGATAGGTATGTGTCCAGCATTCCGCCCACCATGTCCCGCAGGGACTCTATGGTGTCCATGGTCTGAACGGTGTGGTTGTAGACGTCCCTCAGGTACTCTTTCGTCGCGTCCCGTATGAGCGGCGAGTCGCTCCTCTCCAGACCGTTTATGACCTCGCGCATCGGCCATATCACCTTGCGGAGCGTGACCATCTGGCGCTTGAGGGAGTATATCACTTGGAGCGTCTCGGGGCCGGGGTTGCTCATCAGCTTCTGCTCCAGGTCCTCGGTCTGGGAGCCTATACTCTCCATTATCACAAAGAAGTTGTCCACGATGGCGTCAATGAGGGCGTACGCCAGATAGTCGCTTCCCATGTTCCGGAACTCGCCCCGGGACTCCCTGATGTTCTCGCGCACCCTGTCGAAGACGTCTCCCTCGGCCTCTTGGAACGATACGACATAGTCTGCACCCAGCACCAGGCTTATGTGCTCTATGATCAGGCTGTTGTCGCTATCGAAGCGTGGCATCTTCAGCGTCATGAATATGTTGGAGGGGTTGGTGTGCATCGAGGGGCGCAGCTCGGTGTTCATTATGTCGGCCTGGTGCAGCTCGTGCAGCTTGAACCTCTCGCCCAATCTCTGGACGTGCTCGGCGTCATGCACGCCGGTCATGTTGAGCCAGTTGACGTCCCTCTCGCTTATGTCCATGCACTCGTCGATGTCGTACGTCTTGGAGACCTCGGCGTAGTCGTCCTGGTCGTACCTTATGGCGGAGAACCATGTCTTGTCCACTCTCTTCTCTCCGACGTGTATGAGGGCCCCCGGTTCCAGCCCCAGCGTGTCCGCCGCGGTCTTGGCACTGTCCTTGGAGAACTTTTTTCGGATGTCCCCTATGTTTATGGCGCCCACGCCCCGGGTGATCTCCCGTACCTTGCGCGCCCTGCCTATCACGCCCACCACCACGAACCCTGCTATGATGGAGAAGACCATGCTTATGGCCAGCGGCCCGTAGTCGCCGGAGATGGCCGCCTCGTATATGGTATGTATGTCCGAGACCGTGGAGGTGGCACCTATGGCCAAGTCCACCAAAAAGAAGAGGAAGGACATCGTCGCCCCCAGTATCACGAGGCTGACTATGGTGATGTTGGGCGGCATGTCCATGTTCTTCTCGCCCTTGTAGGGGGAGATCCGCCTGCGGAACCGGACCAACTGGGTGGCTATGAGGGTGAAGAGTATGGTGGAGACCACCCACCATACGATGGCCAGCGCGCTCTGGGTCTGGTTGGCACTTTCCAAGCCCCATATCAGATCCTGAATGGTTCCGGTGAGGGGTATGGAGAGCGCGGAGGTGGCCACACCGGTCATGGCTTGGTATATGAACGCAAAAACAAAGCCGACCACCAGCCGGTTTACCAGTATGCCCGCCGCCCTGCCTAGCACGGTTCTGCCCCTCCGGCCATGGTGGTGTGGGTATCCAATCGTCTATATGATTTTGGTGGGCAGGCGCAGCTCGCCTCCCTCCGGGACGCCCAACCCGGGGGGCGGCTTTTCGACATGTCGTGGATCAGGCCGCCACCATGTGGCGGGTTAGCTTCCCGTGTTCGGGCTGTATGGTTCTGCTTTTGACCGGCGGCGCGGCCCAGGCCTGTGTCAGGGCATCTTCCTGACGACGAACCCACATTCCATGCATCTCTCATACCGCTCCACTATCTCCGGCTCCCAGCCCCTGCCGGTGTCCAGCATGTCCAGCGAGGACTTTATCGCCCGCATCAGACCGTAGTGCCTCCTGTTCCTCTCTATGAGACCGTCGCGGAACTCCTCCTGCGGCAGCGAGCTGCCCTTCCTGAGGTTGCAGTCTTGGCAGGCCAGGACCAGGTTCCAGGCGCTGTCGTCGAACAGGTAGGACCACGGGATCAGGTGGTCGACGTGTGTATATTCCCGCTCTAGCCGGTCCCCGCAGTAGAAGCAGTGGCACCAGTATTTCAGGTATAGGCGCCTGTATCCGGTCAGCGGGCGGCGCCTTGCCTCGTCGCGCTCTATCTTTGCCACCAGCATGGGCAGCGAGGGGTTTATCCTCTCCAGGAACTTGGCCCACTCCGCCAGGACAGCCTTGGAGAGTACAGCATGGTTTTTCTTGAGAAAGGCTAATGCCGCCGGTCTCAGGGTCAGCACTTGCGCGTCATCATCGTACTCGTAGAACGCCCCCGCCGTGCCGCCGGACTGGCCTCCCCGGACGTTCTGGAACCGCGGTATCACCAGCGAGGTCTTGCGGCGCGCATGCCCAAATATGCCGGCTAGGAAGCGGTCCCTCGCCTCATCAACTTTTCTTTTATCCAGCAGGTCGAGGTCCCCGGGGACCGTCTCCCCGAAGCTGGCGTGGAGTATGCTGATTGCTCTGGGCGGTTTATTCGGATGGAAGTTTTGCCTTATGTGGAATTTGTATTCTTGGTGGAAATAATACCGCATGAACTTGTCTGCAAAATACACGTAGGGCACCACAAGGGGGTTGTCGGAGGCGTCGGCGTGGTCCCTGCAGTGGTCCAGAAGTGCCCTGGCCAAGGCGAACTTGTACGTGTTGTCCTTGGATCCGTGATCCAGTATGGACAGGAAGGCGCGGTTTAGATCTGGGGCGGCGGATACTGCATCCGGCTTTGCGGGTCTGTGTCTTTCTGCCGTCCTTGTCCATCGGTCCCTGCATGCTAACAGTCTTGGAGCGTCGACTACCCTCCATATCCCGAATCGCCTGCCGGCGTTCCAGTCTTGCAGCATTCCCTTGCGGCGCAGCTCGGATATGATCTTGGCGGTGTGGTCTGGAAAATCACTGGACTTTCGTTTCGGCCCCAGCAGGGCGTCTGCATCTAGGTTGAGTCGTTCGGCGACCATAATATCAAGATCGCGTTTGGTGTGCCAGACTGGACTGTCACGGTATTGGGCCTGCCGGCCATCCGCTGGGAAGGTTTGGCCGCGCGCCGCCTCGATCATTTCTACGGTCTTACCCCCTCCCAAAAGGACGGACACAACGGCGCTCCGTACCGCACCGCGCTGGATTTCGCCGTCGGGCGTGGTCTCTGGTGGCATGCGGCTGTCACCTCGGCGGCCATCCTAAAATGTCTTTGAGGCGGACTATGCATTCTTAGGGCGGGTTTCAGGCGTTGCGCATTGCTGCTGTGATGGTCCCCGTGGCCTCTGGTGGGGGCCACAAGTTTTCACGCAAAAAGCGGGGATTTGTCCAAATGAATGAAACGGCCGGAACCGACGTGCCCGGTTGGATAGCTTCAGTCGGA
Source organism: Nitrosopumilaceae archaeon (assembly GCA_965116995.1). GTDB lineage: Archaea > Thermoproteota > Nitrososphaeria > Nitrososphaerales > Nitrosopumilaceae > VYCS01. The sequence continues at coordinate 954,746 of OZ220738.1, read as the reverse complement.
ACCGGGCCGTGTAGCAGTTTCCATGTTCGCATAATGATAGGGTGTGGTCGCGGAGCCGAGACGGTGCACTCATCTGGGTAATGCCCTAGAAGACACTAGACATTATGCGTAATTGGTTGGCGCGTCAACAAATTACCGTGGACCGTGTTTTAACGGACGGACATCTGGCTTGACATTTGAAGCAGGCGTGCTTTTGTCTGGAGTCGGCACGTCCTGCTAACGCCAGATACGGATGGTCGTGCGCAGCCTGGCAGCACCGTGGCGTGCAAAGCTTTTGTGTGGTTGCTGGGTGGCCCCGGGCATGTCTGGGGCGGGGCGTGATGTATCCAGATCTAAAGCTTCCGGTTGGGCATGTACGGAATTGCTTGGTGGTGGTTGAACAACGGGTTGATCAGGAAAGTGGACAATTACGCATATTGTATACTTTTTTATTTATAAGATAGTCTCCTGGCCACATTCTATGATGGGCGTGCGTTGCGCATATGCCTTGCTTTCGCGTACTCCCATAGGAATGGAAGGATCATGAAGGCGCTTGCCTGCCCGGCGTATGTTCTTCTTGCGGCTGCCATGGCATGTGCGGCATCCGGTGGTTTGGATAATGCCGCGGCGGACAGCCAAAGGCCTACTCTGGTATCGGCCGTATTCGACTCGAGGACAGACAACCTCACCATGACGTTTAGCGAGGCAATCGATCATACGGCCGTGCACATGGACAGGTTCAACATCACCACCGCAGGCCAGTCGCCGCACATTACGCTGTCGGGAGCAGAATACACCGTCAGCGGCAATATCCTTGACGCGGCGCTGACGCAGAGTCAGCGCACCGTCATGGCTATCGGTACGGTGCTGGACGTGGCGGAGGGCGCTGTGAGGGATCTGGCGAGAAACCTCATTGCGGATTCATCGAACAACCCAATCACGAAAATTGACACGACGCCATACCTGACTTCGTCCGAGTATTACAGGAGAGACGGCGCCTTGGCGGTTGTCTTCAACCGGGAGATGGATGCGACCAGCGTGAACGCCGCCAAATTTCAGATAACCGGACCGACTGCGGACGGGTTTGCAGATATACGACTGACGCAGAACCAGCTTAGTTCCGATAACCCGGGCGGAGTAAAAATTTGGTTCACCCTGAACCAAACCAACCGGGATGTCGTGTCCAAAATAACCGGCATACCGATGATGTCAGTGGACGAGGGCGCCGTACGTGACACGGCCGGCACCGACGTGGCGCCTAGCGGCGCGGTGTCTATGTTCGTATATGACTCCACCCGGCCCACCCCGTCACCGTCGGGCTCTAGCACCTCGGGGTCGTCTGCGTCATATCCTCCTCCAGATCCCCTCGCGACGGAGTCGGCCACATACTACAGCACCGTCGGCCTCTTTGTGGTCACGTTCAACGAGACTATAGATGCGGACCGTACCCAGCACGGCAGGCTCAGCGTGCTGGGAGAGGTGCGCAACCACACATTTGCGGCAGTGATGGACGGCTCCATGTACAGGACTGGAGCCGACCCTCTGGCACTGGTGTACCGGCCGGGGCAGGGCGGCGTTGACGCCATACGCATCATGGAGAGCCCCCGTCTCCGCGCCGAGTCTGCCAACGGCACCCTGTCCGTTATACCCGTGGACGTGGGGGACGTACACCCGCCTGCCTTGGAGTGGGCTGCGTATTCGGCAGAGGCCGGGACGCTCGCTCTGGCGTTCAACGAGACGCTGGACGGTTCCACAGGAGGCGCGCCGCTGTACGCGCACGGGGAGGGGCAGGCGGGGGGCGTGGCCCTGGGATACAACGCCACCGTGCACGGGGGAATGGTCAGGCTGGTCCTGGACCAGGACAGTCGCGCCGCGCTGGACGGCATGGCCCGCCCCCATGTGCTGGCGGGGGTGGGGATCGTCAGGGATCTGGCCGGAAACGCCGCTCTCCAGATTGCGGCGCCCATCACGGTACAAAGCACGGTTCCCCTGCCTGTGTCGGCCTCGTACGATCCGGATCTCGGCATCATTATCCTGTCGCTTGACGGCGCCACGGACAGCTTGGCAGTAGACACAACACGTGTGCACATCCGGGAGTATGGCCGGGACGGTGGTATCACCATGCAGCACGTCGGCCGGGGACCGGACAACACCATAATCTTCCGGTTGGACGGCGGGCAGTGGGGCGCAATGGAGAAGATGGTCTCCCCGCACCTGTACATGGATGCGGGTGCCGTACATGATGCGCACACCAACGCCTCGCCGGCCGTATTGGGCCTGCCTGTGGTCTCTGGTGTCGGGGCGCCGGTGCGAGCTGCCTACAGCGTGGAAGCGGGGATGCTGGCCGTCGCGTTCGGCGGGGGTGCGGGCGCCAACGTTACGCTGATCGTGGAGGACGCCGGCGGATCCGGAGGCATACCCTTCCGCATGGCGGATGCGGAACGCGTGTCCGGGGGCGTGATATCATACCGGCTGGATGAGCCGTACCGGGACGTGTTGGCCGGCGCCGAGGATGCCCGGCTGCACATAGGGGACGGGGCGGTGGCCGGCAAGGCGTGGAGCCGCACACCCGACACGGTGGTTCCGGTAGAGGTGCGGCCCGGCCTGTACGTCCGGCCGGACGCCGGCCTGGGCGGGGAGCGGCGGACGCAGGTGGCATACTTTACCGGCATGGTGCCCGACGGGCCAGTGCTGGACTATCTCACACTGGCTGTATCCTGCGATGGCGCCGCATCCGTCCTGCGGATGGACTTGGTGCTGCCTGCCAACGACACACAGGACCTGTACACGATATTTGCCGGATCCGTCCGCGCGGGTGCAGTCCCCCTGGATCACCCCCGGTACACGTCGGATGCCATGGGGTTGGTGGTGGATCTGGCCCCCGGGCTGGGCGGCGACGGCGGGCTGGAGCTGCAGCCCCACACATCTGTGACCATCCCCATAGTGGTACTGGACGGACACGACGGGGGGGATTCGTTGGCCGTGCTGCATGTGGAGTACGAAGCCCCCTTGGATGTCGGCTGTACAATAGGCCCGGCACTGACAGGATCCCACAGGGTGGCGTTCGTGGACGATACGGCCGGCGTCGACGAGGTGGAGTCGGCCACCCTCCTGGCGGTTCAGGACTTTAACGGATACGTGGCCCGACTGGGGCAGCCGTGGCGACTGGCCTTGGATATGTATGAGGCATATGATGGATACGCGGCGCTGATGGCCGCCCGCAGCTTGGACTCGCCGACGGCCGTTCTGGGACCTTCCGGCAACGCGACTCTCTGGGCCGTGCTGTACCAGACATCCGGGGATCGCATGCTGTTGATCAGCTGCTGCCCGGACTCGCCGAAGACGGCCATGCCAGACCACGTATTTCGTATGGGGCCCAGCGATGCCGGACAGGCCGCGGCGCTGGGGGCTCTGGCCGCCGACGGCGCAGACCACATCATCGTGGTATACCGGCATGACGAGGACGGCATGGTCCTGCGGGGGGCGACAACCGGCCAGCTGCTGAATGGAGATGCCCGGGTATCGTGGATTGCGCACAGGAACGACACAGAGTCGGCTGCCGCCATACTGGAGACGGTACGGCACGGCGAGACCACCGCCGCCGTACTGCTGTATCCGGAGGCGGCCGGGACCATCCGGGCCGCCGCAGCGCCGCATGTGATATGGTACGGCATGGATACCATCCTGGACGAGCCGGACATGCCAGAGGGCACGATGGCGGTCCGGCCAGGATACCATACAGAGGGTACCCTGTCAGACGGGCTGGATGTATCGTCTGACGGGGAGCCGGCGGCGCGGGCGCACCGGGCGTACGACGCGGTACTGGCTCTGGGGGCCGCCATGCTGGCAGCCCAGAGCGGAGACGCGGCGGCGCTGGTACAGTCCCTTCCGAACATATCCAAGGCGGCGCCCGGCGTACTGGGAATGGTCTCGTTCGACCGCAACGGGGACCTGGTGGTCCCAGGGTATGCCGTCTGGAGGGTGACCGGTGGATCGTGGACGGCATCCGGCCAGACGGTCCCGGGAACCGCCGAGTAGGCTGCGGACTCGCCCCTGAACGGTGTGGGCCCGCACCCGGCAGAGAACAGGTAGGTCCTCGCGGTATGGTGCGGCGGGGGGCGCAGGGCCTGTGGCGTAGGCGGGGGAGACGTTGTGGGTGGTGCGCCGTACATGGCCTGGCATAGTGGGGTGGAAGATTGGGGAGTGTGGTCAGGCGGCAGCCCACATGTTGACGTCTGCCTCAGCCGCCACCCGGATTGAGACTGATGTCTTGCCACTGTTCTGTGCCACAAATACCGGCAGCCTCGCCTCAAACACCATCCTTGAGCATATGCGCGCCTGCCGTCAAGAATGGGCATCCGGTCCTGCATGGATGGTGCATGGTCCGGCGCCCCCACTCCTCACGTTTCCGTTAGGTGTAGCCGCCTTCCGGTCCGGAGCGTGTACCAACGACTTATCAACCGCCGCATGCGACATCGCCGATAATGGATAGAAGAAACGCAGCAATGGCAGTTCTTGCAGTGGCATCTGCCGCCGCACTGGCCGCGGCGCTCCAGTCGGCCGACTGGAACTGGCCGGTTCCGCAGGATGCCGGAGACCAAGAGACCGATTCGGCGCTGTGCGGCGCGGATCCGTGCGTCGGGCAGGGCGCCTCCAACGGCGGCCACAACGGCACGCACGATGCGGACCCCCAGTGGCCGAACATACACGCCAACGTGTTGACCAGCTTTAACGCCCAGATCGCTACACCCTCCATAGAGTCCAGCGCGTTCATTCACCCCTTTGCGGTGGTCATCGGAAACTGTCACATAGGGAGGATGGTCTTTGTGGCGCCGACCGCCGTATGCAGGGGCGACGAAGGCACCCCGATACACATAGGGGACGGATCCAACATGCAGGACGGCGTGGTGATTCACGCGCTGGAGACGGTGGATGACGGACACAACATAGACGACCGCCGGTTCTCCACAGACGGCGACAGGCTGAAGGGATATGACCCGGCGTTTGGGGACGGCTATGCCGTATTCGTGGGCAACAACACCAGCCTGGCGCACGGCGCCATGGTTCACGGGCCGGCGTGGATCGGAAGTAATACGTTCATAGGCATGGAGGCTTTGGTCTTCAACGCCAAGATCGGAAACAACGTCGCGGTGGGCGTGTCGGCCACCATCACCGGCGGCGTGGTGATAGCAGACGGGCGGTTCGTGCCTCCGGGCGCGGTTATAACCACCCAAGAGCAGGCCGACTCCCTGCCGGGGAGGGTAGGGAGCGCCTACGAGGCCACAAATACGGCGGTAATCGACGTCAACCAACAGCTGGCGGGCGGATACGACCTGCTGGACCTTGAGAGGCTGGTCATAGAACGCGAAAAAGAGATGGAAGAGAGAATGCTGGAGACCTCCATGCCGCATCCTTAACTCTCCCGCGCACGTTTTTGTTTTAATCCGCCCCCGCGCATATGGTCCAGACCGGTACGGACCAGTCGCGGCGGCGGGTCAGTGAAGTGCGGCCAGATCCATTTTTTCGAATTGAACCACAAATAAGATTTAATAAACCGCCGTCCCGCACTCAAACCATGATGGCGACCGCAACCCCGACAGTGTTGCTGGTCCTGCCCTAGCGTGATCGGAGCATCACGCATCCGAGGTGTGCAAGATGACTGATACTAATGAACCGGTTACTGGGGCCAGAGCACTCATGACGGCCTTGGAGGGGGAGGGCGTGCGGGAGGTCTTTGGCCTGCCCGGCGGCGCCAACCTTCCCATGTACGACGAGTTTAACCGGTGTAACATACGCCACATTCTGGTGCGCCACGAGCAGTCGGCGGCGCACATGGCCGACGGCTACGGGAGGGTCAGCCGGCGGCCGGGCGTCTGCTTTGCCACATCAGGACCCGGCGCCACCAACCTCCTCACGGGGATAGCCACCGCCCAGGCGGACTCGGCCCCCATGGTGGCCGTGACAGGCCAGGTGCCGGTCCACTTCATCGGCAAGGATGCCTTCCAGGAGAGCGACATAATGGGAATGGCCAACCCCGTCGTAAAGTATGCCTTCCAGCCACGCACCCCGGAGGAGGTGCCCATCTCTGTGCAGAAGGCCTTCTACATAGCGTCCACCGGCCGGCCCGGCCCCGTCTTGGTGGACATACCCAAGGACGTGCAGTCGGCGCACGCACAGATGCGGACGATGGACGGCGTGAGCATGAGGGGGTACCACCCCTGGACGGATCCGGACATACAGAACGTGAGGAGGGCCATCGAAACGCTCATCCGGGCCGACAAGCCCATCATACTGGCCGGCGGGGGCACCATAATATCGTCCGCCTTTGCCGAGCTGCAGGCCGTCGCCGAGATGCTGACCATACCAGTGGTCACCACATTCAAGGGCAAGGGGGCGTTCCCGGAGAACCACCCCCTCTCGATGGGCCCCATAGGGATGCACGGCCACGCCGAGGCCAACAAGATAATCGTCGAGGCCGACTGCGTCCTGGCCGTGGGGACGCGGTTCTCCGACCGTTCGGTGGGCACATTCGCGGACTTTGAGAGCCGCCGCACCATAATACACCTCGATGTGGATCCCGCCGAGATCGGCAAGAACCAGACCACGCGGGTGGCCGTCGTGGGGGACGTGAAGGCCTCCCTGCGGGTGATGCTCCGGCTGCTGGAGGACCGCAAGATAGACCGGGACGAGGGGGGCGAGTGGGTCCGCCACGCCCGGGAGATGCGGGAGTACTGGCAGGAGAACCTCAAGATACACCCCGGGGAGCTGGGGGCGGCCAAGATACTGCGCAAGCTGCGCCAGCTCCTGCCGCCCGAGTCGGTGGTGACCACCGAGGTGGGCCAGCACCAGATGTGGGCCTCGCTCTTCTTCGATGTGATATCGCCGGGCACCTTCTTCAGCTCCACCGGCTTGGGCACGATGGGGTGGGGGTTTCCGGCCGCCATCGGCGCCAAGGTGGCGCGGCCCGGCGTGCCCGTGGTGGACATAGCCGGCGACGGCAGCTTCAACATGACCGAGAACTCCCTGGCCACCTCGGTGCTGGAGGACATACCGGTCATAGTCTTCCTGATAAACAACTACTCGCTGGGGATGGTGGCCCAGTGGCAGCGCACCTTCTACAACCGGAGGATGGTGGGCGTGGACCAGGGGCGGTGTCCGGACTACGTCAAGCTGGCCGAGTCGTACGGAGCCCAGGGCATACGCGCCCAGTCCATGGACGAGCTGGACGCGGCGATACGGGCGGGCCTCAAGAGCGACGTGGCCACCGTAATAGATATACCCATAGATCCCGAGGAGGACGTGTTGCCGTTCGTACAGCCCGGAACGCCTCTCAGCAAGATGATACTCCCGTCGTGATGGAATGATGTGGGCTATATTCTCTATACTGGTGGAAAACAAGCCCGGCATCCTCTTCGAGGTGACGCACATGTTCCGCTCCCGAAACTTCAACATAGACAGCATAGCGGTGGGCGTGACCGAGAACCCGGGACTCTCCCGCATGACCATCACCACGTATGGAGACGAGCGGCAGCTGGCCCAGATAGGCAAGCAGCTGGACAAGATGATAGACACCGTCGAGGTGCGGCGACTGGACGAGCACAAGACGGTATACCGGGAGCTGGCCATCTTCAAGATCAGGATATCCAACGCCGAGGATAGCATGGAGGTGAACAAGCTCATAAACGCGTACGGGGCCAAGGCGCACGACACCCGCAAGGACTCCATAATGGCCGAGCTGACCTCCACCCCCGACCAGATCCGGGCGTTCGAGGAGCTGGCCGGAAGGTTCGGCATACTGGAGACGGCCCGGACCGGCATGGCGGCGCTGCAGAGGAGCGGGGCATGAGGGTTCGCATCTTCGACACCACGCTGCGGGACGGCGAGCAGACGCCGGGGATATCCCTCTCGCCCGCGCAGAAGCTGTCCATCGCAGAGCGGCTGGACCGGCTGGGCGTGGACGCCATAGAGGCGGGATTTCCGGTGATATCGGCCGGCGAGGCAGAGGGGATGCGCATGATCGTGTCGGCGGGCCTCTCCTGCGACATATGCGGGCTGGCCCGCGCCAACCGCAAGGACATAGACGCCGTGGCCGACGCGGGTTCTACGTACGTCCACACGTTCATCGCCACATCCGACATACACCTGGAGCACAAGCTAAAGATGAGCAGGGCCGAAGCCGCCGAGCGGGCCGTCTCCGCCGTAGAGTACGCAAAGTCCCGCGGACTGACCGTCGAGTTTTCCGCCGAGGATGCGACCCGCACCGACCGGTCATACCTGGGCGAGGTCTTCTCGCGGGTGGCCGAGGCGGGTGCCGACCGCATAGACATACCCGATACCGTGGGGTACTCGACTCCCTCGTACATGGCCAGCATAGTCTCGGATGCAGTGCGGGCGTCGGGCCTGCCCGTCTCAGTCCACTGCCACAACGACTTTGGCCTGGCCGTGGCCAACGCCCTGGCCGGCATACAGGCGGGAGCCGTATGCGCCCACGTCACCATAAACGGCATAGGCGAGAGGGCCGGCAACGCCTCGCTGGAGGAGTTGATCATGGCGCTGCGGTGCCTGCAGCACGATAATACCTACGAGACCGGGATCGTACCCGAGCTGCTCTACGAGACCTCAAAGTTCGTCTCTAGGACGGTGGGGGTCAGCGTGCAACCCAACAAGGCTATCGTGGGGGACAACGCGTTCGGGCACGAGTCGGGCATACACACCCACGGCATACTGAGCAACCCGCTGACCTACGAGCCCATCGGCCCCGAGATGGTGGGCCGAAAGCGGTGGCTCAAGGTGGGCAAGCACGCCGGCCTCCACGGCACCGTCGCCATACTGCGCGAGTACGGGGTGGAACCGGATCCGGGGCAGTCCCGCATCATACTGGACCGGGTCAAGGCCATGGGCGACGCCGGCCAGCTGGTCACCGACGTGGAGCTGCTCTCCATGGCCGACGAGGTGATGGGCAAGGGGGGAGTGCGCAGTCTGGTGAAGCTGACGGGGTTCTCGGTGTCGACCGGTATAGGCACGATGCCGTACGCGTTCGTGAAACTGGAGATAGACGGAAAGGAGTACTCGGAGACCGACTACGGCGTGGGGCCGGTGGACGCGGCGCTCAACGCCATACAGAAGATCACCGGCGCCGCCTCGCAGCTGCGCATAAAAGATTACGGGCTGGCCTCCATATCCGGGGGGTCCTCGGCCCTGTGCGAGGTCACGGTGCTGGTGGCCGACTCCAGCGGAAACAGCATATCGGCAAAGTCCGTCGGCGAGGACATAGTGACGACCAGCGTGCGGGCGGTCATAGACGGGGCCAACCGGCTGATGCTCAAGAAGGTGACGATGCGCCAAAAGGCGTAGTATGATGTACCGCATATCTCTGGTGACCGGGGACGGGATAGGGCCAGATCTCTCCGAGGCGGCCGTCGCCGTGCTGGAGGCCATATCAGACCGGTGCGGCGTGGGGTTTGACGTGCGGATGCTGCCGGCCGGGGATGCGGCCCTGCGGGAGACGGGCGCGGCGCTCCCCGCCGAGACGCTGCGCCAGATACGGGACTCGGACGCCTGCCTCAAGGCGCCGGTGGGAGAGTCGGCCGCCGACGTGATAGTGCGGCTGCGCCGCACCCTGGACCTGTACGCCAACGTGCGGCCGGCCAAGTCGTATCCGGGAGTAGGGGCCCTCCGGGAGGACATAGACATGGTGATAGTGCGGGAGAATACCGAGGATCTGTACACGGGTGAGGAGTTTGAGGTCGGCGGCGGGGCCGTCGCCCTCCGCATAATAACGGAGCGGGCCTCGCGGCGCATAGCGGTGCGGGCCTTCGAGATGGCCCGCCGACGGAACATGATGAAGGTCACCTGCGTGCACAAGTCCAACGTGATGCGCATCACCGACGGCCTCTTCTCGCGGGTCTGCGGCCAGGTGGCCTCCGAGTACCCCGATGTAATATACGAGAACATGTACGTGGACGCCTGCGCCATGAACCTGATACGGCGGCCCGAGCAGTTTGATGTGATACTGACCACCAACCTCTTCGGGGACATACTGTCTGATGAGTCCTCCCAGGTGGTGGGGGGGCTGGGCATGGCCCCGGCCGCCAACATAGGGGATGATTTTGCCCTGTTCGAGCCCGTCCACGGGGCGGCCTTCGACATAGCCCCGCTGCACATAGCGAACCCCTCCTCGTTCATACTGTCGGTTCGCATGATGCTGGAGTGGCTGGCCTCCACCAGGGGCGACTCGTCATGCTCCGAGGCGGCCGTCGTGCTGGAGTCGGCGCTGGCCGGGCTGGTGGCCTCGGGGGTGGGCACCCGGGACATAGGCGGAGATCTGGACACGGCCGGTTTCGCAGGAGCCGTGTCGTCCAAGATACGGTCGGGTTAGCGTGTTCCAGAACGGCAATGCGGTTCGGCTTTGGGCCCGGCCATTCTGCGACCCGCATCCACCGGCCCCCGTTATGGTAACGCCGGGGAGAGCGCCGCGGCCACCACACCCGTGTCACCTCCGGCCGCCCGGACCGGTGATGTAGCGCCAGTCGTATCTGGACGGCTTCTCGCATCATGGGGGGGGAGATGCTTCCCAAGCTACGGATGGCACTTCATCAAAATGCTCTTATTCGCGCCGCGCACACGTGAGGCGATGGCCGACTGCTGCATCTGCAAGGAGAATCCCGGCACCATCCGCATCAAGGACGGCAACCCCGACTACCGCGGAAAGCCCGTCTGCAAGGTGTGCCAGCGGTACCGGCGGCTACTCATGGAGACCCGCTGAGCGCCTGCCGGCCAGCCATTCCTCGTATGCATGGATGGTGCTGTCCACGTCCTTCTCGTCACCCGAGTACATGACCACCATGCAGAAGGCCCCCTTGGAGTCGTGCCCCCGGGCATAATACCCCCAGAACTCGTCGGGGAGCCCGGCAAAGTTCTTGGCATCCCGCGAGACGCCGTGCAGGTTCCCGGCCAGCGCCGCGGCGACCTTCCGGGCATCCTCCTCTTCTATCATATCGGTATGGCTGCACGCGCCGCATCCATAAGTGTTCAGGGAAGAAGCCGGTCCGGATCCCGGGGATACAGCACCACCTCGCGGACGTTGTCGTGCCCGGTCAGCACGGCCATGAGCCGGTCCAGCCCCATCCCCCATCCGGAGTGGGGCGGCATCCCCCACCCGAAGACCTTGAGGTGATCGGCAAACTGCGCCGGGTCCAGCCCCTGTTCCACGAGTCTGGACTTCAGTGTGGCCGGGTCGTGCAGCCGCGTGCCGCCCGAGGAGAGCTCCAGGTGGCCGTACTGCAGGTCGAACGATCTGGAGACGGCCCCCTCCTTCTCCATTATGTAGAACGGCTTGAGCTTCAGGGGCCAGTCGGTCAGGAAGAAGAATCCCGGGTGCCTCCTGCCCAGTGTGCGGAGGTGCGCGTCCTGCAGGTCGTCGCCGAACTCCAGGCTGACGCCCTCCTCCCACAGCTCCTCCAGGGCAGTCTGGTACGTCACCACCTCGAACGGCCGGGCCGGCACCGCCGCCGCGTGGCCGATGGTCTCCAGCTCCCCGGCGCACCCCCCGGCGACGTCGGCGCACACCTGTACCACCAGCTCCTCCAGAACGTCCATCACGTCCGTATAGTCCATGAACGCGGCCTCCACGTCTATGCTGGTAAACTCGGTGAGGTGCCTGCCGGTGTGCGAGTTCTCGGCGCGGTAGAAGCTGGACACCTCAAAGACCCGCTCCAGCCCGATGGTCATCTGCTCCTTGTACAGCTGGGGGCTCTGGGCCAGGTACGCGGTGCGCCCAAAGTACTCCAGCGAGAAGAGGTTGGCGCCGCCCTCGCTGGCGCTGCCTATTATCTTGGGGGTGGTTATCTCGGTAAATCTCCCGCTCAGGTGGTTCCTGGTTGACTGCAGCACCCTGTGCCGTATCTTGAAGACGGCCGCCGTCTTCTGGTCCCGCATGTCCAGGGCCCTGTGGTTCAGCCGGGTGTCTATATTGCTGCGCAGGCGTCCTATGGGGTCTATGGGCAGCGGGTGCACGGCCCCGGCCAGCAGGGTTATGCCGCCGACGGCCACCTCGAAGTCAAAGTCCCGGGCCCGCGTCTCCTGTATGGTCCCCGACACCCGGACCACGCTCTGCCGCGTCATGCCGGCCAGGCTCGCGGCCGCCTCGCCCTTTGCTATTATCTGACAGCGCCCGGACGCGTCCCGGAGCGTCGCAAAGGTCATCCTGCCCATCTCCCGCAGATCCTCTATCCATCCGGCCAAGACCACCTCGCTCCCGGCCATGGCGGCATTCAGCTCGGCTACGTCGTGGCTCTTTGTGAACTCCATGTGTGCCATGCGGAATGTACCCCAACATATTTGGTTCGCTGCCATATCCGGGACCTGACACGGAATCTGCCAATTTGCCGCCGGCGGTAACTGGCATGGGACGGCGCGCAAGTGCAGGAGCGGCTCCGTTGTGTTTTCGCAGATTATTAGTTTAAATAAGCATAGCCGGCTTTTCGCTCATGGATAGGCCAGAAGACACAGAACGGCGGCGCGCAGAAGAGATGCTGGCGCTCGCTGAGAGGCTGGAGAAAACCCTCATGCGGAGGAAGGCGCACGTTCAGGAAACCCTCTAGTCAGGGTAAGAATCCGTGATCTTGACGACTTTCCCGGTGAACTAGCAGAATTAGTGTCGACTGGCGTGCGCCATTTCCTGGACCGGGCGCAGCGTCCATAGTGCAACATACGCCGCTCCAGAACGTGTGCCACGCCCTATGTCCTGCCGAGTTACTTGCGTCGGCTAGCTTCTGATTGGTGGGGGGGGGGCGGGTACGACACGGTACCATCCCCGCGCGTGGGGTGGCGCGAATACTATGCGACGCGCCCGCCGGGCAAGGTATTCAGTGAACCCCGCTTACCTGCAGATATACTAGCCGAAACTAGTCTACCATCCAGTCTGGCACACGGCTGACTGCATCCTGCAGTCCGCGCACCCTCTCCGCCAGTTCGCGGTTACCCACATCCTCGGCTGCTTGGATGGCCTCGTCGCCCTTCTCCACTATGTCCTGCACCAGTCCCATATTGTGAATACACAGATGCGGTTTTTAACGATTTTGCGCTGCAGTTTCGGATTTATCCAGCCGGGATTTGCCAATCCGCCGCCGGCGGTAACCGGCATGGGGGAGGGGCGCAAGTGCAGCAGCAGCGCTACTAGGATGCAGCCGGCATGCTGGGATATGCGCCGCCGCGTCCCGGACGCGATCAGGCGGCCGGCTGTCCGATGCTGTGTGGAGTCCCGGCGGCGCCCGCCGGCCGAAATACGTTTAACCCACGCCCCACTCCGCCATCCCGGAGGAGTAATCAAGCCTGGCCAAAGGGAACCGCGCGGTTCGTGGAAATGCAGGACTTAAGATCAAAAAATAGGGGATCCTGTCTCTTAGGAGTTCGCGGGTTCAAATCCCGCCTCCTCCATCAAGCAGGCTCTTTTACCCCGTGCTTGCTCAGGGCCGCGTAGACCTCGGGCAGCGCATAGGCGAACCCCACGTGCAGGCAGTTGTTCTCCTCACAGAGCTGACAGAACATCACTCCGTTCTGGACCACCACCTCAGCAATGCGGTTCATCTTGCTGTCCAGCAGTACTACGCGGTCATCGTCTACGGAGATCTTCTTCATTCTGGGGGCGTGCACGGCCATCGCCTCGTTCTCCTGCATGCGCTCCTCGAGCATGTAGGAGATGTAGCCGGAGAGGCTGCGGATGCCCCGAACGGCAAGGGTGTCCTTGCTGTTGGTATAGGCTTCGTTGAACCGCTTGTAGACGGTCTCTGAGACGGTTATGGACTTGAATCCTTCCTTAGGCATTGTACATCACTGCTTTGTATAATAAAGTAGGGGTATATAACAATTACTCGACATCGTCAGTATGAAAACAAGATCGCTACCTTAGGGTACCTGTGCGGCTGCGTCCTATCGCCTGCACTTTTGGCACTCTTGGGGAAGAGCCTGGCCGCCGTCTTGACAATACTCTATCAGAATGTCGTCGGGACACTCGAATCCAAATATGTCCTTGATCTGGGTGGGCCCGTGGGCCGCGCGGCCACAGACCGCGCACATGTGGGACACGTCGACCTCCTCGACCTCCTCCTCGACCTCCTCTATCTCCGGCTCGCGCCAGACCTTCCAGTACTCGCGGTACACCTTCCAGCCCATCTCGTCGCTTATGGGCTGGTACCGGGTCTCGTTGATCTGGAAGTTGTCGTCTATGTCCACGATTATCATGTCCTCGGTGCCGCCGTTCTTGGTGCCTCTCATGCCCCTCCCGATCATTTGTGTGTATAGCAGGGCGCTGCGCACCGGCCTGCCTACAAAGACACAGTCCACGCCGGGCGCGTCAAAGCCGGTGGTCAGCACGCCAAAGTTGCATAGCACCTCGGTGCCGCCCCTCCGGAAGTCCTGTATGGCGGCGATGCGGGAGTCCATGTCCATGGCCGAGTCCACGTATCCGGTCTTCATGCCGTACATGGCCTTCAGCGATATGGCTATCTTCCTGGAGTGCTCCACGCTGCAGCCGAAGAAGAGTATCTTCCTGCGGCCCGTGTCGCTCATGTGTTTTATGCCCCTGAGTATGAGGGCGTTCCTCTCGAAGCTTGCGCCTATTTGGTTGAGCGTCTTGGACTGGAACTCGCCGTACATTTCAATGTCCGAGACGTCCTTCATGGTGAGGTTGATGGCGCTCTTGGAGACTATCACCTTGTGGTATACCTCGCAGAGTATGCGCCTCTGTATGAGCCTGCCGTACAGCACCTTCTGCAGCTCCTCCTGTCTGATCTCCTCGGTGTGGGGGGGCTCTATCCGGATGACGGCGCCCGACTCGCCGGTGTTTCCGTCGTTGTCAGTTACCACAAGTTCGATGCGGTACTCGCCGGGCCCGTCGAATACGTGGGCGGCGTTCTTGGTGCTGGGATATGTCCACTCCCCGTTCCCGCCGCGTATCGTCCAGCTGTGGTCGGTTATGAACCCGTCCAGATCGTATGACTTTTCGCCCAGCATGCGGACCACCGCTCCCGCGTAGGCCGCCGCCGGACAGTCTATCAGGGCGTGGGGCCTCGAGTCCTCGGCCTTGTCCATGTATGATATGGACGGAAAGTACACCCCGTTGTACCACCGGTGGAGGCGGCGGGTCTCCACGTCGCCGGATCCCCGGAATGGGGTGGCGGTGAGGCCCAGCAGTATCGTGCCCTTTTCGGATATCTCCTTTTTGCGGTTGTCCCAGTTGAACCCCATCCTCCTGAGTACGAACGAATAGGAGGGTGCCACCGAGTGGTGGGCCTCGTCAACCACTATGCACGAGACGTAGTTTCCCAGGTTTATGAGTTCCTGGGGCTTGGTGTGGCCTATGCTGTACAGGGACTGGATGGACGCGACTATCACCCCCTTCTCGTCCAGTAGGTCCTCTATATCCAGGGAAGGGAGGGCATTCTCCTTCCCCCAAAACTTGTAGAGGCGCATCACGGTGCCCTCCTTGCCGGTGGACTTGAAGACCTCCTTGAACGTGCTGCGCGCCTGCTCGCAGAGCTCGTGCGACTGGGCAATCCAGAGTATGAACCGCGAGTCGCGCTGCTGTGGGTTTCTGGACGGCTTTCCATCGTTGAGCCACTCCACCAGGGTCTCGGTGATCATGCGGGTCTTGCCGGATCCGGTGGGCACGGCTATCAGCTTGCGCTTGACCTCCCTGTCGCCCTCCATCTGGGTCCCCTCCAGGATGTTCCGGACGAACCTGCCGGTGGAGTACTGGTAGTCGTACAGCGGGTTAAGGGGGACGTGGGGCTCGACCGTCTCTATGGAGGGGGGCTCCCCGGCGCGCTCCTTCTCGGCCACCGATGCAGGAAGGTCGAATATCTCTGCCAGCCTGAGGCACCACTTCTGGGTGGGCCTCATGCTGATCACGTCGTTCATGTATTTGATGTCCGGCTGGAACTCGGCGGCCGCCCCCATTATGGCATCCTCCGTGAAGAACCCCTTCGTCACGCCCGACGCAATGATGATGGTGAGAAACGTGCGCCTGGCGTCCTTGTCGTCCCCTATGGACCTCAGAAACCGGGGACCCACCACGTCGTACAGGACCTCGGCCATGCTGTCCTGGTCAACCCGCACCGTGCCGCTGCTCTGTATCTGCAGCAGGATGTCCGAGCCCATGCTCAGCTCTGATATGGCGTCGATCATCTCCTGCAGCGTCCACCACTCCTTGAACTTGGCCATGCAGAGGTTCTTTGCGGTCTTTGCTGCCTCCGTCTTTGTAGTCGCGTCCAGTACTGACAAGCCCCCCGTGCTGCGGGGCTGGTACGATATTAGTTTTTGTCAAATCGCGGTATCATAACAGGTGACGCGCTCCGCTCCGGCTCATATGCGGGACGGCTAGGGAGGGGATCCGGCACGGATACGATCATATTTTTTATTTTTTTGGCGTGTCGACTCCCGGAGTTTGGCGCCGGCTCATATGGGGCAGATCGCCTGCAATGGGGACAGGACGCGGCCTGCATAGAACACCGGACGCTGCCGGCGGGCCGGTTCGGCGGTTTGTGGAAAAATACAAGGCCATAAAAGGCAAAAATGGAAAAACACGACAGCAGACGGATTTGCACGGGAGGCTGCCTATAGTGACGCGACTATGCTATTTCCGACGAAAGACGTCTCCGAATACTTGAACAAGTTTAGATTGAACCTTGTCGTTCTGAAGTAATCTGCCAGTAGACATTAGACATTATGCGTAATTGAAACTAATACTTTTAATCAGACAGTATTTGGCCCCAGATATACTCCACAATCTGTCACTATGCACGAGCCGCCGGCATTTGCGGCCGTTATGGGGGTCCGGATGCCCCGAAAATCACCCAAAAACGCAAGGCCGTGCGCAGGCTCCCTAACCTTGAGTTTTGTCCCACGGAATGGGCGGTGTGCCGCCCGTACGCTAGGGCGGGGGCATACCGGACGCCAGCCTAGCCTCTATCTTGGGCATGAGTTTGGCCAGCAGGGGGCCGGGCCTGTCGTTTTCGTGGTCCCAGAGCTCGTTTATGTTCGAGAGGCCGGCTATTACGTTCATGTCCCGCCCCAGGTCTTGGGCCGTCCCCGCGTACGGGCCCCTCAGTAGCCTGTACCGCTTCATGTCGCCCATGGCCCACTCCACCGGTATCCTGATGCGGGACACCTCTTTGTTGCGCTTTACCTAGGCCTCGCTCAGGCCGCCGCGCTTGGGCTCGTATTTTGGGTTGTCCTTGCGCAGGCGTTTGGTGCCCTGCTCGTGGTCGAACTGCGGGTAGTCCTTCTCGATTCCCTGATATCCGAGGTCCGAGGTTACCTTTAGCTTTTTTTCCTCGGCGCTGCACGTTTCGGCCAGCTCCAGCAGCCACGCGCCCGTCCCGGCCAGGTGCTTCTTGAACAGGGCATAGTCGTGGGTGCTGCCGTCCACCGCCTCGCTGATATTCAGTATGAGCCCGGCGCAGTTGGTGATCGCCTGCACGTTGTAGGTGAACTGCTTCTTCTTTCCGCTGTATGAGGCCTTCCTCTGCTCCTTGTCGTCGGGCCTGCACCGCAGTATGTGCGTGCCGTCCACCAGCAGCCTCAGGTGCGGGACCAGCTCGGTTATGTCATCGACTGACTCGGCCATGCTCAGCAGTCCGGTCAGAAACTCCGGGGATACGACTATCCGCTCCAGTATGTCGGCGGCCAGGGCCAGATATTTTGACACGCCGGACTGGTCCACGCCGAACCACGGCTGCATGGCGCCCTCGGCCATTCCCGTGTAGTACCGGATCAGCGCCAGCAGCAGTATATGCCGCGGGTACAGCTTGCACCGGTTTCCCGCGTCGCCGGCCCGCAGGCCGTCCCCCCGGAACAGGGGCCCATGTTCCATGGCGAGCGGCCCAAACCATTTCAGCTTGAACGCGAACTGTCCTGGGGTACACCCGGTGATCCTCTTCAGCAGCTTGGGGGTGTTGATTATCCGGTCAAGCTCCGAGACGTGGCTCCACATGGTATCGTGGTCGGTGCCCAGCAGCCCGTACCCGTTGCTGAGCGCAACGAGGACCCGCCGCTGCCTTTCCAAGTACATTATCTGCCTGGCGTTGTCGTTTAGTTTTGCACCATCCTTTTTGGCGGCCTCTGCCGCCCGCCCGAGCTTCTTGAGGGCCGCGTCCCGCTCCGCATGTGCTTTTTCGAGCTGCCGTTTCAGCCGCTTGATTTGTTCCGCTTGCGTCATGGTTTGATCCGTCGGCTCTCCGGAATACCCCCTACAAAGGTTTGCAATGCCCGCCCCGCTGCCCTGCAGTGATCTGGACGCATCCGCATGGCCACGTACCGCCCGGGTGCGGCAGGGGTTGGGCAAGAGTATTGCTGCCTATTTTTATCCCGCGCTTATCTATCTCTTAGATTACGCATAATGTCTACTATCGAACGTTTGCTGACCTGTACAATGCCATCATCACATATTATCAGACTGTGAGGTTCAAGTTGGAAATATTCAAATTTGCGCATAGAAAAGCGACGGCACTCTGCACGAATTAATGATCGACGCTATACAAATGCGCATAAATACTATAAATGTACACAAATACTACAAATGCACGCAAATACTATAAATGTACACAAATACTACAAATGTACACAATATAGACGTAAAAGATTTAATTAAATTCTAAATAGCATATCCTAATGGGAACCACATCAAAATGCGTATCTGTTGATGTGAACACTTCACAATTTATCCGATTCCCCGTGTTTGTCCGAGAACAGGCAGTTGCTGAGCGCGTCCCGTTCGGCATGCTTTACTGTCTTGGCTGTGGGGTTTTAGGCATATTCGTGGTACCGTTTGCCGGCGCCGAGCTCTGGGAGCCGCCCGCCGACCCGCGCCTGCTTGACGAGGTGGAGTCGGAGGTGGTGTCCACGGTCGTCGGGACCCTCCTGATGTACGGCGCCTCCGGTACGGATGCTTTCGCGGACATAACTCCCGGCGCCCCCGTCCACACCAGCCGACCCTACCCGTTCGTCCTCAACGCCAGTACGATGATCACGGTGGCCGACGGGGCATTCCCGTACGTGGTTGGGGATCCGCTCTACAGGGCCATAAAGGAAGCCGGTCGGCCGACCGGAGCCATCTTGGAGGATCTGTATAGCGGACACGGCACCTGGATCGAGCACATGTCAGAGAACCCCGACACCGGGGCGGTCCAGCTGAAGAGGTCCTGGCTGTACCTGCACGACGGGTACGTATTCGGGTCCGGCTACTACCCGCGCGACTTCGAGGTGGTCTCGCTGGTGGAGGGGGCCGTCAACGAATACCGTCGGCTTGGGTATGGCGTCTTTGACGCGATCACTCCTGCCAAACCCATCACTACCAACGAGCCCTACGTGTTCGTGCTGGATGCGGGGACGGATCCGGACCGGCCCACCGGGGTAGCCCACGGGACGACACCGTCGCTGGTGGGGGTAGTCCCGGAGAGGACGTTTCTGTACGGGGCCGACCGGCCCTATGAAGCCATGCTCTCCGAGCTGGAGGCGGACGGTACTCTCTGGATATCGTACGTGTTCGTCAATCCGGACACGCACACCAGGCAGGCCAAGCGCACCTACCTGTCCATGCACGACGGGTTCATATTCGCCTCGGGATACTACACGCCCGACGAGCGCGTCCAGTCGGCGGTGGACAGGGCCATGCTGCTGTACCGGTCGGCCGGCGAGGCGGCCTTTGGGCAGATAACCACCGGCTCCCAGGTCGCCTCGGCCACGTACGCCGGCGGCGACATCCGCACCACCGGGCCGCACCTATTCGTTCTGGAGAAGACCGGCGTAATCCGGGCGGACAGCGCCTACCCCGACAGGGTCGGCACCGTCTTTGGGACGCTGCGTGAGGGGGCCGCCGACCGATCCTACTCAGACATCCTTGACGACATAGACAGGGACGGGGGGGCTTGGCTCTCCTACATGTCGGACAACCCGGCCGCCGGTTCGGCCCAGCTTACGCGCGCCTGGGCCACCCTGCTGGACGGCTACCTGTTTGTGGCCGACTACCACATGCCCGACTCGCGCGCCCAGTCGGTGGTGGACGAGACCATATCGCGGTACCGCTCGACCGGGCCGGCCTCCTTTGAGCGGCTGGTGCCGGAAGATCGGGCGGAGGGCGACTCCCTGTACCCGGTCGTCCTGCAGCGACGGGGCGCCGGGACGGTGGCGGTGGGGACTCCCGCCTTGGTCTGGCTGGACGAGCTCCGCGGGCTGCCGGTCCAAGCGGACCGGGACTTCCGCCAGGTGCTGGCGGACGCCTACATCGACGGGGCCACTTGGACGGAGCGGGTTCTGGTGAACCCTGCCACCGGCACCGAACAGGTCATGCGGCAGTGGTGGGACGTATACGGCGACTACATATTCGTGTCGGGGTACTACCTGCCGGATGCCGAGGTCCAGTCGGCCGTCGACGAGGCCCTGGTCCTGTTCGGGGCGCACGGCGAGGACGCCTTCGGGATGATGACCCCCCAGGAACCCCGGCCCGCCGGCGAGACACACGTGTTCGTCATAGACTCCGACGGCTACACGACGGTGGCCGACGGGGCCCTGCCGCAGCTCGTGGGAAACTGCTGCGCCGACGCCATCCGCCATACCGGCGACAGGCCGTTTGAGCAGGTGCTGGCCGACCTGGACCAGTACGGCGGCGCCTGGACCACCTACGACTTCACCGATCCCGACACCGGGACCGTCCAGCCCAAAAGAACCTGGCTGTACGAGCGGGACGGGTTCATCTTCGTGTCCGGCTATTACGTGTCCGACTCTAGGGCGCAGGCGCTGGTCCAGAACGCCGTCTTTGGATACGAGGCGTACGGCTGGGATGGCATCATCCGCATGATAAACGACTCGGCGGCCGGCCCGCCGGATCCTCTCCGGCCGTTTGTCGTGGACGCCAGCACTTGGGCGGTCTTGGCGCACGGCGTCAACGCGTCCCGAACCGGCGAGACCTGGCCGGCCATCGTGCCGGCGGGTTGGTCGGCCGGGGACATCCTTGAAGATCTGGCCGAGAAGGCCGGCGTCTGGGTGGAGTACGAGGCGGTCAACCCGGCCACCGGCCAGGCTGAACCCAAGAGATCTTGGTTGCACCTGCAGGACGGGCTCATATTCGGGTCCGGCTACCATGCAGGTGTAGATCGTATGGCGGGGGGTAAACAACCATGAACTACTGCATCAGTGATAGACGAGTCCTGTTGGTAGCGCTAGCCGCCGCGCCATTCCTGCTGGCGGGCGAGGCATTCGCGACGGATTACATGGAGGAGGCTGTGGATCCGGTCCTCACGCTGGTAGGCAAGTCCGAGGTGACGGTGGCGAAGGGTGGAACGTTTACGGATCCGGGCGCCATATGCACTGGCAAGCATGTCAACGAGGCCGGACACAAGACGGTAACCGGCACGCCGGCGGTCGATACGTCCAAGGTCGGCCCCCACACGCTGACATACTCGTGCACGGACACCCGCGGTGTCAAGGCGTCCGACGTAAGTAGGACGGTCAAGGTCGTGACAAAGCCCGTAATAACGCTCATCGGCGACGCCAATGTCACGGAAGAGTGGAGGCGCCAGTACAATGATCCGGGCGCAACCTGCACCGGCGAGGCCATCCCGGGGGGCTCCAAGACAGTGGATGTTGACCCCATCAACCTGATATTGGGCAAGAACACGCTGACATACCGGTGCACGGACACCCGCGGCATCTCGGCCGACCCGGTGACCAGGACGCTTACCACCACGGCCACCCCGCCGACCGTGACTCTGAACGGCGATGCCAGCGCCACGGTGTTTTTGGGCCGCCCGTACATTGATCCGGGAGCAACCTGCGCCGGAGAGTTCATGTCTGAGAACTACAAGAAGGTGTATGCCGACACCACCAACCTGATATTGGGCAAGAACACGCTGACATACCAGTGCACGGACACCCGAGGTATCGGGTCCGACCGGGTGACTAGGATGCTCACTGTCGTGCCCCTCCCGACGTTCCCCCCGCCGACCCTGACTCTTAACGGCGATGCCAACGTCAAGATAGAGTTGACTGGTCCGGACACCCCTAAGGTCCGGAACGCAGCATACACCGACCCCGGCGCAACCTGCTCAGGAGAAACCATCCCGAAGGGCTCCAAGACGGTGTATGCCGGCGTCACGAGCCTGAGCCTAGGCCCTAACACTCTGACCTACCAGTGCCGCGGCACCACCGGCCTGGCTGCCGAGCCGGTAACTAGGACGGTCACGCTCGTGATCACCCCGCCGACCCTGACCCTGAACGGCCCCGCCGACGCGGTGCATCGTGGGGTCCAGAGCAATTGGAGGGATCCCGGCGCCACCTGCACTGGCCAGTTCATAGACGGCGGCTCCAAGACCGTCTATTCGGCGCACAGGACCATTCATCCAGAACTCGTCGGAAACTACACCCTCACATACGCCTGCACGGACAGCCGCGGCGCGTCCGCCTCCGTGACCGGGACGGTATTCATATACGGCAAACCCCTCCACATCGAGCTCAAGGGTGACAGCGCCGTCACGATACTGCAGGGCCAGTCGTGGTCGGACCCCGGGGCCCTGTGTAAGTACGGCGGATTCTCCCATGCGTGGAGAGTGTATCCTAGCGAGAGCGTGGACACGGAGACGGTCGGTAAATACACGCTGAATTACAAGTGCCAGGACTACTTTGGCGTCTGGTCCGACAAGGTGACTAGGACCGTCACGGTGGAGCCCGCTGGGACTCCCGGGGACGACCCCGTCCTTGCTGGGCCCCCATGAGCTACTGCATCAGTGATAGACGAGTCCTCATTCCGGCCGATCTGCTCTATATGTTCTCAGACGACGAGGCCGCTGGGACGTGGTTCGAGGCCGCACGGCGTGGTCAGACGGTCCGGGCGCCCCCGCTGGCATTCCGTTGAGAATGCCAGGCCCACCATCTGCCTTGCCATGGTTCTGGATCAATCCGAAGGCGGACAGGCTTGCCCACATGGCCGCCACGCGGTCACATGGTTCCGCTGTCGTGCATTTTGATGCCGCTGATTTCCGAAATGCCAGCGGAGCGGCGTGCGCGGCCAGATCAGATGCCCACAACATTTGCAATATGGGCAAACATTGACTGATTTTCCCCCACCGGGGATCCTGTCAAGCACCGGCGGGCGGGACACGCGCGCCGCAGCCGAACTGGCTTTGCATCCCCGCTATCCGGACCGCCCCAGGCCACGCGCGTACACGCATTGGGACGGGTCCACCGTCGCCTCGGTACCGTCGTACTCTCCGGCGGTGACGGCTCCAGACCCCCTTACCAGCGCAAACGGCCTAGACTCGGATCCCTCTCCCATGGTGTGGTTGGCCGCCGAGGCCAGGCCGTCGGCTGCGGCCTGGAACGTAACCCTGAGGGGCCTTCCGTCCAGATCCCGCCTCCCCCGCATGTCCCGCACCGGCTCTATTCCGGCATACGCCACGGCCACGCCGACGGTGCCCACCCTTCCGGGCATCAGGCGGCTGTCTGCCAGTATCACGCCCGCATTTGCCCCCGTGTCCAGGAGTATGCGGCGGCGCAGCGATTCGGCCGTATGGTGTGGTCGGGCTGGGTACAGCACTGCCATGCCTGGGCCCGCGTTGGACATGTCTATGCCCGCGTTGGGGGCCATTAGGCCGCCCGAGTATGCCAATACAAAGCCGGTCATGCCACCCAGTATGCCAGATGACTCGCGGAGCACCATCTCTGCCATCTTCGGCCCCATGCGGAACCGCCGCGACAGCCTCGAGCCCTCTTCGGAGACACGCACCCTTTCCATGGGTACGGTCCTTCCCTGCGAGACGGCGACAAACTTTGTGGATGCCACCACCACGTCACCCGACTCCACCCGCATCCCGGCAGAATTCAGAGCATTTTGCAGGGTGCCGTACAGATCAAACGTTCCAGCCTTTCTGGAGACCGTCAGCGGGAATACGCTTAGTACCATGCCCAATGTATGGGATGTGGGGGAATTTTTGGGTTCACGTTCGGAGGCTGCCGCTGCCTGTCCGCGCGCTGTCGCAGCGGACCATACCCGGACACGGAAGAGGCTCCGGCCGAGCGGTGCGCCGCCGGCCTAATGTTTAACTGCGAGTGTCCTCCGGCGTTGTTGCATTAGCAGCTGATGGGACAGGATGGAATAGACACGTCCAAGTCCGGGAGTCGTCTTGCGTTTTCTGCACGATATGGGTTGGCGCGGGACCTTGGATTGTGGACTGGACGCCTGACACCGTCCCGCAGTCCGTGTAGACCGCAAAAACGCGCGCCATGCGCGGCCATTCCGCCAGAAAGATTGCCATGTATGCGTCGCCGACGGCCTCCTGCCTGTACACGGGAATGGCAGTTTACGCCGCCGCGGCCTCAAGCAGGGTCCGCACCCTGTCCTTCCCCTCCACGCATATGCCCGCCGCCTCGGCGGGCGTCCTGCCGCCCAGAGCCGTATGCGGCCGGAAAAAGTTGTACCCCAACACCACCAGCCCCACCATCGCCGGATTTTTCACCTTGTAGCCGCCCCGCTTGCGGATGAGCGGCTTGAGCTCCCCGTTCAGGCTCTCGTGCACGTTGTTGTGGTTGAACTCGTTTCTCATGTGCACCTCGGCGGCGTGCACCAAGCGGCGCCCCGCCCTGCGCCAGAACGCCTTCCCGGCCGCCGCAGGAAAGACGTCCAGGCCGTCTGTCACGAACACCCACGGGACCGCGCCGGCCCTCCGCGCCGCCTCCCTGAACATGCCCAGCGGCTTGGCCCCCATCTTTACGGGCGACACCATGTATGATAGCACGAATCTGGTGGAGTGGTCCATGACCGTGAACAGGTAGGCGCCGTCGCCCATTATCCTGCAGTACACCTCGTCGCAGTGCTACCTGTACCCCGCCCACGGCCGGATCTTGCCGACGTACCCCTCCATGAGTGGGCCGCACGCCCTGGCCCACCGGTATATGGTGGAACGGTGGAACGTGTGGCCGTGCCTGTCGAGCTCATCGGCCGCGCGCGCCAGCGACACCCCCTTGGAGACCAGACTCAGCGCGTCGGCCATGACATCGGCCGACGCGTGCCGGCGCCTCAGCCCCGGGAGGCCGGAGAGGCGCCTCCCGCAGTCCACACACAGGTACTTTTGGACCATTCCCTTGCGTTTGGTGGGGCGGCGGCCGTCCCGGACCAGCCTGTGCGAGGGGTGGGCGGGGCACCGCACCGCCGGCCTGCGTATGGCCACCCGCTCCGGCTTGTGCATTTCGGCCCACCGCCCGGAAAGCCACATGTCCACCGCGGCGACATGTTTGCAGAGGCCGCGGCCCAGCCTGCACCGGACGCAGTCGCACACCAGACCCTTGATGCCAAGAACCACAACATACAGCAGCGTCCCGCAGGTCTGCGAGCGGACCAGCCACCTGTTCTGGTGCGTCTGCCGTATATGGCCGGGGGTCCGGACGATATGGCCTCCGGCCTCTTTCATGGCGGCCAGCTGCCTTGCGCCCCTTGGCAATGATGTGTGGTGGCGGAATTGGTATTTAACGGAACAGATGAATAATCCACTCCGCCAGATCACGGCGGGTTAAATACGCCCGGCCCGTATCCCATGCATGGCAAGGTGGACGAAGGGGTCGACCAGGTTCTCCGTGTCCGTGGCGCCCAGCGTCCAGACCCGTACCCACCTGTGCCACATCCCCAAGCCTGTCCTGGAGAGGCTGGGCAATCCGCCCGGGCTGACGTTCGTCTTTGCCGAGGACGGCCGCATCACGGTACATGCATGGGACAAGACGGGGAGCCGCTGCTCCTAAGTATGATCTATACTTTACTAGCATCAGCCGCGAATGCGACAACACCACCGCTCCCTCAAGCTCATATTCCACAGGGCAAAGGAGGCGGCGGCCCGTACCGCTGCGGCCGGCGGCGCCCCCATGTCCACCTGCAACAGGTTCGCCGACGAGGTGCGGGACCTGGCCGCCAGGTACGGCGGCCTGAAGTTTGCCGGCACACTGCACTCGGCCGCCGACAACCTGTTCACGTTCCTGAGACACCCCGGCATGCCGCCCACCAACAACGGCAGCGAGAGGGACATACGCGACTGGGTCGTGCCCATACGCGAGGTGTCGCACAAGTTCATGACCGAACGGGGCGTGCGCGTCTTCTCCATACTGCAGAGCTTTGCGGCAACGTGCTCAAGGCTGAACCTCGATGTGGGGGAATCCTTCCTGAAGGTGCTGCGCGACCCCACGCACAACATCGTACGGGAGGGGTTGAGCGCTTTGGCCCCGCCCATGCTGCCCATACACAACGCGCCGCCCATGCTGCCCATGTACGACGCGCCGCCCATGCTGCCTGCACCTCGCCCGGTCACATCACACATACTCTCACGCCAGCCGGCGCTGCCCGCCGCCCCGCCCATGCTGCCCGCACCCCGGCCGGATGCGCCGCCCACGGACCGCATACCCGCAGAGCCACCCTATGCGGCCCCGCCACAACGACCATTCCATGATATGGGAGGGGCAGGGCGGCCCGCCTTGCTCATGTTGTTGGCCATGCCGGCATTGTTCATGCAAGATACATTCGGACTCATACCACCGCCATACGGTTGGGAACACGTCATATGTAATCAGTCACTGCCAATACACGGAAGTTTAGCTGTGTGGCAAGATCGTATCCCCCAAGTAGATTGGAGGGGGGGTTAAGCGTGTACACACTACGCATATGTACACAAGTAGACACATTGTATACACAATACAGTTATAGTATAATTTGAAATGATACAAATTGACTACAAGAATTAAGCAAAAATACACATCTGGTGACATGAACGTTATTCACAATTTACCCGACTCGCGGGTAGCCGGCGCGGGGGGGAGTAGGTGATGCTGTACGCACTGCCCGTGCTGTTACTCGCCCTAGTCGCTGCCCTGTCCGTGCTGCCATGGGCGACGGCGCAAGAGAACTCTGATCCATTCGTCACCACTTGGCGGACCACGGCGGCGAGCGAGTACATAGTCATCCCGGTGGCTGGCGCGACTAGCACGTACACGATCGATTGGGGAGATGGAACCGTGGAGCGCAACGTTGGGGGAACGCAGGTCCACATGTATGCGAGCAGCGGCAACCACACTATCACCATATCAGGCGACTTTCCGGGCATGCGCCTGAGCGACATCAAGCGTTCCTACGCTGCAAAGCTGGTCTCGATAGATAACTGGGGCGACATAAAGTGGAAGTCGATGAAATCTGCTTTCTACTTGGCATCCAACATGGTCTACCGTGCAACCGACGTGCCCGACCTCTCCGGTGTCACCGACATGTCTAGGATGTTCACTGGGGCCTCCTCTTTCAACGGCGACATATCGTCTTGGGACGTCTCGTCGGTGACCGACATGTCTAGGATGTTCGCTGGGGCCTCCTCTTTCAACGGCGACATATCGTCTTGGGACGTCTCGTCGGTGACCGACATGTCATGGATGTTCTGGAATGCAGACTCCTTCAATGGCAACATATCGTCTTGGGACGTCTCGTCGGTGACCGACATGTCTAGCATGTTCGGTTGGACCAACTCCTTCAACGGCGACATATCGTCTTGGGACGTCTCGTCGGTGACCGACATGTCTAGGATGTTCGACGACGCCTCCTCCTTCAACGGCGACCTGTCCGAATGGGACGTCTCGTCGGCGACCGACATGTCTATGATGTTCGACGACGCCTCCTCCTTCAACGGCGACCTGTCCGAATGGGACGTCTCGTCGGCGACCGACATGAGCGGGATGTTCTGGAATGCAGACTCCTTCAACGGCGACCTGTCCGAATGGGACGTCTCGTCGGTGACCGACATGAGCGGGATGTTCGGGAGTGCCGACTCTTTCAACGGCGACCTGTCCGAATGGGACGTCTCGTCGGTGACCGACATGTCTATGATGTTCGTTTGGACTGACTCCTTCAACGGCGACCTGTCCGAATGGGACGTCTCGTCGGTGACCGACATGTCTATGCTGTTCGCTTGGACTGACTCCTTCAACGGCGACCTGTCCGAATGGGACGTCTCGTCGGTGACCGACATGTCATGGATGTTCGAGCGCGCCTCCTCCTTCAACGGCGACCTGTCCGAATGGGACGTCTCGTCGGTGACCGACATGTCCGATATGTTCTACGGCGCCTCCTCGTTCAACCGGAATCTGGGCAACTGGTACATAGTACTGGACAAGACCTCCATCATCAGCGGCGACGCCACCCGCACCATCGGGAACATCACGGCGCAGAACTCGTTCCTTGCCGGGCAGAGCCCGGCGTACGCGGTATCCTCCGGGGGCTCCGACTTTGAGATAGTCAACGGCGTCCTCAAGCTGAAGCATACCCCGGACTACAGCAGCAAGTCGGAATACAGCGTCACCATAACCGCCAGCGGGTCATCCCTGTTCGGCACGAAAAACTCCCGTTCCATCACGGTGAGCGTGGCCGAATCCGGCATGCGCCAGACGGCGGGCATGACCGGACAGGCGGCGGATCCGGCCGGCGCCCCCACCGCCCCGGTGATCACAGGCGTCGACCAGGTGAAGAACCGAAAGCACACCGTCTCCGGCACGGCCGACCCCAACACCGACGGGTCCCTGAGGGTGGACGTATTTGTGAACGGCCAGAAAACAGCGACGGCCACCCCGACGGGGACGGCGCGTGGTCGGCGACCGTCAAGCTGGAATACGGGGACAACACAATCACCGCCAAGGCAAGGGCTGCAGGGAAGGAGTCGGCGCCAAGTGCGCCGCACACCGTCTCGCTGGCCGATCCGACGCCGGGCGTTCCGGCGATCACCGGCGTCGACCAGGTGAAGAACCGAAAGCACACCGTCTCCGGCACGGCCGACACCAACACCGACGGGTCCCTGAGGGTGGACGTATTTGTGAACGGCCAGAAAACAGCGACGGCCACCCCCGACGGGGACGGCGCGTGGTCGGCGACCGTCAAGCTGGAATACGGGGACAACACAATCACCGCCAAGGCAAGGGCTGCAGGGAAGGAGTCGGCGCCAAGTGCGCCGCACACCGTCTCGCTGGCCGATCCGACGCCGGGCGTTCCGGCGATCACCGGCGTCGACCAGGTGAAGCACCGAAAGCACACCGTCTCCGGCACGGCCGACACCAACACCGACGGGTCCCTGAGGGTGGACGTATTTGTGAACGGCCAGAAAACAGCGACGGCCACCCCCGACGGGGACGGCGCGTGGTCGGCGACCGTCAAGCTGGAATACGGGGACAACACAATCACCGCCAAGGCAAGGGCTGCAGGGAAGGAGTCGGCGCCAAGTGCGCCGCACACCGTCTCGCTGGCCGATCCGACGCCGGGCGTTCCGGCGATCACCGGCGTCGACCAGGTGAAGAACCGAAAGCACACCGTCTCCGGCACGGCCGACACCAACACCGACGGGTCCCTGAGGGTGGACGTATTTGTGAACGGCCAGAAAACAGCGACGGCCACCCCCGACGGGGACGGCGCGTGGTCGGCGACCGTCAAGCTGGAATACGGGGACAACACAATCACCGCCAAGGCAAGGGCTGCAGGGAAGGAGTCGGCGCCAAGTGCGCCGCACACCGTCTCGCTGGCCGATCCGACGCCGGGCGTTCCGGTGGTCGCGAATGCCGGCCCGCGGACCACCAACCAGACCACAGCGGAGATACACGGAACCGCCGACCCCAACTCGACGATAATAGTCCGCATCAACGACGCCAAGGCTGCCACCTTTGCCGTCGACGGGTCGGGCAACTGGGGCGGCGTGATCAATCTCGGCATGGGCGAAAATTCGGTCACCGTCAAGGCGAGGATCATCACAACCTCCGATGCCGGCGCAACGACAAAATACGATTCCCAGCTGACCGCGCCGTTCGTCATCACCCGGACCGGCTAGCGCCGACCCCTTCTGCCACCATACGTGCCGGGCTTGGTTCCCGTGAATGTACGTTGACATCCCCCGCATACCGCCCGCGGTTGGCTTGCCCCTTTGTTTGCGTGGCCCGTTGCGGCCTTGTGGGGGGATATCCGCGCTGCTGCGCTGGTGGGGCGCAGATCCCTGACGGGTGTAGGCGGCTTCCGGCCGGCCATCCGACTGGATGGGAGATTATAGTATGGACAACACTGGAATTGACATCGGAAAGAGCAAGTGCGTGGTCCGTATGGTAGACCAGGACGGAGAGGTGTTGGAGGAGGCCGACTACACGAACACGAGCCGCACCGTGGCATTGCTGGCCAGGTGCGTAGTGATGGCCATAAAGTATGCACAAACTAGCAACAGGGCAAAAGATATAGATCCCACATATCCCCCAAGCCCCCATGCACAGGGCAGCACGGATAAAGAGAGGGAAGGAGTACCTGCCCAGGGTATCGCTGCCCGTGCTGGAGGAGATGCACAGACGCGAGAAGCCCGGCAAGTCCAGAGACCGGCTCCAAGCGGCCGTGCTGGAATGGCGCGGCAGGAAGGTGGAATGGATAGCCAAAATCGTGGGACGCCATTCCAGCACCGTCTCCCGATGGCTGCGCCGAATGGAATGCAAGGGCCTCGAGGCCAGGCACGACAACAAGAGCCCGGGCAGGCCGCGGAGGCTGGACCCGGAGCCGGAGCGGGCCGTCGAGGAGGATCTGGACAGGCCGCCCGACGAGAGAGGCTTTGTACGCGGCAGCTGGAACGCCAGGATGGTGGCCAGGCGCATACTGGAGCGGCTCGGCACCACATGCAGCCGGAGGACGGCCCTGAGGGTGGCCCACCGCCTCGGGTTCTCGGTCCGGAAGCCGTGGTCCATACCATGGAACGGCGCCACGCCCGAGGAACAGGCGGAGTTCATCGAAAAGGCGAGGGCCATAATCGCCAGGTGGAAGGCGGAGGGCCGCACCGTGCTGGCCGTCGACGCGGCCACGCTGCGGGACTCGCCCACGTCAGGACGGGGGCTCCGGAGGCGGGGCGGGAAGGCCATCGTCCGCACCAACCATTCCAAAAAATCAATCCATCTAATCGGGACGCTGGGGGACGACACGCTGGACCTGCAGTTCCACGAAGACCTGAGGGCGGGAATCTACGCGTCCTTGGTGTACTATGCCCGCCGGCGCCACGAAAAAATAGGGATCATAGGGGACAACGCCGGCGCCCTCACCGGTAAAACCATGCGGGACTACATCTCCGGCACGGCCGGGGCAGTCGAGATGGTGCACATTCCGCCGCACACCCCGCAACTCAACCCCATAGAGACACAGTGGAGGGAGATCAGGGCAGCCATAGCAGACATCTTCTTCGGCGGCCTGGACAAGATGCGGGACGCGATCATACGCATGTTCCATAACAGGGAGATGGCGATAGTCAGGCTGTTTGAGTGGCTGCTGCCTCCCTAGCCGGCCAGGCCACCCGCGGCTTCCGATACCGCCGCACGCCTGCCATCTCGCTCCGCCCCCTCCATGCATGGCTTGCTTGGTGCAGGCGCGCCGGTCGGGAGTCCGGTGGGCAGAGCGACTCTGCTGTGTCATGGCATGGTCAAGGGCGGCCGAGAGCATGCGCATATGTATTATGGATTTTAGCGCATTCTTTATGACCATCGCTATGCAGCCTCCAAGGCGTCGGCGGACGAGATCGCCCTGACCAACGATCTTTTCAAAAAAGCCTTGGAGTGGAGGGAAAGGCGACCATAGTGGAACATTCGCACAATCTCTACCAATCGCTACCCGAGCGTGGATCTGCTGCAAAGTTGGGGATTGTGGGATATACTCAGGTGTGTCTTGACGGTCGTGCGCCCGGGACGGCCGCGAAATTTTAAAACCCCGCCGTGCGCCATACCCTGCCGTGAACCTCACCGAGAAGATATTGGCTAGGGCCTCCAAAAGGGAGCGCGTCTCCCCGGGAGACGTCGTATTCGCCGACGTGGACAGGGCCATGGTGCACGACGTCTCCGGACCGGGGGTCATCAAGGTCTTTGAGAAGCTCCAGAAGAGGGGCATCGACACGAGCCGGCTCTGGGATCCCTCCCGCGTGTGGGTGGCCGAGGACCACTTCGTGCCGTCCGCCGAGAAGATATCCGCCCAGAATCTGGTCAGGCTCTCCGAGTTCGTCAGATCCCACGGCATAACCAAATACTACAGGTACGGGATGGGCCAGTACGGCATCTGCCACTCGCTCTCCCACGAGGAGGCGCTGGTGCTACCCGGCGAGGTATACGTGGGGGGCGACTCCCACACCAACACGACCGGGGCCCTGGGGGCATTCGCCTGCGGCCTGGGACACACCGACATGGCATACGTGCTGCTCAAGGGCCGGATATGGTTCCGGGTCCCCGAGACCATCCTGATACGGATATCGGGCAGGCTGCCCCGGGACGTCACCGCCAAGGATACCATACTGCGCATAATAGGGGACATGGGAA
This sequence comes from Nitrosopumilaceae archaeon, assembly GCA_965116995.1. Taxonomy (GTDB): domain Archaea; phylum Thermoproteota; class Nitrososphaeria; order Nitrososphaerales; family Nitrosopumilaceae; genus VYCS01. The sequence continues at coordinate 922,394 of OZ220738.1, read as the reverse complement.
CCGACGGGGGGGCCTACCGCACCATGCAGTTTGCCGGCGACACCGTATCAAACATGTCGGTGGAGGACCGCCTCACCATGTGCAACATGACCACCGAGGCGGGCGCCAAGAACGGGATAGTGGAGCCGGACGCCAAGACCGTGTCATACCTGGAGTCGCGGGGAGCCCGGGGGGTCCGCACGATAAGCCCGGATCCGGACGCCTCATACCACCAGACCATCGAGTATGATGCCGAGTCCCTGGTGCCGGTGGTGGCCGAGCCATATTCCCCGGACAACATAACACCCGTGGCCGAGGCGCCCTCCGAGGATCTGGACAAGGCCTACATAGGATCGTGCACGGGGGCCAAGTACGAGGACCTGGCCGCCGCCGCCCGCATACTGAAGGGCCGCCAAGTGAAGATCCGCACCGAGGTGCTCCCGGCCACCATGTCGATATACCGACGCGCCGTGGCCGACGGGCTGGTCTCCACGTTCATCGAGTCGGGGGCGATGGTGGGCCCGCCCACCTGCGGCGCCTGCTGCGGCGCCCACATGGGGGTGCTGGCCGACGGGGAGGTCTGCATCAGCACCACCAACCGCAACTTCCCCGGCAGGATGGGCCACCCCGGCTCCCGCACGTATCTGGCGTCACCGGCCGTGGCCGCCGCCTCGGCCGTGACGGGGCGAATAACCCCGCCGGGGGACCTGGATTGACCGTGGACTGCCCGGCCGGCAGGGCCATAAAGTACGAACGCGACAACATAGACACCGATGTCATAATACCGGGGCAATATCTCAAGATCCACGACTACGCCGAACTGGCGACCCACGCCATGGAGGGGCTGGATCCCTCGTTCCACTCCAAGGGCGGCTCATACATAGTAGCGGGCCGCAACTTCGGATGCGGCTCCTCCCGGGAGCACGCCCCCATAGCCCTGGCAGAGTCGGGCATCCGGGCAGTGCTGGCCCTCTCATTTGCGCGCATATTCTACCGTAACTCTGTGGACGGCGCCTTCCTGCTCCCCATCGAGATAGGGCAGGACGCGTACAGCGGCATATCCGACGGGAACAACATATCGGTGGATGTAGACGGCGGCACGCTGACCGACCACACCGCCTCCAGGTCATACCCCATCAAGCCATTCCCCGAGATAATCCGAAGGATAATAGACTCCGGCGGCTTGTTCGGGTACGACCCGGAGTGATGGCCAAAACGCTCTTTGACAAGGTATGGGACTCCCATACGGTGGTGGACGGCGGGGACGGCCCCGCCTTGCTGTACGTGGACCGGCACCTGGTCCACGAGGTGACCTCCCCGCAGGCGTTCGAGGGGCTCAGGATGGCCGGCCGCCGGGTGCGTCGCCCCGACCTCACCGTCGCGACGGTGGACCACAACATACCCACCACGAAGAGGGGCCTGCCCATAATGGACCAGACGTCCCGGGTGCAGATAGGCACGCTGGAGTCCAACTGCCGGCAGTTCGGCGTTACGCTGTTCGGAATGGACAGCCCCCACCAGGGCATAGTACACGTGATAGGCCCGCAGCTGGGCATCACGCTGCCCGGCTCCACCATAGTGTGCGGCGACTCACACACCTCGACGCACGGGGCGTTCGGCGCCTTCGCCCTGGGGATAGGCACCAGCGAGGTGGAACACGTCCTGGCCACGCAGACCATATGGCTGGAGAAGCCCCGGCCGTACCTGGTGACCATGGACGGCCGCCCCGGACATATGGTGACGGCCAAGGATCTCATACTGTACCTGATACGGGAGATAGGAACCGGCGGCGGGGCCGGGCACGTGTTCGAGTATTCCGGCGAGGCGGTCCGCGCGATGAGCATGGAGCAGCGCATGACCATATGCAACATGTCCATCGAGGGGGGCGCCCGCGCCGGAATGGTGGCCCCCGACGACACCACGTATGAATACCTGCGGGGGAGGCGGCATATCCCGGAGGACTTTGAGGAGATGGTGGACGTGTGGCGCGGCACGCTGCGCTCGGATCCGGGAGCCAGATTCGCCAAGTCCCATACGATGCGGGCCGGCATGGTGGCCCCCCAGGTGTCGTGGGGCACCAACCCGGGCATGACCTGCGACATCACAGAGCCGGTGCCGCGCCCCGACGAGTACTCGCGGGGGGATCCGGACAGGGAGCGGGGGGCCCGCCGGGCGCTGGAGTACATGGACCTGGAGCCGGGCACCCAGATGACCGACATCAGGGTGGACCGGGTCTTCATAGGGTCGTGCACCAACGCCAGGCTGGAGGATCTGGTGCAGGCCGCCGAGGTGGCCAAGCTGGGGAGGGTGGCCGACGGTGTCAGGGCCATGGTGGTGCCCGGCTCCCAAACCGTAAAGGAGGAGGCCGAGGGGATGGGCCTCCACGACGTGTTTGGCCGGGCGGGCTTTGAGTGGCGCAACTCGGGATGCAGCATGTGCCTGGGGATGAACCCCGACATACTGGAACCGGGGCAGCGGTGCGCCAGCACGTCCAACCGCAACTTCGAGGGGCGCCAGGGCGCGGGGGGCCGCACCCACCTGCTCAGCCCGGCCATGGCCGCGGCCGCCGCCCTGACCGGCCGCCTGACTGACGTCCGGGAGCTGGCATGATGGAGCCTTTCCATACCGTCGTATCACGGGTGGCGCCCTTCCCCCAGCCAAACGTGGACACCGACCAGATAATACCCAAGCAGTTCCTCAAGCTCGTGTCGCGCGCCGGATTCGGGAAGCACCTATTCCATGACCGCCGCGGCCCCGGATTCTTCCTGGACGACCCCCGGTATGCGGACTGCCGGATACTTGCCGCCGGGGACAACTTCGGGTGCGGCTCTTCTCGGGAGCACGCCGTCTGGGCGCTGAAGGACCACGGCTTCGCCGTCATCGTGTCGACGTCCTTCGCCGACATATTCCACAGCAACTGCATCAAGAATGGCGTGCTGCCGGTGCGGCTGTCGCCGGACGAGACGGGGCGGGTCATGGCCGAGCGGGGTCCCGTGACGGTGGACTTGGAGCGCCAGGAGATCCGGATGCCCGACTGTACCATACCCTTCCGCATGGACCCCTACCAGAGGACCGTACTGCTGGAGGGGCTCGACGAGATAGCCCGAACACTGGGGCACGAGAGTCTCATATCCGCGTACGAGCGGGACCGCGGGCCCCCATCCCTGATGTGATGGCGCGGACCGTCGCACCGTTCCGCTCCAGGACGGCGGGCGACTCGGCGTCCAGCCAGGGTATGTCTCCTATGTCGTAGGCGGCCACGCCGCCCTCCGAGGCCATCTCCTGCAGTATGTCGTAGGAGAGGTTGACGGGGCCACGCATGTTGCGTATCCTGTCCAGGACGGCCTGCCCCAGCACGTATATTCCCAGGCACTCGCAGTAGGGCAGCTCCAGCACGGGCTTCTCCTGAAACCGCACCACCATGCCCCCGGACACCTCCGCAAAGCCGGTCTCCTCGGGGCGCCGGGAGCGCACCGCCATGCAGGCGGCCGCCCCAGATTCGCGGTACCGCTCCACCATATCGCGTATGTCCAGGGCGCACAGGTTGTCGCAGAACCACAGCACAAAGTTCCCTGGTATGTCGGCGTGCCGCAGGTCGCCGCCGGTGCCGCTCCCGGAGTCCTGCACGAAGGTTATCGGCTTGGAGCCGTACCCCGCATACCTGTGCCGTATCTGGGCGCCCATGCCCCCCAGGTCCGCTATTATGACAATGTCTGATATGGCGTCGCTGGCGTTCATGTGGTTTATGACGTGCTCTATTATGGGCCGGCCGCCGGCGGGCATCATGGCCTTGGGAAAGTGGTCCGTGAAGGGGCGGGCCCGGGTGCCCCGGCCCCCGGCCATTATGACACCGATCATCGGTAGGATTTCTGCTTGCGGCGCCGCGCCCCCGGCCCACCGAACTTCTTGGGCTCCTTGCGCCTGGCGTCGCCGCTCACCAAATACTTGTCGTACTCGCTGAGCCGCTTCCGCAGGTCGTCGCGGACCGGCTTCTGGAGGGGATGGTCCCGGGGCTCCTTGCGGGACTTTGTCCAGCCCACCAGGGCCCTGGATATGGCGATGGCCGCCGCCCCGGCCTGCCCCATGTAGCCGCCGCCGTGCACCCGCACCGATATGCTGACCTTCTCCCGTATCTCACCGGCGACCTCCAGGGGGGCCAGTATGGTCTCCCGGGCCGTCTCCTGAGATATCATCTCGACGGGCACGTTGTTTATCCGGACGCTCCCGTTGCCCTTTCTTATGTGGACAAAGGCGCTGGCCGTCTTGCGGGTGGCAAAGTAAATCTCGGCCTTGGCGGTCATTCGGTCCACCCCACTGTCCTGCCCAAGTCGGCCATCGTGGTGTAGTTGGCCGCCGCCCGGGTTATCTTGGCCTTCTCTATGCGGGTCTTCTTGAGGGAGCGGACGCCCCGGGGCACCCCTATGTACGTCCGGAGCCTTTTGTGCGCCGCCCTTCCGGAGGACTTCTTCCGGGGGAGCATGCCCCGGACCATCCTGTCCATTATGGTGTCCGGGCGCCGGGGGTGGAACGGGCCGTGCCGAGGGTGCAGTATGCTGGCTATCTCCAGAAAGTCCCTATACTCGGATATTATGCTGGCGCGGGAGCCGCTTATCATTATCTTCTCGCAGTTGACCAATGTTACCCGGTTCCCCTGCAATAGCATCTTTGCCGCGTACGAGGCTAGCCGACCGGCTATGTGGTCGGTGGAGTCCACCACTATGTGCTGGGAGATATCGCCGTCAGCCAAGCAGCACCACCTCATGGCCGGTGGGCCGCTCTGACACGACGCCGGTGTGGTCCAGTATGCGGCCTCCGGCCTTGCGTATCTTGGAGGCGGCCGACTCGGATATCCCAAAGCAGAAGAGCGACACGCCGTGGGATATGGCGCCCGTCCCCAGCACCTTTCCGGGGAATACCACCACGTCCCCCTCCTTGGTGTGCGAGCCCAGGCCTTTGACATTGATGGTGCGCCGGGACGCCGACTGCTTGAGGGCGTACTCGGAGACCCTCCTCCAGATGGGCGCCCCATGCTCGGCTGACGCCCTCTTCAAATACCGGGCCATCCGTATCCGGTGCTCGTTGACCAACGGAGCTTTGGGCATTCCGACTCCAATATTAACCTAGGATTGGGCGGGGATGGCAGAGGCGCTCTCCCTGAACGCCTCCAGGCGCCCGGCCAGCTCCTCCATGCCTGCCAGCAGTATCTCGGCGGGGTCCATCGCCCCGGCCGACTCCACGGTGAGCACCAGTCCCTCCTCCTCGGTGCCGGTCAGTATGGAGACGTTGGAGGCGTTCCACTTTGCGTGGTCGGTGCCCCTCCCCAGCCGGGCGTGGCACTCCACCTCGACCCTCTGGGACGGGGCCAGCTGCACTATGGGTATGTCGTCGGACACGGGCCTGACGGAGGGGTTGTCCGAGGAGATGCGGGCCGTGGTCAGGGTGGTGGTCTCGCCGGCGCTCCCCGAGTCCAGCGTGAGCAGGACCCGGCAGTTGGCGCACCCCTCCTCCCGGCCGCAGTCGCAGGCCTCCGGCGTGTTGAGCCTGTCCCGGGCCGTGATTAATGGTATGAGACCCAGCCGGTGGGCCAACCCCTCGTCGGCCAGCACCGAGGTGTTCTGCACTATGTCCACTATGTCCACCGCCAGGACGGGGACGCCGTTGAGGCATATGCGGCGGAGGGCGTTGGCGTACTGTATGGGAAAGTTGTGGAGGCGGACCGTGATCCTGTCATCGTCCCGCGACAATACCTCCACCGAATACAACGCGGCGATGCTGCCGGTGGTATACATAAAAACCTACCCGGCCGCCTCCGCCATGGCGGGATCCATGGATACCCGGAGAGTGGTGCATGCTTGGCCCGGGGGCCGTCGCTAGTGCGGGCGTCGGTAGTGAACGACAATCTCGGCGCTACAACCATTTGCCATATGGCGGAAAATCACCAATTCCAAGGTGTGGGTAGTTTTTGGACAGTGGACAGTCGTACCGCCTCGGCACAAATGGTCCTTTGCTCCGTTATCACTCCCGAAAATATTTGGTAACCGTGCCATACCGGACTGCTGCGTTGACTGTATGTGGAAGTCGGCGACATGCGTGGCGACTCAATTCAGGGACCGTACCGCAGGATGGAGTCGCGCCGGGCAGTGCGGCCTTTGCCGCATGCATCCGTAGACACGATCCGTAACTGGAAATCAAGTGGTATGCTGCAGGGGATGCCCTCTGACTCCTCTGAGGAGGCATGGCCCACCGCTTGAGCAAGGCGCCACTTGGTTTCTAATCCGGGTTGCGTCTCTGTTTTCCGTATTTGCATGTGCGTGGAACCAGAATGAACCCTTTGGAAGTGGTGGACCGAAGGGGATTTGAACCCCTGACCCCCCGCGTGCAAGGCGGGTATACTACCAGTCTATACTACCGGCCCGGTGTGAGGACTGTCCATGTTGGGAATTTTAAGTTTGACAAGGGTTTTATGACCGGACGAGGCGGCAGGTGTTATGGTACTGCTGGAGTCCAGCGTGGTGCTCAAGACCGGCCAGAAGGCCCCCGACTTTGAGCTGATGGGCGTCGACGGCAGGGCCCACTCCAGGGCCGAGTACGAATCCAAGGATGGACTGCTGGTGGTATTCATGTGCAACCACTGCCCCTACGTCCAGGCAAAGACCGACGCCCTCAACGAGATATACCGAATGTACGGGGACCGCATAGGCATGGTGGGCATAAACAGCAACGATGCGGAGTCATACCCGGAGGACAGCTACGACAACATGAAGAGGATGGCCGCCGAGAAGGGATACGGGTTCGACTATCTGGTGGACGAGACGCAGGAGACGGCCAAGTCGTACGGGGCCATGTGCACCCCAGATCCGTTCCTGTTCGACTCCAAGCACAGGCTGGTCTTTCACGGCCGTCTAGACGATGGCCATGGTCCCGAGGGCCGCGTCACCACAAAGACCATGCTGGAGAACATAAAGACCATGCTGGACGGCGGCAACATACAGAAGGACTTTGACCCGTCGGTCGGCTGCTCCATAAAGTGGAAAACCTAAAATTGCCTACGACGGGCCGAACAACTGCGATGGGCTCGTAGCTCAGCTTGGCTGGAGCGTTCGACTGATAATCGAAAGGTCGTGAGTTCGAATCTCACCGGGCCCACTATGCGCTTTTGTGTACGGTATCGCACCACTGCAGTATGTCGGCCAGACTCTCGGAGGCCACGTCGGCGCCCAGCCGCTTGCCGCCGGTCCTGCTGCAGAACGCCAGCCGGATGTTGCCGGGCGCGCCCTTGCGCACCGCGTCCACGGATCCGGCCAAAAACCGGAGCGCCTCCCCATCGCCCCCAAAAACCGCCAGTACCATCACGCCGGGAGTGCCCTTCCAGACGCGGCCCAGAAGCTTGCGCAAATCCAAATCAAAGAATACGTCCACCGATGCGGATATGTCCCCGGGAAGGTGGACGCGCCATCCCTCCGAACGCAGGGCCGCGGCGGCAGCCCGGCATATCATCACCTCCCGCGGCTCGGCGGCCAAAAGTATGCAGTTCTTGGTGGGCGTGGGGTGCGTGGCGGGCCGGTTCATGTAGTGGAGCGATCTGGATATCGTATCCCTCAGGAGCGCCCGCTCCAGACCGCCCAGCCTCCCCTCGTCGTACATGCGGTCCAGCGAGTCCAGCGCCGGCAGCACCGCCTCGGTGACCAGCCTGGCGGGCCGGGCGCCCGAGTGGATGCAGTTCTGCACCAGGGCGAATACGTCTTCGGCATCCCCCGAGACCACCATGTCCAAGTATGCCGACTCAATCCGGAAATAGTCGTCGGGGAACGTGTAGATGCCCGCCCCCCTCCCCATGTACCATATGGTTATGTTGCCGGCCGGCCGGCTCTTCACCAGCCCGCGCTGCTCAAAAGACATCAGGTACTTGGCCAGGGTGATGCGGCTCATGCCCATCTCAGATGCCAGCTCCGTACCCGACATGCCCGACTCCGAGGCGCCCAGCACGTCAACCAGACGGCGGCGGACGACCTCTTCGCCGTATCCGTACCCCATCACACAGCCAGACGCGCCGGCGGTAAAAAAGCGGCGCCCATGCCATTGTGATACGCGGGTTCTCTTGGAAGCGAGTATATTCGGCTCCACCTGACCCCGTACGGCGGGCAGACCCCTTAGTTTGCATGGGCTTCGAGCCCTTTCTCTTGGATGGGGGGATCCCAAGCTGGTGCTTCAGTGGGCAGCCGGCCCCGGCAGGGGCGCGGCTAGCCCTGATAGGTGATTGCAGCTTTGCTGCCCGCCAACCCAAGGAAAAAGGAGGTGAGAAAGAATGGAAAGAACAAAAGCAAACGTAGGAATAGACATCGGAAAATGGACCTGCGTCGCCTGCATCATGGGTGCGGACGGCGGCGTGCTGAAGAGGGCCAAATACCCCAACACCAGAAAGGACGTGAACATATTCATCGACAGCTTGGCCGAATACGACTGCGTCGCAGCCTGCGAGTCCACGGCCAGGATGTGGATCAAGACGTACGAGGAGTTTGAGAGGCGCGGCATACCCATCACGCTGGCAAACCCGCACCGGCTCAAGATGTCGCAGTCCGGCGTCAAGACCGACAAGATAGACGCCAAAAAATTGGCCAACAAACTCCGGCTCGACGACATGCCCGCATGCTATGTGCTCGGGCCGGAGGCCCGCCGCATCATGGACATACTGCGCCAGAGGGTACTTCTGGTGCAGGAGCGGACCAGATACCTGAACCGGCAGCACAGCATACTGGACAAGTACGACTATGCCGTAAAGGCCGGAAGCTCGACGTCAAGCGAGAAACACCAGGCGTATCTGGACTCCCTGAAGCTGGGGCCCGGCGACATGGTGCTCATGGCGCAGTACGTCCGCGCCGTCAGGCACATCAACGAGGAGATATCGCTGCTGGAGCGCATGATCGCCAGGGCCGCATACGAGAGCGAGTACGCCCGTATTATAATGAGCCTGCCGGGATTTGATGCGTTCGGCGCCCTGCTGGTGGCCGTCGCCATCGAGGACATAGGGCGGTTCAAGAATGGCAAGAGCCTGGTCTCGTTCATGGGACTGTGCCCCCGCGTCTACCAGTCAGGGGACCGCAACAGGCACGGCCGCATGAAGAAGAACGCGGACAGGACGCTGACCTGGGTCATGATGAACGCCGCGATGGTGGCCAAGCAGCACGACCCGTATCTGGCGGCGTTCTACGAGAGCCACGCCAAGCGACACCACCCCATGATAGCCCGCAGCCACCTGGCCAACAAGATGGCCACGTACATCCGGCACATGCTGAGCAAGAACGAGCTGTACCGCCACGTCAACACAAAGTCCTACGAAGCAAAGCTGGCGCGTCTGAAGGCGTCCCTCTAGGCCCATACGGGCGCTCACCCCTTCCTGTAATCTGGGGGAGAGCCTGCAACGCCTTGGGGAATGCTGACGCGCGCCATACCACCGGGGCCCGACGGCCCCCTCCCCGGCCGTGTTTTTCCGCCGGCCGCACCGGAAACCGCCGGACCGTACCGTATGGTACATTGCAAACCGGGAGCGCCGGATCCCCCTGGGGGAGGCTGCGCACCACATTCTGCCGGGCGCCGCAGGGGGCACCACGCCGCCCCCTGCGAGGCGAGGGGCGGCGTGGTGCCCCTCCCCGGACGTCCTTGTTTCCAAAAATCAATAAAAACACCGCACCAGTCGATCAATTAAATATAACCAATTCGTACATTCAACGGTTGGCAGCAAAGCACGTAGCCGCACCGCATGCGGGGCTCTGCATACATAGGTGCAAACCGTGTTGATGCCGTCTTCCAGCATGTTGTATCATCTGCGCCGGCAAGCACACGCGTCCAACTTTATAAAGTACTAATAACCCAATAGTACCGTTGGCCTATAGAAGTTATACCTTCGGGGTACGGTTCCACAAGGGGTTCGGCAAAACGATGCTCCCGCGCCAGTCCGGCACGGACCGCTATGTGTATAACAAACTTCTGGCGGTATTCAAGGACGAGTACCGCCGCACCGGCATGGTGGATACATCCCGCAGCCGCATCAACGCGTGGTATGTGGACCTGCGGAACCGTACCGGACCTAAGTGGCTTGCGCAGTCCATAGCCCAGGCAACCCGCCAAACCCTGTACGACCTGGGCAGGCACTACAACCAGTACGTGGAGACCGAGCGCCTGAAGGCGGCCGGCACCAAACCGGAGACGGGGCGGGGCGAGCCGCACTTCAAGAAATACGGCGAACCCATATCGATACCGCTCACCATAACCCACGACAACACCACGGGCAGCGCGCGCTTTACTGGGGAGCGCACCGTACACATATCCAAGATGGGCGGGATATGCCTCAGCAGGCCGTTCCCCGTACTGCATTATTCCACCAAGACCGCCAGGCTGTACCAGACCCGTGACGGCAAGTGGCGCATCGCCATAGTATGTGGGGTGTCCGACCCGGAGCCATATACGGGCGAGCCCGTAATACTCGGCGTGGACCACAACATCGGTAATGTATCCACACCGGACCATATTATCGAGCCGCCCCCCAAGATGGTCCGCCGCATGAAAAATGCCGAACGCACGGCGAGCCGGGCGCAGCGCATATCATCACGTCGACAAAAACCCGACCATCGTTCCAGGAAGCCCGGCTCCAAACGCTGGACCAAGGCACAAAAACGCGCCGCCAGGAACAGGCGCCGCGCCGCCGACATCCGCCACACCATAATACACAAGGCGTCCCACGTCATGGCCGATGCCGCAACGCACGTCGCGGCCGAGAAGCTCAACGTGAAAAACATGACCCGGTCCGCCAAGGGGACCAAGGAGAACCCCGGCAAAAACGTCAAGCAAAAGTCCGGCCTCAACCGCTCCATCCTGGCGCAGTGCTGGGGGCTGCTGGTCGTACTGCTGACGTACAAGATGGCCGGCGGCGTCATACGGGTGCCGGCCGCGTACACGAGCCAGCGGTGCTCGGTGTGCGGCTTTCTGGACGCCATAAACCGGGACGGAGGGAAGTTTTTGTGCCTGCTGTGCCGGTACGAGATGCACGCGGATAGGAACGCCGCCAAGAACATAGAGGACGGCGGCGCGCGCAAGCTCGGGAGGCCGTGCAGGCGCGGCAGCATATTGGTACCGTTGTGTCCGGGAATGATTCCCGGACGCGCCCATGTTAAGGGGCGCCTGGACGTGGAGGGTTCTAGCGCAAGCATCCCGCAGAAGCGTCAAGCACCGACCGGAGGCGTCCGTCCGTCAGGGACGATCGTGCTCTGGGATGACGTGTAATGCTTGCGAATCGTGTTATCAACACGGTTTGCAAGAGAACCGATACGCGCGCCCCGAAGCGACTGCCACGCGAGACGTGGGGGCTCCGTGCATGGCGCCCCGCTGCAAAAATATCTGCACACGACCAAAACGCCGGCCGCGCTCCTCTTCATCCATGTGCCGTGGCCGGCGCCTGCACTCCGGCCGCTCCGCCGCGGATGGGCGCCGCATATGCATCCCGGCCCACTCAGGACATGTCCACGACCACCATGCCGTCCCCGCCGTCGGCAAGCTCGCCGCTCACGGCGGCCATGATATGTGATCTGGATGTCAGCCCGGAAAAGTCCATCGCCTTGAGGCTGTTGACCAGGTAGACCCCGGGCACTATCCCAAAGTGCTTCGAGTCGAAGAACGCGTCCAGGGATCCGGTGACGGTTTTTTGGTCCCCGCGGAACACCTCGCCGTTCCTTATGGACATCTTCGGCCTGCCGAATATGTCCAGCGCCACGACCCGGCGCCTCTCACTTTTGCCGATCAGCCGCTTCTCCTTTACATGCGCGCTGAACACAAAGTAATGGCCCGATTTGAATATGAGTTCGGTCGCGTCCGGATCCGCCCCCATGATCTCGGCCGCCCTCTCCCTCGCCTCGTCCTGCGTAAAGACGCTCTTTGCCGCGCCGCCCTCCATCTCTACGTTCCCGACGGCCGTGATCCTGAGTATGCCCTTGTCCGGAATGAACTTGCTGTCTATGGCTATCGACTCGGGGATCGCCCCCTTGTCCACCAGGGTGGCCCGGACCCTGTTGTGCTCCTGCGATATCTTCTCGGGCGTGGGGTCTACCATCGACACCTCCTGCTCCTCCTGCAGCATGGACAGGGCCACGCCCACGGACGATATGACCTCGGCCTGCTCTGCCTTGCGGTACGGGGCCCCCATCTGCTTGGCCACGAACGGCGCCAGTACCGACGCACCTCCGCCCCCGCCGATTATCTCCGCCGAGTCCATCTTGTAGTCCTTGAGGATCCTGGTGACCGTCTTCATGATCTCAAACGAGGAGGTCTGGATTATGGACTGCGCCGCCTCAAAAAATGACACTCCCATCTCCTCGCCCAGCTTCCTCATGGATATCTTGGCCGACTCTGTGTTTGCGAGCGAATAGTCCCCATCGTCGATCATCTCCAGCGCGTTGGCGGCGCAGGTGTTGGTGATGGCGTAGGTACCCCCGTCGCACCGGATGCACGCGTACTCCTCGTCCCCCTCTTTCGGTCTGACGGCGACGATCCGCCCGGTCTCCAGATCTTTTGGGTCCGCAAAGCACGAGTACTTTAGCCCGGCGATGTGGGCGCTCCGGGGCCCGACCGCCGATATCCTGCCCCCGGACAGCCTGGCCATGCTCCCGCCGGCGACGCCGACTATCCTGACGTCCATGGACCGGATGCAGGTGGGGTGGTCCTTTATCGTGACGTAGTGGAACTCGGGCTTGCCATTCCGTATGACGCAGATGTTCGTGCTGGTGCCGCCCACCTCTATGAATATGCCGTTCATAATCCTGAGATGCAGGAGGGCCCCGGCGACACTGGCCGCCGGCCCAGAGAGTATGGTCAGGATGGGCTTTGTCCTGAAGGTGCCCATGCTGGTGACGCCGCCGTCCCCCTTCATGACCATGAGGGGGGATGCCACGCCCATCCTGCGGATCCCCTCCTCCACGAAGTTGGCGACCTGGAGCGTCTTGGGCAGCACGCTGGCGTTTATCACCGAGGTCAGCGTCCTGATCTCCAGCCCGTATATGCCGGAGATCTCGTGGGACGCGGTGGACGGCATGCCCGCCTTGGCCGCCTCGTTCATCACGAACAGCTCGTTGGAGGGATCGTCCACGCCGAACGCCTCGGTCGCGACGATGGCCTCGGCCCCCTCGCCGCGGAGCGCCCCGATGGCCTCGCCCACCTCCTCCTTGGTTATCAGGTGGGACGTGTCCAGGAACGTGTGGCATGTCCTCAGGCTCTTTCCGGCGCCGGTTTTTTTGTCGTCCAGGCGGGTCCTCTTGACCACGTCCTTTTTGGTCGGGCCGACGCCCATCGACACGATGCCGACCTTGTGCACGTCCGCCTCCAGCAGCGCGTTTATGGCCTGGGTGGTGCTGTGCGAGATTGCCTCAATCTCGTCCAGTCTGATGCCCGACTCCGAGAGGATGTTGCCGAGCGCCTCGACTATCCCGGCCGAGACGCCCTTCTCGGATCCGTGGGTGGTGGGTACGGTGGACTTTGCCACCATCTCACCCGTTGCCGCATCCATGGCCACGGCCTTGGTGAAAGTCCCGCCCACGTCTATCCCGACCCTTACGCGCCTCGTATGCCGGGCCCCGGCTGCGTGGTCCGTCCCGCCCATCCGGAATCACCTGTCTCCGGCGCCCCTGGACTTTCTCATCTGCTGTATGGCCCTCTCCCTCCTGGGGCGCAGTATCAGCACGTACCCGGCGCCCACCAGATATACCACCAGCAGCACTATCTGCGCCACCACCGTCTCCAGCGTCGGGTATATCCCGGTCATCGTGGCCATGTTGATGTCCAGCCGGGGGATCGTGCCGAGCATGCTGGTGTATGGGACTATGTCCAGCACTTGGAGCTCCCTTACGGCGTTTCCGAGGAAGGCTATCGAGAGGTACGCGCCTATCCCCATGGTCAGCCCGAACAGCACCCTGAGCGGCAGCCGCCTGCCCAGCCTGCGCATCACAAAGTACAGCAGCAGGAGCGAGCCTATCCCCACCACAAACCCGGCGCCCACGTACGCCTCCATGTACCTTGCAAAGCCGAGCATCGCCTGGTAGAACAGCACCGTCTCAAAGCCTTCCCTGTACACGGTAAAGAACGAGAGCATCGTAAAGACCATCACCCCACCGGTGGTGGTGGCCTGCCACACCTTTGCCTTTACGAACTCCATCCACTTCTTGTGCTCTATCTTGTTGAGTATCCAGAAGCTCACGTAGAAGAGTACGCCGGTGGCCGAGAGGGCGGCCACCGCCTCGATGAGCTCCCGGTTTGCCCCAGATATCTCCACTATGTACGAGGCCACCACCCATGTTACGCCCGTCGCCCCTATGGCCGCCACTATGCCATAGTGCACGTACGGCTTGAACCGGCTGTTTCTGGAGGCCTCCAGATACGTGACTATGGCGCCCAGTATCAGCACCGCCTCCAGCCCCTCCCTGAATATTATCGCAAACGACGCCGAGAACGCTATGAGCGGGGCCACCTGTCCGGTTCCGGTCACCAGCCGCTCGGACTCGTCCAAGCTTCTCTCTATGGCGATGGACACCTCGCCGACCTCCTCGTAGGGGGCCCTCTCCTTTATGAGGTTCCTCAGCTCCGCGAACTGGTACTCGACCTCCAGGGTAAAGTCCGGGTCGATGGGCCGCAGCGGTATCTCCACGTGCTCGTAGCTGTCCAGATATGCCGTCCTCGCCGACGCGTATGCGGACTCGTAGTCGCCGTCCCTGTAGTGCGCCTGCATCTCGCGCAGGCTCTCGCGTATGAAGTCTATCTCGTCCCTCACGGCTGCCTGCTGCTCGCCGGTCGTGCTGCCGCGCTCGGCCGTCTCCCTCTGGACTGACTCCACCGCCCCCCCGGTCTCCTGCAGGTATGTGGCGGTCATGATCTCGCCCTTCTCCAGGTCTATCAGGATGGACTCTTCCAAAAACTCCCGTATCTCCGCGGGGGGGAGCTCCCTCTTCAGCATGATGCGAAGCTCCTCGCGCATGTCTATCTCCAGCGCGTACATGAACTCGGCATCGACTATCTCCAGGGCCGGCTCCAGATACTCAAAGTTCTCCAGGTATGCCTCTATCGCCAGCTCCTCGGCGGTGTCGTAATCCCCGTTGTCCACGGATACGAGCATGCGGGAGTACAGGTCCCGGATATTTGCGTACAGCCGGGCCTGGTCCAGGACGGCGGTCTCGGTTCCCACAATGTCCCTCTGTATGGCGCTTACCAGGGTGCCCACCCTCACGAAGCCGGCCCTCTCGGAGACCGACTCGCTTATGTCGTCAAAGAAGGAGATCTGCTCCTTGTCCAACATGACGTTGGGGTCGGCATCGGCCCTGAATATGGCGTCCGCCCTCTCGAAGAGGCGCCGGGAAAGGTCGTACGCCGCATCTATGCCGTCCCTGTCATACATGGCATACTGCTCGTCGGCGGCGCCCACCAGCTCCGATACGGCGAGGCGCGGGTCTGGTGCCGGAGCGTCGAATCCCTCCAGCATCTGGTATGTGGCGGTCAGGTCGGCCATGATATTGGGCGATTGGCTCTGTATGGCAGGCGGCAGGTCCAGCAGCGCCAGGTGCATCTCGGCGGTCAGGCCGGGATCGACCACCCTGATCCGCTCCATGTCCAGCGCAAACTGCGCCGAGGCAAAGCCGGCCGCGTGCGCCGCCCCATCGGCATCGCCCGAATCCAGGAACGACCGGGCGACATCAAGCCCCACTCTGGCCATCTCTATGGAGGAGAGCTGCGCCTCGTGGCCGGCGCCATACGCTCCGGTCTGCGGCGACTGCGCTCCCAGCGAGACGGTGGAAATTATCACAAGTGCAACCAAGGCATGGACATAGTGCCGCCCCATCAAGTACGCGGACAGAGCGCGGTTTCTATTAACATTAAGGTCAATTCTAGCATTGTGTAACAAATGTGATCTAAACTAAATGGAAATTCGGCATCGGCACCAAGTCTTCCGCGCATTTTGTACCGCCGGGAACCGATCAGACATGCGCCACATCCCCTGCTCGGGTCGTGCCTGCCGCATGGTCGGCCGGCCCGGCTTGTTGTGGTTTCCGCGCCGGCTGCATCCGCAGGATGGTGGCGCCCGGGGCAAGGCTGTGGTCTTCGTATGGTGTGCGGAGTGGGGCCGGGTGTCAAAATCGGGACGGAGGCCTGGGCTGGAGTGGAAACGGCAGTCAGGCTTGGCGCAAGCGCCGTCGCTGCGTTCCGCCCCTGCGGGTCTGCTGTAAAGCCGGTTGATGGTGGGTTTTCAGCAGAGCTATGCATGTGCGCCATTGCAAATGCCCTTGAATAATGGCAGTATTTGGAGACATTAGACACGATCCGCAATTAGAAAGTTAAGCTCAACTCCCGGCAAATTGCAGCCCCGTGCTAGGCCATCATGTCGCCATCCGCTCCCACAACCGCAGCATGTTCACCAGCCCGCACACGATGTCGTTGATCAGGTTGTATTTGCGGCGCGGATTCCTGTACCTGTCGCCCATCACCCGGAATATCTTGATTCGGCGTATCGCGTGCTCTACGAGAATTCGTATCCTCGAGAGCGCCCTGTTGTACGCCTTTTCCTCGGGCGTGAGTTCGCGGCCGGGCTTTCGTTTGATGGACGTCCGCGCGTCACGGTCGGGGTACTGCTTCTGCATTCCGGAATATGCGCTGTCCCCGATGTCTATAGTGCGGGTGCGCCCGCCGCTTCCCTGTGTGGCATCGGCGCCGTGGGGCAGGTCGGTCGGGAAGGCTGCGTTGTCCTGTTTGAAGAGCGCAAAGTCGTGCTTGCTGCCCTCCACCGAAGCCGACTTGTGCACTATTAGGCCGTCATAGGTGGTCGTGTACTGCGTCTTCATGGTGTGCCTCTTTGCTTTGCCGGAGTAGTACTTTTTCTGCGTCTGATCATCCTGTGGCCGGTATACCGGCTGCTCGCTGGCGTCGATTAGGACGGCCAGGCCCGGTATGATCTTTTCAAGATCCTCAACGGTCCTGGCCTTGTTGGCCGTCATATGCAGCTTCTCGGGGAGCGGAACGCACCGCCTTACCACCGGCTCGAGGTTCGCAATGTCCCTGGACACGGTTGCCTGGCCCACGCTAAAGACCAATCCGACAAGAATCTGGGTGACGTATGTCCGGTAGTAGAACAGGAGCATGAACAGCCTTTCCCGCAGGTCCAGGGCAAACCGGCGTCCTGCTCCCACACCGCGCTTCCTGGGCTTGCTGTTGAGTCTGGCGAATTCGGCCTCGCCGTATAGCTTGGCAACCTCCGCGTACAGCGAATCAAACTGCTGGGGCGACATGCCTGCTATGGCCTTGAATATCTTGGGGCTCCGCCGAGCCTTCTCGTAGGTCAGCATGTCTCTGGAGACTCGATCACAACTACTTTACCATATCGACGCCCACGTCCCCGAGATATTACCATGTTGTCCGGACACGGACGCGGCTGCCCGGGCCGTTCTGGCCTGTCTATGGCCCCTAGATGCCCCAAATTAGACCGGAGGCGGGCTGGAGGGCAGCCTACGGCTAATTGCGAATCAAGTCTATTCTTTCGTTCACTGTTGGGACAAAATATCTTAGTGCCGCCGAGCCGTCTGGTGTGGTTGGCTGTTTCGTTGTCGGCAAACGGAGCCGGGAATGGTCCACGTTCCGATGTTTTCCTTTCTTGGACTGTGGCTTTTGATATTATGCGGCGTAGCAGTATGGGGATGTGAGTGGGGGGGGGGAGGTGCGAGAAAGTGCTAGAATATAGATCTCTTTTGGTCCGGCCACGTGGTCTAGGAATAAAATTACCCTGCAATTCAGAATATCTTCGTCTTGGCATGGCCATTCCATTACAACTATAAAATACAGATATGGAATATAAACATGGAATAAAGCGATATAGCAACACAATTTGCTTAAATTGGATATATTGGTGAGCGTAGTACAATGATAAAAATAAACAAAGTGATGACAATTACGATAATTACGGCGCTTGCCCTTGTACCTGTTACATCTGTTGCGTTTGCATACGATCAGGAGAAGGTGGATCTCGCAGGCGGTCTCGAGGAGACCATGGGTCACCTCTGGGCGCTGGAGCTCAACCTGAACGAAGGCAACTATGAGCTTGTGAAGACCCACGCAAACCATCCGGTATCTGAGCTGTACGCATCCATGAAGCCGGCGCTTGAGGCTACCAACCCGACCGCCCATGCGGCCATAGCGTTTGCGCTCAACAACTTGGACGCCAGGACGGGCCCGAACGTGCCATTGGCCGATGCCCTTGCGGTCGTTGAGGAGGCGCGCGGCACAGTGAACTATGCGCGAACCGCCACAATAGGCGACATAAGCGAGGAGGCCAACTTCAAGCTCATCCAGATGAGGATGCTCTTGGAGACCTCCATAGCGGAGTACGGGGTAGCGGTCTCTGGCGGCCAGATAGTAGAGCTGGCCGAGTTCCAGGACGGCTTGGCGTTCGTGGTCAGATCCGCGCAGATACTGGACACCATAGATGCGGCCGACATAGGCCACAGTACCGCCGGGTCCATGGAGGAGGGTCTTGCCGCGGTGCAGGACGCCTACGACGCGATGGCCGACCCCTCCGAGGTCGAGTCGCTGACCACCGAGGTCATCGACGCCATAAACGGCGTGCTGGCCTTGGGATACAGCCCCGAGAAGGTAGATCTTGCAGGCGGTCTCGAGGAGACCATGGGTCACCTCTGGGCGCTGGAGCTCAACCTGAACGAAGGCAACTATGAGCTTGTGAAGACCCACGCAAACCATCCGGTATCTGAGCTGTACGCATCCATGAAGCCGGCACTGGTCGCCGCCGATGCGGCGGCCGACGCGGCAATAGCAAACGCACTCAACAACCTGGATGCCAGGACGGGCCCGAACGTGTCGGTGTCCAGTGCCTTGGGGGTCGTCGAGCAGACGCGTGGCATAGTGGACTATGCTCGAGACGCCACGATAGGCGACATAAGCGAGGAGGCCAACTTCAAGCTCATCCAGATGAAGATGCTCTTGGAGACCTCCATAGCGGAGTACGGGGTAGCGGTCTCTGGCGGCCAGATAGTAGAGCTGGCCGAGTTCCAGGACGGCTTGGCGTTCGTGGTCAGAGCCGAGCAGATACTAGACACCATAGATACGGCTGACGTGGGAAGCGACACGGTTCTGATAATGTACGATGCGTTCGAAGAGGTGCAGGCCGCCTACGACAATATGGAGGACCCCTCCGAGGTCGAGTCGCTGACCAACAGGATCATCGGCAGCATAAACGGAGTACTGGGCATCGAGTCTGAAGAAGTGAACCTGCAGACGTTTATAGACAATATCAGGGACCTGCTTGCCGATGTGAAGGACGAGCTGGCTGCGGGCAACAATGACCTTGCGCTGAGCTATGCCGTAAAGGCATACCTTGACAATTACGAGTTCTTGGAGCTCCCGCTGCTCAACGCTGGCGAGGGTGATCTGATGCGCGAGGTAGAGGGCATGCTGCGCATCGAGCTCCAAACCCTAATCAGGGAGGCGCCTCTCGGCGCGGTTAACGCGCACATTGACGACATCCTTGACAAGATAGACGCCGTCGAGAACATTCTCAATTAAACACCCACACAATTCTTAATTTTTGGATTTTAGGCGAGGCTATCAGCACCTTGTTCAACAGGAGGTAGCGGGCGCCCGGAGTCGACTACCCGCAGTCCGGGCGGTAAATCTCGGCCTCTCCGTTAGTTTTTTCGACACCACACACCAAAAGATCGAACTGCCGGGCGGCATGCTACGGCCGTCCTGGACGCGCGGGGGTTCTTCGCCATGATCCTGACATGCGCAGTTAGCTGCGCCGGCAGGAGTTGCCTGGATTTTGTGGTCGCCCGCTGGGATGGCCACTCCACGAAGTACGACATAAATTGTGGGCAGCGCATACCATGTCTATTGAGAGCTGCATTCTGGCATGGTCGGTGCGGCGTTCTGGCGGCGCTCTGTCTGCTGGCGGCGGCCCTTGTCTCGGCCGGCTCTCCGGCGGCGGCCCAACTGCACATCCCGCTGGACGAGTTTGGCTCGTACATGGATGCCAACGGAATCTACACCATAATAGGCAACGTCAAAAACGGGTATGACTGGACCGTCGCCCCCGTCTTGGTGTTGTCGGTGCGGGACGGTTCGGGCATATACACGCAGACCATACCCCACAACGGCATACCGGCCGGCGCCGAGCTCCCATTCAAGGTGAAGCTGCCCGGCATACCGGCCGGCGCCACGCTGCTGGAGCCTGAGGTGTACCCGAATCGGGCGTGGGGGGATCCTCCCGACATCCGTGTGATATATGATGAGACGCTCGTGGTACATCCGGACGGCCACCTCACCGGATACGTGACAAACGCGGGCAACCATACCGTGAAGGACCCGGCCATATGGGCCGTGGTGCACGGAGCAGAGGGGCCGCTGGACGTGGCCCGGAACGCACATCCACTGGGGATAATTACGCCGGGCCAGACCGTCCCGTTCTCGATGTATCCGGATCCTACAGTATCGGACACGGTAACATACTATAGCTGTTTTGCGCCCTCGGACAACTCCGTATTTACCATCAGGGCCGACAGGGACGGCCAGCCATACGACCTCCGGTACGAGTCCGGCTCGTGGCTGTATCGGCCCGTCTTCAGCGCGGACGGAACCGAGGTGACCATCCAGTCCACGAACAGCTATCCATTCGAGACGTTCGCGAACCTGGAGATACCCCCCGTGACGCGGGAGGAGGCATTCACGGTGTACCTGGACGGCCGGGATGTGGATTTCATCCAGAGCATAGACGAGATGGGAATGTGGCACCTGGCCTTCAACATACCCAAGCACTCCCAGCCGGTCATAACGGTGAAGGGCTTTGAGGACGGTCCCCTCCTGCCGCCCTTGGTCCCGCCGTACCTGCGCGAGGATGCGGCCCGGTGGGCCGACGGCCTCATACCAGATGATGATATCCTGGAGACTCTGAGGCTGCTGGCAGACCGTTCCATGATGCCGTACGGGCCGGGCGACCCGCTCCTGCCCCGGTGGCTGGAGCCCCTGATGGAGTGGTACGGGGCGGGCCTCATATCCGATGACCAGTTCGTGGCCGCCCTGTCGTACCTGTTGTCCCATGGAATAATGCGCCTGGGCTAGGATGCCGCCTGCCTTTTCGGACTGCGCCTGTGAATATTCCGACACCGTTTCATAATTCGCGACCTAACGCGATGTGGGCAGTCCGGCCGCCATGCGGACCCCGGACCGCGCGGGGCGACGTTATGGTCACCCCGGCGTCAAGGTCCCCGCCTCACCATACGGCCCTGCCCATGACGTCCCGGGTCTTGTTATACACGGCTATCTTGGTGGCGATCTCTATTGTGATGTACTCGGGCTTCACAGCCCGGAGCGCCTCGCCCAGCAGCCGCTTGAACGAGGATATTATGATCTCCACCATCCACCTGCTGTTGTACCCGACCCTCTCCTTCCACTCCTTCTGGTGCCTCTTGCGCTCGTCCTTTCCCATTCTGGCGAACCGCGCGGCGGTGCACCCGCCGCCCAGCTGGTCCAGGACGGCCTCGGACCGGGCCCTGTCCTTGCCGTCGGACCGGCAGCTGGCGTCGATGCGCACGCGTATTGTGGTGCGCACGCCGCGCTTTCTGCAGTGGGAGAATGCATCCCGGGAATCGTACCCGCCGTCGCCGCGCACGATGGCCACCGGGGGTTTCTTCACCTTGGAGACGCGTCGCTCTGCGGCCACCGGCTGGCAGCATCCGCAGTCGCACACATACTCGGTTACCGTCTCCACCGTGTTCTCGTCGGCCGGGACGCTGTCCACCTCCACCGACACCGCCGGATCCGCGCCCCGGTCCTCCAGCGGGATGCCCAGCCTGTCCAGGGCCTGGTCCAGCATTCCGGGCAGGTTCTTGGCGTCCCCCCCACGGGCGTCGGTGATGCGGAACGCCAGTATCTTCTGGGACTCCTCATCGGCCAGAATGTGCAGCTTGATGAAGCTGCACTTTACGTTCCATTTGAGCTCTATCCACCTGCCCTTGCCGGTGGTGGTTATGCCGGTCGAGTCGGCCACCAGAATGTGCGTCTTGCCGTTGGTCGTCTTTATGGTGATGCGGTCGCCCTCTATGGAGACGGCCTGGGCGCAGGTCCGCCTCCATATGGTCATGTGGTCGGGACCCTTCACGCCCCCGCCCAGCATCTCGTCCGCTACGCCCTCCGTTATGCGCAAGCCCTTGCCGATCATGTACCGGAGATATGCGATGCTGCCCATCAGCAGGTCCGGGTATACGAACGGCCGCCCCCTCTTGGAGCGGTTCATCTCCTCCAGCTGGGCCTCCCAGTCGGGATCCAGTCTGATCACGAGCGACCTGCCCAGGGCCACGCTCCTGGCGTCCTGCTCAGAAGACGACCGCTTGGGCTTGTTGTACCGGGTGGGGTTGGTCGCCCGGTCTTTCCGTCCCGACATGATCCTCAAATTCATATGGCGCGCTATATACTTACCGACCTGCCGGCCCCGGCGGCCCGGGTGGGTCCGTGATGCCGGCCTGCGGCCGGAAGGCATGAGAATTATGAAACGCTGTCAATATTCCCCAATGCTTTAAAAGGCCCACGGAGGGGCCTACCACCCGTGAAGCCGGTATACTTCTTTGACGAGGGGCACGGGCAGAGCCGCAGGCTCCTGGGCGGAAAGGGCGCCGGACTCTGTGAGATGACATCCCTGGGGCTGCCCGTCCCGCCCGGGTTCGTGGTCACCACGGCCGTCTGCAAGGACTACTACAGGAACGGCCGCACCATATCAGACAAGGTGATGAGGGCGGTGCGCCGGAACGTGTCCCGCATAGCACGGGAGACGGGCAAGAAGTGGAAGTCCGCGAGGAACCCGCTGCTGGTCTCGGTGAGGTCGGGGGCGGCCATATCGATGCCCGGCATGATGGACACCATACTGAATTTGGGCCTCAACGACGACACCGTGCTGGGCCTGGCCGAGCGGAGCGGGAACCCGCGCTTTGCTTGGGACTCGTACCGCCGCTTCGTGCAGCTGTTCGGCAAGGTCGTGTTCGGGGTGGACGATTCGACGTTCGACGACATACTGGACGCGGCCAAGGAGAGGCAGGGCGTGACCGGGGATGCCGAGCTCAGCGAGGACTCCCTGCGGAACGTCGTATCGCAGTACAAGGAGGCCTGCCGGCGGCACGCCGGCCGCGACTTTCCGGAGGACCCCGACGAGCAGCTGGAACTGGCCGTGAAAGCCGTCTTTGCCAGCTGGATGGGCGAGAGGGCGGTGGTGTACCGGGAGAAGAACCGCATCACCCCCGATATCGCCGACGGGACGGCCGTCAACGTGGTGTCTATGGTATTTGGTAATATGGGCGAGGACTCGGCCACGGGCGTGATCTTTACACGGGATCCGGGGGACGGCTCCCGCAGGCTGTTCGGCGACTACTTGGTGAACGCGCAGGGCGAGGACGTGGTGGCCGGCACGCGGACACCCAAGCCGGTCGCCCGCATGGTACGGGAGCTGCCCGAGGCGTACGACACCCTGGAGAAGACCTGCAGCACGCTGGAGAAGCACTTCCGGGAGCCCCAGGACATCGAGTTCACGCTGGAGCAGGGTAGGTTCTACCTGCTGCAGACCAGAAACGCCAAGATGAATGCGTCGGCCATGATCCGCACCTCCGTGGAGATGGTATCTGAGGGGCTCATAGACAGGGAGCGGGCCGTCTCCCGCCTGTCGGCCGAGCAGCTGGAGCAGCTGCTCCACCCCAGCATAGACGCCAAGGCCTCCAAGGACCATGATATATTGGCCCGGGGCATAGCCGCCTCGCCGGGGGCCGCCTCCGGCCGCATAGTGTTCGACGTTCGTGAGGCCGTGGAGCTGGGCGAGGCCGGAGAGTCCGTAATACTGGTCCGGGAGGAGACCAAGCCCGAGGACGTCCCGGCGTTCTTTGCGTCGGTGGGCATACTTACCAGCCGGGGCGGAAAGACCTCCCATGCGGCCGTGGTCGCCCGGGGGATGGGAAAGCCCTGTATAGTGGGGTGCGCCCAGCTGAGGATAGACGCCGACTCCGGTACGTGCACGGCCGGGGACCGCGTGGTGCGCTCCGGTGAGGACATAACCATTGATGGTGCCACGGGCAGCGTGTATCTGGGCACGGTTCCCACCGTGCGCCCCAGAATGACCAAAAACTTCCAGACCATTCTGGAGTGGGCTCGGAAGGGCAAGCGGCTGGGGATACGCGCCAACGCCGACACCCCGGAGGCCGCCCGGCTGGCCCGAAAGTACGGGGCCGAGGGGATAGGGCTGTGCCGCACCGAGCGCATGTTCAACGCCGAGGACCGCATAGGGCTCTTCGTCCGTATGATAATGGCCCGGGACGGGGCCGAGCGCCGGGCGCGGCTGGCCGAGCTGCAGAGGCTGCAGCGCAGCGACTTTGCCAAGATACTCAGGGCCATGGAGGGGTATCCGGTCACCATACGGCTGCTGGATCCCCCACTGCACGAGTTTCTGCCCAATCCCGAGGAGCTGGCAGGCCGCATAGCGCAGATGCCCGGAGACGAGGCGGCGGCCCAGAAACCGGTGCTGGCGAGGGCCCGGGAGCTGGCCGAGGTGAACCCGATGATGGGGCACCGCGGGGTGCGCGTGGGGGTCACATACCCGGAGATATACGAGATGCAGATAAGGGCGGTCTTTGAGGCGGCCGCCTCGCTGGCGCGCCGGGGCGTCAGGGCCATGCCGCAGATCATGGTGCCGCAGGTGGGAAGCGTTGAGGAGCTGGACCACATAAAGAGGATATATGATGATATACGCTCGGAGGCCGAGCGCAAAAACGGCCGCCCCGTCCCGGTCAACTTCGGGACCATGATAGAGGTGGTCCGGGCCGCCGTGACCGCCGACCGGCTGGCGTCGACGGCCGAGTTCTTCAGCTTTGGGACCAACGATTTGACGCAGGCCACCTACTCGTTCAGCCGTGAAGATGCCGAGGGAAAGTTCCTCCCCGAGTACGTGGAGAAGGGACTGCTGGCCCGCAACCCGTTCCAGACGCTGGACGCCGACGGGGTGGGCGAGCTCATGGCATTGGCCATATCCAAGGGGCGCGGCGCGCGCCCCGGCATGGAGGTGGGCATATGCGGGGAGCACGGGGGGGATCCGGACTCGGTGCGGTTCTGCCATGCGGCGGGCGTGGACTATGTGAGCGCCTCACCGCACCGCATCCCCATAGCCACGGTGGCCGCCGCCCAGGCCGCCGCGTCAGGGAACTAGTTGATTGTCCCGCGAGCGCATACTGGGGGACCGGACCCTCTCATACCAGAAGATAGTGCTGTCAGTCTCCGGCCGAACGGTGCGGCTGCGGCTAAAGCGGCACTTGGCGCCTCGTACGGTGCGCCTGATTCTGGACGCGCTGCCCATACGGGGAAACGCCCATGTATCGGGCAACATGACGTATGTCAACACCGACATAAAGTCGGGGCTGGAGAGGGGGCGCACCGAGTTTCACGCGGGGGATGTGGCGTTCCTGCCCGGGCAGCGGTGCATATGCTTTGTGACCGGGTCGTATTCCACCAAGAAGCCCATGGCCCTCATCGGCACAATGGAGGGGGATACGGGCATCCTCAGGACGGTGGGCCCGGGGGATGCGGTGGATATCTACGAGGAGACTACCTGATACAGCCAGTGGCCGCTGTAGCCGCCGACCCGCTTTACGGATCCGCTCCTCGCGGCCTCCCTTAGGTACGCGTTGGCGGCCGAGACCTTTACGCCGGTGTGCCTGGCCAGCTCTTGGGCGGTGATGACCTTGGAGCTCTTGAGTGGCTTGGCCGCCTGCTTTTCGGTGAGCGTGACGACAATCTCTGCCTTGGGCGGGCCCTGTCCCTTGTCCTTCTTGGAGTCCTTGGACGGCTTGGGCGCTTTGGAACGTGCCTGAGCCGCCGGCTTGTTCTTGGAGGCCATTGTATGGGGCGGCTGGGCGGTCCTCTTATAAACGGTAGTCGGCGGGCGAGTGTGTCCTGCCAGTAAATACCCTGAAATGGTATCGGCGTGCGGCCAAACATGCCCGGTAAATCTGGTACAATGACGCATATAAACACGTACCAAACTATAATATAATGGCACATTACTCTATACAATCATGAGGCGCAGGTCCGGCCCCACGCTGGCGGCATCGATGTCGCACGGCAAGGTATGCCGCCCCGCCAAGTTCCGCGAGATCACCGGAGCCCGCACCACTCCAAAACATGACCCGGACCATGTGCTGGCCGCCGCGCTGGAGCACGCCAAGTGCAAGACCGGCCTGGGCTACCACATGTGGGCAGAGTTCATACGCGACTTTCCCAAGGCGCGGGACCAGTACAAGGGGGCGGAGCGCAGTACTGGAGGGATACGACGCGCGCCGCCGCGGCATATACCGCTCCCTCAAGCACCGCGACGGCAAATACATGGCAAGCTTCGCGTCATACCTGACCGACGACTGCGAGGCTGGAATGCGCTCATACGCGAAGCGGCGCAGATACGACCCCAACGCGCGCCGCCCACGGTGCACGAACCCCGTACTGCGGCAGGGCGCCGGCTCCTGCGTCATATATGGCAGGGGTTCTGGTGCAGGCTGTCCGAGGCGCCGAGGCAGCCGCTGCTGGAATCGCCATATGTGGTGCTGCGGTTCCCGGTGGTTCCGTCCAGGCACGTTGCTGAGTTCCGGCTCAGCCCGTATGTGGTGGAGAGGCTGGCGGGCGCCGTACGCGTCGGGGCGGTGACCGTATCATCCACCACCGTATCCATAGCGTACGAGCCGCGGCCGGTCGCGCCGGCCGAGCTCGTGGGCATGATGGGGATGGATGTCAACAAGGCCGAGCACGTGGTGGCCGGCACGGACGGCAGCATACGACGCATCAAGAACGGGGCGCTGGCATATGCGGAGGCGCGCCGCAAAAAGCACCGTACACTGAGCGTGACCGGCGGAAAACCCGGGCAGAAACGACCCCGGAGTGGGCGTTCCATGCCGCGCCACGTCAGGCACCCGGGCCGCAAGCCCAAGAACAAGTCGAAGCGCCGCGACTGGCGCGTGAACCGCACGCAGCGGAACAGGATAAACACGCGGTACTACCATCAAAAGATCGACTGGCTGTACAAGCTGATGCACTCGCTGGCCGACCGTTCCATGGGGCTGGCGCTGGAGCGTTCCACCATCGACCGGCTGCTCGTGAGGCGGAATCGTTCCATGCCCGGGGAGCAGCGCGACCTGCTCAAGATGGGACTCAGCCAGGGGGCCGTCATACGCATAGCAAGGGAGGTGTTCGCCAAGTACGGCCTGCCGGTGCACGACGTGGACCCGTCCGGGACCAGCTCGGACTGCCCCGCGTGCGACGCCAAGCTGTGGGCCCCGGGATACCGGAGCAGATCGTGGAACGTGCGGAGGCGCGCCAAGGCATGCACCGCATGCTTGTATTATGTGGACAGGGACGACGTGGCGACCATCAACATCGTTGGCCGCGGCGTGTCCGCGTATGAACCGGCGGCCGTTCCGGGGCAACCCCTGCAGGGAAACCCCGGCCGGCGGGTGGCCGGGGATTGGGAGCAGGGCGCCCCGCAGCTCGTCCATATGTTGCTGGGCGCTGCCACCATATGGTTCCCATATGTCGGCGAAGGGCGGCGGCCCAAAGGGAGCGCGAAGAACCCGCTATGCGTGGGGGACGCGCGGCTCCTGGACGACCGCCTGGATGCATCCAATGGAACGACCGGCGTGGACCCTCCGGGGGAAGTCCTGGGGAGTTTATGCTAGCGGGACACACCCTCGGTGGGCATCAAACCAGTTGTACGGATTATATCCGTGGTGCGCGCTGCCCTGTCAATGGCAGAAGCGAACGACGACTTTGGCGTGGTATGCCGCAAGGTGGAGGCTGCTTTGGGCCGGAGTGGAGGGCCACTCCGGTGGGGGAGATACCCGGACGCGGACATACTGTGCGTATATGGTCCGAACGCGTCGCCCCTGCACAGGGCGCGCCACGGCTTGGACCATATCGAGGAGATGTCGTATACGGCCGCCGAGCACCATCCGTACTATCGGCTGCTCAACGGCATCGCGGAGGCGGCCCGCGTCGTCTTGGATGGGTGGGACGGAAAGATCGGGCCGGAGGATGCCGACCGTCTGCGGTGGTCCCTGTCCAGCGTCAGCGATGCACTGGACAGGATGCGGGTGGACGGATAACTGTGGCCCGGCGTGCTCCCCCCGGCCGCCGCTCTCTGAGCCGCATGTGCCGGCTAGGCGGGACGGCGCGGTGGCCGGCCGGCGGTCGCCGTTGCACTTGTGGCGTTTTGGACGTCCGGGTGTGCGGCAGGCGGGCGTCGGGGCGCACGGCAGGCGCATTCGGTGAGTAGTCGACGAGATACCATGCCATTGGAGACCTCAGGAGTGCTCGTCCCCGGGGTATGCGACAACGGGGGGACAAGCACACCGGCGATGCCGTACCAAGCGTGAATTTAAGGGCGTTGAGCATCTTCCGGCCGGGCATCATTCCACGGCGAACAGGCTGGCCGCGCACCCTCGGAGGCTGCTGGATCCGGCCGAGCCATTACGCGCATTCCAGCGCAAAAAATTCAATCCATGAAAAACGGCAGTCCGCCGAACTGCGGGCGGCGTCCGAGCGCCATTGCTACGCGACGACTCCACGGAATAATCATTCCTTGGCACTATGGTGCGAGGAATCCCCGAATTAAATACGCCAAAACGCGCAATAAAGGCCGTGAAGTCCGCCGTAATAGTGGGCGCGGGGGTGGGGGGCCTCTGCACCGCGGCCCTGCTGGCCCGGAGCGGGGTGGATGTCACGGTGCTGGAGAGGCACGGCCGAGTGGGCGGCCGCACCGCCTCGGAGACCTACCGTAACCATACCCTGGACAACGGCTTTCACATCATGCCATTCTACAAAAAGTCCGCCCTGTACGGGGTGCTGCGCGCTCTGGGGATGGCCAAGCGCACCCGCCTTGCCGCCGTCACCGACATAGCGTTCCACTCCCATGGGCGGTTCCACCGATATCCGGCCGGCATAGCCGGGATTCTCGGCCTCTCCTTGGTGCCGTTCGGGAGTCGCCTCAAGCTCCTCCGCCTCCTGCTTCCCATGGCATTCGCCAGCATGGGCAGCGCCGAGAGGTTGGACGACAGGCCGCTGGCGGACGTGACCGGAAGACTGGATCCGCGGACCCGGGCATTCTTTGACGCCGTATGCATGCTGGCGTTTGCGGACGTGCCCGACCGCGTCTCGTTGGGGGAGTTCGTTCGGACCATAATCCGGGCCAACCCTTTCCGGGGCGGCACCAGCAGATTCGCCTACCCGGCCGGCGGGGGCTATGACTCGATATGTAGAGTACTGGCCGGGTACGTTCGGGACCACGGAGGCGAGGTTCGGCTCTCCACCCCGGTCCGCAGGGTGGATGTGTCTGGTAGCCGTACACGGGGAGTGGTGGACGACCTGGGAAACTTTGTGGGGGCGGACTGCGTGATAGTCTCGGCTCCCGCCTACCAGGCTGCGGACTTGGTGGGGCGCGAGGAGCTGGGAGAGCGGACGATCTCGGAGATGGACCACCTCAACCAGGCTACCTCCGTAGTGGAGGTCCACTTTGCCCTTGACAGGCGCCTGGATCGACGCCACATAGTATTCCCGGTGGGGGACGGCGCCGCCAAGGGCGTATTTCTGACATCCAATATCTGCCCTGCCCTGTGCCCCCCCGGAGAGCACCAGATGATCGCCGGGACCCCGGTGGACGCCAGGACGGCCGGCAGCGGCGGGGCCGTGCGGGAGGTGACCGACAGGATGCGGCAGGACATTGAGGGGATATATCCCGGGTTCTCAGACCACATAATATGGGAGAGGCCGCGAGCGTGGCAGTTTGTGGAGGCGACAGCCAAGCGGCCGGGCCTGGTCTGGCGCTCCAAGATGCCGCACACCCTCCCGCACATAGGAGGTCTCTTCTTTGTGGGCGACTCCACCATAAGCTACGGCATCGGCACCGACTCGGCGGCCCACAGCGCCCTGCTGTGCCATCCCCGCATAATGGAATGGCTGGAGTCGTAGCTGCCGGCATGCGGTGGGATAGCCCGGCACACCGGCGCCCAATCCTGCCTGCCCTGCATACGGGCATGCCTGCACCACAAACGATCGGCGGCCAGATCCGACAACCCTGCCGTCCAAGACTACCGCGGAGCGATGTGGTGTATAGATCAGATGGTTTCCACACACATCATGTTTATACTTAAATAAGCCACGACCGTCCCTAGGCATGCAAATGGCCGGCGCAGACCCCTTTGACAACGCGACAAAGCAGCTGAACGATGCCTGCGACATACTGGGAATAGCCGACGAGGGGCTGCGGCAGTACTTGGCCATCCCCAACAAGATACTCCGGGTAAAGATACCCGTCCGCATGGACGATGGCAGTATCCGCGTCTTTACGGGATTCAGGAGCCAGCACAACAACGACCGCGGTCCCTACAAGGGGGGGATCCGCTACTTCAATCCGGAGGGCGGCCCCGAGTACATGGAGAGGGAGGTGATGGCGCTCTCCGCGTGGATGACATGGAAGACGGCCATCGCCGACGTCCCGATGGGCGGCGGAAAGGGCGGCGTCTACGTGAACCCCAAGACAGAGAACCTCAGCGACGGCGAGATGGAGAGGCTGACGAGGCGGTTCGCGTTCATGATATCGGAGATTCTAGGCCCCCAAAAGGACATCCCGGCGCCGGACGTGTACACCACCGGCCGCGAGATGGCCCAGATAATGGACGTGTTTGGCAAGCTGAACAACATGACCTCCCAGCCGGGGGTCATCACCGGAAAGCCGCTGGAGATTGGCGGCTCCAAGGCGCGCAACGTGGCGACGGGTCTGGGCACCGCCTACTGCGTCCGGGAGGCTGCTAGGAAACTGGATATGGACCTCAAGGGAGCCAAGGTGGTGCTGCAGGGATTCGGCAACGCATCCACCTTTGCCGGCGAGTATCTGGAAGGGATGGGGTGCACCATAGTAGGGGCATCCGACTCCAGGGGCAACATACTGAGCTCGGACGGCATGAAGATGTCTGAGCTGGAGGATTGGAAGAGGGAGAACGGCACCGTAGCGGGATTCCCCGGCAGCGAGGCCACCGACGTACCGGGCTTGCTGGATGCAGAGTGCGATGTCCTGATTCCGGGGGCCTTGGAGAATCAGATAGACGCGCCCATAGCGGAGAACATCCACTGCCGCATCATAGGCGAGGCGGCCAACGGGCCCACGCTGCCGGAGGCTGACCCGATACTGTACGAGAAGGGCGTGACGGTCATACCGGACATTCTGGCCAACGCCGGCGGCGTCACCATATCATACTACGAGTGGGTCCAGAACAACATGGGCCACTATTGGTCATTCGACGAGGTCGCCTCCAAGATGGAGGACCACTTGGTCCGGGGATTCGATGCCACCTACCAGATGTCCCAAGAGAAGGGCGTCGACATGAGGCGGGCGGCCATGGCAGTGGCAGTCCAGAGGGTGGTAGACGCCTTCATGATAAAGGGAATGTGGCCCTAGAGTGGCTGGTCTATCTTTGTGACTTGAAACGAGGTGTTAAACCCGTGACTTGGCTGTTCAACAACCAGGTGGAGTCCCTCAACGGGAATACGGTACAGCTCCGGAGGGGTCCACGTGAGGCCTCAAGAACGACGACTATGCGATACTGGCCGGGCTTCGTGTCTATCACGACTTTGCTCTCCCCCACTTGGGACTATCCTATTACATCATGCCGGCCAGGGCTGCAGGCATATGCGTTGAGGGTACCAACAGAATTCAGACTCTCATTCAGGCGGTGGCAAGAGTCAATCGAGCCTAGCCATCACGCGATTCTATATTTTTGAAATTACCCGTGATCAAATCAATCTTTAAAAAGTTTAATATAAAGACTTGGGGTGGGTATGACGTGTCTCGTCTACCGGGGGCTAATCACGTTGCAGACTACATACTAGCCACTGCCAAGCTGGGCCTCGACATCGAATTGGACCAGTTGCAGCTCAACAAGCTGTGTTATTTGGTGAACGGCTTCACGTTGCAGGAAAGGGAAGACCCGGCATTTCGTAACGAGGTGGAGGCGTGGAGGTACGGGCCAGTCGTGCCGGAAGTGTACGAGACATACAGAGACTATGGGGACAAGCCGATAACAGCCTTGGATATGTGCAGAACCAGTTTGGAGGACAGCAAGGCGGTAGCCGAGAGATGGGGAGAGCTGGTCAGTATTATTGGGCGGGATGTGGCTGCCATCGCATACGGCGTGGTGAAGGAGTATGGAAGGTACAGAGGTTGGGATCTGGTAGACATGACACACAAGAAGCGCACTCCTTGGAAGAAGGCATATCGTCCCGGTCGCAACAACGTCATCCCCACCGATGCCATCAGGCAGTTCTACAGGAACCTGAAACCTGATGACGACGGACGATGACAGTAAGGCCGCAGTAAGGGTCCGTTGGGGCGATGTTGTCCCAAGGAATGTGATGGGGATCCAACACCACACACGGACGGGATCTCGTCCCATAGAAGAGGCGTTTCAGGATGGGGTGTCCGCCAAAGCCCTTGTGTTGCTGTCGCTGCCCTGGTTCATCTCTATTGGAGTGATGGTTGTGGCAGTCTTGACATACTTCTTGGTCCATCCTTGGCCAGCCGCCTTCACCGAAAGTGTTCTAGCAATCATCGTCTTTGGGGCAGGCGGAGCCGGCGGGTCAATGACGTTCAACCGCCTGTACAAGTATAGGGTGACTCACGCCCCTTCTTGTTAGTCCAGATCCCGCCCCGATCCGCGTCGACTTTACACTCCCGTCTGGTGGGCCGTCAGGTCCCGAGTTTAACACACCTCCAGGTCAGGAAGATTGAACAACCTTCGTTTTTGACAGCCTATGTCGTATCCATCCATCTCGACAGTTTACATCTCTGTTATTCCAGATCCTCATTCAGACCGCAGCTCGGTCATGCGACCGGTGGCCTGGCCATTCTTTTTTCAGACCACATGTTGAACACCCAGTCACCAATTCAATACCTCATTCCAAGTCGCGAAGATTAAACCGCCCGGCCATAGATCCAATCACGATTCGGCACCCCTCTACACATAATACTCCATCACGTACGGGAGCGCGCCGGGCCCCGATCCGGCCTGGGCGGCGCGCCCAGCCTCACGCCGGGATGCCCGCGTACAGGTCTGCATTCCGGTACCGGAGCAGCTCCTCCACGAACCGCACCCTCCCACGGGTTATTCTAGATAGCCGCCGGCGGTACGTCAAGTCCACCACGGTGCGCCTCTGCAGCAGCCGCGACAAGCGGAACGTCATGTAGCGGCCCTTCCGGTCGTAGTCGAAGAGAAGTATGATCCGGGGGTGTCGGACAGCCGCGTCGGCGAACCTGGCAAACCCCCCGTACCTGTGGAACTGCATCAGCATGCCGCCGAATCCCAGACCGGTCAGGGCGGCCGCGTCGCGCTTGCCTTCCACTACCACCGCCGCGTTCTCGCAGCTCAGATCCCGGACCAACTGGCGCACCAAAAGCGCCTCTGCCTCGTTCACCGCATGCGGGAGGTGGGCAGCTTGATATAAAGATCCGCGACCCGCGCCGCCTCACGGCGCGCCGGAACTGCCCAGGCCGGTCCTGACCATCTCGTCAGACTCGCGGACCACCGCCTCATGGCGCTCATGCTTGTACCGCCGCAGGGACTCGCGGATGTGGTCAAACTCGTTGGCCAGTATCATGGCCGCATATATCCCGGCGCTCCTTGCCTTGTTGATGCCCATGGTCCCCACCGGCGAGCCGGAGGGCATCTCGGATATTGAGAGCAGAGCGTCCAGGCCACCGAACGCCGAGGAGCGTCCCGCCGGCCCCTTGTCCGTGTACACCAGTATGGGGACCCCCACCACGGGTATGGTGGTGTATGAGGCCAGCATGCCGGGCAGGTGGGCGGCTCCGCCCGCCCCGGCTATTATAACCCGGAACCCGGACTCTTCGGCGTGGCGGGCGTACTCGGCCAGCCGGGAGGGTGTGCGGTGCGCCGAGACTATGCTGTCCTCGTGGGGTATGCCGAAGGCGTCCAGAGCCTCGGCGGCCCCCCGCATTATCCGGGCATCCGACGAGGACCCCATCGTTATCCCCACCAGCGGCTTCCCCTCGGGCATGACACGGACGGCGGGCGCCATTCTATTAATGGTATCGGAGGGCCGCGCGGGGCTCGCGCCCCCGGCTCCGTATTGTTTATTTGAGCGGCCGGTTTGGAGCCGTCCCGTGGCCAAAAGGCTGGGGATAATAGGGGGCGGGCAGCTGGGCATGATGCTGGCAGAGGCCGCCTCGGAGATGCCCCAGGTCTCCGGCGTGACTGTGCTGGATCCCGTGCCCGGCTGCCCCGCCGCGCAGGTGGGGGCCAGGCAGATAACCGCCGGGTTCGGGGACGCCGACGCCATCCGAAGGCTGGCCGAGGCCTCCGACGTCATAACGTACGAGATCGAGTCGGGGGACAGCGCCGTCCTGGAGTTGCTGTCAGGCTCGGTGGAGATAAACCCGTCCCCGGGCACGCTCCGCACCATCCAGGACAAGCTGCTACAGAAATCGTTCCTGAAAGAGCACGGCCTCCCGGTCCCCGATTTTGTCAGGGTGGACTCGCTGGATCATCTCCGGGACGGGCTGGCGAGGTTCGGGTGTCCTGCCCTGCTCAAGGCGCGTACCGGCGGGTACGACGGCCGGGGCAACCGCGTGGTGGAGTCCATAGACGTGGCCGAGGCCGCCGTCGAGTACTTTGGAGGCGCGCCCCTGATGCTGGAGAGGTTCGTGCCATACGTCATGGAGATATCCGTCATAGTGGCGCGGAACACGGCCGGGCAGACGGCCACCTATCCGGCCGTCGAGAACGCGCACCACGAGAACATACTGCGGCAGACCGTATCGCCGGCCCGCATTGATGCGGGGACTGCCGCCCGGGCCGAGGAGATAGCGCTGGAGACGGTCCGGGTGCTGCAGGGGGCCGGCGTATTCGGCATAGAGATGTTCGTGCTGCCCGACCATACGGTACTCATAAACGAGATAGCCCCCCGGGTGCATAACTCCGGACACCACACCCTGCAGTCCGCCCGCACCACCCAGTTCCAGCAGCACATCCGGGCCGTTATGGGCATGGAGCTGGGAAGCACCGAACTGTACGGGCCGGCGGTCATGTACAACATACTGGGGCCGCCCGGCTATACAGGTCCGTACGCGCCCCCCAGTGTGTCCCACCCCGACATGCACCTCAAGATGTACGGCAAGGCGACCTCCAAACCACTGCGCAAGCTGGGCCACGTCAACCTGACGGGGGCCGATACCGGCACGCTGCTGGGCATGCTGGACTCTGTCCGGGACCGGCTGGTCGTGACGCCCGTATAGGCCCGCCATATGTCTGCCGCCCGGCGTGCGGCGCCATTTGGATCCGCCCGCTTAAGTTTATTAGTAAACCGTGGAGAATACCGCCGATGGCCCTGTCCGTATCATATGTCCTGGCTGGCATAGCGCTTGCGCTGCTGCTCATATACGGGGCCGACGTGGCCGTGGGCGGCGGGGCCGGAGGCGACGGCTTTATTCCGCTGGACAGCATGACCCGGGGTATTGCGTTCGGGACGCCCCCGATAATACTCTCGGTGGCCGCTTTCTTCGTGTCGCGCCGCGAGCGGTCCTCGCCGTTGGGGGGACTGATACTGGCTACGGGGATACTCATCGTCGTAGGAGGCTCCATATCCTTGTCCATGATGTCCGAGAACGCGGCCCGGGCCGCCGCCGAGGGCGGGAGCTTGGTGGGCATAGGCGCCGGCATAGCAGTGCTGGGCGGCATAAAGATATGGAAATCCATATCGAGCTGATTCGATGCCTGCCTGCCACAAATGCCGCGGCATAGTGTCCAAGGTGTATGACTGCGACCACACCGGGTACCGGGGCTACTGCCGGGAGTGCTACGAGGATCTGCACTACGACCTCACCGAGACATGACCTGGTTCGAGTCGGCCATCCAGCCGGTGCTGGACGTCATAGCCGAGAACGTCTATCCGGGGGTGTTTCTGGCCGCCCTGCTGGAGACCATAGTGCCGCCCATCCCCAGCGAGGTGGTGTTCCCCCTGGCCGGATACGCCATACTGGACGCGGGGATGTCCTGGCTGCACATACCGGCAGTGGGAGCCACCGGCGGCGCCGGGGCCACCCTGGGGGCGTACGCCATATTCCTGGCGGCCCGGTACATAGGGCGGCCCGGACTGCTCCGGTACATGGGAAAGATACGCATATCCGAGAAGAGGATGGCCAAGGCCGAGCGGTGGTTTGCCCGGTACGGGGACAAGTCCGTCCTGCTGGGCCGCTGCGTGCCCGGCGTGCGGGAGCTGGTCTCGGTGCCCGCAGGCATACTGGACATGGGGACCCCCAAATTCCTGGCGTACACGTTCATCGGCTCGTGCGCCTGGAGCACGGGCCTGACGGCGGCCGGGTACTACCTGGGGCGGGCCGTCCTCTGAATTCCCAGCAATGCCTCGGCGTCCACGTCGCCCAGGTGCCCCGGCTGGCCGGCGCGGCTCAGGGCGGCCAGCACCGGCGTGTCGGTCACCCCCCGCAGCATGCCTTGAAGCAGATCCAGGCCGTACCCGTCCCGGATCATGTTTAGCACGATCCCGGCCGCCTCCGTCCCCCGGTGGCGGCACGCCAGCAGCGTCGAGACGGTGTGGTGTATGGTCCCCACGGCGTTGTCGGCCACCACCAGCGTGCGCAGACCCATGTCCCGGGCCAGGTCCACCATGAAATAGTCAGGCAGGATGGGGACCAGGAGCCCCCCCATGCCCTCCACCACCATGACATCGCGGTCGGCGGCCAGCCGGCGGTACCGCTCCACCATGCGCGCCGGGTGCAGGGCTGCGGCGCCGCTCCCCGTATATGGCGGCGCCTCTAGGGTTTGGTGGTGGGGGTTTATCTCCGGCGTGGGGGGTATGCCCGCCGCGTCGGCCAGGATGCGGGCATCCAGCGAGATGCCCGTCCCGTCGTGCTGCCCGGCCGAGTAGGGCTTCATCACGCCCACGTTCATGTCCATTTCCCGCAGCATCCGGACCAGCCCGGCCGCCACGTGCGTCTTGCCCACATCAGTACCGGTACCTCCCACAAATATCGAGGGTATGTCCATGCCGACGGCCATGATATGTCGCCGTATATACGGTGGCGCGTCGGGCGTGGCATGTGTGGCCTGTATGGCATGGCACTCTCGCCCCCGGCTGTGGATCCGGCCCTGGGGATGGTCCGAACACTTTTTGCGGAACGGCAGGCAAGATGTCCACATGGACCCGGCCCGGCTCCTGCATGATGCGCTGCGAAAGGCCTGCTCGGCGGCCCGCGTCGAGGGGGTGGCTCTCTCCGGCGGGCTGGACAGCACCATAATAGCGCACATGCTGCGGGACCGACGCCTGCCGGCCGTAGCGGTGATATCCCGGGACTTTGTGGCGACGGATCTGACGTACTGCCAGGCGGCCGCTGCCGCCGCGGGCATGAGGCTCAGCGTGGCCATGCCGGATACGGCCGAGCTGCTGGAGGGCGTCTCGGAGACAGTCCGCATGCTGGGGTGCTTCGGCGAGTCGACGATACGCAACGCCCTTGTGATGTATGTGGCCATCTCCGAGGCCAAAAGGCTGGGGATGGCCTCGCTGGCCACCGGGGACGGCGCCGACGAGCTCTTCGCGGGGTACGGCTTTCTGGTGAGGACGGATCCCGCCGCGCTACGGGCGGAGCTGGATCGCCTCCGCGGCATAATGCGCTTTTCATCACATGCCATAGGCAAGAGCCTGGGGGTGCGGATCGAGTCGCCGTTCCTACACCCGGATGTGGTGCGGGTAGCCTCGAGTTTGCCGCCAAGCCAGCTGGTCGGAGAGTATGGGGGCACCCAAGCGGGCAAGCTGATACTGCGCCGCCTCTTTGAGGGGGAGATGCCGCGAGTGATCGTGCGACGCCCCAAGTCCCCCATGCAGGACGGGGCCGGGACGGCCGGCCTGAAGGGCCTGCTGGAGTCGCTCATAACCGATGAGCTGTTCGCGGAGCGGGCCGGGGAGATACTGGAGCGGGACGGCATACGCATACGCACCAAGGAGTCGCTCCACTACTATGAGCAGTACCTGCGGCACTTCGGCCCCCCCGAGCCCGCCGCCGGCCGGGTCTGTCCGGACTGCCACTGCGCCCTGCGCCCTAACCTGAGGTCCTGCCGCATGTGCGGCGCCTTCCCGGTGTAGCTAGCGCCACCACCGGGGCTTGGTGAATAGGAGGCGGCAGCCGTTGCAGCAAAAGTAGTATGTCTTGCCCTTGTGCTGGTGCACCAAGGCCAGCTTCTCGTCCAGTTCTATACCGCAGACGGGATCCACCGGCATGAGTGTATGCGCCTCGCCTCCATTAATAAGGATATGAGTAACGGGCTGTACCTCGCCGTGTACATGAGATGCCAGCACCGCCGCTTCCCAAGAGCTCTCGCACCTTAGTAGCACGACGGCGGCACCAGGTTTGACTTCCAAGTTCGGAATGGGATTGGGTCGCGCCCTGGCGCTATGGCCGGCTTGGCCACATGGTCCGGCGCCCCTTTTATTAAGGTGGCGACGGCGTGCCTCATCCGCCGCGTGGATATGGGCATCTATCGGAAGGATGCCAGGTGGTGGAGGGGCGGTATTGACGGGAGGGCCACCGGATTGTAGGGGTCCGTCGCGTCCAAAAGCATGGTGACGTTCTCGTCTATGGTCTGGAACAGCACGTACGTACCGGAGCCAACCGAGACTATCTCGACGTCGGTGACGCCGTACGTGGTGGGGCCGAACAGGGTGCCGGGGGTGGATGCCGCCACCGGGTGGAGCGGATCCGTTATGTCCGTCAGCTGCATGCTGTCGTTGCCGTTGGATGTGGCGATGAATATGCCGCCGCCTATGACTGCTACC
The DNA here is from genome assembly GCA_965116995.1 of Nitrosopumilaceae archaeon. Taxonomy (GTDB): domain Archaea; phylum Thermoproteota; class Nitrososphaeria; order Nitrososphaerales; family Nitrosopumilaceae; genus VYCS01. Next base: position 883,466 of record OZ220738.1, on the reverse strand, counting down.
TGGACGCTCTCCGGGGCGTGCAGGTAGTGCCCACCGTCCCTGCCCTGGACCGACGAGAGCAGCACCGGATCCCGCGGCTCGGTTATGTCCATCACCGAGACAGTGTCGGTCCGGTAGCTGGACGCCACGGCCAGGGTCCTGTCTCCTGCGGTTATGGCGTCCACATCGGTCACCGAGTACAGGTGCTCGCCGTCCATGGCGGATATGCGGTGCGGGTTGGCCGGATCGGTGATGTCTATTACGTGCATGATGCCGTGGTCGAAGCTGAATACTATGACCAGTACGCCCTCCGCAGTATGTATGATATCCAGCCCCTGAATAGCGGGCACCGCGTCGGGCAGGGAGGCCACTATGTCCGGCCGGGAGGGTTCGCTCACATCTATGACATGCAGCGTGTCGCCGGTCCTGACACCGGCGATGATATATGGCGTCTGGTCCACGTACGTAAACTCCGTCTCGACCACCCACCCCCGGTCTTCCAGCATAAGGTGCAGCGGCTCGGGCATGGCGGGATCGCTAATATCAACCACCTGAACGCTTTCACTCTCCAGCCCGGTTACGAACGCATAGTGCCGGCCAGATATGAATCCAGTCTCTATGCCCACCGGGCCGTCCATCACAAAGCCATCCTCGCCGTCGCGGATCAGGGACACCGCGGTGGGATCTTGGGGATCCGTAATGTCGGTGATCTGCACCACGTCCTGCGATGGAACCGCCGTAAGGGCGTACGTCCGGCCTGATATGGTGGCCGACCCAACGCCGGTGGTGGTCGCCAAGTGTAGGGACGCGTCCAGGCCGGCGGCCACGGTCGAGGCGGCCCTCAGGGCCCCGTCGGCGGTGATCTCCGCAACCTGGATGCCGTTGCCGAAGTAGTCGGCCACCACCACATACGCTCCGGATCCGTAGCGAATGGCCGAGACGCCGGCGGGGCCGATCAGCGAGTCGAATCCGTCCATACCCTGCGCCGCTGAGGGGAGCGGGGCGGGCGCGCCCGGGTCTGTTATGTCCACCAGCTGGACCGCGTTGTCAAAGTAGCTGGTGGCCACCACCAGCGTGCGGTCCCCGTGGTTTATAGCGTCCAGATACTGTACCGTGTTGAGGCTGTCGAAGCCGTCGCGGCCGTCTACGACATGTGATACTGTCGACGGGGCGCGGGGGTTGGTTATGTCTATGACGGATATCCCGCTGTCGTAGGCGGTGGACACTACGGCGAACGTGCCCTCTCCTGTGTGGACAGCCTTGATGTCGTGGGCGCCCTCTAGGTGGTGGCCGTCCATACCGTCGAACACGGCGGCGGCAGGGACCGGAGAGTCGGGATCTGAGATGTCTATTATCTGCACCGAGTTTCCGTAGTAGCTGGCGACTAGGATGTAGGAGGATCCGTCGATGGTGACCGCATCGACACTCAGAGGATCCCCCACGGACTCAAAGCCGTACTGGCCGTCCCGTATCAATACGCCCAAGCTGGGCGAGCGGGGATCCGTTATGTCCAGAAGCCGTATGCCGTTGCTGTAGAAGCCGGTCACCGCGGCATAGGTGGACGACCCTATGTCCACCACCGCAACCGAGGTGGGCGCGGCCAGTACCGGGAGATCCGTGCTGGAGGCGATTCTGGGCGAGTGGGGATCCGTAACATCCAGAACCGCCACGCTGTTGCTGTATATGTTGGGTACCACCGCATACGTCCTGCCGCCGGTCTCGGCGATGGCCACGTCGTGCGGGCCGTGAATCGACCCGTGGGCGTGCTGGCCGCCGACTACCGCCGCCACTGGAACCGGATTGTCCGGCTCGGTTATCTCTGTTATCTGTATGGTACTGCGGGCTACACTGGCCGTCAGCGAATACAGTTTCCCGCCGATGACCGCCGTCTCCACGGCCTCCGGCGCGTAGGGGGGACCTTCCTCCCGCACGTAGGCCGGTACCGACGACCAAGGATCGGTGATGTCCACCGCCGCTATGGAATCTCCCACGGACAGGGCCCAGTGACGGCCCTCCGACGCGATACCCGCCACGCCGGCGGTGGGGACCGGAACCGTGGAGACGAAGACCGGGCGGTCAGGATCCAGAATGTCTATGACGTGTATCTTTTCCACGCACATGATCAGCGCATACAGGGCGCCATCCGCCTCCAGCACGTCCACCTCGAAGAGGCTGTTGTACCTCATGGTGTCGACGTGTACGGGATGGGCGGGGTCCGTTATGTCGGCCACCATGAGCGAGGTCGAGCCCAATATCAGGGCGTACACGCCACCATCCGCCTCGACCACGTCTATGTCCTGCAGGCTGCCTATCGTCGCAAAGCCGTATTGGCCCTGCCGTATGGCCGATACGCCCACCGGCGCGGCCGGTGTCCCAAAGTCCACCACCTGCACGGCATCCGATCCGGCCACCAAGACGTACGGTTCCTGACCTATCCAGAAGGGTTCGGAGTCCCTGGTCTCGTCCAAGACACTGATGCGGGGGTCGCCGTTCCGGATGTCGCCCACCGGTGTGGGGTTTTGCGGATCTGTGATCTCTATCACATGCACCGTGTCGCCGGCGGACAGGAGCGCAAAAGTCCTTTCGCCGGACCTTGCCCAATCGACGTCCGAGACGTCTGCGGAGGCCTCGCCGACGGGCTCCGGCAGCACCGAGACCGGTACGGGCCTGTATGGGACGGTCACGTCCAGTATGTGCAAGGCGTTGTCAGCGCCCATCGCTGCCAAGTATGCGCCGTCGTTCATTGGTATGTGTGAGAATTCCCATGACTGGATGGGTATCTCCGCAACCTGCAGCGGCACATAGGGCTTGGTGACATCCATGATCCTGACAGACTCTCCGGGAACAAACAGGAACGTGTTGCCGCCGACGCTGGCGGTCTCGGCCGCGTGCGCCGCGACCGGAGTAATAGCAATAGCCACCAGCAGCGCTGCCACGGCTGTCCTCATGCGGCGACGGACGCTGCCATTGCTAAATATGTTTCCCAGATGGAAAGGTGCGCATTTAGGCTCAGTATGAATTCAGAAAACATGCAAGATGGGGTCTTGCGGTATTGATCTGGCAATTTCTGCAGCATCACAGGTGTGATCTGGCCATATAGCGCGTCAAACCATGCGGGTCATACCAGACAAACCGGTGAAATCCGGAGGGTGCTTGTACCGATCTTAAACGCGCACGCAGGGTACATCCGTGTGTCCACTCAGTTTTTACGCTCAGGATACGACAATGGTGCGATGACTCGTGCCTGTCTGGGGGGCGACCCTGAGGATATACGCGGGTTTCTGCCTACACGCATATCTTTCAGGCACGCCGGTTTGGTGTATGTCCCCGCCTACCCCGACATTCAGCAGACGGACGAACGCCCCTCAAGGCTGTTCCGTCCTGGCTGTTGCGTCACGCAAACAATAACGCTCGTAGGCCTCGGGATTATCGGCGAATATCTCACACAGGAACCACTTTTTGTTCTCTGGGGTGATCAGGACGTGCTCCTGGTTTCCGTGGGGATAGTATATTTTATCAAACGGAGTTATGGATGTATCGTTCATGTATGCGGCATTTATGTTGGCAAATGGATCGTTGTCTAGGCGCGATAGATCTATTCCCAGCGCACTGTGGGTCGGTACATAGTTTTCATGTTCCACATTAGCGGTGATGTTTCCCAAGTCTATGGCACACTGATTGTCAATATACAGACAGCCTGCGTCACCCTCGAGCAATTTTGAGGTAGCCCTCCATCCGCCAGGCGCGTTGTCATATGGTATGGCATTCTTTACGTAGACTTTGAACCGGTGGTCCGGCGGTCCTGCCGGGTCTATCTTCCCCTCAAATATGATATAGCCGGCCTCTCCGCTCCGGATTGCGTACGTGTTTTCCGTAATGTTTAGGAGGGGTGAATGCAACTCGTACTCTATCAGCTGACCTCCCTCCTCAAATCCTTGGCTTATGCCATGACCATCTCCGTTCGATATGGCTACCATGCGCAGATTCTTCGGCCATCCTATGCTATCCAGCTCTGTCTGAAACTCCTTAAAGAGCGGGTCGGGCTGTGGACCGTTTATGTATATTGTTTTATTGTAGACTGTATCCATACGTCCCGCCGTCCCAGGCGAATGTGCCTCGTGGTACAGGACCCGCTGCTTGGCTGCCACCGAGTAGATCTGACTCTCTAGATAGTACTTCAGGAGCGGGTTCAATCCCGAGGCGTACTTGACAAAGTACTGGTTTCCTAGAGGTATGACTGCTCCCAAATGCGGAGCGTCAAAGGATATGAAGAGGCGGGTATTGTGCGCCTCCCCCAAATTCTCCATCTGTGCCAGCGCGTACCGTGACACGACTCCGCCCAAACTGGTTCCAATAACTACTGCGTCCTCCTCCGACTCTCCGCCCGCCCACTTGAGAAGCTCGCGGAGTATGTGGGCATCATCTTGAATATATCCAGCTCCTATGTCAAAGTTTAGTATCACCAAATCGTATCCCTCGCTTTGAAGTATAGCGAGCATGTCCTCCCCGGCCACTTGTCGTATGCCCGTATGATCGCGCATGTCTCCAGGATCAAAACCATCCATAATGATTACCGGTTTGCGGAGCGTATCCGAACCATCGGCGTACCATATGCACGCAGTACCGGTTGCAGTGGGTGCGCCAACTCGCTCGGGCGCCTCAAACGATACTGTCCTGTGGCTCTCGGGGCAGTATTCCTCCCCGTACGCATCCAAACACATCGACGCCACTACGGCAAAAGCAAGGATTGGGATTATGGTGCAGAGGTGCCCGGTTGCAAAGTCTGCGGTTCCCACAGTCTCCGGTAAATGGTTAACTATATACTGTTTTGTATTTTGGGCTGGGGTTTCATTATGTGACAATTGGGTTCCACTAGCACCAAGCAGGCCGTACAGAAGTATTATGCGCCACCATGATGAAAAAAGACGACAAGGCGTCCGATGACAAAGGCCGTCTTTGTACGCCATCAATCAACTCGAGAGGGGCAGGAGCACGTTGGCCGCGGTCGCCGAGCTCAGAGTGGTATTTCAGACGCGTCCGGTGGCTGTGGGCCGAGTTCAGGGCGGCGGGTTCCTCCCGCATTCCGCGCTCTCTCCAGACGACTCTTTTGTATCGGCTCACGGCGTCGATTATCGACCAGCGGACGCCACGACCGCTGGAGGAGGCTGCATAGACATGCCGTCATGCGACAGTGCAAAGGGCCCACTCAGGCGGGCCCGCCCCGCAGCCATCGTACCGGCGGGAGATATGGTCGATGCCGGATGCTTGTCGGCCAAAAGAGGCTGGCGCGCTCCGCACAGCGGTCAGCCCGCAGAGGGCAGGTAGAATAATCTGCCAGCGGGCATGCCGGATCATGAAGGAGGCGGACTGGCCGAGACTTCGGAACAAAGTAACGGACGCGGGTGCTATGTGGACGGAAGCACTCCATGCACCACGCCGACTTACACGCCGTGAAGGATCCGTGCATGATGCCTCCGTCCCACAACATTCTTGGACGATGCTTCGAGGTGCGCTACCAGGACAGTCCTGTCTGGCTAGACGTCTCGGGGAGTGCAATGGTGGTCCTGCGACAGAAGATCAGGTGGTTTTGGACTCCCGCCATCCTGCCAGAGAACGGATCCTGTCCTGTGGGCATGCTTGGGGGAAACCCGGAGGGATCGTGGAAACCTGGCGCGTTTGAGAATCTTCTGGGAAGATGCATCAAGCCGGTAAACTCAGGCCATACCGCCCCCGGACCAGCGGGAAGCCTGAACGACTCCACAGGGCCATGGGCGATGGGACGCTACGGGGGTCTGCCCGAGCGCATCGGGCGCCGCTAAAGGCGGCTTCACCCTTCGCTGGGTATGGCCGGCTACAAGACCCCGCTCAGGGCGTTCTTGGCCAAGAAGGCGGCAAAGTCAGGACCGAGGACCGCTCCGGGATGGTGGCGGAGTCGGATGGCTGGCGGGCATAATTTTCGCACACCACGGGCAAGGGGTAGGGCAGTCTGGCTGTTGATCTGCCGCAGAGAGGAGCTAATTCATACCCCAAAGGGGGCGGGGCCGTACGGCGACCTTGGCGCACCGGTGCGCGGCAAGAAACCTGCGGTCGTCCCGGACGGCCACAAAACAGTATAAAGCCGGAGGGCTGGCCATACGCCATGACCCACCGGGTGGCAGTGCTGGATATGGACCTGTGCCAGCCGCGGAAGTGCGGCTTGGAATGCATAAAGTACTGCCCTGTGAACAAGTCGGGCGCCGACTGTATCGTTCTTGACCAGGACTCCGGAAAGGCCCGCATAGACGAGGATATCTGCAACGGCTGCGGCATATGCGTAAAGGTCTGCCCGTTTGATGCCATCACCATAGTGAACCTGGCCTCGGAGATGGAGGCCGATCGCATCCACCAGTACGGGCCCAACTCGTTCCGACTTTACCGCCTGCCCACACCCAGAAAGGGTGAGGTGGTGGGACTGTTGGGGCGCAACGGCATGGGCAAGAGCACCGTGGTGAACATACTCTCGGGCGGCACGGTCCCCAATCTGGGCGACTATGAGGCCGGGCCCGACTGGGACCGCATAATGAGGCACTTTGCTGGAACGGAGTTGAAACGGCACTTTGAGGAGATACGGGACGGGCGCATCAGGTCCTCCATAAAGCCGCAGCAGGTGCACCGGGTGGCCGACGCCTTCGGGGGAACGGGGCACCAGCTGCTGGAGAGGTTCGACGAGCGGGGTGTAGCGGGGCAGATGATCCGGGACCTGGACCTGGAGGCCGCCGCCGAGCGGCCACTGGGGGAGCTGAGCGGGGGAGAGCTGCAGCGGCTGTCCATAGCAGCCGCTGCCTCTAGGGACGCGGACTTTTACTTCTTTGATGAGCCCTCCTCGTACAACGACGTCTTTCAGAGGGCCGGGGTGGCCCGGGTCATCCAGGGCCTGGCAGACATGGGCCGGAGCGTGATGGTCGTCGAGCACGACCTCACCCTGCTGGACTTTCTGAGCGACTACATCGAGGTGCTGTACGGGGAGCCGGCGGCCTACGGGATAGTCTCGGGCATACTCTCCACCAAGGTGGGAATCAACGTCTTTCTGGACGGGTACCTGCCGCAGGAGAACGTCCGGTTCCGCGACAGGGGGTTCACGTTCGCCGCCTCGACGTCGGACGACGACTTTGCCCACGGGACGACGCTGGCCGAGTACCCCCGGATGTCCAAGTCGTACGAGCACTTCTCACTGGCGGTGGAGCCGGGCGCCGTGCGCCGTGGCGAGATTCTGGGCATAATGGGGGCCAACGCTCTGGGCAAGACCACATTCCTGAAGATGCTGGCCGGCGTGGAGAAGCCCGACTCGGGGAGCGTGTCGTCGGACGTGCAGATATCCTACAAGCCACAGTACCTGCAGGGGGACTCGGACGCAGAGGTGGCCGACGTTCTGGGCCGGGCCGCCGGCGGCGACATTGCGGGCAGCGAGGGCGAGGAGCGCATAGCCGCCCCTCTCCGGCTTCCCAGGCTGTACGACAAGCGGGTGCGGAACCTCTCCGGCGGCGAGCTCCAGAAGGTGGCCGTGGCCGCCTCGCTGCTGAGGGAGGCGGACCTGTACTGTCTGGACGAGCCCTCCGCGTTCCTGGACGTGGAGGACCGCATAGCTGTGGCCAAGTTCGTCCAAAAGTTCGTCCGCTCGTTCGGCAAGTCCGCCGTCATAATAGACCACGACCTGCAGCTTATGGACTTGGTCTCGGACCGGATGGCCATATTCGAGGGCGAGCCGGGGAGGGCCGGCCGGGCCACCGCCCCGCTGCCGAAGCCCGAGGCGATGAACCGCTTTCTGGGCTCGCTGGGAATCACCTTCCGCCGGGACGAGAAGAGCATGCGGCCCCGGGTGAACAAGTACGACAGCCGGCTGGACAAGACACAGAAGGACCGGGGCCGGTTCTACTACTCGTAATGGCCCGGTTTCTGAGGCGCGCCTTGGCGGGGGTGCTGGGAGCCGATGAACTGGGAATGGCCGTCTCGGCGTTCGACCAGATGGGGGACATAGCCGTGATACGGATACCCGAACCCCTGTACGACCGCCGCCACGACATAGGCGAGGCGCTGCTCTCCAACATCAAGGTCGTCCGGGGGGTGTTTTGCCAGGTGTCGGACGTCTCGGGGGAGTATCGCACCCGGAGTCTGGAGAGGATAGCGGGGGAGGGCGGCACCGTAACCGAGTACAGGGAGAACGGCTGCCGGTTCGTGATAGACGTGGAGAGGGTCTTCTTCACGCCGCGCCTCTCCACAGAGAGGGCTCGGGTGGCCGGGCTGGTGAAGCCCGACGATACTGTGCTGAACATGTTCGGCGGCGCCGGCCCGTACTCGATACAGGCCGCCAGGCACGTCCCCTGTACCGTATACAGCATAGATGCGAACCCCGAGGCCACCGCCCTGTGCGCCAAGAATGTGGGGATCAATAGGCTGGTCGGAGAGGTGGTGGCCATCACCGGGGATGCCATGGAGTCGCGCGATTTGGTGCCGTGCGAGTGCGACCGCACCATAATGCCGCTGCCCGAGCGCTCCGCCGAGTTCGCCGCCGCGGCGGTGCGCGCCACAAGGGACGGCGGCACAATCCACTACTACTCCCACATACACGCCGACAGCAAGCGGGATGCCGCCGGCCTGGCCGGCGTCGAGGCGGCCGGGGCCATTCCATGCCGGACCGAGGTGCTGCGTACCCGGCTGGTCCGGGCCGTCGGGCCCAGATACTACCAGACGGTGGCCGATGTGTGCATATCCAAGTGAGGCTTACGCGTCGGTTATGGACGCCGGCGAGTGACGGGTGGTGGCCATCGTGTATCCTATCCAGGCTATCACACCTAGGACGGCTCCCACGATCATCAGCATGGAGAGCTGCATGACTATGGGGCTCCACTCCGAGAGCATCAGGAGGTACGCGTACGCGAAGAAGCCGCCTATGCACAGCACAAAGATCAGGATTCCGGCGGTCTTGCGCCCGTCCATCTTCACACATTCCCGACTTGGATATTTAATCACTTGCAGATTGTGTGTAATCGCATAACTTGGCAGCATTGGGCGGCCCGGCCCGTTTTGGCCGGCACCGTCCACCCCGGGTCCACCCACCGGCTCGCCGCTGGTGGGATTTCGGCGCCCCGGTTTGTGCGCCCTCGGCAGGAGCCATTCGGCGCCTGCACTGCGGCCCTCTAACGTCCGCAAGACGTTGGATAGTGTGGATCTCCGGAGTGCCGTGATACGGAGGTCGGCGCCTACCTCGCGCAGCAGTGACATGATGGCCGGCAGAGTGGCGTTGCGCGTCGACCCAGTGCGGCTGGTGCACTCCACAAGCGCCGTTATAGTGCGAAACAGTATGTTGGCTCCCCCGTTGCCGTCCCGCTCCCGGAGAATAGCGCGATCAGGCCGCCGATGACTTTAGCTTGTACGGGGGCCACGACGAGTATATCTCCAGTATCTCGTCTATGTCGGAGGCCGGCAGGGCGCGGTCGTCGGACATCTGCGCGAACGATTCGATCTCGTGTGTGTCTACCACGGTGGGAACCACCGAGCCCACCGCCCTTTGGGAGAGTATGAACTTGATGGCCAGCTCCGACATACTGAGGTCGTTCCTCTCCGCTACGGGGCGCAGCTGCTCCACCTTCTTGAGGGCTTCTGCGCGCCACTCGGCCTTGCGGTCCCGGCGGTGATCATTCTTGGGTATCTTGGTGTCGGCGGTGATCTTGCCGGTCAGTATGCCCGAGGCATCCGGCACGCGCACCAATACGGATACGTCCCTCTCTGCGGCCCTCTCCATCAGGGCGTTGCCGGGCGTCTGCTCCAGTATGTTGTAGACGGTCTGCACGGCGGTGACGCCGTCCCGGGACATGGCCTCCAGCCCCTCGTCCAGCCAGCCTATGGCCGGGCCCAGGGCAACCTGTAGGGCGCCCACCTTTCCCTCGCGTATGAGGCCGTTCAGAAACCCGAAGGACTCCTCGTCGCGGATGTGGCGCATCTTGGGGTTGTGCAGGCCATACACGTCCACCCGGTCAGTTCCCAGTCTCTCCAGCGACATCTCCAGCGCCCTCTGGGTAAACCGGGGATCAAAGCGCTGGGGGAGCTCGGCGTGGCCCACCTGCTCTACACTGGAATAGTCGTACCCGTATTTGGTGGATATCACTATGTCGTCCCGGACGCCACCCAGCGCCTTGCCTATGAGCCTCTCGCTCTTGCCCTTCCCATACATGTCGGCCGTCTCGAACAGGGTGATGCCAACGTCGTACGCCCGCCTGAGCATCCTTACGGCCTCCTCCTCGTCTATACGTCTGCCCCACCAATCCAGGGCTATGGTCCATGCCCCGAACCCGATCTCCGAGACCCTTATACCACTCCTGCCCAGCCGGCGGTATTTCATGATGTGATACTCCTGAACCGCTCTGTGATGTCGGCGGCCTGGGTGTCGTCCAGCACCGGACTGCCCCCACCGGCCTCTCGGTCCAGATCCAGCCATGACTTGCATCCCGAGTACTCCGCCAGCACGGGTATGGACGTGGGGGGTGTACGGAACACTCTCAGGAGGACGGCCTTGAGCGGCCTCTGCGGTTCCCAGTTCCGCCGCGCCTCCACGTACTCCCGGCTCCATATGTGGAACGGCTCCAAGCTCCGTACGGCGTCGGTCGATTCTACGTCGGCCTCCTCCGCAATCTCGGCGTATGAGGTTATGGTATTGGTACCGCGCGGAGGCCGCTCCCGCTCCAGGTGCCGCCGGAACCCCTCCCGGACGTTGCCGGGAGTCTGGTGCTCCCAAGTGGGATATAGCCAGAAGCGCCGCGCCTCGATGCGGAACCCCGAAGCGGTCTCCAGTATGCCACCCTTCCGCAGCAGGACGCTCTGCTCGCCGGACTCCAAGGCGCCCACCACCGATGACCACTCCTTGAGCATAACCGCCATGTTCAGCCCAGGCTGGCAATCATGGGAATAATATCCCTTTTGACGCATACCATCATGGGTGTGTCCGACTTTACGTATGCCGAGACACCGGTGGCGCGCAGCTCCATTATAAGATCTTGAAAGTCGGCCAGATCGTCGGTCTCAAAAGCCAGCATGAAATCGTGGTCGTCCAGCCCGAACGAGTAGGTGGTATTCAGCAATATATCGGGATGGCGGCGGCTGACGGCTATGTGCTCGTCCATCATCTGGCGCCTCCGCTCCTCGGGAAGCAGGTACCACTCGCGGGTCTTGGTGAACGGGTACACCACCGCATATCTCTTGGGGGTATCGTCGGTCAGAAACGAGGGCGTCCTCTCTCCGGCAGAGTATGCCGACGGCCGGGTGCGGGATACGTAGTTGAGCGAGGGCGTGATGTACTTGCCGAATACGGTGGAGTAGAGCCGGGACCTTCTGTATGTCATATGTTTGGGGAGCCGACCCACACCATAAAATCTGTATGTCCGATATGTTTGGGGAGCCGACCCACACCATAAAATCGGCCTCGGCGCGCAGCCCCAGCGTGGAGTACGTCCTGAACCGGACTCCGGTCTGCTCCAGCACCTGCTTTACTTCGTTGGCGGACTCGGACTTGCCCATGTCGGCCAGCCACCTCCACTTGGGGTCCACCTTGTAGAATGCATGCCCAAAGTAGTATGACTCGGAGACCACAGTGCGGGGGAGATCGGCGGCCATATATTAACTGAAATCAGCCGGATCCGTCATCTGATGTTGCGGAGATCGGACAAATTAGAGGGGTTGATCCCCTCTCTTCAAATAAGAAAAAATCCACCCCGAACTACTTTGACCTTCGGGCGGTGATCGCCAGCCAATACACCAAGCCGGGCGCCAAGCCCACAATCAAGGGTATCCATACGGGCCATCCATCTGTTACGTCTGACATGGTGTGCACGGGCAACCATTTGTATTTAAGTTTACCTGCGGCGCCGGCTCCGGCGCAATGTAGCAATGGTTGGTATAAGTTGCCTGTCTGCGCCATATGGCGCCGGGCAGTCTGGCGGGCGCGACGTGGATTCCAGGCTTGTAGATTGCGGATGTTCGGCCGATTGGCCGCGCCTGACTAATTAACATATAAGGAGGCGTGTGGAGGAGGTGCCATGCCACTGAAACGCGCAAGCCGGGGCCGCACCAAGGGCGGCAAGGGCTCCACCGGCGTGGTGCAGTGCACCAACTGCGGGCAGACCGTGCCCAAGGACAAGGCCAAGAAGGTGACCTCCAGGCTGAATCTGGTGGAGCACACCCTGGCCAAGGAGCTCCGTTCCCAAGGTGCATACATAGCAGCCCCCACGGTTCTCAAATGGTACTGCATATCCTGCGCCATCCACTTCAAGATCCTCAAGATACGCTCTGCCGACAACCGCCGCAAGCGCGGCCGCCTTCGGTAGGCGGCGGCCCGTTATATCGGCTGATGCGCCCTGTGAAGCATCACTCTGTGTTACACTACGCGTGTGGTCTTGCGGGAATGCGGTCTTAGTCCAGCCGCCCGTACACATACCGCATGCGCTGCGCCACCGTTATGGCCGATATGACCACCACTGCCAGCACCGCAAAGGGCATCATGCCCGGTATCATGCCCACTATGGCTATGATGAGCAGCCGCTCGGCCCTCTCGCCCACGCCGACCCCCCGTATCTGGATGTTCAGGGCATCGGCCTTGGCCCGCGCGTAGCTCACCAAGAGCGACATCCCGATCCCCAGCAGGGCTATCTCGGGGGCCACCAAGCCACCCGAGGCCAGCCCGGCAAAGATGGCCACCTCCGCTATCTTGTCGAACATAGAGTCCAGGAACGCCCCGCGTTTGGACGATCTGCCGGTGGCGCGGGCCACCTGACCGTCTACCATGTCAAAGAAGCCGGAGACCAGCAGCAGTATGCCGCCCAGGATATATGAGTACTCCAGGAAGCTGCCGTACACTATGGCCGCCGCGAAGGCGACCGCCAGCCCCACACCCGTCCAAAAGTTGGCCGAGAGGCCTGTGGCCGCAAACGCCCGCCCCATGCGCTCCAGCAGGGGGGACAGCCTCTCCCGAAGACGGTTCAGTACCATGGTATCATCCCGCCGCGTCCATGGCCACCAGCTCGGAGAGCAGCTTGGCGGCCAGCGCGCCGCCCGCCCCGTTGTCGAAGAGTGGGTTCAGCTCCACTATGTCGGCGCACGCCACCGGCCGGCCGGACAGTACCCGCACCATGTCCAGCAACTCCCGGGATGTTATGCCGCCGGCTTCGGGGTTTCCCACCCCCGGGCAGAAGGCCGGATCCAGAACGTCCATGTCTATGCTGACGTATATGGATCCGTACCCGGCAAGAAACTCGGAGAGCGCGCCGGGGCCCTCCCCATTCCGCACCATCTCGTCGGATATGGTCCGTATGCCACTCTCTCTCAGGTGTGCCATCTCCTCGGCGGCGCACGCCCGGGCCCCCACGTGTATGATGTCGCCGCCCCCCCTCTCGTCGGCTATCCGTCTCAGGAACGAGGCGTGGCTGAGCCGCGCCCCCGCGTACGAGTCCCTCAGGTCGTAGTGGGCGTCCAGCACCACCAGGGCAGTGCCGGGAGGGAGGGCCATGTATGAGCCCAGCGTCAGCAGGTGCTCGCCCCCCAGTATGACGCATATCCCGTCCCGCAAGACCAGCTCGCCGGTGACCGCCCCGACCATCCTTATCATCTCGGCCGGATCAACGGTCTGTGATATGTTGCCGGCGTCGTATATGGCCGTCTCCTCCAGGTCCACTCCAAACCGGGGGTGGAACATCTCGATGTTTCCGTACATGCCCCGGATGTAGTCGGGGGCGAACCGGCACCCTGGCCTGTACGAGTGGGTGGAGTCGAAGGGCACGCCCAGTATGCTGGCGCGCGGCTCCCCGTCCCCAGACAGGTGCAGGGGCGGGCTGGTGTACAGTCTGGTGTGGCTCATACCATTATCTGTGGTCTCTTGGAGAGCAGCCGGGGCTGGTTCAGCATCGCGTACGGTTTTCCCCGCGTCTCGCCCTTTATGCTGGATATGAGGCCGTCCAGGGTGGTCTTGAGCATGCCGCCGTTCCGCCGGTCCCGGACTGTTATCTCCGCCTGCAGCCCGGCGGATGCCTCCCGGCCGCCCACCACCACCACGTAGGGTATCCACTCCTTCTCGGCCTCCCGTACCCTCTTGCCGGTGCTCTCGTTGCGCTCGTCTATGTCGGCGCGCACCAGCCTCCCGGCGAACCTGTCGGCCATCTGGGCGGCGTACTCGTTGGCGTCCTCGTGGACGGGTATTATCCGGACTTGGGTGGGGGAGAGCCACAGCGGGAAGAAGGGCTTGCGGCCCTGCCTCGAGTCCCGGGCGGCCCCCTCCAGCAGCGAGTACATCACCCGCTCTATGGCCCCGCTGGGCGAGTTGTGGAGTATTATGGGGTTCTGCGGGCGGTTGGCGCTGTCCACGAACCGTATGCCGTACCGGCTCCCGTTCTCCACGTCTATCTGGTCTGTGGAGAGCGCCGAGGCCTTGCCGGCCGTGTCTATGTAGTTGAACTCCCACTTCAGCACGAAATAGAAGAAGCGCTGGTTCCACATCTCCACCAGGACGGGTTTGCCGTGCTTGGCCACCAGGCCGACCACCGCGTCCCGGTTGTCCTCGTAAAAGTCCCGGGTGAAGCGGACGGCCATCTCGTAGTCTTGGTCTTGTATGCCCAGTTCGCGCAGCACGCTTCTGGAGAGGTCAAAGCGCACCCCCGCCTCGGCGACGGCCTGCTCCATGTCGGCGCAGAACGCGTGGCAGTCGGGCATGGTGAACGCCCGCAGGCGCCGCAGCCCCACCAGCTCCCCGGACTGCTCCCGCCGGAAGCTGTACCGGGTGAGCTCGTACAGGCGGTATGGCAGGTTCCTGTACGACATCTGGAAGTCGTTGGCCATCAGGAACTGCCCGAAGCAGGCCGCAAACCTCAGGAAGAGCTGCTTTCCCTCCGAGTCTATGGTGTACTGGCGGGCCGGAAACCTGTTGAAGTACTTTATCATGCTGGGGTGGTCCGAATCATACATGATGGGCGTCTCCACCTCGAACCCGCCGTACTCGCGGACCTGCTTGGTGACGTACCTCTCTATCAGGGACTTGATGAGCCGGCCGTTGGGGTAGTATCTCATGTTGCCCTGGTCGGAGGCCGGTTCGTAGTCTGCTATGGCCAGCCGCTTCATCAGGCCCACGTGGGGAGGAGGCCGGTCCTCGCCGCGCTTCTTGGCGGCCTCGTACTTGGCCAGCACTTCCAGGCCCTCATACCCCGCAAAGTTGAACTCGGAGACGGGCGTCATGGTACCGTCGGGTGTCATTATGTGCCAGTGGGACTCTATCTTGGATTCGGCGCGCACCGCCTCGGACTCGCCCTCGTCCTCGCCATCGCCACCGCCCCGTATTATCTTGAGGCCCTCGGCCAGCGGGTGGCCCTTGACCTTTATGGCATATGATTTCGTCCAGCCGAATGCCGAGCGGTGCGACTCTATGTCTTTGGCGTGCTCGGACATACTCTGCATCACGTCTAGGGCTATCCGCGCCGGGGCAAGGTCGGCGCTGAGATGCGCATACGGGTACAGGAGCAGCCTGCCGCAGCCCAGCCTCTCCATCACCGACTTTATCTGGGCTATGGCCCTGGCGGCCACCGCATCGTCGTCGCCCTTCTCGACGGCCACGAAGGCCACCAGCACCTCCTCCAGGCGGACCGTATGCGGCTCTGCCTCCTCGGCGGCGGGTATCTCTTTTTTGGTGGGGGTGTACTCGACGTGGTCGCAGTGCAGGTGTAGTATGCGCACGGGGCAGCGAAATCGTACAATCGAATTAAACCTTACCCGGTCTGTCCAGCGCCGCCTCCAGGGCCACCTTGGCCCGGAGTATTGCCCCCGACGGACCCACACTGGACACGAGGAACGCCGCCGCGTCCTGCAGCGGGGTGTCGCCCCGGTACCCCTCGTCGTATATGGTCTCGATGCTGTGGCCGTCCATCTCCAGATACGCGGTTATTATGGAATAGGGGCGGCTGGGGTCTCCCTCCGTGTACAGGCGCAGCTCCATCCTGGATACGGTCGAGCCGTGCAGGGTGTGGGGCCGCTCCAGTATGGTGACCACATCATCGGGTCTTCTGGATATGCGGCCGGGGTCGGGCACATCGGTCACGCGCAATACGTGTACGGGAATGTCTTTCCAATATAGGGTTTGGAGTCACGATATCTCAGGCTGCCATCGCGCGGCCGCAAAGGTCGGGGTCCGTACGGTATGTATCGTCACTGGGTGGCCGGTCGGATGAACTCGCCGGGGTGCCTGCCCATACTCTCGGGCAGATTGGTTATCCCGCCGTTGAGGCTCTGCGCCGTGATGCCGTTCTTGGCCAGAACCTTGGATGCCATCAGGGAGGTGTTTCCGGCCATGCACACCAGAAGCGACTTGCCCTTCTCGCCCTGCAGGTCACGCTTGATCTCCTCGGGGACCTCCTGCGTCATCAGCATCCTTCCTACGGTGCTGGCCTTGGGTATGGATATCTTGGACTTGTCTACTCCCAAAGCTCTGGCGATAAGTTCTATGCCGGCCTCCCGCGGCGTGTACTGGGCGTGGACCCAGATTATCCTGTCGTAGTCATCTGTGGCCGACGCGGCGTCCTCCAGGGATATTTGTGGGTTCGGGCTGGCGGCTGCCTCCAGACTCTTCCTGTACTTGTTGATCCCGTCGGCTATCATCACCACGAACCGCCCTCTCCCTTCGCGGTTAGCCATCCGCATGGCCGCGTACAAGGCCAGGGCGCTGCTCTCTCCTATGTCGCGGCCCCTCTTCGCTAAGAATCTCAAAAGATGCCTCGCCCGCTCAAAGTCCACCTCGTGCTCCCCGGCATACTCCTGTGGCCTGTACAGCCCCAGTCCGTCGGCCTTGTCCTTGGTGCGAATGCCGGCAACATCCTGCCCGGCCGGCGGGAAGACCACGTGGACGGACCTCTTCCCATATTCATCGTAGATGTAGCGGCCTATTCCTCCGGATGTGCCGCCGGTCCCGAACGTGCAGAGCACCGTATAGTCCCCCAGCGAATGGCCACGTTCGTGCAGCTGCTGGTCCATCTCGGGGGCGGTTATGGTCCTGTGCGACTCTATGTTCAGCTCGTTGTCGTACTGTTCGGGGCAGAACATGCCGTATATGCGCCCCAGCAGCTTTGCCAGGTTTATGATGTCCTGCGCCGCCAGGAGCGGCTCAATCTGGGGGTATGCCTTGTCGAAGACGGCGGGATCAAGTCCCAGCTTGGCGAGTTGCGTCCGGATGTTGGCCGCTGTGGCCCTCGCCGCCAAGGCGCCGGCACTCTCCTTCATTCCGGGGGCGGGGCATATGTCCATGTCGAGATCTATGGTGTGGACGTTCTCGCTCCTCAACTCCTCGAAGACGCCCTCCTGCAGCTTTCTGGATACCAGCGATATGACCTTCAGCCCTATATCTGACATGCCGCCCAGGGCGATGCCGAAGTTTCCGGACGTGGCCTCTATTATGATCTGGCCGCTTCTGAGGGAACCAGACCTGATGGCGTCGTGGATTATGTACGCGGCGGGCCTGGCCTTGATGGATCCGGTGGGAAGATCAGAGTCGAACTTGCCCCATACCCTCAGGTCGTCGGGCAAGGACGCATCGTACACCTGTTTGGCGCACTCCCTCATGTCCTCGGTGAGATCTACGAGCGGCGTGGCGTTGACTATCGCACTATCCTGCGCGCTGTCTTGGTGCGGCATGCGGCTCCACGTCTCCCGCTCGAACCTTTCCAGCAGATCCCCATCTGCGTCAGGTGCCATGGCCGCCGAGACCCACCCGCTCATAAAATATCTACCGGCTCCGGGGCCGGATCCGGCGTGGAAGGTACCGAGCGGGAGCGTTCGGCGCGTTATTTCCGCGGCCACCGTATCCTCCGCGCCGCAGCAGGATCCGCTGCCGGCTGCCCAGGGGCTGCATTGCACTGCGTATGGGTGACAAACCATGCGGCAAAGCGGTGCCGGCCTCCGTATGCGTGCGCCGATGGGACGGCGCTGCGGCGGAGCGGTACGGGATGCCGGACTGCGGGCGTGTGGCTGCCGTATGTGGCCGGCAGTCCACGGGCCGACATCCGCCTTTGCCGGACGCTCATTTTACAAATGTTGGTGTGCCCGGTTCCTGCCATATTGCGGCGTAACCGCAGTATGGGGATGCGGGGGGATGACAGGATTAGATCTCTTCCGGTTTAACAGTGTGGTTGAGGGCTGAAACTATACCTGTGAGTCGGAATATGAGCGATCGTTTATAGAAAGCCGCGCCGCCGCATTGCCCGTGGATCCTCACGGCTTTGACGGGCGGGACATTCCGTACGTGCGGCTGGACCCGGACATGACCATATCTGACTTGGTGGAGGTGTATGCGGCCTCCGGGTACAACGGCCGGAGCTTGGGCGAGGCCGCCAAGATGTACCTGGAGATGATCCGCAGCGGGGCAACCATCTGCCTGACCATATCGGGCGCCCTCTCGCCGGTGGGGCTTGGGGGTGCGGTCCGCTCCCTTATAGAGAGGGGGTTCGTGGACTGGATAATAACCACGGGCGCCAACGTCTACCACGAAGACCACTTTGCCTGGGGGCTTCCGGTGAAGCAGGGTACCCACGCCGCCGACGACGCCATATTGTTCAAGAACGAGATTGTCCGCATCCGGGACGTCTACATCCGTTTCTACGACACTCTAGAGGCGCAGGACCAAGTGGTGCAGAGGTACTTTGAGGACGCCATGTCCGGGCCGTTCACCACTGCCGAGTTCTGCCACCACATGGGCCGCATGAGCTTAGAGAACGCCCCGCACCCAGAGCGAAGCTTCGTGAACAGCGCCTACGAGCACGGCGTCCCGGTGTATGTATCCACCCTGAAGGACTCGTCGCTGGCTCTGGACCTGGCCGTCCACCGCCTCCGGGGCAAGACATACTCGCTGGACTTTGTGCGGGAGATACTGGAACAGGCGGCCATCGTGTACAGCTCGGAGACCTCGGGCATATTGGAGCTGGGGGGCGGCGTTCCCAAGAACACGGCCCAGCAGACCGGGCCGCTCCTGGACCAGATACTACTCCGCTCCGACGGAGGGCAGGACAACATCATACAGATAACCGACGCGCGCCCCGACACGGGCGGACTCTCCGGCGCCACGCTCCAAGAGGGCAAGAGCTGGGGCAAGATACAGGATGCCCACCGGGGGATGGTCACCGTGTACGTGGACACCACCATCGCCTTCCCGATACTGGCCATATATGCCATAAGCAACCATGCCCCCCGCCCGTCGCGGCGCATATACGACCACCTACAGGAGTACTATGACCGGCTGAAGTCAGACTGGCTGCGCAGCACCTAGGACCATCGGGCGCGCTCCAAGTCCCTGTCGTCCTTGGTCTCCTTCTTGTACTCCTTGTAGTGGTCTCTGCACAGGACGGACTTTTTGCCGCTCCCGCTCACCCGCAGTCCGGCGCCCTCCACCTTTGTGGTGTTTATGGAGCGGACGCCCTTGCCGTCACACCCGTCCACGTTGCAGCCGGCGCCTTTCGATACCAGTCCCATTGACCTGCCGTTCCCCCAACCCACTAATAAACGGGCGCCGGAGGGGGGGGGGGGTTGTCCAACAGCATCCTCAGACTGCCCACAAGCAGGCTAAAATTCACCCACAGATGCCCAGACAGCGTCCTATTTTCCCCCGATGGGCCGTATTGGGATACGTTTCGGCCTGTCCTGACGCCTGATTTGCCGGGCTTGGCGCCATTTTGGCCGCATATGACATGCGGTGCGCAGCCTCCCCCACACACCAGGGGGGAGATCTTCCCATTCCCTAGTGGCAGATGTTGTGGGCTATGCTGCGTAGTGCCAGCTCGCGTACCTGCATCCGTGGCGTGACGGCCCGGATGGAGTCGCGGAATGCATTCTTGAGCGACGAGAATCCACTCTCGACCAAGTTGCGCATGCCGAACTTGCGGTAAAACCTGCCGGGATTTTCCTTCTCCCATCGGATCATGCGGGCCCATGCGCTGAAACCGCCCCCGGCGTGGTGTTTAGGTGGTCTCATGCAGGGCAGCCTGCCCATGCGGAGGGCCTCCTGACAGTTCTCCATACAGCAGTACTTGCGGTCTGCCAGCAGGTATCCAGATCCCGCCGGTATGGTCCCGGTAAGCTTCAGCAGCATGGGGGAGTCGTCCCGGCTGCCGTCGGTCACCGCCGACGACGCCACGCAACCGTCAAGGGTCAGCAGCACGTGGTGTTTTATCGTGCTGCGCACCCACCCGGCGCCTTTTGCAGTCTCCCTCCACTCGTATCTGTTGTAGGTGTACGACGACGAGTCGGCCAGCAGCGTACCCGATGCGCCGGCGCCGGCCGTGAACGCCAGCAGCTCGTCAAGGAGGTTTGTGGGAAGCTGGTTTCTGTTCCACCACAGGCACGATTTGGACGGGGTGCGTGAAAAGCCCAGCCTCCTGCGCTGCATCTTGTTCCAGTCCAGCTCTTCAACCATGCCGCGATATGAGAGGTTGTAGCGCGCCATCACCAGCATCACCATCAGGAATCTTGTCCGGTTGCCATATTCCGTATTCTTCCTGACGAATTTCTTGACCTGCCTTCGCACATTCTTGTACTTTATCCGGGCGTTCTTGCCCGCATTCTTCCGCCTCTCCTCGTAGTCCTTGTAGTAGCCGTCCTTCTTGTACTCTTTGCTTCTTCTCTTTAGGTTGGTCTTCTTTGCCATTGTGTGGTATGCGCTGCCACGATCTTTAAGCGTACCGAAGAATGAAATGCTCTCATAGTTTATAATAGTACGGACGTTTTTTGTATTTTTGTCAGGCCGCTGGATTCCTAGAATGTTGGACAACCCCCCGGAGGGGGGCAGCGACACGTGCCGGCCTTGATATGGCCCCTTCTACATGGGCTGCTTAAACCTATTAAGCGGTCGGCCGCACCGGGCGCGGTTGTCTGGACGGATACGAGTGGGTCTGGTGGGCATAGGTAACTGCTTCTCGGGCCTCATACAGGGCATCGAGTACTACAGGCGCAATCCCGGGCAGGCCGTCATCGGCATAATACACGATCGCTTGGCCGGGTACGGCATACACGACATCGATTTTGTGTGCGGGTTCGACGTGGGGGAGAACAAGGTGGGGCGTACCATCAACGAGGCGATATACGCGCATCCCAACATGGTGGACTGGATACCCGCCGACACCATGCCGAAGACCGGGGCGCTGGTGCATGAGAGCCCCGCTCTGGACGGGGTGGGCATATGGGTGGCAAACCGCATCAAGCCCGTGCGTTCCACAAAGACCGCCGAGCAGCTCCGCGGGGAGATAATCCATACCATACAAGAGACGGGAACCCAGGTGCTGGTCTCGTACCTGCCTGTGGGCTCCGAGGAGGCCACCAAGTTCTGGGCACAGGTCTGCCTGGACACGGGCACGGCATTCGTGAACTGCATACCCTCGTTCATAGCGTCCGACGAGATATGGGCGGAACGGTTCCGACAGAAGGGGGTGCCCGTAATAGGCGACGACATCAAGGGGCAGGTGGGGGCCACCATAGTCCACCGCACCCTGGCGCGCCTCTGCAACGACCGGGGCACCCGTATAACCAAGACATACCAGATCAACGTGGGAGGCAACACCGACTTTCTGAACATGAAGGAGCAGGAGAGGCTGGTCTCCAAGAAGATCTCCAAGACCGAGAGCGTGCAGAGCCAGCTGGACGAGCGGCTGGACGACGATGACATCTACGTGGGGCCCTCCGACTTCATACCATTTCTGGGGAACACCAAGCTGATGTTCATGAGGATAGAGGGCCGGCAGTGGGCTAACATACCCTACAACATGGAGGTGCGCCTGGAGGTGGACGACAAGGCCAACTCCGCCGGAATAGTGATAGACGCGATACGGCTGGCCAAGATAGCCCTGGATCGGGGGGAGGGTGGCCCCGTCATACCGGCCAGCGCCTACCTCATGAAGCACCCCATGGAGCAGATGTCGGATCCCGACGCCAAGGCGGCCTGCGAGCGGTTCGTGGCATCCGGTGTATGATCCGTTCCGGAACGCGGCAAAAAAATCTGACCGCGCACCAAATATAGTCAGGGGCTGATACACCCTGCTGGGGAATGGTGCACATAGAGAAGGTCGAGATATACGGGTTCAAGTCATTCGGGTTTAGGAACACCACCGTGAAGCTGGCCCCGGGACTGGTCTCCATATCGGGGCCCAACGGCTCGGGCAAGAGTACCATACTGGATGCGATCGCATTCGCCTTGGGGGAGAAGAGCCCAACCATCCTCCGCGTGGACACCCTAAAGTCCGTGATAAACGACGTGGAGGGATCCCGGGCAGGCACCAGGGTGGCCCGGGTCAGCATACACTTGGACAACCGGGACCGGTCCATCCCGGTGGACGACGACAGGGTGGAGATAACCCGGGTGATGGGCGGGACCGGCGAGAGCGCCTACTATATCAACAAGAAGAAGGGCACCCGGGGCCGCATCCGGGACGTGCTGGAGGTGGCCAATGCCGGGCTGGGCAGGCTCAACCACGTGCAGCAGGGGACCGTCACCCGCATATCGGAGTTCAGCGCCGAGGAGAAGCGGGGGGCCATAGAGGAGCTGGTCGGACTATCCTACTTTGACGAGAAGAAGGAGCTGGCCTCCCGGCAGCTGGAGCAGGCCGATGGACGGCTGGAGGTGGCGCTGGCCAAGATGGGCGACGTGCGGACGCGTATAATCGAGATGGAGGAGGAGCGCAACCACATGGTGCGCCGAGACATACTGGAACGGGACCTGGAGCGGTACGAGACCATACGGCGGCTGCGGGAACTGGCCGTACTGCGCCGCAGGATGGGGGATTTGGAGTCCAAGATGGGGAACTCAGACACGGAGATGGAAAAGAACGCCGCGGAACTGGGGGCGGTGCGGCGCAAGATGGAATCTGTCGAGGCCCAAAAGCGGGACATACTGGCCGAAGCCAGCACCCACGACGCCGAGCGCACCCGCATAGAGGGGGAGATCGACCGGATGTACACAAAGTCACAGAACGCCAAGTCCGAGCTCAAGGCGGCCGAGGGGCAGGCATCCCGCGCCGAGGCGCGCCTGGCCGAGATCCGGGCGGATCTGACTGATGTGGCGGTGTCGCGCGCAAGAAACCGCCGCAGCGCATCGGGCCTGCGCGCCCGCCTGGCGGAGGCGCAGGTGCAGGCCGGCCGGGCAACCGAGGCGCTGGGCAGTATAAACGAGAGGCGCCGGGAGGTGCTGGGACGGCAGTCGGAGGCCGCCGCCCGGCGGGCACAATCCGAGGGCACGCTCCGGCTGTTCCGCAGTACGCTGGCCGGGCACGAGCGCCGCCTGATGGAGGTGAAGACGTGGATGGAGAGCGCCGCCCGGCAGGCCGTCTCGGACCGGCGGCGGCTGGGCAGACTGGAGGCGGGCCTGGCCGAGTCGGACGTGAACGAGAGGCGCCTGGCATCGTGGATAGACCGCCACACCGGCCGGGCAGACTCGGTCGACGGGAGCATCGCGCGCCTGGAGGATGAGCGCGCCCGCCTCTCATCGGAGGCGGCCGAGATGGAAGATCTCATACGGCGCGCCGGGCAGGCCGCCGCCAGATATGACTCCAAGCTGCGGCTGGTCCGGAAGGTGATGCACGAGGACTATTCCATAGGCCGCCTGCGGAACGACGCGCCCGGCCTGGGCGTCTTGGGGCTGGCGTACGAACTGCTGTCCTGGCCCGAGGGTATGGATCGAGCCGTCATGGCCGCCGGCTCCGACTGGCTGAAGGCTCTGGTGGTGGAGGACATGGAGGCGATGGCCGCCATCTCCGAGGCGGCAGTCTCCATGGGGCTGCCACGCCTGCGCATAATACCATTGCGCTCCATACCGACGACGCGCCCGGCGACCGGGCGGCTCTCCGAACACATATCATGCGGCAGTGAGTTTGTGCCACTCCGCGAGCTCATATTCGGCGGGACCGTCCTGGCCGAATCTGAGGAGTCGGCCCGCCGCCATGCCGCCACCGGACTGCGCGCCGTCACCAGGAGCGGCCTCTGCGTGGAGCCGGGCAGGGCGGCCACGCTGGACCTCGGCTCCCGCATCTCCAACCTGACCAAGATAATCTCCATGTCCGCCGAGATCGGCGGACTGCAAAACTCAGTCTCGCTGCTGGAGCGGATGCACACCCACCACTCAACCAGGCTGCGCGACAACGATGCGAGGCTGCGCCTGGAGTCCGAGACGTCGGCTGGGCTGCGCGCCGAGCTGGCAGCCGCTGCCCAGACCCTCGCCGACGCGGAGTCCAGGTCCGCTGCCACGCGCCACACCTTGGAGTCACTGCGCACCCGGCTGGCCGCGTACGACCTGGATCTGCCGCAGATGGAGCGCCGCCGCCACATTCTGGACCGCTTGGTGGAGCGTGTAAAATCGCTGATATCCGCCGAGGAGGCACGCCTGCCGACAGACTCCGACCAGATAGCCTCCAGCCTGGAGTCGCTGAATATACAGAAGGGCGAGTTCGAGAAGCTCCAGACACAGACCAACACCGAACTGGCCAGGATGCGGGCGGAGTGGTCCGGAGCGGTCTCGGCCGGGGACCGGCTGCTGCGTCGGGCCTCGAATCTGGCATCAGAGCAGCTTACTGCCATGGCAGAGCGCCATGACGCCCTCTCGTCGGTGCCGCTGCTCCGCGATACCATCGGAGCCGCCCGGGACGGACTAGCGGCCCTGCGCCAAACCCAGCAGCAGATGATGGAGACCTCCAGTAAATCGGCCTCGCGGCAACGCTCTTGCGACAGTGCACTGGCCGGGCTGCGGAAACAGGAGAGGGCGCTGGCCGGAGAGGGGTCCCAGATGCAGAGGCGCCACGACTCCCTGGTGCGGGACTTGGCGGACTGCCGCGCCGCTACCTCCAACATCGCCGAATCGCTGCCGCCGCGGCCGGATCCCGGCCTTCCACTGGACACGGACCCGGCCCCGTTCATAACCGCCCTGAGGCACGAGATGAAATCGCTGCCCCCCCTCAACGCCAACGCCCCGGCGGCGTACGCCCGGGTCACCTCTGAGTACCGTTCCATGTCCGAACGCAAAAACTCGCTGGAGGAGGAACGCAACCGCATCGTCGGGTTCATAGAGGAGGTGGAGCGGGACAAGCGGCAGACCTACTTGGACGCGTTCGACACCGTGGATAAGGAGATACGCTCCATATTCGACCGGATGTCGGGTGGCAGCGCATGGCTGGAGCTGGAGGATGAGGATGACGTCTTCGGCTCGGGCATACGGTACATGGTGCAGTTCCCCGGCAAGTCCAAGAGGACGTCGGCGTCCATCAGCGGTGGTGAGAAGACGCTGGCAGCCGTCGTGTTCGTACTGGCGCTACAAAAGCTCAAGCCCTCCCCGTTCTACCTGTTCGATGAGGTGGATGCCCACCTGGACGCCCCCAACTCCGAGAGGCTGGCCGGAATCCTGGAGGAGCGCGCCCGGGACAACCAGTTCATCATGGTGTCCCTGAAGGAGTCGGTGGTCCAGAAGGCCGGGCTCATATACGGGGTGTATCCCAAGAAGGGCCTCACCCATGTGGTCTCGTACCGGGACCGCCGCCTGCGGCCGGCGGCGCGCTAGATGGTCTCCCAGTCCACCAGCGCCTTCTTCCGGAACCGGTTGGCGGGATCCGGATCCGATATGGCGCCGATGAGTGCCTGCGTGTAGGGGTGTTGCGGATGGTCCAGCACGTCGTTTATCTCGCCCTTCTCCACTATGGCCCCCCGGTACAGTATGGCCATATCCATTCCAAAGTGCCGGGCCGTGGCCAAGTCATGCGTTATGTAGATGAACGATATTCCGTGTGTTTGTTGCAGATCCCGCATCAGCTCCAGCATCTCGGCCCGAATGGATACGTCCAGCATGGATACGGGCTCGTCGGCAATTATGATGCGGGGCTTCACGGCCAAGGCCCTGGCCAGAACCACCCTCTGCCTCTGGCCGCCGGACAGCATGTGGGGATACTTGTGCATCATGTCATCGGGGTCTAGCTTTACGTCCCGCAGCGCCTGGCTTACGCGCATCTCCCGGGAGCGGGCGTCGCCGATGTGGTGTATCTCCAAAGCCTCGGAGACTATGCTGCGGACCTTCATGCGCGGGTTTATCGAGTCGTAGGGGTCTTGGTGGACCATCTGGCAGCTCCTTTGTAGGATGCGGCGCGACTTTTGGTCGCGTGTCATGAGGTTGCCGTCCAGGTATATGCTGCCCGTGTCCGGGTCCAGCGCCCCCAGTATCAGCTTGGCTATGGTGGACTTGCCGGATCCCGACTCGCCGGCTATGACCAGCACCCGGCCCTCCTCCAGCTTCAGGGAGACGCCGTCGACGGCCTTGGTGACGGAGGGTTTGCCGAAGAGGCTCTTTCGCACGAACGTCTTGTTGAGGTTCTCTACACGGAGTACCGGGGGCATCGGCATGGTGGCACCGCCGCCGCCAAATAACGTTTGGCGTGGCGGCGGGGTTGTCCAACATTCTAGGAATCCAGCGGCCTGACAAAAATACAAAAAACGTCCGTACTATTATAAACTATGAGAGCATTTCATTCTTCGGTACGCTTAAAGATCGTGGCAGCACATACCGCGCAATGGCAAAGAAGACCAACCTAAAGAGAAGAAGCAAAGAGTACAAGAAGGACGGCTACTACAAGGACTACGAGGAGAGGCGGAAGAATGCGGGCAAGAACGCCCGGATAAAGTACAAGAATGTGCGAAGGCAGGTCAAGAAATTCGTCAGGAAGAATACGGAATATGGCAACCGGACAAGATTCCTGATGGTGATGCTGGTGATGGCGCGCTACAACCTCTCATATCGCGGCATGGTTGAAGAGCTGGACTGGAACAAGATGCAGCGCAGGAGGCTGGGCTTTTCACGCACCCCGTCCAAATCGTGCCTGTGGTGGAACAGAAACCAGCTTCCCACAAACCTCCTTGACGAGCTGCTGGCGTTCACGGCCGGCGCCGGCGCATCGGGTACGCTGCTGGCCGACTCGTCGTCGTACACCTACAACAGATACGAGTGGAGGGAGACTGCAAAAGGCGCCGGGTGGGTGCGCAGCACGATAAAACACCACGTGCTGCTAACCCTTGACGGTTGCGTGGCGTCGTCGGCGGTGACCGACGGCAGCCGGGACGACTCCCCCATGCTGCTGAAGCTTACCGGGACCATACCGGCGGGATCTGGATACCTGCTGGCAGACCGCAAGTACTGCTGTATGGAGAACTGTCAGGAGGCCCTCCGCATGGGCAGGCTGCCCTGCATGAGACCACCCAAACACCACGCCGGGGGCGGTTTCAGCGCATGGGCCCGCATGATCCGATGGGAGAAGGAAAATCCCGGCAGGTTTTACCGCAAGTTCGGCATGCGCAACTTGGTCGAGAGTGGATTCTCGTCGCTCAAGAATGCATTCCGCGACTCCATCCGGGCCGTCACGCCACGGATGCAGGTACGCGAGCTGGCACTACGCAGCATAGCCCACAACATCTGCCACTAGGGAATGGGAAGATCTCCCCCCTGGTGTGTGGGGGAGGCTGCGCACCGCATGTCATATGCGGCCAAAATGGCGCCAAGCCCGGCAAATCAGGCGTCAGGACAGGCCGAAACGTATCCCAATACGGCCCATCGGGGGAAAATAGGACGCTGTCTGGGCATCTGTGGGTGAATTTTAGCCTGCTTGTGGGCAGTCTGAGGATGCTGTTGGACAACCCCCGTGGCGGCAGTTGATGGTGCAATCGGACTTGTGTAAATAGAGCCAAGATCAAAATACAATATTTAGATCGAACTAGCCCAATCCCCACAATAAGCAGGCACAAGAGATGCCCGGACTGCCGGAGGTGCTCCCATGCGGTACATGCCGGGGAGGGCCCCTTCCTACTTGAGACCATCGCGGGTATGGTGCGCAAGCACCCGAGCCCGCGGCCGCGTACCGGCAAGGGCCGGCCCTCGTCACTCCAAAGAGCAGATGGACCTTGTCTGAGGCCTGATGGTTGCCCGCAGTGTCTCGCTGCGTGACATGAGGAGCGACCTGCACACCATCATACGAAGCCATCTTGGCACGATCGACGAGGAATGGCTGCAGGGCGTGCTGGTCAGGTCGGCTCGGGCGTGCGTGGACGTGGCCGGATGGACGTCAGGCTCTGCTAGCTCGAACAGTGGTGAGGTGGAGACGGACAAGCACGAGGGCCGATGCAGAGGGCACAAAGGCTGGAGAGCGGCGCAAGATACACCCCAAGTACCATGTCGCCTCCATACTCGGTCTCCAGATGCTGCTGGGGGTGGGCGTTACTACAAGCACCATACACAACACAAAGAGGCTGACCCCATGCTGGAGACGACCGTCGGGTAGGGACTGGATCTAGGGTCTTCCACGCACAGCTGCGATGAGGAATACGACTGGGAGAGCAACTTTACGCTGGTGTTCGGGATGGGAATGACGTCCAACATCAAGCAGAGAAGTCTCCCCAAGCACCGGAGCGCCCTAGGGCAGGGTGCCCCGTACAGGCGAAAGGGATCTAGTATGCTCGACTAGACAGAGTACAGGAAGCGAGACATGATCGAGAGTATCTTCGGAGCTGAGGGGAACAAGAACCACCGGCCGCACTGCCGGTTCGTCAATGCCCGCAAGCATGCGCAGTCCCGGCTAGATTCGCAGCACCACACGAATCCTTAAGGTCCCAACCGCCTCCTTTGCGCCATAGATCTGGGCATATTCATGCTGATGTACCCATGCAACAGGAAAGCGGCCGCAGAATCACGGTCGCGCCAAGTGCCGCCAACCCGCATGCCGGCCTGATAACTGGGCGGCATGCATTGTGGTTGTGCATTCATTTCATAAATGAATTTACCATATGCTAGGATATAAACGGTTTTAAATTATGTTCAACAGGCACAAACCAGCATCCAAAGCCGTGTAAACAATGTTATACGCGTTAAAATGCTGATATAATACTAACGGTTATATGATCTTATACAACAATACGTAACAATCCGGATCCTCGATAACCTCCTAAACTTGTTCTTATGATGCCCACCGTGCCGGCAGGCATCTCATAGTGCCAATTTTATTCAAATTCCCGCTACGCTTAAAATACCAATTCCAAAAAATAGAAGCATGCCAAGAATTATACGAATGGTGTTTTTGGCATCTGTCATCATCGCCGCTATCATCATAATGGAGAATCCGGCATACGGCCACAAGCTGATCAGCCACGACGGCGCGCACACAGATTTCGATTCTGCCTTGAGGATACCCGATCACCATATTTCATGGGTGGTCTATGATGACATGGACGCGGGCGGAGCAAAATTTTACACGTTTGATGCAGAACGTGGGGATTCGTTCTACGCGGGCATATTGGTACCCAAGATCAACGGGCTGGAGGAATATTCGCCGTCGCTCTTTCTGGTGAGTCCCGCAGGGTTTGAGGGACAGCCTGCCCCGTTTGGCGACTGGCCAAACACGGAACGATTTCCGTACGAGGGGAAATTCCCCGGGGATGAGTTCTATGAGCCCTTCGGACAGGTTACCTACTGGGATAGGCAGGAGGTCAGAGCGCATCTTCCGACTGACGGAAAATATTTTATCGTGGTTGTGGACGAAAAAAACCAGGAAGGAAAATACGCCCTGTCAGTGGGTACCATCGAAGACTTTTCTGGTGAAAATCTCCTCGCGGTTCTACCGATGGCATGGCTAGAGACGAAACTGTTTGTTGACGACTACCTTTCGATAGGGATATTCTTTTTGACTCTGGCGGCTATACCCACTGTTGTAGCTCTGGCTGTTATCAAAAAAAGATCACATTGGAATGTTTCAAAAATTTGATGGTGATGCAACAAACGACGCGCCTGCTGTTCGGAAACCTGCAGGATTCCATAACCTGCTATACAATCCACGCCACAGAAGAATCCGGAGTTTAATCAACTAGCAAAGGCGTGGCAAAACAATAGTGGTCTATAGATATTAAGTTCAAGCAATTGACATGCAGGAGGCGATGGGTAGGCGATACTTCGCCGCCTCCAAAGCAGTGCATATCAAGGCATCCGGACACGCGCGGACACGGATGCCCAGAACGGTGCGTGCTAGGCGGCCGTATGTGTGACGTCCGGCGAACCGCCGTGCGGCAGCCGACTCAGGGCAGCGTGGGAGGCCGGCAACATGGCCGTCTCGCCCTCGTAAAAGTTGACGTACCCCGACTTGGCGAGGCGACCGCCCTCCCCTGCGCCTCCTCGGCAAACTTTTTGCGCTTCTCGAGGTCTGCGGACTTGTACGGCGCCTGCCTGGCAATCCGGAGCGAGATGTCATCCTGTAGTGTCGCCCTCAGTGTTTTGGGCATCATGCCTGTCCCCAGCCGGTCCGGTATCATCTTGCGCAGCATGGATGTCTGCCACAGACCGGACTCAAAGCAATACGCCTGCGAGCCGCAAAACAGCCACACGCCAATGACAACCAAGTGGACGTCGCGCAGTACAGGCTTGTGGTTTGCGGTGGTCCTGCCTTAAGCGCCATCAGGCCCGCAGCCGCACCAGCCGGTCATATACGTAGGGCGGAGCTGTAGCAGCTGCCTGGCCGCCTCGCTGACGCTGAGCCCCTCCCTGCGCTTTATGGCCGCCGCGATGATGAGCGCCTCCCTGCGCACCTCTTTTAGGCCGGACAGCTCTGCGCGCATCCTCTGCAGATCCTCGTCATCCATACCCGGGAGCAGGGCATTGCCCTTTGAGATGCTCTCGCCGTGGTTTGGCAGGCTGCCGTCTCCAGGCTTTTTTGGTTTGGCTACTGCCATATTGCGGCTATACCACAGCATGGGGAGCGCGGAGGATTCCCATATAGATCTCTTCCGGTTAATTTACTTGGATAATTCGCCCCCGACGCCCATGACCACACAGACGAGCGACCCCGCATCGGACGGCAGGCTCCGGAAGCCGACACATATGGCCATGTAGATTCCGGATACTACTTGCCTTACTGAACGCATGATCTTGCGTGCCTTGTCGGCTACCTTCGGGAGCTATTTGTCGTCGTGCTGTCCCTCGGACTGGCGGCTGTCGCATGCGGGCCAGCGATCTGCGGGCCGTTCCTCTTGTCGTCTGGGCTGTTCTTGCTTCGAAGGTGGTTTGGATTGGGCGTGGTCTTGTTCTTGCTTGCTGCGGAGGGCCGCGATCGACAGATCTACGCACCCATTGATTTTTGCCCGGCCATAATGGGCATATATGATCTTTTTATCTTGCGTTTTTGCACAAGGCCCGCTCTGCCTACGCCTTAAATTGAGGTCATCCGCAAAGGCAGTCTGATGGGGGACGTTCTGGTCGTCGGATCCGCCGGGTTCATAGGAAGTGTCTTGGCCCGGACGCTGGAATCGCAGGGCCATTGGGTATATGGGCTGCAGAGGAGCGGCGCGGCCGGGCCCGGCGTAATAATCGGGGATATCACCAAGCCACCCGTGCCGGTGGGGGATGTGTCATACGACTGCGTGTTTCATCTGGCGTCGCTGACCCCGCTGGTGCGCGACGCAGACGCCCTCCGGAGCGTGAACGTGGAGGGCGCCCGGAACCTCTTTGAGGCAGTAAGAGACAGGACAGACGCATTCGTGTATGCCTCGGGCTTGGGAGCGTACGGGAGCGTAGACGGGGCCATATCCGAGTCCACCCCATACAGTCCCGACACCGAGTTTGCCCGGATGCGCCGGGAAACTCACCAGTATTTGGAGGACGGATGCCGCGGAGCCGGAATCCGGTTCTCGGCGGTCATGTTCGGTGATGTATACGGACCGGGCGGCTGGTTCCGCGACATGCTGGTAGAGCGAATCCGAGCGGGAACCATGATGCTCCCCGCCGGGGGCCGGTACCGCAAGGCGTTCCTGCACGTGGAGGATGCGGCCGGAATCATGTCGGCCGTACTGAATGCCGGACTGGAGCGTCCCGCATATGTGGCCGCCAGCCCACAGAGCGTAACGTTCCGGGAGTTTGTATGGCATACAGCCGACGCGCTGGGGGCCCGGCGGCCACGGGGAGTCCCGGCGTTTGCGGCCAGGCTTGCCTTGGGTAAGGATATGACCAAGCTGCTGTGCACGCCCACGGCCGTCTCCGGCGAGGCCGTGTCCGAGATATACGAGCTCAAGTATGCCGACTACAGGTCCGGGCTGGACTATACCATATCGGCGCTGGAAGGGCGCTGAGCGCGCAGCCATGTCGCGTGTCTGGGCAGCGACTCGGCGCGGGCCTGTGTCGCGCCGCCGCCCCCAGCATGATCATATGACGGACACCGGGCCGTACGTAACTACGAACGATTTTTAAAGGCGCGGCGCAAACCGACCACATGGAGACCGAGCCACCCGAGGTGATGGTGCTGGGGGCAATCCGCCAGGGCAAGAAGAGCTTCGATAAGATCCAAAGGATCACGCGCCTGGATCCGGCCACGCTCGAGGGCATACTCTCGCGGCTGGAGGAGCGGGGACTGATAATACCGGTCCAAAAGAAGAGCCTCTTTCGCACCAAAGTGGAGATACTAATAACCGACAAGGGTTCTGACGAGCTGGACCAGAGCCTCTTTGAGGCCCGCCAAAAGTGGGGGCAGATGCAGGAGCTATACCAGAAAAAGGACAAGAAGGGACTGGGGCGCATGATGGACGACAACCGCTCGTTCCTGCCCATGATGATGTTCTTCGGGATAATGGACATCATGATGTTCAGTATGATGTTCAGTATGATGGGTGCTGCCATGACAGACTACGTACCCGCCGAGAGCATCCCGGAGGGATACGGGGATGCCGGTGATGCGGGCGATGCGGGGGATCTGGGCGACGCCGGCGACGCGGGCGTTGACCACGGATTCGGAGACGGCGGCTTCGACTTGGGATTCTAGTTGATCACCGGCCCACAGGCCCGCGCCCTGCCCGAGACCTTGGCAGGCATGGGGGCCGGGGAGATGGCCCGCCGGGTCATATATTGTGACGAGGTGGGATCCACCCAGGACACCCTGATGCGGAGGGCCGCCGGGGAGCCGGATGGGGCCGTCTTGATAGCGGGCCGGCAGCTCTGTGGCCGGGGCCGGATGGGCCGCTCGTGGGCATCCCCGCCGGGAACGCTGACCTTCTCGGTCCTGCTGCGCCCGGATATCCCCCCGGACATGTCCGGTATTGTCATGCTGGGAGCCGCCGTCTCCCTGTATGATACCATACGGGAGCACGTCCCGGGGGCCAGGCTGGAGTGGCCCAACGATATCATGGCCGACGGCAAGCTGGCCGGGATAGTGCTGGACTCGTCGGTGGCCGACGTGCTGGAGTGGGTGGTGGTGGGCGTGGGCGTCAACGTTGCCAACGACCCGCGCGAGGTGGCCGAGGAACTGACCTCCGACGGGAGCTTTGGCGGTTCGGACTCGGTGCACCTGCATGCCGCCGAAGCGTCTGCCTACGACATACTGGCCGGCTTTCTGGCCCGACTCTACTCGTACCACTCCCGCATGGGGCGCGACGCGCGCCATGTCATCTCCGCGTACCAGGGGAGATGCTGGAACATGGGCCGCCAGATACGCAGGGGGGACGTGCTGGGGACGGCCCGGGGCATAGACCGCGACGGGGCCATGCTGGTGGAGACCGAGGCGGGGATTCGCCGCGTCCTCTTTTAGCGCCCCATCTCCTTGGCCTGAAGCCGCAGCAGCTCGATCATCTGGTGTTGTATCTCCACCAGCCCGGTGGATGCCTCCTCCAGAAATTGGGTGTACTGGGCGTACGCCCGGATCATGTCCGACTGTATGAGGTCCTTCTTGGCCAAGTACTCGTTCTGTCGCACGGCGTTGGTCGATATGGCGAACTGGGGGAGGCTGTTGGGCACGGGCCCCAACCCGTCCAGACGCGCAGATAGGTCCCGTATCTCCATCTTGAGGGCTGCGGGGTCGGTTGACATCACATACTATTCCACCCCATGCCGGTTAAGTTTTTTCGAGGTCTACGGTCCGCCCCCGTTTCACCATGAACAAAGGTATAAAACTCATAAATGCGCGATTGGCACCTTGTACCTATGATAACTCCGCAGCATTCGGGTACCCGGTGCCCAGTCTGCGGTAGAACCGGACTGGTCACCGACGATTCCACCGGCGAGCTCTGCTGCGGCATCTGCGGCAGCGTCATAAGCGAGAAGGTTGAGGACATGGGAGCCGAATGGCGCTCATTCTCCAACGAGCATGGGAACCGTTCCAGGACGGGGGCGGGCACGTCCCTCACCATGCACGACATGGGTCTGTCCACCGTGATCGACTCCAGCAACAAGGACTCGGCAGGCAAGCCGCTGGCCGCCGGCGTCAAGAGCTCCATTGAGCGGCTGCGCACCTGGGACAGCCGCACGCAGACGTCCTCGTCGGCGGACCGCAACCTGAGGCAGGCTCTCAACGAGATGGACAAGCTCAAGGCCAAGATGGGTCTTACCGATGCCGTAATCGAGAAGGCCGCCTACATATACCGCAAGGCCATGGAGAAGAGCCTTGTCCGGGGCCGCTCCATCCAGGGTCTGGTTGCTGCGTGTCTGTATGCAGCATGCCGCAACACCGAGACCCCCCGCACCCTGGATGACATATCAAGGAGCATAAACATACGCCGCAAGGACGTGGCGCGCTGCTATCGTCTCATATACCGGGAGCTGGATCTGCAGATGCCTGTGGTGGATCCGGTCAAAGGCATCTCCCGCATAGCCAGCGAGGCGAGCCTGATGGAGCCCACAAAGAGGCGGGCCGTCGTCATACTGAACCAGGCCAAGGAGAATGGACTGGTGGCCGGCAAGGATCCCATGGGAATAGCCGCCGCCGCCTTGTATCTGGCGTGCATAGAGAACGGAGAGGAGAGGTCGCAAAAGGATATCTCCAACGCCTCGGGGGTCACCGAAGTGACCATCCGTAACCGCTGCGTCGGACTGCGGCAGATGCTCAACAACCTGCTTTGATGTGCCGTACAGGACCGGCGTGCAGAGGCCGTCCGGTATGGGCGTTCAGATATGGGGATGTAAAGTCGGCCGACTCCAGATGACTGGTACCGCACCGTTTATCTGCGGGTACGTGTTTATAACCAGACGCCGAGAGTTATCGACATGCAATCGACAGATGCCGGCCCGCAAGAAGGTGCCGGTCCGGCGCCCGACACCGATCCCCAAGAGTACTACAAGCACCTCTCGCTGTTCTGGACCGACCTGCTGTACCTGATGTCCAGCAAACCCCAGGCGCTGTCCTCGACGGGTCCGATGAGGACCATGGCGGCAAACTCCAAGAAGGTGGCCTCCGAGATCATCGAGATAAACGAGGATGTGGCCGGTTTCGGCACCCATCTGGCCACATACTACAAGCAGCTGTCCGATACCTGGACGGAGGCCCAGAGGAAGGTAAACCTCAAGGCCCCGGATCTGCCCCAGGATCCGGAGCACTTTGAGGCGTACAAGCGCGTCTGGATAGACATATTCGACAACGACTTTACCGAGCTCTTCGACTCGGAAGCGTTCGGTGCCAACTACGGAAAGATGGTCTCAAAGGAGCTGGAGCTGGCAAAGCACTGGAACAACATAGCCGACGTGGTACTCAAGACCGCCAATCTTCCCAACCGCCACGAGCTGGACGAAGTGTACAGGGAACTGCACTCGCTGCGGAGGCGGGTGGCCGAGATGGAGGGAACCTTGCGCCGGAGGAGAGGCAATGGCAGGAAGCGCAAGTGACTCCGGACTGGTAGACGAACTGGTGCGGTTCGGATCCAACGTGGCCCGGGCCCCGGACATAGTGCCGGCCCCCGATGAGGTGGACTTGGAGGTCACCCCACACCAAGTAGCCCACACCATAGACAAGGTCAGACTACTTCACTATGAAGGCGCCGGGGAGGTCGCACATCGCACCCCCATCGTGATAGCATACGCGCTCATCAACCGCTATCACATACTGGACATACAACCGACCAAGAGCTGGGTGCGTAACCTTCTGGATCAGGGATACGACGTCTACATGGTGGACTGGGGAACGCCCAGCAACATGGACCGCTACTTGGGATTTGACGACTATGTCAACGTATACCTGGACTCGTGCATCGAGCGCGTGTGCGACGAGGCGTCAGTCGACAGCGTCACACTACAGGGATACTGCACCGGAGGAACGCTCGCCACCGTGTATGCCGCCATGCATCCTGACAAGGTGCGCAACTTTGTGGCCACCGCGCCGGTGATCGACGGCTGGAAGGACACCACCGTGGTAAGCAACCTCTCGAAACACGTGGAGGTGGACAAGCTGGTGGACACGGTGGGCAACATGCCCCCGGAGTTCATGTACTACTGCTTCTCGGTCCTCAAGCCGTTCGAGCAGGGCATAGAAAAGTACATCCGCTTCTTCAAGAACATAGACAATGAAAAGTTCGTGGACAACTTTCTGCGGGTGGAAAAGTGGCTCAGCGACACCCCTCCAATCCCGGGCGAGCTCTTCCGGGAGTGGATAAAGAACATCTATCAGAAGAATCTCCTTGTAAACAACAAGATGCGCGTAGGAGGGCGCGTGGTGGACCTTCGCCGGATAAAGATGCCCGTCTTCACGCAGGTGGCGGTGGGGGATCACCTGGTCTCCCCCGAGTGCAGCATGCCACTCCACTATGCAGTGAGCAGCTCCGACAAGACGCTGCGGCTGTATCCCACCGGACATGTGGGGATGATCGCCAGCGGCCTGTCTCAAAAAATGGTGCTGCCCGAAATGGGCAGCTGGTTGTCCAAAAAATCTTCCTGAAATGGTAACGATTTTTGTTTATATACCGGCCGTCGGACCCCCACCCCTGCGGGCCGACATTCGGGGCGCCCGGCTGCGCAACAGTGTGGTACGGGCCGGAAGGCGGCGCCGTCAGATCATGGATGGAAAGCTGGAGCCGCCGGGGAAGCATGTCTGCACGGCCGGCCGTGCTTGAAATATTCACAAAAGACCCCATGCGTAATCCATGTGGTATATGTTGGGGGTGGGCTGTAACACCTTGACCTGAAGCAAACTGTGACAAAAGTGACCCGGAGTGGAAACGCAGGTCTTCCTGAATCAAGCGTGCGGAGTGGAAACTTAGGTGGATTTTTGGAGTGGAAGCGCTGGCAGATGGCCGCGATTTCCACTCCGTCCTAGTCAGGGTAGTTCGAGGAGCATGGCCGCTTCGACGGGCCTCGAATTGTGGACCGAGTCTTAGGCTCGCAGGGATCTGGTGGCAGATTGCCCTGTCGCGCAATTCATTACAGAGCGTCGTCGTGGGGTTTGGCGCCGTCAACGCAGAGGCCCTTGCCGCCGACCTCAAGTGGTAACTGGTGCACAATGGTTATACACGCCGGCGGCAAAGACGCACCAATGACCAAAGAACAGCCAAAGAAGGCGGATGCCTACAACCCGCAGAACCCGGCGTACAACCCCACAAGCGCCAAGAAGTCAAATTAGGCGCGCAAGGGTGCCTTGCACTGGACTAAACCTCCTTTTTTCCCTCTCCATTGTGTTGTCTTTCACGCCCCCTGTAGTGTATGTGCCTAGTCCCGTATGTAGTTCACCCCACGACGAAAAATATGATAGTAAAACTACGATTGTAGACCAGTCAGCAGGTGCATGCGTGTCAACGGGTGTAGGGCCGCCGCGGAGTGGAAATGAAGGCGGGGGGGTCGATCCTGCCAAAGTCCGCACGCGCAGGCGGGGCCGCCGCAAGAGTTCCAAATCATGGCGTTATATCGGCAGTCGTAGAGTACGGGCGATGTCAAAACTGGACGAGTCGGTGGTGAAGTGGATAATACGGGAGAAGCGCAAGGGCCGCCGCAACAAGCAGATCGCCGAGACGGCCGGCGTCTCGATACGCTGGGTCCAGAAACTGTGGGCCAGGTACAAGGACTCCTCAAACATAACGTACCCGCTGCCCATGGGCCGGCACGTGAACGGTTTGCCGGGGCGTCGGGAGCATTCGGCCGTGCTTGCAGTCAACGACGGTCAGCGCCGGGGAGCCCGAAACATGGAGGCGCGTATAGAGAAAGAGACCGGCATACATATACCGCATAATACTATACATGAAATATTGATGGACAACAGTCTGGCCTCCGAAGAGTCGGGCAAGAAGAAGCGCCGCAAGTGGATTCGCTACGAACGGGTGCACTCCAACTCGCTGTGGCATACCGACTACAAGCAGCTTAATGACGGCAGGTGGTTTCTGTGCTATGAGGACGATGCCTCCCGGTTCGTGACCGGGTGGGGGGTGTTCAAGGAGGCAACGACCGCGAATGCCATAGCCGTACTGGAGGATGCCATCAAACGCCACGGCAAACCTGCCTCGGTAATGACGGATCATGGTTCCCAGTTCTACGCCAACGAGGCAGAGGCCAGGAAGAGAGGAGAGTCCGAATACGAAAAGAAGCTGGTGGAACTTGGCATAAAGCAGATACTGGCAGGCGTACGCCATCCCCAGACCAACGGCAAGCTTGAGAGGGTGCACGGCGAACTACAGCGCAAACTCCACACGTTCAACGACGTGGCAGGCCCCCCGGGTACGGGATGTCCCATAGGCGGAGGGATAATCGAGTCGGATCCGGTTGCCAGATTCATCAAATGGTATAACTACGACAGGGAGCACGAGGCCCTCAACATAGACGAACTGGAGACTCCTGCACAGGCATTCAGGCGGAAGATGCCCCCTGACATTGAAGAGGTAATAGATCCCAAGACAGGCGAGGAGTACGGCGCCGCATAGTGCGGGAAGAGACACACTCCACATCATACCACAAAGTCCTCACGGGACCATACTGGATGGCGACACCGCATAATACAAGAAGAGACACGCTCCACATCTAATCGAAATCTAGAAATCATCCAAAGACGCATGGAGGGGTCGTGCTGGATATAGGGGTGAACGACTTTTGGGACTACACACCCCCTGTAGTGTATGGGAAGGAGTAATTTAGGGTGCTGCGTGGCTAGCCCACCATCTTTGGCCATGCCCGATATCACGCGCCCGCCAGATGCGGCTACTAAGTTACTGGGACCTGAGATCGTCTGTTAAGTTTGGGACCCGGCCGCCCGGCGCCGGCACTCCTGCCGCCGTTGACCAAGGTTCTCCCGGCGGGAGAGAACGTAGCCATCCCAAGTGGTCGGCCATTTATGGCAGTGTCGGCGGCGGGAGTGTCCCCTAGGAACATCCTCTGGATGCCGCTGGAGGCGGCGTAGTCGTCCGGGTCGGCGTACGTGTGGTTGGCGGGGACGGCGGCGCCGGTATCCGGGCACTCCCGTCCACCTAGTCGATGGTCGTGTTCGTGCCGTACACAGGGAACGTTACCGTCTCGTTGGGGGTGGTCCTTCAGGTGGCGACGAACGAGGCGGTGTCGGACTGCGCGGTGGCCTCCGGCACCCCCAGACGGACCGTCCAAATGCCGTCCGCCAGCGGGTGCAGATGATGGTCTGGCGCGGCCACAATCCCCGCCGGACCAGCCCCCGGCTCCTGGTGAAGGGGCCCCGCCGCCGCCCGGGCGGCCGCCACCGCCGCCAAAAGGAGAATCGCCGCCGCGCGGTGCGGGCAGGCACGGCGGAAATTGCCCTCGCAAGGGATGCTGCGCGGCATATCTAAACTGTGGTAGCCGCGCCCGTATTTACGGCCACCGGTTGGCGGCGCCCCTCCAGAGACGGCCGCGTGTCCCCCGGCGCCCCGGGGGACTTCCACGGCTACCCGGTCCCACCGCCCGAGTCGAGTACTGTGACGATGACCTCGTCGTAGTCCTCGCCGTCCCCCACCTGCAGGATGATGATGGTGGTATCCTCGTCGACATCCGGGGCGGTGAAGCCGACGGATGCGGAGAACGCGTAGTGCCGGACAGAGTAGTTCGACCAAAATTGATCTAAATCCCATGTTGGCCGGGGACGTGTTCTGGCTCGGTCGAAGATCGAGGTTGAGTCGCTTCTGGATACTGCGTCCGGATGCCGCGCAGTATACGGCATGGGGAATTTCCCCGCCATGTCGGAGTACGGCGAGCCAATCCGGCAGTGGGCACCGCACATGCCCGCATGGGAGCGGTGCTATGGTATGTTGTACTGATCGGTTAGGTATGCCATGATCTTGACAGGTTTCATTTCCCTGTCCACTATGGCCTCTATTGCGTCCTTGAGATCCTCCAAAGAATGGAAGCACTGGCCCGCCAGCAGGCGCTTGAGCTCCCGCCACTGGATCTCGACGGGGTTGAGCTGGGGCGTGTACGGCGGCAGGAAGACAAGCACTATGCCTCCGCCGGTCGACTCGATGAACCTGTTGACCTTCTCGGAGCGGTGGCAGGAGGCATTGTCCAGCACATAGACAAACTTGGGGTATGTCTCTTGCAGCATCTTCAAAAAATCTATGAAGGTGTCTGAGTTCAGGGCATCGACCACCCGTATGTGATGACCTTTCTTGCCCAAGGCCCCAAACATCTTGACCGTCGCAGTTGAGAACGACACGTCCACTGTGTCGTACCCGCCCTTGGCACGCCACGCATACCCGCCGCTGGACCACTTCTGGCACGCCGACGCGTCCCCGCACAGTATCGCATAACCCCGCTCCATCCGGTCCACCACCAGCCTGTTGGTAGTATCCATGAACTCTTTCTGCTCTTCTGGAGTGGCCGACTTTTCCGGTATCGGCCTGAACTTGCGGTATGAGTGGCCCGAGGCGTTGAGTATACGCCTCATCGTGCGTTCCCTGTATGTGACGCCAAACCTCCACCGTATCGACTGTACCAGCATGTCCAGGCTCCACGCCCCCGCCCGGAACCCGTGAAGGTTTGGGGGGTCGCCCAGCCAGCGTCTTATGGCATGTACCATATGTTCGTCCAGCTGCCGCTTTTGGCCGGGGTGCCTCTTGTCAAACCGCCTTTCCAGATCGCCGTCCTTCATGCGCTCAAGCCAGCCGCGCACGGTCGAATAGGCCGCCCGTATCCGTTTCGCTATGGCCCGTATGCCCATCATACCCCTCCGCAGGAGACATGCCTCCAGAATGGACTTGGTCTTGCCTATACGTTCGGCCTTGAACGCATTGTAGAACTGCTCGGCGCTCACCTTCGGCATGAACTCCTTGCCTTTGGGTATCGCCTCTTGTCGTTCTCCATTGGTGGCGTCTGCCATATTGCGGCGTAGCCGCAGTATGGGGGTGCGGGGGAGGGTGGAGGATCTAAACCTTCCGATTCAAACCGTCGTTACCGGCGTGCGAGGTGATCGCTCATCTCTGACCGGCACTACGCGTGTACGCCTTCAGGTCCCCCCTATCTGTCGCAATAATGATCTTTATACTAGATCAGAGGGAGGACCCGAGCGGCCCACCCGCATGGGGGCGCAGCCCGGGCCGTCTGCGTCCCGTCCCGCACCGGACAGTATGGGCGGGGGTATGCCCGACGCGAACGGGTCGTCCATACAGCCGGCTCCAAACATGTCGCCGGGCGCCCACCCGTTCAGCTCGCAGGTGGCGTATATGCTCCGGAGTATGCCGGCATTGCGCGCGGCATTCCAGTCCGGCAGTATACGCTGCGTGTTGCGCGGCCTGACGTGGTGCTGCCTTATGGTCCGCTCCACATCGTTGCTGTTGTTGGCCATGCCCGGGTGCTCCAAGTTTGTAAAGAGGTACGGTTCGGCCCGTTCCATGCTGCCGGCCATCTTCCGGCTCTCCGGAACGGCCACATCTCCGGCGGCATAGGCGTGGGCCAGCATTCCGACGCGCCCCGACAGGATACCCCTCTGCCGTTCCACATACTGCCGGATCTGCGGATTCAGCATGGCGCGGCCCGTATCGCACGCCGATCTCATGGGCCCTCCGACCATCTCCGTGATGTGGGCGGCCGCCGCCTTGGCGTCTTGACGTATGTCATCA
The DNA here is from genome assembly GCA_965116995.1 of Nitrosopumilaceae archaeon. Taxonomy (GTDB): domain Archaea; phylum Thermoproteota; class Nitrososphaeria; order Nitrososphaerales; family Nitrosopumilaceae; genus VYCS01. The sequence goes on along the minus strand of OZ220738.1, from coordinate 841,667 downwards.
AACATCAGGTACAGCGTGTGTTCCAGGGATCCGGCCCCAGCGGCTATCGCGAACGACTCCAGGTGCCGCTCCAGGTGCACCATACATGTCTGGTACCCGCCCACAAAGGCGTTGCCCCCGCGGTACTTGTCGGCCACCAGGGGCCGATTCAAGACCATCCAGAACAGTTCCTGTATGGTCGTCTTGTCCCTGTGCCGCACCACATGCATGATGACGACCCTGGGGGTCATCAGCACCAGCGCCTGGGCGCGCGATCCGGCCACGTTGGCGTGCGACTCGTCAAACTGCACGTGGGGCGCCATGCTGGCCCACTCATACATGATGTCCATCAGGGGCGGCGTGGCCGTGCACGACCACACCGTGCTGGGGTCGTAGGGCGCGCAGGCCACATACGGCACGGGCGGCCCGCCGCCGGCCGGCACCACGTCCCCGCCCGGGGTCTGGGGGGCGTTCCGGTGCTCGGCATGGCGCGCCATCGCCGTTATGCAGTTGGATATGGCCCCCGTACTCAGTACGGTGTTGTGGTTGCGCCCCAGCAGCTTCCTGATGCCGGATATGGAGGGCGTCACGTCGTGCATGTTGGAGATGATGCGGCGCAGGTTGGGGCCGCACCAAGAGCCCGGCAGGGTGTCGGTGGGCGGCATGGTGACCGCGCCGCAGTGCAGGCACAGCACCGAAACTATCTCCTCGGTATGGTATGTCTGCCTGTTGCATGTGGTGGTGTCGGTGGCGGGCTTGTAGGCCGTTCCATGGGGCTGCAGGTACGTGCCGCCACACCGGCCGCACACCTCCGCGATGAATGTTTTGGTGTATTCGGATTCGTGGTGGTGGGACACGCCCGGCGCCCCCTTCTGGTGGCCCCTCCTGCCGCCCTTATCACCGGAGCGGTCCCCGCCGGACTCCCTTCGGGCGGGCCGCTGGGCGTCGGCGCTGCCGGTGTCCTGCTTGAGTTGTTTGTGGAATTCCCTGCGCTTTTTTGCATACAGCCGGGCATCGCGCGTGGAGTTGTTGTAGTTCTCGTGCACGGCCAGCTCCTGCCTGCACTGCTTCAGCTGCTGTTTGAGGTCGGCAATCGCGGCATTCTGCCATTCTATCGTGCGGCGCAGCCTGCCCATCTCCGCACCGGACGCGGCGGCGTGGTCCTCATATCTTCTCTTCCAGTCGTCTGCGATGCCCCACACGCGGGCAACCTCGCCGCGCAGCAGGATGATTTGCCGTGTTCGGGAGTCCATAGCTGCCCCCCGATCGGATCAAGATCTTAAGCCTTCCTATAGCGTGATGCCGGATGGCTGGAGCATGGATTTCGATAGGGGGGACCTGAAGGCGTACCTACGCGTACCCCCCCCACCCCGCCGGCCGTATATATAGGAGGAACTACTTACCAAGATGACGCTTAACAGGGCTACATACAGGCACGCACTAAGTGCAGAACTACTTACCAGACAAGTCAGTCCAGCCAGAATTCAACGAAATCCTGACGGATATGGTGTTTGTCTGCATTTCATATTCGACTTCTTTGTTCGGTATGAACTCGGCAAACAATCGTCCCAGCATTGCCTTTATGAACATGGACCAGTTGATTCCCATTCCGTGCCGTACGGTAAAGGTGTGAGTCTGACCATCTACCTTGTGATCAGAGACAATCCCCGTCACCCGCATATAATCCTCCAGCGTCTCAATGCAGTGCTTGAGGTCGTATTTGCCCTTTATCAGCATGACTGCCTCCCGAAATATCGGAAGTAGGCCGTTTATCCAATCATGGACGTTCTCTTGGTTAGCGTCTGGTACGAGTACAGGGATCATTTGCTTTGGTACCGGAACTACCTCGAGAGTCTGCATATACCTGTCCCAACTCATCCATCTCTTAAGGATTTTATTTGTCATGGAGTTGACGGAGATGCCAAGACGGGCAGAGTCCGACTCTAGCGCCGCCGCCACTTGGTCCGGTATGCGCAGCGTTATGTGTCTTGTACCATCTCCTCCTGTGTGCGATTTTGTTTGCATCGTCGTACCATCTGTACTATAATTATATAAGTGTAGTTGTGCTTTAGTTGTATGCGTAGTGCTGGTCAGAGACGAGTGATCATTCTGCACGTCAATAAAGACGATTTAAATCGGAATGTTTAGATCCCACATTCCTCCACCGCATTCACATACTGCAGCTGGACAAGCATATGAGTGCATATGAATGCATATGAGTGCATATGAGTGCATATGAGTGCAAGTGTGCGCATTGTAGACACAGCGCTTATACTTGCTATGCCGTAGCACCAACAAAATGGCGCGATATGAAACAGCCCCACTTACAACCCGTCTTTGCGGGAAGAACCCTACGTCTTTTACAGATGCGATGACATCTCCGGCAATGCCGACACCGGCGGAGTCACCGTGACGGTGGTGGAGCCGTGACGGCGTCCGGGATGACATCCGTCATGGCGGCCCTCCCGCCTGGCGCCTGCCGCGCCCGTGCCGGCGGTGGCCGCGTTCGCATTGCAGGTCGGCCGGGCTTGGCCGGAGTGCGACGCGGCCAACCCGCCGACGAACCAGGCGGGGTCCAAGCAGGTCCGGCGCGGCGGGCCGGCGGGGAGATGGGGGCCTATGAACGGCAACGGGTCTGCCCGGTTGGGGATTGTCGTCATCGCGGCGGCCGCGGTCGGACCTACCACCGCGTCCTCGGACAGCCTGACATTCGAGCATCCGGGGGGCATGGACGCGCTAAACGCGGTGGGGATGTGATGCCGTTCGTCATGGATGTGGACGGCAACTACCTGGCGCATCCGGGTTTCCGGGCGGGGGCGCCGTCCGGGATGCCCGTGCCGGAGGACGGCGCCGGCATCTGGCATGATGGCCCTGTCTGCCTGTACCGGGCGGGGCGGGTCGGGGTTCGGCGCGGCGCACGCGAGTTGAGCCTGATGGCGGGGTACTGCCGGGGGACGTGCCGCACACCATGAAGCAATGCAATACATGCGGGCGGGATCTTCCCGACTCCGAGTTCTATTCCAGCAAGATGACCAAGGACAGCCTGCGCGGCGAGTGCCGTACGTGCACCAGCTGGTATGTCAGGCGGCGGCGGGAGAATGCCGGAAGAGACCCGGAATACAGGCGGCAGATCCGCATCGTCCGCAACTCCGGCGGGAGTGACAGCTTTTTGGTGGCCATCCCGCCGGCCGTGTACCATGCGCTGGGCGGGCCCCACACCATACTGTGGACGATACGGGACGACGGGATAGAGATCGAGGCCGTGGGGTGAGCATGAAGCAGTGCGGCGCATACATGAAATGACTGCCCACATCCGCATTCTACCAAAGGAACGGCAGGCCGCGCAACCCGTGCAAGGAGTGTGCGAAAGCCTGCAGCTCCAGGCGGTGGGTGGAGAGGACCGGCCAAGACGGCACCGTACACGAAAGGGTCATACGCATAGTGCGGAGCAAGCCGGGCAGCGTCACGTGGGTGGTCGGTATCCCCCCGGTCATATATGAGGCCCTCGGCTCGCCCAGGGCGATGCGCTGGATCATACAGGACGGGCAGGTGTCAATGGAAGTTGTGCAATGAAGCCACAAAAGGGAACGGCTTGGGGCCGTTCCATGGACGGCGAAATACAGCGGACCATGGTCGTTCATCAGATACCTGGACAAGCTGCAGCGCCGCTTCGGCAGGGTTGCCATAGTAGCGGACAACGCCGCATACCACAACTTCGGGCGCGTCCGGCGATACCTAGAAAAGAACGACGATTTCGTCAAACTGATATTCCTGCCGCCGTATTCGCCGTTTTTGAATCCGGCCGGGTGGCTGTGGCGCAGCGGCAAGGCGAATATATGGCGCATCTTCAGGCGACCGGCCAGGATCTGTTTCAGGCGGAAGATAATGTTGGTGTACGAGTCGCTTGAAATAAAGTTCGAACCGCGCAATATCCTGTTCAGGGATCTGGGCAAAATGTTGGCACTGTAAAATTGTCGTGCAGTTATTTATGATCCCAACTATGGTCTGAAGATGCTAAGAAGAACTCTGCCGACCACACCGGGTTTACATAGGCGCAGCGGATATCGGAACAATGGGCGGGCGGACAGCCGTGTGTGGATGCATATTTGCTGTGATGCTTGAATCACACATTAGCTCAGGCTTGCATCGACTTGGATGCCGGCACTTTTTCATTAACTGTCATACAGCGAATCAAACTGCCGGGGAGACATGCCGGTGAGGGCTTTGAACATCTTGGGGCTACGGATAGCCTTCTCGTAGGTCAACATGGCCGTTTGTAGGTGACTGTTTCGCTTTTTGAAGTGGTCTAATAGCTCCAAGACGGCCAAGCAACCGTGCGCACCATTTCCCGGCGATGCATGTTTTCAAAACGGTTCCCGGCGAAATGGCCTATCCGTAGCCGGAGGAGGATCTTACCAGGTGGTCAAAGAAGCTGGCCTTGTTGATCCAGTCGGTTGCCATAACGGTGAACAGTATCGAGTTGGCGTCCATTCCCTTCTGGGACCGGTTCCCCCCGCCGTCTCCGCGTATTGACGTGAACCGCCGGTTGACCCTCTCCACCCCGTTGTTGTCCGGGTCGACATCATTCCGGTACATGTGCGTGGTCATGTACCACCCCTCCCGGGCGTGCCTCTTCCTGCGCCGGGCTATGGTGCCGTCCTCATCGTCCACAAGATCCCTGTGCAGCAGCTCGCTGCGCTTCTTTTCCAGGCACCTGGCGGCGACCATTCTGGTGTGGGGATCCCCTATCTTGTCGTATACGTGGTGCAGGTGGTCCAGGCGCCGCAGTTCGGTCAGAAACAGCAGGGGATCCCCCTTCAGGTTGCGGTGTGTCAGGTCCTTCTTGGACAGGCGGCGCTGGTGCTGCATGCACATTTGGTGGTCATACCCGACGTGCAGCCATATGGGGTTGGAGTCCTGCCCCACCACGCCCGCATATCCGGACAGCAGTCTTTTGGCAGCCTCGATGTTGGCGGACCACACCACCTCGGCCAGGCAGGATTTGGCGCCGCGGGCCACCATGATCTTTGAGCTGTTGGAGCCGGGAATCTTCCACCACATCTGGCTCGCACTGCAGGTAGGGCTCCCGCAGCGCCCGTTCCCGGATGCGCCGGTGCTCGGGGGCCAGCCTGCGGCTTGCGCCGATCTTGGTTCGGTACGACCAGGAGCGCGACTCCTTCCCCTTCATGGCATCCCTGCAAAAGTCGGCAACCTTGCCGTGGGAGAGGCCGCTCATGTTCAGCAATGTTGCAACCGCCGAGTAGTTGGCCGAGACGCGCGCGTGGGGGGCCACGCCGGGCGGATCATTGTGGAACATATCTCCGCATTTGCGGCACCAGCGCCGGTTTATGACATACTTTACGGTCTCCCGCACGACATGCGTGACCTGGACCACCCTGTCGTACTGGTCCGATATTTTGTCCGAAAGGGGATGGCCCTTGGGGCATCGCCGTATGTCGACCACCTCTTCGCGGTCTGTGCGTTCGGGGCGCCTGTTTCTGGTGGGTTTTTGGCCGCGCGGCCTGCCCGCCTTTCCGGTGCTCTTCCTGTCCTTGTCGGGCACGGTCCTGATCTTGTTGTTCTCGGCGTTGAGCTTCTTGTTGGCCCGTACCAGCCGCCGGTTGTCCTCTGCCAGGGCGGATTTGGCCTCCTCCAGCACCCTTGCCACATGGCCCTTGGCAGAACAGTCTTCTGCCTTGGCCGAGGCAATGCCGGCCAGCCTCTTTGCCATAGCCAGCACCTCTCCGATTATGCCCATCCACGTTCCGCAACAGCGGCAATCCTGACCCATGCAGGGCCCGCCGCCGGACGCAGTCGTGGCCATCCGGCAGCCGTCCAAAAACCCGTCTACGCGCTTAAATTCGGCTCCTGCCAACCTCCTCCGGTGTGCTTGTCCCACCATTGTACTCTCGGTGGGACTTGCACGTCCGGGCTAATAACCAGCCATATCGATCAGGTTTGAGCGGCGGGTAAAAATTTGTCAAGGCCACACGGCGATATGCCTGCCGGGGATACGGCGCCACGGCCCCCTGCCGTACATGGGCAGTAGCGGCACCAGCACCGTGACCCACACAGCTTCAAAAAGCGAAACAGTCACGTTTGTAGGCATCCGGTGCCAAATGAAGATGTCGGCTGGGCGGTCAGGCTAATTCCGGATTAAGTCTATTATCTTCCGGCCGTTTGTTATGTGCAGTCTGGTGCCGGTCTCCTCGCGTATTGTCTTCTGCAGTCTCCTCGCGTATTGTCTTCTGCAGCTCTCTGGGGGTGCACTTGGGTTGGACGGACCGCTCGATTATCCGCGCCATGATCTCGTGCGGAATCTTTGGAGGTCGGCCGGTTCTGGGAAGATCCCGGAGGCCGTCCAAGCCTCCGGCATCGAAGCGCTTTAGCCATTTGTGCACCCACCTCTCGGACCGCATTAGGTTGGCGGCAGTCTCGCCTATGCTCATTTCGCGCACGCGGACCATGTGGACGGCAAGCATCCTAGGCACCACCCTAGAATCCTTCTCTTTCCTGTACGCTTTCTCCAGCTCTTCCCGCTTTGTTTTGTCCATGCCGCACCAGCATGGGAGGGGATCAATATTGGTTTCGATTTGGGGACTTCAGTCTGAACGAACTTTCGCTTGCCGCTATAGAACCGACCGTACGAAGGTGCATCCCGATACCACAAAAGATCTATGCGGCGGCCAACAAGGCAAGGACCATCGAGGATCTTGAAGAGATCATACCCGGCCTGGCCCTGCTCGTCGACGCCTCCGAGCAGGGAATATGCCGCCCCGCCGACGACGAGACGCAGAAAAAGCACTATTCGGGCAAGGCCAAACGGCACACGATAAAGACCCAGTACACGACCAGCGCCGGCGGCCTGATACTCCACACCTCGGCGCCGGTCGCCGGCAGCATGCACGACTTTGCGCTCTTCAAGACGGATCCACCGACGTTTCCGCAGGACCTGCCCGGAGATGGTGGTTCGGGGCGCAGGCGCACCCTGGATATCACGGACAGCGCCTATACTGGCATGGATGCCCAATACCCGGACCGCGACTCGCGCGTGGCCCTAAAACGAAAGCCCGGCAAGAGCCTCACCCGGGAAGAGAAAGAGTACAACAGCGCGCTCTCGCGCATACGTATCCGCGTCGAGCACGCGATACGCCGGGTGAAGATATTCCGGATAATGGGGGACCGGTACCGCAACCCCCGTCGCAAGTATGCCATAATCCGCGATATCGTGTGCGGACTGGCAAACATGAAGTTGCTGGACGAGTCGCTAAACGCGACATAACAGCCGCGCATAAGACCGAAAATCTAGAGCGCGTCGCGGCTAATTTCGGATCGAGTCTAATGTTCACGGCCACGATACGGGCATACTTGCGCGTACCCCGAGTTTGTCTTAGGGCCGCCTTTATTTTTTCAGCTTCGGTTTGGTCGTTTATGCGCCGGGTAGGAATTACGATCATTTATTCCTTACGCAATGCGGGGTTACTTTTGATCCCAATTATAGTTACCCCAAACATTTGGAATATGAGCAACTACAGTGCAAATGACCACATACAAGTGCAAATGACCACATACAAGTGCAAATGACCACATACAAGTGCAAATGACCGCATACAAGTGCAAATAAGTGCATACAAGTGCAAATAAGCACATAAAGCGCAAATAAACACATAATAGGCGGCGTATTTATATCCACATATGTATCGGCATCACCGATGAGGCCGTTATGCTTACCGCACTGAATGCTCCCGTGGATATTGAGTTGCTTGAGGCTGATGCGCATTTGTATGCTATTGCGGATGCATGTTTTGGCGGAGGGGTCCAGATCATGGACGGCACCGACCGGCGGCGCCCATCCCCGGTCTCGGCGGTCTTTGACGGTACGGACGGCCTCACTATCTGCCTGGCCGGCGGGACGTGTGGGCGCTTATGAGGATTGGGCGCACATCTGACTGTCGCTTTTTCATTAACTGGTACATGAAGCCGGGCACCTGCTATATCACCTACTACTGCGTGGACAGCGCCGACCAGCACGCCCAGGCCAGCATCAGGGTCATCGTCGAGGAGGGGTCGTAGGCAGATGGGGCGCGCGGACACGGGGGGCGGGCGCGCCGGCTTTGGACACCCCTTCGCCGGCGCCCGGCGGAAATCTGGCATGACGCCCTGCCGCCCATATCGCGGGGTTGTCCGGCGGCGGCAGAACCCGACCGGTACCTTGGCGGCGGCGCCCGACGCGCCGCCCCGCCAGGGGGGCTGCCGATGAACGGCAAGGGGTCTGCCGGGTTGGGGGCTATCATCATCATTACCATGATAACGGCGGCACCTGCCTTCTGGGCGCCTGAGGCCGCCGCCGACAGCACCATGCCCGCCCGGCCGACGGCCGACGCCGGCCCCGACCGGTCGGTCGACGAGGGGGCAACCGTCATGCTGGACGGCAGCGGCAGCAGCCATCCGGACAACATTCCACTCCACTATGAATGGGTCCAGACCTCCGGCCCGGCCGTGGCTCTGTCCGATGCGGGGATCCACAACCCGAAGTTCACGGCGCCCCAGGTCGACGCGACCACCAAACTCGTCTTCACCCTGTACGTTGGCGGCAACTTCACATACGACAGCGACGGCATCACCATCACCATCCGGGACACGGACGTCCGGACCGGCCAGCCGCCGCCGGGCGGCGCGCCCACCTCCCGGATACCGCCGTCGCTGCCGTCGAACACAGTCGACGACACCGCCCCGACCATCACCAGGATAGAGAGGGTGGGCAACGGCACCAGGATATCGGGCGAGGGCGGCCCCCTGCTGTTCAACGTCACCTTCAGCGAGCCGGTCGTCGGCGTCAACGCGACCGACTTTGCACTGCTGGTCGACAACATGACGACCATCCATCTGGGCGGCAACGCCACCCTGGTGAACGCGACCAGCCGCCCCAACGCGACCATCCCGGACCTCGGAACGCTCAACGACACCATCTGGGTCGCCGAACCGGGCCTCCTCGCCAACGGCACCGTCCGGCTCGACCTGGACCACATCATAACGGCCAGCCTGGACATCCGGCTGGTGGCCCCCGACTGCAGTGTACTCCACCTGCACAACCAGACGTTCGCCTTCCTGTACGAGCTGGCCGGGCCGCACCATTTGGGACCCCTGGCCGGGACTAACGCGTCCGGTACCTGGACCATCGTGATAGAGGACCGCGCCAGGTTCTGGGACGGCGTGCTGCATTCTTGGTCACTGCATCTCAGCCTGGGCGGGCCGGCCACCGTCACCACGATATCCGAGACGACATACCAGGTGGCCGCCTGGCCCGCCGCCGAGGGCCGCTACCTGCTGGGACTGTCCGTGGACCACGACATCGCCGACCGCGCCGGCAACGCCCTGGCCGATGCCGAGCCGGCCGGGCCCAACCACGGCTACCTGGTCGTCCCGGCCGAGGCGCCCTCCTGCGGGCGGGGGGACGGGAACTGATGAACGGCAGGGGGGCCTGCCCGGTCGGCGGCTATCATGGCAATTACCATCATGGTGGCGTGGAGGTGGCAGCCGCGGCGCTGCCCCGCATGCGGGACGGCCGCCGCTCGGCCATCCTCCGATGCCGCTTCCACTGCGACCGCCTGAGGTGCGGCGGGGATTATGCCTGGTAGGGATACGGCGCGCCCGGAGGGGGGTCTCCCGGGCGCGGCCTGCAAAGGGAGGCCGGCCTCCCGGACAGCCGCGGTCATCGCGGCCGCCGCCCTGATCTTGCTGGGATGCCTGGCGTACCTCTCCCCGGATGGCCACCATCCCGACGCATGGCCGCCGGCGGCCCTCCCGGCATTCCCGGGCTACGCGCTGGCACACGTGCTGGACGCTGCCATCGCCCTGACGGCTGTCGGAAACATAGACGACGCCGACGGCAGCCTGGAGCTTGACACCCCCGCCGACGTCGCCGCCTTCGAGTCGGACGGCGCCACCTACCTGGCCGTCGCCGCGTACAAAGACGGGGGCGTCCAGATACTCAACATAACCGACCCGACCGACCCGGTCCCCGTCGGCCAGATAGACGACGCCGACGGCAGCCTGGAGCTTGACGGCGCCGTCCGCATCGCCCTCTTCGAGTCGGACGGCACCGCCTACCTGGCCGTCTCCGCTGCCCGGGACGACGGCGTCCAGATACTCGATATCACCGACCCGACCGACCCGGTCCCCGTCGGGCAGATAGAAGACGACTCCCCCAGGCCGAACGGCAACCACCCCCTTTACCAGATCGACGACGACGACGGCACCATGGAACTTGACGGCGCCCACTCCATGGCAATCTTCGAGCTGGACGGTATCACCTACCTGGCCGTCTCGGCGCGCTACGACAACGGCATCCAGATACTCAATATAACCGACCCGGCCAACCCCGCCCCCGTCGGCCTGATAGATGACACCCCCAGCCTGGTGCTCGACGACCCCCGCGGCCTGGCCGCCTTCAAGTCGGACGGCTCCACATACCTGGCCGTCGCCGCGGCCGGAGACGACGGCGTCCTGATACTCAATATCACCGACCCGGCCAACCCATCCCCCGTCGGCGAGATCACCGACACCAACAGCCTGAATCTTGGGGGAGCCTTCGGCCTCGCACTCTTCGAGTCGGACGGCGCCACCTACCTGGCCGTCGCCGCCAACAACGACCACGGCGTCCAGATACTCGATATCACCGACCCGACCGACCCGGTCCCCGTCGGACAGATCCGGGACCCCTGGGGCAGCCGGGATCGCGGCAACCTGGAGCTTGGCGACCCCATCGACGTCGTCTTCTTCGAGTCGGACGGCACCGCCTACCTGGCCGTCTCCGCGTTCGGGGACGACGGCGTCCAGATACTCGATATCACCGACCCGACCGACCCGGTCCCCGTCGACCGGATAGACGACACCGACAGCCTGGAGCTTGACGGCGCCGACGGCATCGCCGTCTTCAAGTCGGACGGCGCCACCCACCTGGCCGTTGCCGCCTACAATGACGACGGCGTCCAGATACTCAGGCTGGGCCCGCCGACCAACCAGCCCCCGGCCGTCGCGGCCGGCCCCGGCCAGACGGTCGCCGAGGGATCAACTATCACGCTCGACGGCGCCGCCTCCGACCCGGACGGCGATCCGCTCACCTACCGCTGGACACACAACTCCACCATCCCCATCGCCCTGGGTGATGACGCGTCCGCCGGCACCACCTTCGCCGCGCCCCGCGTCCCCTCCGATGCGACCATCGCCTTCACGCTGACCGCCACCGACCACCACAACGCCACCGCCTCGGACACGACGCTTGTCACCGTCGCCGACGACCCCCCCGTCCTCGGGGCCATCGGCAACAGGACCATCGACGAGGGACTGCTGTTGGAGTTTGCGGTCAGCGCCACCGACGACGACGTCCCGGCCGGCGACCTGTCATATGCCGTATCAGGCCTGCCGGAGGGGGCCGCCTGGGACCCGTCCACCCGGACGTTCGGCTGGACCCCCACCGAGGCGCAGGGCCCCGGCACATACCGTCCCAGCTTTACCGTCTCGGACGGGGCCGGCGGCACCGGCAGCCAGACGGTATACATCACGGTCCGGGAGGTCAACGTGCCCCCCGTCCTCGGGGCCATCGGCAACAGGACCATCAGCGAGGGCTCTGCGCTGTCCTTCATTGTCAGCGCCACCGACGGCGACGTCCCGGCCAACGACCTGTCGTATGCCGTATCAGGCCTGCCGGAGGGGGCCGCTTGGGACCCGTCCACCCGGACGTTCGGCTGGACCCCCACCGAGGCGCAGGGCCCCGGCACATACCGTCCCAGCTTTACCGTCTCGGACGGGGCCGGCGGCACCGACAGCGAGACGGTATACATCACGGTCGAGGAGGTCAACGATCCCCCGGTGGCTGACGCCGGCGCGGACCGGACCGCGTCCGCGGACGAGGAGGTGGTCCTGGCAGGCGCCGCCTCGGACCCTGACGAGGATCCCCTGACGTACCTCTGGAGGCAGACGGCCGGCTCGCCCGCCGTCGCCCTGGCCAACCATGACACGCTTTCGCCCTCGTTCACGGCGCCCCGGGTCACCGCCAACGCCACGCTCGCCTTTTCGCTGACCGTCGGCGACGGCCTGCACAACTCCACCGACACCGTCCTGGTGGCGGTGGGCGTGCCGGATGACTCGCACTTTGTCACCACCTGGAGGACGACCGCCCCCGGCGAGTCTATAACCATCCCGGTGGGCGGGGCTTCGGGCGCCTATACCGTCGACTGGGGCGACGGGACCATATCGGAGGGCGTCTCCGGGGACCAGACGCACGAGTATGGCGATGCCGGCACCCACACTATCCGCGTATATGGCGGCTTTGAGAGGATATACCTGGAGGGGGACACGCGCAACGCGGCCAAACTCCTGTCGATAGAGCAGTGGGGCGACATCCGGTGGGCGTCCATGGGCCACGCGTTCAGCTGGGCCTCAAACATGGTCTACCGCGCCACGGACACGCCGGACCTGTCCGGGGTGACCGACATGTCCTACATGTTCAGCCACGCCTCCTCCTTCAACGGCGACATCTCCTCCTGGGACGTCTCGCAGGTGACCGACATGTCGGACATGTTCGTGGGCGCCTCCTCCTTCAACCGGCCCCTGAACGAGTGGGACGTCTCGCAGGTGACCGCCATGCCCTACATGTTCAGCCGCGCCTCCTCCTTCAACCAGCCACTATCCTTCTGGGACGTCTCCTCGGTCGCCGACATGCGCGGCATGTTCTACCAGGCATCCTCCTTCAACCAGCCCCTGAACGCCTGGGACGTATCCTCGGCCACCGACATGTTCCACATGTTCTGGGGCGCCTCCTCCTTCAACCAGCCCCTGAACGCCTGGGACGTCTCGCAGGTGACCGACACGACAGGCATGTTCTGGGGCGCCTCCTCCTTCAACCAGCCACTATCCTCCTGGGACGTCTCGCAGGTGACCGACACGACAGGCATGTTCCACCAGGCATCCGCCTTCAACCGGGACATCTCCGCATGGGACGTCTCGGCGGTCACCGATATGTCCGCCATGTTCCGCCAGGCATCCGCCTTCAACCAGGACATCTCCTCCTGGGACGTCTCGCAGGTGACCGATATGTCCGCCATGTTCCACCAGGCATCCGCCTTCAACCAGCCCCTGTCCCCCTGGGACGTCTCGCAGGTGACCGACATGCACTACATGTTCCTGGGCGCCTCCTCCTTCAACCAGCCCCTGTCCACCTGGGACGTCTCCTCGGTGACCGACATGTCCTACATGTTCCGCGACGCCTCCTCCTTCGGGCAGAACCTGGGCGGCTGGTACATCGTGCTTGACGGCACGGCCGTCGACCCCGACACCGGCGCCGTCGGAAGCGTCTCGGCGCAGAACGCCTTCCTGGATCGCCAGGCTCCTATCTACGCCGTGGGACCGGGCGGCGACTCCGGCCTGTTCGAGATGGACGGCACCACCCTCAAGCTGAGGGCGGCCCAGGGCAACGCCGCAAGGGACTCGTATATGGTAACGGTAACCTCCGCCGGGGGCTTTGGCGCGGGCAACTCCCGGACCTTCGCCATAACGGGAACCTCAACCGGCGACGGCCAGCCGGCCGCCGCGCCCGTGCTGGATGACATCGGCCCCAGGACCATCCAGGAGGGCTCCCACCTGGAGATCATCCTGGGCGCCGCCGACCCCGACACCCCGGCCGGCCAGCTAACCTACGGCATGTCGGGCGCGCCCGCCGGGGCCGAACTAGACCCGGCCGCCGGCCGGTTCGGCTGGACCCCCACCGAGGCGCAGGGCCCCGGCACATACCGCCTCAACTTTACCGTCTCGGACGGGGCCGGCGGCGCCGACAGCGAGACAGTATCCATCACGGTCAACGAGGTCAACGCGCCCCCCACACTGGCGCTCCCCGCCGGCGTGCCGTCCTATATGGACGAGGGCTCGGAGGTGTCATTCACCGCGACCGCGACCGACCCGGACATACCCGAGAACACCCTGACCTACGGCCTGCTGAACGAACCGGCGGGCGCCGCCATCACCGGCGGGGGGCAGTTCGGCTGGACCCCCACAGAACACCAGGGCCCCGGCACCTACGCCTTCAACATCACCGTCACAGACGGGATATCCGCCGACTCCACACGGGTGGCCATCACCGTCAACGAGGTCAACGCGCCCCCAACCCTGGCACTCCCCTCTATCCCCGCCAGCATAGCCGAAGGGGAGGCCCTGACGTTTGCCGCGACCGCGACCGACCCGGACATACCCGAGAATACCATATCATACGGCCTGGACGGCGGGCCGGAGGGCGCCGGGATCGACGGCGACGGCCGGTTCAGCTGGACGCCCGGCCAGACGCAGGCGGGCGCATACGCCTTCAACATCACCGTCACCGACGGGACGGCCGCCGCCCGGGCGGCTGTCTCGGTCACCGTCACCGCGTCCAACGCGGCGCCCGTCCTGGATGGCATCGGCGACAGGTCGGCCGACGAGGGCTCGGAGCTGTTCTTCGTGGTGGGCGCCACCGACGCCGACGGGGGAGACGCGCTCTCCTACTCGATGTCGGGCGCGCCGTCCGGGGCCGCCCTCAACCAAACCAGCGGCGCCTTCAGCTGGACCCCGACCGAGGCGCAGGGCCCGGGCGCCTACGACATCACATTCTTGGTGGACGACGGGGCCGGCGGCGCCGACAGCGAGACAGTATCCATCACGGTCCGCGAGGTCAACGCGCCCCCCACACTGGCGCTCCCCGCCGGCGTGCCGTCCTATATGGACGAGGGCTCGGAGGTGTCATTCACCGCGACCGCGGCCGACCCGGACATACCCGAGAACACCCTGACCTACGGCCTGGAAGGCGAACCGGCGGGCGCCGCCATCACCGGCGGGGGGCAGTTCAGCTGGACCCCCACAGAACGCCAGGGACCGGGCGCATACGCCTTCAACATCACCGTCACAGACGGGATATCCGCCGACTCCGTCCGGGTGGCCATCACCGTCAACGAGGTGGATGACGGCCCCCAGAACACCTCCCCCTCCAACCAGACCGTCACCGCCAACCGGCCGCCCGTACTGGCGGAGATCGGCGACATGACGGCCCCGGAGGGATCCCCCCTCTCCTTCACCATATCGGCCACCGACGGAGACGGCGCGGCAGATGTCCTGACCTACTCGATGTCGGGCGGGCCCGACGGCGCCGTCTTTGGGGCCGGCGGCGCCTTCAGCTGGACCCCCGCCGAGGCCCAGGGCCCCGGCACATACCGCCTCAACTTTACCGTCTCCGACGGGGCCGGAGGCGCCGACAGCGAGATGGTTACCGTCACCGTCCTGGAGGTCAACCAAAACCCGCGGTTCACCACCAACGGCGGGGAGACTTTGCGCTGTTCGTGGAACAGTACGGAGAGCGCCCTGTCGTGGCCGTTCGAGCTAAAGGTAGCCGACGACGACCTGCCGGGGCAGACGCTGCAGTATATGGGCGGCGCCGACGTCGTCCCCGGCGGAACCATACCGCTCACGACCATCTCCGGGGGCTCGTTCGGCATCCCCGGCATCCCGCTGAACGCAACATCGTTTGACAACCAACTGGTATACGACATCGCTGTGATAGACGAGCTCATGGGCGACTCAGACCAGCCGGTAGTCGGCAAGGACATCTTCTTTATCTACGTGAGCCTTCCGGGACATCCGGAATATTCGACGGGCAGCGCCTGCGATACACTCTCGCCAAATCAACGGGGTGCTGGAAATTGATGGTCGGCCCGGGCGATGCGCAATGCCGCAAGCCGTTCACCCTGGGCCGAACAAAGTACTGCTGGGACCGGCCGCCGCGGGCCCCCTCTGCCGGCTCGGTGGCGGCCCGCACCATCGGCAGCGCCGCCGGCATCGGCGTCTTCCATATGTCGGGCATCCCCTACTGCTATGGCCACTGCTGCGGGGATGGCGCCGGCAACCATGCCCGGGCGGGAGTTAATGTCGTCGTTGGGGAGGATCCATCGGTGCTGCGCATGCAGCCGACGAGCAGCGGGAGGCGCGCCCGGCTGGGGATGGCGGCAGCCGCGGCGTCGCCCGGACTGGCACATCCGCCGGCCCCGGCCCATGGGGAGGGCGTCAAAACGGCCTTTGTCAGCGGCGTTCGCGCGCGGTGCGCCGCTGGCCGCCGCATATTCTTGGGGTGGGTGCCCGGATGATCGGGGCAAGGGCGCCGCCAAAGACCGCGGCGGCCATCGGAGCCGTCGCGGCCGGCATGCTGCTGGCCGGCATCCTGGCCTACGCGCCCTGGGACGGGCACGACCCCCACTCCGGCGACTGGCCGCTGGCCGCCCTGCCGGCCCTTCTGGGTGATGCCTTCGCGCAAGTGATGTGGCTCGTAACACTGACGCCGACCGGCAGCATCGACGACTCCTTTGAGTTCAACGGCGCCAACGGCATCGACACCTTCCAGATATCCGGCCGCACCTACGCGGCCGTCGCCGTGTACCTCGACGACAGCGTCCGGATACTCGACATTACAAACCCGGCCAACGTGACGGCCACCGGCCATATCGACGACTCCGAGGGCACCCTCATGCTCGACGGCGCCAGCGGCATCGACACCTTCCAGATATCCGGCCGCACCTACGCGGCCGTCGCCGCGTACCTCGACGACGGCGTCCAGATACTCGACATTACAAACCCGGCCAACGTGACGGCCACCGGCCATATCAACGACTCCGAGGGCACCCTCATGCTCGACGGCGCCAGCAGCATCGCCATCTTCAATATGTCCGGCCGCACCTACGCGGCCGTCGCCGCGTACCTCGACGACGGCGTCCAGATACTCGACATTACAAACCCGGCCAACGTGACGGCCACCGACCATATCGACGACTACGAGGGCACCCTCGAGATCGGCGGCGCCTACTCAGGTGGCACCTCCAAAGTACCATCCGGCTCGGCAGACGTCGTGGGCCCCCTCAAGCTCGGCGGCGCCTACGGCATCGACACCTTCCAGATATCCGGCCGTACCTACGCGGCCGTCGCCGCGTACCTCGACGACGGCGTCCAGATACTCGACATTACAAACCCGGCCAACGTGACGGCCACCGACCATATCGACGACTACGAGGGCACCCTCGAGCTCGGCGGCGCCTACGGCATCGACACCTTCCAGATATCCGGCCGCACCTACGCGGCCGTCGCCGCGTACGACGACGACGGCGTCCAGATACTCGACATTACAAACCCGGCCAACGTGACGGCCACCGACCATATCGACGACTCCGAGGGCACCCTCGAGCTCGACGGCGCCTACGGCATCGACACCTTCCAGATATCCGGCCGCACCTACGCGGCCGTCGGCGCGTACCTCGACGACGGCGTCCAGATACTCGACATTACAGACCCGGCCAACGTGACGGCCACCGACCATATCGACGACTCCGAGGGCACCCTCGAGCTCGGCGGCGCCAGCGGCATCGACACCCTCCAGATATCCGGCCGCACCTACGCGGCCGTCGCCGCGTACGACGACGACGGCGTCCAGATACTCAGGCTGGGCCCGCCGACCAACCAGCCCCCGGCCGTCTCGGCCGGCCCCGGCCAGACGGTCGCCGAGGGATCAACCGTCACGCTCGGCGGCGCCGCCTCCGACCCGGACGGCGATCCGCTCACCTACCGCTGGACCCACAACTCCACCATCCCCATCGCCCTGGGTGATGACGCGTCCGCCGGCACCACCTTCGCCGCGCCCCGCGTCCCCTCCGATGCGACCATCGCCTTCACGCTGACCGCCACCGACCACCACAACGCCACCGCCTCGGACACGACGCTTGTCACCGTCGCCGACGACCCCCCCGTCCTCGGGGCCATCGGCAACAGGACCATCGACGAGGGACTATTGTTGGAGTTTGCGGTCAGCGCCACCGACGACGACGTCCCGGCCGGCGACCTGTCATATGCCGTAGCAGGCCTGCCGGAGGGGGCCGCCTGGGACCCGTCCACCCGGACGTTCGGCTGGACCCCCACCGAGGCGCAGGGCCCCGGCACATACCGTCCCAGCTTTACCGTCTCGGACGGGGCCGGCGGCACCGACAGCGAGACGGTATACATCACGGTCGAGGAGGTCAACGATCCCCCGGTGGCTGACGCCGGCGCGGACCGGACCGCGTCCGCGGACGAGGAGGTGGTCCTGGCAGGCGCCGCCTCGGACCCTGACGAGGATCCCCTGACGTACCTCTGGAGGCAGACGGCCGGCTCGCCCGCCGTCGCCCTGGCCAACCATGACACGCTTTCGCCCTCGTTCACGGCGCCCCGGGTCACCGCCAACGCCACGCTCGCCTTTTCGCTGACCGTCGGCGACGGCCTGCACAACTCCACCGACACCGTCCTGGTGGCGGTGGGCGTGCCGGATGACTCGCACTTTGTCACCACCTGGAGGACGACCGCCCCCGGCGAGTCTATAACCATCCCGGTGGGCGGGGCTTCGGGCGCCTATACCGTCGACTGGGGCGACGGGACCGTCTCGGAGGGCGTCTCCGGGGACCAGACGCACGAGTATGGCGATGCCGGCACCCACACTATCCGCGTGTACGGCGGCTTTGAGAGGATATACCTGGAGGGGGACACGCGCAACGCGGCCAAACTCCTGTCGATAGAGCAGTGGGGCGACATCCGGTGGGCGTCCATGGGCCACGCGTTCAGCTGGGCCTCCAACATGGTCTACCGCGCCACCGACGCACCGGACCTGTCCGGGGTGACCGACATGTCCTACATGTTCAGCCACGCCTCCTCCTTCAACGGCGACATCTCATCCTGGGACGTCTCGCAGGTGACCGACATGTCGGACATGTTCGTGGGCGCCTCCTCCTTCAACCGGCCCCTGAACGAGTGGGACGTCTCGCAGGTGACCGCCATGCCCTACATGTTCAGCCGCGCCTCCTCCTTCAACCAGCCACTATCCTTCTGGGACGTCTCCTCGGTCGCCGACATGCGCGGCATGTTCTACCAGGCCTCCTCCTTCAACCAGCCCCTGAACGACTGGGACGTATCCTCGGCCACCGACATGTTCCACATGTTCTGGGGCGCCTCCTCCTTCAACCAGCCCCTGAACGCCTGGGACGTCTCATCTGTCACCGACATGTCCGGCATGTTCTGGGACGCCTACTCCTTCAACCGGCCCCTGAACGACTGGGACGTCTCATCTGTCACCGACATGTCCGCCATGTTCCACCAGGCATCCGCCTTCAACCAGAACATCTCCCCCTGGGACGTCTCGGCCGTCGCCGACATGTCCGCCATGTTCCGCCAAGCTGCCTCCTTCAACCAGCCCGTCTCCGCATGGGACGTCTCCTCGGCCACCGACATGTCCGCCATGTTCCACCAGGCATCCGCCTTCAACCAGCCCGTCTCCGCATGGGATGTCTCCTCGGTGACCGACATGCACTACATGTTCCTGGGCGCCTCCTCCTTCAACCAGCCCCTGTCCACCTGGGACGTCTCCTCGGTGACCGACATGAGCCACATGTTCCGCGACGCCTCCTCCTTCGGGCAGAACCTGGGCGGCTGGTACATCGTGCCTGACCGCACCACCGTCGATGCGACCAGCGCCCCCGGGACCGTCGCGGCCATATCGACTCAGAGCACCTTCCTGGACCGCCAGAACCCCTCCTACGGCATAGGGACCGGCGGCGACTCGGCCTCCTTCAGCATGAACGGTGCCGACCTGGTCATGGACGTCGTCCCGACCAAGCGGACGTACGCCGTCAATATCACCTCAACCGGGGACTTCGCTACCAACAACCATATCCTCCTAGAGATATCAGTCACGGGACTCTCCCCCAACCGCCCGCCAGTCGCCGACGCCGGGGAACACCAGAGCGTCCAGTCCGGGGCAGCGGTAACGCTGGACGGCACCGGCTCCGGCGACCCGGACCGCGGCACCACGCTGACCTACGAATGGAGCCAGACCTCCGGCGCCGCCGTCACCCTCTCCAATGCCACGGCCGCGGCGCCGACCTTCACCGCTCCGGCCGGACCCGCCATCCTGATGTTCGAGCTGAGCGTGACCGACGGTTCGCTGTCGTCCACCGATGCGGTCAACGTGACGGTGGCCGCCCCGGCCAACCGTATGCCGGTCGCCGACGCCGGTGAACACCAGACCGTCCAGTCCGGCGATACCGTCACCCTGGACGGGACCGGCTCCGGCGACCCTGATGCCGGCGACGCCCTGTCCTATATGTGGAGGCAGACATCCGGCGATACTGTAACCCTATCCAACTCGACCATCCCCTCCCCGACATTCACCGCTCCGGCCGGACCCGCCATCCTGATGTTCGAGCTGAGCGTGACCGACGGCTCCCTGTCGTCCACCGATGCGGTCAACGTGACGGTGGCCGCCCCGGCCAACCGTATGCCGGTCGCCGACGCCGGGGACGACCAGGACGTCAACGAGGGCGACACCGTCACGCTGGACGGCACCGGCTCCGGCGACCCGGACCGCGGCACCACGCTGACCTACGAATGGAGCCAGACCTCCGGCGCCGCCGTCACCCTCTCCAATGCCACGGCCGCGGCGCCGACCTTCACCGCTCCGGCCGGACCCGCCATCCTGATGTTCGAGCTGAGCGTGACCGACGGCTCCCTGTCGTCCACCGATGCGGTCAGCGTGACGGTGGCCGCCCCGGCCAACCATATGCCGGTCGCCGACGCCGGTGAACACCAGACCGTTCAGTCCGGCGATACCGTCACCCTGGACGGGACCGGCTCCGGCGACCCGGACGATGACCCCCTGTCATACATGTGGAGCCAGACGTCCGGCGACACAGTAACGCTCTCCAACTCGTCGGCCGCATCCCCGACCTTCACCGCGCCGGCCGGACCAGCCATCCTGATGTTCGAGCTGAGCGTGACCGACGGCTCCCTGTCGTCCACCGATGCGGTCAACGTGACGGTGGCCGCCCCGGCCAACAGCCCGCCGGTCCTCGGCCAGATCGGCAACATGACCATAGATGAGGGGTCCGAGCTCTCCTTTATGGTGAGCGCCGCCGACGCCAACCCCGGCGACACCCCGACCTATTCCATCTCCGGCGCCCCGCCCGGGGCCGCATTCGATCCTGCCACCGGCGAGTTCTCCTGGATACCCGCCGAGGCCCAGGGCCCCGGCTCCTATATGGTGACCTTCGGGGCGACCGACGGCCTGGACGCCGCAGATCCCCGGACCATAACCATCACCGTCAACGAGGCCAACCAGGCCCCCCGGTTCGGGAGCGGGTTGGCCGAGGGCTACAACTGCAACGCCGCGGTCAACGGCACGGTAACACTGGACTTTGCCGTCACCGACCCCGACCTTCCGGAGCAGACGCTGGCCGTCACCGACGGATCCTCCGGGGACATGGCCTACTCGGCCGAGGTGGTGGACGGGATACTGCAGTTCAGCGCCGCCATCGTGGAGACCGACGGGCAGCCATTCCCGTACGACCACCGACTGCTCTTTTACATCATAGTGGAGGATGACCACGACCCGCCCGGACGCGACTACGTGACCATCCGCGTATACCTCCCGGAGGCCGGCGAGCCGCAGTGGCCCGGATGCTAGGCGGGGGCGTGGAGGGGGGCATCCACACAACTGACAGCGGCCTGACGCCGGCCATCCCGGACTATGCCGTACCCGCCAGCGGCACCCGGGCCGACCCCGCCTGCGCCGGCGAGGGGGGCGGCAGCCCGGCCGGCTACATCGAGACGCACGTGGTCGGGCCGGCCGGCACCGCCCGGCCGGGCACCTGCCATGACCGCTTTTGCGGTGATGGCGGGGGCCGCCGGGCCGACGTCTCGACGGGGATCGCCGTCAGGGGGGGCGTGCCGTATGCGACGCACGTGACTCCCCGGATCAGGAGAATGCCTTCACAATATGTTGGCGGCACCCGGCGGGGCCGCGCGTACGCCCGACTGCCGATCTTCGCGGCCGTCCGGATTATCGCGGGGCGGACCCCGCCAGAATTAGACCGATCAAAACCGAACGTTTGTGGGCACCGGGGGGGGGGGGCGCAGAGATGAAAGTGCGAGCCGCCCGTGAGGCAAGGGGCCACACGGGCCCCGGCAAGGCACCGTCCTGCTGCGGCATGTCCAAGCGCGTCTGGTACTATGCCGGCCGGCCGAGGGACATCCCGATAGGCGCCGGGGCTGCCCGCACGGTCAAACAGGTGGCCTCGAGGCGCCCCGCCCGCGGGACCCGCCGGGTGGCCGCCCAGATATCCCGGGGGACCGGGGTGCCCGCAAACCGCAAGAGGGTACGGCGCATCTGCCGGAAGATGTGTTGGATCGGGCCGCAAAAGATCGAGACGATCCGCGCCACAAGGCGCGGGCGGTTCGGGCCGCCGGGGCCCGGCCATCCCAGGGAGGCGGACGCCACCCGCATCCGACGTGGCGCCGGCGGGCGGCGCTATCGCTTCAGCGTCCCGGACGCGTCCGCCAGGCGGCGGGCGGCCTGCCCGTTGGGCACGGCGGCCACCCCCCGGGCGGCGGCCCGGCCCGTCCCGGAGGTCTCGCCGGCGGGCGGATGCATCCGGAACCGGGGGATCAGGGCCGGCAACGGCCCGCAGTGCGGCAGCCGCGGTTTCAGAAAACCCGTGCAGGCGCCGGGCGTAAGGCATGGGCTCGTCTGGAAGAGCGCGCCGGAGCAGAACGATCATGTGGTGCCCTTCCGCGGCACGCCCGAGCGGGAGCGCATATGGCCGCACGCGTCTGCGCGCTTGGACGCCGAGGTGATCCCGGCCGGGGCGTTGGCGGACTACGGGCACAGGATGCATTCGGCGCCGGGATACGTCGCGCCCGACGGGCTTGCGCTCAGGCTGGAGGACGGGGGTAAATGACCGGCGGGACCATTCGGACATCTATGCAAAAAGCGGCAACAAAAAGAGGGGTCCAGATCACCGCCGCGGGCATCGCCGCCGGCGCACTGCTGCTGGCCGGCATCCTGGTCTGCGTATCGCCGGATGTCCCAGATGACTGGCCGCTGGCCGCCTTCCCGGTCTTCCTTGAGTCTGCCCTGGCGCACACACTGGATGCCGTAACCGTAACGCCGGTCAGCAATATCAGTGATGAAGGCACACGCGAACTTGAGGGCGCAACCAGTACCGATACCTTCGGGTTTCGTAGGGGGGAGTCTATATACGCGTTCGTCGCATCCGTGGACGATGACGGTGTTCAGGCCATCAACCTGTCCAACATGAGCAATCCGGTGGTTGCAGGCAGTATCGGCAATGATGGCACCAATGAACTTGACGGGGCCTACGGAATAAAGATATTCATACATGGGAACAACCTCTATGCCGCCGTCACCGCATCCGAGGATGACGGCGTCCAGATATTGGACGTGACCAGCCCGTCCAACATTGCAACTGCCGGCAAGGTAAGCGATGATCCCAACAAGGAGCTTGACGGCGCCCGGGGAATAGATGTCATTGAGATAGATGGTCGTAATTACGCGATAGTTGCCGGGCATGAGGATAATGGTGTTGAAATACTCAACCTGACCGACCCTACCGCCAATCCACTCCCATCCTCCGACAGCATCTCCGATAACTCCACCCTGGCGCTTGCCGGGGCCATCGACGCCAAATTCTTCAAACTGGAAGGCGATGACAAAACCTACGCGGTGGTGGCTGCAAGTACCGACAACGGCATACAGATACTCAACGTCACCGACCCCGCCAATGTCATGGCGGTCAACAGTACGTCCGACAGCCCCGACCTGCTGCTGTCCCAAGCTTACGATGTGGACGTCTTTGAGCACAACACCCGCACCTATGCCATCGTGGCCGCGCGCTCCGACCACGGCGTCCAGTTGCTGGACCTGACGGGTCTCCCCGATATAGTCCCTGCCGGGAGCATCAGCGCCAGCAATAATGATGGCTCGTCCACCGTCATACTTAATGTCACAATCAGCGTGACGGCCTTCGATTGGTCCGGCAAGCAGTACGCTGCCGTCGGGACGGAGACTTCCGGCATGCAGATTCTGGACATCCGCGACCCGCGCAACCCAGCTGCTGCAGGAGGCGTCGATGCCGGCACTGTCACCAACGCCAAAGTTTCCAATATGACGGACGTCGATGTGGTGGGTCACCAAAGCATCGTGATTGCCACTGTAGACGACGGCGTGCAGATTCTCGAACTGGAAGAGAACCCAACCACCAACTCGCTCCCCGTGGTAGTCATGATGAACCAGACGGCAGACGGCGGGGATACTGTCACGCTTAATGCCACGGTTACCGACACCGACGACACCACACTGATTTACGATTGGTCATATGAAATCCCACACGCGAATCCGTTGCGTATCGAAATCGCCGACGAGGAGTCCCTTGAGACCACGTTCGTGGCGCCGCATGTCCGCAACGGGGCCACCGCGGTCTTTAAACTGCGGGTCACCGACCACCATGGCGGCGAAACCACCGGCACTATGCAGGTTACCATCAACCCCAATCAGCCCCCGACCGTCTCCGCCGGCCCCGACCAGACCGTCGACGAGGGCCAGCCCGTCACGCTCACCGGGTCCGCCACCGACCCCAACCCCAGCGACGACCAGCTCACCTACCTCTGGACCAACAACTCCACGCTGAACATCATCCTGGACGATGACGCGGCCGCCTCGACCACCTTCACCGCCCCGCAGGTAACCGCCAACACCACCATCCGGTTCACCTTGACGGCCACCGACGAGCACGGCGCCGCCGCCTCCGACACGGTGGACATCACCATCCGGGATGTGGAGCCCCCCTCGGACTTTGTCACCACCTGGGAGACCGAGGCCGCCAACCAGACTATCACCATCAACGTCGGCAACTCGACCAACTTATACGACATCGACTGGGGCGACGGCACCGGCGAGACCGGCGTCACCGGCAACAAGACCCACACGTACGCCTCTGCAGGCCGGTACGCGGTCACCATCGGCGGCGAATTTGATAGGTTCAACCTGGGGGCCACCGGCCGCGACAACGGGGCCCGCCTGGCCTCCATAGACCAGTGGGGCAGCGCCAGATGGACCAGCATGAAAGACGCGTTCCGCGGGGCGCCGAACATGGTCTACAACGCCGCCGACGCCCCGGACCTGTCCGGCGTCACCGACATGTCCGGCATGTTCGCCGGCGCCGTCCGCTTCAACGGCGACATCTCCTCCTGGGACGTCTCGCAGGTCACCGACATGTCCGGCATGTTCCGCAGCAGCTCCTTCAACGGCAACCTCTCCTCCTGGGACGTCTCGCAGGTCACCGACATGTCCGGCATGTTCCGCAATACCATCTTCAACGGCAACCTCTCCTCCTGGGACGTCTCGCAGGTCACCGACATGTCCGGCATGTTCGTCGGCGCCACCTCCTTCAACGGCGACATTTCCTCCTGGAACGTCTCGCAGGTCACCGACATGTCCGGCATGTTCGTCGGCGCCGCATCATTCCACCAGAACCTCGGCAGGTGGTACATAGTGCTCGACGCGGACCTGCCGACGGTATCCAACATCAACCGGACAGTCGGCTCCATATCCGCCCAAAACCAGGTGCTCGACGACCAGAAACCGGTCTACGCGGTGTCCGGCCAGTCAATCTTCGAGGTCGCCGGCGCCACCCTCCAGCTAAGGGAGGGCCGGACGGTCGCCCCCGGCCAGACGTACGACGTGACCGTCAACGCCACGGGCTCCTTTGGAACGGCCAACAGCCACACCATCACGGTGCACGCCGCCCCTGACCCCTTTGTCACCACCTGGGAGACCGAGGCCGCCAACCAGACTATCACCATCAACGTCGGCAACTCGATCAACTCATACGACATCGACTGGGGCGACGGCACCGCCCAGACCGGCGTCACCGGCAACAAGACCCACACGTACGCCTCTGCGGGCCGGTACACGGTCACCATCGGCGGGGAATTTGATAGGTTCAACCTGGGAGGCACCAGCTCCAGCAACAAGGCCCGCCTGGACTCCATAGACCAGTGGGGCAGCGCCAGATGGACCAGCATGAAAGACGCGTTCCGCGGGGCGTCGAACATGGCCTACAACGCCGCCGACGCCCCGGACCTGTCCGGCGTCGCCGACATGTCCGGCATGTTCAACGGCGCCACCTCCTTCAACGGCGACCTCTCCTCCTGGAACGTCTCGCAGGCCACCGACATGTCCCGCATGTTCAACGACGCCAGATCCTTCAACGGCGACCTCTCCTCCTGGAACGTCTCGCAGGCCACCGACATGTCCCGCATGTTCAACGACGCCAGATCCTTCAACGGCGACCTCTCCTCCTGGAACGTCTCGCAGGCCACCGACATGTCCCGCATGTTCAACGACGCCAGATCCTTCAACGGCGACCTCTCCTCCTGGAACGTCTCGCAGGCCACCGACATGTCCCACATGTTCAACAGCGCCATCCGCTTCAACGGCGACCTCTCCTCCTGGGACGTCTCGCAGGTCACCGACATGTCCGGCATGTTCCGCGGCTCCCTCACCAACCCCCACTCCTTCAACGGCGACCTCTCCTCCTGGAACGTCTCGCAGGTCGCCGACATGTCCCGCATGTTCCGCTTCGCCACCTCCTTCAACGGCGACCTCTCCTCCTGGGACGTCTCGCAGGTCACCGACATGACCGACATGTTCCTCCGCGCCACCTCCTTCAACGGCGACCTCTCCTCCTGGAACGTCTCGCAGGTCACCGACATGACCAGCATGTTCGCCGGCGCCTCCCTCTTCAACGGCGACCTCTCCTCCTGGGACGTCTCGCAGGTCACCGACATGTCCGGCATGTTCGCCGGCGCCGCATCATTCCACCAGAACCTCGGCAGGTGGTACATAGTGCTCGACGCGGACCTGCCGACGGTATCCAACATCAACCGGACAGTCGGCTCCATATCCGCCCAAAACCAGGTGCTCGACTACCAGAAACCGGTCTACGCGGTGTCCGGCCAGTCAATCTTCGAGGTCGCCGGCGCCACCCTCCAGCTAAGGGAGGGCCGGACGGTCGCCCCCGGCCAGACGTACGACGTGACCGTCAACGCCACGGGCTCCTTTGGAACGGCCAACAGCCGCACCATCACGGTGCACGCCGAATCCATTCCAGACTCCGGCGCCTTTGTCACCACCTGGGAGACCGAGGCCGCCAACCAGACTATCACTATCAACGTCGGCAACTCGACCAACTCATACGACATCGACTGGGGCGACGGCACCGGCCAGACCGGCGTCACCGGCAACAAGACCCACACGTACGCCTTTGCGGGCCGGTACACGGTCACCATCGGCGGCGAATTTGATAGGTTCAACCTGGGAGGCACCAGCTCCAGCAACAAGGCCCGCCTGGCCTCCATAGACCAGTGGGGCAGCGCCAGATGGACCAGCATGAAAGACGCGTTCCGCGGGGCGTCGAACATGGCCTACAACGCCGCCGACGCCCCGGACCTGTCCGGCGTCGCCGACATGTCCGGCATGTTCCTCCGCGCCACCTCCTTCAACGGCGACCTCTCCTCCTGGGACGTCTCGCAGGCCACCGACATGTCCGACATGTTCCACTTCGCCGCCGCCTTCAACGGCGACCTCTCCTCCTGGAACGTCTCGGCCGTCACCGACATGTCCCGCATGTTCAACGACGCCAGATCCTTCAACGGCGACCTCTCCTCCTGGAACGTCTCGCAGGCCACCGACATGTCCGGCATGTTCGCCGACGCCACCTCCTTCAACGGCGACCTCTCCTCCTGGGACGTCTCGCAGGTCACCGACATGTCCGACATGTTCCGCTTCGCCACCTCCTTCAACGGCGACCTCTCCTCCTGGGACGTCTCGGCCGTCACCGACATGTCTTGGATGTTCATCTTCGCCTCCTCCTTCAACCAGGACCTCTCCTCCTGGGACGTCTCGCAGGCCACCGACATGTCCCGCATGTTCGCCGGCGCCTCCCTCTTCAACGGCAACCTCTCCTCCTGGGACGTCTCGCAGGTCACCGACATGTCCGACATGTTCGCCGACGCCGCATCATTCCACCAGAACCTCGGCAGGTGGTACATAGTGCTCGACGCGGACCTGCCGACGGTATCCAACATCAACCGGACAGTCGGCTCCATATCCGCCCAAAACCAGGTGCTCGACGACCAGAAACCGGTCTACGCGGTGTCCGGCCAGTCAATCTTCGAGGTCGCCGGCGCCACCCTCCAGCTAAGGGAGGGCCGGACGGTCGCCCCCGGCCAGACGTACGACGTGACCGTCAACGCCACGGGCTCCTTTGGAACGGCCAACAGCCGCACCATCACGGTGCACGCCGCCCCTGACTCCTTTGTCACCACCTGGGAGACCGAGGCCGCCAACCAGACTATCACCATCAACGTCGGCAACTCGATCAACTCATACGACATCGACTGGGGCGACGGCACCGGCCAGACCGGCGTCACCGGCAACAAGACCCACACGTACGCCTCTGCGGGCCGGTACACGGTCGCCATCGGCGGCGAATTTGATAGGTTCAACCTGGGAGGCACCAGCTCCAGCAACAAGGCCCGCCTGGCCTCCATAGACCAGTGGGGCAGCGCCAGATGGACCAGCATGAAAGACGCGTTCCGCGGGGCGTCGAACATGGCCTACAACGCCGCCGACGCCCCGGACCTGTCCGGCGTCGCCGACATGTCCCGCATGTTCGCCGGCGCCTCCCTCTTCAACGGCGACCTCTCCTCCTGGAACGTCTCGCAGGCCACCGACATGTCCGACATGTTCCACTTCGCCGCCGCCTTCAACGGCAACCTCTCCTCCTGGGACGTCTCGCAGGCCACCGACATGTCCGACATGTTCACCGGCGCCGCATCATTCCACCAGAACCTCGGCAGGTGGTACATAGTGCTCGACGCGGACCTGCCGACGGTATCCAACAGCAACCGGACAGTCGGCTCCATATCCGCCCAAAACCAGGTGCTCGACGACCAGAAACCGGTCTACGCGGTGTCCGGCCAGTCAATCTTCGAGGTCGCCGGCGCCACCCTCCAGCTAAGGGAGGGCCGGACGGTCGCCCCCGGCCAGACGTACGACGTGACCGTCAACGCCACGGGCTCCTTTGGAACGGCCAACAGCCGCACCATCACGGTGCACGCCGCCCCTGACCCCTTTGTCACCACCTGGGAGACCGAGGCCGCCAACCAGACTATCACCATCAACGTCGGCAACTCGATCAACTCATACGACATCGACTGGGGCGACGGCACCGGCCAGACCGGCGTCACCGGCAACAAGACCCACACGTACGCCTCTGCGGGCCGGTACACGGTCGCCATCGGCGGCGAATTTGATAGGTTCAACCTGGGAGGCACCAGCTCCAGCAACAAGGCCCGCCTGGCCTCCATAGACCAGTGGGGCAGCGCCAGATGGACCAGCATGAAAGACGCGTTCCGCGGGGCGTCGAACATGGCCTACAACGCCGCCGACGCCCCGGACCTGTCCGGCGTCGCCGACATGTCCGGCATGTTCGCCGGCGCCTCCCTCTTCAACGGCGACCTCTCCTCCTGGAACGTCTCGCAGGCCACCGACATGTCCGGCATGTTCCACTTCGCCGCCGCCTTCAACGGCAACCTCTCCTCCTGGGACGTCTCGCAGGCCACCGACATGTCCGACATGTTCACCGGCGCCGCATCATTCCACCAGAACCTCGGCAGGTGGTACATAGTGCTCGACGCGGACCTGCCGACGGTATCCAACATCAACCGGACAGTCGGCTCCATATCCACCCAAAACCAGGTGCTCGACGACCAGAAACCGGTCTACGCGGTGTCCGGCCAGTCAATCTTCGAGGTCGCCGGCGCCACCCTCCAGCTAAGGGAGGGCCGGACGGTCGCCCCCGGCCAGACGTACGACGTGACCGTCAACGCCACGGGCTCCTTTGGAACGGCCAACAGCCGCACCATCACGGTGCACGCCGCCCCTGACCCCTTTGTCACCACCTGGGAGACCGAGGCCGCCAACCAGACTATCACCATCAACGTCGGCAACTCGATCAACTCATACGACATCGACTGGGGCGACGGCACCGCCCAGACCGGCGTCACCGGCAACAAGACCCACACGTACGCCTCTGCGGGCCGGTACACGGTCGCCATCGGCGGCGAATTTGATAGGTTCAACCTGGGAGGCACCAGCTCCAGCAACAAGGCCCGCCTGGCCTCCATAGACCAGTGGGGCAGCGCCAGATGGACCAGCATGAAAGACGCGTTCCGCGGGGCGTCGAACATGGCCTACAACGCCGCCGACGCCCCGGACCTGTCCGGCGTCGCCGACATGTCCGGCATGTTCCTCCGCGCCACCTCCTTCAACGGCGACCTCTCCTCCTGGGACGTCTCGCAGGTCACCGACATGTCCAGCTTGTTCAACGGCGCCTCCCTCTTCAACGGCGACCTCTCCTCCTGGAACGTCTCGCAGGTCACCGACATGTCCGGCATGTTCCTCCGCGCCACCTCCTTCAACGGCGACCTCTCCTCCTGGGACGTCTCGCAGGTCACCGACATGTCCGGCATGTTCCACTTCGCCACCTCCTTCAACGGCGACCTCTCCTCCTGGGACGTCTCGCAGGTCACCGACATGTCCGGCATGTTCCGCACCACCTCCTTCAACGGCGACCTCTCCTCCTGGGACGTCTCGCAGGTCACCGACATGTCCCAAATGTTCGCCGGCGCCATCCGCTTCAACGGCGACCTCTCCTCCTGGGACGTCTCGCAGGTCACCGACATGTCCCAAATGTTCGCCGGCACCCGCTCCTTCAACGGCGACCTCTCCTCCTGGAACGTCTCGCAGGTCACCGACATGTCCAGCATGTTCGTCGGCGCCGCATCATTCCACCAGAACCTCGGCAGGTGGTACATAGTGCTCGACGCGGACCTGCCGACGGTATCCAACAGCAACCGGACAGTCGGCTCCATATCCGCCCAAAACCAGGTGCTCGACGACCAGAAACCGGTCTACGCGGTGTCCGGCCAGTCAATCTTCGAGGTCGCCGGCGCCACCCTCCAGCTAAGGGAGGGCCGGACGGTCGCCCCCGGCCAGACGTACGACGTGACCGTCAACGCCACGGGCTCCTTTGGAACGGCCAACAGCCGCACCATCACGGTGCACGCCGAATCCATTCCAGACTCCGGCGCCTTTGTCACCACCTGGGAGACCGAGGCCGCCAACCAGACTATCACCATCAACGTCGGCAACTCGACCAACTCATACGACATCGACTGGGGCGACGGCACCGGCCAGACCGGCGTCACCGGCAACAAGACCCACACGTACGCCTCTGCGGACTGGTACACGGTCACCATCGGCGGCGAATTTGATAGGTTCAACCTGGGAGGCACCAGCTCCAGCAACAAGGCCCGCCTGGCCTCCATAGACCAGTGGGGCAGCGCCAGATGGACCAGCATGAAAGACGCGTTCCGCGGGGCGTCGAACATGGCCTACAACGCCGCCGACGCCCCGGACCTGTCCGGCGTCGCCGACATGTCCGGCATGTTCGCCGGCGCCTCCCTCTTCAACGGCAACCTCTCCTCCTGGAACGTCTCGCAGGTCACCGACATGTCCAGCTTGTTCAACGGCGCCTCCCTCTTCAACGGCGACCTCTCCTCCTGGAACGTCTCGCAGGTCACCGACATGTCCTACATGTTCCGCACCACCACCTTCAACGGCGACCTCTCCTCCTGGGACGTCTCGCAGGCCACCGACATGTCCGGCATGTTCGCCGACGCCACCTCCTTCAACGGCGACCTCTCCTCCTGGAACGTCTCGCAGGTCACCGACATGTCTCACATGTTCGCCGGCGCCACCTCCTTCAACGGCGACCTCTCCTCCTGGAACGTCTCGCAGGTCACCGACATGTCTCACATGTTCGCCGGCGCCACCTCCTTCAACGGCGACCTCTCCTCCTGGGACGTCTCGCAGGCCACCGACATGTCCCGCATGTTCGCCGGCGCCTCCCTCTTCAACGGCAACCTCTCCTCCTGGGACGTCTCGCAGGTCACCGACATGTCCGGCATGTTCACCGGCGCCGCATCATTCCACCAGAACCTCGGCAGGTGGTACATAGTGCTCGACGCGGACCTGCCGACGGTATCCAACATCAACCGGACAGTCGGCTCCATATCCGCCCAAAACCAGGTGCTCGACGACCAGAAACCGGTCTACGCGGTGTCCGGCCAGTCAATCTTCGAGGTCGCCGGCGCCACCCTCCAGCTAAGGGAGGGCCGGACGGTCGCCCCCGGCCAGACGTACGACGTGACCGTCAACGCCACGGGCTCCTTTGGAACGGCCAACAGCCGCACCATCACGGTGCACGCCGAATCCATTCCAGACTCCGGCGCCTTTGTCACCACCTGGGAGACCGAGGCCGCCAACCAGACTATCACCATCAACGTCGGCAACTCGACCAACTCATACGACATCGACTGGGGCGACGGCACCGCCCAGACCGGCGTCACCGGCAACAAGACCCACACGTACGCCTCTGCGGACTGGTACACGGTCACCATCGGCGGCGAATTTGATAGGTTCAACCTGGGAGGCACCAGCTCCAGCAACAAGGCCCGCCTGGCCTCCATAGACCAGTGGGGCAGCGCCAGATGGACCAGCATGAAAGACGCGTTCCGCGGGGCGTCGAACATGGCCTACAACGCCGCCGACGCCCCGGACCTGTCCGGCGTCGCCGACATGTCCGGCATGTTCAACGGCGCCACCTCCTTCAACGGCGACCTCTCCTCCTGGGACGTCTCGCAGGTCACCGACATGTCCGGCATGTTCGCCGGCGCCTCCCTCTTCAACGGCGACGTCTCCGTCTGGGACGTCTCGGCAGTCACCGACATGTCCGACATGTTCGCCGGCGCCTCCCTCTTCAACGGCGACGTCTCCGTCTGGGACGTCTCGGCAGTCACCGACATGTCCGACATGTTCGCCGGCGCCTCCCTCTTCAACGGCGACGTCTCCTCCTGGGACGTCTCGGCCGTCACCGACATGTCTTGGATGTTCATCTTCGCCTCCTCCTTCAACCAGGACCTCTCCTCCTGGGACGTCTCGGCCGTCACCGACATGTCCCGCATGTTCGCCGGCGCCTCCCTCTTCAACGGCAACCT
This sequence comes from Nitrosopumilaceae archaeon, assembly GCA_965116995.1. Lineage (GTDB taxonomy): Archaea > Thermoproteota > Nitrososphaeria > Nitrososphaerales > Nitrosopumilaceae > VYCS01. The sequence goes on along the minus strand of OZ220738.1, from coordinate 808,622 downwards.
CTCCTCCTGGGACGTCTCGCAGGTCACCGACATGTCCGACATGTTCGCCGGCGCCGCATCATTCCACCAGAACCTCGGCAGGTGGTACATAGTGCTCGACGCGGACCTGCCGACGGTATCCAACAGCAACCGGACAGTCGGCTCCATATCCGCCCAAAACCAGGTGCTCGACGACCAGAAACCGGTCTACGCGGTGTCCGGCCAGTCAATCTTCGAGGTCGCCGGCGCCACCCTCCAGCTAAGGGAGGGCCGGACGGTCGCCCCCGGCCAGACGTACGACGTGACCGTCAACGCCACGGGCTCCTTTGGAACGGCCAACAGCCGCACCATCACGGTGCACGCCGAATCCATTCCAGACTCCGGCGCCTTTGTCACCACCTGGGAGACCGAGGCCGCCAACCAGACTATCACCATCAACGTCGGCAACTCGACCAACTCATACGACATCGACTGGGGCGACGGCACCGCCCAGACCGGCGTCACCGGCAACAAGACCCACACGTACGCCTTTGCGGGCCGGTACACGGTCACCATCGGCGGCGAATTTGATAGGTTCAACCTGGGAGGCACCAGCTCCAGCAACAAGGCCCGCCTGGACTCCATAGACCAGTGGGGCAGCGCCAGATGGACCAGCATGAAAGACGCGTTCCGCGGGGCGTCGAACATGGCCTACAACGCCGCCGACGCCCCGGACCTGTCCGGCGTCGCCGACATGTCCGGCATGTTCAACGGCGCCACCTCCTTCAACGGCGACCTCTCCTCCTGGGACGTCTCGCAGGCCACCGACATGTCCGACATGTTCCACTTCGCCGCCGCCTTCAACGGCGACCTCTCCTCCTGGAACGTCTCGGCCGTCACCGACATGTCCGGCATGTTCAACGACGCCACCTCCTTCAACGGCGACCTCTCCTCCTGGGACGTCTCGCAGGCCACCGACATGTCCGGCATGTTCGCCGACGCCACCTCCTTCAACGGCGACCTCTCCTCCTGGGACGTCTCGGCCGTCACCGACATGTCCGACATGTTCCGCTTCGCCACCTCCTTCAACGGCAACCTCTCCTCCTGGGACGTCTCGGCCGTCACCGACATGTCTTGGATGTTCATCTTCGCCTCCTCCTTCAACCAGGACCTCTCCTCCTGGAACGTCTCGCAGGCCACCGACATGTCCGACATGTTCACCGGCGCCGCATCATTCCACCAGAACCTCGGCAGGTGGTACATAGTGCTCGACGCGGACCTGCCGACGGTATCCAACAGCAACCGGACAGTCGGCTCCATATCCGCCCAAAACCAGGTGCTCGACGACCAGAAACCGGTCTACGCGGTGTCCGGCCAGTCAATCTTCGAGGTCGCCGGCGCCACCCTCCAGCTAAGGGAGGGCCGGACGGTCGCCCCCGGCCAGACGTACGACGTGACCGTCAACGCCACGGGCTCCTTTGGAACGGCCAACAGCCGCACCATCACGGTGCACGCCGAATCCATTCCAGACTCCGGCGCCTTTGTCACCACCTGGGAGACCGAGGCCGCCAACCAGACTATCACCATCAACGTCGGCAACTCGACCAACTCATACGACATCGACTGGGGCGACGGCACCGGCCAGACCGGCGTCACCGGCAACAAGACCCACACGTACGCCTCTGCGGACTGGTACACGGTCACCATCGGCGGCGAATTTGATAGGTTCAACCTGGGAGGCACCAGCTCCAGCAACAAGGCCCGCCTGGCCTCCATAGACCAGTGGGGCAGCGCCAGATGGACCAGCATGAAAGACGCGTTCCGCGGGGCGTCGAACATGGCCTACAACGCCGCCGACGCCCCGGACCTGTCCGGCGTCGCCGACATGTCCCGCATGTTCGCCGGCGCCTCCCTCTTCAACGGCGACCTCTCCTCCTGGAACGTCTCGCAGGTCACCGACATGTCCGGCATGTTCCGCACCACCTCCTTCAACGGCAACCTCTCCTCCTGGGACGTCTCGCAGGCCACCGACATGTCCGACATGTTCACCGGCGCCTCCCTCTTCAACGGCAACCTCTCCTCCTGGGACGTCTCGCAGGTCACCGACATGTCCGGCATGTTCCTCCGCGCCACCTCCTTCAACGGCGACCTCTCCTCCTGGGACGTCTCGCAGGCCACCGACATGTCCGGCATGTTCAACGACGCCACCTCCTTCAACGGCGACCTCTCCTCCTGGGACGTCTCGCAGGCCACCGACATGTCCGACATGTTCCACTTCGCCACCTCCTTCAACGGCGACCTCTCCTCCTGGAACGTCTCGCAGGCCACCGACATGTCCGGCATGTTCAACGACGCCACCTCCTTCAACGGCGACCTCTCCTCCTGGGACGTCTCGCAGGCCACCGACATGTCCGGCATGTTCAACGACGCCACCTCCTTCAACGGCGACCTCTCCTCCTGGGACGTCTCGCAGGCCACCGACATGTCCGGCATGTTCGCCGACGCCACCTCCTTCAACGGCGACCTCTCCTCCTGGGACGTCTCGGCCGTCACCGACATGTCCGACATGTTCCGCTTCGCCACCTCCTTCAACGGCAACCTCTCCTCCTGGGACGTCTCGGCCGTCACCGACATGTCTTGGATGTTCATCTTCGCCTCCTCCTTCAACCAGGACCTCTCCTCCTGGAACGTCTCGCAGGCCACCGACATGTCCGACATGTTCACCGGCGCCGCATCATTCCACCAGAACCTCGGCAGGTGGTACATAGTGCTCGACGCGGACCTGCCGACGGTATCCAACAGCAACCGGACAGTCGGCTCCATATCCGCCCAAAACCAGGTGCTCGACGACCAGAAACCGGTCTACGCGGTGTCCGGCCAGTCAATCTTCGAGGTCGCCGGCGCCACCCTCCAGCTAAGGGAGGGCCGGACGGTCGCCCCCGGCCAGACGTACGACGTGACCGTCAACGCCACGGGCTCCTTTGGAACGGCCAACAGCCGCACCATCACGGTGCACGCCGAATCCATTCCAGACTCCGGCGCCTTTGTCACCACCTGGGAGACCGAGGCCGCCAACCAGACTATCACCATCAACGTCGGCAACTCGACCAACTCATACGACATCGACTGGGGCGACGGCACCGGCCAGACCGGCGTCACCGGCAACAAGACCCACACGTACGCCTCTGCGGACTGGTACACGGTCACCATCGGCGGCGAATTTGATAGGTTCAACCTGGGAGGCACCAGCTCCAGCAACAAGGCCCGCCTGGCCTCCATAGACCAGTGGGGCAGCGCCAGATGGACCAGCATGAAAGACGCGTTCCGCGGGGCGTCGAACATGGCCTACAACGCCGCCGACGCCCCGGACCTGTCCGGCGTCGCCGACATGTCCGGCATGTTCGCCGGCGCCTCCCTCTTCAACGGCGACCTCTCCTCCTGGGACGTCTCGGCAGTCACCGACATGTCCGACATGTTCGCCGGCGCCTCCCTCTTCAACGGCGACGTCTCCTCCTGGGACGTCTCGGCCGTCACCGACATGTCTTGGATGTTCATCTTCGCCTCCTCCTTCAACCAGGACCTCTCCTCCTGGGACGTCTCGGCCGTCACCGACATGTCCCGCATGTTCGCCGGCGCCTCCCTCTTCAACGGCAACCTCTCCTCCTGGGACGTCTCGCAGGTCACCGACATGTCCGACATGTTCGCCGACGCCGCATCATTCCACCAGAACCTCGGCAGGTGGTACATAGTGCTCGACGCGGACCTGCCGACGGTATCCAACAGCAACCGGACAGTCGGCTCCATATCCGCCCAAAACCAGGTGCTCGACGACCAGAAACCGGTCTACGCGGTGTCCGGCCAGTCAATCTTCGAGGTCGCCGGCGCCACCCTCCAGCTAAGGGAGGGCCGGACGGTCGCCCCCGGCCAGACGTACGACGTGACCGTCAACGCCACGGGCTCCTTTGGAACGGCCAACAGCCGCACCATCACGGTGCACGCCGAATCCATTCCAGACTCCGGCGCCTTTGTCACCACCTGGGAGACCGAGGCCGCCAACCAGACTATCACCATCAACGTCGGCAACTCGACCAACTCATACGACATCGACTGGGGCGACGGCACCGCCCAGACCGGCGTCACCGGCAACAAGACCCACACGTACGCCTTTGCGGGCCGGTACACGGTCACCATCGGCGGCGAATTTGATAGGTTCAACCTGGGAGGCACCAGCTCCAGCAACAAGGCCCGCCTGGACTCCATAGACCAGTGGGGCAGCGCCAGATGGACCAGCATGAAAGACGCGTTCCGCGGGGCGTCGAACATGGCCTACAACGCCGCCGACGCCCCGGACCTGTCCGGCGTCGCCGACATGTCCGGCATGTTCGCCGGCGCCACATCCTTCAACGGCAACCTCTCCTCCTGGAACGTCTCGCAGGTCACCGACATGTCCGGCATGTTCTCCGGCGCCTCCCTCTTCAACGGCAACCTCTCCTCCTGGGACGTCTCGCAGGTCACCGGCATGTCCGGCATGTTCGACGGCGCCGCATCATTCCACCAGAACCTCGGCAGGTGGTACATAGTGCTCGACACGGACCTGCCGACGGTATCCAACATCAACCGGACAGTCGGCTCCATATCCGCCCAAAACCAGGTGCTCGACGACCAGAAACCGGTCTACGCGGTGTCCGGCCAGTCAATCTTCGAGGTCGCCGGCGCCACCCTCCAGCTAAGGGAGGGCCGGACGGTCGCCCCCGGCCAGACGTACGACGTGACCGTCAACGCCACGGGCTCCTTTGGAACTGGCAACAACCGCACCATCACGGTGCACGCCGAATCCATTCCAGACTCCGCCTTTGTCACCACCTGGGAGACCGAGGCCGCCAACCAGACTATCACCATCAACGTCGGCAACTCGACCAATTTATACGACATCGACTGGGGCGACGGCACCGGCCAGACCGGCGTCACCGGCAACAAGACCCACACGTACGCCTCTGCGGGCCGGTACACGGTCGCCATCGGCGGCGAATTTGATAGGTTCAACCTGGGAGGCACCAGCTCCGGCAACAAGGCCCGCCTGGCCTCCATAGACCAGTGGGGCAGCGCCAGATGGACCAGCATGAGAGACGCGTTCCACGGGGCATCGAACATGGCCTACAACGCCGCCGACGCCCCGGACCTGTCCGGCGTCGCCGACATGTCCCACATGTTCAACAGCGCCATCCGCTTCAACGGCGACCTCTCCTCTTGGGACGTCTCGCAGGTCACCGACATGTCCGGCATGTTCGCCGACACCCGCTCCTTCAACGGCGACCTCTCCTCTTGGGACGTCTCGCAGGTCACCGGCATGTCCCACATGTTCCACTTCGCCACCTCCTTCAACGGCGACCTCTCCTCTTGGGACGTCTCGCAGGTCACCGACATGTCCGGCATGTTCCGCAGCACCTCCTTCAACGGCGACCTCTCCTCTTGGGACGTCTCGCAGGTCACCGACATGTCCCACATGTTCAACAGCGCCATCCGCTTCAACGGCGACCTCTCCTCCTGGAACGTCTCGCAGGCCACCGACATGTCCGGCATGTTCGCCGGCACCCGCTCCTTCAACGGCGACCTCTCCTCCTGGAACGTCTCGCAGGTCACCGACATGTCCCAAATGTTCGCCGGCACCCGCTCCTTCAACGGCAACCTCTCCTCCTGGAACGTCTCGCAGGTCACCGACATGTCCCACATGTTCAACAGCGCCATCCGCTTCAACGGCAACCTCTCCTCCTGGGACGTCTCGGCCGTCACCAACATGAGAGGCATGTTCGTCGGCGCCTCCTCCTTTGAGCAGAACTTGGGCAACTGGTACATCGTGCCCGACGGCACCACCGTCGACACTAGCGAGGTCCCCGGGACCGTCGCGACCATATCGGCCCAGAACGCCTTCATGGACAACCAGAACCCGACCTACGGCATGGGGACCGGCGACGACTCGGACTCCTTCAGCATCAACGGCACCAACCTGGTCATGGATACCGTCCCCAACAAGCGGGCGTATATCGTCAACGTGACCTCCACCGGCCACTTCGGCGACAACAACCACCGCATTCTGGAGATATCCGTCACGGGGAACCGCCCGCCTGCCGCCGACGCCGGGGACGACATGCCCGTCCTGGAGAACGTGACCGTCACCCTGAACGGCACCGGCAGCAGCGACCCGGACGGTGACCCCCTGTCATACATGTGGACCCAGACCGCCGGCCCCGACGTCACGCTCTCCGATTCCATGGCCGCGAAGACCGACTTCACGTCCCCGTACGTTACCGGCAACACGATCCTCACCTTCAGCCTGGAGGTGTCCGACGGCAACGCCACCGACACCGCCGCGGTGGTAATCACCGTCGAGGACACCATCAACAAGTTCCCGTCCGCCAACGCCGGGGAAGACCAGGACGTCAACGAGAACGAGATGGTCACCCTGAACGGCACCGGCAGCACCGACCCGGACCACGGCACCACGCTGACCTACGAATGGAGCCAGACCTCCGGACACACCGTCACCCTCTCCAATGCCACGGCCGCATCCCCGTCCTTCACCGCCCCGGCGGGCCCCGCCGTCCTGGCGTTCCTGCTCAACGTCACCGACGGTTCGCTGTCGTCCACCGATGCGGTCAACGTGACGGTGGCCGCCCTGGACAACAACCCGCCGGTCGCCGACGCCTTCATCACCACCTGGACTACTGCGGAGGCCAACCAGGCCATACTGCTTCCCGTCAGCGGATCCGGCATCACCATCAACTGGGGCGACGGCGCCACCGTCACCGGCGTCTCCGGCCCCCAGAGCCACACCTACGGCTCCGCCGGCAATTGGACCGTCACCGTCACCGGCGGCCTGGAACGGTTCCACTTGAACAAAAGCCAGAGCAGTGCCCTGCTGTCTTCGATCGACCAGTGGGGCAACAGCTCGTGGACCAGCATGGAGAATGCATTTTATGGCGCCTCCGAGATGGCCTACAGCGCGACCGACGCCCCAGACCTGTCCGGGGTCGCCAGCACGGCGGGAATGTTCCGGGAGGCCTCTTCCTTTAACGGCAACATCTCTTCCTGGGACGTCTCGCGCGTCACCAACATGTCCCGCCTGTTCCAAGACGCCTCCTCCTTCAACCAGCCCCTGAACGCCTGGAACGTCTCGGCCGTCACCGACATGTTTGCCATGTTCTTCGACGCCTCCTCCTTCAACCAGCCCCTGAACGCCTGGGACGTCTCGGCCGTCACCACCATGCGCTCCATGTTCACCGGCGCCCACTCCTTCAACCAGCCCCTGAACGCCTGGGACGTCTCGGCCGTCACCACCATGCGCTCCATGTTCTTCGAAGCCTCCTCCTTCAACCAGACCCTGAACGCCTGGGACGTCTCGGCCGTCACCACCATGCGCACCATGTTCCACGCCTCCTCCTTCAACCAGACCCTCGACGGATGGGACGTCTCGGCCGTCACCAACATGCACCGAATGTTCAGCAGTGCCCGCTCCTTCAACCAGCCCCTGAACGCCTGGGACGTCTCGGCCGTCACCGACATGTCCAACATGTTCTACAGCGCCCACTCCTTCAACCAGACCCTCGACGGATGGGACGTCTCGTCGGTGACCAACATGCAGCGGATGTTCACCAGCGCCCACTCCTTCAACGGCAACATCTCCTCTTGGGACGTCTCGGCCGTCACCGACATGAGCGACATGTTCCACCAGGCATCCTCCTTCAACCAGCCCCTGAACGCCTGGGACGTCTCAAGCGTCACCACCATGCGCGCCATGTTCCAAAACGCCTCCTCCTTCAACCAGCCCCTGAACGCCTGGAACGTCTCGGCCGTCACCGACATGTACCAAATGTTCGCAAAAGCCTCCTCCTTCAACCAGCCCCTCGGCTCCTGGGATGTCTCCAGCGTCACCGAAATGCACAACATGTTCGGCAGCTACCCCTCTTTCGGCCAGAATCTGGGGCCGTGGTATATAGTGCCTGACGACCCCCGCCCGGCCGTCTCGGCCGTCGACAGGGTGGCCGCCAACATAACCGCGCAAAATCCGTTCCTGTCTGGGCAGGGCCCAGACTATAGAGTCACCGGCGATCACGCCGACCTCTTTGAGATGGCCGGCGCCGGCAACGCGACCCTCCAGCTCAAGCCCAACCAGGCGGCGGTTTCCGGCACCACCTACAACGTGACCGTCGCCGCGACCGGCGACTCGCTCTTTGGCGCCGACAACGCCCGAACCGTCCAGGTGACAGTCCGCAACGCCCACAACTCCCCCCCGACCGCCGACGCCGGGGACGACCAGGACGTCAACGAGGGCGACACCGTCACGCTGGACGGCACCGGCAGCAGCGACCCCGACGAAGACCCGCTCACCTACAGATGGACCCACAACTATACCCAACCCATCACCCTGGCCAATGCTACCACCGCCACTACCGCCTTCACCGCGCCGTCCGTCCCCGCCAACACCACCATCCAGTTCACCCTGACGGCCGCCGACAGCCACAACGCCACCGCCTCCGACACGGTGCACATCACTGTCCGCCACGTCAACAAGCCCCCGGCGGTATATGCCGGCCCCGACCTGAGAATATACGAGGGCGTGACGATCACCCTGGTCGGGTACGCCGACGACCCCGACGGTGACGACTTCGATATCCCCCAGTGGACACACCAGCCGGCCTCCCCGGCCATAACCGTAGACGAAGACGGCACCTTCACCGCCCCGCAGGTATCCGCCGACACCACCTACACCTTCAACCTCACCACCACCGACGAGCACGGCCTCTCCGCCTCTGATACGGCGATCATACGCGTCCTCGACAACGACCATACCCGCATCGACCCGTCGCTCGCCGGCAGCATATTAGACAACCGCACCATCAGTCTGAAAGGCCCCGACTACATAGACATCTTCAATATATCCGGCGTCCCGTACGCGGCCGTCGCCGCGTACGAAGATGGCGCCGTCACGACGATCAACCTGTCCGACCCGGACAATCCGGCCATCTCCGGCACCGTGACCGTCAAATATGCCAACGGGTTAGACATCTTCCATACATCCGACATCCCGTACGCGGCCGTCACCTCGTACGACGACCCCGTCCTCAGCATAATCAACCTGTCCGACCCGGCCAACCCGAGCGTCGCCGGCAGCATCGAGAACGAAAACGCCACCGACGACGTAGCCGTCTTCGAGACATCCGACAACACCTGGGCGGTAACCGCCTCGTCCTCCAATGCATTCTCAGTGTTCAACCTGAACGATCCGGCCAACCCGACCCTGGCGGGTAGCATCGGCGTCGACGATCTTACCCCCACCAGGATGGACATCTCTTATGTATCCGGCATCCCGTATGTGGTCGTCACTGCGTCATTCAATGAAAATGTCCATGTCCTCAACATGTCCAACCCGGCCAACCCAACCCATGCCGCCGTTGTCGCCTCAGATGCCCCCTTCTATGTGTCACCTCTTCGTGGCGTCACCGGGATAGCCGCCTTTGATGTATCCGGCGCCCCGTATGCCGCCGCCGCCGGCGCGACGAACGGAGTCTTCCAGGTGATCAACCTGAACGACCCGGCCAACCCGACGCTCCACGGCAACTTCACCGACTACTACTGGCTCAATAGCATCAATTACCTGGACATCTTCGAGTGGTCCGGCACCACCTGGGCTGCCGCCACCTCGGGCAGTGGGGATGTCCATGTCTTCGACCTGACAGACCCGGCCAACCCCGCCCTGGCCAGCAACGCCACCCGCCTGCTTGACCCGACAATACCCTACGAGATAGCCACCTTCAGGCACTCCGGCAACATCTATGCGGCCGTCGCCTCGCAATACGATAGCGGCGTCCATACGGTCCGCATCACCGCCAACGACCCACCCGACGTCAGGGCCGGCCCCGACCAGACAGTCGCCGAGCAGCAGACCGTCACGCTGACCGGGACCGTCACCGACAGCGACTCCCCCATAGAATACCATTGGACCCACAACGGCACCGGCCTGGGCGTCACCCTGGACGATGACAGGGCCGCCGCCACCACCTTCACCGCCCCGTCCGTCGCCGCCGACACCACCATCCGGTTCACCCTGACGGCCGCCGACAGCCACAACGCCACCGCATCCGACGCGGTGGACATCACCGTCACTGACACCGTCAACCAGCCCCCGGCCGCCGACGCCGGGGAAGACCAGGACGTCAACGAGAACGAGATGGTCACCCTGAACGGCACCGGCAGCACCGACCCGGACTGGGGGACCGTCCTCACCTACGATTGGACCCACAACGGCACCGACCTGGGCATCACCCTCTCCAATACCGCGGTCGCGGAACCCACCTTCACTTCCCCGTACGTTGCCGCCAACACGACCATCACCTTCCGTCTGGAGGTGTCCGACGGTACCGACACTGACACCGACACAGTGGACATCACCGTCAAGGACACCACCAACCGGCCCCCGACCGCCGACGCCGGGGACGACCAGGACGCCAACGAGGGCGACACCGTCACGCTGGACGGCACCGGCAGCACCGACCCGGACCGCGGCACCACGCTGACTTACGAATGGAGCCAGACCTCCGGACACACCGTCACCCTCTCCAATGCCACGGCCGCATCCCCGTCCTTCACCGCGCCGGACGGCCCCGCCATTCTGATATTCGAGCTGAACGTGACCGACGGTTCGCTGTCGTCCACCGATGCGGTCAACGTGACGGTGGCCGCCCCGGACAACAACCCGCCGGTCGCCGACGCCTTCATCACCACCTGGACTACTGCGGAGGCCAACCAGGCCATACTGCTTCCCGTCAGCGGATCCGGCATCACCATCAACTGGGGCGACGGCGCCACCGTCACCGGCGTCTCCGGCCCCCAGAGCCACACCTACGGCTCCGCCGGCAATTGGACCGTCACCGTCACCGGCGGCCTGGAACGGTTCCACTTGAACAAAAGCCAGAGCAGTGCCCTGCTGTCTTCGATCGACCAGTGGGGCAACAGCTCGTGGACCAGCATGGAGAATGCATTTTATGGCGCCTCCGAGATGGCCTACAGCGCGACCGACGCCCCAGACCTGTCCGGGGTCGCCAGCACGGCGGGAATGTTCCGGGAGGCCTCTTCCTTTAACGGCAACATCTCTTCCTGGGACGTCTCGCGCGTCACCAACATGTCCCGCCTGTTCCAAGACGCCTCCTCCTTCAACCAGCCCCTGAACGCCTGGGACGTCTCGGCCGTCACCGACATGTCCAACATGTTCTACAGCGCCCACTCCTTCAACCAGACCCTGAACGCCTGGGACGTCTCGGCCGTCACCACCATGCGCTCCATGTTCACCAGCGCCCACTCCTTCAACCAGCCCCTGAACGCCTGGGACGTCTCGGCCGTCACCACCATGCGCTCCATGTTCTTCGAAGCCTCCTCCTTCAACCAGCCCCTGAACGCCTGGGACGTCTCAAGCGTCACCACCATGCGCACCATGTTCCACGCCTCCTCCTTCAACCAGCCCCTCGACGGATGGGACGTCTCCTCGGTGACCAACATGCAGTGGATGTTCAGCAGTGCCCGCTCCTTCAACCAGCCCCTGAACGCCTGGAACGTCTCGGCCGTCACCGACATGTCCAACATGTTCTACACCGCCCACTCCTTCAACCAGCCCCTCGACGGATGGGACGTCTCGTCGGTGACCAACATGCAGTGGATGTTCACCGCCGCCTCCTCCTTCAACCAGCCCCTGAACGCCTGGAACGTCTCCGGCGTCACCACCATGCACCGAATGTTCGGCGGCGCCACCTCCTTCAACCAGACCCTCGACGGATGGGATGTCTCGGCCGTCACCAACATGCACCGAATGTTCACCGGCGCCAACTCCTTCAACCAGCCCCTCGACGCCTGGGACGTCTCCTCGGTGACCAACATGCAGCGGATGTTCACCAGCGCCCACTCCTTCAACGGCAACATCTCCTCTTGGGACGTCTCGGCCGTCACCGACATGAGCGACATGTTCCACCAGGCATCCTCCTTCAACCAGCCCCTCGGCTCCTGGGACGTCTCAAGCGTCACCACCATGCGCGCCATGTTCCAAGACGCCTCCTCCTTCAACCAGCCCCTGAACGCCTGGAACGTCTCGGCCGTCACCGACATGTACCAAATGTTCGCAAAAGCCTCCTCCTTCAACCAGCCCCTCGGCTCCTGGGATGTCTCCAGCGTCACCGAAATGCACAACATGTTCGGCAGCTACCCCTCTTTCGGCCAGAATCTGGGGCCGTGGTATATAGTGCCTGACGACCCCCGCCCGGCCGTCTCGGCCGTCGACAGGGTGGCCGCCAACATAACCGCGCAAAATCCGTTCCTGTCTGGGCAGGGCCCAGACTATAGAGTCACCGGCGATCACGCCGACCTCTTTGAGATGGCCGGCGCCGGCAACGCGACCCTCCAGCTCAAGCCCAACCAGGCGGCGGTTTCCGGCACCACCTACAACGTGACCGTCGCCGCGACCGGCGACTCGCTCTTTGGCGCCGACAACGCCCGAACCGTCCAGGTGACAGTCCGCAACGCCCACAACTCGCCCCCGACCGCCGACGCCGGGGACGACCAAGACGTCAACGAGGGCGACACCGTCACCCTGAACGGCACCGGCTCGTCGGACCCCGACAGCGGCGACAGCATCTCGTATTTATGGAGCCAGACGTCGGGAACAACGGTCACCCTCTCCAATGCCACGGCCGCGGCGCCGACCTTCACCGCCCCGACGGGCCCCGCCATTCTGATATTCGAGCTGAACGTGACCGACGGTTCGCTGTCGTCCACCGATGCGGTCAACGTGACGGTGGCCGCCCCGGCCAACCGTATGCCGGTCGCCGACGCCGGGGAAGACCAGGACGTCGCCTCCGGCGCAGCGGTCACCCTGAACGGCACCGGCTCGTCGGACCCCGACAGCGGCGACAGCATCTCGTATTTATGGAGCCAGACGTCGGGAACAACGGTCACCCTCTCCAATGCCACGGCCGCGGCGCCGACCTTCACCGCCCCGACGGGCCCCGCCATTCTGATATTCGAGCTGAACGTGACCGACGGTTCGCTGTCGTCCACCGATACCGTAAACGTGACGGTGGCCGCCCCGGCCAACCGTATGCCGGTCGCCGACGCCGGGGAAGACCAGGACGTCGCCTCCGGCGCAGCGGTCACCCTGGACGGCACCGGCTCGTCGGACCCCGACAGCGGCGACAGCATCTCGTATTTATGGAACCAGACGTCGGGAACAACGGTCACCCTCTCCAATGCCACGGCCGCGGAGCCGACCTTCACCGCGCCGGACGGCCCCGCCATTCTGATATTCGAGCTGAACGTGACCGACGGTTCGCTGTCGTCCACCGATACCGTAAACGTGACGGTGGCCGCCCCGGCCAACCGTATGCCGGTCGCCGACGCCGGGGAAGACCAGGACGTCGCCTCCGGCGCAGCGGTCACCCTGGACGGCACCGGCTCGTCGGACCCCGACAGCGGCGACAGCATCTCGTATTTATGGAACCAGACGTCGGGAACAACGGTCACCCTCTCCAATGCCACGGCCGCGGCGCCGACCTTCACCGCCCCGACGGGCCCCGCCATTCTGATATTCGAGCTGAACGTGACCGACGGTTCGCTGTCGTCCACCGATACCGTAAACGTGACGGTGGCCGCCCCGGCCAACCGTATGCCGGTCGCCGACGCCGGGGAAGACCAGGACGTCGCCTCCGGCGCAGCGGTCACCCTGGACGGCACCGGCTCGTCGGACCCCGACAGCGGCGACAGCATCTCGTATTTATGGAACCAGACGTCGGGAACAACGGTCACCCTCTCCAATGCCACGGCCGCGGCGCCGACCTTCACCGCCCCGACGGGCCCCGCCATTCTGATATTCGAGCTGAACGTGACCGACGGTTCGCTGTCGTCCACCGATACCGTAAACGTGACGGTGGCCGCCCCGGCCAACCGTATGCCGGTCGCCGACGCCGGGGAAGACCAGGACGTCAACGAGGGCGACACCGTCACGCTGGACGGGACCGGCTCGTCGGACCCCGACAGCGGCGACAGCATCTCGTATTCGTGGAACCAGACGTCGGGAACAACGGTCACCCTCTCCAATGCCACGGCCGCGGAGCCGACCTTCACCGCCCCGACGGGCCCCGCCATTCTGATATTCGAGCTGAACGTGACCGACGGTTCGCTGTCGTCCACCGATGCGGTCAACGTGACCGTCGCCGCCCCGGCCAACCGTATGCCGGTCGCCGACGCCGGGGAAGACCAGGACGTCAACGAGGGCGACACCGTCACGCTGGACGGGACCGGCTCGTCGGACCCCGACAGCGGCGACAGCATCTCGTATTCGTGGAACCAGACGTCGGGAACAACGGTCACCCTCTCCAATGCCACGGCCGCGGAGCCGACCTTCACCGCGCCGGCGGGTCCTGCCATTCTGATATTCGAGCTGAACGTGACCGACGGTTCGCTGTCGTCCACCGATACCGTAAACGTGACCGTCGCCGCCCCGGCCAACCGTATGCCGGTCGCCGACGCCGGGGACGACCAGGACGTCAACGAGGGCGACACCGTCACGCTGGACGGCACCGGCTCGTCGGACCCCGACAGCGGCGACAGCATCTCGTATTTATGGAGCCAGACGTCGGGAACAACGGTCACCCTCTCCAATGCCACGGCCGCGGAGCCGACCTTCACCGCCCCGACGGGCCCCGCCATTCTGATATTCGAGCTGAACGTGACCGACGGTTCGCTGTCGTCCACCGATACCGTAAACGTGACCGTCGCCGCCCCGGCCAACCGTATGCCGGTCGCCGACGCCGGGGACGACCAGGACGTCAACGAGGGCGACACCGTCGGACCCCGACAGCGGCGACAGCATCTCGTATTTATGGAGCCAGACGTCGGGAACAACGGTCACCCTCTCCAATGCCACGGCCGCGGAGCCGACCTTCACCGCCCCGACGGGCCCCGCCATTCTGATATTCGAGCTGAACGTGACCGACGGTTCGCTGTCGTCCACCGATGCGGTCAACGTGACGGTGGCCGCCCCGGACAACAACCCGCCGTCCGCCGACGCCGGGGAAGCCCGGATTGTCCTGGCGAACACGCGGGTCGCCCTGAACGGCACCGGCAGCAGCGACCACGACGGTGACCCCCTGTCCTACCTGTGGAGCCAGATCTCCGGCCACACCGTCACCCTCTCCAATGCCGCGGCCGCGGATCCCACCTTCACGGCCCCGCAAGTGTACGACGGCACGACCCTTACATTCCGCCTGGAGGTGTCCGACGGTACAGCCACCGCCTCCGACACGGTGGAGATCACCGTCCAAAACCCCCGCCGGGACGGGGACACAGGCATTTCCTGCGGGAGCGCCCAGGTCAAGCAGTCATTCACCTTCCCCCAGAAGCGGGGCGGGCACTTCTCGACGGGCATAAGCGTGGAGAATGGCATCATGTACGTGATATCACAAAAGTCCGCCACCACCCAGGGAATAAACGAGATCCGGGCGTTCAACATCACCAGCGGCTTTGAGTGGATTAGCGACGACACCACCAAGCTGCCGACGTCCAAGAAGTCTGGCACTATACATTCGAGCTTCTACGACATCTGGGCCACCAACGGGACAATCCTGGCCTTGGAGACCAGCGGGACGCTCTGGGGCCTGACCGTCGGGGATAAATCGCCTGACCCGGAAGATAAGATTGACGTGCCGGGCCTGGACCGCATGAATGACCCCGGCGGCATCTGGAACAGCCCCGACCTCGACCGGGGCTACATCCTGAGCGGATACGTCGACCGCAACGCCTTCCAGAAGATCTACGCCTACACCGACCTCAATGGCACGAACGTCCAGCGGCTTCCGGCCTATGACATCCCCGTGCACCACGTCACCCTGCCCGGCGGCCTGTGGTCGGACGGGAAAACCATCTGGACGACGGACCTGGAGAGGTGCGTGGTGGTCGCATACGACCTGAACACCGGGCAGCGCGTCCCGGCCCTGGACATCAACGGGACAGTCCAACTGCCCAGGGGGCTGGCCGGCGACACGGAAGCCAAACTCATGTGGGTGCTGGACGGCCTCTACAGGGTGGTGGCCTACAAGATGCCCTCGAAATCCATGTCTAACAACAACGCCCCGCCCGACCCCGTCCGGTCCTCCCACAACCTGATAGAGGGCAAGGCCTGGAGATACGAACTGGCCGGCAGCCAGAAGGGCCACCTGACCCTGTCCGGGAACATACCCGTCGGGTTCACCCTGGACCGGAACGACAGGGCCCTCTACTGGATGCCGTCGGACGGGCAGGCCGGCTCCTATACCGTCCGGGTGACCGGCTCGGCGAACAACGGCGGGGTCCTCTCCGAGACCATCCTGGGCCTGTCGGTCTCCGAGAACGTCCCGCCGGAGATAGTGTTCTACCTGTCCGCAAACCAGACCATCAACCTCGGCGTTACCTACCAGGACCGGGGCGTCGTCTGCGAGGACGACGTCGACGAACCCCGGCAGATATTTGCCCGGGCGGCCCCCAACACCGATATCGCCGGGGTGCACACGCTGGTCTACGAGTGCACCGACAGCTTCGGCCTCCGGGCCGTCCCGGCCGAGCGCACCCTGACCGTCGTGGACCCTAACCTGGACGCGACCAACTCCACCAACACCGGCACCAACTCCACCGACTCCACCCCGCCCACACTCTCCCTCAACCCGGGCAACTACTCCGTCCTCCAGCACGACCCGTACGGGGATCCCGGGGCGGCCTGCACCGACGATGTCGACCCGCCCAGGGTCGTCTACGCCGACCCGCCGCTTGACACCTCGGTGCTGGGCCCGCACCTCCTGGCCTACGGGTGCACCGACGCGGCCGGCAACGCGGCAGATCCCCTGACGAGATCCGTCCTGGTCAGGGCTCCCCCGCCGCCCGTCACCACCAACTCCACCGACTCCACCCCGCCCACACTCTCCCTCAACGAGGGTCCGGACTCCGTCACGCAGCACGACCCGTACGAGGATCCCGGCGCAACCTGCACCGACGATGTCGACCCGCCCAGGGTGGTCTACGCCGACCCGCCGCTCGACACCTCGGTGACGGGCCCGCACCTCCTGGCCTACGGGTGCACCGACGCGGCCGGCAACGCGGCAGATCCCCTGACGAGATCCGTCCTGGTCAGCGCTCCCCCGCCGCCCGTCACCACCAACTCCACCAACACCAACTCCACCACACCGGTCAACCCCGACCCCAACACCAACTCCACCACACCAGTCAACCCCAACACCAACTCCACCGACTCCACCCCGCCCACACTCTCCCTCAACGAGGGTCCGGACTCCGTCACGCAGCACGACCCGTACGAGGATCCCGGCGCAACCTGCACCGATGATGTCGACCCGCCCAGGGTGGTCTACGCCGACCCGCCGCTCGACACCTCGGTGACGGGCCCGCACCTCCTGGCCTACGGGTGCACCGACGCGGCCGGCAACGCGGCCGATCCCCTGACGAGATCCGTCCTGGTCAGCGCTCCCCCGCCGCCCATCACCACCAACTCCACCGACTCCACCCCGCCCACACTCTCCCTCAACGAGGGCCCCGACTCCGTCACGCAGCACGACCCGTACGAGGATCCCGGCGCAACCTGCACCGACGATGTCGACCCGCCCAGGGTGGTCTACGCCGACCCGCCGCTCGACACCTCGGTGACGGGCCCGCACCTCCTGGCCTACGGGTGCACCGACGCGGCCGGCAACGCGGCCGATCCCCTGACGAGATCCGTCCTGGTCAGCGCTCCCCCGCCGCCCGTCACCACCAACTCCACCAACACCAACTCCACCACACCGGTCAACCCCGACCCCAACACCAACTCCACCGACTCCACCCCGCCCACACTCTCCCTCAACGAGGGCCCCGACTCCGTCACGCAGCACGACCCGTACGAGGATCCCGGCGCAACCTGCACCGACGATGTCGACCCGCCCAGGGTGGTCTACGCCGACCCGCCGCTCGACACCTCGGTGACGGGCCCGCACCTCCTGGCCTACGGGTGCACCGACGCGGCCGGCAACGCGGCCGATCCCCTGACGAGATCCGTGCTGGTCAGCGCCCCCCCGCCGCCCAACCGCCCGCCCGTCCTGCTCGAGATAGGCGACAGGACGGTCACCGAGCACTCCGAGGTCTCGTTCGTGGTTAGCGCCTCCGACGATCTGGAGGATGCCTTGACCTACTCGGCGTCGGGGATGCCCGAGGGAGCCTCCCTCGACGAGACGACGGGCCTCTTCAGGTGGACGCCGTCGGAGCGGCAGGGCCCCGGCGCCTACCAGGTGACCTTCGGCGTCACCGACGGCACCGACGCCGGCCAGCCCCGGACGGTCACCATCACCGTCGCCGAGTCCAACCTGCCCCCCGAACTCGAAGCCGGGGCGGCCGAGGGCTACCGGTGCAACACAACCCCGGGCAGCGTCGTCACGGCCGATATCGCCGTCACCGACCCGGACCTCCCCGCCCAGGGGCTGAGCGTCGCCTCCGGGATGGGCGACCTCGACTACTCGGCCAGCATCTCCGGCGGCACGCTGAGCTTCAGCGCCACCATCCCCGACGACCCGGAGGAACTCCCCTACGACCACCGGTTCATCTTCCGGTTGGCGGTGTACGACGACCACGACCCGTCCGGAGGCGTCGGCCTGACCATATTCCTGTACCTGCCGGGGGCGGAGGAGCCGCAGTGGCCCGACTGCTAGGCGGCGTCCGGCTGCACCCGGACGCCCACGGTCAAGGGCGACGGGTGGCCGGCCACCGCATAGCCGCGGGGCGGGCGCCCCTGGGTGTAGCCCGCCTCGGGGCGCCGCCAGGCCCCCGGACCGCCGCAGCCGGGATCCTGCCCCTGCTGGGGTGCCTGGCGTACCTCTCCCCGGATGGCCGCCGCCGCGACGCCCGGCCGCCGGCCCTGCCGGCATTCCCGGGCTGCGCGCGGGCGCGCGTGCCGGACGCTGCCGCCGCCCCGGCGGCTGCCGGAAGCATGGGCGGCGACGGCAGCCTGGGGCCCAGCCGCGCCGCCGGCGCCTGGCATGCCTCCGTCTGGCCTGCACCGGGCGGGGGGCGGGGTGTTCGGCGCGGCGCACGCGGGCTGGGGCTGATGGCGGGGTACCGCCGGGGGACGTGCACACCATGCAGTGCAACACATGCGGGCGGGAGCTTCCCGACTCCGAATTCCATTCCAGCAAGACGAGCAGGGACGGCCTGCGCGGCGAGTGCCGCACGTGCACCAGATGGCATGTCAGGCGGCGGAATAGATCCGGGAGCGCCCCCGAACACGGGCGGCAGGTCCGCACCGTCCGCAACTCCGGCGGGAATGACAGCTTTTTGGTGGCCATCCCGCCGGCCGTGTACCATGCGCTGGGCGGGCCCCATACCATACTGGGGACGATACGGGACGGCGGGGTAGAGATCGAGGCCGTGGGGTGAGCCATGCAGCGCATGCATGAAATGGCTGCCCGGGTCCGCATTCTACCAGAGGAACGGCAGGCCGCGCAACCCGTGCAGGGAGTCTGCAAAAGCCTACAGCTACAGGCGGGTGGAACTGACCGGCCGGGACGGCACCGTACACGAAAGGACCATACGTATAGTGCGGAGCGCGTCGGGCGGTACCACGCGGGCGGTGTGCGTCCCGCCCGTCATATATGGGGCCCTCGTTTCCCCCGGCGCGATGCGCTGGATCATACGGGACGGGCAGGTGTCCATGGAAGTTGTGCGAACTGCATGGTTTAGTGGCAATCCCCCAAAAACCGGCAGCCTTTGGCCACGCCGCAGAATCGCGCGGCAAAACCAGCCATATCCCGCGCGGGTATATGCCGGCATATGGTAGGCTCATGTGCAAATGCGGGTGCTGTGTTCCCCGCCAGACCGTGATGGAATCACCAGTCCGCATTCTCCACGACGATTGCATCGCCACGCATAGAAAACCTGATGCTCTTGGGATTGCCCAACTTTTCCATGGCGGGCGGTGGGACGTTGATGTATTTGGTACCGGCCCGCGCGTTGGGCACCACCCTCATGGTAAAATCGGTTCACCCGCTGCCCGTTTTGGAATGGCGCTGGCATGATCCTCTCGGTATTTGAATCGGGGAACTGTCAAGTTTACGTGAGTCAGGATATGGTGTCAAATCCGTGAGTTGGGTGTCAAACGAGTGAGTTGGGATGACAGTTACCCAGTAACATCAAGCGGATCCTTCTTGGCGGGCCTATAGTAGTGCCGAAGGGGATCGTCTTCCGGACCCAAGTCCACAGCCTGGATTAACTCGTCCTTCACCATGCAGTCAAGAAATTTGGTCAACCTATATGGTGATTTGCACAGTACGGGCAGCATACCGCATTCCCTGCTCAGCCGGTGTAACTTCGGATAGTCTTTGGCTGCCACCGCATCCGGGTTACATATCTTGGACAGGATGTCATCTGTGGTGTATCCTCCCGGCACGCGCAGTATCTCCTGACCTCCCGTATGTCATACTTGATCGGGTCGTTGTCCTGTAGCCTGTCCCATTTCAGGATGCTTTCCAGTACGTCATTGTGTAATGACACGGTAGTATGGTATGCGGTGGGTATATTGTGTGTTGTGGCAGGATGCAGCCGGGGGCTATATACTTGGGTGCCCAAACCGGCCACACTCAAACCACACAAGATGAGGACGCCACAGGAGGGATTCGAACCCCCGTTACGTGGGACGTAAGCGGTTTTTAAGACCGGTGTCATACCAGACTAGACTACTGTGGCGCCGATCTACATTGATGAGATGATTTGCCGCCCTAGTACGTCCCACCGAACCGGGGGCGGCCAAGCCCAAGCGGGTTGGCCGTCCCCTTGGGCACATATCGTGGTGTGTACCATATGGTTGCATGTACTTCCATATAATTTGTGTGGTGAAGGGACGGTATGGACTCAAGTCCCCAAAGCGGCCATATTGGACATCCTTACAATTGTCGGCGATGTCAATCCGGAGACCTGATCTGTAATTAAAAATTGTACAGCCCCCTCCCACGCCGGCCCGCCACGGCGCCTCAAATGATGCCGTCCCGCTTCAGCAGGATGGTCTGGTTGACCACGCCGCAGGCGATGTCGTTGATGCGATCGTACTTTTTCAGCTTGTTCCTGTACTTCTCCTTCATGATCCGGAAGATCTTCACCCTCCGGATGCCGTTCTCCACGCGTATGCGGATCCTGGAGTGGGCCCTGTTGTAAGTCCGCTGCCCGGGGGTCAGATCCTTGCCCGGCTTGCGCTTGAACGGCGTGGTATAGTCCAGCCCTGCAATGACTTTGCCCATTGCAACGTATGCCGTGTCGCCGTAGTGTCGCAGGTGGTCGCGGCGGAACTTTCTCTGGTTCTCCTCGTTCCCGCACGGAAGACTGTCGGGAAACGTCGGGTGCTTCATCTTGTATATGTTGAAGTCGTGTTTCCGGCCCGGCGAGTGGGCAGTCTTGTGTACGATGAGCCCGTCGAAGCTCATGGTGTACTGTATCTTGACGGTGTGGGTCTTGGCCTTGGCGGAGTAGTGAGACTCTTCCATGTCCGACCGTTTGGGCCGCTGTATGGGCTGCTCGGAGGCGTCGGTCGGCCACCAGCCCCGGAAAGAACTCGTTCAGCTCCTCTATGGTGGAGCACTTCCTGGCCTTCTCGTAGACGTCCCGCGGAACTGGAAGGCACTCCCATATGGTCGGGGCAATTTTGCCGATGTTGGTGGAGATTGACCCTTGGCTTATCCCGAACAGGTGGGTCATGCCGTCCTGGATCAGGTAGGTGCGGTAGTACATGAGAACCAGGAGTGCCCTGTCCCACAGGTGCAGGGCGAACGGGCGGCCCGCGCCGACCCCCCGCTTGCGGCCCGGCCGGTCGAGCCTCTTTTGTTCGGCCTCGGGGTAGGTCTTTTCGACATCTCGCATCAAAAAATCGAACTGCTGGAGGGACATGCCGACGGTGGTTCTGAAGGCGCGGGCGTTCTTTGACATGATCGTGAAGACACGCATGGCCCGGTGGGAATGGTGGGGGTACTTGGATCTTTCGAGCCGGTTCTGGGTCGATCTTATAGCTAATAACTAATCAGGTCTCGGGATGCACCTTCGTACGGTCGGTTCTATAGCGGCAAGCGAAAGTTCGTTCAGACTGAAGTCCCCAAATCGAAACCAATATTGATCCCCTCCCATGCTGGTGCGGCATGGACAAAACAAAGCGGGAAGAGCTGGAGAAAGCGTACAGGAAAGAGAAGGATTCTAGGGTGGTGCCTAGGATGCTTGCCGTCCACATGGTCCGCGTGCGCGAAATGAGCATAGGCGAGACTGCCGCCAACCTAATGCGGTCCGAGAGGTGGGTGCACAAATGGCTAAAGCGCTTCGATGCCGGAGGCTTGGACGGCCTCCGGGATCTTCCCAGAACCGGCCGACCTCCAAAGATTCCGCACGAGATCATGGCGCGGATAATCGAGCGGTCCGTCCAACCCAAGTGCACCCCCAGAGAGCTGCAGAAGACAATACGCGAGGAGACCGGCACCAGACTGCACATAACAAACGTCCGGAAGATAATAGACTTAATCCGGAATTAGCCTGACCGCCCAGCCGACATCTTCATTTGGCACCGGATGCCTACAAACGGCCATGTTGACCTACGGGAAGGCTATCCGTAGCCCCAAGATGTTCAAAGCCCTCACCGGCATGTCTCCCCGGCAGTTTGATTCGCTGTATGAGGATGTCGAAAAGTTTCACGGCGCGGCCCGCCGCGCCAGACTGTCCAGCAAGCCCAGGGCGCGCGGTATTGGAGCCGGACGTCCGACCGCCCTGGGGCTGAAGGAGCAGCTGATCATGCTCCTGTCCTACTACCGGACGTACATGACCCAGAACGTCGAAGGCCTGCTGTTTGGCACCGGGCAGGCCACCGTGTCCCGGACGATAACGGATCTAGAACCGACCGTACGAAGGTGCATCCCGATACCACAAAAGATCTATGCGGCGGCCAACAAGGCAAGGACCATCGAGGATCTTGAAGAGATCATACCCGGCCTGGCCCTGCTCGTCGACGCCTCCGAGCAGGGAATATGCCGCCCCGCCGACGACGAGACGCAGAAAAAGCACCATTCCGGCAAGGCCAAACGGCACACGATAAAGACCCAGTACACGACCAGCGCCAGCGGCCTGATACTCCACACCTCGGCGCCGGTCGCCGGCAGCATGCACGACTTTGCGCTCTTCAAGACGGATCCACCGACGTTTCTGCAGGACCTGCCCGGAGATGGTGGTTCGGGGCGCAGGCGCACCCTGGATATCACGGACAGCGCCTATACTGGCATGGATGTCCAATACCCGGACCGCGACTCGCGCGTGGCCCTAAAACGAAAGCCCGGCAAGAGCCTCATCCGGGAAGAGAAAGAGTATAACAGGGCGCTCTCGCGCATACGTATCCGCGTCGAGCACGCGATACGCCGGGTGAAGATATTCCGGATAATGGGGGACCGGTACCGCAACCCCCGTCGCAAGTATGCCATAATCCGCGATATCGTGTGCGGACTGGCAAACATGAAGTTGCTGGACGAGTCGCTAAACGCGACATAACAGCCGCGCATAAGACCGAAAATCTAGAGAGAGCGCGTCGCGGCTAATTTCGGATCGAGTCTAATGTTCACGGCCACGATACGGGCATACTTGCGCGTACCCCGGGTTTGTCTTGGGGCCGCCTTTGTTTTTTCAGCTTCGGTTTGGCCGTTTATGCGCCGGGTAGGAATTACGATCATTTATTCCTTACGCAATGCGGGGTTACTTTTGATCCCAATTATAATTACCCCCAACATTTGGAATATGAGCGACTACAGTGCAAATGACCGCATACAAGTGCAAATAAGTGCATACAAGTGCAAATAAGCACATAAAGCTCAAATAAACACATAATAGTTGGCGTATTTATATCCACATATGCATTGGCATCACCTATGAGGCCGTTATGCTTACCGCACTGAATGGGAACGCGGCAAGGGCGCCAAAGACCGCGGCGGCCGTCACGGCTACCGCGGCCGGCATCCTGCTGCTGGCCGGCGCCCTGGATCATAGAAGGGGATCTGCCGCCCGTCCTGACCATCTCGGACACCTCAGATATCATAATCCCGGTGAACGGCACCTGGTCCGTACCATCGGCGACCTGCACCGACAAGGAGGATGGCGACCTGACCGACGAGATAGAGGTGCGCCATGTCAACTCGGTCGACGTGACAAAGCCGGGCACCTACTACATCACCTACTACTGTGTGGACAGCACCAACCAACATGTCCAAACCAGCATCAAGGTCATCGTCGAAGAGGGGTCGTAGGCAGATGGGGCGCGCGGACACGGGGGGAGAATGCGCCGGCTTTGGACGCCCCTTCGCCGGCGCCCGGCGGAAGTCTGGCATGACGCCCTGCCGCCCATATCGCGGGGTTATACGGCGGCAGAACCCGACCGGTACCTTGGCGGTGCCCCGTGCTGCGCCGCCCCGCCATGGGGGATGCTGATGAGCGGCAAGGGGTATGCCTGGTTGGGGGCTATCATCACCATTGCCATGATAACGGCGGCACCTGCCTTCTGGGCGCCTGAGGCCGCCGCCGACAGCACCATGCCCGCCCGGCCGACGGCCGACGCGGGCCCCGACCGGACGGTCGACGAGGGGGCAACCGTCATGCTGGACGGCAGCGGCAGCAGCCACCCGGACAACATTCCGCTCCACTACGAATGGGTCCAGACATCCGGCCCGGCCGTGGAGCTGTCCTATGCGGGGATCCACAACCCGAAGTTCACGGCGCCCCAGGTCGACGCGACCACCAGACTCGTCTTCACCCTGTACGTTGGCGGCAACTTCACCCACGACAGCGACGGCATCACCATCACCATCCGGGACACGGACGGCCGGACCGTCCAGCCGCCGCCGGGCGACGCGCCCACCCCCCGGATACCGCCGTCGCTGCCGTCGAACACAGTCGACGACACCGCCCCGACCATCACCAGGATAGAGAGGGTGGGCAACGGCACCAGGATACCGGGCGAGGGCGGCCCCCTGCTGTTCAACGTCACCTTCAGCGAGCCGGTCGTCGGCGTCAACGCGACCGACTTTGCACTGCTGGTCGACAACATGACGACCGTCCATCTGGGCAACGCCACCCTGGTGAACGCGACCAGCCACCCCAACGCGACCATCCCGGACCTTGGAACGCTCAACGACACCATCTGGGTCGCCGAGCCGGGCCCCCTCGCCAACGGCACCGTCCGGCTCGACCTGGATCACATCATAACGGCCAGCCTGGACATCCGGCTGGTGGCCCCCGACTGCAGTGTACTCCACCTGCACAACCAGACGTTCGCCTTCCTGTACGAGCTGGCCGGACCGCACCATTTGGAACCCCTGGCCGGGACTAACGCGTCCGGTCCCTGGACCATCGTGATAGAGGACCGCGCCAGGTTCTGGGACGGCGTGCTGCGCTCTTGGTCACTATATCTCAGCCTGGGCGGGCCGGCAACCGTCACCATGATATCCGAGACGACATACCAGGTGGCCGCCTGGCCCGCCGCCGAGGGCCGCTACCTGCTGGGCCTGTCCGTGGACCACGACATCGCCGACCGCGCCGGCAACGCCCTGGCCGATGCCGAGCCGGCCGGGCCCAACCACGGATACCTGGTCGTCCCGGCCGAGGCGCCCTCCTGCGGGCGGGGAGGCGGGAACTGATGAACGGCAGGGGGGCCTGCCCGGTCGGCGGCTATCATGGCAATTACCATCATGGCGGCGTGGAGGTGGCAGCCGCGGCGCTGCCCCGCATACGGGACGGCCGCCGCTCGGCCATCCTCCGATGCCGCTTCCACTGCGACCGCCTGAGGTGCGGCGGGGATTATGCCTGGTAGGGATACGGCGCGCCCGGAGGGGGGTCTCCCGGGCGCGGCCTGCAAAGGGAGGCCGGCCTCCCGGACAGCCGCGGTCATCGCGGCCGCCGCCCTGATCTTGCTGGGATGTCTGGCGTACCTCTCCCCGGATGGCCACCATCCCGACGCATGGCCGACGGCGGCCCTCCCGGCATTCCCGGGCTACGCGCTGGCACACGTGCTGGACAATGCTATCGCCCTGACGGCTGTCGGAAACATAGACGACGCCGACGGCAGCCTGGAGCTTGACACCCCCGCCGACGTCGCCGCCTTCGAGTCGGACGGCGCCACCTACCTGGCCGTCGCCGCGTACAAAGACGGGGGCGTCCAGATACTCAACATAACCGACCCGACCGACCCGGTCCCCGTCGGCCAGATAGACGACGCCGACGGCAGCCTGGAGCTTGACGGCGCCGTCCGCATCGCCCTCTTCGAGTCGGACGGCACCGCCTACCTGGCCGTCTCCGCTGCCCGGGACGACGGCGTCCAGATACTCGATATCACCGACCCGACCGACCCGGTCCCCGTCGGGCAGATAGAAGACGACTCCCCCAGGCCGAACGGCAACCACCCCCTTTACCAGATCGACGACGACGACGGCACCATGGAACTTGACGGCGCCCACTCCATGGCAATCTTCGAGCTGGACGGTATCACCTACCTGGCCGTCTCGGCGCGCTACGACAACGGCATCCAGATACTCAATATAACCGACCCGGCCAACCCCGCCCCCGTCGGCCTGATAGATGACACCCCCAGCCTGGTGCTCGACGACCCCCGCGGCCTGGCCGCCTTCAAGTCGGACGGCTCCACATACCTGGCCGTCGCCGCGGCCGGAGACGACGGCGTCCTGATACTCAATATCACCGACCCGGCCAACCCATCCCCCGTCGGCGAGATCACCGACACCAACAGCCTGAATCTTGGGGGAGCCTTCGGCCTCGCACTCTTCGAGTCGGACGGCGCCACCTACCTGGCCGTCGCCGCCAACAACGACCACGGCGTCCAGATACTCGATATCACCGACCCGACCGACCCGGTCCCCGTCGGACAGATCCGGGACCCCTGGGGCAGCCGGGATCGCGGCAACCTGGAGCTTGGCGACCCCATCGACGTCGTCTTCTTCGAGTCGGACGGCACCGCCTACCTGGCCGTCTCCGCGTTCGGGGACGACGGCGTCCAGATACTCGATATCACCGACCCGACCGACCCGGTCCCCGTCGACCGGATAGACGACACCGACAGCCTGGAGCTTGACGGCGCCGACGGCATCGCCGTCTTCAAGTCGGACGGCGCCACCCACCTGGCCGTTGCCGCCTACAATGACGACGGCGTCCAGATACTCAGGCTGGGCCCGCCGACCAACCAGCCCCCGGCCGTCGCGGCCGGCCCCGGCCAGACGGTCGCCGAGGGATCAACTATCACGCTCGACGGCGCCGCCTCCGACCCGGACGGCGATCCGCTCACCTACCGCTGGACACACAACTCCACCATCCCCATCGCCCTGGGTGATGACGCGTCCGCCGGCACCACCTTCGCCGCGCCCCGCGTCCCCTCCGATGCGACCATCGCCTTCACGCTGACCGCCACCGACCACCACAACGCCACCGCCTCGGACACGACGCTTGTCACCGTCGCCGACGACCCCCCCGTCCTCGGGGCCATCGGCAACAGGACCATCGACGAGGGACTGCTGTTGGAGTTTGCGGTCAGCGCCACCGACGACGACGTCCCGGCCGGCGACCTGTCATATGCCGTATCGGGCCTGCCGGAGGGGGCCGCCTGGGACCCGTCCACCCGGACGTTCGGCTGGACCCCCACCGAGGCGCAGGGCCCCGGCACATACCATCCCAGCTTTACCGTCTCGGACGGGGCCGGCGGCACCGGCAGCCAGACGGTATACATCACGGTCCGGGAGGTCAACGTGCCCCCCGTCCTCGGGGCCATCGGCAACAGGACCATCAGCGAGGGCTCTGCGCTGTCCTTCATTGTCAGCGCCACCGACGGCGACGTCCCGGCCAACGACCTGTCGTATGCCGTATCGGGCCTGCCGGAGGGGGCCGCCTGGGACCCGTCCACCCGGACGTTCGGCTGGACCCCCACCGAGGCGCAGGGCCCCGGCACATACCGTCCCAGCTTTACCGTCTCGGACGGGGCCGGCGGCACCGGCAGCGAGACGGTATACATCACGGTCGAGGAGGTCAACGGTC
Source organism: Nitrosopumilaceae archaeon (assembly GCA_965116995.1). Lineage (GTDB taxonomy): Archaea > Thermoproteota > Nitrososphaeria > Nitrososphaerales > Nitrosopumilaceae > VYCS01. Next base: position 780,518 of record OZ220738.1, on the reverse strand, counting down.
CCCCGGTGGCCGATGCCGGCGCGGACCGGACCGCGTCCGCGGACGAGGAGGTGGTCCTGGCAGGCGCCGCCTCGGACCCTGACGAGGATCCCCTGACGTACCTCTGGAGGCAGACGGCCGGCTCGCCCGCCGTCGCCCTGGCCAACCATGACACGCTTTCGCCCTCGTTCACGGCGCCCCGGGTCACCGCCAACGCCACGCTCGCCTTCTCGCTGACCGTCGGCGACGGCCTGCACAACTCCACCGACACCGTCCTGGTGGCGGTGGGCGTGCCGGATGACTCGCACTTTGTCACCACCTGGAGGACGACCGCCCCCGGCGAGTCTATAACCATCCCGGTGGGCGGGGCTTCGGGCGCCTATACCGTCGACTGGGGCGACGGGACCATATCGGAGGGCGTCTCCGGGGACCAGACGCACGAGTATGGCGATGCCGGCACCCACACTATCCGCGTATATGGCGGCTTTGAGAGGATATACCTGGGGGGGGACACGCGCAACGCGGCCAAACTCCTGTCGATAGAGCAGTGGGGCGACATCCGGTGGGCGTCCATGGGCCACGCGTTCAGCTGGGCCTCCAACATGGTCTACCGCGCCACGGACACGCCGGACCTGTCCGGGGTGACCGACATGTCCTACATGTTCAGCCGCGCCTCCTCCTTCAACGGCGACATCTCATCCTGGGACGTCTCGCAGGTGACCGACATGTCGGACATGTTCGTGGGCGCCTCCTCCTTCAACCGGCCCCTGAACGAGTGGGACGTCTCGCAGGTGACCGCCATGCCCTACATGTTCAGCAGCGCCTCATCCTTCAACCGGCCCCTGAACGACTGGGACGTCTCGCAGGTGACCGACATGCGCGGCATGTTCTACCAGGCCTCATCCTTCAACCAGCCCCTGAACGACTGGGACGTATCCTCGGCCACCGACATGTTCCACATGTTCTGGGGCGCCTCATCCTTCAACCAGCCACTATCCTCCTGGGACGTCTCGCAGGTGACCGACATGTCAGGCATGTTCTGGGACGCCTCCTCCTTCAACCGGCCCCTGAACGACTGGGACGTCTCATCTGTCACCGACATGTCCGCCATGTTCCACCAGGCATCCTCCTTCAACCAGCCCCTGAACGCATGGGACGTCTCATCTGTCGCCGACATGTCCGCCATGTTCCGCCAAGCTGCCTCCTTCAACCAGCCCGTCTCCGCATGGGACGTCTCCTCGGCCACCGACATGTCCGCCATGTTCCACCAGGCATCCTCCTTCAACCAGCCCCTGTCCCCCTGGGACGTCTCGCAGGTGACCGACATGCACTACATGTTTCTGGGCGCCTCCTCCTTCAACCAGCCCCTGTCCCTCTGGAATGTCTCCTCGGTGACCGACATGAGCCACATGTTCCACCAGGCCGACGGATTCAACCGGAACCTGGGCGGCTGGTACATCGTGCTTGACGGCACGGCCGTCGACCCCGACACCGGCGCCGTCGGAAGCGTCTCGGCGCAGAACGCCTTCCTGGACCGCCAGGCTCCTATCTACGCCGTGGGACCGGGCGGCGACTCCGGCCTGTTCGAGATGGACGGCACCACCCTCAAGCTGAGGGCGGCCCAGGGCAACGCCGCAAGGGACTCGTATATGGTAACGGTAACCTCCGCCGGGGGCTTTGGCGCGGGCAACTCCCGGACCTTCGCCATAACGGGAACCTCAACCGGCGACGGCCAGCAGGCCGCCGCGCCCGTGCTGGGTGATGTCGGCCCCAGGACCATCCGGGAGGGCTCCCACCTGGAGATCATCCTGGGCGCCGCCGACCCCGACACCCCGGCCGGCCAGCTAACCTACGGCATGTCGGGCGCGCCCGCCGGAGCCGAACTCGACCCGGCCGCCGGCCGGTTCGGCTGGACCCCCACCGAGGCCCAGGGCCCCGGCACGTACCGCCTCAACTTTACCGTCTCGGACGGGGCCGGCGGCGCCGACAGCGAGACAGTATCCATCACGGTCAACGAGGTAAACGCGCCCCCCACCTTGGCGCTCCCCGCCGGCGTGCCGTCCTATATGGACGAGGGCTCGGAGGTGTCATTCACCGCGACCGCGACCGACCCGGACATACCCGAGAACACCCTGACCTACGGCCTGCTGAACGAACCGGCGGGCGCCGCCATCACCGGCGGGGGCCAGTTCAGCTGGACCCCCACAGAACGCCAGGGACCGGGCGCATACGCCTTCAACATCACCGTCACAGACGGGATATCCGCCGACTCCGTCCGGGTGGCCATCACCGTCAACGAGGTGGATGACGGCCCCCAGAACACCTCCCCCTCCAACCAGACCGTCACCGCCAACCGGCCGCCCGTACTGGCGGAGATCGGCGACATGACGGCCCCGGAGGGATCCCCCCTCTCCTTCACCATATCGGCCACCGACGGAGACGGCGCGGCAGATGTCCTGACCTACTCGATGTCGGGCGGGCCCGACGGCGCCGTCTTTGGGGCCGGCGGCGCCTTCAGCTGGACTCCCGCCGAGGCCCAGGGCCCCGGCACATACCGCCTCAACTTTACCGTCTCGGACGGGGCCGGCGGCGCCGACAGCGAGATGGTCACCGTCACCGTCCTGGAGGTCAACCAAAACCCGCGGTTCACCACCAACGGCGGGGAGACTTTGCGCTGTTCGTGGAACAGCACGGAGAGCGCCCTGTCGTGGCCGTTCGAGCTAAAGGTAGCCGACGACGACCTGCCGGAACAGACGCTGCAGTATATGGGTGGCGCCGATGTCGTCCCCGGCGGAACCATACCGCTCACGACCATCTCCGGGGGCTCGTTCAGCATCCCCGGCATCCCGCTGAACGCAACATCGTTTGACAACCAACTGGTATACGACATCGCTGTGATGGACGAGCTCATGGGCGACTCAGACCAGCCGGTAGTCGGCAAGGACATCTTCTTTATCTACGTGAGCCTTCCGGGACATCCGGAATATTCGACGGGCAGCGCCTGCGACACCCTCTCGCCAAATTGACCGGGTGCCGGGAATTGATGGTCGGCCCGGGCGATGCGCAATGCCGCAAGCCGTTCACCCTGGGCCGAACCAAGCACTGGGACCGGCCGCCGCGGGCCCCCTCTGCCGGCTCGGTGGCGGCCCGCGCCATCGGCAGCGCCGCCGGCATCGGCGTCTTCCATATGTCGGGCATCCCCTACTGCTATGGCCACTGCTGCGGGGATGGCGCCGGCAACCATGCCCGGGCGGGAGTTAATGTCGTCGTTGGGGAGGATCCGTCGGTGCTGCGCATGCAGCCGACGAGCAGCGGGAGGCGCGCCCGGCTGGGGATGGCGGCAGCCGCGGCGTCGCCCGGACTGGCACATCCGCCGGCCCCGGCCCATGGGGAGGGCGTCAAAACGGCCTTTGTCAGCGGCGTTTGCGCCCGGTGCGCCGCTGGCCGCCGCATATTCCTGGGGCGGGCGCCCCTGGGTGTAGCCCGCCCTGGGGGGCCGCCAGGCCCCCGGACCGCCGCAGCCGGGGTCCTGCCCCTGCTGGGGTGCCTGGCGTACCTCTCCCCGGATGGCCGCCGCCGCGACGCCCGGCCGCCGGCCCTGCCGGCACTCCCGGGCTGCGCGCGGGCGCGCGTGCCGGACGCTGCCGCCGCCCCGGCGGCTGCCGGAGACATAGGCGGCGACGGCAGCTGGGGCCCAGCCACGCCGCCGGCCTCGCCGCCTTCGAGCCGGACGGCGCCGCCCACCTGGCCGTCGCCGCGTACCCCGACTACGTTCGGATGCTCAACGTCGCCGGCCAGCCCGACCAGGTCCCCGCCGGCCGCATAGACGACGCCTCCAGCTTGGAACTTTACGCCGCCTTCGAGCCGGACGGCGCCACCCGCCTGGCCGTCGCCGCGTATCGCCTGCACGGCCGGGGCGGCTTCGGGGCGGCCACGCCCGAAGCGCCCGCTGGCATGCGGGACGGCTTTGCGTTCGTTCTGGGCGGGGACGGCAGGGCGGCGGCCCGCGGGGCCGGCCCGGGGATGGCCGGCGCGGCGACGGCGCTGCCGTCCGAGCCCGGATGTGCGGATGGCGGCGCGGCCCGCGCGTGGCTGTACCGGCATGACGGGCGCCTCTCCGGGCCGTCATACGACGTCCGGGACGCCGGCGCGGAGGCGGTCGTCCGGAGCATGGCCCATCTGGACAACGCCGGCCGCGAAGTTGTCGATATGGTCCGCCGCCGGCACGTGCCCGGCATGGCGGTGCAGTTCGTCATAGGTGTGGACGGCGACTACCTGGCGCATCCGGGTTTCCGGGCGGGGGCGCCGTCCGGGATGCCCGCGCCGGAGGACGGCGCCGGCATCCGGCATGATGTCTCTCTGCCTGTACGGGGCGGGGGGCGGGGTGTTCGGCGCGGCGCACGCGGGCTGGGGCTGATGGCGGGGTACCGCCGGGGGACGTGCACACCATGCAGTGCAACACATGCGGGCGGGAGCTTCCCGACTCCGAATTCCATTCCAACAAGACGAGCAGGGACGGCCTGCGCGGCGAGTGCCGCACGTGCACCAGATGGCATGTCAGGCGGCGGAATAGATCCGGGAGCGCCCCCGAACACGGGCGGCAGGTCCGCACCGTCCGCAACTCCGGCGGGAATGACAGCTTTTTGGTGGCCATCCCGCCGGCCGTGTACCATGCGCTGGGCGGGCCCCATACCATACTGTGGACGATACGGGACGGCGGGGTAGAGATCGAGGCCGTGGGGTGAGCCATGCAGCGCATGCATGAAATGGCTGCCCGGGTCCGCATTCTACCAGAGGAACGGCAGGCCGCGCAACCCGTGCAGGGAGTCTGCAAAAGCCTACAGCTACAGGCGGGTGGAACGGACCGGCCGGGACGGCACCGTACACGAAAGGACCATACGCACAGTGCGGAGCGCGTCGGGCGGTACCACGCGGGCGGTGTGCGTCCCGCCCGTCATATATGGGGCCCTCGGTTCCCCCCGGCGCGATGCGCTGGATCATACGGGACGGGCAGGTGTCCATGGAAGTTGTGCGAACTGCATGGTTTAGTGGCAATCCCCCAAAAACCGGCATCCTTTGGCCACGCCACAGAATCGCGCGGCAAAACCAGCCATATCCCGCGCGGGTATATGCCGGCATATGGTAGGCTCATGTGCAAATGCGGGTGCTGTGTTCCCCGCCAGACCGTGATGGAATCACCAGTCCGCATTCTCCACGACGATTGCATCGCCACGCATAGAAAGCCTGATGCTCTTGGGATTGCCCAACTTTTCCATGGCGGGCGGTGGGACGTTGATGTATTTGGTACCGGCCCGCGCGTTGGGCACCACCCTCATGGTAAAATCGGTTCACCCGCTGCCCGTTTTGGAATGGCGCTGGCATGATCCTCTCGGTATTTGAATCGGCAGATCTATATATAGTTGGGATCATAAACAACCCCGCATGAATTTTACGCCGGCAGTATTCTGCCCAGATCCCCGGACAGGATGCTGCGCGGATCAAACGTCATTTCAAGCGACTCATATACGGGCATCACCCTCCGCCTGGAATGGCTCCTGGCCGGCCGCCTGAAGATGCGCCGCATCTCCGCCTTGCCGCTGCGCCACAGCCACTCGGCCGGATTCAAAAACGGCGAGTACGGCGGCAGGAATAACAGTCTGATGAGATCGTCACTCCCTTCGAGGCATCGCCGCACGCGCCCAGAGTTGCGGTACGCGGCGTTGTCCACCATCATGGCGGCCTTGCCGAACTGCTTTTTTCAGCTTGTTCAGGTACCTGATGAACGACCCGTCGTTGGCCTTGCCGGCGGACATATAGCACGTCTGCCCGTCCGGCGCGACGCCGCCGTAGGAGATGTGGCGCCGGCTGCCGGGCGGTGTCGGCACAGGCTCGGCGCCGCCGCGCACGCAGACCGCGCCGGAACCGAAGACGTTTGAATTTTGGCGGCTTTCGTCCGCCGTCACGGGCGCAAAACCGCCGTCTTCAGGCGTTTCCACCCCCTTTTCGACGCCTTTCTGCCAAGTTTCGAGCTCCTCCCTGGACGGTACGCGGTCGGATATCCGGGGAGTATTCTTGGCCGTGAAGCCCAGCTGCCTCGGCAGGCGGCGCCCGTGCGGCTCGCCGTACTTTGTGCCGGTCCTATTCTCCACCAACTTGACGGACTCGCAGGCGGTGAACCGCTTGGCGCCGCCGACCATCTTCTCCAGCTCGGCGCGCGGGACGAAAGGGGGGCGGCCCCGCGTCGCCGGCGAGGCCATACGGGCCGTTGCGGTCGGAGCCAATCCGGTCGCCGACGGTGCCGCGGTCGACACCAGCATCTTCGTGAATGTGGGGCTTTGCCTGTTGACGCGCACCATGTTCCCGGCCACGACACGGGCATACTTGCGCGTACCCCGGGTTTGTCTTGGGGCTGCCTTTGTTTTTTCAGCTTCGGTTTGGCCGTTTATGCGCCGGGTAGGAATTACGATCATTTATTCCTTACGCAATGCGGGGTTACTTTTGATCCCAATTATAATTACCCCCAACATTTGGAATATGGGCGACTACAGTATAAATGACCTCATACAAGTGCAAATAAGTGCATACAAGTGCAAATAAGTGCATACAAGTGCAAATAAGTGCATACAAGTGCAAATAAGTGCATACAAGTGCAAATAAGCACATAATAGACGGCGTGTTTATATCCCCCCATTCATCGGCATCACCGATGAGGCCGTTATGCTTACCGCACTGAATGCTCCCGTGGATATTGAGTTGCTTGAGGTTGATGGACATTTGTACGCTATTGCGAGTGCATGTCTTGGCGGGGGGGGGGGTCCAGATCATGGACGGCACCGACCCGGCGGCGCCCACCCCGCGGTCTCGGCGGTCTTTGACGGTACGGACGGCCTCACTATCTGCCTGGCCGGCGGGACGGGTGGGCGCTTATGAGGATTGGGCGCACATCTGACTGTCGCTTTTTCATTAACTGGTGCATGTTCTTGGGTAACGCGGCAAGGGCGCCGAAGACCGCGGCGGCCGTCACGGCTACCGCGGCCGGCATCCTGTTGCTGGCCGGCGCCCTGGCCCCATATGTGTCGCCGGATATGCCGGACGACTGGCCGCTGGCCGCCCTGCCGGCATTCCTTGGGGATGCCTTCGCGCACATACAGGACTCCATCACGATAACGGCGATAGGCAGTATCAGTGATGATGCCAATACCCGCGTGCTTGACGGCCCCAGGGCCACCGACATTGTCGACCTCCGGGGGCAGTTGTTCGCGTTCGTTGTCGCCGGGGAGGAGGACGGCATCCAGATACTGAACATAACCACCCCGGGCAACATCATCGCCGTGGCCAACATGACCGACGACAGCAACGTTGTCCTTGACGACCCCAGGGACATAGAACTTTTCATACACGGTGGTATGCTGTACGCCGCTGTGGCTGCATACTCGGATAACGGCGTCCAGATACTGGACGTGACCGGCCACTTTGCCGGTAGCACGCCGATTGTCGCCGTCAGCAACGTAACCGATACCGGCAGCCTAGAGCTTAGCGGTGCTAGTGCCATTGACGTATTCGATTATGATGGCAAGCGCTATGCGGCGGTGGCTGCATACTCGGATAGCGGCGTCCAGATACTAAACCTCACGGAGCCGACCACACGCCCCATCCCCACCGTAGACAATTTGGATGCAGATGCCGACACACTGCTTTCCCAAGTCAATGACATAAAGGTATTCGAGTTGAACAACAAACCATACGCAATCGCAACATCTTACGATAGTGACGCCATCCAGGTGCTCAACCTGACCGATCTGGACAACATAGTCGCGGTCAACAATATCGCGGACACAACAGACCTGTTGTTGGGTGGTCCTAGCAGCCTGGACATTGTCAAACACTCCAACGGCCTCACATATGCGGTGGTAACCTCCGATCTTGAGCACGGCATCCAGCTGTTTGACCTGACTTCCCTTCCCCGTATAATACCGGCGGGCGGCATCAGCGACGCCGATGACAACGGATCCACCACCAGCCAGCTCAGATTACCGTCCAGCGTGAAAATGTTCGTATTTTCCGATAACACATACGCGGCAGTGGGAACTGTATCCGACGGCATACAGATTGTGAACATCACCGATCCGGACAATCCCGTAAATGCGGGAAGTCTGGCCAGTACCATCTCTGATCCATTTGACTATATACGTGACATAGATGCGTTGCCCCCCGGGGACAGACTGGTTTTAACTTCGTATGGTGATGACAAGATACGGATGGTCCAGCTTGCCGGGAAGGCGGTCGATAACGGCCCGCCCCAGATAGTCATACTAAACCAGACGGTCAACGGGGGCGATACCGTCACCCTGGAACCAGTTGGAGTCGTAGATCCCAACGGCGACCCGATGACATACCGATGGGGCTACGACGATGTACTCATGGCGGAGAGGCTTGGCGTCATAATAGACGACCATCTGTCCAGGTCAACCACGTTCGTTGCCCCGCACGTCCTCCATGACACCGATATCGTCTTCAAGTTCGAGGCCGTCGACCACCACGGCGGCAAGTTTGTCGTGGATGATAATGGTGCGTTTGTCCTAGAACCCGGCGCACGTGATGATGGTTATTCCTTTGTCAGGGTGTGGGTCACCGTCCGGGGCACACAACCGCCGATAGTTGATGCCGGCATGAACCAGACCGTCCACGCGGGTACGTTGGTCACCCTGAGCGGATCCGTCAACGATCCGGAGGGCAACGACCCGGTAACGCACCTCTGGGTGGCCGAATCAAACGCAACCCTGGCCGACCCGAACGCCCTGACCACCACCTTCACCGCCCCCATCGTCGCGGTAGAAACCATCCTGCAGTTCATCCTGTTTGGCACGGACAGCCTAGGCGCTGTGGCATCAGACAGTGTGTATATCACCGTCCTTGCCAACCAGCCACCGCAATTCGATATAGGGCCCAACCGGGTAGTCGATGAGGGCGACCAGGTGACGCTCACCTCAGGGACAGTCACCGACCCAGAGAACGACACCCCGTTCATCTACGACTGGTGGATAGCGGTAGACAGCCCGGCCGACGGTCCCCCAATTACCATCCAGGATGAGACCATACCCACAATCACGTTTACCGCCCCGTTGGTCACGGTGGACACCACCTACCACGTCCTTCTGCTTGTCACGGACAGTAGGGGAGCCGCCGACAGCCGCGTCATGACCCTCACGGTACGCGACGTTCCCAGCGCGCGCCCGATAGTCACGGTGGATGGCAACCAGGCCGTCGACGAGGGCGACCAGGTCACGCTTACCGGCAGCGCCACAGACCCGGAGGGCGAGGCGATGACCTACGACTGGACCTGCCAGGCAGACTCGCGGCCGATAATCAACGCCGGAACCACAAAGTCCGTTACCTTCACGGCCCCGGAGGTGATGTTCCGCGACACCGCCTACACCTGCACCTTCACCGCCACAGACCCGCACGGTTCCACGGGATCAGCCCAGCTGATACTGCTGGTCAGGGACGTCCCGCCAGACGGCCCGGTACTGAAGCTGATAGGCGACTACACCCCGACCGTAACGGTCGGCAACGCCTGGACGGACCCCGGGGCATCCTGCGTCACGCTCCATGACGGGAACGCGCTGCGTGTAAGTACCAGCGGCAGCGTCGACACCGGTACCGTAGGCTCATATGACATCAAGTACTCGTGCTCCCACAACGGTATCCATACCTCCCAGACCCGTACCGTCACCGTCCAGCAGGCCGCCGACGACCAGCCGCCGGCCATCTCGCTCGTCTACATCAGGACGGTGGTGGCCGCCGGCGTCACCGACCCCGACTATAGTTCCGACGCAATCTGCCGGGACAACGAGGACGGGGACATCTCCCATACGATAACCACCACCGTGTCGTTCGGTTCCAACGATACGGCCACCATCACCTACTCGTGCACCGACAGCGCCAACCACACCGTCGAGAAGACCCAGAAGGCGAAGGCCCCCTCCGCCAACACTCCACCCGAGATGGACGTCATCGGCGGGTTCATGCATTTGAAGGTGGGCGACACCTTCGAGGATCCCGGGGCAGTCTGCCATGATGCCGAGGACGGAACCTTCGATGCCGTCATGATCAGCAACACGGTCGATACAACCGCCGCCGGCACCTACGCCGTCGTCTACCAGTGCACCGACTCGGGCGGCATGCACAACAACGGCGGCGGCGCCCGTACCGTCTGGGTCATAGAAGGGGATCTGCCGCCCGTCCTGACCATCTCGGACGACTCCGACATCATAATCCCGGTGAACGGCACCTGGTCCGTACCATCGGCGACCTGCACCGACAAGGAGGATGGCGACCTGACCGACGAGATAGAGGTGCGCCATGTCCACTCGGTAGACGTGACAAAGCCGGGCACCTACTACATCACCTACTACTGCGTGGACAGCACCAACCAACATGTCCAAACCAGCATCAAGGTCATCGTCGAGGAGGGGTCGTAGGCAGATGGGGCGCGCAGACCCTGGGAATTAGCGCGCCGGCTTTGGATGCCATTTCGCCGGCGCCCGGCGGAAGTCTGGCATGACGCCCTGCCGCCCATATCGCGGGGCTGTCCGGCGGCAGAACCCGACCGGTACCTTGGCGGTGCCCCGTGCTGCGCCGCCCCGCCGTGGAGGCTGCCGATGAGCGGCAGGGGGCATGCCTGGTTGGGGGCCATCACCATCATGATAACGGCGGCGGCACCTGCCTTCCGGGCGCCTGAGGCCGCCGCCGACAGCACCATGCCCGCCCGGCCGACGGCCGACGCCGGCCCCGACCGGACGGTCAATGAGGGGGCGACCGTCATGCTGGACGGCAGCGGCAGCAGCCACCCGGGCAACATTCCGCTCCACTACGAATGGGTCCAGACCTCCGGCCCGGCCGTGGAGCTGTCCTATGCGGGGATCCACGACCCGAAGTTCACGGCGCCCCAGGTCGACGCGGCCACCCAGATCATCTTCACCCTGTACGTTGGCGGCAACTTCACCCACGACAGCGACGAGATCACCATCGCCATCCGGGACACGGACGGCCGTCTAGTGTACGGGACGGCCGCCGCCCGGTCATCCCCCGATGCCGCTTCCGCTGCGATCGCCTGGGGTGCGGCGGGGATGATGCGGGTAGGGATCCGGCGCGCCCGGAGGGAGTGGGTCTCCCGGACAGCCGCGGCCATCGCCACCGCCGCCGGGATCCTGCCCCTGCTGGGATGCCTGGCGCACCTCTCCCCGGATGGCCGCCGCCGCGACGCCCGGCCGCCGGCCCTGCCGGCACTCCCGGGCTGCGCGCGGGCGCGCGTGCCGGACGCTGCCGCCGCCCCGGCGGCTGCCGGAAGCATGGGCGGCGACGGCAGCTGGGGCCCAGCCGCGCCGCCGGCCTCGCCGCCTTCGAGCCGGACGGCGCCGCCCGCCTGGCCGTCGCCGCGTACCCCGACTACGTTCGGATGCTCAACGTCGCCGGCCAGCCAGACCCGGTCCCCGCCGGCCGCATAGACGACGCCTCCGGCTTGGAACTTTACGCCGCCTTCGAGCCGGACGGCGCCACCCGCCTGGCCGTCGCCGCCCACTGTGACGACGGCGTCCGGACATTCGGGCTGGGCCCGCCGACCAACCGGCCCCCGGCCGTCACCGGCATGTTCGTCGGCACCTCCTCCCTTGAGCAGAATCTGGGCCACTGGTGTGTGGTGCCCGCCGGCGCGGCCGTCGACGCGGCCAGCGCCCCCGGGACCGTCGCGGGCATACCGGCCCGGAACGCCTTCCCGGACCGCCAGAAACCGACCTGCGGTATGGGTACCGGCGGCGGCTCGGACTTGGGATCAACGGCACCGGCCCCGTTCTGGAGCCGGCGGCCCCTGCCCTCCCGGCCAGGCCCGCCCATGCCGTCAACATCGCCTCCACCGGCGGCTTCGCGCCGGCGCCGCTACGACCCCTCTTCGACGATGACCTTGATTGAGCGCTGCACGTGTTGGTCGGCATCGTCGACACAGTAGTAGGTGATGTAGTAGGTGCCCGGCTTTGTCACGTCGACCGAGTTGACATGGCGCACCTCTATCTCGTCGGTGAGGTCGACCGTCTCGCCGTCCTCGTTCCTGTCGGTGCAGGTCGCCGATGGTACGGACCAGGTGCCGTTCACCGGGATTATGATATCTGAGGTGTCCGAGATGGTCAGGACGGGCGGCAGATCCCCTTCTATGACCCAGACGGTACGGGCGCCGCCGCCGTTGTTGTGCATGCCGCCCGAGTCGGTGCACATGTAGACGACGGCGTAGGTGCCGGCGGCGGTTGTATCGACCGTGTTGCTGATCATGACGGCATCGAAGGTTCCGTCCTCGGCATCATGGCAGACTGCCCCGGGATCCTCAAAGGTGTCGCCCACCTTCAAATGCATGGACCCGCCGATGACGTCCATCTCGGGGGGAGTGTTGGCGGAGGGGGCCTTTGCGTCCTGCGTCTCCTCTACGGTCTGGCCGGCGCTGTCGGTGCACGAGTAGGTGATGGTCGCGTCATTATCCGAACCGAAGGAGACGGTGGTGGTTATCGTATGGGAGATGTCCCCGTCCTCGTTGTCCCGGCAGATGGCGTCGGAACTATAGTCGGGGTCGGTGACGCCGGCGGCCACCACCGTCCTGATGTAGACGAGCGAGATGTCCGGTTTCTGGTCGTCGGCGGCCGGGATGACGGTGACGGTCCTAGTGCGGGACTCGTTGATACCGTTGTACGAGCACGAGTACTTGATGTCATATGAGCCTAGGGTACCGGTGTCGACGCTGCCGCTGGTACTTACACGCAGCGCGTTCCCGTCATGGAGCGTGACGCAGGATGCCCCGGGGTCCGTCCAGGCGTTGCCGACCGTTACGGTCGGGGTGTAGTCGCCTATCAGATTCAGTACCGGGCCGTCGTCCGGGACGTCCCTGACTATCAATACCATACTGTCGGAGTCGGAGTCGCCTTGGCCGTCGTCGGCGGTGAAGGTGCACGTGTAGATTATGTCGCGGTGCGTCTCGGGCGCGGTGAAGGTGAACGATGCCGAGCTGGACGGCGGCATGATGATCGCGTCCGCTCCCAGGCCCTCGCACGACCACGCGTACGTCATGGTGCGGCCATGATCGTTGGCGGTGCCGCGCAATGTGACGGTTGATAGTTCATCGACCGCCTGGTTGTGGCCGGCGTCCGCGTCCAGCGGTATGGCATCGATGATGGTGACCAGCACAGAGTCGGTGACGATCAGCGGGTAGTCAACGCGTTCGGCAAGGTCGATAGTTATCAGTACGGATGCCGTCGCGTCGACTTCCGGAGCGGTGAAGGTGGCGGACAGGGCGGTCGGGTTGGCCAGCGTGATGCCGAGGGCCGTGCCGTTGTGCGACCATTCAAGGTTTAACGGGGTGTTGTCCGGGTCTGTTATGGTTGCAGTCAGCGTGACCATACTGCCCTCGCTGACAGTCAGGTCCGGTCCAAGGTCGACACGGTGCGGCTCGTCGTTTGTTATGGTGATTACCGAGCTGTCAGAGCCCGTGGCGCCGTGCTGGTCGGTGGCTGTCAGCGTGAAGTGAATGATGGTGTCGGCGGATACGCGGGGGTAATAAACCTCGGTGATGGCGGCAGTGTCGTTGACGAAGGTCAGCTGCAGCGTGGAGTTGTGGGTCCACAGGAGCGTCACCGGGTCGCCGTCGGGGTCGGTGACGGTGGCTCCCACCAGAATGGTGTCGCCCTCGTTTATGATAAGAGTATTTATGTGTATATTCACTCGCGGCGGGCGGTTGTTGCCGACGGTGACCTGCACGGTATCGACGGCAGAGGCGCCGTGGTGGTCGGTGGCGTTCAGCGTGAAGGTATAGGTGACATCTGCCGAGACCTCGGGGGCAGTGAGGGTTGAGGATGGTTGAGTTGGACAGTGTGATGGCCGGGGTGGACGGCGTGTAGGTCCACTGGTACGTTATGGGGTCGTTGTTGTTGTCGGAGGCGGTCCCGTTTAGTTGGACGACGTCGCCCTCGCTGACTGTCTGGGCGGGGCCGGCGTCGACTGTCGGTCGGGAGTTTCCCCAGACGACGAACTGCATGTCTTTGGTGGAGGATAACCCGTGCTGGTCGGTGGCGTTGAGTGTCAGGATAAAGGTGGTGCTGCCGTCGCCCGACACGTCGGGGCCGGTGACGGTCGGTTTGAGGATGGTATGGTTGTCAAATGCGACCCTCGGCGTGGCCGGGGACGTTTGCGTCCAGTTGTAGGTCATTATGTCACCGTCCGGGTCGGTGGCCCACGCGTTCAGCTGTTCGGACGTGTCCTCGTGGACAGTCGCGGTGGATACGCGGAGGGCGGGCGGCGAGTTGGTCGCGTGCATGTTCGCGTGGACAATCTGGATACCGTCGTCGCGACTGGCGCCGATGGCCAGGTACGTACTGTCCCCGAGAACGAATGAATCCACGCCGCGGGCGTCGTCAAGCAGCAAGGACGACGTGTCTACCAGGTTGGCGACAGGTGATATGTTAGACAAGTCTGTCAGGTTGAGTACCTGGAGGGCGTCGCTTTCCATGACGGCGACAGCCGCGTATGTATTGGAAGACATGTTGAATACCTTGATGCTGCGCGGTGCGTTGAGTTTGACAGTATCGTCATTGTCAACGATGTAGTCGATGTGCTTTATCGTCGGGATGTCCGTAAGGTTGAATACCTGGACTCCATCCTCCTCGTTGGACGTAACTACCGCGTATGTGTAGCCGCCTATCTTGAAGGCATCGACGCCATATGGCTTGTCAATCTTCGTCTCCCACGTGTCGATAAATTTACCCGCTCCGCTTATGGCGGACGGGTCGGTGAGGTTGAGTACTTGGATAGCATCATCCCAGTATGAGGTGACGATGGCGTAGGTGTAACCGGACATGCTGAACGTGTCGATACCGCGTGGGCCGTTGATTGTTATGCCGGTGATATGGTCAGTGATATTGGATACGGGGGTGATTGTTGGGATATCGGTCAGGTTCAGCACCTGGACGCCGTCTTCCTCGACGGATGCCACCGCAGCGTATGTGTGGGATGATATGGTGAACACGCTGATATCATGCGGCTCCCTCAGGTTCGTCTGGGAAGAGTCCCTTGCCTGGCCGGCTTCCATTATATTGTAAGGGTCGGTGATGTCGAGCACCTGGACACCATTGTCGCTCCATGACGTGACTGCCGCATAGGTATTGGGTGATATATGGAAAATATCAATGGCAGTAGGATCGTTGAGCGCATTGGTACCATCGCTGATGTTGTCAACGTGGGACGGGTTGGTCGGGTCGGTGACGTCCACTATCTGGACGTGGTCGCTGGTAAACGCGGCCGCCACCACGTAGACTGACCCGGATTGGTTGAAGGTGGCGACGTCGTAGGCGTTGTTCAACTTGACGCCGACTTGCGAGTTGTGGATGCTGCCGGTCGGTTCCAGCGGATCCAGCGAGTGCGCCAGGGCGTGGAATATTGGAATGATGCCAAGCCAGCCCGTGTCGTAGTCGCCGTGGTGCGCCACCAGCCCGGCCAGCAGGACGAGCCCGGCCGCAATTACAGCGAGTGTAAAATGCCGCGCCGCCGGACGGTCGGCGCTTGCCAACCGGCCGGTTTTGTGTTTTGACAGCATATGACATATACCCTTGACTCCCTTATAATATTAGCGATCGCCCCAGCACTGCTGCCTAATCGCGCCCGCATGTCCGGCGCAATTCCAACCGTGCAGCAGTATGACTTTCATGCCAATTCTCTTATAATGTTAGCGATCGCCCCAGCCCTGCCGCCTAATCGCGCCAGCCATGTTGGCGCAACTTTAACCGTACAGCAGTATGACTTTCATGCCAATTCTCTTATAATGTTAGCGATCGCCCCAGCCCTGCCGCCTAATCGCGCCCGCATGTCCGGCGCAATTTCAACCGTACAGCAGTATGACTTTCATGCCATTATGTTGTGCTCTCCTTTCCAGCTCACGAGATATGGATTCGCCCCCCCACTTGTCGTACGGGGCCACCCTGATCCGCATCTTTTGTATGACGCTCTCCCACCCGAGGGACACCACGCGTTCGCCGAATGCGCGCCTGGGTGCCGAGAATGCCCCCTCCGCCGCCCGCCTCATGCTGCCCGCCCCCCGCCTGACGTACTTTTCGTTGTCCGTCTTTGTCATGGGAGGGATGGCCAAATGGTATATGATCATTATGCCTTTCGGCCCGTACGGGCGGCGCTCGGGCGCGCCATTGGGACGCGGAGCTGGAGGGCGTCATGCCTGATATGGGGGGCGACAGGTGTGAATGGAGTGTCGCGGAAATCGGTCTCCATGAGCGGGGGCCGCTCCATGGGTCCCCCGCCACCACATAGAGGGCAACGACAAGATATTGACCATGATTCAGGCCGCTGTCCAGTCCAACGACTAGGCGGCCTGACTCCATTTTTCTCACTCTAGATGACCATGCGAGGCTGCCCGCCCGCTTGTAGCGGGCGGAAACAAAAACAGCCGAGTTCGGCGGTGTGCCCGTTGGACTGTTTCCCTATGAGCGTCTGTCGAATATGTACGCCAGAATCTCTAGCGCCACCAACACAAGCACGGGCAGCGCGTGCTTGCGTGCCAGATACTTCCAGTCGGTTTGACCACTCACGATCTCGGCAGTGATATGCGTTGCGATCTCCACTTCGGCTGCCCGAAGGACGGGGACTACTCTTGCATTCATTACATCACGTATGGTGGGGTGGCATATAAATCGGCGGGGTGTGGCCGCCTCTGGTCACCGCCTTAACACCCAGGTCACAGATTTAACACCAGATCCCAGGTCACACTAACTTAACAGCCGCACGGATGAAGGTGTCAAAAACTGGTGACCTGAAACCGGTTGTCAAAAAAGTGACTTGGAGTAGAAACGTAGGTCTTCTCAAATCAAGCGTGGGGAGTAGAAATGTTGGTCGGGCGCAGCGGAGTGGAGACGGTGGTTGACAACCTCGGTTTCTAGTCTGCGAGCGGCCGGATATGTGACGTGAAAAACTTGATTTGGGTTGAAAATGGGCATTCATGTTTTATACGACGTGTCAAGCCCTTTGCGTGATGCGTTTGTTGTGGCCGGCGGTGTTTGTTGTAATGTGTATTGGTTTGGCGGGTGCTGCGTATGGTCAACAGGACCTGTCCGGTCAGGACCTATTCGGGGCCAATCTGTTTGAGGCCAACCTGACGGAGGCTGACCTGTCCGGGGCCGACTTGTATAGGGCCGACCTACGATATGCCGACCTACGATATGCTGACCTGTCCGGGGCCAATCTGTTTGAGGCCAACCTGACGGAGGCTGACCTATCCGGGGCTGACCTCTATAGAGTCAACCTGTCCAGGGCTGACCTGTCCGGGGCCAACTTGTATAGGGCAGACCTGACGGAGGCTGACCTGCATTCGGCCAATCTGTATTTGGCCGACCTGCGTAATGCCGATCTGTATTTGGCCGACCTGCGTAATGCCGATCTGTCTTGGACTATCATGTTCGAAGTTGACCTGCGGGGGGCCTACTTGTATGGGGCTGACCTGTGGCAGGCTACCCTGCGAGGCGCTGACATAACTTGGCCCGATCTGCTTATGTCCCAGTGGTATAGGTTAGTGGATGGAGGCTACTATCTTGGGCCCGAACTGCTTAATGCTAATCTGTGGGTGGCCAACCTACAGGAGGTCGACACACTCGCGGCCGACCAACTGAGTCTATTCGTGGACGAATTTCAGGCTAACGTGTATGTGGCCAACCTGACTAGGGTCAATCTGTGGGAGATCGGCTTACGGGGCACCATGTTTGATGCTGATTGGTTTGAGGCCAACCTGCAATATGCCTTACCCGGTAGTGTGGCATATGAGAACTATTGGCGCGGGGCTGACCTGCGGGAGGTTCACCTATTCGTGGCTGACCTGCGGGGGGCTGACCTATTTGGGGCCGACCTACGTAATGCCGACCTGCGGGGGGCTGACCTTACCGGGGCTGACCTGCGTAATGCCGACCTGCATAATGCCGACCTGCGTAATGCATACCTGCGAGAGGCTGACCTGCAGGGGGCTGACCTTACTGGGGCTGACCTGCGTAATGCCGACCTGCGGGACGATACCCCGTTAGTGGTGGAATTGTCCGGGGCTGACCTGTCCGGGGCTGACCTGCGTAATGCCGACCTGACCACTCAGTCCCTGTCCGGGGCTGACCTGCGATTTGGTGACTTGAGCCAAGACGTGTCCGGAGCCGACCTGACTGGGGCTGACCTGCGGTGGGCTGAAATGTCGTTTGCCGACCTGCGGGGGGTCGACCTGCGATATGCAGACCTGCGGTGGGCTGAAATGGTGTTTGTTGACCTGCAGGGGGCAGACCTGCGGGGGGCCGACACACGCGGAACCTACTTGCGTGACATTGACCCATTGGGGGTGCGGGAGTATCCGGACAGGTATTTTGAAGCAAGAGAGGAGGCTGCGGAGAGGGAGGCTGCGAGGGACGGTACGCGGGAGGCCGTGATAGAGGATCTCGTCTATGACTTAGTGAATCAGCGTAGGGTAGAGAGGGGCATTCATACAGTGGAGCGTCTATGGGAGGTAGACATTACCGCTATGTCCCACAGCGAGGACATGGCTAAACGTGGCTACTTTTCACATGACACGCCGGAAGGACTGACTCCGGCCGACAGAGCAAGC
The DNA here is from genome assembly GCA_965116995.1 of Nitrosopumilaceae archaeon. Lineage (GTDB taxonomy): Archaea > Thermoproteota > Nitrososphaeria > Nitrososphaerales > Nitrosopumilaceae > VYCS01. The sequence continues at coordinate 761,869 of OZ220738.1, read as the reverse complement.
ATGTCATGGTATGGTTGTGCTAGCGAGAACCTTTGGCATTTGTCCGGCGGCCACGCATTTGGCGCCGAGCAACTTGCCAATATGATGGTGGACGACTGGATGGACAGTTCCGGTCACCGACACAACCTTCTCAATAGCGGTCACATTCATACAGGCATAGGAGTGGCATTCGGTGACGGCGGAAGCGTGTATGCGACGCAGCTTTTTTGCTAGCGTGACTGGCCCGAACCAATGAATTAGTGTGCCCCCTGAAGGCTGGAGTCATCTTGCAGCCGAAAGGTGCCAAAAACTGGTGACCTGAAACCGGCGCCAAAAAAAGTGGCCTATAGTGGAAACTGATGTCGGCTTTGTGGAGTGGAAGTGACGGTTGATTGTCTGGTCAAGTTGTGGAGCGGAGTTCGGAGTGGACACGCATGCGGAGATGGGGGCGGCCGGGAATTCATGCTAGCCGCCTCCCCGTGCAACGCCTAGGCGCGCCTAAAAACACAGTTAACACAGAAGTAACCGAGGCTAGACGAAGCCCGCGCCCGGACGCGCCCCATAATCCACGCTGGCAGATGACTCATCCGTCTACAATCGATGGGGCAGGGCGTAATACTGATGATCGTTGTCTGCGGCATGGCATCATGTGTTTTTGCGCAGGCGTTTTCCAGCCATGCCGGCCCGGCTGGCCGGGCACGCAGAGGCAGGCAGGATCCGGCAATGACGTCTGCAGACCACGGGGCAATGGCCGTGCAGCCTGCCGGATCCTGCCTCCTGCGCACGCTTCCGATGGCACAGACGGTACGGGATGTCCCCCGACGGTCAGCCGGACGCCGCGCCGGACGGTGCCACACAGCTGCACTGACACCTGCACGCGTCGTCTGGCGGTATGCCGACTATGCACTCCCAGGGGAGCAGGTCCACCAGCGTGTTCAGCATGAGATCCGTCTGGGTAACGCGGGGATACACGCGGTTTCCCGTTGCCCCGGCGTTTGCAATGACCCACACGTTGTAGACCAGCATCGAATACAGAAAGCAGAGCAGCCTTGCCGCCACCGACTTGCTGCGCGTGCGCACCCGCTGGTTCCCGATCATCCGGTAGCCGGTCTCGATCATCCACCGCTTGGCGTACCGCCTTACGTTGATCTTTGGGCGGTTGGTGGCAAACGCGATGTAGGCATCCTCGGGACTGGCAGACTTTGACTTGCGGCGTGTAAGTGTTCACGTCATCTGAACGCGTTTTCTCACACCAGACAATGTTATTGACAAATAACGCGCACATGTTGCAAGGAAAATTACCGGTCCGCCGCCGCGCCTTTTTGGGCCGCATGTTATTTTTGGGCGGGCGGGCCGCTCAGACGTAGGCCGTTACCTGCGCCATGTAGTCGGCGCCGCGCGCCTTCCAGGGGGTCACGCACGTGAAGATATTGGCCAGCCAGTCCATGGTCCTTTCCGACCGGATGGAACCGCGCACCTTCCGATGGACGACCAGCTCGCGCAGGCCCCGCTCGGCGGCGTTGTTTGTGGCGGGGATGGACGGGTCGGTGACGAACCGGAACAGGTTGGGCAGGGCGTTGGCCAGTTTGGTCATGAACTTTTCGAGCACGGGGTGGTCCTGATGGTTCGAGATGATCCTCGATACCCGCTTGCGCAGGGCGTCGCGCAGGTCGCGCCTGTGGCCGGGCGGCCCCTCATATCCGGTGCCGTCCCGAGACCTGATTAGTAATTAGATATAAGATCTGGTCTAGAACCTGCCCGAAAGATCCAAGTACCCCCACCCACTCCAGCAGGCCATGCGTGTCTTCAAGGTCATGTCAAAGAACGCCCGCGCCTTCAGAACCACCGTTGGCATGTCCCTCCAGCAGTTCGATTTTTTGATGCGAGATGTCGAAAAGGCCTACCCAGTGGCCGAACAAAAGAGACTCGACCGGCCGGGCCGCAAGCGGGGGGTCGGCGCGGGCCGCCCGTTCGCCCTGCACCTGTGGGACAGGGTCCTCCTGGTCCTCATGTACTACCGCACCTACCTGATCCAGGACGGCATGACCCACCTGTTCGGGATAAGCCAAGGGTCAATCTCCACCAACATCGGCAAAATCGCCCCGACCATATGGGAGTGCCTTCCAGTTCCGCGGGACGTCTACGAGAAGGCCAAGAAGAGTGCCACCGTAGAGGAGCTGAACGAGTTCTTTCCGGGGCTGGTGGCCCTGACCGACGCCTCCGAGCAGCCCATACAGCGGCCCAAACGGTCGGACATGGAGGAGTCGCACTACTCCGCCAAGGCCAAGACCCACACCGTCAAGATACAGTACACCATGAGCTTCGACGGGCTCATCGTACACAAGACTGCCCACTCACCGGGCCGAAAACACGACTTCAAGATATTCAAGATGAAGCACCCGACGTTTCCCGACAGTCTTCCGTTTGGGAACGAGGAGAACCAGGAAAAGTTCCGCCGCGACCACCTGCGACACTACGGCGACACGGCATACGTTGCAATGGGCAAAGTCATTGCAGGGCTGGACTATACCACGCCGTTCAAGCGCAAGCCGGGCAAGGATCTGACCCCCGGGCAGCGGACTTACAACAGGGCCCACTCCAGGATCCGCATACGCGTGGAGAACGGCATCCGGAGGGTGAAGATCTTCCGGATCATGAAGGAGAAGTACAGGAACAAGCTGAAAAAGTACGATCGCATCAACGACATCGCCTGCGGCGTGGTCAACCAGACCATCCTGCTGAAGCGGGACGGCATCATTTGAGGCGCCGTGGCGGGCCGGCGTGGGAGGGGGCTGTACAATTTTTAATTACAGATCAGGTCTCCGGTATATGCGATGCAGGGCGTCGGCCACCTCCCGCGCCGGGCGGCAGTGTTCGTTGCGGTCGGCGATATGGTCGGCCTCGCGGAGGATGTGGGCCCAGCAGCGCTGTATGCGGTACCTCTTGTAGGCGGTCCACCCGTCGCAGATTATAGTCCCGGACCATTTCTCGCCCAGAACCTCACGGACGACTCCGGGGCCCCTGCTGGGGCGTATCACATAGTATGTGTCGCCCGTCTCGGGGTCGAGGAATATCCAGATCCAGACCTTCCTGCCGTTGAGCGAGACGGACGTCTCGTCGGCATGCAGCAGGCGCGCCCTCCGTATGCGGTCCCGCACCTCCAGGGCCGGCTCCCCCAGGGATGATCCCGTCCCGGACAGGATGTTGTGGATGGTGCCGGTGGACACGGCGATGCCGTGCCTGCCCATGCTGGCCGCGTTCAGCCTGCCGGTGAGGCGGTCCAAAAAGTTGTGTACGACGGTGGCCACCACGTTCCTGCCGTAGGACCCTCCCTTGGGCAGGTCCGCCTTCGGCTCTATTCCGCCCAGGCCGCAGCCGCCGCACCTGCAGGTGACCAGATGGTGGCGGGTGGTCGTGGCCTTGACCGGCTCGGGTATCTCGGTGATGTCGACCACCCCGACGGATTCCTCCTCCAGTGATGTGTTGCCGCATCCGGGGCGCCTGATGGGCGCGTGCGTCTGGGATTCGGTGGGGGCGGGCTTGCTGGTCTTGCCCTTGTGCCCGGGCTGGGCGCCCCGCCGTCTGGGCGGCGTCTCCTTCCCGGAGGGGCCGCCGTCCTTGGAGGTGTCGGCCCTTTTGTGGCGTTTGGTCGTCATCTTGCGCGAGGGCGGCGTGTTGGCGTTGTCGTGGTAGGCCAGGTGGTTCCTCAGATCCTCGTTCTCCTTCTTGAGCGCCTTTATCTCCCGTCTCATCTCCTGGTACTGGGCGAGCAGCTTACGGTAGTCCTCGCTCAACTCCTTGTACATCTTTTTGTGGTCTGTCCTGCTCGCCAACCAAGGACAGCGGATCGGACCATATTTAGATCTGACGGTATTGCCGTGTTATGGCGGACATATCCGGTCCGAAAATCATGCATGCCCAGACAGCCCCGTTTCCCGCGCCGTCCGGTATTAAAACACGTACGATCGCGGCCGGAAAGCCATTTTCTGGCAGGCAAAACGTGCCTAGATGACGTGAACACTTACCCCTGAAGTACGTCCCGCCGGCCGAATTTCTAGCATCATGGGAGGCGAGGCATAAATGAGGGGTCAGAGTCCGTGTAAAATCGTGCGAAAAACGGTCTCCTTTTCTGGGGTCCAGATCACAATTCTACCGCATCTTGCAGAGGATAGGCCGAACGGCAAGGCTACAAGGCGCCTGTCGACGCGCATATCAGTTCAATGATCCGTTTTCCGGATTCCGAGGGATTCCCATCGGACTGCGCGCGATAGATCACCCCAGGGCGATCCTCCACCAAACCCCCGGCAGCCTCGCATGTGCGCAGCATCAGCCGCTCCCATGTGTCTTGGTCGACGGACTCGATAACCTCCCCCCAACCAAAGCCGTACAGCGCCGCCGGTTCCGGCGACGAGTCCAACACGGCCTCCCAGAACTGCACTGCGCGCTCCACGAGTTCTCCCTCTGTATTTTCGTCATGGATGAGGAGTCCGCACTCGTAGCCGGCTACAGACACCGCATACGGTCCAATGCTGGCCAAATTCCGAACCGAATCCTCTATCCCATAACCGCGCGAGCCATGTAGTACATGACGCATGAAATGCCTAACGGGGTCGTTTGGTTCTACCTGTTTTCTGGTTTCTGACCACCCTCTCCCCGTATGCCGCATCTCTTCACCCAGTGACTCCAACACGACTGCGCGGTACTTCTCCATGGTTTGCACGTCTAGGACAAGGTGCGCCGTGTCAGTGCGAATGGGCATGCCTTCATGCGAGCAAACGCGCACCAAGGTTGTGTTCATGCCGTCGGGAGAGTCATTACCGAAGAGCAGTGACTCGTTTTCCGCGTACCAGTCAGGTATGGCATACCGCAGCCCCGCCCTTAGTGCAAAACCAAGCACGGAGCGGTGCTCCATTCCCGCCTGCCCGTCGAGTCTTGCAGCATCGGTTAGCGTTTCCTGCACCTCTGGCGGCGTCTTGTCGCCCAGCCTGTAAATCACCACATACGTGAGACAGAGCAGCGCTCGGAGGTGCAGTCTTTTGTAAATCCCATTAATCCACAAATTCTTGCACGTGTAATCATCATGCTGCCCAGCTGCAATATCTTGCAGGATGTGGCATATCTCGATCCAAGCACTGGAGTCAAGTTCTATGTTATTGGCCTTGGCCTCTCTTTCGAGCATCGACAACGCAACCTCCACATAGCGTTTCCACTTTCCCCCGTCGTTGACGTTCTCTGCGGCTGATTTCATGTACCTCCCCACCACATGGCGCAGTATTGGCACCAAATCATCAGCCGGCACGACTGGGGCCGCACTACGCCGTCCCAAATACGCACTCATGTACGCGAGATGTTTCAGCGTTCCTTCTACATCATTTGGAACAGCCTCAGTAAGACTATCCTCGGAATCTGTTTGCTCGTCTGGCTCGGTGACACCAAGCGCCATGCACAGCTTTCTTGCCAGAGTCAGGTCGAATCCTGTGTTATTGTGGTATATGACGGCCTTGTTCCCGGCAGGTACCCACACTATTACGCATTTTTTGTCCATCATCTTCCCATACCATTCTTTCAGCGGCCTCGGACCGCTTCCAGGCAGCAATTCCGGTGGTGACATCCATAACACTACCCCGCCCGGTGGAACCTGCTTCAACTTCTCACACAATTCGTCAAAGTCTGGTTCTTTCCCGTAACCCATTCTGGTCACGCCAAATTTGCCAACGGCTTCGTTTGGTTGAATCTCCTCTCCCAGACATACTGCCGCATCCGACACCTTCAACGCCAACTCGCCCTCCCGGACACCAACCTGCACCGGTATCTTCTCGCCATCACACTCCAACCATATGTCTGCATCGTACGGTTTTCCAGTATCGGGGTTTGTGCCGGGATCACATGGTTCGTTCTCCACACCAACAACCTTCAGTTTTTCCCCTTCATGAAACGTTTTTGTCGCGTAAGTTTGTGCAAAAGATCCGGATCTTGTCAAGTCCCAACTCGCCAAAATATCCATACCCGGTATGTAGTCGGGCGTGGGCCTACCGCGGGAGTCGGGTTTAATGCTGACACGTTCGACCCACTCTTTCAGTTCAAATATCGGCATCGTCATACTTTGATCAAAGTCCGTCTTTACGGAAGTGAGCCACCTGTCTTTGAAGAACGCCTTCTCCATGTCCCGTAGAGCGTTCTTGATTTCGCGTTCAAGTTTACCGTATATCATGGTGGCAAACACCACAAAGCATTCTTTGATTTGTTTGTACAGGCGATCCACATCTACTGTGCCGAGGTACGCCTTGCCTACAACAGCGTCAAACCAGTCATCACTTGTAACATGAATGAAATTAGGCGCAACGGATACGCGTATGGCCGGAACCTGCTCCTCATATTCGTCAGCCCGCTTGTTGGGCAGTTGGTACTTCCGCCGTATCTTATCTTTAAGATTGTGAGCCTGGTCGTGAACGTCCTTAATATCAGCATAGTGTTGAGATCCACCATTTACTCCCAGCCAAGAACCGGTCTCTTCCTCGAGTTTCTTGAACACCAAGAATGCGAATTTGTTACGCTTATCGTCGATTTTATTTAACATGGCCTTGAGTCCGTTGCCATTCTTGGTCATGAGATCTATCTCGTGTTCAAACCAGGTTCGCGTACCTTGGCTCCTTACACGAAATCGAAATGCCGCATACGGCTCCACGGTAGCTTGTGGAACGAGAGGCATTATGAATACTCACCATCCATAGTTGTGCCAGTTTCAGGATCACGTTATTTGAATGTAGTGTACACTGCGTTCAGGCGATACGGCGCGGGCGCGCCGTCCGGCCAGCCGTCCCCGGATGATGCCCGCACCAAACGGTCGAAGAAGCCGGGCCCCGTTGATCCTGCGGGTCATCGTTGCAGTAAACGGCGACGAACCGACCCCTACACAGCCCCTGGATGGTTCTCGCAGTCGACTTGACCACCCATCATGACTTGTATGGTGGCCGTGCACGGTCCACCGGACTGCGGGCGAGGACTGTTTGATGGACTGCCTGACGAGGCGTCTGGCAGAGCGCCACCCGCCTGATCAAACAGGACTTGGGTTCCCGCTTTCGCCCTTTGTACCGGTCGGCATCAGGCGCTGTTTTTTGCGCTAGTACGCCACCCGTACCTTGGAATCCACCCGGACTACTCGTGGACTGGAAACCGAGATCTAATACCTACGTTTCCACTCCAAGCACCATTAACTTCCCGGTTCACCCGGGGGACTATATCGTTTGGTGCCAAAACTTGAGCCTGCCAAGTCACCGGTATGCGGGATGTGTACGGTACTCTACCCCAAGAGCTATATAATGACAAGAAAAATACTGGGTACCATGGATCTGGCAAGTTTCCGCTCCGTAGGGATTCGGCCAGAATCAATGTGGCCTCATCGAACGGGGCTGTTTCCCCGCCGATGTTCGCCAGTGTTTCTATTTACCTCCGTGGTACCCAGTCTGTGATGATTGCGCGGCCAGCCAACTGAGACTGTTCCTGTTCTTGTCCTGATTGCCCCCTCACCTCCCCGGCCCATCACTACCCGGACAGGATTCACTCTATAAACCGTCAGGCCGTGACCCTCATTCAACCAACCTAGATATATGGTCAGGTCGGGAGCCACATATGAGCACAAAACGTGACCAAATCAAGTCCTGCCTGGAGAAGCTGGGGGGCGGGCTCAAGGACTACATGCTGCAGACACAGCTGGCCACAAAAGTGATCGCCACTATCATACTACTGACCACCATGAGCATCCTGATTGACCTGGACCATGACAACGTTGCGCTGATAGCCATATTCGCCGGCATCGCAGGGTCGGCGGCAACGTTCCTGTTTGCGCCGAAGCAGTGAATGTATCCGGGGGCTGTACTTGAGTACACAAACTCGCGGGGAACTGTCAAGATAGCGTGTGATATGGGGTGTCAAGCGCGTGTGATGGTGTAACATGTGTGAGATGGCGTCAAGAGGGAGATATGGGAACCGTGGAATGGGGAAACAAAATAGGTGTGTGGTCAGTCCTTCGGCTGTATGCCATACGGCTCTAGCGCATTGCGTCTGAGGGTTTTGAATTCGTCTTTGGTGATTATCTCATTAACTATGAGTTTATGTAGCGCCATGAGGTCTTCTTGCAGTGTTACAAGTGACGGTGCGTCTTTTTCCATGCCCGTCCTTACCCATGTGAGTATATAAATCAGCCAGTCAGGTAAGTCCAGAAAGCGCGGCGTTGGAGCGGGACGCCGGTTTGCCCTGGAGCAGGAGAGGCTGTTCATGCTCCAGTGTCCGGGAACTGGTAAGTTAGCGTGAGTTAGGGGAAGTATGGTACTAGTGTGAGGAACCATACTCTACCTTGTCCTTGTATATGCGGTTGATGGTCATGGAACCGCCGAATCCTACGGCCCCACCGACGATGATTGTCAAGACGCTTTCGGTGAATGACTCCGGCCATGGATGAACCGCCAGATATACGATGACTGCCGTACCCATCACACCGAGAGATATGAACCAAGGAATCCACAACACCATGAGGTTCCTGACGGACGCGCCGTCCTGGTTTGGATTTCTTGCTTGGGGCTCTCCAGACGTATGGCCTTGCATTGATAGTACGGAAGCTGGCTCAATGTCATCAAACTGGACGGCAGCCTTGCTATCGTCTGTTGTCATCAGGCTTTAGGTTCCTGTAAAACCGCATGATGTCATCCGTTGGTATGACCCTGTTGCGGCCTGGCCTGTATGCCCTCTTCCAAGGGGTACGCCTCTTGTGCGTCATGGTTGCAAGATCCCAGCCACTATACTTACCATACTCCCTGACCACACCATACGCGATGGTGGCCACCTTCCTCCCTAATATGGGAAACAGTTCGGCCCACCGATCGGCCACGACCTTCCTGTCATCCAGACTGGTCCTGCACATGTCCAGTTCAGTTATCGGCTCCCTTCCATAGCGCCTATACGCTTGGTACACTTCTGGTACGACCGGCCCGTGCCTCCACGCCTCAACATCATTGTGGAATGCAGGCTCGTCCTGTTCCCGCAGGGTGAAGCCGTTTACCAGATAGCACAGCTTGTTGAGTTGCAACTGATCAAACCGGGTATCCGAATCAAGCCTGGCGGTGGCCAGTATGAAGTCTGCGACGTGGTTGGCCCCCGGAATATCCATTGGTCCCATCATATACTCCCTGTTGTGTGTGGGTCTTCTTTCATTGTTGGGGGGTAGTCAGAACGAGGTTATAAAAGTACACAAGTATGCTAGGACACAAGTATGCCGGTTCTGGTAAATCTTGGTGGTATGGGATATGTTGGAACAGGATGGCATACGACGGCATAGTGGAGTGTAGGGCCACCGCTCGTGTGTCCTACCATGCAATACGGCCCACTTAGAGGTGTCTGGATCCACACACTTTCACATCACCGTACCGATACGAACGCTGAAGAACTTTCTGCAGTCCTTGCACCTGTATGGCATCTTGGGTAGGCATACTATGCAGGTGGTGTGTCAGACAGGTCCTGAAGGGGGTGAAGCACATGGCCATGGTTTGTGGTAGGTCTACATGAGCAGATGTAGCAGGTGCATTTGCCGTGTGGGTGGCTGGATCTCTCATGAGGGTAGGCGAGGTGGGCGGGCCCATAGCCCTGCGCGTCTTCAGACCACCAACAGAGGCAGTGCATGCAACGGCCGGGTCCGGAGTATACGGTATTGCAGTTGTTGCAGGCATAGAGTGTTGGCATGGGTTTGGGATTGTGGTAGATGGTAATGAATCTGTTGGATGACGCCATCCCATCACACGTTAACTTACCAGTTCCCACTATGCAATGGAGAGGCCAAAACCCACTACGACAGTATCCCGCCGGGTATGACCACCCCGACAACGAATGCTATTGCTAGTTTGGGCCGGTTCGACTTCACATATCTTGCCAGTACGAAGATGGATCCGGCTATCCCACAGACGAATGATACCAAACCAAATGGAAATGGGGCCAAAAACATGGCGGAACCCACACATGCACCGACAAGCAACCATACTATGACTGCGATACGGGCAACCACCACTCACACCTTGCGCATGGTGGCCATCCACTCCCCGTCCACCTTGTCCAGATCCCACACCACATGCACGCTGGGCTCAAGCCCCAGCTTTCTAGCGATATGCTTGGGTATGGTAGTACGGACGGATTCGCTCCTCGACACGGCCAGGGCTATGATGGTCTCGTTGGTGTCGCGCTTCACAGACTAGGCAGGAATCTGCATACTAATATGCCTTACCTATTGGCTTATAGGTAAAGCTGTTTACCTACACTTTATATACCACGGACGCGTAGTGCCGGTCAGAGATGAGCGATCACCCTGCACGCCGGTAAAGACGGTTTGAATCGGAAGGTTTAGATCCGCCTCTTCCCCCGCACCCCCATGGCAGACGTCATCGATGGAGAACGGCAAGAGTCGATACCCAAGGGCAAGAAGTTCATGCCACGCGTGAGCACCGGGCATCTCTACAATGCGTTCAAGGCCGAGCGGGTCGGAAAATCCAAGTCCATTCTGGAGGCATGCGTCCTGCGGAGGGGTTCGATGGGCATACGGGCCATAGCGAAACGGATACGGGTGTCCTATTCGACCGTGCGCGGCTGGCTTGAGCGCATGAAGGACGGCGATCTGGAAAGGCGGTTTGACAAGAGGCACCCCGGCCAAAAGCGGCAGCTGGACGAACATATGGTGCATGCCATAAGACGCTGGCTGGGCGACCCCCCAAACCTTCACGGGTTCCGGGCAGGGGCGTGGAGCCTGGACATGCTGGTACAGTCGATACGGTGGAGGTTCGGCACCACCTACAGGGAGCGCACGATGAGGCGCATACTCAACGCCCTGGGCTACTCGTACCGCAAGTTCAGGCCGATACCGGAAAAGTCGGCCACCCCAGAAGCGCAGAAGGAGTTCATGGACTCGACCAACAGGCTGGTGGTGGACCGGATGGGGCGGGGCTATGCCATACTGTGCGGGGACGCGTCGGCGTGCCAGAAGTGGTCCAGCGGCGGGTATGCGTGGCGTGCAAGGGGCGGGTACGACACCGTGGACGTGTCGTTCTCAACGGCGACGGTCAAGATGTTTGGGGCCCTGGGCAGGAAGGGCCATCACATACGGGTGGTCGACGCCCTGAACTCGGACACCTTCATAGATTTTTTGAAGATGCTGCAAGAGACATACCCCAAGTTTGTCTATGTGCTGGACAATGCCTCCTGCCACCGCTCCGAGAAGGTCAGCAGGTTCATCGAGTCGACCGGCGGAGACATAGTGCTCGTCTTCCTGCCGCCGTACACGCCCCAGCTCAACCCCATCGAGGTTCAGTGGCGGGATCTCAAGCGCCTGCTGGCGGGCCAGTGCTTCCACTCCCTTGAGGACCTCAGAGACGCAATCGAGGCCATAGTGGACAGGGAGATGAAACCCGTCAAGATCATGGCATACCTAACCGATCAGTACAATATGCCATAGCATCACTCCCAAGCGGGCATGTGCGGTGCCCCATGTGCCGCCGCCGGATTGGCCCGCCGTACTCTGACACGGGGAAATTCCCCATGCCGTATACTGCGCGGCATCCGGACGCAGGATCCAGAAGCAAACCAACCCAGATCTTCGACCGAGTCGGAACACGCCCCCAGCCAACATGGGATTTAGATCAATTTTGGTCGAACTACTCTGTCCGGCACTATGCAGTTGATGAGTATGATTCCAGTGACAAGGGCAGGATGCGGACCATGACCGGGGCCGCCATAATGGGGATGGCTTTTGTCGGGACTCGGCATGCCCTGCTAACGCCAGATACGGATGGTCGCGCGCAGCCTAGCAGCACCGCTGTGTGTAAGGCTTTTGTGTGCCGGGTGGCCCCGGGCCACCCGGCAGTCAGCGTCATGCCCTTGGCCAGTTTTTGTACCGGAAACCCGTTCTCTTCCTTTGTCCTGTCCCAGTCGATATTTAGGTTCACCAGTCCGGATATGATGTTGAGCTCGCCGTTGAGCTCCTTGGGCGTGCCCCGGTAGGGCTTGGCGGTTACCCTGTACAGTTTGATCATTCCGATGGCGTGCTCGACGACTATCCGCGTGCCGTTGATCTCCTTGTTGAGGGCAAGATCATCTGCGGCCAGTCTCCCGGTCTGCCTGTCGGAGTCGAGGCGGCGCCTGGCCGGCTGCCGTATCGTGGCGCCGGGATATCCCCGTAGGTTCCGGACAGCGGGTCCCCGATGGATTTCCGCGCGTTCCAGACGGCGTTCTGAGGTATGGCAAACCTGCGGAGCGCGTCGAAAAAGCAGGAGGCTGTCTGGCCGGCGCACCTCCCCAATATGGCACTCCCCAATGAGTCCCAGAATCCCGGGCCCGAACGAGGCCCCCGGTATGGCAGGCGCCGCAATCGCCCGGCCCCGCAGTGCCGGCAGCAGCAACCGCTTATTCCAGAGCGCCCGGCGGATGTGGGCCACAATATGACATGGTAGCGGCCGTTGGGCTGCGCCACCTTTTCGTCCGGCATCCCTGCACATGCGGCAAATTGGACCGCACGCCCTACTGGCCTCGGCTACGTGTCAGATGGACGCTATGTTGGGCCGCCCGTCATGGACGGCCCGGACCGCCCGGGCTAGGTTGTCGCCCGCGTCTTCTATTATGATCAGGATCCCAGGCATCTCCTCCTGCGCGTCCACGTTCAGTATGTTGAGGCCGGCCTCGCCTATCTTGGCGCATGTCTTGGATGCCACGTACTGCACCCTCAACATCGGGTCGCCTATCAGGGTGACGGCGCCCCGGTCATATGTGATGGCCGCCAGGGGATCAAAGCCCAGGAGGTACCGCTCGTTCTTCCGCACAAAGTCCCCGTCGGTGAACAGTATGCGCGCAAATCTCGTGCCGTCCCGCATGAAGGGCGAGAGCAGTGCAAACTCGCCGTACTGCCTCTCGCTCTCCAGGGAGTAGAGGAGGCGCGGCAGGAGGGAAAACTCCATGCTCATTATGGCGCAGTTTCCCTTGCCGGTCACGATCTTTATGGGGCGTCCGTCGTCCCTTGGCGTGGCGTGGTGTATGGTGGTGGTACGGGCCGGATTCCACATGTCCGTTATGCGCAGCGGGATGTCCACCCCGTTGTCGACTATCTCCTTGATGGCCAGGGGGTCGAGTATCTTCATGCCGAACATCCCCGCCAGGCGGGCCTCGTTGTAGGAGAGCCGCTCCACTTCGGTGAGTCCCGACTCCACTATGCGAGGATCCGCCGAGACCACCGAGCTGTCCTTCTCCCAGTCCACGCTGGTGTTGTAGTCCTTGTGGAGCAGGATGGCCATGTCCGCGGCCGTCCTGTCGGTGCCCCCCCTCTCGTACGTGGTCATGGTGCCGTCTTTGGTCTTGCCGATGAAGCCGCCGATGCACACGACGTCGTGCTCCCGGAGCAGGGCGCGTGTGCGGTCCATGCTCCTGCGGGCCTCGGAGACCAGAAAGTTGGCGAACTCCGGGCTGTCGTCGGTTATTATGGGCCAGTGGTCGTACGGCACCGCTGCAGCCGAAAGACCCTCCCCCTGCAGGATGTGGTCCATCACCTGGGACATGAGCAGCTCCCCCGAGTGGCCCAGAGCACTGGCCCGCACCGGGCCGGCGAATGTACGTGTGCGGCGCGCCTCCTCCAGGGCCTCCCGGGCCATCCCCAGGTGCGATTCCACCGCGTCCCGGCACCGGTCCCGCAGCCCCGGGCCCACCATATCCAGTATGGTGTTGTATGTCTCCCGCACCGCCGCCAGATCCGGTTTTGCCCCGCGCTCGGCCCCGCATCCCTGCGCCAGGACCACGTCGGTGAGGGAGCGGCGCCGGCCGTCCTCCCGCGTAGTACTCCGCGGTGACACTCAATATTTTTCGCTGGCCATATGACGGCACAGCAAACAGAATAAGATCGACTTGGATCCCATGCCCGCGGCGCTGCGCGGCGCTGCGCAGAGCTGCCGTGCTGCGGCCGCCCCGCCCCAATGCGGCGCGGCGTGTCGATCGCATTACACAGCGGAACCGCCTTTGATCGGCTATGCCCCATTTAAGGAGAAATGTGCCACCCAATGGTACGACCAATACCAAGGGGGCAGCACAGGGGAATGGCGCGGGTGTCGTATTTAACCGCGGCGCGCACGCCGGAGGCCCGAGACCCACGGCAAAGGGCGAGGATCGCATCCAAAGGAGAGACGGGTTCATGCCGGACTGGACCATTCCGCAGATGGAAGAGTATGTGGCGGGCCTCAAGGACGGCAAGGAGAGGGACGTGGTGCTGGCGTGTATCAAGAGAAAGGAGTCCAAGACCATCATCAGGATAGCGGGGGAGATGCGCAGGCGGCCGGACACGGTGCGCGGCTGGCTGGCCAAGGGGAGGGAGAGGGGCCTGTACGGTCTGGCAGACCGCAAGCCGCCGGGCAGGGCCCCGGCGCTGGACCATGCCATGGCAGAAACGATACGCGGGTGGATGTCCAAGTCCCCCGGAGACTTTGGGTACGAGAGGAGGCGGTGGCAGTGCAGGATGGTTCGGGATATGATACGCAAGGAACTGGGCGTATCGTGCAGCGGCGACACCGTGCGCCGCATGATGCATCGCATGGGGTTCTCGTTCCGCAAGTCCAGGCCGGCCACCCGCAAGGCCGCCTCCGAGGAGGAGCAGAAGAGCTTCAAGGCGAAGACCGCGGGGCTTCTGGGGAGGCTGGCCGTCCTGGGGTATGTCATAATGGCCCTGGACGAGGCGTCCTGTTTGGTGGGCGGGTGGAACGGATACGGGTGGCTGCCCGTTGGCGGCCGCGAGACCATACCCATGTCATGGTCAAAAAAGTCGGTGCGCCTTATGGGGGTGCTGGGGAACGGGTGGTTTCATATCGCCATAGTGGAATCGGCCAACTCCGACACACTCAAGTCGTTCCTGGACAGGGTCAGGGAGGGCGTGGACGCCCTCGTAGTCGTCATGGACAACGTGTCGTACCACAAGTCAGAGTCCATGGACAGGTACGAGAGCGACTCGGGCGGGGCCCTGGTGCGCGTCTTCCTTCCCAAATACACCCCCCAGCTGAATCCAATAGAGGTGTTGTGGCGGGACCTCAAGCACGCCCTGGCCGGCAGCTACTTTGACTCGATGGAGGAGTTGAAGCATTCCATAATGGAGATAGTGGAAGGCGGCGAGCTGCATCCCCCCAAACTCATGGACTACATGCTTCCGGACGGCGCCAGGCAGCCAGCCCGCGTGTCCTGCAAGATATGGGACATGACGTCGGCGGCGTGCGAGCCGGCGGCTGCCGCCTGACCGTATACGTCCGGCAGCCGGCCAGCCTAACTGGTAGACGGCGCGGCCGCGCCTTGGCATGCAACCCGCGCCTGATCCGTCACCGGCCGGGTACGGGTGCACGCCCGGGTACGTGCTGGATATGACACCATGCAAGCCATGCCCTACTTGAGTACCAAACTTCGGGCGCCATGATGGGAACAAATAAGATCTAAAAATATTGGATCCTACTGCATTTCACTACGCGTGAGCGGCGCAGAGAAGACCGCCACCACCTTGGCGCCGGCCGACATCTCCCTGATCCTGTTCACTATAACGGGTACGGAGGCGCCCATCTCGCCTATGGCGCTCCCCCCGAACTTTGCCACCGTCAGGTCCATGATGTCTGGTCCGGCCCGCCGCTAAATTAACGATTGTATGACGCTCATATTCCGAATCGTGGGGGTAGTTTCAGCCCTTAACCATGTGGCCGGACCGAAAGAGATCTATATCCCAGCATCCCCCGCACCCCCATGGCAAGAGCTACGACGCAAAAAAGGGCAGCGACGGGACGCGGTCCGCTTCTGGCTCTGTTTGTGCTGTTTGCCGATGGCGCAGCGGCAGCAGAGCTGTTCCGGATGGTGCGATGGCATGGCGGGGTGTTTTGTCCCGACTGCGGACTGAATAACGTCGCCAAATACTGCCTCTACCAGAAACACCTGCAGCGGTACACCTGCAATGATTGTCGCAAAACCTTCAACGACAAGACCGGCACCGTCCTGCACTACCGACACATAAGCCTAGGTAACTGGATGCTGGCGCTGTGGCTCTTTCTGTGTGGCCCGCTCAACGGCGTCTCGATAAGGTTCATCTCCCAGGCGACGGGGCAGGCCTACAAGACCACATACTGTATGATGCGCGGCATCATGGAGCGGATACGCGGCCTGCCGGAGAAGCCGCTGAAGGGCGCATGCGAGACCGACGAGGCATACGTCAAGGCCGGCTCCAAGGGGGTGGCGCTGGATACCAACGGCGAGGACCGGACCGTTCCCAGCCGCCGCGGCCTGCCCCACGGGCCCGGCCGCAGCACGTTTGAGAAGAACATGCCGATGGTCACCATATACTTTCAGCGGGTCACAGAAGACGAGCCGGATATTACGATAATGGATGTGCCGCGCGATGGCAAGACCCTGGCCGACATGGTGCAGGAGCGTATAGGGCCCGGCTCCACGGTGATGACCGACGAGCACACCGCATACAGAAGCCTCAAAGGGCGGGGGTACGACCACCACACCGTAAACCATGGCGAGGGCGAGTACGCGTCCGGCGAGCTCAACGAAATCCACACCAATAACTCCGAGTGCCGGATAGGCCTGTCCAAATGGTGGCTGAAAAAACACCGCGGCGTCAGCAAGTGGCACCTGGCATTCTATGTCAAGTCGTTCCAGTTCGTGCACAACCACCGCCACTACAGCCTCAACGGCAGGTTCGTGGCCACGCTGGCCATGGTTCTGGACCGGTTCGATGGAGTGCAAGCCTGATAATGTGACCGGCCCACATACCCACCGGGCCTAGCACAAGCGTGCCTTTTGGATTGTCAGCAGCTTAAATGCCGTCGAAGTGGCGTACACGGCCCGATTAGGCACCCCCAACATTTGGAATATGAGCGTTGTATGATGGAATTGTACGCGTTTAGGCTCGGCACGAATTCGCCAAGGTGCCCTCGGCTACGCGCCCCCGCAGCTCGCGGCATGTCGGGGCGCCGCGCAGCCGCCACGTCCTGATGCGCGTCCACAGTGCATTGCGCCGCCGCATGCCGCATACCTGCATGCGCACGCTGCGGCGCCCCACCACAAAGCGCATGGCCCTCTCGGAGCGGTTGTTGGCGGGCTCCATCCTGTACGGCACGAACGTGAACAGGTCCGGCGCCGCCTTGGCCGGCGTCTGGCCGAATTTGGCGGCGTACCGTTCCGCCATCTCCGGGGCCTGCCGCACGTACGTGCCATATATGGCCCGGTCCCCGCGCGGGCCCGCCTTTGCGGTGTGGCACAAGACGAATACCGCCACAAACCCGCACGCATGATATTGGAGATGCAGTGCCCTAAAACCGCTGCTTTGTAATCACCAGTTCGCCCGTCATCCAAGGGTGCGGTGAGCAGAAGTACCCTATCTCGGCGGACTCGGTGAAGAGAAACTCGTACTTCTCTCCGGGCATCACCACCCCGTCGCTGCCGAACTCGCCGCTGTACGAGTCGGCGTGCCGGTGATTGGGCGTGACCGTATGCGCAGTGTCATCCAGATTATCCCAAGTGACGTGGTTGTCTATCCCCAGCTGGATGTCGACTCGTTTTGGCACGAAATTGTCCTGCTGCTGGGCATCCGCGGAGCCCATTATAATGTTTATGATCCGCGGTTCGGTGGGATGCAGGATGTGTTCGTCCACGCTGGGCTTGAGCAGGCTCTCGGGCAGATAGAAGACCTGATAAAATACGATGCTGGCGGCCACCGCAATTATCACGGTCATGACCCCAATCCCGTATGCGGGGGTTGTTGTGGCCTGGCTCAACGGTCTATGCCACCGCGCCCTCAAATATAATGCTTAACTTGACCGGGAACTGGAAAGCTAATGGGGGATGGGTGTAAAATCCGTGCCTAGGCTTGGGGGCCATCCTCCATAGACTTACCACCTCCGGAAAATCAGTGGAGGGATAAGATCGTCCACTCCGTAGAACGAGACGTTCGGGGAGGCTGCGCATTCACAACGGTGCGCGGTCGGAAAGGTGATCCATGAGATATTCTGAACGGGCCCGTGCCGAATGATACGTGCAAAGGCAGCACCGGTCTTTCAAAAATTTAAAAAGACCGCCCGGATATCCCTACGCGGGTAGTCTGAAGATGCTAAGAAGAACTCTGCCGACCACACCGGGTTTACACAGGTGTCCGTACTGCCGGTCATCCCCGGGCAATACGCGCCGGTTCTATTGCAAGGTCGATTGACATATTGATGCCCATGGACTCGATCCTGGTTAGCAGATTGTTGTTGGCAGTGTATCCATATGCGGTTTCTGCGTTAACTGTGCAGTGATGGCGGTGTCGGCCCAATACGAACTCTGCACAATGCTTGCCACCATACCCGGCCTGTCCATTATAATGCTGGTGCTTTTCACAATATTACAGCGACGTGCCACCCAACACGCGACACTTTTGCATATAATGCAAAAATTGGTCTCCATTAGCGGGGACTACTCCATTGGAGTGTCACTATAGCTTTATGTCATACTGTGGATAAACAAGGCGGTGTTCACCGCTGGTTTTGGCGGGGCGTTCCCCATCGTGTTCGGGCTGTCCGAGACAGTGACAGCCAATCTGGAACCTCGCTTGGTATGTCGTCTCGGCGGCAGTGTTGTGTCTGCTGGCCGCCGCAGTCGGGGAGGTCATGTCCGGAGCTGGCCGAGACCATCATGCAGGGATGGTACGGCAGGCGGCCGTAGAGGGCTCACCCGACACCCCGCATGCGCGCTTGGGCGGAGTGCTGCCATCTCTGGAAACCGCGGTGGCCGGGAGCATCAACACATGCTTCCAACAGAACCGCCAGATCACATCGTTAACTGGTGGTATACTTCGCGTGTCAACGACTCTACGGTTATTTGTATCGCGTCCTCGCATTTTACCAACTGGCAAGCGGCCATACACGCCAGATAGTTTGCAATTGACTGCGTTCTCACGCCAACATCTTTTGCTGCCTTTAGTGCGCCTCGGTCGTTTGTGACCAGCAGTGGTTGCATGGCCGAGTTATTGCTCTGGTCTATCTTGATCAATTCTATTAAACTGGCTTCACCGTCGTGTATCGTCAAAAGGCGGGCACGCAGTTGACCCCGCTTGTATTTGTCGAACATGACACTGCTGCTTACTTCGATGGTTCCCCCGCTGATGGTGGACGTGATAGATGCGGGCATGTTGTGTCGTTTGGAGGGTTTTTTGGTGTTTTTCCCGGACAGTTCGTCTTCTATGGTTGTGCTGATGCGCAGTCTAGACCGCGTTCGCCTCTTATATTTTTCCAGATTGTCGATCAAGCCGTACTTGTCGAGAAGTATCAGTATGTTGGCATCAAAATAATACCAGCGCGGTTTGTTTGTGTGCGAGGGCATCGGCAATTCACCGCTAACTGTTTATTTCAACGAGATGTCCTTCGACCTCGCCCGCTTCACGCAGCTGCGCTTCACGCAACCTCTCGCCGAATTCCTTCCTGTCCAAGCCGGATATCTGTACGCCCAACGAAAACGATATTTTGTCGTCTTTGACCATGGTTAATGCGGATTTCTCCCTCCATTGCTCGTACTCGTCCTTTTGTTCCGTTTTTTCCAGCATTTCGGGGAATTTTGTATACATGAGCGCTATCAGCTCGTAATACGTAAGCCTGTTGAGCACGGACTTGACCTCCCTTAGTGTGCGCAAGACATCCAAGTTATCGGCCTTACTGTTTGCATCCGCGGTGCGGCGCCCGTCTTTTGTGAGCGATATCGGGCTGCGCATGCCATCAGCCGTTTCGTTCATATTTATCAAACCGTCTTTGTTTAGCCCATTCAGGATGTTTTTGAGCCGGTTGCTGTACATTCCGAACTTGCCCGGTTCAAAGCCATAGCACTCTATCTCCGGATGTGCCTTGGAGGCCACATACATCATTTTTTGTATCCACGTGGCGCCGGGGATGGTTCCCTTGATAGCGTCGCCATCCTCAATGCGCAACAGGGCTAGCACATACCTTCCATCCGGGATATCGTCCATGTTTATGTGTTAATTTTGGTGTTGATTTAAAGCTTGCGCATTGCTGACAGCGTTTCATAATTCTCATGCCTTCCGGCCGCAGGCCGGCATCACGGACCCACCCGGGCCGCCGGGGCCGGCAGGTCGGTAAGTATATAGCGCGCCATATGAATTTGAGGATCATGTCGGGACGGAAAGACCGGGCGACCAACCCCACCCGGTACAACAAGCCCAAGCGGTCGTCTTCTGAGCAGGACGCCAGGAGCGTGGCCCTGGGCAGGTCGCTCGTGATCAGACTGGATCCCGACTGGGAGGCCCAGCTGGAGGAGATGAACCGCTCCAAGAGGGGGCGGCCGTTCGTATACCCGGACCTGCTGATGGGCAGCATCGCATATCTCCGGTACATGATCGGCAAGGGCTTGCGCATAACGGAGGGCGTAGCGGACGAGATGCTGGGCGGGGGCGTGAAGGGTCCCGACCACATGACCATATGGAGGCGGACCTGCGCCCAGGCCGTCTCCATAGAGGGCGACCGCATCACCATAAAGACGACCAACGGCAAGACGCACATTCTGGTGGCCGACTCGACCGGCATAACCACCACCGGCAAGGGCAGGTGGATAGAGCTCAAATGGAACGTAAAGTGCAGCTTCATCAAGCTGCACATTCTGGCCGATGAGGAGTCCCAGAAGATACTGGCGTTCCGCATCACCGACGCCAGCGGGGGAGACGCCAAGAGCCTGCCCGGAATGCTGGACCAGGCCCTGGACAGGCTGGGCATCCCGCTGGAGGACCGGGGCGCGGATCCGGCGGTGTCGGTGGAGGTGGACAGCGTCCCGGCCGACGAGAACACGGTGGAGACGGTAACCGAGTATGTGTGCGACTGCGGATGCTGCCAGCCGGTGGCCGCAGAGCGACGCGTCTCCAAGGTGAAGAAACCCCCGGTGGCCATCGTGCGCGGCGACGGCGGGTACGACTCCCGGGATGCATTCTCCCACTGCAGAAAGCGCGGCGTGCGCACCACCATACGCGTGCGCATCGACGCCAGCTGCCGGTCCGACGGCAAGGACAGGGCCCGGTCCGAGGCCGTCCTGGACCAGCTGGGCGGCGGGTGCACCGCCGCGCGGTTCGCCAGAATGGGAAAGGACGAGCGCAAGAGGCGCCAGAAGGAGTGGAAGGAGAGGGTCGGGTACAACAGCAGGTGGATGGTGGAGATCATAATATCCTCGTTCAAGCGGCTGCTGGGCGAGGCCCTCCGGGCTGTGAAGCCCGAGTACATCACAATAGAGATCGCCACCAAGATAGCCGTGTATAACAAGACCCGGGACGTCATGGGCAGGGCCGTATGGTGAGGCGGGGACCTTGACGCCGGGGTGACTATAACGTCGCCCCGCGCGGTCCGGGGTCCGCATGGCGGCCGGACTGCCCACATCGCGTTAGGTCGCGAATTATGAAACGGTGTCGCATTGCTGTAACTCGTGTAGTGTATGAAAATCATTTCGCTTAGGCACAGCTAAGGGAACATCTCAAAATCTCAGTAGCATCTTCTATTGACCCTTACTGATTGATGTCGGCATTCATCCAGTCAGGATCTTGGCGTCTTATGTAGTCAGCAGCTGCCTTGTTGTGAAAGGCCCGCATCGGAGTCTCGTAGCTGTCGATGTCCAGAGCCCAGTGTAGCCTGTCGGTGTTGTAGTATTCGATATAGTCGGCAAGACTGGCATAGCGCCATATCTCGTCCTCTACACTCCGATGGAACCGCTCCAGCTTGCCGTTGGTCTGTGGGTGGTATGGCCGTGAGTTGATCAGGGCAATATTCAACGCCAGCAGCTCATCCTCAAACAGGGTCGGCGTCCAAGAGCCTGCCGGTCTTTTGCGGCCTCCCCTTCCTACAAAGCAGGATCCGTTATCCGACAGGATGGTCGCCGGCACCCCGAACCTGTCCACGGCCTGCCTCAGCACCATCACGGCATTCTCCGAGGTGGCCTCCCCGAACAGGGCCGCGCCGGTGACGCACCGCGAGGCATCGTCCAGACAGGTGATCAGATTCAGCCCCTCCATGCGTGGATCCTTCATGATATGCCAGTCGGTGTGCCACATGGCATTGGAGTAGAGGCGCTCGTACCGCACCCATTTACGCTGCCTCGACTTTGCGGGGGAGGCGGTGACCAAGCCGTTGGACTTCATTATCCCATATGTCCTATAGCGGCTTATATCACCTCCCTCTTTGCGCAGCCTCTTGGCCGTATGGACCACGCCCTCCGGCTTGCGGCCATGGACGTCCAGTACGGCCTGGATCTCCTCCTCGGACGGCTCGGGGCCGGCGGGCCTGCCGGCAGGGCGCTGTACGTGAGTCTTTCCAGTCTTGAGGTACTCGGCCCACAGCCTCTGGATGTGTCTCTGCGTAACGCCGAGCTCCTCGGCCACCACCCGGGTGTCCCTGCCCTTCTTTAGTTGCTGGATGGCATACCGGGCCCCTGTCCGTAAGCTTCGGCTTCATCTTTTCGCTTGATCCATGCAGCTTACTGCAGTCTCCCCGCGCGTTATTAGTCGCGCCTAAGCGACATGATTCTCGGATAGCACAACAAGGCCGGCGCTTCGTAAGGCCATAATAACCGCCCGGTGTCCGGCATTGTGCATGTCCCGCAGCAAAACAGTCTTGAGGAACAGGAACGACTCACTTCCCGACACCTCATTGGAGAAGGTGTTCACGGAGTTTTACAGGCTGAAGAATGGGCTGGAGGGCCACCCCAACGACGAAACATACATGGACCACGCGACGATAATGCTGGTATCTGTTGTGGAGAATATGTGCAGGGTAAAGATGCTCTAGATGGTAGGCAAGATGCATACGAGCAAGGACGGCTCAAAGCCAGACACGATGGATGTGTTGGTCTCGTTTTTAGTGGACACTGTGCGGAAGAATGACTGGGGATGGGCAGCTGGCCGGGACCCTGAGAGTGCAGTGATCGACTTTTTGAAGTCGGTTAAAGCAGAGGAGCGGCATGATGGGTACGCGCGGTTGAAAATTGTGGACGTGGACAGGTTCGTTGAAGAAGTATGCAGAAAGCCGTACCCATTCCTGAAAAACGCAATCCTCGCATCGTCGTACCCGTTCCAAAAGACCAGACACATAGTGGATAAGTTCGGGGACGTGTTTCGTGGCACCGGTTACAACGAGTCAGACTACGAAAGGATATTCATGGCCAGGCATGCGCTCGTACACTCCCTTGCGAGGGGCCCTGATGCGCGAGTATTGACAATGCGGCGCGTAAACATGGTGGAAAAACTGTTCAAGAACATGCTGAAAGACCACCCGGGAACGTTCGACCGTTACAAGGGGGCTGCGCTTGCCGACATTGATCCGGAGTCGGCCCTCAGGCATTTGGAGTCTGCCATACGCCGCTTGGACTCCGACCCGTGGGCGCGGTACCACCTAGGGCACGTCTACCGAAAACTGGGCAACACGGAAGACGCAAAACGCGAACTGCTGGAAGCCGTCAAGACGATAGGCAGTCTGCGGAAGGATATGCAGGGCCGGGCCGCCCACACGGACTATGCCGTGGCGGACTGGTTCAGGTATGACACGGGCATACTGGCCATCAGTCTGGGCGGGGAGATGAGGCTCCTCGGTGAAGATGAAGCGGCGTCCACATGCTTTAAGGCGGCAGCAACAATAAGCGGTGAGTCGGGTCCCGACATATGCGTGTACGCAGCGTGGTACCAGTGGGGCGTAGCCCGTTTTGATGAGGCGGCGCGGCACTTGGATGCGGCACTTGACTTCAAGGATATGGATGATGTCAAACGCTCTAGACTGTACTGTGACAAGGGCGAAATGCTGTCGTATCTGGACGAGCGCGATGCCGAGGCCAGAGAGTGTTTTGAGCGTGCATTGGAACTGGACCCGGACAATGAGGAGGCACACAGGCGCCTCTTGGGGTTGGGCTGACGGATGCGCCAACGGATCGCGGCTGGAAAGATGGCGGGGAACGGGAACGCCTGGAAGTGGCGGGTGGAAAGAGTGTTAGGCGGCTGCCTTTCCGGGGTTTGCGGGGGACTTCTTGCGCCCACGCTGCCTTGATCCGACAAATTGTTCAAGATAGTAGAGGCAGGTTTCCCGACTCACTACCCGTCTTTGCGGGAGGAACCTGCGGTCACTAACTATATATTTTAAAAATCATGCCTAGCTAACGAATGGGTGGAACAACGAAAGCAGTGCTAGCGGTAGCGGTAGGGCTAGGGGTGGTAATCGTGGCTATGGCGATATCGTGTTACATCGTACAAGGCTTCCCTGAACCGGACAGTCCGGAGTGGGCAGAGAACCACAAAAGTCTACTGTCTCTCGTTTGCGCGTTCAACAACCTTACGGGGTTCGTCTCCGGACCATCTACAGTTGGTGTTGCGGATGCGTCCTGCATGGCATAGCGGAACTGCAATACCGCCTCGTCAAGCGGCAGAAGTGGCCGGTAAGTTGACGGAGAATGGACCGGTTGGGAAGTACGCAAAATACGTACCGTGTTAGCCCTTATCTAGCAGGTTGAACGTGATGGCAATGGTTCGTGCACTGCCCCACGGTTCGTGTTTGTAGCGAAACTCTTCAACTCCGACGAATGTGTCCTTAAATTTCTTGACTAGCTCTTCCAGGTTGGACTGTGCTATCTGTCGGTCGGGATGTCCTCTTGCATGTATCGCCGTATCGGCTAAGTGTATCCGGCGTGATTCTTCCGCTATCATGTTGTACCGGTGAATGTTGGTGTACAGGGAGTGCAGTTTCTGCTGTATGTCCACATCAAAATGGGAGACGTTGTTTGAGGCGATGAGGCCGTCGTACATGGCGCGTGGCAAGTCTTGGTAGGGTCTGCTGTCGGGGGCGTAGTTACCTTTTGCCAAGTCTACGTCGGTCCAGATGTTATCAAGCTCTACCAGTAACATGTCGGCGCACCTGACCTTCAGCATGCGGTGGCGCACGCGACGATAGTACAGGTAGAAGCCACCAACGATGACTGCGCCAGCCTCGAAAATCCAACTTGGACCTGTTGTCAGGTAGTCCGTAATCATCGCTGCGTAGTGAGGCCAATCTGCCATAATCACGTCAAGTAGAGATATCATGGCGGCGAGGAGTACCGAGGTGGCGATGATGATGACGGCGACCGTTAGCCATGCACCAACTCTCTGCTTTTGTGTTACCGATTGTACTCGAACACTACGAACCAAACCTTACCCCCACGATATTGGACGCCGACACCTGGGACAGGGAGTACTGTTCTTTTTGACTACCAAGTTGCAGTAGGGACACCGGTGGATTTTTGCTTTGGAATCAACAATCGCCGTTAGGATGACGGCGCCGAGGATAATCGCCCCAACAACCCAGGCCATGCACGCCAGATTAGAAACGGAACTCTATATGTGTTGGGCGCTATCGGGCTGTGTCCCACGGACATATGCCATCTCAAAGTCACAAAGCATATTGATCTGATGATCGCGGCCACGCCCAATGACAGAAGCAAGACGTGATCATCGACCGTTCGATATGGTCCAGCAGTACCTGCCGGGCCTGATGCTGAACACCATACTGGAGACCGTCGGCGATATGGGCGACCCCTACCGGGCCAGGCCGGGGCTGGGCGGCGTGACCGCCTACCCGCCAAAGGCCATGGCCGTCGTCTGCATCCTGATGGAGGCAGAGATGAAGACCTACAGGAAGATGGTCGGCTACCTCAGAATGCATCCAGACACAGTCCGCAAGATCGGGCTGCCCGGGGTGCCGTCCAAGAGCGCCATCTGGCGCGCCTGCGGGATGATCCCCGAGCCGTACCTGCGCGAGGTCCACCTAAGGATCGTGCGCTGCATCGTGGCCGGCTCGCCGCCCGGGGACAGTACCGGGCACTCCGGCAACAGGTTCGTCAGATGGTTCAGCATCCGGCATGACCGGACCGAGACCAAGCGCGGATGGATTCAAGGCATGGCCCCATCCCGCACAGGAAGCGACGAACGCCGAGACGCCCACTCAAACAAGATATGGAAGGCCAAATCATCTCGGCCATAATCACGGCCGCGGCCACGCTCATAGCGGCGGGCTACTTATAGGGGAGTCTGTAATACATCCTAGGAACCGGACCCGGACCAGAATGTAGGCTCCCCGGCTTAACAGTAGGCCCCCGGCTTAACAGGGGGATTTGGGTCCACCTAACTTACCAGTCGCCCTGTTGCTAGTTTGTGCATTCTTTGTTGCCATCACTATGCACTAGGCGCCGCTGTCCTTCGGCTCTGGCCACCAGTTCCTGTTCCTGCTGGCGGTACCTTCTGTGGTGAGTTTAAGTATGGCCGCGCGGGTCCCGTGCCATGCGGCCGGTTCCGGCATCCACTCCTCGTGGAGTAATCTGCCTGGCCGCAGTGTCCGTAGCCGTTCTTGCGACGCTTGCCTTTGCTCCAGCATACGGCCTGTCGTCAACGCTCAGCCTTGATCCGATCCCGGACCGGACATACGCCGGCGACAAGATCGTCTTTACGGGCACGCTCACCGGCGGCGGCTACGCACTGCCTGACAGAGTGGTCTGGATATGCGAGGACGACCCGTTCATACCCGACGAATGCCTCGCATATGGCATAACCAACCGGTTCGGGGAGTACCAGATACAGTGGACGGCCGAGGCCGGAGTTGTAGAGGTGGATTTTGACATCTATGCAGAGTTCGACGGCGACAGATGGTATGACGGCGACCAGACCCCTCGACATACCATGAGTGTCTACAAGCGTGGCGGCTCCATAACACTTGATCCGATACCCGCTCGGGCAGCGTACGGCGAGGTTGTCACGTTCACAGGAACGCTGAAACTGGATGGCTACAACCCGGAAGGTTCTGTTGTATACATCAAGGACGAGGACGCCCTCAACCCCGATGACCTGCTGGTCAGCGCATATGTGGAGGCATCAGGGCGCTTTACGACTATCTGGATGGTAGAGGATGTGGATCCTGACTACACAATCGATATCCAGGCCGTCTACGAGGGTGGCTCCCTACACCATCGGCAGGCGACACCAATCTATGGGCTGGCGGCATATTATGGAACACCGGAACCAGAACCCGAACCCGGCCCCGCCGGTGATGGCTACATGGAACTCTACCGCTCCTTGGACTTTGACCAAGCACCACGTGTGGCCATAGTGCCGTCCCCCGATTCGTTCGAGGAGGTCCGCAGGCACATCATCCCAGTGCAGGAAGGGATACGGGGGCTCACGGCCATGCTAGAGAGTGCATACCCCGCCGGTGACTGGAACGTAGACTTTGAGGTGGTGGAGCCGGGAGGTGTTTTTGATGCGCGTCCCGATGTCATAATGAATCTGGTCACTAGGGATGATGATTCTGATTGTGATTGGGACGGGTATAGCGGTACGTGGGGTTGGGCGTTCACCACCCACCCAAAACCGGTACCGACTACAGTCTGTTCGTATGATGACCTGACCAATACACAAGTTGGGGAGACGGCGGTGCATGAGTTCGTCCACGCAATTGGCTTGGGCCATACCTTCAACATACCCGGGGACCTGATGTGCAGCGTTGAGGACGGCAAGCCGACCTGCCCGGGCGGTACAGGTTACAAGTCCGTCACACCCTCGGATCTGAACCTAGCCGCCCTCGTGGCCATATACGGGACTGATGGATTCACAAATCCCAACAACGACATCACGCGTGATGAGACATTCGCCCTGAACGGCTACCAGCGAGTTGGCCCTGCAACTTCGCCGCTGGGGCAAGATGTAGCAGGCGAGACTGTTCGGGCGTCGGCCGTCATGGTGTATATGCTCGAGGGGGCACTCTTTCCGGCCTGCGCTGACTCCAACGACTGCTTCGTTCCGCACACCGTGACGGTCGGGGCGGGAGCTGACGTGACTTGGACCAACAGCGATATCGTGCTGCACACCGTCACCGAGCCCGGCGGCCTCTTCGACAGCTGGCTGCTGCCCGGCGAGGAGTTCACCTTTACGTTCGAGACCCCCGGCACCTACATGTACGGCTGCGCGGTACACCCGTGGGCCAGCGGCGTGGTGGTGGTCGATCCTGATATGGCCGCACCCGGGCCGGAGCAACACGAGTCGGCGCCGGCGGAGCACGAGTCGACCAGTTCCATCCTGGCCAAGAATGCCGTAGAGATGATGATTGGAATGTACATGGAAAACGGGGTCGCGGCCTTTGAGGAGATCAATTCCAGCACGGAGCCGGACGCTGAAGTGGTAGGGTTTGTCGTAGACGCCGCCAGCTACACAATCGCGGCCCACGCCTCAGCCCCCATCTTCATAGGCTTCCCGGTTGAGCCGCTGTTGCAGGCGGCATATATCCCCCTTGACGTGATGCTGCAGATCATAGAAGAGGGTGATGACGGCGTCTGGATGAGTTACCCGCTCCCGGACCCGCAGGGCAACATCATAGGCTACGAGCGCGGCTGGTTCAAGATGTATGACGGGTACATATTCGCCGCCCGCTACGGCGTCACAGACGAGGAGAGGGTCCAGAGCATCGTGGTGGAGATGATCCGCGTGTACGGCCATGACCCCAAGGGCGCCTTTGAGACCATCAACTCCTTTGAGTCGCAGGATCCCAGATACCCGTTCGTCGTGGATCCGGAGACCCTCAAGGTGGTGGCGCACGGCGCAAACCCCGCCAGGGTCGGAGACACGTCCGTCGTCCTGACCTACTCCACAGTCTCGCTGGAGGAGTTCCGGAGTTTGGGAGGGGATGAGGGGGTGTGGACCGAGTACGTCTTCTTCAACCCAGCCACCGGCTTGGAGTTCTCAAAGCGCTCGTGGGTTGTAATGCACGACGGGTACCTGTTTGGGTCCGGCTACTACCCGTAGCCGCCCCGGCATTGGGCAGCGCCTGTATCCAACCCGGGCTGCAGTGAATAGTCTGTAGATGACAAAAGCCCGTCACGCATGGCGCTCGGCAGCACCGGCCACCAGCGGGGCTTGAACGGCCAACCACCTAGTATATTCGGATTCGTTGGCACGGCCACCGTGGAACGAGCGAATGACCGGTGGGCCGCCAGCAGAATGCCGTAGGCGACGTCCCCGTCCGTCGGTAACACACGGAACGAGCGAATGACCGGTACGCGTTTAGGCTCAGCGTAAGATCTAAATACTTCACATGGGTATAAGATCATATGCCCGACACAGACACCAAACCGCTGCGGGACAGGGCGGACCGGGCGGACAGGTCCGGACGGGACGAACTGGCGGCGGCGAGGGTAAGTGAGGCGAAAGCCCGGACCGCGGAAATAGCCAAAGACCTGGAGTGGATAGACCGGCTGCCCGACACAGACACCAAACCGCTGGGGGACACGCCATGACGCGCGCGTGGGGGGACGGAATATCAAAGTGGTGGTACTTGGGGCATGCCACGCTGTGGATCATCAGCGGGATCATATGCTATTTTGACCATAAGAACGGGCCGCATGCGGCAGAGGCACGGCGGCACCTGGTCAGGTCGCTGTGGATAGGATTCGTGACGTGGACATTCTTCATCATATTCACAACCGTCCCGTACGAGTCGGCGCCCCCGGGCAACACGGTCACTTCGGCGACGACCACCAAAGTTACTCCGGGGCCAACCACCGTCCCCGAATACGGGTCGGCAGGGCAGGGCGCGGTACGCGTGGCGGAGCCGAAGACACCGGTAGTGTCACGCATGCCGGAGCCGCCGGATCCATGCAGTGAAATCAGCACGGCAGACCAGGCGAGGGAGTTATTGCGGTACATCGACACGTATGACGGGTGCTTGGTCATTTATGGTGAGGTAGGGTTTGGTTTTGGCGACAGCTTCTATTTGCGTGTTGGAGGCGACGACTTTCTTACAAGTGAATCTATCGAAGTGTATGGTCGGGACCGCTACGGTGACGGGGGCCGCGTACTTGATGGCGACGAAATCACCGTGTATGGTGAGGTTGGGCAAATCACACGGACAAATATTCATGGCCAGAAATGGGCGGAGCCCGCAGTTATTGCGGACCGCATAACGGCGCGCGTTCCCCATGCGCCGCAGCAGCAGCAAGAGCAGGAAGAGGAGGAAGAGCAGGAAGAGGAGCGGGTCGAATGCCAGGCATATTATGATATGAGCGGCTCTGTAAACAGTTGGAAACGAAACCCACATGAGTACAAATGTGTGGCGGTGAAGGCCCGTGTGTCTGTAGATTACAGTAGTGACAAATACCATCTGTGTTTGGGCATGGGTTATTCCTGCGGGCCAAGCCTGGACATCCTGGTAGAGGGAGGTGAGTACGACGCCGGCGGCCGGATCCTGCAGGGCGACATAATCTTGGTGCGCGGCGCAACGGAGTTGGACAGGAACGGCGAACCATACATCAACGCGCATAGCGTGGTGCAGACCGGACGTGACACGTACGGCTCGCAGTGGAGCGACGCCGGTCAATAGGTCGGCGGCTGCCGCGGCGGGTTCCTGTGAGAACGCGGGTGCTGGATGAAGATGGGCAGGTGTGTGGCCGAATCCGTTCAAGAAAATTGTGGCCGGACGCGGCGTATCCGGTGTGGGCAGACGGCTCCGCGTCGGACCCAGGCGTGGCGGTCGCAGCCTGTGGCGCGGGGCCGAATCAACCGACTTTGCGACAGAACCGACCTGCGCGCGGCGGCGCCAAGCGTCGGGCATCCCGGCGCGGCAGTGGCCCGGTGTATGGGACTCATTTCCAGTTCGCTCATATTCCGAATCGTGGGGGTAGTTTCACCTCTTAACCAGAGGGCCAGACCGAAAGAGATCTATAGTCTCAGATCCCCCACGCCCCTATGGCAGGAGCCAGGAAACAAAAAAGGAGAGCGACGGGACGCGGTCCCCTCTTGGCGCTGTTTGTCCTGTTTGCCGACAGCGCGGCGGCAGCTGAACTGTTCCGGATGGTGCGATGGTATGGCGGGGTGTTTTGTCCCGACTGCAAGCATGAGAACGTCGTCAAATACTGCCTCTACCAGAAAAACCTGCAGCGGTACACCTGCAAGGACTGCTGCAAGACCTTCAACGACAAGACAGGCTCCCTCCTCCATTACAGACATATCAGCATCGGCAATTGGATGCTGGCGCTGTGGCTCTTTCTGTGCGGTCCGCTCAACGGCGTCTCGATAAGGTTCATCTCCCAGGCGACGGGACAGGCCTACAAGACCACCTACTATATGATGCGCGACATCATGGAGCGGATACGCGGTCTGCCGGAAAAGCCGCTGAAGGGTACATGCGAGACCGACGAGGCATACGTCAAGGCCGGCTCCAAGGGAGTGGCTCTGGATACCAACGGGGAGGACCGAACCGTTCCCAGCCGCCGCGGCCTGCCCCACGGGCCCGGCCGCAGCACGTTCGAAAAGAACAGACTGATGGTCACCATATACTTTCAGCGGGCCACCGAGGACGAGCCGGATATTACGATAATGGACGTGCCGCGCAACGGCAAGACCCTGGCCGACATGGTACAGGAGCGCATAGAGCCCGGCTCCACGGTGATGACCGACGAGCACACCGCCTACAAGCGCCTCAAGGATCTGGGGTACGACCGCCACACCGTAAACCACAGCGAGGGCGAGTACGCCTCCGGCGAGTGCAACGAAATCCACACCAATAATTGTGAGTGCCGGATAGGCCTGTCTAAATGGTGGCTGAAAAAACACCGCGGCGTCAGCAAGTGGCACCTGGCGTCCTATGTCAAGTCGTTCCAGTTCGTGCACAACCCATTCCATTACGGCCTCAGCGGCAGGTTCGTGGCCACACTGGCCATGGTTCTGGACCGGTTCGAGGGAGTGCAAGCTTGATCATGTGATCGGCCGAGCGGCCCATCTGTGATAATATGGCATATTTTGATGCCGTCCACCACTGGAATGGTGGCTGGGCAGCGTGTGCGGCACGATCAACCACCCCCAACATTTGGAATATGAGCGTTCCAGTTCGCTCATATTCCGAATCGTGGGGGTAGTTTCACCTCTTAACCAGAGGGCCAGACCGAAAGAGATCTATAGTCTCAGATCCCCCACGCCCCTATGGCAGGAGCCAGGAAACAAAAAAGGAGAGCGACGGGACGCGGTCCGCTTCTGGCGCTGTTTGTGCTGTTTGCCGACAGTGAGGCGGCAGCAGAGCTGTTCCGGATGGTGCGGTGGCACGGCGGGGTGTTCTGTCCCGACTGCGGGCTGGACAATGTCGTCAAATACTGCCCCTACCAGAAACACCTGCAGCGGTACACCTGCAAGGACTGTATGAAGACCTTTAACGACAAGACCGGCACCGTCCTGCATTACAGGCACATCAGCATCGGCAACTGGATGGCGGCGCTGTGGCTCTTTCTGTGCGGCCCGCTCAACGGCGTCTCGATAATGTTTATCTCCCAGGCGACGGGACAGGCCTACAAGACCACATACTATATGCTGCGCGGCATCATGGCACGGATACGCGGCCTGCCGGAAAAGCCGCTGAAGGGCGCATGCGAGACCGACGAGGCATACGTCAAGGCCGGCTCCAAGGGGGTGGCGCTGGATACCAACGGGGAGGACCGCACCGTTCCCAGCCGCCGCGGCCTGCCCCACGGGCCCGGCCGCAGCACGTTCGAAAAGAACAGGCCGATGTCCACCATATACTTTCAGCGGGCCACCGAGGACGAGCCGGATATTACGATAATGGACGTGCCGCGCAACGGCAAGACCCTGGCCGACATGGTGCAGGAGCGAATAGGGCCCGGCTCCACGGTGATGACCGACGAGCACACCGCATACAAGAGCCTCAAGGAGCGGGGATACGACCACCACACGGTAAACCACGGCGAGGGCGAGTACGCCTCCGGCGAGTGCAACGAAATCCACACCAATAACTGCGAGTGCCGGATAGGCTTGCTGAAGTGGTGGCTGAAAAAACACCGCGGTGTCAGCAAGTGGCACTTGGCGTTCTATGTCAAGTCGTTTCAGTTCGTGCACAACCACCGCCATTACGGCTTCAGCGGCAGGTTCGTGGCCACGCTGGCCATGGTTCTGGACCAGTTTGAGGGCAGGCAGGCTTGATCATGTGATCGGCCGAGCGGCCCATCTATGATGGTGTGGTATATTTTGATGCCGTCCACCATCGAAATGTTTGCGGGACGGCGGGTACGGCCCGATCAACTACCCCCAACATTTGGAATATGAGCGTTTGCATTAGTCGACGCTTGTGGTTGCGGTCCTGGATCTCGTTCAATACTTCTGGCACTATGACTGCATGCACCTTGCGCAGGCGCTTGGTCAGGCCGTACGCCTCCAAGTCAAGTATGCTCGCCGTGTCGAAATAGTAGTGCTCCGGCGCCATGTCGCACCACCATTCTCCATCAGAACGTCGGCGGTTTGTCGGAAACCACGACGCTAGTTCGTACCAGCGGCGTGTGGGGCTCTATGCCGCCATTCCGCAGATAGTCCCCGAAACCGTCCCGTCCGAGGCCCGATATGCGCGCAGCCAACGCAAACGACACGGCGCCCTTCAAGTACATGGATGTGGCGGCATCCCTCCTCCATGATTCGAAATTGTCCACGATCTCGCTGCGTTCCGCCATCTCGGGAAACAGCGCATATGAATACACAATCATCTCCCGATAGTCCAAACTGTCCAGCAGGGACTTTGCAGACTGCATCTGGCGCAGCATGCCGTCGTCGCATTTGGCGAGATCAATCTTACTGTTGCCCTTCTCAGTCAGGTGTATGGCGCCGTCCCCATCTGGCCGGTGTATGCATATCAAACCGTCGCGTGAACATCGCTTCAGGGACTCATCCAGTACCTTTGAGTACATGCCGTATTTGTGCGGTATGAAACCGAACAGCTCGTCGCTGCACGACTTGGATGCGATATACATGATCTTCTGCAGCCATGTCATCCCTCTTACCGAGTTGTCAGGCATCTTTTCTGCGTCAGCGTGCTTCATCCCCACCAGCGCCAGCATATACTGGTCTACGACATCATGTGCCATGGTGTGTTTACGTGCCGGTGGCTAATAAAAACTTCCCCTGAAGGTTCCCCTTGCAAGAATGGGTGATTGATCTAATTTACTCAGATCCAGGCCGCAGCCATCCCCAAACTCGAGATGCACAGGCTGCGAGGTGATAGTTTGGGGCGGTTTTTGGCAGAGTACAATCCCGAGTGGGAGGACGAGGTCAGCCATGCAAACAAAGGTGGGCGCCCCGTACCGGTACTCGGAGACGCTGATCATGCCGGCCGCCGCCCTCAGGGTCGGGATGGAGGTCCGGTACAGGCAGCTCGAGGGGGCCGTCGGGAAGATGATCGGAGAGCACAGGATGCCTTCCTTCAGCCAGCTCCGCAAGCGGATAAAGAGGCTTGACGTGAACACGGATCAGGGCGGGATGATGACCGTGCTGGCCGGACACACTCTAGGATGGAGTCCCAAGGCCACGCGGCTGGACCTGCTGAGCCGGGAAGAGAAGAGGGAGAACCAGGTATGCTGGAAGGCCAAGATCGGATACAGCATGAGGCGGGCGGCGGAGGGGGCATTCTCGACAGTCAAGCGCATATTCGGAGAATGCGTGGTGTCCCTCACGTGGGAGAACATCATCCAAGAGATGCGGCCCAAGGCGGTTCCGTACAGCAAGCGGAGGGACGAATCGATGGCCCGTGAGCTGGAGGGGGACATGCCGCACATAACATGAGGGTCATGCCGCCGCACGGCCGAAGTTGGGCTGATGTGCGGTCACGATTAGGACAGAGTTCGGTGGTTTTGATTGTTATATAGATGGACGTAAGGGATGGAGGATATGTCCCTGTCCGACTCAATCGATCTAACTCTCACACTCGAAGTTATCTTGGTGGTAGTTGGCTTCTTCTGGTACGCGCTAAACCGCCGGGCGCGCAATCGCCAGTTGAAGGTTCGGCTGGCCACCGCAACATTGACGGAGGTTGGTGGGATAGGAGCGTTCGTTGAGGATGTACTGCGGCCCCCAGGTAGTGAGGAGCCTTTGGTGCCGTTACCTACCGGCGTGTATGACGGACTCGCCTCATCAACCAATAGACACGATCCGCAATTAGAAAGTTAAGCGCAACTCCCGGCAAATTGCGGCCCCGTGCTAGGCCATCATGTCGCCATCCGCTCCCACAACCGCAGCATGTTCACCAGTCCGCACACGATGTCGTTGATCAGGTTGTATTTGCGGCGCGGATTCCTGTACCTGTCGCCCATCACCCGGAATATCTTGATTCGGCGTATCGCGTGCTCTACGAGGATTCGTATCCTCGAGAGCGCCCTGTTGTACGCCTTTTCCTCGGGCGTGAGTTCGCGGCCGGGCTTTCGTTTGATGGACGTCCGCGCGTCACGGTCGGGGTACTGCTTCTGCATTCCGGAATATGCGCTGTCCCCGATGTCTATGGTGCGGGTGCGCCCGCCGCTTCCCTGTGTGGCATCGGCGCCGTGGGGCAGGTCGGTCGGGAAGGCTGCGTTGTCCTGTTTGAAGAGCGCAAAGTCGTGCTTGCTGCCCTCCACAGACGTTGACTTGTGCACTATCAGGCCGTCATAGGTGGTCGTGTACTGCGTCTTCATGGTGTGCCTCTTTGCCTTGCCGGAGTAGTACTTTTTCTGCGTCTGGTCGTCCTGTGGCCGGTATACCGGCTGCTCGCTGGCGTCGATCAGGACGGCCAGGCCCGGTATGATCTTTTCAAGATCCTCAACGGTCTTGGCCTTGTTGGCCGCCATATGCAGCTTCTCGGGGAGCGGAACGCACCGCCTTACCACCGGCTCGAGGTTCGCAATGTCCCTAGACACGGTTGCCTGGCCCACGCTAAAGACCAATCCGACAAGAATCTGGGTGACGTATGTCCGGTAGTAGAACAGGAGCATGAACAGCCTTTCCCGCAGGTCCAGGGCAAACCGGCGTCCTGCTCCCACGCCGCGCTTCCTGGGCTTGCTGTTGAGTCTGGCGAATTCGGCCTCGCCGTATAGCTTGGCAACCTCCGCGTACAGCGAATCAAACTGCTGGGGCGACATGCCTGCTATGGCCTTGAATATCTTGGGGCTCCGCCGAGCCTTCTCGTAGGTCAGCATGTCTCTGGAGACTCGATCACAACTACTTTACCATATCGACGCCCACGCCCCCGAGATATTACCATGTTGTCCGGACACGGACGCGGCTGCCCGGGCCGTTCTGGCCTGTCTATGGCCCCTAGATGCCCCAAATTAGACCGGAGGCGGGCTGGAGGGCAGCCTACGGCTAATTGCGAATCAAGTCTAATATCTCCTACTTTGATGAGGATGCCCAGAAAAAACTGCACGAACTATACTACAACATCAGGCTTTACAATGAGGGCACCTTTCCTGAATCTGCCGACGGGGCGGCTATACGAATACCACCGCCGAAGCTTGTCAGGGAGTTGTTAGAATATGTCAAGGTCGCGCATACCTCAGTCAAGCAGTTCCGTGACCGTTACCTGTATCATGGTAGATGGCGCAGTGTCCTAAAGTTCCTGCATTGGTATTATGATGACTAGGTTACGGCACTGCCAAGTCGCCCCTGTAACGCCATCTATAGTTGGGATCATAAATAACCCCGCATGAATTTTACGCCAGCAGTATTTTGGGAAGACCCCAAAGGCCGTCTAGACCTCCGGCATTGAAGCGCTTTAACTACTTGTGCACCCACCTCTCGGACCGCATTAGGTTGGCGGCAGTCTTGCCTATGCTCATTTCGCGCACGCGGACCATGTGGACGGCTAGCATTCTGGGCACCGCCCGGAATCCTTCTCTTTCCTGTATGCTTTCCACAGCGCTTCCCGCTCTGTTTTGTCCATGCCGCACCAGCATGGGAGGGGATCAATATTGGTTTCGATTTGGGGGCTTCAGTCTGAACGAATTTTTAATCGACGCTATAGTCCCACGTGTTTCCTGATGAAGCATCGAGATCCGTTGATTGACCGCAGATAGTTTTCCACTTCATCGGTACTATCCCCCGTAAAGTAGTCAGAGCCAATCACCTTGTCCAACTTCTTCAACAGTTGGTATTGGATAGTTAGTTTGTTGCCGTTCAAATTGTTCCAGAGATACTTGGTGATGGCCATGCTTCCCCTTCGTAGAAAAACAGAAACGTCGACCCGTACCTCTGCCGGTACTACCGTGTTGATATTAATCATCTCTGCTAACCTTTGGTAGTATTCCCAGTGGGACATTTCACGATCTTTTAGCTCGTTCACCTTCGGTTCGGAAAATTCCAACAACGTTCCCCGCTCGCTTTCTTTTTCCAACGCCATCAGACTGGGATCCATGTACTTCACTTCCAAGTAGAATGTAGACACTGCACCCATCATTCTTTCAACATGTTCAAGGATGCCCGTCTTGTAGAAGTAGCCTTCCGTTATCTTCTTGTTGCGCTCGCGGTTGATCACCCACAGTGCGATGAACAAGCCCAACAAACCCACAATCATCGAAACCATGATTTCCAGTCTGAAAAGCGCCGCCGCTATCCCGGATACCCCCACCACCCACAGAACTAGCGTGAAGACAAACCAGTACACTCCTGCAAGCCATCTGTCCTCCCACATGACCCTGCCGTACATTCTACTCATAGATCTTTCCATACGATACCTTCACATTCCTTATATTTGATTATGTGTGAAGCCAAACTCTGTCCTAATGGCGCCTGAGCGCCTCCCATACGGACCGAAAGGCACAATGATCATACCGTTTGGCTCCCCTCAATGACAAAGACGGACAACAAAAAGTACGTCAAGCGAGGGGCGGACACGTTCATAGAGTACAATCCCGAGTGGGAGGACGAGGTTAGCCGCACAAACAAAGGTGGGTGCCCCGTGCCGATACTCGGGGGCGTTGTTCATATTGGCCGCCGCTCTCAGGGTCGGGATGAGGGTCCGGTATAGGCAGCTGGAGGGGACCGCCGGGAAGATGATCGGGGAGTCCAGAATGCCCCCCTCCAGCCAGCTCCGCGAGCGGACGGGAAGGCTTGACGTGGGCACATGCCAGGGCGGGATGATAACCGTGCCGGACCGGACACACTCCGGGATGGGGCCCCGAGGCCACGCGGCTGGACTTACTGAGCCGGGAGGAGAAGAGGGAGAACCAGACCTACTGGAAGGCCAGGATCGGATACAACATGAGATGGGTGGTAGAGGGGGCATTCTCGACATTCAAGCGCGTATTCGGGGAACATGTGGTGTCCCCCACGTGGGAGGGCATCATCCAAGAGATGCGGCTCGAGATGGCCCCGTACAGCAGGCGGAGGGACGAATCTGTATCTCGTGAATTGGGGGGGCGTGCCACACATGACATGAGAGTCGTGCCGCCACATGGCCGCTGGGCCGACATGCGGACACGATTGAGACAGGGTTGTCAAATCTAAACATTAAATGTCCGTGTCGCACACGCCACCCATATGTGCTCGATAGCGGCATACGCCGGCGCGGCTCCTGCGGCCCCGGAGATAGCCGAGTCACTCTCCCACATGGCGTACCGCGGGTACGACTCCGCCGGCATGTCGGTGTGGGACGGCCAAAAGACAAACACCGTAAAGGTGATGGGCACCGACCTGTCCGGGAACGACCTGGAGGGCAACGCGGGCGTGGGCCAGACCAGGTGGGCCACGCACGGCGCCAACGACATTCTCAACGCCAACCCGCAGGCGTCCGGGGACGGCGTGGCGGTTGTGATGAACGGCACCGTATCCAACTATTATGATCTGAGGGCCGGCCTGGAGGGCCGCGGGTACGCCTTCGTGTCGGAGAACGACACCGAGGCGCTGGCGCACGCCGCCAGAGAGATGCGCGGCGACCTGCGTGGAATAATGGATATGGTGCGGGGGCGGTTCTCGTGCATCATGCTGTACCACGGCCGCCTGGGGTGCATCCGGCGCGGCCCGTCGCTGTCGATAGGCAGGGCGTCAGACGGCATGCACGTCGCCAGCGACGTGGCGGCGTTCTCGGCCCGCGCCGACATGGTATATCACATGCCGAACGACGCGTACGCGTACGTCGACCAAGACACGTGCCGGCCGTACAACAGAGACGGCCAGGCCATACCTTTCCGGTACGAGCGAATCGCCCCGGAGGTATCGACGTCGCGCGTCGACGCCGCCATATCGCACACGGAGGCTGAGCTGCTGGACAGCTCCAGGCTGCTGGCCGGGCTGGACGGCGGCTGGAGGATGCCTGGGGGCGACATAGCGATAACCGGCAGCGGCAGCAGCTACCACGTCGCATTGCTGGCCGAGCATTTGATGCGCCAGTCGGGGCGGAGGGTCGAGGCGTTCCCGGCGTGCGAGTACGCGTCGCACCCGCCGGTGGGCAGCCCCACGCTGGTGGCGATATCGCAGTCCGGCGAGACCGGAGACGTGCTGCGGGCCGTGGAGTCGTACGCCGGCGCCGCGAACGTGGTTGCAGTCACCAACAACGCGCAGTCGTCGCTGGCCGCGCTCGCCGACCAGACCATACCGCTTGGGTGCGGCCCGGAGATAGGCGTGGCCGCCACCAAGAGCCTCATGGTGCAGTCCGGCATAATGATGGCCGCGGCGGGAATGCCGTACGGCGGCGGAAAAATGCCGGACCCGGACTTGATACCGCCCGGGGTGGTCAAACTGGTGCGCGGCGCGCCGGACGTCTACATACTCGGGTCGGGCATCCAGCGCATTGCCGCCCTCGAGGGGGCGCTGAAACTGAAGGAGCTGCTGTACGCGCACGCCGAGGGAATGTACGCCGGCGAGTTCAAGCACGGGCCGCTGGCCATGCTGGAGAAGGGGACGCCCGTCATAATACTGGACGCGTTCGGCGACTCGGCCGACACCATCCAGGAAGTCATGGCGCGCGGCGGGCACGTCGTCGTCGTGTCCGGGAACGACCGCCCGCCGTACGACACGCATGTCATGCTGGACGCGTCCGGTGATGTCCAGGACGTGTTTGTCCGGGAGGTCTGGCTGCTGCAGATGCTGGCTATACGCGCCGCCGCCGCGGCCCACCGCAACGTAGACAGGCCGCGCAACCTGGCAAAGTGCGTCACGGTGTAGCGGGCGGCTGGTTGTCGACCGATAGTAGTGGCCATAAAGAATGGAAAAACGAGTGACGAATCGAAAAACATAGATCGGCTCTCATCCCCTATGCCCTCACGACAAAGGCGGCACTGGTAAAGAGGGGAGAAGAGTACCTACCTGATGTGCCGCTGGCCGAACTGGTGGAGATGTACAGGCGCGAGCACCCCGGTAAGTCCAGAGGCAGGCAGCAGTACTCAGAAAGCAGGACGATCTGCCCGAGAAGATAGCCGGCATGATGAGACGCGGGGTAGGCACCATCCACCGGCGGCTGTCCAAGATGGAGCACGAAGGTCCAGAGGGTAGACATGATAACAAGAGCCTGGGCAGGCCGCGTTTCCTGAGCCCGGAGCAGGAGCATGTCATCGGGGAGGATCTCGCTAGATCGCCGCGCGAGAGCGGCTTTGGCCGCGGCAGCTGGAACGCCAAGATGCTCCCAGACGCATACTGGAACGGTTCGACGCATCATACATCCGGGGGTCGGCCCTGAGGCTGACCCACCGGCACGGGTTTTCGGTCAGAAAGCCGCGGCACATCCCATACAACAGCGCCACGCCCGAAGAGCAGAAGGCGTTCATCAAGGGGGGGAGGGAGACCGTCGCAAGATGCGCGCAGGCGCGCGGCGGGAATCGCTTGAATGTATCATTTGCTATATGTTTCTATTACAGTTATCAAGAAGTATGTGTTTCTATTACAGTTATCAAGAAGTATGTGTTTCTATTACAGTTATCAAGAAGTACGTGTTCTAATAGGGGCCATTACTTTTTGGTAACTTTAATAGGCCTCTGTTGTAACATATGCATGAAGCTGGCCAAGGACGAGATCGCCAGATCCGGGGACAAGCGCCCGCTGCACCTGTTCAACCAGGGCATAAGGGCCGAGGCCACGCGCCGCAAGTACACGTCCATGGTCCGGCACGTGCTGTGCGACGTGCTGGAGGACGTGCTGGACGGTGACCTTGAGCAGCGCGCCGCGCAGTTTGTGCAGCGCGGCAGGGAAGATCCGGAATGGATGCTGGACCTGCTGCTCAGCCTGTCCTGGAAGCTGCGCGGGCGGACCGAGCTTCCCAAGGACCATGCCGACTACCTCAACCCGACGTCGGTCAAGTCGTATTTCGTGCCGCTGAGGAAGCTGCTGGAGATGAACAACGTCGTGGTGAACTGGAGGCGCGTCTACACGACCTTTCCGGAGAAGGACAACATGACCGACAACGTTGGGTGGACCAGGGAGAATATCGCGGCGATGCTGACGCACGCCCGCGACCCGATGGACCGGGTCATAGTGCTGCTGCTGGCCAGTTCCGGCATGCGGCTCGGTGGGCTGAACCTGACGTGGGGCGATATCACGCCCATCTACCAGTCGGACGGCCGCCTGACTGCGGATCCGGTGGACGGCGGGGCCGTCGCATGCGCGGCTGTCAACGTATATGCCGGGTCCCCGGAGCGGTACACGGCGTTCGCCACCCCGGAGGCATACCGCGCCATCACGCAGTATGGCAGGGTGTGGGCGGAAAGGATGCTGCGGCAGCCCAGTCCCAATGATCCCCTGTTTCTGGCGACCAAGCTGCGGCCGCGCCAGGCGTCGGAGCCGGCGATAACCAGGCGGGTGCGCCAGATGGCCAACAAGGCGGGGCTGCGCGATCCGGACAATAAGAGCGGGAACAGGTTCGTGACGCAGCTGATGCACGGTTTTAGAAAGTTTTTCAACAAGACCTGCAAGGAGGCTTTGTCCGGCGACTCGCTGGCGTCGCTCATACGGGCCGAGTACATGATGGGACACCGCGGCCTGGTCGCCCTGGACCAGAACTACTTCAAGACGGACATGCTGGAGATGGCCGCCGAGTATGTCAAGGTCGTGCCGGATCTGACCATTGATGATGCTGAGAGGCTGAAGCACACAATCGAGCACATGTCCGCAAACATACGGAAGCTGGAGGCCGAGAAGAATAATCTGATGGCCCAACTGGAGAGGCAAGAAGCCACAAAGAATGCCCGGATAGCCCAACTGGAGGAGACGGTGCGGAACATGGAGCTGGGGCGCCCGGAGACTGTTGACGCAAAAGAGAGGCTTGAGAAGGTGGTGGAGGATATCAGGATCTCGAACGAGAGGGACATGCGCCGCGCCCTTCAGGAGTACAAGGACGCGATGGCAAAAGATCCACCCAAGGTAGACGGCTGACCGCGCGCCGGGCGGCGGCAAGCATAGGCCGCAGGACTGCCATGGTACGCCATGACAGGGGCCCAGAACCTACCCACACGCTGACAGCCGTCTCGTGGTGCGGCTGCGAACAGCGTAGCGATGTTACGCTCCAACCCGAGATTTGATGCATAATTAGCCGCAAGGTGGCCCCGGTGAGCGACCACAAGATCTAAGCCTGTTGGGGGGTGTGACGGTCAAACGGCCTGCCCGACTTCCGGTGGGACTTGTTTATCCTGTGTATGTGCGGTATTGGTGCTGCGCGAGATCTCGTGTATTACGAGCACGATCGCTTCTTGGTCATGGTATGGTCCTCCCGGGCAGGACCAAAAACTCTGGTGCCGATCGGTCTCTCTCTAGCGGCCCCCAAGTCACACCCTGTCCCCCCTGAACTCCTCCAGCGGATCATGCCCGGAGTCGCCCTCCCCGGCCATCCTGTCGATCACACGCAGCAGCCTCTCCATCTTGGCGTCGTACTCCGCCTTCATGTCTGCCATTGCGGCATTGTGCTCGTCCTTCATGTCGCGCATCGCCGTCTCCTGCGCCGCCCCCAGCTGCTTCATCATAGTAGTTAATGACTCCGCAACCTCGCCGGGCACGCCGCCGGCCTTCGGCGACTTGAGCAGCGCGTCGAGTATCTCGCCGGCGGTGGCGCCGCCCCGGTCGCGGATCTCGGCCACCTCCTCCCGCACGCGCTCCACCGCCTCGTCCTTCTCGCGCCGCACGCGCTCCACCTCCAGCCGCATCCGCTCCGCCTCGGCCTCCAGCCGCGTTATCTTGGAGTCCTTCTCATTCTCCATGTGCTGTATGTTCTCGGCCATGGCGCGGTTGGACAGCCGGAGCCGGTCGGCGTCGTCGATGGTAAGATCCGCCGCGACCTTCACGTACTCGGCGGCCATCTCCAGCATGCCGGTCTTGAAGTAGTTCTGGTCCAGCGACACGAGTCCCCTGTGGCCCATCATGTACTCGGCCCGTATGAGCGCCGCCAGCGAGTCGCCGGAGAGCGCCTCCCTGCACGTCTTGTTGAAGAACTTCCTGAAGCCGTGCATCAGCTGCGTCTCGTACCTCTTCCCCTTCCCGCCGCCGCTGCCACTGTCCGTCTCGCGCAGCCCCGCCTTGTCGACCATCCGGCGCACCCGCTTGGCCAAGGCCGGGCCAGTCGTCCGGCGCGGCAGCGTCTTGGTGGCCAGGAACACCGGATCGCCGGGCTTGGGCTGGCGTCCCATCATTTCGGCCCACGTGCGGCCGTACTGCACGAGGGCGCGGTACGCCTCCGGCGTGGCGAACGCCGTGTAGATCTCCGGGGATCCGGAGTATATGCTGAGCGCCACGCACGCGACTTCGCCGCCCCCGCCGGGGTCCGCGGTCAGGCGCCCGTCCTCCTCCCTGTATACGGGCGTCAGGTCCCCCCAGTTCAGCTGGTCGAGCGCGCCGACGCGCACGCCGGAGCTGGCGAGCAGCAGCACGAGAGCCTTGTCCATCGGGTCGCGGGCGTGGACGAGCATCGCCGCGATCTCCTCCCTGGTCCACCCCCTCGTGTCCAGTATGTTGTCCTTCTCGGGGAACGTCGCGTAGATGCGCTTCCAGGGCATGGAGATGCCGCTCATGTCCAGCAGCTTCCTGATTGACATAAAGTGCGAGGGGACCGACGTCGGGTTGAGGTAGTCGGCGTGGTCCTTGGGAAGTTCGGTCCGCTCGCGCAGCTTCCAGGCCAGGCTGAGCAGCAGGTCCCGCGTCCAGTCCGGGTCGTCGCGGGCGCGCTGGACGAACTGCCCGGCGCGCTGCTCAAAGTCGCCCTCCAGCACGTCCTCCAGTATGTCGCACAGGACCTTGCGCAGCGTGTAGGTGTACGTCTTGAGCGTCACCTCCGAGCGGATGCCCTGCCTGAACAGGTGCAGGGGGGAGGTGTCATGCGATCTGGTGATGTCCTTTTTGGTCAACTTCATGCCTTGTATAGCACGGGGGTTGTATAAAAGTTACCAAAAAGTTAGAATATTCCAAAAAATCGGACTAGGCCTGATGGCCTAGTTGGTTATGCCGAATGCCGTTATCCACGATCGCACGGTAGTCTGGCTTAGGTCGTTGTATGCCTTGACGTTCTCGCTTATGTTCTTGATTCCAGCCTGGGTGGCGTCTATGGCAGACAGGGCAATCTGGTTGCCTATGCCCGCTATCTTGACGTAGCCGTCGGCGGTATCCTTGATGGCCTGCAGTCCGGTCTCGGGCAGGGTAGTGGGTATGCCGGTCTTTGAGACGAACTCCTTCTGCGCCTGTATGGTGAATTCCACGCTGCT
This sequence comes from Nitrosopumilaceae archaeon, assembly GCA_965116995.1. GTDB lineage: Archaea > Thermoproteota > Nitrososphaeria > Nitrososphaerales > Nitrosopumilaceae > VYCS01. The sequence goes on along the minus strand of OZ220738.1, from coordinate 717,361 downwards.
CTCCACCGCCTTGAGCATCTCCTGCTGGGCGTTCGCTATGGACTGGTGGTATCTGGGTACGGACTGGTTGATGCTCTCGAATGTCTTGTCGACGACGCTCTTGTATGTGACAAATACGTCCTTTGCCTTCTCCTGTGCTTGCTCACTTTTATTCATTGTTTCACCTCCTTTTTCTTTGACACTGGCAGTACGATAACCTGAACCAGATCCCCCTCGCTCAGCCCCAGGGCACTGCGCTCGGCCTCGGGTATGGAGATGCGCCCGTTGCTTCCTATTCCTGTCTTGAACGTCGCCCAGCCGGTCAGCATGCTGGGTACGGAGACAAACTCGGTGGGCTGCTTCCACGGCGACATGGCGCTCCGCATCGCTTCCGCGAACTGCTGGGCCCCTTCGCCGCCGGCCTTGGACATGGCTTCCATTTGGTCGCTGACTCTCTGCCATGTCTGGGTCATCCTGCTGATGTCGTTGGACTGTTGCGTCATGCGGTCAAAGCCCCTTTGGAACTCATCCTGGATCTGCTTGGTCTGAGACAGCCACTGGTTGTAGAGTTCGGTGGGATCGTATGGGTTTTTTGTACCACTCATTGGTTTTGATTGGATATGGCCATATATAAACAAAACCCACTCCGGCGAGACCGTGCCTCCCCACACGCCCTCGAATCTGGACCATTTCTACTAGCGCGGCTCGGGCGGCCCATATGCCGTACAGATCGAATGGCCGCGATTCGCCAGTAGGCGACTACGTGGCCGCCGGCTAGCGCCGCATGCCGTTCTGGTTTCGCTTGTCAGCTGCGGTAAGGAGCCACATCACATGAGCGTGACTCCTACCGGCCGTTCAACCGGGCAATTCCCGGAGAGCCATCGATACGGTTTTTATAGCCAGACCTGGTTGGTATTACTGTGTCCAGATACCAGTCACCAAACGTATCGGTGAACAGGGGCGTCGCGCGCGGAGTGGCCATCGGAATAATAGCGCTGATCGCCATTGGACTGGTAGCGTACTCTGCCGTCCAGATCGTAGATGCCGGACACCGGGGCGTCCTGCTGCACTGGAACGCCGTCGACACCTCCGTTCCACCGCTGAGTGAGGGGCTCCACTTTGTGATGCCGTTTGCCGATAGCGTGGTGCAGATGGAGGTACGTACACTCAAGTATGTAAAGTCCACGACGTCGGCCTCAAAGGACCTCCAGACCGTCTCTACCGCCGTGACGGTCAACTACCATCCGGCCCCCGAATCGATACACCATCTGTACCAGGAGGTGGGACTGGACTACGAGGACCGTATAATCCAGCCAGCGGTGGAGGAGGTGGTAAAACAGGTTACAGCCAACTATAACGCCGAGGAACTGATCACCAAGAGACCACAGGTCAAGGCGGACATAGAGCGTGAGATAACCGATCGGCTGGCCGACTTTGACATAATGACCGAGGTCATATCCATCACCGACTTCCAGTTCTCTACGCTCTTTGCGGCCGCCATTGAGGCAAAGGTGGAGGCCGAACAGAGGGCACTCAAGGCGGAGAACGATCTGCTCAGGATAGAAGTGGAGGCGCGCCAGATAGAGCAACAGGCCCAGGGCGAGGCCAACGCCAACATAGCCCGCGCAAACGGTGAGGCCGAGGCCATACGCATCATCAATGAAGCCCTAGCCCAGAACCCCAACTATCTGGAGTGGCTAAAGACGCAGGCCTGGGATGGCCAGCTGCCCTTGGTGGTCGGCGATGGCGGAACGCCCTTCATCCAGATACCTGTAACACCTTAGCGGCGCCAAAGGGCGTCTGATTTCTCGTAGGGCAAGCCGCTTGGGCGCGGTGTCGAACACCTCGGAGCCGACAATCCCGCCGCGGGCATGCTTCCCCGCGATGTCCGCACGCGCGTCCTAGTCCCGCTTCGGGAACCGCTACCTGTCGGACCGTCTCTCGCGTAGGGCGTCGTACATCTCCAAGAACTGGTCCGGATTTGTCTGCCGGTACATCTTTTCCAGGGTGCGCACCTGCCTCTCGGATATCTTCTCGCCCCGGATGACCTCGTGGAACTCGCGTATTATCTGGGAGGGCGACTTGCGTATGTCGTAGCTGCTCAGTATGCGGTTCACCGACATCTTGCACATGGCATCATACACCACATATCGGTACAACAGGTAACCTCCGAGGCCTGCTATGCAGGCCAAGATCAGCGGGATTATGAGGGCCGTCGCCATTACATCCAATATGGTTTCTTCGAATATTTCACTGTTGCCGAGTAGGACTCCTCTTGCGCGAGCGGGCGGCATGGCGGGGAACGGCGCCGGACACTAGCATCTAGCAGGCAATGGGGTTGTTGGCGGCATCACGCGCCGCGGGCGCCGGCACAACCTTGGCATGGCCGGGCCGCCGACTCCCGCGGGAGGGTCCACGGCTCGTGTTTCGGTGGGGGCCCCATCCCGCCTGAGGTCGCTGGGTTGCTTCCCCGAGGGCTGGGCGGGCGCCGTACCGGCTTCCGGATCCGATCTCTAGGCGTATGTAATTTTAATATATAAATACAAATCGTCGAGCTTTTTTGGTTATGATAGTGGATCTCCGACTAGATTCCAAAATGGTGTTGGTGGTCGGAGGCGGCCGCGAGGCCACCAAGCGGGTTGCGGCCATGGCCGGGGAGGACTGCACCATAACGGTGGTAAGCCCCGTCCTCTCTGATGCCATACTGGGGATGGCGGAGTCGGGCCGCATCACTGCCGTGCGGGAGAGGGCCGACGCGTCCGTGGTGGAGAGGATGCGTCCGGACGTGGTGGTGGCAGCCACCGACGACCGCCCCCTGAACCGGTCCTTGGTGGCCGAGGCGCGTCGCCGCCGCATACTGGGGTACAGCTCCAGCGATCCGCAGTGTAGCGACTTTGCCCACCTGGCGCAGGCTGAGTTCGGCGGAATGGTCAGGGTGGCCGTCTCCACCGGCGGAAGGAGTCCGGCGGCGGCCAAGCTCATACGGGACGAGATCAGGCGGGCCATGGAGGGAGTCATAACCCCCAGTCTGCTGCAGGACATAGAGTTCCGGGGGAGGGAGAGGGCATCGGGGGCGGGGGCGCAGTGAGCCGCATACTGAACGCCAGGATCACGTTCCGTACTACGCCGGTGCACATGCTGGAGAAGTTCATGATGAAGGACCACAAGGACGCCTACCGGAGGTTCCGGGAGAGTGGACTGGAGGAGTGCGTCATAGTGCAGACGTGCAACAGGGTGGAGCTATTCGGGAAGGCGTCCGAGGCCGACTACTCTGGCATCATAAGGGCGTGGTCTGAGGCTACCGGGCTGGACGGCGGGGCGTTCGGCGCCATGGAGACCGGCGAAGACGCGGAGGCCATCCGCCACCTACTGGATCTGGTGTCCGGGCTGGACTCCATGGTGGTGGGCGAGGAGCAGGTGTTGGGACAGGTGAGGGAGTCGATCGCCTCTGCCAAGGATGCCGGGGCGTCGGGCATGCACCTCAACACGCTGTTTGATCGTGCCACCCGGGTGGGCACCCGGATACGGAACGTCACCGGACTGGGCAAGGAGGGAGTCTCGGTGGGATCCATGGCCGTGAGGCTTGCCGAGGAGAACGTCAACGACCTCAAGTCCAAGGGCGTGCTGGTTATAGGAACGGGCGAGGTGGCCACGCTGGTGGCAAAGTCCTTGGCCAGGCGCGGGTACTCATTCTCGGTAGCCAGCCGTACCCTGCAGAGGGCGGCGGCCTTCTGCGAGGCGGTGGGTGGGGACCCGGTCAGGTTCGAGGATGTGCTGGCCGACTTTGGGCGGTACGACGTCTCCTTTGTGGCAACCACTGCCCCGTTCTTTTTGGTGGCGTACGACGCGGTGGCTACCTTGTCGCCGGTCAGCGGAATGATGATATTGGATCTATCAAACCCCCGGGCCGTGGACGAGAGGATAGCCCACATTCCCGGCGTAAAGCTGATGAACCTGGATCAGATCGGCGAGATGGTCGAGCGCAACATGAAGGACCGCGCCACCAAGGCGGAAGCCATTCAGGGAACCATAAGCGGCGAGGTCTCGGCGCTGGAGGCGTCCATGCGCCGCTTGGAGGCCGAGCCGCTGGTCAACGAGACGTTCCGCATCATAGAGGAGATACGCTCCCGGGAGCTGGCCAAGGCCGTCCAGATGATCGGGGACGCGGATCCGCGCACCATTCGGATAATGGAGGACATGAGCCGGGCCGTCTTGGAGGGCATGGCGTCCACCCCCATGAACAACATACGCCGGGCGTCCGAGCACGGGGACACGGACGTGCTGGAGGCGGCGGCGCGCATATTCGATTACGACGCCCAGCAGTGATTCCAGTACAATAGCCGTACATGTGTGAGTGGTGACGGACCTTGCCCGCATGGCCTGCCATCGGCAGCGAGTGTATATTCAAACAAATTTCATATATCATCACACCCCTTGCGATGCCATGAGGGTGGCATTTTCGGGGGAGCACGGGGCGTACAGCGAGGAAGCGGCCATTCGGTACTTGGGTACCGTCGAGACGCTGCCGTCGGTCACATTTGCCGACGCGCTGGACAGCGTCGGGCGCGGTCATGCCGAACGGGCCATAATCCCGGTGGAGAACAGCACAGAGGGATCGGTGGGCGGGGCCAACGACGCCATACGCGCAAAGAGGGGGATGCTGCACATCATGGGCGAGACGTACCTGCACGTCAAGCACTGCCTCGTGGGCAACACCGATGACATCTCGCGCATAGACACGATATACTCGCATCCACAGGCCTTGGGCCAGTGCAGAAGATTCGTCTCCGGATACAGGACGATCCCCACGTACGACACGGCCGGCAGCGTGCGCATAATAGCCGAGAACGGATCCGATAGCGTGGCCGGCATAGCCAGCCGCCGGGCCGCCGCGTACTACAACCGGACGATAATCAGCGACGACATCAGTGACATCAAGCACAACTACACCAGGTTCGTGGTGCTGGAGCGCCGTGGCGCATCCCCCCAGGAGGGCGGCGACAAGATCTCCGTAACCTTCACCCTGCCACACAGGCCTGGCAGTCTGCACCGGGCTTTGGAGAGGCTGCTGCCAGTGAACCTGACCAGAATAGAGTCGAGGCCCGACCGTACCGGGGGATGGAGCTACGTCTTCTTTGCGGACTTTGTTGGGGAGGCCGGAACGCTTGATACTGTCGTAGACGGCCTCAGAGAGGAGTGCGTCACCTTGGACGTACTGGGCTCATACCGGGCTGCCCCGTTCGAGCTGCCCCCATAACGGCTCCCCGTGGCACGGGCTGCCCCCCGGGCGCTCACCAGAATTTTATATGCCCGAATGCGGCGCCCACCCGTGTCCGCCGAGTCCGATTCGACAGTACATGACATGGCCATAACCGGCGAATCCTCGGTGCGTGACATAATACGCCAAATGTCCGGATCCGGCGGCTTTGAGTCGGTCAACGTGGCCGCTGGCCTGAACATACTGGACTCGATGATCCACGATGAAGACTGCCTTACGTTTGTCTCGTTCGTGGGGGCCACCATGTCCACCGGCCTGCGGGGAGTAGTCCGGGACATGATCCGTCGTGGGTGGTTCAACGTGGCCGTGACCACGTGTGGCTCCCTGGACCACGACATTGCCCGCCACTTTGCGTCGTACGACAGGGGCTCCTTTACGATGGACGATGCCGAGCTGGCTGAGAGGGACATCCACCGACTGGGCAGCGTCCTGGTCCCCATGGACAGCTACGGCCCGCTGATAGAGGAGAAGATGCAGTCCTTCCTGGAAGTGGAGTACTCGTCGGGGACGCGCCGCATGACCACCGCCGACATATGCGATATGATAGGCAGGAACACCGGCGAGTCGTCGTTTCTGCACTGGGCACACAAGACGGGCACCCGCGTCGTTGTGCCGGGCATAATGGACGGCGCCGTCGGGAGCCAGATCTGGATGTTCATCCAGAAGCACCCTGACTTTGTGCTGGACGTGGCAGGCGACTCGGAGATGCTCGCGTCGCTGGTATTCAAGGCAAAGAGGTCCGGAGCCCTGATGATCGGGGGCGGCATATCAAAACACCACACGATGTGGTGGAACCAATACCGCGGCGGGCTGGACTACGCCCTGTACATAACCACCGCCACAGAGTTTGACGGTAGTCTGAGTGGTGCCCCTGTCCGGGAGGCCATATCGTGGGGCAAGGTGACCGCGGTGGCGAAGCAGGCCACGCTGCACGCTGAGGCGACCACCATACTGCCCTTCATATACGCGGCGCTCTTGGAGGGGGCCGACTAGCCGCAGTCCAGCACGACAAGGTCTCCGCCGCACTCGCCGTTGTACGCGTTTATGCGCTCCTGTATCGCATGGCAGATGTCAATATCAGGAGATTCGCCGTACCGTTCAATGTCAAAGAGCAAAGCCTGGTACTCCACGGCGCACTGGGGGGTGAGCAATATCACGGCAACGACCACCAGTCCCACTAGCGCCAGAACCAGCTTCCTAGGAATCGGACTTTTGGATGTCAATCTCTATTGTGGATATGTTGCGGCTCTTGCCGTCCAGCGACTCCATCGGGTTTGAAGATATGCGGACGTCCCCTATGGTGTAGCCCACCGCGCTCATCCTCTTGACTATGGTAAGGGCCACGTCCACTGCCTGCTTTATGCGGTGGCCCCGGGCCATCAGGGTAACAACGGGGGTGGATTTTATCAGAGTGAGCGTGGCGTTGACGTACGTCATTATCGGCTTGCCGCCCACGTAGATGACATCATGCGTCTCCTCGGCCTCGTCCTGTCCGGGCTCCGCGTCATCGGACGTGTCAGCGGATGTGGCATCTGGAGTATCACCTGCGGCCGGGTCGGCTGCCCCTTCAGGAACACATCAGGAGTATCACCTGCGGCCGGGTCGGCTGCCCCTTCAGGAACGGCATTAGACATATCGCTCGGGTCGGCGCTCGTTTCTTCAGATTTGCTGGGGCTCTCATCCAACGTTCATGCCACCGGGCGCGGTCTATTAAACTGTGGTGGATCGTGATAATCTAACGGCTCCTGTCTCCGGAGTGGACACAAAGATCTGCCGGGATCAAGCGTGCGTAGAAGCGGGAGTTCGTCTGGTATGCGCAAATGCGGGTAAAAGTAGAAACGGGGGTCAGACCATCCGGCGCATGCAGAAGCATGCAGGCGCCGCTAACTCACCAGCCTACAGGGCGGACATGGCCATATGCTGGGATGCGGGGCTGGCGCGCCGGAGGCCTACCATGTGTGGACACCGGCGATAAACTACAAGTCCAGTATCAGCGTTAGTGCTATGTGTATGACGGTGAGTGCTATTCCGAGGTACAGGCAGTTTTTGGCCAGCTGGTTATCGTCCTGCCGCAGCACAAAGTAGGCTATCACCCCGCCCACAACCCCCAAGAATATCGGGAGCAGGTACCATGCCCGGCTGCGGCGCTGAGTGTACACGGCGGTTGGTACTCGTGGTGTTATTTAAGCCTAGGAATGCGCCGCAAGACGGCGCCGCGTCGGGCAGCCTGATCACCAGAGACATCTCATGTGAAATTCCACATCTAACTTGTGTCCACATTGTGTTCGGGACTGGATGATCAGGATACCACCGTTTGAGAGCATGAATAGAGTGCTGGGGCTTTGGCATGAAACGCTACATCCCCAATGCCCGGCCACTTTCCGTATGTCTAAATACTCATGCAGGCGCACAATCCAGCATGGCCGACTATACCCTGGTGAGGTACACGCACGGGTCCACCCGCTTTGAGATACTGGTGAAGCCGGATCCCGCCCTGGAGTACCGCACAGGCAAGAAGGTGCAGGCATCGGCCGTGCTGGTCTCCGAGGAGGTGTACACCGACTCGGGCCGGGGCACCCGGGCCTCCGAGGAGAGCCTCGTGAAGGCATTCGGCACGGCGGATCCGGCATCGGCCGCCGCCATAATACTGGAGAAGGGGGTGCTGAACCTGACCACCGAGCAGCGCCGCCGGATGACCGAGGCCAAGCGGCTGCAGGTGGTGGAGCGCATATCCAAGACGTACGTGGACCCCCGCACGCATCTGCCCCACCCACCCTTGCGCATACAGCAGGCCATCCGGGATGCCCGGGTCAGCATCGACCCGCAGAAACCCGCGGACGAGCAGGTTGCCGGGGTGGTGGACAGCATACGCTCCATAATACCCCTCCGCACCGAGAGCGTGGCGCTGGAGGTCACGGTCCCGGCTCAGTTCTCGTCACATTCGTACTCGGTGCTCAAGTCCATGGGCAAGGTGACCTCCTCGGACTGGAGGTCCGACGGCTCGCTGAAAGCAATACTAGAAATATCAGCGGCGGGGAGGCAGGCCGTGATTGACAGGCTGAATCAGATCACCCGGGGGACAGCCAGCGTGGAGGTCTCCAAATGAGCGAGAGGCGCAAGCGCGTGATACCCGGCGACGTGATCACGTCAGGATCGTACCGGGCGGACCAGAACACCATACTGGACGGCCGACTCATAGTCTCCACCGCAGTGGGCGTCTCGGAGATCGTCGACGACGCCGTCCGGGTGATACCCCTCACCGGCAAGTACATGCCCCGCATAGACGACATGGTGGTGGGCAAGGTAACCTCACATACCTCGCTGGCCTGGGAGCTGGACATCAACTCGTGCTACGTAGGGTTCCTCCCGGCCTCGGACGTCTTCGGAAGGGACTTTTCGGCCCGCTCCGATGAGCTGGCCAGCCGCCTCAAGAGGGGGGATCTGGTGGCCGCCCGCATCGCCAACTCGGACAGGAGCCGGGATCCACTGCTCACCATAACCGACCGGGATCTGGGCAAGATCGACTCCGGCGAGCTGGTGGAGATGTCCGCCAGCAAGGTACCGCGACTCATAGGCAAGCGTGGAACCATGATACAGATGATAGAGACGCAGACCGACTCGCTGATAACGGTGGGCCAGAACGGCTGGGTCGTTGTCGCCTGTGAGGATCCCAATGGGTTATTAAAGGCCAAGGAGGCCATCGCGATGGTGGATAGGCTGGCGCATACATCAAATCTGACCGACAGGGTGCGGGAGATGTTGGGAGGCAGGTCGTAATGGGCGGCCGGGCCACCGACATGGTGCTCTTGGACGAGAACGGCATACGCTGCGACGGACGCCGCATAGACGAGCCCCGCTCCATATCCATCAAGGCGGGCGTGCTCAAGAACGCCGACGGCTCGGCGTACATCGAGTTTGGCGACAACAAGATACTGGCCGGCGTGTACGGCCCCCGGGACATCCACCCCAAACACATGTCCGACGCAGACACCGGCATATTGAGGTGTCGCTACCATATGGAGCCGTTCTCGGTGACCGAGCGGAAGAACCCCGCCCCCAGCCGCCGGGAGATAGAGATATCCAAGGTCATAAAGGAGGCACTGGCGCCGGCCGTCATGCTGGAGAGGTTTCCCCGGACCGTGGTCGATGTGTACATTGAGATACTGCAGGCCGACGGCGGCAGTCGGTGCGCCGCCTTGGACGCGGCGTCGGTGGCGCTGGCCGACGCGGGCATTCCCATGAGAGACATGGTCTCGGCGTGCGCCGCTGGCAAGGTCGCCGACACCATAGTGCTGGACATAAACAACGAGGAAGATCAGGCCGGGCAGGCTGATATGCCCATAGGGTACATGCCCAACCTCAACCGAATAACACTACTCCAGCTGGACGGCGTGATGTCCTTGGACGAGTACAAGCAGTGCATAGAGACGGGCATACATGGATGCAAGCTGGTATACGAGATACAGAAGAAGGCCCTGATGGAAAAGTACTTTGACGGAGAGGCGGAGAGATGACAGTCTTCACCACGATGGATGAGCTCAAGAAGAGCCGCATACACCAGCTGCTGGATGACGGCCAGAGAGTAGACGGCCGCGGGTTCGACGAGCACCGGTCCATCGTAATAGAGACGGGCGCCATACCCAAGGCAAACGGCTCGGCCCGGGTGCATCTGGGGGACACCGAAGTGGTGTGCGGCGTCAAGATACAGCCCGATCGCCCCTTCCCGGACGTGGGTGACCGGGGGATATTCATCTGCACGGCGGAGCTGCTCCCGCTCTCGCATCCTACGGTGGAGACGGGGCCGCCCAACGAGTCGGTGATAGAGCTGGCACGGGTGGTGGACCGTGGAATACGGGAGAGCCACATGATAGATCTGTCCCAGCTGGTCATTAAGCGGGACGTCTCGGTAGTGGGGGTGTTTGCAGACAACGTGGCGGTGGACTATGACGGGAACCTCTTTGATGCCTGCTCGTACGCGGCGACCTCGGCTGTACTCTCGGCCCGGATGCCCCGCTGGGAGTACGGCGAGGACGGTCCGGTACTTCAGGAGGGCGACGCGCCCCTGCCCACCACCACCATCCCCGTGTCGGTGACCATGGCCAAGATCGGCAACCACATAGTGGTGGACCCCAACTCCGACGAGTGGGACTGCATGGATGCGCGCATCACCATTACGACTGACTCCAACCGGGACATCTGCGCCATCCAGAAGGGGGGCAAGAACGGCTTCACCCTGGATGAGCTGGTGGCCTGCGGCGAGACGGCCGTCAAGTCCGCCGATGCCATACGCCGTACGCTGGAGGCGGCGGCCAAGCAATGAAGAAGAAAAAGTCGCTCAAGGGACTGGGTGCCCGGTACGGCATCAAGATACGAAAGCAGTACACCAAGGTGCACTTTACCCTGAAGCAGAAGAGGACCTGCCCCCGGTGCGGCTCGGCGAGGTTTGGCCGCGACGCAGTGGGGATATGGTCGTGCAAGAAGTGCCTGTACAAGGTGGCCGGCACCGCGTATGACATCAAGGTTTAGAGCCCGCATCACTATACGGGCGGGCCCCAGAAACGGCGCCATATACGGCGCCGTCTCGGCCGACGGCCTGTACTATGAGGGTCCCGATCGCGTGCGGATGTCGTTGGAGGACGACGTGCAGATAGACATAACGGCCGACCGGATATCGCACCTGCGGGCAGGCGTGAACTCGGTGTTGCGGCTGGCACAGGCCGCCGATGACTCCATCCGGTCGGTAGGTTATAATGGAACGGGGCCGGCGCCCAGATGATGTCACAGCAGGTGCCTCCCTGGCTGCAAGAGCAGATAAAACAGTACCAGCAGACCCAGAGCAATCTGCAGGCAATGGCCGCGCAGCAGCAGCAGCTGGAGATGGAGCGCATCAGCACGGAGCGGGCGCTTGAAGAGCTCCAGAATGCCGCCGACGGCGAGACGGTGTACAGGCAGTCGGGCCCCATACTGATTAGGACGGAGAAGCAGCAGCTCATCTCGGATCTGGAGGAGCGGCTGGAGCTGGCCAAGACCCAGACCGCCGTTATGGAGAAGCAGCGCGACAGACTCCAAAAGACATTCCGCGAACAAGACGCCAAGATACAGGCGGCCCTGCGGGGCGGCGCGGCGTCGCCGTCGGAGACCTGATTGTCCTTGGGTGGGCTGCGCATAGTGGCCGACGAGCGCGAACGCAAGAGCGGCATACCCGCCCTGCTCAAGAAGGCGGGCTTGGAGCTGGAGGCCAGGACGCTGCCGGTGGGCGACTACATAGTGGCCAGCGAGACGGTGGTGGAGCGCAAGAGCATACACGACATGGTCTCGTCCATATTCGACGGGCGGCTCCCGGATCAGTGCTCCCGCATGAAGGAGCACTTTGAGCATCCGGTGCTGGTGGTGGAGGGAAACGCCGACGACCTGTTGGGCATTCTGGACAACCCCATGGTGTTCTATGGCGCCCTGAGCGGTGTGGCGCTGGACTACAACATACCGGTGGTGCCGACCCCCAACGCCGAGGGCACGGCCCGGCTGCTGGCTGCCATGGCCGCCCGCCGTCCAAAGTCCGCCGGCCCCTTGGTAAAGAAGATCCGCAAGTACGCGGACGTGGAGCGGCAGCAGCTGAGCATAGTGTGCAGCCTGCCGGGCATCGGCGAGAGGCTGGGCACCCGCATGCTGGAGAGGTTCCAGACGCCGGCGGCGGCCCTGTCTGCCTCGACGGCGGACCTGGCCAAGATTCCGGGCATGGGGCGCTCCCGCGCCCTCCGTATACGCAGGGTACTGGACCGCAAATGCCCCGACGCTTCCCCTGCCAAGCAGGACACCCTGCCCGAATCCTGACTATATGGCGCGGGCCACCTCACCGTACCTCCAGGGGCCGCAGGCCGCGTCCTCCAGCTCGTTCCGGTATAGCCCCGCGTCGGCGGCCGTCCGTATGAGATGGGCCGCAAAGGGCAGGGCCCCGGTGGCTCCCGGCGAGTTGTAGTTGAGTATGTGCAGGGAATGGGGGCCCTCCATCACCATCACGTCGGGCACGAAGGCACCTTCCGCATCCACCGCCAGCGACCGTATGCCAGCCGTCCCGCGCCGGGCGAATCTGGCCGGGTCCAGGCGGGGAATGAACCGCCTCACCCTGCCGATCATGGAGCGCTTTGAGAGGGAGGAGCGAATCTCCTTGGCGGCCATTCTCTGGAACTCCGGGTCCATCGCGGTCCGGCGGGCGCCCGATCCCAGCATCTCCATCACCTTGGGCAGCATGCTGCGGGCGTTGCTGGCAGCGTCGTACCCGTACGGGCTGAAGACGGGGACGGCATTGGGCCCCACCTCGCAGGATCCGTCGACCCTCACTATCCAGTGGGGATCCAGGAAGGGATACCGCGGGTTGGATGGGACCGAGTAGACGCTCTTGGACGTCAGGGCGCGGTAGGCTGGTGGGGCCCTCCAGTACTCGCCGCGGAAGTACACGTTGGTGTAGTCCGTGGCGATGCCCATCTTGTGGGCCACCTCCATGGAGCTCCCCCCGGCGACATTCACCACAAAGTCCGCCTCCAAGGCGCCCACCCGGTTCAGAGTTATGCGGACGCGGTCGCCTGAGACGGCAATGGCCGTGGCATCGTGGCCGGGCAGGAACTCGGCGCCGGCCGATACGGCATCCTGTACTATGTGTGCGGTGAGGGCGCGGTAGTCCACCGACGCGTCCCTGTTGCATACCAAGGCGGCGTGGCAGCGCACTTCCGGCTCTGTCCGGCGGAGATCCCGCCCGTCCAGCATGGTCATGTCCCCCTCTCCCAAGCCGTTGCGGATGCCCCATCTCTGGTACTTTTCCAGTGTTGCGGCCTGCCCGGGGTCCAGCGCCACCTCTATCACCCCGTCGTCCCGGAAGGGGAGTCCCTTGGTATGGGCGTACTCCCTCCACATGGAGTAGCCGGCCAGGGCGGCCCGGGCAAAGAGCCCCTTCTTGTCGGGGTCGTACAGGTACGGGGCGTGTACCTTGCCGGTGTTTCTACCGCTGGCATGGCATGCCGCCTCCCTCTCGCGTTCTATGAGGACTATGTCCGCTCCGGGGTTGAGAAACGCCATGAAATACGATATGGCCGCCCCCAGTATCCCCCCGCCCACTATGGCGACGTCGTATCGCTTCAACCCATACGGGTGTGTCGTACGGCATTATGGGTATTGTGGAATGGGGGGGGGCGCGGTACGTCGATGGTGGTCTTGAGTGCGGCCGCGCGTCCTGTGATGGCCGGGCCGGTGGCAAGTCGCATGTTTTATACCCGGCCGGGCCGTAAGTGTGATGTGCTCCCGAACAGGTGTGCCATGGTGAAGGACGGGCGCCAGTGCCCCAACCCCCCGCAGTATGCGGTGTCCGTCGCCAGCGGCCCGGACGAGTACATGGTGGGCGTGGCCTGTGAGGCCCACCGCCAGACGGTGTCCGGCAGAATACGCCGGCTTCAGGAGGGCGGGTACGTGCCGAGCGGGTCGGTGCGGTTTGCGCCCCTGCGCCCGGTGGGCACCGACTGCATAAGGGCGGATCCCGACGACTTGGTCTCGATACAGCCTGCCGCCGAGAGGGGCGACTAGGCCAGGCATAGTGTAGAGCGACCCACTACTGTAACTAACCAAACAAATGAGGACGGGATCGTGTCCCGGTCCGTACTGGGCCTAGTTGTCCTTTCTGGCCTTCTCTGCCCGGAGCCGGGCCGCCTCCAGCTCCTCGTTGGTGTGCTTAAACTTCTTCATCGCTGTGTGGTGCCCTATGCCATATAAATATCCAAGAAGTGGGGCAGTTCGCCCAGTATGGAGATCTAAACGCCGCCACTTCTCTAGGCGCCGTTAACGTCCAGGCCATGAATGCTCATAATGTGCAGTACTCCTGTTTGGGTGCCGAGAGGCGCCGGCTATGGCCGCGCACGCTGCATGCGCCGCGCCGGCTTACTGGGAATTCGCCGACAGGGCATCCCACACCAGCTTGGCGGCCACTCCAGACATGAGCACGGCGATCATCACCCGGAGGTACCGCTCCCCAATGACCAGGGACAGGCGGGCTCCCGTCAGCCCGCCCAGAACTCCTCCGGCCGCGAGCAGCAGCGCCAGAACGGCGTCGGTGTGGCCCAGCAGGGAGTGCGCCGCCACCCCGGCCGTCGACGTCAGAATCAGCGCGAACATGGAGGTGGGCGCTGCACGCATCATGCTCATGCCCAGCACCACCACCAAGAGCGGAACGAATACGATGCCGCCCCCTATTCCAAAGAACGCGGACACCATTCCAGCAAAGAAACTGGCCGATACGGAGAGCGCAATTATGGTGCCCCCGTGCAATACGCGGTGGCGGCTCATCTTGGAGCGGGCGAATATGTACACGGCTGCAGCGATCAGGGCAATGGCCAGCAGCACCCCAAATATTCCGGGCTCGGCGCCAGACGACCATACCGCCCCGAGCACGCTGCCGGGGGCGGCCACCGCTCCCATCTTGGTACCCTCCCGATAGTCTATGCGGTTCTGCCGCGCGTACGTTGCCGTAGAACTGGCCGCATTGGTAAGGGTGGCCGCCAGACTCGCTGCGGCGGCCACAGGAGGGGGCACGCCCGTGAATATGAGGACGGGCACCATGATCAGACCACCCCCCAAACCCACCATGGATCCCACCGCCGAAGCGCCCACCGCCAGGGCCATCGTCCCTGTGTATGCCCATGCCCCCGAGACTGCAGTGGGTTCCCCGTACGCGCCCAAAAGCGTCGCGGCGGCCGCCAAGACAACTACCGCCACCACAATCCAGATCATGGTACGGGGCCCACCAGTATCTTCCACAGATGGCCGTCCCCTGTCCTGGTCGCCTCCAGCAGCACCGGAATCGGCAGCCCCTCCACGGAGGATCTGGTGGTGGGACTGTCCCCGTCCAGGTGGCGCCGGACGGTCTGATCCACCCACCGTTCCACCGAGTCTTGCCCATCCGGAAATGCCGCATGGGGGCAGCTACAAGGCATGTGCCGCGTCGCGTCCGTGTCTGGGCCACCCAGCAGGGCGCAGGTGAGGTCGAGCGCGTCTCCACATGCCATGTGCCGTATCATCGAATCGGCCACCGCTACAATCTTGTCCTTCTCGGCCACCACACCATCTGACTGTACTACGCCCAGCGCCAGGGCCGGCCTCCCGGGCGTGCCGGCTAGATGGATATTCCCCAGAAACGCATCCCCGGACTCTAGCTCGGTGGACAGGCAGTGGGAGACGGGTGCCGATCTGTCGGACAGAAACGAGCAGTACTCGGCAGCCTCGCTCCCTGACAGTCTCACCGCCGAGGACATCTGTATGTCGGCAGCCTCCAGATCTTGGCGGATGTCGCCCTCGTCCCCGTACGAGAGGTACCCGGGCCGTTCCTGATATGTAATACCAAACATGAATGCCGCCAGCGCCGCGGCGGGCACTACCATAAGCAGTAGCGTTCGGGGCCTCATGCCACAAACGCTCCCACAATCGGGATAAATCCTTTGGGCGTGCACTTGGCATGTGTATTGTCCCGAAAGTAGTTCGCGCCCTGTCTGCATATAAGTACCGTACTTTGGAGATTGAGCCCTATGATTGAGGTCCTACATGACATAATGTCCCGGCTAAAATCCGTGGGCGTCAGGGTAGGCATGACGTGGACTGGAAACAAAGGCGGGGGGGTCGGCAGGTGGCGCCATTCCCCAAAATGGCGTCATATAGGCAAACGGAGGGTCAGGGTGATGAAGAAGCTGGATGAATCCAAAGTCAAATGGATCATGCGCGAAAACCGCAAGGGCACACCCTGCAGTACGATAGCCAAAAACGCGGGCATCTCTACCAGATGGGTCCAAAAGATCTGCCAGCGGTACTCTGATGTTCCCATAGGGGAGATCTCGTATCCTGTGCCCCTTGGCAGGCCCAAGAAGAGCCTTCCCGGGCGCCGGGAACATTCGGCTGTCCTTTCGGCAGTCTCTGGTGAGTGCAGCGGGGCCGTCTCCCTGGAGAGGAAGATAGAGCGAACCACCGGAATGCATATTCCGCACAACACCATACATGGTATATTGAGGGACGCGGACATCGCCGAGGAGCAGCCCAAAAAGAGCAGGCGCCGCAAGTGGGTGCGGTACGAGCGGACGCACTCCAACTCCATGTGGCATACCGACTACAAGCAGCTGCCCGACAAGAGGTGGTTCATATGCTATCTGGACGACGCCTCGCGGTTCGTGACGGCGTGGGGCGCATTCCCCGAGGCCACCACGGAGAATGCCATAGCCGTACTGGAGGAGGCAATCAAACGGTATGGCAAGCCCGCCTCCATAATGACGGATCACGGCTCGCAGTTCTATGCCAACGAGTCAGCAGCCAGGAAGCGGGGCGAGTCCGCATACGAGAAGAAGCTGGTGGAGCTGGGCATCAGGCAGATACTGGCGCGCGTCAAGCACCCCCAGACCAACGGCAAGCTGGAACGGTTCCACGGCGAGATACAGCGCAAACTGCACCGCTTTGAGGCGTCCTCGTATGCCGGTGCGGTCAGGGATGCCGCATCCGGCCATGTCGGGGGTCCGTTCCACACCGAACCGCCAAAGCCGGCCCTCGAGAGGTTCATGGAGTGGTATAACTACAACAGGGCGCACATGTCCCTGGACTGGGAGAATGGGGAGACGCCCGCCCAGGCATTCATGCGCAAGATGGCGCCCGCCGGGGAGACTGTCGTGGACGAGCAGACCGGGGAGGAGTACCGGGCCGAATGACCGGCATGTGGCACGAATCCGTACGGCCGCAAGCAGGGCCGTGCGCACGTCTTCGGGCGGGCACAAACTGCGGAGTGGAAATGATGCCTGGCCCGGCTGCGGGGATGACCCCCGTCCATCATTCCATAACGTACTTAGCAGGTAATCTGCAAATTCTGGCCGTGGTACTCCAAGCGCGAACTACTTTCGGGATTACACACGTGCACTTGGCATGTGGTATCCGGTAAGTAGTTCCCCCTAGGCTTTGGTACGCAAATCTCCTTCAATCTCTTCCGTGGTTATGTTTTTTGGCGCCTGCTTGCGCACGTATGCCTCCACGGGAGGCTCCTTGCCGTCCACAAGCGACATGTGCGGCAGGTCGTTGTACCAGTCGACCAGCCGTGCCACCGGATCCGCTCACATGCAGGCACGCATTAGGGGCGGAACTACTTACCGGACAAGTCAGGCGTGCACTTGGCAGGATTCGATATTTTTTGGCATCGCGGCACCGGTCAAAGCCGTGGAGATGCCGGATCAGTCGCACTATGACAACATTCGGCGCCCCGGCTCGGCCGTACCGCCGACCACGTCGGGTTCTGCGGTATGCTTGTCTCGGAAACTCCGGGCGACTAGGCAGCATAGATTGCACTACTAAACGTCCTGGAATGGCATCGGATGACGCCTGCCTTGGATGTGGAGGTTCTACACACGTCTACGTAACAGTCTAGAAGCTAGATGCGCCCCTGCTGGCGCCCTCACACCGATATGAGGTGCAGCTGGGACCCCACCTGTATGTCGTGCATCTCCACGAACCCGGCGGTCACCTCCAGTATGTACAACGCGTCCACCTCCGGGTCTATGGACGGGCAGGTCATGGCCTCCACAGCCGTAAGGCACGGGGGCACGTCCCTCTCTATGTGGACGGCGACACCGTCCTCGTCGAACCATATCATGTCCAGGGGGAACTGCACGTTGCGCATCCACATGCTGTACTGTCCCACCGAGTCGAATATGAAGATCATTCCCTGATCGTAGGGCAGCTCGTTCTGGTGCATCAGGCCCAGCACGCGGCGGGGCTGCGTGTCGGCTATCTGCACCTGCAGCACCGTGTCATCCACCCGGATAGTCCCTTGGGGAAACTCGGCAAAGTCCATCTTGGTGTCGGCGGGTATGGAGAGCATGCCCGCCACCCCGACTATCACGGCGGCGGCGGCCACCGGTATCAGGATCTGCATGCGGGTGGCCATCATCTTATGTAGGCAAGCTGGTTTTAAAAACCCCGGCGCCAGGCCGGACATGTATCAAGTCCGCCCCCTCAGAAAGGCACGAATCATCGCGTCATACCCGTATCCTGAGCGTAAAAACCAAGTTGGCCTGAGTATGCACGAACGGCTTGGCGCGAGATATCTATTTACCCACGCAACATTCCCGTCCGCGCATGGCCAGCCGGCGGCGCCGATCCAAGGCCGGCGGCACTTCCGCCGCCTTTACACTCACCATCGCCGACGCAGTGGATGCGGCCAGCCGGGCGTCCAGTGAGGCCTCCGTGATTGCCTACGGCACAGTAACTGGAAAATCAGGCCTGCCAGCAGTCTTTGCGGCAGCCCGGGAGGCGGTCGCCGATGTCGAGCCGGGCGATATAGGCCTCAGCGTCTTTGACGAGGCGATGATATCCGCTACGGAGGCCCTTGACGACTCGATCATTCCGATCAACTATGACCAGATACGCAGGGCTGTTGCGTCCATCCCGGACCGCATAGTCTGGATGGCCGCCCGGCAGGCGGCCGGCGATCTGTTCCACCGAACGCCCGGGGCGGAGGCATCCGGCGGCGGGCACCTGCTGGACACGATGAGGGCGGCCGCCGTAAAGGCCGCCGAGGACCACCTCAAACGGGAAGAGTACGCCCCGTTGCTCCGGGCCGCCGACGAGGGATCCCGGAAGATCGCCGAAAATGCCGTCCTGACGGCGACAGAGGCGATCCGAACGGGGGCGCCCACGCATGCGGCCACGGCGGCGGTCTTCGGGGTGGCCATCCGGGACGTCCCGCCCGGCGAACTGGCGGGCGCCGTTGAGGAGGCATGCGAGGATCTACCGGAGGTGGCCCGCCGGCACGACGATCTTGTGGTGGGTCTTGTGTCGGCTCTCTCCACAATGATACTGGCCGACGCCATATCCCGGCGGAAGTACCAGACCGCCACACGCGGCGCCGAGAAACTGTCCCGGGACGGGGCCGCCGACCGGGTAGTCGACACGATAGTCGGCAGCGCCTTTGAGGCGGTCTACATGGCGCTGGCTGCCAGCGCGTACGCCACCTCGGACGGATCTGCATTCGAGTCCGGCTACGAGGATGCGCTGGCGGCGGCCTGCGGTGTGAAGCTTCCCCGACTGTCCAAGACGGGCGGCATGCCCGACAACATTTCCGCCGATCTGATGATCGACGTGCCCGAGGAGGCGCTTCGAGAACTGTACCAGCGGCTGTCCGACACCATGGAGTTGATGCTTAGCTCGGCGGCGAGTCCGGAACAGCAGAAGATGTTCCTGAACGCTTCGGGGGTGGACTACAAGGATGCCGCCTCCAGCAGACAGATGAAGGGAATCATATCCCTGTATGAGGAGGCCTACGGCGCCGGTTACAGGAGCGCCGGCGCGGTCAGGGCGGCGGGCGACTCGCGCCGACGGCAATAGCGCCCGTGGCGGCGGGCGGCTCTAGAGCTCTGCGCGATTCTTTTGCACTAACGCGTGATGCCGGTGCGCAAAAAATCCTTACGGGCGCCGTTTAATTAGCTAAATGCGCCTACATACTCAATGTCCAACGATGGAAGCAGGCTGGAGTCCATACGGGCGGCCCACGGCACCGGCAGGACCCTCTCCAGCGCGATGGAGGACTACCTGGAGGTGATAGCCGAGCTGGTGGAGCTTAAAGGGTATGCCACCACCTTGGACATATCCCGGTACATGAGCGTGAGCGCCCCCAGCGTTACCAAGATGCTCCGGCGGCTGGACGAGGGAGGTTTTCTGGACTATGAGAGGTACCACGGCATAAAGCTGACCGCGAAGGGCAGCGAGATCGCCGAGTCCATCCGCCAGAGACACGGCACCCTGCTGGAGTTCTTCGGGATGCTGGGCATAACCGGGGAGGCGGCACACCTGGACGCCGAGGGGGTGGAGCACCACCTGAACCCCGAGACGGTCTCGCAGCTGCGAAAGTTCGTCACCTATCTCAGGTCCAACCCCAAGATTATTGAGGAATTTGGGAGTCTCTAATCGAGACCCGAACATCCCCGTCGGAGACTGCCATCTCCGATAGGCGGCGGGCGGCCTCTGAGCGCTTGGGCAGCTTTATCTGGCCCCGGCGCCCCACCCGCCGGGAAGTCAGAAATACATCCCCGACGTACACGGCGGCGTTCATCGAGGCGTATTCTTCGCCCACATCCAGCAGCAGGGCGTTCTTGGACTCGGAGAGGGACACGGGTACGGGCTCCCCCGCAGGGGCCCCCTCGCCGTCCAGCTCTTCCACATCGATTGATATGCCGAGTTTTCTCTCCAGGTCGCTGATGTTGGATCCGCGCCGGCCTATCACGCTGGGTATCAGGTGCTTTGACACCTTCACCAGGACGCGGTTCTCCGAGAGTATCTCCACGGCGGCGTTGGGGTCGTACTTTTGGAATATGGCCCGTATGCGCTCCCCGGCTATGCCGCCTATGCCGTTGGACGGCACCTCGGCCACCGGAACTATGACGTTCTCCTGCCCGAACGTGTATATCTCATACTCCAGGGACTTTGTCTCAAAGTTGCGCACCTCCACCACCGGCCGGGCCAGGTCCGCCTCGACCATCCCGGAGGGCACCTTCACCTTCAGCTCCAGCTCGTAGACCTTCTCTATCCCGCCGTCCTTTATGAAGACCACCGTATCCAGCACGCTGGGGATGATGCCCAGCTCTATCTTGCCCAGAAACCTCTGTATGCCGTCGATGGGGGAGTTGGCGTGGACCACCCCCACCATCCCCACGCCGGTCAGGCGGAGGTCCGCAAAGGTGTCAAAGTCCTCCCGGCGGCGCACCTCGTCAAATATGGTGTAGTCGGGCCGCACCAGCAATAGTATGTCCGCCGAGTTCTCAAAGCTCCCGTCCAGCTTGGTGTACTGGGTTATGCCGGGCTTCACCTGCAGGTCCCGCGGCGACTCGAAGGTCTTTACCACCCGGCCCCGCTCGCTGTAAAAGTCGGCCAGCCCTGAGGCCAGCGTCGACTTGCCCGATCCCGGCGGGCCGGCTATCACTATGCCCTCCGCCCCCTCCGAGAAGCGCTCCATCAGCTCGTCGGAGAGATCATAATCGTCCAAGGACATCCGGACCAGCGGGTGCACCACCGTTATCTCTATTGACTCGGAGAAGGGCGGCCGGGTCACCGCTATGCGGTAGTCCTCGTACTGCACCACCACGGCACCGGGCTTCTCTATCTCCACCATGCCGCCGGCCCCACGGCCGGCGTCGGTTATGCGGTCGGCCATCCTCTCCAGGTACTGCCGCTCCAGGGGCTGGTCGTTCAGCGTGACCATGATGAAGGAGCCGGGGCCGCCACGCTTGGCGGCCGGGGGCATGCCCTCCTTTAGGTGCACGCTCATGGTATCAGAGTCAAAGTACTGGACGAATTCGAGGTCCTCCTTCTTTATCTCGGACCGGAGCAGAGACGCGTCCACCCCTTCGGCCTGCGCCGCCAGCTGCTGTAGCCTGTCGGCGGTGTAGAGGGTTGCCCGCAGGCGCTTGGCCGTGTCCACCACGATGCCGTCCAGGCGCCCCTCGCCGGCCGCCGTCTCGTCGGCGGTGGCGTGGTTGCCGTGTATTGTGATCGTTATGGCGTCGTCCCCGGATATGTCCCGTAGGGCCTCCAGCCCGGCCCAGCCCTGGCGGCGGTGCTGCGCCGCCAGCGAGTGCAGCTCGTCCATGACCACCTGCGGGACTATGACCTCGCAGTTGCGCAGCTCGCCGGCCTCGGCCCGGACGCCCAACTGGCCGTTGATCAAGACGCTGGTGTCTGCCACAATGCGTTTGGGCCTCTCCATGGCGGCGGCTCCCCGGTGCGCTACTAAAATGGTTTCCATGCTGTTCGACAGGGATGTGTTGTACAAGAATCATGTCGCGCCCCGCCTTGGCCGTCAGCCATTGATGTCGGCCTCCATCCATTTGGAATTCTGGCTTCGTATGTCGTCCGTAGCGGCCTTGTTGCGGAAGGCCATCATGGGCGTCTCGTAGTTGTCTATGTCCAGCGCCCAATGCAGCCTGTCTGTGTTGTAGTATTCGATGTAGTCGTCCAGGCAGTCATAGTGCCATATCTCGTCCTCGACGCTCTTGTGGAACCGCTCCAGCTTGCCGTTGGTCTGCGGGTGATACGGCCGCGAGTTGATCAGACCTATGTTGAGCGCCAGCAGCTCGTTCTCGAACAGGGTCGGAGTCCAGGTACCGGTCGGCTTTTTGCGGCCGCCCCTGCCCACAAAGCAGGAGCCGTTGTCCGACAGGATGGTCGCCGGCACCCCGAACCTGTCCACGGCCTGCCTCAGCACCGCCACCGCATTCTTGGAGGTGGCCTCCCGGAACAGGGCCGCCCCGGTGACGCACCGCGAAGCGTCGTCCAGATAGGTGATCAGGTTCAGATCCTTCATTCGCGGGTCCTTCATGACATGCCAGTCGGTGTGCCACATGGCATTTGAGTAGAGTCGCTCGTATCTAACCCACTTTCGCCGCTTGGACTTGGCGGGCGAGGCGGTGACCAGGCCGTTGGACTTCAATATCGCATATACTCGGTTGTATCTTATATCGTATCCGTCCTGATTGAGCCTCCTGGTAGTCCGCAGAACCCCCTCCGGCCTGCGGTGGTGTGCGTCCAGTACCGCCTGGACCTCCTCGTCAGACGGTCCGGATCCCTTCGGCCGTCCGGCGCTGCCCAAGGCGGGCAGGGTGCCGGTCCTGCGGTATTCTGCCCACAGCCGCTGGACGTGCCGTTGCGTCACACCCGTCTCCTCGGCCACATCCTTGGTTCTCCTGCCCTTTTTCATCTGCCTGACTATGTAACGTATGGCTCTGTCTGTAAGCTTCGGCCTCATTGTCCGATCCGATCTAAATAGTCTATTGGAAGCGAGTATATTTGGCTCCACCTGACCCCGTACGGCGGGCAGACCCCTTAGTTTGCATGGGCTTCGAGCCCTTCCTATTGAATGGGGGGATCCCAAGCTGGTGCTTCAGTGGGCAGCCGGCCCCGGCAGGGGCGCGGCTAGCCCTGATAGGTGATTGCAGCTTTGCTGCCCGCCAACCCAAGGAAAAAGGAGGTGAGAAAGAATGGAAAGAACAAAAGCAAACGTAGGAATAGACATCGGAAAATGGACCTGCGTCGCCTGCATCATGGGTGCGGACGGCGGCGTGCTGAGGAGAACAAAATACCCCAACACCAGAAAGGACGTGAACATATTCATCGACAGCTTGGCCGAATACGACTGTGTCGCAGCCTGCGAGTCCACGGCCAGGATGTGGATCAAGACGTACGAGGAGTTTGAGAGGCGCGGCATACCCATCACGCTGGCAAACCCGTACCGGCTCAAGATGTCGCAGTCCGGCGTCAAGACCGACAAGATAGACGCCCAGAAGCTGGCCAACAAGCTCCGGCTGAACGACATACCCGCATGCCATGTGCTCGGGCCGGAGGCCCGCCGTACCATGGACATACTGCGCCAGAGGGTACTTCTGGTACAGGAGCGGACCAGATACCTGAACCGGCAGCACAGCATACTGGACAAGTACGACTATGCCGTAAAGGCCGGAAGCTCGACGTCAAGCGAGAGGCACCAGGCGTACCTGGACTCCCTGAAGCTGGGGCCCGGCGACATGGTGCTCATGGCGCAGTACGTCCGCGCCGTCAGGCACATCAACGAGGAGATATCGCTGCTGGAGCGCATGATCGCCAGGGCCGCATACGAGAGCGAGTACGCCCGTATTATAATGAGCCTGCCGGGGTTTGACGCGTTCGGCGCCCTGCTGGTGGCCGTCGCCATCGAGGACATAGGGCGGTTCAAGAACGGCAAGAGCCTGGTCTCGTTCATGGGGCTGTGCCCCCGCGTCTACCAGTCCGGGGACAGCAACAGGCACGGCCACATGAAGAAGAATGCGGACAGGACGCTGACCTGGATCATGATGCATGCCGCGATGGTGGCCAAGCAGCACGACCCATACCTAGCCGCGTTCTATGAGAGCCACGCCAAGCGCCACCACCCCATGATAGCCCGCAGCCACCTGGCCAACAAGATGGCCACGTACATCCGGCACATGCTGAGCAAGAACGAGCTGTACCGCCACGTCAACACAAAGTCCTACGAAGCAAAGCTGGCGCGTCTGAAGGCGTCCCTCTAGGCTCATGCTTGGCGCTCACCCCTTCCTGTAATCTGGGGGAGACCTGCAACGCCTCTTGGAATGCTGACGCGCGCCACACCACCGGGGCCCGACGGCCCCCTCCCGGCCGTGTTTTTCTGCCGGCCGCATTGGAAACCGCCGGACCGTACCGTATGGTACATTGCAGGCCGGGAGCGCCGGATCCCCTTGGGGGAGGCTGCGCACCGCATTGTGTCGGGCGCCGAGGGGGCACCCCGCCGCCCCCTGCGAGGCGAGGGGCGGCGGGGTGCCCCTCCCTGGCCGTCCTTGTTTCTAAAAATCAATAAAAACACCGCACCAGTCGATCAATTAAATATAACCAATTCGCACATTCAACGGTTGGCAGCAAAACACGTAGCCGCACCGCATGCGGGGCTCTGCATACATAGGTGTAATCTTGCGGTGTACCCTTAGCTGCGCCTAAGCGACATGATTCTTGTACAACACATGCTGTTCGACAGGGACTCCGGTCGCCAAGCGTGGCTCTTCCAGCCGGATGCGGTCATTGCCCGGTCGGCTTTCCGGACGGGCGCCCGCCGGGCATGTCGTTAATCGACAGAAGATGCCCTGTACCGCCAACATTTGGCTGTATGCGCCAATCAGGGATCCACGCTTGGCGGCTTGTGTCCTTGCCCCAAATTCTGGAAACATAAATGGTTCCGCAAAACAAACAGGACAGCGTATGGACTCTCCAATCCTGTGGACTTCGTTAAGGCATCCGGGGCCGCCCCGCAACTCATCGCGCAAGGTAGCCGATAGACCATCCAATCTGGGGAAGGGAGTCCCGGAGAGGGGCGAGAGCCTCATCTGCGCCATCCACGACTATGCGTGGAGCACATACGGCAAGATCATGGAGGAGAACCGCGACCGGTGCCCATACGACATGGACCTGGACAACGACATCTACGCGCGCAGACAGCTGGTAACCTGGTTTGCATCCAAGTGGATAAACCCCGACACGGGCGTCACGGTAGTGGACGAGTTCGTCGGGGCGCACGTGCACGACAAGAAGGTGGCATCCAGAATACTCGGGCTGAAGGATCTGATCCATGACGAGTTCAGATTGATCCGCAAAGAGAACATGGTCAATGTGGTCAAAGCCAGCAAGACCGGCGCCCTGTACAGGCTAATGATGACCGGTGATTCACACTTTGTTCTGGATAACGGCATATGGTTGGAGGATGTTGCAGAGGGCCGCATGCCGTTTGATGATATTACGGAGAACCCCCGGCCCTTTGTGGGGCAGATATTTCCGTGGTATCCGGCCGGCTCGTACAGGACGTGCGGGGTGGTGGTGAGGCCGAAGCTCTACCGTGACCGGATCGGCTGGTACGCGTACTCGTCACATGCGGAGGACAGGGACCAAATGCACCTGATCAGGTCGGCGCAAAAGGCCGAATCGGTGCCCGTCACGCCCCGGCTCAGACTGCGCAGCGCTCTCAAAAAGTTCCCCACCGAGTGGGTATACCAGATGTACCTTGCCCTGGGCTTTCCGGAGAGCGGCGAGAGCAGGGGAAAGAAGGCCGATGCCATATCGTCCACTCTCCTGGGCGCATCCCTGCCGGACATACTGAAGGGCCTGTCTAGGGAGGAGATGGAGTGCCTGATGGCGGTGGTCGGCGCGAACGGCCATGCGGAGTACTCTGAGATGCAGAGACGGTTCGGCCCCGACGAGACGGAGGTGCGGTGGTCAAAGAGCCAGCCGCGTTCGGCCATAGGCGGGCTTCGAAGGCGCGGCCTTCTACTGGTGGGGCTGTACCGGGAGCGGGACCAGCGCCGCAGGGTGCTGGCGGTGCCGTCGGACGTGCTGGCCAACCTACAAAGGCTTCGGTTTCCGGGGATGGCGGGCACGCAGGAGCCGTAGCCACGGCCGGGCCCCTGCCGACCAGGCAGGTGCGGATTCCGGCTGCACAGGGAATGCCGGCCTGTACATTGGACGTCCGGACTGGGCGGGCGCTGCTGCGCCCGCGACCGAATGGCCGCGCAGCATATGTCATGACGGGGAAGCGGCCACCCATCCAGTCCCGGACGTATTGCACAACCTGCCCATGATGGACCCAGGCGGGCGCCGTCGGCCAAAACCGACCACCAATCCGCCAAAATGCTACCAGGCTTGGATCCCGAGGGCACGCGAGTCCGAGCCCGGCCGCCTCCAGACCTGGCCGCGAACGACAGGGATGCACTTACTCCGGCCCATTATAATTTGGGATCGACTTGTATGTCAAAAAGATTCAACCCTCCAATCCAAATAGGATGCCGGGCAGCCCATGACATGGAAAAGGACACCCGAAACACATCCTTCTTCTTGGAGTGCACCAGATACTTTGCGTCCCTGCGCCGCAAGGGCCGGAACGACACGGGTTTTGAGGACGAGTTCTTCTACACCGTTCCGGCGATGACGGGGATGAAATAGGCGCGGCGCCTCCCGCACCCGGCCTAGCCTCCGGGCTACTCTGGTTCATATAGGTATGGGATGCGCGCCGGGCGCATGTCCCTAGAGGATGCCGCCGAGGCCGTCCGCTCCTGCACGCGATGCACGCTGTGCGAGACGAGGACCAACGCCGTGCCCGGCGTGGGCGCCGGGAGTTCGGGGGTCGTGTTCGTGGGCGAGGCCCCCGGACGCAGCGAGGACCTGAGGGGCCGGCCCTTCGTGGGACAGGCGGGCCGCATACTCACCGAGGCGCTGCGGGCCGCCGGCGTCTCCCGGGACGACGTCTACATCACCAACACGGTAAAGTGCCGGCCGCCGAACAACCGCGTTCCGCGGCAGTCCGAGAGGGACGCCTGCAGGGCCCATCTGGAGGCGGAGATCCGCATCCTGCGCCCCTTGGTGGTGTGCGTGATGGGGAACACGGCGTTCGGCTCCCTGCTGGGCGGGGCGGGAATAACCGAGAGGCGCGGCAGCATGGTGCGGCGGGACGGCATGCTGTACTATCCCACGGTGCACCCGGCGGCGGTCATATACAACCCCTCGCTGGCCGGGGTGCTGGAGGGCGACATCAGGAGGCTCTTTGGGGTGGTGGAGCGCATAAGGGCCGGGGAGATGGTGGATGCGCCAGAGTATACTCCCTAGGGAGTTTTACTTCAGGGACACCGTTACGGTGGCCCGGGAACTGCTGGGCAAGCGGCTGGTCCGGGTCATAGACGGTGCGGTTCTCTCCGGTGTGATATCGGAGACGGAGGCGTACGGGCATGCGGATGACCCGGCCAGCCACGCCCATCGCCGCAGGACGAGGCGGAACGCGGCGATGTTCGGCCAGGCCGGCCGGGCGTACGTCTACTTCACGTACGGGATGCACAACTGCTTCAACGTGGTGGCCAGACCACCAGATACGGCCGCCGGCGCGGTGCTCATACGGGGCATGGTTCCGGACGAGGGCATCGATATGATGGTGCGGAACCGCGGCCGGGACCGCAACATATCCGACGGGCCGGCCAAGCTCGCCCAGGCCATGTGCATAACCCGGGAGCAGTACGGCGAGGATCTGACCACATACGGGGGAATACACATCGAGGACTCCCCCGGTATGGCCGCAGGTGCCATACGGGCGTCTCCCCGGGTGGGGGTGAGGGATGCCCGGCACTGGAACTTTACTCTTTAGGGTCGTCGTCCTTCAGAGTCCAGGGGGCCACCCGGCCCAGTATGCGCTCCCAGTCAAGCCGGAGCAGGAGCACCACCACGGCTGCCATGGCCACGCCGAATACTATGACCCCCACGTATATGTCGCCCAAATCCTCCACATTCTCCAGGGCGGGCTCCAGCAGCGAGAGTCCCAGATAGTGCGATACTGCCACGATAATATAGTGCAGGACTATCTTGCCGGAGAGGGTGGCCACAAAGAACCTGAGGGGGTTGTACTTGGCCAGGCCCAAGGGCACGTACACCAGGTCGTCGGGGATGGGGGTGGCCGCCGCGGTGAAGGCGGCGGCGGCGCCGTACCGCCTCACCAGCCGCTGGAAGGGCAGCATCCGGCGGCGGGTCTTGTCGCCTATGATGCGCCGCCCGCCGTAGCTGGCATAGAATATTATCTGCTTGGCCCCAGCAGCCGTAACCGCCGAGAGCAGGGCCAACACGTGCAGGTTGAAGGTGTCACCCACCGACATGGTCGCCAGCAGGATAAAGGAGGGCACGGGGATGAACGGCACCAGGGAGCCGAAGAAGCTCAGCAGTCCCAGTCCCAGATATCCCAGGCCGGGATCGAATGGAAACAGAATCGACTCCACGCGTTTGGCCCCGTTGCGCCTCTATTAAACAGGATCCTGTGTTCGAAATGTGGGATAGGGGTCTTGGTGCGTAGTGATAAATGAAGTACCTGTAAGAGACCAAGACCTGATGCGGGGAAGGAGAGCCGCCCGTCTCCAAAGGGAGTCGGGGCAGCGGTTTGCGGCCGACGTTGCGATTGCTGCGTTTCCGCCATACTGCGATTGAAAATTCAGGACAACTTGTCAAACCAAGAATAATATTGATCGACGCTTGCATAACCATACCATGACCGCTACGGTACGGGAATAGTTGGGCAACCTGAAGAAGATACCCGGGCTTTATGCTGCCCATACGGCGAGTGCGTAAAATGAATGTAGGAGAAATTGAACTCCAATATTTTTATCAAAAACCGCGCACATGCTCCAATCCGATACGGTGTACATGGCAAGAGCTGGCAAGCTGTACAAAAATACAAAAATTCATCTGCAGATCCACTATTTCCATAAGATATGCAATTTGATAAGCAGCCAAAAAACACAGCAGAGACGCTCTGGCATGCATATCTACTCTATAATACAAATTCCGTGCCCGCGGTTTGGCAAATTCCACAATACTGTCTAGAAATTTTACAAAGCCTGTAGAGTGGGGATCCTTCCCGCCTGCCAAGTGCAAGACGATCCTAAATATCATGGGGTGGACCACACTGTATAGAATGCTCTGCATACCTACAGAACCGCCGAAGGATATCCAGCGGGTGTTTTGTGGCGGTTTGTTCGCACATCGCAATAACTGGTCTATATTCGTGGCCTTTCCAAAGAACACTACAAGTAAAACGGCAGACTTGGAACCTTTGGCAAAACGTCGCTTGCATGAGCCCCCATTCCACTCCGTAATATCTGCATGGTCTTGTCGACGGTGGTGGTCTGACCGTTCTGGATCTGTCAAGCATATTGCGGCGTCTTGGCAGGTGGTCTCGATACCAATTCGGGCTTCTCGTCTGTGTACCGTACAGTATGGATTCACAAGCTGATCAACTTTGGTAATGCCCGGTGTACAGCATGGTACGGCCTTGGCCGACCTTAAGGATCGTTGGCACGCGTTTGCGTATGCGGCGGCCGGCACACACCAAAAAACACACGCCCGCCCCGCATACTGTTTAAATCAGGCGGCCCCCAACCATACCGCATGACCCAGATGACCGAGGCCCGCGCCGGCCACATCACCGAGCAGATGAAGCAGGTGGCCCGGGACGAGGACGTCGAGGTGGAGTGGCTGGCCCGGCGCATGGCCTCCGGATCCATCATAATCCCATCCAACAACGCGCGCCCCCAGACCATCCACAACGTGGGAATAGGCCGCGGCCTCAAGACCAAGGTGAACGTCAACATAGGCACCTCCACCCTACACGAGGATCTGGACGAGGAGGTCCTCAAGGCACACACCGCCGTCAAGTACCACGCAGACACCATCATGGACCTGAGCGACGGAGGGGACGTGGGACACATACGCCGCACGCTGCTGGCCGAGGCTCCCATCACGTTCGGGACTGTCCCCATATACGAGGCCTACAACTACGCCATCAAAAAGTACCGCAGCCCCATGGCCCTGACCGAGGACGACTTTCTGAACGCATTTGAGAACAACGCCAAAGACGGCGTAGACTACACCACCGTACACTGCGGCATAACCAAGGACATAGCCCGGCAGATAATGGACACCAAGCGGCATGCGGGGGTGGTCAGCAAGGGGGGGACCATAACGGCTGCCTGGATGCTGCACCACGACAAGGAGAACCCCTACTACACCCACTATGACTATATGATGGAGGTGGCCGCCAAGTACGATATTACATTCAGTCTGGGCGACGCGCTGCGGCCCGGCTCCATTCTGGACTCGCACGACACGCTGCAGGTGCAGGAGATGATCAACGTCGCCAAACTGACGCGGCGCGCCCACCAGAACGGCATACAGGTGATGGTGGAGGGGCCCGGCCATGTGCCACTCAATGAGGTGGCTGCCAACGTCCGCTTGGCCAAGTCCATGATAGGGGACGTCCCATACTATGTGCTGGGGCCGCTGGTTACCGACGTGGCCTCGGGGCACGATCACATAGCCAGCGCCATCGGCGCGGCCGTCTCCGCCGCCGAGGGAGTGGACCTGCTCTGCTATTTGACGCCCTCCGAGCACCTGGCCCTGCCCGACGCCGCCGAGGTGAAGGACGGGCTCATAGCGTATCGCATAGCGGCGCACGCCGCCGATCTGGTAAAGATACGGGACAAGGCCATAAAATGGGACATGGCGATGAGCCGGGCGCGCCGCTCCCTGGACTGGGAGCAGCAGCTGGCCCTATCCATCGACCCCGAAAAGGCCGCCCGCATACACTCCCGCACCGGCCAGCACCCGGGAAACAACGTTCCCTGCACGATGTGCGGCGGGGCCTGCGTCTATGTCATGCTGCCCGGACAGCGCGCCTACTCTGCCGAGCAGACAGAATAGCATCACCCCCAGATATGGGACTGTCCTGTATCGAACCATGTCGGCGGGCCGTATCCACGTATACAGATCGTTCTCCCAGTTGAGCCGCACCACAGTATCGTGCGCCCCGAAGAGGAACGGGTGCACCACTATGTCATGGTGCGGTATCACTACGGGGGCGCACGACGCCAAGGGCCGCACGTTGTCCATGCCGGTCTCCTCGTATATCTCTGTGCGGGCCCTCTCCAGTATGTCTTCTGAGCCTTCCACCACCCCGCTGACGGCCGCCCACAGTCCGGGCATGCTCCTCATGAGGCGGCTGCGCCGCAGCAGCAGCACCCGGCCATTATGGTACACAAAGGCGGTGGCGGCGCGCATCAGTCTATGGTGCTGGCCATCCTTACCATCTTCTTGTAGGATGCGCTCAGGTCGGAGCCCTCCTCCAGCCTCTCCCGGCAGGCGCGCACGTACGCCAGCACGTCCTCGGTCTTGGACTCCTGTATGGCGGTCAGCAGCCGGCCTATGTCCTTCCAGAGGTCCTCGGCGTGCCTTCTCATGTCGGGGTTGGATATTATGGTCTCGATTAGGTCCGGGGACTCGGACATGATGCCCTCGGCCAGCGTCCTCTGTATCTTGTAGGTGGGGCCGGACATCTTCTCGGTGAGATGGCTGCGGCTGGTCTTGGATGTGACGCTGGCAAAGCACAGGTTGATCAGGTGGGGCAGCCCCAGTATGGTGGCTATCTTTTTGTCGTGCTCGGCGGCATCTATGGTGACGAAGTTGGCCCCCGGGAAGAGCTTTTTGGCCACTGCCAGCTCCGTCTTGGCGTCCCGGACGGGTATGGATATGATGTTCCGCTTCTTGAGGCTACGTATGCCCGGGCCGAACATGGGGTGTATGCACAGGGGGTTTATCTTGGCGGGTATGCGGGAGAGGGAGCTTATCACCTTTGACTTCTCCGAGGATATGTCTATGAGGTACGCCCCCCGCCTCATCTCTTTTGCTATGAGCCGGATTATCTCGGGCGTCCTCCGGGTGGGCGTGCACAGCAGTACATAGTCGGCCCGGAGTATTCCGCCCACCAGCGAGGATGCCACCTCCACGCCCTTGGAATCGACGTCGGCCTCGGTGTCAAAACCGGTCACGGCGTACCCGGCATCCACGAAATACTTTGAGAACCACCTGCCCATGTGGCCGCCGGCTCCGATAACGGTTATTTTTTCCATGTGTGCTCTCTCATCGTGTCATACAGTATATTCATTCCGCTTTCGACCTGGCCCGTTCCGGCAGATATCCTCACAAACTCCGGATAGTGGCCGAATCCGGATCCCGGAGCCAGGGCCAGCCCCCTCTCCAAGCATCTCTCCACCACGTCCATGCCGTCGGCCCCCGGCACGCGGGCAAAGACGTACATGGCGCCGTCCGGTTCTGCAAACTCCAGCCCGGCCCGCTTGGCCACCTTCGATACTATTGCCAGCCTCTCCCGCATGGCCTCCACGTTCGGGGTTGTGTCATACCGGAGGGACTTGAGGGCTGCATACTGTATGACGCCGGCCACCCCGGTCAGGCAGAGCGCCGAGGCGGCCGTCATCCTCCGTATGGTGTCGGGGGCGGCGGCCGCATACCCAATGCGGAAGCCCATCAGGGCGTGGGATTTTGAGAACGACTGGGTTACGATACTCTTGGGGTACGAGTACTCCAGCACGCTGCGGTAATTCCCCCGCATGGTGTAGTCGCGGTATATCTCGTCGCTGAGGACGTACAGGTCGCGTCGGGCGGCAAAGTCCATTATATCATCCAGCAGCCGCCGGGGGAGTATCTTGCCGGTGGGGTTGGACGGGTACGACAGAACGATCATCTTGGTCTGGGGCGCCACGGCCCTCTCCAGATCCTCCATGGATGGCTCCCAGCCGCCCTCCAGGGTGGTGTGTATGATGCGGGGCTTGACGCCGTGGTATATGGCCGCCTCCCGGTATGCGGGCCAGGCCGGCTCGATCAGTATGATCTCGTCGCCGGGGTAGAGGAGCGTGGTTATTCCGGCAAAGACCGCAAAGCGTGCCCCCGGGGTCACCATTATCCCCTCTGCCGAGGATGCCACGCCGTACCTGCGGCGTATATCCTCGGCCAGGGCGTCCCGCAGCCGGGCGTCGCCGGCCGGCAGGCCGTACTTGGTGTGGCCGGCGCGGAAGCCTTCCAGCAGCGCCCGGCCGGCCGCCTGGGGGGGCTCAAAGTCCGGCTCGCCTACCTCCATGTGTATGATGGAGTGGCCCTCCTGCTCCATGGCCTTGGCCCGGGCGAATATGGCCAGGTGTGTGGGGCTGTCCCCCGACTGCAACGCGGCAGACTTGTTCAGCAGGCGGTTCACGAAGCGCGCGGCCACGTCCCGGGCAATGCCCTCCCGGTCGGCGGTCTCCATCGCCATCTTCCGGATCTCATCTTCGCGGGCCTCGTCTATGATCGGCATGTTATGCAGCCGCTTCAGTTCCCCTATGCGCGTTGATGTGTCGATACGCTCCCTTAGCAGCCGCATCATGGATAAGGTGATCTCGTCCATGCGCTGGCGCAACTCCTTCATGCGGGCAGTCGGATCGCTCATGGTACCACCGGCCCGATCATACCCTGTAGTATGGCGTGGTCGGCCAGGACCAGGGCCATCATTGAATCCACCACGGGGGGAGCCCTGGGCACCACGCAGGGGTCGTGGCGTCCCCGGACGCGCAGGGTGGTGCCGGACATGGTGCGGGTGTCCACCGACCTTTGCGGAATGGCTATGGAGGAGGCCGGCTTGAAGGCCACCCTCATCGTGATATCCATCCCGGTGGATAGCCCGCCCAGTATGCCGCCGGAGTTGTTGGAGGTGGTGCGCACGGTTCCGTCCTGCACGGTGTAGGGATCGTTGTTTGCGGATCCCCGGCTACGCGCCCCCGCAAATCCAGAGCCGAACTCCACTCCCTTGACCGAGGGTATGGAGAACGCCGCCGCGGCCAGGTCCGACTCCAGCGAGTTGTATATGGGCTCGCCCAGGCCGGGGGGGACCCCCGATGCCACCGACTGTATCACGCCGCCCAGCGTGTCGCCGCTTCCCCGAGCCCGCACTATCTCGTCTTTCATGTCGGCGGCCGCCTCCGTGTCGGGGCAGCGGACGTCGTTGCCGTATATCGAGTCCTCAGAGGGCATGCCGTCTATATGTGCGTCAACGCTCCCGATGGACGCCGTATATGAGGCGATGCGGATGCCCATCATATGATCCAGTAGCTTGCGGGCTATTGCGCCCGCCATGACCTGGGTGGCCGTCAGCCTGCCCGAGAAGATGCCGCCGCCGCGCGGGTCGTTGTGGCCGCCGTACCTTATGCCGGCGGGGTAGTCCGAGTGGCCGGGCCGGGGCACATGCTCCAAGTCGTCGTAGTCGGCAGATCGCTGGTCGGAGTTGCGGATGGTCATGGTGATGGGGGCTCCGGTGGTCCTGCCCCGGTACGTGCCGGTGATTATCTCCACCCTGTCGGTCTCCTTCCTCTGGGTAGTTATGGATGACTGGCCGGGCCGCCGCCTGTCCAGCATGGGTTGTATGTCGGATATGGAGATCTCCAGGCCCGCGGGACACCCGGTCAGGAGCGCCCCTATGCATCCTCCGTGGCTCTCGCCAAAACTGGTCAGGACCAGACGGTGGCCCATGGAGGCTCCGATCACGCGCAGCATAGTGTTTGGTATGCTTATAATTGCTTATTAGAGCCATGGGCGCGCGGCCGTGAGCGTGACGCGCGCAGCCGTGAGCGTGACGCGCGCAGCACCTTGTAATCCGACATGGCAGCATCGTGAGGGGGGACGCGTGGCCGTACTAACAACCCCCAAATTCCGATTAAATATGGATTGCATGAGGACATGCCATGCGGATACTGGTGCTGGCGGTCTTGGCGCTGGCCGGAGGCGCGCTGGCCGGGGCGGCCCACGCGCAGCCTCACTTGGAGTCGGCGGATCTGGATCCGTCGGCCGGCCTGCTGACCTTGGTGTTCGACTCGCCCCTGGATGTCTACGGCATATACGCAAACCGCATCCACGTCCAGGCCGGCGAGTATTCCACCGCCCTGACTCCGGACGAGTTCGTGAGCGTGAGATCAGACCGCATCATGTTTGATTTGAACGAGGAGTCTCTGGCAGCGCTGCGGGGGGCCGAGTCGGTATGGGTCAGACTGGCGGAGGGCGCCGTCGCCTCGGCGGACGTTCCCAATGCACCGCAGCTGCTCGAGGCCCGGATACTCATTCGTGTGGGGGTGGTGGCGCCGCCCGGGAGCGGGGACATGGTGGCCATGGCCCGGCTGGCCGTCGAGCAGCTGAACGATGATCTGGCAGGAGTGGTCCCGCCCCGGGCCGTGGACATAGTGGTGCGGGAGGGTGATGACATGCTTGTATCCCTGCTGGAGCTGGACGAGGCCGGAATAGCCGTGGCGGTGGGTCCAGGAGGGATACTGGGGGCAAAGCGGGCAGCCGGCGGTGAGATGCTGGTGGTGGCTTGCTGTACCCCGTACGGGAATGAATCTCCACTGGTGGACCCTAGCTCGTTTGCCCTCGTACCGGACGAATCCGATGCCCTGTCGGCGGTACTGTCGCTGATGGGACATCGGGAGGTGAACCGTATAATTCCCGTGTATACGGATGACGCGGCCGGCGGCGCCAAGATGGACAAGATAAGAGCGGAAGCCCGCTCGGCCGTCGACGCCGGGGTGGCATACGGCCCAGATGAGTCCGCAGACCAGGTGGCGCTGCGGGTGTCCAGCGTGGTGGTCGAGAATCTGCTGGCCAGCCCCGGCGTCCGGCTGGGAGTACTGCTGACGAACCCCGCCGATGCGCCGGCCATACTGGAGGCGGCATCGCCGGATGTTGCACTGGGCATACCGCAGTGGTTTGGCGTATACACACACCGGCTGGCCGACGGTCCGGGGACGGCGTTTGCCGGCGAGGTGGGGTACTCGGCTCCCGCGTACGGGGCCCATCCCAGTCCGCTGACCGCCGTGCTGGGGGCCAAGGCGCTGGAGGCGGCCGGGGAGTGGCCCTCTCCGGGATCATACTCGGCGTACGACGCCGTATACGTGGCGGCCTTGGCGCAGCTGGACTCCGGCGGGTCCATCGGCGCGGTTGCGGATCCGGCCGTCCTGCAGGGGAAGATACGCTCCCTGGCCGACCAGATATACGGAGCGTCCGGATACTTGGGATTGGACGCATGGGGGAAGCTGGAGTCGCCAGCCCACGACATAATGTCGGTGCGCGGCGGCCAGTGGGTGAAGACGGCCGTCCACAACATGCCGGTATACGAGCAGACGGGAATCCTGGAAGTGGGGGAGGTGCCGGTGGCGTCGTACCGGTACGGCCCCGGCCAGGGTCTTGTGACCGACGTGGAACCGTTTGGGCTTCTGGTGCACGGGCACGACGCGGGTCCGGCCATATCCGCCGTCAGGCTGGGACTGGCCGCCGACGGGACTGCCTCGTCCACCGAGGTGGTGGTGCAGGACTCCGGCCCCGTCCAAACCATGATGGAGCGGTTTGCCGACATGGGCATAGGGCTGGTGGTGGTGCACGCCGGTGAGAACGCCACGGCGCAGGCCGCCGAGTATGCCGACGCCAACGGACTCATAGTCTTGGGCACGGCGTCTACGTCCGACGCACTGGCAAAGCGCGGCGACAGCCTATTCCGCTTGGCGACCCCGGACTCGCGGCTGGCGGAGGCGCTCGTCCATACCCTGGAGAGGGACGGCGTGAGCGGGGTGGTGGTCCTGTACGGAAGCGGGCATGCCGCCCTGCTGGATAGTATCACCGCCGGGTTTGCCGGCGAGGTGGAGTCCATAGAGTACGACGAGGACGACACGCAGCATGCCACCCTGGCGCACCAGGTGGCCGGGGTCGTCTGGGGGATGGCCGGGCGGCACGGGGAGTCTGGGACCGGAATTATACTGATCGGCGCCGCCGCCGACATAATGGCAGCCGCGTCCTACGCCATACAGGACGATGTCCGGCGGTACGGCGCCGGCGGAGACGTGCTCCGCTTTGAGCTGGGCGGCGCAGAGCGGTTGGCCGGTAACGCCCCGTTTGTGGTTGTGGTTCAATCGACATCCGACGGCGGTCCGGCCCAGCTGGTTTCGGCCCCGCTGGCCTCCATGTATGGCTCCCCGGTGCCGGTAACGACGCTGGGCGCCATGGATGCGGCGCGGGTGGCCAGCCGGACGCTCTTGAGCATATCGGAGTTTGGCAGCGGCCAGGACCAGGAGCTGATCAGGGCGGTGCTTCCCGGCGTGGCCGCCGGGCCGGGCCTGGTGCTGGACCGCACAACACTGGACGCGAACGGGGATCTGGCCTCGGCCTCGTACGACCTGTGGAGACTGCACGGAGGGGGGTGGGTGCGCGATGCGGCATACGAGCCGTCCAGGGGGCACATCGCCATAGTACGCTTGGGCGTGGCAGTACCCGTCACCGGGGATCAGGCACCGTACGGGGTGGCGCATGTGCACGCTGCCCACCGGGCCATCTCTACGCACAACGAGCAGCTGGCCGAGGTGGGGGAGCCATGGCGCCTGGCCACGGTGGTGGCCGATACTGCGGCGGATCCCATACGGGCTGCCGGGGCGCTGGCGTCACTCAACGGCTTGGGAATAGGCCTGGTACTGGGACCGCCGGATGGGGAGTCGCTGGAGGCGGTGCGCCCCGTCGCCGCCGAGTACGGCATGATGCTGCTGAGCTGCTGCTCTGACTGGCCCCGGACATACCCCGACAGTATCTTCCAACTCTCGCCCGGACATGGGGGCCAGGTCGAAGCGCTGGCCGCCGTAATGGACCTGGACGGCATCCAGGAACTGGTCGTGATATACCCCGACGACATCCGCGGCTCGGCTCTGGCAGCCAACGTCTCGGCCGCGTTCACTGGCGCGGGGACGTCCCTGTTCGTGTATGACGCGGGTGCGCCGCCCGACGAGGCACTGCTGGAGGGGGTGGTGGCCCATCTGGCCGGCGGCCGCGCCGGCCCGGTGGGAGTGTTGATGGCCGGCTTTGAGCACACCGGGACGGTGCTACAGGCCGCCAGCCTGCACCGCAGCCTGGAGGATGCCAGGTGGTACGGCGTGTCGCGTGACGGCACGCTTCCAGATCTGCTGCCCGGCTCGGCGGCGGCGATCTCGGCCCGGAACCTGGGATTTACAGTGGCCGCCCATGCCCCCCTCACGCAGGCCCCCAGCCTGGAGGCGTACGTGAGGGGGGCCACCGGGTTTGAGCCGCACGCGGGAATCTATGCCATGTATGATTCGGCCCAGCTGCTGGCCCACACCATCACCGAGACGGACGGCTCCACTAATGCGGATCTGCTGGCCGAGCTGATGCCGCTGGTGGCAGCCGACCAGCAGGGCCTGATCGGCGGACTTGCGCTGGATGAGAACGGCGATCTAGCCGCCGGCCGCTACCACATATGGGCCATCCCCGTCGACGCATGGCAGGCCACACTCTCGTACGACACCGGCCGCGGTTCGCTGGAGCCGATCAACTAGAGAGATCATGCATATCCTCCATCCAGAATATCCGCGCATAATTGGGCCACATTTCCGGCCCGGACATGCGGCCGCCGGCACATATCACTCCAAAACGCGCCACTACCCGGACTGCGGCCTTCCCGCCGGTGTTCCTGCAGAGATCCTCTAGCGGCTCCAGCTGTAAGATGCACGCCGACGTGTTCAGGTCGCAGTTGACATGTGTCTTGTAACCGTCACAGCATATGGTGCGGCGCATGTGCTCCCCCTTTCGGTACCCGCACCATGAATATGCCGGTTAGCATTTGTCAGGCGGACCTGCGCCGTCCCCTTGTAAAGTTTGAACGGTCAGGCTCACCGAACCGGTCTTGGGGCCTGTCAACCGCATGCGCTCGTGCATGGTGAATTTGATACACCTCAGGTTGCTTGGTAGTTTCAAGACCGGCTGGGGGGTGAGTTTCTCATTCAGGCGCGATTTTGCGTCATGCCGTACGGAAATGCCGCGGCTACAAGAGCAGACCGCCGGCCTCAGACTCCGGACGGCGGGGCGTGTGCGGACGGCAAAAGGCAGCGCAACATACGCAGGACAGCTTGCATCGCGCGACCACATCTCAATTTTGCGAGCGGAGATTGACCAAAACTTTTATCAACCACAGCACCGGGGGACAACACATGGAATCGTACGTAATACCTACAAAAAAGGACTTTCTACCCGGCATACCCAAGAGGCGCTTGGTGTCGATGCGCTCCAAGGAGACCGACGAGCGGTACCGGCGCCACTATGATGCAGCCATCATGCGAAAGGACGGCAGCACCATAGGCGAGATCGCCGACGAGCTGTCCATACATCCCGGCACGGTCATGAACTGGCTTCGCCGCATGATTGAGCGGGGCCCGGGCACCAACTACAAGGTGCGTCAGGGGCGCCCGCCCAAGTTCACGGCAAAACAGCTGCAGGAACTGGAGCGGGACATGAAAAAGTCGCCCCGGCACTACGGCTTGGACTCTGATGACTGGACATCCCGGGTGGTGACCAGCCACGTCTCGGCAAGATTTAACGTAGAGATCACTCCTGGCTCGATGCGCCGCATCATGACAAGGACCGACATGCGCTGGCCCGGATCCGCTGCCGCCACAAGGGCGCGCAAGCAGGGCGGGTAACGGCGGGCATACCAGAACAGAGACGGCCATTTTTTATCATTCTGTGGTGGCGGACCATGCCGGACCGCAAACCGGAGCAACGGAGTGGTGTCCGCTCCGCAAAGATGGCATTATCCGGATGGTGTTCAGGCGCCGCCGGGCTGTATCAGATACCGCCTCCAGGCCGCCGGAGGATCCATACCAGGACGGCAGCATGCATCTTTTTGGCGCGCGACTATTGGCCGGCAACACCGCGCCCGACAGCTCAGCCTGGCGCCCGCGCAAAAACAAAAGGTGGCGCGGAGCGGGGCTTCGGCCTTTACAGACCTGGGCAGCGGAATCGTACACGGCACCGAACATGCCGACGCGCGGTACCGACTCCACGCGGTGGCTGCCGGACTAAACGGCGGCAATACCGGGTATGGCTAGCCGGGGATATGGGCATGAAAGCCTCCCGCGGTTCGGGATCGGCTTTCACACGTAGTCCGCGCCGACGATGGGCGCACCAGATCCGCCGTCCAAATCCTTAAAGATGCTCTGCGCCAAACCGCGACCATGAAGGAGTACGACTGCGTGATAGTGTGGCTGGACTACTTCAATAGGGTGCTCACCCGCTCCCGGGGCCGGCGACTGGGTAGGGAGGTGTGCATCCCCGATCCCACCCTTGAGAACCTAACCAAGGCCGTGGAGATGGCCGGATTCTCGGTCGCCGAGACCAAGGAGGGCGCCCGGCACCCGCGGCGGCCCTATACCAAGTCCGGATACGTGGCAGTCACCAAGACCGCCCCCAAGACCCGCATGCTGTACAGGATCGCGCCCAAGCTTGCCCGGGTTACCCGCGCGGGTAAAAAAAAGTGACGCCGTGTGTCAACAAGATCAAACGTCATAGTTTGTATTGCAGCAGACACTCCGCCGTACCATGAAGGAGATGGGTACCATCCTGCACGTGGCCGGAAGCGGCCGGGTGATAGTGCGGCTGACCGGCGCCGCCGCCGAGGGCGACATACTATGCAATAGCAGGGGGCGCCGCATCGTCCGCATCAGAGAGCTGATAGGCCCCGTGAGGGCGCCCTATGCCTCGGCCGAGTCCCTGACGAACAACATAGGCAGGTATCTGGGGGTATCGGTGGGCGCCGTCGGGAGGCGGAAGCCATGATGCACAAGTTCAGCAACTGCCGTGAGTGTCGGGCGCTCTTGGTGGATGACTATCAGAGCGGCGAACTGGTCTGTTCCCATTGCGGAATAGTGGTGCGGGAGGCACCCGCCGACACCGGGCCGGCCCCGTTCTCCCTGGACGGCACGACATCCAAGAATGTGCGGGCATCGGGCCCCAACACGTACGCCCAACACGACATGGGCCTGGCCACCACCATAGGCGAAGGATCCTTTGACTACAACGGCAAGCCCTTGGACAGGACCGTGCGGGCCCAGATGAAGGGCATACGCCGCTGGCAGCAGCGGGTGCGCGTCTCGGGGGCCAAGGACCGCCGCGTCTCGGCGGCGCTGGTCAGCATAACCGATGCGTGCAACGCGCTGGACCTTCGCAAGAATGTACTGGAGACGGCATCCATCCTGTACCGCAGGATGAACAACCGCATGGACCTCCGGGGCAAGTCCACCACCGGAGTGACCGCGGCCGTCGTATACATGGCCTGCAAGCAGTGCGACGTGGTACGCTCCATATCGGAGATAGTGGGCCGCATATGCCCGCCCAAGGAGGTGCGCTCCAAGACCAGGCTGGCCTCCAAGTACTATCGCATGATGGTGATGGAGACAGGCAGCCCGCGCAGCATGCCCATGCCGATGACCAAGTACATCTCCAAGATATCCAACATATCCGAGACCGACGTGCGCGCCGAGAGGCTGGCCCTGCTGCTGGCCGACCGCACCCAGAACGAGACGATACTGAGCGGCCGCGACCCGCATGGCATAGCGGCGGCCTACCTGTTCATGGCGTGCATACTGCTGGGCCACGACAACATGCAGAGGGACATAGCCGAGGCTGCCGGGGTGACCGAGGTGACCGCCCGGAACCGTTGCAAGGAGATATTCGCCGCGTATGATATCGCGCTGACCCTGAAGCCGACCGCCCGGTGAGCGGGGGCTCTGCGTTAGCTCCCGCTAAATTTCGCAGGCATTTTATATGGTGGAGTGGCGGTCCACATGCTTGGCTAGGCTCGATATCATAGACCTGCATGTCCGACGCGACGGCAAGCAGATACTCAACGGCGTGAATCTGAGCACCGGCCCCGGCGAGGTCCACGCCATAATGGGCCCCAACGGTTCGGGCAAGTCCACCCTGGCGTACACCTTGCTGGCGCACCCCAAGTATGAGGTGACCTCCGGCGACATACGCCTGGATGGTGAGAGCATCCTGGAGATGACCACCGACGAGCGGGCCCGCAGGGGGCTGTTTTTGGGGTTCCAGTATCCCACCGAGGTCTCGGGTGTGGGGTTCTCGCACTTTCTGCGGACGTCATACAACTCGCTGAGCAAGGCGATGCAGGGCGAGGACAGGGAGGTCTTCATTACGGTGCGCGAGTTCCAAAAGTACCTGCGCGGCAACCTGGAGAAGGTGGGCCTGGACGGGGAGTTCCTGAGCCGGTACCTCAACGAGGGATTCTCCGGCGGGGAGAAGAAGCGCTCGGAGGTCCTGCAGATGGCCGTTCTCAAGCCCAGGATATCGCTGCTGGACGAGCCGGATTCGGGCCTTGACATCGACGCGGTAAAGTCGGTGGCCAAGGCCATCAGCGACGTCTCGGTGAGCGACGCCACCGTGATTGTAATAACCCACTACGCCAGGATTCTCAAGTTCCTCAAGAAGCTGGACCACGTCCATGTCTTTGCAAAGGGCAAGGTTCTCCGGAGCGGTGACGCCTCGCTGGCAGAGGAGCTGGAGAGGCGCGGCTACGAGTGGGTGACCCAGTGATTCGGGCGGCGTTTGGCCGACATTCTTGATATATTCGCCGAGTACTCGTATGTGGGCATATTCGCCCTGCTGGTGGCCCTTAACGCCGCCCCGCTTCTGATGCCGCCCACCTGGATAGTGCTGGCGTCGTTCCATGCCGCCGACGCCGGCCTTGATCCGCTGCTGCTGGCCGCCACCGGCGCCACCGGCGCCACGCTGGGCAGGGCCATACTGCTTAGGTACAGCGGGATATTCCGGCGGTTCGCCGGGGAGAGGAGGCGCGCCGGCCTGGATATGGTGAACAGGGCGCTGCTCGGCCGGCGGTACGGGTATGCCCTGGCCTCGTTCCTGTTCGCGGCCACCCCGCTGCCCAGCAACATGCTCTTCGTGGCGTACGGCCTGATGCGCGCCCGGGGGGTGGGCCTGTACCTGGGATTCTGGTGCGGCCGGATGCTCTCATACTATATCATGATAACCGCCAGCCGCATAGTGCTGGTGCCGTTCCTGCAGCTCTTCGAGGAGAGGTACGTGGGGATACTGGTGGCCGACGCCGCCGGGGTGGGGACAGTCCTCCTGTTTGCGTGCATCGACTGGCAGGCGCTGGTGGCAGACAGGAAGCTGCGCTTTATACGGCCCCGGCTGTGGCGGGTGTAGCCGCCGCAAACCCGGCCACCAGCAGCAGCCCGGAGATCCGGGAGTACAACAGGGTGCCCCGCATGTGGGCGTAGGGCTCCATATGTCGGCGCATCATGCCCAGGCCGGCCCGGACGGCCAGGGGCAGCGCCGCCAGCGAGACGGCCGCCATCCACGGAAACGTCCCCGATATCACCCCGTACAGTATGATGCAGACGAAGACTCCCGGAAATGCCCAGTAGAGTCGGGCGGCCCTCTCGGGGC
Source organism: Nitrosopumilaceae archaeon (assembly GCA_965116995.1). Classification (GTDB taxonomy): domain Archaea; phylum Thermoproteota; class Nitrososphaeria; order Nitrososphaerales; family Nitrosopumilaceae; genus VYCS01. The sequence goes on along the minus strand of OZ220738.1, from coordinate 673,863 downwards.
CCAGCCGTATCACTATGGTGCGCCGGCCCCCCGCCCTGTCGGCCTCCCGGTCGGGAAACGAGGCCACGAAGAGTACCAGGGCGGAGAGGGCGCCGGCCGCCGCGCCCGCCAAGGCGGCCTCCAGACCCAGGTGGGCCGTCTGGATGTAGTGGGAGCCCAGCACTATCAGGCCGCCCTTTATCCCCACGAAGACCTCTCCCAGCCCCCAGTCCACTATCCTGGTGGAGTAAAAATAGATGGAGAGCACCGCAAAGCCCAGTATTATGCCTACTATCGCGCCGTGAGTGTAGGTGTAGTAGGAGCCTATAGCCGCCCCCGCGCACAGGCATATGATGCCGGCCCGGCGCACCTGCTCGGGCCGCAGCAGTCCCTCCGGAAGCACGCCACTCCCGCCGCTCATGCCGGTACGGCGGGTGCGGGTATCTATGCCCCGCCGGTAGTCGCGGTAGTCGTTCAGCAGGTCCACACTGGCGTGCAGGGCGGCCACCCCAACCACCACCACCGCCCAGTCCTGTATGGTTATGGCGCCGTGGGTGTTCCACGCGACGGCAGTCCCCAGCGTCGCGGCTATGACCGACGACAGCAGAAACCTGATGCGCACGGCCCGAAACCAGACCCACATCATGCGTCAGCTCCGGACCGCCGGTCCTCTTGGGTGGGCCCGGCAGCCGGATCCCGGGCCGCCTCGCCGCCACGCGTGCGGGCCGGCGCGGGATCCGGGCGACTACCTCTCAGGCCAGAGCCGGGACAGAATGGTACCGCCGGCCAGGAGCGTCGGCGCCCGGCCTGCATCTCAAGCATCCACCCCTGCTATTCCGGCGAAGGTGCCGTACGCTACCAATCCGAAATGCGCGTCTTGCCCGGGTCCCTGGCCGGCGTCGCCGATATTGCTCATTGGCATGGGGCAAATAACTGCTCCACCATCTGCCATACCGCCGCGCGTGCCCATAGGGCCGCGTTTGGGCGCGACAGATTTAGCCGTTGCCCTGCTGTGAAATAAGATGCGGCGGCATGCCACATACCGGCACATGTGCGGGGCAGAAACGTCCACCCTCCGGATGTGGCAGAGTCTTCAGGGCGCACACCCATGCGAGCGAGCAGGCCGGACCCCGTAGTGTGTTCCGTAACCCAAAGCCGCGCCAGCAGGCCGAACCATGCGGGCTGCTCAGCGCATTCACACCAGCGACTCGGCATCGATTGCCAGTGGCTTTCTGGCGGCAAAGCCGCTGTCCTTCTCGTGCCAGAACGCAATGGAATCCTCACCATACTTCCAGCATAGCCAGACCTCGCCGTCGAACATCTTGGCTGGGAAATCCAGCAGTCCCTGCTCTATGCTCTTTACCGCAACGCCGGTCTCCTCCAGCGTCTCAACGGCGGCGTAGAACTGGGTGACGGCCGCATTCAGTCGGCGCTTTGCTGCCATGTACCGCTCCAGCGAGTCGGCGACGGTGGCCTCCAATTCCGCCTGGGCTTTGGCAACGCTGTTCTTCTTTGCTAATGCCATCTCGAATTTTTTGATCACATCGGGGAGTGCAGCGTTGGCTTGCGCCACTGTAAAGAACAACGCCCATACTGAATGGTTGGTGATTAAATACCTTGGGTGGAGTGGCGCGGCAGTTCTGACTCGGTTCGGGATCGGCATGCGCGTCAAGAGCGTTATCGGGGTGCTCAGGATCCCCCACGCCATGAAGGACCGGTGCGGGAGCCGCTCGGAACGATGCAACCACGCCGGCAGTATCGTCTGCGGGGTGGCCGCGGCCAGCCAGCAAGGGCTGTATGGTTTTTAATTTGGATCGTATACTAGGCTGCCGCCACAGGCTGCGGCCAGGCTTGACAGACCGTGCGCGTCTTCGAAATTATTCCAAAGAATGCCCGCACGCCTTGGGCGCCGGCGCGCAGCTGCGGCGGTTTGGCTTTTTGCCCATACTGAAAAGGTATAACTGAAATCGGCAAATTCTCTCGTCCAAACCAGTGGGCCGAAAGTCGTTAACCCGAGTATGCAGGCGGCGTGGTGGGCTTTGTGTGCTTGGGTTTTTTGCTGAGGTGCGGCCGGTGCCTATGGCGACGAGCCGAATGAAGCCTGAATCCACCCAAACGCTATATTCGGGCACACCTGCGCCGGAGCGATGGTCCAGTCCTACGACGTGGTGGTTGTGGGCGGCGGCCCGGCCGGCTCATCGGCGGCCCAGCGGGCTGCTGGTGCGGGCGCCTCGGTGCTGCTAGTGGAGAAGGAACCACAAATCGCAACGACGGTGCGCACCAGCGGGGTAACGTGGAGCAGCTCCATCTCGGAGTTCGGGATACCTCGGAGATGCTACAATCCGATTAAAAACTACGGCTTCGTGTCCCCGAACAACGAGGTTGTGGTCCGGGACCATGCCAGCCGGGCAGCGGTATTGGACGTGCGGCAGACCTACCGGTGGTTGGCATCGGAGGCGGAGAGGGCCGGTGCTAGCATAGTCACCGGGATACCAATACGTTCTGCCACCCGCGACGGCTCGGGTGTGCTTCTGGAAGGGGCCGAGGGGTTCTCGGTTCGGGGCAGGGTGGTGGTGGATGCTAGCGGTTTTGCAGGGGTGGTGGCACAAAGCCTGGGACTGGCGGGGCCGTGGCGAAGGTTTGGAGCCGGGGCCGAGTACGAGCTGCACGCCTCAAACGTAGACCCGGAGACTTGGTGGCTGATGGTGGGCAGCATGTATTCGCCTGCGGGCTATGCATGGGTGTTTCCGGTGGGCGGCGACTTGGTCAGGGTAGGCGTTGGTGTGGCGAAGCCCGAGTGCGTAGCGGATCCCAAGACACTGTTGGATGGTATGATGCGCGACAAGACGGGGCCGGTGGGGGACCTGGGGGAGACTCAGGTCGCCGAGTACCACTATGGCCTGATACCCAACGGGGGAGTAGGCAGGCGCAGCGTGTATGACAACGTAATACTGGCTGGGGACAGCGCCGGGCAGGCCAACCCGCTGGTGCTGGAGGGCATCCGATATGCGATACGGTTCGGTGGCCTGGCCGGAGAGACCGCTGCCGCCGCCGCTTCCGGCGATGCGTCGGCCGCGTCGCTGGCCTCGTACGAGACCGGATGGAGGCGGGCCGTCGAGTCGCGTATAAAGTCGGCGTACAGGGTGCAGGATCGGTGGCTTGCACTCACCGACGCTCAGTGGGACGAGGAGCTGGATACGATACGGGAGCTGAGCGCCGATGAGTTTCTTGATTTTGTCAAGGCCGAATTCGGCATGTCTAGGGTCCTGCGGCTGGCGGTGAGACACCCGCGCCTAGCTGTCCGGCAGCTGTTCGGGCTTGTCCGTTCGGGGTGATGCGCGGTCCGCCGGGCAGCGCGCCGGACATAGCGTTCCGGACTTTCTGGTCGGGTTTTTCATGCGCTCACATCACAAACCATAGTTTCAGACATTGGCAGTGTTGCCAAACCGAAAGAGGTCTAACGTGCAGGCAGTGACCGGTGCGTCGCCATTATTCATACACGATGACTCCTTGATCCTCCAAACGCTTGGTAACTTGCACGTCCTGCTCGTATACCTTTTTTGGATCTACATCATTAAAGAATGTCTCAAAGTACTCGCGCCTGGTGTAGGGGGTTCCGGATTTGTCGCGAAGCGCAACAAATTCGTCGAGCCATTCTTGGTATGTCTGCATGATCTACAACCGCCCCCTATATGGCCGCATGCGGCACAGCAAGCAAAATCACCGCATACGGGACACGCCGCCGGTGCGGCGTTAGCATTGTTGCAATTGCGACATTGGGATCATAATGTGGGCAACCGGAATCCGGCATCCGGCTCTCGGCTAGGCTTCTATGCCGTATAAATTCCATTTTCGAGCCGGTCACCGACCCCACTGGGTTTTGGGACGTATTAATAGATTAGCTGTACGGCGCGTTCTGTGGGAGATGGTCTTCTGGATTGGCCGGCTCCGGCGAGCGGCGGGACAGCCTGCAGGCTGCCGTACCCGCATGTGCGACTCTGTCATTTGCTGTATTTTGCATCAGGATGGTGCACCACGATGGCAACCGTCGAGAGGTCCGGCGTGATCTGACCGGACGGGGTGAGCTTCATCCCAATCCTGTCCGGCCTGAGTATGTCCCACACCAAGCGGTGCTGAGCCACGTCGGGGCAGTCCGGATACCCCCAGCTATACCGCAGGCATCCTTGTTCCCGCCCCATCTGGCGCTGTATCATACGGTTGGTCCAGCTGGCCATCGCCTCCACAAACTCGGTGGCCAGCCCGTTCAGATAGTACGCGTCGACTATCCTTCCCGCCTCACTCCACTCCGATATTATGCGGTTTGCGGCTGCCCCGGCTGTGCACGCCTGGAACGCCACCACGTCCTCACTTCCGAAATAATCGGAGATGCACAAATGATCAGGTCGGTGCGACCTGGGAAAGTCAAAGACGACGGTACCCGAGTCGCCCTCCACCTCCAGGCTCTCTCCTAGGGAGCGGCATCTAAAGTAGCCATATATGATCTGCGGCTCGAATATCTCCTGAACCACGTTCTTCATTGTATGGTATATTTTTTGGTGATCCTCTTCTTGTTTTTGGCCCGCGCGGCCACGCACGCCCCAGCCCAGCTTGAAGAGCGACTTCTCGTCCACCGCCTTCCAGACCATGTTGTAGTCTATATCGGATATGATGGTTGTTCCGTACGCGACCCGGGGCGGCGCCACCGGTTTGATGCTGCTGCGGGGCAGGCCGCCTCTAGGAGTGCCCCCGGAGGGCCGCCGCCTGTTTTCCAGCATGTCGCGCCACTCAGAGAGCAGCGCCGCGCGGTCAGTCATCAGCATGTTCATTGTGCTCAATCCGTCGAACATATCCTTGCAATAGAACATGCCCGGCCCGTACACGCCGCCGTCGGTGGCCAGCCGGTTGATATAGTTGGAGTTTATGGCCGCGCCGCCGCACAGTATAGGGATGTCCATGCCGCGTTCCCGCGCATGGTCCACAAAATGCTTCATCTCCCGGGACGTGTTAACCAGCAGGGCCGAGAGGCCGACGGCATCGGCGTCCACCTCCTCTATCTTTTCCAGGAACTTTTGCAGCGGCACCTGCTTTCCCAGGTCGTATACGGTGTAGCCGTTGTTCTGGAATATTGTCTTTACCAAATTCTTTCCAATGTCGTGGACGTCTCCGTACACGGTGCCCAGCACCAGCCTCCCCTTGCTGGCGCCCTCCTTTTTGACCAGGTACTTTTCCAGCTCCGAGACGGCCGCCTTCATGCACTCGGCCGACTTCAGCACGAAGGGCAGTATGAGCTCGCCGGCCCCGAACATGTCCCCCACGGTCTTCATGGCCGGGAGAAGTGATCCGTTCAGCGTGGCGATGGCCGCCTCGTGCGTGTGGCGGGGTTCCATGTCTATGGAGGCGGCGCGGCCGTCGTCGCGCACGGTGGGGTTCTCTATGTTGTCGGCGATGGCCAGCACCACGTCCCGCTCTATACCTTCCTTTAGCTGGTTTATGATCCGGTAGTTGGCGCGCCTTGCGGCGGGCCAAGACGGGTCTACCGCCGGTTTCGGGGCGCTGCCGCCCCCCTGTGTATCCGCGCCGGCGCACCCTTCCAGCAGCGCCGTGAGCGCGCCGGGACTCTTGTTGAAGATCAGACTCCCGGCGGCGTCCCGCAGTCGCTCCGGCACGTCCGGGTACGGAATCAGGTCGCGGGGGTTTGCTATCACACAATCAAGCCCGGCCCGTATGGCATGATACAGAAACACCGAGTTTACTATGCGGCGGGGGTATGGGTCCAGCCCGAAGCTTACGTTGCTCAGCCCCACCACCGTATAAGAGCGTGGAAACTCCGCCTTTATGAGCTCGATGCCCCGTATGGTCTGCACAGCCGAGTCGGCAAACTCCTCCTGGCCGGTGGCCAGCGTGAACGTGAGCGGATCAAACACGTACTGCCACTCTTGTATGCCATATTCTCGGCCGCTCTCCACCATGAGCCTTGCGGTATCCAACTTTTCAGCGGCGGTCTTGGCCATGCCTCCGGGGCCTATGCACATGGCCACTGCGGGCACGCCGTATCTGGCCATCACCGGGGCCAGGCCAGAGAACCGGCTCCCGTCGCCCTCCAGGTTTATCGAGTTTATGACAGGCCTGCCGGGGATCTGCCGTATGGCCGCCTCCACCACCAGCGGATCCGTCGAGTCTATCACCAGCGGCGTATCCAGCTCCAGGCTCAGCCTCTTGACCAGCGCCACCATGGTCTCCAGCTCGTCGTCCCGTTCGGTGGTGGCCACGCAGACGTCTAGGCAGTGGGCGCCGGCATCGGCCTGCTCGCGAGCCAGCCCGACTAGCCCCTCGTAGTCGTCGGCCAGCACCATCCTCTTCGCCTTGCGGGATCCTTGGGCGTTGACCCGCTCGCCGATTATGAGCGGGGGCGGGGACTGCTTCATGTCGACTACCTTGAAGGCCGAGCTGATCAGAGGCATTGCCTTTGTGGCGGTTTAGCTGTTTATAATTGAAGTATCGGAGCGGGCCAGACACCCCTCGAGCACCGTTGCAAATATGGGCGCGACGCCGGGGACAAAAACCAATTGGCTATTTCTTCCCAGCCGTCACCAATACCTGCCCGTCCCGTATCTTGAACGTCAGGTGCCTGGGATCCCCCAGCAGGTTGAGAACGGGTCTTGGGATGTAGCTGTAGCTGGTCCTGGCCGCCACATTGCGCGTGACCGAGACGGTGAAATCAGTCGCATCCTTTGCCCACGTGGTCATCACCTGGCATGCGCGTGACGTGGTTATAAGCAAACACCGCCCTAACTAATTGGTAATATGGCAAAACGAAGCAAGGGAACGCCGCGTGCGACACTGGAGCAGCGCGCATCAGACATCTTGGCGAACAGCCTGATACTGGACCTCAAAAACAACAGATACAGGGTGGAGTCGCAATCAGAACCCGGGGCATACTACGACGTGTGCTTTCTTGACGACCGGTCATGCGCCTGTCCGTACCACATCACACGGCACAGCGACTGCAGGCATATAGTTGCCGTACAGATGACAGTGATGAAGACAGAGCCCCTGGTGCCTGCCGATTTCACCATGGGCAAGCCTGAGCCCAGGTGTACGAACAAAGAATGTGGATCCGCAAACTGCGAGTTCTACGAGTCGCGTCCAAGAAAGGGCGGGGGCGCATCTGACCGGTACAGGGGCCAGAAACCCGTACACATACGCACCGCATCAGTTCAAAACCGCCACGTCAACAACAGCCTCATCGAGCGTCAGAACGGCACGGTAAGAAACCGCATAGACCGTGCGGGGATTCAACTCCGAGAATCCTGCGCTGATGTCTCTTTTCATCACACACTACAACTTCGTCCGCCCGCACATGGGCATAAACGGCAAGACGCCCGCCGAAGCCATGAGCATCCGCGTGGATGGGGTAGACAAGTGGGCAACGCTTCTGGCGTTTGCGTCCGCGTGCTAGCCTTCGGGTAAATTCAGCATGCCGGCGGATCGCACATGCCCCGCCATACCGGGCACAAACGGCCGGGGCAGGCAGCGTCTGCCGACACATGGCGGCATGAGGACGGTCTGCGGACGCGCTGCCAGCAGATCCCGTCCCGCCTCGACCACACATCAGGACGCGCCAAACTGCCTGCAGGGGGCCTTGGCTTTGCAGGGCCGTACAGGAGTATACGATCATGCTACTCTAGCCCATATTTGTAACGGTGCTCACCCCTCGTATTGTTTATTAGCCCGTCTCCCATCGGCGCCTCAATGGCCAAGTACAAGTGCCCCTACTGCGGCTCCGAATTCGATACCGCCGAAGAACTCTCCCGGCATATAGACAGGGTCCACCATGGATCTGGACTGCTGGAAGGCGACACCAGAAAATATTGAGAGCGTTTGTTGAGGCGGCACTGGACCTCAAGGACATACTCCGGCAGGGCTGGGTGGACGCCGGGATGGAACGCCCCGAGTCGGTGGCCGACCATTCGTATGCTGCCAGCGTAATCGCCATGCTCATATCCGACAGCGCCGGGCTGGACACCGGGCGAGTCGTCAGGATGGCGCTGCTGCACGACATGGCCGAGGGCATAACCGGCGACATAGTGCCGGGCAGCATGGATCCCGCAAAGAAGCGTAGCATGGAGCAGGATGCGATGGATCGCATATTGGGTGGTTTGCCCGGGCCGCTGAAGGATCTGTACAGGGCGGCATGGCAGGAGTACGTCTTCGCCCTGACGCCCGAGGCCCGCCTGGTGCACGATGCCGACAGGCTGGAGATGGGGCTTCAGGCGCATCGCTACCGCAGCATGCTGGACGCGGCGACCCTGGAGTCGTTTCTGGAGTCGGCACACACCGGCCTGGAGAGGGGCAGGGCGGCAGGCATCATACAGGGGGGTTCGTAGCATGGACAATGACGAGCTCATAAAGGCACAAAACCAGGTGATAGGCATACTGTTTGAGGTGGTAAAGCGCATGAGCGAAAACAGCACCCTGGACGAGGAGTATGTCACGCTGGCCCTCTCTGGGGGGAGCGCCGACCGCATGAGCGAGATCCGGAATGCCCGCCAGCAGAACGCCGATGTGATAGCGCGTCTACTCCGGCAACTAGAGACGTGAGTCGGAGCCGTCCAGCCGGCGCTTCAGGTCTTCATTCTCCTTCCGTAGGCGTTCATTCTCTGCCCTCAGCGACTCGGCGCTTCTGCCGACGTACAGGGGGTGCCCGGGGGGAATCACGGTCCTGCCCTCCAGCAGCCCGGCCGCCCGGCGCCGGTATGCCTCCCCGAACTTCTCCAGCTGGGCGCGTGCCATCTGGTCGCCGTACCGCCGGGGCGTCTCCTCCGGCAGCCCCAAGCGGGCCAGCGCCAGCGGCGGCAGCCGGGGGAACCCCAAGGCCATGTGCGGAACGTCCGGATCCAGGCCGTACAGCCCCCTCAGGTGCCTCTCCACGTGCGGGTCCATACCCGCCCCCATACAATGGCATATTTTTGCCTTGCCGTTTGGACACTACAGTTTGGGCACTACGGTCTGGGCACTCACGAGAACGGGGGGATGGCCAGAGCCGAAATGCAGCGGCGCCTGGAGCATACAGCGTCCCATGGGCGACACATCAGGGAGGCAGCAGACGCAATGCGCCGTTGAGCATCCGTGTTCCCGAGCGAGCTGGCCATCCATTCCCGCGGGAGCGAGATGTCCCCGCACAGCCCTGCGCTCGGTCAACGTACCGCTACACAGGCAACAAAAACATTTGACAAGCGGGTGATAATACCCACATCGCCACCATCTGTCAATGAACGAGAATGAACCCAGCATAATGGGCAAACACGTCAACGACATGTACGGTTCCCGCGTCGGCAGGGCCGTCGGCACCGCGACCGACATAGACGGCACCGTGGTCACCGTGGGGGTCGACTGTGGGTACCGCGGCCTCATGGAGATACCGTTCGAGCATCTGGTGGTCCAGGAGGACTCCATTGTGTATGTACCGCAGTGGAGGCTGGACTCGCAGAAGATACTCCGCGAGAAGGGACTCCTGATACGCCGCCTGCGGGCGCTCCACATAATACTCTCGGAGAGCGGCCGCATGAGGGACGACTCCGAGTCGGTGCGCCGCGGATACGAGGAGAAGCTGTCTGCCATAAACGAGTCTGAGTACACCGTGCGCGAGACGTTGGCCGCCAGGATGGCCGAGCTCCACGAGCAGATGAAGGTCGCCAAATCCCTCCGATTTGATGCCACCATCCAGTACAAGAGCAGCGAGATACTGGAGTCCGACTACAAGGTCGTGAAGGCCAGTACCAGCGAGATACTGGAGCGCATCGAGTACGAGATCAGCGAGATAGGCAACATGCAGGGAAGGCTGGAGGAGTTGGCCAGCGAGGAGTCGCAGATATACAACAGCATCCCGCAAGTCGAGGAGCCGGTAGAGGCGCCCCCCGAACCGGAACCCGTGGCCATACACGAACCGGAACCCGTGGCCATTCCCGAGCCAGAACCTGAGACCATACACGAACCGGAACCCGAGGCCATCCCAGAGCCGGTTCGGGAGCCCGAGCCGACGGCCATACCGCCCGAGGTCCCAGTGGCGCCACCCGCCCCCGCCTACAACATACCAGAGCCGCCTCCCGCTCCTCCAAAGAGCGACTGGCTGGCCAGGATGACATCCCAATAGATTTTTTGATGCCGGCAGCCCCGGCGATTTCTTAATATCGGTGCGTCCTGTCACCCGCATCATGGAGGCGTACCATACCAACCTGGGCAACCACGATACCTCGGTGCGCGAGGCCGCCGCCCGTGACTATGCCCGGTTCTGGGACGGGGAGGCGCGGCACCTGCACTGGTTCGAACCTTGGAGCCAGACACTGTCTTGGAATCCCCCCTTCGCCCGCTGGTTCGTGGGCGGAACTACCAACATGTCGTACAACGCCTTGGACGTGCACCAGGAGACCCGCGCCGACAAGCCGGCCATATACTGGGAGGGGGAGGACGGTTCGACTCGCACCATAACGTACGGCGAGATGTACAGTATGGTGTGCCGCCTGGCCAACGCGCTGGAGGGCCTGGGTGTCAAGAAGGGCGACCGCGTCACGTTGTACATGCCCATGGTGCCCGAGCTTATAGCATCCATGCTGGCGTGCGCCCGCATCGGGGCGGTCCACACGGTGGTCTTCTCGGGGTTCAGCTCCTCATCACTGGCCGACCGTATAAACGACTCCGGATCCGGCGTCCTGATAACCGCCGATGTCGGGTACAGGCGCGGTGGCAGTATAGACCTGGCCCGGACTGCCAAGGAGGCATTGGACAGGGCACCATCCGTGCGGCATACCGTGGTGCTGAATCGCGCCGGACCTGCACCGCACGGCTGGATACCTTGGAGCGACATGATGGAACACCCGGACTCGCACCGCGCGGCAGCCGTCTCCTCGACGGATCCGCTCTTCATACTATACACTTCGGGTACCACCGGCAAACCCAAGGGCGTGCTGCATGGCACCGGCGGCTACATGACGCACGTACATTCCACGTTCGGATGGGCCTTTGACATTCGGGACGGTGACGTCTACTTCTGCACGGCCGACGTGGGGTGGGTGACCGGACACAGCTACGTTGCGTACGGCCCCCTCCTGTGCGGCGCCACCCAGATCATGTACGAGGGTGTTCCCGACTACCCGGATGCCTCCCGGCTCTGGAAGATAATAGAGAGGTACGGGGCCACAATCCTGTATACGACCCCCACCGCCCTGCGAATGCTCATCAAGTACGGCGACGAAATCCCCCGGTCGCACGACCTCTCCACGCTGAGGCTGCTGGGGAGCGTGGGCGAGCCCATAAACCCTGAGGTCTGGAGGTGGTACCACGATACCATAGGCGGGGGGCGGTGTCCGGTGATCGACACGTGGTGGCAGACGGAGACCGGCGGGATGCTCATCTCGGCCCTGCCGGGCATCGAGTCGCTGCCGCTGAAGCCCGGATCCGGGACCCTGCCGATACCGGGCGTGCAGATGGAGGTGGTGGACGAGGATGGCTCCCCGGCGGCGCCCGACACCAAGGGGTACCTGACCATACGCAATCCCTGGCCGGGCGTGATGCTGACGTTGTGGGGCGACGACCAAAAGTACCGCGACACCTACTGGAGCAGGTTCCCCGGCCGGTACTACCCGGGCGACTATGCCAAGGTGGACGGGGACGGCTACCTGTGGCTGCTGGGTCGCGCCGACGACATACTCAAGGTGTCCGGACACCGCATTGGAACGGCGGAGCTGGAGAGCTGCTTGGTGTCGCACGAGGCCGTAGCCGAGTCCGCCGTGGTGGGAGTGCCCGACAGCATACGCGGGGAGGGAATAGTGGCATTTGTGGTGCTGCGGGAGGGTGTCCGGGATGCCAACATAGGGCAAGCCCTCCGTGAGATGGTCGCCGGGCAGATAGGTCCCGTCGCCCGGCCCGATGCGGTGTATCCCGTACCGGCCCTGCCCAAGACGCGCAGCGGTAAGATAATGCGTCGGCTTCTCCGGAGCATGGTAACCGGCGGGTCCACCGGAGACACCACCACCATGGAGGACAGCTCGGTCCTGGACGGCATCCGGGATGCCGTAGGCGGGCGCTCCGGATAGTGGCGGGGCTGCCGCGGCCCGCCGGTCCGGGCGGGGAGCCGCTTGGTTCCTGGTTTCGTATGATGTCTTCGGAGCGGGGCGCCAAACACACACAATGTCCGGCGGGCAGCATAACACGGATGGCGCAGTATGCCATGGGGCGTCCACGCACCCCGGCGCGGCCGGACTTCCACCTTACGGAATGACTCTTTATTGCAGATTTTATGATCAGTACCACGCCCTACTCAAAGACGTATCCCTCCCCAGCACAGTCCCGGCAGGTCACCTCCTCGGTGCGCTTCATTATGCCCAGTACCGTCCGCGTCTTGGTCGTGGTGCCGCGGCCGCCGCATGTCCCGCAGTCGACGCGCTTTGGCCGCTTCGCCTTGGCCGCCTTGCGGGCTGCCTTTCGTGCGGCACGGCCCTTCTTTGATGGGTCTTTGCGGTGGTACTTGGCCGCCTGCTTTCGTATGTGGCGAGGGCGGCCATCGACTCCAGGGTCGCGGCCCATCAGTGCGTGGTATGCCTCGGTGACTGCTTGGGTGCGGTCTGCCGCGTCCGGCGCGTCGCTGCGATCCGGATGGTACTGGAGTATTAACGCGTGGTACCGGCGGCGGATCTCCTCTCGGGTGGCATCAGGCGACACACCTAGTACCTCGTGCGGGACCAACGGTCGTGCTCTACGGCGATCCCATATAATACTCTGGTTATGTTGCAGACGCAGTTGATGCCGTCATTCCCAAACATTACACGTCATGGTGCGGCAGTGTGGTCCCCGGCCATTCCACCCCGGTCAGCGCTTGGTTTTTCAGAGGATCTAATGCCAGGACACTCCGCGTCCAAGCGTCCGGTCCATTGACGTAGCTTGGCCTTTGACTGGCTCAAAAGTGACCCGGAGTGGAGATGCAGGTCCCCGAAATTCGTGCGGCAGAGTGGAAATGTGGATAGTTTGGGATGAGTAAAAATAGAGCACTAGATGCATGCAGGTCACTTTGTGGGCCAATCAGTGGCTTGGTCACGTTAATGGGCCGGTTCAACAGGTACACGTTTAGACTCAGTACGAGTATCTACTGATCCTCATTGGTATGTTGGGTATGCTTCATATGATTTGATACGCCAGCGATCAGATCATACCTACACGTCCGCAAAAACTGCCAGATCAGTGCCACATGAGCCATTCCTAGGCGTTTTCTGACGTCACGCTGAGCCTAAACGTGTACTATAAAGCCGGAAGGTTCATCAAAGATAGTTCCATATGTCATATATGAACAAGGGAGCAGAAACGGCCCGTCTTCTCAAATCGCGTCTTCCCCAACATGCTGACAAGCTTGAGGAGATAGCCGAGGACTTTGAAGGCCTCGAACGCAATTTTGCCGAGATAGACAGGGTGCACAAAAGGCTAAACTCCCGTCTCAGACACTATCCCATCTACTTTCGCGACGCGTAATTCTTGCCTGTACCTCTACCGCCTGTGCGTTGGATACTCATATCCTGCGTCGATAATATCCTTTATCTCCTTGATTTCTCTGCGCGCCTTTTTCTTCTTAATCAAATATGTCTCTGCATCTGCCAACTACTCCAGCATTATGTCTAGCATCTCGTTGGCGCCATCCATACGGTGTATAGCTAATTGTCACTATTATATTAACTGGATAGAACTGAGCCGCTAAAAAAAAGCGGCATATGAATATCGAAGAACTGTACATGTAATGGAGGCTGCGAAAATACAGGCGGCGGGATGGAAATGTAGACCCGTTCCAGTGAGGCAGAGGTGGTGGTCGGAGTGGAAATGAAGGTCTAGATACGCGCAGGTTGCTCGGTGGGCCAGTTGGAGACTAGGTCATCGGAACGGGACAGCCTACTCCGGAAAATAGGTTTTTAAAGAAGATGCCCAAGCCTGCCCTGTTGGCCAGGAGATACACCAAAGAACACGAGTGGGTGGACACAATAGACGACGGCGTCATAGTGGGAATTACGGAATTTGCACAGGACCAGCTCGGTGATGTGGTCTCTGTCGAGCTGCCCGAGGTTGGAGTCTCTTACAAGCATAATGACGCCATGGCAATAATAGACTCCGTAAAGACATCCACGGACGTATACAGTCCGGTGGATGGGCGGGTTACCCATGTCAACGAGAACCTGCTATCACAGCCCGAACTGATCAACAAGTCACCATATCAGGACGGGTGGATTGTAAAGATGGTACCGGAGAATCGGGCCCAGCTGGACTCTATGCTCACCCAGGATCAGTATGACGAATTGGTTGGCAACGCTGAGAAATAAATGAACTACATTCCGCACACCGGGGAGCACGTCTCAGAGATGCTCACCGCAATAGGCTGCCGGACGGTCGACGAGCTTGTACCGGGGCAGGTTCCCAGAGCGGCAAGGCTAGACCTCGGAGAGCCCATGAGCGAGATGGAGGTGGTATCATACATCGAGTCGCTTGCCGCAAAGAACACACAGACCAAGTGCTTTGCTGGGGGCGGCTCATACGATCACTACATCCCCTCCGCCATTGGCCACATAGTCCTGAGGGGGGAATTTCTCACCGCATACACCCCGTATCAGGCAGAGGCGAGCCAGGGGGTGCTGCAGGCGCTATACGAATACCAATCATACATATGCCTGCTCACCGGAATGGACGTCTCCAACGCGTCACTGTATGACGGAGCCTCGGCCCTGGCAGAAGCCGTACTCCTGGCCCACTCATACACAAAAAGAAGAGGCGTTTTCGTGGACGGGGGACTGAATCCCGCATACCTCCAGGTTCTCAGGACATACTGCGAGGGGACCGACATCTTCATCTCGGATGCCATAAACGACGATGTGGCCTGCGTCATACAGCAGACGCCCGCCTTTGACGGTTCCATAAAGGATCCCACACACATGGCAGAGAAGGCCCACCGGAACGGATCCCTCTTCATAAGCTGCATATCAGACCCCACATCGCTGGCCATCATGCGCCCCCCCGGGGAGGCAGGGGCGGACATAGTGACGGGCGAGGGGCAATCATTCGGAATACCCAAGAGCTTTGGGGGCCCGTGTCTCGGATTCATGGCGGTCAGGAGCATGCTGACCAAGAAACTGCCCGGAAGGATAGTGGGGGCCACCCAGGACGGGTCCGGCAGACGGGGCTTTGTCCTTACGCTACAGGCAAGAGAGCAGTTCATCAGGCGGGAACGCGCCACCAGCAACATAACGACAAACCAGACGCTCTTGGCGCTGTCTGCAACCATATACCTGGCCCTGCTGGGAAGGACCGGCCTTCGGTCGGTTGCCCATACCTCATACCGTCGGGCGCACCGGCTGCAGCAGATGCTGCACACAAGGGGGTTCCGAACCGTAACACCGGGCCCGTTCTACAACGAGTTTCTTGTAGAGGCGCCAAGGCCCGCAGCGGACATACTGGAACGCCTAGAACGGTACGGCATACTGGGCGGAATCGCAGTGGACGATTCCAGGCTGCTTATATGCTGCACAGAAAAGAACACCATACCAGACATGGAGACGTATGCAAGGGAGGCCTCCATGCAATGACTGCGCAAGACAAGGCCACAGCCGAGAATCTTATCTTTGATTACGACCAGGCAAACACCGGACACATCCACACAGATGAAGACGGCATAAACGACCAGTTTCCGGAACGGGACTGCCTGCCCCTGCCGGATGTGAGCGAGATGCAGGTGATCCGCCACTATACGGAGCTCTCCAGAAAAAACTACGGAATAGACACCGGCATATACCCGCTGGGCTCGTGCACCATGAAGTACAACCCGCGCGTAAACGAGGATATGGCCCGGCTCCCCGGATTCGCGGGCATGCACCCCCGCGCCCCGCCGTCCCACGCGCAGGGTGCGCTGGAGGTCATGTGGGAGCTGCAGGAGGCCCTCAAGGAGATCACCGGCATGGATGCTTTCAGCCTGCAGCCTGCCGCCGGCTCCCAGGGGGAGCTGCTGGGGGTCATGATCGCCAAGAGATACTTTGCAGACATGGGCGAGAGGCGCACCCGGATAATAATTCCAGACTCGGCGCACGGAACGAATCCCGCCACTGCCGCCACATGCCGGTTCCAGACCATAACGGTACGCAGCGACGAGCGCGGAAACATGGACTTGGACGGGTTCCGGCAGGCCATAGGGGACGACGTGGCCGTGGTGATGATCACAAACCCCAACACGCTGGGGTTCTACGAGGAGCACCTTCAGGAGATAACGGACCTGTCAAGGAAGCACGGAACGCTGCTGTACTGCGACGGGGCAAACATGAACGCGATGCTGGGAATCAGCAAGCCTGCGGAGCAGGGATTTGACATGATGCACCTGAACCTGCACAAGACCTTCTCCACCCCGCACGGCGGCGGCGGGCCCGGCGGCGGCGCCCTGGGAGTCAGATCATTTCTCGAGGAGTACCTGCCGGTGCCGAGGGTTGTGAAGCATGATGGTCGCCCCGCGTTTGATCTAGACTACAACCACGAAAAAAGCGTCGGCAGGGTCCACTCGTTCTATGGAAACTTTGGAATCATGCTCAGGGCCCTGGCGTATATCAAATCGTGGGGATCCGACATTGTGAACGTCTCGGAGGCGGCCCTCCTAAACGCAAACTACCTTCTAGGCCTCATAAGGGAAAGCTATGACGTGCCGTATGACCGGCGGTGCGCCCACGAGTTTGTGGTGTCTACAAGAAGATTCGGCGAGAAGAGCGCCCTGAACATGGCAAAAAGAATGATCGACTATGGGTTCCACCCACCCACCGTATACTTTCCGCTCATAGTAAAGGAGGCCCTGATGATAGAGCCCACCGAGACGGAGAGCAAGGAGACGCTGGACCGGCTTGCCGGCGCGCTCGCAGCGATAGCGAGTGAGATGGAGCAGAATCCGGAGATGCCCGACGGCGCCCCCCACACCACGGCCACCGGAAGGCTGGACGAGGTGATGGCCGCGCGGCGTCTTGACCTGCGCTGGAGGCCCCCGGAGGGATAGCGCATGGACCCTGACCGGGACAGCACGGTCGTAACCGCGCATACGGCAAAGCTGGAGAAGATGGTTAGAATAAGGCTGGACTATTCCCGCCAAGCACGTACGATAAGGTCAATAAGGATCACCGGGGACTTTTTCATGCATCCGGAGGATGCGATAGAGGGCCTAGAGATGGGGCTGCGGGGGGCAGAGCTGGAAAGGGACGCCCTGAGGCAGAGAATCTCCTCGGCCCTTGCCGGTACCCGGTGCTTTGGGTTTGACGCCGAATCACTGACTGGGGCGATACTGGATGCGGGAGGCGGTGCGCCATAAGGTTTGAGCGCATCAAGATACTGGAGACCAGCTTGGGTACGGGCCCGTGGAACATGGCCATGGATGAGTGTCTCCTTTACAGGTATGGCGCCGCCGGGGACACCGTTTTACGGATATACGGCTGGTCCCGGCCATGCATAACGATAGGCTACTTTCAGGGGGTGCGGGAGGAGGTTAATCTGGAACGGTGCGAGCACAGCCGGGTGGATGTTGTAAGGAGAATTACCGGCGGGGGCGCGGTGTTTCACGATATGGAGGTCACATACTCGCTGGTCGCCGGGCGGTTTCCTTTAGATATAATGGCATCATACCGGAGCATATGCGACATGGTGTTATTGGGGCTGGGCCGCATGGGCTTGGACGCGTCGTTCTCTCCGCTCAACGACGTCACTGTAAATGGGAAAAAGGTCTGCGGCAATGCCCAGACAAGAAAGGGCGGCGCGCTGCTGCAGCACGGCACCATACTGCTGGATGTGGACGTGGAAAAGATGTTCTCGCTGCTCAACGTGCCCACCGCAAAGATACGGGACAAGGCCATTGCAGATGTGAAGGAGAGGGTGGCGGGCATAGGCCGTACATTCGAACAGACCGCCGAGGCGCTAAAGGGGGGCGCGCAGGACGCGTTTGGCTGTGAGCTGGACACCATGTCGCTGTCCCAGGAAGATATCGCAGAATGCAGGAGGATAATGGCTGCAAGATACTCCCAAGAGTCGTGGACACACAGGAGATAGTACGGCAGCAGGGGCGGCCCTGCCCGGCAATGTAGGGAACCACACCCGCAGGTGCGCCCGCCATATGGGGAACGCGACTGCCATCGCACCGCGGCTGCATCCCGCAGGTATGGCACTGGCCGCAAGGAGTGCAAAAATCTGCGACTGGCAGAGGCAGATCCTCCCCCAATACCATACAAGGCGGTGCCGGCAAATCGTGTAGATGCGCACCCGCACAGCGTCGGGGCACCCGCTCTCCAAAAGATGTGGCAAAACTAGCCCCCCGGCAGGCCGGAGGACAGACTATGGGCGAGCACAATGAGAGAATTCGGTACCGTATATACCCGATCCCAATACGGGAGTTTGCGCACCGGAAGGGCGGTTGGCATTCCGGGTGGCTTTGGTGGGCGCCGTCACCCTCGCAATATTTATTGTGTATCGTACAGGCCCCTCCCGTGTATGACGCCATAGTTGTGGGGGCCGGACCAGGGGGCTACGCGTGCGCCATAAGCTTGGCCAAAGGCGGCGCCAGGGTGTGCATAATAGAGCGGAACGGCCTTGGCGGCACCTGCACCCAGAGAGGATGCATTCCCACAAAGTATCTTCATGCGATGGGAGACTTGGCCCGGAGGACGAGGGCCGCAAAGAGGCACGGCATAGGGGACGGCACCATAAGCATCAATTATGATGTGCTGGGCGCCGGCATGAGGGGCACAATATCCAGGATCGCTTCGGGGATGCGTCTCCAGCTACGACAGCACAATGTGGACGCAATATCCGGAGAGGCCAGCGTGATATCACCAGATATTGTCGAGGTTGACGGGGTGCAATACGAGACCCGCAATGTGGTGCTGGCGACAGGGAGCAGGCCCAAGACCGTCGATTTGGCAGGATATGACACGCTTACCACCGACTCTGTGTTTGAGTTGCCGAGTCTCCCCGAATCCATACTGGTCATAGGAGGGGGGTATAGCGGATGCGAGTTTGCGTCCATACTGAATGCCTTGGGCTGCAGGGTGTGGCTGGCCGAGGCGCAAGGATCCCTTCTGCCGGGACAGCCAAAGGTCGTGGGTGATACAATAGAGAAATACATGAAGCTGGACGGCATATCGGTATTCACCGACTCCACGGCAAACGCACATGACGGCCATATTATAATTGGAAAAGACGAGATAGACCCCGAGGCCATACTGGCCAGTGTGGGAAGATATCCGGCTCTGGACGCAGACCGGCTCGATATGCTGGGCGTCAAATATGGCGACAGGGGTATATCTGTGGACGCAAGAATGCAGACCAGCGCAGACAGGATATATGCGGTGGGTGATGTCACTGGGGTGTACGAGCTGGCGCATGTGGCCACGCGCCAGGGGGAGGTCGCGGCGCATAACATGCTGGGCCGACACATCCAGATAGACTACACCACAATACCCTACTGCGTGTTCACGTACCCGGAGGTGGCCATGGTGGGAAGGCTGGAGGGCCCGGCGGCCACAGTGCAGATGGCCGCCAGCGCAAAGGCAAACTGCATGGGGCAGACCCGGGGGTTCACCAGGGTGTATACCAGAAACGGCACACTGCAGGGGGCGCTGATAGTGGGCGCGCACGCCAGCGAGATCATAGGCGAGGCGGCGCTGGCCATAAGGATGGGCCTCAGGCCACAAGACGTGGCCGACACCATACACGCGCACCCCACCCTGCCGGAAGCCCTTGCCGACGCGGCGGCGGCCGCAGCCCGCATGCAGGAGGCCGAGGAACCACGTCCGGGGCCAGAATAGGGATAGAGCTGGGCATACGGGCCCCCGCAAAGGCCGTGCGGAGGGCGGCCGAACTGGCAGGATCTTATGCGGGATACTTTCTGGTTCCCGAGACACACCCGCGCATAATGGGTGTCGACGCGCTGGACATGATACTGGAGGTATCGGCAGGCCTTCCAAGCCGCGCATGCGTGGGCACCGGCGTAATCAACGTGTTTTCCCGCACCAGCGCGGATATGCTGGATCAGGCGCTCCGCATACACCGCACCGTGGGAGAGCGGTTCATCCTGGGGATCGGCACAAGCGCGCCGGTCATCGTGGAGGGCATGTGGAAGATGGCGTTTCGCAGGCCCGTATCCCGTCTTGTGTCATATACTAGGAGCCTCCGGAAGCATGGGTATACGGGGCCCATATACTGGGCCGCAGTGGGCGAGAGGACGCTGCAGCTCGCCATACAGAACGCCGACGGCGTCATGTTCTTTCTCAAGCCGCGCTCACACATACCAAAGCATGTCAGGGCAATACGGGAGGGGGCGCCGCCGGAATTTGGCATAATGTCCATCATTCCCGTATCCATGAGTCGCGGCCCGGCGCATGACGCCCGTATGGATGTGAAAATGACCGTTGCCGGATATGTGGGCGCAAACGGCTTTTATGGCGAGCCCCTGGCCGCGGCGGGATTTGACGTTGCCGGCATACGGGACGCATACAGCAGAGACGGGGTGCGGGGCGGGGCACGCATGGTAGGCGACCGCATGCTGGACGAAGTACAGGCGGTATGGGGCACCCCCGAGTCCTGCGCCCGTGCGATACGCGGCATGGCCCAAAAGTCGGAGGCCGACGTACTGGTTCTGGGCTTTGATCTTCCGCCTGACAGGTATGACGATACATTCTTTGAGGACCTGGGCACACTGCTGCGGGGGCTGTAGGTGTATGGTGTGGCTCTCGGGCATCTCGGTTGTCAGGGCGCCGTTCCGCTATTCCATATCGGAGATTGTGGACGACATACTACGGGACAAGATGGACAAGGAGGCAAGGGAGTATGCCAAGAGTCGGCTGGGCATCGAGTACGTTTACAAGTCATACGATCTGTCCAAGGTGGACTTTGGAAGCGACCGGTATGTGGAGCCCCACATTGCGATGGACGAACTGTACCGGCAGGCCGCCGGCACATCTCTGGGCGGAATGGACCGGTCCGGCATAGGAATGCTGATCACCGTCAACGACAACCCACAATATCTGGATCCGGCCCCCACCACAAGTTTGGTGCCGCAGCTCTCCCTGCGCCACGACATAAGGGCGCAGAACCTGCAGGGGCTTGCGTGCTCGGCGCTCCCGGAGTCCCTTCTGAACTCGGCGGGGCATTTTGCCATGGGCGGCCAAGGGGACGCGCTGCTAATCATGGGGTCCGGCTATACGGAGTGGTTTCTGGACCGGATAAAGCAGATCAAATACATCACAAGAAAGAGCCGGGGCGACTTTTACAGCATGATATATTTTCTAATATTCAGCGATGCCGCCGCGTCGGCCATAATATCGTCAGAACCGGACGGGGCGCAGATACGCATAGACCCGCACCATGTGGTTGTATCCAGAAGTACAAGACCCGCCCCGGCGGCCACGCTAAAGATGTCACCGGACAGCAGACACAGGATGATATTTGATATGAGCCTGGACCCCCGGGGCCTGCTAGACGACATTGTGCGTTTGGCCGCCAGCAGCCTCACACAACTGCAGAGGGCACTCCCAAATGAAATAGAGATATTCGGCATACACACCGCTGGAAAAAAATTTGTGGACTCTGTGGCCGAAGGATGCAGTCTGGACCCCTCAAAGATACGCATGAGCCATGACATAATGAGCGGCACGGGCAACATGGGCGCCCTGAGCTCAATACAATTTGTAGACGAATGCATCAGGCGGGATGCAATCTCCAAGGGTAATACGGGCTGCTTCATAGACTACGGCTGGGAGGGCGCCGGCGCCTTTGCCTTTGAGAGAATATCATGATATGGTAGGGCGCACGCCCCGGCGGCCAGACACGATATCTGCTATGTCCGAGGCCCGAAAGGAGCTCCGCACAAAGGGCCCGGCCTCCACATGCAGGAACCCCAAATCACACAGCATGCGTTTTAGATGGCCGAACCTCTCAGGATGTATGTACTCTTTGACCGGAAGGTGTTGCGCTGAAGGCTGCATGTACTGGCCCAGCGCAACAAAGTCCACTGCAGATTCCCGGAGGTCTGTGGCCGCCTCGAGTATCTCGTCTGTGGACTCGCCCAGACCCAGCATCATGGATGACTTTGTAAATATTTCAGGGTGCCTCTCTTTGGTGTGGCGCAGGACCCGCAGCGACTGGGAGTAACCGGCCCGGCGGTCCCGGACCTGCGGGCTGAGCCGGCGCACCGTCTCTATGTTGTGGCCCACCACGTGGGGTCCCGCATCGGCCACCGCGTCTATCAGGGTATGGTCGCCTGCAAAGTCCGGAATCAGCGACTCCACCATGGTGTCGGGGCACCGGTGCCGGATGTACCTAATGGTCTCTGCAAAATGCCCCGCCCCGCCGTCGGGAAGATCGTCCCGGCATACCGACGTTATTACCGCGTACCGAAGGCCCAGGTCCCGTATTGCCCCTGCCACGGCGCCCGGCTCCAGCACATCCAGGGCCCCGGGCCTGCCGGTATTCACGTCACAGAACCCGCAACCCCGGGAGCAGATGTCGCCCATTATCATTATGGTGGCAGTGCCGGTGCCCCAGCACTCGGCCACATTCGGGCACGATGCCTCCTGGCACACCGTATGTAGATTGTGCCTCCTGATGGTCCTTCGCACGTTGGCGTATGTCTCGCCCGAGGGTATCCTCGTTTTCAGCCAGCGCGGACGCACGAGGGCAGGGCCGTCCATACCGGAGGCTTAATCAAGGTATATCTATAATGGTAACGCTGCATGCGCAATGAGAACTGCATTCTATGAGCGGCACCACAAGTTGGGCGCAAAGATTGTGGACTTTTACGGCTGGGAGATGCCCCTTCAATACTCGGGGATAATCCAGGAGCACAAGGGCGTCCGGGGCAGTGCGGGCCTCTTTGATGTGTCGCACATGGGGCGCTTCAAGATACGCGGTCCGGATGCCCAAGAGCAGATACAGCATATCATAACAAACGACATACGCCAGGTGGCAGACGGCCAATCGCTGTACTCGCCGATGTGCAACCACAACGGCGGTATAGTGGACGATGTCATCGTGAGCCGGCTGGGTCCCGGCGATTTCGTCATGGTGGTGAACGCGTCCAACAGGACAAAGGACCTAGACTGGATAATGGCCAGTGCAGACATGGGCCGGTGCGAGGTAAAAGACGTTACGGACGGGACGGCCCTGCTGGCCCTGCAGGGCCCGCAGTCGCCCCGCATACTCGAGAAGATGGGTGCGGACATGGGGGGTGTGAGGCCCTTCCGGCTTGCGCGCATGGAACTGGACGGCGCGCCCTGCGTCATATCCAGGACGGGATATACCGGCGAGGACGGCTTTGAGCTGTTCTTTGATGGCGGGCACGGCCACCTCTGGGATGCGATACTGGAGGCCGGCGCCGCATGCGGCATAGTGCCCGCAGGCCTGGGGGCGCGTGACACCCTGCGGCTGGAGGCGGGGATGATGCTGTATGGAAATGACATAGACGAGGACACCACACCCCTGGAGGCTCCCCTGGGGTGGACAGTAAAGGTGGATACGGACTTTATCGGCAGGGACGCGCTGCTCTCAAGGGAGATAACAAAGAAGCTGCGGGGCTTTACGGTCGTCGGTTCTGGACGTGTGGCAAGAAAGGGTGACACCATATATGACGATGAGAGGCCGATAGGTACGGTCACCTCCGGCGGCTTCTCCCCCACGCTGGGCAGGCCCATCGGATACTGCTATGTGTTGCCGGAGTACGGGGTGGGTGCCCACGTTGCAGTAGGCATCGGCAAAAAGAGGTACAATGCACAACTGGCATCCACCCGGTTCTACAAGCGATAGCCAGCGGTGCCTTTCCGGGGGATGTGATTGGGGTCATTCCCACAAGAACGGGCGGCTTCCCGGCAGCACGCCTCGCGGCTTGCATTTCATGGCACATGATCGTACTTGATGATCGCGCGCCAATCGGTGCTTGGCGGTTCACAGCAGGACCGCGATTAAATGGGGGCTGCGCCAGCCCGGTGCCGTGAGCCGAGAGGACGGGGTGGCCCGGGTCTTTGACCGGTGGGCCGCCGACGGCAGGGACCAGAAACTGGCCGAGGGCCACCGGCACAGTGTCCACACGTTTTTGGACGCCATGGACTGGAGCGGGCAGTTCTCCTTTCTGGATGTGGGGTGCGGGAACGGCTGGGTGGTGCGCCGGATGGCCTCGTATGGCACGTGCACCCGGGCCGTGGGTATAGACAAGAGCGGCGGCATGATAAAGCGGGCCCGGGCCATGGCCAGGCGCCCCGTCGAGGAGTATCATACGACATCACTGGAGGAGTGGAGTGCCCAGCCGTTTGATGTCGTGTTTTCCATGGAGTCGCTGTACTACTCCCCGTCCGTGCCGGATGCCATCTCCAAGGTGTACTCTTTGTTGGTCCCCGGCGGGACGTTCGTGTGCGGCACCGACTATTACGCAGAGAACCCTGATACGGCCGGCTGGGCCGACACGATGGACGTCACGATGCACATGTATGCGGAGTCCGAGTGGCTAGACATGTTCAAGGAGGCGGGATTCCGGACGTCGGCCATACACATCATGGATCCGGGCAGCGACGCCCGCTGGAAGCGGGATGCCGGGACGCTCTTCATAACGGGCATTCGGGAATTATATACCTGAGTGCACATGTGTGACATACACGTATCTTCCCAAGTGCTTCATGGCGCTTGATGTTGCGGGACGGTTGCACGCTTGGCTCTCGCGCCGCCTTACGGCGTCCGGATCTGCATGCGCCAGCATCGGCGGCTTCCGGGTCCTTCCCAATTCACGCCTTTCGAGGGCAATTCCTTCCCCCGCGGGAACCTTCATTCCGGTCCCCCATTGGGGGGGACCCCGCTAGAGAGAGACCGATCGGCAACAAAGAGTTTTTGGCCCTGCCCGGGAGGACCACGCCATGACCAAGAAGCGATGGACCGTCGAGGACAAGGCCAAGATAGTCATGGAGTCGCTCACCACGTCGACCAGCACCGTCGACATATGCAAAAAGTACGGCCTCTCGCCCAACACGTTCTACCCCTGGCGCGAAAAGTTCCTGGACGGGGGCAAAGCGGCCCTGGCCGGCAGCCCCAGCGCCCGGACCGTCAGGGCGGTCCAGAAGGAGAACGCCACCCTCAAGACGCTGGTGGGCGAGATCACCCTGGCCAACGATCTTTTAAAAAAAGCCTTGGAGGGGAGGAAAAAATGACTATAGTGCGTAGCCTGCTCGAACGTGAGATGTCCCTGAACAAGGCCCTGAGACTGTGCGGCATGACCAAAAAGAGGTGGTACCACAAGCCAAAACGGCGGGAGGCGGCCATCGACCTGGATCTGCTGCGGATAATACGGGAGATCCGGGACGAGAGGCCGTTCTACGGCACGCGAAGGGTGGCCGCGGAGGTGTCCAGAAGGCTGGACAGGGCGGTCAACCGCAAGGCGGTGCGCCGCATCTACAGGGTGATGGGGTGGGACGAGCCACAGCGCATGCGGGCCGCCAAGACCCGCTGGACGCCGATCAGGGCGGACCGTCCCAACGAGGTCTGGGAGACGGACATAACGTATGTCTGGTGCGGCCCGGTGGACGGGTGGTGCTTCTGCTTCAACGTGCTGGACATCTTCACCCGGCAGTGGCTTGCCTACCGGTTCGGCACTCTAGCCACCGCCGACGTCGCCATAGAGTCGCTGGTGGAGGCGGTCGCCGCCGCCAAACCCGACTGCTCCAGACTCACGCTCCAGTGTGACAACGGCTCCCAGTACGCGGGCAAAAAGTTCCGAAAGGCCGCCTCCCTTCTGGGCATCCACCTCAGCTTCATCCGCACCCACACGCCGGAGCAGAACGGACACATCGAGTCTTTCCACGGCACTCTCAAGCGTGAGTACATCTGGCCTCATGACTTTACCAACTACCAGCAGGCGGAGGCTGTCATATCAGAAGCGTTCAGAGACTACAACCAGACCAGGCTGCACTCTGCCCTGAAGTACGTCCCGCCAGCCGAGTTTCTGGCATCATGGGAGGCAAGGCGTAAATGAGTGGTCAGAGTCTGTGTAAAATCATGCGAAAAGCGGTCTCCTTTTCCGGGGTCCAGATCACCATTGAGTGATATTCGTCGACGCGTTGCGGTCTGCGTTGTCCAGCCGCCCGCACGCCAGGCACAGGAAGCGCTCGCCCTTCCGGTTGTCTTTATGGGTGTGCGAACACACGCAGCACTCCTGACTGGTGCCGCGCGGATTCACCTCCACGATGCGGATGCCCATCCGCTCAGCAACGATGCGCACCTTCCTGAGTATCTCGCCGTGGCGGATGTACCTCAAACCACGGTTCAGGCCGCGCTTGCTGGCGCCGCCATATCTTGTCATCGCCTCTATATGGAGGTCTTCGATGCATATCACGTCGACGCCGTAGCATATCTCCTTGGCCAGCAGCCATTCGGCATAATCGCGCGCGTTGGCGTTGTGCCAATTGTACGAGTCGCGCTGACGCTTCATCTTCTTGGTGGTGCGGGAGTACTTGTTGCGCTTGGATATGGCGCGCCGCGCCCCGTCGTTCCATATCTGGTTGTCGCGGAACGCGACTGCGGTATCATAGCACGCATACGCGGATTCTTTGCCGTCGGTCTTGCAGACCACCGTGGGGTTGGTTATGCCGCGGTCTATGCCCGCCTTCACGCCGGTGTCGGCGCGCTCCGGCTCCGGTAGGTTGTACACCACATGCAGCCGGTAGATTCGGTCGCCGGGCTTCACACGCTTCCACCGCCTGGGAGTGATATCCACCAGGTGGAACGCCCGCGCCCCGTGCAGCCAGTTCCACGGATACTTGTATGGCTGTTCCTTGTCCAGCCTCACGATGCCGATGCCCGGCAGCGACACGCTGAAATTGTCCACGAACCGCGGCCGCACGTCGCACACGACGGCCATGGCGTCGTTCTCCTTGCGGGAGCGGTACTTCAGTTTTCCCTTCCCGTACAGGTTGGAGATGTCCGCCGCCGTGCGAGCCTGGGCGATGGCAGCATATTGGTATACGGCTTCCACCTCCTGCAGGTGCGGCTGCGTGGAGCGGCGCATCTTGGCGAACCCGTTTCGCAGGTCGTACTCGGTGAGCGCCGGGTCGGCCAGCAGTTTCTCGACGGCCCAGTTGTACGCGTGCCTCTGCGCCTCCCGCACGCGGTGTATGTGGCGCGCCTGTGAGTGCTTCACATTCATGCGGAGGCCGTCGGCGCGGTACAACTTCACACAAGGTTGCACAATACCCCAATATGTGTTGTAACATACCCGACTTATTTCATGCGGTACGGTCCTCATGGGAACACACACATGCCACGGATGCAAGTGCATGATTCCCGGCGTGTGCGCACTCAACTATATAATCCCCGGGCATTCATCCGAAAAAGTAAAATCACACACTATTGTATGAACGGCGGCGAGCCGGAGCGCGACACGCTGCCACGGCAGAGGAAACTCCTCCCTCCCGGCAGGAGGCGCGGCCCGGAGATGGGCAGTCGGAGACGGCTGGCGACGGCACAGAGACCAACCCGACCGGCCATACGGTGAAGGCGAAGGCCGGAGGTTACCGGGAAGCGGGTGTGAAAAGGCCGACCCGCGCGGAGCAAGGCCAAACGGGACCAATGGCATCCTGCCGCCGGTCCAGGTGGGCTGCATAGCGAAATATCGCGGAAACAGAAGGAGGGTTACTCCCGGCACGCCGCCTTTATTATTATACTCCGGGTGCGGCCCCGAACCATGCTGCAGGGATATGCCACACCCGAAGGTACGGAGGGGTTTGCCGCGTCCTCGCCGGCCGGCAGATCCAACTACAGGACGTTCGGCCCGCTGACGCTCTCCAGCGTGGGTATGGGGACATATCTGGGGGAGAGCGACGATGCCACCGACGCGGCGGTGGAGGGCGCGGTGGCCGAGTCGGTGCGCCGGGGCGTGAACGTGCTGGACACCGCCATCAACTACCGCTCCCAGAAGGCCGAGCGGGCGCTGGGGAGGGCCGTATCCAGGATGGTGCAGGAGGGTACAGCGACCCGGGAGGGGCTGTTCGTGTCCACCAAGGGCGGCTACGTGACCGACGACGGGGACGTACCCTCAGACTTTTGGGGGTATGTCCGGGAGCAGTACGTGCAGCGGGGGGTGATAGGGCCCGGGGACATATCGCCCGGCTACCACTGCATGAAGGTGTCCTTTCTGGAGGATCAGCTGCGCCGCAGCCTGGACAATCTGGACATGGAGTGCGTGGACCTGCTGTACCTGCACAACGCCGTCGAGGGCCAGAAGGGGATGCCGCGCGAGGATCTGCACCGCCGCCTGTATGAGATAATGGAGTGGTACGAGTCGCAGCGGCGGGAGGGCCGCATACGGTACTACGGGCTGGCCACCTGGGACTGCTTCCGGGTTCCCCCCGGCGACCCCCAGCACCTCTCCTTGGAGGGGGTGGTGGAGATGGCCGAGAGGGCCGGGGGGCCGGACCACGGCATGAGGTTCGTCCAGCTGCCCTTCAACATGTACCTGGATCAGGCCCTGCGCCAGCCCACCCAGAGCCTGCGGGGAGGCACGGTGCCGTTTTTGGAGGCTGCCCGCGCCTTGGGTATAGGTGTCTTCACCAGCGTGCCACTCATGCAGGGGCGGCTTCTGGAGTCCGGGGTGCTGCCCGAGTTCGGCGAGGGCCCCCCCAGCGTCCGGTCCCTGCAGTTTCTGCGCTCGGCTCCCGGGGTGCTGGCGCCGCTTGTGGGCCACAAGGCCCCGGCCCATGTGGCCGAGAACTTGGCTGTACTGGAGATGTCTCCCTTGACGCCCGGCCAGTTCGACTCGCTGCTGAGCCGGCTGCTGTCATAACGTGCGGCGGGACTCGTCTGCCCGTATGTATGCCCGGTGCGTACCGGGAATCACTCTGGCGGTTTTGTGGTGTTTGGGGGGATTTTCGCAGACACGCCGGCCATGATCCGGCCGTGCGGCCTGCCAGGCCATGCGAACCATACCGCGCAATATGAAGCCGGTGGGCGCCCATTGCAGGCCCAAACGTGCATCCGTTTTGTCCCCAAGGCTAATAAGTAGTGGGTCGCCTGACCGGGGAGCATTGGCGGAGGAGGTATTGGGGTATTCCAGACTGTGTAAGAGGGTTATGGATCTGGATGGACAGATAAGGTTTGCCGGCGTGATAAATGATCTTGGCCGACTGGTAGCCGGCGGCATGCGGCCGGGAGTCGAACCCCTGGAGACGGAGAAGGACGACGAGATGCTCTACATGGAGCTGGCCCTGAGGGTACGGATGCGCCAGGAGTTTGACAGACAGCTGGGCGCGGTGAACTTTGCCATGGCCTCCAGGAAGAGGGCCCTTACCATGAGCTTCAAGATGAACGATCACATATTGTACGTGGCCGCCGAGCCCGACGCCGACTACTGCACCCTGCCGAAGCTCATACTGGGTATCCTCGAGTAGGCGCCCGGCACTGATCAATGGCAGGCAGTACACCGGACCACTGCCTCTTGGGAGAGGTGTGCGGCATCCCTCCATAAGTGTAGAAGATACGATCATACTCTTCGCGCTCCGGATCCGAATCCGTAACATACTTTTACCGTAGCAGGCCGGCTTCATTGGTGGCCCGCATCCGCGACATAATGAGCCGAAGCGTAATTACAATCCCGCTGGGAAAGACGGTGCTGGAGGCGGCCCGCATGCTGAGGGACCGCGACGTCAGCTTCTTGGTTACGGTGGATGGGGAGCGGCCCGCCGGAATGCTGTCGGAACGGGACATAGTCCGGAAGGTGGCAGCCGAGGACCGTACCGCCTCGAGGCTGACCGTGGATCAGATACACACCGACTCGTTCCTGTCCGTGGATCCGTCCACCGCCATAGAGGTGGCCGTCCAGAAGATGATCAACTCCAACGTGCGCCGACTGGTCGTGCTTGACGACGGCCGGCTGGCCGGGGTCGTGACCCAGACGGATCTGACCAGCTTCCTGCGCAGCCGGCTACTGATCAACGGTACCATCACCCGGACCGAGTCCTGATCTCCCGCGCGTGACCTATTGTACTGACACGGTGATGCGGCTCACCAGCGGGTTGTATATCCGGAGGTCGTCGCATATGCGGCGCACCTCCCCGGCGGCCTCCCCGGGGCCCTCCGCAGATATGGTGAAGCGCAGCCCCTTGGAGCATCTGATCTCCGTCACTGGGGAATCGCCCTCCACAAGTACCAGATCCTTGAGTATGGTCTCGCCCTCCGGGTCGCTTATGCCCGGCCTGTTCTCTATGGTGACCATAACCTTGTACGTCCCCATGGCAACGGCGCGCCGGGACGGGGGATTATATCTTTGCGGAACAGGAGCGGGCGCAAACCATGAAATATCCGGCGGGGCCGCCCCAAACCATGGCACGGGCCCGGTACTGGAAGCTGACCGCCGAGGAGGTGGCCGGCTTCTCGTACGATCAAGACAGGCTTCTCAATTGGGAGATAAAGTGCACCCGCCAGCCCGAGGAGGACGCCGTCTTCATAGGCGTCTTCATGTACCGGAATGGCACCCCGCTGGACTATATCCCAATGAAGGGGATAGTATACTACCACAACCACGTGCCGCGCGAGGATCTTCCCAAGATAACCCGGCACCTCCAGGAGAGGTACGGTGGCGACGAGACCAAGAAGGGCGACAGGGTATTCCTGTCAGGATCCCAGGAGTTCTTTGATCCCGCCGAGATCGCCGCCCTGGCGCGATCCATGGAGGACACCTTCGACACCAAGGCGGTAATAACGCTGGAGTTTGAGGGCATGACCCAGGCCCAGATGCAGGATGCCGGACTGCCCGATTCCAAGCTGCTGCCCGTCCCCGGCAAGTGAGCCGTTCCGGAGGGCGGCGCGGCCCCGTTTATAACACCAGAGGCCATACACCAGTGAGGAATGTCCGAACTGGGGGGATTGGGCGACCACCTGAACGAGCTGCGGCGGCGGGTGGTGAAGGTCGCCATCACGGTGGCCGCCGTCACCGTGTTCGCCATGACCTTCCACTTGGAGCCGGTCTCGGTGTGGGGCATTCCACTGTACTACCCGGTCCCCGAACCCCTGGACAACCTGGCCGCCCAGATCACCTCGTACATGGCCGCCCAGCTGGTTCCTGAAGGGGTAGAGCTGATACAGACTGCTCCGGGACAGGCGTTCTTTGCGCAGGTGTACATAGCGGCGCTGCTGGGGGTAGTCGCCTCGGTACCGCTGATCGTCCGGGAGGCGGTGGCCTTTGTGGCGCCGGCCCTCAAGAATGCCGAGATCCGCGCCGGCCGCTCCGTCACGCTGCCCGCCATACTGTTGTTTGCTGCCGGGTGTGTCTTCTCGTACGTGGTGGTGGTGCCCTTCATACTGGACTTTCTGTACCGGTACGGGGACGCCGCCGGCCTGGTCACGTTCCTGAACATTATGGACTTTGTCACCTTCATACTGCAGTTTCTGATGGCCTTTGGCCTCTCGTTTCAGCTGCCCCTGATAATGTATGCGGCCACCTTCACGGGTGTGGCCGAGCCGGCCTTCTGGAGGAGGAACGCCCGGTATGCCATAGTGTGCATAGTGGTGTTCGGCGCCCTGATCACGCCCGACGGCAGCGGCATCACGATGTGGTTCGTGGCCGGGCCCATGCTTGCACTGTATGCAGTCGGCATGCTGGCCATAGAGCGGCGGGAGCGCGCCTCCCGCGCGGGACGGCGGTCAAACGTTTAAAAGCGCCTACCGCGCATCATGTTTATGCTGGGCAGCCTGGGTCTCTTCATAGCAGGCCAGGAGTGGATAATACTGATAGTGGTGGTCGTGGTGCTGATATTTGGGGCCCGCAAAATACCCGAATTGGCGCGGACCTTCGGCAAGGCGAAGGGCGAGTTCGAGAAGGGCAAGATAGAGGGCGAGAAGGAGCTCAAGGACTACAAGGAGAAGAGGGACTAGCGGGGCGCGGCGGCGCAGAGCATCTTGGCATAGTCGTCCCGAACCGAGCCGTGGCCCAGCATGCCCCGAAGGCCAGTCTTCCAGTCTATGGATGCGGTGATGCGCGTCCCCTCGGCGGTGCTCTCGAACCTCTCCGTGATGCGGCTGCCCTTGGCGTCCCCGCCCACCACCGTATACTCGTGGGTGTAGGGCGGCCGGCAGTAGTGCCGTATCATGCACAGGTATTCGCGCCCGCCCAGCACCAGCACCTCCTCGGCCAGGTACCGTTCCGGGCGCCGGGACTTTACCCTGACGGACTTGATGTGCGGGGTGATGCCGCCCAGCACGGCATGGTCGGATATGGTGCCGTAGGCGGAGTTCACGTCGGTGGATATCTCCACCGAGGCGGTCTCGGTCATTGCGGTTCGCCCCACCTCCGGTACAGGCCGTGGTCTATGCCGAACTGGTCCAGGCACTTGCCCACCGCGTGGTCTATGATGTCTTGTACGGTCCGGGGCCGGGTGTAGAACTCGGTGACGGGGGGCAGTATCGCGACGCCCAGCCGGGCCAGCTTCAGCATGTTCTCCAGGTGGATGGCCGAGAGCGGGGACTCGCGCGCCATGAGCACCAGCCGGCGGGACTCCTTTATGGTGACGCTGGCCGCCCGGGCCACCAGAGTCACGTCGTATCCGTTGGCTATGGCCGAGAGCGTCTTCATGCTGCAGGGAGCCACTATCATGCCGTCGGTGGTGTGCGTGCCGCTGGATATGCTGGCGGCCATGTTGCGGCCGTCGGAGACCTCGTCGGCCATGCGGCGCACCTGCCCGGCGTTGTACTCGGTCTCCATCGCGATGCACTTCTCGCCCCACTCCGAGAGCACCAGGTGCGTGTGGTGGCCCAGCCTTTTCAGCTCCTCCAGCACGCGGATGCCGTATATCGCCCCGGTGCTACCGGTTATGCCCACAACTATGCGCAGCCGCTCGCCCATCAGGGTATGGAATGCCGTCCCGCCGTAAAAACCTGCTTGCCGGCGTTGGCACCTGCCCGCCCGGCACATCCCTGCGCCGGAGGCAGGCCAATCCGGCCGGCGGCGGGGCCGAAGCGGACACGATCGGGACTATTGCGGAATGGCTTTGGACTGGTCCTCCGACCGGGGGCACTTTTATGGGCGCACCAGAATGCACGTACGGTGGAACGCTACATGCTACACTTGGAGAACGGCGGCTACTCCAGAACCGACGCGCCCAGCATACTGCGGCGCGCCCGCGCCCTGACCGGCCGCCCGGTGACGGTCCGCGACGTCCGGGTGGCCTCCGCCCACATAGAGCTGGACGTCACCATTCCGGACGGCGCGCTGCCCGGCACGCTGGAGGCCCTCGCACCGCTGGGCGGCGCGGTGGATGCCCGGTTCGTCAGCGAGGCCGAGGTCCCCAAGGAGGACGCCATCCGTGAGGGCATAGCCTACTTCAACGGGGAGCGCTTCTGGGAGTGCCACGAGTCCTTTGAGGGGGTGTGGAAGGGGTGCTACGAGGGCGAGAGGGATCTGGTGCAAGGGATAATACTGGCCGCCGCCGGCCTGGTGCACTACCAGAAGAACGAGGATACAATATGCCTGTCCATATTCGGCCGCGCCCTGCAAAAACTGGCCCACTGCGCCGGCACCTACCACACGATAGACGTGGAGTTGCTGCGGCGGCGGCTGGAAGGCATGATCCGCAGCGGCCGGATATCTACCTTTGAGCTCGCATGACATCTAGGGCGGCGCCCAACACCTCGGAGCCGGCCAGCATGCCCATGCGTCCCCGCCGGGCCTGCCCCTCGGTCATGCGGGTGGTGGCGTCGCGGCGGGTGCCCCTTCCCGAGACCAGCACCGGCACGGGGTCGTCGCTGTGAGCCTTGTTTATGCAGGGGGTGGAGTGGTCTGCCGAGACCACCACCGCCACATCGTCGGTGTCTATGAGGTCCAAGAGGGGTCCGAAGAATTCCCCATCTATGTCCTCTATGCTCCGGGTCTTGCCTGTGGCATCGCCGTCGTGCCCGAACTCGTCGGGGCCCTTTATGTGGACGTATATTGAATTCTGTGTATCCAAAGCCTTGGCCGCCACCCTTGCCTTCTGGGGATAGTCGCCTATGCCGCCGGCCTCGTACGTCTTCATGTCCAGCACTCGGGCTATGCCCTGCTCCACGGGCATGTCCACTATACAGGAGAAGCGCATTTCGTACTTTTCGTTTATGGGGACGACCCGGGGATACGCGCTTCCGGCGTCCCGGAGCAGTATGCAGCTGAGCAGCTTGTCCCCCCGGCCCGCCCGCGCCCCGTTGACGCGGCTCTTGGCCATGATGTCCACCGACTGCTCCATGAACTCGTTGACCAGTTTGGCCGTGGGGGCGGCCCCGTCGGCCAGGGGCAGGCACCTGTCTATGCGCAGGACGTCTCCGACGGCCTTGGCTATGCCCATTCCGCCCACGTTCGTGTATGCGGGGTCGGTATTGGTGATCCGGCCGGAGAGGGGGATGCCGGCTCTGATCCGGACCGTGACCCGGTGCCCGACGGTGGGGACGACCATCACCGAGGTGTCCGGTTCGGAGAACTGTACGCCCTCCTCTATCTCTTTTGAGATGAGGCGGGCCTCCACGGGGTCGATGCGGCGGCCGGCCCTCCTGTCGGTTATGATGCTGTCCCCGTTCATGGTGGCAAAGTTTCCCCGCAGTGCCAGGTCCCCGTCCCGAAAGTCGATGCCCACCCCTATGGACTCGATGACGCCCCGTCCCGCATAGTCGGCGTGTGAGAACTTGTACCCCAGCATGTTGAATACGGCTATGTCCGACTCGGGGGCTATTCCACGTCCCACCGACACCACCTCGCCCAGAACCCCGTTCCGGCACAGTTCGTCCAAGTGCGGCGTGGAGGCTGCCTCCAGCGGCGTCATCCCGTCCAAGTCGGGATGGGGCAGGTCGCCCACCCCGTCCAGCAGCACGTACACCATGCGTATGTCGGTGTTGCCCAACAGGGCGGCGTCTGGCGCCTCGTTATTTTAACGGTGGCCGCGGATACAGGGGCGCAAGCCGGCGGCACTTTAGATATGGCGCGTGGACTCTGCGGTCTGGCAACGCGCGGCCGAGAGATCATGCCAACGCATGCCGGGTCTGGTCGCTACACGTAGCAGCCCACCCGTGTCCTGCCCCGCGCCAAACCACCTGACAGCGGGCAAGCCGGCGGCGCCAATCATAGTTCCGGCATGCCCCAAGACAACCTATTAATTGGCACCGCCGGGCCTCGGTTCCATGCAGAAGGCCGAACCCGCCAAGATATTTGCCGAGGTCAGCGAGGCCGAGATAACCCGGGCCATCGCCTCCGAGTTCCACGATGTACTCATGGACCGGAGTTCCTCGGATATCATAATAATAGGGGCGGGCCCGGCGGGGCTGACCGCCGCCCGGGACCTGGCCGGGATGGGCCTGCGCGTCCTCGTTATTGAGCAGAACAACTACCTGGGGGGCGGATTCTGGCTGGGCGGCTACATGATGAACCCCGTCACGGTCCGGGAGCCCGCACAGAAAGTCTGGGACGAGCTGGGCATCCCCTACAAGAAGGTCGGCAAGGGCCTCTACCTGACGCCGGGCCCCCACGCCGTCTCCAAGCTGATAGCTGGGGCGTGCGACGCGGGGGTCAAGTTCCTGAACCTGACCAAATTCGACGACCTCATACTCAAGAACGGCCGGGTGGCTGGAATAGTGGTGAACTGGATGCCGGTCTCGGCGCTGCCCCGCAACATAACCTGTGTGGACCCGGTAGCCCTGGAGGCCAAGGTGGTCATAGACGCCTCTGGCCACGACTCGGTGGCCGTGAAGCGACTGGTGGACCGGGGCCTGGTGGAGTGGAAGGGGATGAACCCCATGTATGTGGACGAGGGCGAGGAGCACGTCGTCCACAAGACCGGCGAGGTGTACCCCGGCCTGGTCATAGCAGGCATGTCTGTCACCGAGACGCACGGCTTGGCCCGGATGGGGCCCACCTTCGGCTCGATGCTCTTCTCGGGCAAGCGGGCCGCCGAGGTGGCCGCCGCCAAGATAAAGGAAGTACAGTGAGGATATCCCACATAGCCCTGTACGACTGCGCGTCCCACAGGCACGTACGCATGGGCGCGGTGGCGGCGTTCCTGCGCGAGACCTTTGGCGTTCCTGCCGTGCCCCGCACTCCGCCATACGTGGACCGGCGCGACGCGCATGCCTGCAGGGTGCGGAACATGTTCCGCCCGCCGGAGCGGTGGGGAGACGGCGACGCCGGCGACGTTCCCCTGTATGATGGGTATATGCTGGCGGATCTGCTGGGAGGTACGCTCTCGCACGACGAGGGGGCGTTCCACGTGCTGTTCGTGGACGATATGATTGGGACCTACGACCCTGCAGACATGAGGTACCACGGCAGGGCCCTGATATCGGCCAACCCGTGCATCGTGTCGGTGCGGGGAATGTGCGAGGCGCCCGCCCGGCCCCGGGACTACTGCATAGATGTGATGGCATGCGCCGTATCTGGCGGGGACGCGCAAGAGGTCGAATCGCGGCATGGCGGCCGGTTCCTCACGTATGACGACCCCCGGATGCAGGAGGTGGCCCACGGATACGTGATGCAGGCCGTCTTCCACTTTGAGACGGGCGAGGAGTTCTGCACTGATGCGGGCTGCCGCCTGTACAACTCCCACTGGCAGTCGGATCTCATACACACGCAGGTGGTGTCGCCCCGGCTGTGCGGACGCCACCAAGACATGCTGCGGCGCATGGCGGCGGGCGCCGCCTGAGCGCCTAGACGGGCAGTATCACCTTTCCCTCATACTGTGGGATGCCGTCCTCCTTTAGCTTGGCCTCTATGGCTCCTCTCTGGGATGGTGTAACGCCCTGGACCACCGTCTTGGAGTATCCGCCCCCGTCCACCAGGGCCAGTATGTACCCGCTGTCGTCTGTCAGCACGAACCCCGCAGACTCGTCCACGAACGCGTACATGGTCTCCTCGCCCACGGGGTTCCACGAGCTTCCAACCGAATCGGAGAGCGCCAGGGCGGGCATGGCCCGGTCTCCGGTTATGCCGTTGAGGTAGGCGCGGGCCTTCGCCACCCGCTTGCGTCCCACGCTGAGGGCCTTAAAGTACTGCATTTGCATGTGTGGGGGCGGGTTTGTATTAAAACCAGCCGCCTACTGCATGTTGCGGCCGGACTTTTGCTCCTTCAGCAGCACGAGTATCTCGCGGAGCGTCTCAAGTATGGCAGTGTTCTGTTCTTTGACCTCTTGGACGGAGTAGTAGTTATCCTGCGCGTTGCGGAAGATGAGCCACCTGTACCAGTCGTCTTCGCGGTCCTTGAGGGCGCGGAGGAGCGTATCGGCCCTCTTGGCGGAGAGGCCGTTCTCTACCAGGGCTTCCCTGATGCCGGCCTCGGTGTTGTCGCCCCGCATCATGTCCTGCATGTAGTGGCTGGTCATATCTGTGATGCAGTGTATCTGCTCGGTGTCTATGCCGAACTTCTCGGTAACCTCGTCGTCGGGAATCTTGTGGACCCACAGGGCGTCCATAATACTGCCGAAGGTGGCGACGAACACCTGCTCGTCGATACGGTTCAGCTGGCTGATTTGGTACTTTATGGTGGGCGCGTGCTTTTTGATATTGGCCACCAGGAGCCTGGCCCAGGTCTCCTCGAGGCCCAGCTCCATTAGACGGTTTCCTATGCGAATGCCGTCGTGGATGGTGATGTCCCGCTGTATCAGGGAGAAGAGGTGAACCAAGTCGTCGTAGTACTGGGGCATCTTGAAGGTGTGGGGATTCAGATCCGAGACTATGATGGCCCGCTCCTCGTCGGTGAGGCTGTTGAAGAAGTCTATGGTCTCTTTGATCTCCTCGTCCTCCACGTTGAATAGGCTCATCTACCCAACATCCTGTCTATGCGGGCTATGAGCATATCCAGCCGCTCGTCCTGAGACGAAGGGCGCTTGGGACGGCTCGGGGTTCTGGACGTCTCAGCCCCGTCTTCCCATTCATTCGGACCGGCTCTCCACATGACGCAGAATGGTGGCTGGGGCGTACTTATGTGGGTTGCGGAATGGTCCCGCGTGTTTTGGTCCAGAGTGGATGCCGGCAAGCTTCCGTCGCCACTCGCATGATTCGACAGGTTTGGCCGCCGTCATCGTAAATCGTACTTGACGCGCCGACAAAAGCTGTAGTGTGCGGGCACCGGAATGCGCTTTTACGAATTTTCTGGCATCGCGTCTGGCATAAACGCACGCCGGGTGCGGCGGGTGAAGGTGAGCCTGGGTTTCCGGAACCCGGACCAATGCAAGTTTGATGCGCGTTTACAGAGTACTGTGTGCCGCGCAATAGACTGTGGAGGCCAGATGCCGCATGCGTGATGCTGGTGGGCCTAGGCGGTTTTGTTGCGATATGACGCACTCAAAGAACGTGTGCACAGACTCCTAAATGGCGGTGGTTGGCGGAGATATTCCAAAAATAATATAAACAAAACAAAAAACCACACCACATGGGCAACAGAAGCAGCCGCCATTTACGGGCACAGTACAAGGGCTCCGGAGAGCCCCTCCAGTATTCCCAAGAGGAGTTGTGGCGGTACTTCCAGCGCATACTGGAGAAGGGAAACAAGTCAACCACTTACAAGTTTGCCCTGGCGCGGTTCCTGGTCGAGTATGCCAGGGGGCATACGGATCTGACTGTCGAGTACGATGCCATAGCAGAGGCGTTTCTGGAATATTATTGGTATCAGGAGCGTGTATTCAAGATCCGGCAGCCCTTCAGCAAGACGCCGCACGTCATACGAACAATTCGGGAAAAGTTTGGGGCAAGAACAGCATCAAGGATCAGATCACCGAACATGGCTCCAGCAAACATCAAAAACGAGGCCATACGTGAGATTAAAAAAATGGTGTTTGGCAGTGGAACCCACGGACACGTTGTTCCAAGGTTTCATACCATACGTGGAAAGAAGCGCAACGTTTTTTATGATTACGATGACGAGAAAATAATTCTGAGACCAGAGGCGCTCGTGTTTCTGCATAACTATCACACACCATTACTCAAAATGATCTTTTTGGAATGGACGCTTTTCTTGGAAAAGGCGAATCCAATGATGCCAAAGTTATCGGCCAAGATAGCGCGGACTATGGATGACAGTGGCAGGGCGCCCACAGATAAGCAGAAGCGGGTGCTGCGCGCGTGCGAAGAGTCAAAAAGGTGCTTTTACTGCGACAAAAACATAGAGAGTAACCGTGATGTAAAAATACACTACGACCACTTCATACCGTGGTCGTTTCTATACGAGACCGAGACCTGGAATCTGGTGGTGAGCTGCCAGACCTGCAACACAAGCAAGAGCGACACGCTGGCTCCTGAAAGCTACATGAAGAAACTACTTGCGCGCAACGAAAAGTACCCAAAATTGGTTAAGGATCTCGGCGGTGAATGGAAAAACGAGATAAAAAACAATACAACGGGTGCGGAGACTGCGGGTTTGAAAGATGGGACGGGGCCAAGAATGCAGTGCCGCAACAGCGGCTGATCTGATCCCGGACGGTGCGGAGCCCGACATACCGGGCGCGCAAAGGATCGTCTGCTGTATGGTTTTGCCCTACATCCGCTCCGGCGCCGGTATCCCCAGCACTCCCAGCGCGTCTGATATCACACTGCAGAACGCCCCGGTCAGGCACAGCCGCGCGTTCTCCAGATCCCCGGCCCCTATGACCTTGTAGGACTCGTAGAACGTGTTGAAGGCGACGGCCAGGTCGTGGCAGTAGCGGGCCACCACTTTGGGGGAGAGGTTGCGGTAGGCGTCCCCCATCACAATGTTGTACATCCCCAGCAGTCTAAGCATGGCGCGCTCCTTGCTCTGTATCAGCACGGACATGTCGCCGGTATAGTCGGGCTCGGAGGCGGCCCTCTCCAGTATGCGGCGGGCGCGCGCGTGCGAGTACTGCAGGTACGGCGCGGTGTCCCCATCCAGGCGGGTAGATCTATCCATGTCGAATGTGATGGCCCGGCCAAGATCCTGCCGGATCATCTCGTACCGGATGGCGCCGACGGCCACCGCCCGGGATATGACATCCACCATGTCCTCGTTCATGTCGGGATTTCTCTTGTAGGTCTCCTCGGCGGCCCTGTCCCGGAGCTTGGTGTACATCTGGTCGGCGCCCACGTATATGCCCCGGCGCCCGGACATCTGCGAGCCGGTGCGTGTCTGGACGCCCAGAGTGCGGGCAGTGGCGGCGCTGAGCGTCACCGCTTCGTATCCCAGATGCATGTACTCCCCGCCACCGAACCGTCCCATTATGTCCGATACCGTCTTCTGCAGATCCGCCTGCCTGGAGTCTATCACGGTGATGACGCGGTCGGCGGCCTCGCGTTCCATGCGCCGGCCGCCCTCCAGCACGCTCTCATGCAGTATCGTGCCGTCCGGCTGGACGCCGTACTCCCTGTACGTGAAGGGGTCCTCCACCAGTCCCATCTTCCAGGCCGCATAGGGTATGTCCTTGGCCATGTAGGTGGCCGTCCCGTTGCTCCGCACTATGACCTTGTCGCGTATGACCCAGCAGCCGGCGTTCTCTCCCTCGCGGGCCAGCGTGGCCATCCCCATCTCCTTCATCTTCCCAAAGGCCGTCTCCCACAGCCCTGATCGTACTATCTGCGATTCGTAGTTCAGCATGTCGTACCTGACGCCCAAACTCCAGCAGGTCTCCAGCTGGTCGGCCAGCACGCGCCGGGTCACCTCGGCGGCCACCTTTGCCGACTCCGTATCGCCCCGCTCTATATCGGCCAATATCTTGCGGCTCCTCTCCTTGAGGCTCGGATCGTCTTCGGCGCGTTCGGTCACCCCCACATACACCACATCCCCGCAGTATGCGTCGAACTTCTTGCCCGGCGGCGGTTCTGTGCCATACCCCATCTGCGTGAATCCCAGCACCACGTCGGCCACCTGCAGGCCCGAGTCGTCCACGTAGTTCAGCACGGTGACGCGGTCGCCGGCCTTGCGCAGTATCCTGGATATGGTGTCACCTATGACCACGTTCCGGACGTGCCCTATGTGCAGGGCCTTGTTGGGGTTGACGCTGGTGTGTTCCACCACGGTGGAGCGGCTCCCAAAGCCGCCCCCGTACCCCTTCGACATGCACGACTCCATTATCCTGCCAGACAAGGCGTCCCAGTCGGCCTGCACGTTCAGGTATCCGGAGGGATGCGCCTCCACGCCGGATACGAGGCCGCCGGGGCGGCACCTCTCGGCTATGCGCGCGGCCACTTCGGCGGGACGCATCTTCATGGCCCCGGCCATCAGAAACGCCGCGTTGCTGCTGGCGTCGCCGAACCCGGGCCGCGCCGGCTCCACCGCATGCTCCACGCGCGGCATCCCGGACAGCGCCACATCTATCATATGCCGGGCCGCCTCCAGCAGCGCCCCGTACGCCATCACGCGTCCCCCGCCAGCCGGGGCGCCAGCCTCTGGAGCGCCTCCACCACTCCGTCGCCGCCCGGCGACGTGGTCACCATGTCGGCATACTTGGCCGCCCGCTCCGGGGCATTGGCCAGCGCCACGCTCAGGCCGGCCTCCAGGAACATGGGTATGTCTGTGCCGCTGTCCCCTATGGCCACGGTGCAGGACCGCTCGGCGCCGTGCTCAGAGTACAGCTCCCGCAGGCCACGGCCCTTGTCTATGCCCCGGGAGTTGATGTGAATGGCATATCCGCTGTCGGATATGGTGACCTCCGGGTGCATAGTGTGTATGATCGCGGCCGCCTCCTCAATATCAAAGGTGCGCTCCAGCACCACCTCGGTCATCCTGGGGAATACGGCCTTCTCCCGCATGCCGGGCGTCTGCTCCTGCAGCGTTTGGTACGCCTTCCGGCATGCCCCTATGTCCCCCAGCAACACATGCGAGGCCGGGCCCGTTGTTATGCAGCCGCCGTTCTCGCCCACTGCAATCCCGCCGGTGCCGCCGAACATCGACAGCACGT
This sequence comes from Nitrosopumilaceae archaeon, assembly GCA_965116995.1. Classification (GTDB taxonomy): domain Archaea; phylum Thermoproteota; class Nitrososphaeria; order Nitrososphaerales; family Nitrosopumilaceae; genus VYCS01. Next base: position 631,965 of record OZ220738.1, on the reverse strand, counting down.
ACGCCTCCACCGAGGAACGGCCGGTCACATACACCACCCTGTGGCCCATCGCGGCCACGCTCCGGAGCGCCCCCAGAGCCCCCAGGTGTATGGTGCCGTTCCCGTTCTCGGTTATGGTGCCGTCTATGTCCACGGCCAGCGTCCACCGCATGGCCTTCCCCCGCAGCCTCCGATAATTATTCTATGGCACGGCCAACACCATTATACCGAGATCTTCCCGCCACCATATCCATGGGCATACCCGAACGGATAAAGGCTATCCAGGACGAGATGGCCCGCACCCAGATCAACAAGGCCACCGAGCACCACATCGGCCTGCTCAAGGCCAAGATTGCCAAGCTGAAGCGGGAGCAGGAGGAGCAGGCCGCAAAAAGGTCGGGCATGAAGCAGGACGGCTTTGACGTCCGGCGCGCCGGCGACGCCACCGTGGTGCTCATCGGGCTGCCCAGCGTCGGCAAGTCCACCCTGCTGAACAGCCTCACCGGCGCCAACTCGGCGGTGGGCGCCTTCCAGTTTACGACGCTCACCGTGGTCCCCGGCATGATGGAGTATAGGGGCGCCCGCATCCAGGTTCTGGACCTGCCCGGAATAATAAAGGGGGCATCCTCGGGCCGGGGCCTGGGAAAGCGCATACTCTCGGTGGCCCGGAGCGCCGACCTGGTACTCTTGGTGCTGGACGTCTTCCAGCCATATCACAGGGACGTGCTTGTGCAGGAGCTGGGAAATATGGGGATACGTCTCAATGCCCTGCCGCCCAACCTCACCATAGAGAGGGCCGGATCGGGGGGGATAGCGGTGGCCCGGCTGGTCGGCCCGACCGGCATCACAGACAGGCATATCCGGGACATGCTGCACCTGTACGGGATAATGAATGCCCGGGTCGTCGTACGGGAGGATGTCACCTCAGAGCAGCTGGCAGACCACTTGGCGGGCAACGCCGTGTATGCCAAGGCCATCACCGTCCTGAACAAGACGGATCTGGTGGACGGGCCATTCGTGGAACATGTGGCCGGGATGATCGGTACCGGATTCGTGGGGGTGTCGGCCGACTCGGGCTCCAACATGGAGACGCTTCGCGACACCATATATGATAGTCTTAACTTCATCCGGATATACATGAGGCCCAAAGGGGGGCCCACCGACTATGATGAGCCGCTTATAGCCCGGGACGGCGACACCGTTGAGGACGTGTGCAACAAACTCCACCGCGATATGAGGCGCGAGTTCCGGTACGGGCTGGTCTGGGGGAGCAGCGTCAAGTTCGGCGGTCAGCGGGTGGGGATCTCGCATGTGCTGCATGACGAGGATGTCCTGACCATAATAAAGCGGCGATGATGTCAGTACAGTAGGCTGGTGAGGCGTATCTGTTCCTCGGCAGTTATTGCGCCCTTGGCGGCCAGCGCCTCTATCAGTTCCTTCAGCAGATCCCTGTGTCGCGCCAGCTCTCCGGCCTCCCCGACTTCGCCGGGGGGCCCGGCCGGTCCACGAATGCCCTTGTCGCCCGGCGGCCCCTGAGGTCCCTGCTCCCCGGCGGGGCCTTGCGGCCCTGCGGGTCCGGGCGGGCCTGACGCGCCCCGCTCCCCCTGGAGTCCCTGCGGTCCCTGAGGTCCACGAATGCCCTTGTCGCCCGGCGGCCCCTGCGACCCTGCAGCTCCTTTGGGTCCCTGAACTCCGGGCGGTCCCTGCTCTCCAGTAGATCCCTTCTCGCCCTTCTCTCCGGGCTGTCCGGGAAGCCCCACCGGCCCTTTCTCTCCGGGCAGTCCCGGCGGGCCGGTTATGCCCTTGTCGCCCTGCGGTCCCTTCTCGCCGGCCTGTCCACGCGCTCCTGTCATGCCCTTCTCCCCGGGTTGCCCCTGAGGCCCCACCGGCCCCTTCCCGCCCACCGGACCTTGGGGTCCTGTCACACCCTTGTCTCCGGGCGGCCCCCGCTCCCCGGTCGGCCCCTTCACACCCTTCTCTCCGGTCGGTCCGCGCGCTCCTGTCACACCCTTGTCTCCGAGCGGTCCCTGAGGCCCCACCGGCCCCTTCCCGCCCACCGGACCTTGGGGTCCTGTCACACCCTTGTCTCCGAGCGGTCCCTGAGGCCCCACCGGCCCCTTCCCGCCCACCGGACCTTGGGGTCCTGTCACACCCTTGTCTCCGAGCGGTCCCTGAGGCCCCACCGGCCCCTTCCCGCCCACCGGACCTTGGGGTCCTGTCACACCCTTGTCTCCGGGCGGCCCCCGCTCCCCGGTCGGCCCCTTCATACCCTTCTCACCTTTCGTACCCTTCTCTCCGGTTGGTCCGCGCGCTCCTGTCACACCCTTGTCTCCGGGCGGCCCCCGCTCACCGGTTGGCCCCTTCTCGCCTTTCTCCCCGGTCGTCCCCCGCTCCCCAGTAGCTCCCTTGGGCCCCCGCGCACCCTGCGGTCCCGGTTCTCCTGTAATGCCTCTCTCCCCCGGAGCGCCAGTCACGCCGCGCGCACCCGTAGGCCCCTTATCGCCGGCGGAACCAGGAGGGCCCTTGTCTCCCTTATCGCCGGTTGCCCCCGTAGGCCCCTTATCGCCAGGCGGCCCACGGTACCCGCGTTCACCCTTGTCGCCAGAGGGTCCCCTGTCTCCCACCTGTCCCTTCTCGCCGCGATCGCCCGGCTGGCCCACCGGTCCCCTGTCGCCCATGGTTCCCTTCTCCCCGGGAAGACCCGGGGGTCCGGCCGGTCCTCGCGGTCCCTGCCCGCCCATCGGTCCAGGGGGTCCCGCTGGCCCCGCAGATCCAGCAGGGCCTCTGGGTCCCGCGGGCCCTGGCGGTCCCGCTGGCCCCCCCTGCCCCGCGGGGCCAGTAGGTCCAGCAGATCCAGTAGGTCCAGCAGGCCCTCTGGGTCCCGCGGGTCCCGGCTGTCCTGTGGGGCCCGTAGACACGTGTTCTAGATATGGATCCGGCCGTTCCGGTTCAGGCTGAGACGGCGTCGCGCGTGTAGACCCCGCCGAAGAATCATCCGCTGCAGGCTCTGCGGAGGACTCTGCCTTGGGCTGTCCGGGATGGGGATTTATCTCAAATACGGTGCATGCCTGTGTGAATAGATCGGTGGCCACTACCCACACGGATTCCGCTGCGTGGATCTCATCGGGTACGGGATTCTCGGCGGTGCCCAGCGCCTCGCTGAACGTGCCGTCGGTGACCCTCAAATGGAACGTATCCTCCCAGACGGGCTTGTATCGCCCGCTCCTGGCGGTCTCCTCGTCAAGGCGGTCCCTGTATATGGACAGCCTTATCTCGTATACGCCGTTTTTGGAGAACGGCGCCCTGCCAGACACGGTAATACTGCGGGGCTCAGACATGATGGCCGTACTCAGCCTGTACTATTTTATTTTTGTTTGGCTACTGGGCTGTTGCACGTGACCTGTGATGGGGGCGTTGCAAGCAGGCCTGACGCGGGAACAGGGACCGGATCCGACACTTGGAACGGGCGCATATTGCATATTGCAGATCACTCCACACCCATGTTACAGGTCCAGACGAAACTGTCCGATGGCTGTTTTGCGGAGTCCGGCTCCAGCGACAAAGCTGCCTCTTATGGAAGACATGCCTCATGGCATGTCTGATGTCGTGGACCCCGGACAACGGTGGTACACTGGCGTGGGTGCTGGAAGCCTTGGCAGGACCCGCAGCGGGGTCGTGCCATCTATGGCTTCATTCGGGCGCCATACATGTCTAGGATCTGGACGGCGCCGGACCGGACCCCCCGCTTCTGGTGGGCCCGAGCAGCCCGCCGCAGTGTCTCATGGTGATTCATTTATGTTATTATTGATAGTATTAATACTATTGATACTATTGTAGTGTATTTGATATTTCAAACCACCAAGAACATACAATGAAAATACGAGAAATGCTAGCGGAACTGTACCGCAAGGCGGGGGCCGACGTCAGGTACAAACCACAGCCGTACGCCCGGTGGGATGCCGAGTACGCCCGGAGGATCTCCGCGTCGTTCGGCGTCAAGATAACGCTGCGGGCCGGCCGCTTTGAGATGGATGTCAAGCGACGCGGCGGCACGCTTGCGATAATCACCGAGTACAATCGCAAGACCGGGGAGCCGACCACCAGATACGAGATCACCATATACGAGAACCAGCCCGGCAATTTGGAGCACGAGATAGCACACTACATCCAGTTTGCCGTGTTCGGGAATGAGTGCCTGATGGACCGAAAGAACTACGCCATAGAGGAGATAAGGGCCGAGTCCACGGCATACGTCATATGCATGATGTCCGGGAACCATTCCCGCGAGGCCAGGTCGGTGCCGTACGTGCGCCGCTACATGAAGGATGCCGGGGTCGACCCCCGTTCCCTCATACCGGAGATAGAGGACAGGGTGGCCGAGTTTCTGCGGCGCGGTATCATGCCCCCAGAGTACTCTCCCATAGTGCAGGGGCCCCGGTTCAGGTACGGCAGGTGCGGCAGGCGCCTGCGCCACGTCTTTGAGATGGATGTCAAGGGCGCCTTTCGATGCGCCCGGTGCGGCCATGAGGCTCACAGCCTGCTGGTGCGCATGTACGGGGAGCCGGCCCCCGTCGTGGCGTGATAGGCACATTCTGTGATTTTTGGATGTCAGCGGGACCGCCGCGCCGCACGTACGATTTTTAACGGGCGTAGCCGTAGACACATGCGTTGGGCAAGGATACCATGGATGCGGAGACGGCTCAAAAGGACGAGGGGGCAGGCGCGCAGGACGAGACGCGGCCGGTTGCCAAGGCGGATGAGGACAAGTCGCTGACCAACCCCGACTACAACCGCCTCAAGCTGTACAAGAAGGGAGTCAACCTCATGGCAGACGAGAAGCTGGAGGATGCCTGCGAGGTGTTCGAGCAGGCCCTGAGGATAGACCCCGGCAGTGTAGACACGCTGTTGAAGCTGGGCTATGCCAGGTTTCATCTGGACCAGTACGCCGACGCGCTGAAGGCGTACGACCGAGTTCTGGAGATAGACGTGACCCATCCGGAAGCGTGGAACCTCAAGTCGCTGGTGGACTACGAACAGAAGAACTACTCCAAGGCCCTGGATGCGGTGGAGAACGCCGTGGAGTCGGATCCCAACTACGGGATGGCCTGGTACAACAAGGCCTGCTACCTGTCGCTGCTCAACCAGGTGCCCGAGTCGCTGGAGGCGCTCAAGCGATCCATAGAGATAGACGTGAAGAACGCCCGCAAGGCCGTCAAGGACCGCGACTTTGTCAACGTGCGCATAGAGGAGGGGTTCCGGCGGATAATAGAGGTGGTGGTGCTCGAGTCCGTCAGGCAGGGCTATCACACCCTGGGCGCAATTGTCTGGACCACCTTCCTGAGCAAGGTCGACACCGAGGAGGCTCTGACCAAACTGCTGGAGAAGGGCCTCATCACCCGGCACGAGAAGCGCGAGGGATTCCACCGCATACCAACGTACGATCTGGCCAAGACGCTGGCCGACAGGGTTACCGTGGAGAAGAAGGGCTTTCTGGGACTGACCCGCAAGCGTGTGACCGGATCGGTGCAGATCTTTCGCATGCTGGGCGAGTCGGTTCAGGTGGCCAAGACGTCCATCGAGGGGGAGGATATCAAGAACACGATATCCAGCTTTGATGCCTTCATAGATCCGCAAAAGTGCGGCCCGGTAATGATAGAGCAGTTCTTCGAGGAGCACCGGGACATCCGGCTCTGGAGGGTGAGGCTGGAGCACCGGGGCCGGGAGTACCTGCTGGAGCACAAGGAGCGGATGCTGGCCACCATGGAGAACATAGGCGTAGCGGTCACCCGCAAACTCCGCGACGACTACGACTATTCGGCCGACAGGTCCCAGTAGTTGGCGTCCGGCTGCTTCTCAACGGGCTTTTCCAGATCCCTCCACTCCTTGAACGATCTGACGTACAGGCGGGTGCGGTCCATCCCCGCAGTCCTGAGGGCGTAGTATGCCAGCCCCGAGAGGGTTCCCACGCTGCCGCAGTATGTGATGATGTGGGAGTCGGGCCTGATGCCCCTGTTCTCGAATATGCGGCGCATCTCCTGCGGGTCCCGGAGTATGCCGTCGCGGGATGCCAGCATGCGGTACGGGATGTTCATGGCGCCGGGGATGTGGTGCTCCAGATAGTTGAGCCGCTCGCGGTTGTCCAATAGGATGGTGTCGGGATTGGGCGACTCCAAGTCGCCGTACGTGGCCAGTATGTCGTCGTTCATTACCGGGGCGTAGGCGGCGGCGCTGACGTCGGGTATCGCATCGTCGGTCTCCAGTCCCAGCGACGACCACTGGCTGTATGTGTTCTCCAGCAGGGACACGGTATGGTGGCCCATGTGCTCGAGGGTCCAGGCGACCCGGGAGGCCAGGGCCCCGAACGTGTCGTCGTATATGACCACCTCGGTCGCCCGGTCTATTCCCAGTGAGCCGGCCAGTCTGGCCACCGTCTCCGGCGAGTCGTCCTTGAGCAGGGTGCGCAGTGGCAGGTTCATGGCGGTAGGTATGTGGCCAGCCTTGTACTCGGCGGGCATCCGGACGTCCACCACCTTGAGACTCCTGTCGCGAATGCCGGATCTGACTTCGTCCACGTCGGAGACGATTCTCCTCACGCGGCGCACTCTCCCCTGCCGGTCTTGGTGTGGTAGCTGGAGTCGCTGCCAAAGTCGGCGTAAAAGTCGGGATCCTCATCCATGGTGGGAGGGGTGGTCAGCGGGGACAGCATGTTGCGGATCTCCGGTATGGTGGTGTCGTCGCCGTTCATCACCACCCGGTGTATCCAAGATTTGAGGTCGTCCCGCGGCTGTGCCCGCTCCCGGAATATCTCTATTATGCGGAGTATGACCGGGATGACGCGCTTGGCGGGCACCCGCAGTACGTTCTGGCCAAGGACGGCATCTGCGTCGGCGCGGCCCCCCAGCGAGAGCATGTACGAGGGGTACATGTCACGGCCCATACGGCCGCCCCCGCCGTAGAATCCTATGGTGGCGATGCCGTGCTGTCCGCACGAGTTGGGGCAGCCGCTTATCTTTATGGACGAGGTGCGGAGGGCATCGTCGTTGTCCAAGTCCCGTGACAGGAACTCCCTCTGGATCTCCTTGGCGAGGCGGTGGGAGTTGGTCAGGGCCAGGTTGCAGGAGGTGGTCCCGGAGCATCCGATGGGGGTGGCCATGGTGAGCGCCCCGGACTTGGCCAGGCCCGACTCCAGCAGCCGGGAGTAGAGGGGCATGAGGTCGTCCTCGTGTATGTACCTCATGGCTATGTTCTGGTTGAAACCAATCCGGCCTGTCCCCTCGGAGGAGTACTCTCGGATTATGTCTGACAGGGCGCGCAGCTGCGTGGATGTGATGTCGCCGGCCTCCAAGCCCACGAATACGGTGTGGTACCCGTCCTGCTTTTGCGCGAACGTGTTGGACTTTAGCCAGCGGGCGTATCCGGCCGGCGCCTCGCCGGTGCGGTGTGATATGTGGACACGCCCGGTTATCTCAGGTATGGGCGGCCCGACGGGCATCTTCACCACCACCGACTGGGTGGCCCGCACCACGTCACGCTCCTTGAGAACCAGGTTGCGGAACTTGTCCCAGCCCATCTGGTTGACCAGATAGCGGAGGCGGTTCCGGGCCAGGTTCTTGCGGTTTCCCAGGCGGTCAAACAGCCTGACCACGGCTATGGACGTATACAGTATGTTATCTTCGGGGGTAAAGTCCTCCAGCTGGTGGGCCACGTACGACTTGTTCCCCAGCCCGCCGCCCACGAACACGCGGAAGCCCCTTTGGGTGCGGCCGTCCACGGTTCTGGTCTGGGGTATCAGACCTATGTCGGCTATGCGGGCCATCCCGTGCTGTTCGCAGCACGAGTAGGTGAACTTGAACTTGCGGGGGAGGTTCTGGTTGAGGGGGTTTCGTATGAAGAACCGGGCCGTGGCCTGCGCGTACGGGGTGGCGTCAAATGCTTCGGCGGGGCATACCCCCGACGTGGGGCTGCACATCACGTTGCGGATGGCGTTGCCGCACGCCTCCCGGCTGGTGAGGCCCACCTCGGCCAGCCCCCGAAGCACTTCGGAGACGTCCTCTAGAACGACCCAGTGGAGCTGTATGCTCTCCCGGGTGGATATGTGGGCGCTGTTTATGGAGAACTGCTCGCTCAGGTCGGCGATCCTTTCCAGCTGGGACGGGTGCACCTGGCCGGCGGGCATCTTGATACGTATCATGGCGTAGTCGGAGGTCATGCGTGTGCCGTATGCTCCGTGCTGCAGCCTGTACCGCCGGAACATGTCTTCGGGGTATTTTCCCTGCCGGAACTCCTTCACGGTCTGGGCAAAGGCGTCGGCCTCCTCCATGCGGGCTAGGTCCATGACGGGTACGGGGGACTCGGGCCGGGCGTGGGTCGTCTGGGGGCGGCTCATGATGGTACGAAGGGCATACGCCATTATAAATATGCAATGAAGATGGCAGCTTTGGTATGACATAACGAGACATGGACTTGGTTCTGCCGCAAGGCGGCAGGTGTCCCGTCATTATGGGAGGCGGGTAGCAAAGTCTGTCGTTGCTAAATGTGTCTATTCTAATGCTAGATGCGTTATCCTCAATCGACGTTTACTTGAAAACAATCTTGAATTCATGCGGTTTGTAGTTGATGTTTTCTAATAATTTTTGTATGTACACTAGCGTATCATTGTTATTACACTGTAGATAGACAAACAGTTTGTCGGAAAGTGGTTCATGGCTGTATGGCCTTCCATTAGGTTGACGAAGAATATGTGGCCACAACGGTCTGCCTGATGTTATGTCTTTTATATGATCATTATCAAATAGTCAGTGGGCCACACCTCACATTACTGCTCGCCAGCTACTTATCACCGCTTTTCACCGATGGAAGCAGCAACGTGGCTGGAATCAAGTCGGCCAGGTATGCGAATATCATGGCTCGCTGGAGGACATGAAAAAGCGACTGGCAGAGTACTTCAGAACGACAAGGTTCAATCTGGACTTGTTCAAGTATTTGCAGAGATGTCTTTTGTCGGAAATAACATAGTTGCGTCACCATACCGCCAAGGACATACGCCTCCTGTCAGCCGCCGATGTCAACGCTGAAGGTCAACAACCAAACTTTCAAGACCGTTAGAGATAGGATCATACTAATCGAGCAAAAGTTCAAGCTGGAAACAATCGGTGACACGCGCTCGTCGCCAGAGGCGGCATACAAACTCATTGGGTGTAATGGTGGACATGCGCGGCGGAAAGGCAAGTACGCCATGTTGTAACATCACGGACAACACTACAGATCTGGAAGATCAGGCGATAGAGTATTTGGCAAATCGTATGTGTGGGGTAGACCCGCAGTTTGAGAATAGCGGCCCGACAGGATATGCGCTCGGCTGTAGTCTGCATGCGGAGTGGAAACGTAGGCTGGAGTAGAAACTGGGGTCAGCTAGTGACCAGACGCTATCTGTTACAGGCGCTGCCAACGTTACAACCCAACCTTAAACGTTAACTTATAAAAGCAGCCGACCTTTACCTAACTACATGCGCCATCTCCGGATTGAAGATCTGCTGGGACGGCCGTTGAATGAATACGAACAGAGGAACGCCCCCAGCCAACTATATGTTGAAGGACCGATGAGTACGCCGCTTCAGTCGCCGAAAGTATCCGTGGTCGGTACTAGGAACCCCACCGAAAAGGGAGTCAGAGAGGCCAAATCCCTGACGAAGTGGTTGGTGGAACAGGATATTACTGTGGTGAGCGGTCTTGCTACGGGAATCGATACGATAGCTCACAAGACAACCATTGAGAGTGGGGGTCAGACAGTAGCAGTTATCGGAACCCCGCTGGACAAGCAGTACCCAAAAGCGAACGCTCAACTACAGCAGGAGATTTCAGCAAACCAACTTCTCGTCTCACAGTTTCAGGTGGGACGGCCAACCACCAAAGCAAACTTCATCATGCGTAACAGGACCATGGCAATAATCTCGGATGCAACCATAATAGTAGAGGCAGGCGATACTAGCGGGACGGTGCACCAAGCACGGGAGTCAAACATGCTGAGTAGACCACTGTTTGTGTGTAAGCCGGTCATTGAGGCCAACCCGAAATGGTTGAACGACATAATGCGATACGGTGCGGTAGTCTTGGAAACGTACGAGGATGTACTCTACACCATACCGTTGAGCATGCATGCCTAATACACCACCTAGGCTTATTGAGTATGCATCATTACTGTCGTATGTTTCCCCCAAACGGTGGCCCAGCAACATGTCGGATAGCAAACGTCGGGACCTTATCGTTGCCAATAACTACACTCTCGCACTCAAAAACAATCACAACCAACCAAATACAGAGAGACGCATTTATGACTATGTGGCCCAGACATGCGTAAAACAGCACCTCTTCCCCCAGATCTTCTCCGATGATGTTACATTAGTTCCAGTTCCGGGCAGCTGCCCGCACGAATCGGGTAGCATGTGGGCGCCGAAGTTACTCGCATGTGCGTTAGAAAAACAGTCTTCACATAGTCCTGGAAACCGACTAACACCTACAGAACATTATAACACAATGGTGGTTCAACGCAGGCTTACCGCCCCAGCACGCATCTTGTTAGTAGATGATGTAATAACCACAGGAGCCACGTTTCTCGGTTCTGCTTTGTTGATGAAGGAGGCATATCCCGACATAGAGATTAAAACATTTGCAGCGATGAGAACAATAAGCCAAATGAATCAGTTCAAGAAGTTAGAATACCCATGCACAGGAATACTCAAGCTGAAGAGTGACATGGTGCCATGGAAGAGCCCATGCCAAAAAGTAGCCAAACACACACAGACCAGATTATTTGATAATGCGTGATGCACCCGGTGGCATAGGTTTGAATCCCACCCGTAGCGTTGTGCTCACGTCACCAACTTTCCTTCATCCATGACCATAGACGTGATCGTCCAACATTTTGGTTTCTTGCCACCCGACAGAAAATTCTCATAGTTGTTTTATAAATAATAAGGTGTTACCATAACACCGACCAAAAGTTCATGCAGAGTATGTCGCTGTTTTAACTACAATTTTTGGGCACTTGCACATCAATCACAGACCAGAGCACTCAACTCATTCCTGATCTTGACACATACGATATTATAATGGACGGTCTCGAAGAGAAACTCAACTGAAATAGTTTACAGACTCTGCACGAATTTTTAGTCGGTGTTATGGTGCCTGTGCCTGCCCGCCTCCATTGATATGCGTATTCAAGTGATGTGGCGCAGCTTGGGCGCCCGTTTGGTTGCAGTTTTGAGGTGCCATCAGGAGGAAAGGTGGTAGGATCAAGTTTTGGCGCCTGTGTCCGGCAGGAGCCAATTGAGGTATTGAGACACCATACTAGCGTGAGTACAATAGTGGGATAAGAGTAGCGTGTTATACCAAATTTTGGTGTAATTGCCCGCACAAGAGGCTCCCGTGATGGCAAAGCAGCATATTTGGTACCGGCACATCTGTAAACTGCCACTGCACGGCCAGGCCCGCCTGCCGGGCCGACCAAACATGCGTCGACGTTATATGGGCACTATACGCACACCACATCGTGAAGATCTACACCAGAACCGGCGACGCGGGGACCACAGGGCTATGGACCGGGGAGCGGGTGTCGAAGGCGGATCCGAGGATCCGCGCCAACGGCGCCGTCGACGAGGCCAACGCCGTGCTCGGAGCCACCCTAGCCGCCGGACCCGAGGAGCGGATCCGTTCCATCCTGGCCTCGATACAAGCTGACCTCTTCGTACTGGGCTCGGACATCTCCAATGCCAACATGGATGACAATTCGGTCAGGGTCACGACTGCCATGACCGCAAAGCTGGAGTCGACCATAGATGATATAGAATCGGGCCTGCCTCCGCTCAGCAACTTCATCCTGCCCGGCGGCCATGCCAGCGGGGCCCTGCTGCACGTGGCCAGGTCGGTGGTGCGGCGAGCCGAGTCACACCTGGCCGAGATGCCAGGACCAGTAAACCCCGAGTGCCTGAGGTACGTCAACCGGCTCTCGGATCTGCTGTTCGTCTTGGCCCGGGCAGCAAACCAAGATGCCGGTGTGCCGGAGACTCCGTGGATGCCCGAATATCGGTAGCGTACCCTCTGCGTCCGCCAGCACCGCATCTGCCATTATGCCTTTAGCAACGTTTTATTTGCCCACTGCCAGAGGCAGCGGCGTGCCAGGGTAGCTCAGCCCGGGAGAGCACTCGGCTGAAGACCGAGCTGTCGCGCGTTCAAATCCCGCCCCTGGCACCATCCATTGCTATCCGCGCCGCCTGTCGTACTCGGCGCGCCGGCGCTCATTGGAGAGCACCTCGTACGCTTCGTTGATGCGGGCCATGTCCGTATCTGACTCCTCCCCGCTCACGTCCGGATGCATCTCCTTTGCCAGCTCGCGATACCTGGACTTGATGGCATACGGGGTGGCGTCGGGCGGCACCCCCAGTATGCCGTAATAGTCTGGCTCGTCCGGCGCATCCTTGAGCCCGCCATACTCTTGATAGTCGTCCTGCCAGTCGGAGTGGTACTTTTCATAATCGCGGTTCTTCTTGGAGTCGTAGTTGCTGTTGTCATACTCGGTCCGCTGCCGCCGTATCGAGTGCCGGGCCAGATACAGGAATAGCGATATCACCGCCACTATGAATATGGCGAATATAATCATGGTCTCCTCAGGGGTGACGGTGCCCTCATCACGCTGCGCCCATGCCGGCGCCGGCCATACTGCGCCCGCCGCGAGCAGGACGCCGGTAAGCAGTACTGTGCCGGTACCGATGAGGTGGCATCGCATGCGTACGGTGCCCTACGGGCCGAATATACGACTTGCGAGCATGATCTGGCGGGCGTGATCTGCGCCATGGAGCCGCTGGTCTGATCCACCGTAGTAGGGGATTCTGGAGCAACCACCTCTCCTCGGCAGTCAGATCCAGCGCATAAACGGTGCCCCTGACTAGGTCAACTCCACGCGACGCCAGAATCTCGTATGTGTCCAGAGAGGCAGAAGGGCCGGGCCTCTGTAGAGCCCGGGACTCGTTGCACTGCACCCCGGACGGGGAGACGTGCTGTTTTATCGGCGGGGGGGGGGGTACACGCTATCCAAGTCCGGCTAGGGTGCATGCGCCGGACGTATCCAGCTCGAGACCACTCCCGCTGACGGCGCGTACTGCGCGTGGGCTGTCGAGACGACAGTCAGGACCATGGCGGTGTACGGGGCCACATATGTTGCCGTCCCTCCAAGATGCGGGCCGCCCCGCGGGTGAACGGATGGTGTTGTATGTGGTGTGTATGTGCAGGTTCGATACTGGATTTAGCTTTACCAGCAGTCTATGCTCGCGCCATAACTCTAACGAAACCCATTTAATACGTCCATCTCCTGTCCCGGCTATGTCCTATATGTACATGCCCGGCGCCACCGCGGTGGGCATTGCATGCAAGGACGGGGTTGTCTGTGCCAGCGAAAAGCGCATCGCCTTCGGCCACATGCTAGTGAGCAAGTCGACCCGCAAGACCTTCCAGATAACGCCCCGCGTGGGGGCTGCGTGTGCCGGACTGGTGGCGGACATGCAGCTGCTCTCGCTGCAGATTACGGCGCTGGCCAAGATCCGCCGCATGGAGACTCGCCGCGACGTGCCGCCCAACACCATAGCCAAGATGATGTCCAACATGATGTACGAGCGGAGGTTCTTTCCGCTGCTAACCCAGGTTATCGTAGGTGGCATGGTGGACAAGCCGGCCGTATACACGCTGGATCCGCTGGGCTCGGTACTGCCCGACCGCTATGCGGCGGTGGGGACTGGTGCCGAGATGGCCTTGGGCGTGCTGGACCCCAAGTACGCCGACGACATGGACACCGAGGCGGGCGTGGATCTGGCCAAGAAGGCCATCCGGGCCGCCGCCCAGCGGGACGCGGCCAGCGGGGACGGGCTGGACATTCTGGTCATAGACGGGAATGGCGCCCAGCAGTACTCCGAGACCGCATAGCACTCATTCCCCACCGTACAATTCTGAATATCAGACCAGCGGCCTGCCGACCTCCCAATACCTGTCGGACACATAATGGAGGTTCTTGACCACGCTGCCCCGCTCCATGGACTCCAGATCCGCGCCGTCGGCCAAGGCCGCCCCCACCGCCAAATGCTTGCCGCCCGGCTCCACAACGCGCACCATGTCCCCCTTGGCAAACTCTCCATGCGAGACTATGCCGGGCCGCATTATGTCGGCGCCGTTGCAGACGAACCGGATGGCCCCCTTGTCCACTCCCACGGCCGGAAACCTCTCCAGCAGCGCATCACACGAGAGAAAGGGCAGGTACGTACCGTCCAGGTCCAGTATGGCCGTGCCGTCTCCGGTCATCAGCCGGGCTCCCCCGGTCAGGTCGTGCACCACCAGATTGCGGAGTCGGGGCAGCCTAAACCCCCATCTCTCCGATATGAGCGCCAGGGTCTGGGCGGTCTGGCTCTTGGAGATGTGGTGGGATCTCACCCCGTCACCGCCTGGCGGATGTCCAGCAGATCCCGCAGTATGGAGCTGGCCGTCTCGATGCCCCCGGCGCCCCGACCTATGATGGTCTGCGTACCGGAGTGCTCTGAGGTGAACGAGATGGCGTTCAGCGTGCCGTTCACGCACAGCGGGTCCGACCTGGGTATCGGGACGGGGGCCACCTCCAAGCCGCCGTCGCAGGCGGCTACCAGCTTTATGGCCGAGCCGTCCTCGGCTGCCCGGCGCACGTCTTGGAGCGTCACGTCCCTGATGCCGGTCCGCCGGACGTCGGGCATCGTGACCTTCATGCCCATCACCCAGTTGGCCAGTATGGTGAGCTTGGCCGCCGCGTCCAGGCCGTCCAAATCCAGCGACTCGTCGGCCTCCACATATCCCCGGGTGCGGGCGTCGGCCAGCGCGTCGCCAAACGCCATCCCGTCCTCCATGTTGGACAGGATGTAGTTGGTGGTTCCGTTCAGTATGCCCCGGAACGAGGTGATGTGTTCGCCACGGAGGCTGTTCTTGGCGTAGTTCAGTATGGGCGTGCCCCCGCCGACCGTACCGCTGAACCGCAGCAGCACGCCGTTGTATGTGGCCATCTCTATCAGGCTGGGCAGGGCCAGGGCCAGCGGGCCCTTGTTCACGGAGACCACGTGCATGCCCCTCTTGAGGGCGGTCATGATGTTGGTCATGCCCGGCTCGCCGTCCACATAGTTGCTGGGCGTGGCCTCCACCAGCACGTCGGCATCCAAATCCCGGATCATCTCCTGCGGGTCGGCCGGCCGGCCGCACCCCGACACCGTGCCCCTCTCCCGCTTGGCCCGGGCCAGCTCGGCCAGGTCCAGCCCCGCCTCTCGGCACGCCCCGCCGCCGCTGTCGCCTGCCCCCACCAGCCGGATCTTCGTGCCATAGCTGGTGTATATGTCGTCCCGGGACGCCAGCAGCCCGGCCAAATTTTGGCCCACTGCCCCGAACCCGTTCAGTATCACCCTCATCGTCCACGCACCACGGGAGGGGCGGCCGCCCCGAGTTTATTAACCATGATGCGGGGCCCGCCCCAAAAGCCTTCCACAACTCTTATTTAACGCCGGATCGACGTCCGCTCCGGATTGAGCCACAGCACAGAACCCGGTGACATGCCCGAGGAGGACGAGGATATCATAGTGGTGGAGGAGGACATCCAGGTGGACCGCGAAAAGATAAACGAGATGCGGCGGGCATATCTGGAGGAGGCCCGCTCCCAGGAAGCCACCGACTGACAAATAACATAAATGCAAACCAGGCCATACCATACATATGAACCAGTATATGGTGGTGGTCGGCGTCGCGGTGGGCGCCATAGCCGTAATGGCGGTGGTGTTCGGCATGGACATAATGCGCATGTCCGTCTCCGTCCAGGACTATGACATATTCGTCGACCCCATCATAGACAAGCAGAACCTCTTTGTGACCGGCCGCATCACCGTCCAGAACACGGGCCACCTGCCCCTCACCGGCCTCCGGGTGAACTTTGGGGACGGGGACGTCCTGGCTCTGGGGACGCTGGACCCCGGCGAGAAGATTATACTCTCCCCGCCGCCGGACAACTCCATGTCGTTCGTGCAGGTGTCCGGGGACAACGGCATATTCGTCAGCAAGGCCTACCGCGAACTGCCCAAGATGGTGGGGATGATGGGCTCCTGAGGTTCCTGCACGCAGGCAAGGTGAAGGACGTGTACGATGCCGGCGACGGCACGCTCCTCTTTGCGTTCTCCGACCGCGTCTCGGCGTTCGACGTAAAGTTTGCCGACACCATCCCCCGCAAGGGCGAGACGCTGTGCGCCTTCGCCAAGTTCTGGTTCGAGCGCCTACCCGGCCCCAACCACTACATCCGGAGAGTGTCCTCAGATACCATGCTGGTGCGGAAGCTGGACATGATACCCATGGAGTGCGTGGTGCGGGGCTACCTGTACGGCAGCCTGATGGAGAGGTTCCGCAGGGGCGAGGCGTCCCTGCCGCCGGGCTCCGGCAGCGCCCTGGCCTCCCCGCTGGCAGAGCCGGTATTTGATCCCACCACAAAGTCCGAGCACGACATCCCGGTGGACAGGCGGGGAGCGATAGACGGCGGCCTGGTGAGCGGCGATGTGTTTGACGAGCTGCAGGAGCGCTCCACATCCATATACAATGCGATGTCAGACGTGGTGGGGAAGGCCGGCTTCATCCTGGCGGACCTGAAGCTGGAGTTTGGGACGCTCGACGGCACCATACACCTGGCCGACTCGATAGGCCCCGACGAGTACAGGCTGTGGCCCACGGAGTCCTACGAGCCGGGCCGCATCCAGGATGCCCACGACAAGCAGATACTGCGGGACTGGCTGGTCCGCAACGGGTGGGCCGAGCGCTTTGAGAGTGACCGGGCATCAGGCCGAACCCCCCGGGCGCCGCCCATCCCAGCCGAGATATCCCGCATGATGACCGCCCGGTACGTATCCTCGTACGAGGCACTCACCGGCGCCGCCCCTTAGGGCGGGCCTCCTTGAGGGTTCCGGGCCACTTGGCGCCCTCCTTGGCCGCCCGGGCCATGGCGTTCTCGTACATCAGCTCGTACATCCACCGGGTGATCTCTCCCCACACCGCCTTGAGGGTCTCCTCGTCGGTCCACGCCACGCTGGCCCGCACGGCGTTCATGGCCAGTATGTGCTGGGCGTTCTTGGAGGGGTCCTCGGCCCACTTCTTGAGCACGCGGTCGCAAAACGCCAGTATCTCCGCCTTGCTCAGGGCCAGCCCGTCCGGATCCGAGGACACGGGAGTACGCTGCCGCCACATAATATCAACATACGGCCGCGCCGCAGTTCAGTTTTATAAGAGCCGGAGGCGGGCGGCGCCCACATGGGCCTCAAGCGGTACGTAGCGTCCCGCGTTGCCACCCTCTTCGGGGTGCTCATGGTGACGCTCCTGCTCACCATAGCTTTGGTGGGCTCCAACATGGACATCATACTCAAGCAGGGGGTGGCCGTGCAGGTCCGCGAGGAGATCTCCCACACGCCCGGACTGGCGGCCAGCTTCGAGTCGGTGGAGGACTTTGAGACGTACGTGAGCGACACCATACAGCGGCGCATTCTGGAGCTGGGCCTCGACGAGCCGTGGTACTCCCCGCAGCGGCTGGGCCTCTCCATGTACAAGATACTGGTGCTGGACTTTGGATACGCCACGTTTCTGACCAGCGACTCGGGTTCGGCGGCGGTGGGCGACATCATAGCCGAGAAGCTGCCCAAGACCATACTCCTCTTTACCACGGCCACCATAATCATATCACTGATCGGCATATTTCTGGGGGCCCTCTCCGGCAGCAGGGTCGGCTCTGTGGTGGATCGCATAACGTCCAGCTTCGCGGTGGTCAGCTCCAGCTTCCCGGTGTGGTGGGTGGGGATGCTGCTCATAGTGCTGTTCGCGTTCGCGTGGGAGATATTTCCGGCCCGGGCCACCCCCACCATACCGGCGGACGACCCCGGATACGTGGGGGCGCTGCTCTACCACATGACCCTGCCCCTCATCACCATAGTCCTGATAGGGTTCGGCGCCTGGGCGTACCTGGTGCGGAACTTTATGGTGGGCGTGCTCCAGGACGACTTCATATTCGCCAAGAGGACCATGGGGATACCCCGCCGGCGCGTCATATACAAGCACGCCCTCAAGAACGCGGCGCCCCCCATAGTCACCATACTGGCGCTGAGCCTCTCGGGCTCGCTGGGCGGCGCCATCATCACCGAGGCCGTCTTCGACTGGCCCGGCATGGGGAGGCTCTACTTTGAGGCCATCACCGTGATGGACCTGCCGGTCATAATCGGCGCCACGTATGTGCTGACGGCGTTCTTTCTGATCAGCATATTCATAGCGGACATACTGTACGGGTACTTTGATCCCCGGGTGAGGACGGCGCAGTGAGCGGCGTAACGGCCCGGGACGTGTGGCGGGAGTTCCGGACCAGCCGCATGGGGATGGCCGGCATCATAATACTGGCGGGCCTGATTCTGATGTCCTTGCTGACCATGAGCCTCATACCGCTGGAGACCTTCCGGGAGTGGACCAACCCGGCCAACTGGCTGTCCTACCCCAAGACCGCCCTGCCGGTGTGGGTCAACGTATTCCTGGCCGAGGACATGCCCGAGCACCAGATACTACATGCATCCGGATCCGAGTCGGCGGATCTTGGGGGCGTGTACCTGTACTCGGAGACGTTCGAGCTGGACTATATGTACGGCGACTTTCCGGGCGGCTTCATATACGAGTACGAGGCCGAGTACTCGGGCGCCCCGCTGCTGGAGATGACCGTCCTGCGGCCCGACGGCATGAGGCTGGACGTGCTCTCCAGGCCGCTTCCACCCGTCCGGGAGACCGCCATACACTCTGAGAGGGTCTTCTCCACCGACTCGGCCATACACAAGAATCTGGTGCTGGGGTCTGACTCCTTCGGGTTTGAGACGGACTTTCTGGCGGCCGAGTCCATAATATTCTCCGACGCGGAGAACGGCGAGCCGCTGCAGGGCGTGTACGTCTTTACGATAAACCTGTACGGGAACGAGCCGGACGGCCACATCTCCGGCTCCACCCTGGTGATAGACGGCAAGGTCTTTGGTATAATGGGGACCGACGAGCTGCGACGGGACCTGGTGGTGGGCCTGCTCTGGGGCACGCCGCTGGCGCTCTTCATAGGGCTGGCCGTCTCCATAGGGTCGGTGGTGACCGGCCTGGTGTATGGCGTGTATGCCGGATACCGGGGCAAGATGGTCGACGAGTCCATGATGCGCTTCAACGACATAGTGTATGCACTGCCGGCCCTCCCGTTCCTGGTGATACTGGCCGTCACCATAAGCAACAGCATATTTCTCATGGTGGGATTTCTGATGATCTTTGGGTGGGTGGGGATAGCCAAGGTGTCCCGGAGCATGGCCCTCCAGATAAAGACCCGCGGGTACGTGGAGGCGGCCCAGATGATGGGCCAGAGGCACTCGGTCATAATATTCCGGCACATAATACCGCAGCTGCTCCCCTACGCGTTTGCCAGCATCGCCATATCCGTGCCGGCGGCCATAACCACCGAGGCTGGCCTCAGCTTTTTGGGACTGGGGGACCCGCTGTTCCCCACGTGGGGCAGCATACTGTACGACGCCAACACGTACGGGGCGGCGGCCCGGGGCCTGTGGTGGTGGATAGTGCCCCCGGGTATGATGATCGCCCTGACGGGCCTGGCGTTCGTGTTCATAGGGAATGCCTTGGACGCGATAGTGAACCCGCGTCTGCGGCGCTAGCCGGACGGAGCTGGGGGGCCTGGCCGGTTACCGGAATGCCCTGATGGCGTTGATGGTCCCGCCGCTCAGCCGCAGCGTGTATGTGGAATAGTCTGGGTCGGCGCCCTTTAGCGCGGCCAGACTCTCGGCGAACTCCTTCTTGTCGGCCTGGGTCTCCCCTGCCTCGTGGGCGCACAGGTTGAAGGCGTTGAGGGGCAGCCCCGCACCCCGGAGGTGCCGTATGAACCGGCCGTACTCGGCCGTGTCGTTCCAGGGCGTGCCGGCCTCGGCGCACCGCTCCATCCACACGTCTATGGAGTTGTGGAACAGCACCCTGCGGCGAAGGTCCTCCAGCGCCATTCTCAAAAGTCGGCCCGCTTCATCTTGGAGCCGCACCGGGGGCAGCTGCCCCCCTTGTACTTGTTGTTGCACACCAGGCAGACGTACTTTACGCCGGCGCTGCCCTGCCGGGATCCCAGACCAAAGAACCCTCCGCCCAGGCTCTCCGAGCCGCCGCCCCTCATGCGGTTCATGTACCGCCTGCGGATGAGCAGTGGAAATGCAATGAAGAGGGCCAGGGCCACGGCCAGGCCGTACGGGAAGGGAAGCACCATCTGTATGCCGATGCTCACGGCCAGCGAGCCGAACAAGAATATGAGGTACCACTTCATGCTAAACAATACGGTGGTGTTTCCGTAAGTGATCCCCCTTTGCTCTTAGATCGGTAGACCGTGCGCGGACAATCTTGCGGCGTCGGCTTTTCGGAGCGCGGCGCGGCCGGCGCCTATCCGTCGCCACAAAATGATGCCGACCTCACCAGGTGCTCGTAGAACGGCTTTTGCCGTTTATCCAGTCGGTGGCATATATGGTGCACAGCACGGAGTTGGCGTCCATCCCCCTCTGGGTCCGGAATCCCTCCCCCGTCGCTCCGCACCGCCACGAACCTCCGGTTGACCCGTTCGACGCCGGGTTGCTGGCGGGGGCCACCCCCCTGGTCTGCTTCTGGTACATGTGGCAGTGGTCGTGTACCACCCCTCCCGCCTGTGCCGCTTCCTGTACCTGGCGATGGTGCGGCGTTTGTCGTCCCGGTATTCCCGTGCATCAGCCCGCTGCGCTCCTTCTCCAGGCACCTGGCCGCGCCATGGCCGGGTGTGGAGCGTCCCCTAGGCGGCTGTCGTACGGTCGTAGTGCGAGTAGTCCAGGCGGTGGAGTGCCGTCAGGAGGACTCCAGGACATCCCCCTTCGGGTTGAGCCGACGTGAGGTCCTTTTTTGACAGGCGGCGCTGGTGCGACTCGCACATCTGGGCCACGGTCGCCGCCCGTGTGAAGCCATATCGGGTTGGAGTCCTGCCCCACCGTCCCTTCGTATCCGGGCAGCGCTCCTTGACCGCGTCTTTGATGGCAGACCGCACCACCACAACCAGGCAGAGGCGGCTCCCGCGGGCCACCATGACCTTGCCGCTGGAGGATTTTGGCAGCACCACCCACATCTCGTCGCACTGCAGGTACGGCTCATGCAGTATGCCCTCCGTGCGGCCTCATATTCGGGCTGTAGCCGCGGGCGGCGGACATCTTGTTCCGGTATACGACCACGAGCGCGAGCCGCCCGACCTTCCCGGCACGTCCCGCGCAGAACTCGGCAGTCTTTCCGTGGGAGAGGGACCGTTCATGTTCAGGGTGGTGGCCGCCGCCGAATGGTTGGCCGAGACGCGCGCGTGTTTGGCCGCGCCGGCCACCCCGGCCGTGTACTGCTTTTTGCACGTGCGGCACCAGCGGCGGCGCACGGCATACCCGACGTTCTCCGTTATGACACGGGCCTCCCTGACCACCCGGGTATATGTCTCGGTGATCCTGAGAGCGTGTGGCCTTCCGACCTGGCATTCCACCATGTCGGCCACCTCCCACCGGTCTATGTTCTGGCGGGCGGCGGTTTATGGCGGCCCGGGTCCCGCAAGCGGCCTGCCCACCCCTGCCGGTGCTCTTACGCTCGGAGGCGGGGACAGTCCTGATGCGGTTCTTCTTGGCGTTGAGGGCCCCGTTGGCCCGCACCGGCCGCCGGTTGTCGTCGGCCAGGGCGGCCTCGGCCGCCTGCAGATCCCGTATCACGTCCCCGTCGGCATCGCTCCTGCCGGCCAGCTCCGCCGGCGACGCGGGCCAGCCGCTCGGCAGAGCACCCCTCAGCTGACCCGCCGGCCACCCCGCTCCACCACATGCAGCAGGCGCATCCCATGCAGGGCCCGCCGCCATGACATTGCATCTATGGGCCGTCGAATTTCCCTGCCGCCGAGTCTCCCCGGTGTGCTTGTGTCCCACCATTCCTAACCCGGTGGGACTTGCACTGCCATGCCAATAACCAAGCATATGGATCGTATTTGACTGGCAGATCTAAAACTATTGACCGGGGACAGAACCCACTGTCCATCTAGGCCAATGAGCTCCCGTCTCATGGCCACGGTGGCGGGACTCACCACATGTCCAACCTCTCGGTTCCGGGGTGACACGCAGGCAGCCGAGACAGCTTCAAAAAGCAAAACGGTTACTGAAGAGGGCCAGGGCACGGCCAGGCCGTACGGGAAGGGAAGACCATCTGTATGCCGATGCTCACGGCCAGCGAGCCGAACAAGAATCCTGAGGTACCCATGCTAAACAATACGGTGGTGTTTCCGCCTGTAATACATATAAAGTTTAGCGAATATTGATCTTTATCTTTCTGGCACTCCGGCCCCGGTGGTGTAAGGAATTTAACACGGCTCGCGCGGGGGGCGCCCCATGGCTCGCCAGAGGATGCATTCGCCCGCATACTTTAGGTGCGTGGTGTCGGAG
Source organism: Nitrosopumilaceae archaeon (assembly GCA_965116995.1). Classification (GTDB taxonomy): domain Archaea; phylum Thermoproteota; class Nitrososphaeria; order Nitrososphaerales; family Nitrosopumilaceae; genus VYCS01. The sequence continues at coordinate 609,427 of OZ220738.1, read as the reverse complement.
CGGTTCAGCTACTACAGGGCCGCCGGCCGGCGGCGGCTGGCCGACCTGGCCGGTGCGGTGCGGGGCGGGCTGGGCAGCAGTCCCTACTCCATACCCCCCAGGTTCTTTTACGACGACACCGGCTCGGCCCTCTTTGAGGAGATATGCTCCCTGCCGGAGTACTACCCGACCCGCACCGAGACGGACATACTCGGTTCGGTGCGGCGCGAGCTGGCCGGGCTGCTCGGCGGCGGGTTCCGGCTGGTGGAGCTGGGCAGCGGCCACTCCACCAAGACGCGCCGGGTTCTCGACGCCCTGGAGGATGCCGGCCCGGGGACCGAGTACGTTCCCATCGACATATCCGACGTGGTGGAGGCGGGGGCCGGATCCCTGGTCGACGACTATCCGGGTGTGGCGGTGACCGGGGTGGTGGACACGTACGAGGGCGGGCTGGCCCTGGTGCGGGAGATGGACGGGCCGCCGAACCTGGTGGCGTTTCTGGGCTCGAGCCTGGGCAACATGTACCCCGACGAGTCCGCCGCATTTCTGGATATGGTGCGAGGTATGATGCGCCCCGGGGACATGTTCCTGCTGGGCCTGGATTTGGTCAAGGACAGGTATATACTGGAGGCTGCCTACAACGACTCGGCCGGCGTGACGGCCCGCTTCAACCTGAACATACTGCGCAGGATAAACCGTGAGCTGGGCGCCGACTTTGAGGAGTCGCGCTTCTCGCACCAGGCGCCATACAACGCCGACGAGGGCCGCATAGAGATGTATCTGGTATCGGAGGATAGCCAGACGGTGCACATACCCGGGGCCGGCATAACGCTGCGGCTGCGCCGCGGCGACCGCATACATACAGAGAACTCCTACAAGTATACGGTGCCGCAAATCAGGACGATGGCCAGGGATGCGGGATTTGCGGTGCGGCGGCTCTGGCTGGACGACGGCGGGCTCTTCTCGGTCACGCTGATGGCGCCGGCCTAGTCGGCCAGCCGGAACCCGGCGAACATCCACCGCTCGTCCAGCCGGAAGAAGTTGCGGTAGCTGCCCCGCACAGATGCCGCCGGGGTGCCGAAGGAGCCTCCCCGGAGCACCTTCTGGCAGGTGAACCACTTGTCGTTGTACTCCTGGAACTTGGACACAAATCCCGGATACCCCACGAACTCGGAGGCGGTCCACTCCCACACGTCGCCGATCATCTGCTCGCACCCGCACGGGCTGGCTCCCCCCGGATAGCTGCCGGCGGGCGTGCCGCCCCATATACAAGACTCCAGGAGGTTGCAGCGCGAGGGGTCCGGGGCATCATTCCCCCAGGGGAACATGCGCATGGTGCGGGTGGTAGGATCCCAGCAGGCGGCCCTCTCCCACTCCGCCTCGGTGGGGAGGCGCATGCCGGCCCACCGGGCATACGCGTCGGCCTCGTAAAAGCTGACGTGGACCACCGGCTCGGCCGGGTCCACGGGCCGCAGGCCGCCAAAGTCCCGGGTGTGCCACGTGCCGTCCATCATCTCCCAGTACATGGGGGAGTTCCACCCGTTCTCCCGGACCTTCTTCCACCCGTCGGCAAGCCAGTGGCGAAAGTCCCCGTATCCGCCCTCTTGCATGAACCTCATGTACTCGCCGTTGGTCACCGGGTATCTGCCCATATGGTAGTCGTCCAGGTACACGCGGTGCACCGGCTGCTCTATGTCGTAGCAGAAGCCGCCCCCGCCATACCCTATGTCGTACAGGCCGCCGCCCACCGGCACCATGTCCGGTTTGGTGTAGCGCCGCGCCGGGGGGCGCGCTTCGCGTCGGGCCGGCCTGTACCGGTCGGCCAGCAGGTGCTGCATATCGTATACCATCAGCTCCTGGTGCTGGCATTCGTGGTGCATGGCCATCTCGAAGAGCTCCGACGCGTCCCCATGTCTGTCCAGGAATGATTCGACGCGGCGGTTTGTCTCGGCGTAGTACTCCAGGATCTGGTCCAGCGTGGGCCGGGAGACCACTCCCCTGCGGTCCTTGCGGTGCGGCTCGCCGAACTGGTTGTAGTACGAGTTCAGGTATGCGGAGAACTCCTCGGAGTAGAACCGGTATGACGGGTCGGCGCGGCTCATGACTACCTCGAACAGCCAGGACACGTGGCCCAGATGCCACTTGGGCGGGCTCATGTACTCGGCGGTCTGCACCACAAAGTCGTCGCGCTCCAGCGTCTCCACCAGGCCAAGCGTCCGGGACCTGGTCCGGCGGAACTCGGAGAGCAGCCTGGATTCGGCTGGCGCGGCCAGCCGCTGCCGCATCTGCATGACCTGTTCCATGCGGGGTGGCCGGCAGCATCCGGCTTTTATTTCTAGTGGAGGCAGGGCTTTTTGCATTAACGCGTGGCGTTAATGCACACATCACCCTAAGCAGGTTGATCGCCTACTCAATGGTCTCGTCACGAGGCAAGCCCGCGCAGGGGTTCGGGCCGGCATTGCGTCCTGAACCACGCCGAGAAGAGATACGTCGATCACTGCCCTCAGTCAGTAGCCAACTTCTGTAGCCCACCAAGCAGTCAAGCAGGTCGCCTTTCTGTCTGCAGTTCGTTACGGTTGCAGCATCGGGAGTCTGGGTATTGCGGCGTTTTGTATTTGCTCCACCAGTCTATGGAAACGAGTGCCATCCATCTTGAACTCATGTTGTCCCGGGCGAGTTACCACACGTTAATGCAAAAGAACCGTTCTGGAGTATATACTAATAAGCGCCTTGCTTGATACTATACCTAATGGCACGGAACAGTCATCGTTCACGTAGGCTCGATGTTAAGAGAACACTACTACACTGGGCCATGGAGCGTTCCAACAAGTCCGCTGAGGATCTAGCAAAAAAACCGAATCTTCGAAAACTCAGCGAGTGGTTGGCAGGGACAAGAAAACCAACTAGGCCACAACTTGAAGCATTTGCCAAAGCCACCTATACACCGTTTGGCTACTTACTACTCTCCAAACCTCCAAACATACAGCCATCACCGATTCCACATTTTAGGACTATTGATAGTGGTAGACAAGCAAAGCGTAGCCTCGATCTTGAGGATACAATCAAGATCGTTAAACGGCGTCAGGATTGGGTACGGAACTACCTTATGGAGGTAGGAGCCAAGCCGTTAGGATTTGTTGGGTCTGGGGCAATAGATCATGATCCTGTAGAGGCAGCTGGTATGATTAGAATGGAGTTGGGCTTGAGACAAAATTGGGCTGCTAGATTTGGCAGTTGGAAATCTGCTCAGAAGCGTTTACAGCAGAAAATAGAAGACATGCGAATATTTGTATCCATTGACAAAATAGTTAAAAATAATCGCAACCGTCAACTAGACCCGAATGAGTTTCGCGGATTTGTTCTTGTGGATGACTACGCACCATTTGTGTTTGTTAACAAGGCTGACTTCGAGGGTGCCCAAATGTTCACCCTAGCTCACGAGTTAGCTCATGTGTGGATAGGAGAGAGTGCGTCATTTGATTTGCACAATCTTGCTTCTAACCCACATAACAAGCTAGAACTGGCATGTAACAGGATAGCAGCTGAGTTTTTGGTCCCAACCAAGGAACTGTTGCAACAGTGGAATTTGTTTATCGAATCCCCCGACGATACGTATAAGACTGCATCTCAACATTTTAAAGTAAGCCGCATTGTTGCCGCCCGCCGAGCATTGGATACGAACTGTATAACTGAGGACGATTTTAATAAGTTCTATAAACAATATAAAGAAGATCATAGGAAACAAGAACAGCTGAAAAAAAATCTTGAAAACAAGCAAAATCAATCATTTTATAGTTTTTCACCTTCACGCGTAAGCAAGAGATTTTTGCAAACTGTGATTACTGCAGTTGGAGAACGTAAGATTCTTTATCGTGAAGCATACTTCCTTACTGATCTAAAATTAAAATCATTTGATATTGAAAAGAAAAAAAAATGAAGGTGGTAGATATTGGATAACACAATAGATGAATATCTATTAGATACTAACGTATTGATTCAAGCATTCAACGAGTGTTATGCATTTGACTTAGTTCCAACATTCTGGTCTATGTTGGCCAACGAACCAGCCATCTGTAGCATAGACAAAGTCAGGAATGAAATATCTGATACAAACACACGCCTCTCGGAATGGGCAGACCGTACATTCAAACGATGGGAGCATACTGGAGACGAAGACACCACAAGGAAGTATAGAGAGATTATAGAATGGTCTAATTCAAATGAACAGTTTACGGAGGGGGCTAAAGAAGCGTTTGCAGATGAAAGCAAGGCTGACGCATGGCTTATCGCTCACGCATTAGTTACAAAACGTATTGTGGTTACAGAAGAAAAGTTTAGCCGTGAAGCCAAAAGAACTATTCCCATCCCAAACGTCTGTGAGCAGTTTAAGATACAACACACTAATACATATAATATGCTGCGTAATCTTGAAATGTGCCTAGCTCCGGAACCGTTAACATAGTTGATCATTCCTATTCGACCTAGACTGCTACGATCAAGCTTGGATCCAATGCCAAACGCTAGGTTGTGAATATTTCCCATAGTGACTTAACAGTCCGCTGACAACCCTGACACACTCCGGTTCTAATGTAAAGTTTATCCCTCATCTACGGAATGTTGTAGGCAGATGAAGGGATCCATTATCCAATTAGATCAACTGTAACCGACTCGCAGGAATGCACCGCCCGCGCTTTGCAACACGGCATCGACGGGGTAGCGGGTCGATGCGCCAGTGTGGTGTGGCAGATCCGCCCACGCAGTGCCGGAAAATGCCAGGTTGCCGCGTGTGTGGGTGCTGGTTGATCATATCAGCCGGGTTTGCAACAGCACCCAGCTAGACCGATAGGTTCGCCGTATTCGCAGCACACCCTGTCCGTCCGGAAACGAACATCGTGAAATACCAGCGAGTACAGAGACCCCTGCCGTACAGTCACTCCCTGTCTATGAACTCGGAGGCCGCCGGCGGATCCGGCGCCAGGCCCTTCCGCTTGCGTATGGTACTGACGGTCTCGGGCAGCATGGAGCGGGGGACCTCCGACCACGCCTTGAAGTGAGTGTTCCACATGGCCTTGCCGGCGGTCTGGCCCCTCATCTCCTCGGACAGGGTAAACGTCTCGGCGGCCGGTATCTCCCCTATCACGATGCTGGCCGGGCCCTTCTGCTGCATGTCCAGCACCCTGCCCCTCTTTCCGGACAGTACGGTGGCCACGTTCCCCACCAGATCGGTGGGCACGCGCACCTCTATGGCCAGGACAGGCTCCAGGAGGGAGGTCCCGGCCGTGATCAGGGATCCCATGCAGGCGCGCCGCGAGGCCGGGCCCAGCTGGGAGAGGCCGCGGTGGGCCGTGTCCTCGTGGGGCACAAAATGCGTAAAGATGAACTTGCAGTCGCGCATCTGCTCCCTGCACATGGGGCCCTCCTTCATGACATCGTCAAAGCCGGAGTTTATCGAGTCGGTGGACTCCTGCACGAACTGCACGCCCTTGGTGCCGTTTATCAGCACGTTGCCCCGGGAGTCCAGCCGCATTATCCTCTTTATGGTGTCGGTGTCCCAGCCCTGGGCCTTGAGCAGGGATGCCACCTCGGCCTTGTCCTTCATGTCGCTGATCTCTCCGGTGCGGAGCATGTCGGCGATCGCCGGCTCCAGCGGTTCGACCTTCATGAAGATCTTGTTGTGCCGGTTGGGCGACTTTGACATTATGGGCTCGCACTCGCCCTTTACGGTCTCGCGGTAGTTGATCAGGGGCTCGGAGGTCACGATGTCCACCTTGGCGTCCTGTATGCGGTGGGTCGCCACGTCCAGGTGCAGCACGCCCATGCCGGCCACTATGGTCTCACCGCTCTCGTTGTCTATCTTCACCACCAGGTTGGGATCCTCTATGGTGAGCTGCTTGAGCACCTCCACCAGCTTGGGCAGGTCCTTGGGGTGGCGGGGCTCTACGGCCACCTGCACCACCGGCTCGGAGACGTACCGTATCCCCTCAAAGACGTGTATGCCCTTTACGGAGGAGAGGGTGTTTCCGGCCCGCGCCTCGGTCATCCCCAGCAGTGCCGGGATGTTTCCGGCCCCCAGCTCGCCGACCTGCTCGCGCTGGTTGCCCATGAAGAAGTTGACCGACTGCACCCGTCCCGGCCTCTTGGCATCGATGATGTTTACGGTCTGGCCGTCCTGGATGGTCCCCGAGAAGAGCCGGCCTATGGCGACGGGTCCTGCGGCCTTGTCCAGCACCATGTTTACCACCATCATTATGGCGGGGCCGTCGTCCTTGCAGGCCAGCAGGGCCTTCCCTATGTCCGAGTCCAGGTCCCCGTGCCATATCTTGGGTATGCGGTACTTTTGGGCCACATCCGGCGGCGGGTGGTGCTTTACAACCATCCCCAGGACGGCGTCGGCCAGCGGGGCCCGGGCCACCAGCTCGTCCACCTTTTGGGAGCTGTACGCCTCCATGACGTCCTTGAAGGTGATGCCCTTCTCCCTCATCATGTCGATGTTGATGGCCCACCTGTCCTTGGCCGAGCCGAACGTGACGCTGGCGTCCTGGATGGAGACCTTCCACTTCTCCTTGTACTCCTCCTCGGCGTAGGTGTCCACCAGCTGGTTGAAGTTTGACACCACGGCCGCCAGCGACTCCTGCATCTTCTCTGGGGTGAGCCGCAGCTCCTTGATGAGGCGGTCCACCTTGTTTATGAAGAGGACGGGCCTGACCCTCTCCTCCAGGGCCATCCGGGTTACCGTCTCGGTCTGGGTCATTATGCCCTCCACGGCGTCGCATACAACCACGGCCCCGTCGATGGCCCGGAGGCTCCGGATGACCCGGCCGCTAAAGTCCACGTGGCCGGGCGTGTCTATCATATTGATGACGTACTCCTTGTCTTGCTGGGTAAAGTGCAGCGTGACGTTGGCTTGGTATATGGTGATGCCCCTCTCCTGCTCCTCCTTGTCATAATCCATGGCCAGGGCCTTGCCGGCCGTGGAGGGGGCTATTATTCCCGAGTACGCCAGGAGGCTGTCGCTCATGGTGGTCTTGCCGTGGTCCACGTGGGCTATCACCCCAAAGTTACGGATCTGGTCCTTCTGCTTGATTATCTTGAGCACCTGTTCGGTGGACTTGTACTTGGGCATGGGGCACGGCCTCGATTTTGATCTATTAAACCTTCGGCGTTGTTGCATACGCGACTGACGCCGCGCCTGCAACCATTAGACTTGATTCGCAATTAGCCGTAGGCTGCCCTCCAGCCCGCCTCCGGTCTAATTTGGGGCATCTAGGGGCCATAGACAGGCCAGAACGGCCCGGGCAGCCGTGTCCGTGTCCGGACAACATGGTAATATCTCGGGGGCGTGGGCGTCGATATGGTAAAGTAGTTGTGATCGAGTCTCCAGAGACATGCTGACCTACGAGAAGGCTCGGCGGAGCCCCAAGATATTCAAGGCCATAGCAGGCATGTCGCCCCAGCAGTTTGATTCGCTGTACGCGGAGGTTGCCAAGCTATACGGCGAGGCCGAATTCGCCAGACTCAACAGCAAGCCCAGGAAGCGCGGTGTGGGAGCAGGACGCCGGTTTGCCCTGGACCTGCGGGAAAGGCTGTTCATGCTCCTGTTCTACTACCGGACATACGTCACCCAGATTCTTGTCGGATTGGTCTTTAGCGTGGGCCAGGCAACCGTGTCCAGGGACATTGCGAACCTCGAGCCGGTGGTAAGGCGGTGCGTTCCGCTCCCCGAGAAGCTGCATATGACGGCCAACAAGGCCAGGACCGTTGAGGATCTTGAAAAGATCATACCGGGCCTGGCCGTCCTAATCGACGCCAGCGAGCAGCCGGTATACCGGCCACAGGATGATCAGACGCAGAAAAAGTACTACGGCAAGGCAAAGAGGCACACCATGAAGACGCAGTACACGACCACCTATGACGGCCTAATAGTGCACAAGTCAGCTTCGGTGGAGGGCAGCAAGCACGACTTTGCGCTCTTCAAACAGGACAACGCAGCCTTCCCGACCGACCTGCCCCACGGCGCCGATGCCACACAGGGAAGCGGCGGGCGCACCCGCACTATAGACATCGGGGACAGCGCATATTCCGGAATGCAGAAGCAGTACCCCGACCGTGACGCGCGGACGTCCATCAAACGAAAGCCCGGCCGCGAACTCACGCCCGAGGAAAAGGCGTACAACAGGGCGCTCTCGAGGATACGAATTCTCGTAGAGCACGCGATACGCCGAATCAAGATATTCCGGGTGATGGGCGACAGGTACAGGAATCCGCGCCGCAAATACAACCTGATCAACGACATCGTGTGCGGGCTGGTGAACATGCTGCGGTTGTGGGAGCGGATGGCGACATGATGGCCTAGCACGGGGCTGCAATTTGCCGGGAGTTGAGCTTAACTTTCTAATTGCGGATCGTGTCTATTACACGTCATTCCACAGCCGTATGGTCCCTGACCACACCGCACCGGTCAGTGCTTGACGGTTCACCAGGAGGCCAATGCCCGAGCCCTCCGCGTCCAGGCGCCCCTTAGCATGGGCGCTGCCGGCGGGTGTGGCCGGCGAATCGACTATGGTGTGTGCATGCCGCGGCTCCAGCCTGCCCCGCCGGGCCGGCCTGCCGAGCTTACGCACCCCGGCGTCCTCTATGTTGCGTGCGGCGTTCCTGTCGGCGTGGTCCACATGCCGGCACGACATACACGCAAACGCGCGACCGTTCCGGTTCCGCCCGTCCGTGAACCCGCACACAGAACACGTCTGGCTGGTGTGCATGGCGGCCACCAGTATGATGCCCCCGGCCAGCTTGTATGCAAGCAGCCTGGCCAGCGTCCCCCAGTTCTGGCACAGTATGGCGCGGTTCAGGCCGGATTTTTTCGATATGTTCCAGCCGGGGCTCTCCAGCGTTCCCCTGGCGGACTTGGTCATGTTGCCGATGGGCAGATCTTCCAGGATGACGTACGTGGAATGGTCCGCCAGGACGCGCGATGCCTTGTGCGATATGGTGTGCCGGATGTCGGCGGCTCTGCGCCTCTGCCTAGCCATGCGTCTGGCCGCCTTGGCCCACCGCCTCGAGCCTGGTCTGCGGGAGCGGCCGTCCGGTCCACGGCGGCGCGCCATGACGTGTTGTGCGCGGCTGGCCGTCCGTTCGGCGTTCCCCATGCGGCGGACCATCGCATCCGGCGGCTCTATGGTGTGGTCCGGCATGGATATGTTCTCTATGTTGCGGTCGATCCCCATCACGACCGGCTCGCGGCCTGGTTCGGGATCGTCCACTCCGCATGATATGGCGATCCGCCACTTTCGGTCATGCGTCTGGAACAACCGGGCCGTCTTGGGCCGGTAGTTTGGCACGGGGAACGGCCTGCTGAGTTTGATGTAGCCCATCTTGAGTATGCGCATGGTGCGGTCGTCGGTGAAGCGCGCGCTGCCAGTGGTGTTGTCGTGGGTTATCGTGAGCGGCATGGATATGCGGTCCCCGTGCCTCTTGTAGTGCGGCTCGCCCCACTCCGTGCCAGGCTCGGCGCCGGCCGCCTTGGTGTGCTCCGCCTCCACGTACTGGGAGTAATGCCTTCCCAGATCATGTAGTGTCTGGCGCGTGATGCCAGATACGGCCTGTTTCAGCCAGCGCGGTCCGGTCACGTTCCGCAGGTCTGTATACCACATATTGATGCGACCGCGCGACGTGTCCACCATGCCGGTCCGGCGGTACTCGTCCCGGAACGTTTCCAGTAGTCTGTTGTGCACGTACCTGTCCATGCCGCCCTGCCGCTCCAGCATCTCGCCACGGAAGCCGCTGCGGAACCGTACGCCAAAGATATAAGTGCGTATTGCCATGGTATGGTACCGTATTTCTTCCATAAAAAGAATGCGCGCCACGTGTGTCGTTGCATCCCAATGGGACGTGGCGGAACAGGCACCCAAACCACGGGGCAATTCCCCGTGTATTGGGGGATCGATATGGCCCGGTATGGAACGGTGTGTAGCGGACTGCCCGCCCCATACTGCTTGGCAACACACGCGAAGCGCCGAATCGCGCATCGGGCGCGATGCCCCGCCAAAAGTCCATCATCCCCTTCCATGCCATGTGTGACAGTTTACGCCGACGTAGCACCGGACAAGGCCGGCACAAGCCTGGCCGAGGGACAAGGCAACCTGCCCGGTCTAGCGCCGGTCCTTGGGAACGGCCGTAATGCGCGCCTGTGACATGGTCGGGGTTGCTGTTTCTGAATGATCTATATGTTATTAACATCAGCCGCGAGTACAACAACGTCTGATTTTCAATCTCAATATATTACCGCGTCGCTTATTCCCCGAAGGGCGTCGGCGTCCATAAAGTGTACCTCACCCCTGCCGCCGGTGCGGTTGAGTGGGAGGGCCTGCGCGTAGAATATGTCATATATGGTGTCGGATATGGGATCTCCTAGGCGCGGCTCCACCACACAACATGATATGCCCTGCCCCTCCAGCGCGTCGGCCGTCTCCCGCACCTGCTCCCCATCATCAAAGAATATCACCGCATCTCCGGGCTTGGCCGAGAAGAGCTCCATGTGGGCAAACTGCTCGGTGCGGGCATAGTGGGCGTCGGCGCCCAGTATCTCGTAGGTCTTGGCGGCCGCGTACATGGCCACCGGGAAGGTGTGCTGGTTGCCCACAAAGTAGGTGCGGTCTCCGTATGGGGCATTGGCCGCGTCACGCCGGGCCTGCTCCAGTATGTGGGGGATATTGCGCGGCGATGCTGGCCGTACCAGTGACATGCACACCAGGGCGCTGTTCAGGAAGCTGATGCTGCCGGCCGTCAATATATCGGAGTTGGGAAACGACAGCGTGATGGTACGGCGGGCCGCCCGGGCCAGGGCGCTGTCGGGGACGGCGGTTATGGCCACCGCGCCATGCGTCCGGGCCAGGCGCACGTTGGCTACAGTCCGGCCGGACACCGACACCACATACAGGGATCTGCCAGCCATTATAGCGGGGTTGCGGCCGATCTCCCGAGGGTCCAGGGCCCGGACCCTGTAGTCCGAGAATGCCTCGGCCAGCATCGCCGCCGCCAGCGAGTCGCCACTCCCGGTGAATATGGCTCGGCGCTGCTCGTCCTCGGAGAGCTGCGCCGGGGCAACGAAACCGTCGGCGGCCTCGGCCTGGAGATCCATGTCGCGCAGGTAAGCATCCAAAGATTTCACGGGATGCGGCGCATACTCGGGTAAAAAAAGCGTGCCGGACGCAGCATGCGAGTGGTTTATTCCGCAGATACCACGGCCATCTGCAGGCGGACTACACCGCCGGCGCGGCTCATGCTGAGCAGGCTTCCCTCTATGCTGATGAGGCCGGACGCGGTCCGGGCAGAGATGTGCAGGCCGCCGAATTGGCTGCTGGGGCCCAGCATGGTTTGCGAGAGCCGGCCGTATGCGGCCGGATCCACGCCGGCCTCGATGCGGTACGAGTTGCGGTCCTCGGAGTAGACGTTTCCCCGGGCGGCGGATCCCCTGACAGGGGTGGCAGTCTCGTATATGCGGACGTCAAGCAGCGTGTACGACGCGTCCCCCAGTTTCATCTCGTATGTGGCGCTGGCGTTTGCCAGCATCTGAAGCGTCTTGACGGTATCATCCACGGGTATCGTGACCGTGGTTGGGTATTGAATCTTGCCGGATGTTTCAGGTCCAAGGCAGGTTACTAATGCAGGGGACGAAATTGCTGTACTTTGGCCGTTTAGAGCAAACTCGCGCAGTATGCTGGAAATAATTCAAGGGTATTTTCACTGTTGTGGCCGATGCTGGAAATGCTGATTCCGGCCGAGTCATGACATACGTCTGAACCATCGGCTCGTCCTGAGCTAGTTTATGGTATAGCCATGGCTTGAACCAGGGGCAGTCACCTGCTCATTTGACAAGAAATTAATTAACCCCCGGATGATATCACACCATGAAGGCGACCTTTGCTGCCGGGTGCTTCTGGCACGTAGAGTACCTGTTTGGGCGCACTCCCGGAGTGACATCCACCCGGGTGGGGTACACCGGGGGCACGGTGCCCAGCCCCACATACCAAGACGTCTGCGGTGATGCCACCGGCCACGCCGAGGCGGTACAGGTGGAGTTTGATCCCGACAGAATCTCCTACGAGAAGCTACTCGACATATTCTGGAATAACCACAACCCCACCACGCCCAACCGGCAGGGTCCCGATATCGGCTCCCAGTACCGCTCGGCCGTCTTCTGCCACGACGACTCCCAGATGGAGACGGCCCGACGGTCGCGTGAGGCGGTGGCCCAGATGCACGACCGGCCCATCGTGACCGAGATAAGGATGGCCGAACCCTTCTACGAAGCCGAGTCATACCACCAAAAATACATCGAGAAGCAGCGTAAATGGTAGGGAGCTGCATTCCAGCGGTCCTACCTTGGAATCCTGATCTGGTCGCCCCTACCGCAGATATGTAGTCCGCGGCGGCCCCCAGTAGGCCTACATTTGAAAGATTCCTGAGTCCCACACCAATATGATCCTATGAACAGCTTAAGATCAAAACAAATCTTTACCTGCCCGCTGCCTGCTCATGCACAAATAGCCCGAATATTTCTTAGACACCAGCCCACCACTCCGCGCCGGGTGTACCGCCCCTTACACGGGATATGGCTGCCTTGGCGTTGCGCCGGAGGCATGATACTGCGGGTCCGGATGTCGGCGCCAGCGGCGGATTTTTGTGGCCTTAGTAGCCCCGCGCAAAGAGGGCCTCATGCACCGACGGCGAGCTGCACACTATACATGGACCGGAGCCGCCTTCGCCGTCGACCAACCGTATGTCGGCCCCCGTCTCCTCCTTTATCGTCTCCTCGCACTTTCCGTTCCCGCACCAGCGGGCCCGGACAAAGCCCCCGCCAGATATTAGGGATACCAAGGACTCGTAGTCCTGCGCCGTACTAGTCATGCCGGCGACGCGCCGGCGCGCCGATTCCAGCATGTCTCTCTGTATCGCGTCCAGCACGCCCGCTATGGCATCTTCGATATTCTCAAGACCGGACTGCTCCTTGGTCCCGGTGTCCCGCCGCGCCAGCACCGCGGCGCCACTCTTCAGGTCCCGGGGCCCCATCTCCACGCGCAGGGGTACGCCGCGCAGCTCCCAGTCGCCGTACTTGTAGCCGGTGGTCACGTTCTGCCGGTCATCCACGTGCGCCCGGCACCCGTTATGGCGCAGGCGCTCGGCAAGGTCCGTCGCGGCCTGCCACACCTTGTCGCCCCGCACGCTGTGCACCGGAACGATCACGACCTGGGTGGGGGCCACCCGGGGCGGCAGCACCAGGCCCTTGTCGTCTCCGTGCACCATTATCAGGGCGCCTATGAGCCTCCAGGAGACGCCCCATGAGGTCTGCCAGGCGTACTGTTCCACGTTCTCCTTGTCCGCAAACTTGACCGAGAACGCCTTGGCAAAGTTCTGCCCCAAAAGATGGCTGGTGCCCATCTGCAGCGCCTTGCCGTCGGGCATCATGGACTCCACGGTGAGGGTGTACTCGGCCCCCACGAACTGCTCCCGGGCGCTCTTGCGTCCGGACTCGACGGGTATGGCCAGGCGTTCCTCTATCACGCGGCGGTATATCTCCAGTATCGACTCCACCTGAGCGGCGGCCTCCTCCCGGGTGGCGTGGACCGTGTGACCCTCCTGCCACAGGAACTCGGACGTCCTCAGGAACGGCTTGGTGGACTTGATCTCGGCGCGCAGGGCGGTGTTCCAAAAGTTGAGCTTGAGCGGCAGGTCGCGCCAAGAGTTTATCCACTTGGAGTACAGCGAATACGCGATGGTCTCGGAGGTGGGGCGCAGCGCCAGGCGGTCTCCTACAGGCGCATCGCCCGAGTGCGTCACCCAGAAGACCTCGGGGTTGAAGCCCTCAAAATGCGTCTTCTCCCGGGTAAGCAGCGACTCGGGTATCAGTACCGGCAGGAACGCGTTGCGCACCCCTTCGCGGGCAAACTCCGCGTCCAGGGCGGTCTTGATGGACTCCCATATGGAATAGCCGTCCGGTCGCAGCGCTATCATGCCCTTCACGGGGGTGTAGTCGGCCAGCTCCGCCTTGAGGACCACCTGCGTGTACCACTCGCTAAAGTCGCCTGACTTGGGCTCCGTTACGCCTATCTCCTCCCTGTGCGCGCCAGGGGACGGCTTGCGTCCCACGGCATCCTGCCCTGTGGAGCGTGCGGGGGGCTGCTTGGAAGGCGCATCGGCGGGGATGGTGTTGGGAGTGTTGCTCCGGCGGGCCGCCTGGGCCGGCGGTTCGGTGACCCCACGTACGGCCCCGGGCTGCGCGTCTGTCCCCGACCGGGTCTCCGGTTTGGCGGGGGCGGCGGCCTCCGGGTCGGCAAGGGCCGCTCCGCGGCACAGGACCGTCCTGTTCAGCCGGCTCTGGAAGTTGGGGCACACAAAGCACTGCACAAAGTGCACCTGGTTGTCCAGCACGGGGCACTCCACGTACTCCAGCTTCATGGTCTTGAGCATCTTGGGACTGACGCCGGTTATCTTCAGCTTGTTGTTGTTCATCATCCCGGCCTCCCGGAGGGCTTCCCGGGCTGCCGCATCAAGCCTAATCGCCTTGTCGCGCCGCTCCACCTTCACTTCGTATTTGTATTCGAGTTCTGCTGTCATATCATAACCTGCATTGAGTGTCGGGGCGCGAACTTCAAACTTTAATATATTTAGCTATTTTGGGCCGGAGCAGTTGCTGGCGATTTTCGACGTGGAGGGCGTACTATATGATGCCGAGTACCTGCCGATACTGGCCGAGAAGGTGAACAAGGAGAACGAGATCTGGGAGATCACAAAAAAGGGCATACAGGGGGCCATAAACTGGGAGGACGGGCTGCGCACGCGGGTGGCCGCCCTGCGGGGGCTGGACCGCCAGACGTGCCAAGAGGTGGCCGACTCCCTCCCCATAATGACCGGGGCCCGACGAGCCTGCCGCATACTGCGCGAGAGGGGCTGGCGCCTGATGGCCATCTCCGGCGGCTTTACCATAATGACCGACCGCCTCAAGAGGGAGCTGGACCTAGACTATGTGGCATCCAACGAGCTGGTGTTCACCGACGGCAGGCTGGACGGCGTCCGCATACGGGTCGACTCGGACAAGTCCAAGAGCGCCCGTACCATGATAGAGAGGTGGGGCGAGAGGCGCGAGGACATCGTATGCGTGGTGGACGGGGCCAACGACCTGAAGCTCTTCGAGATATCGGGCCTGAGCATCGCGTTCAGGGCGCAGGACTTGGTGAAGGACCGCGCCGCCGCAGTTCTGGAGGAGAAGGACCTCTCCGGGATAATACCGCTGATAGACGAGCGGCTCAACGGGCGCGCCTCCTGACGGAAGGGTGTTTTGGTATGGTGCTGAGGATACAGTGAAGGTAATTCCCATCCACATATCTAGGGAGGTCGGCGCCGGCGACGACATCGCCGCCCTCATACTGGAGGGGACAAGGCTGCTTGACGGCGACGTACTGGTGGTTGCCCAAAAGATCGTCTCCAAGGCCGAGGGGCGCATGGTTCTACTGGATAGTGTGCGGCCGGGCCTGCTGGCCCGGGGCATAGCCGGCGAGTACGGCAAGGACCCCCGGGTGGTGGAGCTGGTGCTGCGCGAGGCGACGCACATAGTGCGGATGGGCGGGGGCATCATCGTTACGCGGCTGCCCTCCGGCCACATATGCGCCAACTCGGGGGTGGACGTGAGCAACGTTCCGGCGGGGTGCGCCCTGCCCCTGCCGGCGGACTGCGACGCCTCGGCGGCGCGCATCAGGAATGCGGTGCGGGATGCCTCCGGGGCGCGGGTGGGCGTGATCATATCCGATACGGTGGGCAGGCCCTTCCGCAACGGACAGACCGACATAGCCCTGGGGTGCGCAGGGATATCGCCCCTGCTGGACCACACCGGGGAGGCCGACACGCACGGCCGCGTCATGCGGGTGAGCGTGACGGCGGTGGCCGACCAGCTGGCGGGGGCCGCCGAGCTGGCGATGGGAAAGGCGGCGGGCAACCCCGCCGCCGTGCTGCGGGGGACCGGCGCGGCCGCTGGGAATGGCTCCGGTATGGAACTGATCCGCACCGGCCGGGAGCTCTTCGTGTGAGGCGGCCGAGCCCGCATGTGTCGCCATTCTCCGATTGTGTGTTCCATCGGCCCCGTGAGATGCCCGGCTGCGGCAATCCCCCGGGTCCGGTGGAATGGTGCCCAGCACCATATGCGGGATGCCCACGCCATGCCGTCTTCCGGCACGGTCCCTATGAGCCGGCTTCCCAATGCGGCGCGTCTTTCCGGGGCAGTATATCCGAGATAATTGCAATCGTCCGTGCCGGACACCCCCTCCGGGCGAGGGCCGGGCTGGATCGCGGCAGGGTCGCCGGCGCCATACGGTTATAATTCCGCCCTTCCCCAACCCTCCATTGATCGTACGCGCCGAGCTTCACTGCCACAACCAGCACTCCAACTTTCACGTGGGGGAGGATGAGCCCCCATATGACTCGGGCGTCACCATACCAGGCCAGCTGGAGCGGGCCCGGCAGCTGGGGCTGGACGCCGTGTTCGTCACCAACCACAACACGCTGGCCGGGTATGATGCCATGCGCACATATGCCCGGGACCACGATCGGTACGCCAACATAGGGGTGTACCCGGCCGAGGAGATAACCACCGACTCGGGGGCCCACGTCCTCGCATATGGCATACACTCCGAGATACCCGCCGGGCTGCCGCTACCCGAGGTGCTGGATGAGGTAAGGCGGCAGAACGGGGTGTCCTCGGCCCCCCACCCCTTCAGCCTGCTGGATGCCCTCCGCGGGGATGCCATACACTGCGACATCATAGAGGTCTTCAACAGCAACAACGTGGATGTCATATCCAACGCCCGCGCCGCCGAATTCGCCGCCTCCCACTCCATGACGGCGGTGGCCGGCAGCGACTCGCACATACTCTCCACCATGGGCCGCTGCGTCAACGTCGTCCACTCCCAGAACACGCTGGATGATGTACTACATGCCCTAGGACACGGCCACGTTGCCATAGAGCAGTCCGGGTATGCTTTGGGCGCCGAGACTCTGGATCATCTGCAGTACAAGATACGGAACTCCCGCCAATACCTGGAGGGCTACATCGCCGAGCACTATCCTAACGCGGCCTGGCTGCTGAACCTGCTGCTGCGCGCCTACAGCGCCCGGCCCGACAGCGCGCTGTGGGCCGCGTTCTACAGGCTGGGCGTCTACCTGATGAGCCGCATATCCTACAAGGTGAACGAGCGGGGGATGGACCCCGGCTTCATGAGGGACCGCAACCTGGCCACGATGCTCCGGATGGCGCTGTAGTTCTGAGGTTTGTTCTTCGGCTCCCTTTGTCGGATCCCCAGGATACAGGGATATAGCACCATTCCGGCTCGCAGGGCTGCCGGGCGGTGATCCGGCAGAGCGCCCGGCGCGCGGCCAGTTCCCGTTCCGCCCCGGGGGGTTGTCCAACATTCTGGGAACCCAACGGCCTGACAAAAATACAAAAAACATCCGTACTATTATAAACTATTAGAGCATTTAATTCTTCAGTACGCTTAAAGATCATGGCAGCGCATACCACACAATGGCAAAGAAGACCAATCTAAAGAGAAGAAGTAAAGGGTACAAGAAGGGCGGCTACTACAAGGACTATGAGGAGAAGCGGAAGAATTCGGGCAAAAACGCCCAGATGAAGTACAAGAAGATACGAAGGCAGGTCAAGAAATTCGTCAAGAAGAATCCGGAATATGGCAACCGGGCAAGATTCCTGATGGTGATGCTGGTGATGGCGCGCTACAACCTCTCGTATCGCGGCATGGTTGAAGAGCTGGACTGGAACAATATGCAGCGCAGGAGGCTGGGCTTTTCACACACCCCGTCCAAATCGTGCCTGTGGTGGAACAGAAACCGGCTTCCCACAAACCTCCTTGATGAGCTGCTGGCGTTCACGGCCGGCGATGGGGCATCGGGGACACTGCTGGCCGACTCGTCATCATACACCTACAACAGATACGAGTGGAAGGCGGCTGCAAAAGGCGGCAAGTGGGTGCACAGTACGACAAAACACCACGTGCTGCTGACCCTTGACGGTTGCGTGGTGTCGTCGGCGGTGACCGACGGCAGCCGGGACGACTCCCCCATGCTGCTGAAGCTTACAGGGACCGCACCGGTGGGATCCGGGTATCTGCTGGCAGACCGCAAGTGCTGCTGTATGGAGAACTGTCGGGAAGCCCTCCGCATGGGCAGGCTGCCCTGCATGAGGCCGCCCAAACACCACAACGGGGGCGGTTTCAGCGCCTGGGCCCACATGATCCGGTGGGCGAAGGAAAATCCCGGCAGGTTTTACCGCAAGTTCGGCATGCGCAACCTGGTCGAGAGTGGATTCTCGTCGCTCAAGAACGCATTCCGCAACTCTATCCGGGCCGTCACACCACGGATGCAGGTGCGCGGGCTGGCACTGCGCAGCATAGCCCACAACATCTTCCACTAGGGAATGGGAAGATCTCCCCCAGGTGTGGGGGAGGCTGCCCACCACGTGTCATATGCGGCCAAAACGGCACCAAACCCGGCAAATCAGGCGTCAGGATAGGCCAAAACGTGCCCCAATGCGGCCCATCTGGGGGAAAATAGACGCTGTCTGGGCAGCTGTGGGTACATTTTGGCCTGCTTGTGGGCAGTCTGAGGATGCTGTTGGACAACCCCCCGCCCCGGAGTAGATTTTAATAGACTCAGGCGGCGCCACATCTGCATGGCCGATGTGACCTTGGATGCGGTGGGGCTCTTCTGCCCCGAGCCGGTCTTCCGCGTCAAGATAGCCGTGGAGAGGATGCAGGCGGGCCAGACCATCCATGTGTCGGCGGACGACCCGGCCGCCGACGACGACATATCCCGCTGGGTCAACCGCAGCGGCCACCAGATGCTCGAAAAGGCCAAAGATGGCGACACCCTGACCTTTCTCATAAGGAAGGTAAAGTGACTTGGCCACGACGACCCATGCCGACGTGGTCTCCCGCATAGGCAACACGCCCATGGTGCGGCTGGACTCGCTGTCGGGCGGCGCCACATCATACTGGGCCAAGCTGGAGGGGCACAACCCGTTTGGCTCCGTAAAGGACCGGGCCGCCTACTGGATGATCCGCGACGCCGAGGAGAAGGGCATCCTCAAGAAGGGCAAGAGCATCATAATAGAGCCCACCTCGGGGAACACGGGCATAGCTTTGGTGGGGATCGCCAGACTGCTGGGATATATGGTGGAGATCGTCATACCGGACAAGGCCAGCCAGGAGACCAAGGACATACTGAACAGGATGGGCGCCAAGATGTACGAGACCTCCGACGACCTCTGCCCCAAGGTGGGGGCGGGCACCGAGCAGAGCATTGCGCTGGCCACATCCATCGCGGCCTCGCGGCCGGACACGTACTACTCCCCCAACCAGTACGGGAACGACGCCAACTTCCGGGGCCACTACATCACCACCGGACCCGAGATCTGGGAGCAGACCGGCGGCCGCATCACCCACTTCTTCACGGGCGTGGGCACCGGGGGCACCATAACCGGCATCGGCACGTACCTGAAGGAGCAGAACCCGGACATACGAATCATAGGCTGCCAGCCCCAGAGGGACCACCTGATACAGGGCTGGCGCAACTTTGAGGAGTCGGCCAAGCCGGACCTCTTTCTGCGGCGCGAAGATATAGTGGACGAGTGGGTGGAGGTGACCAACGAGGAGGCCTTCGGGGTGGTGCGGGAGGTGCTGGAGCGCGACTCGCTGCTTATCAGCCCCTCGGCGGCGGCCGTCTACGCATGCATGAAAAAGCATCACATATCATCCGGGAACGTGGTGGGCATCTTCGCCGATGATGGCCGCAAGTTCGGCAGCGTGTACCTGGAGCGGAGCATATTCGACGATGTAGAGTTCGCCGAGGCGGTGCGGGGCGCCGCCCACCTGTCCAGACTGGAGTACTAGACCATCACACCCTGATATGGCGCCACGGACCGTGCGACTCTCAGGCCTCCGGGCCGCCCTCGGAGAGGTACCTGTCCGCGTCGATGGCCGCCTGGCAGCCGAACCCGGCCGCCGTGACCGCCTGCCTGTACCTGCGGTCGTGCACGTCTCCGGCGGCAAACACCCCGGGCATGCTGGTTTGCGTGCCGCGCACCACCACATACCCCTCCGGGTCCAGGTCCAGATGTCCGCGGAACAGCCCCGTGTTTGGGGTGTGGCCTATGGCCACAAAGACCGCCCCCGCCTCCAGCTCCTCGGTGTCGCCGGATGCGGTGTCGCGCAGCACCACCGACTCGACGCGCTCGGCCCCCCGGATCTCCGCCACCTCCCGATTCCACAGGAAGGATATCTTTTCGTTCTCAAAGGCCCTCTGTTGCATGGCCTGGCTGGCGCGGAGACGATCGCGCCGGTGCACCACCAGGACCTTTCCGGCGAACTTTGTAAGAAAGGTGGCCTCCTCCATGGCCGTGTCCCCTCCCCCCACCACGACGATGGTCTGGTTGCGGAAGAAGGGGCCGTCACACGTGGCACAATATGAGACCCCGCGCCCCCCCAGGGTCTGCTCTGTCTCCAGGCCCAGCTTGCGGGGATCGGCGCCCGTCGCCACTATGACCGCCCGGGCCGCATAGGTGTGGTCGGCCGTCTCCACCCTGAGGGGCGTGCTGGCAAAGTCCACCGACGTTGCGGTGTCGTCTATTATGGTGACGCCCATCCGGACGGCCTGCTTTCTCATATCCATCATAAGATCCGGGCCCATTATGCCGGTCTCAAACCCCGGATAGTTCTCCACCTCGGTGGTGTTGACCAGCTGCCCCCCCGGCAGTATCCCCGATAGCATGAGGGTGTCGTGGCCGGCGCGGGCCGCGTATATCCCGGCGGTGTAGCCGGCCGGGCCGGCCCCTATGATTACCATGTCGTGTTGGGCGCCATCACGGGGCGCCGACCGGTCCGCACCGTGGGGCGGTACCGTTTCGGTCCGGGGCGGCCCGTCCAGAACCATGGTCGACACGGTACCGCCGCGGTATGGTGGTAAATTAAAGGTAGTGTGGAGTTTTCGGAAGCTGTAATGTGAAACTTCCCTTGGACACGGGGAGTCCGCATGAGCATACTATATTACGGCGGACGCGCCAATCCAACCCATGTCATGGCTGTATGTGGCGGCGATCGTGGCGCTGCTGGCCCCCGCCGCGGCCCTGGCCCAGACGTACGACACGCCCCAGACGCTGGCCGTCGTCATCTCCCCGCCCTTCTACACGTATGTGGATGCGGAGGGTCACGCGGTGGCCACCGGGATGGTGCACAACGAGTCAGATGCCGCGTACGTGGGCAACGTGGTGGTACAGGCCAGGTTCTACGGCGAGTCGACGCCCCTCCCGCTGGGCACGGTCACCGCCGGCACCCTGCTGGAGGTCATACCTCCGGGCGGATCCTCCCCGTTTGTGGCGCGCTCCGCCGAGCCGGACCCCCGCATAAAGTCCGCCGTCGCATCCCTGCAGATGTTTGATCCCTCCAACCCCAAGATTCCGGGGCTGGCCGTCGAGAGGCTCGCCGACGGGCGCCTCCACATACATGATACGGTGGGGGCCCCGCACACCAACATCACCGTACACATAGCATACCATGACGCCTTTGATCCGCCCCGCATACTGGGCACCAGCACGCACCACATGGGGGATGTGGGCATCGGCGGATCGCTGAACCTCACCGTATCCGGCGAGTACCCGGCCGGCGCCCGAGGCGCCGCGGCATTTGTCGAGTCGGACGCCTTCAGCTCGGGTATAGCATCGTGGCGTATAGGGGCTGCGCCCTCCGCTCCGCCGCTGCCGGCGCAGATACTGGATGCCTGGATGGCCGACCATATGGGGGAGCGGACGTCGACGGCCGCGGCCCGCCAGAACGCCACCCTGAATGCGGCGGTGCACATACCCGATGGGGAGGGGCGGTACTGGCTGTACGTGCAGGTCTCCTCCAAGGAGAGCGGCGGAGTGGTACTGCTGGAGAGAATCGAGGTGGACGGCGCCGCGTCCGTACCCTGGACACCCACCCATACAGGCGAGTACATAGCCGAGATGTTCCTGTGGGGGGAGACGGGCGCGCCGGCCTCGCGGCCTGCCCCCATACTGCTGCTCACGGTGGGGTGACCATACCATATGTTGGTGGCGGCGACGGGGGGCACCTTCGACATCATACATATGGGGCACCGCGCCCTGCTGGGCGCGGCCCTCTCATACGACCACACCATAATAGGCCTCAGTACGGACGGGTTCGCCGCCCGGCGGGGCAAGGCCATACTATATGGGTATGGCACGCGGCGGGATCATTTGGTGGAGTACATACGCGGGTCGCACCCGGCAGCCGCCTACGAGGTCTGCCCCCTGGACGACGACTTTGGGCCCGCCGTCCTGCGGGAGGGTGTGGACGTGCTGGTGGTGAGCTGGGAGACGCGGCGCGCCGGCCACACATTGAATGTGATGCGGGCCGGGAGGGGCCTGGGTGCGGTGGACGTAGCGGTGGTGCCCATGATATATGGCAAGGGCGGCGGCCGCATCTCCACCACCAGCATACGGGAGGGCATGATGGACATAGAGGGCAACCCGCCATGAACCGAACGGCTATTGTAGTCTCCGGACGTCGCGCCTAACACGCAGTATTGCAGTCCTGTGCGGCCATGAACAATCATGACCGTTCCATAGATGTGGTGCCTGAAGTGCGTGAGAACTATGACACAGATTCCAAGATCCACTGTGCGACGTGGCTTGGTTGACCCGCGGCTGCCGTACGCGGACAAAATACGCCACAGAATCCATCCCCCAGACCTTTGCCCGCGCCATCCGCCCCGATCACGTCACGCCGCAAGTCGGCGCGGGCCGGGTGGTAGGTCTTATTGTCCGCGGTCGTGCCCGCAATGCCGCACCCTGCCGATATCAGACGGGTCCGCCCTGCCGGACGGCATGTTTTGGTGGCTCGGACGGACCACATGGCGGCGGCCCTGCGCGCCACATCCATTAAAAAATATAAAAAATCAGTAACCTGGTTCAACCGTACATTCGGCACCGGAGACGGTGTTGTAGTGGAGGGTGAGAAGGAGGTTCGCCACCGCTATCTTTCCAGATATTGTGATGTCCTCACCGCCTACATGCAGGGGCAGTATCTCATCGGCATTCTCAAACTCCGGCTCTTCGGCCTCATCGTCAAACTTTAGCTCATGCTTGTCCGAGCCTACGTTTATGAAGACATCGGAAAAGCTGGCCAATCTCCAGTCAGCGCCCGTGCCCGCCGTTATGTCCGTGATCTGAACGGGGTTGCCGCCACAGTCTATCGTGTCACTGTATCTCTTGATTACGTCTTTTTCGTTGGCGGGGTCCGTTGTAACGCCGTACGACAGCGTGTCCGATTTGGTAAGTCCCGGTCCGACTGCGCTACCGGTGCCGAAGCTTATCGAGCAGGTGGTGCCGGATATGTAGGAGAACCAATCAACGTTGATCTCATACAGCGCGTTGTTATTGTCGGGCTCACCACGCTTCGTCTTGTTCGAATTGTAGATTAGGTATTCCTCACTACCGTCATTAGCAAGCGCTGGCCGTGGCGGGTCTCCGCCTATAGCACCATTACTAGTACCGTCACCTGCGGCAACAGGCTGAGTTTTATGATCACCTAAGGTATCACCAGCAGTCTTTATAAATATTCCTTCATACAGCTGGCTCTCAAACTGCAGTCTATCGCCGGCTCTCAGCCGTTGGTTGTCGAAATCGGCCGTCCTGTGGAATTCCGCATAGTTACCGCCACCAACGGACAACTTGTTGTTGTACAGATCCCTGCCATCGACCTTCACATAGTTGTTTAGAACATCACCCCATCCGGTTGCTTCTACTCCACCAGTTGCTCCAGGAGCATTCGTATAGCGTTTCATGTATTCGTCTGGGCTATCGGCAGTCGGATCCAAAAACAGCTCCACCGTCTCTATAAACACGTCATTGTTGCATGCGAATGTCATTTCCAGCTCGTAGAAGTTGGCGCCTCTGTCCGTAGTGGGATCGGCGTATTGATTGTAGTGGTACGAGTTGACGTTCAGCTCCGACTCGCCCGAAAGCAGGATGTTCCCGGGTCGGGGCGTCGTGGGAGTCGTCTCGATCTCTGCGATCCTGATGTTGGCGCTCTCAAGGCCCGCCTGGATGGCGTCCAGCTTGTTTATGACCTGCTCCAGCCTGTCGTTTGTGTTGGTGACGGTGCTGGTCAGCACTTGCAGTATCTGGTCGTTCATCCCGTCATCACTCGAAAGATTGTTGATGCGGTCGTCTATGCTGGCCAATCGGGCGTCTAGGCCAGACAGGCCCATCAATGTCGTCTCTATGCCGTCGATCTTGGACTTCATCTGGGTCACGTCCATGGCGACACTGTCCACCGAGGTCTGCACGCCGGTGACGGCGTTCATTATGCCAGTCAGCGTCTCGACCATACCACTCAGGGTATCCTGTATGGCGGATATCATAGCGCTCAAGGCGTCGGTGTCGTCGGCGATGCCTTCGACCATCCCCTTGATGCTCTCGGCGTTCTCGTCTATGGAGACGAGCCGTTCTGTGTTGGACTGTGCGTATGCGTCGTTCACCGCAAGTCCGGCCACCGCCAGTAGCGACAGCAGGACCGCGGTCGTCGTCTTACTTTTCATTGGGGCGAAGTCTGGAATTTTCTATTTAAGGGCGTAGTGCAATTGCTTACATTCTGTGTCAAAAGTGTTTGACTGTGTGGAGCCGGAACGCGCCGGCGTGGTGTCCTGTGGCTTCCCAAGCCTCGCCCTGACAATTATCATGATCTTTTGCCATACGAATTGCGCCGTCCGGAGACCGCTCCGAGCGGGGAACTGCGCCTCCGGCCACCCGCGATGCCGAACATACGGCAGGCGCCCGGGCACGGCCGAACATGACACATGATCAGATCCTCTCCCGTAGCAGACGCCACCCCACAGGAATCCGCTCCCCCAACGTGCCCGCAAACAATCCAAGAGTGATACAGTGGTTGATGGTTCACATGTCCTCATTCCGGGTTGTTCTGGCCGGTATATCCCCTAGTGTTCCATACGGCGGCAGAAACCGCCCGGCATGGCGCAGCATCACATGGCCGGGCCATAGCATGCGGCCAAGACTCGGCGTGCGGCCGTCCTCGGCTGTCCGGCGGCCCACAGGGTGGTGTAGCACCCCCCAGATTCCAAATCGGAACTATATCAGGGGTCTTTCGGATCTCCTCGCCCGTCCCATGGCCCGCAGGGCATGTCGGCCGGCCATAGGCCGGCTCCAGAGCCCCTCCACACTCGACTGCGTGACGCCTGGCCCGCTCGGCATCCCAAACCATGACGCGTGCAGCCCCTTTTTGCCACCGACCCGGACACATATGGCAGCTGCCGGCACCTACAGGCGCCGACATCCGCTCCCCCGCGCATGCCTGTGGATGCCGGCTCGTTCATTGAAATGGTTGGGCCGGGCACACTCCTTGGGAGTTTCAACCGTCCATGATTCTCTTCGGGGCAGCCCATATGCATGATCAACATGCGTAGTGCCGGTCAGAGATGAGCGATCACCCTGCACGCCGGTAAAGACGGTTTGAATCGGAAGGTTTAGATCCGCCTCTTCCCCCGCACCTCCATGGCAGACGTCACCGATGGAGAACGGCAAGAGGCGATACCCAAGGGCAAGGAGTTCATGCCACGCATGAGCACCAAGCAGCTCTACAATGCGTTCAAGGCCGAGCGGGTCGGCAAGCCCAAGTCCATTCTGGAAGCCTGCCTCCTGCGGAGGGGTTCGATGGGCATACGGGCCATAGCGAAACGGATACGGGTGTCCTATTCGACCGCGCGCGGCTGGCTTGAGCGCATGAAGGGCAGTGATCTGGAAAGGCGGTTTGACAAGAGACACCCCGGCCAAAAGCGGCAGCTGGACGAACACCTGGTGCATGCCATAAGACGCTGGCTGGGCGACCCCCCAAACCTTCACGGATTCCGGGCAGGGGCGTGGAGCCTGGACATGCTGGTACAGTCGATACGGTGGAGGTTCGGCACCACCTACAGGGAGCGCACGATGAGGCGTATACTCAACGCCCTAGGCTACTCGTACCGCAAGTTCAGGCCGATACCGGAAAAGTCGGCCACCCCAGAAGAGCAGAAAGAGTTCATGGACTCGACCAACAGGCTGGTGGTGGACCGGATGGAGCGAGGCTATGCCATACTGTGTGGGGACGCGTCGGCGTGCCAGAAGTGGTCCAGCGGCGGGTATGCGTGGCGTGCAAGGGGCGGGTACGACACCGTGGGCGTGTCGTTCTCAACGGCGACGGTCAAGATGTTTGGGGCCCTGGGCAGGAAAGGCCACCACATACGGGTGGTCGACGCCCTGAACTCGGACACCTTCATAGATTTTTTGAAGATGCTGCAAGAGACATACCCCAAGTTTGTCTATGTACTGGACAATGCCTCCTGCCACCGCTCCGAGAAGGTCAACAGGTTCATCGAGTCGACCGGCGGAGACATAGTGCTTGTCTTCCTGCCGCCGTACACGCCCCAGCTCAACCCCATCGAGGTTCAGTGGCGGGAGCTCAAGCGCCTGCTGGCGGGCCAGTGCTTCCACTCCCTTGAGGACCTCAGAGACGCAATCGAGACCATAGTGGACAGGGAAATGAAACCTGTCAAGATCATGGCATACCTAACCGATCAGTACAACATACCATAGCATCACTCCTAAGCGGGCATGTGCGGTGCCCCATGTGCCGCCGCCGGATTGGCCCGCCGTACTCCGATACAGGGAAATTCCCATGCCATATACTGCGCGGCACCCGGACGCAGGATCCAGAAGCAAACCAACCCAGATCTTCGACCGAGTCGGAACACGCCCCCAGCCACATGAGATTTAGATCAATTTTGGTCGAACTACTCTGTCCGGCACTATGCGTCACGGCCAAGCATTCACACTTTTGCCGCGGGGCATACGTGTTCGGCGCGGCCCCGCCGGCCGCCTGTTCATACGCTAAACCAGGTTCTTGTCGATCTCGTCGCCCAGCGTCTCGCAGACCCTCAGAAAATACAGGCGCGTCGAGTTGGGCATCATCTCCAGGTGAGCGTCCACGGCCATCATATAGTATGATGTGGCCCTCTTGGATATGTCCAGGCTGAACTTCATGGGAAGGTGCGGGTCCTGTTTCACGTTGATCTTGTCCTGGAGCCAGGCCGGCGCCCGGGACTTGGCGTCGGCCAGCACCACATGATGCCAGTACTTGAGGGTATCCGGCTGCAGGCCCAGCTGGAGGTGGGATACGCGGCGGTTCAGAGCGGCGAAGAGGCCCATGGTATAGAACAGCGCGTTCCCGCATATTTGGGGTATGGTAAAGCGGATCATACCACCCGCTCAACTGTATGGGGCCATACCATATACGATGCGGACCACATCATGGTACGGTTTTGCACAGGTTCCACACATACCTGTTCGGCCCCCCACATCAGGCATACTTTTCCATGTATACGGTATCGCCGGCGGCCTCGGCCACCCCCACCCTGTGCGCCCCCTCCAATACACTCTGCAGGTACGCGGCCAGCCTCTCTGCCTCCACATCACTCCGCATCACTATGCTGTGGGCGGACTTGTCCTTCAGGGACACGACCACCTCGTTCCCTATTATATCGAGCACCGCATCTATGTACGTCTGGCGGCTCTTGTGGACCAGCGCCATGCTGGCCAGCTTGAGCGCCTCGTACTTATCGGCGCATCCTACCCTTATACTCGTCGTGGTCAAACCAGAACTCGTCCAAATCCACCGCCTCCCGCCGGGCATGGTGCGCCTCCATAAATTGTGTGACCCTCTCTATGAGGGTCTGCTTCAGCTCGCCGGTCAGCATCCTCCCGGACTCGTACCCCTCCCGTATCCCCTCCAGAATATCATCGTCCGGCTCAAAGAACATCCTCAGATACTGATATGAGACGTCCACGGCGGTGTCGCCACCCAGGCGGCGGTGCTCATCCATATCTGCCCGGCCGCCGGAGAACGCATACCGATTTACCTTGCGGCGTATGGCGGCCGGCTCGTCGGTGGTGTATATGGCCGAGTTGGGGTCGGCGGCCGACATCTTGGAGTCGGGCCCCCCCAGCCCCGGGGCCATAACATTGTGTATGAGGGCCGGCTTGGGATGCCCCAGCAGGGGCGCCACGTCCCGGGTCAGCCGGAAGTGGGGATCCTGGTCGACCCCCAGCGGTATCAGGACGGGCCTCTCCTCCAGCAGGCAGGGAGCCGACTGCAGGGCCGTATAGAATATCATGCCAATGTTGGTGTCGTTCCCAAAGCCGAAGGCGGCGCGCGCCGTGGAGAGCGTTATCCTCTTGGCCACCCGGGCGGCCAGCGGATATAACACTCCCATGTCCACCGTATCCCGTATTATGTGGGTCTTCAGCGGATCAAAGCCCAGGGCGGCAAAGTCGCGGGCGTTCTCCTCGGCCAGCCGGGCCGTATCCTCCAGCGTCAGGGTGTGGCTGTGGTAGAACTTTTCATCATCGGTCAGCTGAAAGTACACCCGGACGCCAAAGCGCTCCTGCAGCCACCTGGCAAAGACCCAGGGCACCAGATGCCCTATGTGGGTCTGGCCCGAGGGGCCACGCCCCGTATACACGAAGAACCCCTCCCCGGAGCGGTGCGACTCCAGTATGGCATCCAGGTCCCGGTGCGCGAAGAAGACCCCCCGCCGCACCATATAGTGGTCCTGCCCGGCGGCCTCCCGCAGCCTCGTCTTCATGGAATGGTCCAGGGGGCGCAGCCCGAACATATCCACTAAACGGTTGTAGTCTATGCGGCCGCGCGACTCCCAGGGGGTGAGGACAAAGTCGTCCATGCGCGCCCCGATTTTGCCAAGCTTTAAAAAAGTATTCTGGGGCCCTATTTTCGTATTGGCGGGTATATCCCACTGGATAGAGCAAAAAATCATACACGGCATGAGGGGGGCCGGCGAGCTGTCCATATCCGACATTGCGGGGCGCGCCGGCTTGGACGCCGACCAGGCGCGCCGCGGCATACAGTGGCTGCTGGACAAGGGGGCAATACGCGCCCACACCGCCCCCCGCCGCGTCATATGTCTGGGCGAGGCCGGGGCCAGGGCGGCGGCAGAGGGCCTCCCCGAGAGGCGCCTGCTGGACATGGTCAGGGACGGGGCGGACGCCGACCGCATACACCACACCATGGGGCGCGAGATGGGCCCGGCGGTGGGCGTCTGCGTGAGAAACGGATGGATACGTATGGAGGGGAGACAGCCCATACTCCTGGAGTACCCCGGTGCCATACCCGGCGAGAGCATACTGGAGAGGCTGGGGCGCGGCGACGCCCCCCACACCCTGGATATATCGTACTTTGAGAGGAGGCCCGGATACGTATTGGAGCGGACCGAGCCGCCCACGTATGTCCTGGTCGACCCGGGCTCAGAGTATACGACCGATAATTCCATAGACGTGGAGGCCGGCGTCGCGGAATCGTACATAGCCCGCACCCACCCGCTGTTCGACACCATATCCGAGATTCGGGAGGCTTTCGTGTCGCTGGGGTTCGACGAGGTCATAGGAGACATGATACAGTCCAGCTTCTGGAACTTTGACGCCCTCTTCACCCCCCAGGACCACCCCGCAAGGGAGATGCAGGACACCTTCTACATGGGGGACGTGCAGGTCGAGCCGGCGCCCGGAGATGTGGCCGGGAGGGTCGCCGAGGCCCACCGGAGCGGGTGGGGCGGCGACTGGGATGCGGAGCGGGCCGCCCAGCCGGTCCTCCGCACCCACACCACCTGTATAACCATACGGCACCTTGCCGAGGCGGACCCGCCGGAGGCGCGCGCCTTCTCCCTGGGACGGGTCTTCCGCAACGAAAAGCCCAGCTATAAACATCTGGTGGAGTTCCACCAGGTCGAGGGCGTGGTGGTGGGGGACGGCGTCTCCCTGCGGGATTTGATGGGGATGCAGCGCCGGTTCTATTCCATGATGGGTATGGATAGGGTAAAGTTCTGGCCCACCTACTTTCCATATACGGAGCCCTCGCTGCAGTCGATGGTGTACAACGACACCCTGGGAAAGTGGGTGGAGCTCTTCGGCATGGGGATGTTCCGGCCCGAGGTCACCAAGCCGCTGGGCATATCCCGGCCCGTGCTGGCATGGGGCGGCGGCATAGAGCGGATGGCCATGCTCAGGCATGGCATAGACGACATCCGCACCCTGTACGGCAACGACATGGGATGGCTGCGGGGGATGCCGCTGTGCCCGTAGTGGAGCTGTCGTACCGGAGGCTCTCGGATATGGCCGGGGCGCAGGTCGATACCATACGGGAGAGGCTCCCCCATTTGGGGCTGGACATAGAGCACGAGGAGGGGGATGTGGTCCGCGTCGAGTACAGCCCCAACCGGCCCGACTACTCCACCGAGTACGGGATAGGGCTGGGCCTGCAGGGCATACTGGGCAACGAGACGGGCATCATACCTCTGAGGATGAAACCCCCCAGATGGAGCATACAGGTAGACGACTCGGTGGCCGGCGTGCGGGGGGCTGTAACCGGCGTGCTGGCCACCGGGGGAGCGCTGGACGGCCATTCCCTAAAGCAGATCATAGCCATGCAGGAGGACATCCACCAGGGGCTGGGCCGCGGGAGGAGGAGGGTGGCCATAGGCATACACGACGCGGGCAGGATGGAGCCCCCCATATCATACACCACCGTTACGGGGGAGCACTCGTTCACCCCCCTGGAGCACACGCAGGAGATGCCCATACTGGACATAATGCGGGAGACCAAGCAGGGCATGCGGTACGGCGGGCTGGTCTCCGGCCAAAGATACCCCGTCATAATGGATAATACCGGGAGGGTGGCCTCGATGCCCCCGGTGATAAACTCGGCGCACACGGCGATATCAGAGGATACGGGGGGCATATTCGTGGACATAACGGGCCACCATACGATGGATGTGGAGAGGGCCCTGGCGGTGGTCTGTATAACGCTGCAGGCGGCCGGATTCGCGCTGGAACGGGTAAGTGTATCGGGCGCCGGAAACCGCACGCCCCCACTGGACGAGCGGGAGATGTCCGTGGGGCTGGATATGATAAACGGCACCCTCGGCTTGGGGATGAGTGCCGGAGAGGCTGCCGCCTGCATGGAGAGGTCCCGGCTGGGGGCGCACCCCAACGGGGATACGATACGGTGTGTCATACCCCCGTACCGGTTTGATATAATGGGTCCGATGGACCTGGTGGAGGAGGCCGCCCTGGGGTACGGGATAGACAGGATGGAGCCGGTGCCGCCGCCGGGCCGCCCGCCGGGACGCGCCCACCACACCACCATACAACTGGCGGCGCTGGACCGCATCATGACGGGGCTGGGGTATATGCAGACGGCCAGCCCGGTGCTTGCCGGAGAAGATGCCATGGTGAGGGCGGGCATGGGCGGCGGCATGAGGGTCGCCAACCCCAAAAGCGGGGCGCACACCATGCTGCGGACCTCCTTGCTGCCGGGGCTGCTGGACACGCTGGGCAGGAACGTGCACGAGCCGTACCCCCACCGGCTGTATGAGACCGGGCGGGTGTTCGAACGTTATGGTACGGTTGTCGAGTCGCTGCGCCTGGGGTGCGTAACCGCCCACAAGGACGCCTCGTACTCGGAGATCAAGTCCACACTCCACGCGGTGCTGCGCCGCGGGCTTGGCCTGGAGGACATATCTACGCCGCCGGCCGACGGTCCCACATACCAACCGGGCAGGGCGGCGGACATATGGGCTGGCGGCAGGCAGGTGGGGACGCTGGGCGAGGTGTCCGGTGATATACTGCGGGCGTTCAGGCTGCGCGAGCACACCAGGGTGGCGGCATTCGAGGTGGATGTTGAGTTAATATTCGGCGGTTTGGCAGATAAGGGCGCCCCCTAGAGCAGGCGCGCAGACGGACCGGGCCGAGCCGTATCGTGGAGATTGCCGTGACACCTGGTTCACCCAGGCGCGCTACAGCGGGGCGCCCCGGTTACAGAATCCGCGGAGGTCAAGGCTAGTACCCGTGAAGCCGGACGAGTCAGAACCGGGGGACATCATCTTGATATGCAGCCCGACCCCCCCCCCCACTACGTGCCAAGTCCGTCCAGTGTGGCCGCACCGTATCCAGACGAGGTATGACCAGAGTCCACCGGATGGGGCCACCTACAGGTCGGACGGCTGTGAAGCATGGTCAGGCGCCGCGTATCTCGGCCAGCCGCCGGTTTATCTCTCCCAATCTAGCACGTATTTCCGCTTTCGTTTTCTCACCCTCGATGAGCGCCCTCTCCTGTCTCTCAACAGCCAAGTGATACGCCTAGTGCCGGTCAGAGATGACCGATCACCCTGCACGCCGGTAAAGACGGCTTGAATCGGAAGGTTTAGATCCGCCCCTTCCCCCGCACCTCCATGGCAGACTTCGCCGATGGAGAGCGGCAAGAGGCGATACCCAAGGGCAAGGAGTTCATGCCGAAGGTGGGCACCGAGCAGCTGGCCAACGCATTCAAGGCCGAACGGGTCGGAAAATCCAAGTCCATTCTGGAGGCCTGCGTCCTGTGGAGGGGTTCGATGGGCATACGGGCCATGGCGAAACGGATACGGGAGTCCTATTCGACCGCGCGCGGCTGGCTTGAGCGCATGAAGGACGGCGATCTGGAAAGGCGGTTTGACAAGAGGCACCCCGGCCAAAAGTGGCAGCTGGACGAACATATGGTGCATGCCATAAGACGCTGGCTGGGCGACCCCCCAAACCTTCACGGGTTCCGGGCAGGGGCGTGGAGCCTGGACATGCTGGTACAGTCGATACGGTGGAGGTTCGGCACCATATACAGGAAGCGCACGATGAGGCGCATACTCAACGCCCTGGGCTACTCGTACCGCAAGTTCAGGCCGATACCGGAAAAGTCGGCCACCCCAGAAGCGCAGAAGGAGTTCATGGACTCGACCAACAGGCTGGTGGTGGACCGGATGGGGCGGGGCTATGCCATACTGTGCGGGGATGCGTCGGCGTGCCAGAAGTGGTCCAGCGGCGGGTATGCGTGGCGTGCAAGGGGCGGGTACGACACCGTGGACGTGTCGTTCTCAACGGCGACGGTCAAAATGTTCGGGGCTCTGGGCAGGAAGGGCCATCACATACGGGTGGTCGACGCCCTGAACTCGGACACCTTCATAGATTTTTTGAAGATGCTGCAAGAGACATACCCCAAGTTTGTCTATGTGCTGGACAATGCCTCCTGCCACCGCTCCGAGAAGGTCAGCAGGTTCATCGAGTCGACCGGCGGAGACATAGTGCTCGTCTTCCTGCCGCCGTACACGCCCCAGCTCAACCCCATCGAGGTTCAGTGGCGGGAGCTCAAACGCCTGCTGGCGGGCCAGTGCTTCCACTCCCTTGAGGACCTCAGAGACGCAATCGAGACCATAGTGGACAGGGAGATGAAACCCGTCAAGATCATGGCATACCTGACCGATCAGTACAATATGCCATAGCGCCACTCCCATGCGGGCATGTGCGGCGCCCCACTGCCGGATTGGTTCGCCGTACTCCGACATGGCGGGGAAATTCCCCATGCCGTATACTGCGCGGCATCCGGACACAGTATCCGGAAGCGACCCAATCCCGATCTTCGACCGAGTCGGAACACGCCCCCAGCCAACATGGGATTTAGATCAATTTTGGTCGAACTACTCTGTCCGGCACTACGCATGAGGGACGCGGTGCAGGACACCGTGACCATAACTCCGGCGGTTCCGGGCCAGTGCAAGTGCGGTGGAACCAACACCACAAAGCACGGCATCCGCCACTTCAAGAAGGGCGACGTGCAAGAGTACAGGTGCAGGGACTGCGGCAAGCGGTTCACAAACAACCTGGGCTTTGAGCACAAGCGGGCCACGCCCGAACAGATCACTACGGCGGTGGAGCTGGTGTTTGCGGGGATGTCCAGCCGCAAGACGGCGACAGCTCTCAAGGGCATGGGGGTACGGGTAAGCCACATGACCGTGATGCGGTGGGCGACCGAGTACGCCGGAATCATGGAACGGTATGCCGACACCATCATGCCCCGCCTCGGTGAGCAGTGGAGGACTGATGAGGTATTCATGTCCGTGAAGGGAAACCCCCGGTACATATTCGCCATGCTGGATACGGAGACCCGCTACTGGATAGCCAAGATGGTCGCCGAGCACAAGGGCAATGATGATGTCGCCCCTATGTTCCAGAAGGCCAAGCAGATAGCGGGCAAGGTCCCCGAGACGCTGGTGTCGGACGGGGCCGCCAACTTCCACCACGCTTGGAGAGAACAGTACGCCCCCCGCAACTATATGGACAAGCACACCGTCCACATCAACCAGATTGAGTTTGGCGGCGAGCACCACAACAACCAGATGGAGTCATTCAACGGCGCGACCATCCGCCATAGGGAGAAGGTCATACGCGGCCTCAAGAAAGAGGACTCGGCCATACTCACCGGGCTGCGACTCTACCACAACTACGTGCGCGGGCACTTGGGGCTGCCGGACCACACTACCCCGGCGGAGGCGGCCGGCATTCACGTACAGGGTGACAGCAAGTTCCTCACCCTCATACAGGCGGCGGCCAAGGCCGCAGCCTGATCCCCTTTTTTCTCACCACGTTTATAACCGGATTCACAGAAATGTAACATGCTAGGTGCGGTGCCTGCGTGGTGCGTGGTCTGGCGGGCCGCTTCCGGTATGGGCCGGAAGCAGCCAACCGCTGTTCGATTTGACTGGACGGTCGGGCAGCGGCATCTTACCACATGCATGGCTAGATCGGCGCCGGGATAGTCTAGTGGTATGACGGCGGGCATGATGACCCGCTCACGTCCAGTGGCGGGGGTTCGATTCCCTCTCCCGGCGTTCCCCGACCTAGCCGTCACCCCACGCCTGTTACACCACCCCACGCCTGTTACACCACCCCACGCCTGTTACACCACCCCACGCCTGTTACACCACCCCACGCCTGTTACACCACCCCACGCCTGTTACACCACCCCACGCCTGTTACACCACCCCACGCCTGTTACACCACCCCACGCCTGTTACACCACCCCACGCCTGTTACACCACCCCACGCCTGTTACACCACCCCACGCCTGTTACACCACCCCACGCCTGTTACACCACCCCACGCCTGTTACACCACCCCACGCCTGTTACACCACCCCACGCCTGTTACACCACCCCACGCCTGTTACACCACCCCACGCCTGTTACACCACCCCACGCCTGTTACACCACCCCACGCCTGTTACACCACCCCACGCCTGTTACACGGGAGCCGACCCTACGCAAACGTTACAGAACCATGTGGGCGTGTATTTAATAAACCAGCCATCCTATCATACACCATGGATGACATAGATACTCGGTTGGCTCGCTCCGAGCGAGCAGCTGATGAGATGGGTGCGCAGGGTTGGCACGAGTCGGCTAGGTTGGTGCGCGAGACGGCCAAGGAAATACGTCACCTTAATGAGATGTTCCGACCATAAGAGACGGCTCTTGACTTTCCGAAAGCAACATGATTGGTTGCGCGGTGCCGCGTATCCATGTGTATAATTCCCGTCCGGCGGCGAGGACTCGAACCCCGGCCTTGGCAGTTGACGGCTGCCCCCACTTCCGGTTATACGACAGCCGGACAGGGCACTTCTCACACGTTGTTCAACACATGTCCAATATCGCCAAACCCAAAGCAGGCTTAAATTACACCACCGCCAGTACGCGTCCGTGGAGTACCAGACCCGCTATCCCAAGACGGTCTCGCTGGCCGACGGGCTGCGGCGCAGCGTGCGGGTGGACGGCCGCGAGGGGCTGGAGCAGCTGCACGTGGTGGTGCGCAACAGCATCGAGGAGATCTCCCGCATATTTACCAAGGAGGGCTTTACCCGGGTAAAGTTCGAGCACAAGCAGCCCGGCCAGATAGGCCGCGGCTTCAACCTCAAGCTCAAAAAGCCCTGGGAGATGCACGTCCGGCTGGTGGACCTGAAGGAGGGGCTCATAGGCATACACGCCGAGGTAGAGGTCTCCCGGGACTACATCCAGCACCTCTTCGGCCAGAGGACGCCGGTCGTCTACGAGATACAGGAGATGCTCAACAAGTACCAGGTGGAGTGCCGCATCTGGAACGGCAACATCAGGAGGTATGTCCGCTCCGTATATGACGACTACAGGGTGAAGCTGGCCACCCCCAGCATACCCGTCCTGGCATGGAAGCCCATGCTGTTTGTGATAGGTACGGTGGGCTCGTTCTACCTGTGGAAGTACGTGCACACGCTGTAAGCTATATGCCCAGCGCCTCGGCCTTTGTTATGTCCAGGTACACCTTGTCGCCCACCGAGAGGTTCATCCCCTTGTACTCGTGCATCTCCATCTTTACCTGGGTGACTCCGGTGGGGCTGTTCACGCCGGCCAGCATCTTGTTGAGGTCCTTTACCATGTCGTTCATGTTGGTAAAGCCCATCATGCGGGGCTGGCCGAAGGGCGACGCGGGCGTGTCGTTTCCCTCGCTCATGTCCTTGAGGGACGACATGGACACCACCACGTACGGGGATCCGTCGGGCGCCGCGTCTATGCTCTTCACTACAAACTCCTTCCTCACTGTGTGACCATACCAACACTGGCCATATATAATTGGCACTTGGCTACACCATCAATGGCGCGGACAGTCTTTCGGTACTGGGGAATATCGCCCTGGGAGATCGAGGTGCTGTACGGGTACTTTTCATCCAGGTTCGAGGTGGCCCAGGAGGAGATAGAACAGGAGGACACGCGGTTTGCCAGCCATATCATGGTGCGGATGCCGGTGGCCTTCAGCGACGAGTTCTTCAGGTGGTTCGAGTACCGGCGCTGGGAGAGGGTGAAGGCCCTCTTCAAGGAGATGAAGAGGCGGCGGGGTTCGGGCAATGCAATCCGCGTGGATCTGGTCTTTGAGGGGAACCGTTCCATACTATTTCGCATGGACTCCGACGACAGGCAGTGGTTCGACAACTCCGTGGAGAAGCTGGACTTTGTGCTGGAGCTGCTCCCGTACCACACCCAGAAGCTGCCCCCCGCCGCCCACACCATGGAGTACAGGTTCGACACTCAGGCCGTCCGCTGGCGGCTCCACGAGGCCCGGGCCGGCGACCGCAGGTACCGGTTCCGGGGGGACCGGTGGCACATGATGGAGGACGACGATGATACTTGACGCCAGCGCCTTTTATGCCGGGGTGCCGTTCGGCTCGCCGTCAACCTACCACACCACCCCGGAGGTGTACGAGGAGATCGAGCACATAAAGCGGGCCCAGAGGGCGGCCGACGCCCTGCAGGAGATGGGCCGGCTGGTGGTGCTCAGCCCACACGATGACCATGTGCGGCGGGCCCGCGCCGCGGCGCTCTCCTCGGGCGACCTGCCGCAGCTCTCCATACCCGACGTGTCGGTGCTGGCGCTGGCATCCCAGACCGGCATGGACATAGTCACGGACGACTACGCGGTGTCCAACGCGGCCCATCACATGGGGATTCGCGCCCACGCCGTGATGACGAGCGGCCCGGCCGTGCGCGGCAGGTGGCTGTACAGGTGCCCGGCATGCCGGAAGGGCAGGCCGCCGGGGGACGCGTGCAGCATATGCGGCACGCCGCTGCGCCGCCGCCTGCGCTAGGCATATCGCCGCGTACGGATATGCCGGCGGGTCCGGTGTGCGGGCAGCGGAACGGCGCAGGAGCCGTCCAGCAGGATGTCGTTCCGGCACGGGGCTTGAGCCATGCGGGGGGGGTTCGTGGCTGCTCGACGACTGGATCCTGGCCACGACACAAACACGGCCAGCAAACCTGCGCAGGGCTGTCGGCAGTAAGCGAATGTTCGGGACCAAAGCGCCGGGGTATGCGGCATATCGCCATATGCAACGGCCGGATTGGTAGTATCGCGGCACCAGATCTAGACCGGTGAGATCAAACGTCCGTTC
The DNA here is from genome assembly GCA_965116995.1 of Nitrosopumilaceae archaeon. GTDB lineage: Archaea > Thermoproteota > Nitrososphaeria > Nitrososphaerales > Nitrosopumilaceae > VYCS01. The sequence goes on along the minus strand of OZ220738.1, from coordinate 571,493 downwards.
TTGGAGGAGAACGCTCCAAAAGTAGATTTTTGGGCCCCCATGACGCCCCCATGACGCCCTGGGCTGTATTGAGAGGGCGATTCACCAGTAGCACCTCCCGTAAGTGAACACGTAGTCGGGAGCGGGTGCCGTCAACGAGTCGTAGCCGGCCAAACGCGCCCAGGCCGGCAGCCGGCTCATGCGGGGCGTCATGAATAGGTACGGACGGCATCCGGATCTTTCTGATGGTGCTGTATCCAGTCAGGGATTGTCCGCGTCGCCGGCCAGCTCCCGGTCTATCTCCCTCTTGCGCTCCATGTACCTGTCGAACCGGGAGCTCCATCCCGAATAGAAAGATAGCTCCCGCAGCCCCACGTACAGCACCACCCCAGATACGGCGGCCACCAGTACCACCATAGCTACCACAAGTATGGTAATATCGGTCTGAATGTAGGGCGCCGCCCCGTAGTCGATAGCCATAAAGCGTGGGGCCAATCCCGCATCCGCCAACGAATCCTCGGCGACGAATCCCACGGCATATCCCGGATCTGTGTATGAGGGGACCAGATAATCGTCATATGTGTCGATCTTGAGACCGTCCTTCTCGACCTCAAAGAACCCCACAAAGACCCCCTCAAACAGTCCGTCATACAGCCCATAGGAACCCTTGTCCTCGTACAACCCGGCGAAATCCCCCTCAAAAGTTCCCACAAAATCTCCGATGAACACCGCGTACATCCCATCGAACTCGCCTGCGAACTCTCCGGTGTATACGGTGGTGTTGGCATGGCCGTTGGGCGGCGGGTCGAAGCGCTCGCCCAGCATCCGGCCCTCCATATGTCCCTCGAACTCCCCGTAGATACCTTCCTCCCAATAGAACCCGTCCCCGTGTTCGGTATAGGCGCCGTGGGGCAGCTCGTCATACTCCACCATAAAGGAGTACTCGGGGCCCGCCAGTGTTATGCCCGGAGAGAGTATGACCAGGGCCAGCACCAGAGAGGCCGGAGCTATGAGAAAGGCAGTCAGCATGAGTATCAAGAATAGCCGGCGGGTTCTGTTCATATGGGATATCAATCCCTCCACCAGTTCGGGGAGTCCGGAGGAGCCTTCCATGGACTACATCCCTTCCGTCGTATTAAAACGACTGCGTAACTTTGTTACCTTCTTTCTGGGAAACATCTCCTCGTACGGCTCCAGCACCCGGGAGCAAAAGTCCAGCCCCTTCGGAGTTACGTTATACACCACGATTCGCTGGCCACCCCGCCGGGTCTCCGTCTTTCTGATGATCCCCTTTTCCTCCAGATCATCGAGTATGGGACGGTGCTTGGCCAAGTTGAGCCCGCAGTAGCTCAGTAGCCGGGTCTGGTTTAGTTCTCCATACGCGGCCAGTTTGAGTATTATGTCCTTGCGTATGAAGATCCGGTCCCGATACTCGTAGGGCAATTCAGCGCATCTGGCTGCACCGGACCGCCGTACTGCAGGGGATCATGTTGGCGCCATTAACGCTGCCGCCACTAAAAATCGTTCCGTATCAAAAGGTGGGGATTGTGTCGATTTGGAGATGTCAATCAAAGATCGACGTCTGTGGACGTGAGTCCATGGCTACTGCCTGCGGCCTGATTTATTCCGAGTCGAAACGCGTACTAAAAAAATAGGGGGGAGCGCCGCTTTCACGACGCCGCCCGGTCCGGAGCGCGGGACGACCTACTGTCCGGCGGGTTCTTCCTCATCGTGGTCATCCGCGTCCCTGTCGTTCCGTTCCGGGTCCAACCCCGGTGTGGCATCCCAGTGCTCGCCGTTCTCGATAAACCAGAGCTGTTCGGGCTCAATGCCATACTTCTCCAGTACGCCGTCATACACCAAGTCCAGTGCCCAAAGCCGGACATCGAACTCGGCCTGCTCCTCCTCGGAGAGGATTACCTCGGGGTAGAACTTGTCGAAGAGCTGCTCGTACTTGGCATCAATCTCTACCAGCGTTTCGAACAGCGGTTCTGCGTCGGCATCCTCGTCCCCGAGCAATGCGGCGCTGATCTTTGCCAGCACGGCATCATACTCCTCGCCCAGGACCGAAAGCTGGGCATCAAACTCGGCCTGCTCCTCCTCGGAGAGGATTACCTCGGGGTAGAACTTGTCGAAGAGACTCTCATATGCGGCATCCAGTGCAGCCAGTTCAGATTTCAGCTTCGCTTCCTCGTGGGGGGTGAGGCCCGGCTTCCCGTATGCAGGATAGGCCCAGTCCGGGTACATGCCGAAGCCCAGATCATCAGGGCCACAGAGAAAGATGTTGGTGGTGGTGGCGGGGGCCGAGATGGTGACCTCGTCTGAATAGGCAAAGGCGGTCGGGACAGTGAACCCGGCCCCGATTCCGACCAGAGCTGCCAATCCCAGTACGCGAATGTTTGTTTTTGTTGTCATTGGATGGGGGGCGTTTTTGGATATAAAAGCAACTGCTATACCTTGGGAGTTAACAAGGTTACTCGATCCGGAGAGTGGAATGGTACGCAGAGGGAGCCTCCAGCCGTTCCAAGGATCCGGGGCCGGACACCTTGGCCGGGTAGCGGGGCGACGGCGCCCCGCCCCCCGCATCCCCATTGCACTTATGCGGCCTGAAAAAAGCGGCGTATGTAGCCTGAAACGGAGACGGATGCCGGGATCCACGCTCGGAGCAGGAACCGGATCACAGACTCCGGGCCGCTCGTGCAACACTACCGATTCAAACCACGCAGACGCAGCAGTCCAGCGGGCGGAGGCCATCTGCGGATGTCGGCATCGCGCCGCAGTGCACGGAGTTCTAAAACCCCATCTTGCTCATCTGCCGCAGCCCCCGCCGCTTGAGCCGGACGAAGACGGCCCGGTGCCGGTACTTCTTGATGGTGATGGTCTCGTCGTAGCCGGCCGACTTTACCACCTGCGCGTCCATCACTATGTTGCAGTCGTGGGAGGGTATGATGTCTATCTTGTCGTCGGGAACGACCATCGAGGCCAGCCGGTACATGGGAGCCACCGGCGTTATGATGAGGACGTCCAGGCTCTCGTGCAGGATGGGCCCGCCCAGCGAGAAGGAGTGGCCCGTCGAGCCGCTGGGCGTGGAGACCATGACGCCGTCCATCTTCTGCGTCACGGTGTCGTTCTGGAACTTTATCGTCATGTTGGTGGTGCGGGTGAGGTTGGAGCGGGTGATGTATATCTCGTTGAGGGCCGGCGGGAACTCCTCGCCGGCGTACGAGGCGGCCACCCGGATGCGCTTCTCCAGTATTATGTCGCCGGACGCCATCTGGGCTATGGCCCTGTCCAGCTGGTCCAGCGTGATCTCGGAGAGTATGCCCCGGTTTCCGCCCACGTTTATGGTAAGCACGGGCGTCTCGTCGGCCAGATGGCGCAGGGTGCGGAGGGTGGTGCCGTCTCCCCCCAGGGTGACTGCCAGGTCCAGCCGCCTGCCCCTGAGGTCCTCTATGGTATCTGCCTGCTCTGCCCCGTCCACCGAGACGGGCGAGACCACGCACACTCGGCACCCCCTCTCCAAGAATCGGGCGGCGGCGCTGCGGGCCGCCGCTTCGGCCTCGGCGGAGCCGAACTTGGCACCTATGACGACGCTCTTCAGCCGCATCGTCGTATGGTGCGCACGCACCCCGCTTTAAAGTTGCAAAGCTCCGAGCGGGATCCGGACCCGCGACCTTTACCTTACCAAGGTAACGCTCTACCAGGCTGAGCTATCGGAGCATGGGCTGGTGCCGTTGTAAAATCCTTATAACCCTTGAGACCGTGCGGTGCTTTTGCATTAACGCGTGGCACCGGTGCATCACGGTGACGGCGCCCATGTGTTCCCGCACCGCCACCACGGCCTGGCCGCCTGTCCAGAAGGCCTAGTCGCGCGGCAGGCCCGCGCAGGAGCCCTGACCGGCACCACACCGAAGTGGTTACATGGAATACCCGCTACGGCGGGCCTGCCGCCGGACCATGTCGCATAAGGCCGCCATACAGTCAACCCTCCAGTTCTCACTCGGCTGCGGTTGCGGCAGTGCCGTGGGGCCAGCACCATATATAGGGTCAAACACACCACCAGTTCCAGATGTATGGGGATTGCTGGCAGACGGCGGCGCTTGGCCGAACGAGCAGGCGTTGAGTCGCAGAAGGGGCAGGTCCAAAGGCGGCCGGGGATTTCCCGGCACGGTCCGGGCCAGACTCAGTAGGGACCGCATCCAGCGGGCGGGGGCCACAGACAAGATTGGGGCCGCAGCTCCATTCGAGGATCTCATGCCTGCCTGCAACAACCGGCATTATATCCGGGGGACAAGGCTCCATAGAATCGGAATGCTTGACGAAGCGGCAGAGTTCTACGCCAGGGCTCTACGCGATGAGCCAGAGAACATCCGCGTATATGTCAGAAGGGGGGCGGCTCTTGTAGACGGCGGCAGGTTCGACGAGGCGGCAGAGTGCTGCGCCAAGGCGTTGAGCTTGGATCCGCGCTGCGTTCCAGTGCTCATGAACATGGGGCTGGCCTTGCGCAGAGCCGGAAGACCTGCCGAAGCCGCAGAATACTACGGCAGGGCGATAGATGGATACGGCGCCGGGTCGGGGGCAGGACCGGATACTGATATGGCGCGCCTCTACAGCAATATGGGATGCGCCCTGCTGGATGCTGGCAGGATCGATGAGGCGCTAAATTGTTGTGAGAAGGCGATAGACGCGGATCCCGACTTCGGTATTGGGTATGTCAACAAAGGCGCCGTCCTGCACGAACTAGGCAGGCTTGATGAGGCGGCCAGGTACATCCATGCCGGACGCACACTGGATCCCAGCCACGCCCGCCCTTCGTGAAGGAACCCGGGTGATCCGTCCGAGGGAATCTCACCGGCCGGTTTTCCGCAGATGCACAGCCGTCCGGGCGGCCGCTTTGGAAGCGGCATCGTAGGAGATCCTGTACGCGTTGGTGAGGGCGCCGTTCTGCCGCGAGGCCGCCGCTCGATAGTTCACTCCGCAGGCGATCTCGACCCAGCCAGCCGCGTTCCGGCCGGACGCCCCGTAAAAGAACTCCCAAACACATTCGTCGGCGTGAGAGGGGGGCGGTTCCTTCCACGAGTACTTGGCGAACTGGTCGAAAGCGCGGCATACGACCGGATCCAGCTCGCCGGCCGCCTTCAGCGCCCGGGCGTATATGGACTCGAAGCGGTCCCGGTCCGGGGACGATGCCCAGGCCGCGCCTACGGCTACCTGGCGCGCAGGCTCGGCAAACCATAACCCACAGAAGCAGGATTGGCAGGATCCGGGGCAGGCCGCGCGCCAGATACTGCGCGGTTTGCAGGGGTGCCATTGCCGGGATCCTGCTTCCGCCATGCGCGGCCGGGAGCGGCGGGCAGCCGGCGCTCCCTCCCGCGCCGGGGTCCGCAGCCCACCCATAACGTCATCGGGTCCTTCTCTTCCGGCATCGCGTGCAGGCCGTTCACCACCCCGAGCACGTCGTTCTCCCCGGTTGACGCCCAGATTCGCTTCCTAAGGGCAGACTCATTCAAAAGAACCTTTACGAGCACTTGGTGAGATCGGCGTCCGGCGACGGATAGCGTGTCGGCCACAACTCGTCCTGAAAACCCGACACTACAAGATGGACTGCGCACGGCTTCCCGTCTGCCAAGATTGATTAGATCACTTCAAAAAGCAAAACGGTTACGCCGAGTCCACCGGGCAGGTCGGGCAGACGCCGCTGGGCGGAGACCTGCGCGTCAAGCCGGCCGGACCCCTGCCGTCGTCAGGCATCCGTCGGCGGGCGGCCAGCCACCGGCGGCGCTCCAATCTCCCGCGTATTCTCGCCCGCGGTGCGCTCCCCGTACCCGCCCCGGCGCGCGTCGAGGCAGGCGGTACGTGTCATCCACCCGTCCCGGGAGCCACCCGTCCGGATCGACCGGCCGGTGGCGCCGCCCGATACATGCGGCGCGGCGTGCCAGACCCGCAGATGCCGGCGTGCCGGACGCTTACCACCCGGACAGCTTCATCTTCGAGACGGCCCGGGCCGCCCCCTCCGAGGCAGCCTCGTAGGTGGCCCGGTAGAGGTCGATCAGTCCGGCACACTTCCCGGAGCCGGCCACCTCCATATAGTCGACATGCAGCGCCTCGTCGGTCCACTCCGACATGGTTCGGTTCCCGGCCACAAAGTACTGCATCCAGATGCCAGCCTCCATCGCGTCGTAGTCAACCTTGACATCGTGCTCGTCGGCGAAGTAATCCAAGGCGGTGCTACCCGGGTAGGTGGCGCGCCCCAGTCTAGCGGCGGCCCGGACGGCATCCCCATAGGATGACTCAAACGCTCTCTGGTCGGGGTCGGTCGCGTAGGCTCCGGCCGCCAGGGTTTCATAGACGGCCAGAAACGTGCCCCTGCACGCCCACCCTGCTGCACGCTCGGCGACTATCTGGGGGGCGAGCCGCGCCACCTCGTCGGCGGCGCTGGCGCCGTCCCGACACGATGCCACGGCGGCCACCAACTCGTCCGCGGCCAGCTCCACGGCCTCCGCCGGGGCATCCTCCATCCCGGCGGCCATCAGCGGCAGCCTGGCCCGGATGTCCTCTGCCGCCCTCCGGAAGGCCGGGCCCCGGACGGCGGCGACGGCGCGCCCGAACACGGCGGCGACGGCCGCATCCACCGCCGTCCCGGCTCCTTCGGAGCCGGCCGGGTATACCACCATATCGCAGACCCGTGACGCGGCATCCATGGCCCCCTCCCAGGCGGCCCGTCCCATATCCTCCCCCGCCATGTGGGTCATCCTCCTCAAGAAGAAGTCGCTCTCGGTACTGCAGTCCTCCCTTGTGGGCAAAGGCTCGAGGCTGTCAAACGGGTAGATCAGGGACCTGCGGCGCACCTCGTTGAGCATCATCAGATGGTCCGGCCGCGGCCCCTTCGCATCTATCAGGCAGGCGGCCTCTTCGGGGAAGGCGGCGGTGAAGGCGTCGGCGGCGGCCTTGTTGGATGCCGCCTTGGGTATGTCACACAGCGCGTCTGGGATGCTGTGGCGCGTCGCGCTGTGGACGAACCAGGCGATCGGGTCGATGCCTGCCTCGACGGCTGCCTCGAGCACCATCCCGAAGCTGGCGCGGTCGACCGCCCCGCCGGAGCCGTCCCGGGCCGCGGTGCGGGCCGTTCCGAATATCCTGTCCAGGCTGGCGGCGCCGTCGGCCCCGGATAGGCCATCGAGGATATCCGAACGTACTACCCCGGCCATCTCCACCGCATCAAGGAGGGCTTCGGACAGGGACAGTATCAGGGCAGGATCCGGACTGCGGCGCGCCATGCCGCTACAGGGAGGTACTGCCCTAAATTGCGTGCGGTGCTTGCGCAAACGCTGGTACTACCCAGACTTGGCCGTTCCGGCATCCGGAATCTCTGCCCGAAACCTTAGGCGCTTTTGCACGAGATGATTTGCAATTAGCATCTGTGGGGCCTTGGTGGATTCGAGTGTGGAATCCTTATTGCGAATTACGTCTATTAACGCGTGGTGCCTGTGCATAGTACTGGCCAAAAAGAATGGAAAAACTCGGGGTGAATAGATGGGCATGATCACCCCGTCGACCCCGCGGGATGGCTGCGGAGGACGGGTGGGCCCACGGGCACGGCGGTTTGTCAAGAACGGCGATGCGGGCAGGCCGCTTCCGTCCACGTGATCGTGTAGGTGCGTCGGACCACTATGCGGCCAGCAGCCAGTCGAACATCTTGACTATCGGTATCTCCCCGTTGCGGATCATCCGCCTTATGGCGTCCCGCATCTTGTCCAGGCCACCAAAGAAGATGTCGGCGATGGCCGCCTTGATCTCCCTCCATTCCACCTCGATGGGGTTGAGTTGCGGGGTGTGGGGCGGCAGGTGCAGTATCTCCACGTCCCCACCTGTATCGTCTAGACACTTTCGCATGTCCCTGCCGGTGAGGGCGCCGGCGTTGTCCGCCAGAATGCCCACCTTCCCGTACCGCCGGTGCAGGTGCTTGACGAGCTCTACGTAGCTGGCCGCCGTCAGGTCGTCATGGAACTGCAGCTCCAGAGCGCCGTCCCCCAGCGCCCCGATCATGTGGATAGACTGTTTGGAATAGTTGACGGGAACCGTTTCCCTTCCTCCCCGGCGCCTGATCCCCTTGCGCGACACCGGCGAGTCGCGCAGCGTGGCCGCGTCGACGGCCACCACCATGCGGCCCTCCGCCCTCCACCTGGTGGCGGTCAACCTCCCCTTCTCGATAAACTCCCTCTGCTCCTCCGGTGTGGCGCTGTTGTACGGGACGGGCCGCGGCTTTCTGACCGAAAACCCGAGCCGATGCGCCAGCCTGATGGCCGACCTGCTGCTGTACGGTACGCCGAACCGCTCCAGTATGCGCTTGGCGACCATTCTACCGTTCCAGCTGCCGCGCTCAAAGCCGCACTCGCGCGGCGTCCCGTCGAGATCCCCCTCGATGGTACGCTCCTGTTCCGGGTTCAGTAGCCGCGGCCTGCCCGGGCTCTTGTTATCGTGTCTGCCCTCCGGCCCTTCGCGCTCCATCCTAGACAGCCACCGGTGGATGGTGCCGACCCCGCGTCCCATCATGCCGGCTATCTTCTTGAGCAGCTCGTCCTGCTTTCTGAGTACCGCTGCCTGCAGCCTGTCCCTGGACTTGCCGGGGCGCTCGCGCCTGTACATCTCCTCAAGTTCGGCCAGCGGCACGCCGGGCAGGTACTCTTCTCCCCGCTTTACCAGTACCGCCTTTGGCATGGGGGTCTAGGGGATAAGGGACGATCTATGTTTTTCGATTCGTCACTCGTTTTTCCATTCTTTATGGCCGCTACTACGCATACCGGGGATGCTGCGCGTGTTTTTTCGGATTCCTCAAAATACGGCCCCGGGGTGCTCCGGTTGGGGACTCCATACAACCAACACCCGGCAATCCGGGAAGCGACGTGGAATTCTGCCGCCGCATGCGGCTTTGTGGCCATGGTTGGGTCGATTTAATCACGAACTTATCTTCCGCGGTATAGCTTACTATGCTTTAATACTTACATGGCAAAGTGCCGAGTATGCTACGGTGGTTTGCGTTGACGGCGCTGGTAATGGTCGGCTGTATTTCGGCGGCTGACGCACAGCAGCACGACTCCTCCAAGGACTTTGACACGCTGGCCGCTGCCGGGAACCACAGCCCCTACGGCATCTGGTCGGATGGCACCACCATGTGGGTGGCAGACGCCGTTGACGACAAGATCTACGCCTACAATATGTCGGACAAGTCGCGCGACAGTGCGAAGGACTTTGACACGCTGGCCGCTGCCGGGAACAACAAACCCTACGGCATCTGGTCGGATGGCACCACCATGTGGGTGGCAGACGCCGTTGACGACAAGATCTACGCCTACAATATGTCGGACAAGTCGCGCTACAGTGCGAAGGACTTTGACACGCTGGCCGCTGCCGGGAACCACAGCCCCTACGGCATCTGGTCGAACGGCACCACCATGTGGGTGGCAGACGCCGTTGACGACAAGATCTACGCCTACAATATGTCGGACAAGTCGCGCGACAGTGCGAAGGACTTTGACACGCTGGCCACTGCCAACAACACCTTCCCCACCAGCATCTGGTCGAACGGCACCACCATGTGGGTGGCAGACGCCGTTGACGACAAGATCTACGCCTACAATATGTCGGACAAGTCGCGCTACAGTGCGAAGGACTTTGACACGCTGGCCGCTGCCGGGAACAACAAACCCTACGGCATCTGGTCGGATGGCACCACCATGTGGGTGGCAGACATCGTTGATGGCAAGATCTACGCCTACAGAATGTCCGTCACCCCAGAGATTGGATTGACACCGGCTGGATTGACACCGGCTGGATTGACACCGGCTGGATTGACACCGGCTGGACAGGCCCAGACTGAGTCATCCCCGACTGAGTCATCCCCGACTGAGTCATCCCCGACTGAGTCATCCCCGACTGAGTGTTGGGTTTGGGTACTTAAGCTCCCCCCGTTTGAACCGGGTGAGTGTATTTGGACGCTCCCTTATCCCATACACAGCCTGACTGAACCGTCCCCGTAGTGGCCACCTATGTAATCAGGTCCCCCGTGTATGAGAGTGCGCCAAGTACCTTGTTTATTGCCGGTGTGGGTTAGTGCCTGAGGCAGTTAAATGATCGTTGGCTGGCACGACTATTCCGTCGTTTTTCGCCGACGGTGAGGGTTAGTGGGGTCTAGAAGCCGATCCTCGCCCCGGTAGGGACGTCCGGCCCCGGGGTTGTCCAACATTCTAGGAATCCAGCGGCCTGACAAAAATACAAAAAACGTCCGTACTATTATAAACTATGAGAGCATTTCATTCTTCGGTACGCTTAAAGATCGTGGCAGCACATACCGCGCAATGGCAAAGAAGACCAACCTAAAGAGAAGAAGCAAAGAGTACAAGAAGGACGGCTACTACAAGGACTACGAGGAGAGGCGGAAGAATGCGGGCAAGAACGCCCGGATAAAGTACAAGAATGTGCGAAGGCAGGTCAAGAAATTCGTCAGGAAGAATACGGAATATGGCAACCGGACAAGATTCCTGATGGTAATGCTGGTGATGGCGCGCTACAACCTCTCATATCGCGGCATGGTTGAAGAGCTGGACTGGAACAAGATGCAGCGCAGGAGGCTGGGCTTTTCACGCACCCCGTCCAAATCGTGCCTGTGGTGGAACAGAAACCAGCTTCCCACAAACCTCCTTGACGAGCTGCTGGCGTTCACGGCCGGCGCCGGCGCATCGGGTACGCTGCTGGCCGACTCGTCGTCGTACACCTACAACAGATACGAGTGGAGGGAGACTGCAAAAGGCGCCGGGTGGGTGCGCAGCACGATAAAACACCACGTGCTGCTGACCCTTGACGGTTGCGTGGCGTCGTCGGCGGTGACCGACGGCAGCCGGGACGACTCCCCCATGCTGCTGAAGCTTACCGGGACCATACCGGCGGGATCTGGATACCTGCTGGCAGACCGCAAGTACTGCTGTATGGAGAACTGTCAGGAGGCCCTCCGCATGGGCAGGCTGCCCTGCATGAGACCACCCAAACACCACGCCGGGGGCGGTTTCAGCGCATGGGCCCGCATGATCCGATGGGAGAAGGAGGCGCCTGGCAGGTTTTACCGCAAGTTCGGCATGCGCAACTTGGTCGAGAGTGGATTCTCGTCGCTCAAGAATGCATTCCGCGACTCCATCCGGGCCGTCACGCCACGGATGCAGGTACGCGAGCTGGCACTACGCAGCATAGCCCACAACATCTGCCACTAGGGAATGGGAAGATATTCCCCCTGGCGGTGGGGGAGGCTGCGCACCGCATGTCATATGCGGCCAAAATGGCGCCAATCCCGGCAAATCAGGCGTCAGGACAGGCCGAGACGTATCCCAATGCGGCCCATCGGGGGAAAATAGGACGCTGTCTGGGCATCTGTGGGTGAATTTTAGCCTGCTTGTGGGCAGTCTGAGGATGCTGTTGGACAACCCCGCGATAGCCGAGTATGCCAAATACGGGAACGTCAGAGAGATATCCCCCCGTCCGGAGGTGCAGCCGGAGGTGCAGCGCGCCGGGCCGGCCGGATGTCCGGCGCCGCACGCCGCAGGCCACACATGTGTGCGGGAGGCGGATGCGCCCCCCGCGGGCCGGGCCCCCGTATCGCGGGACGGCGGCGGGCGGGACGTTCCCCCATGCCACTCCAGGACGGGGCCGGCCGTGCGCCCCCTGCTGGCCCAGATAACGGACATGGTCAGCATGGCCCCGCACATCCTATTCGACGAGTCCTCGGCGAGGGTGGCCGGCCGTAGGTGGCAGGCGCTGGTCGTGCGCACCGTACGCGCCATACACATCGTGATCCGGCCCGACCGCTCCAAGGCAACCATCCAGGCGGAGTTCTGCATGGCGCTGCTCCGCCCCGCGGTGGCCGACATGTACCGCGGCGGCAACGCCCTGGCCGGCCCCTTCCAGACCTGCGGCGTACACCTGGACCGCAAGGCAGAGGGCTTTGCAATGCAGGCGGGGACGGACTCGCTGGAGTACGTGCTGTGGAGGATGCTGCTGGACGTATACCTGGATATACGCGCCGCCGCCGAACTCATCACCGCCGCGGCCGGCGGCCCGGACCGCACGGCCTGCGACATAGGGACTGCCTTCCGCAGGGTGCTGGGCCTGGCGGAATGTGCGGAGGCGGTCCGGAACGGCATAATGCGGCGGCTGGCCGCCATCGCCGAGACGTACCGCACCGGCGGCGTCACCCTGGAGGAGAGCCGCAAGATGGCCGGGTCCATATGCAACGCCGCCCCATACCTGTGCACGTGCCTATGCCATCCGGGGATGCCCGGCAACAGCAACGGCGTGGAGGGCACCATCCGGCAGTTTGTCGTGCGGCCGCGCAACGTGCAGCGCGCCCTGCCCAACCGGCGGGCCGCCGAGACGCTGGGCATACTGCAGACCCTCCACGCCAACGCGGCACTGCTGGGCATCACCTCCGGGGAGATCATATCCTGCCGGGGCGGGCCGAGGGACCTGTACCACACCGGCATGCCCCCGCCCATATTCGGAGGCGCCGCGGCGGGCCGGAACGGTACCGCAGCCTGACCGCCCGCCGGCACCGCCCGCCTCCACCCCTTGGCGCGATATCCGGCGGCGGGGCGCCGCCGCACGCCGCCGCACGGCGTCACGGACGGCCCGGCGGCGCTTGGCTCATGCCTAGTAAGGACAAGTAGTATCTGGCAAGCACACGACCATTGCCCCACGATTTGCAGGCGCCATTGCCGGATCCAACTCACCCCTGCCATGCCCATGGCATGGCGGGCGGGGGATGGCCCTTATGCACTACAGGGGGGGGCCTGAACGCGTGCAATGCGAAAGAATCCGGGGACACGTTTGGTTTTTATACGCAGTATGGTCTTTTTGCCACAAATGAAACGTCTCAATGTCGCAGTACCGGCTTTGCTGGCGGTGGCCATCTTGACGATACCTACCGCCCTTGCAGACCACCCGCAGGTCACCATAACCATAAACCCCTACTACGCAGGCTGCACAGGCGCCGATGCCTGCTATGACCCCGGTGCCGAGGTGGCAGTTGATGTCGGCGGTGAGATAGCCTGGACAAACGGCGACGAGATGCCCCGGAGCATAGCCGGCAGCGCGGTGAGTGGCGTGCTCTCCACTGCCGATCAGGATGCGGCCAGCACGGTAACGCTGGCGCCCGGAGAGACCTACAGCCTGCGGTTACACGAGACGGGGACGTACGCCTTTTACGATCCAGACTATCCGCAGGTCGCCGGAACCGTCACGGTTCAGGCATCAGGCGATGCCGGCCACACGCACGAGCACGACTCCACAGAGCACGACGACGCATATTCCCGCACCATCACTATAGGAGGCGTGTTCGACTCCAGCGGAGACTGGTCCCTAACGGGCGGCGAGATCAAGACCGCCGCGGAGATGGCCGAGTCGGACTTTAACGGATTTCTACGCACCGTCGGGGCGGACTGGAGGCTTGATATAATCTACGAGGACAGCCAGACCAGCGGTCCGGTGGCGCTGGAGAAGGTGCAGGCACTCAACGGCAGGGACGTGAAATTGTTGGTGGGCATGGCCCTGAGCTCGCACCTGCAGACGGCATACCAGTACACGGCGGACAACGATATGCTCGTGGTGAGCTGCTGCTCGACTGCGGCGCACCTGGCCATAGACGACCACATATTCCGCCTCCGACCCGATGACAGCCGGCAGGCGCCCGCCATGAACACCATGCTGCAGAACGCCGGCATCGAGGTGCTCTATATGGTAAACCGGAACGATGCCTGGGGCGACGGCTTCCGGACTGCCATCAAAGACGTGTACGGCGGCACGTTCGTGGAGGGGATCAGCTACGATCCGGCCCAGAGGGACCTCTCCGCAGCGGCCGGCCTGATAGACGAGGAGATAGGCCAGCTGATCGCCGAGCACGGCGCCGACAGGGTCGCCGTATTCTACGTGGGCTTTGACAAGATAATACAGCTGACCGAGATCCTAAAGAACTACGAGAACGCCTCCAAGGTGAGGTGGTTCGGCTCCAACGTGCAGGCGGATGCGGATCAGTATCTGGACAACCCCGCCTCGGCCGAGTTCTTCGAGACCACAAGATTTACGGCCGTAAAGACCGTCACGCCGGACAACCCCATACGCCAGGAACTGAACGAGAGGATCCGGGCCATATACGACAGGGAGCCCAGCATATACAGCCATTCGGCGTATGACTCGGTGTGGCTTCTCGGGTATGCCATACACCTGACGCAGAGCACCGACGCGGACACCCTCAAGACGGTCATTCCGCTGGTGGCCGAGCGGATGGAGGGCTCGTTTGGCAGCCTGCGGCTCACCGACGTCGGCGACGTGGCCTCAGAATACTACGAGGTGTGGACGGTACGGGACGGCGAGTGGGTGCGCGAGTACGACATCACCGCCAGCGCGGCCGAGTAGCTTTTCTGCCGTAGCCCATATTCCAGATGTCGGGGCGACTGATCGGACGGCTCGGGGCCGTTCCCGCCGACATCATGCCGGTTGGCATCCCCAAAGCACGCCGCTGCAGGTCAGATGGCCTACCTGCCCTTCTCGCCTTGGCTGCCGAGGCCCTCGCCCAGAAACGCGTCCATCCCCGCCGGCGAGGCTGCCCGGTACGCCTCCTCCATGGCGGGCACAAAGTCCTCCTCTCCCCTCCAGAACGGAAAGCCCCCCAGCCGCTTGGGCAGCGCCGCGGCCATGGCGGGTATCTCCGCCGTCCCGGACGAGTCAGGCGCCCCGGCGCCCGGCCTGCCCCAGAACTCGGCCGGATCCGCCGGCAGTGGCTGGGGAGGTTCGGCCGGCCCCGCCTTCCCCCCTCCATACTCCCGCTGGAGCCCGGCCATCTCGAGTATGTCCTCCCTCCCGGACCCCCGCATCTTGAATATCACAAACGGATCCCGGTCAAACTCCTCGCCCAGCAGGATGTAGACCGCCGCTATGTGCTTGCACGGGTTGGCCCAGTCGGGGCAGTTGCAGACCGTGTTCATATCCCCGCTCCGGCCGGGAAACAGCGAGAGCCCGGCGGACGCGAACAGATCCTCTATGTTCTTGGGCATCCGGCCGGCCAGCAGCTCGGCGGCCATGGCGGGCCGGCCGACCAGCTCGGCGGCCAGCCTATTCCACTCCGACGGGCTCAGCTGCCTGACACCTATGCTCACCAGGTATGGCTGGCGCCTCGAGCCCTGCACCTTGGCGGTCACCGCCCCCCTGCCCACGTCCACCGACACCACCTGCCCCCGGCGGGCGTACGAGCGGCCCCGGTCCAGCCGGGCCCCCATCCCGAAGCCCTCCAACACGGCCATCCAGCGCTCGGCCCACCAGCTCTTCTCCCTGCCGCGGCCGGACTGGGACCGTATGCCACCCTTGACGGGGCGGGGCGTCGACGGTGTGTAATAGTAGAATGACATGGCCTATCCGGCCGCCTCGGCGCTCAGGGCCAGCACGTCCCGCAGTTCGTCGTTGGAGAGCTCGGTCAGCCAGCCTTCGCCGGCGCCCACCGCCTGTTCGGCAATGTCCTTCTTGCGCTCTATCATCTCGTTTATGCGCTCCTCCAGGGTTCCGGCGCAGATAAACTTGTAGACCTGGACGTTTCGGGTCTGGCCTATGCGGAAGGCCCTGTCGGTGGCCTGGTTCTCGACGGCGGGGTTCCACCATCGATCAAAGTGGAAGACGTGGCTTGCCGCCGTGATGTTCAGCCCGGTGCCGCCCGCCTTCAGGGAGAGTATGAGTACGGGGGCCCCGCCGGCCTGGAACTGCTGTATTATGCGATCGCGCTGCCCCTGGGGCAGGCCGCCGTGGAAGAAGAGCGCCTCCCGCCCGAACGTCTCCTGGATGTGCCGCTTGAGCATGTGTCCCATCTGGACGAATTGCGTGAACACCAGTGCCTGGTCGCCCACCGCTATGATCTCCTCGAGCATCTCGGCCAGCCGGTCCATCTTGCCGGAGCGGCCCGCCGCGCCGGACGGCTCGCCCAGAAAGTGCGCCGGGTGGTTGCAGACCTGCTTGAGCTTGGAGAGGGTTGCCAGTACCAGGCCCCTCCGCTGTATGCCGTCGGCGGCGGCCAGGCGCTCATCAGCATCCCTGAGTACCGAGGCGTACAGGGTGGCCTGCTCCCGGCTCAGGCTGCAGAACACGTTCATCTCCATCTTTTCTGGCAGGTCCGATATGATGGAGCTGTCGGTCTTGAGCCGCCGCAGCACGAAGGGGCCGGTGGCACGGCGCAGGCGGTCGGCGGCCCTGGCGTCCTGGTGGGCCTGGATCGGCAGCAGAAAGTTGCGCCGGAACTCCTCCCGGTTGCCCAGGAGGCCGGGGTTCAAAAACTCCATTATCGACCACAGGTCGCCCACGCTGTTCTCCACCGGCGTGCCGGTCAGCGCAAAGCGTGACTCGGCATGCAGGGATCTAACCGCCCGGGCCTGCTTGGTCTGGGGGTTCTTGACGTTCTGGGCCTCGTCCAGCACCACCCCGCCCCATCTCGTATCCGCCAGAAACTCGTCCCGGTGGGCCAGCCCGTAGCTGGTGACTGTTATGGCGTGTCCGGCGGCGGCGCGCCCGAACTCCTCGTCCTTGAGGCGGCCGGGGCCGTGGTGCACCATCACGGGAAGGTCCGGCGAGAACCGGGCCGCCTCCCTGTTCCAGTTGCTTATGACTGAGGTGGGGCACACCACAAGTGTGGGGCGCCGGTCGCCGCCCGCCCAGCGGAGCTGCACCGCGGCCAGCACCTGTATGGTCTTGCCCAGGCCCATGTCGTCGGCCAGGCACCCGCCCAGCCCCCACTTCTGCAGGAACGCCAGCCACGAGTACCCCCGGAGCTGGTAGGGCCGCAGCGACCCGGCAAAGCCCTCCGGCGGTTCGGCGTCCTGCAGCTTGGCGCTCCCGTCCAGCTGCCCCAGCAACTCCTCCAGGGGACCTGATGCCTCCACCCCGTCGAACTCCAGTCCGGGAGGCGCCTCGGCGGCGTCCATCCTCATGCGGAGCACGTCCAGTAGGGTGGAGTTCCGCGTCCCCTTCTTGAGGTATTTTATGGCCGAGCGTATCCCCTCCGCATCCAGTGCCAGCCATTGGCCGCGTACGCTGACCAGTGGCTGCTTCAGCCTGGCCAGCTCCTCCAGCTCCTCCATGGTCATGGTCTGGTCCCCCAGGGCCACCTCCCAGTCGAACCCGAATATCGTGTCCAGCGTCATGACGCCCAAGCCGTCGGTGCGGGGGGTCCTGACCTTGGCCCGGGCGGTGAGCCTGGTACCGGACCTGGTCCACCAGGCCGGAAGCAGCACCGCGTGGCCTGCCTGCTCCAGTGCGGCGGCCTCCTCTGTCAGGAACCGGTGGGCCCCGGCGGTATCGGCGGCATGGCCGGCCAGCCCGCCGCCCTCAAGGCCGGCGGCTATGCCGGGGCATATGCCGGCGGCCTGACCCAGCGACGCCAGCAGGAACTCCCGGATGTTTCTGCCGTGCTGCGCCAGCGCCTCGGCCTCGGACCCGTCCTTCCAGGCCAGGTCTGCGGGCACCATGAGGCTGGGGTCGGCCCGGGGCTGCACCATATAGCGGACATACCACCTAGAGTCCCGCCCGTTGGTGGCACCGTTGTCGGTACCGTTGTCTATACCGTCGGCGGTATCGCCGACGGTACCGTTACCGGGCTTGGCCGGCTCCTCAAGGCGGAAGCAAAGCCGGAAGGGCGCCTCGGCCGCGGCGGCCACGGGCCGCCGCCATTCTTGGATGTGGGCTGCCACCTGCGCCGTGTCGGCTCCGTGCCCGCCCATGTCCCCGTCCGTATACCTCAGGGCGTGGAGCCAGCGGTCGTGTGCGCTGTAAAACTTGTCCCGGCGGAGATCCTCCGGCTTGGCCGCCCGGTGGGTCGCCGCGCGCACCAGCTGGTCCACCATGCCATACACCACGGTGCGGAGCACCCCGGCGGCCGGCCTCTTGGGCCGCGCGGCCCCCACCTTGGAGAGGGCCCGTGCCGCGGCGGGCATGCGGCCGGCCAACCTCCCGAACCTCTCGGCGTCGACCCCCTCCAGTACCGGCGCCCACACCGCCCAGTACGAGCCGCCCTCGGAGACCATATCTGGAAGGAACTGCTGGCGGGCCACCAGCGACCCGGCAAGGCGCACGGCCTCGGCCCAGTAGGCCAGGTCCTCGCCCACCACCACGCCGGCCGCCAGGGTATGCCGGCCCATCACACGGCACAGGAGGTCCACTGCCTCGTCATGGTACAGCCAGTAGGCCGTGACGGACCACGGGGCCACCTTGGCCTTTGCGCCGGCCGGCGGGGGCTCGGAGATTATGCCGCTGGAGGGTATGGGGCCGGACGCCACGGTGGGCATCCAGACGGCCACCTCGTGGGCGCGGTCCGCCGGCGCGAACTCCGGCACCATCTCTTCCAGGGCTGCGGCAAGCCGCCCGTCGGCGCCGAACGGATACGCGCTCGGGCTGCGGACGGTCGTCTTGATCCGCGGCGCGGCGCCGTCCGCCGACTCCTCCCCCCAGATTGCCAAGCCGCCCTCAAACTCGCCCGCGTGTAGTACTATCACTGCGCGCGGCCAAGCACCGCCCCAATACAAAAACCGCGCGTTGGCATGGGCGGGATTTATCCAGTTGAGTGCGCCATCTCGGCTCCGGCCATATCAGGCCATCATACCGGCACGAAGGCCGCCATGCGGCCCGGTTCCGGCTGAAACTGTCCAGATGGACACGCCGCTGGACCGCGAGTTCTACTCGGCCGAGATAATGAACCTGCTGGAATGGAGGGGAATCAACTGGCTGATGCCCGCCGTCAAGATCAAGAGGGCCGTATCCGAGTTCGAGGGGGGCAGGAGGGGGGCCGTCTCCGTCCATTCGGTCGGCTCCGGTATGCGCGCCGAGTTCACCCTGATGATACGGCCGGCCGAGGACGAAAATGACGCCAGGGAGACGGCCACCGGCAGCAGGGATGGTGAGGGCGAGTCTGCATACCACGTGTTCGCCACCAACGTCCCGCTCGATACAGTCGCATCCGACCCTGACCGGTTCGTCGAGATGTACAGGCGGCGCTGGGGGGTAGAGACGGCCTTCCGGTGCTACGAGCAGGTGCGGCCCAGGACCACCAGCAGGAACGAGTCGGTAAGGTTGCTGGACGTTTCATTCAAAGTCCGAGGGGCAACGTATGCAATCCTGCAAAAAATTGTAATAAATTATATTAGCAAACCATGCTGCATCGCGGTGAACCGCTTACCCATCCTGCTGTTTGCTGCAGCCTTGGTGCTGGGCATCTCGTACGGAATGCACGGCCCGGTACTGCCCGTCTTTGCAAAGAACGAGGTGGGCGCCACGTACGCGGAGCTGAGCCTGATCGGCATGGTCAACTTTCTTCCATACATGGTGATCCCCATATTCGTGGGAATACTACTGGACCGCATAAACAACGGATACCTGCTCACGATGGGCTTCATCCTCAATACGGCGTCGCTGTTCCTGACGGCCACAGCCACTACCGTCGAGGAGCTGGTCGCATACAGGGCCATGGTGGGCGTGGCGCACGCCTTCATCTGGCCTCCCTCCGAGTCCATACTGTCCAGCAGCTCGAACAACCGCGTGAAGAACATATCGTGGTATATCATGTTCTTCTCGGTGGGGTTCATGGTGGGTCCGCTGCTGGGGTCCCTGGTCCTGGAGATGGTGGGCACCGACTACCGCCTGCTCTTTCAGATCACTGCATACGTGATGGCTGCCGCCCTGGTGTCCACCGTACTGACGCACTCCAAGGCCCCCAAGCAGGGATCCGGCAAGCTGAACCTCAAGTCGTTCGGCAAGATAGTAAAGTTCCCGGTGGTGGTTACGCTGCTGCTGTTCAGCACCGCAGCCTTTGGCATAATACTCACGATATATCCGGCCTTCCTTAACGATCGCGGTATGGACGACACGGCCATACTGCTGCTGTACTTTGTGTTTGGCATAACCCGGGTGGGCTCGCTCCTGATGGCCGGATACCTGTCGCGGCGGGCAGTGCCCACGTTTGTTGCGTCCACGGTGCTGGTGACCGTCGGAATGGGCGTATCGGCGGTGGGAACCACCTTTGTGGAGTTTGCGGTGGCCCTGCTGATGCTGGGATTCGGGTTCTCCATGATGTATCCGCTGGCCCTGGAGGTCATACTGCAGGGAACCAAGAAGAATACCTGGGGCCGGATGATCGGGGCATACGAGGCGGTATTTGGAGTCGGATGGGCCCTGGGTCCGGCGATCAGCGGCTATATCACCCAGATACACGAGCCGGCCATCGTCTACTGGATCTTCTGCTATGTAGGGGTCGCCGTGTCGGCGATGTCGGTCGTGTTCCATCGCCGGCTGAGGCTGGTCAGCTCCCGGCGCCAAGACGCGCCCGGCTGAGCAGGCCGGCGCCAGCCCCGGCGCGGGCCATCCTGTATGCGCCAGGCGGGCCGGGTCATTCTTTCAGCGCCTCGCGGATGAGCCGCAGCGTCTCCTGCGGGTCGGCCGAGCCCCGGGTCTTTCGCATCACCATGCCCACCAGGTGGTTTATGGTGGGCGGGTTGGTGCGGGCCCTCTCTGCGGCTTCCGGCTCCTCCTGGATCACCCGCTCCACCACATCTGCCAGATCACCGGATGTGCCGGCCTCCCGGATCAGGGCCCCCGCGTCCCCGCCGTCCCGGGCCAGCCTAGCCAGTATCGTCCTAGCCTGGGAGCGGGTTATGCCGCCACCGTCTATGGCCGCGGCCAGCGCCGACAGGTGTCCGGCCCGCAGGCGCGAGGAGGCCCTCTTCTCGCGCGTGTCCATCACCCCCATAAAGTCGGTCGTGATGAGGTTGGCGATCAGCCTGGCCGTCCTGTCGGTGTGCGACTCCTCGAACAGCCGGCAGCAGAGGGCGTCGGCGGCCAGCACGGCTGCCACCTGGGGGGCAATCCCGTACTGTATGTAGCGATCCCGCCGTGACATTACGCTCTCGGGCATGGCCTCGCGTATCTGGCGCACCGTGCCGCTGTCCATTGCGACCCAGGGTATGTCGCCCTCCAAGAAGTAGCGGTAGTCCAGCTCGGCCTCCTTGGTCCTGGAGGGTACGGTGATGCGGCGCCGCTCGTCCCAGTGGCGGGTCTCCTGGACTATGGTGCGGCCCGCATCGCACAGGCTGTTCTGCCTGGTGATCTCAAAGTGCAGGGCCCTCTCCAGGTCGTGGAACGAGTTGATGTTCTTTATCTCCACCTTGTTTCCGCCCCGCACCGAGACGTTTCCGTCGGCGCGCATGGCCCCGTCCAGGTGCGGGTCGGCGGCGCCCAGCGACTCCACCGTGTCGGCCAGCATGTTCATAAAGTCGCGGGCCTGCCGCGGGTCCTCAAAGTCCGGCTCGGTAACCACCTCCACCAGGGCCACGCCGGCCCGGTTGTAGTCCACCAGGGTGGTGGCGCGGCCGTCGGCGCCCCCCTCGTACGACAGGCGGCCGGGATCCTCCTCCAGCTGCACCCGGGTTATGCGGATGTCCCTGCTCCCCAGGCGCACCACGCCCCTCCCCCCCACGCTGGTGTGCCCGTACGCGTCATACTGCGTGATCTGGAAGTTCTTGGGCAGGTCCGGGTAAAAGTAGTTCTTCCTGAAGAACGCCAGCCGCTCCCCGGGGGCGCAGTTCAGCGACATGGCTATGGCCGCGGCGCTCCGCACCGCCGCCGCGTTCAGCAGCGGCAGCGCGCCGGGGAGCCCCATGCATACGGGGCAGACGTTGGTGTTGGGCTCCATGCCCCGGTAGTCTGCCCGGCAGGGGCAGAAGAGCTTGGAGTTGAGGCCGGTCAGCTGGCAGTGGATCTCCAGGCCTATCATGGTATCGCGCCCTCCAGATCCCGGGCGGCGCCCAGAAGGGGGCCGTCCCGAAACGAGTCGGCCATCAGCTGCACGCCCACCGGCAGGCCGTCATATGTGCCGCAGGGCACCGAGACGGCGGGCTTTCCGGTCAGGTTGGCCGCCACCGTGTTTATGTCCAGCTGGAAGAGCCCCACCGGGTCGTCCAGCCGCTCGCCCAGCCGGAAGGGGGGGACCGGCACGGTGGGCGACACCAGATAGTCGTAAGTCTCGAACAGGCTGTTCACCTCCCGGGTCAGGCGGCTCTTCACCTTGAGGGCCTTCAGAAAGTACCGGCCCGCGTACCCGGCCGAGGGCACGAAGCCCCCCGCTATTATGCGGCGCTTGACCTCGGGGCCGAACCGGTCCCGGGACGCGGTCACGTACCTGTGGAACTCGTAGCCCTCCCTGTCCAGCCCGTATCCGTACCTGATGTTGTCATACCTGGCAAGGTTGCTGCCCGCCTCCGTGGACGTGATGGTGTAGTAGGCGGCCACCGAGTAGTCGACCATCTCCAGCGAGACCTCCTCGCAGGCGGCCCCCAGCGACTCCAGGCCGGAGACCGCCCTCCCGAAGACGGCCCGCACCCCCGGATGCAGCGAGTCGGGGGCCATCTGCTGTACGATTCCTATCCTCTTGCCGTCCACGCCGTCCCCCGTATCTGATATGGGGAGGGCGCCGGCGGTTGTGCCGTCCCGGGGGTCGGGCCCCGATATCGCCCGCATCGCCAGTGCCAGGTCGGGTATGGTGCGCGCCAGTGGGCCCACCTGCTCTATGCTGTTGGCGTACGAGACCAGGCCGTACCTGCTCACCATGCCGTACGTGGGCTTGAACCCGGCCACACCGCAGAAGCTGGCCGGGTTGCGGACCGAGCCGCCGGTGTCCGAGCCCATGGAGATGGCAGCGGCGCCGGCGGCCACCGAGGCGGCGCTGCCCCCAGACGAGCCCCCCGGCACGTACCGGGGGTCGCGCGGGTTGAGCGTGGGCCCGTACGCGCTGAACTCGGTGGTGATCCCCATGGCGAACTCGTCCAGGTTGGTCTTGCCCACTATTATGGCGCCCTCCCGCCTCAGCCGCTCCACCACCGTGGCCTCGTACGGCGACACGTACCCCTCCAGCATGCGCGAGGCGCAGGTGGTGGGCATGGTATGGGTGCATATGTTGTCCTTTATGGATACGGGGACTCCCGCCAGCCTGCCGGGGTCAGAACCATTCCTCACCATACCATCTATGCGGCGGGCCTCGGATATGGCGTCGGGGTTGGTCGATATGAAGATGTTCAGGTGTTTGGTCTGGCGCATGCGCTCCAGCGTCCGCTCCACCACCTCCTCGGCGGAGACCATTCCGGTGGAGACCATTCCGGCGATCTCGTGGGCCGGGGTGTCCGGGTCCAACTAGCCCAGCCTGGGGGCGCGTATGTGGCCCCCAATGCCCATCTCGTGTCTGTGGTGCTCGTCGGCCCTCAGCTGGGCCGGAGCCACCTCCTGTGCCAGCACCTCCTCGTCGTCCACCCCGGCCGAGTCCAGCACGCCAAAGTAGTCCAGCATCCTCTGCACCTTGTCCACGTACTCGGTATGGTCGTCTATGGTGATGCGCATCATGGCGGCCATATCGGTTATCTCCTCTTCTGTCACCATGACATGCCACCTACGGTGTCAGCCGGTCCACGTCCCGGGGGTAGAATGTGGCGTCGCGGATGTTTCCCGTTCCGGTCA
This sequence comes from Nitrosopumilaceae archaeon, assembly GCA_965116995.1. GTDB lineage: Archaea > Thermoproteota > Nitrososphaeria > Nitrososphaerales > Nitrosopumilaceae > VYCS01. Next base: position 547,946 of record OZ220738.1, on the reverse strand, counting down.
TGGCCATCATGAGTCGCTCCAGCCCTATGCCGCAGCCGGCGTGGGGTGGCATTCCGTACTCGAAGGCCGCCAGATGGTGCGCGAAGGAGGCGGTCTTCATTCCCTTGTTGCGCATGTTCCGCTCCAGGCCGTCGCGGTCGTTCATGCGGGTGCTGCCCGAGGAGAGCTCCAGATCCCCCCACATCAGATCGAACGACTCGGAGACCCGCGGGTCGTCCTGTTTGGTCTTGACATAGAACGGCTTGGGCCCCATGGGCCAGTCGGTGATAAAGTACATGCCGTCCAGGCCCAGCCGGCGCAGCCACGAGGGATGCAGGTCGTCACCCCACTCCATGTGGAGGTCGGTCTCGTCATGTATGCGGCCGGCCAGCTCCTCGTACGTGTACCGGGGGATGTCGACGGTGTCGGGTATGTCGTATTTGGCCTCCGGGTTCCGCTCCGCGTACTCCCCAACGGCGCCGGCGGCCCGGTGCACCACCTCGGCGGTGCGGTCCATTATGTCGTTGTAGTCCACAAATGCCTCCTCCATGTCTATGGAGATGGCCTCGGCCAGGTGGCGGTTGGTGCGGGAGGGCTCGGCCCGGAATATCTGGGATACTTCAAAGACCCTCTCAAAGGACATGGTCAGCTGCTCCTTGTACAGCTGCGGGCTCTGCGCCAGGAACGCCTCCTTGTCATAATAGAATATGGGGAAGAGTGCGGAACCGCCCTCCGTCGCAGAGGCGATCATCTTGGGGGTGCTTATCTCGGTGAAGCCGTTCCCGTAAAAGTATTCGCGAACGGCGCGCAGCACGGCGGTGCGCGCGCCAAATATGTGGCGGAGCGGCTCCCGCCTCAGGTCTATGCACCGCACCTCGAGGCGGGTGTCTATGTTGGGGACCGACACGGTGGCCGGCTCGAACGGCGGGGTGCGGCTGGCAGCGGAGAGAACCCTCAGCATGCTTGGTATGATCTCGACTCCCCCCGGCGCCCGCGCCGATGCGGATGCCCGGCCCCGGACGGCGACCGAGGAGTGCGGCTTTGCCTTGGTGAGTATGGTGCGTATGTCATCGTCGCACACACCCTTCTTGGCCACGATCTGGACGGGTCCGGTCCGGTCACGTATTGTGGCAAACGTGATGTTGCCGTGGGAACGGACGGCGGCCACCCAGCCCATCACCACGACCTCCTCGCCGTCCAAGGCGGGATCCATATCAGAGGATAAGTGCGTGCGGCGGATGTCACCCAGTCCTTCCGGCGGCTCCATGCGGCGGAGCGGGGCCAGCGGGTATTAATTTTATGGCGTGTTGGGGCGGTACGCGTTTCGGCTCGGAACGGATCTTGGCTAGGTCTTATGGTTGTTTCTTGGATGATATGTCTGATTTGGCCCGAACTGCTACAGATCTCGTACGACATGCTCTCAGAAGACGCAGATAATGGCCATAATACCTCGTATTGCGTGTTTATTGGTTTTACTCCGAGCCGAAACGCGTACTTGGGGCGGTTCTGTAGCCCGGTAAGTAGTTCACCGAGGTGTCTACGGTGCAAAGTTGGTCGCCGGCTCCATCTCCCATGCTTTGGCATCTATACTCGTGTTCAACCGGTTCAAACTATCCAGGGGCAGGCATCCGCGTTTGCGACAGAACCCATCTCCAAACGGTTATTATTGCCCAGAGTTGGGCCCCACCACATGGCCGTATTGGAGGCTCTCGTAATAGCGACCCTCATACTGGCGGGCGCCTGGGTGGGCTACAACTACTGGGAGCAATCCCTCACCGAGGATCCCTACGGCGATGCCGAGGCCCACGACATCCGGCAGCCGGGCCATCTGGCGCCGTACGGCACCGCGTCCCCGCCCACACCGGCGCCATTCCTCTGACACGAATTACGAGCATTCCACTTATTACCAGTCTGGCAGTACCGTGATGCAAATGGCCCTCACCGAGCGGGAACGGCTCATCATATCTGTGGCCAACGCCCTCACCATATACGCCATAAAACGCAGCGAGGACACCATACCTGCATCCACCACCCCGCACAGGTTCGTGCTGGACGCCGTCCCCGAAAACATGAGAGATGGACTCACCGCCGACATCATAGACGAGGTATTCGCCTCCCTCTTTGCGCAGGGGGCCCCCAACGGTTCATAAACCGCCCCGCACCCCCATTCGCCATGGTGACCGTCTCCACTCTGGGATCCCACTGCTCCCTTCAGGTGCTCAAGGGCGCCAAGGATGAGGGGCTGGACACCCTGCTGGTCTGCGAGAGGAGGCGCATCAGCCTCTATGGCCGCTTCTCCTTCATAGACCGCATTGTTCCAGTGGATGCATTCTCCGAGATACTGGACGAGGAGTGCTCATCCATACTGGCCGACACCATACTGATACCCCACGGGACACTGGTGGCTCAGATGGACCCCGCCGACATCGAGAGCATCAAAGCCCCGGTATTCGGCAACAAGCACATACTGCGGTGGGAGTCGGACCGCACGCTCAAGGAGAAGATGATGGCCGAGGCAGGCCTTCCCGTTCCCCGGGCGGTGGACTCGCCCGATCAGATATCCGGCCGGGTCATAGTAAAGCGACAGGGGGCCGCTGGGGGCAGGGGCTACTTTACGGCATCCTCGCCGCAGGAGTACCACTCCCGACGGGAATCTCTGATACGCGACGGCACCATATCCGCCGACGAGCGGCTCTACATCCAGGAGTACATCCCCGGGGTGCTGGCGTACCTGCAGTTCTTTTACTCGCCGCTGCGGGGCGAGGTGGAGTTCTTCGGGTGCGACCAGCGTCACGAGTCAGACATCGAGGGGCTGGCGCGCATCCCGGCGCACGGCCAGGATCCTGCAGACGTCCCCTCGTTCAACGTGATAGGAAACAGCCCCCTGGTATTACGCGAGTCCCTGCTGCAGGACGCCTACCGCATGGCCGAAGACTTTGTGGATGCCGCCCGGAGGCTGGCGCATCCGGGCATGAACGGGCCCTTCTGCATAGAGGGGGTGTACGACAGTGGGGCGCGGTTCAGCTCCTTTGAGTTCTCAGCCAGGATAGTGGCGGGCACCAACATCTACATGGAGGGCTCGCCATACTATACGCTGCTCTTCGGCGAGCCGCTCAGCATGGGCAGGCGCATAGCGCGGGAGATACGGAACGCGCACGACGCCGGCCGGCTGCGAGACATCACCACATAGCTAGGGTACATCGGCGGCCACGCCCCTCTGCGACTTTACCACGTAGCGGTCCCGCAGCTTGACGCTTACCCAGTCGATCACCAGCACGGTGGCCAGTACCACCAGCATGAAAAAGACGGCCTTTCCGTACTGAAGATACTTGGTATACGTGATTATGTAGAACCCTATCCCGCCGGCTCCCACCAGTCCCAGTATGCTGGTCTGCCTCACGTTATAGTCGAACATGTACAGCAGGTGTCCCAGCAGGTGGGAGGCCGACTCGGGTATCACCACGAACCGTATCAGCTGCAGTCGGGAGAGCCCTATGGAGCTGGCCGAGTCCACCGGATCGGCGTCCACCGCCTCTATGGATTCGTACTGCAGCTTGGCCACGAACCCCAGCGTGTACATGGTAATGGCCAGTATGCCGGCGAACGGACCCGGCCCCACCATTATGATAAACAGCAGCGCCCACATTATGGACGGGAGCGTACGCGCCATGGCCAGCAGACCCCGCATGGGAACGTACACCCACTTGCTGGCCAGGTTGCGCGACGCCAGCAGACTCATGGGCAGTGCCAGCGCATACCCCACCATAGTCCCGATGAATGCCATCTGAACGGTCTCCAGCATGGCCCACACTGCGTTGTACGCCATGCTGTCGGTAACCGTGGTAAGCTCCACCACAACCTCCTCCGTCAGCTGCCACAGCCGGGGCAGTCCCTCGGCGAACTCCACCGGGCTGGCCTCTATGTGCCAAGAGGCGGCAACCACCAGGGCGACGACCACCCCTATCATCAGGTTACTTTTTGGGGTCATCGTACATCTCCAGTATCTCTCGGGTGGTCAGGTTGCCCGACTGAAAGTCCAGTATGCGGTCTTGGTCGATGCCCATCTCCATTACTTTGCGCCCCTCCTGCATGACGGCCACCCGGTCGGCGTACTCCAGCGCCAGATTCGTGTCGTGGTGTATCATTATTGCAGTCAGGCCCGTATCCTTCTGCATGGCGGACACTAGGTCCATTATATCCCTGGAGGTGACGCTGTCCAGCTCCGAGACTATCTCGTCGGCCAGCAGGATGCGTGGCCTCTGCATGAATGCCCGCGCGATGGCCACACGCCTCTTCTCCCCGCCGCTGAGCATGTACGCCTTGCGACCCTCCTTGCCGGACAGCCCCACCACCTCCAGTATGCGGCGCGCCTCGGCCATATCCGCCTCCGAATACCTCTTGAGGAGTGACTGCAGGGCGCCCATTCTGGGCAGGGCCCCCATCATCACATTGTCCAGTACGGATGAGTTGCGGACCAGTCCCAGGCTCTGTGGTATGTACCCTATGCGGGCCATTACGCTCCGAAACCTGCCGTTGCGCTGGTCCGGCCTGTGGCCGTCGACCATGATGGTTCCGCGGCTGGGCATCATCAGGCCGTTCATGATCTTGAGCAGTGTGGACTTGCCGGATCCGGACTTGCCCACTATCGCATAGTTGGAGCCGGCCGACACTCTCATGCTTATCTCCCGGATGGTCGTGCTGCGAGCATCATAGGATGCCCAGACATCCTCCATGCAGATTATGCAACTGTCCAGCTCCGCCTTGCCTATGTCGCGTGTTTCCGGCTGTATGCTGGCATTATATGGCAACCTGTCACTTTGCCGCGGCAGTGGTCTAAATCAAGCTTATGGTTTTCAGATCATATTATACGAATAGAAAATAAACCAATGGCGTTGAAAAAATGTAAAAAAGTAGGATTAGCTGCGGAACTTGTCCAGCAGCCTGTCTTCAAAGCCGACCAGATCATTGATGTTGTCGCAAAAGCCGGCCATGTGGTGATCGGTTGTGGTGGGCAGCATGGCATCGACACCATACAAGTCGCTGAGAATGCTGGCATTCGGGCCTCCGTTGAGCTTTAGAACGGCGTCAGTCAGTGCTTTTCTGTTGTTTTCCGACATGTCCGCGCTCACCACCAGTACGTGGGAGGGCACCGGACCAAGCGTCAGGGCTGGCTTGATGAGTCCGCGCTCCTCTTCGGGCAGATACGTGGGAAGCCGATCGTTGCCAAAGGCTACATCAACCACGCCCTCGGCCAGCAGCTTGGCTGCTCCGCCATAGGATCCCGGAAATGCGTGACTCTCGAATGCGTCCTCTATTGCCGCCTCTAGGGCCACAACATCATCTCCATTGATGGTGACATGACCGCCGGTGACCAGCGAGCCGAATGGCCTGACGAATCCGGAGGATCCCGTCTCGCTGGTGAAGGAGACCTTCTTGTCCAGGACATAGTCTATGGAGTCTATCTCATCGTCGTTGTCGGCGCTTACCCAGACTGTGGCCTGATAGTATATCCTGCCGCTGTCTACCTCGGCCATCAGGACCTCGGCGCCGGACTGCGAAATGGCCAAGCATGCGGGGCCGGTATCCATTATGGCTGCGTCTATGTGGCCGAACCTCAGGCTCTCTATGATGGGCTCGTAGCTGGAGGGTATGACCGTCTCCACATCAACGCCCAGCTCGTTTGACAAGAACTCTGCAAAGTCCTCTGCGGCGGGTTCAAAGCCACCGAAATCCACTGGTTTTACCGGAATGAACCCGATGGTCAGCGAGTCGGTACCGGTTATGCGGGATTCGAGATGTATGATATCTGCTGCAATAAGATGCTGCAGTGCGGCTATAAACTCGCTATCGGAGATCGAGCCGTCCGCCCAGTTACCTGCCAGAATCTTCACAAATGAGGGTATCACCGACCCGGACATCATATTGTCGTCGGACATTGATTGGGCTTCAGCTGCTTGCGTGGCAGATACTACGGCCAGACTGGCCATAACCGCCAACGCTAGTATCATCTGTTTCATTGGCCAGGCCTCCTCTACGCGGCTATATAGTGTTGCGGGATAACATATTACTTTATTATCTAAGCAGACAACAGGCCAAATTCAGTCGATCATATATTAAATGCTTAAGATCATTAATTTTGCTTTAGATATGGCACATATCATAAGTATCTGGAATGTCAGCTGGGTACCGGCATGCTTGGGTACCGGCAGGTCCAAGGCCGGCCCGTCTGTGAGCAGTGCTGTCCGGCCATCCGATCGGCATACCGCAACAGGTCTATGCCTGAAGACCCCCCGCGCCCCCGATGGCAGACACCAGAAAGCAAAAGCGGGGAAGGAGAGCCGACACTTGACAGGATTCGGTTTATGGATGATGCCCCCACATGCGGCACCAAGGCTGCCCTCAAGGCAGAACGGGGAAGCCGGGGCAACGCCAATACCGCGCTGGTATGCTACCTGCCTGTGGCGCAGGGACGGCAGGTGTGGCCCAGAAGTCGTCTGGCACCTGGACCCGCCGGCCAGCGGTATATGCTCTTCCTCGTGTTGAATATCTTCACACGGCAGTGGCTTGCCTACCGGTTCGGTACGTTGGCTACCACCGACGTCGCAATAGAATCGCTGACGGAGGCGGTCGTCGCCGCCAAACTCCACTGCTCAAGGCTCACGCTCCAGTGCGACAACGGCTCCCAGTATGCGGGCAAAAGATTCCAAAAGGCCGCCTCTCTTCTGGGCATCCACCCCAGTTTCATCCGCACCCGCACGTCGGACAAAACAGTCACATGGAATTATTCCACGGCACTCCCAAGAGATAGTATGTCTGGCCGCACGACCTTGCCAACCACCAGCAGGCGGAGGCCGTCATATCAGAAGTTTTTCGGGACTGCAACCAGAACCGATTGCACTCGGCGCTCAAGCACGTCCAGCCGGGCGAGTTTCTGGCATCATGGGAGGTGAGACATAAATGCGTGGTCAGGGTCTGTAAAATCGTGCGAAAAGCGGTCTCCTTTTCCAAGATCCATGTCAATCCCCGCCGAGCCAGCTTACCTCTCGGTAGCTCCATCCATACCACTGTCCGGTAGCCATCCAGATTGTCGGTCGGGCGCGCCGCCGGGCCATGACCCACCTACTGAGGACTAGCAGTGTCAACCAACAGCACGTCGCTCGTAATAGTATTCCTGGCGCTTCAGGTTGCGTGACTCTATGATACGGCACCGCGCCGGTGAGAGCAGCCGGGACATCTGCTCGTATGTATCCATTCTGGTGTAGTCCATGGCGTATGCCACCTGAAAGAGCGGCGGCCTCTCCAAAAACAGCGGCCGGGCCTGGTCGTATCCACCTATGCGGGGAAGCCCTGCCCGGTATATTCCAATGTTCCTGTCGCCGGCGACCAGCGGATCCTGGTAGCAGCACACCGAGTACAGACTCTCGTCCTCAATGATGGTGAGTTTGGCGAAGCGATCGTTCCAAGAGTCGACACAGCTGGCCAAGTAGACGGCCGTGTCCCGATCCTCGAATATGGGCGAGACCACCAGTCTCCCGGCCTCGTGAGCCCATGCTATGCGATTGAACCCGCCGCGCCACTCTATATCGGCCACGGTACTATCGATCTGTCAGTGGCAATATGAGCCTTAAGACATGGCTGAAATTGAAGCGCGATTGCCGAGCGCGCTGCCGAGGTCTGGCCCAGCAACAGCGGTGTGTAGCTGGCCTATCCGCTGCCACCATCACCACAAAGGACTTTGTTCCTAGTCGGCATGCGGGCTAGAGATTGGTGCGCATACGACCCACAGGCAGGGATCTAAAAGTTTCACCCTAGTAACTCATTAGCTCGTCCACCAGATTCCATGCTCCAGAATAGTAGTATGGCGACGCATAGCTGCTAGGGTTGTTATATTTTAATTCAATTTGGTTGAGAGTGTAAACGACTTAATGTAAAATCTAAACTTTTAGCAAGCTGCATGGATGCGGAAAACGTGGACAAAAAAACTAATGGCATGCTAAAGCGTGTTAAAAACAAGTCTGAATATATGTTCGCTGTGGCAATAAACGTGACCTGATTGAAGAACAGAGTTTCCCATACTCAATTGCAGGCGTGGCTTTAGTCCTCAGCTGCGTGGTCTGTGCACATATGCCGCAATATTGGGTTTGTTTGCAATGCAGGATGGATAAAAAATAAGGTCATTTTGCCGTTTGGTCATATGCACCGGCGCAGTCCATCTGGAATTTACGGACGGCGCCAGAACCTGATGCAAAATGTCGGGCCGGCACTTCTGCGTCAGGGCCGCGCCGACGCCATCTCGGCAAGCTCCCGCTCCACGAGGGGCAGGAACGCCCCCACGTCGGTAACTATTCCCAGCGCCTGCCACGTTCCGCGGTCCAGCAGCTTTGTGACGGTGGACTGGTTTATGTCGACGGCGATGGTGCGCACCGTGGACGGCAACATATTACCAGTGGCTATGGAGTGGAGCATCGTAGATATCATGATCACCATGTCGGCGCCCTTCAGCACCTTCTTGTACTCTTTCTGGGCATCCACCACATCGGTGATGACGTCCGGCAGCGGGCCGTCGTCGCGGATGGAGCCGGCCAGCACAAAGGGCACCCCCCTCTTCACGCACTCGTAGAATATGCCGCGCTTTAACACCCCCTTCTCCACCATGTCGGGTATGGAGCCGTGGGTGAAGACTGCATTTACGGTATCCATGTGGTTGCGGTGGCCCTTGCTGACAGGGGTGGCGTCCTTGACGCGCATCCCCAGTGACGTTCCGTACAGGGCGTTCTCTATGTCGTGCACAGCCAGGGCGTTGCCCGCCAGCACCCCGTCTATGTAGCCGTCGCGTATTAGTGCGGCCACCGACGGGGCTCCGCCCGTGTGCACGATTGCCGGCCCTCCCACTATAATGATGCGGCCGCCCTCCTTCTTGGTGTTGTATATGTCGGAGGCTACAGTCTTGGCTATGTGCTGCGTGGGCCGCTCGCTGGAGCTGCCGCTGCTCATGAACTCAAAGAGCCCCGTAGCGGTTCGGGGCCGCGGGGGCGGCAGCACGCGGATGCCCTCCTCGCCGCACACCACCATGTCGCCCTTCCTGACATCTCGGATGGGCGTGCAGCTGGCCGTCCCCCCCTGCACTATGATGCATTTGTCCATCATCTGTTTTTGGGCCGTCAGCCACTCTCCCCCCAGATATATTCGGGTCTCGTTGTTGGTGGTGCTGTAAAAGTCGACCGGCAGGGTCGCGTCTGCAGGAGCCTCCCGAAGCGTCGCCTCTCCCGGCGTGACTTCGGTGACGCCTTCCTGGTGTATGTCATTGAGTATCTCGGCTAGGTGGGCATAGTCCCGGCCGGTGACGCGGAGGCGCGCGTAGCTGGCGTCAACGGGGCTCTTGCCCACGTTAAACTCCAAAAATTCGTAGCGGCCACCCCTGTCCACCACCCGGTTCATTACATTGGCCAGGATCATCGAGTCGATCAGGTGCCCCCGCATCTCTACGATCTCGGACTCTTCGGACATGGTGGAAGTCCCGCTGCGCCTCTCAAAAACGTTTGCCGCATCGGGCGCCGCGCCAGCGCGTTTTTTAACGGGGTGTGGGAGAGGCGCCGCATGGTAAACAGGAAGCGTTTTGTCATAGTGGGCGCGCTGCTGGCGATTCTGATCTCGATAGCCTTCTTCATGGGCTCGCCCATGTTCGGCAACTTTGATCAGTTACGATAGGACGCGCCGCCGCCCCTCCTCGAAGGCGGCCAGCACCGTGTCGATGTCTGAGTCATCCAGCGAGGCGGTCACCGAGACCCGTATGCGCGCCCCGCCCCGGGGCACTGTGGGGTACCTGATGGCGGGCGCATAGACCCCGTTCCGGGCCAGTATGCGGGAGAACTCTACTGCATCCTGCTCCCCGCCTATTACGACAGGTATGATGTGCGTGCCGCCCGCCGGGCCGAATCCCATGTCGTCCAGCCCGTCGGAGATGCGGCGCGTGTTGTGCCGCAGGAGCCTCCGCCGCTCCTCCAGGTCTGCGCCCATGCGCGATATGGCGTCATGTATGAGGACCGGCGGCAGCGCCGACGTATACATGAAGGACCGGGAACGGTTCACCTGCAGATCCGTCACGGGATTATCGGCTGTCACGTACCCGCCGAAGGAGCCCAGGGCCTTGCTCAGGCTGCTTATGGTGGCGTATATCTCCCCGGAGACGCCGAACATGTGGGCGGTGCCCCTTCCCTCCTGCCCCGCCACAAAGTCGCCGTGCGCGTCATCCACTATGACGGCCGCCCCGCGCCGGGAGGCCGCCTCTACTATGCCCCGCAGGTCCGAGTAGTCGCCGTCCATGCTGAATATGCCCTCGGTCACCACCAGCGCGTCCCCCTCCGCGCCGGACAACATGCGGTCCAGTCCGTCCACATCGTTGTGCCGGAATATCCTGGTGCGCCCGCCGGCCAGCCTGCAGGCGTCTATGATGCTGGCGTGGTTGCGCTCGTCGCTGAATATGGTGCATCCGGCCACGCCCAGTACAGGTATCACGCCCAGGGACGCCATGTATCCGGTGGGGTAAACCAGGGCGGACTCGGCAGAGAGGTGCGCCGCCAGCATCCCCTCCAGAGTGCGGTACGAGTCGTCGTTTCCTGCGACCAGCCGGGAGCTGGCCGAGCGGGGGCCGCCGTGCACCTGGCCCCGCACCCCCAGATAGTCGTTGGAGCCCAAGTTTATCATGGTATTGCCGTCCAGCGTGATATGTGGGCCCTCTGCACGGCCATACCGCAGCGAGCGGTACAGCGACCCCCGTCTCAGACCCTCCAGGCTCCCGACCACGTGGCCCAGGCTACGCTTCAAGGCGTGCTCGGCGTATGATCTCGGCGTCCCGGCCGGGTGCATTCCCGGGCATCGTGAGGTATCCGTTGGTTATTATGCCGTCGGCCCCTCCTCTCAGCAGGGCCTCGCCGGCATCGTCGGTGGCCGTCTCCCGGCCACCGGATATCTTGATTATGGAGCGCGGCAGCAGGAACCGCATCAGGGCGAACATCCGCGATATCTCTCCGGGCGGCAGAGGCGCCTGCAGTTCCAGCGGGGTGCCGGGCACCGGCACCAGTATGTTTATGGTAACCTCCTCGGGGCGTATGCGGCGGATCTCCAGAGCCAGCTCCAGCCTCTGGGTCCTGGTCTCGCCCAGTCCGATTATCCCCCCGGTGCACAGCTCCAACCCCGCCTCCCGGGCACGCCTCAGCGTCGCCACCCGGTCCGCAAAGGTATGGGTGGTGCATATCTGGGGGAATTTGGAGGGCGCCGTCTCCAGGTTGTGGTTGTAGCGCCTAGCCCCGGCGCGCTTGAGGTCCCCAGCCTGGCGCGCGGTGAGGAACCCCAGGCTGCACTCCACCTCGATCCCTATGTCGGCGCGTATGCGCCGCACTATACCACACACCCTCTCAAAGTCTGCGGGCGGGGGCTCCCGCCAGGCCGCCACCAGGCAGTACGAGCCGGCCCCCCGCGCCCGGGCATCTCTGGCGCCTTTTATGATCTCCTCGGAGGGGGGAAGTCGGTAAGTCTCCGTGTCCGTGTCGAAGAAGGCCGACTGGGCGCAGAACGAGCAGTCCTCGCTGCAGGCGTTCTTCTTTATGTTGTGGAGCTGCTCCACGTCGACCTCCGGCCCCCGCATGGTCCTGGTGAGGCGGCCGGCCGCGTCCAGCAGCGCGGGCAACGCATCATCTGACACGTTCAGCAGATCCCGCGCCTCCGCGTCGGTTATGGAGCCGCCGGAGGCCACCGTATCATAGCAGCGCCGCACGGCATCTACTCCTCCCATGCTCTGTTTCGGACACGCACGGGTTATTAAGCATGGGACAGCCGAACTCTGTGTCCTAATTGCACCTGAGCGCCGCCCATACGGGCCGAAAGGCATAATGATCTCGCCATTTGGCCATCCCTGCCATGACAAAGACTGACAACGAAAAGTACGTCAAGCGGGGAGCGGACATGTTCATAGAGTATAATCCCGAGTGGGAGGGTGATGTCAGGTACGCAAACAAGGGGAAGGTGGGTGCCCCGTACCAATATTCGGAGACGCTGATCATGCTGGCCGCCGCCCTCAGGGTCGGGATGGGCGTCCGGTACAGGCAGCTGGAGGGGGCAATCGGGAAGATGATCGGGGAGTCCAGGACGCCCTCCTTCAGCCAGCTCCGCAAGCGGATGGGGAGGCTTGACGTGAGTACGTACCAGGGCGGGATGATAATCGTGTCGGATCCGGAACACTCCAGGGTACTGGCGGCCGACGCGACCGGGCTCAAGCAGCACAATAGGGGCGAGTGGATGGGCAAAAAGTGGAGGGTGAAACGCGGTTTTGTGAAACTGCACGTGCTGGTCGACACGCAGACCATGAAGATAGTCGCATTGTCGGTCACCGACGAGTCGGTGGGCGACGTGACCGAGTTCCGCCCGCTGCTGGGGCAGTGCATGGACGCGGCAGAGGGCGGCGTGGGCGATGCCGTTCATCATTCCAAGGATCCGGGGCCGGACGTCCAGACCGGGAAGCAGGACTGCGTGCCGCGCCGCCATCCCGCATACCAAAACCGCCTCGCGTCGGGCATCCCGCCCCTCGCATCGCTCTCGTCGGACCGCCCCGATTATCCGGCAGCGGCAGATATCGTATACGGCGATGCCGCGTACGGCTCAAGGTACAACGTGCGCGCGTGCGCGCGTGCGGGTGTGGTTCCGGGCATCCTGCACCGAATCAACGTGACGGCGCGCAACAAGGGGTCGGGCGACGCGTGGGGCGTATCGGTAAGGGACCAGTTGGGAGGGAGCCCCGAGGCCACGCGGCTGGACCTGCTGAGCCGGGAGGAGAAGAGGGAGAACCAGGCCTACTGGAAGGCCAAGATCGGATACAACATGAGATGGGTGGCGGAGTGGGCATTCTCGATATTCAAGCGCGTATTCGACGAACACGTGACGCTCATATTCCAAATGTTGGGGGTGCCTAATCGGGTCGTGTACGCCATTTCTGCGGCATTTCAGCGGCATTTCAGCTGCTGACAATCCAAAAGGCACGCTTGGGCTAGGCCCGGATGGATATGCGGGCCGGTCACATTATCAGGCCTGCATTCCATCGAACCGGTCCAGAACCATGGCCAGCGTGACCACAAACCTACCGCTGAGGCTGTAGTGGCGGTGGTTGTGCACGAACTGGAACGACTTGACATAGAACGCCAAGTGCCACTTGCTGACGCCGCGGTGTTTTTTCAGCCACCACTTGGACAGGCCTATCCGGCACTCGCAATTGTTGGTGTGGATTTCGTTGCACTCGCCGGAGGCGTACTCGCCCTCGCCGTGGTTTACGGCGTGGTGGTCGTACCCCCGCTCTTTGAGGCTCTTGTAGGCGGTGTGCTCGTCGGTCATCACCGTGGAGCCGGGCTCCATACGTTCCTGTACCATGTCAGCCAAGGTCTTGCCATCGCGCGGCACGTCCATTATCGTAATATCTGGCTCGTCTTCTGTGGCCCGCTGAAAGTATATGGTGGACATTGGCATGTTCTTTTCGAAAGTGCTGCGGCCGGGCCCGTGGGGAAGGCCGCGGCGGCTGGGAACGGTGCGTTCCTCACCGTTGGTATCCAGCGCCGCCCCCTTAGAGCCGACCTTGACGTATGCCTCGTCGGTCTCGCATGTTCCCTTCAGCGGCTTCTCCGGCAGGTTGCGTATATGTGCCATAATGCCGCGCATCATATAGTAGGTGGTCTTGTAGGCCTGTCCAGTCGCTTGAGAGATGAACCTTATCGAGACGCCGTTGAGCGGGCCGCACAGAAAGAGCCACAGCGCCAGCATCCAGTCGCCGATGCTGACGTGTTTGTAATGGAGGAGGGAGCCGGTCTTGTCGTTGAAGGTCTTGCAGCAGTCCTTGCGGGTGTACCGCTGCAGGTTTTTCTGGTAGAGGCAGTATTTGACGACGTTCCTATGCTTGCAGTCGGGACAAAACACCCCGCCATACCATCGCACCATCCGGAACAGTTCCGCTGCCGCCGCGCTGTCGGCAAACAGGACAAGCAGCGTCAGGAGGGAACCGCGTCCCGTCGCTCTCTTTTTTTGTTTCCTGGCTCCTGCCATGGGGGCGGGGGGGATCTGAGGTTATAGATCTCTTTCGGTCTAACCACGCGGTTAAGGGCCGCAACTACCCCCACGATTCGGAATATGAGCGACACGTGATGTCCCTAAAGTGGGAAAGCATCATCTAAGAGATCCGGCTCAAGGTGGCCCTGTATAACAAGTGGAGGGACGAATCGATAGCTCGGGAGCTGGAGAGAGGCGTGGCACATATGACATGATGGTCATGCCGCCGCACGGCCGAAGTTGGGCCGACATACGGGCACAATTAGGACACAGAGTTGACAGCCGTGGGCTGTAACACCTTGGTGACCTGACGCAAACTGTAACAAAAGTGACCCGGAGTGGAAACGTAGGTCTAACCAGATCAAGCGTGCGGAGTGGAAATGGCGGTCAAAACCGCGGAGTGGAAACGCAGGAATGGACCACATAGGTTCACACTCCGCAGCACGAAATTTTCGGACCTACGTTTCCACTCTAGGCGCTATTTTTTGACAGGCGTTACTATGAACTGGTACATAGTGCCGGACAGAGTGGTTCGACCAAAATTGATCTAAATTCCATGTTGGCCGGGGGCGTGTTCCGACTCGGTCGAAGATCTGGGCTGGTTTGCTTCAGGATCCTGCGTCCGGGCGCCGCGGCACGACCGCGCGCGTCCCGCGTGCCGGGCGTGCAAGGCTGAAGGCGCCTTAAAAGGCGCCGGGCAGCCGCCACGCAAATGGGACTGCTGAAGAAGAGAAAGAGGAAGGACGAGGCCCCGGGCGCGCCGGAGAGCGCCGCGCCAGAGACCGCGCTCTCGGACGTGCTGGCAAGGGTTGAGACGCTGACGGCCAAGCTGGAGGTCCGGGAGGACCCGCTGGCGGCCAGCGCCGACCGGCTCATCGCGGCCGGCGGCCGGCTGGCCGGGCTGCTGGACGTGGCCGGGGCGCGCCACCCCGAGCTGGGGCCGGAGAGCGTCCTGGAGGCGTCCGGGCTGACGTCCGGAACACACTACGCCAAGACCGACACGGGCCATACGCTGAGGCTGCCCGGCGGCCGGGACTGCCGCATATGTACGGTGCCGGTCGGCAGGCTGGCGGACGAAGGCGACGCGGACGGCTTTGCTGGAGTGGTCCGGGAGATGTTCGGGGATGCCGAGGCGCTGCTGTTCCCCGAGTATGCTCTGGCCGGGCTGCTGTCCAGCCACCCGGACATGGTGGCCGAGGCCGCCAAGTCCTCTACAGTACTGGCCACGCCCTCGACCATGCTGGCCATGCTGGCGTGGGCCGGGGCCGAGTGGCGGTACGCGGACCGCGTCGGGGAGATCGGGAAGGCGGGCGGCCGGATGGCCAAGGCCGTCAGGGCGTTCGCCGCCAGATATGCGGAGCTCGGCAAGAGGCTGGGCGGCGCGCGCCAGATGTACAACTCCGGCCTCGGGCCGTGGGGCGACGTGGAGAGGACCGTCGGGCTTGCCGCCGAGGCGGTCGGCACAAGCCTGGACAAGCCCGAAAAGATAGGCGAGTGGTGCTTTTTTCATGCCGGCCACATATCGGCCGGGCATTTTTTTGGCTGTGGCGGGAGCGCCCCGCCGCGCGCATGCAGCTCCCCGCCCTGGCCGGCGCCGGTCCGGTCTTCCAAGCGTCTGCCTTTTGCCGGATCGTTTCTGTGTTAAATGGATGACGCGGCGGCGCCATGCCGGTGGCCTACGGGGGGTTGCCGGCATCGTCTTTCAATGTCACTTGGACGGTCCGCCGGTTGTTGCCGTCCTCGAATAACGAGTCCCCGGCAGCGGCGATGGTGATTGTATAAGTTGTCCGGTCGGCGGCCGCCGAGACCATGCTGAGAATATTGCCGTCGGTTATGGCAAACCGGTGCGAGTCGCCGCCCGGCTCTATCACATATGTCGGGTCCTGCCCGTCCAGGAATGGGTTCTGGGCGGAGATAGTCCCGACCGCGCCGGGGATGTCCGCTCTATCCATGGTCGTACTGTTGAGCGTGATATACCAGCCGCCCAGGTTCTGGTCGAAGGAGGTTGTGTTGGCGAACATCTCGGTCATGTCGGTGACCGATGAGACATCCCATGAGGAGATGTCCTGGTTGAAGGAGGAGGCGTTGGCGAACATCCAGAACATATCGGTCACCGACGATACGTCCCAGGAGGACAGGTCTCCGTTGAAGGAGGAGGCATTCCAGAACATACCGACCATGTCGGTCACCGAGGAGGTATCCCATGACGATACGTCGCCATTGAAAGAGGAGCTCCAGAACATCCCTGACATGCCTGTCACCGACGATACGTCCCAGGAGGACAGGTCTCCGTTGAAGGAGGGGGCATTCCAGAACATCCGGGCCATGTTGGTCACCGAGGAGGTATTCCATGACGATACGTCGCCGTTGAAGGAGGAGTACTGGAACATCCCGGCCATGTTGGTCACCGAGGAGGTATTCCATGACGATACGTCGCCGTTGAAGGAGGAGTACTGGAACATCCCGGCCATGTCGGTCACCGAGGAGGTATTCCATGACGATACGTCGCCGTTGAAGGAGTCAGCATTCCCAAACATCTGGGACATATCCGTCACCGAGGAGGTATCCCAGGACGATACGTCGCCGTTGAAGGAGGAGGCGTCCCAGAACATGTAGGACATGTCGGTGACCGAGGAGACGTCCCAGGCGGAGATGTTGCCGTTGAAGGCGGCGTACTCGAACATCCCGGACATGTCTGTCACCGACGATACGTCCCAGGAGGACAGGTCGCCGTTAAAGGAGGGGGCATGCCAGAACATCTTGTCCATGTCTGTCACCGACGATACGTCCCAGGAGGATAGGTCGCCGTTGAAGGAGGAGGCAGCGGCGAACATCCAAGGCATGTCTGTCACCGACGATACGTCCCAGGAGGATAGGTCGCCGTTGAAGGAGGAGGCCCCCCAGAACATCTTGTCCATGTCTGTCACCGACGATACGTCCCAGGAGGATAGGTCGCCGTTGAAGGAGGAGGCCCCGGCGAACATCGAGTCCATGTCTGTCACCGACGATACGTCCCAGGAGGATAGGTCGCCGTTGAAGGAGGAGGCCCCGGCGAACATCGAGTCCATGTCTGTCACCGACGATACGTCCCAGGAGGATAGGTCGCCGTTGAAGGAGGAGGCAGCGACGAACATCCCGGCCATGTCTGTCACCGACGATACGTCCCAGGAGGATAGGTCGCCGTTGAAGGAGGAGGCAGCGACGAACATCCCGGCCATGTCTGTCACCGACGATACGTCCCAGGAGGATAGGTCGCCGTTGAAGTTGACGGCCGCCCAGAACATCAGGGTCATGTTGGTGACGGCGGAAAGGTCCGGGGAATCGGTTGCCCTATAGGCCATGTTGACCGCCCCCTCAAACGCCGATTCCATGGATTCCCATTGTATGTCGCCCCACTGGTCTATCGACAGCAGTTTTAGCGCGTCGGGATGGCCGTCAAGGTGAATCCTCGTAAAGTCTCCGGATATGCTGACGGTGTAGTTGCCTCCCTTTGCGTATGTGTGGTGCTGGTCCCCCAAGACGCCGACATTGGCGGTTCCGTCCCCCCAGTCGACGGTGTAGGTGCCCGATGCGCCGCCCACCGGGATGGTCACGTTCCCGCCCGCCGCGTCTACCCGCCAGGTGGTCACGAACGGCTCCTCGCCAGTCTGAGCTGCCGCCTCGCCCGGGGATGCCGCCACCACGACTAGGGCAAGCAGCAACAAGATGGCAGTGGGATGCATCACTGCCCGCCGCCTTCCGAGCCACCGTCATCATGTGTGGCGTCGCTGTAGCCGCCTTCTATGGGGTCCGTGACGGGCCCGCCGCATACGGCGGCCCTGCACGGCGGCCGCGCGCGTGCCGCGCACGGGGGCGGCGTGCGGGCGGCCGGTGCAGCCCCAAAAGGCAAAACCACTCCGGCAATCTCCCCGCGCATGTCGTCTATCTCCTGGCCGTTTGTGGTTTCCGTTATTCTCTGCGCCAACGCCTTGCACAGGTCCATGAGCCTCTCCACCTGCCTCGTGTTATGGCCCCTCCGTTCCTCAAGCGCGCGTATGGCGCCGTCAGCTCCAAAATTCATCCTTCTCCCACTCTCTGAATGACTCTTTCAGGCTCAGCATCGTTCTCTTGAGTTGCGGCTGGTCCGTGCGTTCCGCCAAGTCGGCGATTTCTTCGCATTTTTTATCTGTCTGGAGTATTTGCCCATGACTGCAATGCATATTTGTCGTATTTAATGACTACTTCCATAGAGGGAGACTGCCTAGTCCCGTATGTAGTTCACCCCACGACGAAAAATATGATAGTAAAACTACGATTGTAGACCAGTCAGCAGGTGCATGCGTGTCAACGGGTGTAGGGCCGCCGCGGAGTGGAAATGAAGGCGGGGGGGTCGATCCTGCCAAAGTCCGCACGCGCAGGCGGGGCCGCCGCAAGAGTTCCAAATCATGGCGTTATATCGGCAGTCGTAGAGTACGGGCGATGTCAAAACTGGACGAGTCGGTGGTGAAGTGGATAATACGGGAGAAGCGCAAGGGCCGCCGCAACAAGCAGATCGCCGAGACGGCCGGCGTCTCGATACGCTGGGTCCAGAAACTGTGGGCCAGGTACAAGGACTCCTCAAACATAACGTACCCGCTGCCCATGGGCCGGCACGTGAACGGTTTGCCGGGGCGTCGGGAGCATTCGGCCGTGCTTGCAGTCAACGACGGTCAGCGCCGGGGGGCCCGAAACATGGAGGCGCGTATAGAGAAAGAGACCGGCATACATATACCGCATAATACTATACATGAAATATTGATGGACAACAGTCTGGCCTCCGAAGAGTCGGGCAAGAAGAAGCGCCGCAAGTGGATTCGCTACGAACGGGTGCACTCCAACTCGCTGTGGCATACCGACTACAAGCAGCTTAATGACGGCAGGTGGTTTCTGTGCTATGAGGACGATGCCTCCCGGTTCGTGACCGGGTGGGGGGTGTTCACCTATGTATTTGTCGCCCGTACGTGGACGGGTTATCTCGTGTTTTGCTACCCACCGATAGCCGTATCATAGTTCCTGATTTAAATATTACGGCGTCTTTGCCGCTTCTCATGGTCTGATCGGCCGCCATCCGGACCCCGAAATCCGGCCCCCGGACCGGCCTGCGGCGGAATGTGGTGCGCAGCCTCCCCCACAAGACTCGGCGTCCAATATTTAGGATCGCCATGCGTTCCGTTTCCAATGCAGCCGGCAGAAAGACGCGGCCGGGAAGGATTCAAATGGAATCCGATTGTGGCTGACGTGTCCGCGCATCTTGACACTCTCCCAATAATTGGGGAAGGGATGGGCGCCGAGGTGCGCTAGGACGTTTTCAGCCTGTCCAGCTTTGACTGGTATAGTCTGTCATTGGCATGCCTGTAGGGTTCGCTGTTCTTCAGCATGAAGTAGATGTATGTGGCCATTATGTTTGCGACGTGGCTGCGGGCTATGAGGGGCGGGTGCCGTTTGGCATACCTCTCGTATATGGCCGCGATGTGTTCGTCATGCTGCTTGGCGACCATCGCCGCATTCATCATGATGTGCGTGAGTATGCCGTTCCTGTCCTTCTTCATGCGGCCGTGCGTGACGCGCTGGCCGGACTGATATGTGGTGGGGCACAGTCCCAGAAAAGAGACCAGGTGCTTGGGGCCCTTGAATCGTCCTATGCCGTCGATTGAGGCGGCCAGCAGCAGTGCGCTGTACGCGTCAAATCCGGTCATACTCATGATGAGCAGGGCGTCCTTGCTCTTGGCCGCATCCTGACGCACCAGTCCCTGCAGCGTTTCCAGCTGGGAGTTGATGTGCCTTACGCTTGAGACGTACTGCTCCATCAGCACCATGTCTCCGGGGCGCAGCTTCAGGGAGTCCAGGTACGACTGGTGCCTCTCGCCTGACGTGTCGCTTCCGGTCTTCACGGGGTAGTCGTATTTTTCGCACAGGCCGTGCTCCCGGTTCAGGTATCGGGTCCGCTCCTGCTTCAGCAGGGTTATCTGGCGCAGCAGATCTATGATTCTCATGGTGTCCTCGTCGTATACGTGGCATATCGCATCCTCCAGGTCGTTCATGCGGAGCTTGTTGGCCAGCCTTGCGGCATCCTTCGGATCCGTCTTGGCGCCCGACTTGCGGAGCCCGAGCCGGAGCGGGTTTGCCACCACGATGGATATGCCGCGCCCGGCGAGCGTCTCGTACGTCTTGATCCACATCCTGGCGGTGGACTCGCAGATGGCCCGGCAGCTGCCGTATGTGGCCAGCATGTTGTCTGCGAATTTGGCCGCATGGGCGCGGGTGTTTGGGTACTTGCCGCTCTCCAGAACGGCGCCGTCCATATTCATGACGGCGAATTCACAGGTTTGCTTGCTTACGTCGATTCCTAGGCATGTCTTTTGACTTTCTATTTTCCTTTCACCTCCTTTTTCCATGGTTGGCAGGTAGCAAAACTGCAATCACCTATGAGGGCTCGAAGCCCATTGAAGCCGCAGCTTGAGATAGCCCCATTCAAGGAGAAGGGCTCAAAGCCCATTAACGCCAAGGGGTCCACCTGCCGTGCGCCGTCAGGCAGAACCAAATATACTCGCTTCCAAGGAGGCAACGACCGCGAATGCCATAGCCGTACTGGAGGATGCCATCAAACGCCACGGCAAACCTGCCTCGGTAATGACGGATCATGGTTCCCAGTTCTACGCCAACGAGGCAGAGGCCAGGAAGAGAGGAGAGTCCGAATACGAAAAGAAGCTGGTGGAACTTGGCATAAAGCAGATACTGGCAGGCGTACGCCATCCCCAGACCAACGGCAAGCTTGAGAGGGTGCACGGCGAACTACAGCGCAAACTCCACACGTTCAACGACGTGGCAGGCCCCCCGGGTACGGGATGTCCCATAGGCGGAGGGATGATCGAGTCGGATCCGGTTGCCAGATTCATCAAATGGTATAACTACGACAGGGAGCACGAGGCCCTCAACATAGACGAACTGGAGACTCCTGCACAGGCATTCAGGCGGAAGATGCCCCCTGACATTGAAGAGGTAATAGATCCCAAGACAGGCGAGGAGTACGGCGCCGCATAGTGCGGGAAGAGACACGCTCCACATCATACCACAAAGTCCTCACGGGACCATACTGGATGGCGACACCGCATAATACAAGAAGAGACACGCTCCACATCTAATCGAAATCTAGAAATCATCCAAAGACGCATGGAGGGGTCGTGCTGGATATAGGGGTGAACGACTTTTGGGACTACACATCCATAGAGGGAGACTTATCCAGGTGAAATCGTGGCAACATGCGCGCCAGGGCGGGCCGTTCCGGCCGCAATCTGCACGAAACAGGCTGCTGATTGACGAAAAATGCGCCGGCGCGCCGGCGCGCCGTTTCGCCTTTCTGAACAAGTCTCATGGATCCCAGCCGCGGCGCCCGGTTCTTTGCCTGCATGAGCCTACTGGCCTCTCTCGTGCCCGCCCACATACTCGTACACCCCGTACTTGCTGCCGTCCCCGGCCTGGTACACCCAGATGCGGTTCTCCCACACCACCGGCCTGAACTGCGCCTGGGTGGACGGGTGCAGCCGCCGGTAGACGCCCTCGCCCACCAGTATCTGGTTGGGGGCCGCCATGGACTGTATCTTGGAGGCCATGTTCATGGACCGCCCCATCATGTCGACGTGTGACTTTGCCGGATCCTGGCCGTACCGGACCACTATGTTGGTGCCGTAGTCCATCCCTATCTTGACCTGCAGCTCCGGGTAGTCGTACTGGGTCAGGATGGGGTTGATTCCGTGGTTTATGATGTATATCATGGACTTGCCGCAGCTGACGGCGCGGTCGGCGGCCAGGAGGGAGTTGTCCGTCGCCACAAAGTACCCTATCACCGCATCCCCCATGAATTTGAGCACCAGTCCGTGGTGCGCCGCGATCAGGCTGGCCATCTCCTGCACGAAGGATGTCATTATGACGGCCACCTTGTCGTCGGGCAGGCCGAGGGCCAGCTGGGTGGATCCGACCAGGTCGATATACAGCACCACCGAGTTGAACTTTTTGAATACGTTCCTGCGGAGGAACTCGGCAGAGTCGTCTGGCATGTAGTCGTACTCGTATCCCTCCTTGAGCGACGCCCATATCCGAGTCTGCGTCTTCCGGAGTAGCGTCTCCGAGTCCACGGTGGTTCCCTGGCTGGTCCGTATGAGGCTGGAGGCGTCCAGTGGGTTGGCGGGCATCACATCACTCCAGGGGGAAGTTGGTGCCGCACGAACTGCACCTCCCCCTCTCGCCCCTGTACCGGCTGTCATAGTATCTGGATAGCTCGCCGCCGCAGTGCCTGCACTTGGTGTCCATGTGCCATACTGGGCCATTCCGTATATAAAATGGCGGGGGCGTTCCATGTCCATGCGCGCTGGGGACAGGCGGGGCCCGCTGGGCCCGCTGGAGCCGGAGGTCCGCTCGGCGGAAGGGGTATTCCTAGAGGCGATCAAACGCCACACCGCTCCCACCACGCGGCATGTGATGCTGGGGGATGCCACCATAACCACTCAGGAGACGTTTGACGCGGACGGCGTGGCCCGCATGTTTGACCGCGTGGTGGCCGGACTGGACGGGTGGGTCCCGGGGGACGTCACCGTCACCAACAACGAGGACATACGGCGGGTCTTCGTCAAGTTTGCCGCCCACATAGGGGAATATACGATGACGTGCCACTTTTCATTGCAGTTTCACGTGCTGCTGTATTATAGGCCCGACCAGCGGGTCGTAGACTGCCAGAAGGAGCTCTCGCGGGTCATCGACGAGGCCAAGTCTGGCGAGGAGCGGCTGGCCGAGGACTCCGACGCCATTGTAGCGGAGGGCGTCCGGGCCCCCGGCGAGGGGGACCTCTCCGAGATGGAGCTCTTTGAGAGGCTGTACCGGAACGACTCGCTGGTGGAACGGCTGGATGCAAAACTGGAGGGAGCCACAAGCGAGAGGCTGCGGCGGCTGGCCGACGAGAAGAGGCGCCTATTTGCGGAGCTGGACGGCCTGCTCACCGAGACGTACCAGACCGTTCCCGTTCTGATAGACGACGCCCGGCTGGTCACCGGCGAGGAGGGGTGCCTGTGCACCTTCGACGTGGAGCGGGAGTCCGGCGGGGTGCGGGCCCCCATGCCCGAGGCCATGGACAGCCGCACGCTGGATGCCATGCGTGGAAGGATCCTGGAGGTGCGGCGGGCGCTGGAGCCGTATGGCCGCCCTACTCCATGATCTTGAGGGTGTCCGAGGCGGTGATGATCCCCGTTATGGCGGACTTTTTGGAGACTAGTATGCACTTGGAGTAGCGGATAAGCGGGACCAGGAGCGCCGCGGGCGTGTCGTGATCCACGATGGGTGGTATGGGCTCCATGGCGTCTCGCAGGGCGGTCCTCTTGAGGCCCGCCTCGCCGCCGCCGGCCAGATGTTTCACTATGCCGTCCTCTGTGACGACTCCTACGGGATCCTTGCCGGCGAATACTGGTATCTGGCTTATGGAATGCTGCCTCATCCTCCTGACCGCGTCGTGTAGCGTGTCCCGCACGTCCAGCCTGACTATGTCCTCGCTGCACAGGCTGCCCGCGGTCTGGGATATGGCGCTGGCCTCCCGGCCCGCCAGCGCCTCGAATATCCGCCTGGCGGTGTCGTAGCTGGGCTTGCTTCGGCCGGACTCTATCTGGTTTACCATAGAGGTGCTGATCTCGCACATCCGGGCCAGCTCCCTCTGCGTCATGCCCAGCTTGAGGCGCATGCGGCGGATGGAGTCCAGCCGGGGCAGCATGACACAGGTAGGGGCGACAGTGCTTTAAACCGTATTCGTATTATGTCCCGCCCGCCCCTATCCGTGGATGGCATCCGGACAGATGGGCTGGTACGGGCACCGCCGGCAGGTCTGGCCGTCGGGCTTGGCGCCGAATTCCTCGGCCAGTATGTCTTGGGTGCATTCCTCTATCGCTTTTATGCCGTTCTGCAGCGACTCTGCATCTATGTCGTACTCCCGTGTCGTGCAGCCGTTTCTACGAGAGTCCTGCTCCACGTACACGAACGCAAACTTGGCCGGCGGCGAGCCGTACTTTTTTTCGGCGGCATGCGCGTATATGCACGCCTGCGGCTCCCGGATGGTACGGTCGGCGCGGTCCTGTTTGATGCTTTTTATGGTTATGTTGGAGCTTCCGGTCTTGAAGTCGACTATACGGTACGTTCCGTCCGGATACGACTCGACCCGGTCTATCTTCCCGGTGTATCGTACCCCTCCTATCGTCGTCTCGAACTTTTCCTCGATGTCTGTATTTTGCGGCCTGACCGGCGACGCCTTCTCCCATGCAATATAGTTGCGGATCGCCGTCTCCAAGGCGGGTCTGGCGTGCTTGTAATCGTGCTCGGCGTGGGAGCACCTCACCGCCTCCATCTCGTCTTGAGCCGCACGTATGGCCTCTTCTGCGCCAATCTGCCCCCTCCCCATACCCTCCAGGGCCTTGTGCACTATGCGGCCCTTGTCCAGGGGCATGGCAGGCCTCTCCGGCACGTGCAGCACGTACCGGTACTTGAACTGCAGTGGACACCTCTGGTATGTTGTGATTTTGGAGGCCGACAGCGAGAGGCTCCCGGGGTCCACCAGCGGCGGGTGTGGCGCCTCCATGATGTCTGCGGCGCGCCTGGCATCGATGCCCAAGGGGTCCGGCAGATCAACGTCGGCGCCGCCCTGCATCTTCCGCAGCATGGACAGCTCCGCCAGGCGGTCGGCGGCCGCCCCCAGGCGGGACTCGCGCACTGCCCTGCATGCGGCATCCTCTACATCCCGTATCCTAGCCTCCAGTGGATCGGGGGCGGCCGGTGCGGCCAGTTCGGCCGGTGAGAGTGCGATTCGGCGAACGTACGGTTTGGAACATGCCAGGTCCAAAAACCCCAGCGGGCTCCTGGACCT
This sequence comes from Nitrosopumilaceae archaeon, assembly GCA_965116995.1. Taxonomy (GTDB): domain Archaea; phylum Thermoproteota; class Nitrososphaeria; order Nitrososphaerales; family Nitrosopumilaceae; genus VYCS01. The sequence goes on along the minus strand of OZ220738.1, from coordinate 522,970 downwards.
GCCGTCGGTCTCCAGGGGGCACGTCAGGCACAGCCCCGCCTGGGCCCGGGTCATCGCCACATACAGCAGGTTCTGCTCCGATGTATCGGCGCCCGCATTATCCCGTTCCAGCGCCCACGCCGGGATGACATCCCTCTCGTTTCGGCGGTTTGTGGAGTGGAGCCCGGTCACAAAGACGTTCCGGAACTCCTTGCCCTTGCTCTTGTGTATGGTCAGGACGCTTACGCCCCCGGCGGGCTCCGCAGAGTCAGAATCCAGCAGCCCCGGATCCGCCGCCATGGCGCCGCTGGCGAACTTGGCGTATTCGACAAAGTCCAGAAGAGTGTCGTACGGATAGTGGCGGTTGTACCTCTCGGCCATGCCATACAGCCTGCCGAGAACGGCGCGGTTTCTGGCCGACTCGTAGCCGCTCTCGTTGGCGTTGCGCCTGTAGGCGTCGGTGTGTTTGAGCATTATGTCGTGGAGTGTGGCCGGCAGGCCCCTCTTTGCGGCGCCCGCATGCATCCCTTCCAGCCGCTCCCGGATCTCGCGCACCTCCGGACCCTGGTCGCCCTCGTATACGCGCAGAGCCTCAAAGACGCGGTCGTTCCGCCGGTCCGGTGACATCCTACGGGCCGCGCAATTTATGGCCCGTATGTTGGACGCGCTGATGCTGCGCCGCTCGAGCACCAAGGCTATCTCGGAGCCGGAGGTCTCCGGCGAGGCGGCTATGTGGAGCAGTGCCAGTATCTCTGATATCTGGGGGTCGCCCATCGGGATGCCGGTGTTTCCCGGCTCGACCAGAACCCCCCGGGCCTGCAGCGCCTCGGCAAACCTCCTGCACGCGGCGTTGGTCCTGCACAGCACGGCCACGTCCGGACTTATCCCGTCCCGCACCATCCCGCTTATGGCGGCGGCTACAAACTCGCGCTCGGTGGCCTCGTCGGGGGCGATGGCCGCCACTATGCCGGGATTGGGCGGGGCGCCTGCCGGAGTCGCGGCATCCACGGGCGCCAGCACCCCCCGAGCCGCGTCGTCTATACCCATCGAGCCGTCCCCTGCCGTGGCTCCGTCCGAACCTTCGGTATGTGGCACGGCCGGTTCGGTCCCGCACTCCTTGAGGAGACCGGCCACCGCCCGCACATTGTCCGAGCAGCGGTGGTTCTTTTCCAGGTCTATCTTTGTACAGTCGGGGTACCGCTCCTCAAAGTCGGCGAATACCGAGGAATATGCCCCCTGAAACTCCATTATGGACTGGTCCCGGTCCCCCACGACCATTATGTTCCCGGAGCCGGCCAGCAGGGTTGCCAGCCGGAACTGGGCGTAGTTGTTGTCCTGGAACTCGTCCACTATCACGTATGCGTTCTGGTATCTGCCGCGTACGTTCTCGCTGGCATACAGGAGGTCCACCGCCCTGCCCACCATGCCTTCGTAGTCTATCATGTCGTTGTCGGCCATGTGTTTTTCGTGGGCTTCGTACACCTTTACCAGTTCGCTCAGTCTTTTTGCGGACTCGTCCAGCTCGGCCAGCTCCCTCCCGTTCAAGCCGGCCCGCTCCTTGCCGTCCAGCACGTGGTTCATACGCTCCCTGATCTTTTCCACGGACAGCAGCTCCCTCTTTGCCTGTTGTATTCCCCTCAGTACTTTGGCGCATCCTGCGGCGTTCATCCTTATTACGTTCTGGTCGATGCCCAGGCTGTCGGCGGTCTTGAAGCACCACGCCAGCCTAGACAGGCTGTCGAATACCGATGTCCCCTCCGACACTCCGGTGATGTCAGAGTTCTCCTTTAGTATCTCCATCCCCAGCGAGTGTATGGTGCCGACCCAGACGCGGGTGATGTCCAGATTCTCCGGAATCCCGGTATTTTGTTGCGCCAGTGTGGCGTCCCGTATCTCTTTCAGTCTCCTTGACATCTCCCCGGCGGCCTTCTTGGTGAATGTCATGCAGAATATGTCCTCGGGCCGGGCTATACCCTCCGACACCAGCCGGGCCACCCGCTCCACTATGACGCGCGTCTTGCCGGATCCCGGACCCCCGTTCACCAGCAGCGGCCCCCCGCCGTGGCCGACCACCCTCTCCTGCTCGTCGGTGAGCCCAATTGCTTCGGCATTCCGGCCGGCCGCCCCAACCATTGGCGCCGTGGGCGCGCCATGCCGTTAAAAAGATGTCCGCGTCTCCCGGTGGGGCGTCTGCGCCATATGTTCGCCGTGCCGTACCCCGGTCACTTGGGATGCGAGCACAGCTCGGCCAGCACCCCGTGGAGCGACTTTGGGTGTATGAAGATGACCCGAGTCCCTGCGGAGCCCGCCCTGACCTTTCCCAGGAAGCGCAGCCCGCACGACTCCATGCGGTCCACATCACCGTCTATGTTGTCGGTCTCCATGGCTATGTGGTGCAGGCCGGGGCCGTTCTTCTCCAGAAATCTCTTGATTGGGCTGGCATCGCCAATCGGCTCCATCAGCTCTATGCGGCCGTTCTCCAGGGGTATCATGGCGATGGCCACCCCCTCCGACTCCACCGTCTCGTACTCCACGTTCTGTATGTTCAGCGCCTCGGAGTACGTGCGGGCGGCCTCCTTGAGGTCGTTGACGGCGATGGCCACGTGGTCTATTCTCATCAGAGGGGCCATTCCAAGGGAGTTAATATAGGTTAAACCCAACTGGCAACCGGCGTGAGCCGTGGCTAGCAGACGTTGCACTTGGAGCAGGTGCGGGCATCATCCCTGCAGGATGAGTAGAATTTTCAGGTCTCTGTTGGGGCGTATTTTGCAATCGCTGCGCCCGCCGGAACACTTCATGATCACCAACGGCGACGCCACAGAAGGTTGTGGGCGTTCCCCGGTTCCGCGGCGGTCGACCCGCGCTTCCGACTACGGCTGGAGCGCGTACGCCGATGCCGCGGGCATAGGGCATCTCAGGCAGTACCGGTATGTGTAGACGCCGGGGTGGCCGGCCGGCGTGTTGGGGCTGCTGTTATGCCTGTGAGGGGTGGCCTTGTCATATCCGCTCTGCGCGTGTCGGTGCAGGCTGGCAGCCGGTCTCCCAGGGAAACTCGACCCATGGGCCATCATACATCCTGCCGTATATCACCCCGGGAAGCGCCTTGCGCGCCAGCAACACCGCATAATATGCGGCCGCGCCGGACAGTCGGCGGTACGTCGAGCCCGTGTCCAATATGTCGTCGACCACCAGCGTGTCGCCCGGCCGGTCCGGCGAGAAGACCAGCGGAATACCGAGTCGGTGCGACAGGCATACCGCCGGAACCAGCCCGCCACGGGGCACGCCGTATATCGCAGGGTCGGCCAGCTCGAGCCCGGATATCTTTGCCTGCAGGGCATCCAGCAGCGCCGTAAAGTCACCGTACGACAGGCTCGCGGCGCCCACTGCCGAACCGCCGGACGCTGTATTGCGGACGGACATCTCCGTGTCATATGGCGCGGCGCAATAAAAAGTAGGGCGAGGGGGCTGTAAAGTTATTGGTGCCTGTAAAGAACGGCGCCTAGCCGGGCCATCGACCTCCATTTCCACTCCGACCACCCGTCCACCCCGCCAATTTGACTCACATTTCCACTCCACCGCACGGATTTTGACAACCTCTGTTTCCACTCTAGGCGGTTCTTTACAGGCGCCAATAACTTTACAACTCACCAACGCCAGCAGTCTTGGCTCTGGGGTCCGCGCCCCGGAAACCTACGCCGAGCGCCGCTCGTGGGCCCACACCGTGACGGTGCGGACCTGCACGCCGCATGGTCTGTAGGTGTGGAGGCTCGTCTGCGCGGGAACGCATAACACGGTCTTTCACACGTGCTTGGAAATGTTCGGGAACCGGCTTTTCCCCAAATGTGTCCTTTGCAAGATTTCAACCGACACCGCCTCACTTGCGGCACGGCGCTGCGAAACATCAGTTCCCTTGGCAGGGACGGCGCACCCAAAGAGCCATTCCGGGCTGCGGACATGCATCTCATCCAGCAGCGCTCGTCTCAGGATCAATGCATCTCCACTGAATTCGACCGCGTTGGGAAGCAGGTCGGGGTCGGCGTAGCCGATCCCACGGTTTGCCAAGATGAATACCGTCGCGACCCGCCATCTCTGCTTGCGGTTATGACCCAGTGTGTTGACAAGACGGAGCGCATCACGCTTGCCCGTAAAGGATGATTTCACCGACAATGGAAGATCCCCTACCATAATGTCTTCATCGTCTTGTTCTAACCCTCTGGCCCTCGCATCAATGCCCAGCGTCCGCATGGTCGTTGCCAAAATCCGCTCCGTCGCGCCACCGGCAATAAACCGGTTTTCACGTATGGATGTGTCGTATTCGCTTATGAGGATGCCAAGCGCCGTGAGAAACTCATCTAGAACAGCTGGCCGACTGCGGAAACCATTTACCAGCTTGGCAAATACCCGGCGTTCATCAGCCCAAGGCACCAGCAGACACCTTCTCGAACCTTGCCACGAGCTGTCTCGGCCTGATTTTCAGTGGGGTGGCGACGCGTTCCCTCGCGTAGTCCACATACTCTTTTTTTGTGTCGTAGTTTATGGTGTGGCGCCCCAAGGCGACGGCGACCTTTGCAGTCTGCCCAGAACCGCAGAACGGATCCAGGACCATATCGCCCCGGTATGAATACATCCGTATCAGGCGGTGCGGTATCTCTTCGGGGAACGGACAGGGGTGATCCAGCATGCCGGGGGGGACGGGGGCTATGTGCCAGACGTTGTTGGCCACATCCAGCTTGAACAGCTCGTCTATCTCGAAGCGGGACGGCTCCTTTGTGCCGTTGGCCTGCCGGTATATCGGTTCGCCGGGCTTGCGGAACACCATGATATACTCGGTCATGATGTTCGGGTAGTAGTAACCCGGGTAGGGCTTTTGTATGGCGACGCCGGCGCGCCTCACGCCGGCGGTGGTCTTGTGCCATACTATGTCTTGGTGGAACAGCCAGCCGGCCCGTACCAACCGCTCCACGAGGTCGAACGGTACCGGAACATGCGCCCTGTTCATCAGCACCGTTCCAACTACGACCGCACAAAATCCTCCCGCCCTAGTGGCCCGCAGGACGTCGCCGAATACGCGCCCCATCAGGTCCAGATAACTATCATAGTCGTCGAATCCCTCTGCGTACATGCGGGAGCGGTACCACGACCTAGAGTCACCGGCGTGTCTATCATAGTCTATGGCATTCCAGTATGGCGGGGAAGTCACGGTGAGGGACACCGTACCATCGGCCACCTGCCCCATCTGCTCGCTGCTTTGGCAGAAGAACCTCGCACTACGTTTTCGGGTTCTGCCTGCCATGTACGACTATTTCATTTACGGTCTATTTTAGTCTTGGATGTCCGTAGGCTGCAACACTCCGGGCGCCAAGCCGTAACGGCAGCGTTCTGATACCGCCAGACTGGTCACCGTTCGATACCCGCCATTGCATGCCGGCACGCACCGGCCGGGAGCGGGAACCCCCTGGAATGCCCCCGTCCAATAAGCTGTAAAGTTATTGACGCCTGTAAAGAACGGCGCCTGGCCGGGCTATCGACCACTGTTTCCACTCCGCCGCACGAGTTTTGACAACTTCCGTTTCCGCTCTAGGCGCCGCTTTTTACAAGCGCCAATAACTTTACAGCTCACGGGGGAGGACCCCGCTAGAGACCGATTTACGCGACATTCTATTCACGCTTATCGCCTCCAGATAACACTCTAGCATCAAAAGACTTCCCGGGGCGTGTACTCGCCGAAGACGCCGCGCAGCGTGTTGCTTATCTCGCCGGTGGTGGCATGAGCCCGGGCCGCCCGTATGATATGTGGCATCAGGTTGGCGTCGGTGTCAGCTGCCGATTCCAAGGCCGAGAGCGCCGACTGCACCCCGGCCGTATCGCGGGAGGCGCGCAGCACGGCCAGGGCCTCCCGCTGCTGCTCCCCGACGCTGTCGTCTATGCGGAGCAGGCTGGGTTGCGTCTCGTCTGGATCCACATACTTGTTCACGCCCACCAGTATTCGCTCTTCGGCGTCGGCCTCCTTCTTGAGGCGGTAGGCGTTCTGCCGGATCTCCGACTGGAAGAAACCCCTCTCTATGGCGGCCACCGAGCCGCCCATCTTGTCTATGCGGTCCAGGTACCCCCACACGTCCTCCTCCATGCGGGAGCATAGATCCTCCATGTAGTGCGAGCCGGCCAGCGGGTCCACCGTCTTTGTGAGGCCGCTCTCGTGCGCCACTATCTGCTGCGTCCGAAGGGCTATCTTGGCCGATTCCTCGGTGGGCAGCGCCAGCGCCTCGTCCCGGGAGTTGGTGTGGAGAGACTGGGTGCCGCCCGCCACGGCCGCCATGGTCTGGATGGCTACGCGCACGATGTTGTTGTCCGGCTGCTGGGCTGTGAGCGACTCGCCGCTGGTCTGGGTGTGGAACTTGAGCTGGAGCGACTTTGGCTTCTGGGCGCCGAACCTCTCCTTGAGGATCTGGGCGTATATGCGGCGCGCCGCCCGGAACTTGGCCACCTCCTCGAAGAACTCTATGGTACAGCAGAAGAAGAAGGAGAGCCGGGGGGCGAAGTCGTCTATGTCGAGGCCCCGGTCGGTGCACGTCTTGATGTATTCTATGGCGTTGGCCAACGTAAAGGCCACCTCCTGGGTGGCGGTGCACCCGGCCTCCCGCATGTGGTATCCGGATATGGATATGGGGTACCACCGGGGGACGTCCGTGGAGCAGTACTGTATCATGTCGCCGATGAGCCGCATGGACGGCTTGGGCGGATAGATGTACGTGTTGCGGGCGATATACTCCTTTAGTATGTCGTTCTGGGTGGTGCCCCGCAGCTGGGAGCTGGAGTATCCCTGCGCCTCGCCCACCACTATATAGTACGCCAGCAGGGTGGAGGCCGTCGAGTTTATGGTCATCGAGGTGCTGACCTTGCCCAGGGGTATGCCGTCAAAGGCCGTCTCCATGTCCTTTACGGACGCTATGGAGACGCCCACCTTGCCCACCTCGCCCTCGGCGGGGGCCGAGTCCGGATCGTGGCCTATCTGGGTGGGCAGGTCAAAGGCCATCGACAGGCCGGTCTGCCCCTTCTCCAGCATGAACTTGAAGCGCTCGTTGGTCAGCCGCGCGTCGCCGAACCCCGAGTACTGGCGCATCGTCCAGAATCGGTCCCGGTACATCCCGGGGTGGATGCCCCGGGTGTAGGGGTACTGGCCGGCGTCCTCGGGCCCGCCGTATATGCGGTCCACCGAATAGTTCGAGTCGGTGAATGGCCCCTCCCGTTCCATGTCACTCCCCCAGAGTCCCGCATATGCGCCTGGCGGCCTCGTACGGGTCCGTGCCGCCCTCCCGCACCGACTCCATGATGTGGTATGCGGAGCCGCCGGGAGCGAACATCGTATCGAGTCTCCGGCGCAGGTAGTTTAAAACGATATCCTTGGTCTCGGCCTCCAGCCGCCGGGCGCGGCGCTGCGGCGCCGACGGGGCGGCGGCCCGCAGCCTCTCACGTATGGTGCGGGCCAGCTCGCCGATGCCGGCGTTCTCCTTTACGGACGTCTTGAGGACGATTGGGTTGCGGTCCGACTCGCCGATGTAGTCGCGCACCGCGTCGTACAGCGCCGAGCTGCCCGGCAGGTCGGCCTTGTTTATCACGCAGATATCTCCGATCTCCGTGATTCCGGCCTTGATGGTCTGTATGCTGTCGCCGGTGTGGGGGTTGAAGACCACCACCGTGACGTCGGCTATGTTGGATATGTCCACCTCGGTCTGGCCGGCCCCCACGCTCTCTATTATTATGGGATCAAAGCCCGCGTACTCCAGTATGCGTATGCTGTTCCGCAGGGAGTCGGAGAGCGCCCCGGTGGCCCCCCGCGACGCTATGCTCCGTATGTAGACGCCCGAGTCGGTGGACGCCCCCATGCGGACCCTGTCCCCCAGTATGGCGCCCCCGGTGATGTGGCTGGTGGGGTCTACGGCCAGCACCGCCGGCCTGTCGCCGGACTTGGCCAGCTCTATGGCGAGGCCGTTTATCAGGGAGCTCTTTCCGGCGCCCGCCGGCCCGGTCATCCCCACTATGTCCGAGCGGCCCGTCTCCGGGTATATGGCCCGCAGCATCTCCTCGGCGCCGTCCGCGTCATTCTCAGCCATGGTGATGGCCCTGGCCACGCTCCCGCGCCGGCCCGCCCGGAGGCTCTCCATGTCCATGGCTGCCGGTAATCCGGCGGCGTAATAAAATGGTGCGGCGCACCGACTATGTTTTCTAATTGTGCCGGGGGCTGTCCGCGCAAGTAGCATTGCTAAAAGATCACTAGATTAGACTCCCTGCAGCGAACGGCGGGGCACGAAGAGGGTTCCGAGCAGGGGGCAGACGAGCTCATAGAGCATGATCCTGGATGGGGAGATGGGACAAGACGACCAAGCTAGGGTAATGCGGGTATACCATGCCGGATTCGGGAACGTTCCTGATGCCGGCCGCCGCCCGGTAGAAGCCCGGCCGGTGGTACGTATGGAGTATGGTTGGCCTGCCCGTTGCGCACCCCCGGACTGCCCCGCACCCGCGCTGCGGCGCGGCGGCACCCTCACCGCTCCAGCAGCAGGGGAGCCGGCGGCTCCCCGGCGTCGCGGATCTCGGTCTTTATACGCAGATCCCCCAGGGTGTCGTGCCGTATGTCGAATATTACGGGGTGGGCGCCCCACCCGTAGCGGGGCGGACCCGGAAAGGGTATCCGCTCCTCAAAGCCACCCGCCCCATAGGTACGGTGGAACGTCTCCCCCATCCCCAGTATCTCTACTATGGTACGGGTAGTGCCGCCGGACGCATCGGCAAACGATATAGTGACGTGGCCGTCCAGGTATATGGCCTGTATCTGGAATATGTCGGGTACGGTACCGCCGGGGCCGGCCGCCACTAGGACTGCGACGGCCGCCACTGCCAAGACCGCGGCGCCCGCCGCCGCGTATGCCCGCCGCCGGCTCATGCCCCGGCCATCTCGGCCGGCGCCCGGCGGCGCAGTCCGGCGTATATGGAGAGCAGCTCCAGCGCCTGCCGCCGGGTCCTCTCGGTGCCGGGGACCGGGTGCTCGGCCAGGAACGATTCGATCTCGTCGGCGTACGAGTCGTCGGCGAGCATTGCCACTCCGCTTATGATGCGGCCGAAGAGGGGGTTTCCGTGGCCGATCTTGGACTCCAGGTCCTCCCAGTGGGAGGAGAGCCAGGGCCACAGTATGCGGCGCCCGGCTGGGTTGGACGCCACCAGCACCACGGGCATGTGGGCGTTCTGGGAGCGGACCTCATCCGTAAGGGAGTAGTCCAGCGTCCTCTCCAGGATGCGGGGGTTTCCGAACTCGCACATGCCCGCCAGTATGCGCACCTGCTCCTCCATGGAGTGGGTGCGGCGGAAGAGCGACTTCATTCTGCCGTGCATCCGGGCCCCTCCCCTGCGCGCCGCCGCCGCGAAGACCGGGGCCCGCACGTCCGGGTGCAGCGGCCCGCCGTCCAGGAACGCGGCCAGCATCCCCTCTGCGGTGCGGGCAGTCGGGTCGTCCAGGCGCGACAGGGCCGTGATGGCCATCGAGCGCAGGAACGCGTCGGTGTGGGCGTCATTCCGCCGCGGCTCCCATCCCAGCCCCTCCAGTATTCCGGAGAACAGCGGCCGGGCCGCCTCGCCGACGGGGCCGCCCCAGGACTCCCCGTGCGACATGCGCATCAGGAACGTGAGGTTCCTGCCCATGTTGGAGAGCGGCAGGTACTCGGTCTCGTCGGCGTACGCCCCGACCATATCCAAGTATTCAGGTATGGTAGCCCGGCCGGACAGGCAGAACGCGAAGAGGTCGTTCTGCACGGCCCACCTGTCCACGCCGGATATCCCCCGGTCGGCCACCATGTACCGGATCTCATCCTGCAGTAGCCCATGGTATCTCACCCGGTAAAAGCCCGTCCGGCCGGTGTTGGCCACGAACCGGCGGGGCAGCCCCAGCGAGGCGGCGCGCGTGTCCAACAGGCTGTAGCGCTCCAGCCTGCCGTCCAGAAACCGTACGGGTATTGGCCACACCATTCCACCGGGGTCGCCGCCGTCGGCGCGGAACCGCTCCTGCCGCAGCGTCATGGTGAATGCCGTGGAGCTGGCGTCCACGACGGGGAATCCGGGGTTCTTGAGCCACGGCTCCAGCACCTCCCGCACCGGCTTCCGGCAGGCCCACTCTATGGAGTCCCACAGGTCGCCGCCGGTCGCGTTGCGGTGCTTGAAGGCGCGCAGATACTTTCGCAGCCCGTTCCGGAAGTTCACCGGCCCCACAAAGTCCTCCAGCATGCGCAGCATGCATCCCCCCTTGTCGTACGATATGGCATCGAATATCTCCCGGATCTGCGAGGGCGACTCGACCTCCACGTCTATGGGATGGGTGGACTCCAGCGAGTCCATCTCCATGGCGCTGTTCATGGAGCCGTCCACGAACTGTTCCCACATGTGCCACTCCGGATACAGGCGGTCCACCATCTTGGTCCCCACAAACGTGGCAAAGCTCTCGTTCAGCCACAGGTCGTTCCACCACTCCATGGTGACCAGGTTCCCGAACCACTGGTGTGCCAGCTCGTGCGAGACCACCTCCGCTATGAGCTGCTTGGTCTGCGTGGACGAGTTCTCCGGGTCGTACAGCAGGAGGTTCTCCCGGAAGGTGATGGCCCCCCAGTTCTCCATGGCGCCGGCCGCAAAGTCCGGCAGCGCTATCAGGTCCAGCTTGGGCAGGGGATACTCCTTGCCAAAGTACTCCCCGTACATGTCCAGCAGGCGCTCGGCCAGCTCCAGGGCGTAGCGGCCCTGCCCGGACTTGCCCCGGACGGTGACCACCCGGATGCTCCCGTCCCGGTTCTGTATGTGTTCGAACTCGCCCACCCCCACGTACACCAGATAGGTGGACATCACCGGGGTGGTGTGGAATGCATACTCGGTGGAGTCGTCCAGATCCGTAACCGTCTTGGCGGGCATGTTGGATATGGCCGTCATGTGACGGGGCGCCCGCACCGTGATGTCGAAGGTGGCCTTGTGGTTGGGCTCGTCCCAGCACGGAAAGGCGCGCCGGGCGTCGGCTGCCTCAAACTGCGTGGTGGCCAAGTACTTGGTTTGGGGGCCGTCCGCATACCGGCTCCGGTAAAACCCCAGCAGGCGGTCGTTGAGCATCCCGGTGTATTGTACGCTGATGATGCACTCCCCCCGGACCGGCTCGGACATGCTTATGGTGAGCATCTCCTCGGAGCCGTGGACACGGGCCGACGCCCCGACGGGCCTGCCATCGCACCACACCCTGCAGGAGAGTATGTCTAGGTCGGCCGCGTCCAGCTCTATGGTGGTGAGCGGCTCGTAGCACCAGGCGTGTATGACTGCCTCCCCCCGGAATGTGAACCCCTCAAAGTCCGGCTCGAATTTTAGGTCGTAGTGGCGGGGGGCTGCGCTCATGCCAAATCGCCAGCCGAGCCGAATAAGTATATTCTGAGCTGCAGCGGCGCGGCGGACTGCCGGGACAGATTTTTTTAGTGCACCGGGTATGGCCCGGTAATGGTGTTCGGCTGGGGAAAGAAGAAGGCCCCCCCTCCGGCGGAGACGGTGACACGCATACGGCTGGAGGAGGCGCCCGGCACCGCCGAGGAGGTGCAGGCCAAGAGGTCTCAGAACGTAGTAACGGAGGCATCCAACATACTCCACGGCACCAACGACATGATCCGGGAGCTTACGCGCATACGACAGGAGATGGAGCGCGACGACTTGGACATGGACGATGTGGACAAGAGGATGCAGCCGCTGGTCATCCGGGGAAAGAAGATGCTGGTGGACGCCCTGCGGAAGAACGCCATAGAGATAGAGCCCATCCGCGCCCCCGACGACATGGCGCGGGCGGCCGGGGAGCTGGAGCACCGCCTCAAGCGGCTGGGCAACATCCTGGGAAAACAGACCCGCGTGATACACATATTCGCCGAAAGGTACGCGCTGCGCCTCAAGCAGATACTAGAGGAGGTGGAGGCCAACCGCAAGTCCATACTGGGCCTGTCCGGACGCTACCGGGCCGATGCGGGAGTGGCCAATGCAGTGGCGAACGGGGTGGCCAACGTGCGGTCCCTGGAGGGCTCGGTGCGGGAGAATGCCCAGAAGCACGACGCTGCCGAGGCCGAGGCACGCAGGCTGGACATCCAGATGGCCAAACTGGCCTCCGAGATGGAAAGGTTCCGGGAGTCGGACGGGTACGTGCGCCTGCTGGAGATGCGTCGCGAGCTGGAGGGGCACGAGGATGCTAGGTCGAGGCTCTCCATGGAGATCGCCGCCCGGTTCACCAGCATATCGAGGCCGCTGGGCAGGTACGAGCGGATCTCCGCCGACAAGGAACAGACGGCCCTTCTCCTGAGGGTGCAGCGGAACCCGTACGATGTGATGAACCGCCGCGAGATTGAGGCGGTCACGGATCTGCTAGGGAACGTACGCCGGGCGGTCGTCGGCGGCTCCATATCGGTGAAGGACGTGGACAAGGCCACCGATGCCATAACCAAGACCGTGGAGTCCATGGAGGGGTACGTGGACAGGGTCGAGGGCGCGGAGGCAGACATCCAGAAGACCAGAAAGATGATAGCGGATGCCGAGCCGGTCCGGCTACACGAGATGGAGCGGGAGATGTCATCACTGCAGGAGTCCAAGGAGACGGCGTTGCGGAGAGCCGCCGAGACCATGGCCGCCGTAAACTTGGCCGTCCGCACCATACCAGTCGAGGTGACCGAGGTGCAGAGGGCGCTGCTCCGGCTAACCGGCACCAAGTACAACATCACATACGAGGGGCCTGGTCCCCAATAGCGAGGGTCGTGTCCGATTGTTCTTCAAGAAGAGGGAGTTTAGGAGGCACGTCACCATAAGCCGGGAGGCTATGGACGGCATAATATCATACAGCAAGATAAGGCACCCCAACGAGGCTATCCTGATAGTGAAGGGCAAGTCCCGCGACGGCCACATCACGGTGGACGGGCTCGTCATACCACCGTTCAGCCACTCGGGGCCCACCTTTGCGGGGTTTCCGCATTCGTTTCTGCCGTTTGACATGAGCTACGTGGGAACGGTGCACTCGCACCCGGGGGGGACGGCCGAGCCATCAATAACTGACCTGAACAACTTTTTCGGCCTGGTGTCGCTGATAATAAAGTGGCCGTACCGGGACCAGGACATATTCGCCTGGAACAGCAAGGGCGACGGGATAGAGCTGTCCATAGGATAAGTGGACGTCGCCGGCATGCCGCCTCCCAGCGGCCCCCCCAGAAAGGGAGCGCGCCGCCGAAAAGCCCCACATTGTGTGGTGGGCGGCCCACGTATTCCTGGGGGTCACATCCGGGCTAGTCGTCTATATTTTGTACAAGGACAAGAACCCGGCCGCGGCCAAGAAACACCCGGTATTCTCCGTCATAGCCCCCTGCCCTGCCGTCGGCTTGCCAGACCACCTGACAGGGAACGCAACATCGTCCTCGGTATTCTCAATGTGTGTTGGCTATACGCCAATCAGCCCTAGTCATTCCCGCGAAAGCGGGAATCTGGGAGCCTCGGCAGATACAATTCTCCCGCGGCGAAGGCCATAGATTCCCACGAAAGCGGGGGCGTGCCTGCAATACCAACACATGCTGTGAATACCAGATCCCCCAACCACATCTCAAAAACGGTTCGGCCTATCGTCAAAATAGGCCCACCAAGTGTTTGGATGGGTTAGATTGCACCCGCGCCCCAAACGGGGTAGTCTGGTCGATCGTAGTTACGTCTGCATTATCTGGATCAGGTTGCCGCAGGTGTCGTCAAAGACTGCAATAGTGATGTTGGCCAATTCTGTTGGCCCCATCGTAAAAGATACACCCAATGACCTCAGTTTCTCATATTCTGCGCGGATGTCCGTAACACCAAAGGACGCCGCTGGGATGCCTTGGTCAAATATCCCTTTCTGATATTCTTGTGCTACCGGGTTGTCATTTGGTTCAAGCAGAAGCTCGGTCCCATCCGGGTCATCGGGCGAGACGACGGTAAGCCACTTGAATTCCCCCAGAGGGACGTCATGCTTCTTCACAAAGCCGAGGGTCTCCGTGTAGAACCTCAAAGCTTCGTCCTGGTCACTTACGAAGACACTGGTGAGTGCAATGCGCATATCTGGCCTCCTGTTCTCTTCCTAGTAGTCCATCGCTATTAAAATGATGTGTGGGGATAGGGGTTGCTGCGTAATTCCATCCGATCTCGTTCTCTCATATGCTCCGCCGTGTTTTTACCGACGGAGCGCTCAGGCCTGTACGGTCATGCGCATGATGCCGTACCGTAGGACGGTATCTCTATCCCTCAAAACACGGTGACGTCGCCAGGCGCCGGTTCCTTTCGGGAGGGCACGGCGGCTCCGTGCTCTGACTTGTGGTGTTTTCGGAGCGACTCCACGTCGGCAAACATCTTGTGGCACGCATAGCACTTTGGCCTGTCCTCGTCTACCAGTGGCATCACCATGCCGGTCCTGAGTCGGCTCCCAAATTATACCTTGGTGCGCCAGCACCGCCAGCGTTTCATAATTCGCGACCTAACGCGACGTGGACAGTCCGGCCGCCATGCGGACCCCGGACCGCGCGGGGCGGCATCCTAGTCGCCCCGGCGGTGCATGTGTCAGAGTTCCCGCCTCACCATACGGCCCTGCCCATGACGGTCCGGGTCTTGTTATACACGGCCATCTTGGTGGCCACCTCTATCATGATGTACTCGGGCTTCACCGCCCGGAGCGCCTCGCCCAGCAGCCGCTTGAACGAGGATATTATGATCTCCACCATCCACCTGTTGCTGTATCCGACCCTCTCCTTCCACTCCTTCTGGCGCCTCTTGCGCTCGTCCTTTCCCATTCTGGCGAACCGCGCGGCGGTGCACCCGCCGCCCAGCTGGTCCAGGACGGCCTCGGACCGGGCCCTGTCCTTGCCGTCGGACAGGCAGTTGGCGTCGATGCGCACGCGTATGGTGGTGCGCACGCCGCGCTTTCTGCAGTGGGAGAATGCATCCCGGGAGTCGTACCCGCCGTCGCCGCGCACGATGGCCACCGGAGGCCTCTTCACCTTGGAGACGCGTCGCTCTGCGGCCACCGGCTGGCAGCAGCCGCAGTCGCACATGTACTCGGTTACCGTCTCCACCGTGTTCTCGTCGGCCGGGACGCTGTCCACCTCCACCGACACCGCCGGATCCGCGCCCCGGTCCTCCAGCGGGATGCCCAGCCTGTCCAGGGCCTGGTCCAGCATTCCGGGCAGGCTCTTGGCGTCTCCCCCGCTGGCGTCGGTGATGCGGAACGCCAGTATCTTCTGGGACTCCTCGTCTACCAAGATGTGCAGCTTGATGAAGCTGCACTTTACGTTCCATTTGAGCTCTATCCACCTGCCCTTGCCGGTGGTGGTTATGCCGGTCGAGTCGGCCACCAGAATGTGCGTCTTGCCGTTGGTCGTCTTTATGGTGATGCGGTCGCCCTCTATGGAGACGGCCTGGGCGCATGTCCGCCTCCATATGGTCATGTGGTCGGGACCCTTCACGCCACCGCCCAGCATCTCGTCCGCTACGCCCTCCGTTATGCGCAAGCCCTTGCCGATCATGTACCGGAGATATGCGATGCTGCCCATCAGCAGGTCCGGGTATACGAACGGCCGCCCCCTCTTGGAGCGGTTCATCTCCTCCAGCTGGGCCTCCCAGTCGCGTACCTGCATCCGTGGCGTGACGTTCATCTCCTCCAGCTGGGCCTCGGGATGTTTGGGTGGTCTCATCCAGCCTGATCACGAGCGACCTGCCCAGGGCCACGCTCCTGGCGTCCTGCTCAGAAGACGACCGCTTGGGCTTGTTGTACCGGGTGGGGTTGGTCGCCCGGTCTTTCCGTCCCGACATGATCCTCAAATTCATATGGCGCGCTATATACTTACCGACCTGCCGGCCCCGGCGGCCCGGGTAGGTCCGTGATGCCGGCCTGCGGCCGGAAGGCATGAGAATTATGAAACGCTGTCCCCCATGCCCAAGTTTCTTATATATGACGGAAACAAGCTAGAGCATGAATCGTAATGACGAACCGGCCATCCAGTTAAAGGACGGTAGTCTGGGGTGTCCCCAATGCCGAGTTCGGCTGACACCTGGCAAGTCCTGTGTTTTTGTGGATGGCCTTAACATAGGTGCGTATGATTCAATTCGCTGCGAGTTCTGCAGCTTCTTTCTGCTGACTGCAGGTGGGTTCGACAATACGAAGCCTGCCATAGACGCGTACGGCCTGGTCGTGCCCGACGAACACATAGTGGTGAAGCAGGAGCCGGTACTGAGGGGGCAGTCCACCGGCAGTATATCAACGCACGAAGGCAAGGACCCCGTTGACAATCCGCTTATACGGCCGGCTATGCAAAGCATGGGCGAGATAGATCTAAGAGCCACATCCGGATCTCCACACAACAGGCCGGCAGCCGAGTCTCCAAAGGCGAAGTCGTCTCCGAATCACATCGTATTTGCAAAAGACACACGGATCTTGATGGCGAGATGAATAGCCTGCCCACGACGGTCATCTTCCGGGTGAGAAAGTTCGACTATAACCGGTATAGCGTGCACCACGAGCTCGCAAGAGGGATCATCAACTTTGGGAGCATAGTTACCGATGTGATTGAGCCGCCGAACAGTCCCACACAAGATGGTCCGATGGACGAACCGCCGCTAGCCGTACAAAGTACGAATATCATGTCGTTCGTCAACCTAGGTAAAAAAAACACGCCTAGCCTACCCGTAGCGGATGTGGATTTGCCGGATACCGAAAAGATCGATATAACAGGCGCCATATCAGACGAGGACCGACAGGAGCCATGGAACGAGTACGTTCTAGCCAAGGATCCGCCGCTGATACTAAGGACCAAGTCGACGCTGGTTAAAGCAGTGGTTTATCCAAACGTGTACAACGCTCTCGGGGATCCACTACTCCTAATCAAGTATTCTGACACGCATAGTGTGCATGAAAGCGTGATATCCAATATGGATCTCGGCTAGTTTCGGCCGGACTTTCGAGGATCTCGGATGCTGATCCTGCCATGCACGTCAAGACCGATATGCCGTATCGACCACAACATTGCACCTGTACAGCCTAACTATCACCATCCACTCACCCAGTCGGATCTTGTATATGTTGTCCCTTTCACGGGCGGGCCTGCCTTCCCTAATGATCTTGTCTATATCCAACGACGATATGCTCCTCTGCTCACTTCGGTCAATGCTGTGCGGCTCATAGTACACCGTGCAATCGCGGAAGGGATTCACACGTACACAAACTACCGACCCTCTATTTGTCTTGTGAGTCGACAGGAGCCTTATCCAAAACCCAGCGAATTGCACGAAGAACCAGTCGGCCAGTGTCTTGGCCCGGCAAATGCGCGCTTGGCCGTCCCGGATCTGGACCGGGACCATTCCAGACGGCATCCGGCGGCAGTCGTGGGTTGTTCTCGGACACTGAAACATCCCGCCTATTGGCCTCCGGCGGGTCTTGGCAGACTCGTTTTTTGACAAGGCCCAGCACCCCTCAAGGAATATAACGGCGACTCGCACCACGGTACATGTTGCAGCTGGTCAAGCACTCTGAGCCATTGGAGAAGGCATTGGCCGGCGAGGAGCTCACGTTCCAAGACGGGATGGAGTTGATGTCGGCGGACCTGCATGTCATCGGGGCGGTGGCCGACCTCACGCGGCAGCGGCGCGTCGGCGACGACGTTACCTTTGCCGCCTCGTACTACATGAACTACACCAACGTCTGCGCCGCCAGCTGCCAGATGTGCGCCTTCTACCGCAAGAAGGGCGACGACGACGCCTACACCCTGACACCCGACCAGATAGAGCAGCGGGTGGCCACCGCCGTACAGATGGGCGCCACCGAGGTGCACATAGTGGGCGGGTTCCACCCCAGCCTGCCGCTGGAATACTACGAGGAGATGATGCGCACCATCAAGTCCCGGCACCCTGACCTCAACATCAAGGCATTCACCGCCGCTGAGATATTCTACCTGTCCAAGCTCTCCAAGACGCCCGTACGCCGCATACTGGAGCGACTCCGGGACGCCGGTCTGGACACGATGCCCGGGGGCGGGGCCGAGCTCTTCCATCCCGACATACGCGGCCGCATAATCCGGGGCAAATGCACCGGCCAAGAATGGCTGGATACCATAGCAGAGGCCCACCGGCTCGGCATTCGTAGCAACGTCACCATGCTGTACGGGCACATAGAGGACCCCGAGCACGTCATAGACCATCTGATCAAGGTGCGGGAGCTGCAGAGGGAGACCGGCGGCTTCATCACGTTCATCCCACTAAAGTTCAGCCTGGACAACACCGAACTGGAACAGGAGGGGCTGGTCACCGAGGAGTGCTCATCCATATACGACCTGAGGGTGCTGGCAGTCTCCCGTCTGATGCTGGCCGGGGCGCTGGACAACATATCGGTGTACTGGGTGGCGTACGGCAAGAAGATGGCGCAGGTGGCCCTATCGTATGGCTGCAACGACATGGTGGGCACGGCCTTCTCCGAGGAGATATACCGGGCCGCCGGAAAGCCCACAGACTCGTCTGTCGATGAGCTGGCCGGCATAGTGCGTGAGATAGGACGTCGGCCCGTGCAGCGGGATACGCTCTTCCGCACAATCCAAGAGCTGTAGCCGCGGGACCCGCCGGTACTAGTGCATGTCCGTCGGGGCATCCTGCATACCGCGCCGACGCGGCAACCACGCCTGCCAAGATACTGGTATTCCAGCTGGTTTCGGCCGCCGAGCCGCGGCCCGATGTATAACCCGAATGGTTCCGCCTGTCGAGTCACGTCTTACGGTACCCTCCGAATTTGTCCGAGCGTGGGGCGCGCATCATGCAGTTGGTGTATGTATCTGCGGCGCGCCCGCTTGCCCCTCCCGCCTTTCTTCGGCTTGTCCTCCATGCCGTTTCTGGTGTGGCGTATGTGCAGGCTCTAGCCCAAAGCGGCGCTGCCGCATATGTACGGCATGGTCCCAAAAGCCGGGAGGCGGAGCTACTTTTCGTATCTCAAAAACAGTTCCCGATACCACGACACATTTTTATGTTCGGAGCCGCATCATATGTTCATTGGCGGACGTGACGATAGCGGTGGCTGCCCTAGCAGGGCTGGGCTCGTTTGTGGCCCCCTGCATACTGCCCATGATACCGGCCTTTCTGGCGTACATCTCGGGCACCACACTGGGGGAGATCAACCGCTCGGAAGGGGGCACTGTCACGGTAAACCGCACCAACATAGTGCTGAACGCCGTCTTCTTTGTTCTGGGATTCTCGGTGGTCTTTTCGATGATCGGTGTGGCCATAAACAGCGTGCTGCTGGGTGTCGGAGGGGAGGTCATCGGCCTACTCAACCAGATAGGCGGCATCATAATAATCGGCTTTGGCGCGTTTCTGATGCTCTCCACCAGAATAAACTCGCTGAACATGGAGAAAAAGTTCTTGGTGCGTCGCCAAAAGGCGTCGTACCCGCTCTCGTTCGTCTTCGGGCTGGCATTCGCAGTGGGATGGACGCCCTGCGTGGGACCCATACTGGGGACCATACTCACCCTGGCCGCCACCACGCCGGCGGTAGCCTTCAACCTGTTGCTGGTGTACTCGCTGGGCCTGGGCATACCCTTCATACTCATGGCGGTCTTCATCTCCAGGGCACAGAGAATAATCCGGGCCATGGGCCGGCACATGAAGTACTATTCGTTGATCCTGGGGGCGTTTATCATAGTGCTGGGCATACTTGTGTACACCAACCAGCTGGCGTACCTGGCCAACTTTCCGCTGCTCAACGAGCTGATCGCACTGGGGTGATATCGTGAGGGGAGAGCTAAAGACCGCAATAGTGCTGGGCGTTGCGATAGCGGCGGCCATCGCGGCCATGAGCGCATACCTCTCCGGGTTCGAGTCCGAACCGGTCGTCCCGGCCGCCCCCGGAGAGCCCATCGACAAGTCCGGGTTCCGCACCGCCCCCGACATAGTCGGCATAGCGGAGTACATCAACACCACGCCCGAGAACCTGTCCCAGGACATAGAGGGCATGGTGGTGATGTACGACATCTGGACGTACTCCTGCATAAACTGCCTGAGGACCCTGCCGTTCATCACCGCCTGGGACGAAAAGTACTCGGACCAGGGACTGCTCATCATAGGAATACACAGTCCCGAGTTCGAGTTTGAGAAGGACCCGGATAATGTTCGGGCCGCCGTCGAAAAGTACGGCATAGAGTACCCGGTCGTCATGGACAACGACTGGGAGACATGGAACGCCTTTGAGAACCGCTACTGGCCGCGCAAGTACATAGCCGACCACGAGGGATACATAAGGTACGACCACATAGGCGAGGGAGCCTACCAGAAGACCGAGGAGGTCATACAGCAGCTGCTGGTAGAGAGGGCATCTGCCATGAACGAGCGGATGCCCACCAACGGGGATCTGGTGGACATAGAGGCCTTCGAGCACACGCGCTCGCGCACGCCGGAGCTCTACCTGGGGTACCAGCTGGCCTTCGGGCGGTCACAGTTAGGAAACGACGAAGGGTTCAGGCCCAACAATATAGTGACGTATGCGGCCCCCGACGCGCTACAGACTCACATGTTCTACATGGAGGGTACATGGCGTAACGGCCCCGAGAGCATGCGCCTGGAGTCGTCCGAGGGCGCCGTCCACTTGGTGTATGTGGCCAAGGAGGTCAACATAGTGGCCGCCGGCTCCGGCACCATACAGGTGTACCTGGACGGTGAACCCATCACCCCCGAACACGCCGGGACCGGCGTGGACGGCCACACCGTGACCGTATCCGAGTCGGATCTCTACAACATTGTGACCTCGGAGGCCGCCGGCCAGCACCTCCTGGAGCTGCGGGTGTCGGGCCCGGGGGTCGAGATATTCACGTATACATTCGGCTAAGTGTAACCACTCCCCCCGTCACCGCGGTCAAGCCGGGTGCGGTTACACAGGCACTTTTTAGGCCAAGCGGCCAAGTCCCACCGTACACACAATGATAGGAGACTCATGGAACGGAAGGCAGAAGGGCGACGGCATATCCAAGATGCTGGGGCGCGTAAAGCCAGACATGCCCCTCTCCAAGAAGGTAGAGGAGGCGCAGCGGCGACTGGACGCGCCCATATCGCAGCTGCGGGCCATCGACGAGAAGCTCCGCGCAAAAGAGGAGCAGCTCTTTGGCAGGATAATCTCGGCGCAGCGCACACGCAACGACAGGTATGCCCAGATGTACGCCAACGAGCTCGTCCAGGTGCGAAAGATGAAGGGGATGGTGAGTAGGGCCAAGCTCTCCATGGAGCAGATACAGCTGAGGCTCAACACCGTCTCAGAGCTGGGCGACATAGTTGTGACGCTGAGTCCCTGCATGTCGGTGATCCGGGATCTGGGGCCGTCCATAGCAGGAATGATGCCCGAGGCGGCCAGCTCCGTGCAGGACCTCTCCGGAATAATGGGAGATCTGATAACCAGCTCCCGCATGCAGTCAGAGGAAGCCATCTCCCCGCAGGCAATCCGGAACCAGGAGGCCCAGAACGTCATGGACGAGGCCTACTCCGTAATAGCTCAGGAGGCCAGATCCGTCATACCCGAGGTCCCACAAGGATTGGCCGAGCAGGCGCTTGACCCCCAGAGGAGGCTGCCTAGGGCGCCCGCCAGTTCCAGCCGAACCCCCGTCGGTCCCGTCGCGGTGTGACTCAGCCGGCCCTCTCGCGCAGCTTCTTCTTGATACGGCATATGGTTGGGTAGCTGTAGCCTCGCCGCCGGTAGTCGGCTATCATGATCTTCCAGTTGCCCAGGCGCCAGCGCGCCTGCTCGGGGGTGACCGCGTGCACCTCGCCCTCGACTATCCCCCTGCGACCCACCCGGAGCGCCCCCGAGTCTTGCAGGCGCCACCGGGCCCGAGCAAACTCCAGTCCAGACAGCACCACGTCCATGGGCATCTGCTCCACGTACTCCTGCAGCCTCGCCGCATCCTCCGGACCTGACCCCTCCGGAAGGTTTAGTGTTATTCGCCTGGCCACCGCTGCGCATATGGGCGCTTGTCGTATATGAAACCGGCGGCGCGTCTGAACCGTCTAATCTGTATGGCCTGAAGATATAGTCCACCGCGCACCCACCAGTGGCCGCTGCATCCACCTGCCCACGGCTTCCACTCCGCGCCGGCCTACTCCGCGAGCGCATCCATCGTTGCCAAGTCGCGTAGATTTGACATCTCAGGCACATCAGCAGTTGAGTACGGCCACGCTGGAGTTCTTGCACAGGGTGTTGTATATGGCAAACCCGAATATTATGGCGGCAAAGACCGCCAAGGGCGCCACCACAAACGCCTTGGTCATCCGGCCCATTGTGGTGTAAGGGTGCGCCATACTATAAAACCCAATCTTGTATGCAGATGCCGCCGCCACGGAGCGGACAGCTCCTGCACACCCTAGGGCGCGTCCACCTCTATAACCAGCACGCCGCCCGCGCCGCGCCGCAGGTCCCGCACCATCTCCCGGGGCATGTCGACGGATGCTGCATCGCATCCCACCGCCAGCGTCCGGGGACACAGAAAGTCGCTCTTTCGCACCACCATGTCTGTGGGGTGCTCCAGCGACAGCCCCGGATCCCCGCGCCCGCGTATGACGAAGCTGTTTTGGCCCACCGCAATGGTGACACGGACCCGGCTGCCGGCGCGCCGGAGGGCGCCCTTCACGTCTGCCGGAAGTCCGGCGCACCCGGCACCGGCACCCACGCCTACTATGCAGTCGCCCCGGGGGGTGAGCGAGGGCTCCACGGTTATCTCTGTGGTGGTGCGGTGCGTGGACCTGACGTTGGGGTGCCCCGCAAAGGACACCTCGAATACGTGTCGCATGTACGGCACCAAACCGCTCATTGGCATGACTTAAATTAATCTCGGCAGGGTTTGGAACCCATGCTTCCGGCGCAGCAGGGTTACGACAGGGCCATCACGGTCTTCTCGCCGGACGGCCGGCTGTACCAAGTCGAGTACGCCATAGAGACTGTCCGGCGTGGCGCCATAGCCGTGGGCATAAAGGCCACAGACGGCGTGGTGCTAGCCGTAGAGGAGAAGACCCGGAAGCTGCAGATCGTCGAGTCGGCCCAAAAACTCTTCAAGATAGACGACCACATAGGGCTTGCCGCGGCTGGATACATACCCGACGCCCGGAGTCAGGCGGACAACGCCAGGTTCTTTGCGCAGAGCAACCATCTCATATACGATGAGGAGGTCGAGGTGGAGACTGTGGCAAAGCACCTGGCCGACCAGTCCCAGCAGTTCACCCAGTTCGCTGGGGTGAGACCGTTTGGCGTGGCCCTGATACTGGGCGGCATAAACACCGACGGCCCACACCTGTTTGTGACAGACCCCAGCGGCACCTACATCGAGTATGACGCCATCGCCATAGGGCGTGACTCGGACCGGGCCACCCCGTTCTTGGAGAAGGAGTACAAGGCCGGACTATCCATGGAGGAGGCATCCAGACTGGCCATTGCGGCCATCAGAGAGGCCAGCGAGGCGAAAGACGGCGGCGAGCATATGCGGATGGCCCACATAGACGGGGACAACTACCGGGAGGTTGGCCCGTCAGACATAGCGGCGTATACAGAGTCCGCCAAGACCGCCTACAAGCCTGCCGAGTGATATGGTGCGCCTGTCGGTGGCGATACCCGATTCGGCTCTCTCTGAGCATTCCACCAAGCTGGACAAGTCCCGCATGGTGTCCCAGATGGCCCGGTGCGCCGCCGTATTCGGTGTCGATGCCATACTGGTGTACCGCGACGGCGACAACGTCGCCGACCGATCCCTGCTGGTGGCCACCCTCCGGTACCTAGAGACGCCGCAGTTCCTGCGTAGGAGCATATTCCCCAAGACGGCAAACCTGAGGTTCGCCGGGGCCCTGCATCCCCTGGGCATACCCAGCCACGACGCCTCGCCGGACCCCCGCACCATACGGGAAGGGGAGATCCGGGAGGGTCTGGCGGTCACCGTCCGCGGAACCAGGTACGTGGACGTAGGCATAGGAAAGCTTCTGCCGCTCCCCGGGAGGGGCCGTGACGGCCGGGTCTCGGTCAGGTTCGGCTCCGGCCATCCGGATCCCAGGCCGGCCGCAATACCTCGGGATCAGATCCCCCACTACTGGGGCTATGCCGTACGGGAGAGGGGCAGCATAACCCAGACGGTGCGCGAGTGGAACGGCGGCGTCATAATAGCCACCCGGACCGGCAACGCGGCCACCCCCCGCCGCATATCCCGGTATGTGGGGAGCGACTCCGCGACCTTGGTGGTCTTCGGATCCCCCGAGAGGGATGTCCATGAGATAGCCGGGGGGCGGCTGGGCGGCCGGAACATGATCCGGCTCAACTTCTTTCCCCGGCAGCGCACCCGCACGGTCCGCCTGGAGGAGGCCATGCTGGGAACCCTGACCGTACTGAACATGGGGGCGGCGGCCACGTGAAGGGGCGCGGCTTTCTGGTTTTGTGCATGTGTGTGGGAGCCGTATGCGCCACAATAGGCGGCATCACCATCTGGAACATGATCCAAATTCTGAACCCCTGACGTCTGGCCCTTGCCTGAAAATATGGCGCGTTATGGGGGATGGTCGGGACATATTTCGGATCAGTTCGCCGGTTTTCCTACGGTATATATGGAGTCGGCCATTCCCCACTCCTACAATGGGCCACCGTAAGCACAGCCAGCCGCGCCGCGGAAGCTTGGCGTACCTGCCCCGGGGGAGGGCCAAGAGCATGGAGGCGCGCATACGCGGCTATCCCACAGTATCCGGTGATGAGCCCCGCATGCTGGTGCACTGCGGCTTCAAGGCCGGCTGCCTGCAGGTGGTGAGCATAGACGACCGCGAAAAGACGCCCAACGCCGGCAAGCAGCTGGTCAGCCTAGGGACGCTGGTGGTCACACCCCCGCTCACCGTTGTGGGATGGCGCGGCTACTCCAAGGACGCCAACGGACTCCACGCGGAGTTTGACATATTTGCGGAGGATCTGCCCAAAAAGATAACCAAGAAGATAACCCTGCACACTGGCGAGGCGGCCGTCCGGAGGTCGCAAGACACGTCCAACCTAAGGCGCATATGCGCCATAGTGGCGGTGGTGCCCCGGGATGCGGGCTTGGAGCAGAAGAAGCCGTACATATTCGAGGCCCCCATCGAGGGAGGCAGCGTGGATGCCCGCGTCAATTACGTCTCCAATCTGCTGGGAAAGAGCGTCAGGGTATCTGACACCTTCAAGACCGGGGGCGCAGTGGACGTGGCCGCCATCACCAAGGGCAAGGGGTGGCAGGGCGTCATCAAGCGGTACGGCGCCAAGCGGAAACAGCACAAGTCCCGCAAGTCCGTCCGGGAGCTGGGAAGCCTGGGGCCCATATCGCCCCAGTACGTGATGTACACCGTCCCCCGGGCCGGCCAGATGGGATTCCATCAGCGCGTCGAGTACAACAAACGCATAATGACGATGGGTGAGGCGGAGGTCGGTGAGATGGTGGGCCCGCCCGGCGGCTTCAAGCACTTTGGAGACATCCGGGGCGACTACATCATACTCAAGGGGTCGGTGCCCGGCACCTACAAAAGGCTGGTGAAGCTGCGGGCCCAGATCCGCAACGAGCCTGCCAAGATCGTCGAGCCGCGCATACTGGAAGTGGTGGTATGAGGGTGCCCGTATACGATGCCAGCGGCGCCGGAGTCGGCGAGGCGGAGCTTCCCCCACTCTTCTCCACGCCGTTCCGCCGGGACCTCATCCGCAAGGCCTTCATAAACTTGGACTCCCACAGATACCAGCCCCAGGGGAGGCACCCCACCGCGGGTATGGACGTGGTGGCCCGCTCCAACGATCCGCCCACGGGCCGCGGGGTCTCCCGCATAGCAAAGATGCGCGGTGGAGGGGGCGGTCGGCAGGGCCAGGCCGGTGGCGTCGCATCGGTCAGGGGAGGCCGGCAGGCGCACCCACCCAAAGCGGCCAAGGTCACTTGGAAGAGGCTCAACAAGAAGGAGAACCGCTTGGCCCTCTGCTCGGCCATCGCCGGAACCGCCATAGGCGAAGCCATACGGTCCCGGGGCCATCGCACCGGCGGGGTGGAATCGTTCCCTATAGTGGTGCAGGACTCGGTGGAAGAGATAGGCACCACCAAGGACCTCATAGCCCTGCTGGAGTCACTGGACCTGTACCAGGACGTATTGCGCCTGCAATTCCGGAGGAGCCGGACCGGCAAGTCGGCCCTGCGCGGCCGGTCCAAGAAGACCGGCAAGAGCATCCTGTTTGTGGTATCCGACGGTACGGCGCTGGCACGCGCGTGCGGGACGGTGCCCGGCGTGGAGTGCAAGCGGGCATCAGACATCAGCGTACTGGACATGGCCCCCGGTGCTGAGCCGGCCAGGCTCACCGTATACTCGGAATCGGCCTTGACCGTCCTGTCCAAAATGGCGTCGACGCACCTGCGTGTAATGGAGACCGTGCAATGACTGGCGGATTCTACCGGCATCCCCGCGTCCACAGCGCCTCGCCCATGAGCGTGGTGCAGGCCAACCGCATCATAATGCACCCCCACATCACCGAGAGGACGTTCGAGCTGGCATCCAACGAGTCGCGCATATGCCTCATTGTATCTCGGGACGCCACCAAGACACAGATAGTGGAGGCGGTCTCGGTGTTGTACAAGGAAAGGCCCGTTGGTGTCAACACGGCCCACACCATATACGGTAAGAAGGCATTCGTAAAGTTCGCCGACAGCGAGAAGGCCCGGGATCTGGCCACAAAGATGGGAATGCTATAATATGGACGGAGAATGCTGGCGCCATGGTTAAGAAGTTCGAGTACCGGGGGATTCCGCTGGAGAGGCTGGAGAAGATGTCCTTGGACCGCCAGCTGAAGCTGTTCAACGCCCGACAGCGACGCACCTTGGGCAGGTACATATCCCACGGCATATCAGACGACCGGCGCAAGCTCATAGAGGACATAAAGGCCGTAAAGGCAGGCCGCAAGAGCGGACCCATAAAAACACACCTGCGGGATCTCATCATACTGCCATATCAGGTTGGAATCACCATAGAGGTGTACTCGGGCAAGGAATTCGTACCCGTTACTATCGTCCCGGAGATGATCGGGCGGTACATAGGCGAGTATGTCATTACAAACAAGAGGGTGACGCACGGCTCGCCGGGCGTGGGGGCATCCCGTTCCAGCCTGTACGTACCACTGAAGTGATGTATATGGCTCGGTTCCGGTACGCATACCAGTATTACGACCCCAAGACCGACGTCCGGGCATCCATGCGGGAGAATACCATATCCCACAAACATGCCCGCGAGATCGGCCGGGCCATAAGCGGTCTGAGTCTGGAGCGCGCCCAGGACTACCTCAACGAGGTCGTAAACAAGACCCGGGCCGTCCCCTTCCGCCGCTACAAGAAACAGGTGGGGCACCGTTCCGATCCCGGAGTGATGGCCGGCCGCTACCCCGTCAAGGCCGCCGGCGAGATACTGCGCCTGCTCGCCAACCTAGAGTCCAATGCCGAGTTCAAGGGCATGGACATAGATCGCATAGTGTTGCAGAACGTCACCGTACACAAGGGTGGCCTCACCAAACGGTTCATGCCCCGGGCCATGGGAAGGACCACGCCCCGGAACGACGCGCGCACCCACGTAGAGGTAGTGGGGAGGGAGTTATAGCATGTCAGCCCAGTCCACCGTTAAGAAGATGATCCGCGACAACTACAACATGATGCTCCTGCGTGACTACCTGCGGCGCGAGATAAAAGAGGCGGGGTTCAGCCACTTCGACATACAAAAGCAACCCACCGGCACCCGCGTCTCGCTGTACGTGGTGCGCCCCGGGGTCGTGATAGGCCGCAAGGGCTCGGTCATACGAGCCCTCACCGAACAGCTGGAGAAGGATTTTGACTACAAGAGTCCCCAGATCCGGGTCGAGGAGATATCAAAGCCGGAGCTCTCCCCCAGTGTGATGTGCAACAGGATGTCCTCACACATAGAACGCGGAACGGCCTTCCGCCGGGCCACGATGTGGGTGCTCCGCCAAGTCATGGAGGCGGGGGCCATGGGGGTGCAGATAACCGTCTCGGGCAAGCTGCGGGGCGACAGATCCTCCTTCGAGAAGCACACTGCCGGCATACTCCCCCGCGCCGGACATCACGCCCAAGTCATAGTGGACGAGGACATCGCCCACGTCCAGACACCCATGGGCCTGATCGGCATACGCATCCGCATAGCCCATAAGGAGAACTTTTCCCCCGAGTTTTCCCTGAACGATCGGGCTGGCGACGACCCCGGATCTGCCGACACCGCTAAACCAGACAAGGAGGCTTCAGATTGAGTCGCACCAGCATGAAGTCCATCCGGGAGATGAGCGAGAAGGACCTGCTGGCGCGCATCCAGGAGAGTCGGGGGGAACTTGCCAAGATGCACACGGATGCGTCCAAGGGCACCATGCGAAAGGACGTTGGCAAGATAAAGCCGATGCGCCGCGACATAGCACGGATGATGACCCGGCTCACGGAGTTGAGAAATCAATGATTCTGCGGCGCCGGGCGGCGGTGACAGGCTCCTCCAACCATTGCTTGGTAGGATTAAATGGAACGGTTATCGACGAGACAAAACATATGCTCGTGTTGCAGACCGCAAAAGGCCCCCGATGGATACCCAAGCAGGGTTCCACGCTGCTAATTGGCGGACAGTACGTATCCGGAGAGGAGCTGCATGGCCGGCTCCACGAGAGGCTGACCGGACCATGATCGGTATGGACGTACCCAGCCCGGAGCGCGCATGCACCGACTCCAACTGCCCGTTCCACGCCGGCCTGCCTGTTCGGGGCAAGATCTTCGAGGGGATCGTGACGGGCACCCGGGCCAAAAAAACCATAACAATACAGCGCGAGTCGCCAGTGTACATAAGCAAGTTCAAGAGGTACGCCCGCAGCAAAAGCACTGTCCACGCCCACGCTCCCGAGTGCCTTGACATAGAGGAGGGGAACCGCGTCTTGGCCGCAGAATGCCGCCCCTTGGCAAAGTCCGTATCCTTTGTGGTGGTGGAGGTGCGCCGATAGCATGGCAAAGCAGGCTGGCAAGGGCGTCGAGGAGTTCCGCCCATACGTAACCAAGTCCATACCGGTGGGTGCCAACATAGTCTGCGCCGACAACTCCGGCGCCAAGATACTCGAGGTGGTCATGGTACACAAGACCAAGACCCGGGTGTCCCGGCTCCCGGCCGCCGCCGTGGGCGACTACTGCAACGTCGTAGTAAAGAAGGGACCCGCCGAGCTCCGGAAGCAGGTGCACGGGGCCGTTATCATACGCCAAAAGTACCCCGTCAGGCGCCTCAACGGGATACGCGTCTGTTTTGAGGATAACGCTGCTGTCATAGTCTCCGCCGAGGGCGAGATGAAGGGGACAGGTATAAAGGGGCCCGTCGCGGCCGAAGCATCCGAGAAATGGCCCCGCATTGCCAACGCTGCCTCCACGGTGATATGAGATGAAGCCCTCAAAGATCAGGAACCGCACCATGCACCACCCGTCCTTGGCGCTGCGCAGCAAACTGATGGCCTCACACATCTCAGGGGATCTCAGAAAGGCTCATCACACCCGCAGCGTCCGGGTCGTGGCAGGCGACTCTGTCACCGTGCTCAGGGGGGAGTACCGGAGCGTGAACGGCAGGGTGGACAAGGTCGACCCCTCCCGGGGAGTTACAATCGGCGGTATCAAGATGGAGAAGTCCGCCGGCGAAAAGTTGGACATCTACATACACCCCTCCAACCTTCTGGTTACGGCCCTGAATATGGACGACAAGTGGCGGGCCGCCAAAATGAAGGGGCACAAGGCAAAGTCCAAGGATGCCAGTCCGGAGAGAAGGGAGGAGATACGCCCGGCAGAGCAGTCGATAAAACCGTCGGGTGTCGGTGAGCCGCAGGACGGCGGCCAGAACGCCTCCGGAGAGGGAGAAACAGCGGAGCCTCCGGAGTCGCCGGGCGACGATGCCCGGGAAGGCAAAAAGTCCCCTAACAATGAGGAGGAGAAGGCATAATGGTCAGCATATCTGGCAGCAAGAAGCTCAAGAGACAGATGGCCCCGACGTTTTGGGGAATACACCGCAAGGACAAGAGATTCGTGGTGGCGTCCCGCCCGGGCTCGCACCCTCGGACCCGCTCGGTGCCCGCCGCCGTCTTTCTGCGTGACATGCTGGGCGTGGTATACACCATGCGGGAGGCCAAGTCTTCCATATATGGGGGAAAGGTAAAGGTCGACGGAGTGATTAGAAAGTCCCTCCACCACGGAATAGGACTCATGGATGTGGTGGAGCTGGAGAACGTCAGGGACGCGTACCGCATGGTGCCCCTGCGCGGCAAACTGCTCCAGCCCATAACCATACCTCCCGAGGATGCCGACAGGAAGCTGGTCAAGGTCACCAGCAAGGTCACCATAAAGGGCGGACGTACGGCTCTTGGATTCCACGATGGCCGCACCATAATATCAGACGCCGACGTCAGGGTAGGTGACAGCTGCCTTCTGCGCATCCCACAGCAGGAGATAACCGAGACCATACCTCTGCGGCCTGGATGCCAGGCACTGGTAGTCCAAGGCGCCAACGCCGGCATGTCCGGCCGGGTAGACGGCATAGAGGACGGCACGTTTATCCTGCCCCGGAGGGCCACGGTCTCACTGGGCGAGAGGACCATAGAGATTCCCACAGACGCGCTCATCGCAGTGGGAGCAGACGCTCCGGTGATAAGGGTGGACGACTCATGAGCCAGACCAACCCCATGAGAGAGATACGCTTGGAAAAGGTAGTGTTGAACATGGGCGTGGGCCGCTCCGGTGACGCCATAGACGCGGCCAAGGCGGCACTGGAGCAGATATCCGGTCGGAAGCCGACCGTCCGCAATGCCCGCACGGCCCAGAGGGACTGGGGGGTGCGGAAGGGGGAGCCCATCGGCGTTTCGGTGACGCTGAGGCGCACCGAGGCCGTCGACCTGCTCAAAAGACTTCTGGAGTCCAGGGGAAACGTTGCAAAGGGCCGCTCGTTCGACGACTTCGGTAACTACTCCTTCGGAATACGGGAGCACATCGACATTCCCGGAGTCAAGTACGATCCCAAGATAGGCATACTGGGCTTGGACATCTCGGTGACGCTGACAAGGCCCGGATTTGGCATACGGTTTCGTAGCCGCCACAAGGCCAGTGTTGGAAGGGGTCACATCATATCCAAGGAGGAGGCAAAGGATTATCTTGTCGAGAAGTTTGGGGTGGAGATAGTATGAAGGACCGCTCCTATGAGTTTACAGGGCGCAAAAAGCACAACTTCGGGCGCGGCTCGCGCTGGTGCAAGAGGTGCGGGGACTACACGGCGGTGATACAAAAATACGATCTCATGATATGCCGAAGATGCTTCCGGGAAGTGGCCAACTCGCTGGGCTTCCACAAACACAGGTGATGTGATAATGCCGGCCACCAACATCATAGCAAACCTGTTCATTACCATATACAACAACGAGGTGCGCCGAAAGCGCCAGTGCACGGTCCTGCCCACCTCCAAGCATGGCGGCGAGGTGCTCAAAACCCTGCAGCGCTACGACTACATCGGAGACTGGGAACACGTAGAGGACAACCGGGGCGGCAAGTTCCTCATCAAGCTTCGATCCCGCATAACCAAGTGCGGAGCCATATCACCACGCTTCAAGGTGAAGAAGGGCGAGTACGGCCGGTGGGAGCAGCAGTATCTGCCCTCGTATGACCGAGGCATACTGCTGGTGACCACCAATCAGGGGGTCATGTCGCACCATGAGGCCGCCAATCTGGGCTTGGGAGGACTGTTGATCGGGTATGCCTATTAAGGCGGAGAAGCTGACCACGTCGGTTCCGGTTCCCGAGGGGGTAACCGTAAGTCTCAACCGACACATGCTGGTTGTGGACGGCCCCCGGGGCAGGGCCATCAAGAGCTTCCGCAAGATCCCCGTCAAGATAGGCGTGTCAGGGGATGCCGTATCGCTCAGGGCCGGCGGATCTCGCAAGCGCGACTACGCCATACTTAACACGGCCAGGTCTCTAGTGGGCAACCTCTGCCAGGGAGTCATGGAGGGATACACCGTCAAGATGAAGATCGTGTACGCCCACTTCCCCATCACGGTGAAGGTGCAGGGGGATTCGGTCCTCATCGAGAATTTCCAGGGTGAGCGGGCCCCCCGTGTTGCCCGCATACACGGCTCGGCCAAGGTGGACCCCCAAGGTGATGATGTCATAGTTACAGGGCATGTGCTGACGGACGTAACCCAGACGGCGGCCAATATACAGCTGAAGACCCGCATCAAGAACAAGGATCACCGCGTCTTTTTGGACGGCATATACGTGTACGACAAGCGCACGGGCACAGACTAGATGGTTTAGCACGCCGCATGGCGTGATCATGCCCCATGATATGCGGAAACAGCCGGACCGGTACCGCAAGCTCTCTTTGGAAGTCTTCTGGTGGTGCGCCTTAATGTGCATAGCAGGGTGACAAACGGTTAAATTGTCATCGTTGGAGTCGGATTGTGCCGCCGCCCTAGCTCAGCCTGGCAGAGCACCGGACTGTTAATCCGTTGGTCGACAGTTCAAATCTGTCGGGCGGCGCCATTCCTGTCACTCCGGTTTACCCTATGGTGCAGAACATTTGACCCTAGTGCTGATAAGCGCCCGGCGCGCACCCGTCCCAATGGCGCGAACCAGAAGAGCCAACCGCTACTGCGTCGACTGCGGCGCGCGGCTGGTGTACTACGCGCGCCTCTCCAACCCCAAGGCCCCCAACGAGTACCGCGTACTGGTGTACGCCTGCCCAGACTGCACCAAGGACTTTGAGAAGCCAAAGATGTTCGCGATTCGCCGCAACCGTGTCGAGGATCCGCTGGAGGCAGTAGAGATAGAGATAACACAGGCCAGAAAGGTTTCCTCCGGGGCGGCGCAGGCATAAGCGCCCCGCGCAGACGAATGCACATCTTCAGAAGGCACGCTCTGTAATATTCCAAGCCTCACTCCCCCCCCCCCGGCGCTCCGATTGGCGCTACAGATGGGCGGGTGGCATTATGCGACGGCATTCCAGTCAGGCGCTGCCATCCGTCGCCGCTAGCCGCCTTACGCGCTCAAGAGCCAAGCCGACGCCGTCTCCCGGCACGACCGCCACGTACGGCGGAACAGTGGGTTTTTCGGCGCTTATCATGTACGAGTCACCGTCCCGCCTAACGTACGCCACGCCCATCTCCGCTGCGTGCGACGCTGCACGTTCCGGCTCTGCCGTCCGTATCATCTGCCGATCCCGCCCACGCACGGCCGGCCCGCCGCCGCCCTCTGCTGCCAATCTGGCGGCGTACCACCGGACCGCCTCTGGATACAGCCTGTGTTCCCACTCCAGTATGCGGGCGGCCAGAGTGTCGGACGTATCCCCCGGCGCGACTTGGACCGCCGCCTGGGCGATTATCTTGCCGGTGTCCACGCCGCTGTCCGCGAAGTGCACGGTACAGCCGCTGCTGGTCGCGCCGTCGTTCAGCGCCTGTTCTACGGCCCGCAAGCCCGGATACTGCGGGAGCAGCGACGGATGTATGTTCATCACGCGGTAGCGTTCGGTGAGGTCTGCAGGCAGTATCCGCATGAATCCGGCCATGCACACCAGATCCGGACGCATGCCGTCCATCATATCCCGTATTCCGTCCAACGACGGTTCCGCCATGCACCGCACGCCCAACCCATCGGCAACCCGGAGTCCCGCCGCATCCGGCTTGTTGCTTATGACCGCCTCGATCGTGTAGCCATCGGCGTTCCTTATCAGGGACTCCATGTTGGAACCGCGGCCTGATATCAGCACACAGACGCGCATGCGCGGAACGGCCATGCGTATTTATTTTAACGTTGATAGATTATGGATGTCTTCGCAGTCTATGAAGAACCGGGATGTCAGCGGCCCACTGTGACGGCATGAACGCCTTCAGGCCTGACATGTACCCCCAGTTGCACCTGTTACTGGTCCAATAATAGACATGATTTGTAATTAGCCGCAGGCGGTCCTCCAGCCTGCCTCCGGCACAATTTGGGGCATCCGGGGGCCATAGACAGGCCAGAACGAGCACGGGCAGCCGCGTCCGCGCCCGGACAACATGACTATCTCCGGGGCGGCGGGCTCCGACATGGTAAAGTGGTTGTGATCTCCACTCAAGAGGCATGCCGACCTACGAGAAGGCTCTGGAGCCCCAGGATATCCAGGGCCATGGCAGGCATGTCGCCCCAGCAGTTTGATTCGCTGTACGCGGAGGTTGCCAAGCTGTATGGTGAGTCCGAATTCGCCAGACTCAACAGCAAGTCCAGAAAGCGCGGCGTGTGAGCAGGACGCCGGTTTGCCTTGGACTGTGGGAAAGGCTGTTCGTGCTCCTGTTCTACTACCGGACATATATCGCCCAAATTCTTGTGGGACTGGTCTTCGGCGTGGGCCAGGCAACCGTGTCTAGGGACATTGCGAACCCCGGGCCGACGGTGAGGCGGTGCGTCCCGCTCCCCGGGAAGACGCACATGGCGGCCAACAAGGCCAAGACCGTCGAGGATCTCGAAGAGATCATACCCGGCCTGGCCGTCCTGATCGACGCCAGTGAGCAGCCGGTATACCGGCCACAGGACGACCAGACGCAGAAAAAATACTACGCCGGCAAGGCAAAGAGGCGCACCATGAAGATGCAGTACACGACCACATACGACGGCCTGATAGTGCACAAGTCGACATCTGCGGAGGGCAGCAGGCACGACTTTGCCCCATTCCAGCAGGACAACGCAGTCTTTCCGACCGACCTGCCCCACAATGCAGATGCCCCACAGGAAAGCGGCGGGCGCACCCGCACCATAGACATTGGGGACAGATCCTATACCGGAATGCAGCAGTACCCCGACTGTGACGTACGGGTGGCCGTCAAACGAAAGCCCGTCCGCAAACTCACACCCGAGGAAAAGGCGTACAACCAGGCTCTCTCAAAGGTACGAATTCACATGGAGCACGCGATACGCCAGATCAAGATATTCCGGGTGATGGGCGACAGGTACAGGAATCCGCGTCATAAATACGGCTTGATCAACGACATCATGTGCGGGTTGGTAACATGATGCAATTGTGGGAGCGGATGGCGACATGACGGCCTGGCACAGGGTCGCAATTTGCTGGGAGTTGCGCTTAATTTCTAATTGCGGATCGTGTCTAATGCAAACCGTCGGAAGAACCACCACGTAATGCTAATATGCCTACCAAACCGTAATAAACCCACAATGAGTGACAAACTCGACCAACTGCGCACCAAGTTGCGTGGCATGCAAGTCCGTATCAGTAACGAAGAAAAAAGACTGCTTGCCCTACGGAACAAAGCAGCTGCCGTAATAGCCGATATCGAGTCGCAGGAGGCCGTAGTGAAATCGCTAAGAAATGAAATACATGACATAGAGGATGAAATCCTGCGTCAATCAGGACTTTAGCTTGCTCTCTATGTCATCTATCGCCGCGTGTACACCATCAATGCGATCGCTCAAACTGTTGAGACGCGCGTCGATTCTGTTGTAATCGGCCTCATTCATTGTTACTGCGTACTGCTTTTGGCTATTTATATTGTATGTTCGGTGGGCGCTGTTAAGTTAGCGTGACCTAGGATCTTGTGTTTAGTTTGTGACCTGGAGTGTAGCTATGAGGCATTCTCATATGGTGGAATAATCTTGCCGATGTTGGTGGAGATTGACCCTAGCGTATCCCGAACAGGCGGGTCATGCCGTACTGGATCATGTTGGTGCGGTAGTACATCAGGGCCAGGAGTACCATTCCCCCACAGGTGCAGGGAGAACGGGCGGCCCGCGCCGACCCCCCGCTTGCGGCCCGGCCAGTCGAGCCTCTTTTGTTCGGCCTCGGGGTAGATCTTTTCGACACCTCGCATCAAAAAATCAAACTGCTGGAGGGACATGCCGACGGTGGTTCTGAAGGCGCGGGCGTTCTTTGACATGATCTTGAAGACACGCATGGTATGCTGGGGAGGGCGAGGGTACTTGGATCTTTCGATGCCAGTTCTGGGTCGATCTTATGGCTAATAACTAATCAAGTCTCGGGCGGGCCCGCTACGCATCAGCGTACATCGAGACTTCCCACGCCGTGGGGGTCTGGGCAAAGGCCGAGTACTCCTTGTGCTTGAGCTCCGAGTATGTGTCCAGAAAGTCCGTCGTAAAGACATCCTTGAGGAAACTGTTGTCGCTCTGCAGCTCGTTGAGGGCGCCGCGCAGCGAGAGTGGCAGCGATCCTATCCCATACTCAAGCCTCTTTGCAGCCGAGAGTTTGTAGACGTTCCCCTCCACCGGATCTCCAGGGTCCAGCTTCCTTCTTATCCCATCAAGACCCGCAAGGAGCAGGGCGGCTTCGAGGAGGTAGATGTTGGCAGTGGGATCCGGCACGCGGTACTCGATCCTCTTGCTCTTTTGCTGATTCCGGTAGTACATGGGCACGCGGACGGTGGCAGAACGGTTGCCCATGCCCCAGCAGATGCCGGTAGGCGCCTCAAAGCCCGGCACCAGCCGCTTGTACGAGTTGGTGGTTGGATTGGATATGGCGCACAGCGCCCTTGCGTGATCTAGTATTCCGCCTATGTAGTATCTTCCGGTCTGGCTCAACTGAGCTACCGAGTCTTCGGGATCGTACATTACGTTGTCCCCGTCTGCCCATAGGCTTTGGTGGACGTGCATTGCCGAGGCGTTGTCACCGTATATGGGCTTTGGCATAAAGGTGGCCACCTTGCCGTTGCGTTTTGCCTTGACCTTGACGACGTTCTTGACCGTCACCACGTTGTCTGCCATGGCGATGAGCCCGTCATAGGCGAGGTTTATCTCACACTGGCCGGAGGTTGCCACCTCGTGGTGCTCGGCCTCTATCCTTATTCCGAAGTAGCGGTGGAGGTCGTCGCAGACGTCCTTCCTGAAGGTCTCGAGCGTATCCTTGGGCTGCGATGGATAGTAGCCTTCCTTGAGGTCTATGGCGGTGCTGATGTTCCCCTTAGCCCATGGCGACTCCTTTGATTCTATGGAGTATCCGGAACCACCGTACGAGTGGGTGGCGGCATACGGCGACGGATAGACCGTTATGGCATCAAAGACGAAGAACTCTACCTCAGGACCCCAGTTGGTATGCGTGATGCCTGTCCCCTCGATCTTGGCGGCCGCCTTCTTTGCTATCCCGCGCGAATCCCGGTTGTACCGCAACTCGTCCCCGGCATTGCCCTCGTAGAGGTCGCAGATGAGTCTAGCGTTCTTCCGATGGCCGTTATCGTACCCGGGCGGCAGGATGCGGAAGGTGTCGGGGTCGGGCTTGAGGATCATATCGGACTTGTTCACGGACTTGAAGCCGAGTATTGAGCTAGCGTCGAGTTTTTCAAGGCCGTGCCTGAAGCTGTCCTCGTCTATCGCATAGCTTGGCATGCCCATCCGCTTCAACTCACCAAATATGTCAACAAACCAAAAATCAAGGAATGTGATGCCCTCG
Organism: Nitrosopumilaceae archaeon; assembly: GCA_965116995.1. Taxonomy (GTDB): domain Archaea; phylum Thermoproteota; class Nitrososphaeria; order Nitrososphaerales; family Nitrosopumilaceae; genus VYCS01. The sequence goes on along the minus strand of OZ220738.1, from coordinate 485,458 downwards.
GCCCGGATTTTTTCCAGTACCGCATTCGCGTCCATAATGTTGGCGCCAAATGCACCACTTACTAATGTTGCTATCCGTGACGGCATATCCCGCATGTACAAGCTCAGCTCAAATCTTTGGCCGATGAAACACGCGTGAACGACCGACAGGCTTAAGGATCAGATGGTGTATGCGCCATCAGATCTTCACAAATGATCGGACAAGCATACCAACAGATATCGGAAACAGAGGGATTTAATACCAGCGGAGGGTGTTCCACCCTCCTTTCCTGCCTGCGCTGATTGTCGTTCCCGGAGGGATATCATGACGAATACGCCGACCATCTCGTGTCCCTGCTGCGGCGGCGCCGGGATGGTCGGGGCGGTCGGCCGCGGACAGTCCGAGGCTGCCCTGCCGAGGGCGGATCTGGTCCGGGTATGTGCGGTGGCCGGCTCGCTGGAGCGGCTCGCGGCAGACATCTACAAGACGGCGGGCTAGGCGATATCGTCGATGGCGGCCGACCTGAAGGGTGTCCGGAGCGTGATCGACGAGCGGGACCGGCGGATATCGACCTCGAGAGGCAGCTGGCCGTCCACGAGAGATGAGACCTGGACGGCCGGAAGGACTGGAACGCCCCGCAGGGGATGGCCCGGGCCTAGTACCGGCTGGCATCCGACAGGTTCGGGGCGGCCAGGAACGGGGGAGATCCGGGGCCCATCAAGAATAGAAAGTTCGGAGCGCAGCTAGGCCAGCGCTGACCGCCCCGAGGAGACCATGCCCTTCCCGGAGATGTGCCGGTGCTGTGGCAGGACCGACCTGGAGATCGTCCTGATCATCCGCAAGAGGGTCCATGGCCTGGCCGAGACCCGGTGGAGGACCATCCTGATGATGTACGTTATCCGGACGGGGCGGTGCCCCGGTTGCGGTGCCCTGAGTACCTCGCACACCGACGCCATCCCCGGGACGTCCCTGGGGCCGCGCCTGTGCGCTACCATCCAGGCCTACGAGCGGGCGCACAACACCGAGCAGGACATGCGGCTGGTGCTGGCCGAGATAGATGGTATCGTCCTGTCGGCCAGAACTATCTCGGGCTGCATCACGGTGACGGCCGACCACTCGGACTGGGACGTCCTGTCATCCCGGGCGAGGAGCCCATTATACTTGGCCCCCCGGACCTCCGCGAGTACCGCTGCCCGGTGGAGCCGCCGGGACGTCCCGAACACCGAGTACCACCGCTAGGACGCCATCCTGACGCAGCGCTTCAACCTGTAAACATCGTCCAGCCACAGCCGGCCATCGTCCGGATAGTTGAGAGGACCCCCATGGACCCGTGGGTCCGGACCGGCTAGACTGGCCACCTAGTGGGCCGCGACGGGGCGCAGGCGTCGGTGGCCGAGACCCCCCACACCGTTCAGGTCAGGATCATCCCTCGCAGGAACGCGCCCACCCTCAGGCGCATCTAGTGGTAGATGGAGGGCCGTCCCGCCATGCGCGACGGCACCATAGGGTATGAGTGGCACAGGAGCATTTTATCCCGGTGCAACGTCCACCTGCTGCGCGATACCGAGGACTCATCCGGGGAGAACGACCTGGGATCCCCACAATACGACCGCCACCGGATTATACTATCAGTATACCACGACGCAAGCATGGTTTGCCTGCAGGTGGAGCAGATGGCCGGCGGACGCGTGTGGTGCGCCAGCCAGATCAGGATCATTCGCCGGATATCCGGCCTGTTGGAGTTTGTAGATACCCGGATAGGAGCCCGGCCGGACGCGTGCAGACGATCGTCTAGTCGTTCCCGGACGACGGCGTCTCCACCACCGTCTCCAACGCCGCCCCCCACATGTTCTCCGCCATCCGGATCCCCGGCATGCCCCCCGCAACAACGACGCCGAGTGGACCACCCGCGACCGGTTGGTCGTAGACCGCCGGAGGATCAGGTTTCCCGCTAGAGAGGAGTCCGCAACTTTTCCATACTCGGGACGTCCGCGGCCACCTGCGAGAAGAACGGCATCTCCGCCTACCAGGCCATCATACGGATGGTGCGCGATCCCGCCTGGGACACCTTACCAACTGGATACCTCTGCCCATCTCCTAGGGAGGCGCGGCGCCCGGGGACAAGCGAGCAGCATCCGCGGAGCCCGCCTGAGTCCTGCCGCGTCTCCCGTATGCCGAACCGGCCAGAATAGCGGATCAGGTGGTGTTGGCCGCAAATGTCTGGCACACGTAGGCATAGTAGGGGCAAGTAGGATCCGGCAACTCATACGTCCGCACATGCCGGTTTTTGGGGCCGTCCGATACGGCCAACCGGCACATTTAGATCCGGGAGCTTCCCCCGCACCCTCCATGGCAACCAAGCCAAAGAAACCCAGAGACGGCAGCCGGGCAAGGCACGGCAAGGGCATCCTGAGGGGCGATGCCTTTCTCCCGGGCGTGGACACCGACATTCTGCGGAAGATACAGAGATGTCCGGCCGCAAGGACGTGGGCAAGGAGGCCCACATCCTTGCGGCGGCCATAAAATGTAGGGAGGGGCTAGGAGTCAGCGAGATAGCAAGGCAGCTGATGCAGCCCCGCTCTACCGTACATAACTGGCTGGCGCGGCTGCGCGACCGCGGGCTTGAAGGCATCTCGGACAGGACCGCCCCCAACTACAAGCCGATACTTGGAGAGATGATGCCGGACATGTGGCAGCGGCTCGGTGACGTCAGGCGCGTGCTGCTTGTATGTGACTTGAGTCGGCGCGCAACGCCACGAGGACACGACCGACACCGACTGGACATACGCCATATACACGCCCCCACTTTTTGAGTCGCGGAACAATTCTTATAATGAAGATGACCATATGTAGAGTATGGGACTGCTTTACAGGGCTGCCGCAGGATTGACACGCATGTGTGCAACCGTCGCGATTCGCAGTAGTCTAGCAGCCTGTGGCGGCCTGCGGTCGCTGGCGCTCCAAGAGCACTCGGCTAAAAGGTACAGAAGTAGGTGGTGGTTCATCCTGCCCCTTACCTTGAATCTCCTAGGTGGCATCATTGCGTATTTTGCCATCCGTCACGACGACCCCGACAAGGCCAAGAACTGCCTTCTGGCCGGACTGGCTATCTTCACAATACTCCTACTCCCATGGATCATAGCCGTAGTGTTTGCAGTAGGGCTGGACTAGCATCCTTCTGTTACGGCGTCGGGCATTGACAGGCACCGCGCATCCCATCCAGCCAACACTTGGTCACCCGTTCCACGTCTGCTCTAGCGGGGCTCTTCAGCATTCAGTCACCTTATGTCCTAGCCCGCCGTAAGCAGAATCGGCGCCGTCCGCACCGGGATGCCAAAGCGGCATATATCACACACTTGGATTGAAGTCTCCCAACTTCAAATCCAGACTCTTCAAGACGCCGCCACCTCCGTCACGAGCGTGCGCCACTACAGTATCCGGCGGAGTCTAGGAGATTTTTCCGATAGTTTCTCTTTGCTATCGTAATTTTGATAGTAGAAGAATATTTTTAACATTATAGTGTAATTACAACAAAATGATTAGAGATATGATAATAAAATCATAAATTACAATTTATAATTATTTCCAACATAGCTTATGGTAAACCATCAAGTGGATGTTGCATTTGTGAAGATTATAGCAAATGTACAGTTTTGCAGTATTTGGAAATTTTACGTGACATGTAGAGATGTCTAAATTGCTCGGTAACTGTTCGCGTTGGACACGGCATACCATACCCTGCCCGCACCACGACGTCACTTCCCCCACCACAAGCCGACAAGGGAGACATATACCGTCACATGGGCAGACGTCCCGGCATCCAGCGACTCTAGATTTGCTATAGGGTCCTGACTGCATCCGAGCACCATCTCCGCCTCACCGATCCACATAGGCCCGTCTGATGGGGACCGGTGCAGATCAGCGGGGCCTCGTAGTACATGTCCAATCCACACCCATAGGCGTAGCATATGCAGAACATAGTGAGCACCATACTAGGTCGATAAGCCCAACCACCATTCGTCCCGCAGCAGCTGCCCTGCGCTAGGTGCGAGTTTGATTGCAGTGGCTGCCCCTCCCCCCTCCTTGTCGCGTTTGTCGCCGCGCGTTATTTGCCGCACCAACGTATGCCAACAGTATTGTTTCTAAATTCGATTTTAGAAATATCATACATCCTACCGTTGGCGCGGCAGGATACGGCTAGACCCGCATGCCACCGTCAAAACGGATCGAGCACGCCTACCGACCGGTCCACAACGAGTACAACACCCACTATGGCAATGTATACTGGTATCCAGACTGCCGCGGTAGCCATATGGACATATCAGATGGAGCCTAGCCGTCTGCTGCATGTGTTCTGTACAGCACGTAGAATACCAGCCCCACGGCATGCCCAAGCATACACATCTCACATACCACCAGAGTGAGGTGTGTTCTAAGCCAACCATGTCTTCCATATTGGCCATACGCTAGGTCCGTATCCTTGTGCAGTCGAGTCGGACATATGCAAAGTTCAGATACAGATCGACAACGCGGTTTGGTCAAATCATGGCCAAGATGGCCCGGTTGGTCGCTCCACGGACCACACGCGCGACCTGCTGAGCCTACGGATGATGCCGGGCGCCGGAAGACAACCGATAACACTCTCCGCACCTGCAGGCCCAAACATGCCCGGCGCCCCCCCCCCTTTAGTCGTAGATCACGCCACGAAAAACCCGCTCCCACACCGGGTTTGCGTCCGTTCCAGAGGTGGATTTGTTCTTGACCAAGATCCACGCTCGAGAGCTAAACCCCCCTCGGCACGTCGCATATCCACGCTTGATATGGTCCCGGCCAAAATCCCGGATTTCAGGGGGGGTTGAGCTCCCCCGTACGATCTGGGCAGGCAACCCCCCAAGCATGCCGATGTCTGACCAAAGAAGGTGCTCGGTCACAAAACCACGCTCAAAAGCTAACCCCCCCCCCCACTATGGCTACAGTAGTCATAAACTCGGCCCTGACGCGGTGCATTGGTGTCATCACCCGTGTTTCTGGCATAGATGCGGATCCCGAATCCATCACCCCTTCCGCTTACGGAAGACCGTCCCGACTACCGCCAAGCGTCTCTGCAGCACTCCATGCAGTAGGGATCCCAGAGTGTGTTGCAACATGGTGGCAGCTTTTCTAAATAACGGGCTCAGGATCTCTGCCTGTGTTACGGCTCGCGTCATACCGCCGAGCGCCTGCCAAACTCTCGGCCGTATCCTGAAACCGCATGAAGGTCTGGGCGGTGAGTCTGCCGTGGACTCCGGCTGAGAGATTGGTTATGAGCTCGATTCTTAGACAATACGATCCTCACCCCGAGACGGAAAGCGTGGCATGGACAGGCGAGAAATGCAGTTTTTCAAGATGGCAGAGTACGGGTCGTCCTATGGGTAACTGGACCGGCGCGGGCGACCTTGGCACCGGTCACGTTTTATACCACAGCTTCAAAACGCCTGCCATGATACGCGCCGGGTTTATCATAGTCATGGGCGGCGTAATCGTCTCCATGGCAATTGCCCTGTACGCCTACACGTTATACCAGCCCAATGTGCTGGAGACCCCCCATGGCGAACCGGTCATACTAGGCCCCATGGAGTATGCCGTGACGTTCGAGGGGACGAACAACGGCAACGACGAGTTTCGGCCCGAGCACACGTTTGTGAAGATCAGGGTCAACATGCAAAACGTTGCTGGACATGCGGCCACGGTCAGTGGCGGTCAGTTTTACATAGTGGGCGCCGACGGCAGGCCGCTCCAGCCCGTGTTTGGCAACGGTACCCTCGGCCAAGAGGATCTGCTTCTCGAGACGCTACAGCCCGGCAGCCACATCACCCGTACCACGCAGTTTGACATACCCTTTGATGATGAGGCCACATACCAGCTGCTGATCCGCCCCGCCAAGGAGCATGCCACCCCCGACCATGCAATAGTCTGTCTGAGAAACTGCTAAGCCGCCACGGTTGAAATACTATATTTCTAAATTCGAAATTAGAAATAACAACCAAAACGTTGACGTGTAACTTTGATTCCGTTAAAAATTAGGAGATCAGTCTTGATTCGTCTCCAGCGATGCAGTCACCGCCCGGTTTAGTATCTCCACGGCCAGATAGTGATAGTACGACTCAGGCTGCTTATCGCTCTTTGAAGCAGGCAGGCTAGTCCTGATGTTTCGCAGTATCTTGTCCATCCTAGCAGTGGTGGTACTAATGATTTTTGCGTACTTGGACTCAAAGTCCTCGGGAGCCTCGTAGCTCAACAGCCGGATCTGGGTGCCGTACCGCTTGGAGATGGTGCCCCGAACCTCGTCTATACGGGTCACCTGCACCAGCCCCGCGCCTCTTAGCACTCGAATGTGGTGCCTCACCGTCGTAAGTGCCTTGTTGTGTCCTGCCTTCTTGAGATCCTCGGCCAGCTGGTCCGCCGTCATGTCTTGGCGGTACAGCAGCTCTAACATCTTGGCGCGGGCTGGATCCTCAACGGCGCGAGCCTGTTCGGGTGTGGTCACAAGCATACGCGTGACGGCCACCGGCTGTTTCAGTAGGGTTGGCATACCTCACCGTGGCTGGTACGCGGTAAAAGTCATGGAGTGAAAAAGATTTGATACCAAGTCAAATGAAGTAAAGCCGCCAGCATCTAGCATGTCCCACATCGTAGATACAGATTCAGTACCATGTATAATCCAATATTGTAGGTTTTGGTGTGTTGCTACCATAGAGGATGGAATACTACCTAATGTGTGCTCATACAAAAAAACAGTTTGGCTGCTCTCAATAACTTGGTAGTAAAACCGTCTCGTCTGTCAAAAACCTGCCATGACGCCTCAACTAGCACTATCCGGGAGCAGGATGGTGGGGGCATGTAGGGAGCGGTCCTTACCCGTATGCTAAATTCGAGTCGGGCATTAGGCAGTCCTCAGGACGGCTAGCCGCTTCCCAGCTCTACCGGTTCTAAGCCGTGTATGCCCAGAAGCGCGTCAAGGCGAGCCTGTACACCGGCAAATCCAGGCAGATTCGGGCTTATGCCGGAGCTTACAGCGAGCAGGTACCGCCTCAGTTGAACGGCCTTTCTGCGGGCCTTGGCCGCGTCCGCACCCGAGCCAGCCATGGACTCCAGATTGGCCAGAATATCAGCCAGCTTGACGATCTTGGCCTCCGGCGCGGCGCGACCAAGCCGCTCAATGTACTCGACAGCCCGCATATCTCGGGACAGTCTGTTGTCTTTGGAGAGCGACGAGACCATACCCGCCACATCCTTGCCGAATTCCAGGCAGATTCCATCATAGTTCGCGTCGGTGTCCTCTATAGTGTCATGCAGCCAAGCAGTGCAGATGACATGCTGGTCCTGCACCCCAATCTCCAATAGGTTCTCCACCACCTTACGTACATGGTCTATGGCCAAGCCACCACGTCGCCTGGTGACGCCGTGCTTCCGTTCCGCATACAGGCGCGCTCGCTCAATCACGAATGTGGATATGCAGGCCAGCATTATGTGTGATGCGCATCCCCCCATACAGACAGGGCGCACCTCCTGCCTTCAGGACTTGGGCTTGCTTATCTGTATCAGATCCGGGCCCGACTTCCGGCCTTTGGACTGCCACCTGAGCAATACCTCCTTGAAGGCATCCGCATCCTCTTGGTTTTCGGTATACATAAGCACCGTAACCCACCTACCGCGACCCGCCCGGCCCCCCACCGAGTTCATCCAGAACGTGTCGGGAAGCGACTCGGTTGCCTGGCTCTGCGGATCACTAGCCATATCCACCCAGCGTTTGGAGACGAAGTGGAGGAGTTGGTCCAATTCCTTTTTTTGTATCATGGCCGTACATTCAAACCATACAAAATTTAAATTTTATACTGAGGAGACAGGTGAGATCATTGGACAAATACAGGTTAAATACTACGCACGACACCAACACAGACAAACAGCCCGCAGACGCAAAAGGCGGACCGGATTCTCCCAAATACAAGGACCCAGCCCTGTCGGAGCTGTTCGCGATGTTTCCCGACAACCAAACTGTCATGGAGTGGCTTGAGGGAATATGTGGTCGAACGACCGCAGGCGCCTCCGGTGCGCGTACAGGTACACCCGTACCACCAAGCACCCAACCCCGAACATGGCGGCCAGCTCGGCCTAGGTGGTCCCTCCCTACTTGCGCATCAGGGACAACAGCAGGGAGTGCCGAATGTACAGTCTGGAGCGGTTGCCCGGGTCCGACGCCCGGATATCATCATCCCAGAAGAGCGTCGTGTCCCTGTGTTCCTTTATCCAGGCGGTGTACCTGTGTAGGATGTAGTCGAACTGCTCGGTGGTGCAGAGCGTGACGGCGTGCAGCCTGCGCGGATTTCCGATGATGTCGTCCAGAACGGTGAGCCGGGCCATATGGACATCCTGCTCGGGTCCGTACACGCGGTATGCCGTATCCTGGCGCTGCGTTGCGGCGCTCAATGAGACCTTCAGCCGCTCTACCTAGCGCTGCAGCCTGGCTATGGTCTGTTCCTTGGCTTCGGGCATGTCTGGGACTGGGTGTGATATACCCAGATCTAAAGCTTCCGGTTGGGCATGTACGGAATCGCTTGGTGGTGGTTGAATAACGTGGTGGTCAAGAAAATGGCCAATTACGCATATTGTCCAATAGGGCGTTTCATCACGTCGAACCCAAACACCTGTACCGTGACACCGACGGTTTTCAGAACAGCTAAACGACAAGACGCCGGCACCGTTGAGAAGATGGACAACGTTCTATTAAATTTGGTGGGCAAGAGCTGCCTACAAGCAGATGATAGCCAGCAAGGTTTTGCTGCACGTTATAGCGGCGGCCATAACGGCAGCGTGCCGGTGCGGGCAAGCGTGCAACGGGCGTCACTGGAATACAAGCGGACAGGCGCGGCGTGTAAAACGCGCGGATTCCAAGTCAGGTTGAGGCGGCCAGAGGACGTCGATACTTGGCACGGCATCCGGGGCATCGACACGGTGCGCAACCAGCTTGCAAGAAATGCACCCGCCACAACAATTCTTCCTGCAGCCTATAACGAATTTAAATGATAAGTACAATTGATTTCATTCATAACACCTTATACATGAATTAGAATATATAAACAGATGGAATAAACGGTCAACACGCAGTTTTATTAACGTCCATAGGGAGGCAAACGGTGTTGGAGAGAACCACGCTACTATTATTCATGATTGCGTTGACGCTAGGCATATCATATGGGATGCATACTTACGCCCTAACTACGTTTGTCAAGACGGACATAGGGGCCGCGTACGATGGTATAGCGACAGTTGGAATCGCCAAATTCTTGCCTTATGTGCTGATTCCACTCTTTATAGGAATACTACTAAACAGAATCAAAAGTGGATATATAATAGTAGCAGGCGTGGCGCTACATGCGATTCCGCTATTCATGATATCTATGGCTGACTCCATTGCCGAAATAATAGTGTACCAGTTCGTACTTGGCGCTTCGCATGCTTTTATTTGGCCGCCAATTAATTCTGTGTTTTCCACTAATTCGGAAACGCGCATAAAAAACATTGCGCGAGCATCCGTGTTTTTTCTGCTCGGCTTGATGATAGGTCCACTGATGGGGATGGGCATAATGGAGGCAACAGACGAGAACTACCGCTTACTCTTCCAATTGTCTGCAACGGTGATGGCCAGCAGCATAATCTTGGTCTTGCCACTACATTCCAGACTGCCGAGCGTAAAACTTGCGCCAACGGACCCCAAAGCATTTGTAAAAATACTGCATTTCCCGGTAGTTGTGGCCTTGGTTTTCTTTACTACAGCCGTATCCGGCATTCTTTTCGTCATTTATCCAGCTTTTCTTGTTGACAATGGTATAAGCGCATCGTCCATGCTGTTCCTTTTCTTTATTTACGGAGCAGCCCGAGTTGCAGTCACATGGCTCGTCAACTTCCTACACAGATGGATGATGCCGATCCTAACCATGTGTATTGTAATGACGACTGGCGGTCTGGCAACCTCTCTGATTGCAACGTCATTTGTTCAATTCGCTGTTGCAATGTTCATGATAGCATTTTCTATTATGGCATACCCCATCTGCCTGGAGATTATACTCTCCAGAACCAAACGGAGTATTGCCAACAAAATGATAGGAGCCTACGCATCTCTGGTCGGATTCGGGTGGTTTGTAGGACCCGCTATCGCTGGCTATACTGCCCACTGGTTCGGTCCGAATGCTCCATACCTGGTGTTTTGTATTGTAGGTGTAGGCATGTCGATAGCAGCAGTCACCTTGCACAGAGCACTGGCCATAGTGGAGGCCCGACACGAGACCACAAAAAACGTCAACCAGTCACTGAAAAACCACTTTAACGTCATGCTGTTGAGCATTGGATTGATGGACCGGGCCCTTGTCAGAGCCAAAACATACGAGGACATTCCGTCCAAAATTAAGACACAGTACGACCGACTAGACCGTACCATAGAGGATGCAAACAAGGATCTGAGCGTGGCCATTGATCTGATGGATGCAGAACCCATAGAGGAAATGCGTAGCGTCATCTACAAGATCGAACACACGGATCCGGCGACAGGGGTGGGAAAGGGATATCCGGCCTACGACGAGGTAAAAGAGGACATGGCTGGCTGCGTTGAACATCTGAATGAGGCGATGAATGTAGACGTTGTGTCAGATGTGCGCAATTGGCTGCGCGCTCGTTCACTAAAAAAACAATAAGGCATATCTCTTCCCGCAGTACGCACCTCTGCAGACGGTTTGGCCACCGTCCAAGGCGGCCTTGGCCAACGAATGCCCAAAGACCATCCTCAGATGCTCTCAGTTGCCACAGCTGCACCATGCCACCTTGGCGCGGGGCAAAAGCTCGGTGGCATCATTGAACACCATGCCGCCATGCACCACTCAGCATCCTGCCGTTCCATGACGCTGTCCACTACTACCGCATCTCAGTGACCGCCAGGGTAGCAGGACTCAACGCATTTTGGGTGTGCAGCGCGAACCATAACTTGTAGTTGGCATGCAGTCGGACCTATGTCCGATTCTTATATCTACAATAGCGGCGGACCTTGGCGCATGGCCAAATAATGCCGACTAGCCGACACGGGATTGCTTTCGCACGTATTCGAGTATTCCGGTATAGTCCAATTCACCCAACCCCAATTTCCGGGCCTTCTTGTACATGTCCAGCGCCCCTGAAGCAGCCTCCAAATTCAGGCCAGTTTGCAATGCGGCCTCGTGGATGGTGTCCAGATCCTTGGCTAGGTTATCTAGTGTGAACGTGGTCGGATACTTGTCCTGTATCATCCGATATGCTTTCTTGCGGCTCATTCCTGTCCCAAAATAGGTGGAGTTGAGTACGTTCAAGAACGTCTCTGGATTCACGCCCAATCCCTGCGCTAGGCACACACCCTCTGATATGGAGATGGCCAGCATGGCAATCTGCAAATTCATACAGAGCTTGACGGAGTGGGCCGTCCCGGTCTGGCCCAGATAGTACCGCTTCTCTGACAGGGCCGCATACATATCCTCCACGCTCCGGTATGCTTCTCTATCGCCGCCGACCATTATCACCAAGCGACCCTCGGCAGCGGCATCAGGGCCGCCCATCACAGGCGTGTCCAACCATGGTATTCCCTCCTCGGCAAATCGCTGGTTTATTGATACGGAATCGGATGGCGCGATGGTGCTCATGTCGGCCACGACAGTTCGGCCAGCACACCCCGATAGTATGCCGTCCCGGCCAAACGAGACGGCCCTCACTGCCTCAGCGTCTCGCACTACCGTTACTACCACATCAGAGTGGGCTGCCACCTCGGCCGGAGTGTCGGCCACGCGTCCCCCGGCCACCTCTACCGGCGCCGTTTTGGACTTGGTTCGGTTGTACACAGTCACCTCAAATCCTCGTTCTACGAGTCGCAGCGCCACGGCCAGTCCCAGCATGCCGGTTCCCACCACTCCTACACGACTTGTCATACTCGCTCCTCGGCCACCAGCCTCCAGAACCCCCCCACCAAGGGCGCCTCAAACTGTAGGTGTCCAACCACACGATCGCCCCTCCTAACCATGGCATAATCAGACTTGCCCATACGAAAGATACGCTCCTTTGGCTTGTATCCGCCCTCTATGACCCGGATCTTGAACCTCTTGCTAGCCCGTTTTACCAGCTTGCGGGCGGCCTGTACATCGCCCATCCACGAGAACATCTCAAACTCCCCAAAGTTTACCGTGGAGACCACCTCGCCATACAGCCGGGCCTCCAGCTTTCCATCAGACTGCCCGTTGAGCCAGTCCACGATCCGCCGTCCCCACCCCCTCTCTACGCCGAACGTCTCGGAGTCCTTCACATACTCGGTTATGGGTCATGCCACAAATAACGATTCGCCTACCATCCTACTGGGAATCATTGGCCTTCTTGCATTTTACAATCACATAGTCTATGACACCCCGTTCCGAGGCCCTCCTCATATCCAATATGGAGCGGTGAAGCAACGACTCCACGTACCCTGAATATCCCGACCTGATGCGCCCCCTAAGAACATAGCGATTCTTCAGGTAGTACTCTGCCATCGGTCCGTACACCAAATGGCCCACTCTCTCCTCGCTCAGCAACCGTAACCCTGCCGATGCCACCGACTCTCTCACCACACTCATGGTATGGTGCTCTGAGGACCATGTCAGCCAGAGCATCCCCAGCCGGTGTTTGGCATACCTAGGCCCGGCAACAGGTATGGCCAAGCACAATATTCCCTCCGGACTCAAGACGCGCGCCGCCTCGGAAGCGAACCTAGCCAGCGGTCGGAAGTGCTGCGCCGACTCCAGTGCCAGCACGCGATCCATGGAACCGGAGACCAACGGTAGGCTCGTCGATATGGCATTGGCGACGCAAGGCAGAAAGCCAGCATTCCCCAAACCTCGACGGTTTATGTCTATTCCCACCATACGCACGTTCGGATACTCCCTACGCCATACCCGTGCGGGGCCGGCCCTACCGCAGCCTACGTCGACGGCCGTCTGAGCACCCTGCAGCTCGGCCACCTTCCCGAAATGGCGGGCCATGTTCTCCTGAGCGAGGAGCGGTCCCGCACAGGGGTCCGGCCACAACCCAAAATTGAGACTGTCACCGCCGGTGGCCAGTCGCATTACACCTGAGAGGGCATCATAGAGTCGGATGGCATCAGCGGGACTTCGCCGAAAAGTCCACCTCACAACATCTAGCGGGCTTATCAACATTCTAGGGGAACTCGTCGGAGTCGTCGATGCAGTGCTTGTGGACCCACGCATCCTCGGAGTTCTTTGCTATCTCCTTGCCCACCCTTATCATGTCACCGCAGGCGGTACACTTGGTTGCGAACCGTGCCTTCATGGTACTGCCATTATGTAACTAACTTAATAATCTTACGTATGGGAATAGCTGGCGCAGCCAAGACATATGTCCGGCTGCTGCACGGAATACATGGGACTTGAGATCTGATTTTTAATTGCTTGGCCGTGGATGTGTGTAGAACCTACGATCATGCAGATCACAAGAGTGGGAAAGATCTTTTGGGTATTTCAGATTGGTGGTATTGAATGCTTAAAATTGAAAGCCGCATAATTCCCATAACTGGTGCATCACTGCCATCTCTCGATGGATGGTTGATTATGCACGCAACTCCCGAAGCAATACGGCATCCCGTGCAGGGCGAACTGGTGCCAGACAGGACGGAAGTAACCCACCAAGAACTGCGCGGCCTATCTTTGGGTGGACAGTACAGAAGTAACAACAACCATACTTGTCCAATAGACAACGTGCATAATTAACCACTGCTGGATTAGTCCGAGACTTAACTGGCAGCAGGCACCCGCCCCCGTTCCCTGCCATCGGGCTAATGGTGCGCGTGTCCAACTAAAATATTTAGATCATAAAAGACTATGGTGCCCCTTGCGCATGCACGATCTAGAAAAATATCATAACCAAGATGTGAATCGGAGGCTGGCGGCCAGTGGACCGGCCGGGCTCCGCCACAACGGAAATGGCTAATCCGCATGGCCGTGCGGTGCGGCTGGGCATGGCCCACCTGCCAAAACGGGGTGCGCAGGCTCGCCCATCATGATCACTAAAAATATGATCGTCGCGCATGGTCTCTATGTATGTGGCTGAGCGGTGTATCGGTCTATTAGTAAAGGCTGGCTCATCACTCGCCGAAGCTTGTAATCTACACCACCTTCCTATCAACGCAGTCTTCTGCTGCCGACCTTCATCTATGATAGAATAACATGTCTCGGGATAAGATTCGTGCTTAGATGCATTCAGCACTTAGCTTAAACGGCTTAGCTGCCCGGCCTGCCCTGTCGGACAACCGGTAAACCAGTGGCCACGCTGCTCTGTTCCTCTCGTACTGGGAGCAACTTCCCCTCAGTTATTCACGCTTCCATCAGGCAGAGACCGACCTGTCTCACGACGGTCTAAACCCAGCTCATGTTCCCTTTTAATAGGCGAGCAGCCTCACCCTTGGCCCCTGCTGCAGGACCAGGATAGGAAAAGCCGACATCGAGGTACCAAACCGCGGGGTCGATAGGAGCTCTCGCCCGCGACGAGCCTGTTATCCCTGGGGTAATTTTTCTGTCACCTCCGGGCCCCAATAGCGGGCACACGAAGGATCGCTAAGCCCGACTTTCGTCTCTGGATTCCGTGCGTTTGGAAACCCAGTCAGGCCAGTTTTTGGCTTTGCCCTCTTCAACGGATTTCTGACCCGTTTGAACTGACCTTTGGGCCCCTTTGATATCTTTTCAAAGGGGTGCCGCCCCAGCCGAACTGCCCACCTGCACTTGTCTCCGCTCTTCAACGGATAAGTAGTACTGCAGAAAGAGTCTGGTGTTACATCGTTGCTTCACCGACGTCCCGGAGAACGCCGGGCATGGCTCCCAGATACCCTGTGCAATTCCTACTATACTACAGGCACAAGCTGCAGTAAAACTCCACGGGGTCTTCTCTCCCCGATGGAAGATGATGGACTGTTCGTCCACCTTATGTGGCTTCACCGGGTTGTAGGCGGGGACAGTGGGGCTCTCGTTGTTCCATTCATGCGCGTCGGAACTTACCCGACAAGGCATTTGGCTACCTTAAGAGAGTCAGAGTTACTCCCGGCGTTAACCGGCCCTTAGCTCGGTTGGACCCAAGTTTTAGGTACCGGCACCGGCCAGGATTCAGCGACTATACACATCCTTTCGGACTAGCAGTCGCCTGTGTTTTTATTAAACAGTCGAAACCCCCTTGTCACTGCGACCTGCGGTCCCCATTCTTCATGAAGACTGCAGGCATCCCTTCTACCGAAGCTCCAGGACTATTTTGCCGAATTCCCTCGCCATACGGTATACCCGTAGCACCTTAGCTTTCTAAGCCAGCGCACCTGTGTCGGTTCTCGGTACGAGCTGCATCTCGCTAGCCGCACGGCCTTTCACGGTCTCCTGGAATCGGGAAAACCCCGCTGACGCGAGGCCGTTCCCGCCTCGGACCGGTTCTCGTCATTACGACACTCCCCGGCCCTCGAACGGTTAGATATAACGACGGTTATACTTCCCCTATCCGGAAGCGAGCCATACGGTTCGGACACTTGATGCAGGTACTGGAATATTAACCAGTTTCCCATTCGAGGCACTCTGTTGAGGCACCTCTTAGGATCGACTACCTCCAGGCTGATAGCGCATTGCCTGGAAACCCTTGCGCTTTCGGTGGTATTGGTTCTCACAATACTATGCTGTTACTGCCGCCAGGATCTGCAATAGAAACCGGTCCACAGGATGTCACCACCCTGCTTCTGCCCAATCACTACGCCAACCTACCACGAGGCACCTTTCGGTGCCTGTCCAAAGTATCGGTACTCTGCTTTAGCCCCGTCCATTTTTGAGGCATCCGCCCTCGGCAGGTAAGTTGTTACACACTTTTTGAAGGATAGCTACTTCTGAGCTTACCTCCCTGCTGTCTTGGCGCGAACACGCTCTTTAGCTTGACACTTAGCAGAAATTTGGGGACCTTAACTCCGGTCTGGGTTAAACCCCTCTCGGTCATGAGCCTTACGCCACATGAACCCGTGTCCCTGCTTCTTCGATGTGCATCCGTTCGGAGTTTGAATGGGTGGTGAGGATTTTACTCCCCGCGCCACCCTATCAGTGCTCTACCGGAAACACCATCTCCACAGAGCACGCCCTGCGAGACGCTTCGGTTGGAACTAGCGAGCGCCAGTCTAGATTGGTTTTTGACCCCTATTCCCAAGTCATAAGAACGATTTGCACGTCAGAACCTCTGCAGACCTCCAGCGGGCTTTCGCCCGCCTTCATCTTGCTCAGGAATAGATCGACTGGCTTCTAGCCTGACCGCCATGACTCTACGCACTTTCACACGCTTCTCCTCACTAATGCTGCGAGAACTCGGTTTCCCTTCGACTACGCCTTTTAAGGCTTAATCTTGCCATGACAGTCAGCTCCCTGGCCCGTGTTTCGAGACGGAACGGATGACACTGGCGTCTAAAGTCTAGACACTTGGATCCCATTGCTGGAACCACCCGGCCCAGAAAACACCTTTCATGCCACCCACGTCTGTAACCAATAGGTTTCATGCACTTTTCACCCCCCTTCCAGGGTACTTTTCAGCTTTCCCTCACGGTACTAGTCCACTATCGGTCTTGAGAGATATTTAGCCTTGGATGCTACTTTCACCCATATTCACTGCCCACTACCAAGGACAGCTACTCGGCCGCAACTGGACTCCTTTCCACTTCGTCTACGGGGGTATCACCCTCTTCGCCGGGCCTTTCCAGGCCACTTCGACTGTCTTCCGGAAGTCCGTGATTGCTGCGGCAAAACACCACATCTCCCGAAGGATTCGGTTTGGGCTATTTCCTTTTCGTTCGCCACTACTTGGGAAATCTCTGTTGATTTCTCTTCCTCGTGGTACTAAGATGCTTCAATTCCCACGGTTCGACCTCCGATGTCGGAGTGCACTAAAGTGCAAGATACTCATTCGGAAATCTCGGGATCATAGGATACGTGCGCCTACCCCGAGCTTATCGCAGCTTGTCACGTCCTTCATCTCTCCTCAAGCCTAGCAATCCACCTATTGGCGTCTTTACACCGGCAATTCAGCCACATATTACACGACCATGCACGACGATCACAGCAACGGTCCCTGGCAAGGGCGCCGCTACGTCCTTCATACGCCACTTTCGTGACGCATTGCATCCTTGTGATATGAAGACTGTGTGCATCCACCGCTTCCGTGTCTAAGGAGGTGATCCGACCGCAGGTTCCCCTACGGTCACCTTGTTACGACTTTTCCCTCGTCACGGACCTCAAGTTCGATAACGCCAATGGGGCATCACCTCGCTAAAAGCCCACTTCGATGAAACGACGGGCGGTGTGTGCAAGGAGCAGGGACGTATTCACCGCGCGGTAATGACACGCAGTTACTAGGGATTCCAGATTCGTGAGGGCGAGTTACAGCCCTCAGTCATAACTGTGGTAGCGTTTGGGGATTGCCTCTTCCTTTCGGATTCGGAACCCATTGTCACTACCATTGCAGCCCGCGTGTGGCCCCAAGGTTTCGGGGCATACTGACCTGCCGTGGCCCCTTCCTTCCTCCGCATTAACTACGGCAGTCCCGCTAATTCGCCCCACTGCTCGTAAGAGTAATGGTGGCAACTAGAGGCAGGGATCTCGCTCGTTACCTGACTTAACAGGACATCTCACGGCACGAGCTGGCGACGGCCATGCACCACCTCTCAGCTTGTCTGGTAAAGTCTCCAGCTTGACCTTCATTCTGCTGTCTCCCCGGGTAAGATTTCTGGCGTTGACTCCAATTGAACCGCAGGCTTCACCCCTTGTGGTGCTCCCCCGCCAATTCCTTTAAGTTTCATACTTGCGTACGTACTTCCCAGGCGGCAAACTTAACGGCTTCCCTGCAACACTGCACCGGGTTCAACCCGATGCATCATTGAGTTTGCATTGTTTACAGCTGGGACTACCCGGGTATCTAATCCGGTTTGCTCCCCCAGCTTTCATCCCTCACCGTCGGACGTGTTCTGGTAGACCGCCTTCGCCACAGGTGGTCATCGATAGATTAGTGAATTTTACCTCTTCCTACCGAGTACCGTCTACCTCTCCCACTCCCTAGATCCACAGTATTTCCGGCAGCCTATACGTTGAGCGCATAGATTTAACCGAAAACTTATAGATCCGGCTACGGATGCTTTAGGCCCAATAATCATCCTGACCACTTGAGGTGCTGGTTTTACCGCGGCGGCTGACACCAGAACTTGCCCACCCCTTATTCGACAGTGTTTCTAGGACTGTCAAAAGACCTCTTCAGCAGAGGCCACTCGGATTAACCTTGTCGTGCTTTCGCACATTGCAAAGTTTTCTCGCCTGCTGCGCCCCATAGGGCCTGGGTCCGTGTCTCAGTACCCATCTCCGGGCTTCTCCTCTCAGAGCCCGTACCTGTTATCGCCTTGGTGGGCCGTTAACTCACCAACAAGCTGATAGGCCGCAGTCCCATCCTGTGGCGACGAATCATTTTAACCATAAACCGTTCCAGGCATAATGGTCTATCGGGTATTATGCTCAGTTTCCCGAGATTATCCCCGTCCACAGGGTAGATTGACTACGTGTTACTGAGCCGTCCGCCTTGCATTGCTGCAATGACTCGCATGGCTTAGTATCAATCCGATAGCAGTCAGGTCCCGCAGGATCAACGGGATTCATGATACAGTACTGTACTGTATGTTGGAATCGGCGGATGCACACATATTCTTCACATCTCAGACTTGATCGCTGGATCAAGCCCTCATCTTGTCCGCGAAACTGGAGGTCTCCGGGTCACTGCGTGGTGTCCCACCACTGCTCATCGTAGACGCCGCTGCTATGTTTCGTAAAAGGTAGTCACCCAAAAAAAGGATATAAACCATACGAAGGGCAAACAGCCCTGTAGGCTTCATCGTTTTTGGCAAACCTACATCAATACACCCCATTCCTGATTATTATCTTATATCTAACATATTATTTCATGTTAAATACCATACATTCCAGGTAATTCCAACCATTAGGGGCTCGACAGATCCACCATGCACGGACGAGAAACCGACGTCAAGCTCGCGAACTCCCGGGCAGAACCGCCACCGGACACACGGCGCGGATCCGGACACAATACGATTCCGGCACAGTTTGAGCCATGCACCAAGGGCGGCATCGTGCAGCGGACCGGGCTGGTGTACGTACGGCTGAACATTCCATGGCCGCGGACTGTAACCCGGGCACTCCGCGGCCCCCCTGCGTGTTCGGAACTGGTCTGAGCAGCCACGATCCATTCGGACAGGATCCTGCCGGCCAGTCCCATCCGACACGCGACACCGGCTGCGTCTTGGTCGGACATGCCACACAGACCGCTGAGCCGGCCGAATCATAGTCAGACGGGCTTGACCGGCGGGTCAGAAATCCGCTACAAAACTTCGGTTAAATACACACTGAGACAGCCTTCCACGATGAAGGTCGCCGTCATATACAACAAGCGGACTATCGACCCGGCCGATGTCATAAACATATACGGCGTGCCCACCATGGAACACTACAACCCCAAGACCGTCGAGAAGGTTGCCGAGTCCCTAGAGAAGGGGGGCCACATGGTCAAGATAATCGAGGGGACCATGGGATCCATAGAGATACTACGATCATTCTTTTCCAGAGCATCGCCTGAAACCCCGCCCGGCATAGTCTTTAACATGGCATACGGCATACAGGGACACGACAGGTACACGCACCTGCCGGCCATGCTGGAGATGCTTGGCGTACCCTACACCGGATCCGGTCCGGAGACACATGCCATAGTCCAAGACAAGGTGATGACCAAGATAATACTGCAGAGGAATGGCCTGCCCACGGCCAACTTCTGGGTATTCTCTGGCAAGGACGACACGTTTGACGACCTCACGTTTCCCGCCATAGTAAAGCCAAAGATGGAGTCCACGTCAATGGGAATGCGCGTTGTGCACAATACAAAAGACCTGAAGGATGCCGTTGGGGAGGAGGTCGCTCGGTACCGGCAGGACGCCTTGGTGGAGCAGTTCATATCCGGCCGGGAGTTCGCGGTGGGCCTACTGGGCAACGGCCACAGCCTGGAGGTACTACCCATTGTAGAGTTCGTGCTGGGAGATCCTGACAAGATTCAGACCAAGTCAGACAAGATGAGCAAGCCCATCGAGAAGGTGTGCCCCGCCCAGCTGGAACCAGATAAGGCGGAGGAGATGAGGAAGCTCTGCGTGAGGGCCTTCAACAAGTTGGGACTGCACGACTACACCCGCGTCGACATACGCATGGACTCCGAAGGCCGCATGTACATACTGGAGCTGAACTCCATGGCCAGTCTGGGCATGACCGGCTCCTTTGTAGCCGCGGCACAGACAGCCGGGTACACGTACGAATCACTCATCAACAAGATGCTGGACGTGGCGATCATACGAAACTTTGGGGAGTCGGCTGTGCGCCACGCCAAGTCCGCCCAGCCGCTCCCCACCCTCATTCGCGGATACCTCCGAAGCCGCGCCGACACCACGATACAGTCGCTCCGACAGCTCTGCGAGGTAAACACTGCTGTGCGCAACATAGAGAACATCAACCGCCTGGGCAAGATATTGGCAAAGAGGCTCTCACACTTGGGGTTCACCGAGCACCTGCACCGTCAATTTGACATAGGCGATATACGGTACTTTGCCAACCACACCCGCGAAACCAACGACATCCTGATACTCTCACACCTAGACACGCCCTACAGCTCCCGCGACTTTGCGCCCTTCCGAGAAACCAAGATAAAGCTGTTCGGTACGGGCATAACCGAGAGCAAGGGCGGCATAGCAGTACTGCTCTCGGCCCTCCAGGCGCTACGGTTTACAAAGAAGCTGCGCCATATACGGTGCGGCATACTTTTCACCACCGACGACAGCATAGGCGGCAAACACTCGGCCAGCATAATATCCGAGTACGCCCGGCACTCAAGGCGTGTGCTGGGCATGAAGTGGGGCGACCTGGATGGCGGCATAGTGACATCGGCGCACGGCCGAGACGACTACACCATAGAGATGCACGGCACAGGTAATGACGACCGCCCCACCATATCTGGATTCATACCAGCAGTCTGCAGGAAGATAACCTCGCTGGACAAGCTGAATACGGAGCAGTGCCGCGTAATGATCCACTCTCTAAGCGCGCAGACATCGTACGGCGGGGCTCCAGATTACGCATCCATGTCCGTCGTGACCAGCTACACCTCCAAAGACATAGGTGACGACGTCGAAGAAAAGATCCGCCGCACCATAAAGAAAAACGGAAGCAGCACCAATTCCGAGGCATTTCGGGGAACCGGGCGCGAGCCGGTGCTGGAGACTGAGACTGCCAGAAAATTCTACAGCATGGTGGCCGACATAGCCTCAGAGATAGACGTGTCCGTAAAGGCGGCCCACCGCTTTGTCTCGTCGGATATAAGCTACGTGCCCGCCACCGTCCCATCGCTGGAGGGCATGGGCCCGCTGGGCGGCGGATTACGCAGTGCCGAAGAATTTGTAGCCCGCGATTCCCTGTTGGACAGGGCGCTGCTGCTGGCCTTGGTTATGCACCGGTGCACCCCCAAGGGAAACAACTCATGAACGTTCTCGGCCGCGTAAGCATATCACACGTAGAAGAGTCGTTCTCGGCCCGGCGCGACAAAAAAGCGGCCGTCTCCAAGCGCGGCATGGTGGCCACGGCATTCCCCGATGCCACGGCGGCGGGCGTATCGATGCTCAGGAAAGGCGGCAACGCCGTCGACTCGGCGTGCGCGGCAGCCCTGGCTCTGGGCGTATGCGAGCCGCAGGCCTCTGGCCTGGGCGGGCAGAGCACGGCGCTGCTGTATGTTGACCGGAAAATTGTGGCAATTGACGGCTCCAGCCGCGCGCCGTCCATGGCGCATCCATCGCGCCTCAAGAAAAAATCCGCGCTGGTGGGATACAAGGCGACAACCGTCCCCAGCACAGTGGCCACGCTGGGGTACATGGTTGAGCGATACGGACGACTCGACTGGCACACCGTAATAGCCCCCGCCATACGCATGGCTCGGCGCGGGTACCGTATCACCCCCCTCCAGAGCAACGCCCAAGCCGCCAACATGGACAAGTTGCTGTCGGCCGGATCTGGAGCAACATACTTTCTCAAGGACGGCCAAGTGCCCTACGAACCCGGCGACATGTTCGTGCAGGAGGACCTGGCCGACACCCTCAAGCACCTCTCGGAGTTCGGATATGGCTCGTTCTACCACGGCACCATAGCGGACCGCATAGACTCAGACATGCGCAAGAACAGGGGACTGCTGCGCAAGGATGACCTGGCCCAGATGCCCACACCCATAGAGCGGGCGCCCATATCCAGAAAGTACCGCGGCCTTCGCATATACACGATACCGCCCCCGGGGGCCGGCGACACCATGCTGCTGGTGATGATGCTGCTGGCCAACATACCCCGCCAGCACCTGAGATCCAAGAGTCCGGAGGCGTACCACTATGTCGCCGAATCCTTCCGGAAGGCTCTACTCTACCGCACCCAGCGGCCGTTTGATCCCAGCACATACCACCAGATACAGGACAACGTACACCTGAGCCCCAAGTTCGCCAAGCAGCTGTCGGCGTCGATCAGGAACGCCGTGGACCCCACCCTGCCCTCCGGCGGCGAAGCAGACGACATAGAGGAGACCACGCACCTCACGGTGATGGACTCTGAGGGCAACGCGGTGAGTCTGACACAGTCCATCGAGCTGGTGTACGGCTCCAAGGCTGCCGCCGGGGGCATGGGTTTCTTGTACAACAACTACATGTCGGCCTTTGACACCAAGAAGAGCAGCCACCCGTTCTTCTTGCGCCCCAATGCCGTGCCCTGGTCGTCGGTCTGTCCCAGCATGGTGTTTGACGGCAAGGAGATCTGGCTGGCGCTGGGCAGCCCGGGCAGCTCCCGGATATTCTCCACGGTGAGCCTGTTTTTGTCGCGGCTTTTGGACGAGGGCGACTCCATGTACGTGGCGATGGAGAGGCCGCGCATGCACTGCTCCCTGAAGGGCACCATAAGCATGGAGAGGAGCGATTCGGCCGATATGCTGGCGCAGCACTTGGAGGCCAAGGGGTATGCCATAGACATGAGGGAACGGTACTCGTTCTATCTGGGGGCGATACACGCCGTACTGCGCTGCCGCACGCGCCCCGGATTTCAGGGCGTGGCAGAGGTGCGCCGCGACGGGACAGCTGCCGGGCCATGACGCTGCCCGTACTGCTTTCCATACCCCACGGCAGCACGCGTACGCCGCCGGAGCTGCGGGACATGCTGCGCATATCCGATCGAGACATATTCGAGGACGGCGACGCGTATACCGTCCCCATCTATGACATAGGAGACGCGGCCGCCGTCGTGGTAAGGGCAGAGGTGGCCCGGGCCTTCATAGACCTGAACAGGTCGCTGCAGGAGATGCCGCCGACCAACCCTGACGGCCTGATGAAGAGTATCACCTGCAGCAACAGGCCCATATACACCGTACAGCCTGGCGAGGCGATGCGCCGGGGCCTCATAGCCAAATATTACATGCCGTACCACAGGGCGATACAGCGGGCTGTCCGCGGCGACCTGCAGCTCGGTCTAGACTGCCACTCCATGGCAGAGGTGGCTCCTGTCGTCTCGCCGGATTGTGGTTCCCGAAGGCCTCTGTTCTGCCTCTCCAACCGGCGCGGGCAAACTAGTTCCAACGAGTCCATGACACTGCTTGCCAGCTGCATTTCTGAGGCATACGGCATACACCGGACGTCGGTACGGCTCAACGACCCGTTCCTCGGCGGCCACATAACCAAAACGTACGGAAACAACCCCCTGCCCTGGATCCAAGTAGAGATGAATAGATCCATGTACATCTCCGGAGAGTGGTTTGATCACGACACCATGGAATGCCGGCAGTCCAGGCTGCGGGATCTGCGCCTCATGTTCGAGGAGGCGCTGCGGGCGTACTTCAGGAGTGTGTGAGATCGCGCGCTTCCTGCAAGCCTGCCCTCGAATGTGGTGACCGCCGGGATGGCCCTTCAGGAGTGTGTGAGATCGCGCGCTTCCTGCAAGAGGGCCGAGGTATCGGCTGGGCGCACGATCCGGCGCCCGTGCGCACTCCACATCCCTGCGGCAGTCCGTGCCGGCTCACGCGGAGAATCCGTAATATGTAGAGACGGCACCGTCCACAGACGCATCTCTGGAAGCGACGGCCAACCCCGCCTCGGGAGCGGAACGCCCTCAGGCCCACTTGGTCTTTACACTCGGGATACGACGATAATGCAGTGAACCGTGCGACGGTCTGGAGGATCGCCAACATTTGGGCATGTCGGACGGATTAGGCCCAAGACTTCAGCGCCAGCCCCACCCGCCGCAAAACGGATTTAAACCCGGCAAATTCACCCCTAATCATGAGACTGGACAAAAAAGTATGCGTGGTGACAGGCGCCTCCAGTGATATAGGCGAGGGCATAGTGAGGCGCTTTGTAGATGAGGGGGCTACGGTGGCGCTCATATCCCGCAACCTAAATTCCATGGGGAGTGTGCGCTCGCGGGTCGGCCACGCGGACAGGACCGCCTCGGTGGTGTGCGACGTAACCAACGAGTCACAGGTGCTCCAGGCGGCAGACCGCATAGTCTCCGAGTATGGCAAGATAGACGTGCTGGTGAACAACGCGGGAATAATCACGGATCCTATACACTTCCATGCGATGCCCCAGTCCGACATAGACGACCTGATTAACGTCAACCTCCAAGGCATGTTCCGCATGACCCGAGCCGTCCTGCGCAGCATGTCAGACATGAAGAGCGGCAGCATAGTAAACATCGGCTCCACAGCCTCCGAGAGGGCCATACCCAAGGTGCACCTGGCCGTATACTCCTCCACCAAGGCGGCCACATCCATGTTCACAAAATCCATAGCCGTGGAGTACGCCCGGCGCAACATCCGCTGCAACTGCGTCAACCCCGGAATCATAAACTCGGGGATGATCAAGCCATATCTGGACGATCCGGCGGCCCGGAGCGTCTTGGAGGAACGCCTGCCCATGGGCAGGATAGGCCAGCCCCTGGATGTGGCCAACGCCGCCCTCTTCTTCGCCTCCGATGAGTCTGCCTGGGTGACCGGAACGGTTCTAAACGTCGACGGCGGCAGATCCGCCTCCGAGGGATAGGCGGGCGGCGCCGGCCAACAGCCTTGCCAGCCGCACCGGCTCTGGCATGCGGCCCTGCCGGGTGACCGCGTTCAGGAGCGACGCGGCTTGGGTATCGGTGCATCCCGATATCCTGGCATATACCGTGCTGCCCGTGTGCAGTGGTATGGCGCGCCGGGGAGCCAAGGCTCGATACTTCCCCAGCCGCTCAGGAAACTTGGTTGATATTGCCGCCTCGGCGCTGCGGCGCCTCCTGTTCGACAGTCCCAAGACCGGCACCCCCAGAGACGAGGAGACCTCACCCACATCCACCAGGTTGTACCTGGATATTATGGTGCCCCACACCAGCACGTACGATATGTCATCGCGGCGCAGGGATGCGGCCATCTGCACCACCGAGTGGGTTGCGTCGTCCCCGGAGACTCGGACTGTGCCCAATGTGAATCCGTCCACAATGCCGTCATTGCGCATTACCACCCCGGCCAAAGCAGAGAGAGCCGAGTCCGGACCGTGGCTCTCGGCCACCCCCAGTCCCCTGATTCCAGGTTTGTCAAGATGTAGGGAATGCACCGCGCCTCCTGTATGCCGCATACGAGAACGCCGCCAAGGCCAAGATGCCCGCCGCCATCACCCCCCACACGGCCAGCTGCACCGTATCCACGTCGGCCATGTCCGGTGGTGCGCCGTGGGGTGGTTAAGGTTTTTCCGGGTGCGCTCAGCCATAGTCCACGTACCTGTCGTACCGTTTCTCTATCTCGCGGTTCTCCCCCCGGATGATGTCGTCCACCTCCCGCCGAAGGCGCCCCCGGACATACCCCTTGATGGCAGCATATCTCTCCTCTTCGGGGAATGTCTCCAAGGCGAGGCATGCCGCCTCAAAGTGCCGGGCCGCCCTCTCCCGGTACTCCTGCCGGGTGGGCCGCCGGATACCCGCCAGCCGGAACCACGTCGTGGCAAAGCTGGCGCCGGCCACTTGGGGAAGCTGGTCCAGAGCCCGCATCACCTCGAACCTCTCGTCGTCTCTCAAGACAGCAGGCCTGCCGCGTCCTTGGCAAAGTATGTCACTATGACGTCGGCGCCGGCACGCTTTATGGATGACAGTATCTCCAGGATGGTCCTGGGGCCGTCCAGCCACCCCATCGAGTTGGCGGCGTGCACCATGGCATACTCCCCCAAGACGCTGTATGCGGCCACCGGCACGCCAAAGCGCCTCCTGGCCTCAGCCACCAGATCCAGATACGCCATGGCCGGCTTTATCATCACTATGTCCGCGCCCTCGAATATGTCCGACTCCACCTCCGCCATGGCCTCCCGGGGGTTGTTATACGGCATCTGGTATCCTCGGCGGTCACCGAACTGCGGGGTGCAATCGGCTACATCGCGGAACGGCGAGTACATTGTGGAGTAATGCTTGGCGGCATGTGACATTATCGCCACTTCCGAGAATCCGGCCTCGTCCAGGGACGACCGTATGGTGGCAACCTGTCCATCCATCATGGCCGACGGCGAGACCACATCCACGCCCGCCCGCGCGTAGCTGGCGGCGATCTTGCCCAGGGACAGTATTGTGGAGTCGTTGTCCACTATGCCCTCTCTGACTATACCGCAGTGTCCGGTGCTGGTATACTGACACATGCAGACGTCGGCCATTATCACCATCTCCGGGGCGGCTCGTCTGGCCTCCCGGATGGCGCCCTGTATCACACCCTCCTCGTCGTATGAGGAGGAACCGGCCACATCCTTGGACTCGGGTATGCCGAACAGCATGACGGCGGGTATGCCCATCTTCCATATACCGGAGATCTCCGCGGCCACCATCTCAGGCGGTATACGCTGTATCCCCGACATGGAGCCCACCGTCTTGGGGACGTCCAGCCCCTCACCCACGAAGACCGGGCATACCAAGTCATTGACTGTCACGCGGGTCTCGCGTACCAGCCTCCGCATGCCCTCGGACTTGCGCAGGCGGCGCAGGCGCCGTTCCGGAAACATACTACACATATGGACCGCCGGGTAAAATATAACCGCTCTGCACTCTTGTGAGGATCCTACTCCTTTCGGATCAAGTGCTCGCGGAACTCGTTTGCCAGTCGCTGGCCGTTCCACAATTCCACCGGGCTACCGCCCTTCAGTATGTCGTAGGCCTGGTTCGTAAAGTCCGAGGTCGTAACCACCAAGGCCCGGGTGGCGCGGTGCGACACCATTGATCCCAGTGTCTTGTGCACGTCGGGTCCCCCCACATTCCCCCGCCACTTCTTGACCTGGATTGCTATAGTCTCGCTGCTGTTGCGGGCCATCACGTCCACGCCCATGTCCCCGGATCCCTGCGTGACCTCCGTCCTGTACCCCTTGCTCGTAAAGAGCCGGGCCACCAGTCTTTCGAAGCTATACGGATCAAAGCGGTCAAACCCATTCTCTATGTCTTGCTCTGTTATCTCGTAGTACTGCGGCGAGTGTGGACGGGGCTGCAGCACGTGGGTGTGTGACTCCCTCATGCTTCGGTGCAGCCTCTCCACTATGGCCTCATAGCGGCGCCGCATCGCCGAGTCGTTGCCGTAGCCGTTGTCCGCATCCATCTTGAAAGCATATTCGAGTCCGGAGAGGCCCCCCTCCCTGTACGATATCGCAATTCCCCGTATGCCCCTCATGAGCCCCTTTTCCAGCTTCGCCTCGGTTATGTCCGGATACGGTATCTCCAGAAGCCACCTCTTTCGGTCCGTGGACAAGACCAGTACCTGATCCTGTGCCAACGCCAGTATGCCTTCTGTTCCCACCGTCTCCAGCTCCAGCTCGTACTGCTCCAAATTTATGGTACGGTCGGGTAGTGCCTCTCTGTATCCGGAGACGGTACGGTCAAAGGCGGGGTCCGGGACATCCCGGGGGCTCAGCCGCATGTCGCGGTTCTCGGGATCCCGACCCGGCGCAGCCGACACGCTAAACGACTTGGGCTTATGGCCCTCCAGCAGCACCCGTACCTCGTACCGGCCGGTGAGGGCAGCCGCGTCGGTGAGCGGTTTTTCGAACGTTACGGGGGTACTTCCCGAGACGGCGCCGTCCACCAATACTACTGCGTCGGGCGGCGAGCTTGAGACCCGCATGCTGGACAGACCGGCCATGCGCCGCCGTATCGCATACTGCCATATCTCATACTCTTCGGAGGTGGTGCGGCCCGAGTGGTCCTTGGGCAACCGGAACACCTCCTTTACTGTGTCGGCCCTCTCCCGCTTGATTCTCCATATCTCCGCCGGATCTGCCTGCAGCCCGTCCATCTCCTCGGACAGCGCTCTGGACTTGGCCTCCAGATCGCTTATCTTGGAGTTCAGCGACCGCTTTTTGTCCGGAGACCTTGCCCTTCTGAGCAGCTCCCTCTGCCTTTGTATCTCGGCCGCCGTCTCGTCCAGCACGCCCTGCCGCCCGTCCACATACTTGGCAAAGTTCTCCTCTATGTTGACCATCAGTTTTAGCACAAGTGACCTCTTCGTCATTCCCCGGGAACACGACGCTATCGTATCCAGCGGTATGCGCTTTATCTCATCGCGCTCGTCGGGGCTGTACAGCACCACGTTCTCGTGCGTGAGCACGAGCATCCCGTCGGCGAAGAGTGTCTTGCGGTCTATGGCCGCCCGAACGTCCGGCCGCTTGGCCGAATCCACATACGCCTGCTCCGGCCCGGCGGCCGGGCCCGGAGCCTCATGCACCGGCGGCCCGGCATCCGGAGGTCCCCGTCCTCTGCGCTCGGCGGCCGTGCCGCACTCGGGGCAGAACTCATGCCGTACATTCAACGGGCTGCCGCAGCCGGTGC
Organism: Nitrosopumilaceae archaeon; assembly: GCA_965116995.1. Classification (GTDB taxonomy): domain Archaea; phylum Thermoproteota; class Nitrososphaeria; order Nitrososphaerales; family Nitrosopumilaceae; genus VYCS01. The sequence continues at coordinate 456,449 of OZ220738.1, read as the reverse complement.
AGAATGCCATCGCCTCGGGTTTGCTCTTTTTCTATAAAAAAATGCGGGCATGCCCAGTCACTTATACTTCCGGTCGGCCCCCGCTTCGGCTGTTCGGGCCTAGATGTGTGGCGTATACGGCCTTTTGGTTTTTTGATATAAAAACTGTTCTTACAGATATTTTTCATCTCTCCCTCATAAGACATTTAACCGGGCACCGCCACCACGACTGCGTGAACATCAAGAGGGTCGGCAACGTGATATTGGCGGTAAAGGATCTGGACCGCTCCATAGAGTTCTACCATGATATCATAGGCCTGCCCATCAAGATGCAGAGGCGCACCTGGGTGGACTTGGGCACTACCGGCGCCCTACTGAGCCTCCACCCTGCGTCCTTGGCCGCTGAGCACTCCGGCGGTTCCATAGACAACGGTATTACCATTGGGTTTCTGGTGGGCGACGTAAAGTCCGCCTTGGAAGAGCTTCGGGGCCGCGGTGTCCGCGTATACCGCGATATCGTGGAGAGGACGGCCGGAAAGAATGCCATCGTATACGACCCTGACGAGTATCTGGTCTCCCTGTTCGAGCCCAAGTACACGGACAGGGAGCAGCAGACTGGCGGCTATCACGGGTTCACCCCCGCATAGGCGCAGAAGCAGGAACCATCCCTCATGCCGCGGGCAATTCGCCGCCGTACAGAATAATGCATTCCATCAGAAAGATATCTTGTTCAGGTGAGCCTTCACGTCTCTGACGATCTGCATGTACTGGGGCTCTTCGCCGTCTATGGTGATCATACAGGCGACATTCCCCATTGGAATGAGCGCCATCTTTATCTTTTCGTGGCGGACCAAGATGTGCTCCAGTTTGCCGATGGCGCCCTCGGTATCGGCAGACAGGCGCAGTATTGTGGACAGCACGAAGAACTCGTTCTTGGCCTGCTCGCGGTTCAGCATGGGACGGGTGCCTGGTTTTATGAAGCCTGCCACGGTGCGCCCGTACCTGTTCAACACACCCACGTACCTGATGCTCTGCGACATGGCCATGATACCCTTGCACACCTTGGAGTAGCTGTCGGCGGCCTCCCGCCACCGGTCTGACGGATCAGACGACATGCAGGAAGGTTCGCGCCGTGAAAATAAGTATGTTTGCCGGACATCCGGCCGACCGGCGCAGCCGAACAGAGCCCAGGCCACGCCCAACTACGGCGCCGGGGTGGTGTTTATAACAAGACCGCAAGCAATCAGAACATGCAGATAGACCAACCGCCGGATCCCGACTACGAGGCTGTTGGCATAGGATACATCGGACTGGCAGATCCCCATGCCAGGGAGGGCATCAGCATACTTCGGGCCAACGACGGCCGCGAGTTCCACATGAGGGCGTTCTCCGGCGAGGTGGCCGGATTCATCTCTGCGTACGCATCCGGCGAGGAGGTGCCGGTCCCCTCCATATACCGCATGATCCAGGAGATCTGTGAGATGAGCGGGCTGGTGCTGGTGAAGGTGAAGATATACGAGTCCGGCGAGGCGCTGCGGGCCAACCTCTACTTCAAGGGACGCAGCGAGATAATCCTGCGCAATTACAGGGCATCCGACGCTCTGGCCTTGGCCGCATGCCACGGCGTGCCCATACTGGTACGTAGCACCCTGCTCCGGGACATGAAATCCGACTAGTGCGCGGCTGCCCGAAATATATGGTGCGGCGCCGTTGACGGCGTGCCCCGCGCTATGTCACCACGTCGGCCAGTCGGCCGTCTGATATGGCCCGCCGCAGTTCCATGGCAATGCGCCGGCCCACCCCGAATGTCTCGCCGTACTGGTACTTGGTGTACGGAGTGGTCGTGGAAAGGATTGGGTTGCCCGGTACCCTCAGCGAGACGTCGTACACGACCATCTCCAGATCCTTGGTGATGACGCTCTGCAGCGAGAATGGCCCTATTATCCCGGGAGGAAAGTCGTCGCGGGCCGCCCGGGCGAACCTGTCACCCATACCTATCACCGACTCCAGCAGTGACTCCCGTACCGTGGCCGGGGTGTGCCCCACCTCTATGTTCTGCAGCTCCACGTCTATCTGTGCTTGCTGGGCGGCGGGCAGGGCGTTGTAGTCCATTATGTTGGTCTGCAGGCGCCTCTCTATTCCCATAAAGTCGACTTGGCCTGTGAGCGGTGAGGCAAAATAGTTAAAGTTCATGTACGTGCCGATGGCCAGCTCCTCGATACTAGCCTCGGCCAGTCCCCCGGCATCTATGGTGCCCCGGGCGATGGCCCTCTCGGACTTGGCCACATAGTCCCCGTACGAAGACACCACAAAGAATGCCCGCTCCAGGCTCCGGTCCTTCTCCTGCACCTTTACTATGCAGGGCCTGTCTATATCCTTGGGATCCTCAAAGACGCGGGGAAGACGCAGGCCCGCCCGCCGGAGCATGTAGTACTGTCCCCTCTCCTCGGAGCGTTCCTCAGCGCGGAACAGCCGACGGTTGCCAAATATTGGAACGGCAAAGTCGTTCTCCAGCGTGTCGTACCCCAGATATACGGCAAGCGAGCGATGGGGTACCACTATGTCCGGCCGTCCGATGATGCGGCGCTGCTCTGGAATAGAGGCCATCTCGGCGAACCTTCCCAGCACCACCACTTTATCGGCCACCCGCGAGAACCGCTGGTACGGCGTCTGGCGCCCTTCCTGGCAGTATACGGTTGTACGGAACCCCTCGTCCTTTGCCCCGTCCATTATCTCCAGCGCCGAGTGGCTTCCCAGCACCGAGATGCCCGGGTCCTCGTATCCGGCGGCCAGCTCCGCCATCCTGCTGCGCCCTATCATGGAGCGGGCCATCCCGTCGGCCAATATGGGTATTTGGTCCAGTCAGGCGCGGGTCGGCGGCGCCCGGCCGCCCTCCAACCACAGCCGTCGGGAGGATGCGGACGTATTCTGCAGGATCAGGTCCTCCCTGCGCCGGGGTCGAGCCCTTCCAGAGGGTATATACGGTGGTGAGCCAATATCATATCAATGCTGGTAGACAAGAGAATCCTAGCGGGCGGCGGCGCGCTGCTGGTGGCAGGCATGGTCGTCTCGGCCATACTGGGATCCACTATGCCCACCGGCCACCCCAACATGACCGACGAGGAAGTTCTGGAGCTGATGATGCAACAACAGCAGAACGACGACATGGGCATCTTGGCCGGGATGTTGGTCGGGGTGGGATTCCTCTTGATACTGGTTAGCTTCGGAGCCAGGCGCCGACGCCGGGGTGGCACAAAAGCCGAGGTCAAGAAGCCCGCCGGGGACTGAAGGGTCGCGGCAGCCGAGGATCCGGCCCCATCCGCCAATATTCCCACCACTCCATCCAACGACTGCTGGCAAATTGCACTGCCAGCCGTCTACGGCCGTCGTCCTACATCTGTGAAACTTGCCGGCCCTCGCGGCGCCAACTTAAAGGCAAGACTGCCCCATTATGGCCAAATGGTGATGGCCGAGATCAGCGTAGTGCCGGTGGGCACCGGGCGGACCGGCGTCTCGTTCTACGTGGCCCGGGCCTTGGAGTCCGTTTCAGATATCAAAGGCCTCAAGTGCCACCTCAATGCCATGGGAACCATACTGGAATCAGAGGACACCGGGACGGCGCTGAAGGCCGCCGAGACCATGATAGCAACGCTGCACAATCTGGGCGTGGCCCGGGTTAGCGCCACGCTCAAGATAGACTCCCGGCTGGACAAGCAGGACACCGCCGCTGGGAAGGTGGAGGCCGTCCGCAGGCACCTGGACGCGTAGAATCGCCATCGGTGTAACGGTTCCAAACGATTTTACGCCAGCCGCGCCCCGACAGGGTATGCCCGCGGATTCGGCGGCTCCGGGAAAGTCCCCCAAATACAAGATGGAGCAGTCGGTCACCACCTGCATGGTCAGAGATGTGCTGATAATGGACAAGACGACGCCCACCAGCGAGGCGGCCGAAAATCTCCAAGGCCACGCCCGTGACGAGATCATAGTGACCCACAAGGACAAGGTGGTTGGCATGGTAACCGACAAGGACATACTGGACAAGGTGGGGGACACCACCGTATACGCCGAGACCACCAAGCTGGAGAGCGTCATGACGAAGAATCCGGTCGTCATAGGCGAGAAGAAGAAGCTCCGGGAGGCGCTCACCATGATGCACAAGACAAAGCACGCCAAGCTGCCCGTTGTGGACGGCCAGGGCAAGGCTCTGGGCATAGTATACGAGGACGACATACTCAAGAGGGCCCAGTCGGCCATCGGTGCCATACCCCGGCTGTTGAGCCCCCCCGGCAAGGCCGTCTTGGGAAACCTGGGCTTTGTCATGCAGTTCGCCGGGATACTGCTGCTGCTGCCGGCCTTGGTGGCCACCTTCATGGGCGACCCGATCACGGCGACGGGCATCTACCTGACCATGGTGCTGCTCTTGGTGACCGGATTCTTCCTGAACTCGTACGGAGAGAAGGCCAGAATGAACCTGCGCCAGGCGTCAATCGTGATATTCGCCAGCCTCTTCCTGCTCTCGCTCTTCGGAACCATACCATACCTGTACATACCCACCCTCTCCCCGGAGAGCGGCGACTTGGCGGACACGTTTGCCAACGCCTTCTTCTCCAGCGCCGCGGGGTTTACCACCGGCGGCATATCCCTCTACCAGACGCCCGAGGACCTCCCCCAGAGCTTCACCTTCTACCGGAGCTACACCCAGATGGTGGGCGGGATGAGTTTCATATACCTGGTACTCACGGCATTCTACCCCAGCCGGGAGCTGGAAACCATGCGGGGCTTCATATCCGGCAGGGAGCTGCACCTGCGCGAGCTCTTCGGAACCATCACTGTGATATTCGCGCTGTACGTGGCGGTCGTGGCCGCCGCGCTGTACCTGCTGGGAGACAACGACGTGCTGGACGACATATCGCTGGCCATGAGTACCCTGGCCACCGGTGGCTTTGTGCCCGACTCCGGCATACTGGATGACATGGCCTGGCCCAAGCAGACCGTACTGATGGTGGCCATGGTATTGGGGGCGATGCCGTTCATGTTCCACCACACCCTTGTGAGCAAAAAGTTCCGCAAGGCCACACTGGGCAAGGAGATCCTCGTATACTTTGCCATCCTAGCCACCGCCATACTGCTCTTCGTGTGGCTGGGCGGCACCGGCACCACAGAGGGCATATTCTACCCCGTATCGGCCAGTACTACGGCCGGCCTGCAGCCTACCACCCTGGAGGCGCTGAACGTCCCCGGCCAGTACATACTGATGATACTCATGTTCATAGGCGGGTGCGGCTTCTCCACCGCCGGCGGCATCAAGATATTCCGGCTCTTCCACATAGCCGACGCGGCGCGGATGCCCCTGAGCGGGCGCCTGGCCGACGCCATGCGGATGCCCCAAAGGTGGCGCTCCGGCCGCGTTGGGGCTGATGCGCGCCGGAATGCGAAATCCACCCTGATCATAGTGGCAGCGTTCCCTGCCATGTCCGTACTGTGCGGCGCGTACCTGGTGGAGTTTGAGGGGGCATCCCCAGACACCGCATACTTTGATGCGGTGGGCGTCATAACCACCGGCGGCCTCTCGGCGGGCACCATAGACTTTGACACGTCCCCCCACACCAAAGTCATACTCTCCATGATGATGATATTCGGCCGGCTGGAGATAATCGCCATAGTGTACGCGCTGGCCCCCCACATACTAGATAGGAATTAATCCCGCAGCCCCCTTCCCGCCCCATGAGACGAGGAGGCGCGCTGGTGGCGGGAGGCTTGGCGCTGGTGGCGGCGCTGTTCGCCTGGTACCACAGGTACCAGAGCCCCGAGACCCTCACTCCCCAGGCCGTGGACTCCATACTCTGGCTCTCCCAGATGTTCTACGTGCTGCTGCTGGCCTGCCTGGGGATGACGGCCTGGGGAATGTACATCCTGCGCCGGGACTCGGTACACGGCGAAGGGCTGCTGGCCACCATAGCGGCGGCCACACGGAACCGACGCTCCCGGGTCGTGTTCGTGTCCGTCTTTGCCGTGTACGGCACCGTCTTCTCGCTGGCCTCCGGGACCTTGGTGTACCAGCCTGGGGTAGACTTTGAAGAGCACTACGGCGCCCAGATACCTTCGGCGTTCATCTCCCCCTGCTGCGGCGACATGGGGTATATGCCCACCATCTTGGTGTACGTGACCCACCACGTCGGTCTGCAGATCATACCGATCAACCTTGTGCTGCAGATCGCAGTCTCGTATCTGGTGGCGCTGAACGCGGCCTTGGCGGCGGCCGCCTACAGCGCGTCCAGAGGGGCCCGGGGCGCCGGAACCCTGGGGGCCATAACCGGGCTCTTCGTGGCATGCCCCACATGCGCGGGAGCCGCATCCTCCATATTTCTGGGAGCCGCCGGCGGCATAGCCCTGAGCGTGGCGCTGGCCCAGTTGCAGACGGTGTTCATAGCCGTCTCCATACCTGTGCTGCTGGCCACACCCCTTCTGCTGGCCCGACGCATGGCCTCATGCAGGCCGAACTGACTGGCGGGCGTGGCTGCCTATGTCGTACCCCTTCTGGCGGAGGTACTTTAGAACCAGCTTGTACACCACCGCGTCGTACTCGGACGCATCCATGATGCTATCCCACGTTATGCTCCTGAGCTCGTCTATACGCGCAGAGAGATCCGGCACCAGGGCGGCGGCTGCCTCCCTGCACTCCTGGAATGATCTGCCGCCCTTGTAGGCAGTCAGCCGTATGTCGCAGCTGTCCAACGGTATGTGGCGGCGCGGCTAGGTATAAACGGCTTGCTGTGTGGAAATTGGCAGCCGGCCTAGGTTGTGCGAGGGGCGATGCCCCATATGAAAGCCCAACGTCAAAACACTCCAACCTTCTGTTCAGAGTGCCGAGGCCATAGTCTTGATTTTTGTGACCAGCATGAGCTTCTCCTCAATGGGCATCTCCGGCTCCATTGTAAAGTAGATGATGTTGCGTGGGGTATACACCACCATCTGAGTCACCTTCTCGCGCTCTACGTGGACGTACCGGACCTTGCCCAAGCTGACGTCAAATTCCCTCCGCATCTTGCGGCGCTGGGCCACCTGCCTGCAAAAGTGCTCCTCCTCCTTCTGCGACTTGAGGCTGGTCTTACCGGACTTCATGATGGCCTCCCGAATGTTGCCTTTGTTGTCTATGACGGCCGCAAACCGCATCCGCGGGTCAAGCTCTATCACGTCTTCGACCAGCCGCAGCAGATCCGCGCCGTTCAACGCCCGTTTCGCATACCGGATCAATATAATTTGAACTATGTCTTAGCCGTACTTACTCAACACCTTCGCTGGTTTTGAGCACAATGTACACGCCGGCGCCATATGTTGCCATATATTACCATACATTACCAATTAATGTCGTTCCGCACCGCTGGCAAGGTCAAGGCATCTACAGCGAATCGAAGTCAGGCCCAGCAGGGGGATTGCTGGGCGGGCACCGCCAGCCGAACCGAGATATTCTGGTGCCCGGTAGTGCTGGCCCACACGCATTGCATGGCGGCGGACGCACTCAATATTCCCGCAGAATGCTACGTGTGTGGTGCGCGGGCGCGGCCCATATGCCCCGCCCGGATCCGACCACCGGCCTGCCATCGTGACCGTTCCACCGGCTATGGCGCACGGCGCGTTCGATCAAGAAACGGAGGATCCGCCTCAAAGCCCACAGCCGGCGCCCTCAATCATGCCTTGGATCATGCGGATCCGGTCCATTTGTGAGGCGGACGCGGCGATTAGCTACTAAAAAAAGGTTTGGATTTATATGTACCTTTTGCAGACAACAAGGTGATGGCTACGATGAAACATGGCGCATCATGTAGCAGGTGCGGACAGAGCAAGATCATAATGGACAGCGAATCCGGCGAGATCTACTGCGCCAACTGCGGGTATGTCATAACCGAGAGGATTCAGGAGTCCGGTCCGGAGTGGCGCGCCTTCGCCCACGACGAGCGCGGCGACCGCGCCCGAACCGGTGCCCCCACCTCACTGAGCATGCACGACATGGGGCTGTCCACAGTCATAAGCCCCGTAAACAAGGACTCCACCGGCCGTCCCCTGACATCCACCATGAAGAACACCATAGAGCGCCTGAGGACTTGGGACAACAGGAGCCAAGTACACGAGCCGGTCGACCGAAACTTCAGACAGGCGTTCAGCGAGCTGAATCGGCTCAAGGATAAGATGTCCCTCTCGGACGCGGTCATAGAGAACGCCGCCTACATATACAGAAAGGCCTTGGACAAGGGGCTGGTGCGCGGCAGATCCATATCCGCCCTGATGGCATCGGCCCTCTTCGTAGCGTGCCGCGACACCGGAACGGCCCGCAACATAAAGGACGTCGAGGAGGCATCCAACATCAAAAAGAAGGACATCGCCAGATGCTACAGGTTGCTAGTCAAGGAGCTGGACCTGCGCATGCCGGTGCCGGATCCGGTACTGTGCGTGTCGAGGATAGCCAGCCATCTTGACGTAGAGGAGAAGACGAAGAGGTATGCGATCCGGGCCTTGGAGATTGCCCAAGAGAAGGAGGTGTCGGCGGGCAAGGATCCTATGGGCCTGGCAGCGGCGGCCCTCTACCTGGCCTGCGTCAAGTGTGGCGACAACCAAACGCAGCGGAACATCGCAAACGCGGCTCACGTGACAGAGGTCACCATCCGGAACCGCTACAAGGGCCTAAAGGACTCCATCGACATCTGAACACGCCCCAGGACGCAGACGGACCACCGGGCCAGAGATTGAAAATATGCAGGTGCGGGCAGGCTTATTTTTTGAAGAAACCGGCAATCTTGGACAGTGCCGCATCGATGACGCAGACGTCGCAGCCAGCTTCGCCGTGGACAGAATCCATGTGTCTGTCGAACTTTTCCCTGGACCCAAAGACATTGTTGCACTTCTCGCAGTACACCTTGGTCATGCCATACACAACCCTCCCAGCCCATATAAATTTAGAAAGGCGATGATTTTCGCGCCAATACACCGCGCAACGCAACCCATATTTGCCCGACAGCAGTGGTGGTGGTATGCTGGTTACAGTGCGCACGGTGTTTGGGGCCCGATACATAGCCATGGCCGTCGCCGTAACCGGAACGATACTCTTTGGGATGCTGCTACTCTCGGAGTTTCTGTTCCTGGAGCCGTACGTGACAGGGCACATACCTCCCGGAACGGAGGTCGGATTTGCCCTCATACTGGCCATATCCATCCTGGCTGGTCTTGTGATACCGATGAACGTATACCGCATGGTTCTGCTGCGGGGCGCCGGCACCAAGATAGGCGGCGGCGTGCTGGGATCCCTGGTCGGAGCGGTGGCCGGGGCGTGCAGCTGCGGGCCGCTGGGCTTTGCCGTGATATCGACGTTCGGAAGCGCCGGAAGCGTCGCCGCCTCGTTTCTCACCAACTACGAGATACCCATCAGGGCCGCGGCGCTGGCGGTGCTGATGGTGACCGTATACACGACCGACCGCTCGCTGAAGACCGAGTGCTCCTTGGGATAGGAACCGGCGCGCCATGGCTACCACAGCCCGGGAGGCCAGAGCCGAGGCCCTGGAGAGATGGAACCGCATGATGGCGGCGGCGCCCGGCCTGTACACCGACGACCACATCTTGGGGGCCAGCCCCCCGTCCGTCTTCGTGGGCTCGGCCGGATACCCCAATGTTCTGGCCGGCCCGATGGTCCCACCCAGATTCGGCGACACGTCCATACTGGACTCGCCCGAGGAGTGGTCCGGCCGCAGCCTCCAGGAGATAGTCTCGTACCGCCTGGGGCTGGTGCGCGGCGTCAGGAAGGTTCCGGTGGGCGGCTCCCCTTCCAGATACGTGACGCAGCTACAGGACGTGGCGATGGGGAGCGGTCCCGCCGACGCGGACATCACCTTCTCCGGCAGGATGACGGCGTCCGAGCTCGCCGACGGGCACAGCGCCCCTTTCGGGCCGGTGGGCAGCATAAGGGAGTCGCGATTCTCCAACGTCTCCCCCCACCGCCAGATAGAGAGGTGTCACTATGACACCGACATGGGCGCCGCCGATGCCGTGCTGCGCCTGTACCGCTCCGGGACCGAGATCTCCCGGATTCAGAGGTGCTTCAGCGTGGGAATGTTCGGCAGGGAGAGGCGCCTGGTGCCCACCAAGTGGAGCATAACCGCCACCGACGACACCATATCCAAGAGTCTTGTCGGCGACATACTGGACTATCCCCTGCTGGACTCGTGCCGCGTCTTCTGGTTCGCCCATCTGGGCAACTCGTACGCGGTGGTGCTGTGGCCCCGAAGATGGGCGTTTGGGTTCGCCGAAGCGTGGTACAGCGGCGGCAGGCCGGCCTTCGGATCCGACTTTGAGGATGCCGGCGGGTTCCGCGGCTATCCGGAGACGGCCGGGGCGTACTTCGCGGCTAGGCTTGCCGTCGCCGAGTATCTGGACGGGTGCCGGCGGCAGGCCGCCGCCATAGTCCTCCGGGAGATAAGCCCCGACTACTCCATTCCGGTGGGGGTGTGGCAGGTACGGGAGGGCGTGCGCTCTGCCCTGAGGGGGCGGCCGGAGTTTCCCGACTCCCCCGTCCGGGCCATGGACGCGGCGTGCCGCCGCCTCACCATATCCAAAAAGGAGTGGTTGGGCCAGCCCGGGGTGGGCCGCACCGTATTCCAGAGGAGCATCACAGACTTTTAGCCGCCGTTCCCAGCTCATCTGGTTTTTATTGGAACAGCGGTGCAGCCGGACCGTGCACCGCACAATGATCATGGGATTGGGCGTAGCCGCCGGCCCCATCGTCTTTGCCTTGGCCGCATATCCGGACAGCTTCAGCCTGAGCTGGAACCAGGGCAGGGGCGGGTTCCTGTTCGCCTTGGCGTTTATGGCAGCGGAGCTGGTGGGGCTTCGGCTGGCGCCGAGCGCCCGCAAGGTGTGGATGTCAGTGCCGCTGGCCGCCGCCGCCATGGCATATCTAGCCGTCGCCGAGGCCGGTCTCCACGACGCGCTGGCCGCCGCCGCCGAGGATTTCGGCGTGCAGCTCGTATACTCGTGGATGTGGCTGTGGGACTATGTTGTGATGGCCTCGTTCTTGGCGGTAGTGTTTGCCATATACTTTGGGAAGAGGTGGGTGCGGATAGCTCCCGCCGCGCCCATATTCTTGGGAGGGAGCGCCGTCATACTCTCGCTGGACGCGTTCTTCCCGTATGACACGCTGGGCCCGCTCCAGTACGTGGTGCCGTACATGGTGCAGACCAACGTGTGGCTGGTGGGGCTGTTCGATCTGGGGACGGCCACCGGCCGGGACAACATCATGTTTCTGAGGGGCGACCACGGCCCCATGGTGCTGCAGGTCTTCTGGCCCTCGGCGGGGGTGCACAGCATCATAATATACTCGCTGGTGATGGGGGCCTTCCTCCTGAAGATGAACATACGCCGCGACCGCAAGCTGTTCTATTTCGCGGCGGGGATAGTGGGAACGGTGGCGGTAAACATGATCCGCATATTCGCCCTGTCCTGGTACGCCCTCAAGGTCACCGCCGATCCCCAAAGGTGGGAGGAGTTCCACTCGGTGGCCGGCGAGATAATGTTCCTGCCCTGGCTCTTTGCGTTCCTGTTTGTGGTGATGGCCATAGAGACCAGAAGAATGAAGCGGGCCGGGCCTCAAAAGTAGCTAGATATTGCCTGCTGGCCGACAGCCTTGGTTAGGTCCGACACCTTGACGCCCAACCGCCTAACCGGCGGCACCGTATCCCGGAGGGCCCCGTCCAGCAGCTGGCCGGACACCTCCTGCAGCTTCTCCAAGCTGGCGGCGTGGTTGCGCAGTGTTCTGGAGCGGGTCCGGTTGGAGAGATCTGCATGGACGAACTGTATGCCCACCAGCCGGAACCGCATTCCCCGTTCGGCCAGCGTACCGTGCAGGCTTCGGCACACCCCCTGCAGGGCCTCGGCCAACTCGCCCGGATCCGTGGTGTTCCGCTTTAGTGTCACAATCTTGCTGAACTGCACGCTTGGCGGTCTCTCGTGGACCGGATCCTCGTTTATTCCGCGTACAGAATTGTAGACGTATGTCCCTGTCTTCCTGCCGAACGTCCTCTGCAGATCAAACACGTCGGCGGCGCGCACGGCGGCCACCGTGGTCATCCCCGCCGCGCCCAGTCTCTTGGCGGTCTTGCCGCCTATGCCCGGAATGTCCCGCAGTGTGAGGTCGTCCAGGAATGATTCCTCGGATCCGGCCTCTACCACCGTGAGGCCGTCGGGCTTCTTGTAGCCGGAGGCGATCTTCGACACCAGCTTGTTGCGCGAGACCCCCGCCGAGCAGGTCATGCGCAAGGATTCGCGTATGCCGTTCTTTATCTGCTGGGCCAGGTGCGCCGCCGTCTTTAGACTGCCGCCGGTCCGCTCGGTGACGTCCAGGTACGCCTCGTCGCGGCCTACGTACTCAAAGACGTCCGCGTACCTCTCCATTATGGCCATGGCCTTCTCTGATACGTCTGAGTAGTATTCAAAGTCCACCGGTATGAACCGGGCGTCGGTACCCTCCAGAAGACGTTTCGCCCGGGATATGGGCAGGCCGGACTTTGCGCCGAACTTCCGGGCGGGATAATTGGCGGTGGCCACTGCCCCGCTCTCGCCCCCACGGTCCGAGTATATGCAGACGCACACCGGTAGCGTGCGCAGGCTAGGTTGGCGAATCTCCTCGCACTGCGCGTAAAAATGGTCAAAGTCCACGTGGAGCACGGCCCTCTCCATGCCGTTAGGCTGCGAGGTGTTCCGTTATAACACTGCATGCGCACCAATGCCAAAGCATGTACCTGTATACGCCCGGCGCCAGCCAACGCAAAAATAGGCCACCCCGGAGATCTTTGCCCGTTGGGCGATGCCATTACCGTAGACAAGGACGGACCAAAGATCCGGCCAGAGCTGATGGAGACCGAGCGCATCTACCACTGCATATACAGGGGTGTCGCACTGCTCTTCTTTGTGGACGAGCAGGGGTTCTTGAACTGCTACGAGATCGACGAGCCCGGCCTGGTTGAGAAGATCAAGGAGTGTGGCGACATAGAGGAGGCCTTGGCCGAGTACGGCTCCAATCCCGGCTCCGAATGAAGAGTCCGGCTGCGGCCATCCAACCGGGGCGTCCTAAAGATAGTGCATCTTCATGTGCGTGTTGTGCTCGGCTTCATACTGGGTGAGAAACCCGCAGTGGGGGCACGCGTACATCCCCTGATTGGGCCTCGACTCCCGCTCTATGACGTGGCCGTCCAGGGACTTGATGAATATGATGTCCCCGGCGGCGACCACATCAAAGTGGCGGCTCTCCCCCATCGACTCTAGATACTCCCGGATTGCAGTCACGGCCAGCTTCTTGTCCAGCTGCTCGTCGTCGTCCACAGGCGTGAGTATGAACTCTGTATTCTTCAACATCGGAACGGCCTCCACCTGGTCGGAGACGTACACCGCCAGCTCGTTCCGGATGGCCATCACATCCTCGCACCGTATCGTCAGCAACGCGGTGCCCCTTCCCACTCTGGCTATAAAGAACTAGCGGGCCCGCTTCCGGGCGGGCGCCGTGGAGTTATATCTTGCATTCTGCCGCACTGCGGCATGCTCGTCTCCCACTTCAAAAAAGGTGCAACACCCCGGGAGAGCCAGCGGTTCATACTGGACAAGATGGAGACGCTGCTCAAGTCCGGCTACAAGAGGTTCATAGTGTCGGCGCCCACCGGAAGCGGCAAGAGCCACGTCGCCGGCGCCTTGGCAGACGCACTGGGCAGCACCTTCATAGTCACATCCACCAAGCAGCTGCAGGACCAGTACGTCAGGGACTTTCCGGAGATGCCCGTAATAAAGGGCAAGTCCAACTTCGAGTGCCGCCAGCTGATGAAACGGGAGCACATAGGGGAGAAGCGCCGGGCCCTTCAAAAGGGCCTGACGTGCGAGAAGGGCCAGTGCATGACAAAGAGGGGCGGCAAGGTAGTTGCCACCTGTGAGTTCAAGGCCCCCAACCCGGACGGGCAGTGCGTCTACTACAAGCAGAAGGAAGAGGGACTGGCCCGCCCCCGAACTATACTCAACTATGCGCTCTATTTTTACCTGAAAAAGTTCCAGAGTGATGCCGCCGGCGTCGATCGCCAGGCCACCATCTTTGATGAGGCGCATACCATAGAGAACGAGGTTGTCCGGTTCGTCGGGTACGACATACCCGGCGGCTACCTTGCGGAGACCGGTTTGGACCAGAGACGGTTTGACATCGAGTCCGTCCGTGGCATGTTGGGCCTGCTCGGCTCGCTGAAGGATGCCTATGCCGAATTGATCAGAAGAAGTCCCGACCCGGTCACCACGGCCGACGTGGTGAGGATGAGGCGCCTGGACCGGCGCCTGGATGGCGTGGTCAACGCGAGCCGGGACATCGGACGCGACGAGGGCAACTTCATCATGCAGGAGCCGGAGTTTGACGCGCAGGGCAACCTCAGCCGGATATCGGCGGTGCCGCTGGACATCTCCGGCTACACCCGGGACCTTCTGGACTCGGAGATACAGGTGTTCATGTCGGCCACCATAGACAGGGACAACTTCTCCAAAAGCATCGGAATAGAGAACTGCGTCCTCATAGACGTGCCCAAGTCCCCGTTCCCCGCCGAGAACAGGATTGTGGAGTTCAGAAACGTGGCGCGCCTGAGCAGCCGGTCCCCCGAGTCCGACGAGATCAGGGTGGCGAACGCCATAGACAGCATAATGGCGGCGCATCAGGACTCCCGGGGCCTCATACTGACATCCTCCAAGGCCAGGTGCTACAACCTGCTCAAGAGGCTCAGCCGGCGGCAGGCCAGCCGCATCCAGGTCGCCCACAGCAAAAACCAAGACAACACCAGCCTGGGCGATATTCTGGACGCGCATGGGACCACACCCAACGGCGTCCTGCTGTCCTCCTCGCTGTGGCAGGGCATCGACCTGAAGGGGGACCTCTCCCGGTTCCAGATAATAGAAAAGTGCCCCTACCCATACCTGGGCGACAACCGCGTCGCGGCCAAGAACAGGGCGGACCGGAGATGGTACGTATACCAGACCATAGTAAAGCTGCTACAGGGCTTGGGAAGGAGCGTTCGGGACGATGGCGACCGCGCCGACACGTACGTGATGGACTCGGCGGTGCAGGAGTTGCTGAGGCGGCACCGGACGATGGTGCCGGCCGCGTATCACGACGTCCTGTTTGCGCAGACGTGACGGCCGTAGCACCCTACGCCAGATCCGGGGACCTCAGGGACAGTGCACGTGGCAGAAGAGCCGGACGCCCACGCCCGGCAGTGCCCTGGCCGTGACTGTGTAGCCCTCCGTCAAGCCTCGTCCACACACCGAGCAGTCCGCCGGCGTCGCCTTGGTGGAGACGACGGGTCTGTGCAGGTATATGAGAGACGCCTTGGGCCCGTTCCTCTTTCTCATGGTATATCTATGAGGTACTGGTTATTAAATGTACCGTACCCTACAAATTCATACCGCATCACTCCAGTATTGGGTGGTGTACGTTTTGTATTCATCATGCCATAATGGGTACATCGACCAGACAGTCGGGCGCACGTTAGAATGGAGCGGCAGACGCCGGAAAACTTCCCGGCAGGCCGGACCGGCAGAGACAGGATTATGGAGATCGCAGCACGGGTGCCGGAATGTGTCGGTCAGTCCGCCCTGATGAGCGGGGATCCGGAAACCAGCCTATACCTGACCGTGAAGACCACTATGGCAATCAGCCCGGCGGCCAACACCGCCATTCCAATCTCGCCGAATTCGGGAACGGCCGCCGAGGTTCCCACGACCTCCACCTGCTCTGCGCCCGCTAGGAATTCTATGGCCAACGTCCTAGAGTCGCCGGCCGTCTCGGTCTCCTCGTGCATGATCTCCTCGCCGTCGACCAGTACAAAGAACGAGGTGTCGCTACCGTCGACGGTTTGGGAGTCCACCAAATCCCGGGGCAGCGTGATTTCCAACATCCCGTCCTCGGCCGCCTCTATCTCGATTATCAGTGTGGCCGCCTGGGGGTTGGTGTGCATGTTCTGTATTGAACCGCCCTGCATGACATGTGATGGCGCAAACTCGGTACCGTCCACCATCAGTACGGCGCTCACCGGCGTGATGGTGTCCTGCTCGATGTCAAATATAGACGCCTTCTCCCAGCTGTCGCGAGCAACACCCCATATCTCGTAGTTGGCCGTGGCCAAGTCACCGTTCCCGTTCAGCTCGGTGGAGCTGAGAGCCCCGCCCTTGTAGCCAGCCGCCACGGCTGGCAGTACCGAAACCATGTCAGCGGGGTCGGCGCTGTTGGCAGCCTCTATGGAGAGGCCCGCAAGCCAGACCGCGTCGTATCCGGTGTATACAAAGGCATCCGGCGAATTGCCCAGCTCGTCGGCCAGGCTGTCGCGTACATGCTCAGCCTTCGGTCCGGTGCTAAGCAGCAGCTGAACCGCCGTAAACCCAATCTGCTCGGAGAACTGCAATGCCAGCGGGTCTTCCACGATGGGTGTCGACTGGGCGACGGTCTCTGAGCCAAACCAGCTCACATCCCCAAGTATGTCATAGGCAGTGGCCGCCTGCAGTATTGGTACTATCTCGTCAAATGCCACCACCACTACGCCCACGCTCTCGGCGCCGTACGTGTCGGCCATGGCCTGCACCCTGTCGGCCAGCGCACTCACCGTGACGGAGAACTCCACCGTGTCGGGGTTGTACCTTATGCCTTCGTCGGAGATGCCGCCCCGGGACTCAAAGTCCTCTACGACCGCGTCCCGGAGTCCGTCGCCGTACGTGTCGCCGATCCACAGCGGCACGATGGCCTCCATTCCGCGGCTCTCCAATAGCTTGCCTAATGCCTTTCCCTGGTTGAAGTCGTCGGCCACCGTCCGGAATACGCGGTCGCCTGGCATGCTCAATGCCGGAGATGTGGAACAGCACGAAAGCAGTACCATGTTGTTGGTGTCGGCGTAGTTCTTTACGGACGAGACTCGGGCCGAGCCGGCCGGACCAAAGACTATGTCGGCGCCCCGCGAGTGGAGGGACTGCATCTTTTCCAGAGACACCACCGGGTTTGAAGAGCTGTCTTCGCGGAGCAGCTCAAACCGCCACTCGGCTCCCTTGTCCTCTAGGTACGCGTTGAAGTCGTCTATGGCCAGTCTCGTGGACGCGTCCACCTGCACGCCGACGGAGCTGTATCCGCCGGTCAAGGGGAGCAGTGAGCCGACCAGTACCTCGCCTGTCACCCCGCCGGGCAGAATGACATCGTTCTGGCCGTCATACGATACGTCCCTCACCCAGCCGCCCTCCCTCAGCAGCCAAGTCTCGTAGTTGGCCAGTATCAGATCCCCGGCCTCGTTCAGTTCGGTGGAGCTGAGGGCGCCGCCCGAGTATGATGCGGCCACCTGATGTATCACTCCCCGGATGTCGGCGGGGTCGACGCTCCCCGACTCCAGCACACTCAGTCCGGCGAGCCACACGGCATCGTACGCTGTATATACAAAGGCGGTGGGCTCGCTGCCCAGCCATTCCCTGATGCGTTCGCTCACCGAGTCGGCTCGATCACCGGGGTCCAAGAGCAGCTGGACGGTGGACAGTTCGGTGTCAATGGCAAACTGGGACGCGATCCTGTCGGAGGCGATATCGGTGGACTGGGCGACGGCCTCGCCGCCCAACCATCGTACATCATCCAGTATATCATGGGTGGCGGCGACTTGGAATATGGGTACCACTTCGTCAAAAGCCACAATCAACACCGCAGTTTGGTCGGCATCGTGCATCTCCAGCACTTCTGAGACAGTATCGGCCAGATCAGCCACGCTCACCGAGTACTCGCTGGACTCGGGGTTGTACCGGACGCCCTCGTACACGATGCCTCCCCGCGACTCAAAGTCTGCCGTGGCCGCACCCACTAGGCCGTCCCCGTACACCTCCCCCCGCCATATCGGGACGACGGCCTCAATCCCCTCATATTCCAGAAGGGCACCGATGGCCCTTCCCTGATTGAAGTCGTCAGGAACGGTCCTGAACGCCGCGTCGTCGGGTATTGCCAGTGCCGGTGCCGTACTGCTGGGGGAGATGGCAACCATGTTGTTGTCGTTCATATAGGCAAGTATGCTTGAGAGCTGCGCCGAGCCGGCCGGGCCCACTATGATATCGATGCCCCGGGCGTGCAGTGCCTGTACCTTCTCTAGAGCCCGGACGGGATTGGTCTCCGTATCCTCGGACACCATTCCAAGACGCCACGCAACGCCACGCTCCTCCAGGTATGCATTGAAGTCCTCGGCCGCCAGTTCCGTCGCGTAGTTGAGCTGAATGCCGAACGAGGAGAGATCCCCGGTGAGGGGAAGCAGCACGGCAATATCGACCTCGTCGGGCACTTGGGCATATGCATCTCCAGCATACACGGCTCCCATCACCACCCCCGTTGCCATTATAACCAGGAGTATCTTCGCTGGCTGAACTTGCATCTCCGTGGCAACCTGTTTGTGGTATATAAACGCATCCCACAATGAGGGGTTGTCCAACATGGTAACGTTTCACCTCAAAATCGACGCCCAGCCCAGATACGCCGCCAGGCGTGCGGGGACTGCCCGTCCGCCGATGGCTTCGTTTGGTGCAGAGGCGCGTCAGGGCGGCCCGGGCCGGGCGGATGGCGGCTTCCCGCATCCCGACGCGCCTCGGCCGAATATGGGGGGCGGTATCCCGGAGCTGAAGATGCTCCATCTGGTATCTTCGGCCATCATCAGGGTGGCGCGGTACGGCGAGATGCCGTTTTTTCGGCAGGTGGCGGCAAACGACCGTATTATGGAGTGGTTGTAGGCCGCCCTCTCGTTCAGGAACCTGCCCCTGCGCCTGTCCGGAACCACACAGTCGCGGATCGTCCCCTCTACGCCGTTGTTGTGGAACGTCATGCCCGGCACCTCCAGCGCGTTGTACGAGTCGTCGCGGGCGTTGCATAGGGTGGTGGTGAGGCCGTCGTGCGGGAACGACTCCACTATCATGTCCAGGCGGTCGGTCAGCCGCGCCTTGTTGGACTGGACGAACCCGGCCAGGCCGGGCACCCTGCGTATGATGCCAAGCTGGCTGGCGCACCTCACCGGCCCGCCGGCCCGCCGCTCTACCTCCATGCCGGTCTCCTTGGCGTCGTGGTACAGATCCTGCATCATGGTGTGGCGCATGTACTCGGACGATCCCACCCCGTTCACCATGGCAAAGTCCTCTGACTTGCGCACTATGTGCACCATACACCTGGTGAGATCCCCCTTGTGCCACTCGTACCCCGTGGCGCCGTCGCGCATCGCCGGCCTGTTCTTCATCCAGCCATGCACGCGGTATAGCGTGGGGGCGTCCTTGTTCCGGACCGTCCTCAAAATGGTGGTGTGGACGGTCTCCGACACCAGGGTGTAGGCGTCCTCGGATCCTATGTGGTTGGTGGTCTCGTCGGTGGCGGCCCACGGGTCCATGGACGCCCTCTCCACAATCCGGACCATTATGGGCTGGGCCACAAACGACGTCCACAGGTTGGAGTGGCATGTCAGGGCCGCATCCTGCCTGCCAAACTCCGAGTCGTCGGCGGGGGGCGGCCGGACGGGGGAGCGGCATTCCAGCGAGCGCGCGTCGCGCATCATGACGGGCTCTTCGATGGGCACGCAGAGCGGCGGCGCGTCCAGATGATCAGCCATGGCCGACACGCAGTTGGATATGGTGCCGACGGCAAAATCGGCGTTCTCCAGATCCGACAGTATGGCCTGCATGTCCTCCTCGGCCACGTGGGCGCCGTGGTATGTCTGGATGTGGCCCCGGAGGACGGGGCCGAACGAGGTCCCCCGTATCAGCACGCCGTCGTCCGGCCGCTGCTCGACGCCGCATATGTGGCATCTGCCCACCCGGATCACGCACATCATGCACGTGACGCGCTCCTCCCGCCGGTTCAGGTCGTACATTCTGGTCCGTATGATCCGCACGGTCTGGGGGACCGCGCCGCAAAACCCGCACAGCCCGACGGCCAGGTGTATGGTGTCCTCCGGCTTGTCGCTCCTGGCCCGTCCCTTGTGTCCCTGCTGCCCCCCGGCCTTTCGGGGCGTGGCTCCCCCGGCGCCGGCCCGGCGCCGGAACTGTCGGCGGGTCTCGGCCGGCTGTTCGTCTGGAGGCGCCTTCTCGGGCTGTGCCTTCTCGCCGCCCTCGTACCCCTGCGCCTCCTCCCGGTGCCTCTTGATGGCTTGGTAGTGTTCGGGGTTGTCAGAGGTGCGGCTGTTCCAGCTGTTGTGTATGGCCAGCCGCGTCTCCAGGGAGGAGATCTGCCCGTTCTGGGCATCTATCCTGCCGCGCGCCCCGTCCAGCTCGCCGACCAGTCCGGTGATGGCCCCCGCTGACGCCTCCATATGGGATGTGATGAACGCCTCCAGGCGTCCCGCAATCCCCCACACCCTGGCAAGCTCCGTCCGCAGCAGGGCGGCCTCGGACAGGCCAGCATCCGCCACCAGCGTGCCCGTCCCCTTGCAGCAGGGGCACTGCACGCTCATACTGTGGCCCCTCCCGCTGCCCGACCGAAGGGGTCGACGCGGGCCTTATATTGCGATCTTGTCACAGGGGGAGTGCGTGTTGGCTCCATCATTGTAGTGACTGATGGGGCCAATATGCACCCCCTACTTAAAATTTAGGATCTGGATCATGGACAGATGGCCGCAGATCATTCCCGCAGACACCCATCCACACATACAGTATCTTAGATCATCTGATTCAGATTTGGCCTGAACTGCCACTCACAGATCGGGCATTCGTCTGGCACGGAGTCCGGTACGGCCCGCTGACCTGCACGCAAACTTGGATCACTGTGGATGGCGAGTTAGAGGTGAAACGTTACTCCAACATTCTAGGAATCCAGCGGCCTGACAAAAATACAAAAAACGTCCGTACTATTATAAACTATGAGAGCATTTCATTCTTCGGTACGCTTAAAGATCGTGGCAGCACATACCGCGCAATGGCAAAGAAGACCAACCTAAAGAGAAGAAGCAAAGAGTACAAGAAGGACGGCTACTACAAGGACTACGAGGAGAGGCGGAAGAATGCGGGCAAGAACGCCCGGATAAAGTACAAGAATGTGCGAAGGCAGGTCAAGAAATTCGTCAGGAAGAATACGGAATATGGCAACCGGACAAGATTCCTGATGGTGATGCTGGTGATGGCGCGCTACAACCTCTCATATCGCGGCATGGTTGAAGAGCTGGACTGGAACAAGATGCAGCGCAGGAGGCTGGGCTTTTCACGCACCCCGTCCAAATCGTGCTTGTGGTGGAACAGAAACCAGCTTCCCACAAACCTCCTTGACGAGCTGCTGGCGTTCACGGCCGGCGCCGGCGCATCGGGTACGCTGCTGGCCGACTCGTCGTCGTACACCTACAACAGATACGAGTGGAGGGAGACTGCAAAAGGCGCCGGGTGGGTGCGCAGCACGATAAAACACCACGTGCTGCTGACCCTTGACGGTTGCGTGGCGTCGTTGGCGGTGACCGACGGCAGCCGGGACGACTCCCCCATGCTGCTGAAGCTTACCGGGACCATACCGGCGGGATCTGGATACCTGCTGGCAGACCGCAAGTACTGCTGTATGGAGAACTGTCAGGAGGCCCTCCGCATGGGCAGGCTGCCCTGCATGAGACCACCCAAACACCACGCCGGGGGCGGTTTCAGCGCATGGGCCCGCATGATCCGATGGGAGAAGGAAAATCCCGGCAGGTTTTACCGCAAGTTCGGCATGCGCAACTTGGTCGAGAGTGGGTTCTCGTCGCTCAAGAATGCATTCCGCGACTCCATCCGGGCCGTCACGCCACGGATGCAGGTACGCGAGCTGGCACTACGCAGCATAGCCCACAACATCTGCCACTAGGGAATGGGAAGATCTCCCCCCTGGTGTGTGGGGGAGGCTGCCCACCACGTGTCATATGCGGCCAAAATGGCGCCAATCCCGGCAAATCAGGCGTCAGGACAGGCCGAGACGTATCCCAATGCGGCCCATCGGGGGAAAATAGGACGCTGTCTGGGCATCTGTGGGTGAATTTTAGCCTGCTTGTGGGCAGTCTGAGGATGCTGTTGGACAACCCCCCACAATGAGCGTTGTTTCTATTGTACGACAATCAGGTCCCATCAATACCAAGCCGTAAAGGGGTATTGTGCTATACCGAGCGGGAGAAAATGCGAAGCGCCTGACGGTAGAGGCCGCCTTTGTACGCCATAAGCCAACTCGGGAGGGTCAGGAACGCGTCGGCTGTGGATGCCGTGCCCGGATTGACACCCAAGCACGTCCGGAGGCTGCGGGCCGAGTTCAGGGAGACGGGATCCGCTCACACTCCGCGCCCTCTAGGCAGGGTCGTCCTAAAGCAGCCCATCCCAAAAGGAGAGGTAGTCGGTGCCGGACGCCTACCGGCGGAGGGTCGGTGTATTCTGCACGGTAATCAGTCTGCGCATGGCTGGTCACTATACAAGATGCCAGCGGGCATGCAGGATCATGGATAACAGGCACGCGATGCGGAAGATCCTATCCCCCGAGGGCATTCTGTGTAGGTATGCGGATCTTGGAGTGGATCATGATGTGGACCATCAGGGCCGGCATTAGGCCTTTTTCTGGCCTGCACCTGATCGAGGCGGTACAACTCCAGTCCCAAGACCATTCAATACGGGGGAGATGGTGCCGTTTTTGGCATCAAAAATAAAACAAAATGTGGGTTATGGTCTACTCAAACGGAACGACGCTCTCGTCCTCTATGTGGATTACCCAATCCACGTACCAGTCGGCGCTCGTGGCGTTAATACGCCACGTACCGTATGTGGCCAGTGCAAGATCACCGGCCTCGTTCAGTGCTGTGGAGCTGAGGGCGCCGTCGGTGTAGTTGGCCGCCACACTGGGCAGTATTGCTGCAATGTCGGCTGGATCGGTGCTGCCCGCTCTCTCGATGGACAGGCCGGCAAGCCACACTGCATCATACGCGTTGTATGCGAAGGCGTTGGGTGTCCCGCCAAACGGTACTGACAGGGTCTCGGTCACATTCTGGGCTCTTGGACCGTCGCCCAAGGGCACCTGGATAGCGGTGAACTCGGCCTCGATGGCAAAGTCATTGGCTATCCTGTCCTTTACTATGAAGGGGTTCTGTGCCAGCGTCTCTGAGCCATACCACCTGACTTCCTTTAGTACGTCATACCTGTCGGCCGCCTGCATTATGGACACTATTTCGTCAAATGCGACCACCACTATGGCCACTTTGTCGGCGCCGTGGCTGTCCACATATCCTTGGACTATAGTAGCCAATCTATCCACCTCGATGGAGAACTCCCTCACGTCGGGGTTGTACCTTACGCCCTCGTCGGACGTGCCGTTGCGCGCCTCAAACTCGCTTATTGCGGCACTACTCAGGCTGTCGCCATATGAGTCGGCAATCCACACCGGGATGGCTACCTCTATGCCATCGTGGGCAAGTATTATGCCGAACGCCTTTCCTTGGTTGCCATCGTCGGCCACCACCCTGAACACGCGATCGTCGGCTATGGCCAGCTCGGTGGACGTGGAGCAGCACGACAGCAGTACCATGTTGTTGTCGTTTACGTAGCTCATGACGTTTTTGACGCGCGAACTGCCAGCGGGTCCGAAGATGATGTCGGCGCCGCGCGAGTGGAGTGCCTGAGCCTTCTCCAGTGCTACGACCGGGTTGCTGGCGGTATTCTCCTGGAATAGCACCAGTTCCCACCCGGCATCCTTGGCAGACAGATACTCGTTGAAGTGCTCCACCGCCAGTACGGTGGCCGCGTTGACCTGCACGCCGACGGAGCTGTATCCGCCGGTCAGCGGCAGAAGCGAGCCCGCAAACACGGTGGTGCCTTCGGGTATCATCATCATGGAGTCACTATCAGAGTCGCCTGATGTCTGCGCGTACGCAGGAGCAGTCAGTATTGTAGCTATGGCAACTAATGCTGCCAATGCGGTTATAACTTGATTCATTGGAGGCCCAATAACTATAGTAGATTATAACAGTTGTTACACTTTGTGTATTCGTTTAGACTCAGCGGGATGCCAGACCATACTCACCTATGTATTCGTCGCCCGCGTGTGGGCGGGTTATCTCGCATTCTGCTACCCACCGATAGCCGTTCTAGGATTCCTTGTTTAAACATTATGGTGTCTTTGCCGCTTTGTTGTGTATGAAAATCATTTCGCTTAGGCACAGCTAAGGAAACATCTGACGATCCTAAACAGCTATATAGATCATTCTGTGCAGGGGCATCGGTGCTGACAGAAAGGTCCATACGCTACACCATTCGGGAACTGAAGAAGGGCAGGGGCACCAAGATACTGGCAGAGGAGATGAACGTATCGCAGCGACGCATCCAGCAGTTGTGGGCGGAGTATCAAAGGACCGGAAAGGTCCACACCCAAGGCCGTACAGGGCGCCCCAGGGAGGCCGACCCTTCAGATGCCTAGATGGAGATGGTGCTGGACATCCACCGCCGCTGGCCCGACGGGGTGCAGCTGACCGTCAGGCGACTCCGAAAGAGTGGATCTGATATAAGATACAGCAAGGTATGCCGGATATTGAAGTCCAACGACCTGGTCACCGCCTCCCCGGCGAAATCAAGGCAGCGCAAGTGGGTGAGGTATGAGCGCCTCTACTCCAATGCCATGTGGCACACCGACTGGCACACCATGAAGGATCCACGCATGGAGGGGCTGAACCTGATCACCTATCTGGACGATGCCTCGCGGTGCGTCACCGGCGCGGCCCTGTTCGGGGAGGCCACCTCGGAGAATGCCGTGATGGTGCTGAGGCAGGCCGTGGACAGGTTCGGGGTGCCGGCGACCATCCTGTCGGATAACGGATCCTGCTTTGTGGGCAGGGGGGGCCGCAAAAGACCGTCAAGCTCTTGGACGCCGACCCTGTTTGAGGATGAGCTGCTGGCGTTGGATATTGCGCTGATCAACTCACGGCCATACCACCCACAGACCAACGGCAAGCTGGAGCGGTTCCATCGGAGTGTAGAGGACGAGATATGGCGCTATGCCAGTCTTGCCGACTATATCGAATACTACAATACCGACAGGCTACACTGGGCTCTGGACATCGACAACTATGAGACTCCGATGCGGGCCTTTCACAACAAGGCAGCTGCTGACTACATAAGACGCCAAGATCCTGACTGGATGAATGCCGACATCAATCAGTAAGGGTCAATAGAAGATGCTACTGAGATTTTGAGATGTTTCCTTAGCTGTGCCTAAGCGAAATGATTTTCATACACTACAACGGTTCCGTTCCATGCTCAACGGCTTTAAGGGGCCACAGGCTCGCGCAGGCTGTGGACATAATACGCCAAGGGTCCCCGGTGCTATTCCAGTACAACCAGAACAAGAAATGGCTGGTCACCGTATCCGGGGATGAGACGCTGCACACCCACATAGGAGTCATACGACACGCCGACGCCATCGGAAGGCCGTACGGCTCCCGCATCACCACCAACAAGGAAAAGTACCTGTACCTGCTCCGGCCCACCACGTACGACTACATCATGAAGATACAGCACGGCACCCAGATAGTATACCCCAAGGACATCGGGTACATACTGGCCCGTTCCGGCTTGGAGGCGGGCCAGACCGTCGTGGAGATCGGTACGGGGAGCGGAGCCCTCACCACCGCCCTGGCAGGCGTGATCCGGCCCCGGGGAAGGGTCCACACCTTCGACGTGGACGAGGGGTTCATCAGGATAGCCGAGAAGAACATCCGCAGGGCCGGCATGTCCAAGTACGTGGTGCAGTACACCGCGGACGTCAGGGACATGGCGGAGCTGCCCGTCTCCGACGCGGACCTGGCCGTCATAGATTTGGGCGACCCTTGGAGCGCGGTGCCGCAGGTCCGCCGCATGCTGCGCGGCAGCGGATCCCTCTTCGCCGTGTGTCCCACCATGAACCAGTTGGAGAAGCTGACGGCGGCCCTGACCGAGAACGAGTTTACTGACATAGAGTGTTCTGAGAGGATCCTGCGCACCATAGATGCTCGCGAGGGCAAAACCCGCCACTCGTTCCACGGCATAGGGCACACCGCATACCTGTGCTACGCCCGCAAGGCCTACTTCGAGCGGGACGGGGAGAGAGCAGAGGATTGATACCAGACACGATGACCGCGGAGCTTGCCGGCGCGTTCGTCCCGCCGCGGCGCCTCGACTCCCGGAAGGGCCGCAACGGCAGGGTGCTGGTGGTGGGCGGCGGCCGCATCTACCACGGGGCGCCGGCTTTGGCAGCGATGGCGGCGCTGCGGTCCGGGACGGACTTGGCGTACGCGGCCGTCCCCAACATAATGGCAGACGCGGTGCGCGCCGCATCCTGCGACCTCATAGTCATTCCCATGGCCGACCAGAAACTCACCCGCGGGGCTGCCTCGCAGCTGGCCGGCGCCATACCCAAAGGGATGGACTCGGCGGCCGTCGGCATGGGACTGAGCGTCACAGACGGGCTGGGAGTGCTGCTGGGGAGGTTGGTGGACATGGATGTGCGGGTGGTGCTGGATGCCGGCGCCCTGCTGCCCCACGCGCTGGAGCACATCGGCGACAAAAACTGCATACTGACGCCCCACGCCGGCGAGTTTCGCAGGCTCTTTGGGGAAGAGCCCCCTCCCGACACCGAATCCCGGGCCGAGATGGTCAGCGCAAAGGCCGTCGAGTGCGGCGCCACCATACTGCTCAAGGGCCCCGCGGACATAATATCTGACGGCAGGAGCACGTACGTCAACACCGGAGAGGTCCCGGCCATGACGGCGGGCGGGACCGGAGACGTCCTGTCGGGCATAGCGGCTGGCATACTGGCTCGAAACCGCAGCGGCGTGGAGGCCGCCGCCGCTGCCGCATATATCAACAAGCGCGCCGGTGCTCTAGCCCAGCGGAATATGGGATACCACATGGTCGCCTCGGATCTCATACCCCTCATCCCCCGGGTAATGGGGCCCCTAGACCGCACGGCGCCATGACCGGTGTGGACACCGCCCGGATGGTCTCCAACCTGCAGCGACTGATCCGGCAGCCCAGCGTCTCGGCCACCGGCGAGGGCATAGGGGAGTGCGCGTGTCTGGTGTCAGAGATGCTGGAGGAGAACGGCATACGCTCCAGACTCCTGACCATCCCCGGCCACGCCCCCGTGGTGTACGGCTACCTGCCCGGAAGAGGCAGAGGCACCATACTCTTCTACAACCACTACGACGTGCAGCCGGCCGAGCCGCTGGATCTATGGGAGCACCCCCCGTTCGAAGGCGTGGTGGAGGACGGCAGGGTGTATGGCCGAGGAGCCACCGACGACAAAGGGGAGCTTGTCTCCCGCATAGAGGCCGTGCGGGCGCTCTCCGAGGCCGGGGAGCTGCTCTGCGACGTAAAGTTTGTCATCGAGGGCGAGGAGGAGAACGGAAGCCTGGGCATCCCCGCATATCTGGAGCGGTACGGCGAGATCATGTCCTGCGATGGCATAGTCTGGGAGTTCGGGTACGTGGACGAGCGAGGGCGGCCCGTAATAGGGCTGGGCATGAAAGGGTTGATGTTTGTAGAGATGACTGCCCGGGGACCCGAGCGGGACATGCACTCGGGAGCTGCCCCTCTGGTGCAGAACCCGGCCTGGAAGCTGGTGGGCGCCCTCTCCACACTGGCCGGGGACGACGGCCGCATAAGGATACCGGGGTGGTATGCCGAGGCGCAGCCATTCTCCGAGACAGACATGGAGACGATTCAGAAGATGCCGTATGACGCCGGTGCCGTCAAGGAGGAGATGGGCATAGAGGGGTTCGTGCGGGAGCAGGACGCCCTGCAGGCCAAGGAGGATCTGGCCGGGGTGGCCACCTGCAACATAGCCGGCATCTGGTCCGGATACACCGGTGATGGGACCAAGACCGTACTGCCCGCCCGCGCCTCGGCCAAGCTGGACATGAGGCTGGTTCCCGGAATGGATCCGCAGGTGCAGTGGAACCGCTTCCGGGACCACCTGTCGCATAGCGGTTACGGCGACATAGAGACGGAGCTGCTCCATGGGGAGCCAGGCATCCGGACCTCCCCGGACCATCCGTTCGTGCGGGCGGTACGGGACGCGGCAGATGCGGTATACGGCACACACGTTCTCTCGGTGACATACCCCGAGACCGGCCCGATATGGCACTTCTCCACCAAGCTTAAGGCGCCCTGTGTGCTGGTTGGCGGCACCGACGTGCACTCACATCTCCACGCGCCCGACGAGTACGCGCGCATCGACTACATGGAGAAGACTGCAAAAATGATGACGTGGTTGCTGAACCGCCCTAGTGTATGAACCGCGGCAGTCGCCTCACCACATGCGAGATCGAAATGCGGCCCGGACCCATAACTACTACCAGCAGGGCGGCGGCCAGTAACACAATGTCGAACTCGGTGGCGCCATCGCCGGTAAACGCCTGCGCCCCCTTAACCAAGAATATGGCACCCAGCATCACTATTGACAGCAGTGCAGAAGATATGCGTGTCAGCACGCCGATGATCAGCAGTATTCCAGGTACAAGCTCTGCCAGCGCTATGGGCACCTGCATGGCGGCGGGTATTCCCCAGCTGTCCAAGGCAAACGCGAATCCAGGATTGAACTTGCCGGCCCCGTGCACGATAAAGACCGTACCCACGGCGGCCCGGAGCCCCATCATTGTGATATCCGGAAGTATCCATCCCTTCAACTCGGCTGTACTCATTGCTCATACTACTCGCTCTGTGTATAATAGAATTACGGTACAGGTTATTGGACCTGTCCAGCTGAATGAATTTAATCTCATAATTGAAATTTTAGACTATCAGTCCCACATGTTGCCATACGAAAAACTGACATAAGCGAACGGGAAAAACGGCCTCTCAGTAGGATGGCAGATGGCATGAACCATCCGACGGACAGCAGTACCGGCTCGGTCGGTCCGGCAGGTCGTACAGAAGGGGGAGATTATGTGTGCCAAACTATCCTAGGCATTCCCCCCGGCAAGACGGCCGGGGAGCTGTTGAGGCCGCGGCATGGTCGGACGGCCCGGGTTTCCGCGCTGCCGTCTAGGGAATGACATCAGGTCGCTCACCAACACTGAAGGGCGGGCCGTACGGCAGGCTGTTTGTACGAAATGGGATAACACTTACAGCATATGCATGGTCCCGTATTTTGATGAGTCGTGGCGTCATAGTGGCCCAGAATCTGCCAAGATAAAAAATAGCCCAAGTTGGAAACGGACACCAGCATGTCTGCCGAGATACATTCGCAAGGCAGAAGTCAGGAAGAAATTGCCACGTGGCTATAGTGAGCCCACGTACTCGCGACACGTCTCCGACGAGCACCGGCAGGTCGAGTCACACAGACAGGAGCCCTGCATCTGACAGTCACACTCGGATCCCATCTCGGCAGACATGGCGCACGAGCATGTGGCCTCTTCGGCCTGCTGTTCTA
The DNA here is from genome assembly GCA_965116995.1 of Nitrosopumilaceae archaeon. Taxonomy (GTDB): domain Archaea; phylum Thermoproteota; class Nitrososphaeria; order Nitrososphaerales; family Nitrosopumilaceae; genus VYCS01. The sequence continues at coordinate 427,033 of OZ220738.1, read as the reverse complement.
AGTTGGGAGTCTCGGCAACCGTCGACTCGGTCTGTTGCTCTGAGTAGGAAGTTTCGGCAACCGTCGACTCGGTCTGTTGCTCTGAGTAGGAAGTTTCGGCAACCGTCGACTCGGTCTGCTCGTAGTAGCTGCGGGTCTGTTGGTAATCGGACGCGTCACGGAGCTGGGCCTCGCCCCTGTTGGTCTGGTACCCGCCCGACGCGCTGCTGGTCTTGTATCCCACCAGTCGGCTAGGATCTATTCCCTGCTGACCCTTCTTCTCGTTCTTGAGTGCACGGTTACTGAACACGAAGAAGAGGCCGCCCCCTACCGCGGCCAGTCCGGCCATCCCGTAGATGATAATGACTGGAAAGTCTCCCGTGGAGGTAGTGGCAAAGTCGTCCGGAGCCCTGTCGGTCACACCGGCGATCTCGACCCCCTCCAGCGTGTCCAAGGCACCGAACCCAATTATGTGCAGGTTTGCCTGGTCTGCCGACTGCACCGCCCGCAGCTCATATGAGATATCGCCGGGTATGGTGGGGTGGGTGTCGCCAGTGATTGTCGCATGCCATTCGCGCTCCACCTGGATTCCCTCCCGGATGCTGCTTTCACCCATCGTCCAAGACGAGAGAACGTGCCCGGCCAGTTCATCAGACATGCCAAACTGCGAGGCATCCACGTTTATTCCGGTCGGGTCGAAGAGAAAGTGCCAGTTGGTCATGGGCTGCTCCAGGATGAAATCGGCGTTTAGCAGTGGCATGGAGAGTATCTCTCCGGCCTCTGTGCCGTGGACCAGATCGTATATCACGGGCTCTTGGGTCTGCAGCATGTTAATCGGGATGTTCACGTCTATGCCGTCTATCACGACGGGTATGTCGCTGCTCAGACCTCGCCACCCCAGATCCACCAAGGTTCGGAGCTGATCCTGGGTGATGACGTAGTCCGTTATCGAGCCGATTAGAACCACCCTAAAGTCCAGGGAGGTGTTGATGTTGCGGCCGGTCAGATGTATGGAGTACTCCACCGTCAGGTCAGTCACTGACACGGTGCTGCCGTCGCTGCGGATCTTGTCATTGAGGCTCTGCATCAGGCTCTGCACCGCCGGGTCGTCTGGTCCGGCCTCACCGGCCAGCACCCACTCGTTCCCGTGGAGAGCCTCCGACAGGCTGCCGCCGACGGGGTACTCGATGAAGGCGGTTCTCTGGTATGTCACCTTGAAGGGCGATGAGTTCACGTCTGGATTCAGACGGGCCTCCAGCTGGGCCCCCAAGGCCGGTGCGACACCGCCGGCCACTATCAGGCCCGCCAGCAGCGCTGCAAAGACCATTGCCCTCATGGCCAAGCCGAAGCCGCTATCATCTAATAAACCTTGGTTATCAGGTGGTGTAGTCATGCTTTTGCTCATCATCCGGGCCGCAATCAACCGATCTGAATACTTATTGGTCCCTGGTGGACCTTGGCAGACTCATTGTACGCGTTTCGGCTCGGAACAAAGATCTATATGCTTCCGGATCCGCGAGCCCGCCATGCCGGCCACAGACACCAAACTATTGCGTGACCAACTGGCTCAGGTGATAGGCGAGAACAGGCGCTAGGCCGCCAAGCTGGAGGAGAACGAAGCAAAGAACGCGGAGCTGGCGTTTACCGTTGACCGGATACTCTTGGAGATGAGTATGATCAAACAGGAGCGTGACGAGGCGCTGGCCAAAGTAGAACGGCTGGAGAACGCCCTCAGGGAGGTGGCCGAGTGCAAGATCAAGGCCGAAAGAATCCTCGAATACTACGACAACGCCCACGCGCCCCCGAGCAGCCATACCATCACCCAGTGCGAGATCAACGAACAGAAGAGCGAGGAGCGAAAAAAGAAGAACCCGACCGGCCGCAAGAGACGCCACAAGGGTTGTAAGAACACCGCGGTCAGCAGGAAGGCGGCCAAAACAGTCCGGCACCGGCCCGGCGAGTGCGGCGAATGCGGGGGCCCGAACCTGGAGGCGGTCCGCACCGACAACAAAATAGTGGTGGACATCCCGGACATACCCAGGGTGGAGGCCGTCAACCACCGGACGGACACCTGCCGGTGCCTCGACTGCGGCGGGATCACCATACCGGAGACCGGCCTGGTCCGCGGCACCTCCCTGGGACCCAACCTGCTCAAGATGGTCGTCGGCCTGTGGAAGATGAACGGCAGCTACTAGGGGATAGCAGACCTCTTCTCCAGACTGTTCGGCATGAACGGGTGCGCCAGGTCGACCATCCAGCACGCCCGGGACGGCGCGGCCGATATGATGGAGCCGGAAGCGGAAGAGATAGCTGCGGAGATGATCTCCGGGAATGATCCGGTCGGCATAGACGAGACGCCCATCCGGCGGCCCGGCGGGACGGGGCGGGTGTGGCTGGCCTCGGACAAGAGCGCCACCCTGGCCAAGGTGGCCGCCAGCCGGTCAGAGGCCGTCCTGCACGAGCACTTTCCGATGTTCCACCGGCCGCTGACCGCCGACGGCTACCAACCCTACACGAAGCTCTTCGGCACCCTACAGCGCTGCTGGGCGCACATCCTGCGCGAGTCGGACCGGCACGTCCGGGCCGTCAAAAATAGGGCGGATATCTCTCAGACGGACTGCCGCGATGCCGAGGAGCGGCACGCTCGCCTGCAGCTGGTCTACCACCAGGCCAAGGAGGCGGGGGCGGCAACCCCCGGACAGTGCGAGGTGTTCGTGCAGCAGACTGTCCAGATAGCCTAGACCTACCCCGAAAAGCTGGCCAACAAGATCATCTCCGCGGCCCCGCACCTGTTCACATTCCTGCTGCACCACGGCATGCAACCGACCAACAACCACACCGAGAGGGAGCTGCGCCCCATCGTCCTGCGCCGCAAGGTGAGCGGCCAGATATGCAGCGTCGGCGGGATGCGCCGGTTCGGCATCCTGTTTATGTGCCTGTTGACTTGGCGCAAGCGGAAGCTCGACATGTACGGCGAGCTGGACCGCATCATGCTGACTAAGACCTAATCCGTTCCGAGCCGAAACGCGTACGACTCATTTTTCGGAAAAGGCATTACCAAGTTCAGCCACCGCCACAGTCCGGAGTGAATGCTGCAGACGGCCAGAGGGCTACGGGACTGAAGGGATAGGGGGCCGGTTAGATCAAGCGTCAAACCGGGTTCAGAGGTGAGACGTTACACTGGTGGGACACGCCCCCAATCTCTCAGTATTTATATAGCGATTTATAAAGATGTGGGCATGCCAAAGACAAGGCCCGTCGTGAGCGTGGAGAACGTGGTAGCCTCTGCCTCGGTAGAGCAGAAGATGGATCTGAATGAGATCACCCGGACATTCCCCAACGTGGAGTACCACCCTGACCAGTTCCCCGGACTGGTGTTCCGGCTGACGACCCCCAAGACCGCCACGCTGATATTCACATCCGGCAAGATGGTCTGCACCGGCTCAAAGTCCGAGAAGATGGCCCGATTGGCCGTGAAGACTGTGGTGGATCGGTTACGGGCCGGCGGCATAAAGGTGGAGCGCGATGCCATAGTGGAGATACAGAACATAGTGGCATCCATAAACCTAGGCGGCCGCATACACTTGGAGCAGGCAGCCCGCACCCTGCCCAGAAGCATGTATGAACCCGAGCAGTTCCCTGGACTGATACACCGCATGTTGGATCCAAAGACTGTCATCCTGCTGTTCTCCTCCGGCAAACTGGTATGCACAGGTGCCAAGAAGGAGCCGGACGTGTTCAGGTCTGTAAACAACCTGCACGCCATGCTGGAAGAGAAGGACCTTATGTTATACAGCTAGGGCAATGCCATGGACTGGTCCGACGTAGAAGGACTCTTCTCCTTTGGGGATGACACCAGTCCACTCATGATGCTGGTGTGGATACTCCCGGTCATCCTCTTTGTATTTTACGGCCAGCGAATCCAGCTGCTGGTATCCTCCGGCGAGATCAAGAAGAACATCAAGAAGCTGGACGAGTACGGGGCCGCCTCCATGGAGAAGACGCTGTCGTACGTACAGGGACTGAAGGTGGCAGACCCCAACTCTGAGAGGCGCATCCGGGTTATGGCCGACTACTTCACCATACCTCCTGTGGATATGGACCCCGCCGGGGTGGTGGCCAAGGTGCGGCACGTGGTGCGGAGCAGGGAGACGCTGACCAAGACGCAGGTAGAGGCCATGCTGGGAAGAAGCGACGGTATCCAGACAGCCACCGTGCAGACCCTGCTGGAGGTGACCGCCTCGTTACGGCTGGTGCATCGGGTAGTGAACCACATGTATCTGACAGCCAAGAAGCAGAATAACTACCCGCTCATACTGCCGTTACAGATGATGCTGCCGTTCGTGATGGAGGAGGCCGAGGCCATGATGGACGCCATGGGCGCCTTTAGCAGGGGCCAGCCGGTGGGCGACGCGGTAGGCCCCACCGTGCTGGCCAACATGATGCGGGGCCTACCCAAGGAGGCCATAGCGCACCAGACCGTGTGCGCCCGGGCGGAGATGTACGGCCGGCGCGTCATTCTGGTAAAGGCCGACGGGCCTGCCCCGGTGGTGGGCAGGCCCGACGAGGCCCTGCACAGCATCATAAGGGAGGGAAGGCCGGCAGCCATCATAATGGTGGACGCGGCACTGAAGATGGAAGGGGAGGAGTCAGGCACCGTCTCGCGAGGGTTCGGTGCGGCCATAGGCGGGACCGGCGCCGAAAGATTCCGGATAGAGGAGGTGGCATCCAAGTATGACATTCCCGTGTACAGTGTAGTCGTGAAGCAGTCGGTAAAGGAATCCATAACGCTCATGACATCTCCCATATACGGCGCCGTAGCGGAGGCCACATCCATGGTGTCAGACATAATACGCGAGGACACCATCAAGGGGCGTGCCGTGGTGGTCATAGGAGTGGGAAACACCAGCGGCGTGGGGCAATGATGTTTAGAAAATCAAGTGTCGTGGTGCCGCACACAGTGATTCGGTGCAAGCACTGCGGCTCGGACTCCAAAAAGCCGTACGCTGACGGCGACTATGTCTGCATGGAGTTGGATTGTCCACGGTGCGGCCGCGCCGCCGCCGTGTGCGGCATATTCGGCGAAGAGCGCAAGGGATAAGCAGGTCTCGGCGCGGGGTTCCCTAGCCACCATTCCAGGCGGTGGTTATGGTGGGACCGTCCTCTCCGGGTATGAAGGTGTGCTCGGCCTGCGCCACCACCTTGCCGTGTGTCTCCACCAGCACGGGGTACGCCTTGACCACCTTCTTGCTGACCAGATGATCCAGTAGTCTGGGTGCAGCGTCCCCGAACTCGCCGGTGAGCCAGCGCAGGGCGAACGGGAGGGAGTTGAAGGTGTCCCAGATGTAGTCGGCCATCCGGTCGGCCCTCTCGTCCTTGGTCCTCTTCCGGCTGTTCAGGGCGAATATGTTCTTGACCGCGCCGTTCCTGACAAATCCGCCGCCGTCCTTGTAGGTGCAGAATGGCTCGCACGCATACGCCGACTGCCCCGACAGGGAGAATCCTCCGAACGACCATATGTTTGGTATGGTCTTCCCTGCATGGATTGTATACCTGTCCAGAGAGTGGCCGCTGAGGTTGGCTATAGGCCTGAATCCGGCTCCCTTTATCACCCCCTCTATGGCCTTGCCTATCTGGCTGGCCTTAGTGCCCACCCGGCACATCCTCATGGCCCTGTTCAAGGCATCCTCAGCGGCAGAGACCAATGCATCGTGCCGGTCATCATACGAGACGGTGACGGCCGTATCGGCGATATAGCCGTTGATGTGCGCCCCCAGATCCACCTTCACCAAGTCGCCGGAGTCTATGGTGAGTGTGTCGTCAGGCTCGGCGGTGTAGTGGGCCGCCACCTCGTTTATGCTGGTATTGACCGGGAAGGCGCATCTGGCCCCCCGGGACCTTATCTCGTTCTCCACCCACTCGCATACCTCGTATACCGTCCTGCCTGTCCAGTCGCGGCGGCGCACCATCTCGCGCACCTCGCCGGCCACCCGGCCGGCCTTGAGATGGTCCTCACGATCCATTGTATGCCGCACGCGCCACGCCATTAAATTGGTTTTCCCGCTGCGGTCCGCCACCGTGTCGCGTCACCGTCGACTGCGCGGTCGGGCCCACCAAGCAGCAGTCGAGGGACACCAATACAGCACGCACCATGCTCCACAGTGCCTTTCGGCGGCCAAGCCGCATGTAGATCAGGTCGGCGCGTCCACCCGGGCGCCCCCTGTACGTTGGAATGTGGTCAGGCACTCGTGCGACTCACGTCCCTACAGCGAGCGCACTTTCAGGAGGCAGGTCGCCAGCCAGCGCATCACCCTGCGGCCATGCCCCGGGTACGACGTTATGGCAGCGGGGCATTCCCGCATCACCCAGTATGGCCGGCGCGGCTCTGCCGCCACATAACCCTAGCGTGCCCAAAGCGCCGAACGCCGGTTTTGCAGCAGGCAAGCCCAACTGACGATGGGTGCAAAGGCCCCGCTACACCAGAAGAGAACCCAGCAGTCCGGAGACGTCGGTGAGGGGACTTCCCTCCTCGGAGATGCGCTGGCGGGCGGGGGGGTTCTCGGCGTAGTTGGGTATGTGCTCCTGCATACGAGTCTCGAATGATGTTATATGCTCGTTCTTATAGAATACGCCTATGGGGATCTTGTCGCCCCAGTCCAGTGAGCGAATGAGCGCCTGGGATATCTTTTCGTCCAAGTCCCCCCTGTCGGCGTAGTGCACGGCCGGATCATAGCCTGTATCTTCCAGCTTGTATATTCGGGAGTGGCGCTCGGCCACGTCCTTCATGTCGAGGCCTGCGTACCAGTCCCGGGTGTTAATGTCGTTGTAGGTGGGACAGGGCTGGAGAACATCCAAGAATGAGGTACCCCGGTGGCGCACCGCCTGTGTGATCATGTCCTTGAGGTGCCGTATGTCGTACGAGTATCCCCGGGCCACGAACGTGTATCCCGACGTTATAGCCAAGCCTATGGGGTTGACGTTGTAGTTCAGGTTGGGCTTGGGCAGGGACTTTGGCTGCTCCCCCAGCTTCAGTGTGGGCGAGGCCTGTCCCTTGGTCAGGCCGTATACGCCGTTGTCGAATATTATGTACGTCATGTCTATGTCGCGCCGTCCGGCCGCCACAAAGTGCCCGGCGCCTATCCCCAGACCGTCCCCGTCGCCGCCGACGGCCACCACCGTCAGGTCCGGGTTGGCCACCTTAGCACCCTGCGCAAAGGTCATGACTCGGCCGTGCAGCGTGTGTATTCCGTATGTATTGATAAAGTGGGAGGTCTTGCCCGAGCAGCCCACGCCGGAGAATATCGTTGCCTGGTCCCGCTCTATGCCCATCTCGGCCAGCGCCATCTGTATGGCGTTCACTATCCCAAAGTCGCCACAGCCGGGACACCAGTCGTTGTGCACATCCGTCTTGTAGTCGGCAACCCTAAGAGCCATGCATCAGCACCGTCCTGTGTGGGGCCCCACCCCTTATTATATCAGATATGGCGTCGTGTAACTCGTCACAGGTCATCCCCCTCCCCGTATACTTCAGTATGTAGTGGTCTATGCGCCGGAATATACTCTGGGAAAAGAGCTTTCCCATCTGTCCGGTCTGGTTCGACTCCACGTCTATTATGACCCGGGCGCCCTCCAGAAGTTGCTCTACGCGTCTGGCGGGGAATGGGTGGAGCATCTTTACCTGTATGAATCCCACCGACACTCCTTCTGACTCCAGCATCTCTAGGGCGTCCAGTATGGGCCCCTTGGTGGATCCCCACGACACTATTGTGTACTCCCCGGTGCGGTGGCAGACGGCCTGCTCTTCTTCGGGTACACGCTCTAGTACGATATCCAGCCTGGATAGCCGTTTGTCCATCATTTGGCGCCGCACCACCGGATCCTCGGTGATGTGGCCGGTCTCATCGGATTCGTCGCCCGTGTTCCAGAATATGCCGTTCTTGAGCCCCAGATATGAGCGCGGTGATATGCCGTCGCCGCCCAGCTGGAACCGCCGATACTCGCCATCTATGCTGTCCAAGAGCCGGCCTCGGTCGATAGTGACGCGAGAGGGATCAAAGACCGGGCACGTGACGGTAGTGCTGGAGAGGAACTTGTCCATCATGTGGATCACGGGCAGCTGGTAGACGTCAGAGTAGTTGAAGCAGAGGCACGTGTCGTAGAACGACTCCTCGATGTCGCCTGAGGCGTACACGATGCGGGGGAACTCGCCGTGCCCGCCAAACACAGCAAAGAGCAGATCGTCCTGACCATGGCGGGTGGGCAGGCCCGTGGAGGGGCCGCTCCTCTGGTAAAGCGTGATGACGACCGGCACCTCGTTTATCCCCGCCCACCCCAGAGCCTCGGCCATGAGCGAGAATCCGGGCCCCGACGTGGATGTGGACGAACGCACCCCGGCCAGGGCGGCGCCGATCATCATTCCTATTGCCGATATCTCATCCTCTGTCTGTACCACTGATATGGAGCCGGGTTCGGCGTGCTTGACGTCCAGTATCTCGTTGGACTCAAGGTATACGCTCTCGTCCGAGGCCGGTGTGATTGGGTAGTACGACTGGAAGCGGCAGCCGGCCACCATCTTTCCTATGGCCGTGCCTTGGTGGCCCTGCACTAGGGCCGTGCCCGGGAGCTTCTCTGCACCCGCCAAGGCATGGGCAATATCCCCCAAGTCGGCTCCCGCGTCGTACGCGTGAGCCGCCGCGTCGGCATTCAGCTTCTTCACCATCGCCTTCTTGGAGAATACGTCCTGGACCGAGCCTAGCAGCAGATCCCGTGGCAGCCCCACCAACCCAGCGGAGAGAGACACCCCCAGCACGTTGTACATGCGCTTCATGAGCTTCAGTCGCGGGTTGCCATGCTGCTCGGCCAAGTCGGCAAGCAGATCCCGGAAGGATACCGGGTACGTTCGCACGCCGCTGCGGGCGGCCGCGTCCAGCACGCCTCGGACGGTGGGGGGGACACCCAGTTGTCGTATCTCCGCGTGCAACCGCTCCTTAAAGTACGGATCCATGGTGGCCACATCAACGGTCTCCGTATCCTTCATATCCAGATCATATATGATGGCGCCGCCCGGGGCCACGGTGGAGTAATGGCGAAATATGGTCTCAGCATCATACGACACCATCAGGTCCACTGCCGACGAGTTGGAGCGCACCGTCTTGTCCGACACGCGGACCTCAAAGTAGCTGTGCTCACCCTTTATGTTGGAGTGGAACTCCCGCTTTCCGAATATTTGGTATCCGGCCTTGGCGCACACTCTCGAAAATATGGTTGAGGCGGTCTCAACGCCGCTCCCCTGGGGGCCGCCTATGAGCCAGGTGAAGTCGACCAGATCAGCCACCCCCCGTGGCGGAATCAAACAGGGCGCACTCGCACTTGTCGCGCTCACCGCAGTACGGGCACACGCACTCGCACTTCTCTATGAGGTGCCCGCACTCGATGCAGACTGCAAAGTTCTCGTCATCATCTGTAGTGGCCATACTTCATGCCAAAGCAGACGGTGGTATAAACCATTAGCGATTGTATACGAACAACCTCGTGTATGAGCTGGACACTTCTTTTTGGTGCCGCTTTTTGTACGGGTTTCCGATTGGTTTCGGCTCATTTATTCTCACCTCCAGCCTGCATGCAAACTCAATGAGGCCACATATCCTGGCGCCGAGTGCATCCCGCCTCCGTTACAGTCCACATGCACTCTAGACAGGATACCCGTCAGCCAAGCGCGCAAACCCATGTGTCCAGGCATGTTCCCGCTTGAATGCGCCATAGTAGGACTGCGTGCCCGTTCTACGACGCGTTCTTCCGGGTGAGCTCGCACTTCAGACCAAGCGCCTATATGTCCTTCCTGAATTTGTAGCCAGCATGCTGCAGACCGTTGTTAGGTCTGATCCTCAGGTTCCAGATCTTCACACCGGTCGATGCCGCCACCTTCAGAACGGGCCAGGCATCTGGCCAAGTCATGGCCATCGTGAGGATGTACACCGCCCGCCGTCGGACATACACATCTAGAACGCTAAAGCAGTGGCACCATCCGCCGAATCTGTGGTGGACGTAGGTGATATCCATCCCCATAAATGGCCAGGTCCGAACATCTTGAATCACCTGCTCTCCGAGGTCCGAATTGCCTCCTCTTTTGCAGCCCGATCCATCTTTCGGTGGATTCGCCGGATCTTCTTGCGGTTGGCAGAAACGCCCATCCTCCGGAGAGATAGGCCGCCATCCATTCGTACCCACACGTAAAACGCCTCAAAGCCATCGGCTGGCTGCACAGGTGACCGCGGAATCTGTCGGAATGTCCATAGGCAACCGGGCATAGTGCCATACATGCTTGGATACATGATAGGATCATAAATAGCTTTATGCTGGAAATATTTTGCCCAGATCCTTAAACAAAACATTGTATAGATTAAACTTTATTATGGACCACTTGTACATCGGCATTACCTCTTGTAGATCTTGGCCGACCGCTTGAGAGCTCTGCTCGCCTAGCCTTTTCCCTGCGCCACAGCCACTTGGCTGGGTTCAGGAACGACAAGTGTGGCCACAAGAATGTCAGTTTGGCCAAATTATTGCTCCGTCCTACCTCGTGACGAGCTTTGGCTTGTAGTGCGCAGTGTTGCCAGCAATGACGGTCGACTTGCCAAAACGGCGCCACATGTTCCCAAGGTATCGGATGGATGACCGTCGTTGGACTTTTTAGCCGCTATAAAGCATGTTTCGCTGTCCAGCATTATCCTGCAGTACACGGTCACGTCCGGCTGCCCCGTAGCGTGTACGGCGGTTCACCATAGCCACCCACGCAGACTACATTGCTGTCAAATGTATATAATTAGTGCAGATTTCTGCACTTATGCTTTAAATCCATTGTTTTTGAATATTTTATATCAATTTTGGCGCATTATTGCCAGAACTCAAAATTCTCTTTTGGCGAGACGCGGTTGGTGGTCTTAGGAACCTTGACCTTGAAACCGAGCTGCCTCAGCAAGCGACGCGCGTCTTGCAGTATCTCACGCAGTCCTTTTCTAGACATGTTCTACAAAGTCACAGGTAGCGAACTGCCTGGCTTAGCAGACCACCATCTCTTGCTGCGCGGCACGAGAGAGGATGGCCCGCCTAGCGCTGTTGGCGGGGCAATCAGTCCGCCGCGGTCGTACGATCTAAGCCACTTACCATACCCTGCTGATGCCAAAACCATTGACCACCAGCTTTTCATTTGTTTCGTTAATGCAGACTATCACCCTGCGATGCGCGCAGACCCGTCCTGTCTTTGGTGCTTTAGAGTATATTTTGATTTTTTGTTTTATTTTCTACATCCATACACATACTAAATTTGGACTTTATATTCAAGGCAAGTTGATGATGGCCTAACTGAAGAATGGAAGATAGCCTGGTAGCCAAAAGGAATCTGCGCCTAAATATGATCAAAATTCGGATGCCAGAAAAAACAAACCCTGCTGGTCCCAGAATACTATCAAGCGTTTACCGGCGCGCGCAACACTTTCATCTCATATTATCGGATCAAGAGACTCAAGATGCACAGTTCTGAAATTTTCCAAAGACGTCTTGACACTGCAGAAATTTACGATCTGCACAGCTGGTCGTTCGATAATGTCCGGTTTGCTTGGATACCGGTGTTTTTTGTCAGTCAGCTGACAAATCCTGCAGGCGTGTCAAAGGCCCACAAACAGGCCACGATCTTCCCGGGTCAGGTAAGTCCATATCCAGTATTCGCTTGCAGGAAAGCAGTCGTCAGGCCACCATCGGAGCCTTCCCTCTGCTGGGGAGGCGGTACTGAGCCCTCACTCTAGTCCACGGTACAGCCTTCCTGCATGCGCTGCAACAGACCGCCGCTGCTGTGGTCGTCGAAATCATCTAGACTCGTCCGGGCAGAAGATTACCTCGCCGGACCGAGCAGCCGATGCCGACATCAGGTAGTCCAGTACGCCGGCCACCCCGGTAGGATCCGGATCCCCGCCGGAGACGGATCCTGGCAGTACTGCAAAGACCCGAGCATCCGACTTTAGGACGTCAGCCAACTCTTGGTTTATGGTGGTGGCAAAAGGCCTCAGGGCTCCACGGAATACCTCGGCCCGAGCCCGCTGTGCTCCGGAGACCTTGCGGCCCCGGGGCAGTCCCGGACCCACTATCATTACCCTGCCCTTCGCTCCCGCAAACTTGCGCGGGTCGGATCCGCCACCGGGCACAAAGTACTTCAGCGATTCCTGCACCACCACCGCCGGCGTGTTGATGAATCGGGCGACCATCGCATCCCACTCTTGGCGTCCTGTCTTTACCAAGGGCGAGCCATCGGGCACGTCTCCGGTCATGTGGACCACGGCCAGAACGGGGCCCATCTTCTCGGAGGCGGCGCGCAGCCAACGGCCTATCTGCTCTGCATCTCCCGCGTCGGCACGGTGGACATGCAGGTCCTTTATGATATCGGAGGCGGCCGGCTCCGTTGTGTGTGGCGTCAGAAGCACCACTCTGCCGCCCAGACCTGTGACGTGCGATGCCAGTGCAGCGGCACTCCGGGCGTCGGCCTCGGTGCCCGAACCCAATACAATGACCACGCATCCGCCGCCATAATCCGCCGCCGACGGTGGTGCGGCGGTGGCCACGTGCGGCCGGACTGGATAAAAGACCCGGTCGCCGGGAATCACCTTACCGTTCACTATTCCCGATATGGAGTCATCACACAGGTTTAGGACGGTGGTAGCCACCTGGTCTTGTGAGAGGAACTGCCTATCGGCGATCATGTGTGACGTGTTGCGCTGCACCTTCTCGGCTATACTCTGTATCTTTTGGAGAAGCCTCCCCAGCACGTCCCGGGCATCATCCACATCTGGAATCTTGGCGGCGGCCGAGTCCAAGCCCGCTTGTACGGTCGAATCATCCTCGCCCAGCAGAGGCAGTATGTCTGCGCATGCCGACTCAACCTGTACCGGGTCGAGCGCCTCAAAGCCGCCCACCCTCATGAACTCGGCAGCGGCCTTGGGATACACCGTCTTGTAGATTCGGTCAGAGTGAACTGGTCCGGGGTTGGTCGCGATGGATGCTATCCCGTCATCCACCAGTTCCCAAGACATGGCCTCGGCCAGGCGATTCTTGGCCCCTTGGGAGGCGGTGTACGGTCCCCGGAACCGGTAAGGACGCTGCTCCAGCGGTCTCTCTTCTGTGAAGAACGTGGATATGGTGACTATCTTCCCTCCCCGCTCCATGCAGGAGAGTCCGCAGACCGAGACCCAGAAGGTGCCGGTCAGGTGGATAGCCACTGTTCCGGCAAAGTCGCTCATGGAGGCGTTGGGAAAGCACGTCACCGGCCCAGAGACACCGGCGTTGTTTATGACATAGTGTACGGTGGTGCCTGCCTCTCTTATGGAGTCGAACATGTCAACAACCCCCTTCTCATCGCTGACATCCACGCCCGAGAAGATGGTTACGGTGGCCCCGCTGCCGTTCCCGGCGGCAATCTCCCGCAGCATTCCGGCGGTCTCCTCCAGTGGATCCCGGCGCCTTCCCAATATGATGACGCTGGCTCCCTCCCGGACAAACGTGGTGGCTATGGCCTTGCCTATCCCGGTCCCGCTGCCGGTGATGAGGGCCGTCTTGCCTAGATATTTCACGGCGGGACGGGCCGCTAGGCGCTATTTATTCTGTTGCGGATTCAGGTCATGCATCCTCAGGCCCACTTGTTTTTACGCTCAGGATACGGCGATGACGCAATGATTCATGCTTGTCTGAGGATGGGCCTAAGGATGTACTTTGGATCGCCGTCAAGTGGTGTTTCGGCTCCTGCACGCTTCATTTACTTGCAGAACGGACGCGGACCGGCGCCGTGCAACCATCTCCGCGCTAGGGCCGTCCGGTCCCGGTCGCCATGCTTTATTTATGGGGGCCCGAATGGCCGCGTCGTGCACGATTCCGAACCCGACACCTTTACGGCCGAGACGTGGCCTGAGAAGCTGGCCAAGATGCTGCGAGAGATGGATGTAGATGCGGAGGCCAACGAGACGGGAACCGAGGACCTGGAGGGGGGCGACTACTACAGCCGGTATTTCTCCCAGACCCCCCGCATGGTTACGAACCGTGGAACCCTCACCCTGTCCGGCGCCAACATAGACATGATACAGGTGGTACAGAAGGGGTGAATGGGACGGCGCCGCAGGATCCGAATCCGATGGTGTGGGGCGCGATGGACCGATTTCAGGCCCACTGCATAGTACGAGTCAAGGAGTCCCGGCCCGGCGATCTGCTGGCCCGGACCAGCCTCACCACCAGTGGGCGCTTTGCAGAGAAGACGGTGGAGTCGGCGTCTTGGGAAGGTCCCGGACAGCTGGCCCGGCGGTTAAACGAGGACACAGATCTAAACAAGATGGTAGCAGCGCAGAGTGTGGAGGATGCCACCATATTCGTGGAGCCTACCGGGGACGTGGTGCGCATCCACGGCAAGTGGAAGAACCACTTGGAATTCGGCATCACGCCGGAGATGTTCCACATATACGACCGCATCGCCGGCCACATCAAGGGATAACGTCAGGCCTTCCACCAGTCCAGTGCCATAAAGTCCACACCCCGGCTACGTGGCACGGCCAGTATGAACTGCTTCCTGACGGTGGTGGCCAGCCGGCCGGCCAGCACCAGGCCGGTGGAGGTGACCGGTTCCCGGGAGCCGTACACGTGCACCAGATAGGGAGCGTGGTCTATGCCAGGCCCCCTCTCGTATACGGCAAAGTCGCACCCGAACTTTATTCCCGGGTTCACTACGTATCCCATGTCCCGGAACGTCCTGTATACGGTGTACTTTTTCTCAAAGTCGTCATACTCGCTCCGGCACACCTCCAGCAGTAAGTCGGCGGTCATCCGTCGGCGGCCCTGATAGACCGCTATCCTGCCGATCTCCAGCAGGTACAGTCCCTCTATGAGATCCAGCACCAGTGGAGCGTCTATCTCGTCGGGTTTGGGCTTGGCTATTCCAATGGGCTTGCCGTAGTAGCCCTCCCCGAAGAGTCGCCGGGAGTCCTCCACATTCCACACTATGATGCGGTTCTCCACTAGGCTGCCCTTCACAGTCGCCGAACCGTCGGGCGCATATATGAACCAGAGCAGGCCCCAAAGCGGCCGCACCGCCCGTCTACTATTCCCTCAGAGGCTGAAGGCCAACATAATGAACAGGTCGGAGACCTCTTGGCACTTGTCGGCCATCTCCTCTATCCCCTCTATGACGTCCTTCATGAGTATCATCTCGGCCGGGTTGTTGATGCTGTGCATAGCCTTGATAGTGGCCTTGCGGTATTTGATGTCTATCTCGCGCTCAATCTCTTGGGTCTCCTGGGCCAGTGAGATTGCTTCTGCGCTGTTGGTGTTGATGTATCTGGCCACCTCGCTGAGCTTCTGCACCTCGCCCACCACCAAGTCCAGCAGGTCGGTTAGATCCTTGTCCAGCTTCGAGCTCTTCAGGGTCGTCGACTTGACGTTGGAGAGTTTGAAGGCAATGCCTGTTATGTGGCCGCCGATCTCGTCTATGGTATAGGCCGTGTTGAGGATATTCTCTCGGTTCATGATGAGACCGCCCACGTCGGCCATCTCTTTGGTTATCTTGCGCCGGTGGCTCTCCACTTCGTTCTCGATGTCCGATACCTGAGAGAGTAAGTTCGCTATGCCCTCCTTGTCCCTCTTTGCCATGAGGTCAGGCAGGTTGGCAAGATCCCGGGTGGCTTGGAGTATCCGAGTTATCTCGTCCTGTAGTATAGTGGTGGCCTTTCTCTTTGCCTGATCCTCCAAAGCTCCGCTATACATAATGCCCTTTGATATATCGGCATGCATAATTTAAAGTCTTTTGAAGTCAGGGAAGTAACTTCGATCCTAATATCAGACGGCTGACGCACAGCCCCACATCGTGGGCCGCTACGAGATCTTCTTTTGGCCGCGGTAGAGGGCCACCACCTCTTGGGCGGTGGAGGCATCCTCGGCCAGCTTGTCGTCGCGCACCCTGCCTGTAAACTTGGGGAACCGCAAAGCCAGACCTGTACCCTTCCGTACTACGTCGGCGGCGGCCCGGTGCACCGGACTCTGCGTTATCTCCGAGGCCACCACCTCTATCACCATCTCGGGGGCGAACCACACGTCCGGCTCCATGCCGCTGTCAACCCGGGGATCGCGCCGGGGGATGGTCGTGTCTCTGAGGAGCTGGTGGAGCGTGTCCAGGTCCTCGTCCTTAAAACCGGTCCCCACCTTGCACACGCTCTGGAACATATCGTTCTCGTCGTCGTATGTGGCCAGCAGGAACGTGCCGTACGTGCCGGTGCGGCGGCCTCGGCCATAGAAGGCACCCACCACCACCAGATCCAGCGAGTCCCCCACGCTGTCTTGGTACTCGCGCTTCAGCTTCACCCACTGCTTACCCCGGGAGCCGGCCCGGTATATGCTGTCGGCAGCCTTGAGCATGAGGCCTTCGCCTCCGGCATTTATACTGTTCTCCATAAAGTCCACAAGGGATGCCACATCGGTCACCTCGGCCGCGGGGACCAGCCGGCTCATCTCTCCTTGAACTATCGCGGCCGTGAGGGCTCGGCGACGATCTGTATACGGTACATCCAGATAGCTCCGCCCGTCCAGATACAACACGTCAAAAAAATTCACCGACACCGGATACGCTGATACGGCCTTCTCTATGCCATGCTTGCGTCGCCGGTGCATCAGGTCTTGGAACGGGAGAAATGCCCCCGTGTCGGGGTTTATGGCCACCGCCTCGGCTTCCAGTATTGCCCGGCTCGCCCGAACCATGACAGGGACTGCCTCGACCACGTCAGGGTACTGGTCGGTTATCCTCTCCAATCTCCTGGAGAAGATCTCCGTCCGGGTGCCGTCGGTGTGTATCTGCACCCGCTCGCCATCCAGCTTGTACTCGGCGGATCCTCCCGCCATCGCCTCGACGGCCTCCTCCTCACTGCGCACCCGCTCTGCCAGCATGGGCCGCACCGGGCTGAACGGCGCCACCCGGAACGACCGTATCCCCGCTATGCCGTCCCGGGCAGCCGTCTCTGCCACCCGGCCAAGATCGCTGGAGACATTGTAGGCCCCCTCCAGAAACGGCCTGTTGGATCGCTCCCCGGTGTACGCCTCGGCCAAGGCATCCATGATTGTGTTCTCGGCCACTCCCAGCCGCATCGTCCCCAACAGTATCTTCAGTATGAAGCGAGCTTCCAGAGGCGTGGCGTCGTTCAGAAGACTGGACACGTACTTCATCTTCATGTTTTGGGATCTTGACCCCTCCAGCTTGGCTATGCGGTAAAGCGTATCGTAGACCCGCTCCACGGTTATCTCTTCGGCCATAAACGTGGTCTGGGCCTTTCCCTCCAAGACCGCCGAGGCGGCCACCCCCAGATCCCCATGCTTCTTGTACTGGGCATCGACCTCCCGTACGGACACTCCCGAAGACTTGGCCACGGCCTTCAGGGCCATCTTCTCGGCCACGCCCGGCTCCACCCCCTCGTAGTCTGGTCTTACCTTGCCTTGGAGCAGGTACACGGTACGCGCCACCACATCGGGCAGCGTCTGTCTGAACATTTCCACCAGATGAGCGATTAACTCCAGTCTTTTGCTGGTGGATTCCATCTTGCCGAACGTCTCTGCCAGCACCCCAAAGCGCACGACGGGGCTGGTCGGATTTGTGATAAAAGGGGGTTGAGACGGCTAGTCACTGGTTGGTTATGCAGGCGAGGCCAGAGGCCCATCGAATGGGGCGGGGCACGACGGGGAACTGCACCCAGCCCTGAGTGTTTTGGCGTGGCAGGATCCCCCGCACGGCGAACGGCCCGTACCACCCCTAGATGTAGCGGTATATGGTGGGCCGGCTCTCGGGGTTGTCCGATACGAGTGCAAAGTTGTGCAGTGGGTAACTCGCCTTGTACTGCTTCATGTAGCTCCACGCCACGTCGTGGTTTCTAAAGTTCAGCCGCAGTCCGTCTATGGCCGATTCGCGGCCGTACACGTCGAATATCACCACCCTATAGGCCCGGGGCCGGCTGTGCGGCTTGGCCTTGAGCAGCCAAGCCATGGCAAAGACAAAGACCGCCCCCAGTATCACGCCACTGGCCGCCACTTTGAAGGCCGTCTGGAAGACGCCTGGTATCATGTTGCCGAAGACCATCAGAAATGCATTGGGGATGGTGTTGCCGAAGACTATCAGAAATGCATTGGGGATGGTGTTGCCGAAGACCATCAGAAATGCATTGGGGATGGTGTTGCCGAAGAGTGCCAGCACCACGTTGGCGAAGGCAATGGTGGCCACCGCCGTCAGTACATACACCTTCCAAGTGAAGAGTTGGTTCAGGCCACCCCACACCGATGAGGCCGTCTGGCGTATCCGGGCCATGCTAGTCGGGGTCCTCGTAGCTATCTTTACGTGTAGTCCCGCCAGACTTCTCCAGCGGCACCATCTTTTGGCGCAAGTCCCCCATCCGTGCCCTGTACCCCTCGGCATACTCCAGCTCGGAGGGCACCAGTGTGGCGGGGTGTACGAACCCCTGGCTCCGCACTGCCCTAGCCCTCTCCGCGGCTACACTACGCACCGCATCCCAGTCAGGCGTGGAGAAGCCGTCAAACGGACCGGTGAACTTGCCCCCTTTCATGCTGAAGACGGCCGCCTCCACTATAGGTATGCAAAAGTTGATCGAGGCAGCCGAGTTGAGCCGGACCGGCATCAGCGGCATGTTGTGGCTTCCACGGGTGTTACCCGCCACCAGATGCGGGTTGTTAAAGACACTGCCGGCCTCCTCAGTGGCTGGGAACATCTTCTGGGTGCGTACTATGCATATGGGATCGTCCTTGCCCACGTACGTCCCGGCTATGTTGTGCAGCCGGTCGGTGGATGCAGCCACGATAGGCTCGCCGCCCTTGGTTTGTATCGACTCGATGACGTAGCGGCCCGGATACATCAGCGCCGCCTCCAGCGTAGGCTTGTCCTCCCACAGGTCCAGCTGCGCCACACTCCCTTCCTCCACATCCATCACCCTGAACCGGACACCGCCGGCCAGCGATTTGTTGACTATCAGTCCGGTATTGCTAAGTGAGTCCACAAAGAGCCGGTACAGTGGGTAGTTGAAGGCGCCCGGCTCGGTCTTGTCGGCGGCAAATACGACAAAGGCCTCGTTGGGCCTCTCCTCAAACTCCAACTCGGCGGCCCCCGGACCCATGCCCTTTACGTTGCCGGAGAATGAGTCGCTCAATAGGTCTTGGCCGGCGCCGTACAGTCCCTCGTCCTTGGCAACCCGCGTGCCTGCCATAAAAGCATCCCACGCCAGCGAGTGTATCCTAGAGTCGTCCATCCCTCTGGTGTGGCTCATTATGATGTGGACATCATCCCCGCAGTATCCTATGTAGTAGTCCAGTAGCAGATCACCTGATTCCTCAACCGTGTCCCTCACCGCTCCGAGCAAGCCGTCGCTGGGCAGGGTATGCCCTCCCACACCCCCAACATCGGCCTTTATTGCAGAGACGGTGATCCTCATAGCATGGCTAGATTCCTACTGTGATTTATTTGTTGAAAACCCGGCCGCCGGCCGCACCTAGGAGGCGGTCTGAGATACGATCTGTGATTAGAAATCATGCGACTTAGAGGCTTCCAAGCCCCGCTAGCAGGACTGCTCGGCCGGCCATCCCACAGACGATGCCACGGATGCGGACGTACCGTTCCAGCCGGCGCCCGTACCGGTCCTTCAATGGTATGGGGATCCTGGAACGTGTCTCGCTGTGGGCTCTTCGGACCTAGTACCCACACGGCTAAAGTCTGATCGTGACGGCGCAGCCCGGCTCCAAGATAACCTGACCCATGAAGATATGTTCCGCGTCCGCGCAGTGGCGCAGGTGACCGCGGACAAACCTCGCACTCTCTGCCCTCGTGTGGGAGTCTGTCGGGAAGTGTGGGTGTTTCCTGTATAGGGTCGTTCCGACGAGTGCATGTTCATGTATGATCAGCCTGTCGAGGCCGATCATGCACCGGAACCCGGCCATATGGGTCCTGGCCTTCGGCATGGTGTGACTCCATGTAGGACCGTTTCGGTTGTAGTATGGGCCGCCGTCCCTCCGGATCGTTTGCACGCTCGGAAGATTAGAAGGCATTCCATGATTGGGGCCGTCATGCCGATGCTGCTCTATACCCACCCATCGCTCCATCATAACCATCAAGCCCATAAGACCCCGTCCCGCAGGAGTGGAAACTGGCGCTCCCTCCCCGAACCGGCCTGTTGCTGATGGTCTGACCGCTCAGGATTCCTTCTCTACATACGCCCACCCCACCAGTTCCCTAGCGTCATCAAGTTGCTGATGGTCTGACCGTTCAAGATTCAGTCTCTAGGCCTTTGTGTGTGCCTCCGACGTTACGCATCGAAAAACCAGCCTGCCGGAGCGGCATACCAGCAGCCGTTCTGAACGCGCGGGTATTTCCTTGGCATGATCTTGAAGGCCTGCATGGCTTGTTGATCTGATAGTGCTCTGATCTTGCAGTGCCGTCTTGGGGCCCCACGTCAGGTTGCACGGCTAATTACTGATCCTCATTTCAAGGCACAGCGGGTGTGTTACAGTATTCATGGCGCAGATCCGGCGGCGAGACTGACGGTGCTGCCCGGCGGGATCCGGGACGGAACCGCCAATTGTATCGTCGTGACATCCCAAACCTACAGCGACAGCCGCATCCCCCGCGCTACCCTCCGGCGCAGCATCAATAGACGGACGGGAGCTCCGGCGGCGGGCATATGTCGCATGGTATATATTCTGGCAGTAGAGCCCGGGAGGACATGGCGGAAAAAGACCATCTCAACCTGATAATCACAGGTCACATCGACAATGGGAAGTCCACCACCATGGGCCACTTCTTGATGGATCTGGGCGTGGTGGATGAGAGGACCATTGCTTCCCACGCTGCCGAGTCTGAAAAGACCGGCAAGGGCGACACCTTCAAGTATGCTTGGGTAATGGACAACATAAAAGACGAGCGTGAAAGAGGCATTACGATAGATCTGGCTTTTCAGAAATTTGAGACGAAAAAGTTCTTTTTCACGCTGATAGATGCACCCGGGCACCGCGATTTCGTTAAAAATATGATTACCGGAGCCTCGGAAGCGGACTGCGCCGTACTGGTGCTCTCCGCCAAGGAAGGCGAGACGGATACCGCTGTAGCTCCCGGCGGCCAAGCCCGCGAGCACGCGTTCCTACTGAAGACGTTGGGGGTAGGCCAGATCATTGTGGCAATCAACAAGATGGACGCGGTCGACTACAAGGAAGACGGCTTCAACGCGGCCGTAGAGAAGGGTAAGAAACTGGTCCGGTCAGTTGGCTACAAGGTCGACTCAGTTCCGTTTATCCCTGTATCCGGCTGGAAGGGCGACAATCTGGTGAAGAAGTCCGAGAATATGGCCTGGTACAAGGGCAAGACATTGCTAGAGGCATTCGATGACTTCAAGGTGGCCGATAAGCCGGTGGGCAAGCCACTCAGGGTTCCCATTCAGGACGTGTACACAATCACCGGCGTGGGGACCGTTCCAGTGGGCCGGGTCGAGACTGGAACCATGAGGCCTGGCGACAAGATAGTTGTAATGCCCTCAGGTTCCCCTGGAGAGATAAAATCCATCGAAACACACCACACCGCGATGCCATCCGCTCAGGCTGGTGACAACATAGGCTTCAACCTCCGCGGCGTGGATAAAAAGGACATAAAGAGAGGCGATGTAATGGGAACACCCGACAGCCCCCCCAAGGTGGCCAAGGAGTTCAAGGCCCAGATTATTGTGATTCACCACCCCACGGCCCTAGCCCCCGGATACACTCCGGTCATGCACTGCCACACAGCTCAAGTCGCCGCCACGATGACCGAGTTCTTAGAAAAGATAAACCCGGCCACTGGCGCCGCTGAGGAGACAAACCCCAAGTTCCTCAAGGTAGGCGATTCGGCCATTGTGAAGATACGGCCAGTCCGGCCCACACCCATAGAGACATTCAAGGAGTTTCCGGAGATGGGCCGGTTTGCACTCCGGGATATGGGAGCAACCATAGCCGCCGGCGTAGTCAGAGAAATTACCGAAGAATATACTCCCTAGATAGAGAGACCCGGATGGCCCAGACTGCCCGCGTCAAACTGACAAGTGTCAGCCTTCCGAAGCTGGACAGCGTCTGCGGCGAGATAATGGGCATAGGCAGAAAGACCGGCGTACGCATAAAGGGCCCCACACCGCTTCCGGTCAAGCGACTACACGTGGCCACTCGCAAATCTCCCTGCGGCAACGGTACAGAGACGTACGAAAAATGGGAGATGAGGATGCACCGGAGGGTCATAGACATCAACGCCGATGACAAGGTGATACGCCAGCTAATGCGGCTGCGCATCCCCGACGACGTCTACATTGAGCTGCTGCTCACATAGGTGTTATGGAAATGTCGGAGACTGATACTAGTGAGACCAAATTCGAAGTACGGTACTCGTGTCTGAGGTGCGGCACCGAAACCACCAATGAGGAACTCAGCAGACTGCCTGAGATAAAATGCATCTGCGGATATCGTGTCTTTGTAAAAATGCGGCCTCTCATTGTCAAAAGAATAAAGGCAGTCTGACAGCACATCTGCCCCGCTGGGCAGACAAAGTCATCCCCGCTCGGCCTTTGTGTCGTCCCAGCACTTTCTGCAGAGCTGGCCCTCCATTCTCCACTTGGGTTTGGGGTTATATCGTATAAAGCCAAGCTGGGTTCCACAGTGGGCGCATGTGCTCTTCTTGGATTTGTGGTCTTCCTCCTTCTTGTCAAAGCATCCCTTGCAGAGCAGCCCGTCCATGTCCCACTGCCACCGCGGCTCCCACATGTCCGCTATACGGTACCGCGTACCGCACACCACGCAGGGCTGCACGATCTTGGCCTCGTAAAACTCCGTCGATTTGGTCACGTGACAGTCGCCGCACAAGTACCCCTTGACATTCCACTCCCGCTTGGGCTTGTGCCGGTGCTTGAGAAGCGCGCCGCACACGGCACAATGCGCCGGCTTTCTGTCGAAGAGTCCCACGCAATCCCCGAGGCATAGGACGAATTTAACTGTGCAGGTGGAGATACGGCATGAACAGGCGCCGACGTCCACTCATAAAAGAGACGCAGGAATTCTCTAGCGGTCTTGCAGCAGGCTCTCCAGTGCCTGCCCAGCATTGAGCATGCCTCTGCTTTTGGCGTATTCTTCTATAATCCTGTACTGCTTGTCTGTAAAGCAAACAGGCATGGTCCGTTCTGGCATGGATGTAGGGAGGACTAACACGTTAATATTCTTTGTGTATAAGGGGAACTGGTAACTTGCTGTGAGGTGGAATGAGGCGTTAATTTTGTGAGGTGATGTTAAGGGTGGGAGGTGGGCGCCGGCAGCGAGATGCCTTGGCGAACGCCGCACTGGACGCTTCCGCCAAATTCAAAGTGAAGGAGAATCAAGAGGCATTTCAAAACTTTGCCGTCTACCTGATGGAGAGGGCAGAGGCTTAGACAGAATACAAGCTCCTAACTCATATGGCACGGTCTATAATTTTATACGATCTATGTTGATATACTATTAGTCATTATGCATTTTAATGAGAAAGATGCTAACATTGGTCGTGGGCGTGATCGCTCTGGCGGCCTTGGCCACACAGCAGGCCAACGCCCAAGTCATAACGTACAGGATATCCCCCGACATACTTACGGAGCTACAGGACCGCTAGGCGGGCGGTGGGGTGATCATGTCTATCGATGCATCCCGAGTTTTTCCATTTTTTGACGAGTGCCACGCATGGAAACCACCGGGGACGCTGGTTCTAATCAAACGAGGACGGCCCCGACACCAGCGCGTAGAGGCTGTCCGTCGCGTGATCATACAGCGCCCTTACCTGTAACACGCCATCCCGCATCTCGTACACATGATAGTCCGAGCCCACCAGGTCGCCGGCCTCATTTAGCGCAGTCTGGAACCCTATAGCCGCCGGCAGGAGTCTGGCCGACTCCGGGATGGCCGCCGCTAGCGCCTCTGCGTTCCGGCTGGTACCGGTCTGTTTTATCGCGTCCGCCAGCGCATATAGCGCGTCATACGCGTGGTACGAGTAAAAGTTCGCGCCGGGGACGTTTGCATCTATGTGGCGGCTGAGGGCATTCGATACGGAGCGCGTGATGACGCTCGAGTACCCGACCTTCTCCATCCACGGTATCTGCTCGGGAGACGGCCGTACGTCGGGCGAGGCTAGGAAGGTGTACCACCGGCCCTCCTGCAGGGCAGGATCCGTCCTAGCAGTGTCCACGATGTCCCAACTTTCTGAGAATCCAAACAGCATCACGGCCGCGCCGGACATGTCCACGCCGGATAACCTAGACTTTAGCGCGTTGACCACCGGATTATAGTCCGTCGCCGAATCGGCGGAGGTGTTAGGGGCGTAGCTTATGCCAGGGTGTACCGTGATGGAGCCCATATGCGAGGCGCGCTCGGCTATGTGCTCGTTGAGGGATCTGCCCCAAGGATCATCCCGGTACACTATGACGAGATCGGTGATGCCATCATAATGCAAAAGCCTTGCGTAGACATCCGCCGCCTTCTCGTCGCTGGCGCTCATGCGAAAGACGTTATCCGGCAGGGCCAGCACGGGTGACGACGATGCGTAGCTGACGGCCACCATGCCGTTGTCGTTGACAAAGTCCATCACCTGGGCCGTCGAGCCGCTGGTCAGCGGCCCTATCAGGGCCCTTATGCCGTCCGCATGGAACGCCTCTACGTTCTCCAGGGCGGCCGGCGGGTACGTCCCGTCGTCCTTCTTGAATATGTCAAGCCGCCAGTCCGCCCCCTCCCTGGCCAGGTCCAGGTTGTAGTTGTACGCGGCAAGGCTGATGGCACCGCTCGCGGCGATTCCTACCCTTTCAGCGAGGGAGCCCGTCTCGGAGACCAGAACACCGATCCTCATCTTCGTGGGGAGCGTAAACTCGTGTACGCTGTCTGTGGTCGAGTCATACCTGTGGGTGATCCTAAAGCCGTCGTCCCCCAGCGAGGATATGTCATAGTCCGACCTGGCCAGGTCCCCTGCCCCGTTAAGTTCGATATTTGCCCCCAGGGCGCCCGCATACTCGAACAGGCCGCCTGATCCGCGTGCCAGCGGATCCTGTATGTGCTGGTGTAACCCGGGACCGTGTCCAAGACGCGCCGCCTCGGGAATTGCGGCGGCTATGGCATCCCCGTGGGTGGCGTTTCCCGCCATGCCTATGGCATTGCCCATGATGAACAGCGCGTCATACGCGGCGTATGCGAACGTTCCCGCGTCGTTGATCAGCGAGTCAATACGTATGTTGAGGTCATTCTCGCGGTACGCCAGCGAAAGCGTTCGGTAGTCGGTCTCTATCAGGAAGGGTCTGGTTGCATCATCCGCGTATAGTTCGTTCATATGGTGTTCGGGGCCATACCACCGGGTATCGTTCATGCCCGGAATGGATGCGCCGGCCACGTGCCGTATTATCTCCGTAATCTTGCCGGTGTAGTCAAAGACCACTATCCCCAGCCGGGCATGGTCGTCGACCGGCGGATCAGCGGCAAATATAGCGCCGAGCTGGGCGGCCACCGCGTGTGCATCACCGGTATCCGGTTTGAATTTAATCGTGTCCCGTATGCTGATGCCGTCGGTCGCATCCGTCTCAACCGCCTCGTATATCGTATGGTTGACGGAGTTCCCTACGACATCATCCAAAAACACCACGACGACCTCCTTGATGCCGTCGTTTCGAAGCAGCGCATGCTCGGCGCGGGCGTATGTGGTGGCATCCGATATGGTCCGGAATATCCTATCATCTGGTATCGACAGGTCCGACGCGCCCGAGGCGTAACTTATGGCCACCATCCCGTTGGCAGCCACATAGTCTTGTATCTCCCTCAGGTTTGAGCTTGTGGCCGGGCCTAGGAATGCCTTGATGCCCATGCCGTCCAACTCCTCAACAAGCGCCAAGGTCTCGGCGGGATCGGACTTTGTGTCCCGCTTCACAACATTAAGCCTCCAGTCCGCGCCGCTCTCATACAGGTGCCTGTTGAACTCGGCTAAGGCAAAGTCCACTGCTCCGTTTACCTGCCCGGATAGCACGGCCGGCACGTTGCCGGTATTCGGCACCAGCAGTCCGATGGTCCTAATCTCCGGGGATGCCGGGGTGTCGGACGCGGCCGCTACCGTGAAAAGGCAGCCCGCAACCGCAAGCGCTAGTATGGACACACATGAGTGGTGTGCAACGGCGATACTGCTCATGGGTACCGGAGACCAAAGATGCCATATAACCCTGTATCGAGCGGCGGGAGGTTGTTACGTAATTTTAGTTGATCTCATTTTCGTATATGCACTCCGCTGTGTTTTTATCGATGAAGCACCCGGACCTGTACAGTTATGCACATGACGCCGTACCGTAGGACGGTATCTTTACCCCCCACATCCGGGCGCGCCTGAGCCGGCTCAGCACCTTGACGTTCCAAGCGATGGTCCGGATCATGTCGAACCGATGGCGGTTGTCCGGCCGGATGAACCGGCAGTACAGCTGGTGACGCTTGGACTCTCCTCTCCCCGAAGATGCCCTCTATAGGACGCTCCAAAGTAATTTCCAGAAAGGGCACTCATCAAAGATACTTCAGATCTCCTGGCCTCTAACCCGTGGTGTGAACATTTTAAGCTGGCTTATAATACATACAAAAAGAGGCCTAAATGTTAAACAGGGTACTCCAGAGTGGCAGGGCTCAAGCTCGACCTAGCCAAATGTTTCCAGAGGCAACTCATTGTCGAAAATAATATGGTCGCGTTGCTATAGCGCAAGACAACATGGCCAGGAGCACTTTTTGAGTGCCATAAATCTCCTCGCCACGCCCCAGACATCTTGTGCCGCTGCGCGTTGGCCTAGCCACTACTTCATGAGCCATGTCCAGTACCTGGTGAATATGGAGGGTTTGGAGGCGCGCCTTACCCGGGCATCACATCCGGCCGCGTCCAGTCCTGCCTGTATGCGGGCTATGATCTGGTCTGCGGCCGACGTGCCGCTCCCGTGTATCAAGCCCAGATCCAACATACTCCGCACCACCTCCGGTCTGACATGTATTGTATAGAACCACCACCCCATGGCGAACTGGGCGTCTGGCGACATGCGAAATCCCCCCTCCGAGTGGGCCGCCTCCTCCAACTGGGCTAGCACCTCCTTGGTCGATGCCGTGTCCTCAAATCTCCTAGTGGCCACCGATGCCAGGGGCACATACTCCACGCGCAGTATGGCCGCGCCGCAGATTTAAGCGTACCAGACACGCGGGATCCGGTGCCGACCGCGCCATAAACTTGACTCATAATTGGTCACAGGACCAGACACGAGAGTCCACAATAGCGCTGCAATATCAGAGTACTGCATCCAGCTCGACAAACCATGTACGCCTTCAATATCAATGCCACAAAGTGCCCACACGTTCAGGACGACTGCCATGTTGCCCCGGTAGTCTTCTATTCGGGAATGCAGAGAACGCAAGGTCGGCCCGCAACCACCTGCGCCGCTGCGCGGACACGGCGCATACCTCCATAAATCAGGCGATCCCAGAGATGGACTGCACCACCCCATCATACAAAGCGTGCGGAGACCCGGCTCGGTCCACAGCAGGGCCAGATCCAAGATCCTCCATATCGAAGAACCGATACGGGCACCGGCTGGAACGGTACGTCCGCATCTGTGGTATCGTCTGCAGGGTGGCCGGCCAGACAGTGCCGCCCGATTCCCAATCATGAATATAGTCTGGGGACTTAATAGGGAAATGTCAGTCTGAAAACGCATGACAGAAGCGCATGGACGAGCCGGCAGACCATGACGGGCCGCGTCCAGATACTGCTGATAGGCCACAACGACAACGGCTGCCTGGACTCGCACCGAGAGGTTGCCTACGAGGTGGGGCGGCTTGTGGCTGCCCGGGGGGCCGTGTTGGTAACAGGAGGCATGGGCGGCGTGATGGAGGCCGCGTCCATGGGAGCGCGGGAGGCCGGCGGCATCTCGGTGGGGATAATACCCCAGAATGACGCGGCTGCAGCCAACCCATACTGCGACATAGTTGTGCCAACCGGAATGGGGCTCATGAGGGACTTTGTGAACGTTCACGCGGCGCATGGCATAGTCATAGTGGGCGGCGGTGTCGGCACCCTCTCAGAGATGTGCGCCGCCTACATGTACCGCAAGCCCATGGTGGCCATACGTGGGACGGGGGGCATGGCAGACCGGTACGCCGGCTCGAGTCTGGACCACCGCCGCAGCATGGTGGTAGAGGCCGCCGGATCGGCGGCAGAGGCCGTCGAACGGATATTCGAGATCATTTAGACATGGTACGGAGCAGGACGTCCGGCTCGTAGAACTGCCCATGCTGCGAGGCCAGCCTGTCCAGCTCGGCCACTATGCGGCCCACTCCAAACTTGGCGGCCGTCTCAAAGAGCGGTTTTTTGAGCCCCAAGCCCAGCTCTGCGGCCCGCTCTATCTCCTTTTGGTCACTGGCTTGGTTGGTTATCAACCAGGCGGCGTTGTTCATCACGTTGGCCAGCACCTGCAGCGGGTCGCACCTGCTGGCCAGCTCCTTGGAGAGTGCCACCCGTTCGTACTTTTCATCCGAGTACCGGTAGAACCCCTCCCCGGACTTTTGTCCCAGACTTCCCGCCCGGTACAGCTGCTCGACGCGGGGGTGCTGCCGCAGCACCTTCTGATCCCGGCTGTGCATCTCTTCGCTGGCCTTGTGTATGACATCCAGGCCTGTAAAGTCGGCCAGCTCGAATATTCCCATCGGAAATCCCAGCTCAAACCTCACCGCCGAGTCCATCTCCTCCTGTGTTATGCCCTGACGCTCCATGGAGTAGAGCGCCTCGTGTACCATGGGGATGAATAGCCGGTTTACTATAAACCCGGGCACATCCCGACGGCACAGAACCGGGGTCTTGCCCAGACTCTCCACAAATTCCCGCATAAGCGAGACCACGTCGCTGGAGGTCTCGTTACCGGGTATGACCTCCACCAGCCGCATCAGCTGGGGCGGGTTGAAGAAGTGTACGCCAACCACCATGTCCTTGCGGCCGGTCGCCCTGGCTATCTCGGTGATGGGCAGCGTGCTGGTGTTGGACGCGAATATGGTGCCGGGCGCCGAGACTCTGTCCAGCTCCGCGTATACGGTACGCTTTAGATCCATATTCTCGGGAACCACCTCCACTACCAGATCTGCCCCGGCCAGCGCCTCGTTGATGTCCACCACGGGACTGATCCTGGATAGTATATCCGACGCTTCGGAAGCAGTGATCTTATTTTTAGAGACCATCTTGTCCAGGCTCCATTTGATCTTGCCCATGGCCCGGTCCAGAAACTCTCGCTTGATGTCCCGGAGGACCACACCATACCCGGACATGGCGGCTATCTGTGCTATGCCGTGCCCCATGACGCCCGAGCCCAGCACAGTCACGCGCCTTATCCTGTTCACGGCGGGGTGCCGTCGGGTATCCTTTATAATGTATGCCCGGCTCCGATGGACTATGAAACTGCTAGGCAGGAAGGAAGATAATAACACCAAGTGCAAGGAGTGCGGCTTGGAGCTGCATACACCCCAGCGGCTGAAGCGGCACTGCGACAAGGCTCACGGAAACGTCCCAGAGAAGAAACTCAACCCCAACGACGTAGGCGGAGGCACGTGGTGAGATGGGAGAGACCACGTTCGGTCGCAAGTATGCCATGATATTCGGCGGCATACTGGTGCTGGCCGGCTTGGTCATAGCCACCGTGGTCTTCCCGTTCTGGAACCTCATACGCGCCGATGTGTACGAGGAGGTGGTCATACTCTCAAACGACAACGGCATCTGTGCGGCGGACACCTCCGATGAGATACCAAAGCACATAGAGAACTGCAACGCGCAGGTCGGTGAGACGGTGACGATACGGTATGGCGAGGGGCTGGCTTGGGCCGAGATAGTACCATAGGCGCGGACTGCATATTCTGCCGGATCATAGCAGGCGAGATCCCCGCCCGCATGGTATCCCAGTCAGATACCGCCGCCGCGTTTATGGACGCGTTCCCTCTGACCCCCGGCCACACGCTGGTGCTACCCAAGGCGCACCGCCGTTTGATCCAGGACATGACTGCCGCCGAGGTCACGGGTGTCTTTGAGATGGCCGCCAAACTGATCCCCAAGACCGACAGGCTGGGCGGCGCCACTCTCTTGGCCGTGCACAACGGCCGAGGGGCCGGCCAGGAGGTGCCCCACGTGCACGTACACCTGGTGCCTCGGTATGCCAGCGACTCTGGAGGCGCCATACACTCGATGTTTCCGGAGCCGGCCGCCTGCTCCGGACCGGAGCTGGACGACATACTAGCCCGGCTGCAGGGCTAGAATGGATACATCCGCTCACCGGTCCGCACGTTATCCACTATGATTGCCTTGGTGGGGCACGTCTCAGCGGCGTTCATGATGCGGTTGACCCCAGCCCCCCGGGGGTCCTTCACGCTGGACTTGGGGTTGGACTTTGCATTGCGGTTTATCTCAAAGACGTCCGGCGCTATGGTCTCACAGCTGCAGCACCCTATGCAGAGGCTCTGATCCACATCCACTCGCAGGTCAGGCTGCACTCTAGGCTCCTGGGCCTTCTCCGACTCGGCGCCTGTGTTGCCGCGCACCCGGCCCTCGTACTCCTGCCAGAACCTGTCCTCGTATGCCTTCCACCACGCCGTGTCCTCCTCGAACTCGGCAGTGTACCTGCTCCAATCCTCCTCGGGTACCTTATCGGTGGGTCCCGCCCCCCACTTGGCCCGTTCGGCGGGGCCGGCCCCCCATCTGGACTTCCCGGCGGCAGGTTCTTCGGGCTCCGCATTCTGGGAGTCTCCGTCGGTAAGGGCGTGGTATGCCTCAGTGATCTTTTTGAACTGCACATCGTCCCCGTTTTTGCGGTCCGGGTGGTGCTCCAATACCAGTTTGCGGTACGCGGCCTTGATCATGTCGGGATCCGCATTCCGGTCCACGTTCAGTATGGACATGGCCTGGGATGCGTTCACGTCCCCTTATTGGTCGGCACTCGGTAAAAACCGTTGTCTATATTCGGCTGGTCACCTGGTCCCCGTCCGACTCGTACCACACCGTGACATACTCTCCCACCCCGCAGGGCAGGTTGTTCACGGCTATGTGCGAGAACGTTGCGGCATTATCGGTGGAGCCGTGGGTGTGCAGGGTGTTCTCGGGTATGTACACCACGTCCCCGCTGGAGAGTGGTACCGTGCCGGTCTCCCGTATGCCGAAGGAGTCTGACCCGGTTCCGTCGGATTCGTATGTGACCAGACTTCCCCGGCCCTCAGTGACTATCAGTACCTGGGAGCCGTCGTGGCGGTGCAGCTTGGTCCGGGCGCCCTTCTCAAAGTGCACGTGGTACATGTCCTGCTTTGAGGACCCCAAGCCCTCCGACAGCACCTTCATCCATACCCGGCCTGTAAACCAGTCAGGGTTGACCTCGCGCTGTCCGTCGGAGCCGAGGATGTTTGACTTTCTCATATCTTGTCCAGTATCCTAGTCTTGACAGCCCGGAATTCCTCGTCGGTGAGCATCCCCTCGCGCCACATGTTTCCCAGCCTTTCCAGCATCTCTATCTCTGTTTTGCCGGCCACCATGCGTCGGGCCTGGCCGCCGATATCCTTGCCGGTTTCGACGGCCTTGTTGACGGTACCGGTGCCGGCATCTACAGCCGCGTCTATCACGCCATCAGCGGTCTCAACACCCGCACGCAAGGCTTTGTCGGCACCGCGCAGGGCCTTGCCCAAGTATCCGCCTTCGCTCACAAGTCCGCTCTGCCCGATGAATAAATAAACATGACGGTATCGGTCCCTCCCGCAGGAACGGGCAGTCCATCCATGCCGGGGCACACGCATACCCCACGGAACGGTGCGCCGCCAGCATCCCTGCGCTGCCTACTGGACATCGCCGATACTGACTAACCACACCCCGGTCTACCGTTCTTGCTAAAGTCCCGCATCTCACCAACCATGCAGAACGGGTCGTCCTTACCTCTGGAGTGGTTGGCCATATTCGACTTGTACCGTTCACCACTCAAGCCGCCATCGGCCGATCCGGGTGCTTTTGATCCTTGGCGGCACCCGGCAGCCTGGACTGATAAGTAAAGCCTCCCGCCCACATCAAACATTGTCGAATTTTTCCATCTTCTGGCATGGCCTCATTCATGTAACACACGCACCGCGCCCCACGTGCGTGTTTAGGTTCAGCGTGAAGCCAGAAAACATGCAAGACTGGGTCTATGGGTATTGATTTGGCAATTTTTGCAGCAGTAACAGGTATGATCTGGCCATATGGCATGCCAAACCACGTGGATCATACCAAACAGACCGGTAAAATTCGGAAGGTGTTTACGCTGATCCTAAACGCGTACCACCCCGCCACCTTTACACTTAAATCGCCATATCCGGGGAGCCATCGAGGGTTCAAAATAGCCGTAAAAAAGTCCGAGCACAGGGGAATGTTTGCCACGCTGCTCCTTGACGACGGAACCGTCATGGAAGGTGAGGGGTTCGGTCACCCCGGAATGGTGTTTGGCGAGGCCGTCTTCAATACCGGCATGGTGGGATACGCCGAGACGCTCACCGACCCATCATACGGGGGCCAGATACTGGCCATCACATATCCGCTGGTGGGCAACTACGGCGTGCCAGACCCCACCGAGACTGATCCCGACGGCATACCCGCCCACTTTGAGTCCAGCCGCATACAGGTACGCGGCCTGGCAGTGCACGATCTCTCCTACACGGCCAGCCATTGGAACCTGGCCATGACTCTGGACGAATGGATGTACTCGCAGGGCATACCCGGCATCGCGGGCGTGGACACGCGCTCGCTTACAAAGAGGCTTCGGAGCCGTGGAGTCCAGATGTCCGCCCTAGCCGTCTCCGAGTCCCCCGTGGATGCCGGGGAGCTGGCTGAGAGGCTGGCCTCTGCACCCCGTTACGACACAGAACGGCTGGTGGACGACGTCTCGGCCGCCGGCCACTCCGGGTACGGCCAAGGACGCAACGTAGTTGTGTTGGACGTGGGCGCCAAGAATGCCATACTGCGGCACGTGACCCGCATGGGATACCGGGCCGTCAGAGTCCCCCACGACTCGGACATATCCGACATCATGGGATACGAGCCCGCCGGCGTGGTCATAAGCAACGGCCCCGGGGACCCCCAGCACTGCACCGAGACCATCCGCTCGGCCCGCGCCCTCATGGACCGTGGCGTGCCATTGCTGGGCATATGCCTGGGGGCGCAGATAATCGCCCTGGCCGGCAACGCCCAGACCTACAAGCTCAAGTACGGGCACCGGGGCCAGAACAAGTCCTGCCTGGACGTATCCACCGGGACCATATACGTGACCAGCCAGAACCACGGCTACGCCATCAGCCCCGACTCGCTGGCCGACTCGGAGTTTGACTTGTGGTTTACCAACACCGACGACGACACCGTCGAGGGAATCCGGCACAGGACGCGCCCCTGCATAGCGGTGCAGTTCCACCCGGAGGCCTCCCCGGGCCCCTACGACTGCGGGTTCGTCTTCGAGGAGCTGCACAGGATAATGGAGGACCCCCGGCCTGCCGCGAAGTGAGACGCTGAAAAACATACTGGTCCTGGGAAGTGGGGCAATAAAGATCGGAGAGGCCGGCGAAAGCCGCCCAAAGCGGCCGCCAGTTCGACTACTCCGGCAGCCAATGCCTCAAGGCCATACGGGAGGACGGACTGAGGAGCGTCCTGATAAACCCCAACGTGGCCACCATACAGACCGACACCAGGTTTGCAGATCGCGTGTATCTGCTGCCGGTGACCCCCCAGTACGTTGAGTCCGTAATAGAGAAGGAGCGGCCCGACGCCATAATGCTCTCGTACGGGGGCCAGACGGCCCTCAACTGCGGGGTCGGGCTGGCCGAGGGCGGCGTGCTGGAGAAGTACGGGGTGCAGGTGCTGGGCACCGACGTAGGGGGCATCCGCACGGCCGAGGACCGCCAGCTCTTCAAGGACGCCATGGGAAGGTGCGGAGTACCCGTCCTCCCCAGCGATACGGTCACCGACTTTGAGGCCGCCAAGCGGACTGCCAGGAGGCTGGGCTATCCGGTGATAGTCCGTGTGGCATACACGCTGGGCGGCAAGGGCGGCGGGGTTGCCCACAACGAACTGGAGCTGCACGAGATAGTGGAGCGCGGCATAAAGGCGAGCATGGTGGGCCAGGTGCTCATAGAGGAGTACATCGGTGGGTGGAAGCAGATAGAGTACGAGGTGATGCGGGACACGGTGGGTAACGGCGTCATCGT
Source organism: Nitrosopumilaceae archaeon (assembly GCA_965116995.1). Taxonomy (GTDB): domain Archaea; phylum Thermoproteota; class Nitrososphaeria; order Nitrososphaerales; family Nitrosopumilaceae; genus VYCS01. The sequence goes on along the minus strand of OZ220738.1, from coordinate 392,722 downwards.
GTGCAACATGGAGAACATCCTCGCTATGAAGGTGCACACCGGCGACAACATAGTGGTGGCGCCCTCCCAGACCATCAACAACCGCGAGTACCACATGCTGCGCTCTGCCAGCCTCCGGGCCGCCTCGCACGTGGGCATAGTGGGAGAGTGCAACGTCCAGTTCGCGCTGGACACCGATTCGGAGAAGTACGTGGCCATCGAGATGAACCCCCGGCTGTCGCGTTCCTCGGCGCTGGCCAGCAAGGCCACCGGGTACCCGTTGGCGTACATGTCCGCCAAGATAGGCCTGGGGTATGGCCTGCACGAGCTGACCAACACCATAACCAAGAGCACCACCGCGTGCTTTGAGCCGTCGCTGGACTATGTGGTGTGCAAGCACCCCCGGTGGGACTTTGCCAAGTTTGACCAGGTGAAGAGGAAGTTGGGGCCCACCATGAAGTCGGTGGGGGAGGTGATGGGCGTGGGCCGCACCTTCGAGGAGTCCCTCCAGAAGGCCATCCGCATGCTGGACTCGGGAATGGACGGACTGGTCCTAAACCGGTTCGACCCCAAGCAGTACACCGAGGAGGAGCTGGAGGAGAGGCTGATACACTTTGACGACATGATACTGTACAACGTCGCAGCAGCCGTCTCGCGCGGGTTCGACACGGCCAGGATCAGCCGCCTGTCCTCCATAGACCCCTGGTTCGTGGAGAAGATACGAAACATAGTGGGAATGGCCGGCCGCCTGAAGAGCGAGCCGGACCGCTCCACCATGCGGGACGCCAAGGCCGCCGGCTTCTCGGATGTCCAGATAAGCCGGGCCTGCGGCATGACCGCCGCCCAGATACGCGCCGTCCGCAAGGGCATGGGCATACTTCCCCAGGTGAAGCAGATAGACTCGCTGGCCGCCGAGTGGCCGGCGGCGACCAACTACCTGTACATGACATACGGTGGTACGGACCACGATGTCACGGTACCGGCCGGGGAGCGCGCCGCCATGGTGCTGGGCGCCGGACCCTACCGCATAGGAAGCAGTGTGGAGTTCGACTGGGGTACGGTAAACATGGTCTGGGGCATACGGGAGCACAGCCACATACCCGTTGCAGTGGTCAACTGCAACCCGGAGACCGTCTCCACCGATTATGACATATGCAACCGCCTCTACTTTGAGGAGCTGACCCACGAGCGTGTCATGGACATAGTGGAGTTCGAGAACCCGCGCGGGGTGGTGACCGGCGTGGGAGGACAGGCGGCCAACAACCTTACGCCGTCCCTGGCAGCCAGCGGCGTGCCCATACTGGGCACGTCGGCGGTGGACGTGGACCGGGCCGAGGACCGCTCAAAGTTCAGCGCCGAGCTGGACAAGCTGCACATACGGCAGCCGCGCTGGCAGGCGTTCTCCAGTCTTGAGGAGGCGCGCACGTTTGCGTACGAGGTAGGGTTCCCGGTCTTGGTGCGCCCCTCCTATGTACTGTCGGGCGCCGCCATGAAGGTAGTCTGGTCCGCCGACGAGTTGAAGACATATACGCAGGAGGCCACTCGGGTCTCGCCGGACCACCCCGTCGTGATATCAAAGTTCATGCTCAACTCGCTGGAGGTGGACGTGGACGGCGTCTCCGACGGCGACAACGTAATCATAGGGGCGGTGGTCGAACACATAGACAGCGCCGGGGTACACTCCGGCGACGCGATGATGTGCATCCCGCCTTGGAGACTGGGCAACATGATAGTGCAGACCATCACCGAGTACACCATAAAGATAGCCCGTACCTTCCGCATCCGGGGACCCTTCAACCTGCAGTTTTTGGTGCACGACGGCGAGGTGTACGTCATAGAGCTGAACATACGCGCCTCCCGCTCCATGCCGTTCGTCTCGAAACTGGTTGGCATGAACCTCATATCACTGGCATCCCGCGCCGTCATGGGCGCCAGGCTGCCCGCCGTCCCCCACGATAGATGGCGCGATATACGTACTGTGGGGATAAAGGTACCCCAGTTCTCGTTCATGCAGCTGGAGGGGGCCGACCTGACGCTGGGAGTGGAGATGCGCTCCACCGGCGAGGCGGCCTGCTTCGGGGAGAGCTTCTATGACGCCCTCTCCAAGGCCCTGGGAGCCGTGGGGTACAACCTGCCCTCCGGCGGGTCGGCCCTGATCACCGTGGGCGGCACGCCCAACAAGGAGAAGCTGCTGGCCGCCGTGGCAAAGCTGGGCGGGATGGGCTTTAACATACTGGCCACAGAGCACACCGCCGAGTTTTTGGAGGAGAGGCTGGGCGCCGTCAAGGTCGTCCACAAGATATCCGAGCCCGAACGGCAGCCCAACATAGCGGACCTGCTATACCAGAGAAAGATAGACTTTATCATAAATATCCCCAGCACCGCCACCCTGGAAAAGTACATCGGGATGTTGGAGGACGAGTACCAGATACGCCGCAAGGCGCTGGAGCTGGGCATCCCGGTACTCACCACCATCGAGCTGGCTGAGGCGTTTGTGAACACCTTGGAGTGGATGAGGTCCCACGAGACCACCAAGCATCCGATAAAGCCCTACCAGATATAGTCCACAGCTACACGCGATGCCGCGGTTTTTCTGGTCTTGTGGTGTAGCCGCGCCCCCCTACATTCAGCGAAAAGTCCCGGTGCGGGCATGCCACGTTCGGCTGTTTTGGAGAGCGTTCGGCAGTACCAAAAACCGGAGTTGGTGGGGGGCGGATCAGCAGTCCAAACCCAGTATGCGATTTTGATTGGCATCCGGCGCCATTGAATATTCATCTCGTTTATACGCTGAATGTATTGAGGCGAATTGACGGTATTTTGATTATTTAGATCAATTGTGCATTGCATGTCGGGAGCAATTAGTCCTGCTACAAAATCAGCTGATGATGATTTCTAGTGATCTTTACATATATTACACGCTATGTGAACGAATGCTGCCACAATCCGTATAGAATTAAAACCACATGGTATGCGCTGTAGTGGACCTCGTTAGGAGGATACCGATCAGCAGCGTGTACCTTAGCGTAGACCAGATAGATCATGACGAACAAGAAGTTACGGTGGAGTATGGACTAGAAAGTCTGTATCGTGCTCGACCTTTAACCCTCAGACCAGCATGGCAGAGATGCCACAGGCACAACTTAGGCCCCGGACCGTATACGAGTGGACGGAAAAGATCTTTGCCGGCGGACGCAGTTCGCTCTAGGGCCCTGCGCTTCCAAGCAAACCACGATACACAACAAGGTGATTGTATCATTCGTGAATAGCGCACTAGGTCACAGTAGGAGGGATAATTGAAATATAATGTATGCTTACACCACACAGGATATGGGTACGCTGGGAATCAAGGAGGCGGTGGCCGAGGGCAGGGTAAAGCAGCACGTCTTTCTTCCCAGCGGCCGCCAAGTGTGGACAGTGGTGGGCCGCAAGGCCGAACACTGGGTGGATCCCCACCGCGGCTACTGCACCTGTCCGGCATACTACTTTGGGGGCCCCGCAGGCGTATGCTACCACATAAAGTGCCAAGGCTACGCCAGTTCTACGTCCAATTTCGAGACCATAAAATTCCACGACGAGGAGTTTGGTGGATTCGTGGCCGGATTGATAGACGACACTCTAGCCGCCGAGTGACGAAGCGCGGTGCGCACCTCTTGGTTGTTAAATTAAACAACGCAAAAAATATTCCACTGTTTTGACCATCCCAAATTGCTCGCCATAACCCCTAACGCGCGCCGGTGACCGACACGTCGTAGAGATCACATCTTTGCCAGCTTCCGGAACCGCTCATCTCTATGGAGTGGTAAAAAGGCCGCCTCCTCCCGCGCCCAGACGCGCACCGTTTTGGGGTCCTTGGACACGGCCCTCTTCAGCAGGTCCAGTGCCGCCTCGCCCTCGCCCAAGGCGGCCCGGCTGCGGGACAGCGAATACAGCAGTACTGCGTTGTCCCCGTGCTTGCCGGGCAATCCCTCAAACACCTCGATGGCCCGGCGGTGCTCCCCCATCTCGGCCAGCTGTACACCGCGCTGGAATGCAACGTCGGGATGGGGGCCGAACCTGCGCTCCAGCCGCTCCAATATTCCCAGCGCATCCTTATTCTTGTGCATCTTGCCCAATATGATGGCCTTGTGTAGTAGGAGAACGGGATTCTTGCGGTTCAGCCGCACCGCCTTCTCCATCAGCTCCAAGGCTTCGGGCAGCTCGTTCAGCCTTGCCAGCAGCACTCCCTTGTTGAAGTAGGACTCGTAGTATCGCGGATCACAGTCTATGGCCATGTCATAGCATTCGGCTGCCGCCTGGGTGTCCCCCATCTCTGCCAGCGCTACTCCCTTGTTGTTGTAGGCCACCGCATCCCCCGGATATATGGCCAGCGTCGCGTCGGCGCACGTTACCGTGTCGCTGTACTTTTTCATCCGGTTGAGGGCTATGCCCTTTTGGTGGAGAGCCTCCAGGTTGTTGGGATCCTGCTTCAGCACCTGGTTGTAGAGGCCCACCGCCCCCTTCGGCTGGCCTTTCTCCATGAACATGGCGGCATGGCGCATCAGCTCCTCGGGATCCTTTCTCGAAAACAGGCCCATCGCGCTGCATAACGCGGGCATTGATTTTAGTTTTATAGTGATCTGAACTTGGCTATTGCCTCGCGCGCCATCCTCTCTCTGGCATCCCGCGTGGATGCAGGGGAGATGGACTCGGTATCTTCGGCCGCGAACCGCTCGGTGGCCTCGGCCAGCTCCCTCACGTCGTCCTGAGTGTGGGCAGAGGAGAACGCCCCCAGCTTGCCGGGCAGTATGAATATCCCGTCATATGCCATGATATGCATGTGGTACCGCACCAGCGACTGCAGGTTGCACCGGGCCGCGCCCGCCGCGTCGACTACCGGCCCGGACTCGGTAAAGTGCGTCATGAACAGCGAGCCCCTGCCCGTCACCTGGGCGCGCCCCTCCAGTGCGCGCTCCAGCGATGCCCGGGCGTCTTTACCCATTCGGTTGATATGTTCGTAGGTGGCCGGCGACTCCTTTAGCGCCCGCAGCGTGGCCGCGCCGGCAGCCATGGATGCGGGATTGGCCGAGAACGTCCCGCCGCCTATGTAGCATCTCTCTCTCCGGGACATGGACTTGGTGTTGGCAATCTCCATGATCTCCTCCTTGCCACACAGCACGCCCAGGGGCATGCCTCCCCCCACTATCTTGCCCAGCGTCAGCAGGTCTGGATCCAGTCCCATCTCACCGTACATGCATCCGTATCCGAACCGGAACCCGGTCACGATCTCGTCCAACACGAGCAGGGCGCCGCTCTTGCGGGCGCACTCCTGCAGCCCGCGCAGGTAGTCTGCCCGGGCAGGTATGCACCCGGCGCCCGCCAGGACCGGCTCCACCACTATGCCGGCCAGCCGGTCGCCCACGTCCTCCAGCATCGACACGGCCCGCTCGGTGTCGTTGTAGGGTATGGATACGATACGGTCGTCGTGTATGCATCCGGTGCTCTCCGGCTCCGAGAATGGCCAGTTTACCGTCTTCAGCATATCGGAGGCGTATCCGTGCCAGCCGCCGTCCACCTTGGCGATCACGTCCCGGCCCGTTGCCGCCCGGGCAAGCCGGGAGGCGTACATGACCGCCTCGGTCCCCGAGACGGTGTAGCGGATGCGCTCGGCCGCCGGCACGGCATCCGATATCATCTGCGAGAGTTCGATGGTCTGCTCGTTGACCGTGCCGTACATCCACCCCCGGGAGACCTGGGCGGTGAGAGCATCCTCCACGGCTGGGTGGCGGTGGCCCAGCACCAGAGCCCAGTGGCCCATCCAATAGTCCGTATAGCTGTTCGAATCCACGTCCACCAGGCTTTTGCCGTGCGAGGACGCTGTCACGAATGGGTACGGCTCAAAGAACCTAATGTTGTGCGAGACGCCGTTCACGTGGAGTCCCGCCGAGCGCCCGAACAGATCCCTGGAGAGCGGAGTCTTCTTCCGGTAGGCATCCTCCCACCCCATGTCTGCTCGCCGCGCGCCGCCCAATTTGTACACTTGGATTGGTGTGGGTGCGCAGCGGCGCCGGTCGGGGTGGGCAGGTTTTTTATTCCGCGGAGAGTACCATACCCATATGAGACCCCCGGTGATGCTGTACGACGACAGATGCCGCCTGTGCTTGGGGTTTGCCCGGGCGGTGAACCGCCTGGCACGGGGACGGCTGACCATAGTGGGCCACTACACCGAAGAGGGGGGGCGCCTGCGCGCCAGCCTACTGTACCCGGAGGCGACCGAGATGTTCTGGGTACTGGAGGAGAGGGAGGCGCATGGGGGAAGGGCAGCCCTGCTGCCGCTGCTGCGCCATATGGTGACGGCTCGGGGGGGCATGGGCATGCTGCCCGGCGATGACGTGTGCGCCGAGGATGGGTGCGATGTGTTCGTGCGCTCGGCCAGCCTGATAAGGAGTAGCGGCCACGTGGAGTACGGCTCGAGTCGGGCCTCCCCATGGCATAATTAAATAAATCACGCCTGATCCGTCGGAAACATGCAAGCCATACTGCGAGAAGAGGACGGTTGTGTGTACCGCCGCGCCGCGCACGAGGATCTGATCCCCGTCATGGAGATAAACCTCAAGACCCTGCCGGAGCACTACTCGGACTACTTTTACGAGAGCATTATGGCCGAGATTCCAGAGGCGTTTTTGGTGGCGCTGGTGGGAGACGTTCATGCCGGCTATATAATGTGCAAGACCGAGTACGGCTTTTCATCGTTCCGGCGGCTGGGGTTTGTCAAGAAGGGCCACCTGGTGTCGGTGGCCGTGCTGCCCGAGCACCGCAAGAAGGGAATAGGCAGAGTTCTGGTGGACGAGGCAGTCAAGGGCATCAGAACGAGAAAGTGCGTGGAGATGTATCTGGAGGTGCGGTGCAGCAACAACGGAGCCATCCGGCTGTACGAGGACCTGGGGTTCGTCATAAAGCAGCAGCTAAAGTCATACTACAGGGACGGCGAGGACGCGTTCATGATGGCAATAGACCTTATGCGTAATTGAAACCAACACTTTCAGTCATCCGACATTCTGTCCCGGAACGCCGTGATACGCGCGCGGCAAGGCCTCCAGTCTTCCGCACTATGCCGATATGATACGGCAAGAGACAGGTATATTCAAATATGTACTACCGTATCATACCAAACATATGGGAAAGATCCGGCGAACAGTCCACGTGAGCCATGACATGGGCCGCCTGCTGGGCGGCCTGCTCCATTATGTCGCAGCGGCGTCCAACCACGCCGCCGGAGGGTACCGCAGGGGCGTGCGCGGCAAGGAACTGTACCAAATGGCGGTGCACCGCACCGGCGTCTACCAAACGAGGTTCGCCGACTACATCATACGGGAGATACACGGCGACCACAAGGCGTGGCGCACCAACAAGCTTGCAGAGCCGCACGCCCGCGCCCCGCACTACCGCAACGGGGTTGCCCGGACCGACCGCTTCAAACTGGTATTTGATGAGGCGTCCGAACTGTGGGACGGCTCACCGGCGATACACGTTGCCATATATGGCAGGGGCAGGCCGGGCCGCTCCTGGATGGTGTTTCATGTGCCGCCATATGTCGTGGAGCAGCTGACCAGGCCCGGCGTCATGCCCAAGACGGTGCAGGTTGACCGCGACGAGATATACGTAACATACGAGACGTGGGTGCCCGACCGCGAGCCCGCGTCCTGGACGGGGGTGGACATGAACGCGGACAACAACACATACGCATATGCGAACGGCATGACAGGCGTGGTGCGCAACGAATACGGCAAACAATACAACAAGGCGTGCAGCGCAATACTGAGGGTGAAGCGGCGCGGCGATGCCCGTATCATGGCAAAACATACGAAGAAGGCATGGGACACGTACAAAAACCGCACCGGCGACCACATGGGAAAGGAGGCAAGGGCGTGCGCGGACGCCGGATGCGGCGTGGGGTACGAGGGCCTCAACATACACAGGATGTACACCAAGAATGGAGCGAAGGCGCCGTACATGCGCGGGAGGCTGAAGTCCACGCTGAACGTTGGCCGGAGGCGGCGCGCCATAGTCAACGCCCTCGAGTCCGAGGGGCTGCCGCACAGGGGTATTGATCCAGCCGGTACGTCCGCAAGGTGTCTGGGGTGCGGCCAAAAACTGAAGCGCACCACAGTACAACAGAGGGGCGTGCGCAATCTGTGGTGCCAGCCGTGCCATAAAATCCGCGAGCGGGACGGCAACGGGAGCGCGAACATCCTGTTCCGTACTGTGATGGCGCTCGTTATGGAGTGGACGGGCCGGGAGGGCCCGCCGCGCGGAATAACTCTGCCGGGCATCATATCGATGCTGCGCGGGGCGGTCACGCACCCGCACATGACGGCACAGCACAGATCCACACTATCGGACATCATGCGGACGTTAGAGGGCCGCAGCGCAGGCGCCGAATGGCGCCTGCCGGGGGCGCACAAACCGGGGCGCCGAAATCCCGCCGGCGGGGAGCCGGTGGGCGGACCCGGGGTGGGCGGCTTCGGTCGGAACGGGCCGGGGCCTCCCAATGCTGCCAAGCTGTGCGTGGGAGATTACGTATAGCCTCTAATAGAGTTGGAGGATGCCAAGCAATAGTTCCTGATGCCACGCCCGCGCCTTCCCGCCTGCTGCGGCCATCCGAAAATTCCGCAGTGATGCTTGGGGCACACGCCCTGAAAAATCCCGCGCAATCGGCAGCCTCCCCCGGCGCGCAATCCCTGGTTTTCGCAGAATTTTGGGTGGTTTGGTCCCGGCCTGGCAGGTTTTGCGGCGGCGCCGGACACGGCCGGCGCAGCTGCATGATCCCACCCTAGGCGCGCCACAGGACAGCGCACAAGAGTACGCCCCAAGACGCGCTCGATGAGTAGATCTGCGCCAGTCCGCCCAATACCGATGTGGAAAAAAATCCACCAAAAAACTGCGCAGCGGACACCCGGCGGCACGATACCGTCAGGCGGCCACCGGCTCCACGAAATACTCGACGCGGCTCTTTTTGAACTCGCGCTCGCTGAAGAGTATCCGATACTCGCTTATCCCGATCTGCGACTGTATTGTCTTGGCAGTCTCGCCCGCCTCCTCGCGGGTGCGGCAGTGTATCATGGAAAAGACGGTATACGGCCAGTCCGGGTACGCCGGGCGCTGGTAGCAGTGGCTGACCTGCGGGAATGCCCCCAGCATCTCTCCTATGGATGGTATCATGTCATCGGGAACCTTCCACACGATCATGCCGTTGGCCAGGAACCCGGCGTCCCGGTGCCGGAGAATGGCCGCGTACCGGCGCATCACCCCCGTCTCCTCATATTTGCTGGCCTGCCGGAACAGCTCTTCCTCGGTAACACCCAGATTCTGGGCCATCTGGGCGAACGGCCTCTCGGCCACCGGCAGGTCTTTTTGCAGCTCCCGTACGAAACGCCGGTCGCGCTCGGTGTTTGCAAACGGCTCATCCCGTATGCTCTTCTTTTCCTCGGACGGCTTTACCTCCCGCTTCTTGGACTCGTTCATGTCCAGTTTTACGCCGATCTTGAACATTCTCAGCGTGGGAAGCATCCGCGTGGCCCTCACTCCTTCCAGCCCCGAGAAGCGGTTTACCTCATCTTGTATGCTGGAGTGGGGCGGGACGGCGATGGTAAACCACAGGTTAAAGTCGTGGTTTCTCTCGTAGTTGTGGCTGACGCCGGGGTGCTCGCTGATGATGGCGGCCACCTGCACCAGCCGGTCGGGCGCAACCCTCATCGCCACCAGCGAGCTCTTGTAGCCGAGCCTCCTGGTGTCGAATATGGCGCTGAGCTGGCGTATTATGCCAGCTGCCTTCAGCCGCTTTATCCTCCCCATCACCTCGCCGGTGTCCGCGCCCAAGCGTCCGGCCAGCTCGTGGTATGGCCGCGACGAGAGCGGAAAGCTCCACTGTATCTCGTTGAGAAGGTCCTTGTCGAATGTGTCCAGCCCGGCCAATCGAGCCCACCGCCGGCCGTTCGGTTAAAAAATGTATGTCGGCAGCTTAGCCGGCGCCGGCCCGAAGTGCTCCAGAGCCGGGGACGGCGCCGTACCATATCACCTTTTATCGCGGAGGCTGGAGATACAGTCCCGTGCTTTCGGAGGCGGCCCGGGACTTTTGCATGATCAAGCGGGACTTTTTCAGGGTGTACAGGGGCAGCGCCCACATACAGGAGGTAGTGCCGTGCGGCACATACCATACCATGGAGACGGCCGGCATACACAGTCTGGCCCGGGCCAACCCCATCTACCACAACAGGTACGAGGCCACCCTCTCCGGCGTGAGGTGCACCATATACGAGGGCGACATAAATCACTACTGGATAGACAGCATGAAGAACCCGGGCAGCGCCCAGCCCTTCTACCCTACGTGGCTCTTCTCCGCACACATGTTGGCGCTGGCCGCCAAGAGATCCGGTTGCACACAGATCATAGACGTCGGATCCGGCGACGGGCGCATAGCCCTCTGCGGCAGGATGCTGGGGATGGACGCCTGCTCCATAGAGATAGACGAGTCACTGGCGTCGCTGCAGACGGACATAGCGGAACATATGGGGACAACCCTGGACGTGCGGTGCGCCGACGCCGCAACGTTCGACTACGCGTCGCTGGGGTTTGATGTCCCGGCCGTCTTCACCGGGGGGCTCCCCCAGATGGGGGATCTGCTGGCCACCGCCGTGGTACAGGGAGTGCCCCGCACCGAGGAGGTGCGGTTCGTACTGGCCGGCAGCCATCCCCGGCCCGGCCAGGGGACCTCGCCGGACCAGTACGGCTGGGGGCCACTGATCCAAAAATTTAGGCTGCGCACCAGATGGATCATAAGCCTGCCGACGGTCTGGACGTTTGACCAGAGCCGGGAGACCCCATACATCTGCGCCTCGCCGTGACCCGCTACACGGACGTGACCTCAAAGAAGGGCACGTCCCCGTCCATGCCGCAGCCCGACAGCACGACGGGGGATCCCGCCCGGCGGGATCCGGCCGCCAGCCTGCCCATCACCCGCACGCCGCCGGGAAACTCGCACATGCAAAACACCACGCCCTTCCGGGACGAACACTCCAGTATGGAGCCGCGCTCCGAGTACGGCCGCGCCCGCGTCGCTCCGCGGCATACGCCGCACCGCACAGAAGGCGGCCACACCCACCGTTCGCACCCATCGCAGTATGGTACGGCAAAGATGCCCCGCCGCAGGTACGGCTCTATGCTCAGGACTCCATCACCACCACCGCCGAGCCGGTCCCGGCCGCCGACATGCCCTGTATCACACCGGTGCGGGCGTTCTCCACCTGCCTCCTTCCCGCCTCGCCCCGGAGCTGCGCAAAGACCTCGGCGGCCTGGGCCAGCCCGGTGGCTCCCAGCGGATGGCCCGCCCCCAGTATTCCGCCCCGGGGGTTGATGCGGCGACTGCCGGTGTGGTACAGCTCGCCGGAGAGCGCCGCCCCCCGGCCCGGTGGGGCCATCCCCAGCGACTCCAGCACCATCGGCTCGCAGACCGAGAAGGCGTCGTGTACCTCGGCCACATCAATCATACTTGCGGTCGTTCCCGCCATGGCATATGCGGCCTTGGCGGCCTCCCCGGCCGAGGGTATCTGATGGTATGGGCCGCCGGCTCCAAACCCCGCCGAGGCCGTATACTGCGAGAGTCCGCGAATCCACACCGGCGTGTCGGTGATGCGGCGACATGTCGGGCCGTCGGCCACCAATACCGCCGCCGAGCCCGAGCACAATCTGGAGCAGTCCAGCAAGTTCAGGTCCTCCGTAACCGGGGGCGAGGCCAGCACGTCCGATATGGTGCAGGGCGAGCCGTGCAGCGAGCGGGGGTTGTCCTGGGCTTGGGAGCGGTTCTTTGCCGGAATGGCCGCCAGATCCTCCCGGGATACGCCATACCGCCTCATGTACGACTTTGTCAGTATGGAACCCCAGTATATGGGGCTTCGAAACTGCCCCCGGGACACGTCCCATTCCAGAACCGAGCCGGGGCTGCCGGGGTTCTCCGCCCCGGCCACCAGTACCGTCCTGGCCAGGCCGGACCGCACATAAGAGTACGCCGTTATCAGGGCCGCCCCGCCCGAGCTGCACATGCTCTCCATCGTGCCGGATATGCGGGGCGTCACCCCGCAGAGCTCCGACAGTACGGCGGCCAAGTGGCGGGCGGTATCGTTGGTGGAGACCAGCACGCAGTCTATCGGAGTGTCGCCGGTGTCCCGCAGTATGTCAGCGGACGGTTCCAGCAGCAGCTCCGATATGGGCCGCTTCCCGTCGGCAAAGACGGTCTGCGCCGCCGCCGCTATGCCCACCCCGTTCAGCCCGATACCCTCCTGAGCAGCTCGAACGACTCGGAGACGTCGCCCACCGGGTTGAACTGCAGTATGGGCTCATCAACGCCCGCTGCGGCGAACTCCCCTATGGCGGCGGCGCATTCCCTGGGGGTGCCGCAGGCGGTCAGGGAGTGGAGCATCGCGTCGGGCACGGCCCGGCGGGCCGCCTCCAGTCCGCCCCTCTGGTACTCGGAGTGTATGGAGCGGGTCTGCTCGGCGTAGCCGTGCGCCGCCAGAAACTCCCTGTATACGGCCCCCACCGACACATAAAATGCCAGTGTGCGGCGGGCCCGCTCGTAGGCGGCCGGCGCGTCGCGGGAGACGGCCGTGATTATCTGGCAGGCCACGCCGATGCGGCGGCCCCCCATAGCGCGCAGCGTGTTGCGGATCTCCCCGGGCGGCCTCAGATACAGTATGACGCCGTCGGCCACCTCCCAGGCCAGCCGCATCATACCGGGGTTCACCGCCGCCAAGTACACCGGAACGCGCCTCCGGGGCGGCCTCACCAGCAGGGAGAACCCCCGTAGATCGTACACCTCCCCGGCATAGTCGATGCGCCCTCCCTCCAGCGCCATCCGCACAATCTCAACGCATTCGCGGACGCGCCGCACGGGCCTCTCGTATTTCATCCCGTGCAGGCCCTGCACTATGGCCGGGCTGCTGGCCCCCAAGCCCAGCACGAACCGCCCGCCCGACAGCGTATCCAGGGTGGCCGCCCCCATGGCCAGCGCGGCCGGGCTCCGAGAGTACACGTTCAGTATGGAGGAGCCTATGCGGCGGCAGGGACTCCTCTGCGATACGGCCGAGATCATCCCCATGCACTCCATTCCCCAGGTCTCCGGTATCCATATGGAGTCGTTCGGATCCACCTGCGAGGCGCACCGCAACAGTTCGTCGATGCCCAGCAGGGACCCCAGGCTGTACGATGTCATTGCCCCCCGTATGCGGGGCGCGTTTATTCTAGTCTTGCCATCAAGAGTGAGCCGGGTTGTACCGCAGGATGGCCGCCACCTTGCCCAGATTGGTCAGCTTGGCGCCGTGTTCTGCCTTGCCCGACACCACCTCGAGGGCGGTCCCCACCTTTGCGCATATCAGGGCCAAATAGTCGACCAAATCCTGCTCGGCGCCCTCCACCTCCAGGGAGCGGCAGTCGGGGCACGGCTCGGTGGCATACCTGTTCTTGAGGGGGATGACCTCCGGCCGCTCCACCAGCCGGCTCTGCTCGCTGCCGCACCTTCGGCACACCCCAGTCACCCGGTGCATGTCGGTGTCGTCGGTCACCAGCACGGTCTGCGCCGCGTTGTTCTGGACGTGGGAGAGCACCTCCCGCAGCCCGTACGAGCCCAGGCCCGAACCGGTGCTTATCTCCCGGAAGAGGCGGTCCACAAGCTTCTTCTCCTCCATCAGCCGAAAGTCGGACAGTATGTCGCCGGACTTTTCAAAGGCCTCCCGCACCCCCTCGCGCCCCGAGTACGAGGAGTCTATCGTGGCCAGTATCATGTTCTGTAGCCGGTACTCCAGGTAGCTTCCGTTGACAAACTCCTCCTTGGTGGGTCCGGGTCCGGACACTATGAGCCCCTTTACTTGGTGTATGTCTATAAAGTACTCCCGGGTCATGGCGGCCACCCGGTTGAAGTAGTATGTCAGCTCCATCTCCCGGAGCTTTTGGAACCGCTTGGCCGACTGGCCTCCCTGCCGGTGCTTGCCGGCCACTCCCGAGCCGGTGTGATCCAGCTCCTCGATGCTGTCCCCCCGCAGCAGCCCCCAGCCGGCATCCTTGGCGTCTATGGCCAGGAACCCTATGGCGGTGTCGTCCCGGAGCATGTCCCGGAGTATCTCCACATGGAAGTGGTCGTCGCACCGATACAGGTACTGCTTCAGGTCCTTGATTGGATCTATCACGAATATGCTCAGCTCCTCGCTTCCCAGCGGGCCGCCCTCCTCCGGCGGCAGGGCGCCGCAGAAGACCACCAGGCCGCGCTCGGGCGTCTTCTTGTACAGCTTCAGGCGCTGTATAACCTTGCCCAGCGAGTCCACCACGTGGTTTCTGGTCAGGTCCGACTTTATGTTGGAGGCGGTGCCCTGCTCGTTGCGGAGCATGTTTATGATCTCGTGCATCTGCTTGCCCTTGGGGATGTACACCGATATGAGCTCGGTGCCCCGTCCGGACTTTTCGGAGAGGTGCTTGAGCATCTTCCGCAGGCGGTACAGCCTGACCGAGTCGTGCTTCTGAGACATGGGCGGCAATGGCGGCCGCGTTCAATATAGGTTGTAGGGAGCCGTACTATCGGAGCATCTGCTCTATGGTCCGGACGAACGTCTCGGCGGGCTGGCTCCCCACTATCTTGACGGATTGCTCGCCGTCGTGTATGACAAACGACGGGGTGGCGTCGATGCCCTCCTCCTGGAACAGCCTGTACGACTCCCGTATATCCTCCAGGTGGCGCCCCTCCCCCACGCAGTCGCCATACATGCGCATGTCAAGGCCCACATTCAGGGCAAAGCCGTACAGGACCGGCGGGCGTATCCAGCCGGTCCGCTCGCCTCCCCAGTTCCGGTACAGCACATCATGGTATTCCCAGAAGAGTCCCTGGTCGGCGGCGCACCGGGCGGCCTGGGCGGCCAGCACCGAGTCGGGTCCGTTGAGCGGAAAGTCCTGGAATATGATGCGCAACTCCCCGGAGTCCACGTATGGCATGAGGGAGTCCAGCGTGTTCTGGTGGAACCGATAGCAGAAGGTGCACTGGTAGTCACCCCACTCTATCATGGTGAGCGGGGCGCCCGCGTCCCCCAGGGGAGGCGAACCTCCCGCCTCCAGCGCAGCGGCGCCCGTCGGGTCAGGCCCGGTCCCTGTAGCGTATATGGCCGCCAGCGCCGCCATACCGGCCGCCGCAACCGCCGCCAGAACATACATCCGGACCACAGGGAATATCCCCGGCGGCAGCTAAAATCCCTTTGCCGTCCCCGCACCATATCAGAATATAACCATCGGCCACCCGCCCTGTCCCCATGCAGGCGGTGATACTGGCCGGCGGCAGGGGCCAGAGGCTCAGGCCCATAACAGACTACGTCCCCAAGCCCCTGACGCCGCTGGCCAACGTACCCCTACTGGAGTGGCAGCTGCGCTATCTGGACAGGTCCGGCATACGCGATGTGGTGGTGTGCTCCGGGTACAAGACCCAGATGATCGAGGACTACCTGGAGCACATGGGGCACGGCCGGGTGGCCGTGTCAGCAGAGGACGAGCCGCTGGGGACGGCCGGAGCCATACGGAACGCCTCGGGTTTCATACGAGGTGAGTTCTACGTCCTGAACGGTGACATCATCACGGATATAGACATGGGGGCCATACCGCCCAACCACATAGCCGCCGTGCCGCTGCGGACACAGTACGGAGTGCTGGAGCTGGACGACAACAGGGTGGCCGGCTTCGGCGAAAAGGCCCCACTGCCCGGCATGTGGATGAATGCCGGGATATACCGCCTGGAACGGGACGTTCTGGACAGGCTCCCCGAGAGGGGCGACATAGAGCGGACGCTCTTCCCCGAATGGGCAGCGGCCGGCGGGCTGGGGGCCGCAAGGTTCCCCAACGCCCGATGGCATTCCATAGACTCGTTCAAGGACATAGAGGAGTGCTCCCCGCAGGTCGGCGATATCATACACGGCACGCGGTAGGTATGGGCCGCCCCACACGGGCGCAAACGCAAGACCGGCCGTGGCTGCGGTCCTGGTCCGTTGCAGATCCTCTCCCACCCGGAACCCGCATAACCCAGCGCGACGCACAAGGGCAGAACACTCCCAGACGTATGTACTACCGCTCGGACGGAGGCCATGCGGCCAGCCACGGCGGCGTATGCGACGGACCCGCGCCGGTATGATGCGCCCGCATCTTGTAGAGGCCTTGGGGATCTCCTACGATCCCGCATTCGGCGCCAATGTTTACATTCCAGCGCAAAACCTGGCGCCGGCCCATCCGCCATGTAGTGGCGCTCATGCGCCGGCCCCTACGATTTGGACGGTCGAGGTGCAGCACCAATCCTACTACAACAGCTCGTACAGCATCGCAGGTCTATCCGGCAATGCGCAGCATATCGCCACCCCGCATGCCCCTCAAGACTTTGAGGATTTCTGCATCGTTCTCCAGAGACGAGTCCATCTTGCTGTCCACTGATTTCATGGTGACGTTCATCTCTTTCTGCAGATCCAGCATCTTGTCCTGTTTATCCAGCATCTTGTCCTGTTTATCCAGCATCTTGTCCTGTTTATCCAGCATCTTGTCCTGTTTTTTGTCCATTCTACGCAGCGCTTCTGTTCCCATGAATATGGCGGTCAGCATCTCCGTGTTGGTATCACCAAACTTTATCTTAAAGCCGCCCAAACCCGTCGCCGGGGACCCCTCCTCGACCAGTACATCCGTTATTGCAGCGGGCTCTGCCCGGTCCCGTATTTGCTGCACTAGGTTCTCGATCTTGGCTCGTTCTGCCTCGCACACCACAAGGACGGATCCGTCGTCCAAATTTTCTACGGTTCCTCGCACATCGATCTCATCCGCGGCGGTTTTGATCCTGACTCGTAGGCCCACGCCCTGTACCCTACCGCATATACGAATATTCGTCCTTTGCATATATTGGTACTGTTTTTCAGCGTATATAAATTATATGAATGCGATAAGATGGAACATTTCGGTGACCCGAAGTCGGTGGGGCAAAAAGTGGCCTGGAATGGGTGCCGATTCCGAATCCGGCGCTTAGGTAAAGTTTGCTGTCGGCACCGGCCGGCCACTCCCATTCCAGCTAGTTCAGGGCACGCGGATATCCCAGCCATGGTAACGACATGAGTTATAAATGCCACAGACACATACGAGGCAATGGAATATGCCACGCCAGAAGTCCTTGTAGATACTGAATGGGTGGCAACACACACTCCAGATGAGAATATCCGCGTGGTAGAGGTCGACTACGACCCTGAGAACTCCTACCACAGGGGCCACATCTCAGGAGCTGTTCTGATGAGATGGAAGAGCGACATAAACGACGCCCAGTCCCGGAACATACTGAGCCTGGAGCAGTTCGAGTCGCTCATGTCCAGAAACGGGATCTCTCCTGACACATGCGTGGTATTGTACGGAGACTTCAACAACTGGTTTGCCACGTTCGCATTCTGGGTCTTCAAGATATATGGCCACAAGGATGTCCGTATAATGAACGGAGGCCGAAAGAAATGGGAGCTGGAAGGCAGGCCATACGACACAGATCCACAGGCGCCTGTCACCAAGTACCTAAAACTCCGGCTGGGCCATGTCAGCGGAACGTACCATGCGGAAGAGCCGCGGATGCACGCCACGCAATACGAGGCGGCTGCCCACGTTCCGGAACTGAGGGCATTCCGCAGCGATGTGGCGAACATGCTGGGCAAGGACCATGCCCGTTTGGTGGACGTGAGGTCGCCGCCTGAATTTCGCGGCGAGGTGTCCGCTCCCGGGGAATATCCGACCGAGGGGGCCCAAAGGGCGGGCCACATTCCCGGCGCCATCAACATCCCCTGGCTGAAGGCGGTAAATGACGAGGACGGCACCTTCAAGAGCGCCGCGGATCTTCGCAAACTGTATGAGTCAGCGGGCATCACGCCCGACAAGGACGTTGTCGCGTACTGCCGTATAGGGGAGAGATCCTCCCACACGTGGTTTGTTCTAAAGTACCTGCTGGGCTACCCAAGTGTGGTCAACTACGACGGATCTTGGAGCGAGTGGGGAAACTCTATCGGCGCGCCGGTGGAGCGGTGAGTCCGAGGCAGATCATGCGACGGTAGATTTACCCCGCGCCGAGAGGCGGATTTTCCGACAGTATCCGGCCAAATCCGAGGTGGGTTTGTGTTGCACATCAGTCTAATGCGGCGGACAGTAATTCCGGCCTTGGACCAAGCGAGACTGATGCGCTATGGAGGAAACGCGCGCCAGGCAGATAGCATGCCTAAGGGATGGTTTTGGCCACGCTTTGGGAGCCGGAAACGCATGAACCAGAACCGGACAGATATCAGTCATGTATCGTATTTTTTCCGGGGCGCATACACCACAGACCATTGACATCCCGGGTCCCGCATAGATTGGCCTGCGACAAACGCAGCACTGCGCGCAGCACTAGTACACGCCTCCCCTGAGCTGGACAGGCGTCGACACCCCGCTGCCCGCCGCAATCAGCGGCATTTGCGGCAAGACCCGCCGTTGGTCCAAAGCCGACACCATAAACAGGACGCGCATGCGCCAGAACCCCACATAGCAATCCTAGGGATGCCGGGGACGCGTCATCGTTTTAACTGGCAGGGGCGCGGATCAGTTATGGCGCCGGACAACATGACGGAGTGGACGCCGTCAACGCGGCTGGAGTGGAGTCACTTTGAGGCAGACGCGTATCCCGGAGCATACCAAGACGCCTTGGCGACCATACGGTACGACTGCAACTGGATTGTGGAGTCGCACAAGAGTGGCGAGTCTCTCTTCTTCACCATACAGAACATACGACTCACCACCAACTTGGTGAGAAATCTCTCTTGGGTTAGAAGAGGTATGGCCGACGACGCGCTGCTGGCGCATGTGCGGGGGTGCTTTGACCTGGCCGAGCACCTGCGCCCAGATATGGAAGAGATCTTGGCGGCCGAGTTCTCCCATAAGCGGTACCCAGTCCGGGGCTCCAATAAGGAGGAACGCAGGCAGTACTCCCTGCAGGACTCCCGAGCGGTACTGGGTTACCTGGACGACATACACCAGATGCTGTCCTCTGAGATTATCCAGTACGAGTCGGAGACCGAGTATGGCCGAAACACAGAAGCCCAGAACAAGTACAACCGCATGTTTGAGGAGATGAGACGCGCTAGGTCAGCGTGAGAAACGCCCACGCAGTCACTATGACCACCATTGCCACCAGACACGCCCCCATGGTCTTGGCATCGCTGTCCACGGGGGCGGAGACGGGATGTCTCTATTAAAATGTTCAAAGGACCGCCAGATCGGCCTGACCGATCCCCCCACAAGATAAGGTTGGGCGGTCCAGGATGCACCCTGCCACAGGAGATGGCCACAGGCCGGCGAGTGCCACGTCGCCGCACACACCACCGCACACGAGTACCGTCGCCGGCGGGGCACCATGATCTCCCCTCCAAACCCCTGCGACATACCCCAGCAAGAAAATCTCACGACGCCGCGGCAAAGCCCGATGGTCGACGGTGGCGAGTACGAAGCATGCAGTGATGTGTACGATGGCAACTTTTACCGGTTCTGCCGCTGCACCTGCCGCGACGGGGCCGCCCGCAACGGAAACTGCCCCTAGGACTTTTCCAGCAGGTGCGAGTCGTCCCAGGTGAGCCGGAACTTGCCCACCACCCGGAACGACCTCACCTTGGCGCCCTTGGCAAACTTGAGCTTGTAGGATTTTTGCGACACGTCAAATATGTCCAAGGTGACAAAGTTCGTGACGGCCTCAAACTCCGGCGGGTCGACGGAGACCTGCCGCCAGTCGCGTTCATCGAAATCCACGTAGTTGACTGTGTACAGCAGACCCATAGCCCCTCACGCGCCGTAGCGGTATAAGTACGTGCTTGGGTGGCGCCGCGCATCGGAGCCGCACCTCCGTAACCCCTGAAACCCGGCAGCCCCGTACGTACGGGGCCCCCGCCCAGCGTCGCTCGGTTACGACCGTCGCTCTGCGCGTAGTCATTTGCCGCCATTCCGGTGACTGCATGGCCTGGTCGCGCACCTACGCAGTCGTCGGGGATTGATATTTAGCGGAGCATCCCGGCACTCCCGCCGGACTTGTAGCACAGCCTGGATAGTGCAGGTGATTCCGGATCATCAGGTCGGGGGATCGAAGCCCTCCGAGTCCTTTACTGTGTCGTGCCGGACGGGGTGCGCCTAGATATCGAACTCGGCGCGGCACTTGTCGCACTTGCACTTCTCACTGCCCGGCTTTCCCAGTAGGAATATCTTGCCTATGGTGCGGCAGTGTGGGCAGCGCCCGATGGTGGAGTTCCTCTGCGTGGTCCGGATTATCTTCTGGGTCTTTCGGCGTCCCATGAGTCTGTCACCCTGCAGGCTGGTATTAAACGAAGCGCGGGGAGGGGGATTCGAACCCCCGAGTCATTTCTGACATGGGATTAGCAATCCCACGCCCTACCGGGCTAGGCGATCCCCGCACGGAATTCGGCCACCTAGTCCGCATAAAAGTCGTATGGGTATCGCCTCGGCCGGGCCTGTCCCGGACTGATAGGAAGTCCCTACCGGCCGTCGGCGGCAGGCCGTTTCCTGCCGTTCCTGTCCTCGTCCGCGTCCGGGGAGTCGAGCCGGGAGTAGTCCCGCACTATGTCCGAGAGGGGCATGCGCCTTCCCCCCACTATCTTGAGGTCCACCTCGGCCTCGCCGCCGCGTATGGTGATTATGTTGTAGGTGTTCTCAAAGAGTCCCCGGGGCCGCTCCGAGGTGGCCGTGCCGGCGTTGACCACCTTCAGATTCCCAAAGTCCCACACCCACGGGCGGTGGTTGTGTCCGCACAGCACTATCTTCACCCCCGAGTCCAGAATGGTCCGGAGCACGTCTCCGGCGTCGCGTACCGTCTGGTGGTCCGAGCCGGTATCGGGCACATCCACCAGATGATGGTGCATGGCGACCAGTATGAGGCGTCCGGCATACTTGCGGAGCGTGTTCTCCAGCCACAGGTTCTGCCGGTATCCCACCTCGCCCTCGTTGCGGTCAGGGCGGGCGGTGCCGATGGTGGCCAGAACCACCCCCTCCCCCAGATCGCTTATGCTGGGCGAGGAGAAGTACTTTCGAAACAGCAGGTAGCCGGTGTTGCGGTAGTCGTGGTTGCCGCTGACGGCAATCATCCTCTTGGTACGTATGGTGGAGAGCAGCTCGGAGCACCGCTGGTACTCGCGCCGTATCCCCTCGTTGGTCAGATCCCCGGTCACCACCACCACATCAGGCCGCAATTCGTTGACCTCGGCAGCCATCTGGTGGAACTGCGACTCGATAAACTGGGAACCCACATGCAGGTCCGATATCTGCACTATTATCATGGGTTATCCCACGAGCCGGGCGGTTATAATGTGTGGGTATGGGAAAGCCATACCGGGGGGAGTTGCCCGGCGCACATAAACTCCTGCACCAGCCGTCAAGGCATAAATTACTAGGGACGGCGGCGGCGCCATGGGCAGGAAGGCTGCGGTAATACGGGGCGACGGGATAGGGCCCGAGGTGGTGGACCACATGCTGCGGGTGCTGCGGGCGTGCAACATGCAGTCCGAGATCATACTATGCGAGGCCGGCTCCGAGCAGTGGGACCGCAACGGCCGCCGGGACGACTCGTACATACCCCCCGCCACCATGGAGACGCTGGCCGAGTGCGATGCCTGCTTCAAGGGTCCCACATCCACCATCCCGGTTCCGGGCACTCCCCGGAGCGTGGCCGTCACGCTGCGCCAAAAGTTCGACCTGTACGCCAACATCCGCCCCACCAAGACGTATGCGCGCCTCTCCCCGGACCGGCCCCTCGACTGCGTCTGCTTCCGGGAGGCCACCGAGGGGCTGTACACCGGGGTGGAGGCAGAGATCACGCCGGATGCGGCCATCGCCGTCCGCAAGATAACCCGCCGGGGATCCAGGAGGCTTCTGGACGCCGCCGTCCAGTGGGCGCAAAAACACGACATGAAAAAGATGTTCTGTATAACCAAGA
Source organism: Nitrosopumilaceae archaeon (assembly GCA_965116995.1). Taxonomy (GTDB): domain Archaea; phylum Thermoproteota; class Nitrososphaeria; order Nitrososphaerales; family Nitrosopumilaceae; genus VYCS01. The sequence goes on along the minus strand of OZ220738.1, from coordinate 370,713 downwards.
GAAACATACTCAAGCGGACCGACGGCATATTCTGGGAGGAGGCACAGGCAGCCACAAATGGCACCGGCATAGAGATCTCAGAGATATACATAGACAACATGGCGCAGCAGCTGATCATCGACACTGGCAGGTTCGACGGGTCGGTGCTGGTCAGCACCAACCTCTTCATGGACATAATATCGGAGCTGGCATCGGCCCTGGTGGGCTCCATCGGCCTCATATACTCGGCCAACATGGGAGAGAACTATGCCATGTTCGAGGCGGCCCATGGCAGCGCCCCCCAGTTCGCCGGGCAGGACAAGGTCAACCCCACCGCCACCATACTCTCGGGAGCGTGGATGGCCGAATACCTCGGCGAGAGCCACATACGGGACGCCATATTCGAGGCCACGACCCAGACCATAAACGACGGCGGCCACACCACCTGGGACATAGGCGGCAAGGCCGGCACCTCCGCCATGACAGACGAGATCATACGGCGGGCCGCCCGCATCCTTCACCGGTGAGTCAGGCGCAGCACGTACAGTTCCTCGTAAAAGAGGCGGCGGCGCATTGCGATATCGGCCTTCAGTCCCAGAGAGGCGGCCAGCCGCGCCAGTTCGGTGTGGCGGGACAGCGACGACACCACCATGCCCATCTCCCCGCCGGGGGCCAGCAGCGGCACGGCCGAACGCAGGAACCGGCCCGGCACGGCAACTCCCCCGGGCCCCCCGTCCGTATCCGGGAATGATATGTCCTCGGTGTCCAGATACGGCGGGTTGCTCACTATGACGTCGAATTCTCCTCGCAGGGCGTCGGCGGCGTTGCAGCAGACGCGGTTTCGGGCCGGATAGGTCTGGTTTTTGAGTATGCAGTGGTCTATGTCGGTGCCCACCACGACCTCGAAGCTCCGCTCCAGCAGGCGCGTCACGTACCCCGAGCCGCTGCCTATATCCAGCGCCGCCCTCCCCGACAGCCCCTCCACATAGTCGCACAGCAGGAACGTGTCCTCGGCCGGCTCGTACTCCCTACATGGACTCGGCAACCGCCATCAGCTCCCCGTTATCCATATCGTCCAGGCGCCGGGCGCCCCGCGGCGTGTGTAGCAGCTTGCGGCGCCTCGAAAAAATCAGGTGCAGGTTGCGTATAGTATCCGGCGGTATGGTGCTCCGCTTCCGGAACCACAACACCCTCGAGTCCACCATAGGAGGGGGCTTAAAGTTGCGCGGGCCCACCCGGAACGAGCCGTCCACCTCGAATGCCTCCTGCCACACCACCGAGACGGCCCGGCGGGCATGCCCGGTTCCGGCCACCTTCCGGGCGAACTCCTCCTGCACCATCACCACGCCGGACCGGAACGGGGTGGCCGCCAGCCACTCCACCGCCCGCCGGCTCTCCGAGTATGGCAGGTTGGACACGAACACGTTAAACCTCTCGGCCGTGACAAAGCCGTCGCCGTGCAGCAGCGTCAGGTTGTCCTGGCGGAGCGCGCCGGCGGCCTCCTCATACAGCCGCGCGTCCGACTCCACCGATATGACCCGGGCCGCCCTCCTGCAGAGCATCGGCGTCAGTATTCCCCTTCCGGTGCCCACCTCCAGCACCGTGTCCTCCCCGCGTATGTCCGCCGCCCCGACTATGCGGGAGGCCACAGCCTCGGACACCAGAAAGTGCTGTCCGTACCGGCGCCGTCTCCTCATCCCCGGACGAACAGCCGGGTTCCGGTCCGCCCCTCCATCTCGTCGCGTATCCTCTGGACCAGGTTCTCTGCGGGGTCCCGCCAGCCGGTCCGCTCCTCCACGTCCGTATAGCTCGTGAAGGGGCGCGCCTCACGCTCTTTCAGGATCACCTTTAGAAGCGCCCTCCCCACCCCGGGCAGCATGCCGATGGAGTGCGCCTGAGTATTCACAAGGCCGGCCGTATTCAGGTACCCCACGAACCGGGACTCGCAGGACGCCACTATTCCCTGTATGGCCCGGGGCACCTCCTGGGTGGCCGCCGTCGATATCCCGAAGTAGTCCAGCCGGCCCAGCACCGCCTGTATGCGCCCGTCCACGTCAACGCGCTCGCCTACCTCAAAGTGGCCCCCCGCCCTGGCCAGCATCTCCAGCAGGACGAACCTCCTCTCGCCCAAGGCGGTGATTATGGTCCCTTCCCGGGAGCGGAAGATGACGGAACGCGCCCGGGTCTTGACGTCCAGCACGCGAGCATGCGTCTCGCGGATGTCACGGTTCCCGCGCAATCGGACACCTAGGAGTTTTCCCGTATTATGCGGAGTATCTTGGAGAGCGTCTCGGCCAGTATGAGCTTCTTCCAGCCGAACGTAAAGGAGCGGATCTCGGCTATGCTTCCGGGCATTATGTTGACTATCTCCACGGCCTCCTCTTCGGTCAGGTTGCACTCCTCCACCAGCGCCTTCTTCATCTTGCGGGCCCGCTTGGGCTCTATGCTGGAGAACTTTGAGGTGTAGTCGAACGTCCACCTCTGTATCTGGTCCAGCTGCTCGGGGTCCATGCGGGAGAGTATCTCCCTGACCTCGGCGATGGTGATTGGCTCTTTGTTCTTTATGTCCTTCATGCCTGCACTCCGAACGGCTTTATGTGATCCAGCCTGGTGATGAGGGTCTTGGTCTTCTTGCCCAGCTTTACGTGCAGCGTGACCATCCGCCTTCCGGTCTCTGTCACTATGCCCACCTTGCCGTGGTAGCGCCGGTGGGGCAGACCCTTGTGCTGGCGCGGGTCTATTATCACCAGCGCCCTATCCCCCACCGAATACTCCCTCAGCAGGAACGAGACGCCCCGGGGGTTCTTCTTGGTCATCACCGAGCGCGACTTGTGCCTGAACCCGTGGGACCGGCCGGATGTCTTCTTGGTGGCCACGCCGTGGCGGGTGGGCAAGTCGCTATTTGAACCTATGCCGCGCCGCATGCCACGTTGCGAGTATGAGGTCAGGTCTGCGCTAGTGATCTTTATTTTATTGGTACGCTTGTGTTCAAGTACCGCACTTGTTCTGTATCTGCGGCATGGTGGCAGTCCCGTCCTGGCTTCGGCACCATCTGATATGGCCGATGCCGCTCCTGCGGCCATATGCCGGACCATTCCATGCCGAGCATTCCAAAAGGCCGTGCGGCGGGGGCCCGGACCGTCTCCGTCCGCGGGCGGGCAGAATCCAGACGCCCGGGCGAACACGCCCGGTCGCATGCGCCTACACCCACTTTCATGTCATGTGCGGGAGTATGGGCGGGTGCGCGCCGGACTGGAATACGCTCCAGTCCGGGTCCCGTCCGCGGGCCAGCACGGCGTGGTACGGCGACGTGCCGTTCCTGCGGCAGGTGGCCGCGAACGTCTGTATCGTGCCAAAGTTCCGGGCGGCCCGCCAGTTGGGCAGGGCTCCGAAGACGTGCCGGGGCCGTATGACATTCCACCGTATGGCCCCCTCGGTGGTATTGTTGGTGCCCGGCGTGCCGGGCCGCACCACAAACGTCAGGGCGCGGGGGAGCATCCTCTCCAAGTATGGGCCGGGCTCCCGCCCGTCCAGGTCCCTCACCAGGCCCAGCAGGCCGTTGGTGATGGAATGGTACTCGGGCTCGAAGGCATGCCATGCCCTTTCGAGCCTGTGTCGGCAGGCGGCCATCTCGGCCGCGTTGGAGGGCGTCCCCAGTGCTGCGGCGAGGCGGGCGGCCAGGTCCTTGGCCCGCTTGTACAGGGCTTTGATCACCAGGTACCGATCGTACTCGGGCGAGCCGATACCGTGTTTGATGGCAAGCTTCAGGAAGCGACGGATTAGGTGCGCCCAGCACTCCTGGTGCGGCCCGGCAAACCCGTTGTATATGGCGATGCGGTCGTGCACGACGCATACGTGTCCCATGCCGCCGAACAGCCAGTTTACGGCCTTGGTGTTCTTGCGGGGCCGCACCGTTATCATGGTAACGTTAGGCGATGCCACCACTATGGAGTGGCACCACTTCCCCGCCGCTATGGTCTTGGTCTCGTCGATCCCCAGATATGGGGCCATGGTGAGCCACTCGCGGCACCATTCCATGAACGACATGCGGTGGGATCCCGGATATGACGTGGTGGTTTGGGTTAGCCGCGTGTCGGTCGTCCCCTGCGGCGTCTGGCCGTATGGGACCCTGCTCTCCTCGGCCTTCAACTCCTTCCTGGTCTTGCGCCGGGGCGGCCCAGCTGGAATGGTGGGGTGCGCTGGAGACGGGAGGGGTGTGGCCGCCTCCGGTTCGGCCGCCTCCGGTTCGGCCGCCTCCGGTTCGGCCGCCTCCGGTTCGGCCGCCTCCGGTTCGGCCGCCTCCGGTTCGGCCGCCTCCATCTTGGCCTTTACGAAGGCGGCCACCGAGTCGGGAAGCACCCTGCCCTCCAGGTTCCTGGCATAGGCGGTAATTGCGTTGGACACGGCGCCGGGCGATATCACAAACCTGTGCACCGCCCCAAGGTTGTCCACGATGGACGAGCGCCCCTGCGGGTTGCTCTTGTACTGGATTATGGCGGCCATGGCCCTCCCTTCCACCCAGGTGCCCCAGACCAGGTGCGGGGCCGGATCTATTACCGCCCTGCACGTGCCGCACCATCCGAACGTGGCCACGTTCGTGTACCTGTCCTTCGCATCCTCCTCCCCCTCCACGCACTCCCCAAAGTCTGCCGCCGGCTTCTTGATGGGGGCCATCAGCTCCAGATCCGTATTGCCGCACGTGTCGCACATCTTGGCCGTGTATGGCACGGTGCGGTCCGACTTGGCATGGTGGGACCTGCCCGGGTGGCCGGGCCGTCCGCCGCACGGTTTTGCCGGAACTGCTCCGGATGGGCCCCCGTCCCTCCCGCCGTCCTCCCCGGCCGCCGTCCCGCCGTTCCGGCCGCCTTCCGCTGCAGCGTCTGCCGTCCCGTCCCTCCCGGCCTCCTCGTCGGCCCTAGCCATGGCCAAGAACCGTTTGGCGGCCTCATATCCCCTCGGATCCTTCCCGGAGGGGGAGTCTGCGCCCGAGTATATCGACAGCAGGTGGGTCAGGCTGGCCATGTCCTTGTCCTTCTGGGCCGCGGCATCAGTACACTCCCTCAGGAGTGCGGCCATCCCGCCGGCGACTCGGGCAAGGGCGGCGACGGTTTCGGCATAGGAATCCTTCTGGCGGTGCACCCTGGCAAGCTCCTGCCTCAGGAGGCGGTTCTCCTTGGCGGTGGCGTTCATGTTGATCTTGTTTTTTCGAGATCATGTAATTGTTCGGATCTGCATTATGTGGTACTTTCCCGATCATACATGATCCGGAGGCAGACCTGACCTCATACCGTTGCGAGATACGGCAATGCCGGCCGCTCCCCAGACCCCGGCGGTATCCAAGATCAGGACCAAATCGGGAAGCCGCCATCCGGTGCACAGGGGACTATAGATGGCGAGCGAGCATATGCCAATATTGCATGCCGGAGGCCGTGCGCCCGTTCCCTACCTCCAGGGAAGTAACGTGTGCACCGCATAGTATGAGATTGCGGTCGTCACCACCATGGCAACCCACCACCATCGCATGGCCGGCTCCCCGGTGGCGTGGATAATAAATCTACGGTCGCAGATTCGAAATGGCTTGTCCAAATGAAACGGTCAGAATCGGGTCATGGGGCGTCCTCCATGCCAGCGCAATAGCCGGATATGGCTGCGGAGCCGAGATGGCGCACCCAGCTAATTCCGATGAGGACTAGGCGTTCGGGACCGCATCTGATATAGTGCGGGCCGTACGTGATGGCGCGGCCATCCACGGCACCTCATGAGCGCCGCCGTGTCCTTCGGCAGTGGCCACCGTGGGCAGTACACACCGCCCTGCAGCCACACCACACGGAAAAACGGCGAGGGTGGCTTTCCGCCCTTGGCCCCGCCGGAGCGTCCGTGGCGTGTTTCCAGCCTCCGTTTCCGCCATGTCATTTGGGTCTGTATTTCCGCACCGGATGTCATTTAGTCGCAGGCGCCGTCGGAGCCCTCATCGATTCCCCCAGTCGGTGCGCCAGTTGCCCATACACACGCCGCCGCAGCCTGGCCACAGTCTCCATTATTATAACGCCCGGGCGGCCATACGCGATGTGGCCCTCGTCGTATAGTGGCTAGTATAGGGGACTGTGGATCCCCGGACAGGGGTTCGATTCCCCTCGAGGGCCCTTTATTCCAGATTGGCCACATCCGGACACAGTCCGGCGCGGCACCGTCCACGTACCCCCCGCAGCTCAAAGGTCCTGTCCGCTGCCGGGAGTCATCCACGCCGTGTGGCAGGCCATGCGCAAACCCACGCACACCGCACTAGTAGGCGGCGCGTACCGCAACGGGTGTGGGGCTGCCCGGGCAGAATATCAAAAGAGGCCGTACTTTGAGGACTCCATCTCCTCCTTGATGGCCAGCTTGAACCGCGGCGCCTGTCCCTCCATGCGGGACTCCAGCCAGGCGAGAAACTTTTTGTCATCACCCTTTCCCCTGAGAGCCTCAAAGGCCGACCCCAGCTGCTCCTTCAGCCGGACCACCAGGGTGCGGTCCACGCTGGCCACGAAAAAGTGCCAGCCCAGGGCAAACTCCGAGTCGGTCACCACAAAGTCGTCCTCGCCGTGGACCATCTCCTCCAGCAGCGTAAGCTGGTGTATGAGGGCGGCGCTGGTCTTCTCATAGTCGACCGTCGAGACGTTGATGTTCAGGCGGCCCTCCATGGACCCCATACGTGCCACCGAAACATAAACGTGCCGCCGGGGTTTCGGTTACTAGTCCAGATCAGCTGATGTAATCGCCAAAGTCGATCCTGAAGAAGCTGCGCATTATGTGGACGTAGTTGCGCACCGGATCCGGTATCTCCTCCTCGCAGGTCACGCCCAGCGCGCGGGCCTCAAACCAGATGGTGAGCGCCTGGAGTATCGTCAGGAACCGGTCGTTCTGCGAATTGTCCGGCTGGAGTGCCCGCGTGTACCGCTCGGCGAACTCCCAGGCGGTGGCGTAGCTGACGCACCGCACCCCGAAGACCGCCCGGAGCTGCGACTGCAGGTCGGGCGCCGGGGACAGCGGCACCCTGTTCAGCACGAACGGAAAACGGACCTTGTCGGGGAGACAGCCGGGGAGCGGGCCCCATATGGTTACGATGCGCGTGCCTGCCGGCATTGCAGAGAACCTCTCCGGCATGGCATGGGTCACTGACGGATCGGCGAACCAGAACAGTATGAGATCGGCGCCGGGCAGCTCGCACTCGGTGACGTCGCCCAGGCGAACGTCGGCCCCGGGGCCCAGCATGCTCCGCGCCTCATCGACGCGGCGGGGATCCGAGTCCACTCCGCTGACCGTAGCCCCGTACTCGGCGGCGATCTGGAGGGCCCGGCCCGAGCCGCACCCCAGATGGCAGAACCGCTCCCCTCGCCCCAGTCCGGCAAAGTCCAGTATGCTGCGCACCGTCGCGTCCGGAAGAGCCACATCATCGCCACTCATTATGTGCGGGGGTAGTGACCTGACGTACTCGTCTACCTTCACTCTCGGATGGCCTCCAGCTTGGAGACCGCCTGCCAGAGCTGCGTGCGGACATAGGACGGAACGTTGGGGTCCTGTGTGATGTCGTCCAGCTGACTGATGGCGTTGGCGGCGCGCACCGACAGAGAGTACTCGGACGTGTTTATGTCATCCAGCAGGTCGGTGAGCGACTTTTTGACCGTTTTTGGGGTGGATGTGTTTTTGGCTATTTGGTCCATGGTCTCCACCGCCTCATCCATGGATTTTTTGTTTCTGTCGGATATGTCAGGACACCTCCACGTAGAGGCTGCCGTCCTCTATCGAGACCGGATACGAGGCCAGGTCGCGGATGGTAGCCGGAAACTTTGCCAGCCGGCCGGTGGCGCAGTCGAACTGGGCGCCGTGCCAGCCGCACACCACGTTGCAGCCGGATATGGTGCCCTCCGAGAGGCTGGCGCCCGCGTGCGTGCAGGTGTCGTCTATGGCGTAGCAGGTGCCGTCTACATTGACCACCGCTATGTCGCGGCCGTCCACCGTCACCTTGGTGACGGATCCTGGAGCAAAGTCCGAGAGTGGCCCAGCTATCACCCTTCCCATATATGGGTGAAAATCAATATTACTAATAATCATTTAGGTTGCCTCGTGGAGATACGGCTGGCCCGGATGGAGGACTGGAGCGGCGCCAGGGATTTCTGCATGGATACGTTCAGCTGGGGCGACTACATAGAGCAGGTGTGGGAGTCGTGGGTCAGAGGGGGCAACCTCATGGTGTGCGAGAACGATGGTTTCGTGCTTGGCATAGGACACGTGGCCGTAACGGGACAGGACGCCTGGGTAGAGGGGATAAGGGTCCGCCCGTCGGCCCGCCGCCGGGGCATCGGCTCGGCGCTGCTGGCCCGGGCCGAGGAGGCGGCAGCCGCGTCAGGAGCCACATACGCCCGCGCCGCCATAGAGAGCGACAACGCCAAGTCTCTGGCCCTGTTTGGTGCGGCGGGGTACCGGACCGGCGGCGACTGGCATATGTACTCGTGCAGAGCCGGCCCCGGCGGGTGCGATATGGTGGAGGCGGCCCCGGCCAGCGCGTGGCCGGAGAGGTACGTAAAGTCGTGGGTGTGGACGCCGCTTGACTCGGACGTGCCCCCTGAGAGGGTGGTGTGGACAGAGAAGGGCCCCGTCGCCGTGCTGGCCGACTCGGAGCGGTTTCCGGGGGTGTTAATGGTCACCGTATCGCACCACGCCGGCTGGAATGCGAAGGGCGGCGAGTGCATAATAGACTACGTGGCCGACTTTGCCTACCGCACCGGCCAGTCCATACAGGTCTTCTCCACCGTTCCACTGGACCACCACCATCTTGACAAAAAAGCGTACAACGTCAGAATAGTGGAAAAGCGCATAGGATAGCTCCCATTCCAGTGCAATGGCGCGTCCGGTGGCGCGGGCAGAAGGCCGGCGGCGTTCCCATTCGGCGACGCCCAAACGTATGCGCACTCCCGCAAACCTCAGAAGACGCCTGATTTATGGAACAGTCAAATTTTGCAGCATTGTGTCTTTGGCCAAAAAACCGGGCGGAGCCGACATTGCGCGCATGGCATATTATCGCCCATTCAGTCCTCTGTCGCCGCGCACCAATATTTGTATGATCAAATTATTTTCCATGTATATTTACGGATTTTAAAAATAATGGCGCATATTCTGTAATTTGTGCCGATAGAAAAACAAATAATATGCGCTATGCGTGCGGCAGTCGGCCGTGTCTTGGGCCCATCCGGCCAGAGTGCACGATATGGCCGGAATGCGCGCACCGCCAAAGCTCCGCGTAGTTTCGCGCTCCTCGGCGGGGGGCGGCACATACCCCTACTTGTGGGCGAATATCGCCTGCCGGGCGGACTCCTTGCGCGCATATCCAAACCGCACGAACTGGATCATGGCATAGTCTGGCAGCTCGGCATAGTACGGCTCCACCCTGCAGTCGACGGCCGTCAGGCTGTTCTCGTCGAACTCCTCGCCGCGGAATGGAGGCTTGGCCACCACCAGCGACATCTCCAGAGACCGGGCGGCCGGGACCCAGTGTATGCCGGGCGCCGTCTTTTGATCCTCGGTGCGTTCCAGCGCACCGTCGGATGCCATGCGCACGCAGCCCAGCCCCAGCAGCCGCGCCACCCCCTCCCGCAGGGCCGGCGCGTCCCCCGACTCCACCAGGATGTCCCCGGAGCAGTCCAAGGTCCGGGGCGTCTTCTCGGATCCCGGCAGGGCCGGCAGCCGCACCATATCGGGCATGCCACGCAGCGAGAACCGCGCCGGATCGTTCACCATGTGCAGCCTCACGCTGCGCGGGTCCACCACCGTGCGGTTGAAGGACTCCAGCGACTCGAAAGGGGCCACCGTGTCCGACTTTGTAAAGCCCAGCGAAAGGACGAACCGGCGTATGGCCTCGGGCGTTATCCCCCGCCGCCGCAGCCCGGACAGGGTGGGGAGGCGCGGGTCGTCGTACCCGGCTATGTGGCCGCGCTCTAGGAGGGGCCGGATGAGCCGTTTGGAGACGGGCATGTCGCGCAGCGACAGGCGCGAGAACGCGTCGATGCGCGGCTTACGGAGGTCCAGCGACTCCTGGATGGAGTGGTACAGCTCGTTGCGCATCTCGTACTCCTTGGAGCGGAAGGCGTGCGTCACGCCGTCTATGCTGTCCTCCACGGCGATGGCCAGGTCGTAGCTGGGCCAGGTGCGGTATTTGTCCCCCAGAAGCGGGTGCCTCTCGTCTATTATACGGAAGAGCACCGGATCCCGCATCGTGGTGTTAGGCGATTTCATATCCCCGCGGTATCGCAGTACGGCCTCGCCGGGCTTGTACTTGGTGCGCATTCTAGCCCATCTGGAGTGGTTCTGCTCGGGGTTGAGCCGGCTGCACTTACAGGACACCATGGCGCGCCTGTTCTCCGAGGACCTCTGGCGGTCGCAGGTGCAGACGTACGCCCTTTCCCGGTGTATGAGCTCGGCCGCCTTCTGGTGTAGTATATCCATGTCGTCAGAGGTGTTCTTTATGACATCGAACCGTATCCCCAGCCACTCCAGATCCACCTTTATGGCCGCGTAGAACTCCAGCCGCTCGGCGGCCGGGTTGGTGTCGTCCATGCGGAGTATGAGCCTGCCGCCGTACATGCGGGCATACTCGTGGTTTATGACCGCCGCCTTGGCGTGGCCTATGTGGGGGTAGCCGTTGGGTTCCGGCGGAAAGCGCGTCACCACCCCGCCGGGCTCGGCGCCGGGCAGCTCCGGCAGGGGGCTACGGGGGGGCGCCTTCTTCTGATCTGGGCGGAACGCGGCCAGATCTGCAGGATCCATAGCGTTGACCTCCGAGACCACCTCCTCCACCATATGCGCCACCTCGGCCGCCCGGCTTCGCAGATCCCGCCGGGCCCCCAGGAGCTTGGCGGTCACGATCCGGACGGTGGTGGAGCCGTGCGCCGCGGCGCTGGCCAGGGCGATGCGGCGTATATCAGATACTATGCCCTCGCGCGTATCAGGCGTGTCGTCTTCCAACTAGAGGCTCCTCTTTACCACAAACTCCAGCAGCGACTCCAAGTTCTGGCGGTGCACCCCATCATACCTGGCCAGCGAGCGCCGGGCCGCGTCGGCATACGATGCGGCCCGGTTGCGGACCGTCTCCTCTATGCCCATCCTGCGTATCGCCCGGACCGCCGCGTCGGCGGACTCGGCGGGCGCGTCCCGCCGCCCGAACACGCTCAGTATGGCATCCCGGTCGCCGGGCTTTGCCTCCTCCAGCGCCATGAGTATGGGAAGTGACTTTTTTCCCTCGCGGATGTCGTTGCCCACCGGCTTCTTGGTTATGGCGGGGTCCCCCACCACCCCCAGCAGGTCGTCGGTTATCTGGAATGCGGTGCCCATGTTAAGGCCGAACGATGCGGCGTTGGAGACGTCCTGGGCGGCGGCCCCGGCGCAGATGGCCCCCATGGAACAGGAGACCTCGAAGAGGGCGGAGGTCTTCTTGCGGATCATAGCCACGTACTCGGAGGGCTGAGGTACCGCATCACTCATGCTCATGGCTATGTCCATCCACTGACCCTCGCAGATGTCCACGCAGGCCCCCGACAGCCGGTACACCAGATCTGCCCGGGTCCGGGGATCCAGCGGCGACTCGGAGAGGGTGCGGTACGCCTTGGAGAAGAGCGTGTCGCCGGCAAGTATGGCCAGGGGCGTGCCATATTTGACGTGTGTGGTGGGGACACCGTGCCGGGTCTCGTCGTTGTCCATGATGTCGTCGTGGACCAGCGAGAAGTTGTGTATCATCTCCACGGCGCCGGCGGCGGCCATGGCGTCCCGCATGCCGCCGCCCAGCATTTGGCACGTCTGTATCAGCATGTAGGGCCGCAGCCTCTTGCCACCGTGCTCTATGAGGTGGGTGGCCGCCTCGTACAGCCGGTCGGGGCTGCCGGAGACAGACCGGTCCAGGTACGCGGTTATCTCCCGTACCGAGTCCTCCGGCGGCCTCAATCCACCAGCCTCCAGTCGTCGTCAGAGATGTGGCGTCCGGCCATCTGTAGCATGGCATCGGCGGTCCGGGGGGATGTCCACTCCGAGATGTGGTACGAGTCTGATATGCGGGCGCCGGGAAGCAGGGCCAGCGCCAGGAGCATCCACGGGCAGTACTCCATGGAGTCTGCCACATTCATCTGGTGCGGAGATACAAACTTGGTCTGGACTATCTCGGCGGGGTCGGGGTCGGGGGCAGATGTTATGGTGCCGATCAGCGTGCCACATACCTCGTTCTCGGATCCGCGGTGGCCGTCGCTTACATGGTACTCGAACTTGAACAGATACTCCAGACTGCATACTATGCCCAGCTCCTCTGGGAGGCGCCGCTCGGCGGCAGATACGAACGTCTCACCGTTCCTGGGGTGGCTGGCCACCGTTCCGTCCCACTTGCCCGGCCACAGCATCTTGTCCGGCGAGCGGCGGGTGAGCAGCAGGCGCCCCGCATCATCGAACAGCAGAGCGGTGAACGCCCTGTGTAGCATGCCCCGGCTGGTGTGGCACAGGCGCTTCTCGGCGTATCCCACCGGCCTGTCGTCGCCATCTACCAGGACGAGGTTCTCGGTCACGCCTCCACCCCGCGCGATTTCCCCGCAAAGAGCGTACCCTCGTATATGCCCCGCGTGATGTCGGATATGCGGTGCGGCCTGTTGCCGTTCACAAAGAACACGTCGGTCCCCATCCTGGATATGTCGCCGGCCGCCCTCACCTTTCTGGCCATGCCCCCGGTCACGTCGCTCCCCCCGTCGCTCCGCGCCGGCGCCGCCCCCCGGCCGGAGCCGGCCATGGCGTATGCCGTCTTCGCGTCGGCGCGCCGGATGAGCCGTCCGAGGTCCGGGCCGGTGTACAGTCCGTCCACATCGGTGGCAAATATGGCCAGCCGTATGTCCAGCAGTTTTGCCAGCATGGTCATTATGGCGTCGCCGGACAGTATGTGGGAGGCGCCATTCCCGCACCACATCGCGTCCCCGTACACCACCGGGCACAGGCCGGAGCTGGCTATGGTATATGTCTCCAGCACCCGCTCCCGCGCCATACCGCCGGGCGCGGCCGGCTCCGTATATGGCACGTCGGAGCTGTGCACCAGTATCGACGGCGGGCAGCTGTACGGCAGTATGCCCCCCTCATGCAGGGCGTCCAGCACCAGGTGGTGCAGGTGCACCATCGAGTTTTTTACCGTGCAGAACCCCTTCAGGTCGTAGCGGGCCGGCACCGTATGCATGCCGTGTATCACCGAGTAGTGATGCCCGAAGGAGCCGCCGCCGTGCACCAGTATTACGGGCTCAGACTCGGCCACCGTTGATACGGCCCGGGCCAGGGCCACCACCGCGTCCCTCCGGAAGGAGAGGGGGACGGACTTGTCCGTAATTACCGAGCCGCCCAGCTTTAGCAAAATCACGGGGTATCGGGCGCCCGCCGCCAATTATAAAGTATTTACCGGGCGTGCCCCACCGCTTATCTGCGCCTCGAACGTGCGGTACCCCTCCCCGGCCAGGGCAGATACGGTCGCCGCGGCGTTGGACGGGTCGGCTATGGCCACTATGCACCCCCCTCCGCCGGCCCCGGTTATCTTGGAGCCGTACGAGTGGCGGTCGGCCACCCGCACCATGCGGCGCAGTATATCGTTGGAGACGCCCAGCGCCTCCAGAAGTGCCTGGTTGTCTGAGGCCAGGCGGCCCAGCCCCGGGATGTCGCTGGCCTCCAGCCTCTCCAGCGCCTCGGCCGATATCGCGTCGGCCCTGGCCATGAACGCGGCAAACCCCGCAGGGTCGGCCCGGGCCCCCCTCCCGACCATATCCACCATCTCCGAAGTGTTGTGGATGATGCCCGAGTCGGCTATCACCAGCCTCAGATCCGGCGGGACGTCGCCCGGGCGCACCCCGGCCGGCGGGCTCCCCTGGACATATGATACGACTCCGCCACGCACGCAGGCGGCGCAGTCCGCCCCCGAGGATCCCGGGTACGCGCTCCTCTCCGCCGATACTGCAACATCCATGATGTCTACGGATATGCCGCGGAGGGCCGCCAGGGAGCCGGTCGCCGCCACGCAGCATGCCGACGAGGAGCCCAGGCCGGCCCCCGGGGGTATCTCCGAGCGTATGCGGAGTGTGGCGCCCCTGCATCCCAGCGATCTCACTATGTGGTGGAACGGGCGGAGGGCGGGCGCTATGGATCCGGTGGGCATCCCCAGAGGCAGGTCCGCCGACTCCAGCGCCGATATGACCGACAGCGTGTCTACCTCCCGCCCGTATGACTCGGCCACCACCCGCCGGTCTATGGCGCACATAACCGCCCGGGCGCCATGCACCACAAAGTGCTCCCCGAACAGTATCACCTTGCCGGGCGCCATATACGCAAAGGCATCTGCCATGGACGCCCCACATACCGTATCGACGATTAATAAACAGCCACGCCGCGCACATGAAAACACGGACATGTGTTCCGTTTGGGACTATCGCTACGGCCGGGTGTGGTCTGCTGCCCACCGCCGGCATGTGAATCCAGTGGCGGGCGGGTCCCATCTATACCGTGTTCGACGTCTTGAGGGGGTTTTCAGCACCACAGGCCGGGCGCATGACGCAGAGATGTTCAAGCACGAAGGGTGGGAGGTACGCCATCGTGGCCGCCTAGTATATGACGGCGTGCATATATGGAACCCCGCCGCAGCGGAACCGTCCCGGAGTGATGATCGGGTGGACTGACGGTGATGAGACAAGCCCTGGGGTATCTGACCGGGCAGGATATGGGTACGGATCTCCTCCATACCGCATTATACAATGAAATACTTTATAAACCCCGTACTGGAACGACGGCCATGGTAAAATGTTCGTACTGTAACCGCTGGTTTGCGGCAAACCCCGATGGCCGTCTGGCGATGACGTTCCACCACATATGGCACGTCGCCGAGGCGGGCCAGTAGCCCCCGTTCCGCAACGGGATATGGCCGCATGCGCGCCGCTTACCCCATTTCACACCATAATTATATGAAAGGCGTCCGACCGCCCCCTATGAAGAGGGGGTTTGCAAAGCGGCTGCTGGCCGGCAGGCGTGACAACAAGAGCGCCGGAGCCAAGACCAGCATACAGACCATACAGGGCGACGGGTTCCGGTGGATAAACGTCCAGAGCCCCCAGCGGGGAGACGTGGAGAAGCTGGCCGCCGAGTTTGGTTTGCACAGCCTCAACGTGGAGGACTGCATGGCAAAGTTCGAGCTCCCCAAGCTGGACAGCTACGATAACCACTTCTTTGTGATACTGAGCTTCCCGCCGCTGGCCGAGAAGGGCTACCTGGGGTACAGCCAGCTGTCCATGTTCGTGGGGCGCGACTACCTGGTGACCATACACCAGGGGGATCTGCAGCCGCTCAACGATCTGGTCGCCGCCTGCCAGGAGGAGAAGGACGGGCGCCTGGTAAAGTCGCCCGGATTTCTGGTCCACGAGATAGTGGACGTGCTGGTGGACGACCTGATGCACATGTCAAGGAAGATAATCGCCAACCTGGCAGATTTGGAGGACCAGGTATTCGATGACACAAAGTCGGTGGCCCGGGACATATCCCTGCTGCGCCGCGACATCAACAAGCTCCGGCGGATGGTGAGCCCGCTCCAAAAGTTCGTCGACGGCATAGCCAACGACATCAAGAGGTTCGAGCCGGAGACCACGCTGGAGCTGTACTTTGACGACGTCCTAGACCACATAAACAAGGTGCTGGAGACCCTCGAGGAGTCCCGGGAGACGATGGAGATCTACAAGGACACCGACTTTATGCTCAGCACCGAAAAGACCAACAAGGTGCTGGCCGTGCTCACCACAATATTTGCGCTGGCCATACCGGCCACCGTGATAGGGACGTTCTACGGCATGAACGTGGCCCTGCCCGGGGCCGGCGCCGACGACTATACCACATTTGCAGGGATACTGCTGGCCTCGGCGGTTCCCGCCGGGGTGATGGCGGCCTACTTTAGGCGCCTGGGCTGGATGTGACCTGGCGGATGCTCACCGATACCCTGGTGAGGCTCTGGTCCAGTATGTCCGGGAGTATGATGAGCAGACCCGAGTCCGGCCCCACGCTGTCGCAGAACCCCGTGTAGCTTATGCGGTTGGCCGCCCCGCACGAGCCGGACGCATACTCGGGGAACTCGCCGCCCCGCAGGTAGTCGTCCAGCGCCGTATCCGACGGCACAAAGTGCACGTCAAAGGCCGCGTCCGGGTCGTTCACCGACACCGCATACTGGAATGACGCCGTATCACCGCCGCCGCACACAGGAACGAACTGGACAAAGCCGTCCCGCACCAGTGAGGCCTGTGTGTCGTCGGGGTATGATACGTTGGGAACGTCCGGCAGGACGGGCGCGTACGGGTCCAGGTTCAGCTGCAGGCCCTGGGCGTGGTGGATGTAGCTGCGCAGCACGTCGGCCCCGTACCGATACAGAGGGGGGCTCCAGCCCCGGCTGCAGTCCGAGAACCCGTGCTGGAGCACCACCGCCTCCCGCCCCCGCTGGGCCAGTACGTGGTTGGAGTTGTACGACTCCCCCTCCGCGGGGGAACCATCCCAGGATACGGTGACATCGTACAGTATGTTGGCCGGTGCGCTGTCCCACCCCGGCTGCAGGTGCACATACACCGAATACTTGGTGAGGGCCTGGCCGTACGGGGAGCCGTACACGTGGTGCCCGTACAGGGCGTTGAGCAGTATGATACAGAACGCGGCGGCGACCAGAACCGCCCATATCTTGGCGTCCACGGGTGTCATGTTCCGCAGGTCCGTTATTATTCCGAGTGGTACACGGCGATAGCCGGGACTGGGCGTCATGCACACCCTCGAAGGGCGGCTCCGGGCAGCAAGCCCGACCGGCTTACCCTTAAATTGGCTGTCCGGGGCAGCAGGGATACCATGATGTCATCCCGCGGCTACGACATGACCCCCACCATGTACTCCCCGGATGGCCGCATATACCAAGTGGAGTATGCCATGGAGACGGTAAAGAAGGGCACGCTGGCCATAGGGGTGGTGGGAGCCGAGGGCGTGGTCATGGCCGTGGAGGAGAAGGCCCGCGCCCTGCAGACCGCCGGCAAGACGCACAAGATATTCCAGGTGGACGCGCACATAGGTGTGGCGGCGGCCGGCTACATACCCGACGCCCGCATCATGGTAGACAACGCCCGCCTCTTTGCCCAGAACAACCGCATAGCGTACGACGACACGGCCGGGGTGGGCATGGTAGCAAAGTACTTGGCCGACAACTCGCACCAGTTCACCCAGTACGGCGGGGTGAGGCCCAACGGCGTAGCCCTCATAATAGGCGGCGTGGACCAGGCGGCATCACTGTATGTGACCGACCCCAGCGGTGCATTCGGTGCATACTCGGCCATAGCCATAGGGGCCGGATCCGACGAGGTCAACCTGTTTCTGGAGCAGAACTACTCGCCCGAGTGCAGCCTCGATGACGCGGCCAAACTCACCATACGCGCCATAAACAAAAAGTCCGAAAAGTTCGGGGATACCACCAACATCAAGATGGCCAAGATAACCACCGAGACCAAGACGTTCGAAAAGATAAGCGACGAGGATCTGGCGGCGTACGCCCAGCAGTCCGGATCCTGAGGCGCCTTGGGCCTCGAAGAAGGATGGGGCCGGGTTATCGACGTACTGCGGGACATAATACCCGTGTACGACAGGGTGAACTCGTACATATCGCTGGGCAAGGATACGGAGTACCGCAGGAGGGGCATAGCGGGCGGCGTCGGCCCCGGCGATATGGTGCTGGACGCCGGCTCCGGATTTGGAAACATGTCGATCACCGCCACCGGCATGTTCGGCGACATATCCATAGTATTGTATGATCCGCTGCTGCCCATGCTGAGCAACACGGCCGGAAGGTTCGGCACGGCGCCGTCCATGGCCAGCGGCGTATTCGAGCACATGCCGTTCCCCGACGGGACGTTCGACGCGGTGATGTGCGGCTACTCGCTCCGCGACGCCATAAATCTGAGGGTGGCCGTCGCCGAGATGCACCGCGTGACCAAGAAGGGGGGCAGGCTGGTTGTGGTGGACCTGGGAAAGCCCGACAATGCTGCGGTCCGGGCCGGCGTCTCGTTCTATCTAAGGGCGATACTGCCGATCCTGGCCCTGGCCGCCGGGGGGAGGCTGGGCCTCAAGTTTGCCACACTATACGACACGTACAGGAGGTGGCCGGCCAACGGCAAACTGGAGGGCATACTGCTGGAAAAGTACGACCGGGTGGAGTTCCAAAAGGGCATGATGGGCGGGGCCATAATGGTCGCCGCCTACAAGTAGGCGGATCCGGTCCGTCCAGACCACACACACGCTGACCCGCGCATGATACAAAAATTTAATTCTCTTCGGCCCGGTATGCTTCTCGTTGGAGTGGCTGTCCCTGAACATAATGGGCACCGAATGGATAATAGTGGTGTTCGTGGCTTTGGTGCTCATACTGGGAACCGGCAAGCTTCCGGCGGCCGCCAGGAAGATGGGCAGGGCCGCCGCCGAGTTCGAGAAGGCCAAAAACGACATCCGCCAGCAGGTGTCCCCCGACCACACCATACGCGTGAGCGGCCCGGTCCAGAGCGAGCGCCAAAAACTCGAGGCCATGGCCAAGTCCGTCGGGATAGACCCTGCCGGCATGGACACCGACGAGCTGCGCCGCGCCATACAGGACAAGATCGGCGGGTCCCCATAGCACGCCACGTAAATAAGGCAGCGGCCCACCGCCCCCGTGCCCAGATACAGGTGCCCCGAATGCGGCGGGTCCATGTCGGTGGGCCGCATAGGCGGGAACATACGCATAGCCTGCCGGTGCGGGTTGGGGAGCGAGATGGAGTGGGACGGCGAGACAAACTCCGCGTTCCTGAGGTTTCTGCACGGGTACGACCAGGGGGAGCGCCCCCGCATTGAGAAGTTGGTCAGGAGCGATGCCGAGATAAAAGAGATGATCGGCGGGGCGGACCCGGACGACACCATGCGGGACATCCTGCACACCAAGCACGACTATGTCTGCTGGTACCGGGCCTCCGACTCCCCGGGCCCGCCGCCGGGGGACGCCATATGCGACGCGGGCCTGGACGCGAGGCTGGCCACATACCTGGAAGGGTCGGGCATCCGGAGGCTGTACAGGTTCCAGCAGGACGCCTTTGGTGCCATAGTACGCGGGGAGGACACCGTGATAGTGGCGCCCACCGCCTCGGGCAAGACCGAGGCCTTTCTCATCCCCATAATGCAGATGCTCGCCGAGGGCCGGCGGGCCGTCTTTGCCATTGTGGCATACCCCACAAAGGCCCTGGCCCGGGACCAGCACTCCAAGATAGAGGGGATGGCCTCCAGCGTCGGCGCCAGCTCCGCGGTCTTTGACGGCGACACGCCGCCGGGCCGGCGGCAGCAGATACTCGACTCCCCTCCCCACATTATGGTCACCAACTTTGACGTGATAAACTACCACCTTCCCCGCCGCACCGCGTTCGCGGCGCTCCTGCGCACCGCGCGCATACTGGTGATCGACGAGGTGCACACCTACTCCGGCATATTCGGGAGCAACGTGCACCATGTACTGCGCCGGCTGGCTAGGGTGTGTGGCCGGCTGCAGATGGTCGCCGCCTCGGCCACCGTAAGCGAGCCGGCCCGGTTCTGCTCCCACCTGCTGGACAGAGACGCCGGGGTGGTGCAGACCGACGGGAGGCGGGGCCGCATCGATACGGTGATGCTGTTCCCCGCCACGCGCCCGCAACGCCAGATGATGCTGGACATGACCCGCCGGCTGACCAGGCAAAACCACAAGACCCTGGTCTTCAGCAACTCGCACCGCGGCGCCGAGCTCCTCGCCATAGATGCCAAGAGGGGAGGTATGGACATCAGGGTGCACCGCGCCGGCCTCCCGGCCCGGCACCGCCGGCAGACCGAGGAGATGTTCAGGAGAGGCGGCCTGATGGCCATATCCTGCACGCCCACGCTGGAGCTGGGTATCGACATAGGCGCGGTGGACGGGGTGGTGTCCGCGGTGGTTCCCGTCAACCGGCTGCTCCAGAGGGTGGGCAGGGCGGCCCGGAAGGGCCAGAGGGGTTACGCCCTGCTGGCCCTGGGAGACGACCCCATATCCCAGTATTACAAGAACAGGCCCGGCGACTACTTTGAGGATGTGGAGGTGCCGTATATCGACCCCGGCAACCCCATGGTGCGGAGGTACCACCTGGCGGCCATGTCGTGCGACGCGCCCCTCCGGGCCGGGGATGTTCCCGTGCAGCACCAAGAGGCCATGCAGGAGTGCATAGACTCGGGCCTGGTGGACAATCGCGGCGGCGTCCTAGTACCCAACATGAAAAAGATGGCCAAGATTCTGCGCGAGTACAACATACGGGGCATGGGGAGGGCCGTGGACATAGTGCTGGGTGGGAGGAGCGTCGGGGAGCGCTCCCTGCCCATGGCCCTGGGCGAGCTGCACCCGGGGGCCACATACTACATGGCCGGCTCGGCGTACCGCGTGGAATCACTGGAGGTGCCGGGCCTGCGCCGGGCCGTGCTGGAGCCCATACACGGGGACCACCCCCGCACCCGGCCCCTGATCGTGGACCAGCCCACCGTCCGCTCCACCATAGACACCAAGACGGTGTGGGGCGCGCAGGTAGCCCACTGCGACCTCATGATACGAAAGACCGTCACCGGGTACGTGGAGGAGTTCGGTGATTATGCCGGCAGGACCACATATTTGGATGCCCCCGCATCCTTCGACTTTGAGACGAAGGGGGTGGTGTTCTGCGCCCCGTACCCGGAGGATGCCGCCGACTCGCCCGATGCGGCGGCCGGGGCGTACCACGCCGCCGAGCACACCATAATAGAGGGGAGCAACATGATAACCGGCGGCGCCTCCAAGGACTTGGGTGGCATATCCCTGGGGGAGACGGGCGCCATATTCGTGTACGACTCGGCGATCGGAGGGAACGGGGCCAGCCGGGCGCTCTACGACAGAATGGCAGCGGCCATAGAAAGGAGTGCCCAGATACTCCGCCTGTGCCCATGCGGTAGTATGTCGGGGTGCCCCCGGTGTACCCACTCGTACAGGTGCGGCAACAACAACGAGTTTTTGAACAAGGCTGCCGCCCTGGAGGTTCTCACCAGGATGATGGACGGGCAGAGGTGCGATCTAGACATACCCCGGGAGACCCACAGGGCGCTGGTATAGATGCCAGCCGGAGATCCCGTGGCCGAAATGAGCCGGCCGGGTGTGTACCGCAGGCGGCCTGGCCGGGTACATTGTTCTTGGTGCACACTCCTCTGGGAATAAATATGGCTGCCGAACCCATCTGGTCCATGAAGACCGCTTTTGTCACCGGATGCTCGTCGGGAATAGGGCTGCGGACCTGCCTGGCCCTGGCGCAGGACGGCTATGAGGTGTACGGCAGCATGAGGGACGAGACTAAGGACGGCCCGCTGCGCGAGGCCGCCGCCAAGGCTGGGGTGGAGGTGACCGTAGTTCCCCTGGACCTGCGCCAGGAAGACTCCATAACTGGGGCGGCCGGCCGCGTGCTGGAGATGAGCGGCGGGGTGGACGTGCTGGTGAACAACGCCGGGTACGGGCACTTTGGCACGGCCGAGGAGACGCCCGTGGACGACTTCAGGGCCCAGTTCGAGGTAAACCTCTTTGGATTGGTATCGCTGACGCAAAAGGTGCTGCCGTCCATGCGGGCCAAAAAGTCCGGCAGGATCGTAAACATGGGATCGGTGGCCGGCAGGATGGGCCTGCCCGGCTCGCCGGCATACATCAGTTCAAAGTTCGCTCTGGAGGGGCTCACCGAGTGCCTCAGGTACGAACTGGAGCCGTTTGGCATACAGACCACCATAATCGAGCCGGGCGTGGTAAAGACACCCTTCTTCTCATCCATGAAGATCACAGAGCCCAAGGAGCCCGAATACCAGAAGATGATGAACCACATAACGGCCGGGCTGCAGATGATGGTAAGTATGGGGACCGACCCCGGCGCTGTGGCCAGCGTCGTCGTAAAAGCGCTCCACGACACCGAGATGCTGCCCAGATACCATGCGGGGGCCGACGCGGCCATGTTCATGGAGGCGAAGAACAGCAGAACCGACATGGAGTTCGAGAAATACATGAAGCGAGAGATCCTTTCCCGGTAGCGATGCACGTATGAAGTGGAAGACGCTGCGGCACAACGGCGTGCTCTTTCCCCCCGAATATACACCCCAGAGAATAAAATTCAGAATAAAGGGCAGGGAGGTCAAACTCACCATTCTGCAGGAGGAGATGGTATACCAGTGGGCAAAAAAGAAGGACACTCCCTACGTACAGGACAGTGTATTCCGCAAGAATTTCGTCGCCGACTTTGCGGCCACCTTCAAGCCAAAGATCAGATTTGCCTACAAGGATCTCGACTTTGCAGACGCATATACGCTGGTGGACAGGGAGAAGGAGGCCAAGCTCCTCATGACCAAAGAGGAGAGGAAGGAGCTGGCCGCCAGGCGCAAGGCCGTAAGGGAGGAGCTCAAAGAAAAGTATGGCAGCGCCACGGTCGACGGCAAGAGGGTGGAGCTGGGAAACTACATGGTCGAACCCCCCGGCATATTCATCGGGAGGGGCAAGCACCCGCTCCGGGGCAGGTGGAAGCCCCGCATAGAGATCGGCGACGTAACACTAAACATGGACGAAAAGGCCAGGGCGCCCCCCGGCAAGTGGGCCGGCGTGGTGCACGAGAACGACTCGGTGTGGGTGGCAAAATGGACGGACAGGCTCACCGGCAAGGTCAAGTACGTGTGGCTAGCCGACACCGCAGACCTCAAGCAGGAGATGGACAAGGCAAAGTACGAAAAGGCAGCCGTCCTGGCCGAGAAGATATACGACGTGGAGGAGACCCTGCGCCGGGACATGGCCGACGAAAACCTGTTCAAGATTGCCACCGCCTGCTATATGATATACCGCACCGCCATGAGGGTGGGCGACGAAAAGGACCCCGAGGAGGCCGACACGGTCGGGGCCACCACCCTGCGCAAGGAGCACGTCAAGGTTGCCGGGGACCGCATCGAGCTGGACTTTCTGGGAAAGGACAGCGTGAGGTGGCAGGAGACCATCCTCATAAACGAACGGGAGGTACAGTTCCAGAAGAATATGGTCAGACTGATGCGCGACAAGATGGACGCCGACGAAATATTCGACGGCATAAAATCTCAGACGGTAAACAAATACCTGTCCGGCATAGTAAATGGCGTGACCGCCAAGGTGTTCAGGACATATCTGGCAACCAAGGTGGTCACCGAGTACCTGACAAAGAACGACAATCTCAGGGACGCGTCCCCCAGCAAAAAACTCCATCATGCCAAGATGGCCAATCTGCAGGCCGCTATACGCTGCAACCACAAAAGAACCATACCCAAGACGTTCCGCCAGTCCATCCAAAAGAAAAAAGACAACCTAAAGAGGGTAAAGTCGCAGGTTCCGTGGGCCAAGGCCACCGAAACCCTCGAAAAAGCCAAGTCGTCCAAACCCCGGACCGAAAAGCAGAAGCAGACCCGCCTTGCGCGCATGAGGCGCACCAGAAAATCCATAAAACAAAAGAAGGAAAGGCACGCAGAGCGGGTCGAAAGGCTGTCGCTGCAGATAAAGCTGGCCGAAAAGACCCGTGACTACAACCTGGGCACCTCGCTGCGCAACTACATAGACCCCCGCATATTCAAGGCGTGGACAGACGAGATAGGCGCACCGTGGGAGAAGCTGTACACGGCAGCCCTTCAGAAAAAGTTTTTGTGGGTAAAAAACGAAAAACCTTCTTGGAACGAGATAAAGGGATCGATGTAGCGGCCAGCCTAGAATAGTTGTGTTCCACGCCCGTGTGTAAGTATCGGAGACTTGGTACATCATTAGCCGCAAGATAGCCCCCCGGTGAGCGACCGTAAGATCTTGACCTCCCCCGCCACGAATTGTTATAAAAATCTTCAAGATCATATCGAAGAATGCCCGCGCGTACAGAATGACCGTCGGCGCCCGCTCCAACAGTTCGATTTTTTGATGCGCGGCATCGAAGACCTGCCAAGAGATCGAGAGAGCGATACTAGACCGCACTGGCAAGTGGAGAGTCGGCGCAGAGCGTCCGTTCTAATTGCACCTGTGGGACAGGGTGTTGATGGCCTGATGTTCGTGTGGCTTTCGCATCACTAAATAATGCCGCCGGCGCACCCGTTCCGCATGAAGCGGGTGTTCGTCAACGGATACGGCTCCATAGGAAGCCGCATAGCCGCCTTCCTGCAGGACGACACCGATATAGAGGTGACCGGCGTCGGCAAGTACTCCCCCGATGCGGACGTGCAAAAGGCGTTGGGCCGGGGGCTGAGGGTGTACGCGCCCGCAGACCGCCTGGACAGGTTCGGCGCCTCGGCGTCGGGCAGCATCGAATCGGCCCTGAACATCTCCGACATGGTCATAGACGCCTCGCCGGGGGGCACGGGCCGCTCCAACAAGGTGTCGCTATACGACAGGTACGGCCTGCCGGTCATATACCAGGGCGGGGAGTCCAGCTCCGGTTCCGGGGCGGTCTCGGACTTTATCTTCAACTCCCGCATAAACTACGACGAGGCGGTGGGCCGCCGCGACGCCATCCAGGGCAGCTGCAACGTCACCGGGATGGGCCGGGTGATAGGGCCGCTGCGGGAGGCCTACGGCGGCCATATACGCCGCATCGACGTGACCCTGGTACGCCGGTGGGCGGACATTGAGCAGGCCGACAAGACGTTTCCCGACTCTATTGAGATGACGCCCAACGCGCACCACGGCGCAGATGCCCGCAGTTATCTGGGGGACGCCATACCATTATACGTCCGCGCCGTCAAGGTGCCCTCCCGGCAGATGCACCTGCACATAATGGACGTGCGCTTCGACGGCCGGGCCCCGGATCCGTCCGACGCGCACCGCATATTCAGGAATGAGCGGGGTGTGGCCATCCTGCACACCGCCGTAGGCACCCGCGAGGTTCGGGAGTTTGCCGGCTCGATGGGGTTCCACTTCACCGACACCAACATGATACACATACACGCCGCCATGACCGCGTCGCGGGGCGACACGCTGCAGATCATGTACTCCGACGACCAGACCGGAATCGTCATCCCGGAGAACCACATGCTGATGCAGGCCATGCTCTTAGGCGTGCCGTATGATACGGCCGCCGCCCGCACCGAGTCCGTATTTGGCATGGCAGAGCGCAAGGAGCGCCTGGAGCGTCACTTCGCCTGATGGTATGCGGCATACCCTAGCCGTCGGCTGTCAGGCGCGCCGCACACGGACCTTCTCGGTCCTGTTGTTTGATGCCGCCTCCACCTCCATGCTCACGCCCCCGACCGCAACGCTGTCTCCCGTCGCCGGTATCTTCTTGAGGTGGGCGTACAGCAGGCCGTTCAGCGTGACATAGTCGGCGCCCTCGGGTATGGACGAGCCCAGTACCTTGTTCACTTTCGCTATCTTCATCTCACCGCTGGCCAGTATGGTGTCCTTGTCCACCTTGTGGTACCCGGCCGGCTCCGCCGCGTCGGTCTCATCCTCTATCTCGCCTACAATGGTCTCCAGCAGGTCCTCCATGGTGACCAGGCCGTCCACGCCGCCGTGCTCGTCTATCACTATGGCCATGTGTGTCTTGAGATCCCTCATCTCCTTGAGCAGTAGGCTGACTGTCCTCTCCTGCGGAACAAAGACCGGCTTGCGCGCTATGTCCGCCAGCGACTTGAGCTGGTAGTCCCCCTCGATGGTCACCAGTACGTCCTTTAGGTGCACGAACCCGGTGATGTCGTCAAGGTCCCTGCCGTATATGGGTATGCGGGAGTGGGACGTCTTGTTTATCTCGGGCAGGGCGTCTATCAGGAGGGTGCTCTCTGGCATGGACACCATCTTGGCCCTGGGGGTCATCACGCGCCGTATGGTGATGTCGTCAAAGCGCAAGGCCCCGTGGACCATCTCGGTCTCCTCCTTCTCCAGGGCCTTGTCCTTGAGGCCCTGCTCCACTATACCCCGTATGTCGTCCTCGGTGATGGGGGGCGAGTTGTAGCTGCTTCCGGTCAGCCTCACCACACGTTTTGCGATGATCTCGAACATCTTTACTATGGGCCACATCGCATAGCTGAACGCCAGGAGCACCCCGGCAAACCGCAGTGCCACCTTGGTGGCGTTGGCATTGCAGTACGTCTTGGGGGTGATCTCGCCGAATATCAGTATCAGAAACGTCATGATACCCACCGCGATGGCCAGTCCGGCCTCGCCGAAGATGCCCAGCGCCACCTTGGTGGCCAGGGCCGAGGAGCCCACGTTGGCCAAGTTGTTCCCCAGGTTAACGCTGGACATCATCCAGCCGGGGTTGGACTTTAGCTTGTAGAGGGCCTCGGCGCCCTTGACGCCGCTCTTTCTCATCTGGTTGACCTTGGCGTCCCGGGTACCCACCAGCGCCACCTCAAGGCCGCTGAAGAACGACGAGAGCCCTATGAGCAGGCCCAGCCCCAAGATCTCCATCCAGAGATCTACCACGGCAACCCCGCGCCCGCCATGGAATCATCCGCCGTCATTTAGTGCAATACCACCATCATTTGGCATATTTGGTACGCGCGTTCGCCATTTAACTTTTGCCTCGGTTTTTTGGCGGGCGGGCAAAGCGGTTGGCCGGGTTGTTGTGGTACTCCACCGACAGCATGGGGTCCTTCTGTCGGCCGGTGAGTATGCCCACCACCCGGTCGTCCCGCATCATGGTGCCGTCCCGCACCAGCTTCCTGATGCCGGCCAGCGCAGCGCCCGACGCCATCTCGCAGTCAAACCCGTTGAGCCCCACCACAGACATGGCGTCCAGCATCTCCGCGTCCGACACGGTCACCACCACCCCGCCGGTAAAGTCCAGCGCCCGGAGCCCCTTGAGTATGTTGGCCGGGCGGCCGATCTGTATGGCGGTGGCCCCGGTGGCCGGCCGCCCGTTCCTGCCATAATATTCGTCTATTATGCCGATATCAACCCTGCCCCCGTTCCACCGCAGCGGGGCGCCGTACCTGCCGTTGTACATGTCCGAGAGCGGGGAGGCCCCCTCGGCGTTGATGACCGCTATCCGTGGAACCTTCTTGATCCACCCCCACTCGTGCAGCTCCATCAGGGCCTTTCCGCAGCTGGACGTGTTTCCCAGGGCGCCGCCCGGGTAGACGATCCAGTCGGGGGCGTCCCACTCCAGATACTCCAGGGCCCTATACGGTATGGTCTTTTGGCCCTCTATGCGGAACGGGTTAACCGAGTTTACGGTGTATCCCCCGCCGGTCCGGGCGTCATGCAGGGACTGGGAGAGGGCGTCATCAAAGTTGCCGTCCACCTCCACGATCTGCGCCCCGAACTGGTACGCCTGGCTGAGCTTGCCCGGGGCTATCTGTCCGGCGGGTATGTACACGTCGCAGTCCATCCCCTCGTTGGCCGCGAACATGCCCGCCGACGCGGACGTGTTGCCGGTGGATGCGCAGACTATTCTCCTGGCGCCCACCATCCTGGCGTGGGTTACCGCCGTCGCCATCCCGTTGTCCTTGAAGGAGCCGCTGGGGTTGTACCCTTCGGTCTGCAGCCACATGCACCCCTCGTCCATCCCGGCAAACTCGGAGGCCTGCTTCATGTGGTACGGTCCGGTCTGCCTGCCCTCGGCGCCGTCCAGCGACACGAAGCGCCGGGCACACGCGTCGATGTCCTCGGTGTCCACCTGGCAAAAGTTGAAGAGATCCCGGAAGCGCCACACGCCGCTCACGTTGAATATGTTTCCCCGGTGGTTCCGGCGCGCGTAAAAAGTCTCCTTAAGGTTGGTGCCGGGAGCCTCGTCATACACGACATCGGTGGGGTGGTCCCTCTCGCACCGGAACGCCACGCTGTCCACCGGATATTCCAGGCCGCAGTCCGGGTGGATGCACTTTAGCCGGGCCCCCGCCATCTGCCTAGGATGGGCGGCGTGTCAATTTAAGTGTGGTAGGGATTGTCACAAGATCGCGCGGCCCTACGCGCATCCGTACGTCAGTGGCGCCCGGCACCATTCGGCCGTGGCCCGTCGTGGAGCATCGCCGCCATGCCGCGCGCTGCCTGGAGGTCTAAGGGCGTGGTGGCGGGGGTCGCGGCGCCGTACGCGCCCCGGCGGGCCGCCGGCGCTCCGCAGACGTATACCGGCGCCCTTCCGGCGGGGCGGATCCGCCGGATCCGGACGGATCAGAGGCAGCAAGCCATTCAGATCGGCAATATCTTTTTAAATGCGCCCCTCCTGCATGGTGGCATGAGCGAAGATACCATATACGACCGGGTGGCCAAGCTGGAGGACGATGTGGCGGTCCTCCGGAAGGAGTTGGATGTCATAAATGGGTTTATGAAGAACAAGCTGGCCAAGCTGGAGATTAAAAAGATCAAGGACGGCAACTACTAGCGCCGCTCCATGGTTCTGTTGCAAACGCGGTTGATACGGCGCATCTGCAAGCATTACACGTCATCCCAGAGCACGACCGTCCCAGACGGCCGTACCCCGGTCGATGCTTGACGCTTCTGCGGGGAGCCAACGCAAGAACCCTCCACGTCCAGACGCCCCTTAACATGGGCGCTTCCGGCTCGCATGGCCGGATATGCATTCAATGGTGACAAAACGTTGCCGCGCCTGGACGGCCGCCCCAGCTTGCGCGCGCCGTCATTTTCTATGTTCTTGGCGGCGTTGCGGTCCGCGTGTATATGGTACCAGCACAACAAGCACAAAAACTCCCTGCCGTCCCGGTTTATGGCGTCCAGAAAGCCGCACGCCGAGCACCTCTGGCTCGTGTGTGCGGCCGGCACCCGGATCACGCCGCCGGCCAGCTTGTACGCCAGCAATGCAACCAACAGCCCCCAGCACTGCGCCAAGATGGAACGGTTGAGGCCGGACTTTTGTTTGACGTTCCTGCCGGGCTTCTCCCTGGTTCCCCTGGCCGATTTCGTCATGTTTTTTGTGTCGAGGTTCTCGACGGCGGCGTGCGTCGCGGTATCTGCTATGACGTGGGACACCTTGTGGGCCGTGGTGCGGCGGATGTCGGCGGCGCGGCGCCTCTGCCTGGCAACCCGCCTGTGCGCCCTGGCCCACCGCTTCGAGCCCGGTTTCCGGTTGGCGCGGTCGGGTTTTTGGCGCCGCGACGCGACGCGCTGAGCCCTGTCCGCCGTGCGTTCGGCGTTCCGCATGCGGCGGGCCGTCTTGTGCGGCGGCGCAAGTACGTGGTCGGGGGTCGATACGTTCCCTATGTTGCGGTCAATGCCCAGTATGGCGGGCTCTCCCGCATATGGCTCCGGGTCGGGCTCCTCGCACGATATGGATATGCGCCACTTGCCGTCGGGCGTGTGATACAGACGGGCGGTCTTGGGGCGGTAATTGAGTGCGGGAAACGGCCTGCTGAGACCGGCGTCCCCCATCTTTTGTATGCGGATGTCGCGCTCCCCTGTGAATCGGGCGTTGCCCATAGTGTTGTCGTGGGTGATCCTGAGCGGTATAGATATGGCATCGCTATGTCTCTTGAAGTGTGGCTCGCCCCACTCCGTCTGCGGCTTGAAGCCGGCTGCCTTCAGTCGTTCGATCTCCACGTACTGGTTGTAGTGCCTGCCCAAATCGTACAGTGTCTGGCGCGTCATGCCCGACACCGAATTCTTCAGCCACTTCGGACCCGCCCCGTTCCGCAGGTCGGTGTACCACGCGTTGATGCGGGCACGCGACGTGTTAACCATGCCGGTGCGGCGGTACTCGTCCCTGAATGTCTCCAGCAGCCTGTTGTAGACGTACCGGTCCATGCCGGCTTGGCGCGGCAGCATCGAATGGTCGAATCCCTTCCGGAACCGTACTCCGAATGTATAGGAGAGTATCATACCGTTGATGTACGGATTGGTGCTTTATAAAGTTGGAAGGTCGGCTGGCGCGGGCGCGCGGGCATGTTTGGCGGGAAACCGGCCGTCAACCGAGTTTGTAATAGAACCCCGCTCCATTGATGCAATCAGGTCCTCGACCTGCTCAATGTCGTGCGCGTCGGGGTTGGCCCGAAGGTACTTTTTCAGCCACCAGGCGGCCCGCTCGTCGCCCCGGTAGTGCAGTATGATGCCCATATCCCGGTCATGGTACGGGTGATCCACGCCCATTCCCCGGACCATAGCTATGCAACGCAGTGCCCTTTGGTGGTCGGGCATCCGCATGTATGCGCCTCGCAATACATGCAGCATGTGAGCCAGTATGTGCTGCTCGGACAGCGGGGGCCGGCCCGGCTCGACGGAGTGGTTGCCCACCATGTCCAGGGCCCGGCGGTTCACCTCCAGGTGCGGACGCTCCGGCGAGGCGGTTATGGCGGCCGCATGCCCCGCATACCCCAGGGCCTCGCGGCATATCACGGCCACGGCCAGCGGGTGTCCATACCCCCGTTCCATGACCGCGTCCAGCAGTATGTGCCGGAGCGCGCCGCCGGTACCGGCGGCGTTACTGGACACATCCGGGTCCACACCCTCATACATCGGCCGCCGCCCGCCCAGCATCGCCATCTCTCGTATGGCCGCCATCTGCGAGGAGATGTCCAGATCGGGGCTCTCCAGCATCTGGGACATCTTGAGGCACTTTTGCGCCATAGATATGGAGGGGGCGGCCGTGTACGCTACCCATTCCGCCGCCCAAGCATCAAAGGGAAGCGAACCGTCGGACATACCTGGGGGGGTCCTTCAGCTCGTTGGTTGTCGGGGGCGACTCTATCATGGTACGGAACGCCCCGGCGCCCATCTCCCCGCCCGCACGCTCGACAAAGTCCCGTCCCATGTCCTTGCGGGTCTGGTACGAGCCGGCCCCGGATCCCGAGAAGGTTGCCGAGTACTGCGCAAAGTCGGGATCCGCATCGAGTATGTGATGCACTGCATACCCGGCCATCCCCTCCATGACCGAGAATGCGGCGTGGTGGCGCTGTATGGGGGAGAGCCATTCCATGTACGTGTCGGAGAGCTCGGGCAGGTGCCGCTCTATGGCCGGATCCACCTCCACGTGCGTGTACGTCATGACGTCCGGCCCTATCTGGCCGGTCAGAAAGTGATCCGGGTTCAGGAAGAAGAACAGGTTGGCCTTCCTGGCGAACGGAAAGTCGTCTGGAACCGCCTGCAGCTGCAGGTAGTCGGAGAGCTCCTTGACGCTTTCCTCGTCCATGTCCAGCACGATGCCGGCCAGCCTCTCGTTTATGGCGTTGACCTCGGCGGCGGCCAGCCGGTTGGCCTGCTGGAGCGGCTCCTGCATGGAGTGGACGCTCTCCTCCAGTATGGTCATCTTGGCGGCGCCCACATAGCCGGACCTGACCTGCTCGACGGGGCCCCCGCCCATCTTGTGCAGTATTATGTCCGGGTATCTGGAAAGGACGAACCTGTTGACGAATATGGTCCCGTCCAGATAGTCGCCGTACGTGGTGGTTAGCTTGGATATGTACTGTATGGCATAGGTGGAGTAGACCAGATACTTGGCCGGATCCGCCCGCATCGCATCCACGACGCCGCCCCGATCCTCGGCGGCCACGGCCCCGAAGAGCCCCTCCACGAAGCTACGGGATGCAGTCGGACAGAAGACCTTTCTGCCCTTTACCATCTTGAGATCATGCAGCTCCGGGTACTCGATGCGGACGCCGGGGTTCTGCCGGAGCTCCAGCAGGTCTGCCGCCCGGCCGGCCATCTCCGGCTGCAGGCGGTCGCACAAGTCCTTGATGTCGTCAAACGCGCCGCTGTGCGGCGCCTCCTCGGCGAGCCGGGCTATCTCTTTTTCCTCGCTCATCTCCACGTCCAGCTGGCCGAAGAGCGCCTCGGCGAACTCGTCGAACTCGGACAACTGGGCTGGAGATCCCCCCTGCCAATTTATTACTATGCCGCCCCCCAAACCACCGGAATGGCGTGTCCCGCCGGCGTGATAGCGTGCACCGCGTGTTCCTCAGATATGGTACGGCGGGGTGATATGGAGCGGTGTGTGGCGTGCGGCGCCTCGTATCCGGTGGTCTCGAGGATTCCGGTGCTGTTTGGAGACCTGCGGGGATACCTGGCCGAGAGGCACTCGGTGGGGGTCCAGATGATGCGGTCGTGCGGCCCAGACGTACAAGAGGTCGTGGCTGCTGCGATGCCGGCGGATGCGGGGTGTGACTCCCGGGGCGCATCAGAGCGGCGGTGGGCAGCCATATACCAGTCCGGCGCCGACGCCGGAATGTACCGCCACGTCTTGGATGTGGCGCCTCCGGTCTCGGGCCACACGGTACTGGAGCACGGGTGCTCGGTGGGGACCCTCTCGCGCCTGCTGAGGGATGATGGCGCCGAGGTGACCGGCGTGGATGCCTCGTTTCCTGCGCTGAGCATGGCCGCGCGCCAGGGCCATGACATACGGTATGTGGCGGCGGACTCAGCCTCGCTCTCGTGCGGCATGTTCGACGTGGTGGTGTCGCTGAACATGCTGGAGATCATAGAGCCCCGTACGCTGCTCGGCGCCATGGCCTCCCGGGCGGCCCGGCGCGTGGTGGTAGCGGATCCCTACGACTACTCCCGGGGGGACCGCACCGTGTCCGGACCCATGGACGGCACGGCCGTCCGCGGGTTTCTTCGCAGCATGGGCTTTGACATAGTGGCGGGGACCGAGAGGCCCTCGTTCATACCCTGGGAGATACGCATATCCCCCCGGACCACCGTACAGTATATGGTGGACCTGATAATAGGAGAGAGGAGGTAATGCCGGGGGCGGGTTTCGAACCCGCGACCTCCAGATTATGAGTCTTGCCTTTGGAAGGTCGGGCCCCGTACACCAAACTGGCACTCTAACCAGGCTGAGCTACCCCGGCACGAGACTCGTCCGGCCGCAGGGAAATTAAAGCATTCTTTTTTGCCATACTGCCAAGAAACAGGAGAGCGTATACGGCGCAGTGTATGGGGCGTCGGCCGATGTCCTTGGGCGCGCCACGCCATACTACGCCGCGGTCTGCGGCGCGCCCGGCATGTCCCCGGCTCTCGGCGGCCCACACGTATGGAAGCGGTTGCCGGCCGACCTTGCGGCAGAACCCTGCCGCCCATTCCGGGGCCCGCAGCGCCTACGGGGCCGCCGCCTCGCCCTGGATGCTGATCTTCCAGGAGTTGTCCCTGACGGTATGGTGGACGTGGCCCAGCAGCGTGTCGGCGATGGACCATCCGGGCGCCGTTCCAGAATCCTCGGCATCGCTGCCGGTGAACATGAGCCGGTACGCGCTTCCCGGGATATAGTCTGCCACGTCAAACACCACATAGTAGTCTGTGTCGGCGCCAAGGGGAATACCGCCGTCGGCGGCAAATGTGTAAAGGCCCGCGGCGTCGGGGTTGCCGCCATATAGCGCGCCCACCGGCATGCCCGGCGAGCCGGCATCATCGGCGTATATGCTCACCCGGAGGTCTCCCGGCGAGCCGGCCTTGTCGCCGAACGATGCGGTCACGCCGTGCAGCACATATCCGCCGGGGTTTGGGCCGGTACGGAATCCCTGCGCCGCCACGTCCGGGTTGTGACCCAAGAAGAGGGCGCCCGGTCCGCTCGCCTGCGCAAGGTTGCTGACCAACGCGACGCGCTCAAACTGTAGAATGGCGATGGGTCCGCCAGAGAACTTGCCGGTGTCGCGCAGGCTCGTTATGGTCTGGTGCGGGACGGTGGCGCCGTTGTTGAGGGAGAATCCTTCGCCGTCCTCAGTCCCCGCGTCATACGGGAACAGTTCCACGCTCCCATGGTGCATCCACGCGCCGTCGGCGCCGAGCAGCGGCAGCGCCGACACGCCCACAAACCAGTCCGGGCTGGGGGCTACCATCGATGCCAGCGTCACCGAGGCGTGCTCGCCGGACACCATAATATCAAAGCCCGCCACGGGCGTGCCGCCCGAGACAAGCGGTTGTTGTATAGTCTCGGAGGCGTCCGGGCTGGCCGCAACAACCTCAGACCGCAACGCTCCGGTGCGGCCCGTCTCGGCCATGATCTCGGTGCCCTCGCTGGCCATGCCGCCGCGCTCCCAGAAGGTCACGCCGCTGTTGTGTACGGCGCCTATCAGCGTGGTAAAGTGCGCGCCGCCGGGCACGCTCACGCCCGGAGCCAGCGCATCGGTGGTGAACGCACCCGCAAACGTGATGCGGTATGTGGCCGTCATGGGTGGGATCACCCGATACACGGCCCTCTCCGAGGAGCATTCCGACGACTGCTGCGACAGGGTATGCCGGGCATGTATGGTGTGCAGGCCCACCGCCAAGCCGGGATCAACCTCCACGTCCACCACGTACGGGCTGCCGGCACCAGTCACGTCAACCGGAGCGCTGATGGGATCAGAGCACATATGATCGGAGTACAGCGTGACCGTACCGCCCGCCTCTGTCACCGTCACCGATATTGTGGGTGTTGTGTCGCTGCCCACGTATGTGGCATCCGCCAGGGCCCCGGCTGTAACCACCTCCAGGGCTGACGGCGGCGCGATGCCGACTGCCGCATCCGCCGCCTCAAGGCCCGCGGTGGGGGCCGCCCACATGGCCGCCAGCACCGCAGCCGTCATGCACAGTATGAGGCGACTCCCGAATCCGCTCGGCTCCATTTCAAGCAAAGGCCGGCCCGCCGCATCATATTAAAGATTGCAAAGGCAGGCCGATCATATTTCGGATCAAGATGGAATCTTCAACTATGCCAGTTGGACGGCACGCTAGACATGATCAGTTACTGCATCTCTGATATGAACGGCCAAGAATGCAGTCAATTATGCATATTTCCCGACATATATAACACATCTCTCAAGGACAGGCCCCTGCTCCGGTCTTCCAGGGCCACCTCTTGCGCCTGGCCGCATAATCCATAGTGCCGAATTTTAATTTATGACGCACCGGCAAGGGCGCGCCGCATTTGGGCGCACGCGCGGTCTGCACTGGCAGGCTGCATTGGTTTTGTATCCCACACGATATCGCAGCCGGCGCATCCACGCCATGCTCATTTCAAGCCGGAATGTGGCATGCACACTCCGGTCCGCGCCAGAGTGTAAAATAACACCTAGGGAAACGACTCCAAGACGGCCGCATAGCTGGCAAACCGATGGTTCTCCGGGCTGACGGGAATATTCTGGAACTTTTCGTCGTCAAAGCCCGTCCCGCACAGGCCCGCAGGATATGGATTCAGCCCCGAGTCGTGGCCCCGGGCAAGCTCCTCGTCGCTCTCATGGTAATAGTTCTTTATGGTATCTGATACGGCCCCATCCAGCATGTGCCGCGCCGAGGCAATCTCCGCCCGGGTCGCCGAGGCTGCAAAGAGATGTATCGATCTTATTGGTGGGGCGCGGCCGCTCCTGCGCAGGTTGCGGACGGCAGAGACTATGACCTCCGAGCCCAGCGAGTGCCCCAGGAGGCGTACTGCGGTGCTGTGGCTCCGCGCAAAATCCTCCAGAAACGCCGCCAGGTGAAAGCCGTTCTTCTCGGCTATTGCGCGGGCCACCCCCAGCGCCCTCACATAGCCGCGCCTCAGGTGGGCCCCCACAACGTCAGAGTCGTAGCTGAACCCTATCACCGGATGCACATACCCCAGATGTGCCAGTCGCTCGGAGGCGATGCTCACCTTGGATGCGGCGCCAGCGCTGTCGTTGCGCATGCCGTGCACCATTATGGATATCTCAGATGAGCCGGCCAGCATACTAAGCAGGTTTGGCGGGTACACCGAATAGCGGCGGGCACGCAGGACCCCGCCGGTGCGCCGGTCATAGTATCCCCGGGTGGTGACGCGTCCCACTACACCAGACGAACTCAATGTTTCCCGAGCCGCGCCTTCTGCTTCTCTATCCCGGCTCGCTCGACCTTTGCGAATATTGGATATATGTTGCCGAGCCGGTGCCCCGGTCTTATTCCCAGCTCCGATGCAGAGTCCCAGGACATGTCAGAGACGGCCCCCTCCAGCCCCAACTGGGCCCACATCTTGGAGGCGGATCCTGGCAGGAACGGACACAGGGCGATGGCTATACTGTATGTGGCGTTTACCGAATAGTATATGCACGAGGCCGTCCCCGGGCCCCCTCTCCAGGGCTCCTTGCGCTGAAAATATTGGTTGAAGAACGCGGAAAACTCCATCAGTCGCCTTACGGCCCGGTCTATGTGGTTGGATGCCATCTGCGAGCCCACCGACTCGGCAAGACCCGATATGCGCAGGCGGGCCGCCTGGTCGTCGGCATCCGTTCCGTCCGGTTCGGGAACCACCCCGCCAAAAGACTTTGCAGTGAATCCCAGGGATCGGTTCACGAAGTTCCCCAGGTTTCCGATGAGCTCCGAATTGATGCGCGTCGCAAAGTCGTCCCAGTCAAAGTTGAGATCATCTTGTGAGTACGACGTGATCGACAGCAGGTAGTACCGCAGGTAGTCGGCCGGGTACTCCCCCAGAAAGTCCCGGAGGCCTATGTACCAGTTGCGGCCTTTTGATATTTTTTTGGACTGCAGCGTGAGGTGTCCCCGGGTGGGCAGGTAGTCGGGGAGCTTGTACTCGGACGCCAAGCCCAGCCGCACGGCGGGCAACAGCAGGTAGTGGTGGTACACGATATCCTTGCCGATAAAGTGGTAAATGTCAGCCGAGTTCCAGAATTCCTGGCCGTCCATTCCCCGCGCCTCCAGAAACTTTAGCGCAGTGGATATGTACGCCAGGTGGTTGTCGAACCATCCATACAGCACCTTTCCGGCGGCCTCCTCCAGTGGTATGGGCACCCCCCATGGGATGTCCCGGGTTATGTCCCAGTCCTCCAGGCCGGACTTTATCCAGCTGCGCACGTAGTTTTTTACGTCCTTCTGCAGGTTCGGGCTGGAGTCCAGCCAGTCGCTCAGTGGACCGGCAAACGAGCTCAGCCTGAAAAAGTAGTGCGCCGTGGGCCGCTTGACGGGGGGCGCGCCGCACAGGGCGCACCGCGCGTCCAGTATGTCGTCCGGAATGCTGCTGCACTTTTCGCACAGATCCGAATACTGGTCCTCGGCGCCGCATTTGGGGCAGGTGCCGCGGACGTAGCGGTCCGGCAGGAATTTTCCGTCCGTCTCGCAGTAGTACTGTATTATTTCGCGGCGGTATATGTGGCCGGCCTGGTTTAGCCGCCCAAAGACATACTGGGCAAACTTGACGTTCTCCGGGGAGCTGGTGCTGTAAAACATATCGAACGATACGTCCAGCGCCTCAAAGTCGGCCAGGTCGCGGCGGTTCCAGTACGCCGAGTACTCCTGGGGCGTCTTGTTCTCCCGCTCCGACTGTATCAGTATCGGGGTGCCAAAGTCGTCGGAGGCGCAGATATAGTACGCCTCCACCCCCCTCATCCGGAGAAACCTGACGGTGGCATCGGCTGGCAGGTACGTCGAGGCGGCGTGGCCCAAGTGTATCTCGCCGTTGGCATACGGCAGGGCGCTTGTTATCAGGGCCTTTCTTCCCATCGGAGCGGTGCTCGCTTCGTGTTTAATGAGTTTGTCGTACGCCGCCGTCTACGCCTTGAATCATATAGGCGGATGGTCCCATATACGGCCATGAGGGGCCTCGTCATGGGAAGGTTTCAGCCCTTCCATCTGGGGCACATGGCGCTGGTCACGCAGGCCATGGCCGAGTGCGACGACATCATAATCGCGGTCACCAGCACCCAGTACAACTACTTGGAGAAGGATCCCTTCACCGCCGGCGAGAGGATAGAGATGATTCGCAACGCCCTGAACGAGTCCGGTATAGACCCGGGCAGATACATGATACTGGGGCTGGAGAACCAGCACAACGTGGCCACTTGGCCGGCCTACATCCGGGCTGCCCTGCCGCCGTTCCAGAGAATATACAGCGGCAACCCCTACGTGGCCATGCTGCTGCGGGACTACGGAACGGAGGTGGCCGAGCCCGACATGGTGGATCGGGAGAGGTTCAACGCCAGCGTACTGCGCCGCATGATGGCCGACGGCGGGGACTGGAGGGAACGGGTGCCGCCGGCGGTGGCCCGGTTCGTGGAGTCGGTGGGCGGAGAGGAGCGCGTAAGGACCATACTCGGCTCTGACACGGACCCAACCCGCCATTGACCCCGCCATCGAGGGCATGCCCCGTCTGCCCGTGCGGCGCCAGAAAGTTCGAGCGGCTGGCCGGCGACGGGGTACGGTTGAGGTGCCTGGCCTGCGGCCGGGTGCTCTCTGCGTGACACCATCAGACCCGCGACAGGTGTATGTGGACTATCTTCCAGGAGCCTTCCTGCCGGACCAGTACGAATGTCGCCCTGCCGTCTATGGAGACGTGCTCGCCGGTGTAGTTCTTGTTGTCCACCAGCATGCCCTTTTGGTTCAGCTCGACGGCCACCACCGCCGCATCCCCGAACACGCTGACCCTGGGGCGGGCAAGGGTGTAGCTGTAGTCGGACAGGCTGACGAAGCGCAACGTCTCAAGGGTGAGCGTTGTCTCATAGTCCTTGAGATCGTACGGCGGGACGTCGCTGAAGCTGGTAAAACGCGGGTCATCGAGCTGTATGCGCTGCAGTACCGACGTGTCTTTGGTGCGGCCCACCTCGAAGAACGACTCCACCACCCGTAGAATGTCGATGGCATGGGACATGTCGGCGCGTATGGATGGGCGGCTTTTTTGTGTTTGTGGTCGGGGATACCCCCCCCCCCCAGAACGCGGAGTAAACCAGAAGAGCTGCCTCTTTGATCGTAAATAAATAACCAGATCATGGCTGGCGTGGGGCGCAGGAAGTCCCGGAAAAGCAAGCCGCCTGAGGTAGGCATGCGGAGACCGGCGCCACCACATGATAGGGCGGTCACATCTTCCAAACGGCCCTCCAGCATACGTCCCCTCCCCGGTCCTACGGAAAGAACCACAATCCCAAACAATTAAAACGGTTTTTCCCGTACGGCGGCCATGCCCGAGTTAATATGCAAGGACTGCGGAATCAGGCTGTTCCACGAGAACGAGACCACGCTGAAGGTGGAGACCGCCATACACAAAAAGTTCTGCAGAAAAGAGCAGGGGGCCACCCACAGCTACATGCACCGGGATCCCGCCCACATGGAGACGTTTGATTCCGAAAGGCAGAACGATGCGGACGGAAACCCCATACTCAAAAAGTAGGCCCGCCCGGCCGGTGCCCAACCACTCTGGCACACCTGCAATGCTCAAATAGCGCGGGCCGGCATACACATCGTGAGCGACATCCGCTTCATAATGGCCGGCGTGGCCCTCGTCTTTGCCGGGTTTCTGGTGCTGGGCGTGTTCGGGGACGCCTACAGGTCCGCCAACGTCCAGAACGCCGAGTTCGAGGACTGCATGGAGTACTCGGAGGACAGACCCCCGATGGAGACCGACTGCGGAGAGGCGGCGCAGGGATCTGTGGCGTTCTTCGGCCTGGTGCTGGCGCTGCTGGGGGCCGGCGTCTTCGCCCTGGTCAAGGGCTACCGGGGGAAGTGGGACAACGAGGCAAGGCCCGAGGACATGCTGGGACCCGGATACCGGGGCGACGGAAAGCCGTAGGGACATCTACGGGACGTTCCGGCCCCTGCCGGGTGCAGGTTACGCTCCGGTGCGCCAGCTCGGGATCCGGGCCGTCGTACTCAAAATCACACAATGGGGCGCGGCAGCCGTTGCCAGAACACATGACAGAAGCACCCGGCTGGCCGCAATACGGCCTGCCGGACACCAACAACAGGGGAAAAGAAACTACTATTTTTTGTAGCGGAGAGTCCGGTATTCGTCGGGATTCTCCCTTGCCATTCTCTGGTAGCAAACTTCTTCGTATGGCATCTCTTTTCGCGTAGTATACGCGTCTTGGGTATTTAAGGCCACGCAGAATAATGTCGGGAACTACATACTTGAGTGCTCATAGGTTGGAAACGCACACTTGAGTTACAACAACACAATCCCCACACACTTCGCATCGGCAAACGTTTTTTTGGGGTACTGGTACGGCTTCATACTGCTTGTACCGCGCCGCCGGCCTCCGCATGAACCTGAAGCACTCCCAGGCGCGCCACACACACCACATACGGGAAGCCCAGCGGCACGCGTACAACTGGGCCGTGGAACGACTGCTGGCCGACCCCGCGCTCACCGAGTACGACCTGCGAAAACAGTTCACCGGGGTGAGGCGCGCCACGCCGCACATGCAGGAAACGGAGGGCATATACCAGGCTGCCGCAATCACACAGGCGCGCGCGGCATGCGACCTCTCCAACCTGCGTGGCAAGGGAAATTTGAAGTTCCGCTCCCGGAAAGAAAACGAAACCATGGCGGTCGTATGCAACGTTCCGCCGCGGTTCGTGGACAACTGGCACGCGTCGCTGCCGGGCATCGGCGTGGTTCGGCTGGACAAGGAACAACCATATGAGTATCCGTACAACTGGCTGCACGGCGCGCGGGCGTTCCACCTCATCGACGTGACGCCGAGGTCGTGGGCACGCGTGAAGCCCGGCGACCGAATCTACCGGCTGCGCGTCGTGTATAATTTGCCGAAAGCCGAACCGGTCCACACCGGCGTCGCTGCCGGCATAGACCGTGGTATCACAAACCCCACGGTGGTGTGCAAGTCCGACGGTGAAAAGTCGATATACGCGTGCTTCGACACCGCCACGGCGTTCCGCGACAACCAGGCGTGGAACGACGGGGCGCGGCGCGCCATATCACGGCGCAGCAAGCACTCCCGCACCACCAAAAAGATGAATCGGCAGCGCGACTCGTACAACTGGCACAACGCCAACGCCCGCGACTATGCCGAGTGGCTGCTGGCCAAGGAGATATGCTACGGGGTCGATACGGTGTGCGTCGAGGGTTTGGACCTCGATGCGATGACTCGGCGCGGCAATTCCAGCAAGCGCGGCCTGAACCGCGGCTTGAGATACATACGCCACGGCAAGATACTCGAGAAGGTGCGCATCGTCGCGGAGCGGATGGGGATCCGCATCGTCGAGGTGAACCCAAAGCACACCAGCCGGGAATGCTGCGTGTGCTCATATACGGATAGGGATAACCGGAAGGGCGAGAAGTTCCTGTGCCGCTCATGTGGCCGACATGACCACGCCGACCGCAACGCGTCGGCAAACATAGTTCAACGGGGAACCGGAATGAAGGCTCCCGCGGGGGAAGGAACTTTCCTCGAAAGGCGTGAATTGGGAGGGACCCGGAAGCCGCCAAGACTGGCGCATGCAGATCCGGACGCCGTAAGGCGGCGCGAGAGTCAAGCGTGCAACCGTCCCGCGACATCAAGCGCCGAGAAGCACCTGGGAAGGTACGCGTACGTGACGTGCGCGCACTCAGGTATATAGTTCCCATAATGTCCGGACCACACCTGTCAGTACGTCCAGATATGGCCGCCCCTCGACAACACATAGGGTACGTCAATCCCCATAGATTCGGTATGGCGCCAGGAAAGGGATTCGAACCCCTGCACGCTTGCGCGTAGCGGTTTTCGAGACCGCCGCCGTAACCGCTTGGCTACCCTGGCAGGCGTAGTGGCCCGGTGCCCCTAATATAGCAGATGCCCCCCGCCGCCCGGGCCGATGCCGGGGGTTAGGCGGTCGCACCCCGGCGCGGCAAACCCCAAAATACGGCCGCCTCGGCGCCGCACGTGTGGGACTAAACCTCAAGGACGTGGCCCTGCGGGAGAAGACCTCCCTGGAGTCGTTCAACACCCGGGTGGTGGCCATAGACGCATACAACGCCCTGTACCAGTTCCTGAGCACCATCCGGGGAAGCGACGGCATGCCCCTCGCCGACCTGGAGGGCAACGCCACCAGCCACCTGAGCGGGCTGATGTACCGGAACGCCAGCTTTCTGTCTATGGGGATAAAGCCCGTATGGGTATTCGACGGCAAGTCCCCGTCCCTCAAGGCGGCCGAGATCGAGAGGCGCCGGCAGACCAAGATGGATGCGGCCATAAAGTACGAAAAGGCCATGGCCGACGGGGACCACGAGGCCGCAAGAAAGTACGCCCAGCAGGTCACGTCCCTGAAGGACGTGATGGTGGACCAGTCCAAGGAGCTGCTGGACCTCTTCGGCATCCCCCACGTACAGGCGCCCTCCGAGGGCGAGGCCACCGCGGCCCGCCTGACCGCCACGGGCCAGGCGTGGGCGGCGGCCAGCCAGGACTACGACTCCATACTGTTCGGCGCCCGGCGGCTCGTCCGCAACTTTACCAACAACGGCAGGAGAAAGGTGCCCAACAGAAACTTTTACGTCACGGTGGAGCCGGAGCTTATACTTCTGGAGCGGGTGCTGGAGGGCGCCGGCCTGAGCCGGGAGCAGCTGGTCGACATGGGCATCATGATAGGGACCGACTTTAACCCGTCGGGGTTCTACGGCATCGGGCCCAAGAAGGCTTTGAAGCTCATAAAGAAGCACGGGCGGCTGGAGGACATACCGCAGGTGCAAGAGAAGCTGGAGTCCACGCCGTACGAAGAGATCCGCAGGATCTTCCTGGAGCCGGACGTCGCCGACGTGGACGAGATACGGTTCGGGAGCGTCGATCACGAGGGCATAATCCGGTACATGACCGAGCACGACTTTTCCCCGAACCGGGTCGGGCAGGCCCTGGGCCGCATGAGAAAGGCGCTGGAAAAGAAGAGCCAGACGCTGGAAAGGTGGTTTTAGCCGTCCCGTTTGGAGAACGAGAGCGATGCCGAGTTGATGCAGTAGCGCAGGCCCGTGGGGCCGGGCCCGTCGCCGAAGACATGGCCCAAGTGCGACTCGCAGTTGGAGCAGACCACCTCGGTGCGCACCATGCCGTACGACTCATCTGTCCTCCTGCCCACCGCGTCCTGCCTTACGCTGTCGGCGAAGCTGGGCCAGCCGGTACCCGAGTCGAACTTTGCCTTGGAGTCGAAGAGGGCCGCCCCGCAGAACACGCACGAGTACGCCCCGTCCTCCTTGTTGTTGTGGTAGGCGCCGGTGAACGGCGGCTCGGTTTGGCCGTGGGCGCACACCCCAAACTGCTCGGGCGTGAGCCGGCGGCGCATCTCCTCCAGGTACTCTGGCTTGACCATCGCATGCCCTCCGTACCGTATCGGGCACCCCATACTTATCAGCTTTTGGCGGTGCCGATTTTTTTGCATTAACGCGTGGCAGTCCACCCGGGGAGGCTTAAGTCGCAGTGCCAACCCGGCCCCCTGCTCGTGTTCGGGGAAGACGCCAAGCCGGGCGGTCGGGCCGGTGGGCGGTGCGGAAGTGCGCAGGCACAATCACCATGACGCATCGGCACCATGCGTTAACTCAAAAGAACTTAACGGGCTAGGAATGCCATTTTTGGAACAAAACCGGGGTGTGTGATGCTCCGCGCTTGGACAGGCTCATCCATAGTCGGAACCTATATCGAGGTACATGAGATTCTTGGTAGAACTCATCTTGAAGTTCTGCGACTCATACCACGATATGGCGTCCTTGCGTGGGTGGAGCACGACCAGCCTGCACCCGACGCGCCTCGATAGGTCTACGGCCTCCGCAACGGCTAGGCTGACTAGAGTTCTGCCGA
The DNA here is from genome assembly GCA_965116995.1 of Nitrosopumilaceae archaeon. Taxonomy (GTDB): domain Archaea; phylum Thermoproteota; class Nitrososphaeria; order Nitrososphaerales; family Nitrosopumilaceae; genus VYCS01. The sequence goes on along the minus strand of OZ220738.1, from coordinate 327,249 downwards.
CGTGCCGCCCCTCGTACTCCAAGTGGGTGGCCAGTTGTCCTATGAGCAGCGCGGGGACTTCGCCGAACCTCAACCACTTGCCCCGCCTTCCACGTCGCGGCTCCTGACGGAGGCGGTGGCCAACGTAACGAATCCCAGTATGGCGTCGCCGTATACGAACGTTTTTGTCACGCCAGCTAAGCCATAAGTGCTCCGCCTATCCTACCGGGCACACAAAAATAAGATCAATAGGTGAGCCGTGCCCAGATCAAGAATGATTCACACCAGATCGATCATTATAGACAATGGTGGCTAAACGGCATAGGGGTGCAAGTCCCCCCAGTCAGCTACAAATGAGGGGACAGGCACACCGGTATGACCGGGCAGGAACGGGATATAAGGATGCGGAGGCGGCTCCGCATGAGCCGGCGGGGAGGCGCCGCGCCGCATGAGCCGCCAGGCGCGCCTCGCCGAGCGCGAGATCAGGAACAACCCCGGCATACGGACCGGCGTCATGGAACGGCTGGAGGAAGCCGTCTCCCCGCTCGTGCGCGTCTCGTCCAGATACAACGCAGCATATGGCATACGCGACTTTAACCGGGGGATGATGCGGGCCGCCAGCTCGGACGCCTCGGTGGGCGGATGCGCCTCCGGCCGGCTGACGGGCCGCGACATACTGGGGGCCGGGGGCGGGACCTCCCCCAGCGACGAGTGGTACCGCACGCGGCTGGCCGCCGTGGACGCCGATGCGGTACAGGCCATGCTCTCGGAGACTATATCAGACCAGCTGCGCAGGCTGAGGGCGCTGGGGATGCTGCCCGAGGACGGCCTGGTCGTAGCCGTGGACATGCACCTGGTGCCTAGGTACGACCGGACGCGCGGCGAGGAGCTGACCAGGTCCAGGTACAAGAACGGGACCAAGTACTTTGAGCGTTATGTCACCATACAGTGCGTCAACGACGGGGCCCGCCTCCACCTGGGGTGCCTGCCGGTCCCGGCGCTCGAGTCGGTGCCGGGGATGGTGCGCGCCCTCATGGAACGGTGCGTGGCGGACGGCATACGGATCAAGCTGTGCCTGTTCGACCGCGAGTTCTTCTCGGCCGAGAACATAGCCAACCTGAACGAGCTGGGAATCAACTACCTGATGCCCTGCCGCAACACGCACGGCGTGGTGGAGAGCCTGCGCCGCTTCGCGGCGGATCCGCGCCGAGACACCATATCCTGCACCCTGGCCGGGTCCGGTGAGACGGCCCCGTACAACATGGTCGTCGTGGAGAGGCGCAGGCGCGACTCCAAGAAGGCGCCTGCGGCGCCCGAGAACAGATACATCGGGTTTGCCACCAACATGCCCTGGGTGGACGTGATCATATACGCCGTCAGGTGGGGGATAGAGTCCGGATATGCCAAGGTGGAGGCGATGAGGGCAAAGACGCGCAGCCGCAGGCTTGGGGCGCGCCTGTTCTGCTTCATATACTCGCTTATGGTCTTCAACATGTGGGTAATGGCAAGGGCGCTGCTATCCGCCTCCGGACTGCCCCTGGCGCGCCGCAAAAGGACGATCACGCAGCTGGCGTTCAAGGAGATTCTCCGGGCGCTCGCCGACGGGACGGGGCCGGGGCCGCCGCCCGGCGGCACGTCCGGCTAGGCATGGTACCGGGGTCGCATCAGGATGCATGGTCGGTGCGGGGGACGCTGCGCACATGCCGGCGGGTTGTGCGGCAGACAGCCAAGGCGCCCCGCCGCCGGCCGTGCGTGGCACGGGCCATGCCGGACCGGATGCACCATGTGGCCGCCCGGCGGGGCCATCGTGGATGTTTTGACGTACCATGCCGTTCATGAGCGGGCATGCAGCCCGCGCAAACCCATCTGCAGAGAAGACGATACGCTTCTGCCCTTGACTCATACAGATCAGATTTGGCTTAGCTGCACGCCAATGCGCCTGCGCTGGTCTGGCAGGGCTGCCTCGCGCAGGTACTTTGCCATGCCGTCTATGCGGTTCTTGAAAGTGTGGATCCCAGGCGTGTCATCCGATAGTGTGCTGACCGAAACCCGCCTCCAGTCTATTTCCAACTCTTGACAACCGACTTTAGGCTCTTGATCGTCCTGACCGACTCCCGGACGTATTCCTGTTGCGCCTTGCTGGGGCCGCGCTCAAGATCCTCGCACAGCTCGTCCCATTCGCGCTTTGTTAGTGTGGGTATGGTTTTCAGTGCCATGTGGTATGAGGGACGCGACAGCTTATTAATAGTATGTCAGCCGGTCCTCCCGCAAGGGCTGATGGCGAACCGTGGAATTCGCCACTACGATCTTAACTAGTCTGTCAGAGCAGGGCAGGCGGTTCTCTTGGAAGACGGCATCAACACGGTTTGCAAAAGAACCGGGCAGGCACAGGATACAAGAAACCCGGAAAGGCAGGACCTCGGAGCAGGTCATCACGCGCCACGGGCTCTACATACACCCAGATCCACCCTAGTTTTGTCCGAATCTTTTTGCGAATCACTGCGCGTTCAGATCCCCCTCCAGACGGGCCCAGCGGGTGGTGCCTCATCACATCATGGTTGTCGATGCCAACTGTTGGCCGTGGTGTCCTGCAGCAGACGCCAGACAGCAACCGGCAGGTTCAAGAGTCATACCTCGTGGGGGAACCTGAACGCATACGCCCACTGGATTGTCCGAGCCTGTCCGGGCCGGCCATGGTAATGCCGGGGACTACAGCCACGCGCTCGGCGGCCCGCCCCGGAACCGGGGGCTTGTGGTTCCGGTCCAGAGAGGATATTCCCTGTAGCCCATCATACTCGATGTCCCGCTCACGCGATATCCAGGACGCCACCGGCCGCCACCATATCCCGTACGAACTCCGGGTACGAGACGGCGGCCGACTCGGCCCCAGACACGGTCGATTCCCCCGCGTACATCCCCGCGATACAGAACGCCATGAACAGCCGGTGGTCGTGCCGCGGATCTAGCGCCGCCCCCCGCACCCGGCGGGGCGGGTGCAGTGTCATGCCGTCGGGCCGCTCGTCTATGCGCACTCCCATCTTGGGCAGCTCCGACGATATTATGGATATGCGGTCGGTCTCCTTGAGGCGGGCGTGTCCCACGCCGGTTATCACTATAGGCTGCTCGGACTTTAGCGCCAGTATGGCCAGCGGCGGCAGCAGGTCCGGCGAGTTGCCCAGGTCAAAGGTTCCGCCGCCCAGCCGCTCCGGCGGCGCGACCGACACGGTGTCCTCGCCCACGCTCACTGCCACGCGCATCATCTCCAGTATGTCCAGAAACGCCTCGTCCCCCTGGGGGAGGCCGTCCATCCCACCGCGAACGCGGAGGGAGCCGTCGCCGCACAGAACCGCGGCGGACAGCAGCAGCGCCAGGCTGGAAAAGTCCATTGGGACGGCGAACCTGGCAGGCTCGTACCTGGCCGGGCGTATCTCGTAGCTGCGGTATGGTATGATGGTCCTCGCCGAGACGCCAAACCGCCGCATCGCTGCCAGGGTCATGTCCAGGTACGGCCTCGATACCATCTGGCCCTCTATCGTTATGTCCATGCCCCGGGGTGCCATGGGAGCGATCATCGCCAGGGCCGAGACGAACTGGCTGGAGACGTTTCCACGTATGGACACCGCCCCGCCGGATATCGGACCCGATACGGTCACCGGGGGGCGGCCGCCCCGGGACGTGCACTTGGCCCCCAGGGCGCCCAGCGCGTCAAGCAGCGGCTGCATGGGCCTCTCCTGCAGGCTGGCATCCCCCGTAAGGGTGGCAGTGTGCCCGTACAGCGACGCCAGCGCGGCGGCCATGCGTATGGTGGTGCCCGAGTTTGCCGCATCGATCGTCACATCGCACGAGAGAGCCACCCCCCTGCGCACCGTGACGCGGTCGCCGCGCACATCCATGTCGGCGCCCATTCTGCGGCACGCCTCTATGGTGGAGAGTGTGTCGCCCGATAGCAGCGCCCCCTCCACCACGCTGCCTCCGCCGGCCATCGACGCCAAGAACACGGCCCGGTGGGTATAGCTCTTGTTGGGGGGGCACGATATGTCGCCGGAGAGCGTGGAACGCGATACGCTACAGTTCATCGGAGAACGCCTTCTTGTTGTTGACCGGGGTTATTATGGTGCGGCCCTCCAGCGGCTTGAAGACCTTCTCAACGTCCCGCTCCCCCCCGGCCCTCACCGCCGCCGCAACGGCCGGCCCGTTCCCGGAGAGGGAGGCCCCCAAGGCTCCGGCATCCAGCAGGGAGTTGAGCAGGTACGGGTCGGGGCCCAGCACCGGGGAGACGGCCAGCCCGTTCATAATCATGGCCTCCCAGTGGCGCCCCTCCCGGGCCGCCTTCCAGGCCATGCTCAGAACCTTGGCCATGCTCCTCAGGTTCCGGACGCTGCGGCGGCGGCGGTTCTCGGGCACGAATATCACCGAGACCAGCCCGGGCGGGGCTCGCCGGTGCTCCACCAGCCTGGAGCGAGAGTTGTGCGTGACGTTGAACCCACCATAATAGCAGCCGCACACGTCGTCGTACGCGCCTGTAACGCTGACACCCGAGCGTATGGACGCGTCCACGCCGGCGGCCAGCACCTCCTTCTCGCCCATGTCCGGATTGAATATGCGGGCGCACGCCATGGCCACCGCCGTGGATACGGAGCTGGAGCTCTTCAGGCCGCAGCCGGTGGGCACCTGGGACGTGACCTGGACGCTTATGCGGTGGCGCCGCAGCTCGTCCTTGGGAACCACGTTGCATATGGTCATGTTCAGCAGCCGGGAGCTCTGGCTGCGGGAGTTTATCGATACCCCCTTGCCGGGGACTGCCGTGACGCGGGCCGTGGTGACCAGCGTTGTCCCCATGGTGGCCCCGTACCCGGTGGCGACGGCGTTCACCAAGGATACGGCGCCGTGCACCGTGGCGGTCGCCCCCCTCAGTCGAACACCCCCAAAAGAGCCCGCTTCATAGCCGGCACGGGAGCATTCCTGCCGTGCAGTATAAAGAAAGAGAGGGCGGCCTGGTGCAGCAGCATCTCCCAGCCTGGTATGGTGGTGGCGCCGGCCCCCTCCGCCTGCTCCAGAAACGAGGTGCGGACGGGCGTGTACACCATATCATACGCCACCACTTCCGGCGGCACCCTGCCCATGTCCACCGGGGACGGGCCGCCGTTCATCCCGACCGAGGTGGCGTTCACCACCAGATCAAAGCCCCCCTCCACGTACGAGGGCAGCGGGCCCGAGCTCGAGGACGCCCCCATCCTGGAGCAGTGCTCCGCCAGGCCCCGCGCCTTCCCGGTATCCCGGTTGCAGACGTGTATGTGGGACGCGCCCCGGGCTGCCAGCCCCGACGCGCCGGCCCGGGCCGCCCCGCCGGCGCCCAGCAGCAGCACGCGGCACCCGGACAGGGGCACGTTCCGGGACAGGAGGGGCCTCAGGAACCCCTCCATGTCGGTGTTGAAGCCGCGCCGCCGGCCACCGCGGTCATGCACTAGGTTGGCGGCGCCTATGAGGCTGCACTCCTCGGAGACCGAGTCCAGCCGTTCCATTATGGCCACCTTGTGGGGTATGGTCACGTTGTACCCCTCTATCCCGGCGGCCCGGAGGGAGTCCAGGCCCGCGGACAGATCCCCCCTCGGCACGCGGTACGCTATGTACGTGCAGTCCATGCGGGCCTCCAGAAACGCGGCGTTGTGCATGGCCGGCGACAGCGAATGGTCTATGGGGTCCCCTATCACGGCAAACGTCCGCACCATGCTACATGACCCCGGACAGGCGTCGGGCATCCTCCAGCGAGTACTGGCCCGGGGCCACCGGATCCCCCAGCGACACGTACATGAACGGGCACCCCAGGTGCATGGAACACAGCCGGGTGAAGCGGCCCGCGTCCCCCATGGCAAACGCCACCAGGTTGGTCCTGCCGCGGTACGCATACAGGCTCAGTATGGCCGCGGCGCCGTACCCGGCATCGGCGGTCACGACCATCTTTACCCAGTCCGAATACTTGCCCATCTCCCCCATGCGGCGCCGGAGCGGTGCCACCGGCGGGCTCCCCCGGAGGTCGTGCCAGGATGCCAGGATGTCTGTGTCCAGGCGGCTCCGCAGTCCCGGATTGTTCAGCAGCGTGTTGTACTCGACGTCCAGCAGGAAGGGCCCATATGTGGCCGCCCCCTCCAGCAGCCGTATACGCTCGGCCTCGGTCCCCCCGAACCGTCCCCCCTCCTTGCGCGAACGCAGCGTGAGTATGGTGCGGCCCATCCTGGAGGAGACCGACTCAAGGAATGTCTCCACTTCGGACGCGTCCAGATAGTCCAGGCGTACTTCCGCGTACTTTGACGACTCCAGGGCCACATCCAGATCGCGGCGCATCCCCTCGGGCGTGTCGGCGGCCACAGAGGCGCACGTGGTGTACTTCATTTCTCCAGGATGTATTCGCTGTCCACCTTCATGCCAAAGTGCCTTCCGGCCGCCGGCGTCGCGTACACCAGTATCTGATCCCCCTCCTTCAGGTGCGTGACCGACACCAGCTCCCCGCCGGGCCGCACGAACCGTATGGTCTCGGCGTTCTGCGCTATTATTCCGCCCGACTCCGTATCGGTGGCGGCCCCCACGAACAGCATGGGCCTGCTCTCTATCTTGGAGCGGCCGACCGTAACGCGCCGCGACCTGCCCTCCTGGTTGACCGCCAGCACCTCCGAGCCCCCCTCCAGCTCCGAGAGGTACATCGTGTTGCCGCTCGGCGACAGCGTATAGCAGTGGACGGCGCCCGCATTCACCCGGAACGGCCGCGGGGACGTGAACGAGGAGCCCACCGACTCGTTGTGTACCAGGAACAGAAAGTTGGACCGGTTGCCGACCAGCATCCCCTCCCCCATCTTCAGCATGGACGTGGTGTCCACGCAGACCCGCTCGCCGTCGCCGGTCTCGCGTATGGCGGTGACCCGGGCCGGAACCACCTCGAACGTGGTGGACGCCAGGTACTCCAGCGCGGAGGACACCTCGTCGGCAGAGGAGGTCTCCAGGATTACGGCGTCGACGCCTATGTCCAGTATGGAGAACATCTTGCGCGCCTCATCGGCCGTGCCGGCCGAGGCGATTATGCGGGTGTCGACGTCGTGCAGCTTGGCTATGGCGTTCTCCAGCGGGATGATCTTCCAGTCGTCCACGTCCGCAATCACAAAGTCCAGGCCCGCGGCGGCGTCTGCCAGCATGGCATCTATGTCGGCGTTGGACAGTATGCGGTAACGCCGTCCGGTCTGCTCGCCCGCGGCGCCGGTCAGGACGTACGTGGAGTCCTCCCGGCGGTGCATGACCGACACGGGCAGGTCCGCGGCGGTGGCCGGATCGGCCAGTATCGTCCTGATTCCCATCTCTGCAATCTCCTTGAGAAACTGCCCGTCGGCGGTGGCCGGGGCCACTATCAGCTCCCGCCCCCTATCCAAGGTCCCCCACCGACTCGGCCTTCTCGCCGTCGAATATGATGCGGGCCAGTGCCCTGGTAATCGCAGGGGGGTTGCGGTGCGCGAATACGTTCCGGCCGTACGTGACGCCGGCGGCCCCGGCCTCCATCACCTCCTGGGTCATGCGCAGCAGGTCGGCGTCCGACTCCACCTTCGGGCCGCCGGCCACCACCACCGGAACCGGCGTGCTCCTCACTATGCCGGCAAAGGAGTCCACGTCCCCCGTGTACACGGTCTTGACTATGTCGGCGCCGCACTCGGCGCCTATCCGGGCGGCATGGGCGACGATCTCGGGATCGTGCGGGTTGGCGACGTTCTCGCCCCGGGGATACATCATGGCCAGCAGCGGCATGCCCCAATTCTGGCACCGTTCTGCCACCATCCCCAGGTCCTGCAGCATCTCGGGCTCTTCGCGGCCGCCTATGTTGATGTGCAGCGAGACGCCGTCGGCGCCCATCCGGACCGCCTCCTCCACGCTGCCGGTGAGCATCTTGCGGTTGGGCGAAAGGGACCGGGAGGTGCTGCTGGAGAAGTGCACCAGCACCCCGACGGACGGAACCGCGTCCAGCGACTTTAGTATGCCCTTGTTTATTATGACGCTGGTGAGGCCGGCCGGGGCGCACTCGCGTATTATTAGCGAGGGGTCCTCCAGGCCCGGTATGGGGCCGTTGGATATGCCGTGGTCCATCGGGATGCAGAGCATCCTGCCGCCTCGAAGTATGCGGGACAGACGCACCTGAAGGCCCCAGACCATGTGCCGAGGCAAGCGTCGCCCATTTAAAAACAATGGTACCAGCATTTCTGGTCGCTGGGAGACTGCGCCGCGGAGACTGTCCGTCACCCGGTCCGGGCTGCGGCCGGTGTTCTCCCGCCGGTCCACCCCCTGGGCTCTCGAGGAGTGGGGCCCGGACTGCGCCTCGGAGACGAATTCCATGTGGTGGATATGGTGGCGGGATCAGGGGGCTGCGATCAGCCGTCCGGCGGTGCAAGATGCTCGCGCCCAAGGGTGTGTCTGCGCGGATGCCGCACGGTGCGCCCGCGATCAATGAAATGGGCAAAAGGCTCCTGCCCGTTGCATCCTAGGCTATCCGGACACACTCAATGCGGCGGCCTAGTGCCGCTGAATGACGCGTATGCACGGCCGCACCAGTTCCATGCATGAGGGCGTCGGCCGTTCGGAACGCCACTCCACGACATGACCGCACCAGCAAATATTAAGCGGCGCCAAATGCCAAAATGGCGCAGTGATACAAGAAGGCGACCGGGTACCGGATTTTGAGCTGCAGAGCCAGACCGGCGAGGTTGTGCGCTCCTCGGAGATGGCCGGCGAAAGGTACGTCGTCTACTTTTATCCCCGCGACTTTACGCCCGGCTGTACCACCGAGGCAGACGAGTTCACAAAGGCGTACGGGACGTTCGAGAAGGCGGGCATCCGCATACTGGGCGTCAGCCCGGACACGGCCGAGTCGCACCAAAAGTTCTGCAACAAGATGAACATACCATATCCCCTCCTAGCCGACACCGACAAGGCCCTGGCAAACGCCTTTGGTGTGTGGGGGCCCAAAAAGTTCATGGGCCGCGAGTACATGGGCGTCAACAGAAGCACGTTTCTGGTGGACGAATCCGGCACGGTGTTCAGGGTCTTTGCGAAGGTGAAGCCGAAAGGACACGCGCGTCAGGTCCTAGAGTCATTTACAAAATAAAGAGAGGTTGTAAATCAGAATCCCTTGGGAAGCGTGCCCCGGGAGCGCTTCGGCGCCTCGGCGGCTTTGTTCGCTCCTGCCTTTGCAGCTTCGGCGGCCCTTGCTGCTTCGGCTGCCTTTGCAGCCTCTGCGGCCTTCTCCTGAGCTGCCCTTGCAGCCTCTTGGGCGGCGGCAGCCTGCTGCGCCAGCTTTGCGGCCTCTTCCTGAGCCTTGCGGGCGGCATCCTGCGGGGATGGAGGTGGCGGGGCCTTGGCGGTCTCCATGCGCTTCAGATACTCGGCCTCATACTTTGCCAGCTCCTCCTGCCTTGACTTAGCCTGCTGTGAGGGAGGAGGAGGCGGGGCCTGCTGCGTCTGTTGCGGTGGAGGAGGGGGAGGAGGAGGCGGGGCCTGCTGCGTCTGCTGGGTCTGCTGCGCCTTCTGCGGAGAACCCTCCGCCTTCAGGCCGTATCCACCAAACGTCCTGTCCGGGGGATGGTACGCCAGTCTGGCCCTAGTCGCAAAGTACTGGTTGGACGGCTGTGTGTATCCCGTTACCTTGGCCTTCTGCTCGTTCCAGCTGGGTTCGGTCGGAACGTGCCCGGCGGGTGCGGTCCTGCGTACAAAGTACCTGTTGGGGGCCGGAGAGTATCCGGTTACCTTGGCACGGTAATCGTGGAAGTCCGTCATGGCAATGGATCTGTACACCTTCTCCAGCGCGTCGTTGATGTTTCCCGCTGGCGCGGACTCGGCCGGCTGCGGCTTGGTCTCGGCTGGCCCCGGAGGTTTCATTCCCTTGGGCAGGGATCCTCTCGGAGACTCGGGTGCCGGTTCGGGAGCGGGCTCGGGTGCCGGTTCTGGGGCTGGCTCTGGGGCCGCCTCAGGTGTTGGGGGCTTCATGCCCTTGGGCAGGGATCCCCTCGGAGACTCGGGTGCCGGTTCTGGAGCGGGCTCTGGGGCCACCTCAGGTGTTGGGGGCTTCATGCCCTTGGGCAGGGATCCTCTCGGAGACTCGGGTGCCGGTTCGGGAGCGGGCTCGGGTGCCGGTTCTGGGGCCGCCTCGGGTGCGGGCTCTGGTGCCGGTTCGGGAGCGGCTTTCGGCGGTTCTTCCGCTGCCACACTCCCTTTCAGCTTGTCCAGCCTTGCATCCAGCTCGTCTATCATCGCTAGAAGGTCATCCTTGGTTACCTTGGGTTTGCGTTGTCTAGTCGACATTTAGGTTGCTGCCCCCTGCTATCTATTTAATTTTTTGATGTATCTGGGGTTGATGTGTAATTTGCTTATTATTTGATAATTATTTTAGTACGGTATAATACAAACAAATATTTGAGGATTAGATTGTTTATCATAGTAATAATCACCCGCAACAGACGGGAGAGATACTGGCGGCACTATGAGTTTGCAAAGAATATCGAACGCTCATATTCCGAATCGTGGGGGTAGTTGCGGCCCTTAACCGCGTGGTTAGACCGAAAGAGATCTATAACCTCAGATCCCCCCCGCCCCCATGGCAGGAGCCAGGAAACAAAAAAGGAGAGCGACGGGACGCGGCCCCCTCCTGACGCTGCTTGTCCTGTTTGCCGACGGCGCAGCGGCAGCAGAGCTGTTCCGGATGGTGCGGTGGCACGGCGGGGTGTTTTGTCCCGACTGCAAGCATAGGAACGTCGTCAAATACTGCCTCTACCAGAAAAACCTGCAGCGGTACACCTGCAAGGACTGCTGCAAGACCTTCAACGACAAGACCGGCTCCCTCCTCCATTACAAACACGTCAGCATCGGCGACTGGATGCTGGCGCTGTGGCTCTTTCTGTGCGGCCCGCTCAACGGCGTCTCGATAATGTTCATCTCCCAGGCGACTGGACAAGCCTACAAGACCACCTACTATATGATGCGCCGCATCATGAAACGGATACACGGCCTGCCGGAGAAGCCGCTGAAGGGAACATGCGAGACCGACGAGGCATACGTCAAGGCCGGCTCCAAAGGGGTGGCGCTGGATACCAACGGCGAGGACCGCACCGTTCCCAGCCGCCGCGGCCTTCCCCACGGGCCCGGCCGCAGCACGTTCGAAAAGAACATGCCAATGTCCACCATATACTTTCAGCGGGCCACAGAAGACGAGCCGGATATTACGATAATGGACGTGCCGCGCGATGGAAAGACCCTGGCCGACATGGTACAGGAGCGTATAGAGCCCGGCTCCACAGTGATGACCGACGAGCACACCGCCTACAAGCGCCTCAAGGAGCGGGGGTACGACCACCACACCGTAAACCATGGCGAGGGCGAGTACGCCTCCGGCGAGTGCAACGAAATCCACACCAATAACTGCGAGTGCCGGATAGGCCTGTCCAAATGGTGGCTGAAAAAACACCGCGGCGTCAGCAAGTGGCACCTGGCATTCTATGTCAAGTCGTTCCAGTTCGTGCACAATCACCGCCATTACAGCCTCAACGGGAGGTTCGTGGTCACGCTGGCCATGGTGCTGGACCGGTTCGATGGAGTACAAGCCTGATAATGTGACCGGACAACATACCTATTCGGGCCTAGCCCAAGCGCGCCTTTTGGATTGTCAGCAGCTGAAATGCCGCTGGAATGGCGTACACGGCCCGATTAGGCACCCCCAACATTTGGAATATGAGCGATATCGAAAAGCCCAGCCTGAGAAGCATGCTGCTGGAGCTGAGCCAGAAGAAACCATGGCCGCGCAAGGAGTAACCGGGGCCGCGCCGCGGTGCACTCCAATGTCAAGATCGACTTTTTGTACCATGCCATGATGGCCGACAACGACGCCTACCTCGGAGTTATGGCATACCTGCGGGACACGCGCCCACCCTGGGACAATAAGTCCATGCCAGACCATTCCAGGCCGGCCAAGCACATCGGGGACGTTTCCGATGAATAGATAGATATGGTACTGACCAAGACGGCCCGCCGCTGCCTGGCCGAGGCCACAAGATCTACCGGCCCCTAGAGGCCAACAGCAGCTCCAGAGACCGCCAGGCACGAGACGGCCTAGAGGCCCAACATAAAGGAGTGTGATGCGGTCGAGACGCACCAAAAGACAGATTGAAAGTACTACATCACAGTCGTTCTGGGGCTGCAGATCATACTGTCGGCGATCTCCACGCCAGCAGCATCAAGACATCGTGGTGTTTCTGGACATGCTGGTCGAGATCAGTCTCCGCGGATTAGACGTGTCCGGGCGCACGTTCAACGCCGGCAAGAGATACGGCTCCAAAAGCAACTGCGAGGAGATGTTCCAGATGGACATATCACTCAACATCAGGCAGAGGAAGGGTACCGCCAACCGGAGCAAGCCAAACAAAGGGAAGGCGGCCATGATGTTCAACAGCAGCGGGCACAGGTGGAGGCCTCTGATCGAGGGCGCATTCGGGGCCGAGGAGACTCGGCGGCACCAGTTGCACTGCAGGTTCGTGCGCCAGGACAACCGGCGCCGGTTCGCCAAGGGGCGGTCAACCGCCCGGAGCATCCGCACCCCCAACCAGTTTGAGTGCGCCACCGTTCCAGCATACCGATTCAGACCTTCGGCATGGCGCGTGCGAAGCGCGCCTGACGTCTTACCCGTCCAAAGTTGAACAATATCATCTGAAAGTGCCCGGCAAGCGACAGGACTCCGCCGGCTAGGACACGGCGGCCGGAGCGGGTCTAGCGCGAATAATTTACACACCAGCCCCCGACGGTGGGGAGCTGTCTGGTGTGTGACGGCCGCGCCCGGTCTAGTGTGAGGAGCCAAATCGGCGTGCCGTGGTCGTATCGAGTGTGGCGGCTTAGGTCGACATGTGACATAGGGAGCTGGATCTAGACGTATGCAGTAGCCACCAACTGGCGCATGGCGCCGGCTCAGCAGTCGGCCACCCCTGATCATGTGGGTTGGACGGATCAACCACCACACCAGGCAGTTTCCGGAAAAACAAAACAGGTACCAAGTTCCAGACTCAAGCAGGAGACCCGTCAGCTTTGCTTTTCTGAACCTGGCACCAGTACATGTATCCAACCGCCATCATCCAGCACATCATAAATGACAAGGTCGCCAGATGCACGCCAGGCGGGGTCCTGTTCTACCCACGTCTTGCTCTTCTTCCAGGATTTCATGTTTGTGAGCCTTCCGGTACACACATCAAACTCGTAATTGTGCATGTAGCAGACTATATTATTGTCCTTGTAGTATCCCTTGTGCATTGAGGCCCCCCTGTGAGGACACCAGTTGCTGCATGCAAATAGCGTGTTGTTTCTCCGACCCACTGCAATATCAATCCGGCCCACGGTGAACTTTTTTAGAGAGCCCTCTGGGATGTCATCCGACCGGCATATCTTGGCCATAACTGAAAACAAAGAAGGAGTGTTATAATTGATTAGAGATGGATGAGTCCGCCTTGTCCCTTGGTGTGAGGCGACTGGCCCACAAAGGAGCGCCTAAAGTGGCCCGACGGCCTCTTTGTGAGAAGCTCTACAAACCACGCTTCATGTTCTATCTCTTCCTGCATTATGGCTTGTGCAATGGCATAGGTTCTGTGGTCTTTATTCTGGGTGTAGTCACACACCTCGCCCCAAGAGCGAATTGCGCACCTCTCCGCTTCCAGCAGGACCTTGAGGATCTCCTCTACATCCTCCCAGTTGTCTGGAAGATACGCATCCGGGCAACCTGCAATATCGGCAAACTTGCGGATGTCTCTCGGAAGAGCGCCGCCGATCTCATAGAGACGCGGAACCATTGCCTCAAAGTGATTGCGGTCCTCTATTCTTGCATCCTCTACTATCTCCTTTAGGCCTTCGCCATCCTGTCCGGTACAGTGCATGCGGAGTATCGTATAGTAATAGTAGGTGGTAAACTCTGCGCCTACTCCTGCCAGCAAGAGCTGACGGAGCTTTTCAACGTCGATACCGTTCTTTTCTATTACTTCCACTCCAACCAATTCGCCAATTTTGTCCTTGTAGTTGGTAGACATGTGGCACGACAAAATCCGGGGCTTATTTTAATGTACACATATAGGCGAGCGTACGCGCCCAGCTCCTCCCCCCGCCTGACTGAAAAGCACGATCTTGGCATATCGCCAAACTTTCACGCATCGGCAATGTGACAGAAGCCGCCGTCAAAATCCAGCATCGTCTTGGGCAGGAACGTGGCAGAACACGCCATGCCGCAAACCGGACACGGCGGCGTGCCGCGGTATGTGACCGGCCCGCCGAAGGTGTGCCGGTATCCGGGTGGCCTGCCGGCGGGCCCACCGTCTTTGGTGGAATGATCCTGTCCTGCAGTGCTGCGGCGCGCCGCTCCTCCTCGTCGGGCAGCCCCTTTCGGCTGTTGTTCCACGCCGTCTCCCCGGTGGTGCGGGGGTTCTCGTACCGCCAGTGGAGCCTGCCATTGCCGCCGCCTTCATGCATGATGCGGCGTACGGTCTCGTCCAGAGTGTCTATCCCGCCTGTGAGGCGCGCTATTGTTGTTCTTCAGACCCGTCATCTCGTCGTCACTCTCGAATGATGCTGCGACGCTCCGCCATCTCCCCATATACTTCTGCAGGTCGTCCCCCAGCAGGAGTACCTGCCTTTCGTATGCCACCTTGCGTGCTTCCGCCTCATTCACTGTGTGGTTGGGATCGACATGCATGTATGATCTTGCCTATGCTGATCACCCCGTCGCCTTAAGCGGGTTATGGGGGGTTGGGCGTATACACGAGCCAGATCTCTAAGAATTAAATATCAAGTGAAGGGAACTGTCAAAGACTGCCCTTGAGTATCACCGAGCAAATTCTCGCCAGTGACATAGGGCACATACTGGATGAGGCCCTGCAGGGCAGGAGGCCCTCGGAGGACGACTGCCTCATGCTGCTGGAGTCAGACGACATACACATGATCGGGGAGGCTGCCGGCGTCCTTGCCCGGAGGAGGTTCGGCAAGACCGCCACATACATCAACAACATCATACTCAACTACACCAACGTCTGCGTCACCGACTGCAAGTTCTGCGCCTTTTACAGGCCCCCCATGCATGCCGAGTCCTACACCCTAACGCTCTCACAGATAAGGGCCCGGGTAAAGACCGCCTGGGAGATGTTCGGCATACGCCAGGCCCTGATTCAGGGCGGCCACAACCCCGCCTTGGGTATAGAGTACTACGAGGAGGCGTTCTCGGCCATACGGTCCGAGTTCCCCCAGGTGGGCGTGCACGGCCTCTCGGCCTCGGAGATAGACATGATATCCAGGGTGGAGAAGACATCCACCCTCGAGGTGCTGTCCAGGCTGAAGGATGCCGGGCTCCAGTCCGTCCCGGGGGCCGGAGCCGAGATACTCGTAGACAGCGTCAAGGAGATAATCAGCCCCAAGAAGATATCCAGCAACGACTGGCTGCGCATAATGGAGGAGGCCCACGGCCTGGGGCTCCCCGCGTCGGCCACCATGATGTACGGGCACGTGGAGTCATACCGGGACATAGTCGACCACATGTACAGCATAGTCCGGCTCCAGGAGAAGACGGGGGGCTTTATGGCGTTCATACCCTGGAACTTTGAGCCCAACAACACGCTGCTACAGGCGGACGGCACTGTAACCCATGGCACCGGCGGGCTGCGGCTGCTCAAGATGATCGCCATATCAAGGCTGGTCTACGACGGCCTCATATCCCACATACAGTCGTCCTGGCTTACCAACGGCATAGGCATGGCCCAGATGGCCCTGGCGTACGGGGCCGACGACTTTGGCGGCACCCTCATAGGCGAGGAGGTGGTCTCCTGTACAGGAGCCCGCTCCACCGAGCTCACCGACTCCCGCATAAGGGGGGCCGTACTACAAGCCGGGTACGTTCCGGCCGAACGGGACAACTTTTACAACATGCTATAGGCCGTAGTCGGCCCAGCGCGAATCCACCCTGCCGGCCGTCTCCGGATCCGGGGCCACCTGCTCCTGCACCGGCCGGGCGAACCCCTCCTGCGGGGTCTTCTGGGTGGCGTCTATGCCCATCTTGGAGCCCAGGTTCACTAGGGGCGATGCCGGGTCCAGGTTGTCGGTGGGGGCACTCTCCACGATCATGGTGTCCCGGGCCGCGTCCGCCCGTGTGGTGACGGCCCAGATTACATCGTTGATGTCGTGCACGTTAACGTCATGGTCCACCACCACGAATATCTTGGTGAGGGAGAGCTGGCCGGTGCCCCACAGGCCCATCATGACCTTGCGCGCCTGGCCTGGGTACCGCTTCCTGATGGATATGATGGCCATCCCCTGGAACCAGCCGGACGCCGGCATCGCAAAGTCCACTATCTCGGGGTGGAACATTCGCATCAGTGGCAGGAACGAGCGCTCTATCACCTTGCCTATGTAGGCGTCCTCCAGCACCGGCTTGCCCACTATGGTGGTCAGGTATACGGGACTGCGCCTCCGCATGATACCCGTCAGCGTGAACACCGGGTACGGCTCCGGCGGGGTGTAGTAGCCGGTGTGATCCCCGAAGGGGCCCTCGGTGCGCAGATCGGACGGATCCACGTACCCCTCCAATACTATCTCGGCCTCGGCGGGGACGTCCAGATCTATTCCGCTGCAGGGAACAGTGCGTATCCCCTGCCCGCGGGTTATGCCAGCAAAGAGGTACTTGTCCAGCCCCTCCGGGACGGGAGCCACCCCCGAGAAGACGGTGGCCGGATCCCCGCCTATGATCACGGCAGCCGGTATCCGCTCCCCCCGATCCCCGGCGATGTCGCCATGGTGCGCCCCCCTCTTGTGCTTCTGCCAGTGCATTATGGCGTGGGTCTCGTCTATGATCTGCATGCGGTATACGCCCAAGTTGCGGGTGCCGGTCTCGGGGTGCTTGGTGGCCACCAGCCCAAACGTGATGAACCTGCCCGCATCCTTGGGCCAAGTCTTCAGTATTGGCAGGGTATCAAAGGACGGACGCTCGCTGGTCACCTCCGATACGGGGCCGGACTTTTGTGGCTTTGGGAAGGAACCGGTCATCTTGGAGAGCTCGGGCAGCTTTCGCAGCTTTCCCAGCATGCCCGAGGGCACGTCCATCTTCGTCATGGAGACTATGCGCTCGCCGATCTGCGTAAAGTCGGTCATTCCCAAACCCAGCTCCAAGCGCCTCATGGAGCCAAAGGCGTTGCCCAGCACCGGCATTTCCGAACCGCGTACGTTCGTGAACAGGACTGCCGGACCACTAGAGTACATGGTGCGGCGCAGTATCTCGGCTATCTCCAGATGCGCATCCACCTCCACATCCACCCTGCGCAGCTCGCCGCTCTTCTCCAGTATGCGGATGAACTCGCCTAGGTTCTCCACCGCCACGGGTGGCGCGACACCAGCTTTCAGTATAAGCCTGTCGATGCGCGGTCGACTGGCGGCCCGCCAGATCGGTAAAGGATTTAAGCACGCCGCCGCACACCACTGTTATGGGTAAGGGTTGCCCCGTCTGCAAAGGCAGCGGCACCATCACCCTTCTGGACTGCCCCTGCTCCTTCTGCAACGGCACCGGCGAGTACACAAAGTCGGCCGAGTCATACTACAA
The DNA here is from genome assembly GCA_965116995.1 of Nitrosopumilaceae archaeon. Lineage (GTDB taxonomy): Archaea > Thermoproteota > Nitrososphaeria > Nitrososphaerales > Nitrosopumilaceae > VYCS01. Next base: position 309,641 of record OZ220738.1, on the reverse strand, counting down.
GTCCCACATATGCCAGTGCGTGCTGCTGGACCGCAAGCGGTGCCCACTATGCGGCAAAAAGTGCCACCACGACACCCCCAACAAGCCCAAGATACTCCTCAGCCCCCAATAGCTGGCCGCCGGGCAAAACCCGCCTCGGTACTCTACAGCGGCGGCAGCTCGGTCTTCTTGTCGAATCCGCCGCTGCCAAACTTGCAATAGAAGCAGAGATCCGACTGCATGTGGGTCAGCTTCACCACCTGGATGGCTCCCAGCCGCAGCGCCATCTTGGTCAGGATGCGGTACTTGAGAGGCATTGCAGGTATGACCTCGTTATGGTACACGTCGTGGTGGTCAGGACAGAACCGGAGCGTGAACTGGGCCTGCTGGTGCTGGTTGTTCATCTGTTTGGTGTAGTTTATCTGCTCGCGAATGTACTCGTGCTTCGGGCAGGGGCAGTCCTTGCCGCCCGGATGCTTGTAGGCCGGGGTATTCTTCCAGTCGAAGCCCGGATACTCCTTTTCAAAGTCGTCCATGGTCTGCTACCACCAGCCTGCTATAAAAACGTGGCAAGCGCCGGGTTGTCAAGTTACTGTGCGATAACCCCGTCCGAAAACGGTGTCAAATCTGTGCAAAAAATGGTTCGGACCGCCGGGTCGCATGACCTGACGGCAGCTTGGATGATTGCCTAGAATTTGTTGGCGCCCTGTATCCGGATACCGGCGGCCTCCGCCGGAGCGATGTAATGCAAGGGTCTGTAACGGACACCGTTTCATAATTCGCGACCTAACGCGATGTGGGCAGTCCGGCCGCCATGCGGACCCCGGACCGCGCGGGGCGACGTTATAGTCACCCCGGCGTCAAGGTCCCCGCCTCACCATACGGCCCTGCCCATGACGTCCCGGGTCTTGTTATACACGGCTATCTTGGTGGTGATCTCTATTGTGATGTACTCGGGCTTCACAGCCCGGAGCGCCTCGCCCAGCAGCCGCTTGAACGAGGATATTATGATCTCCACCATCCACCTGCTGTTGTACCCGACCCTCTCCTTCCACTCCTTCTGGTGCCTCTTGCGCTCGTCCTTTCCCATTCTGGCGAACCGCGCGGCGGTGCACCCGCCGCCCAGCTGGTCCAGGACGGCCTCGGACCGGGCCCTGTCCTTGCCGTCGGACCGGCAGCTGGCGTCGATGCGCACGCGTATTGTGGTGCGCACGCCGCGCTTTCTGCAGTGGGAGAATGCATCCCGGGAATCGTACCCGCCGTCGCCGCGCACGATGGCCACCGGGGGTTTCTTCACCTTGGAGACGCGTCGCTCTGCGGCCACCGGCTGGCAGCATCCGCAGTCGCACACATACTCGGTTACCGTCTCCACCGTGTTCTCGTCGGCCGGGACGCTGTCCACCTCCACCGACACCGCCGGATCCGCGCCCCGGTCCTCCAGCGGGATGCCCAGCCTGTCCAGGGCCTGGTCCAGCATTCCGGGCAGGTTCTTGGCGTCCCCCCCACGGGCGTCGGTGATGCGGAACGCCAGTATCTTCTGGGACTCCTCATCGGCCAGAATGTGCAGCTTGATGAAGCTGCACTTTACGTTCCATTTGAGCTCTATCCACCTGCCCTTGCCGGTGGTGGTTATGCCGGTCGAGTCGGCCACCAGAATGTGCGTCTTGCCGTTGGTCGTCTTTATGGTGATGCGGTCGCCCTCTATGGAGACGGCCTGGGCGCAGGTCCGCCTCCATATGGTCATGTGGTCGGGACCCTTCACGCCCCCGCCCAGCATCTCGTCCGCTACGCCCTCCGTTATGCGCAAGCCCTTGCCGATCATGTACCGGAGATATGCGATGCTGCCCATCAGCAGGTCCGGGTATACGAACGGCCGCCCCCTCTTGGAGCGGTTCATCTCCTCCAGCTGGGCCTCCCAGTCGGGATCCAGTCTGATCACGAGCGACCTGCCCAGGGCCACGCTCCTGGCGTCCTGCTCAGAAGACGACCGCTTGGGCTTGTTGTACCGGGTGGGGTTGGTCGCCCGGTCTTTCCGTCCCGACATGATCCTCAAATTCATATGGCGCGCTATATACTTACCGACCTGCCGGCCCCGGCGGCCCGGGTGGGTCCGTGATGCCGGCCTGCGGCCGGAAGGCATGAGAATTATGAAACGCTGTCCTGTAACGTAAAAGCGCGTACCTTAAAATTGGCCCGGCGGGACCGGTACTGCATAGTCAATCCCAGGGCGTGGCTGGCCGAAGGCCTCGCCACGTACGCCCTGGTGTTCTTCGGCCCACTCTCCATCATAGTGGCCATCGCATACTTCGAGGACGGGCTCAACCCGCTCAGCGTCCTGTTCATATCGCTGGCCCACGGCGGCACCATAGGGATCATGATCTACGCCTTCGGCCACATCTCCGGGGCGCACATCAACCCGGCGGTCACCATCCCCATGATGATCGTGCGGGAGATCCCCGTCAAGGACGGCATAGCGTACGTCGGGGCGCAGGTGGCAGGAGCCATTGTGGCCGCCTTGACGCTCTTGGCCATATTCCCGGAGCTCGGCATGGCCGTGAATTTGGGAACGCAGCCGGGACCCGGAGACATCCTCAACAACAGCGCCGCATCCGGCTTTGCGGTGGAGGCCATACTGACCTTCTTCCTGCTGGTCACCATATGCATGACGGCGGCCCACAAAAAGGCCAGCGCCGGCTGGGCCGGGTTTGCCATCGGCGGAATGGTCTTCCTGATACACTTGGTGGGCATACCCCTCACGGGAGCGTCGGTGAACCCGGCCAGGACGTTCGGCCCGGCCTTGGTCTCGGGATTCTGGGAGTTCCACTGGATGTACTGGGCGGCCCCCATAGTGGGCGGGATAATAGCCGTGGTGCTGATGAAGTACATCTACCTCAACAAGGACTAGGGGGACGCGCGCTATGCCCCGTTCTCATCCCCCATTGATCTTCACACTGGGACGTCGGGGTACGAGCCGCTTGCAGGCCGGGCCGGTCAATTTTTCCGGCTGAGTGGTGTGAATGCGTGCAGACTACTGATCCGGCTTCCCAACTCTTATATTGAAAATTCAGGGGCCGTCCCCCGTGAAGTCCGCGAGGATCACCGGCCCCAACCTGCCTCTGGAGCTGGAGGATGGCGACAACCCCTCCCCCCGGGGACCGCAGGTGCTGGTGAAGGTCGCGGCGACAGGCGTCTGCCACAGTGACCTGCACCTGTGGGAGGGCGGGTACGACCTGGGGGACGGCACGTTCATGAAGGTGACCGACCGCGGGGTCAAGTATCCGGTCACCCCCGGACACGAGGTGTCCGGCGAGGTATACCTCACCGGCGAGGAGTCCGGCGGGTACAGCGCCGGCGAGAAGGTTCTGGTGTACCCGTGGGTTGGATGCGGATCCTGCCCCGCTTGCCGGGCCGGCAACGAGAACCTGTGTGACGCGCCCCGCTCGCTGGGAGTATTCCAGAACGGTGGATACTCCGACTACCTGTTGGTGCCGCACCACAAATATCTGGCCCGGCTGGACGGCGTGGATCCGGAGTCGGCCACATCCTTGGCCTGCTCGGCGCTCACCGCATACACCGCCATAAAGAAGGCCAACGCCAACTCGCCGGAGAACCTGGTCATCATCGGAGCCGGCGGGCTAGGGCTGATGGGCGTACAGATAGCCAGGGCGATCACTGACGCCACCATACTGTGCGTGGACCTGGACGAAAAGAAGCTGGCGCTGGCCAGGGAGTTGGGGGCCCACCACACCCTCGTCTCCGGCAGCGAGGACACCGCCGACCGCATAAGGGCCGCAACCGGCGGCTTGGGCGCCGACAGCGTGGTGGACTTTGTCAACGCCACCGCCACCGCCAAGGTGGGAATAGACATACTGCGGAAGAGGGGCAACCTGGTGCTAGTGGGGCTCTTTGGCGGATCCTTGGACATATCCCTGGTCACCATACCCCTCAAGTCGATAACCATACAGGGGGCATACACCGGAAACTACGACGACATGGTGGAGTTGATAGGGTTGGCCCGGCGCGGGGTGATCAAGTCAGTGATATCCAAGAGATATCCGCTGGAGGAGGCCAACGCCGCCTTGGAGGACCTCCGGCACCACAAGATCATGGGCCGGGCGGTCATAAGGCCATAGGGTCCAAACGGTGAGATACGGCCATACCAAGACTCCGCATGGTAATATAGCCGGGCCGGCATCCCACCCGCATGGCGAACACCAGAAACGAGACAGAGGCGACCGCCAGGGTCGAGGCCGCCCTCTATGCGGCGGGCAGGCCGTTGGGCATGGACGAGCTGGTGCGCGCCTCGGGCACGTCCTCCAAGATCAAGACCGCCGAGATACTGGACGGGATAGCGCGTAGAACCCGCAGGGCGTTCACGGCGCTGGAGGTGGCCCGCCTCCCCGACGGCTCGCACGTGCTGCAGCTGAAACCGGAGTACGCCATGACCGTCCGAAAGTTTGCCGCCAGGCCCCTCCTGCCTCGGGCCACCCTTAAGACGCTCTCATACATAGCATACATGCAGCCGGTCTCCTCCAAGCAGCTGGTGGAGACCCGGGGAAGCGGCGTATACGCGCACATAAAGGAGCTGAGCCGCATGGAGTTCATAACGCACCAAGACGCTGGCCGCCACAAGATATACACCACCACCGAGAAGTTCGGCAAGTACTTTGGGACGCCCGGCGATGCGGAGGACATCAAGAAGCACCTCTTTGCCAAGCTGAAGAAGGACCCAGACTTGCAGACCACGCTTTAAATTAGAGGCCGGGGACATCCGCACCATGCGGAAGACTGTGGAGAACCTGGCGGTAAGCAAGGTCACCGGCGGCAGGCGGCATCCGCTGCGGATCCGGCGCAAGTACGAGATGGACCGCTACCCCAACGAGGCGCTGGCCCGGGACGAGCAGGTGACAGTCACCCGACGCATCCGGGGGAACCACTCCAAGACGGCCCTCAAGACGGCCGAGTTCGTCAACCTGGCGGCGGCCGGCAAGAAGGTCGTCAGATCAAAGATAATCAAGGTCCTGGACAACCCCACCAACAACGACTACAGGCGTCGGGGAGTCATAACCCGCGGCGCCCTCCTGGAGACGGCCGAGGGCGTGTGCCGGGTGGTCTCCAGGCCCGGGCAGGACGGGGTCGTAAACGCGGTCCTCACCGAACAGGATAATTAGCGCCCAGAACCACGCCGGTATATTGAAGAGGGTGGCTCTGCTGGGCTGCGGGTATATCGGCACGCAGCTGGCCTTGGCGGTGGACTCGGGGCGCATCCCAGCCCGGCTGGAGCGCGTCTACGACGCGTCCGGAGAGGCGGCCCGGACCCTGGTCTCCAGGCTGGACTCCAAGCCGCAGATAACCGAAAATCCGCACCTGCTCTCGTACCCCCCGGTGGACATAGTGGTGGAGGCCGCCTCCCAGGGAGCCGTTCGGGAGGTGGCCCTAAGCGTGCTGCAGAACCGGCGGGACCTGATGGTGATGAGCGTGGGGGCCTTCATGGACGAGGCCGTCCGGGAGGTACTCGAAGAGGCCTGCGTGGACTACCAAACCAGGATATACCTGCCCTCCGGTGCCGCGGGCGGGCTGGACGCCATATCCGCCGCCCGCCGCGAGATAGAGCATATCAGCATAACCACCACCAAGAACCCGGCCTCGCTGCGCGGGGCCCCGCACTTTGAGATGGAGGGTACGGACGCAGACTCGATAACCAAGCGCACCATACTGTACAGCGGGGGCGCCGCCGAAGCGGTAAGGAGGTTTCCGGCCAACGCCAACGTGGCCGGGGCCGTATCCATGGCGGCGGGCAGGGAGGCCGAGGTTGTGGTGGTAGCAGACCCGGACACCGAATCCAACACCCACACCATACGGGTCCGGGGCGGCTTCGGCTCCATGGAATTTAAGACCGACAACGTGCCGGAGCCGTCCAATCCACGCACCAGCCGGCTGGCGGCGCTCTCGGCCGTCCGCACCCTGTACAACTACTGCGCAGGCGGCGTCAAGACCGGCACTTAGACGCCAAAGACCAAGCGGCAAAAATCGCCGCCATCCACCACATATTGTCGGTAACCGGCATACCAACACTCCGTTTAAATTCGATATGGTACCAATTACCAGATTGTGCAGTTGCAGGTGGAGGATATGGCCGACCAGATCAGGCGGCTCAAGGAGGAGAAGGATGCCGTCATCTTGGCCCACAACTACCAGGTGCCCGAGGTACAGAACATGGCAGACATTGTGGGGGACTCGCTCAACCTCTCCCGGCAGGCGGCCAAGGTCCCCCAAAAAGTGATAGTCTTCTGCGGGGTACATTTCATGGCCGAGACGGCGGCCATAATAAGCCCCCAGAAGCGGGTGCTGATACCCGACGTGGAGGCGGGCTGCTCGCTCTCAGACTCAATAACCGTCGAGGAGCTGAGGGAGTGGAAGGCCGAGCATCCCGGGGCCGTGGCGGTGGGGTACGTGAACACCACCGCGGAGATAAAGGCGGAGCTGGACTACTGCTGCACCTCCTCCAACGCCGTCAGCGTGGTGCGGGCCATACCCGCGAACAGGGAGATACTCTTTCTGCCCGACATGTTCTTGGGCTCGTACGTGTCCAGGATGACTGGCCGGAAGAACATGCGCATCTGGGCCGGCGAATGTCACGTTCATGCCGGAATAAGCGCCCAAGACATCGACAAGAAAATAAGATCCATGAAGGATGCCGAGTTTGTGATACACCCCGAGTGTAGCTGCACCACCCCCATGCTGTACGACCTGGCTGCGGGCAGCTACGGCGGCAGGCCCGTCTCGGTACTGTCCACCGAGGGGATGATGCGCCACGTGGCCAAGTCGGGGTCGAAGAGTTTCGTGATAGCGACCGAGACCGGAATACTGTACCGCATGAGGCGGCAGAATCCCCAAAAGACGTTCGTGGCCGCCTCCGACAGGGCCGAGTGCCAATACATGAAGATGATCACGCTGGAGAAGGTGTACCGCTCCCTCGCCGAGGACAGGTACCACGTGACGGTAAAGCCCGACATAGCCGCTAAGGCGCGCAGGGCGATAGACAGGATGCTTGCCATAAGCTGAGCCCGGGCGTGCGGCGCGCCGGATGGTCCACACCACATTCTAGCACTCTGCCAGCCACCGGTGGTTTTGGGTGCTCTTCCAGCCAATGACCTACAGAAACTCGCCCGCCGTAGTTCAAAGGCATGATGCCGAAATCCAATGTGGCACACGTGGAGCAGCACGGTGTTTAATTCAGCGCTGCCATGCAAACTTTTCCCGCGCCCGCGCACAGCCATAAAACAAAGGGAAGCTCGTGCGCGCGACCAAAACGCAGCAGTAGCATGACGGCGCCGACGCCTTCAGAAAGGGCGCATCCGATTAGCAATGGTGGACAGCGACATTCGACTGTACCATAGAATAACATGGAAAATCGCCCCACAATCCGCTACCCATTTAATCGCATTCTGGACGCGCCCTCGATAAATATGGTCTGTTGGCTGGCAGACCGATGTTAAACTCTATTCGCCCGTCCGATACGGCCCCACGGCGCCGGGATTCTATCCCAACTGGATGGACATACCGTACGGTCCGTGGATATTTTACCGTTGGCAGCACTTGGCTGGGGCAGAGGTGATGTAGCTTACGTGAAAGTTACAAAAAGATCATCAACATGGTTTGTAAGAGAACCGGGCCGAAACTGCCCACGATTCGGAATATAAGCTGGTATCTGAGTGTCAGCCAAGTCAGTTTTGGGTCTGCATCCTAAGGCTTAGGTGGTTTGATCTACATCTGGTTGGCGGACTGGACAGAGTAAATCGGATCACCATGTGCATCTTTTAAGCTTGAGCGCGATATGCTAGTGATATTGGCATGTATTTTGATTTTTGTGCCGTCGTCCAGCAGGTACTCGTTAGACTCTTGAGCCAAACTATCATAGCTCATATCTTCAATTTCTATACTCTTTACAATCTCATCATTTGAAATTTGGTTCGGGTTGGCGTCCCCTCTCAAGTCTGAAGCGGCATGGACTACGGTTAGAATTTGTGCATCTACCAAGTACTGCACCTCGTTTTTTTTTTAGTAAGCCGCCTGATGCTTTTCAATACGGTTCGCATTTTCAAGACGGAATTATCCTGCAGCTGGTATTTGTTCCACGGTTCTTTTCTGATCTCAAATTCTATCGAGCGCTCTCCGTCCATCTATTTTCCTCCCGGCACTGCCCACTCTATTACATCACGCCTTACTCTTTCAAGAACCTCGTTATACAAGCGTGGGGTAACTGTGGCGATTTTGCGTAATCCGGACTGCTGTAGCGTGGCGATCCTACTACACATGACTTGGCTGTCATGTATCAGCATGCCATCTTCTACCTCCGTACGTGGCAGCCGAACCAAGTATGGATCGTGTTTCTGGTTGGTGGTTATGCCAAGGCATACAGCGTATTGCGTGCCGGAGTGAAATTCGTCGCTGGATATAACCAACAACGGACGGACCTTTGGCTTCCTCTGGTCTGGATATTTTGGATCGGCTAAAACGATAGCATCAGGGCATAGGATATGATTGCGCGCCAATGTCACTAGTCATGAATCCTCCAAACTTTGCCGCGCCAGCATATCCATGTCACTGTTCGCGTCAGCAATCTGCTCGTTTTCCATAATGCCTAATGAAATGATCCTGTCGGAAGACTGCCCGGGTTGATGCGTCGTAGACCGTGACATGACCACCCTGATGATAGATGCCGCATTTGAGTACGAATATGTTGGCTCAGACGAGGCTTGATCGATTGTGAAGGTTCTTTCGCACGTTTGGCTCATACCCTGTGTTGCCTAAACCGGATTTTTGTATCTTGCCATCTCCGGGGCCATGTCCAAAAATCTGCGACATAAAGCGCAAGAACCGGACCCGCACCTGCCGCCGAGGCCCGTCAGGGACCGCAAGGTGCTTGGATCGGCCGATCGTGGCCCCGGACAATGAGCAAGAACAGGAAGGCACATGTTGGGCGACTCAGCGTACTGCTCCAGGGAGAACTGCCGGCTGGCCGCCGACCTGGGCAGGGAGCCATGCTTCCGGCCCAAGAAGGGCTTTGTGCCGCACGGCATGGACGAATGGGGCAGATGCTGGCCTAGTGCAGGAACCACCCCGGCACGTTCTACAGGATGTATGACAGACGAAACACGATCGAGAGCTGCTTCTCCGCCGTCAAGGACCGGTTCAATTCCAGGATTCGATCCATGACACTGGAGATGCAACGGCGCGAGATCGCCGTCATGTCCATCTGCCAGAACCTCTTTGGATAACTGGAGATAAAAAGCGTCCGCCTCCCCGGGAACATGTGGCAGGAGCTACGCACGGGTTACCGGATCCGGAGGATAATGCCGCACCTATATCCCCCCTCAATGGCTCGGCAGGCCGTCTTGCGCGGGGCCGACCCCGCAAAAGACAGTCATGGGATGGTCCGGATCGGCCGTCTTGGCGGGGTTATTTCATGGGTTTATGCGCGTCGTAGACAACTCCAAAGCGCGGCAAAAAGTTTTAAGAGAATGCGGTGCACGCCGCAACATGTCCAGAAGCATCAAGGTGCTGGTAGCAAAGCTGGGGCTGGACGGCCATGATCGCGGCGCCCTAGTGCTGTGCCGGGCGTTCCGGGACGCCGGCATGGAGGTGATATACTCAGGGCTATTCGCAACCCCCGACAGGGTAGCCCAGATGGCCGAGGACGAGGATGTCGATGCGGTGGCCATGAGTCTTCTAAATGGCGCCCACAACACGCTGTTCCCCAGGGTGGTCACCAAGATCAAGGAGAAGAACCTAAACGACGTGCTAGTGGTGGGCGGCGGTGTCATACCACAGGCCGACCACAAGGGGTTGATGGAGTCTGGCGTGGACGGCGTCTTCGGACCCGGCACCCCGCTGTCCAGCATAATAGAGCACATAGAGAATGGCGTATCAAAGTTGAGAAAAATATGATGGCTACTCGGTGGAGTCGGGCCACATCATCTTGCGCATGCGGCGGCCCACCTGCTCTATCTGGTGGCTCTCCATCTGCTTGATGTACCGGTCAAAAGAGTTGCGGCCGTTCTTCTTGTAGTCGCTTACCCATTCCTCGTTGAAGGTGCCGTTCTGTATCATGTCCAGTACCCTCTTCATGTTGGCCTTGGTCTGGGCATCCATCACCATGGGCCCCCGGGTCAGGCCGCCATACCTGGCCGTCTCGCTGACGCGGTTCCACATGCCGTTGATGCCGTAGCGCTGGATCATGTCCACTATGAGCTTCAGCTCGTGGAGCACCTCAAAGTAGGCTATCTCGGGCTGGTAGCCGGCCTCCACCAGCGTCTCAAAGGCGTTGGTCACCATGGAGGCCGCTCCGCCGCACAGGTCCGCCTGCTCGCCGAACCAGTCCGTCTCCACCTCCTCTTGGAAGGTTGTCTTGATGAGTCCCGCCCGGGCGCTGCCTATGGCCTTGCCGATGGCCAGAGTCCGGTCCCAAGCGGAACCAGTGTGGTCCTGATGTACTGCGACTATCGACGGCGTGCCAAAGCCCTGCAGGTACGTCTCGCGCACCTTGGAGCCGGGCCCCTTGGGGGCGACCATTATGATGTCGATGTCCTTGGGTGCCTCGATCCACTTCCAGTGGACGGCCGCGGCGTGGGAGAACGAGAGTGCCTTGTTCTCAGCCAGATGTGGGGCTATGTCGCTCCGGTACACGTCGGCCTGGACCATGTCCGGTATCAGGACGTGTATGATGTCCGCCCGGCTACACGCCTCGGCGGTCTCAAGGACCGTGTGGCCGTCGGCCTGTGCCTTGGACCAGCTGGCGCCGCCCTTCTTGAGGCCCACCACCACGTTCAGCCCGGAGTCCTTCATGTTGTTGGCCTGCGCGTCCCCCTGAATGCCGTACCCCAGAACCGCCACGGTCTGGTCCCGTATCGGGTCAAGAGAGATGTCATCGTCTTTCCATGTCTGTGCCATGGCTTGGCCGCCGCAAGGTTACAATATTAACCAATACGGAAGCGCCGGTCGGCACCGTATCGGAGCGGACCGCCGAGCACATTCAGCACGCATACGCCGCTGTTCCGCTCCCGGATCCCATATCCATGCACCCTACGGAAGCCGCTATATAGCCAGCCCCCGCACGCGGTATGTTGGTCTCCAGGACCGTCATGATCGGCGGGATAGCCGCCGCGGCCGTCTGCGCCGCGATCGCCGCCTCGTTCGCGCTAAACCCCCAAGAGGCGCCGGAGATGGCGGGGACTCAGCTGTCCGACGCGCCGGCGGCCCCACCGGAGGTCATCTCCCTGCTTCTGGACAACGGGTACCCGCCGCTGGGGGACGAGGACGCCCCCATCACGCTGGTCGAGTTCGGCGACTACCAGTGCCACTTCTGCAACGTCTTCTTCCACAACACAGAGGACGACATCATATCCAACTATGTGGATGCCGGGCTGGTCAAGATGGTTTTCAGAGATTTTACCATAATAGGCCCCGACTCCATAACTGCCGCCCACGGGGCCAGATGCGCCGAAGAGCAGGGACTCTTCTGGGAGTACCACGATGCGGTATACTCGCGCTGGGACGGCGAGAATACCGGCTGGGCATCCCTGGAGAACCTCCACACGTACGCCGGCGAGGCAGGGCTGGACGTGCAGGCGTGGTCCGGCTGCATGGAGTCAGACAGGCACTATGATCTGGTGTCGGCCAGCACCCAAGACGCCCGAAGCCTGGGCCTGGGCGGAACGCCGGCCTTCTTTGTCATATCTCCCAGCGGCGTGGTCCTCAAGATACAGGGAGCCCAGCCCTTCGAGGTCTTTGAGCGCGTCTTCGAGGAGATGCGTGGGACCTAGGGCCCATACCACAGCAGACTAGCCGGTCTGGCCGGGGGGCGCTGCCTCGCCGTCGCCCGGCATTATACGCACATATGCTCCGCCACTGGCCGGATAGCGGTTACGTAGAGTACTTCAAACCGCCATGGCGCCATACCAGCGAACTGCCCGGCACACCCACAAAATGCCACCGCCGATGGACAAGCCGGCCAGAAGCCGGTGTGCCAATCTGACAAATATCCGATACTCAAACCGCCAACACACCATAAAAACCATATATGGATTGCCGGATGAATAGTCGATGGCAGCGGGCATAGACGACATCGCCATATACATACCGCAACTGTACGTGGACACCAGCGACTTTGCCAAGGCGCGGGACGTGGACATAGACAAGCTTCAGAAGGGCCTCGGCATATACCAGATGGCCATGGTGGACAACAACCAGGATCCCGCCTGCCTGGCGGCCAACGCGGCCCTCAAGATAATGAAGCGCAACGACATCTCCCCCGGGGAAGTGGGCCGGCTCTACATATCCACCGAGTCCTCGTTTGACGAGTCCAAGGCCATGAACGCGTACGTAATAGGCATGCTGGAGCAGATATACGGCGACGGCACCTTCGCCCACTGCGGCGGGGTGGAGACGAAGTTCGCCTGCGTGAGCGGTTCGTATGCCCTGTACGACAACGTCAACTGGATCAGGGCCGGGGAGGCGGACGGCAGCTACGCCCTGGTCGTGGTCTCGGACATAGCAAAGTACGACCTGGGATCCAGCGGCGAGATGACGCAGGGGGCCGGGGCGGTCGCCATGCTGATCAACGACACCCCCAGACTGCTGGCATTCGACCCCCGGGTGACGGCCACCTCCATCCGGGACGAGTACGACTTTTACCGGCCCTTTGGAAAGGACACGCCCATCGTGCACGGGCAGTACTCCAACATACTGTACCTGATACAGGTGCGCAAGGCCCTGGAGCTGTACAAGGAGAAGGTCCTCTCCACCGGGCTGATCAAGCTGGCCCCCGACGAGACCATACTGGACCACATAGACTACCTGAACATGCACCTGCCGTACAGCGCCATGGGCCGCAAGGCTCTGGCGTATCTGGTGCGGCACGAGTGGCGCCAGCTCCCCAGATGGCGGGGCATAGTTGAGAGGATGGGCATGAAAGAGCCACTGCCCGACGATGCCCCAGGGACCATCGAGGCCATGCTGAAGGACCCCGATTTCATCAAGAAGGACGGAGCCTTCAACCGCCGCCTGATGGAGACGCCCGAGTTTATGGACATCTACGAAAAGAAGCTGGCCAGCTCGCTGGTGGCGTCCAGGATGATCGGCAACCTGTACACGGCCTCGCTGTACCTGGGATTCCGAAGCAGCCTGGAGTACGAGCACCGCAAGGGCATAGACCTGGCCGGCAAGCGGGTGGGCTTTGGCTCATACGGCAGCGGAAGCAGCGCCATGGTCTTCAGCGGAGTCATACTGGACAGGTACGAGGAGGTGCTCAAGAACATGCACTTCCAGTCCGACATAGAGAAACGCAGAAAGCTCACCCTGGAAGAGTACGAGATGCTGCACCGGGGCCAGATGCCCGTGGGCGAGGCCATACTGCCGGACAGCGAGGGATTCGTACTCTCGGACGTGGACAAGACCAACGGCGAGAGGAGTTACGTCTACAACCCATGAGCGGCAATCCGGTAAAGGACGCCCTCTTCTCCCTGCTGGAGTCGGAGCGGTTCGCCGCGATGGCCGCCCGTGGCAGGTACGATCAGATCGCCCGGGAGGCCGTCTCGGAGTGCGCCGGCATGGCGGAGGGCGCCGAGACCCGCCATACCACTCTGGAGACGCTGGCCACCGGCGTGCTACACTACATACTCACCAAATCCGGCACGCCCAGCCGGAGAAAGGCCGTATACGGCGGCGTGGAGCTGGACATATCCATACCCGGAACGCGGGAGCTGGAGAGGAATCCTGGGTCGGCCCTGGTCATACAGGTCTGCTGCGACTGCGGCCAAATAGCCGAGCGCCTGCACCGCACAGGTATGGTGCAACCCATACGGGAGAACATCTGGATCCTGACCCAAGACTGCACCGGACCCTTCCACTACACCATATCCGGGGAGGAGGCCACCTTCCCCCGTATGGTGACGCAACTGATCCGGTTTGCCGAGGCGCACCGCCACGACCGCCTGGGAATGGCGCCATGACCGGGGTCTGGCACCCCAACACCCAGATGTCCGAGTGGGGCGAGTTCGGCACGATAGTGCGGGGCGAGGGCATGTGGCTGGTGGACTCGGACGGCCACAGAATGCTGGACGCCGTGGCTTCGATGTGGTGCAACGTGTGGGGCCACTCCGAGCCGGAGCTGGTCTCGGCGCTGGCCAGGCAGGCCGGAAAGCTCCAGCACGCGCCGCTCTTCAACCTGACCCACCCCCCCGCAGAGAGGCTGGCCGAACATCTGCTCAGGATGTGTCCTGAGATGGACGGCGTCTTCTACTCGGACAACGGCTCCACGGCCATGGAGGCGGCCTTCAAGATGGCCGTCCAGTACTGGAGCAACCAGGGCGCCGCCGAGAAGGTACGCATAGCCGGACTGGAGGGCGGGTACCACGGCGACACGCTGGGCTCCATGGCTGCCGGATACTCGGCGGACTTCTTTGGCAGGTACGAAAGTATGATTCCCCAGGGCGTGCGGCTGCGCATGCCCCGGCCCGGGGACGGACCCGAGGAGTGGGACGCATGCCTGGGCGAGGCCGCCTCCATTCTGGAGAGTGACAAGACGCTGGCGGCCGTGGCCATGGAGAGCGGGGCGCAGGTGGCCGGCGGCGCCCGGATATACCCGCCCCGGTTCCAGAGGGACATGGCGGACCTGTGCCGCAGGAACGGCGTGCTGGCAATATTCGACGAGGTGGCCACCGGCCTTGGAAGGCTGGGCGCCATGGCCGAGTACTCCCGTCAGGGTGCCGCACCGGACATAGTGTCGTACAGCAAGATGCTCACCGGCGGGTACCTGCCCATGGCCGCAACCCTGGCCACCGGACGTGTACGGGAGGCGTTTCTGGGCGGGTACGGGGAGAACCGGCACCTCTTCCACGGCCACACGTACACGGGCAACCCGCTGGCGGCGGCGGTGGCATGCCGGAACATGGAGATGTACGTGGAGCGGGGCCTTCTGGAGCACGTGCGCCGCATATCCGGGGAATTCGGCGGGCTGGTGCAGGCCGCCGAGGACATGGACATGGTATCGGAGGTGCGGCACGAGGCCCTGCTAGCGGGCATCCGGCTGGACTGGGAACCGCCGGCCGGCCACTCGGCCAACTACATACTGTACCATATGGGCAGGAAAAACGGCGTGTATCTCCGGACGCTGGGCAGTACCATCCTGGTAGTCCCTCCGCTGGCCATCGCAGAGGACGAGCTGCGCCAGATGGTATCAGGGGTCCTCGACACCGTCAGGGACGTCACCCTCCGATAGGGCTGCCTCGCGGCGGCGCCTGTACCACATCGCTATCCCCCCGGCAAGCATGGCGCTGAGCAGTATGACGCCGGCCATCTGCAGCTCAAAGTGGTACAGCACGGCCTACAAGGCCTGTGGCGTCGCTTAAAAGATTGCTCGGTCCAAAACTCTGTGTCCGAATCATGCCCGCATGTCGGTCCAACTTGGGCCGTGCGGCGGCCTGACCCTCATGCCATATGTGCCACGCCCCTCTCCAGCTCACGGGCTATCGATTCGTCCCTCCACTTGTTGTACAGGGCCACCTTGAGCCGTATCTCCTGGAGGATGTTCTCCCATTTGAGGGACATCACGTGCTCTCCGAATATGCGCTTGAATATCGAGAATGCCTCCTCTACAACCCATCTCATGTTGTATCCGATCTTGGCCTTCCAGTATGTCTGGTTCTCCCTCTTCTCCTCCCGGCTCAGCAGATCCAGCCGCGTGGCCTCGGGGCCCCCTCCCATCTGGTCCCTTACCGATACGCCCCACGCGTCGCCCGACCCCTTGCCGCGCGCCGTCACGTTGATCCTATGCAGGATGCCCGGGACCACACCCGCACAGGCGCACGCGGCCACGCTGTCCCGTGAGCCGTACGCGGCATCGCCGTATACGATATCGGGCGCCGGATCATCATCCGGGTGGTCCGAGCAGAGCGATGCGAGGGGCGGGATGCCCGACGCGAGACGGTTTTGGTATGCGGGATGGCGGGGCGGGGCGCAGTCCTGCTTCCCTGCCGGGGTGTCTGGTCCCGGCTCCTGGGGATGATGTGTGACGTCGTCCGCGCCACCTTTCGCTCCAATTGCACCCATGCTCTGGCCCAGCAGCGGGCGGAACTCGGTCACGTCACCCACCGACTCGTCGGTGACCGACAGGGTGACTATCTTCATGGTCTGCGTGTCGACCATCACGTGTAGCTTTACAAAACCGCGTTTCACCCTCCACTTTTTGCCCATCCACTCGCTCCTGTTGTGCTGCTTGAGCCCGGTCGCGTCGGCCGCCAGCACCCTGGAGTGTTTCGGGTCCGACACGGCTATCATGCCGCCCTGATCCGTGCTCACGTCGAGCCCCCCTATCCGCTTGCGGAGCTGGCTGAAGAAGGGTGTCTTGGACTCCCCGATCATCTTCCCGACAGTCCCCTCGAGCTGCCTGTACTGGATTCCCAGCCCGACCCTGAGGGCGGCGGCCAGCATGATCAGCGTCTCCGAGTATCGGTACGGGGCGCCCACCTTTCCCTTGTTTGCGTGGCTGACCTCGTCCTCCCACTCGGGATCATACTCTATGAACATGCCCGCCCCCCGCTTGACGTACTTTTCGTTGTCTGTCTTTGTCATGGAAAGGATGGCCAAACGACGCGATCATTATGCCTTTCGGCCAGTACGGGCGGCGCTCAGGCGCTATTAGGACACAGAGTTCTTCACACCCCGCCTTTATACGGCACACGACCGCCACCTGCCAATATGTCACTCCGAGGCAGGGCCACGTACGGCGCACCGTCCGCGCCGCGGCCCTGCTCCGCCCCAAGTCCCGCGCGTCCCGTCGCGCCACACCACGGAGTCACCGGCCCCTGCCATGAGCCCGAACCGCCCAAGCGCCAGGCCGCAGACTACTCGGAGGCCCCCAAGACCGTCTGGCCTGATGCCATCCACGATCCGTCGGTCACCCTCCAGACGCCATATGCCGGTACCAGGTCCCCGTTGCGGTCGAACGCGGCCATTCCCAATATGCCGGGCGCCGTCTCGGATATGCGCGGGAGGGACTGCACCAGCGCCGCCGTGTCGCCGCTCTGGGCGGTCAGCATGGCGGCCCCCAAGGCAAGGACCGCGTCGTACGCTTGGTATGCCCGCGCCGCCGATCCTCCGGGCGGTATGTCCAGCCCATCTGACAGGGTACCCTGTATACGGTGTCCTGGCCGGACCGCCGTCGTGCCCTCCGGCAGGTCCGGCTCTTCCAGGATGGCATCCATGCCGTACCATGTCACATGCGGCGCTGCGGCGGCCCGGATGGTCCCGGCGGCCTCCGGATACAGCAGTACGGCGGCGGTGGCCTCGCCGTGCCGCACCGCCTCCAGTATGGCGGCAGCCGACTCGGTGTCGTTGCTGTGGGCGATCCACGACACCCTGGCACCACCCTGCAGCAGCTGGCCGGTTGCCGCATCTCGGAGGGCCATGCCATCTTCGTCGTGCCGGTATGCCACGATGGTATGGTTGGCGCCGTCGGCGGCCAGTGCCCCCAGCGCCGCTGCCTGTCCGGCATCGCCGGGCCCCATCCGAAACACGTGGTCGGGCATGGCCGTCTCCGGCGAGTCCGAGCAGCAGTTGATCAACAGCATGCGATCCCCGGAGGTCTGGTACAGCACTGCCCAGAGGGTCGCGTTGCCGGAGGGGCCCAGAACGGCCGTCGGCGAGTCCAGGCCACGGACGGCCATCAGCGCCGCGTATCCGTCATATGCCTCATACGTATCCAAGGCCAGCCGCCACGGCTGCCCCAGCTGGGCCACATACACGTTGAAGTCCCGGACCGCCAGGAGGGTGGCCGCCTCCACCTCGTCGGCGCCGGCCGTATCGTCCACGAACGCCACCCTGTGGGATCCGGTCAGCGGGGGGCCTATGGTGCAGAGGACGCCCGGCGGGGCCTCGTACGCCACGTGCAGCGCGGCCAACGAATCCCCGCCGTCGTGCCCGTCCAGCACCGCTATGGGTATGGTCAGGGATATGTGGGGCTGCAACTCCAGCCCGCCGTCCCCGCCCAGCCCGGGGGCCAGGTCCGCCACCAATCCAATGGCATCAGACACGTACTGGGGATGATCCAGCGGGACGGCGCCCGCTCGGACGGAGCCGGCAAATATCATGTACAGGTCCTGCGTGTCGTTGGCAGGCAGCACCAAGTCCATCCGCAGGACGGAGGCGGCGCCGTCGCAGGACACGGCCAGCGTGAGACTGTCCAGAGCCGGGCCGTCGGGCACCACGCCAGCATAGTACGCCACCTGTGTCTGCGGCCCGCCCTCCGGGACGGTGTCGGGCCGGACGGACAGGCCGGGCCGCACCTCCACCGGGATATCCGTGTCGGGCGTGCGGCTCCGTGCCTCGCCGGCCACCGCCCCCTCCCCTATGTGCAGCCGGGCATCCTCGGCGCCGGCCAGCACGTCCCGGTATGGCGCATCCAGCCGGTACGATACGACTCCCCCGGACACGCGCTCCGCATCGGCCGTGCGGAATGGTATGCCCCCGGACCCGCCGACATCCTCCACAACCAGCGTAACGTCGGCGCCCACACCCCCGCCGAACGCGACGGCCAGCACTCCCGAGTCCGCATTATAGGCGGCGCGCGCCGGCGCCCCGGCAGGGACCACGGGCAGGCCCGGTACGGCCGGCGAGGCGTTGGTGTACGCATCATGCACGGCACCCGCATCCATGTACAGGTGCGGAGACGCCATCGCCTCCACCGCGCCCCGCTGCCCGCCGTCCAGCCGGAAGGTTATGGTGTTGTCTGGCCCCCAGTCGGCGTACCGCATGGTGATACCGCCGTCCCGGCCGTACTCCCGGATGTGCACGCGGGATGGATCCACCGCCAGGATGCCCCATGCGTCGTCAAGATATATGGTCAGGATGCCGGGATCCGGATCGTACGAGGCCGATGCCGGCAGGGGGACCGTGCTTTGTACCGTGATGGGCTCCAGAATCTGGAGAGCGGCATTTCCGGCCAAGTCCCTGACGGTCCCCACCCCCGCCAACATGTGGGGGCGGGCCATGCCGCTAAGGGCGGCGCGGCTGTCCTCGTCCAGGGCAAGCCTGACCATTCCGCCATGCACGGTGGCGTTGTATCCCAAGGCCACGGCCCCCGCCTGCCCCTCCGCGTACAGCGGCGCGCCTCCAGCGGTACCGTCCAGCGTCTCGTTGAACGCCAGAGAGAGAATCCCGGCCCCTGCCGAATACGCAGCCCACTGCAGGGCAGGCGGGTATGTGTCCCCCACGTCCACTGGTATTGGGGCGGACAGGGTGCCGTTGGCCGACTCGGCGCGGAGACGGGGGCTTTCCATGATGTGTATGGCATCGACGCCGCCCTGCCCCGGCCGGTACACCAGTGTCAGCGGGTCGGCTCCAGTCCTGTACATGGAGCCATCCATCGCTGCCGTAAATGTGTGGTTGCGCACCTCGCCCAACACGCTGAGCCCGCCGTGCATGGTGCGGTCCGCATCCACCGTCTCGTTGAACGATACCACAAGGAGGCCGACGGTGCTGTAGTACGTGGCCGATTCCGCCACGAGCAGATCTGGAGGCGGGTGTGACACGGACGACCCCAAGCCACGCGACGGCGCCGAGACGGGCATCTTGTAGGCGTAGATCTTATCATTACCCTGATCTGTCACCCACATGGTGGTGCCGTCCGACCAGATGCCGTTGGGGCTGATGTTTCCGGCGGCGGCCAGCGTGCCAAAGTCCTTGGAGGAATCGCGCGTCCCGTCCGACATCTTGTAGGCGGAGATCTTGTCATTAATATTGTCTGCGACCCACATGGTGGTGCCGTCCGACCAGATGCCGGTGTGGCCGGCGGCTATCAGCGTGTCAAAGTCATTGTTGGAATCGCGCGTCCTGTTCGACATGTGGTAGGCGTAGATCTCGGAGTCAGAGAGGTCTGCGACCCACATGGTGGTGCCGTCCGACCAGATGCCGGTGGGTTCGGTGTTGCCGGCGGCGGCCAGCGTGTCAAAGTCCTTCGCACTGTCGCGCGACTTGTCCGACATCTTGTAGGCGTAGATCTTGGCGTCAATGAAGTCTGCGACCCACATGGTGGTGCCGTCCGACCAGATGCCGAAGTGGAAGGTGGCGGCCAGCGTGCCAAAGTCCTTCGCACTGTCGCGCGACTTGTCCGACATCTTGTAGGCGTAGATCTTGGCGTCAATGTAGTCTACCACCCACATGGTGGTGCCGTCCGACCAGATGCCGGTTAGGGCGGTGTTGCCGGCGGCTATCAGCGTGTCAAAGTCCTCGGAGGAGTCGTGCTGCTGTGCGTCAGCCGCCGAAACGCAGCCGACCATCACCAGCGCCGTCAACGCAAGATACCGTAGCATGCTCGCCCCCCCCCCCCGGACTTGTCCGTAATATAGAGCCAGCCAGATTTGGCAAAATCACGGCAACACGCCCCGCCAGCATTTTTAAGTTGTTCGATTTGGGGTTCCCCTTCTGTAGCCCGGTAAGTAGTTCACTCCTGAGCACACGGGGAGAAGTAGGAGAAGAAAAGCGGGGGGAAGCCGAGATGTGATCTGTAATTAAAAATCGTACAGCTCCTGCCCACGCCGGCCTGCCACGGCACCTCATATGATGCCGTCTCGCTTCAGCAGGATGGCCTGGTTGACCACTCCGCAGACGATGTCGTTGATACGATCATACCATTCCAGCTTGTTCCTGTATATCTCCTTCATGATCCGGAAGGTCTTGACCCTCCGGATGCCGTTCTCCACGCGTATGCGGACCATACAGTGGGCCTTATTGTATGCCCGCTGCTCTGGAGTCAGGTCCTTGCCCGGCTTGCGCTTGAACGGTGTGGCATAGTCCAGTCCCGGACGGCCTTGTCCATTGCGATGTATGCCGTGTCGCCGTAGTGGCGCAGGTGGTCGCGGCGGAGCTTTCCCTGACTCTCCTCGTTCCCGCACGGAGGCCATCTGGGAATGTCGGGTGCTTCATCTTGTATATTTTGAAGTCGTGCTGCCGGCCATAGCATCTAAGCGCCTCCATGAAGTCCTCCTCCGGCGTCTCGTATGACACCTGCTCCATCTCCGGGTAGTCGGACTCCAGCACGCCCAACCCGTGCTCGACTACCTTTGCCGAGAGCTCTTCCAGGAACGGATCCGGCGGGTCCTTCTTGGCGAGGTCCGCATGGTACCTGCAGTACATCGAGAACGGCGAGTCCCTGGCCGCGGCCGCGTCGGCGGCCGACATCCTGGGCTGCCCGCCGTCTTTCATGCAGGCGCCGTATATCGGCCGCACGTCCACCCTCCTGCGAAACCGCCGCATCGCCATCCGTATGGGCGGGCAGGTTAAACGGTTGCTGGCGTCCCCGGCGCGAGCATACTCGCCGGGGAAGGCGGCGCGGTCGTCCGCAGATTTGAAAACACATGTCCGTTGAGGCTGGATTGTCCGCAGTCCGAATCGCAGGAGCAGCTTCGGCCCTTGACCGCAGGACATAACCAAAAGAGATCTATATCCTGGCATGCCACATATTGTAAATGAACGGTTGCGGCGTCCGCCGCCGTACAGGGCCCCGCGGATCTCATCCGCAGGTCAGGGCAAGCGTGCGGGTATGGCGCGAACTGTCCGGACAGTAACGTTTCACCTCAAAATCGACGCCCAGCCCAGATACGCCGCCAGGCGTGCGGGGACTGCCCGTCCGCCGATGGCTTCGTTTGGTGCAGAGGCGCGTCAGGGCGGCCCGGGCCGGGCGGATGGCGGCTTCCCGCATCCCGACGCGCCTCGGCCGAATATGGGGGGCGGTATCCCGGAGCTGAAGATGCTCCATCTGGTATCTTCGGCCATCATCAGGGTGGCGCGGTACGGCGAGATGCCGTTTTTTCGGCAGGTGGCGGCAAACGACCGTATTATGGAGTGGTTGTAGGCCGCCCTCTCGTTCAGGAACCTGCCCCTGCGCCTGTCCGGAACCACACAGTCGCGGATCGTCCCCTCTACGCCGTTGTTGTGGAACGTCATGCCCGGCACCTCCAGCGCGTTGTACGAGTCGTCGCGGGCGTTGCATAGGGTGGTGGTGAGGCCGTCGTGCGGGAACGACTCCACTATCATGTCCAGGCGGTCGGTCAGCCGCGCCTTGTTGGACTGGACGAACCCGGCCAGGCCGGGCACCCTGCGTATGATGCCAAGCTGGCTGGCGCACCTCACCGGCCCGCCGGCCCGCCGCTCTACCTCCATGCCGGTCTCCTTGGCGTCGTGGTACAGATCCTGCATCATGGTGTGGCGCGTGTACTCGGACGATCCCACCCCGTTCACCATGGCAAAGTCCTCTGACTTGCGCACTATGTGCACCATACACCTGGTGAGATCCCCCTTGTGCCACTCGTACCCCGTGGCGCCGTCGCGCATCGCCGGCCTGTTCTTCATCCAGCCATGCACGCGGTATAGCGTGGGGGCGTCCTTGTTCCGGACCGTCCTCAAAATGGTGGTGTGGACGGTCTCCGACACCAGGGTGTAGGCGTCCTCGGATCCTATGTGGTTGGTGGTCTCGTCGGTGGCGGCCCACGGGTCCATGGACGCCCTCTCCACAATCCGGACCATTATGGGCTGGGCCACAAACGACGTCCACAGGTTGGAGTGGCATGTCAGGGCCGCATCCTGCCTGCCAAACTCCGAGTCGTCGGCGGGGGGCGGCCGGACGGGGGAGCGGCATTCCAGCGAGCGCGCGTCGCGCATCATGACGGGCTCTTCGATGGGCACGCAGAGCGGCGGCGCGTCCAGATGATCAGCCATGGCCGACACGCAGTTGGATATGGTGCCGACGGCAAAATCGGCGTTCTCCAGATCCGACAGTATGGCCTGCATGTCCTCCTCGGCCACGTGGGCGCCGTGGTATGTCTGGATGTGGCCCCGGAGGACGGGGCCGAACGAGGTCCCCCGTATCAGCACGCCGTCGTCCGGCCGCTGCTCGACGCCGCATATGTGGCATCTGCCCACCCGGATCACGCACATCATGCACGTGACGCGCTCCTCCCGCCGGTTCAGGTCGTACATTCTGGTCCGTATGATCCGCACGGTCTGGGGGACCGCGCCGCAAAACCCGCACAGCCCGACGGCCAGGTGTATGGTGTCCTCCGGCTTGTCACTCCTGGCCCGTCCCTTGTGTCCCTGCTGCCCCCCGGCCTTTCGGGGCGTGGCTCCCCCGGCGCCGGCCCGGCGCCGGAACTGTCGGCGGGTCTCGGCCGGCTGTTCGTCTGGAGGCGCCTTCTCGGGCTGTGCCTTCTCGCCGCCCTCGTACCCCTGCGCCTCCTCCCGGTGCCTCTTGATGGCTTGGTAGTGTTCGGGGTTGTCAGAGGTGCGGCTGTTCCAGCTGTTGTGTATGGCCAGCCGCGTCTCCAGGGAGGAGATCTGCCCGTTCTGGGCATCTATCCTGCCGCGCGCCCCGTCCAGCTCGCCGACCAGTCCGGTGATGGCCTCCGCTGACGCCTCCATATGGGATGTGATGAACGCCTCCAGGCGTCCCGCAATCCCCCACACCCTGGCAAGCTCCGTCCGCAGCAGTGCGGCCTCGGACAGGCCCGCATCCGCCACCAGCGTGCCCGTCCCCTTGCAGCAGGGGCACTGCACGCTCATACTGTGGCCCCTCCCGCTGCCCGACCGAAGGGGTCGACGCGGGCCTTATATTGCGATCTTGTCACAGGGGGAGTGCGTGTTGGCTCCATCATTGTAGTGACTGATGGGGCCAATATGCACCCCCTACTTAAAATTTAGGATCTGGATCATGGACAGATGGCCGCAGATCATTCCCGCAGACACCCATCCACACATACAGTATCTTAGATCATCTGATTCAGATTTGGCCTGAACTGCCACTCACAGATCGGGCATTCGTCTGGCACGGAGTCCGGTACGGCCCGCTGACCTGCACGCAAACTTGGATCACTGTGGATGGCGAGTTAGAGGTGAAACGTTACTCCGGACACAACCCACGGGTGCCAAGTGCGCCCATATGGCATGACCGGCCCGTTGGACGGCACCGGACAATCTGCCGCTATTCGGCCGTATCGTAGTAGCCTGATCCAAAGATATATCCGTCGTGCAGAGACAGCCAAGAACGCTTGTTCTCAGTCTCGCCGGTCAGCGGGTTTGTGAACGTATAGTGGGACCACGTGCCGGCGCTGTTCTGCAGGTCTGCCAAGATATCCTCGACGGGCCTGTCTGCCTGGGTAAGCGCCACAGATATGTCGCCGTTTCTGGCGGGGTTGGCGCCGTGGGCCTCGATCCTATAGGTAGATGCGCTGATGACGAACGGGTAGGTATCTATGGGCTCTCCTTCGGAGATGGCGTCGATTGCTGCAAACGCGTTATCGGGGTCGGCCTGATACGTCAGTATCGTGTTGTGGACGATGGCCTGGACTTGGGAGTCGCGGAGGTAGTAGCCGGAGGCGAAGACGTACCCGTCATGCAGGTATAGCCACGTGCGTTTGTCTTGGCCGGTGTCCGTGTCGGGGTTTATGAAGACGTAGTTTGTCCAAGCGCCGCCGTTGGCCAGCAACTCTTCCTGGATCTGAGGCCATGTCTTTTCTCCCTGGTGTAGGGACCCGGCCGGCACCTTGCCCACCAGGTGTGGATAGGCTCCGTGGGCGACGCCTTCTGAGGTGTCAAAGTCCAGCACGAACGGATAGAGGGCATCCGTGTCCAGAGGCGCCTCCGGGGTGATCATGTCAAATGCAGCCTCTCCCTCGTTCCGATACAGGAAGACGGCGCGGTCTACCGCCGACTGGGCCTCGGAGTCGGGGATGTAGTAACCCGACGTAAAGATGAGATCGTCGTACAGGTGCAGCCACGAGCGCTTGATCTGTTCTATGCCAGTAGCCGGGTTGATGGTTGCCAGCTCCACCCACGCGCTCCCGTCCTCTACCAAATCCGCATAGATGAGTACCTGATCCCTGTCGCCGCTAACCGAAAGCCCGCCTAGTTCGGTCACGTAACCTGTCGGGGCGCCGCTGGCCACCACCGTACCCGTTTGGGTAAGGACGGTTGCGTAGAGCGAGTCGTCTACGCCCGATCCTGCCCCACTGTCGATTGCCTCAAACGAGTCTTCCCCCGTGGACCTGTAGCTGGCCACTGCCAAGTCCACCACTGCCTGCACCCGAGCGTCGGGGAGGTAGTAGCCGGAGGCGAAGACAAGCCCGTCATACAGCTGCAGGTAGGCGCGCTTGAGCTGGTCGGTGCGCGTGTCGGGGTTTGTAAACACATAGGACGCCCAAGCGCTCCCGTCCGCGGACAACTCCTCCTGAATCTGGGGCCACGGCCTGTCGGCTTGGTGGAGTGACTTGGTCGGCACCTTGCCCACCAAGTGCGGATAGGCTCCGTGGGCGACGCCTTCTGAGGTGTCAAAGTCTATCACGAGCGGGTAGAGGGCATCCGTGTGAGCGGGTACCTCCGGTGTGATGATCTCAAAGGCTGCCTTGTCGTTGGATTGGTACAGCAGCTGGGCGCCCTCAACCAGGGACTGGATCCGCGAGTCTGGCAGATGGTAGCCGGCGCCGAAGATGTATCCGTCGTGCATCTCCAGCCACATACGGGTTGTCTGTTGCGTATTGGCGTTGGGATTGTGAGAGATATACGATATCCAAGTGTGCCCATATACCTCCAACTCGCCGATGATCTGCTCGTACGACTTGGCAGTAGAGTGGAGGAACGTGTCCGACGCGCCGTCCGCATGGACGAATATGGAGGGACCGTCTGCAGAGATAACCCCGACAAAGGCTGCAGATCCCTCTGCTTTGTACCTGTCGACCGCCTCTTCCACCAGCCCCTGAACCCTTGCGTCGTGCAGGTAGTAGCCGGAGCCAAAGATGTACCCGTCGTGCTCGTACAACCATGAGCGTTTTTGCTGGATTATGCTGGTGTCCGGATGCGGGAACATGTGGTTCACCCAAGTGCCGCCGTTTGCCGATATGTCATTCAGGATAACGTCCAGCGGCCTGTCCGCCCTGCTGAGAGTATCTTCGAAGACATCCTCCAAGCTGGGATCTACGCCATGGGCCACCACCATTCCCGCATCGGCACTTGTGACGAATACACCGGGGGCGTGCCGGGTCTGCGCGTCCATGGCCTCAGGGATCTCTCCGTCGGCAGTATACCTGAGTACGGCGTCGGTCACAGCAGACACCGCCCTCGCCTCAATACCGTCAATATCAAACCGGTCCGGAACCGTGAGCGGATCGACGGCGGTACTTACCATGCCTGTGTCTTCGGCCAAGTCTGGGGCATCATATATGGCGGTCACCGCAAGCGGTGCCAGCGGATCCGTCATATCGATTATCTGTACGGCATCGTCCAGATAGCTCGTCACCAGGACGTAGGTACGGCCCGACACCGTAACAGTTGCCATGCTGCTTGCGCCCTCAAGTCCGTCAAAGCCGTCATCCCCGTCGGCGATGACACCCGCCGGCGAGGCGGCGGCCGGGTCGGTCACGTCTATCACCTGGATGGCGTTGTCTTCGTAGCCCGACGCCAGTACATACGTACTGCCGGATGCGGTAACAACCTCGACGCGGCTTACGGTCTTGAGGGCGTCAAAACCTCCCTCGTCATCTCTGATGACGGCCACGGATGATGGGGCTTCCGGATCGGTCACGTCGATTATCTGGACATAGCTCTCCATAAAGCTCGTCACCAGGGCGTACGTGTTGCCGGATATTGTGGCAACATCGATATGTGTCGGCCTAAATAAGTCGATGATGCCCGCCGGCGAGGCGGCGGCCGGGTCGGTCACGTCCATCACCTGGATGGCATTGTCTGAAGTGCTTGCCACTAGGGCGTACGTGCTGTCCTGCGTGTCGACTATCGCTATGCTGATTGCGCTCGCAAGCGCCTCAAAGCCACCCTCGCCGTCTCGGATGGCAGCCACAGGCACCGGTGATGTCGGGTCACTCATATCTATCACCTGGACGGCCCCGTCAGACCACCCGGCTACTAGGGCATAGGTGGTTCCAGATGCCGTTATCACCTCTATATCGAACGGGCCTGCAAGCGCCTCAAAGCCGCCCTCGCCGTCTCGGATGGCAGCCACAGGCACCGGTGATGTCGGGTCACTCATATCTATCACCTGGATGGCGTTGTCTACGTAACCCGCCACCAAGGCGTACGTACTGCCGGATATTGTGGTTATTGCAATGGCATTTCCGCCGCCAAGCGCCTCAAAGCCGCCCTCGCCGTCCCGAAGGCTGGCAACAGGTACCGGAGCGGCCGGGTCGGTCACGTCTATCACCTGGACGGCGTTGTCCAGATAGCTTGCCACCAAGGCATAGGTGCTGCCAGACTCGGTGGTGAGTACAGATATCCACCTTGGTTCGTCAAGCGCATCAAAGGCTCCCTGCGCCCCCATCATGCTCTCCGACTGGGCCGATGCCCCCATGGGGATCATTGCTGCGAGCAAGGCAGGCACAACGGCTGCGATGAGCATGGTGCGTTGTTGTAACATTGGCGTTCCGTTCGTTGCTAGAGTACCCTTATAATCTTATTGATAAAAATAGGGTTGTGGTGCAATTTAGCCAATAAATGTTAATAATTTTTATACAGTATAATACATATGCACCCAGAAATTGTGCGGCCCATCCCACAATGATGGTGTTGCAGTGTGCCCAATATGCGGCCCGGCTGCCGTGACACCATGCATGGACGTGCGAACTTGGCACCGCTGGCATCGTAGTCGACGCTGCGGGGGGCTTCATGTGGCATCATCGCACTGGTGATGGGGGGCGTCCGGGTCTGCGTCAGCCCGTTTGGACCTTTGGTTCGAGACCCATACCAGACCCATGCGGTCCACATCTAGCGCAGTAGTCTCATCTCCGGCGCCCTAAGGCCGCCTACCAAGCAAGACCAGTTGGGCCATACCAAACAATGTTGTTTAATACTACAATTTTTATGAATATTATAAGGATGTCTTGCAATTGTAGGCTGCGGCGGGTTGCACGCCGGCGCGGAAAATTCCCTATCGCCCCTCAACAAGGCTTAATAACGTGAACCTGCTACTCGGATTTAACCAATGGCGGTTATCTGTAATATGTGTGGCCTACCCGAGGACCTGTGCGCCTGTGGTGAACTAGCCCGGGACGGGGTCAAGATAATCATACGGTTGGAGACCCGCCGGTTCAAGAAGAAGGGAACCATGATAGAGGGAATAGACCCCAAGACCAACGATGTCGAAAACGTTGCCAAGGGACTGAAGAGCAAGTACGCCTGCGGCGGCACCGCAAAAGACGGCTACATATTCTTGCAGGGTGACCACCGGGAGACCATAAAGGAGACACTGGTGGATCTGGGCTTCCCGGAGGGAAGCATAGAGCTGCACTAGAATTGGTCGCATACCATTCCACGCTGGGTATACCCCTCTCGGCGCTCGTCTCCATAATATTCGGCATGATGCTGGTCTCCTTTCCGCTGGGGGCGTACGTGGTCTTCGAGACCGACATCGGGGATCAGATAACGCACCAGATTCCCGCCTCGGAGATGTCGATCTTCGGCGTGGGCCACTACGAGTCCTTCCCGCCCTATATCGAGATGGGGGACGTGTTCATGGCCGCTTGGACGGTATATCTGGTGGTATTCGCGGTGGCGGTCATGGGCCCGGACAAGGACGTTACCGTCTCCATGAAAGACATGGTGTGGGGGAGGGGGGGCGGCTCCAACTACATGGTGCACAGTATAGTGTGGTTCTCCGTTTTGGTACTCGTGTCTGGCATCATAGAGGCGGTTCAGGGTCGCGTCGGGCTGGCCATGACCCCTCCCGACGTCGGCAATGATCTGGTGCAGTTCCACCTCATTACGCTGGCCCCCATCACCGAGGAGATGCTCTTCAGGGTGGCGCTGGTGGGCCTGCCGGTCTTTGCTTTGTATACCCACAGGACATCGCCGACGTTCCTGGCCAAGTGCCTATGGCACCCCTCCCGGCACCTGCACATATACGACGTCAAAAAGATGTTCGCCGTGATACTGGCCACAGGCATAGTGTTCGGGGCCGCCCACGTACTCTCGGATGAGGCGTGGGGGGCGGGCAAGGTAGCCCAGGCCACCGCGGCCGGCATAATACTCGGATACGCATACTGCAGGTACGGCCTAGCCTGCGCCATGCTCGTACACTGGGCATCCAACTATTTCCTGTACTCGTACGGCAGCTTCGTGGCGCATCTGGGGGATTGGGATATCGCTGAGGCCTTTGCGCAGCCGTTCTTTGACACGGTCCAGTTGATACTGCTGGCGGCCGGCGCCATAGGCGTGTCGGCCATGATCATGGAGCGCCTGATACGCCAGAGTCCAGCAGCCGACTGATATGTAGTGCCAGTTCCGGTTTTGCGCCGTCCCGCAGTATGTGACCCAGATCTTCGATAGTGTCCACGTCCCTCATCATTCTGGGTACATGCACCAACCCCGGGTTGGGCGTGGCCTGGCGGGCCATCCTCATGTGACTGCGATAGCTGTCGTCATCGTAGTGTGTCCCCATGACATCAGGGGGGCACCGCAGAAGGGCGTTGGTGCCGTCCAGACGCTGGGAGGGCACCACCAGAACACATGTGGGTGGCGTAAAAAACTTGAGCAGAAACCCAATGTCCCCATCCCGCATAAGCGGAATGTCCTGTGGTATTACGAGGGACATGGCCGCCCCCTTGCCGGCCAGATACGCATCGGCCAGCGCCACGGCCTCGTTCACCCCCGTCTCGACATCGCGCAGTATGGTGGCCCCCATCTCCTCGCCCAACGACCGTGCCCGGTCCTCCCGCGTCACCATAACCGTCTCATGTACCAGTGGCGACTCGGCCAAGGTATGCAGCACCTCACGCAGCATGATATGGCAGATCTCCTCCCGGACACGGGGCGGGACGTCGAGGCGCGTCTTTGCCCTGGAATAGGTCTTTACCGGCACTATAACGGAGACCTTCAAATCGTCTTGGCGTTCTTTATGATGAACGCGGCAAGCGTCTCTTCTGCCTGCTTGTTGGGCATGGTTATCTTCGTCTCCAGCACCCGATATTCGAGTATCCGCATCTTTTTTGCCAAGGCCCTGTCCTTGTTGTCCATTACCATGGTGGAGCACACGTCCGAGTACATCTTTGCCAAACCGTACGCATTGGACTCCATTCCGGCCGCCTGCATATACTTGGCGGCGGGACCTGTGATCGCCTCGTTACCTATGAACGGGCTCACGGCCACCACGTCCTTCTTCTTGCGCGACAGTTCCTTTTTGATCCCCTTTATCTGAAGCATGGGGCCGATGGACGTGAGCGGGTTTCCCGGCGCTATTATCACGGTGTCGGCATCCTGTATGGCGTTGATGGCCTCGGGATTGGGCCTGGCCTTATCTGCGCCGATATACTGTATGCCTTCCACCGGGTCCCGTCCCCGGTGCTTGACCCAGTACTCCTGTAGGTGCAGTTCGCCCTCCTTGGTGATTATTCGGGTCTCGATGCTGTTGTCGGTGACCGGTATCACGCTGGCACCGACGGCGAACTTTTCGCACATCCACTTTGTGATGTTGCTCAGGTTCTCACCGTTCTTGAGCATGTTGGTGCGCATCAGATGGGTGGCCGCGTCGCGGTCACCTATGCGAAACCACGTCTCCTCCCTGAACACCTCCATCTGCCGCAGAAAGTTGAAGGTGTCCTTCTTGACGCCCCACCCGCGGTCCGGATCCAGCAGGTCGGCTAGGCCGTATACGATGGTGTCTATATCCGGGCAGATGTACAGCCCGTACAGCCAGTAGTTGTCGCCCACGTTGGATATGACGCGAACATCAGACTCACGGGCGGCCAATCCCCTCACAAGCTTGACCGAACCGGTGCCACCGGCCAGAACTGTAATCACAACGTAGAACCGCACGCTTGGACAATATTACCCTTACCGCCCGGCCGTTGATACTTCCGATGCCGCGGCCGGCCACGGTCCCTACCGCGGGCCGGCATCACACCTAGCGGAGAGCACCACCAGCGAGACGTTGTCCCTGCCGCCGCGCCCGTTTGCGGCATCCACCACCCTCTGGCAGGCATCCTGCGCGCTACGGCCAGATACTGCGGCGAGTATTTCATGATCTGCAAGATGTGTAGTAGCGCCGTCGCTGCACAGCAGGAGCGACTCGTCGGCGCCCAGCTTAAATGTTGTCATGTCCGGCTCCGCCCCGCCGCGCATGCCCACCGCCCTGGTAAGGATGCAGCGCCCCGGATGGCTCCGGGACTCCTCGGCGGTTATCAGTCCCCGGTCAGCCAGAGCCTGGGCGTGCGTGTGGTCCCGCGTGACTTGGCGCATTCTGCCGCCGACGACATACGCCCGGGAGTCCCCCACGCTGGCCAGATGCACCATATCTCCTGCAACCAGGGCGCAGACCAGCGTCGTCCCCATCCCCTCCGACTCCGGGTGTCTCCGCGCATACTCGAGTATGTCCCGGTTCGCGTTTCGGATGCCGTCTGCCATTATGTCCCCGATGCGTGCGCTGCCGGAGAGGCGCGATGCTACGATCCCCGCAACAGAGTCCAGAGCAATCCTGCTGGCCTCCTCGCCCCGGGGGCATCCCCCCATGCCGTCTGCCACCATCAGCAGCAGGAACCGCCCGCGCCTGGAACCGGCCGCCTCCGATACGTCCGCCGCCATGATCGCGTCCTCGTTGTTGGACCTCACACGGCCCACATCGGTACACAGTCCAACCGCCCGACCCCCTGCATGAGCCCCACTCCCCCCGGGGATGTCCACGCCTCTGTGCTACGTCTGATCCGTATAAAAGATATGCCGGGCCGCGGCGCGCGCGTCTGCCGTCGCGCCGGGGGCCGGCGCGGTTCGCAATTTATAACCCGACCCGCCTGCCCACCCCACCATGAGGATGCCCCCCCGCTTTGACGCCGCCGAGGTGGAGAGGCACGCCAGAGAGTGCGTCGACGCGGACCGCATACGGGATATGATACGCGGGTCCGGGCGCCCGGCGGTCTCCTTCGTGGAGGGGCCCCCCACGCTGAACGGCAGCCCCCACGCCGGCCACCTGCGGGGGAGGGTCATCAAGGACCTGTGGTACAGGTACACCACGCTCACCGGCAAGGATGTCCGGTTCTACGGCGGGTGGGACACACAGGGGCTGCCGGTGGAGCTGCAGGCCGAGAAGGAGCTGGGCATCACCGGCGGAAAGGAGCAGATCTCCGGGAGCGTCGGGGTCGAGAGGCTAGTGGCCGCGTGCAAGGGGGTGGTCCGGCGGTTCAACCTGGAGTGGGAGGAGGCCGACCGCCTGATGGGCATGTCCATGGACCACTCCAAGTCCTACTGGACCTACAAGGACGAGTACATAGAGCGGGAGTGGCAGGTACTCAAGAGGGCCCGGGAGGAGGGCATCCTGCGGGACGACTATACCGTAATAGGGTACTGCCCCGGCTGCCAAACCTCCCTGAGCCACGCGGAGGTCAACCAGGGGTACGAGATGGTGCGGGATCCCTCCCTGTACTACAAGGTGAGGCTGCAGGACGAGGACGCGTATCTGGTGGTATGGACCACCATGCCGTTCACCCTGGTGACCGATGCCATGGTGGGGCTGCATCCGGACGAGGAGTATGCATACGTCCGGGTGGGGGGCGAGACTTGGGTCTTGGGCACAACCAGGCTGGAGGAGTTCATGAAGGAGGCAGACATAACCGAATATTGCACGCTCCGCACCGCCAAGGGCTCCGAGTTCGAGGGCCGGAGGTACTCCCACCCGCTGGCCGAGCACATTCCGGGGCTGGAGGAGCTTGCCGACACGTACCACACCGCCGTCGCCGAGCGCTTTGTGGACGTGTCGGCCGGCAGCGGCCTGGTGCACCTGGCCCCGGCCAACGGCGAGGAGGACATAGCCATAGCCAAGCGCCGGGGCATGCGGGTCTTCTGCCCCATAGACGAGCAGGTCCGCTTCACCGGGCCGGCCGGCAAGTATGCGGGCATGTTCGTCCGGGACGCGGATCCTGTCATAGTGGAGGATCTGCGGGCCGCCGGGGCCCTGGTGAAGATAGGCCGCATCAGGCACAAGTACCCGCTCTGCTGGAGATCCAAACACCCCATAGTGTGGTTGGCCCGCAGGGGCTGGTTCTATATGCTGGACGGGCTGGGATCCCGGGCGGTGCGGGCTGCCGCGAGCGTCGAGTACTTTTTTGACGCCCCCAAGAACAGGTTCCTGGGGATAGTCGGCGAGAGGCACCCTTGGTGCATATCCCGGGAGAGGTACTGGGGGTGCCCGCTGCCGGTGTGGGAGTGCGCCGACTGCCACGCCAGGACATGGTGCCACTCCAGGGAGGAGATAGTGCGCTCCGCCCTGACCCTTCCCGACGGGCCGCAGTTCGAGCTCCACAGGCCGTGGATAGACCGCATCAGTGTAAGGTGCGGGGAGTGCGGCGGCCACAACACGCGCCGGGAGCAGTACGTGTTGGACACCTGGCACAACAGCGGCGCCGCCCCGTTTGCGTCCCAGACAGACGAGTCGTACCGCTCCACCATACCCGCCCCCTTCTTCACGGAAGGGATAGACCAGACGCGCGGATGGGCATACACGCTGCTGGTGGAGAACGTCATACTGAGCGGGGATGCCGTCCCGCCCTACAGGGCGTTCCTCTTCCAGGGGCACGTACTGGACGAGAAGGGCGGCAAGATGAGCAAGAGCCTGGGCAACGTCATAGACGCCAAGGAGTTGCTGGAGGGGCACCCCGCGGATCTGGTGCGGCTCTACTTCATGTGGAAGGCCAGCCCCGTCGAGCCGCTCAGCTTTGACGTCCGGGAGATGACCTCACGGCCCTACCAGATACTCAACACGCTGTACAACCTGCACCTGTACCACCTGCAGAACAGCAAATACGACGGGTATGACCGGGCCCGCGACGTGGAATGGGCCGCCGGGTCGTCGCTTCTGGAGCTGCCCGACGTCTGGCTGCTCTCCAAGCTGCAGGGGGTGGTGCGCACCGTAACAGAGAAGATAGAAGGGTGCCGATTCCACGAGGCGGCCAGGGCCATCGACGACTTTCTGATAAACTCCCTGAGTCAGTCGTACGTACAGAGCGTCCGCGGCGAGCTCTGGGAGGACGACCAATCCAAAAGGGATCGGCGGCACGCCATATACGCAGTCCTCTCCGAAGCTCTCAGGGCGCTGGACATAATGATACACCCGTTCTGCCCGTTCACCAGCGAGTACCTGTACGGCGCCGCGTTCGGCGACAGGGAGTCGGTGCTCCTGGAGGAGTGGCCTCGCCCCGATGGCTCCCTGGCGCGCCCCGACATCGAGGAGGCCTTCGACTCTACCCGCATACTGCTCTCGGTGGCCGCCGCTGCCAGGGCCAAGGCCAGGCTGAAGCGGAGGTGGCCCCTCAAGGAGGCCTACGTGGCAGTACCGCCGGGAAAGGAGGGCGTCGACAAGTTCTGGGAGACCCTCCGGCTACAGATGAATGTGGAGACGCTGCACCCGGCGGTGACCGCCACCCAGGCTTCGGGGCTGGAGCAGTACGTCGAGCTGCGCGACTTGGGCATGCCCGTCGTCCCGTCCATAAGTCCGGACAGGGGGCGGCTGGGGCCACGCGTAAAGGGGATGATGGGCGCCCTGCTGAAGGTATTGAACGACTCAGACCCCCACCATATTGTAGAGTCGCTGAGGAATGGCGCCTGCACCATCGAGGTGGACGGCACAAAGATCACCCTGCAGAGGGACGACTTTACGATAGGGTACGAGCCCGCCGACGGGTACCAGGCAGCATCCCGGGATGGGTATACCGTCTTTGTCTCCACCTCCAGCGACGAGCACACCAGGGCGGTGTGGTTCCTCCGGGATGTGGCGCGGCGCCTGCAGAACCTGCGCCGCGAGAGGGGGTACAACCCCACCGACATTCTGGACACGGCCACCATACTCGGTATGGACGACAAGGCCCAAGGGCTGGTGGAGTCCGGCCGGTTTGATTTGGCGGGCCTGGTGAGGGTCCGGCGCGTGTCGTTCACCGAGTCCGGCGACCCGGGTGAGTCCTTTACGGAGGAGGACATCGACGGGCAAAAGATCCGCATCTCCATACGGTAGGAGTGCCAAGGCCCCGTACATGCCGGCTGTCTGCGGCAGGCCGGGCAGCCAATCTACCAGTTATTTATAACTGGCTGGGCAATTGGTTCGTCAGTCCTTTATAAATAACTGGGCAGTTAATCTCTCAGTCATTTATAAATGACTGGGCAGCCAAACTCACATACCTTTATAGGTGAAGACTACATTCAATAAACATGTACAGTTCCAAAATATTTGACCAAAATCCATGGTGGGAAGACATCCGGAGCATAGAGCGCGACCCGCACATCCGCGCCTGGACAGAGTCCGGGTTGGGATGGAGTCCCAAAACGCAGTTTGAGGACAGAGACTACGTCTATTCGCTACGCGGAACGCGGCAGGTAGGCAAGACCACCACCATAAAGTTGGACATACAACAGAGGCTGAAGGCCCGCCCGGGGAACGCCATCTTGTATTACGCGTTTGATCTTGAGAACAGTCCAAGGGAAATTGTAGATATCATAGAACAATATCTCAACTGGAGCCAGCGACTCGGGGAGCGAAGATACCTGTACTTGGACGAGGTCACTAACGTGCGAAGCTGGCAAAAGGCCATCAAATACCTGAGGGACCGCGGCAGGCTGGTGAACTGCACCGTCGTAGTCGTGGGATCAAATTCGGTCGACCTGCGCAAGGGAACCGAGTTGCTGCCGGGCCGGCGCGGCATATCAAGCGAGCCGTTAGACCGCATCCAAGAACCTCTGAAATTCGGTGACTATGTCACGGCAATGAACCGGGATCTGGGCAGTAGCATAAAAAAATACAAGGATCATGGAATTTCGGCCATACTGCAGATGGCCGAGGGCGACATACCGGATGACGTATATGCTCTGACGGCGCTCCTCTCCAAGCTGAACTTCTACTTGGACGAGTATTTTGTTGTAGGCGGAATGCCAATAGCCGTTACTGCGTTCAAAAGGCTCGGCGTAATTCCAGACAGCGTATACAAAACGTATCTAGATGCAGTAACCAACGATCTAAAATCTGTCGGCAGTAACATGGCGTATGTTGAGCAGATAATGCCCAACATAATAAAATCCGTTTGTTCGCCGGTCTCATGGAGATCCCTGTCTCGGGACACCGACATAGGCAGCCACCATACCGTCCCGGAATATGTAATGACACTGGCAGACGCATTCGTCTTAAATATCGTATACAGGTACAATATGTCAAGCGATGGACCGAAATACAACGGCATGAAAAAAATATATTTCCGGGATCCACTGTTTCTGCATGCCTGGAATACCGCCCGCCGCCAAGAGTCCATATTTAGAGCCAGCCTGGCATACGCCGAGGAGACCAATATAAAACCCAGAATAGCCGAGCAGACGGCCGCAGGCCACATAACACGCCTTGCGTTCAACATATCAAGAAACAAAATAATGCACAACGACCAGCTGTCCGTTTTTTACTGGAGCAGCAAAAACAACAACGAGGTTGACTTTGCCGTCCGAAACGGTAGCGACATCATTCCCATAGAAGTAAAGTACAAAAACCGTATACGCACCGAGGACATGTATGGAATGATTGACATGCGAAAGGCAGGGGGCGCCTCGGGCGGATTGGTTCTGACCCGCGACGAGATTGGATGCAAGGGCGGGAACGTGTTGGTCCCGCTGGCGGTCTTTCTGGCCCTCATATGACTGGCGATTAGCCGCCAATCCGTTCTGTCCCCAATCCAACAGTTTAATACGGCACCCTCCGAAAGTTACGTGTTGACGTGGAGGAAAGTAACCGAGAGTGGGTCCATAGCCCCGGGCAAGGGCAGGGCTTTTGAGGTGGACGGCAAAAAGATAGCCGTCTTCAACCAGAACGGATACCACGCCATGGACGACGTTTGCGTTCACCAAGACGGCTCGCTGGCCCCCGGCAAGCTGGACGGCGACATAGTAGAGTGTCCCCTGCACTTCTGGCACTACAACATCAGGACCGGCGAGCTGACAGACTACCTCAAGGACGTCAAGCTCGACACATACTCGGTAGAGGCCCGCGACGACGGCGTCTACGTCGACGTATAGATTATTCCAGCGCCGTGCCGGCACCATCGCCGAGGCATCCACCGCTTTCGGGCACGACAGGCAGCGGCTCTTGGTTGCGCTTAGACACTAGATTGTTATCTGGTTGACACTAGGCAGATATTCCCACACCAAATTATATACCGAAACGCCGTCCATACACCATGAAATATGCAACAACACTGTGTGCGCTGGCAATAGTGGCGGCAGCCTCCCCGGTCTGGGCCGAGACAGAACAGCCCGACTCAATACCCGAATGGGTCAAGAGCGCGGCCGGTTGGTGGGCCGAAGGCATTACCAGCGACGCCGAGTTCGTCGGGGCCATACAGCACCTAATAGAGATAGGCGTCATAACCGTGGAGAGCGCCGAACCGTCCGAGACAGAACAGCCCGACTCAATACCCGAATGGGTCAAGAGCGCGGCCGGTTGGTGGGCCGAAGGCATTACCAGCGACGCCGAGTTCGTCGGGGCCATACAGCACCTCATCAAGATTGGCACGATACAGGTGGACGCACCCGGCGAGGCGCAGGTCGAAGACCCGCGCATGGCCGAGCTCCAAGAGCAGCTGGAGGCATGCGCGCAGTATGCGAAGGCGTACCAGAGGCTGGATTGCGAGGATGCCGTGGAGCAGCAGATCACCCGACTCCAGTACGAGACCGAGGCCGTGCCATACCGGGTGGGACCCGTCATCTACTACTACCCCGGGGCGCACCTGGAGATGACCGATGGCGGCCAGCCCCTGCTGACCATACGCATGCTGGCGGTCAACGATGGTACAGACAACATTACGCTGTCCTGCACGGGTCCGGCCATATGCAACTACGACGTCACCGACGGCTCTTTCGCGTACAAGTACGCATCCACCGACTTCACCAGCGGCAGCATCACCATAAAACCGGACGACGCCGAGGAGTTCGAGATGGTGTTCGGACCCAACATCGGATACGGCGGCACCACCTTCGTGTACGACCCGGCCAAGGAGTACCACTTCCGCATAAACGAGTCATTCGGATCCGCGTCCATACTCCTGGATCTGGAATAGAACGTATGGTTTTTTCAAAAAAAATCCGGCGGCAAAAAGATAAAACGCCGCCCAGCCCGAGGCCGCGCATGGACACGCTGCCGCCCCCGCTGGACTGGGGAGACGTAGAGGGCCGCATGTGCGCCTTTCTGGACCACGCGCTGGAGGAGACCGGCGCCGACGGCTTCGTGCTGGGACTGAGCGGCGGTGTGGACTCGGCGACCGTGGCCTACCTGGCCGCCCGGAAACACAGGGACAAGACGCTGGGAGTCCTGATGCCGGACACGTCGGTGACCCCCCGCAGCGAGACCGACGACGGGCTGCTGGTGGCCGGCACCCTGGGCATCAGACATGCCACCGTTCCGCTGGATACCATAATGGAGGCATACACGGCCGGCCTGGGCGGTGGGAGGCGCGCCCTGGGCAACCTGAGGGCGCGCACCAGATCTGCCATACTATACCATTACGCCAACTCCGACAACCTGCTGGTGCTGGGATCCACCGACCGCAGCGAGCACCTGCTGGGATACTACACCAAGTTCGGGGACGGCGCCTCGGATGCCGTTCCCATCGTATCCCTGTACAAGACGCAGGTGCGCGGGCTGGCCGGGCACCTGGGCGTCCCGTCCCACATAGTGGCAAAGAAGAGCAGTCCGCACCTGTGGCCGGGCCACGACGCCGAGGACGAGCTGGGGGCCACCTACGACACCATCGACCGCATACTGTACGGCGCCCACGAGATGGGCCTGCCGCCGGAGTCCTGCGCCCGGAGCGCCTCCGTCCCCGTCCGGACGGTCCGCCGCATACTGGGAATTGTAGAGCAGAACCGCCACAAGGGGGAGGGGCCGCTCAGGCCCCCCACGCCATGAACATACGCGACACACTCAGCGGCGACGCCCTCCCGCTGAGGAGCGGGCCGGTGCGGATATACCTGTGCGGCGTTACCGTATACGACGACACCCACATAGGGCACGCCCGGACCATCGTAGTCTTTGACGTCCTCAGGAGGTTCCTGGCGGAATCGGGCAGGAGCGTCACCCTGATACAGAACTTTACGGATATAGACGACAAGATAATCGACAGGGCCGCTGCAGAGGGCGCAGACCCGCTGCGGCTGGCCGAGCGGTACATAGCCAGGTACCACGAGGACTTTGACCGGCTGCACGTGAAGCGGGCCGACGCGTACCCCCGGGCCACCGCCCACATGGGCCACATCATATCCATGACCGCCTCGCTCATAGAGTCCGGCCACGCGTACGTGGTCGGCTCCGGCGTATACTACTCGGTGGAGTCGTTCCCCCGGTACGGCAGGCTCTCGGGGAAGGACACCGGCGAGATGATGACCGGCGTCCGGATAGAGCCGCAGGAGGACAAGCGCCGCCCCCTGGACTTTGCACTCTGGAAGAGGGCCCAGAATGGGCCTCTGTGGGACAGCCCGTGGGGGCCGGGCAGGCCCGGATGGCACATAGAGTGCTCGGCCATGAGCCTGAACTGCCTGGGGGAGGACTTTGAGATACATGGTGGAGGCAGGGATCTCATATTCCCCCACCATGAGAACGAGATCGCCCAGTCGGAGGGGCACACCGGCGTCCGGCAGGCCCGCGTCTGGATGCACACCGGAATGGTCACCATATCCGGCCAGAAGATGTCAAAGTCGCTGGGAAACATCAAGTCCACCCGCGCACTGCTGGACAGGTGGGGCCCCAACGTCCTCAGGCTCTTCTGCCTGTCGGGCCACTACTCAAAGCCCATAGACTACTCGTCGGAGCTGCTTGCCGAGTCCCTGGCGCTGTGGAGGCGCCTGGAGGCCTGCCGCTACACGCTGGAGCAGGCGGCCGGCGGCGAGGGCGGCGGGGCGGCCCGGGAGTGGGCCGAACGCTTCGACGCAGCCATGGCCGCGGATCTCAACACGCATGAGGCCATCGCGGCCATGACCGAGATGGCCAAGAGCGTCGGCGAGATGGCCGCCGGTGGAAGGCTGGGGGCCGGCGAGGCCGCTGCCATCCTGTCTGAGCTCGACAGGATGATGGGCATAATGGGACTGCGTGTCGCCAGACCGCCCCCCGGCGCCGCGATAGACGGCCGCGTGGCCGAGCGGCGGCGAATGCGGCTGGCCGGCCGGTACGCAGAAGCCGACGCCGTCCGGGAGGAGCTCCGGGGCGATTCCGTGGAGCTGCTGGACTACAGCGGCCGCACAGTCTGGGTGTACAGGGAGCAGATACCCGGCGAGGATGCGCCGGGCCCGGCGTGATTGGCACTAGAATGTAAAACAAGTACCAGCTTAATACCTCCCAGATAGAATGCCAGGGCGGTGGCGTACATACGCGTCAAGAAGATCGGCTCGGCCGAGTACCTGTACCTGGTGAAGAGTGTCTGGGACAAGAGGAGGGGGACGTCCCGGCAGGAGATCATAAGGTATCTGGGGCTGGCGCCGGATCTGGCCATCGGGGACATACCCGAGGAGTACAGGGACTCCCCCAAGGTGCTCGAGTTTCTGGCATCGCGAAACGGTGGAGACGCCGACGGAATGGCGCGCGCCCGGGAGAGGCTGTACTCTGCCCTGACCCGCAACAACCTGGACGGGGCGCTGGCCGTATATGAGGAGGTCTCGGCGGCTCCCGGAACCGTGGAGGCCTTCTTCGATACGGTGTTCAGGCCCGTGATGCAGGACATAGGCCAGAGGTGGGCGGAAGGCAGGATAGACATCACCGCCGAGCACGTGGCCAGCAATGTGGCCAACTCGGTGGTGAGGAGAGTCCGCGACAGGAGAGCCTCCCGGCGCGGAAAGACCAGCGTGGTACTCTGCGTACCCCCCGGCGAGAAGCACCACATGGGATGCGACGTGCTGGAGACGTACCTAGCATCCCGGGGGTTTGTGGTGTACAACCTGGGATACGAGATGCCGAGCGACGAGGTGATGGAGTTTCTGAAGCGGAACAGGCCGGACGCGGTGGCGGTGTCGGCCTCCGGCGAGTACAGCCTGCTGCCCGCCAAGAAGATGGCCGACAATATATCCGACACGTACGGCATACCCGTGGTTCTGGGCGGCTACGCGTTTCGGGACGGCAACGGCGGCATAGAGGGACATGCGGTGTGCAGCGAGACGTCCCTCAAGGACGTGCCCCGCGCGATACGGCGGGCGGTGGCAGGCTCCCGATAGGACGCCCCGCGCTACGGCTTGGGCGAGCCCTGCAGGCGCTTCCAGTCGTTCAGGAAGCTCTCCAGCCCCAGGTCGGTGAGCGGGTGGAGCAGCATGCGGTCCAGCACCTTGGGCGGCAGTGTTACCACGTGGGCACCCAGCCGGGCGGCCTCCACGACATGCATGGGATGCCGGACGCTGGCCACCAGCACCTGGGTGTCAAAGTCGTACTGGGTAAATATCTCCAGTATGGTCTCCACCAGCTCCATGCCGTCCTGCCCTATGTCGTCCAGCCTCCCTATGAAGGGGCTGACGTACCTGGCCCCGGCCTTGGCGGCCAAGACGGCCTGGTTGGGCGAGAAGACCAGCGTCACGTTGACCGGTATACCCTCGGCGGTCAGCGTCCTGCACGCCCGCAGGCCCTCGGCGGTCATGGGCACCTTCACCACCACGTTGTCCCCGCAGCGGCGCAGCCGGCGCCCCTCCTCCAGCATACCCTCATAGTCGGTGCTGACCACCTCCAGGCTGACGTCGCCCCGCACCAGGGACGCTATCTGGCGCATCGTGTCGTGCGGGTCCTTGCCCTCCCGGAAGAGGAGCGTGGGGTTGGTGGTTATCCCGTCCAGCAGGCCCATCTCGTTGAACCGGCGTATCTCCCCCAGGTTCGCCGTGTCCAGGAATATCTTCATGACATGTCCCTCCGCAGCTCCCGTACACGCCGGGCAATATTAACCGATGAGATACCGTGCATGTCCAAAAGGTCCGATATCTCCGAGTCCCGGGCCGACTCGCCGAAGGTATCGCTCACCCCCAGCCTGTACACCAGAACCGGGTACGACTCGCATATGTGCTCGGCGACTGCGGATCCCATCCCGCCGTGTACGTTGTGCTCCTCACAGGTCAGGATGCCGCCGGTCTGGCGGGCAGCCTTCTCCAGGGAGTCGCCGTCCAGGGGCTTGACCGAGAACATGTCCAGGACGCGGCAGGATATGCCCTCATGGTGCAGCGCGTCGGCGGCATTCAGGGCCATCGACAGGGTGATGCCGCACGCGGCTATGGTGCAGTCGGAGCCCTCCCTGACCAAGACCGCCCGGCCAGGGGCCAGATCCTGCGGTTCGTCATATATGATGTCGGTCTTGGAACGGGCCATCCGCATATAGAACGGGCCGTACGTCTCGGCCATGGTCCGGGTGAGGCCGTACACGGAGACCGAGTCGGCCGGGACCAGCACCCTGAAGTTTGGTATGGCCCTCATGATGGCGATATCCTCCAGCTGCTGGTGGGATCCGCCGTCGGGACCCACCGAGAGCCCCCCGTGGGAGGCAACCAGCTTCACGTTGAGGCCCCGGCCCTCCCCCTTGGACGGGTACGCCACGTTGTTCCGGATCTGGTCCACGGCCCGCCCGGGCAGGAATATGGCGTACGTGCTGGCGAAGGGTATCTTGCCCGAGTACGCCAGTCCGGCGGCCATGGATACCATGTTTCCCTCGGCTATGCCCACGTTGAACAGCCTGTCGGGAAACTCCCTGCCGAACCCGGCCGTCTTCAGGGAGTCGGTGGTGTCGGCTCCCAGCACCACTATGTCCGGGTTGGCCCTGCCCAGCTCCACCAGGGCCCGGCCGTACTCGGTCCTCATGTCCGGCGTCATAAGAGGTTCGCCTCCGCGGCCATCTCCCGTATGCGGTCGGCCTTGCCGCCCACCGTGTGCAGGGCAGCCCACTTCTCCACCAGTTCCGGACCGCCCAGGCGGTGCGCCTCCCGCAGCAGTCCCAGGCGCCTGGCCCCCAGAATCAGGGAGCGCATCTCGCGTATCGCCCGCCCCATGTCGGCCTGGCCCACCATCGAGCTGCCGCCCACGAACGTGCGTGCCCCGTCCGCAAAGCACCCGGCCACGTTGGAGGCGTTGACTCCCCCGTCCGCCTCTATCACGCCGCCAAAGCCGCGGTCCCGCAGGTACGCGGCAACACTCTGCGTCTTCTGGTGGGACTCCTCGATGTACGACTGGCCGGATCTGCCCGGAACCACCGACATCACTATGAACTGGTCCAGCTTGGGGACGAACGCGTCCAGCCATTCGGGGACGGGCGTTGCGGGGTTTACGGCTATGCCGGCGCCCACGTCGTTGGAGTGCAGGTAGTCCAGGATCTCGCCGAACCCGGAGGCGTCGCACGCCTCGGCATGTACCGTTATGATATCGCTCCCGGCCTCGGCGTAGCGGCGCACGCTCTTGGCCGGCTCGGATATCATCAGGTGCGTATCAAACGGGATGTCGGTTATGGGGCGCAGCTCCCGGATCTTCGCATGGTCAAACGTAGTGTTGGGGACAAACTCCCCGTCCATCACGTCCAGATGGATGTAGTCGGCCCCCGCATCCTGGCACCGGGACACCTCCCTGTCCAAGCGCGTCATGTCGCCGGCTATGATGGAGGGGGCCACGGCCGCTTGGGACTCCAGCTCCCGGAGTATTATGGGAACTGTCTGGTGGGAGGGAGCCTTGCCGTGCCACTGGGGATTGTCCTCCATGTGTTCGACCCCCCTGCCCTTGACGGACCGCGATATGATGATGACCGGCCCTCCCCGGTGGTCCAGGGCGCGGCGCAGGGCCCCGTCCAGCTGCTCTATGCGGTGGCCGTCCACCTCTATCGTATGCCAGCCAAAGGCGCGCCATTTGTCGGCCGTCCTCCAGGCGGTGCGGTCTCCCCTGGCCGCCACCGGGTCCGGGCCGGGTACGGCCGCATCCAACGGCATCACCCCCTCCGTGTACGAGTCCTGCTGGACGTAGTTGCGGTCCAGTACGACTACCAGGTTGTCCAGTCCGAACTTGGAGGCGGACATGGTAGCCTCCCATATCTGGCCCTCGTTGGACTCCCCGTCGCCCACCACCGCAAAGACGCGGCCGGGGTTCTTGTCCAGCCTCAGGGCCAGGGCCACCCCCACCGAGTAGGATAGCCCCGTCCCCAGGGATCCGCCGCAGAACTCCACGCCGGGGCACTTCAGGTCCGGGTGTCCCTGCAGCCGGCTTCCCAGGGCGCGGAGCGTCTCCATCTCCGACTCCTTGATGAATCCCGATATGGCCAGGTGCGAGAAGAGTCCCGGCGCCGCGTGCCCCTTGGAGAGGATAAGCCTGTCCCGCTCCTCCCAGAGGGGGTCGGCCGGATCATACCTCATGTGCTGGAATATGCATCCCATCGCCTCGGCCATCGAGAAGGAGCCGCCGGGGTGGCCGGATCCCGCCGC
The DNA here is from genome assembly GCA_965116995.1 of Nitrosopumilaceae archaeon. Lineage (GTDB taxonomy): Archaea > Thermoproteota > Nitrososphaeria > Nitrososphaerales > Nitrosopumilaceae > VYCS01. Next base: position 265,187 of record OZ220738.1, on the reverse strand, counting down.
GGCGGTGCCTCTCACCACCAGTGCCCGGGACCGCAAGGCATTACGGCGTATCCTGCAGTATCCGGAGCCCATCTCTCCGTGGCGCGGTCCGAAATTAATAAAAATCTATATTCCACGGTGTGGGAAAGGCGCGTAGCGGGGGGTCGCTAGAGAGAGACCGAACGGTAACGGTGTTTTCGGCCTTGTCCAGAAATCCGCGATAAAAACGATCGTGAGCCGAACCTGCACCCGCATGCCATAACCCAACCCCTGCCCAGCATCTGGGATTCAGATGTGGCAGTCACGTACCTGCAGGCCCGGAGCCGTCCCCAGCCGCGTTTAGGGGCGTTTTGGACCATCCCCGAACCATTCCCGGACACGCGTGCGCAGCATCCCCCGCATGCGGGAACCGTCATCGCCTCTGCGCTTTAGCCTTCACGCGAAGGTCATGTTATCGTACATGCAATGGCAGATGCATAGTGCCGGACAGGGTAGTTCGACCACAATTGATCTAAATACCATGCTGGCCGGGGACGTATTCCGGCTCGGTCGAAGATCGGGGTTGGTTTGCTTCCGGATCCTGCGTCCGGGCGGGTATCGCCTCTTGCCGCTCTCCATCGGCGAAGCCTGCCATATTGCGGCGTAGCCGCAGTATGGAGGTGCGGGGGAAGGGGCGGATCTAAACCTTCCGATTCAAGCCGTCTTTGCCGGTGTGCAGGGTGATCGCTCATCTCTGACCGGCACTATGCATATGGACAGCAGCTCAACGGCCAGAGTGTGCGGCTTGAGGGCCCTGACCACCCCGGCGAACCTCTCCTTCATCGAGGAGAAGACGCTCTTTCACGTTGTTTCTGGCGCGCAGTATGTTATGGAATATGCAGGGGTGCTCGTCGCAGAGCCTCAGCATGTCAGCCCTGGCGTTGAATCCCTTGGGAACGGCGTTTGACTCGTGTTCCATGACGGCCCTGCGTCCGCTGTCTCATATGGCGCTGCAGTTCTTGACGCCACCGTACGCCGCATCGCCCAGAACGTCGCCGGAGCCTCCCGGCATCATCTCAATCATCTTTTTCAGGTACGGCGAGTCGTTGGCATGTCCGGGCGTGACCATGGCGGCACATATCTTGCTCCGGGGGCGTGTATGAGGTGCAGCCTGGCAAAGTCATGCACGCTGGGCTTGCTGTACTTGGCGTTCTGCCACTCCACCATTCCGTGCCGTACCCGCCGGAGTAGGCGATCTTTGTGCCGTGGACCGCGTCCTCCCCGGCCATCCAAACGATGATCCGCTGCTGCGCCTTGAGTTTGATCTTCGACACCTGCAGCTGGTACTGCGTCCTGCTGTACGTCTCGTACATCTCGCGCCGTTCCAGGTCATCGGGATGCTTCTCAAAGCGTTTGGCCACTCCACAATAGGACAGACCCGCCTCCGACTTGGCCATTCCCACCAGTACGGCCGAGACGCGCCGGTCGCCTGCTCTTTGGTATGCCCATGATATGGCGCGCCCCGTCGGCCACCTCCCGCATCCAGTCGGCATGGAGATAGCACTCCTCCCGGCGGCACCTGTTGTACTGTGCCCAGTCGATCTGGCGGTCGTTCCTCTTGCCGACCGGATTGTTCTTGCTTCGGGGCCGGTTCGGATTGGATAGTCCTGTTCTTGCTCATTGTCCGGGGCCGCGATCGGCCGATCCAAGTACCTTGCGGTCCCCGGCTGGCTTCGGCAGCGGGGCTGGTCCGGTTCCTGCGCTTTATGTCTCAGATTTTTGGACAAGGCCCCACACGCCCCCCACGTTTTTATGGTTTTGAGAGTCCACCTGCATTATGCGCGACATCGCGTACGCCGTCCTGCTGCTGGCCTGGCTGGCGGCGTCAGCGGCTTTGGCCCTCCCCTTCGCCCACGCCGGCGGATGGACAGACGTGGGTCTTGACGCCATCCTTCCGGGGCAGTTCGTGGAGGCCCACGCGCAGCAGGCGCCAGACCAACGCCCGTTCATCACCACCTGGAGGACCGACGCCGCCGACCAGGCCGTCACCATCCCCCTCGTGGGTTCGGGCATGGCCATCAGCTGGGGCGACGGCGCCGTCAGCATCGGCGTCTCGGGAACCGCATCCCACACATACGCGAATCCCGGCACATATACGGTCTCGGTCTACGGCGGCCTCGAAGCCATCTCGCTGGACGGCCACCCGGACGCGGCCAAGCTCGTGTCGATAGACCAGTGGGGCGACGCGTCGTGGACGACCATGCACTCGGCCTTCGAGGGCGCTTCCAACATGGTCTACGAGGCGACCGATGTCCCCGACCTCTCACGCGTCACCGACATGTCATTCATATTCGCTGGCGCCACGTCCTTTGACGGAGACATCTCCCTCTGGAATGTCTCCTCGGTGACCGACATGTCCTACATGTTCTCCGGCATGTTCGGCGGCGCCACCGCCTTCAACCAGGACATCTCCACCTGGGACGTCTCCTCGGTGACCGACATGTCCGGAATGTTCTCCGGCGCCACCTCATTCAACCAGCCCCTTGACAGCTGGGACGTCTCATCGGTGACCGGCATGTTCGGCATGTTCGCCCACGCCTCCACCTTCAACCAGCCCCTCGACACCTGGGACGTCTCGGGTGTCACCGACATGAGCGGGATGTTCTATAACGCCGCCTCCTTCAACCAAGACATCTCCACTTGGGACGTCTCCTCGGTGACCGACATGGGCGCCATGTTCTCGGATGCCGCCTCCTTCAACCAGCCCCTCAACACCTGGGACGTCTCCTCGGTGACCGCTATGGGCAACATGTTCCAACGCGCCTCCTCCTTCAACCAGCCCCTCAACACCTGGGACGTCTCCTCGGTGACCATAATGAGGTACATGTTCTCCGGCGCCACCGCCTTCAACCAGGACATCTCCACCTGGGACGTCTCCTCGGTGACGGACATGCCCAGAATGTTTCAGGACGCTTCCTCCTTCAACCAGCCCCTCAACACCTGGGACGTCTCCTCGGTGACGGACATGAGCGGGATGTTCTGGGATGCCGCCTCCTTCAACCAGCCCCTCAACACCTGGGACGTCTCCTCGGTGACGGACATGGGCGCCATGTTCTATAACGCCACCGCCTTCAACCAGGACATCTCCACCTGGGACGTCTCATCGGTGACGGACATGTTCGGTATGTTCTGGGATGCCCCCTCCTTCGACCAGCCACTAGACTCCTGGGATGTCTCGTCGGTCACTGACATGGCCTTGATGTTCGCCGGCGCCGCCTCCTTCGATCAAGACATCTCCTCCTGGGATGTCTCCTCGGCGATCAACATGACCGGCATGTTCTCGGGCGCCTCCTCCTTCAACCAACCCCTCGACGAATGGGATGTCTCCTCGGTGACCAGTATGGGCGGCATGTTCGGTGAGGCTATCTCCTTCAATGGCGACATCTCCTCCTGGAACGTCTCGGCCGTGACTGATATGTCCTACATGTTCGACGACGCCTCCTCCTTCAACCAACCCCTCGATGCCTGGGATGTCTCGTCGGTGACCAGTATGGAGGGCATGTTCTGGGGAGCCTCCTCCTTCAACGGCGACATATCCGGATGGGACGTCTCGGCCGTGACCAGTATGGATGGCATGTTCTGGGGAGCCTCCTCCTTCAACGGCGACATATCCGGATGGGACGTCTCGGCCGTGACCAGTATGCGCTACATGTTCCACGATGTCCCCTCCTTCAACGGCGACATATCCGGATGGGACATCTCGGCCGTGACTGACATGTCCTACATGTTCCACGATGTCCCCTCCTTCAACGGCGACATATCCGGATGGGACGTCTCGGCCGTGACCAGTATGGATGGCATGTTCTGGGGAGCCTCCTCCTTCAACGGCGACATATCCGGATGGGACGTCTCGGCCGTGACTGACATGTCCTACATGTTCCACGATGTCCCCTCCTTCAACGGCGACATATCCGGATGGGACGTCTCGGCCGTGACTGACATGCGTGGCATGTTCTGGGGAGCCTCCTCCTTCAACCAGCCCCTTAACGAATGGAACGTCTCGGCCGTGACTGACATGTCCTACATGTTCGACGACGCCTCCTCCTTCAACCAGCCCCTCGACAGCTGGGACACTTCCTCTGTCACCGACATGTCTGACATGTTCAATGGCGCCGCCTCCTTCAACCAGCCCCTCGACAGCTGGGACGCCTCCTCGGTAACTTACATGGCTTGGATGTTCTCGGGCGCCTCCTCCTTCAACGGCGACATATCCGGATGGGACGTCTCGGCCGTGACCAGTATGGATGGCATGTTCTGGGGAGCCTCCTCCTTCAACCAGCCCCTCGATGGATGGAACGTCTCATCGGTGAGCAGCATGTTCGGCATGTTCGCCGGCGCCACCTCATTCAACCAGCCCCTTGACAGCTGGGACGTCTCATCGGTGAGCGAAATGTGGTTCATGTTTTGGGATGCCGCCTCCTTCAACCAGCCCCTTGACAGCTGGGACGTCTCATCGGTGAGCAGCATGTTCGGCATGTTCGCCGGCGCCACCTCATTCAACCAGCCCCTTGACAGCTGGGACGTCTCATCGGTGAGCAGCATGTTCGGCATGTTCGCCCACGCCACCTCATTCAACCAGCCCCTTGACAGCTGGGACGTCTCGGGCGTCACCGATATGGGCGGCATGTTCCAAGGCTCCACCACCTTCAACCAGCCCCTTGACAGCTGGGACGTCTCGCAGGTGACAGACATGTGGAGTATGTTCCAGAATACTACCTCATTCAACCAGCCCCTCGACACCTGGGACGTCTCGCAGGTGACAGACATGTCCAGCATGTTCCAAGGAGCCACCTCATTCAACCAGCCCCTCGACACCTGGGACGTCTCCTCGGTGACCAACATGACTGGAATGTTCGACTCCGCCGCCTCCTTTGACCAGAACCTTGGCGGCTGGTATGTTGTACTTGACAACGCGTCCATCGGCAGGGTGGACGTCCCCGGCGCGGTCGGGACCATATCCACCCAGAACCCATTCCTGAACGGGCAGAACCCCACATACAGCATAGAGCCCGGCGGCGACTCGGACCGGTTTACCATAACCGACGGCAACCATCTAAGCATGGTCTCGGCTGCAGCCGACCGGACAACCTACACGGTTACCATCTCCGCTACAGGGGACTCTATCTTTGAGGACGGCAACAACCGGCGGACCGTCGAAGTGACTTTGGATGGCGTTCCCGACGCGCAGCAGGCGCCGGACCGGCTCCCATTCGTCACCACCTGGAGGACCGACGCCGCCAACCAGACTATCACCATCCCTCTGGCGGGATCCCGTATGACCGTCCACTGGGGCGACGGCGCCAGCAGTACCAGCGTCTCGGGAACCGTTCACCGTGTAACCGGCGTGGTTTTGCCACGGGGTGACGGCACCAGCAGTACCAGCGTCTCGGGAACCGCAACCCACAGATATGCGAATCCCGGCACATATACGGTCTCGGTCTATGGCAGCCTCGAAGCCATCTCGCTGGACGGCCACCCGGACGCGGTCAAGCTCGTGTCGATAGACCAATGGGGCGACGCGTCGTGGACGACCATGGAGTCGGCCTTCGAGGGCGCTTCCAACATGGTCTACGAGGCGACCGACATCCCCGACCTCTCGCGCGTCACTGACATGTCCGGGATGTTCCGGGATGCGATCTCCTTCAATGGTAACATCTCCACTTGGGACGTCTCCTCGGTGACAGACATGTACGGGATGTTCTCCAGCGCCTCCTCCTTCAACCAGCCCCTCGGCAGCTGGGACGTTTCATCGGTCACAGACATGTCCGGGATGTTCTCCAGCGCCTCCTCCTTTAACCAGCCCCTCGACACCTGGGACGTCTCCTCGGTGACGGACATGGGCAGCATGTTCAACCACGCCACCTCCTTCAACGGCGACATCTCCACTTGGGACGTCTCCTCGGTGACTGAAATGAACGGGATGTTCTTCGCCGCCCGCTCCTTCAACCAACCCATCGGGGGCTGGGACGTCTCCTCGGTGACGGACATGACCTCGATGTTTCTCCACGCCGCCTTCTTCAACCAGCCCCTCGACAGCTGGGACACCTCCTCGGTGACGGGAATGTCCGGCATGTTCTCCAGCGCCTCCTCCTTCAACCAGCCCCTCGACAGCTGGGACACCTCCTCGGTGACGGACATGACCTGGATGTTCTCCCACGCCTCCTCCTTCAACCAGTCCATCGGAGGCTGGGACACCTCCTCGGTGACCCGCATGTCCGACATGTTCCATGGCGCCACCTCCTTCAACCAGTCCATCGGAGGCTGGGACACCTCCTCGGTGACCCGCATGTCCGACATGTTCCATGGCGCCACCTCCTTCAACCAGTCCATCGGAGGCTGGGACACCTCCTCGGTGACCCGCATGTCCGACATGTTCCATGGCGCCACCTCCTTCAACCAGCCCCTGAACACCTGGGACGTTTCCTCGCTGACCGACATGCATGGCATGTTCGATGGCGGCATTCCATTTGACCAGAATCTGGGGTCATGGTACATCACCATGATCGACTTGACCGTCTCCAACAACGAGCGGACGGTCGGCAGCATCGCGGCTCAGAACCAGATACTGACCGGCCACAACCCTACATACAACGTCACAAGATCCCACTCCGATCTCTTCGAGGTGGTCGACCGCACGACCCTCCGGCTCAAGCCCGGCCAGAACGTCACCCTCGGCGCCACCTACCAGGTCAACGTCACCGCCACCGGATCCGGCCTCTTCGGCGGCGGCAGCCACCACCATATCATCCGGGTCACCGCCGCCGAGCCCATCGATCCACTACTCAACGCCCCCGACCACGCCTTCGTCACCACCTGGACCACCACCGAATCCAACCAGACCATACGGTTGCCCGTCGGCGGATCCGGCATCACCATCGACTGGGGCGACGGCAATACCGCCATCGGCATCTCCGGCCCCCAGACACACACCTACGAGCAGCCTGGCACCTACACCGTCATTGTCACCGGCGGCCTCGAGCGGTTCCATCTGGGCAATGGCCTCGGCGTGCCCATCTGGTCCTCTACAGACCAGTGGGGCAACCGCGAGTGGGGGTGTGTAAGTATGGAAGAGTGTACTGTGGCCAGCCTGTCCTCTATAGACCAGTGGGGCAACAGTTCATGGACCAGCATGGTGGATGCCTTCCACGGGGCCTCCCACATGGTTTACAGGGCGACTGATGCCCCCGACTTATCGCGCGTCACCAACATGTCCGGGATGTTCTGGGATGCGATCTCCTTCAGTGGTGACATCTCCTCTTGGGACGTCTCCTCGGTGACGGATATGGGCAACATGTTTGCCTTCGCCACATCCTTCAACCAGCCCCTCGACAGCTGGGACGTCTCCTCGGTGACCGAAATGCGCGGGATGTTCTTGCATGCCACCTCCTTCAACCAGCCCATCGGAGACTGGGACGTCTCCTCGGTGACGGATATGTACGGGATGTTCTCCGGCGCCCGCTCCTTCAACCAGCCCATCGGAGACTGGGACGTCTCCTCGGTGACGGATATGTACGGGATGTTCTCCGGCGCCCGCTCCTTCAACCAGCCCATCGGAGACTGGGACGTCTCCTCGGTGACCGGCATGGGGCACATGTTCAGCCTCGCCTCCTCCTTCAACCAGCCCCTGAACGCCTGGGACGTCTCCTCGGCGAGGGACATGGCCTGGATGTTCTCCGGCGCCGCCTCCTTCAACCAGCCCCTGAACGCCTGGGACGTCTCCTCGGTGACCCGCATGTCCAGCATGTTCCGGAACGCCGCCTCCTTCAACCAGCCCCTGAACGCCTGGGACGTCTCCTCGGCGAGGGACATGTTCTGGATGTTTGCCCACACCGACGCCTTCAACCAGCCCCTCGACACCTGGGACGTCTCCTCGGTGACCCGCATGTCTGACATGTTCACCGTCGCCACCTCCTTCGAACGGAACCTTGGTAGTTGGTACGTCGTGATGGACAGCGTGTCCATAGACAGAGCGGACGTCCCCGGCGTGGTCGGGACCATATCCGCCCAGAACCCATTCCTGGACGGGCAGAACCCAACTTATCTGATAGAGCCGGGCGGCGACTCGGATCGGTTTGAGATAGCCGACGGCAGCCAACTAGTCATGGTCTCGGCGACCGCCGACCGGACGACCTACACAGTCACCATCGCCGCCTCAGGTGACTCGGTATTTGGGGACGGCAACAACCGGCGCGTGGTGGAAGTGGTGTTAGTAGACAGTAACCGCTACGCTGTGCCCTAGTCGCGGTACACAACCCCGGACCAATCTCTAGGCAGGCGCGGATCATCACACCAGGGCCGCATTCTGGGCGCAAAGGCCAAGTTGGGCCTGAAGATGTGCCTCAGTGGGCATGTATTGTGTCAGGAAAGCTCAGATATGGACGTAGCCAACATTCCCGGGGCGGCACGACGCTGGGCTGACGCGAAAAAAATATTGGATCCTGCCGGAGTACGTGCACAGTCACGGGCGGGGGGCACCAACCGCGTTTGTAGCAGAACCGGGCCGCTCCAGCAGCGGCGTAGCCACATTCTCCGACGACTCTATCCCATACACTGACACGTCCAGACCCCTCTGTCCGATCAGCAGGTCGATGGAGCGCATGCGCCCGTCTATGAAGGAATCGCCGCTGGAGCGCGACTCCAGATATGACATCATGGCGGGATCATCTATCATGAACTGTACCGCCCCGCCGTCCCGCACCGCAAAGACCCCTATGCCCCAGAACAGCCCCACGTGCAGGGCCACGAACCTGGCCTGCATGGGGGTTATCCTGTCGCGGTATATGCCGGCCTGCGCCCGCCGCTGCAGCAGCGTCTCCAGCGGGGTTCGTATGGCCCAGGATATGGTGCGGGGGTTGCCGTCGCTGTACAGCGATACCATACCGCTACGCCCGCAGGTCGATGGGTTTGTACTCGCACCCCTGCGGCCCGCAGTCCTTTCCCACGTAGACGGCCTTGGGGCGGTACAGGGCGGGCTTGGGGGCGGCCTCTGCAAACTTCTCTTCCATGACATGGGCGGCCCAGCCGGCCACCCTAGATATGGCGAATATGGGCGTGTTCAGGTCCATGGGTATGTCCAGCATGTAGTATATGGAGGCGCTGTACAGGTCCACGTTGGGATAGATGTCAATCCCCTTCCGCCGCTTCATCTCGTGTATGGTGGCCTGCTCGACGCGCTCGGTGATGTCAAACCACGGCTGGCCCGTCTTGGCGGCCAGTTTTCGGGAGAGTTCCTTGAGTATCTGGGCGCGGGGATCATATGTGCGGTACACCGCGTGGCCCATGCCCATGATGCGCTCGTTGCGGTCCATCCGCTCCCCTATCCACGACTCAACCCTGTCCGCGTCGCCTATGTCCAGCAGCATCTTCATCACCTCGTAGTTGGCCCCGCCGTGCAGCTCCCCGCTCAGCGAGCCTATGGCGGCGCTGGACGCAGAGTACATGTGGGCCCTGGTGGAGGCCACCTGCCGCGCCGTAAAGGTGGACGCGTTGAAGGTGTGTTCGGCGTGCAGTATCAGGCAGACGTCGAATATGGTCTCCAGTTCCCGGTCCGGCCTCTCGCCGGACATCATGTGCAGGAAATTGGCCGCATGCCCCAGGGTGGTGTCCGGATCCACCAGATCCCGCTCGTTCCGAATGCGGTGCCAGCTGGCCACTATGGTGGGGACCTTGGCTATCAGGTTGGCTGCCCGGTCATAGCTGGACTCCTTGTTGGAGAACTCCTCGTCGTAGTAGCCGGCCAAGGCGGCCACGAACGCCTGGAGCATGTCCATGGGGTCGGCATCCTTGCGCCAGTTTCCCATGTTCTTCTGCATCTGTTTGGGAATGAACCTGGCCTCGGCCATCTTGGAGCTGAACTCGTCCAGCTCAGCCTTGTCCGGGAGCTGGTCGTGGAGAAGAAGGTATGCAGTCTCTTCATATGTGGAATGGCGGGCTAGGTCCAGTATGTCATATCCGCGGTATATCAGCTTGCCCTGCTTGCCATCTATGTTGGATATTCGGGTGTCGGCCACCTCTATGCCCCTCAGCCCGATGTTCTTGGTCTCCAATATTCCAGCACTGCACGCGGGTGTAATTAGAGCTTTATGCAGTCTGGCGCGTAAGCGTTCTGCGTACGGAACAGAGAGACGGATGGCGGATAAGCATTAGAATCTGGCTCCTGCCGCGCGTTTGCGCCGCGCGAATGATGCGCCGGTCCCGGCCAGATATGCGGTGTCGCTGTGCCAAACCTCCCATTTCCGGGAGCGGCGCGTCATATACAAGACGGCAGCGGCCTGTTCGGCTCCATGAATTGCACCACGGCCGCCGAGTTGCGCGTTTTTTGGTTTAAATTGGAGGGTCGGGACCCCGTCCGCATGTCGGGCCGGTCGACTAAAAAGAGCAGGGTCGTCTGCATCTCCCACAAGGAGGACATGGACGGCCTGGGTTCGGCGGCCCTGGTGAGGCAGGCCACCGGCGCCGAGGCCATACTGGTGGACTATGTGGGGCAGATGGACAAGATCCGGGAGGTGGCCGCCGACCCGACCCTGAAGTCGCTGCACATATGCGACCTGGGCACCAGCAAGAAGAACGAGGACGAGTTCGTCCAGATACTGACCGCCCTCCGAAAGCGCCACGTGAGAGTCACATACATAGACCACCACGACCTCTCCAGGCGCATAATCAGGGCGCTGGAGTCTGTGAAGGTTCGGATGGTGCACAACGTGGGCGAGTGCACCGCGGTCCAGGTGTTTGAGACCTACAAAAAGAGGCTGCCCGCCGATTCCGCATTCATAGCCGTATGCTCTGCCATCACCGACTACATGGAGGACCGGCCCAAGGCCTCCAAACTCCTCCAGATGTACGACCGGCAGTTTGCCATGATAAGCGCCACCGTAATGACGTACAACATAGTGGGCCACCAGAAGGATCCCGACTACCTGCTCTCTCTGGTGGACAGCCTGACGGCGCTCAAGTTCCCCCACCAGATACCGGACTCGTTCGAGACGGCCCGGCTTCAGGTGGAGAGGCTGGCCGGCATAATGGAGAAGGTGAAGGACGGCTACAAGAAGATGAGGAACCTGGCCCACATGGAGATAACCGACGCGGGTGCCAGCGGGGCGGTAAACTTTGTGCTGGGCCTGTCCGGAAAGGAGGTGGGCGTGGCGTACAAGGAGCGCGCCGACTACGGCAACTACGCGGTGTCCGTACGCGGGAGCCGCAGCTGCAAGGTGCATCTGGGGCGCGTCGTAAACCCGCTGGCCACGTCCCTGGGCGGATCCGGCGGGGGCCACAGCCGGGCCTGCGGCGCCCTGATACCCAAGTCCAAGATCAAGACATTCCTGCGCGAGATGAACCGTCAGCTGGACGGGCGGCTCTAGATCTGCACCGTGGCGTCTATCTCGGTCATCGAGTCCAGCGGCAGGCTCGACACCCCCACGGCCGTGCGAGTGTGCCTTCCCCGATCCCCGAATATCTCATAAAGCAGGTCCGAGGCCGCATCTATGACCACAGGATGGGAGGTGAACTCCGGCCCGCTCCTCACAAAGCCGTTTATCCGCACGAACCTCTGCACCCTCTCCAAGCCGATCTTCTTTTGAAGCTGGGCCAGCACGTTTACTGCACACAGCCGGGCGGAGTCGCGCGCCGCCTCCAAGTTGGAGTCATCCACCGTTCCCGCATATGCCACCCGGCCGTCCCGCAGGGGTATCTGGCCGGAGACGAACGCCAGGTTCCCGGCCATCACCACCGGCGTATACGAGCCGGCCGGCATGGGGGGATCCGGCAAGACTATCCCCCTATCGGCCAGCCTCTCCAGTATCACGGCGCGTGGGTCGGGCCTCCCCGGCTATTATCGTTTTTCCAGGCGGATGTGCACCCGGCCGTCCCGCATGCCCCGCCGCGTGCTGTATCCGCGCTGCCGCAGGTACGAGTCCAGCACGGAGGCCCAAGCCAGGGCCACGCTGGGCCGGCCGCCGGACTCCAGCGATATTACCCCGCCAGCCGTATCCAGCCGTCCGTCCCCCCCGCAGGATGCCTTGAGGGCATATCCGGCCATCTCTACCAGATCGCTTATGGTCTTGGAGTGCACCTCCACGCCCTCCCCCTCCAGCAGGGCGGCCAGGTCCGGAGCCCCCTGAGGATCCGCCGACGCCTCCAGGGCGGCGGCCATCCCGTCAGACTCCAAGATGCGGACGGCCCGATATATCTCGGTGACCTCCCGGCCAGTCAAGTCCAGCAGCGGCTCGGCCGGCAGGGCCCTCCCCCACTCGGACCGGAAGGATCCCGCCAAACCGTACCTGAGTCCCTCGGAGGCGGGCACCACGTCCCCGCCCCCGGCGCCGTCCATTACCAGTATGCCGGCGCCGTCCACCACCACATAGTTCTGGTCGTGGTCCAGCATGCGCACCTGGACACCGCCGGGCACCACACCCCCGCGATCGGATCCGACGCTGGCCACCGACGCGATGATCCGGACGGTCACGCCACGGCGTACCGCAGATACCAGTTGCTTTCTACAGCATGATATTGTGTCGGCGCCGCCGGCCATTACATCCACCGACGCGTGGCTCCCCTCTATCATGGCGGCCATCTCGGAGGGGACGTTGCCCGGGGCCAGGTGGTGGTACCTCCTCTCCTTTATGCCCCGGCTCCTGCGGCTCTCGTCGTTTACCTTCTTGAGGCTGGATATGAGCGAGTTCATGGCGTTGACCTTGTTTATCTGCTCCTGTATTATGGAGTCGAATGCCTCCTCGGGCGCTATGGCCGTGCAGGTTATGGGCTTTGTGCCGGAGATGGTGGCCAGCTTCTTCTTTTGAAGCTTCTGCAGCGTTGGATAGACCTTGGTGCGGGGCAGATCCGAATAATATGCCAGCTCTCCGGCCGAGATGGGGCCGCGCGATATCATGGCAAAGTAGGCCCGGGCCTCGTACCGGCTCAGACCGAACTCCTCCAGGCTCACGGTCAGCGAGTTGTCGGCATTCACGGTGACACATACCATACACGCCACTAAAAGCCGAATGGTGAAAATCCTTTGCGCGTCCGCTCAAATCGCCTGTACCCAGCATGGGCGTAACCGCAGTAAACGGCCCCGGTGTTACACCGAACCTGATATATGACGCCCGGCAGCCGTGCGCGTGAATGCCGAGGTGATGCATCAGGTGGCCCTGGCCCCGCGACTGGCGTACTCGCGCCGCCTGCTGGAGGAGACTACCGCGGAGCTGAAACTCCACATACAAGAGTCGCGGGGCCGGCACCCGTCCCCGGAGTCAGAGCGCACACTGCTCTTCTGTCTGGAGGCGGTCCGGCGCGCCGATGCCAGGCTCCGCATACACAGCATGGTGGAGATTCCCGGCGCGGTGCCGCCCGCCATATGGGTCCTGCGCGCCGCCAGCGCCCAACTGGCCGCACACCTGCCCGGGTGCAGCGCCCGACTGTGCGAGCTGGCCGTACACCTGGGCAGCATCGTAATGGACGCATCCCTGCTGGCGGGGGTGGATGTCAGGTATCGCGGCTCAGAGTCCGGGCGCATGCTGGACTCGGCCCACTCGGCGGCCGAGGCCGGCCTCCGGAAGACATATCCTGATATGGAGCGGGCGCATACACTACGGCGTTGACGCAGTTTGATTCGGACCTGCGGCCGGAGATAGAGCGCGTCCGGGCAATCCGTGACGCGGTGGGGCAGCTCAAGGTAGCCCCGGACATAAAGAGTGTGGACGGGCGGGACCTGGGGGACATAGCGGGTACCCTCACACTGCTGGAGTATCTCATCTCCAAATACCAAGAGAGGAGGACTTGCGCCGCATGCTGGAGGGCATCCGTGACTCGATACGGCAGGCCGCCGATGGCATAGTCGACATAGACGAGGACATATCCGAGATGTCGGCCAGCTCCGAGGAGTCGTGCCGCCGCATCCAGGATACACGGCTCAGTATGCACTCGTCCCCGAATCCGGGCGACCGGGACTCGGTGAGGCGCATTCTGGCCGAGACAAGTCAGGAAAAATTCACTCCGTCCACAAACAAAACTCACAATGCGGTTTACAAGCGCCGGGAGCGACTTCCAAGTGATGAGCATAGCTCCGCAGGAGCTGGAGAATAACGCCAGCAAGTACGCTTCTGAGGCCATACGGTTCGATTCGCAGGGGGCTCGGGGCATGGCCATCGCCTACTATCAGAAGGCCATAGACTCGCTGGCGAGGCTGCTGGAGCTGTACCCGCACAGCAAGCTCAACCAAATATACCGGGACCGCTGCCAGTCGTACCACAACCGTATAGAGCTGCTCCGCCACGACAAGAAGCTGGAGCCGGCTGTGGATCCGGGAGCATCCAAGGACGAGCAACAGCAGGCCATACAGAGGCAGGAGGACGAGAACGACTTTGAGGATCTTATAATGCGCGAAAAGCCCGGCATCAGCTGGAACGAGGTCATAGGCCTGGAGGATGCCAAGAGCGCCCTGCGCGAGTCCATCGTATACCCCACCAAGAGGCCGGACCTCTTTCCGCTGGGTTGGCCCAAGGGGATGCTGCTGTACGGGCCGCCGGGCACCGGCAAGACCATGCTGGCCGCCGCCACCGCCAGCGAGATGGACGGGTACTTTATCAATGTGGACGCCTCCTCGCTGATGAGCAAGTGGCTGGGCGAGGCAGAGAAGAACGTCTCCAAGGTGTTCAAGATAGCCCGCAAGTACGCCGAGCAGGAGGGCAAGTCGGTCATACTCTTCGTGGACGAGGTCGACTCCCTGTTGGGATCGCGAAACAGCGAGGTGGGCGGCGAGGTGCGCACCAAGAACCAGTTTCTTACGGAGATGGACGGGGTGAACGGCAAGGGCAAGAACCTGATGCTGTATGTGATAGGGGCCACCAACAAGCCTTGGACGCTGGACTGGCCGTTCCTGCGCCGGTTCCAGAAGAGGATATACGTCTCCCTGCCCACCCTGGACGCCCGCGAGTCACTCTTCCGGCAGTACACCCACGACCTGCACACGGACACCTCGGTGCGTGCGCGGGAACTGGCCCGCATCTTCGACGGGTACAGCGCCAGCGACATCCGGGACGTCTGCCAGGGTGCGCACCTCAAGACGGTACACGAGCTGTTCGAGTCCCCCGACTACAAGGATCCCGTGGAGGGGGAGGACCTGCAGAAGCCCCGGCACCTCACCCTGGACGACTTTCGGCAGATAATGTCCCGCCGGAAGCCCAGCGTCTCCCAGGAGATGATCATGGCATACCACCGGTGGACCGAGGAGTTCAGGGCGCTGTAGCGCCAGCGGGCAGGAGGCGGCGGCCTGCGTACCATCCCCCGTTGGGCGCTGCGGATACCGCCGCCCCTGCAGGAAGCGGCGGCGCGTGAAAAGGCGAGTGGCAGATGGCGGCCAGCACGGGCCTCCGCACGACGGCCGGGCAGTATGCGGCCGCCCCCGCGGCGCGGGGTGGTACCGATCACGGAGTCCGCGCCGGGAATTGCCAGGATCAGTACGCCGTATTGTCTAGTGCCTGTTTTGTGCAGCGAGACGGTCGGATCCGGCTGCCGCTCGTTCGCAAGACCGGCGCATTCGCGTCTGCGGGGAAATCGAATGGTCGTGTACTGGTCCGACAATCCCCCCACGCCCGCCAGCAATAGGGCGCTCCCGAGGGTACGAACCCGCATGGCGCGCGCGATACGCCACGTCAACATATGCCGGGCGATGGGCAACGGGTACGGGGATCCGCGCCGCAAATACGACCATACCACGGCGTCGTGTGCGGGTTGGTGAACATGCTGCGGTTGCGGGAGCGAGCTGCGACATGACGGCCTAGAACGGGGCCGCAGTTTGCCGGGATGCGCGCCTGATGTCTAATTGCGGATGGCATGCGTGGTGGGTGTTTTCAGTCGGGTTAAATAGCCCCCCGGCGAGGCAGCGTCGTGAAGCCACACCTGACTGCCCTGCTAGCCCTCGGCATGGCCGGACGGCCATCTATGGCGTCTCCCATGCCCAGTCCGAACCGGATCTAGTGGGCATGCTGCTGGTGCTCATCAACGGCACGCAGAATGATGTGGACGCCTTGGAACTTCGTAGAACAGGTCGAGGCCGCCAACGCCATGCTGGAACAGCGGATTGCCGTGCTGGAGCAGGCGGGCAACGCGACCGCCGCGACCGCCGCGACTACCACGCTTGTGCAGGACGCCGAGAGCTCGTCCATCCCCGACATGCACGTGCCTGAAGAGCCGCCCCCAGGTGCGGCCCCGGAGAGTGGCGGAACATGGACACGTACAGGTGCGAGGCCGTGCAGGAGGCCGTGTAGGAGGACGGCCAGCCCAGGTGCGGCCCCGGAGAGTGGCGGAACATGGACACAGGGGCATGCGAGTTGATCGAGTCGCCATGACATGCGGTCCGGCGCAGTGATTGCGGAAACCGTCATGCTAGTTTCGGCAGGCGTGGGTTTCGCCCGGCGGCCTTGTCCAACAATCCGGGAGCGTATCCGGGCGAACCCGTGGCAACGTGTGCGCCAGGGCGGGTCACTCCTGACGAAGTCTGCCAGAAACGGGCCGCGAATCGGCAAAAATTGCGCCGCCGGTGCGCCGCTTTGCATTTCCGAACAAGTCCCCGTAGCGTCGGCCAGCGATGGGCGAGCACCCTGCACGCCGGTAAAGACGGCTTGAACCAGAAGGTTTAGATCCTCCGTCATCCTCCGCGCCCCCGTACTGCGGCTGCGCCGCAGTATGGCAGGCTCCACCGACGGTGGACTTGTCCAGTTAAACGAATTCGCGCATATTTCGAATTTTGCGGTTCTCGTTCTTGCTCATTGTCCGGGGCTGCGATCGGTCGAACCAAGCACCCTGCGGCCCCTATCGGACCTCGGCAGCGGGTGCGGGTCCGGTTCCTGCGCTTTATGTCGCAGATTTTTTGGCAAGGTCGAAGCGCCTGAAGAACGGCGCCTTCCCCGTACGACAGGGCGGGCGGCGGTCAGGATCGCCGACCCTCGGTAGGCGGCATGCAGCGTCGGCAGAGTCCGTCGGGAGGTGGCCGTCTGGTCGTCGCCCGGATCCTGGCACGGATGGCCGTGACGGAGGGTGGCATCGTTTGCGGGTGCCGCATGGATGGAGTCCACGTCAATGGGAATGCGCGTTGTGCATGTGACGGAGGGTGGCATCGTTTGCGGGTGCCGCATGGGCAGGAGCGGTGCCGCACCGGCCCCTGCGTGCCGTGGAGCGGCCGGCCCCTGATGGCCGCCTAGGGGGAGCCGGCGGCTAGCGGGGATTGTCCCAAGGTAACTTCGACGGTCCACCGGTTGTTGCCGTCCCCGAATACCCAGTCTCCGGTAGCGGCGATGGTGACGGTGTAGGTCGTCCGGTCGGCGGCCGCCGAGACCATGCTTAGACGGTTGCCGTCAGTTATGGTAAACCGGTCCGAGTCGTCGCCGGGCTCTATGCGGTATGTGGGGTATTGCCCGTCCAGGAATGGGTTCTGGGCGGATATGGTCCCGACCACGCCGGGGACGTCCGCCCTGTCTATGGACACGCTGTCCATCACGACGTACCAACTACCAAGGTTCTGGTCGAAGGAGGCGGCGCCGTCGAACATGCTCCACATGCGGGCCGCCGAGGAGACGTCCCAGGTGTTCAGGGGCTGGTTGAAGAAGGCGGCGTGGGAGAACATCGAGGTCATGTCAGTTGCCGAGGAGACGTCCCAAGAGGAGATGTCGCCGTTGAAGAAGGTGGCGTCCCGGAACATCCCGTACATGTCCGTCACCGAGGAGACGTCCCAGCCGTCGAGGGTCTGGTTGAAGAAGGTGGCGCCGCTGAACATCCAAGACATGTCCGTCACCGAGGAGACGTCCCAAGAGGAGATGTCGCCGTTGAAGAAGGTGGCGCCGCTGAACATCCCGGACATGTCCGTCACCGAGGAGACGTCCCAAGAGGAGATGTCGCCGTTGAAGAAGGTGGCGCCGTTGAACATCCCGGACATGTCCGTCACCGAGGAGACGTCCCAAGAGGAGATGTCGCCGTTGAAGAAGGTGGCGCCGTTGAAGGCGGCTCCGCTGAACATCCTGGACATGTCCGTCACCGAGGAGACGTCCCAGGTGTTCAGGGGCCGGTTGAAGGAGTCGGCGCCCCGGAACATCCAAGCCATGTCCGTCACCGAGGAGACGTCCCAGGTGTTCAGGGGCCGGTTGAAGGAGTCGGCGCCCCGGAACATCCAGCGCATGTCCGTCACCGAGGAGACGTCCCAGGCGGAGATGTCTCCGTTGAAAGAGGTGGCGTCAAAGAACATCAAGGACATGTCCGTCACCGAGGAGACGTCCCAGGTGTTCAGGGGCCGGTTGAAGGAGCTGGCGCTGCCGAACATCCAAGCCATGTCCGTCACCGAGGAGACGTCCCAGGTGTTCAGGGGCCGGTTGAAGGAGCTGGCGCCGAGGAACATTTGGCTCATGTCGGCGACCGAGGAGACATTCCAGCCTCCGATGGGTTGGTTGAAGGAGCCGGTGGAGGCGAACATCTCAGACATGTCCGTCACCGAGGAGACGTCCCATGTGGAGATGTCCTGGTTGAAGATGGTAGCGTCCCAGCCTCCGGTGTAGTGGTTTACGGTGTAGCCGCCTCTGAACATCCCGGACATGTCCGTCACCGAGGAGACGTCCCAGGTGTTCAGGGGCCGGTTGAAGGAGTCGGCGCCCCGGAACATCCAGGCCATGTCGGTAACCTCTGAGACATCCCAGGTGTTCAGGGGTTGATTGAAGGCGGTGGCTCCCCGGAACATGCCATGCATGTCCGTCACCGAGGAGACGTCCCAGCCGTCGAGGGTCTGGTTGAAGAAGGCGGCGTCGCTGAACATCCCGGACATGTCCGTCACCGAGGAGACGTCCCAGGTGTTCAGGGGCCGGTTGAAGAAGGCGGCGCCGTCGAACATCCCAGACATGTCCGTCACCGAGGAGACGTCCCAGGAGGAGATGTCGCCGTTGAAGAAGGCGGCGCCCCGGAACATCCAAGACATGTCGGTGACGCGCGAGAGGTTAGGGATGTCGGTAGCCCTGTAGGCCATGTTGGAGGCACCGTGGAAGGCGCCCTCCATGCTGGTCCACGAGCTGTTGCCCCACTGGTCTATAGAGGACAGGCTGGCCACGCCGGGGCCGTTGTCCAGGTGGAACCGCTCGAGGTTGCCGGTGACGATGACTGTATAGGTGCCTGGCTGCTCGTAGGTGTGGGTCAGAGGTCCGGAGACGCCGCCAGTGGTGTTGCCGTCGCCCCAGTCGATGGTGATGCCGGATCCGCTGACGGGGAACCGTATGGCTTGGTCGGCGGCGACGGTGGTCCAGGTGGTGACGAAGGCGTGGTCGGGGACGTGGTCGGGGGCGCCGAAGAAGGGGTCGCTGTGCTCGGCGGCAGTTACCCGGATGACATGGTGGTAGGAGCTGCTGCCGTAGAAAGGATAGGGCCAGGTGGCAGTCACGTTGACTTGGTAGGTGGTGCCGGGGGTGAGGATCTGGCCGGGCTTGAGCCGGAGGATCGTACCGTCAACCACCTCGAAGAGGTCGGCGTGGGCGCCGGTGACGTTGTAGGCGGGGTTGTGGCTGGCCAGCATCCGGTTCTGCGCCGCGATGTTGCCGATCGTTCGCTCGTCGTTGGAGATGTCCAGGTCTATCAGGGTGATGTACCAAGGCCCCAGATTTTGATTGAAGGAGGAGGCGCCGGAGAACATGCTGGACATGTCGGTAACCGAGGAGACGTCCCAGGTGTTCAGGGGCTGGTTGAAGGAGTCGGCGAAGGCGAACATGTCGGACATTTTGGTGACTCCCGAGACGTCCCAGGTGTTCAGGGGCTGGTTGAAGGAGCTGGCGAAGGCGAACATGTCGGACATTTTGGTGACTCCCGAGACGTCCCAGGTGTTCAGGGGCTGGTTGAAGGAGCTGGCGCCGATGAACATCCGGGTCATGTCGGTCACCGATGAGACATTCCAGGAACCGATGGGTTGGTTGAAACGGTAGGCACTATCGAACATGCCAGACATGTCAGTCACCGAGGAGACGTCCCAGCTGTCGAGGGGCTGGTTGAAGGAGCTGGCGCCGTAGAACATCCCGTACATGTCAGTCACCGAGGAGACGTCCCAGCCTCCGATGGGTTGGTTGAAGGAGCTGGCTCCGTAGAACATTAGGGTCATGTCAGTCACCGCGGAGACGTCCCAGCCTCCGATGGGTTGGTTGAATGAGTCGACGCCCCGGAACATCCAGGCCATGCCCGTCACCGAGGAGACGTCCCAGGTGGAGATGTCACCATTGAAGGAGATCGCATCACGGAACATCCCGGACATGTCGGTGACGCGCGAGAGGTCGGGGATGTCGGTCGCCTCGTAGACCATATTGGAAGCGCCCTTGAAGGCCGACTCCATGGTCGTCCACGACGCGTCGCCCCATTGGTCTATCGACACCAGATTGGCCGCGTCCGGATGGCCGTCCAGTGATATGGCCTCGAGGCCGCCGTAGACCGAGATTGTATGGGTGCCGGGATTCGCGTACCTGTGGGCTACGGGTCCCGAGACGCCGGTACTGCTGGCGCCGTCTCCCCAGTGGACGGTCATGCCGGATCCCGCCAGAGGGATGGTGATAGTCTGGTTGGCGGCGTCGGTCCTCCAGGTGGTGACGAATGGGAGCCGGTCCGGCGCCTGCTGCGCGTCGGGAACGCCATCCAAAGTCACTTCGATGGTCCGCCGGTTGTTGCCGTCCTCAAAGATAGAGTCCCCTGTAGCGGAGATGGTAACCGTGTAGGTTGTCCGGTCGGCTGCAGCCGAGACCATGCTTAGATGGTTGCCGTCGGTTATGGTAAACCGGTGCGAGTCACCGCTCGGCTCTATCCGGTAGGTGACGTTCTGGTTGTCAAGAAAAGTGTTCTGGGCCGATATGGTCCCGACCGCGCCGGGGACATCCACCCTGTCGATGGACGCGTTGTCAAGTACAACATACCAGCCGCCAAGGTTCTGGTCAAAGGAGGCGGCGGAGTCGAACATTCCAGTCATGTTGGTCACCGAGGAGACGGCCCAGGTGTCGAGGGGCTGGTTGAATGAGGTGGCTCCTTGGAACATGCTGGACATGTCTGTCACCTGCGAGACGTCCCAGCTGTCAAGGGGCTGGTTGAATGAGGTAGTATTCTGGAACATACTCCACATGTCTGTCACCTGCGAGACGTCCCAGTTGTCTAGGGGCTGGTTGAAGGTGGTGGCGCCTTGGAACATGCCGCCCATATCGGTGACGCCCGAGACGTCCCAGCTGTCAAGGGGCTGGTTGAATGAGGTGGCGTGGGCGAACATGGCGAACATGCCGAACATGCCGGTCACCGATGAGACGTCCCAGGTGTCAAGGGGCTGGTTGAATGAGGTGGCGCCGGCGAACATGCCGAACATGCCGGTCACCGATGAGACGTCCCAGCTGTCAAGGGGCTGGTTGAATGAGGTGGCGCCGGCGAACATGCCGTGCATGCTGCTCACCGAGGAGACGTTCCATCCATCGAGGGGCTGGTTGAAGGAGGTGGCGTTCAGGAACATGCCGTGCATGCTGCTCACCGAGGAGACGTCCCAGGTGTTGAGGGGCTGGTTGAAGGAGGCGGCATCCCAGAACATGAACCGCATTTCGGTCACCGAGGAGACGTCCCAGGTGTTGAGGGGCTGGTTGAAGGAGGCAGCATCCGAGAACATGGCGCCCATGTCGGTCACCGAGGAGACGTCCCAAGTGGAGATGTCTTGGTTGAAGGAGGCGGCGTTATAGAACATCCCGCTCATGTCGGTGACACCCGAGACGTCCCAGGTGTCGAGGGGCTGGTTGAAGGTGGAGGCGCGGGCGAACATGCCGAACATGCCGGTCACCGATGAGACGTCCCAGCTGTCAAGGGGCTGGTTGAATGAGGTGGCGCCGTCGAACATCCCGGACATGTCGGTCACCGAGGAGACGTCCCAGATGGAGATGTCCTGGTTGAAGGAGGAGGCGCCGCCGAACATGTCGAAGAACATGTAGGACATGTCGGTCACCGAGGAGACATTCCAGAGGGAGATGTCTCCGTCAAAGGACGTGGCGCCAGCGAATATGAATGACATGTCGGTGACGCGTGAGAGGTCGGGGACATCGGTCGCCTCGTAGACCATGTTGGAAGCGCCCTCGAAGGCCGAGTGCATGGTCGTCCACGACGCGTCACCCCACTGGTCTATCGACACCAGATTGGCCGCGTCCGGGTGGCCGTCCAGCGAGATGGCCTCGAGGCCGCCATAGATTGAAACCTCATAGGTGCCGGGATTCGCATATCTGTGGGCTGCGGTTCCCGAGACAGCGGTGCTGTTGGTGCCGTCGCCCCAGTGGACGGTCATGCCGGATCCCACAAGAGGAAGAGAGATGGTTTGGTTGGCGGCGTCGGTCTTCCAGGTGGTGACGAACGGGAGCCGGTCCGGCGCCTGCTGCGCGTGGGCCTCCACGAACTGCCCCGGAAGGGTGGCATAAGGATCCACATCTGACCACACGCCGGCGTGGGCCAGAGCTGCTGACGCCGCCAGCAGGGCGACGTACACGATGGCGCGCACGTCTCCTGCGGGCCACCGGATCTATAAGTGTGGAGTGGCCCCCGCTCATGGTGACCGATTTTCGCGACATTCTATTCACCTATCGCCTCCTATATCAGGCATGACGCCCTCCGAGTCCTGCCTATACTGCACGGCGAACTCGGAGGCTCCATGTACTTCAGGGCAGAGTGGATTCTGCGGTGGTTGTAGTCCTCGAATGCGGCAAGCAGCACCTCTTTGGCCTCTTGTATGTCCGCAAACTCACGCGGCCAGACGTACCCTTTCTTTAGCATCTTGTGGAATGATTCGATGGTGGCGTAGTGTATGAAAATCATTTCGCTTAGGCGCAGCTGAGGAAATATCTCAAAATCTCAGTAGCATCTTCGCGCGCGTTCAGACATCCCCCATCCGTAAGCCCTATTGATCTTTTATATTGTGATAGTTGAGGTCGATCTGGCCACCTGTCGTACCCACCGCTGGGTTGGATAGGAGGGACCTGAAGGCGTACGCATAGTAGAGGCAAGTAGGATCCAGCAACTCACGATCTAAAGTTATTGTAATAATGACCTTATTTTCATCAAAACCACAGCAGAGAGAAGGCCTACGGACAGGGCGCCGCATAAGCCGCGCTCGGACGCGCGGTCTCCGGGGTGCGGCGTGTCAGGCCGGAGTCGTTTGGGTGTGCAGGACCGCGCGGCTCCGCGGTCCCGTGTCGGCCGGTTCTTGGAAGGAATGGGACAGTGTCCGTTCCCGCGTCAGGCCATCGGCAGGGTGGATATCCGGACGGGCTGCACCTCTCCGGACTCGACCAGCCGTACTATGGAGTGTTCCATCTCGTCCTCGGCGGAATGATATCTGGCGGCCAGCTGAGCCTTTATCATCCGCCACTGTATCTCGATGGGGTTCAGCTGCGGGGCGTACGGGGGCATGCATACCAGGACACACGTCGCCGCCGGTCGACTTCAGGTATTTCTGGATGAGCTCGTGACTGTTTCGCTTTTTGAAGTGGTCTAATAGCCCCAGAACGGCCAGGCAACCGTGCGCACCATTTCCCGGCGGTGCGTGTTTTCAAAACGGTCCCCGGCGAAATGGCCTACCCGTAGCCGGAGGAGGACCTTACCAAGTGGTCAAAGAAGCTGGCCTTGTTGATCCAGTCGGTTGCCATAACGGTGAACAGTATCGAGTTGGCGTCCATTCCCTTCTGGGACCGGTTCCCCCCGCCGTCGCCGCGTATTGACGTGAACCGCCGGTTGACCCTCTCCACCCCGTTGCTGTCCGGGTCGACACCATTCCGGTACATGTAACGGGGACGGTGTGCACGATCGATTGCCGTCGCACGCTCGCTGCAGATCCTCCGGGATCGTGGCGGGTGGCACGGACGGCCCGGCCCGGCAACCTGGTCTGCACGGATCTCAGGCGATTGTGCACACCGTCCCGGGCACGGGCCGCAGGCGGCAGCCATTCAGGCCAAGCCATGCCGCACACCGCAGCGGGGGCCATCCGCAGTGTCCGGATACTTGTGACGGGCACTATAGGTATATTTTCCGGCTGTGCGGGGGCCAAGTCGTGGAACGGTTCCAACTGCGCTCGGACTTTCAGCCCGCCGGAGACCAGCCCGAGGCCGTAAGGAGGCTGGCAGAGGGGGCCGCCCGGCAAAAGACGCAAACGCTGCTGGGCGTTACCGGCAGCGGCAAGACTTTCACTGTGGCGAACGTGATAGCAGAGTCCGGCAAGAACGCTCTGGTCATATCCCATAACAAGACTCTGGCCGCCCAGCTGTATGCGGAGCTAAAGCAGTTCTTTCCGAAGAACAACGTGGGGTATTTTGTGTCGTTCTACGACTACTACCAGCCGGAGAGCTACATACCCCAGACAGACACCTACATAGAGAAGGACACGCGGCGCAACGAGATCATAGAGAAGATGCGGCTGGAGGCCACCGCCATGCTGCTCTCCGGGGAGCCCACCGTGATAGTGGCCACCGTCTCCTGCATATACTCGCTGGGCAACCCCAAGGACTGGAAGGATCTGGCCATAACCCTGAAGGCCGGCGGGCGGGCCAGCCGGCAGGACATAATACGTCGGCTGCTGGATGCCAGGTACGAGAGGAACGACACCGAGGTCGCCCCGGGCAACTTCCGCGTCCGCGGCGACACCATAGACGTCGTTCCTGCATACTCGGATGACGCCATACGGATATCGATGTTCGGCGACGAGGTGGAGCGGATATCGGTGAGGGATACGGTCTCCATGGCAGAGAAGAGCAGGCTGCCGGGCATAACCATATACCCCGCCAAGCACTACCTGACCGCCCGCGATGTCCGGGAGGGCGCCGTGCGCTCCATCCGCGAGGAGCTGGAGAGCAGGCTGTGCGAGCTGCCCGAGCTGCCGCGACAGCGGCTGGAGAGCCGGACCAACTACGACATAGAGATGATACAGGAGGTCGGGTACTGCGCCGGAATAGAGAACTACTCACGGCACTTTGACGGCCGCAGACCCGGCGAGAAGGCGTTCTGCCTGATGGACTTTTTCGGCAACGACTTTCTGCTGGTGATAGACGAGTGCCACGTCACCCTGCCGCAGCTGCATGCCATGTACAAGGGCGACTGGTCCCGCAAGAAGCAGCTGGTCGACTACGGCTTCCGGCTGCCCAGCGCCTACGACAACAGGCCGCTCAAGTTCTCCGAGTTTGAAGGATACATGGAAAATACGCTCTTCGTCTCGGCCACACCCGGCGAGTACGAGAAAAAAAGGTCGTTCCACATCGTGGAGCAGCTGGTGAGGCCCACCGGGCTGGTGGATCCGCATGTCCAGACGAGGCCCACCCAGGGACAGATGGACGATCTCATACAGGAGATACGGATACGGGCCTCCCGCTCCGAGCGCGTCTTGGTCACCACCCTCACCAAGCGCATGGCAGAGGACCTGGCCGAGTACCTCTCCAAGAAGGAGATAAGGGTCCGATACATGCACTCGGAGATAGAGGGGCTCCAGAGGACCGAGTTGATACGGCAGCTGCGCCTGGGCGAGTACGACGTTCTGGTGGGGATAAACCTGCTGCGGGAGGGACTGGACATACCCGAGGTCTCGCTGGTGGCCATCCTGGACGCGGACAAGGAGGGGTTCCTGCGCAACTACACCAGCCTGATACAGACCTTCGGCAGGGCGGCGCGGAATGCCAACGGGACCGTCATCATGTACGCCGACACCACGACAAAGTCCATGCGCCAGGCCGTGGAGGAGACCGGCCGGCGCCGGGAGCGGCAGCTGGAGTACAACCGCATACACGGCATCACGCCCCACACCGTGTCAAAGCCCATACCCGAGGCAGAGGGGGAGGTGGACACCACCAAGCACAAGACCACCGGAGACATACGCATGGAGATAATAGAGCTGGAGGCGCAGATGAGGACGTACGCCGACCAGATGGAGTTCGAGAAGGCCATCGAGTGTCGCGACCGCATCAGCGGCATGGAGAGGGAGTTGAAGAGGCGCCGTGTCTAGTCTGGTCATACGGGGAGCCCGGCACCACAACCTCAAGAACATAGACATAGACCTGCCCAAAGGGACGCTGCTGGTAATAAGCGGGCTCTCCGGCTCGGGCAAGTCCACCCTGGCCTTCGACACCATATACGCCGAGGGCCAGCGCCGGTATGTGGAGTCGCTCTCCGCATACGCCCGGCAGTTCCTTGACATCATGGAGAAGCCCGACGTCGACTCCATAGAGGGCCTCGCGCCGGCAATATCCATACAGCAGAAGACCACCAGCAAGAACCCCCGCTCGACGGTGGGCACGACCACCGAGATATACGACTACCTGAGGCTGCTGTATGCGCGGGTGGGCACCCCATACTGCCACAAGTGCGACAGGCCCATCTCCAGCCAGTCGGTGGAGACCATCTGCGACTCGGTGCTCCGGGAGTTCGGCGGCAGGGACATAATGGTTATGGCCCCCATGATAAAGAGGAAGAAGGGGACACACACCGGCGTAATCTCCAAGGTCTCCGGGGAGGGATACTCCCGGGTGCGCGTGGACGGGAGGGTGCACAACCTGGACGACGAGATCCCCCCCATGGACAGGCAGCAGTGGCACGACATAGAGATCGTGGTGGACCGCATGAATGCCGAAAAGTCCGAGCGCTCCAGGCTGTTTGAGAGCGTGCAGACGGCCGTGGACGCGGCCGGCGGCGAGGTCATGGTGGCCGCCGACAAGGACAGCCGCGTGTACTCCCAGAGCAACGCATGCCCGTACTGCGGTGTGAACATAGGGGAGATGGAGCCGCGGACCTTCTCGTTCAACTCGCCCTTCGGCCTCTGCCAGAGCTGTTCCGGACTGGGGGAGCGCGAGGGGTACGACTTTGACCTGGTCATCCCCGATGAATCCAAGAGCATAAACGGCGGGGCCGTGCGCCCCTGGGGGTCCGATATACCGCCCCCCATAAGGGAGCGGATGCAATACCTGGCAGAACGGTACGGCTTTGGGATGGACACCCCCATAGAGGACTACAGCGACGAGCAGTTCTTCGGGCTGGTGTACGGCCCCGAGGGAGGGCCGGACCCCATGCCGCTGTTCTTCGGGGACAGTGTGTACCGCGGGGTGATCGGCATGATACAGGAGGCCGAGTACAACATGAACAAGGACGACGCAGCCGCCATGCGGAACATGTTTGTGCGGAACATCCGGTGCCCCGAATGCAACGGCAAGAAGCTGCGCCCCGAACCGTTGGGGGTGCGCATATCGGACAAGAACATCATGGACGTCTGCGACATGTCCATACTGGAGTGCCGGGAGTTCTTTAATGATTTAGAGCTGGACCCGACCCGGGCATACATAGCCAAGGACATACTCCGGGAGATAAAGAACAGGCTGGAGTTTCTCATCAATGTGGGGCTCACGTACCTCACCCTGAACCGCAAGAGCTCCACCCTCTCGGGTGGAGAGGCGCAACGCATACGGCTGGCAACCCAGATAGGGTCAAGCCTTACCGGGGTGCTGTACGTGCTGGACGAGCCCACCATAGGCCTCCATCAGCGCGACAATGACCGGCTGGTGAAGACCCTCAAGAGGCTGCGGGACTTGGGCAACACCGTGATAGTGGTGGAGCACGACGAGGAGGTCATCCGGAGCTCCGACTGGATGGTGGACCTGGGGCCCGGGGCGGGCGTTCACGGGGGCGACGTCGTATTCCAGGGGACCATGGAGGAGATACTCAACGGGGCCGACTCCATAACGGGCGAGTACCTGCGCGGCAACAGGCGCATCGTCTTGGAGAACAGGGTGCGGCGGGACGGCGGGATCCTGACGGTGGTGGGCGCCGCCGAGAACAACCTCAAGGAGATAGACGTGGAGTTCCCCCTGGGAAAGATGGTCTGCGTCACCGGCGTCTCCGGCTCGGGCAAGTCCACCCTGGTGAACACCATACTCTTATCGGAACTGCAGCACCGCCTGACCCGCCCCGAGACGTGGGCGGGGGCCCACAAGGACATCCTGGGGACCGAGAACATAGACAAGGTCATAGCCATAGACCAGTCCCCCATAGGCAGGACGCCCCGCTCCAACCCGGCCACCTACATAGGGGTGTTCTCCCCCATACGGGAGGTCTTCGCCAAGACGGAGCTGTCAAAGTCCCGCGGGTACACGCCGGGGCAGTTCTCGTTCAACGTGCAAAAGGGCCGCTGCTTCGAGTGCGAGGGCAGCGGGGTGCGCCGCATAGAGATGCAGTTCCTCTCGGACATATACGTGCGGTGCAACAAGTGCCACGGCAAGCGCTTCGACTCGCAGACGCTGCAGGTTCGGTACCGTGGAAAGACCATCAGCGACATACTGGAGATGACCGTGGAAGAGGCGTTCGCCTTCTTCAAGCACCACAACATAATACGCCGCAAGCTGGAGACCATACGCGACGTGGGGTTGGGGTACATACGGCTGGGCCAACCCTCCACCACCCTCTCGGGCGGCGAGGCGCAGCGCATCAAGCTGGCTGCCGAGCTCTCCAAGAGGGACACGGGCAGGACCATGTACGTGCTGGACGAACCCACCACGGGCCTGCACTTTGCCGACGTGCACAAGCTGCTGGAGGTCCTCAACCACCTGGTCAACCAGGGAAACACCGTCGTGATAATAGAGCACAACATGGATGTCATAGCCAACGCCGACTGGATCATAGATTTGGGGCCGGAGGGAGGCGACGCCGGGGGGGAGGTGGTGGCTTATGGCACCCCCGCTAGTATAGTGCGCGCCGATACACATACAGGCAGGTATCTCAAGAAGATGCTCAAGGTTGTTTGACGTATCGCAGGTGGCCATCCCCCAGCACCCCGGCATATACATCATGAAGGACGGCGACGGCACGGTGATATACGTAGGCAAGGCAAAGAGCCTGAGGAGGCGCGTCAGGTCATACTTCAGCCGCTCCCAGGATCCCAAGACCGCCCGGCTGGTGGAGCAGATACGCGGCATAGAGTTTGTCCTGACCGACACCGAGAATGAAGCATACATACTAGAGTCCAGCATGATAAAGCGCCACAGGCCCAAGTTCAACATCGAGTTGAAGGACCAGGAGAGATACACCTATCTGAGGATAACCGACGAGAAGTATCCCAGACTGGTGGTGGCACGCCGCACCCGGAAGGGCAAGTTCTTGGGAAAGGGTGACGTGTACGGGCCTTTCGTGCACGGCAGCTCCAAGCTGCTCACCATAGGCACGCTGCGCAAGACCTTCAAGGTGCGCATATGCAAGACGCTGCCCAAGAAGGTGTGCCTGGAGTACCACATGGGCAACTGCGAGGGGCCCTGCGAGTTTGCCGGGGCGCAGGAGAGGTACGGTTCCCACATATCTGATTTGGTTGAGGTGTTGCGCAACCGCGACCAAGCCGGAGCGTTCGCCGAGAAGCTGAAGGCCGAGATGGAACGAGCCTCAGAGATGCGCCAGTTTGAGCGCGCCCGGGAGATCCGCGACACTCTGGCCCGGCTGGGCAGCCTGCAACAAGAGCAGAAGATGGCCAGTCCCCAGGGAGCCGACGAGGAGTTCTTCGGGATAAGGGTCAGCGACGGCGAGGCCGTAGTGATGAACTTCAGGCTGGCCGGCGGGGTCATCCGGGACAGCGACAGGTTCGCCTTTGACACGGTGGGGGACAACAACTTTGGTAACTTTCTGTACCAGTACTACACGACCCATCCGGTCCCCGACATAATAGTGGTCAGCCAAGAGCCAGAGAACCGCACTCTTCTGGCAGAGATGTTGTCGGCGCAGTCAGGGCAGCCCGTCGCGATAATTACGCCGGACAGCACGATGCGCCAAAACATGATAGGGCTGCTGCTCCGTAACATAGACGCGGCGGCCACCTCAGATCCCGGAGTGCTTGAGCTGCAAGGAATACTGGGCCTGCCACGACCGCCCCGCATAATAGAGTGCTTTGACATATCCAACCACGGCGCCGATTATGCGGTGGGCGCCATGTCGCGGCTGGTCGACGGCAAGCCCGACAAGTCAGGATACCGCAAGTTTCGCATCAG
This sequence comes from Nitrosopumilaceae archaeon, assembly GCA_965116995.1. GTDB lineage: Archaea > Thermoproteota > Nitrososphaeria > Nitrososphaerales > Nitrosopumilaceae > VYCS01. The sequence continues at coordinate 235,161 of OZ220738.1, read as the reverse complement.
AGAAGTGCAGGGCAGGGACGACTACTCCATGATACGGGAGGTGGTGAAGAGGCGCTATGCCCGGCTGAGCAGGGAGAACGGCACCATGCCGGACATGGTGCTCATAGACGGCGGGAAGGGACAGTTGGGCTCTGCGGTCTCCGCCCTCAGGGAGGTGGGAGTGTCGCTCCCCTGCGCCTCGCTGGCCAAGGAGAACGAGGAGGTGTACCTGCCGGACGGCGAGGGACCCATCACAATACCGCACAAGAGGCCATCCCTGCAGGTATTGCAGCGCGCCAGGGACGAGTCGCACAGGTTCGGCGTAGCGTACAACCGCGCCATACGCAGCGCCCAGCTAAAATAAGAAAAAATGGTATCAGTTTACCTGTATGGTTCCAAGCATCCAAGGGTGCACTAGACAGAAGTAGTCGTAGGTTCCGGATGCCTCAAAGGTGTGCTCGAATGTAGCGCCGCTCATCACCAGACTGCTGTCGAATACCCCGTCGGGGCCGGTCGCCGGAGAGCCGGACGTTATCGTGTGCGCCGCTGCGTCTTGGTTGAGCCACATCACCGTATCGCCCACGCTGATCTCCAGCATGCTGGGCATGAAGCAGGTGTCGTCTTCCTCACATCCAGGAACTGACGTGCCTTCGGAGTTGACCACCTCCCAGACGGTCGGACCCGCGGGCTCTTCAGCTTCGGTCTCTTCCATGGTCTCCTCTGTGGTCTCTTCCATGGTCTCTTCCATAGTTTCCTCCATGGTCTCCTCTGTGGTCTCTTCCATGGTCTCTTCCATGGTCTCTTCCATAGTTTCCTCCATGGTCTCCTCTGTGGTCTCTTCCATGGTCTCTTCCATAGTTTCCTCCATGGTCTCCTCTGTGGTCTCTTCCGTGATACGCGCCTCTTCCTCAGACGGCTCTGTTGAAGCCGGTTCGGGTTCTTCGGGCGGCTCCACGGTTGCCGCCGGTGGTGCTATCGGTACAGTCGGAGCGCTTGCGGGCTGTTCCGACGCGCCGTAGAACGCAATAGCCACCGCCACCGCCGCGATCCCGATGGAATACCCGACTGCTGCCTTGTCCTGTGTTGTCATTTGTGTGCATCAGGCGCAACTGCTTAAATAAGGTTTAAGGTGAGCTGCAGTTTCGGTTGTCTTTCGGTGACCTCAAGCGCCTTGGCCGTCGAACATCGTCCAAGAATCTATGATAGGAGTCAGCAGAACCCCCGAGTCAGCATCGTCAGCATGTCACCGTCCTTCCGAGGTTGGCGCGGCCACACCGCGTCGTATGGTTTATTTTATGATGATCCATCATAGTGTCCGGCTCAGAATTCGAAGCCGAACCGCCGGACCGGAATACCATGGAATGCAGGTCCGGCGGGCAAACTGGCCTGTCGAACATCGCTACCATCGCGGCTAAATTCAGAAATGGCGCGATATGGCTGCTGGTGCGTGCAGTGTGATTTATTAGATGCTCGTGTGGGTTTATTATTTTATTGCATCACGACCGATTGTGATTGGATAATTTTACGCGCATGATATGTTTCGGTGCGCAGCCACTTTCACTACTAAAAAATAAAAAATAGATTAGCTAGAGCCAGGATCTGTATCTGTTCCCGTCATCGTAATGGAATCGTCAAGATATGAGTATCTGCCGATTGCAGTCCATTCGCCGTCAACGATGCTCCATATAGTATAATCCGCTTTGTCCAAATCACCTGCTTCATTCAGTACCGTGCTTCCAATGGCCCCCACATACTGGGATGCAACTTCGGGAAATACTGACTTGATGGTGGTCGCATCAGTGGCCCCCGACTGCAATATGGACAGTCCGACTAACCACGCTGCGTCATATGCATGATACACTAATGTTATGGGTGTTTCACCGATCGTTTCGATGAAATACGACTCCACAATGCCATGTATGTCATTGCCCGATTCGGCCACCTGTACACCGGTGTATCCAACATTTGGTCTTGTTATGAAGTCATGGGTTATCGGATCATTTAGTACATCACTCTTTTTAGTCAGCGTCTCGGCTATGAACCACTCAACATCATCTAGTGCATCATAGTTGCCGGCGCTCTGCAGTATCGGAATGGAATGGCCGAATGCTATAAGAAATACAGCCGCTTTGTCACTGCCATATGTCTCTATTGCCTCCTGAACCAGATCATTCAAGATTGATACCTCAGATCCAAACTCCGATTTCTCTGGATCAAACCGTATACCTTCATCAAATGCATAGCCACGCGACTCAAAGTTTGCCTTCGTCGCATCGTGCAGGCCGTCGCCGTAGGTATCACCCAACCAAATGGGCACCACATACTCTATGCCTTCTCTCTCGAGCAGCTTACCTACTGCAGCAGCCTGATTGAAGTCGTCCGGCACCATACGGAATACGCTGTCGCCGGGTATGGCAAGCCTTGGTGCGGTTGAACAGCAGCTGATCAACATCATGTCGTTTATGTCCGCATATGTCTTTACTTGTGTCGTAGTGGAACTGATCCGCGGTCCTATGATGATGTCTATATCTCTGGCGTGCAACGTTGTAGCCTTTTCAAGGGCCACGTTTGGATTTGTTGCAGTGTCCTCTGACACCAACTTCAGTTGCCATCCAGCGTTTATGCTGTCAAGGAATGCGTTGAAGTGGTCTGCGCCCAGCTGGGTGGCATCACGTGTATGGTATCCGGTCGCATCCTGTCTGCCAGTGAGCGGATACAACGACCCTATCTCCACTTCGCCTACCGGCTGCTCGGCCGCCGTCAGGATGTTCTTTTCAGCGGCGTATACTCCACTCTTTACCCACTCGTTGTCTATAATCTTCCATATCTGGTAGTTGGCCAGTACAAGATCGCCAGCCTCATTCAGTTCTCCAGATGCCATAGCGCCGGAGTAGCCACTAGCCACATCCACAAGCACCTTCTTGACATCTGCTGCCTCCGAGCTGTTGGCCTCCATTATGGCTTTGCCCACTATCCAGACAGCATCATATGCGGGGTGAACGAATGAAATTGGTGCAGAACCTAGTTCTTCTGTCAGCAACTCATCAATGCGGTCAGACTGCCCACCGGGGCTAATTAGAACCTGCAGGGATGTAAAGTCCACGGAGTTGACAAACTCCGAGGCTATTGGGTCATCAAACAGATATGTTGACCCAGCCACCGCTTCGGAGCCATACCAACGTACGTTACCGAGATCTTCATGTAGGGACGCCTCTTGGATTATGCTAAGCGATTCTTCAAACGATGTCATGAAGACGGCTACCTTGTCTGCCCCGTACCGGTCCACAAGCGTTTGTACGTGCCCGGCCATTGAAGACACCTCTAGAGCAAAGTTCCTTGTGTCAGGGAAATATCCTACACCGAGTACCTCGCCGCCGTGTTCTTGAAAACTCGTCACAACGGCATCGTTGAGGCCGTCTCCATACGCATCGCCTCGCCACGTGGTAACAAGACCCTGTATGCCGTCACTGACAAGAAGTTTAGCTACTGCCGCACCCTGGTTTTCATCGTCAGGTACAAGCCGGTAGACGCTATCGCCAGCAATGCTCAATAGTGGAGATGTGGAGCAACAACTCACAACCAACATATCACTTTCGTCTGCATATGTCTTCACGTTCTGCACGTTAGCCGACCCTGCCGGACCCAGCAGGATGGTGATACCGCGAGCATGAAGCGTCTGAGCCTTCTCCAATGCCACTACTGCATTAGTGGCCGTGTCTTCGGTGACTAGCTCAATCCACCAACTGGCACCTTGTTCGGCCAGATATGCGTTAAAGTCGCTCACGGCAAGTTCTGTTGCTGCTTGTATATCATCACCAGCAAAGCTGAGTCCGCCACTAAATGGAATGAGAGCTCCTATCTGTACCGGTCCGGTAACTGACATCATAGCATCGCCTTCCATCATGGAACCCTCCATCATAGCATCGCCTTCCATCATAGAGTCCTCCTGCGCCCACGCGCCCAAGACGGGGGCGGCCGCGATCAGACTAACCATAGCCAATATTCCTGTAATGAACGTTGTATTCATATTGTTAATCCGCTTGGCCGTGTATCTTATAAACTACCCTACGTTTAGCTCAGTAGGTGCGGGACGCGCAATCGCATCATACAAGGCCAGCAGCGGTCTAATCTCATTTATTCGTCATAATACTGTACGTATGTCGAAATATACCATGGACAATACTCTTTAACCCGGCAACCGCACGGCCAACATGAGGTTGGAACTGGCCCTAATAGTGGTGGTGGCGGCCGCTACATACCCGGCGTGGGCAGACGTATACGTACAGAACGACCGGATGTACGTTGGGGGCGACGGCTCCCTGCACATAGTGGGCGAGGTGTACAACGGCCTGAACGCTCCGCTGGGCCAGGTGGCAGTGGACGTCTGGGTCCACGACGATCACGGCAGAGAGGTGGCCAGTGACAGGGGATGGTCGCTGGTCAACACCGTAATGCCCGGCATGGTGGGGCCGTTTGACATAGTCATCACCGACGCGGACACCCGGCGCGCCCACGGCTATACCGCAGCCGTAGACTATGCGGTACGCCCTCCCAAGAGCCAAGTGATAGACGTGACGTCGGCTAGCCTAGAGAGGAGCAGCCAAGGCGACCTGTTCATAACCGGCACGGTGGTGAACCGGGGCCAATCCACGGCAAACATGATGTCTGTGATAGCCACCATATACGACAGGGACGGCAACGTGGCGACGGTGGCCCGCACGCAGCCGGAGCCCGACTACCTGCGCGCCGACCACGAGTGGGTCTTCATGGTATCCATTCCGGAGAGGGACCAGACTCGCGAAGTGGCCGGATATGCCTTGGTAGCCGAGTCCGAGGAGTACGCAGCCGTGCCAGAGTTTCCCTTGGGCTCCACCGTGGTAATGGCCGCCTCGGCGGCCGGGTACGTGCTACTCACCCGGAACTCGGCCATCATACACCGCAAGGCATAATCACAACAACCCTTGGCGCTGAAGCGATTCCATGGTTTCGGATATCTCCGCGGCCAAGTCCCCCTTGTCCAGCCTCACCGGCCTGCGGAATGCGATGGGGACGGTCATGGTCAGCATGTCCTGGTCCGTGTGCGATATGCGCACCGAGTGGAACGGGTAGTTCTTGGCCCGCATGTATCCCGACCACCTGGCCAGGGCGCGGTTCGCCTGTCCCATCTTGTCCTCCAGATCGTATATGTCAATATCCAAGTCCCCGTCAAACAGTCCGAACTTTAGCATCGGCACCACCAGATATCCCCCCGACACCGGGGCCTTCCGCTTCAGCATCGACTCTATCTGCTCCTCGGTGGCGCCCTCGCCGTAGTCGGGATCAAAGTAGCCAGCAATGTACTTTTTGGAGTCCAGTATACGAAAGTACGTATCATCCAAGTCCATATTCCATGAAGACTGCGGACTCGAACGGCGGCTTATCCCCAACACCAACCACACCATCCCCGCGGCCCAATTATATCTTGGGAGAGGCCGGACGATACATGCCCGGCGGGCATGCCGGGAACCTAGTGGAATAATTAACCATCCTAAGGTTGGTAGCGCTACATTTTACCTTAATATGAAGTTTTATTTGTTGAAATATTTAATCGATACATATATAGCGCGCCACTCTTTGGCACACGGCGTGGTAGTTGACCGCGACGCAAGACACAGGCTGACCTGGAGGGAGAGCGACGCCAAATACAAGGCCAGGGGCAGGAGCAAGGCCGTCAGGCACGATCCGGAATGGGATGCGGAGACAGAAGAGATGAACAGGAACAAGGTGGGCCGTCCGTTCAAGTTCTCGCACGGCATGATGGCCTTTGTCGCCATAACCAGGGCGCTGCTGGACATATCGTACCGCGAACTTGAGGGGTATCTGGACGGCAGTTGGGGACACGAGCATGACATACCCGAGTTCACCACGATATGGAAGCGAATCGGCAGGGCCATGCCGAGGTTCGAGGCGGGGGACGTGTCCGGCACCACGCACGGAAGGGTGCTGCGGCTGGTGGTCGACGCCACCGGAATTGCCCTGCACAACAGGGGGGAGTGGATCCGCGAAAGGTGGAACGTCAGGAGGGGCTTCCTCAAGCTGCACCTGCTGATAGACCTGGACACCCGGCGCATAGTCTCGTTTAGCCTGACGGGCATGAACGGCGGCGATGCCGGGCAGCTTCCCGAGCTTTTGGGCAGGGCGCTGAAGAGGTACACCGGGGAGAGCATCCCGCTCACGTGCCAGCTGGCCGAGATGGTGGATGCCGCGTCGGTCAACATGGAGAGCACGCCGGCCGACCGCCACCAGAAGCTGCTGGACGACTGGATATGCAGGGACGGGGATGCCCCCGAGCCGGAGCCTCCCGACGGGAATGGGGACGGCGGGGCTTCGGGGGACGGCGCAAAAGATCTGAAGGAGATGGTGGATGAGGAGCTGCAGAACATGTGCTGGAGGATGAGGAGGATGGGCATCACCATGGAGGTGCGGGGGGACGGCGGATACGATGCCCGCAAGATCTTTTCGCTGCTGGCCAGGCTGGGCATCATCCCGATAATCAGGGTGCGGATAGACGCCAGTACCCGTTCCGACGGGGTGGACCGCGCCCGCGCCCTGGCCGTCCTGGAACAGCTGGGTGGGAGGGGCGGCTGCACCAACCGGGCGCTGGCCCGCATGATGAAGGACGAACGGCTGGCCAACCAGAAGGACTGGAAGGAGAGGGTCAGGTACGGGCTGCGCTGGATAGTGGAGATCGTGATATCTGCCTTCAAGAGGATCTTTGGTGAGTCCGTGCGGGCGCTCACGCCGGGTACCACCTATGTCGAGATCGCCACCAAGGTGGCCGCTTACAACCGCAACCTGGACATTGGCGATGAGGCGGTCTGGAGGATGAGGCGCGGGCGCAAACCCCCCGGGGTGCCAAGATGGCAGGCGCTGCTGCGGGAGGCTGCCGCATGACACACGGCGCGGCCAATGGAGGCGGCCGTACCCTGTCGGCGCCGCCACTCCGGCCCGCGCGGAACCTGCCCGCGCAGGACGGCTTGGACGCGCATCCGCCCGCGGCCGTCCCGGCATACGTCGATCGTGGTGCAAAAACAGCATCCGGGCGCTACTGCGAACAATAGATCAGGAAAAAACGGCGTGTAATTGCGCCACTATCTAATGCCGGGGGCATGTTTAAAGGCGCGTACGCCCACCCCCGCCATGGACAAGCAGTACGCCGTCGCGGTGATTCTGATAATATTTGGGCTGGGCCTAACCCAGATACAGGGATCCGACGGATCATTTCTAATGGGGCTGGGCATCGGCACCATCGCCATCTCTCTGGTATGGATAGTCCGCATAATAATACGGGACCTGAAGCGCCGCTAGAGAACACGGGTCCGCTGTCGGCTGGCGCCAAATGTTTTATTGCGCCGGTGCTGCCTCCACGCGTGGACTGGATTACCGGGGATACCGGCGCCCTCACGCCCCTTCTTGCCCTGGGCTTTGGCCTGACCGTCGGACTGGCGCATGCCTTTGAGCCGGATCACGTGGCGGCGGTGGGAACGCAGGCCGCATCCAAGAGCGCAGGCCTCCGGAAGCACAGTATCAGGGAGAGCATGACCAGATCTTCTGTGCTGGGCGCCGTCTGGGGCGCTGGACACACCACCACCCTGGTCCTCTTTGGCATGCTGGTGTATACCGCTGCGTCCCTCATACAGGACTGGATCTTCTCCGGACTGGAGATGGCGGTGGGCGCGATGCTGCTGGCCTTGGGAGCCTCGGCCATCTTGGGCAGGAGCATCCTGTGGCCCGTGCACCGGCACCACCACACTCACCGGGACGGAACGGCCCACACTCACGCGCACGGCCATGGCGACGGACTGCACAACCACACCCACCGCTCGTATGTCATAGGACTGGTGCACGGTCTGGCCGGAAGCGGCAGCCTGGTGGCACTAACCGCCGCGACCATGGAGGGGCCGGCCATGATGCTGTCGTTCATGCTGTTATTCGGTGCGGGCTCGGTGCTGGGCATGTGTGCCATGGGTGGCCTGCTGGGCGTTCCGCTGTCCCTGGCAAGCCGGAAGAGCGGGATGCGCCGGCTTGTACAGTACGTGACCGGAGCTTTCAGTGCGGTTATAGGAATCATGATCCTCTACGAGACCGGCGCGGTGGTGCTGTCCGGCGCACCCGCAGCCTAGAGCGGCGTCATCGTGTCGATCAGGCGGGCGTTTGTGACTTGGCCGTCCTTTTCCTGAATCTCCAGATCCACCGTGTATTTGAGGCCGTTCAGCATGAAGTTCACCTGAATGTCCCACGCCTCCCGGGGACCCTTCTCGGGTACCTGATACGCTACGTTGACGCGAAACTCCTCCACCTCACCGTACAGGGCCCCTATGACGCGCCTCGACTCCCTCTCTATGTCTTCTGGCGTGCTGACCTGAGTCATGTCTTTTTCGGTTGTTATTTTGACATATAAAAATTTTAGATGCGTGTCAAAGGCGCGGACGAACCTGCTGCCGATCGTGGTGCCGACCCGAGGCCGAACAGGTCAGCGTCGAAGTCATCGCCGGAACGCGCCGAACAGGGACTTTCTCTTCTTGCCGGCAATCTTCTCCATTACGCGCTCGCGGTAAAACTGGGCCCTCCTGTTGTCTGGATCCAAGTCCAGCGCCATATCATAATACTTTAGGGACTCCTCGTACCTCTCCATCGACATCAGTATGCGGGCCCTGTAGCTTATGGCGTAGACGTATCCCGGATTGATCTCCAGCGCCCTGTCGCAGTATTTGAGCGCCTCCTCGTACTCGCCCTCGTGATCCAGCAGCCACACCATGGTACACAGCGCCATAATGTTGTCCGGCTCCCGGAGCAGAGCGCTCTGGCAGAAGAACCTAGCGGCTCCGGTCTTCTTCATGGAGTACAGCGAGACGCCCTTGCTGTAGAGCGCCCTGACGTGGTCCGGATGAGCCTCCAGCACCCTGTCGAAACACTCTACGGCCTTCTGGAAGAGGCCCTTGCGGTCGCATATTAGGCCCCGCGTCATCAGCGCCTCGGCGTTGGTCGAGTCTATCTTCAGGGCCTCATCCAGGTATGGAAAGACGTCCTTTGTGGGAAAGCCGGCCAGATCCAGCGTCCACGCCTTGGCCACCAGGGCCTGGACATTCTTCGGATCCTTCTCCAGCGCCCGGGTGTACCACCCTATGGCATCCTCATGCTTCCCCTCCCGGGTCAGCCGGCGCCCCTTATCGTACAGAAGGCCGGAGCGGACCGAGTCCGCCGCGATGGCCTCGTTCAGGCATGATATCGACTCGGCGGCGCGGCCCATCCTTCCCAGTATGCGGCTCTTGACATACAGGACGTCGGCATCACCTGGCTTGGCGGCCAGAACCCCGTCCAGCGTCGCGACGGCCTCCGCGTGTCTGCCCAAGCCGCTCTGACAGGAGGCGGCCACCGTAAGCGCCTCTGTGTGGTCGTGGTGGCCGGATCCTATGCGCTTCAGGCACTCGAGCGCCTCGGCATATTTTTGTAGCTTCTCCAAGACCCGGCCCCGGGCCAGCAGTATGTCGGCGTCGCCGGGATCTGGTGCAAGGGCCGCATCCAGATGCTCTAGGGCAGCCCCGAACCGCCCCAGCCGGTACAGCGCCATCCCCATGCGGCGGTTCGCTGCGACATGGCGCGGATCCGTGCGCAGCGCCCGAGAGTAGCACGCCACCGCCTTGTCGTATTCGCCGTACCCCTCCCAATACACGCCCTTGTTGATGTGGCTCCACTCCCCACCGGGCCTCTCGAACATCATGCAGATTGGGGCGTGCAGGTTTTTTAGCATGACGGCGGGCGGGCGGCAATGGGCGCGTGCACCTCCAGCAGGACGGTACTGCGCCCTGTCTCGATCTCCATGGTGACCTTCCGCGTCATCTCCGGCACGCCGATCATCACCTGGTCTGGGGACAGCATACCAGAGACATCCCGGCGCGCCCGTTCTTTCCCGCCGGCCAGCGAATCGGCGGCGCGGGCTGCCAGCAGCAGTAGAGCCTGGTTTATGTTGACGCGCCTGCCCCGTTCCAACAGCGCCGCCACACCCCTCACCGATGCTGCAAAGACTGCCTCGGCGTCTCCCCCACGCTCAAAGGTGCAGCGGAGTGGCGTGGCGTCCGGATCCCCCCGGGCGGTGACGCGGATGATCATCTGTCGCGCTCTGGCACCCGGGCGGCGGGGCTTCCGAAGTTGTACGTGTTCCCCGTCCCGCGATAGTCGTGCGGCCGGACCGGACTCCCCCCCTCCAGGCCCCTCTTGGTAAGCGAGAGGCCGGCCAGCAGTTCCACTATCAGTCTCTGGCCCAGACCCGAGGTGATCCCCCCGTTGTATGAGCTGTTGTCGCTGACGTCGTATGCCGGGGCGACCTCCACCAAGTCCATTGCGAACCTGTCGGGATCAAAGGACTTGGAGAGGAGCCGGATCATCCTGATGCCCTCCCGGGAGGTGAGTCCGTTGGGCTCAGGCTCACCCGTGCCCGGCGCATACGCAGGATCAAAGGAGTCTATGTCCCAGCTGAGGTACACGGCATCGGTTCCGTCATTGGCCCTGTCGGCTATCTCCTTGGCTATGTAGTCTATACCCAGCTCCTCAACGTCCAGCATCGTAAACCACTGAAAGTCCTGGTCTGCCATCCACTTGTACAGATCCGGCCCGGGCCAGTACCCCCGCGGCCCCACCAGAGAGTAGTTTCTGCCCCGTAGGCAGCCCATCTCCATTATGCGCCGGATGTGGGCTCCGTGGTCATACTTGAAGCCGGTCAGCCCCTGAGGGGCGCAGTCCGCATGCGTGTCAAAGTGTATCATGCCTATGTTCTTGTACTTTTTGGCAAATGCCCGCACGTTGGCATACGTGATGGAGTGGTCACCGCCGAGCATCACAGGTATGCCATCCTGTTCCAGCACCTCCTTGACTTTTTGCGACATCCTCTTGTGGGATTCTATGACGTCTCCGGGGGAGACCACCACGTCTCCGTAGTCAATCGTCCGGAAGGTTCCGAACGGATCCGCGCCCGTCTCTATGTTGAACCGTTCGTACGGAGGGGAGGGAATCGTCGAGGCGGCGCGCAATGCCCGAGGACCATACCGCGCCCCGGGACGGATGGTGGTTCCAAAGTCAAAGGGCTCACCCACAATTGCCACGTCCGGGCTGGCCTGCTGGAGCTCGCTGTAATTCTTTACCCAAGGGAGGTGAAGAAACGTGTTGATCCCCACGAACGGTGCAACGTCTGCACCGCGATAGTCATCCCCGTAAAACTCCATTCCCATCTTTATTCGGAGTATGCAACCGGGCACTTGCTAATAAAGTCTGTGAGCACGGACTGTAACAACCCAGTCTGACGAATAAATCGCAGCGTCTGTGATGAGTTCGTATGTGGCCGTCCTGGGCTGCCCGGCGGAACAGTTCCGGCATGACCGCCGGCTAGCATTCAGGGCTCCAGCAGGTTCCTGCCCTGTTCGGGGCGCCGCCCGGTCATATGACCGGCTGCCCGAACACTCATTCCATCACACATATGTTACAGCCCGTTCCAGAGTTGTTACAGTTCCGAGCACAGCTCTCGCAGGAACGACGAGAATTAGACCACATCATGAAAAAATATAGCCCGAAAACCCTACATTTTATAGTGACGCTCCAAAGTAATTTCCAGAAAAGGTACTCAACAAAGATACTTCAGGTCTCCTGGCCTCCAACCCGTGATGTGGACAGTTTAAGTTGGCTTATAATACGTACAAAAAGGGGCCTAAATGTTAAACAAGATATTTCAGAGCGGCAGGGCTCAAGTTCGACCCAGCCAAATGTCTTCAGAGGCAACTTGCTGTCGGAAATAACATAGTCGCGTCACTATAGGTGGTGCCTGTCCCAAATAAAAGACGCAAGGCCACTGCCGTCCAATACAAGTTGAGATCAGCTCAGTAGTACTGGTGCATCTGCCGCTGCTCCAGACCCTCCTGTTCCCAGTGGTTGTGGTTGCGGCCGGGATCCTTGTGGGCGTGGACGGTCCCGTCTATGTGGCAGTGGGTGTTGTCTATCAGGTCCTTCATGAAGACGTCGTCCACGTTCAGGATGAGGTTGACCCCCTCGGTGGCGGATTTGATCACTTGCTCCTTTACGGCGCGCGCGTCTACCACCTCGATCCTGGCCACGCTCCGGGAGGCGGCGTCTATCCCCCACCTGCCGCCCGGCTCCGCAGCGCACAAGTTCCGGAGCAGCGGCAGTGCATCCAAGACATCCATGCCGGCGTTGCGCGCCAGTGTGGCCGGGATCGATTCCAAGGCGTCGGCAAAAGCATACACCGCCTTCTGCCTACTCCCCTCCACCAGCGGCGCCTGCTGGCGCAGGCCCATTGCCAAGGCCGCCTCACAGGATCCGCCCCCGTACACAAATAGCGGATCTCCGGCAAAGGCGCGCAGTGCCCTGAGGGCGTTGAGTGCCGTCCTGTGGAACTCATCCAGATACCTCTTGGAGACAGCGCGCAGAAGCAGCGTGACGGAGCCGGGAGCCTCAGACTCCACAAAGACCATCTCGTCCCCGCCCACCGCCCTTTGGTATACGCGGGACGCCATCCCCAGTTCATGGCTGGATATGCCTTCCACGCTGGAGCAGGTGCGGGCGCCGGTGGACTTTTCCAGCCACCACAGGTCGTTATACTTTGCCCGGCGTATGGTGATTATGCCCCGGCGGGCCAAATAGGACTGGGCCAGCTCCCCTATCCCCTTGCGGGAGACCACCAGCCGGGCGCCGGAGTCGGCCACCTTCGCTACGGTGGACATTATGTCGGCATCCTCCTGCTCCCCGAACCGGCCCATATCGTCCACTGCGGAGACCTCGATGATCGACTCGGTCTTTGTGCGCGAGGCTTCCAGCGGATCGTTCAGCAGGAGAACCGGGGCGGCGGTCAGGGCGTGCGGCATGGCGGCGCTGTCAGCAGGCTTGTCCAGCACCGTCCCCCGCACCAGCTCCATGTCCGTCGTCACCCCTGTCTTCTCCTCTATCTTTACGGAGTCGACATCCACGGTGCCGGTGCGAGTATCGGTGACCGATGCTGCTGCCTCGAGTATCATGTCCGTCACCCTGTCCGCATCGGCCAGCGAGTCCGATATTGCCTTGCATTCGATGCATGAGGCGGCCAGTCTGCGCCGGGTGCCCACATTCTCCCGGAAGCCCATCGCGTCCAAGGCGTGCAGGGAGAGCCGCGAGCCTGTCTCAAACCCCCGTATCACCGACGCGGTGGGGATGCCCAGCGCCAGCAGCCGCCGGGCGCCCTCCAGCAGGGCGCCCATCAGCACGGCGGCCGACACTGTTCCGTCACCGACGTGGGTGTCCACCGCATTCACCGCGTCAACTACGGCCTTGGCGGCGGGGTGGTCCACATCCACCTTCCTCAGGAACGCCCCGCCGTGCTTGGTCACCGTCTCCTCGCCCAGTATGTCCACGTACATCTTTTCCATGCCCCGGGGCCCCAGGCACGTCCGTACAGCCTCGCTGATCAGTATGCCGGCGGCGATGTTATACCGCTGCGAGTCGGCCGTCCCGACCCTGGACATCTCGGGGTTGAATATGTCCGGGTATTTCATCAGTTTGGTCCACCTGGAATTCTATTAAATTCTAATGCACGCGGGTTCGCCCGCAGTAACGGTCGGTCCGGCCATGTGGGGACGTACGGGCGCCTCCATCATACCACGCCAGCATTCCCGCTAAACCGTCCACTGACGCTGTGGGCGCCTGGCGGCATATCTCCCCGCTTCGGCCTACCATCCGTTATTGCCATATGGCATCAAGGGCACCCGTGTCGGCTCACTTGTTTGGCTCTTGTGAGGAGACGACAACCAGGCTGTGGGGCTCCAGCATCTTCCAGACTAGCGCGTATTCCGCATCGCATCAGATGCTTCGGAGTTTCCGGACGGTCGGGCCTCCCCGTCTGACCGGCGACAGGCGTACAGCACCGTTTGGGTTTTTTCGCCAGCGTGGCGTGGGCACCCTAGGCGCTGCAGCGCGGTTCCGGACGTTCGCACGATAGGTGCAGTGTAGCTAAAAGATTTGCTCATAGCAAAAAATGGCCGACAGGCAGGCGCCGCCGTTATGCGGCTTTCTTGGCTGGCGTGTCGCTGGGACCGGCGGGGCCGTCCGGACCGTTGTCCGAAGTGGCCGGGCCTGGGCCGGAGACGCCTCCCTCTTGGAAGTGCTTTAGATCCTCGCCGGATATCACATCCTCCTCGGGTGGGACGTAGTCCCGCACGTCGTGGCGGGCCTTGCCCGGATACTTCTTCTGGGTCGCCAGAGCTACCAATATGAACAAGGTAAACGAGACCACCGGCGGTATCAGCTGATCCAGACCGGCCAAATCCGCGGGCCACGTAAAGAAGAAGACCAGGCGCAGTCCCGTGCCAAAGAGTAGTGACGCGATGGCGGCGGGCATGTTGGCCTTCTTCCAGAACAGCCCCAGCGTCAGCGGGGCCAGCGCCCCGGCAAACACTATGTCAAAGGCCAGTATCAGGTAGATTCCCGGGGCCGGAAGGAAGTAGCCTAGTGTGGTTCCGGCGCCGATCATGGGAATGAGCATCAGACGCGTTACTACCAACAGCCTCTTGTCGGTGGTCCCCGGCCTGCCCAGCCACCTCCGCCGGATTATGCGGTTGATCAAATTGCGCGATATCACGCTGGATATGGCAAGCAGGCCGCCGCTGGCCGTGGACATGGAGGCCCCCACCACGCCCATGAGTATGGCAGCTCCGATTGCAAACGGCATGTGCTCCACGCTGAGCAGCGGCAGTGCCAGATCCGGAAGCGTGCCCTCGGGGAGGTAGTAGAGGGCCACAATTCCCAGCATGCTGGTGGGCACCACCGTGAATATTGTAAGGGCGCCCCCCATGAAAGCGCCGCGCCGCGCCGTCTTCGGGTTCCGGGCCGCAAAGACCCTCTCCATAAAGTCCAAAGCTATGATGTCGCCCAAGGCCAAGGCCAGAAATCCGCCCCAGTTGATCAGGGCGCCGTTGGCCACATCAAAGAGGCCCGACATGTCCAGAAATTCGGGCGGGGTGCTGCCGAGCACCGTCTCCCAAGGCGTTCCCGAGAACCCGCCCGCAAAGAACAGGAATCCGGCCCAGAACGCCCCGATGGCCAAGTACACCTGAAAGAGGTTAGTATACGCCGACGCAAATATCCCCCCGGCGGCGGTATACGCCAGCACTACAGCGGCCGCGATCACTATCCCCCACAGATAGTCCACGCCGAACACGGTCTCCAGTATGAACCCGCACGCGGCCAAGTTGCCCGCAACCAGTATTACGAAGCTGATTATCAGGAGAACACCGGATATTCCCTCGGCGCCGTTACCGAACCGCCTGTAGTAAAAGTCCGGCAGTGTAATCATCGACATTTTGTTGAGCGGCTTTGCATACCCGGCGGCCACCACCAGAAGACACGCCCCCAGGCCCATCGGAACCACTGCACCTGCCCAAAATCCAAACTGGTATACGAGCGCGACATTTCCCAGCGACGAATTGCCGTCCACTGCCTGCGCCGCCAGCATGGTCCCAACCAGCGCCAGGGGCAGGCTCTTTCCTGCCACTATGAGCCTCTTGCCGCTTTGGCGAACCAGCTTGGCGGTCACTATGCCGACGGCAAGCGTGATCCCGATAAATATGGCCACTGCCAGCCCATAGTCTGCAAATTCAGCCACGCTTGAGTCAGCGTGTGCTTTTATTTAAACTTGGTAGCAAATTGTGTTTTAGTCCTTATTATAGAACACAGCCATAATGAATTAATTTATGGCAAATTTTTGCATAATGTAAATTTTTTGCGCGTGGCAACATACCATAGCTCCCACGTCTCCCAAATTCTATCTGGCCCGTCATATATTTGCAACGACATCAGGGGTGCGCGCATTTACGTTCAAGACAAATTCGCCAAGGCATCCCCAGTCATACGTTACCGCACCTCACGGCATATCGAGGTGCCGCGCAGCCGCCACGTATGATACGTGTCCACGGCACGCTACGCCGACACATGCCCCCAGACTGTTCCTATGTTCTAGGTTTCCGACTCCGCCTCCTGACCACCGCCTCAAGAACATGCTGTATAGTGATGCTGGAGAATCGCTTTCCACTCGTCTCCCAGCGAGTCCGCCAACTCTTGTACGTGCCCCTCTACCAGAGACTAACCACCCCAGCCAGCAGGCTGGGTTCCAGCAGCGTCTCTCCACCATGCCGATCTCAGCTTCGGCCAGCCCGCCGCAGCCCAAATGCCCGCACCTCCAGACCATGTGGTACGTCGCAGTGACCTTGGATCTGAACCGGCGCACCAGGGATATGACCCGGCGGTGCAACACGAACCCCCCGGAGCCCGGCGGCGCCAAAAGTCCGGCGGGGATTCGCGCATGTCAATCGGATAAATAACGGTGCGGTGCCGCCTGCATGTTGGCGATACCCAAGGAGATCAGGGACTATGTCGGAGCCCAGATCCAGTACTACATCAGCGAATCCCGGACGTACAAGAGCATGGCCGAGGCCCACAAGGGCGGCTCGGCAGAGGACACGGCCTTTGGCATGATACTGGGCTGCCTGTATCTGGGGTTCATGCAGGCGTACAGGACCCAGTACATGGCCCCCAGCTCCGAGGACATGGACGAGTTTCACCGGCTGGTCGGCGACAACGCCCCACGCATAAGGGAGGCGCTCCGGATGCCCACACTGCGCACCTAGACGGTAGTACAAGTCTGGCGGTAGAGATAAATCGGCACGCCCCTGCCCCACAGCATGGAGGAGAGCCACGAAACCAACGAGTTCAAAATATCACAGATAGTTGACAACGGTCAGGTGGTGCAGCTGACGCTCATAGAGAACGTCTCCACCGAGCCCATATCACAAAAGCAGATGATAATGGAGAGCCTCTCCAAGCTGGACTCCGAAACCCGGGGGCAGGTGATGCCCATCATACACGCCATACTTCAGGCTCAGCCCACCGTCAAGCTGAAGAGCTACCGGCAGACTCAAGTGGTCATGACCATGCCGAAGTCCCGGTACCAGAACATAGGGGTGCCGCCGGTGGGCAGCATCATGCGGCTGGACTTTAAAAGAATCTAGAGTGCCGCCTTGATGTCGGATGCGTCCGCCAGCGGCGGCGAGCATACCGAGTTCCGGCACACATACACCGCGGTCCCATCCCCGAACGTCTTGCCCGCAAAGAAAGGATACGCCTGGAGGGATGTGGCTTGGCCATCGTCCCTCACGCGCACCATCATCCCCTCGGGGACATAGCGGCGGCGGAGCACATCCAATATGGCATCATCCCCCCCGTCCAGCACCGTGATCTCGGCAGGTCCCTTCACGTGCATATATGCGGTGCACAGCAGGTGTCCGAACGCCAGCGGATTCTCGGCGGCCTGCTGCAGCCGGGACTCCAACGCTTTCTGGGCCGCGTCGCCAAACTCCCGCCCGCCGGTCAGCCGTTGCAGTCGGATCAGGACGGCCACTGCCACCGAGCCGCCCGAAGGCACGGCCAGGTCGTAGCCGCTGCGGGGCCTCGCTATCAGGGGTTCGTGGTCGTCGGGGGTCACGTAGAACCCCGAGCCGTCCCAGAAGTGCTCCAGGATGTGGGAGCCCAGCCGCCGGGCCTCCTCCAGATATCGGACGTCTGGGAACTCCTCGAACACGTCCAACAGGGCCGCGGCCACGTACGCGTAGTCCTCCAGAAATCCGCGTATGCGCGCCCCGTCCTTGTAGGAGCGATATAGTGCATCACCCTCCAGCATCCTATCCAGTATGAACGACATGGCCCGCCGCGCCGCGTCCAGGTATGCTGGGTCGCCGGTGATGCGATATCCCCTGGCCAAGGCCGATATCATCATGCCGTTCCATGAGGCCAGCACCTTGTCGTCCAGTCCGGGACGCGGACGTCCCTCCCGGGCGGCCAGCAGCTCCCCCTCGCACCTCCGTATGGCGCGGCGGGCCTCCCCCTCTGGTACGGAGCAGGCAAACGCCGCCGCCGAGAGCCGGATGCTGCGGTGCAGTATCGACTTGCCCTCCCAGTTTCCGCCGTCGGTCACCCCATAGTACGTGCAGAAGAGTTCGGCGTCATCCCCCAGCAGGCCGCGTACCTCCGGCTTGGACCAGACGTAGTACCGGCCCTCCTCTCCCTCCGAGTCCGCATCCAAGGCCGAGTAGAACGCCCCCTCTGGCGAGGTCATCTCCCGCAGCACGAATCCCAGCGTCTTCTCCACCACCTCCAGATAGAATTGGTCGCCGGTGATCTGGTACGCCTCCGCGTAGTTGATAGGTATCAGGGCGTTGTCGTACAGCATCTTCTCAAAGTGCGGCACCAGCCACCGCCGGTCGGTGGAGTACCGGTGGAATCCGCCGCCTATATGGTCGAATATTCCCCCCTCGGCCATCTTCCGGAGGGAGCGGAGTCCGAACTCGGCAAACCGGGACACCCCCGAGAGCCGCGCATACCGGAACAGAAACGAGATGCAGGCGGCGTTGGGAAATTTGGGGGCACTCCCGAACCCGCCATACGTCGGGTCGCCGGCCTGCAGTAGGTTGACGGCCGCCTCGTCCAGCGGCGGGCGCCCTATGACGGACGGCTCCGGAGCGGGCTGCTCCACCCCCATGTTCGCCACAAAGTCGGCGGCGGCCCGCCTCACGTCCTGGGGGCGCTCCTGCCACATCTGGGCCAGCTGCCGCAGGATGCTGCCGAACCCCGGCCTCCCATACCCGTCCAGTATGGGAAAGTACGTCCCCACGTAGAAGGGCTTCTGGTCCGGGGTCAAAAAGACGCTGAGCGGCCACCCCCCTTGGCCCGTGGCGCGCTGGCAGGCCTCCTGGTATATGGCGTCTATGTCGGGCCGCTCCTCGCGGTCCACCTTTATGCTGATGTAGTGTTTGTTCATTATCTCGGCCACTCCCTCGTTCTCGAAGGACTCGTGCTCCATGACGTGGCACCAGTGACAGGCGCTGTACCCCACGCTGAGGAATATGGGTACGTTCCTCTCCCGGGCCGCCTCCAGCGCTTCGGGTCCCCACGGGTACCAGTCCACCGGGTTGTCGGCGTGCTGGAGCAGGTACGGACTGCTCTCCCGGCCCAGACGGTTGCGCGCCATACCCTCCAAAAGCAGCCCATGCCAATTTGAACCTAGGCGCCCCAGATGCTGCGGCCTTCCTCCAGCTCGTATATGCGGACGTTTATGTTCTTGAGTAGTTTGGTCTTGGACTTGCGGGCCTTCTTGTCGTGGCTGTAGTCCTTCTTCTCCACCAGATACTGGAGGCGCTTGAGCTCCTGCAGTGTCAGCTGTTTGAAGGCGTGCCGGGAGCCGGACACCTTGTTGAGCAGGCGTACCCGCTCCATGTCTTCCTTGGTTATGTCGGAGGCCACCGCCGTATGTACGTCCTGGTGGTCTATTTTTCCGTTTGTGAGGCGGGACTCTTTTGCATTATGCGTGGTGTAGATGCGCCGTGGCGCCGGCATCCAAACATTCTCACCGCCCCCCCCCCCGCTGCCCGACTCCCTGTAGCCTCACCACGCGGCAAGACAGCGCATGGACCCGGGCCGGCACCGCGGCCACGGCCGTTGCGGGACCCACTGGCAGCAGGCCCCTGTAGATTACATATGCAACATCAGGCCGCCATGCAGCCCGCTCTCCCGGTCTCGGCCCATTGCGGCTTCGGGACATCCCCAGGTCCGCTTGGTTTCTACGCCCATGATACGGCGATGGTGCGACGATTCGCGCCTTTCTGCGGGGCGGACTCTGGCAAGACAATCTTAAAATCAAGCCCGCCCCCCGCCCGAATGCATGCCGGAGATGCGGGCCATGGTACTCTCCAAGTGCGGCAAGGTAGAGACCAACCCCCTGGAGTTACGCCGCATAGAGCGCCACCGCATACGCAGCCCCTCTGAGATACTAATCAGGATAGAGGCCTGCGGCGTGTGCCACTCCCAGATACACGGCATAGAGGGCGACTGGCTGGACATCGGCATACCCCCGGTGCTGCCCACCGTCCCCGGCCACGAGTTGGTGGGCCGCGTTGAGGAGGTGGGCGATGCCGTGACAAAGTTCAAGGTGGGTGACCGGGCCGGCGTGACCCCCCTGCTCTCGGCCTGCTGCGAGTGCCAGTACTGCACCGAGGGCAACGAGCAGCTCTGCGATTCGATGGAGGTCACCGGCGAGACGCTCCGGGGCGGGTACGCCGAGTACATCACGGCCCCCGAAAGGTTCGCCACCAAGATACCCCCGGGTATGAAGCCCGAGTATGCGGCGCCTCTATTCTGCGCCGGCATAACCGCGTACAAGGCCGTGAAAGCCGCCGAGCCTAAGACCCACCGCAAGATCGGGATATTCGGCATAGGCGGTGTGGGCCACATGGCCGTGCAGTTCGCCGCCCTGGAGGGATGCCACACCGTTGCCGTCTCCCGCAACAGGCGACACTTGGACATGGCCGTGAGGCTGGGGGCGGCTGCCGCGGTCCGGTACGAGGGCGGGCGAGAGAGGCTTCTGGCCACCATACGGCAAGAACACGGCCTGCTGGACGCGGCCATCGTCTTTGCGCCATCCGACGAGGTTACAGACGCGGCCATCCGGGCCGTCAAGAAGGGCGGGCTGGTGGTCATAGCCACCATAGGGGAGAACCCCCACTTTCAGGCATTTGAGGAGAAGACCATCCGCGGAACCCTCATAGGATCCACCAGGGACATGGAGGAGGTGGTGAGGATAGCCGGGGAGAAGGGTCTGGAGGTCGTGCACGAGTCATTCCCCCTGGAGAAGGCCAACGAGGTGCTCCGGATGCTCAAGGAGTCCAAGATAGAGGCCCGGGCCGTGCTGGTTCCCTGATCTGGCTTAAATCCCCCGCGTGTACAGGGTGCACGTTGAACTGCGCCCAGTGTTTCCACTCAGATTATTCCCACGACGGCCGGGGCCACTCGCTGACCCGCCGGGGAGGGTGCCGCATACCCGGCTGCCCGTGCCGCAGCTTCGAGGAGATGATCCAAACTATAGACGAGGAGCTGGCATAGGATAATATTCCGCCGCATGCATATTCGTAGCGATGGCCGGCCACGCGTCACCAGACCAGATGCGCTACGAGCTGGACGCCATGCTCGCCAGGATAAACGCCCTGGAGGTGACCGCCAAGGACGAGTTCCAGATCAGCGTGGCAAAGATACTCAGGGAACTGGTTATGGGCCAGATCCGGGCGCTCGACGAGTTCGGGCACCACAAAAAGGCCATGGACCTGCTGACGCTGGAGATCTTCAAGTCGAGATCTATGGGCGGTCAAGAGCCGGGCGCCTCATAACGGGGTGCGCGCCCCGCCCTTATCAACGCCGTTGCAGGGCGGCTTTGTTGAATTGACTATGCGGTCCAGCACGAACCGGCGCCCCGGGGGATCCGACGCGAACATGGGCAGTATGGCCAGGTACAGGTTATCCTCGGAGCCGGCCCGCTCCATCCAGCACTTGAACGAGTCGTTGGAGACGAAGAAAGACCTGTCGTCGGTGCGCTCGCAGACGTCCGCGTATACGAGGTGGAACCTGTCCTTGTCGCGGGCCAGCACCACGTACACCACCTTCTCCATGGGGGGACCCCACTCTGACAGCCGCACCGGGCCCAGAAATTCGTGCTGGAGTATCTGTATGCTCACGCCTATACCACCGCGCCACCCGCATTTTTCTCTTTGGCTCGAGTTCGCACTAGTGCGCCGTACCGATGCGCCACTGGCGCCGGTATTCATGCATTCCTGCACCCTACCCCACGCCGCCGGCAGCCGCATGGGGCGTTCTGTCATACGCCATCCGGGCCGGCGGTCAACGGGCGGGTACGCGGGCCGTCTACGACACATATGGGCCGCCCACGCAGTACCCGCCAGATGGCGTATCTTCTATCTAGTATAGACTACGAACGGCTGTCCCACCCAGAAGATGTATCCGTCGTGCAGCTGGAGCAGGGCGGTCTGGGTTAGGGAGGACCTGGTGACCGGGTCCAAGGCGACGTAATTACTAACAGTGGTATCGCCGTCGCTGCGGAGGTCGGCCTCGATCTTGTTTGCAATATAGGATGCGGCCGCCGCCCCGTCCAGGATGCTGGTCCCCACGCGGCCGGGGTTTTGGCCGTGGGCCACGATCTCCAAGGTTTCGCTGTCCAGAATGAGCGGATAGTTTACGCCGGTGGCCCTCATGTCGTTGATGCTTGCAAAGGCGGCATCCTTGCCTTGTGTATCGTAGAGGTCGATGGCCTCTTGGATGGTGCGCTCCAATTCCTCAAAGTTTCCATAGTAGTAGCCGGCCGCGAACGTATACCCGTCGTATGTGGAGAACCAGGCGCGCTTGTACTCGTACCTATCGCTGATGGGGTTGTAGAAGGTGTACTCCAGCCAGATGCCCGGGTTCTGCTCCAGGGCCTCGCGGGCGGCATCTAGATCGTTGGACGCGGCGATGGGCGCGGCGCAGCACACGCCCACCCGCTCGGGAACCGCGGCGTGCGCCACCAGCTCCCAAGTCTGGGCGTCGCTCACGAACGGGTATATGATCTCGGGTCTGACCGACTGCCAGATGATGCGGTCAAAGGCTTCCTCGCCATGCTTCTTGTACAGCGCAATGGCCGCGTCAACCGCCTCGACGGAAGCTGCCTCCGGTGAATAGACGCGTCCGGCGGCGAATATGTGGCCGTCGTGCAGGACGAGCCAGGAGCTGCGGCGCTGCTCTGCGGCGGAGGTGGCCCGCGGGTCTACGAAGACGTTGTCTATCCAGAGTCCCGGGGTGTCGGCCAGTCCCAATCCCCGCAGGTCCCGATCGAATAGGCCAGTACCTATACTCAGGCCGGCAAAGTTGGGCCGCCCGGCAAACGCCAGCACGATGTTGTCACCGGGCTCCAATACCATCTGCAGCGTCCCCTTCATAGATGTAATTATCGGGTAGGCGCCCTCCCCCTCCATATCGTACAATTGTATGGCCTCATTCGTCAGCGACTGTACTCTGGTCTCCGGCGTGACTCCGTAACCGGACCCAAAGACATGGCCGTCGTGCATCCGAAGGTGGGCCCGGACGTATTCGCTGCCGGGCTGCGGATCTGCCGACGGGTAGCTCACCCACAGGCTTCCGTGCCTAGCCAATATATCGGACAGGAACTCGAGGTTCCAAGTGGTGGCTAGCGCGTCGCTGATGGCGCTTCCGGATATGTCCGGGTTTGTATGCGCCACGGCCTCCAGCGTCCCGGCATCCAGCACGAACGAGATGCCCGAGTCCGCCTCGATGGCCTCAAACGAGTCGGCCCCGTCGGCATCGTACATGCGGACCAGGGATGCTACGCCCTCCAAGGCCATCTCGTCGGGGGACTCGTAGTACCCGGCGCCGAAGATGTAGCCGTCGTACAGTGACAGATAGGTATGCTTGATGTCGTACACGCCGGTACTGGGATTGTTGAAGACATAGCTCACCCAAGTTCCGTCCGACTCCTGCAGGTCTTTTAGGATCTCCTCCACGGGCCGGTCGGCATCATCCAAGAAGACGGCGGACAGCCCCACGGTTCCGGGGAATGCCCCCTCCGCCAACACCTTCAGCGTGCCGACGTCTATAACGAACGGATATACCTCCTCGCTGGTGTGCATCGAGTTGATCACGTCAAAGGCCACCACCGTGGTGCCGTACGGGTTGTTGGGGTGCTGGACGAAAGTGCCCCGTTCCGTTACCGGAACATGCGGATCTGCCCTAGTGGACTCGTACAGGTCTATGGCTCTCTCCACCGTCTCCACCGCGGCTATCCGGGGTACCAGGTACGACTCCCCAAAGAAGGTCTCGACCAGATAGTCGTTCCGCAGATCCGTCGTGATATCAACCGCATCCTGGAGGGATGCCGCGTAATCGTCGGCGTATGCGGGATAGGCGGCCGCCGCCAAGATGGCCGCCGCAACCAGCAAAGTCGCCTTCATGTTGGTAGTGAGAAAAAGTGGTTTTTTAAACATTATCGCTCACGGTTACTCCTCTGTAGCCCGGTAAGTAGTTCACCCCTGAGCACACGGGGAGAAGGAGGAGAAGGAAGGCGAGGGGAAGCCGATGATTGACATGCCGTCGAGGTTTGGCTGGCATGACGGCGCCAAGAAGGTCTCCGCTACCCTCGTATACGAATGCGGGGAACGGTCCGGCTCAATCGCTAGACAAGTTTTGGGGACGCGCCTAGTGGTTCCAGGCAGGGTCCAGCCCGTTCCAGAGGGGCCTGAACACCTTGGCATCCATCTCCAGCTCGCCCTGGATGCGATTGTCCAAGGCGAAGAAGAAGTTCTCCAGGGCATCAACGCCGCCGTCAGCGTATATCTCCGACCCTATCTGGGCTATGCGCTCCTTCTTCTCGGCCGTCGTAGCATCCTGGGGGTTCTGCAGGCAGAACGTCATCAGGTCCATCAGCTCCTCCTCCAGCATAAAGTCCATGCACCCCAGCCCCACTGGCCAAATACAAGCGTTGCCGTCCGGCGGCGGGCGCAGACGGGTCGCAGTCGAAATGAAAAAAACAGGCAGGATACCTAGGGTATAGCCCTGCTGTACAGCTTGCCCTCAAGGGCCATCTTGTACATCTCTGCCACGTACGGGTTCTCACCGGGGGTCTCCGCTCCCAGCTCCACGAGGCGGGCGTACACCCGGACCACGTAGGCCAGTGCGCCCATGAACGCCACCACGACGCCCATGTTGAACATCCAGTGGTTGGGCACGGCAAAGATCTCCTCGACGAACCAAAAGTGCCACATCTCGTTGACCCCGATGGTGAACATGGTCGCCAGATAACCAAGAATGGTCATCTTCAGGCCTGTGTTCATGGAGTTGTTGGGGCCTCTGAGGACGGGTACCCTTCGGTCATAGATGGCTACCGCACCCCAGCCCAGTGGCAGTGCCACGAAGTGGCTGTAGAGCCACCAGTGGGCGGGAGTGAAGGCGCTGTCCCGTATTGACGTCTGGTGCAGCGAGCCGTCGACGAAGTTGTCCACCTCGACGGACGCGGCGGTCGAACCCATGGCGATGACGATGAGCCAGATCTTCTTGAGTCTCTGGATCTCGACCTCCTTGGGTATGAGTGCTGGCATTTGTGCCATAGCGGTGGTAGAGGTATGGCACATTATAAGTGGACAGTTATGGTCTGGTCCGGTTTGATTGCCATATATGGGTAAAAATATACATTTTATATGATTTTTTATATTTTTATACGTTTAATTTGGTGTTTATTTTATCTATTTTGGTGCCAATTCGTTGCTAATCATCAAGGATGATCAATACCGACTGACCGCTACAAATCTGACCGTCGGCACTGCCCCGCGCCGGCGTGCGGCACGCGCCGTAGCACACAACGCCGGCCGCGGTGGGCCGGGCGCTGTACGCCCGTATTCCCGGCATCCGGCCGTCCAAGCGCTCTGGCGGGCTGCGGCGCTCCGGCCACATGAGGCAGCGGGGTACAACACCAGATCCGCCCCTCAGGCATGAATCAGCGCATTATCGCCGTATCCTGAGCGTAAAAGCCAAGCGGGCATGAGAATGCACGGCAGCCGCGTATACGGTTGGGCTCCGTGGAGCCAGAAAGCACACAGGATGGGTTTGTAGTTCCACAAAGGCATAAATGCCGCAGGCCGCGGCTATGCACCCGTGAAGCCGGAGCGCAACTACGCCAAGGTCGGTTATTCCATGATCGTGGTGTCGGCATCGCTGGCGGTAATCGGCCTGCTGGGTGTGGCCATCGGCGAGGACGTACTGTACGGAGACAACCTGCAGCGGGAAAGCACGGCCCACTTCAACGAGTGCAAGGCCAACAACTTTGAGCCGGACGACTGCGAAAAGTACCTTGACCGCATAAACAACCCCATATCCGGCATATACGTGGACACGGACGGGTAGTCCGGCCGCCGGATCCCCCGCCCATATGCTCTTCTGCCGACGTGCCCATACCACGCCCACATCGTCTGCCGACACCGCTTTATCCCGGCACGAGCACACTGCAATGATGCTCGGCCTGATCCTGGCCGGCGCCGCAGTTGCGGCGCTGGGTCTGCTCTTCCACATGCAGGGCCGCGGGGTGGTGGGGCCCGAGTACTCCTTCATGTACAGCAGCCCCGACTGGATCCAGCACGGGACATGGATTGCCGCCGCCGGTGCGGCCATGATATGTGCTGGCCTGCTCCTGCGGCGCCGTAGCCGCTAGAACCCGGCAGCCACCGGGTCGGCGGGCTTCATCACCTCCCGGAGTGCCACCGTGGCAAACGAGCCCCGGGAGAGGGTGAGGCGTATGCGGTCCGGCAGGATGTCCACGTCCGAGCATGCCAGGGCAGCCTGCCGGAACCCGCCCTCGGAGCTTACCTCCTGCATGTGCCGGACGTAAAAGTCCCGCGGGGCCACCCCCTCCCCGTCCAGCACCTCCGACACCACGCCGTGGAAGCGGGTCTTTTTGTAGTACGAGTAGCCCACCATCGGCACGGCCAGCCTCTGTCCCTCGGATTCGCCGTACCTGCCCAGCCGGTCGGCACGATCAAAGCAGACGTCCCCCTCGTGCGGCGAGGAGAGGTCGTAGCCCCCGAAGGCGGCGGTAAGCGTCAGGTTGAATATGTACGACTGGTACGCCTGCACGTACAGCCGCCGCAGGTACAGGGGTATGCGCAGGAAGGCCGTCCTGTGGTCGTCCCCGTCCGCCAGCGATCTGAGTACGGCCCTCTCGGTGTCCATGGAGCGGGGCATCATGCGGAGGCACTCGGCATATCTGGAGGGGTCGGCCATCATGCTCCGCAGTTCGTTGGACTCGGGGGCGTCAAACGGCGATTCTGCCGAGAGTATGAGCCGGATGGCCTCGGCCATGTCGTTGCGCAGTACGGCCCGGCCCACCAGATGTGTGACCGGGCGCCGGGAGCCGAAGCGCTGGTACCCATAATAGTTCAAGATGGTCCCCTCCAGGGACGCCCCCTCCAGCCCCGCTCCCCCCCTCACCACTATGTCAAACCTGTTGCCGATCATGGACCTGCCGGTGAGGGGACGCGCCACGTACCCCAGGCGCCGGAGCGTATACCGAGGCGCGTCCAGACGTGGAATGCCCGGGCCCCGAGAGGAGGCGCATACATGCTGGGTGGTGCGGGCGGCCGCATCCTTCAGGCCCAGAGCCTTCAGCCGTATGCGCGCACGCCCGTACGCGTCCGAGATACAGTGGCCCGTGTCTATGCCCTCCTTGGCCAGCTCGTACACCGCGTACGCCCCCTCCTCCCGTATGGAGCGGAGGGCCGCATCCGACAGTATCTCACGTACGGCAAAGTCGCCGGGTTTGGTCCGTATGCGGCCGCCGCTGCCCCCGTATGTGGTGCTGTACCTGCCCATCCCCACTGCCATGTCCAATGGAGGCGGCATCCGTTCAGAGCCGGTCATGGACCGGGCAGTATCTGGACGGTCACGAACTTGGAGACGGAGACGGATCCGCTCTCGGCGCCCAAAAGTATCTTGTACTCCCCGGGGATCGAGTTAGAATCGGCGACCACGTCGACTGACATCTCCATGGAGCCCTCCAGTATGCTGATCTGGGGTGGTATGTGTGGCACCGGGTACAGGAACGTGTGCGTGTGGGAGTACACCGGCTCCACGCCCATGGGGCTGTCGGTGTTGGCCACCACCACATAAGAGACCGTCTCTGACTCGCCGGGAGCCAGGACTAGCCTCTGGGTGCTGGGGACTATGTTGAATGGGAGCGGCCTGGACATGTCCACCACCCCTATGTTGTTCTCCACCCACTCGGTGAACCACACCCTGTCGCCGGAGACGTCAAAGGCCAGCGCCTGGGATATGCCGCAGGCCATGCTGCCGCCGCAGTCTGTCCAGAACGGGTTCTTGGAGGGAATGGCGTACTCCACCAGCGTCTCGGTGACCGGGTCCATCACCCCTATGCGGTTGGCCGTCTGCTCGTTGAAGACTATCTGGCCCGCGTCGGTGGTAGCCATCCAGTAGGGCCGCGATACGGGCGTCTGCACCATCCCCGAGACGTTCCCGAACGTGAAGACGTCCGGGACGTTGGTGATATAGGTGGAGAAGGAGTCGGCCGCCGGGTCGTACGCGAAAAAGTACGAGCTGCTGGTGTCGGCCAGCCACACCTTCCCGGAGTGGTCCACGGTGACGCCGTTGGGCGTGCGCAGCGCCGGTGGCAGCGTGGTTATAGCCGGGTCGCCGCCGGACACCATCTTTATCAGATTAGGATCAACGTTCACCAGTATCCCACCGCCTTGGGGGACCCAGGTGGTGTACCATATGGAGCCGTCGGCGTCCAGCGCAAAGCCGGCCGTCACCGCGTCGGTGACGTTGGAAGGTACGGAATAGTATGTCAGCCCCCCCTCAACGTCTGAGGCGTCCAGCACCACCAGCGAGTTGCCCAGAAGGTCGTTCAGTATGATGTCGGTGCCCTGCACCTCCAGCAGCTGGGGGAACGGGTCGCTGGACTCGGGGAGCTGGAACTGCCGGTACGTGGCAGTGGCGGTGTCAAACCTCCACACCGAGTTGTTGGCCTCGTCGGTGTACCAGATGTACCCGCCCTCATAGTCCATGCCCCACATCATGGACGTCTGGGAGTCGTCCCAGAACGGGTTCTCATGCTCGGTTATCTCCTCGGTGAAGGGGTCGAAGACCGCCAGGTTGCCGGTGTTGGACTGGGCGAACCAGACCCGGCCGTCGGGCGTAACCTCCACGGCCAGCGGCTGCGAGCACGGCGTGGGGACGCGGTACTCCGTTATGTAGGCGTTGGACTGGGGCTGGGCGACGCCGCAGAACTGGGGCCGCTGCGCGTCGGGGTAGTTGTCCTGGGGTGTGCCGGTTATGGTCACCTCCCCGGGCTCGGTCGCCATCTGGGAGCCCGGGGGGAGTATGCTGGGCACGGCTATCAGCACGGTGGATGTCAGCAGTATGAACCCGAAGAAGGCGGCCACTATGATTCCCAGCTTCTTCTGGTTCCCGGTGCGGGAGGGGCGCTTCCTCACGGCGGTATGGGGGAGCGTGTGGCATTATATCTCTAGTGGGAGCGGTCCGGCCGGGGGCGTATCAGATCCCCACATCTCCACCCCGACGGTAAATTTCGGTTGGGGCATGCCGGCAGTGGCGCAGGCATATCACAGCGGCGCCGCCGGATGAGGCACACTATGACGGGTACGCGCCCAAGGAGCGGCCCGGAGGGCCATTCGCCCCAGGGGTCGGCGGCATTCCCCTCCGTCCCGGCCGGGCGGCGCCCGTTCCGGCGGCGGGCTGCCCAATATGTCCTACAGCAGGGAGAGGCCCCCGGTTATGCGGTCTATCAGGTGTTCGGGGGCCGGGCCCACCGAGACGCACGTAGCCGTTCCCGGAGCCAGCTGGGTATGGCCGGCGTCCCGCACCATATAGTGGGGCAGGCCGGCCCGCGCCGCCTCCCGCCGTATCTCCTCCAGATCCCCGTACCCGGGCACCCGGACCACCACCTTCTCCTGGGTGTCCCACCACTCGCTCCACCAGTCCGGGTGCGACACCCGCGCCGCCTCGGCGGCCAGCACGCAGGCGTGCCCCACCTGGGCGGCGGTCTTGCCCCGCCCCATCCTGATGTCCGTCCGGACGGCTATCACCTGCTTTATCGCCGACATCGCCCCTTCACTCCCCGATACCATGATAAATCATTGCTGTGCGCCGCTGCGGTATGGGATATGATGTGGTGGTGGCCGGCGGAAGCATCGCGGGCCTGCTCTGCGCCCGGGAGGTGGCCGCCGCGGGGCACTCGGTGCTGGTGCTGGAGCAAGACCACGAGATAGGGACGCCGCAGCACTGCGGCGGCATGCTGAGCAGGAGGGCGCTGGAGAGGCTGGGCATAGTCCCGTCGGTGGACATGGCCGGGAACGCGATAACCGCCGCAGTGCTGGTTGCCCCCGGCGGCCATTCCATAACCGTGGAGGCCGGCGGCGTACTGGAGGTGGACCGTAGGGCGCTGGACAAGTACGCGGCGGCCCAGGCCCAGAGGGCCGGGGCCACCATACGCGTGGGCGCCACGTTCCGGGGCGCGCATGCGGGGGGCGCCCGGACCAGCATGGGCGACATACCCTGCAGGGTCATAGTGGACGCGCGGGGAGCCGCCGCGCTGGCGCCGGGCCCCGACATGCTGGTGTCCGCCCAGTACGAGGTGCAGGCCGCCTGGATAAGGCGTGGCCGGGTCGTGGTCATGCTGGACCAGGCCAGGTACCCCGGCTTCTTCGCCTGGGTGATACCCTCCGGAGCCGGGAGGGGAAAGGTCGGCGTGGCCGGCCGCCGCATAAACGCCCAGGCGGAGATGGAGGGCCTGCTGTCCCGGCTGGGCGGCGGATCCGTCCTGCGCAAGATTGCCGCCCCCATATGGGTCGGCGGCCCCATAGGGCGGTTCGTCCAGGGGAATGTGGTGGTGGCCGGGGACGCCGCCGGCCAGTCCAAGCCCACCACCGGCGGCGGCATATACTCCAGCGGTACCGGAGGCATGCTGGCGGGCCGGGCCGTGTCCAAGTATCTGGAGACCGGGGACGAGGCGGACTTGGACTACCGGCCGGCGTGGATGGGCATATTCGGCCGGGAGTTTGAGGCCCAGAGGGCGGCCCGGCGGATACTGGAGAGGCTGGACAACGGGGCCATAGATAGTATGGTGGGGGCCGTACGGCCCCAAGACATCCGCGCCGCCGGCGCGGGGGACTTTGACTTTCATGCGGGCTCGATACTGTCCCTGCTGGGCGTGCGAGGGGCCGCCAAGATGGCCGGGGCGATAACGGCCAGCGAGATGCGTCGCCTCCTGGGGCGCGCAGGGCGGCCGGGAGCCTGACTAGGGGAGCCTCACAGAAAAGTCGCCCGCGTCCAAGCCGGCGCGGGATATCAGCACCCCTATGTTATCCAGGATGCGCCGGGAGTTGAAGTTGGTCTCCAAGTGCAGGTCCCCCACGCGCTTGCCGCTGATGAAGCTCTTCTTGGTGGGATGGACCGGCTCTCTGGCCAGCAGGTAGCGCTTCTCGGATAGTATGATGGGGCAGTCGTCACCGGAGAGGCGCCCGCCGTCCAGCAGCCATTGCGCCACCTCGACCATCATGGACTTGCCGCTCTTGACCCGGCGCGATTCCCCGTCGGGGAACACCAGCTCCGTCGGCACCTGCCCGGGGACCAGATCCGGCAGCGGTACGAGGCCGCCGGCCGGGCCGGACCTCCCAGACCGCCGGTGCCCGGCCTTCTTGGACGTCTTGGACATGCTGCGGCGCCAGATAACCTCCATCTTGGGGCATTCGGATGCGGGATCCCCGGTCAGATCAAACTCCACCAAGTCGGACTCTGCCTGGTCGGCCGTTCTGCGCACGAGCCACAGCCGGCCGTCGGTCGCTATGTGGTACCGCACCTTGTAGGCGGCCAGACCATCCAGCGACTCCCTCAGCGGCCCGCCCAGCCTAACCGTCCGCACCGCCGCGATGGGCTTTTTGCCCTGAAGCAGGGCATAGTCCACCGAGCCGTCGCGGAACCTGTAGCCGGCCTCCACCAGTTTGGGGTCCTCCGGGTTCCAGCCCAGCTCCCGCAGCACCGGATTCACCAGCGCGTGCCTGACCAGCCGTTCGTTCTTCCTCATCCGGCCCCTGTACTTTCGTATGTGCGCCGCCATGCTCTCCACCAGAACCGCAAGACTCTCCATTCTGTGTGTGTATACGCCCGCGGTATAAAGCGATTCGGACACGGTCGTGCTCTCGCAAAATTTGGGGTGGCGCGTGGCGCACCCACCCATATGGTCCCGCCAGGCCTGTTCCGGGGCGTCGGCGCCATGGGCCATGTGACCTTTCTGGCAGCAGATATGGGAGTGGCCAGCAGCTCTTTATGCCCTGAAAGGCAGCCACCAGATAGTTCCCTGACCAATAGTAAGTTCATTTTAATAGATGCTGGCA
Source organism: Nitrosopumilaceae archaeon (assembly GCA_965116995.1). GTDB lineage: Archaea > Thermoproteota > Nitrososphaeria > Nitrososphaerales > Nitrosopumilaceae > VYCS01. The sequence continues at coordinate 203,308 of OZ220738.1, read as the reverse complement.
TGTTGCATACGCAATATGAAAGGAACAATAATTGCACTAGCAGTCTTGGGACTGGCAGCCGGCATGTCCTCCATGGACGCGGCGGCCCAGTCCGACGACACATCCGCACTGGAAGGAGACATCGATATCGGTGTCATATACCCGCTGACCGGCGATCTGGCCGAGAGGGGGACGCACAGGCTGGCCGGCGCCGAGCTGGGCGCGGCCGACTTCAACGAGTACCTCGCCTCCATGGGAATGGACTGGCGCCTGGTACTGAACGTCGAGGACACCGAGACCAAACCCACCGCATCCCTGGAGAAGGCGCAGCTGCTCAACTCCAAGGGTATCAAATTCATAATCGGCCCGGCGGGAAGCGGCAACGTCCTCTCTGTCAAGCCGTACGCCGACCAGAACAACATGCTGGTACTCAGCTGCTGCTCCACATCACCCACGCTGGCCATTCCCGGAGACAGCGTCTTCAGGCTGGCCCCCGACGATTCGGTGCAGGGGCTGGCCCTGGCCAGGCTGATAGAGAGCCAAGGCATAGAGGCACTGGTCCCCATGTGGAGGCAGGACGACTACGGAAACAACCTAGTGGATCTGGTCCGCGAGAACTTTGAGTCCAGAGGAGTGGTGGACGAAGGCATACCCTACGACCCCAACCTGGCAGACTACTCCGCCGCGGCATCGCTGCTGGCCGAGCGCGTCCAAGCGATGGCCGACGAGCACGGGGCCGACAAGGTGGCCGTGCTGATAGTGGGCTACGATGAGATCCTCAACATTGTACAGAGCGCGGCCAGTTACCCCATACTGGAGCAGGCAAGGTGGTTCGCCGGCGAGTCCGTAGCCAAGGAGAGCTTCATCCTGCGGGACGCCATCGCCAGCGAGTTCGTTGACGCGGTGGGACTTACGGCATTCCAGATATTCGAGAACCGCGGGGACAAGCATGAGCGCGTTACCCAGCATATTGTGGACCAGTTCGGCGTGGATCCGGCCACGTACGTCTACCAGTCGTACGATGCGGTTTGGCTCATAGGCCTCTCCATACTGGAGAGCGGGACAGCCGACCCCACGGCCGTGAAGGCGGCCCTGCCGGGAGTCGCGGGGACGTATCAGGGTGCCTTGGGATCCACAAAGCTGAACGACGCAGGAGACCTGCTGCCGCTGGACCTTGCCATATGGCAGGTCGCGGACGGCGAGTGGGTCGAGATGGGCAAGTACTCGGCGCTGAAGAGCGTCATCGTTCCCGCAAGCCAGGTCGAGGGCGACGTGACCATCGGAGCCGTCTACCCGCTGACCGGAGACCTCTCCGCCAGGGGCCCGCACAGGCTGGCCAGCAGCGAGCTGGGCGCGGCCGACTTCAACGAGTTCGTCAGATCCTTGGGATACGAATGGCAGCTGATATTGGACGACGAGGACTCAGCCACCAACCCCGAGATTACGCGGCAGAAGGTGCAGACGCTGAACGCCAAAGGTGTAAAGCTCATAATCGGCATACCATCCAGCGGCAACGTCAAGAACGTCAAGCAGTACGTGGACCAGAACGACATGCTGATACTCAGCTGCTGCTCCACGTCACCTGCCCTAGCCCTATCCGGAGACAACATATTCAGGGTGGCTCCTGACGACGCCACCCAGGGACGCGCCCTGGCCAAGGTGATGGAGAGCGAGGGAATAGAAGCCATGGTCTCCATATGGAGGAACGACGACTACGGAAACGGGGTCGCCGAACACACGCACGCCAACTTTGAGAAGACAGGCACCGTGGAACCCGGAATAGCGTACGACCCGAACCTGCCCACCATCTCCAGTGACGTCTCCATACTGGCCGACAAGGTCCTGAAGCTGGTGAACGAGTACGGCGCCGACAAGGTGGCCGTGCTGATGGTAGGGTACGACGAATCGGTCGATATCATACAGAGCGCCGTCAGATACGGCATAATGGACGAAGTCAGGTGGTTCGGAGCAGAGACGTACGTAGGCGTGTCCTACTTCGCCGAAGACCGGCTGGCCAACAAGTTCATCAACTCGGTGAACTTCACGGCGCTCTTCGTCTCAGATGAGGGCAACACCGGCGGAAGCCACGACCGCGTCATAGAGCACGTCAGAAACGAGTTTGGCACGGATCCGGCATCCTACGTGGCCCAGGCATACGACGCCGCATGGCTCATCGGCCTGTCCATACTGGAGGCCGGGACCGACGACACCGAGGCCGTAAAGGCAGCCCTGCCCAGAGTGGCATCCACGTACAGCGGAGCCCTGGCATCGACGGAGATGAACGAGAACGGCGACTTGGTACCGCTGGACCTCGCCATATGGCAGGTCATAGACAGCGAGTGGATCAAGCAAGGGACGTTCTCCCTCGCCACCAACACCGTCATACCGGCACAGTAAACTCATACATATTTTTGAACACAACATACGAAAGTGCCGCCGCGCCTCCCTCCGGAAGAGCCGCTTGGCGCACACGATGCCTCATCTCCGTCCGATACCGGCGGCCTACGGCTGGGAGCCCCCGCGATCTGTTTGGACATGCGCATGGGACAGCGCCGACCCGGCAAGGGTGTACCACATAGGCACGATCCTGCCAAAAGCCCGCAAGCGAGCCGAGGCACAGGCCGAGATAGTTTTTCAGGATACATGGGAGAATATTCACAATCGGTTAAATCCAGCATATTCGCGTGATCCAGGGTTGTCCAACATTCTGGGAACCCAGCGGCCTGACAAAAATACAAAAAACGTCCGTACTATTATAAACTATGAGAGCATTTCATTCTTCGGTACGCTTAAAGATCGTGGCAGCGCATACCACACAATGGCAAAGAAGACCAACCTAAAGAGAAGAAGCAAAGAGTACAAGAAGGACGGCTACTACAAGGACTACGAGGAGAGGCGGAAGAATGCGGGCAAGAACGCCCGGATAAAGTACAAGAATGTGCGAAGGCAGGTCAAGAAATTCGTCAGGAAGAATACGGAATATGGCAACCGGACAAGATTCCTGATGGTGATGCTGGTGATGGCGCGCTACAACCTCTCATATCGCGGCATGGTTGAAGAGCTGGACTGGAACAAGATGCAGCGCAGGAGGCTGGGCTTTTCACGCACCCCGTCCAAATCGTGCCTGTGGTGGAACAGAAACCAGCTTCCCACAAACCTCCTTGACGAGCTGCTGGCGTTCACGGCCGGCGCCGGCGCATCGGGTACGCTGCTGGCCGACTCGTCGTCGTACACCTACAACAGATACGAGTGGAGGGAGACTGCAAAAGGCGCCGGGTGGGTGCGCAGCACGATAAAACACCACGTGCTGCTGACCCTTGACGGTTGCGTGGCGTCGTCGGCGGTGACCGACGGCAGCCGGGACGACTCCCCCATGCTGCTGAAGCTTACCGGGACCATACCGGCGGGATCTGGATACCTGCTGGCAGACCGCAAGTACTGCTGTATGGAGAACTGCCAGGAGGCCCTCCGCATGGGCAGGCTGCCCTGCATGAGACCACCCAAACACCACGCCGGGGGCGGTTTCAGCGCATGGGCCCGCATGATCCGATGGGAGAAGGAGGCGCCTGGCAGGTTTTACCGCAAGTTCGGCATGCGCAACTTGGTCGAGAGTGGATTCTCGTCGCTCAAGAATGCATTCCGCGACTCCATCCGGGCCGTCACGCCACGGATGCAGGTACGCGAGCTGGCACTACGCAGCATAGCCCACAACATCTGCCACTAGGGAATGGGAAGATCTCCCCCCTGGTGTGTGGGGGAGGCTGCGCACCGCATGTCATATGCGGCCAAAATGGCGCCAAGCCCGGCAAATCAGGCGTCAGGACAGGCCGAAACGTATCCCCATACGGCCCATCGGGGGAAAATAGGACGCTGTCTGGGCATCTGTGGGTGAATTTTAGCCTGCTTGTGGGCAGTCTGAGGATGCTGTTGGACAACCCCTTCCCCATAGGTTTCTTTTAATAACCACCGCAAGGCTGAATCCGCAACAATGAAAACTATAACATTTGCAGTTACACTAGCCGTCTTGGGACTGGCAGCCGGCATGTCCTCCATGGACGCGGCGGCCCAGTCCGACGACACACCCGCACTGGAAGGAGACATCGATATCGGAGTCATATACCCACTGACCGGCGATCTGGCCGAGAGGGGGACGCACAGGCTGGCTGGCGCCGAACTGGGCGCGGCCGACTTCAACGAGTACCTCGCCTCCATGGGAATGGACTGGCGCCTGGTGCTGAACGTCGAGGACACCGAGACCAAACCCACCGCATCCCTAGAGAAGGCCCAGCTGCTCAACTCCAAGGGCGTCAAACTCATAATCGGCCCGGCGGGAAGCGGCAACGTTCTCTCTGTCAAGCCGTACGCCGACCAGAACAACATGCTGATACTCAGCTGCTGCTCCACATCCCCCACGCTGGCCATTCCCGGAGACAGCGTCTTCAGGCTGGCCCCCGACGATTCGGTGCAGGGGCTGGCCCTGGCTAGGCTGATAGAGCGCGAGGGCATAGAGGCGCTGGTCCCCATATGGAGGCAGGATGACTACGGAAACAACCTAGTCAACCTGGTCCGCGAAAACTTCGAGTCCAGGGGCGTGATTGATGATGGGATACCATACGACCCCAACCTGGCCGACTACTCCGCCGCCGCATCGCTGCTGGCAGATCGCATACAAACTCTTGCCGACGAGCACGGAGCAGACAAGGTGGCCGTGTTGATAGTGAGCTACGATGAGATCGTCAACATAGTGCAGGGCGCAGACAACTACCCCATACTCAAGGAAGTGAGGTGGTTCGCCGGCGAGTCCGTAGCCAAGGAGAGCTTCATCCTGCGGGACCGCATCGCCGGCGAGTTCGTTGACGCGGTGGACCTTACGGCGTTCCAGATATTCGAGAACCGCGGTGACAAGTTTGCCCGAGTCACACAGCACATCGTAGACCAGTTCGGCGTGGTCCCGGCTACGTACGTCTACCAGTCGTACGACGCGGTATGGCTCATAGGCCTCTCCATACTGGAGAGCGGGACGGCAGATCCTACGGCCGTGAAGGCGGCCCTGCCGGGAGTCGCGGGGACGTACCAGGGTGCCTTGGGATCCACCAAGCTTAACGACGCAGGAGACCTGCTGCCGCTGGACCTTGCCATATGGCAGGTCGCGGACGGCGAGTGGGTCGAGATGGGCAAGTACTCGGCGCTGAAGAGCGTCATCGTTCCCGCAAGCCAGGTCGAGGGCGACGTGACCATTGGGGCCGTCTACCCGCTGACCGGAGACCTCTCCGCCAGGGGCCCGCACCGGCTGGCCAGCAGCGAGCTGGGCGTGGCCGACTTCAACGAATTCGTCAGATCCTTGGGATACGAGTGGCAGATGGCGCTGAACGGCGAGGACTCTGCCACCCTACCGGAGATTGCACGGGAGAAGGTGCAGACGCTGAATGCCAAGGGCGTGAAGCTCATAATAGGCATACCGGCCAGCGGCAACGTAAAGCACGTCAAGCAGTACGTAGACGAGAACGACATGTTGATACTCAGCTGCTGCTCCACGTCACCTGCCTTGGCCATTCCCGGAGACAACATATTCAGGGTAGCCCCCGACGACGCCACCCAGGGACGCGCCCTGGCCAAGGTGATGGAGAGCGAGGGAGTAGAGGCCATGATATCCATATGGAGGAACGACGACTACGGAAACGGACTGGCCGAGCACACGCACGCCAACTTTGAGAAGGCGGGCACCGTGGAACCCGGAATAGCGTACGATCCGAACTCGATTGACTTCTCAGGCGACGTCTCCTTGCTGGCCGAGAAGGTACAGCAGATGGTGGACGAGTACGGCGCCGACAAGGTAGCCGTGCTGATGATAGGGTATGACGAGTCGGTCACTATCGTAAATAGTGCCTCCATCTATGATGTCTTGGACGAGGTCAGGTGGTTCGGAGCCGAAACGTTCGTGGGCGTGTCCTACTTCGCCGAAGATCGTATAGCCAACGAGTTCATCAACTCTGTAAACTTCACGGCGCTCTTCGTCTCCGACGAGGGCAACACCGGCGGAAGCCACGACCGCGTCATAGAGCACGTCAGAAGCGAGTTTGGCACGGATCCGGCATCCTACGTGGCCCAGGCATACGACGCCGCATGGCTCATCGGCCTGTCCATACTGGAGGCCGGGACCGACGACACCGAGGCCGTGAAAGCGGCCCTCCCCAGAGTGGCGTCCACCTACAGCGGAGCCCTGGCATCGACGGAGATGAACGAGAACGGCGACTTGGTACCGCTGGACCTTGCCATATGGCAGGTCATAGACAGCGAGTGGATAGAGCGGGGAAAGTTCTCCCTATCTACCAACACCATCATACCCGTACAGTAAACTCAAATTTCTTTTTTGTATATGGCCGCAGGACGGACCCACCACGCGCACTCCCATATTCACAACTCAGACACGGATAAACGTGATGCAACCACCCTCCGGAATGAAATCCGAGCGGACTTGAGGTTGTACCGCCGTAGATACATACTCAACCCCTCGCTAATCTTAGACGCGCCGTACACATCGGCGCCATGCGCTGCCACATATTGCCAATTTACGCCGCTCCGTGCCGCCGATCAGGCCTAGCTACCCGCATCACATGGAAACCGAACACGGTTCATAGAAGGGATTGAACATATACGAACCTAGAACTTGAATCTATAAATTAGCCGCGCCGAACGGCCCCACAATGTCGTCGCAGATCTCACTACCCACCTGCAGCTGCTGCTTCCGCATCATAATGCCCAACGACAAGTGCGTCAAGTTCGACTGCCCAGACTGCGGCGAGCACCTGATATGGCGCTGCGAGAGCTGCCGCGAATCCGCCCGGCAGTATGCCTGCCCGAGGTGCGGATTCGAGGGGCCTTAGAAAGATGGCCCAGCTACTCATCATCACAAGGATACTCCCCACCGGGATCGATGTTGACTTGGGAGGACTGGCCGACGCGATAGGGGGCAACCTGCCCAATGGCATGTCGCTGAGGCGCCACGCCACCGAGCCCATAGCTTTTGGCCTCGAGTGCATAAAGGCCGAGTTTGTCATACAGGACGAGGAGGGACAGAGCGACGCGCTGGAGAACGCCGTGAAGGGCGTCCAGGGCGTCAGCGAGATCGAGGTGCTGAACATGAGCAGAATGTCCGTGGACATGAAGTGACTTTGGCCGGCAAAGAGCTGCAGATGCGCGTGGGAGAGGCCATACACCGGGACGTGGGAAAGCGCCGCGCCCGAATGGGACCCGACGCCATGGACTATCTGGGCGTCTCGCCCGGCGACATAGTAAAGATGGACGGCCCCAAGTCCAGCTGCGCCATAGTATGGCCCGCCGACGAGGACGAGAAGAGCCCCGACATAATACGGATAGACGGGCAGACCCGCAAGAGCATGGGCGTCTCCCTCCACGACAGCATAGCGGTGGTGAAGGCATCCACCAAGGCCGCCCACTCGGCGGTGCTGGTCCCCGTGAACGACACGGTCACCATAGACTCGGAGTTCACCAACTTCGTGAAGGGCCGGCTGGTCGGCATCCCCCTGATGAAGGGCGACGAGATATCCGTGATAATACTGGGCAACTCGATGGTCTTCCGGGTGGGCAAGACGGTCCCCAACACCATAATCCGCATAGAGGAGTCCACCACCCTTAGCATATCCGACGAGACGGCCGTGGACAGGCGCGCCCGCATCACCTACGAGGAGGTGGGCGGGCTCACACAAGAGATGAAGGCCATGCGGGAGATAGTGGAGCTGCCACTCCGGCACCCCGAGGTCTTCGCACGGCTGGGGGTCGAGGCCCACAGCGGCGTGCTGCTGTACGGTCCGCCGGGCTGCGGCAAGACCCTCATAGCCAAGGTTCTGGCCAGCGAGTCGGACGCCAACATGTACTCGATAAGCGGCCCGGAGATAGTCAACAAGTACTACGGCGAGACCGAGGCGCGTCTGCGGGACATATTCAAGGAGGCAAAGGAGAACGCCCCCAGCATAATATTCATCGACGAGATAGATGCCATAGCGCCAAAGCGCGACGACGCGTACGGCGACGTGGAGAAGAGGGTCGTAGCCCAGCTGCTTGCCCTGATGGACGGGCTGGACGAGCGGGGCAACGTGATAGTGTTGGGCGCCTCCAACCGGCCCGACAGCATGGAGCCGGCCCTGCGCCGGCCCGGAAGGTTCGACCGGGAGTTTGAGATATCCGTGCCCAACACCGACGGGCGCCTGGACATACTGCAGATACACACCCGGGGCATGCCGCTGGACGACGACATAGACCTCCGGGAGCTGGCCGGCCAGCTTCACGGGTATACGGGAGCGGACATCAAGTCACTCTGCCGCGAGGCGGCCACCAGGGCCATCCGCCGCTACCTGCCCAAGATAGACATGGAGGCGGAGCGGATGCCAGCCGAGGTGCTGCAGTCCATGCACATCAAGCTGGTCGACTTTAACCGCGGGATGCACGAGGTGGTCCCCACCGCCATGAGGGAGTTTTACGTGGAAAGGCCCAGGGTCTTCTGGAATGACGTGGGCGGACTAGGCGAGATAAAGGCGGCGCTCACCGACAACCTAATGGTCTCGATGAGGGAGCCCTCCAGGTTCACCGAGATGGGCATACGTCCTCCCAAGGGGGCCCTGCTGTACGGGCCACCGGGCTGCGGCAAGACACTGATTGCCCGCGCCCTGGCCGCCGAGAGCGGCGCCAACGTGATACAGGTGAGGGGCCCGGAGATAATCTCCAAGTGGCTGGGTGAGTCAGAGAAGGCCGTCCGGGAGATATTCCGGAAGGCGAAGACCTCCTCGCCCTGTATCATAATATTCGACGAGATGGACTCGCTGGCTCGCCAGCGTGACGGCGGCCCCGGCGAGACCCTCCTCAGCCAGATGCTCACCGAGATAGAGGAGGGCACCACCTCAGGCGTGGTAGTCATAGGGGTTACCAGCCGGCCAGACATGCTGGACGGGGCCCTCCTGCGCACCGGCCGCCTAGACATACCGCTGTACGTGGGACCGCCCGACGAGGCCGGCAGGCTGGAGATAATACAGATACTCGTCTCCAAGATGCCCCTAGCCGAGGACGTCAACCTGCGGGAGATCGCCGTCTCCACCCACAACTACACCGGGGCGGACTTGGCGGCCCTCTGTCGCGAGGCGGCGATCCGGGCCATGCGGCGGGATTCCAGCCACATAACCAGCGGCGACTTCGCCCAAGCCCTGAACGCGGCCAAGCCCTCCATAACCACCGAGACCAAGGACTGGTACGACGGCATAAGCCGGAGCATATCCAACGCCATGCCCAAGAAGGCAGACAAGGTGTTCTACGGGTGATGGCCGCCCCCATGCGCAACACCGTATACGACATCATAGCGGCCGCCGGCTCGCTCACCGACGAGGAGCTGGCAAAGGCGCTGCTGAAGGCAGACCACAACGTGCCCCCCGACCGGCTCAACAAGGTGCTGCTGGACCTGGAGATCCTCGGGCTGATAACGGTGACGTGGTTTGCCAAGGACACCCGCAAGATAGAGAAGGCGGCAGCTGAGCCCGACGAGGCCGAGGAGCTCGACATGCAGAAGCGCCAGCGGGAGTACGAGGCCAGCTTTCCGGGCGCCGAGAACGACTAGCGGTGGCTCCCTCCGACCGGTTTTGACATACTGCGGGCGATGGGTAGGCCGGATGGCGCGGTTCGGTGCGCGGTCAAGCGGCCGCTGCACATACAATGGTTGGCAGCCGGCACCGGACGGTGTCGTACGGCCGAGTGGACGCTGTAGTCTCGGTAGACCAAACAGCCAGCCTGAAAGGCGCTGAGGCGGCAGCTATATTAGACCTAATCCATAATTAGCGATTCGTGCCTACAGGATGACCGATCCTACGCACGACGGCCTAATTCCGGATCATGTCTATTATTATACAAAATTGCCTATTCGTATAGTAATGACTGGTCTTGTTATACTTTCGTATAGTAGCGGATCACGCAGTTATACGAAAGGGTCGATTCGTATAACAAGGAATGGCCTTGTGCTACATAACAGCAGATCGCGCAATTATACGAAGATGTCTACTCATATAACAACGGACACAACTAGGATACCAGTCAAAAGGCAAGATGTTGTACGGCCATAGATCAGATATGGACAAAACGATACGCCTGCACGGATCATGCTGAGGCAGCAAGCATTTTCTCTGTAGCATCGGTTCCGGCCCGATGCCGACTGAGCACATTCAGGCATGACGGTCTTATGCTGTCCCGTCATCTCGAGTTACGAACCGTCCGCCGCCTGCTCTAGCCACGGCGGACCCTGCTGCAATACTTCAGCTATTTTTGCGCATGATGTCAGATCTGGCTTTGTATCAGGAAACTGGTCGTATGTCCGCCCATCTATCCGCCGACCGCCGGACTTTGGTCTAGGTCCACCCCACTGCTTGAAGAACACTCGCACATTCTGGCGAATGCACTGCGCAATGAGATTCCGCACCCATTCTTCTTCGACCGCCCTGTATCTATGACCGCTCTCCCCCCCTATTATGGCCCAGTCGATCCTTCGTAGATCAACATCTCTTATATCTTCAAGCAGTGGCTCGAAGCTGACAAAACGCATGGCGCACTTCACCCTTCTCAGCTCGCTGATTCTCCAGGTAGTATCATTGTCCTCAACGCTCACCCCCATCCATATGTGTTTAGGTATACACGACTTGAAATAACCATAGAATAACTTGGAGAACTCACGCATCTTCTGCGGGCGCTTGGTTAGCACTTGGTAGATGTGCCAGTCTGCCCGTACCATAGTTAGAAAGCATCTTCCGACAAACTCCATCTCCGCATCTTCATGGAATAGGTCAGACATACTGTTGACGAAGACCTTACGCGGCTTTCTCCAGTGCATCGGTAGGTCTACCTCGTCTTCATGCTGGGTGAATGTAAAGTTGTTCCTGTACTTCTTAAGTCCCATCGCCTTCAGTCGTTTGGAAAGTGTTGCAGCGTAGCAGTTTTGGCAACCTTGGGAGATCTTGTTGCAGCCGGTAGTAGGATTCCAAGTAGCCTCTGTCCATTCTATGTTAGAGCTGTTAGCCATGCTTAAGTTACGGTACCGATATTACTATTTAACTGCTATAGTAACGCCGAAGTGCTAAGGTGTGGAGGCCCGGAGTCACGCTAGCCGACGACAGAGCATGGAGTCCACATATACCCGAGTTGGAGGCCAATACCACACCAGTCCGCAGTATACCATCCACTGCTTGTCTACGGCGTTAGGCATCATGTCTCCAAGACTTACCAGTTCAGGTTTGACGTGCTACTGGCATACCGGCGTGGCTAAAGCGCGGACTCAACCTGGATCAGGAATTAGGTCTTCCTGCAGCTTTGGATCTAATTTGTTTCGAACCGGAGCGTGTACGGTCAAGTCTCTAAATATTTATTAATACGTATGAATAAGGGAGACGACATGGTAACAAGCGATTTTGATTGGCTTGTAGGTAAGTTGCAGACAATTTCCAGATTTGGTCACGAAATTAAAGACGACGGGATCACAACAAACTATAACTACCATACGGCACTCAAGCTTATTACACTGCATTATGTGGCAGATGTTTTTGCTCGTGTTGCCGGGAATGAGAAACGAGAAGAGGAGGGGTTTGATGGCGCAGTTTATGTTGATCTGTTTGCAGGTACAGGTCTTGTAAGAGTGGGAAAAGATAGAGACATCATTGCAGGTTCTGCCATATGCGCAGTCAAAAGTGGAAAGTTGTTCACCTATAGCATATTGGTGGAGAAAGACAAACAACGGCACGACGTTCTAAGTAGTAGGATGGAAAGAGTTCTTCCCAAAGACAAGTTCCGTATAATTAGAGGTGATTCGAACGTGGTCATCGAGGAGGTGATAAAAATTATAGAGAAACAATTCAATAACCCTATTGTGTTGGTGTTTGTAGACCCGGAGGGAATGGAAGTCAAGTTTAAAACGCTGGAGATATTAAGCAACAGATTCCGAAGCTGTGACTTCCTAGTTAACGTTAACGCCCAAGGCGTGCAACGCGTTGCTGGCCAAACCAAGCGTGGAATCCCGAATAGAGCACACACCATAGAGGAATACCTAGAGGAAGATGTGCAGACGGTCCTGAAGGAATTGACCGAGGGAAAGCATGTAGAGGAAAAGTACGCCGATCAGGTGAAGAGCATCTTAGGCAAACAGGTTGGCGAGGTTATTAAAATTCAAGGCGACGGTAGCAGGACAGCGTACTATCTCCTGTGCTACACTAGGCAGACGCGCGGAGGTTCTGCATACAGTAATGCGTGGCCACCACTCAAAAAAAGAATAGAGAATCTTGACGGAGATAGTGTGCGAAAAGCGCTCGATCAGTTGAATGGTAGGTCGACAACACTGGACAACTACTACAATGGGCCAGAACCGTAGCAGTGCACGGCCAGATCTGCAGCTGTCATCCTGCGCAGATTGACGCAACATCCCACCACCCTAAGAGCGTCCAAATGTAGGCATGAGCGACTTTCCCTATAAGTTAATTTTGTCTGATCTAATTAGATAATGATACCCTGTCCAATCACAACACTTCACTGATGAACATCTTTTTGCTGGCAAAACTAAGAAACGATCTGACCATTTTACTGTATCCGACACCGCTAGATCGTGTTCTCGAGGTGGCCGAACGCGCACATCATAGACAATCCTACGCGGCAACGCACATTTTTTATGCGGCCACTCCCGCACTGCCTCCATTATGGCCATGCCCATGGACTACTCTGACGACAGCCAGCGGACCGACAGCGTCCACGACTACAAGAGAACCTGCATCGACTTCATCCACGACATCTCCGGCGACTACAAGGCCTGGGTGGAATACTACAAGCTGCCACCCGAGGAGGATGCCCGGCGGCGCCGTGGCATAGACGCGGCGGTGGAGAGGAGCTGCAAGTGGCTGGCCAAGGTGCCCCGGACCATCAAGGCCGTGGACGTGGTTATGAACGACGGCATACAGAAGATGGCCGAGGCGACGGCCGGCCGCCCCTTCCCCATCGGTGTCTTCGTGGACGGCACGGCCGGATACACCTCGGCCAAGCCCGGAGCCATACCCGTCCGGGTGCGCGCCACGCCCAGAGAGGGGCGCCGCACCCGCCTGGGCTACCACTTCCAGCAGGATCGGTTCCGCGTCGAGTCCACCTGCCCGGTATCCATATCCGGCGACATATCCGACACAGAATATGACCTGATGGACCTGTGGCTGGAGCTGCGCGCCCCCGGCGCCGCGCCCGGCGACGTCATATCCTTCACCATTACAGTGTGCGAGACGCAGGACGGCGCCGAGACCGACCGGCGAGGCCGGACCACCATAATCCACGTCGTCTGACACGCGCCCGCATCAGGCCGGCGCCCCGTCTACAGCCCGCCGCTCCACCCTGATGGCCACCCGCCTCTCGGCGGCCCGCGCCTCCCCCGGGTACTTGATCGACGATATAATCGAGACCGTCGCGGGATCGTCTACCCGTGAGGCTATCCCCTCTATGGCGCGGCCGTCCACGTGCACCAGAACAGAGTGGTCGGCCAAGGCATTCAGGAACCAGTCCGAGTCGGGGCGGTGCCGCGAAAAGTAGTAGTCGCCCATATACGACACCGCCGTAAGCCACACTGTGTGGGGCCGCCCGGTCCGCCGGCCCCGGGTGGTCAGCCTGACCCGAATGGCGCCGTCCACCATAACGCCGCCGCAGCCGTTCCGCCTATTTTAACGCCGCCGCAGCCGCCTGTATATCAGGGCGGGGACCGCGGCTCCCGCCAGCGGTGCTACCACATACAGCCACATATCCTGCATCATCCCGGTGACCAGTGCGGGAGCCAAGGAGCGGACCGGGTTCATGGAGGCGCCCGACACCGGCCCGAAGAACCATACGTCGGCGGCCACCACACTGCCCACCACCAAGCCGGCCACCACGCCGTGCACCTTGGTGCTAACTATGCACAGTATGGCCCCCACCAACAGTATGGTGGCCGCGGCCTCCATCCCCACCAGCGACGCGGCGTCATACGCGTAGTCGGGGCGGTTCAGCCCCAGTTCGGCATAGTCTCCCAGCGCATACAGCACGAAGAGGCTGCCGGGAATCGCCCCGGCCACCTGCGCCGCCACGTAGCATGGAACCATCCTCCACTGGGTATGGCCGGTTATGACAAAGCCCAGGGTCACGGCCGGATTAAAGTGGGCCATCGAGTACTTGCCGAATACGGACACCAGCGCCCACAGCCCCAGCAGGTGCATCAACGCCACGAACCACAGCCCCAGCGGCTGCATCCCGTCGTACACTATGGACCCGGTGGCCGCCACCAAGAGCCCGAACGTTCCGGCGGCCTCGGCGGCGAAGACTCTGCCGCCAAACCAGCCGCTCAATCCGGGCGCCCGGCCAGATCCCGAACCCGGGCCTCTATCATGTCCCGGATGCGCCGGACCTCCTCTAGTGTCTGGCCCTTGGGGTCCGGCATCGCCCAGTCGTCCACCCCGTCCACGAAGAGGGCAGGGCACTCGGATCTGTCCATACAGCCCATGTTTACCACCCGGGAGCCGCCCCCAAGCATCTCGGCGGTCAGGACGGCGGGCGTCTTGTCCACCTCGATGCCCACCTCCCTCATGGCACGTACCACCGTCTCGTTGGGGCGCGCCGCCGGACGTGTCCCGGCGCTGGCCACCCGCACATGTGGGGCGTACTTTTTCATGAATGCCTCGGCCATCAGGCTCCGGCCGGCGTTCTCTACACATACGAACAGCACGCCATCCACGATAATTTTATATCAACCTGGGTTCATATAAACCTAGATTGATATGAATGGGGCAACCCTCCTTCGATGCATGAGCGACGAGACGCGCTTCTCCATACTGCGGCACATAGGGTCCAGGGAGCTCTCGGTGGGCGAGATAGCGGGCATGGTGGGCAGGGACCAGCCACTGATCTCGCACCACCTCAGGATACTGAAGGAGTGCGGGATAGTCTCGTGTAAGGCGAGGGGCAGGCGCTCCATGTACAGCGTCTCTAGCCCCCGTCTGGCCTCCCTCATAAGGGACATAGCCGAGGCCGGCGAACAGATGGACGAGCTGTGCGCCGAGGCGTGCTGCGTAATTCCGGAGTCCGGAGAGGCCGGCGGGCCGGCTGGAATGCAGGGCGCGGCACGACGCCTGCCAGGCGGTATTCAAAACGATTAATTAGACAGGGAGCCGGTGGCGAGCGCAGATGAGCAACTGGGACCTTATGATGCCCGGCATGGGGCTCACATCCATAGGCCTGGTTGGGGTCGTCATATCGTACGCAGGCCTGGCCCACACGTTCATCGACGGCATGCATGCCCTGACAGGACTCACCATGATAATAGGGCTGATATTCTTGGCTACCGGCATACTGGACGGGGGCGTCTCCACCAGCAACAGGGCCAAGGCCACAGCCTTGGTGGTGCTGTCCATAGTGCTGGCGTTCGGAACGGCGGGGTTCCTCTTCAACACTGTAAGCACCACAGGAGTCTTTGCCGGAATAATGATGGCCATAGCATTCCCGGCCGTGATAATGGCGTACATAGCCGCCAAGAAGCCCCAGTACACCAAGCCGCTGGGGGCCATATTCGCCATGGCCGCGGCGGCGGGAATACTCTCGTACGTGGGGTTCGGCCTGGTGGGGCCGGACACCTACCTGATACCCGAGGAGATACCCGAGCCGGAGCCCGAACCGGAGCCGGAGCCGTTCACGGCCCCCATAATAGAGGCGACCATGCTGTTCGGCTCGGAGGTGGCGGGCAACCCCGACTATGAGCCGGATCTGCTGGAGGTGCCCCAGGGGTACGGCGTGCTGTGGACCAACGAGGACACGGTGGCCCACACCGTCTCCAGCATGGCCGACGCGGGCGCGACCTTCGACTCGGGGCTCGTGTCCGAGGGGGAGACGTACATGCTGGACACCGGCACGCTGGCTGTCGGCGAGTACGAGTACTTTTGCATAGTGCACCCCTGGATGCAGTCTCTCCTGGTGGTGGGCGAGCCTGAGGCCGTCGCCGAGATGCCCGAAGAATCCCAGGAAGTCCAAGAGCAGTAGCGGTGCTTGTGCCGTGTACACGGTAGTGATACCGCCGGATGTCAGGGTGCAGATGGAGCGGCACGCCGGGGCGGGCCTGCCCAACGAGGCGTGCGGCATGCTGCTGGGAACCATAGACGGCTCCACGTACCACGTGCGCGACGCTGTCCTCACCCCCAACCGCATGGAGTCGCCGGTCCGCTTCGCCATACCCGACGGGGACGTCCTGCGTGCGTACCAAACCGCCGCAGAGCGCGGCATGGACGTGGTGGGGGTGTACCACTCCCACCCGTCCTCGCCGGCCGTCCCCTCGGGGACGGACGCCGCATACATGGAGCTGAACCCGGGGGCATGGGTGATATACTCTGGCCTGGACGGCCGGATGCGGGCCTGGATCATGGACGGCCCCATCTCCGAGATGCATATACGGTTGGGTATAGACGCGTGAGGTCTAAATATGCCGTCAGGTGTGGCCCAGCCATGGACATTCACGTCTACGACACCTACGTGAAGGCGGCCGACGGCCACACCATGCACTTTGACGTCATCACCGGCGAGAGGGACCACCAGAAGGCCATCGCATATGGCAAGGAGTGGCTCGCATCCATTGGTGAGGGCGACGCGGTCATGACCACCAACGAGTGCCAGTTCTGCCACACCCAGGGGGCCCCCGAGCCTGTCGCGCAGGCCATCCAGGAGAAGGGCTACTTCATACAGAAGATGCAGGGCTGTCCCTGAAGTCTTTTTTTATTTTTTGTGGGCGACGCCACCGGGCCGCCCGTATACTCCGGGCTGGGCGCGCCACAACTCTGAGAATTCATGTTTTTAAGGGGGTGTTGCGTATGACAAGGTAAGCGGTCGTACATCATTGTGCGTCATGGCAAAGCACTCGGGAGTGCTGTGGGCCTAGCCAGCCTCTGGGATCGGCTCCCCTTCCGCTTTGGGCGCTCCCGGGCAACTCGGCGTACGCCAAGGTTGCCCGGGTTCAGCCCTCGTCCCGCAAAGCCCAAAATCCGGGCAGTATGCACGCCGGTACCATGCTGGCTCAGTCAACCGCGGGAGCAACTATACTGTATGCCAGAGGGAGTCGGAATAGCACCCGCGTTTGCAGCAGAACCGTGTGATCATGGCTCCCCATGTACCCAACTTCCCAACCATGTATCTCGCTTTCCACCCGTTCCTATGTACCGCTAACTTTCCGGTTCACTCTGGTAGGTCAGCCTGTAGCCCGCCATGTTTTCGGCGATTAGCCTGTGCCGCCACTCTGGGCCATATTTTTTACAACACAGCACATATGTCGACATGTGATAGAAGGCAATCTCTAGGCCGCGACCATGTCTAACAGGATGGCCGGGTGGGTGACACCACCAGATAGTCGTGGTTGGCCCCGGTAGGGGCCGCGTCAACCAGACCGTTGCCGGAGATATCGCGGATGCGATGATCATCTACCAACGTCAGGTTGTAGCGGCCAGCTACCACGGGATGGACCTCTACGGTGTAATTAGCGCCCGTCCCGTTGACGGCGATGGCAGGCCCGGTCTGAAGAGTCAGCCCCCAAGAGAAGAGCGTCCCGTTCCAGTAGGCTTCGTGGTCCTCAACGACCAAAGTCCAGGGACCATCTGCAGGCATCCCAGTGACATTTTGGATGTCCATCGGGGTCATCCATTCGTACCGGAAGACAACCGTCCGGTTGTGCAGGTTGAATACGGTGCAGTCCGGCGCCACCAAGTCTATCGTCAGGCTGGATGGAATCAAGTGGTCGATATCCATCCAGGCCGTCCCGCTCTTGGTGGTAGCCCCCGGGGCGTGCACGTCGATAACCGACCGGGCCGACCCCAAGTCGGGAACCACCATGCCGGGGTGGACAGTCGAGTTGAATGCAGTCCCGTTGTTTGATATTGTGATGGTCTCGTTGCCCGACAGCAGGGCAAAGTCTGTTGCGTTCACCCCCGTGACGGGCTCGCTGAAGGTGACGTTGAATATGATGGGTTCGCCCAACACTCTGGTGTCGTTGCCCACCCTCTCCACCGAGATTATCTCCGGGTTGGTAGTGTCACCGACAGGTGTGAAGAACGGCACGCTGAAGGTGCGAGTGCGGGGCTTGTCCAAGATGGTGATGGCTACATCATCCAAGAGGTAGAAGTCGTCGTCTCCATAGACCTGGAAGACGAACCATACCTTGGTAGTCGCGCCAACCTGCGGCGCGACAAAGGTCGGGTTGGTGATGGTATCATCGGACAGTGTCACGAACGGGGCGTTTTCCTGGGACCAACCATATGTCAGGGTATCGGAGGGATTGGAACCGATGGTGGTGCCCGACAACCGGACCGTGTCCCCTTCGGTGACGGTCTGGTCGGGCCCTGCATCGGCGGTTACGTGGCTGCTGGCATATGACACCACCACTACCGTCGAGATGGACAGCGCCGCCGCCACGACTATGGCGGCCATAGTACCGGCCATACGGTGACCAGTCATTTATCCCACCCCCGGCACGAGAGCGCGGGCAAGCCAGCGGCATGGAGCACAGTAGATGGAAATGTGCCTTGGAGCACACGCCCGGGCACGATGAAGCTACGCCATCGCATGGCGCGGACCACCGCCAAGACGACTATCATGCTTCCCAGCAGGACCGACTTCATAGCCCTCGAAGGGGTAAAACTTAGACGGGCGGCTGTATTCGCGGCCGTTCTCGGACAACATGGAGGATCGGGTAAATCGTCAATAATGGTCATGCCAGCGGATACGCATTTCGGCTTGGTTTTTATGGTCAGGATACACCGTTTAGAATTATAGTATAAATCTAGTATGTCCACAATGTACGCATTTGTGCTATTTGTGTACATTTATACACATATGCACTGGTGCAGTAGATGAAAATGTACTTTTCCGGCCCAGCTTGGGTCCAAGGTTATCCACTAGGGGCTCAACTTCCGGCGGCACTGTAGTTTAAAAGATCGGTGTGTGAACCTGCCACATTCCACCATGAAAGGACAAACACGCCGAGATGACTCCGCCGAGTCGGCATATAAGGCGATGGGTTCACTTTTCTTCTCTTGTATCGGGATCGAATTCTCGGGCAGACACAACGCCATGTACGACCAAAAGGACCTCTTCCGCCACATGGTGGCGATGCGCGGCAAGCACGGGTATGCGGAGGGCGCCTCCCATGCCGAGGACATCGACAGGGGCAGCCCGCCCCTCCCGTCGGGGCGGTGGACGCTGGGCAAGATACGGTCCATACCCGAGGATGCGATGCTAGCCTGCTGCAGCCGTATGATCGCGCGGTCGGTGAAGCGGCTGAGGCGCCACGGCCTGCTCCGGGAGCCGGTGGACATCGCGATGGACTTTCACGACGTATGCCGGTATGACGAGGACCCGAACATAAAGTTCATGAGGTACTCCAAGCACAAGAACGGCACCCACCTGTTCAACACGCTGGCCAGCGTCCATATCAGACACATCGGCGGTCATTATTGTCGGCACTGTTACGCCACTGTACCGCCTGCCGCCTGTCATACGGTATGGAGCCATTTTTCGTCCCGTTCCGAGCGGCGGCTGTCCGCGCCATACAAGGGCATAATTTCATCGTGTCCGGGTGTGCTCCAAGGACACATTTCCATCTACTGTTTATGCCAGATCACACGTATGCCACTGGCGCACGGTTATCGGATCCTTTGCATGATCTGCGCGTCAGAGCACCAGCACCGCCACGAAGGCGGAGACGAACACTATCGCCACCGTGTTGAGCAGCTTTATCACCGTGTTCAGGGCCGGGCCGGCGGTGTCCTTGTAGGGGTCGCCTATGATGTCGCCCACCACTGCCACCTTGTGCTGCTCGCTGCCCTTCTCGCCGCGCATCTCCACCAGCTTCTTGGCGTTGTCCCAGGCGCCGCCCGTGTTGGCCAGGTGGTACGCCAGGAATATGCCCGTGACCACCGAGCCCATCAGCAGGCCGGCCACCGCGGTGGGGCCCATCAGCACGCCCAGCACTATCGGGGATATGATGGCTATGACGGCGGACTTCCACAGCTCCCGTATCGAGGCCACCGTGGCAATGTCCACGCACTTGGCGTAGTCGGGCTTTGTCTCGCCGGTGAGTATGCCCGGGCTCTCCTTGAACTGGCGGCGCACCTCGTCGACCATCTTGCCGGCCGCCCGCGAGACGCCGTTTATGAGCTGCCCGGTGATTATAAAGGGCAGCAGGCCCCCCACTATCAGCCCTATGACCACGGCGGGGTTGGTCAGGGAGTAGTCCAGGGCCAGCATGCCCTCGAAGACGTGGGCCGCCTCGAACTGGAAGGCCTGTATCATGGCCAGGGCCGCCAAGGCGGCGCTGGCTATGGCAAACCCCTTGGTGACGGCCTTGGTGGTGTTCCCCACCGCGTCTATCTCGTCGGTGACCTTGCGGTTCTCCTCGCCCATTCCGGTCATCTCCACTATCCCCCCGGCGTTGTCGGCTATGGGCCCGAACGCGTCTATGCTCAGCACTATCCCCGCCAGGCTCAGCATGGCCATGGCCGTCAGGGACGTCCCGAATATGCCATACAGGACCGGGTCGGCGCCATCCGGCGCCGCCGCAGAAGATATCGCATACGAGATGATTATGGCTGTCACCAGTGCAATCATGAACGGGCCGGTCGACTGCAGCCCCTTGATTATCCCCATCAGGGTGAGCGAGGCGTACCCCCACTTGGCCGAGTCGGCGATCTCGTTGACGGGGCCGAACTTGTAGCTGGTGTAGCGGTCGGTTATCTTCTGTATCACCGGAACCAGCAGCACCCCTATCACAGTGGAGCCGAAGAGCGCGTGGGCGGCCTCCCCCTCCACGAACTGCGTCACGAACACATAGTTCAGAGCTATGGCTATGGCCGCGGCCACGTAGAACGAGCGGTTGAGCGGGGCCATCACGTCGGTGATGTTGCGGCCCCGCACTATCACCACGCCGATTATGGACGCTATCATGCCCGAGGCCCCCACCAGTATCGGGTACAGGAAGAGGTCCGGGGCCCCTATGAGCGCCGCTATCAGCAGCGACGCCAGTATGGTGACTATGTACGACTCGTAGACGTCCGAGCCCATGCCTGCCGCGTCCCCGACGTTGTCGCCCACGTTGTCCGCTATGGTGGCGGGGTTGCGCGGGTCGTCCTCGGGGATGTTGGCCTCCACCTTGCCCACCAGGTCGGCGCCCATATCGGCGGCCTTGGTGAATATGCCGCCCCCTATGCGGATGAACAGCGCTATGAGGCTGGCGCCTATGCCCACCCCCGCTATCGTGATGGGGTCGGGGTACAGCATGTACAGGCCGGCTATCGCCAGCAGCGCCATGGCGGGTACTGCCA
Source organism: Nitrosopumilaceae archaeon (assembly GCA_965116995.1). Taxonomy (GTDB): domain Archaea; phylum Thermoproteota; class Nitrososphaeria; order Nitrososphaerales; family Nitrosopumilaceae; genus VYCS01. The sequence goes on along the minus strand of OZ220738.1, from coordinate 181,940 downwards.
GGCCGACGGTGGCCCCGCCCCGGAACGCCATCACGAACGTGCTGCCCAGCCCCCGGCCGCTCAGGTTGGCCGCCCGCACGGCCGCCTTCACGGTTATCTTCAGGGATATGAGGCCGGCCACCGCCGAGAGCGCCGCGCCCACCGCAAACGCTATCCCGTTGGAGGGCTCCAGAAACGCGCCTATGATGACGGCCAGCCCTATGGCCACCGGCACGATGATCTTCATCTCCCGCCTCAGGAATGCGGCGGCGCCCACCCGCACCGCCTCGGATATCTCCATCATCTGCGGGGTGCCGGGGTCCTGCCGGACAATCCACGCCGCCAGGCCGGCGGCCACCAGTATCGACGCGACGCCAGCTCCTATGGGCAGCAGTTCCGGCATCATGGCGGGTTCGGGGGCCGGACGCGTAAATATAAACCCAAATGTGCACCCCCGCCACGCCCGGGCCGCGCTCCACAAATACCCGGGCGGCCCGCCGCACGGCGGGGCGATGAGGAGGAGTTAGAGTGACGATCAGGTGAGATGAATTGACGGCCGAGCCCCACACATTTAACGGAGGAGGCCCTCCCCATGCCCGTTGAGGTTCGAGAGGAGGGACGGCGTACTGGTGGCCGGCGTGGGCCTGCTGGCAGTAGGAATGGTGCCCTTCGTCCTACCCGTGTATGCCATCGCCATAGCGGCGGCCGTCTTCTTCGGCATAAAGTGGTACAGCGAGCGGCGGCAGCGCGACATACTCTCAGAGATTGGAAAGGGCATCTGCGCCGAGTGCGGCTCGGCCATAACCGGAGCCGAGTGTCCCCAGTGCGGCGGCTCCGGCGCACAATAGCAGCCTCAGACTGTCATGCCTATACTCTCCGAGTATCTCCGGAACGTCTGGTACTCCCGCAGAAAGTCCCGTCCCCGGGAGCTGATCCTGTACGTCCCCCCGGCCTGCTCCACCAGCCCTTGGCACACCAGGGTCCTCAGCAGGCCGGACACCCGGCAGTACGAGGCGCCCGCCTGCCGGGCCATATCCGACACCGACGCGCCCGCCTCGGCGTGCGACATTATCTCCCCTATGAGGCGCACCCGGGTGCGGTACACTGCCATGACACCGGCATGGCGGCGGACGTATGTATCAGGCGACATCAATTTGGATGCACCAAAGCATCAAAGTGATCTTACCCGGCCGGGCCGGGATCGAAGCGTATGCGCCGGAAGGGTATGCGGCTCACCGGCAGGAAGAGTGCCACCAGCCCGGCGATCTTGATCACCAGCGAGACGGGGTACAGCAGCGACTCGGGGAACACCGCCGAGTACCACCCCAGAAACTCTCCCAGGGCCAGCATCGCCAAGCCGGCGGCCACCGAGACCGCCCCCCGGTTGCGGCTCTCCACGTACGAGAGGATTGTCTCGATGGCCGCATACACCAGCAGTATGAACGACACCGAGCGCAGTATGTGGTTCAGCTGCACCGTCGAGACCAGAAACAGCGGGAACACCCCCACCCCCCGCAAATAGCGGGACTTGGGGAAGAACGACTTGAGGCCGTGCGAGAACGCTATGAAGAAGTACCCCAGGGTCTGCACCCCCACGCCCAGCGTCTCCAGCCACCATCCCGGCCTCCCGGGGCCCGAGGGCAGCAGCTCCAAGGCGTACCCCACCCACACCGCCAGGAACCCGGCGCTTATCGATATGAACGCCATCGACAGCCGCAGCAGCGTGGGGCTGGCCGTGTTCCTGTACCCGATGGCCGACATCACGCCTATGCACAGGCCCACTGCAAAGCCGGCCACGTTCAGGGCCAGTTCCAGATACGCTTCCAACCGCAATTGGGCGCGGGCGGGCGCTTATAACGGCGACGGAGCCAAGGTATGGCGCACGACCTCTCGGGGGACCGGCCGGGATTATCGGTACCAACATGCGAAAATGCAAGGTTTATATGGTTAATGTACCGTACACCAAGCAATGGATGAGATAAGACTAGACAGTCTGGAAGGCGTCGGACCGGTGACCGCCCGGAAGCTGACCGACGCTGGAGTGCACAACTTGATGGACCTGATTGTGCGGGGACCCGTGGAGATCTCCGACATAACGGGCATGGAGAAGGACTCCACCGAGAGGCTGGTCAACAAGGCGAGGCAGTTTCTGGCCGACGGCGGCGTCCTAGCCAAGGACTTTGTCAGCGCCGCTGACATCTACAAGCGCCGGCAGGAGATAGGAAAGATCACCACCGGAACCGAGTGCCTCGACACCCTCTTTGACGGCGGGGTCGAGACGCAGGCCCTCACCGAGGTATACGGCGAGTTCGGGTGCGGCAAGACACAGTTCTGCCACACCCTCTGCGTCATGGTGCAGAAGAGCCAAGAAGAGGGCGGACTTGGGGGAGGGGTCCTGTACATAGACTCCGAGAACACGTTCCGTCCCGAGAGGATCGTCTCCATCGCCAAGGCCAACGGCATGGATCCCCAAAGGGTACTGGACAACATAGTGGTGGCCAGGGCCTACAACAGCTCCCACCAAGTCCTGATACTGGAGGAGGCCGGCGCCATAATCAGAGAGAGCAACATAAAGCTGCTGGTGGCCGACTCGGCGGTGGGCCTCTTCAGGGCCGAGTACCTGGGACGGGGCACCCTCTCCGAGAGGCAGCAGAGGCTCAACCACTTCGTCCACCTTCTGGCCCGCATAGCCGAGGCGTACAACTGCGCCGCCGTCGCCACCAACCAGGTCATGTCCTCTCCGGACGTCTTCTTCGGCGACCCCACAAAGCCCATAGGAGGCAACGTGGTGGCGCACACCAGTACCTATCGGATCTACTTCAAAAAGTCCGGCAAGAAGAGGATAGCCCGGATGGTCGACAGTCCGCACCACCCCGAGGAGGAGGTCATCTTCGGCATCGGCGAGGCGGGTGTCATCGACCCCGAGGATCCAAAGGCCAAGAAGACCAAGAAGAAGGCCGGCGCGGCCCCACCCGCCAACGGCGCGGAGGACGCGGCCGATGCAGGGGCCACCGACGCGGGCAACTAGCCCATTTTTCATTTTTCAGGATCATTCCCCAGCGGGATCCACGACACGCTCCCCCGGATCGCGTTCCGGCGGTATGCTGTGGAGGGGTCGTGCCAGGATTCGTGCCGCCTCTTTTTGTGGGGTATGAGCGGATCGGCATCGTCAAACGTCATGCCGCACAGCGAGCACCTAATCCGCATCCACATGCGGCGGCCGTTCCCACATATACGTGCGGGCGGCAACAATATTAACCGGATGCGGCCACCCCCATTCCATGAGGGGACTGTGCCACGGCTGCTTCACCTCCAACGCGGAGATAACCGTGGCGAATGGCAGCATCCTGTGCGCCGACTGCACCGACACAAACCGCGACTCCGAGAGGGGATGAGGGTCACCGTCCTATCCCACTGCGCCGTCGACACCGTGCACCTGCAGGGCGCCGTACACGAGCAGCCCGGGGGTGACGCCTGCTACTCCGGACTGACGGCGCGGGCGTTCGGGGCAGACGTATGCCTTCAGACCCGGTTTGGACCCGACTTTCCCGCCGCGTATTTGGCGGATCCCCGGATAGATGTTGAGGGGGCCGAGTCCGGGCTGCCCACCACCAGGTTCCGGATACACATAAGCGGCATCAAGAGGGACATGTACCTGCTGAACGAGTGCGACCCGGTGGACGTCCGCCGCGTACCGCAGGACGGCGTCATAATCACCCCCATATACCATGAGCTGGACGCAGGGTGCGTGGCCGACCAGGAGGGGTACGTGCTGCTCAACCCCCAGGGCATGCTGCGGAGGGCCGGCGAGGGCGGACTCATAGGGATCGCGCCCGCCCAGACAGGCCTGGAGGGGGCCGATGCGCTGAAGGTGAACCCCGCCGAGATCAGCGCCCTCACCGGGCAGGAAGGGGACGCGGGGCTGCGCGCCCTGAACAAGATGGGGGTCGAGACGGTAATCCGCACCAACGGCAAGAGCATAGACATGTACCACAAGGGCATGGTGTACGGCATACGGCTTCCCAACAAGGAGATATACGACACCACCGGCCTGGGAGCAATACTCTGCGGAGCCTTCGTCTGCACCATGATCCGGGAGAAGGATCCGCTCTGGGCCTTCTGCTTTGCCGGCGGGGCCGTCCAAGCGGCCCTGGACACCAAGTCCCTGGGGCTGCTGAAGATACCCCGGCGCGGTGCGGTCCAGACCAACGCCTCGTACTTCTACAATCTGGTGGAATACAGAAAGGCATAATATTTTGCGTGCGGCAACCGCCGCATGACCAGACTGGGCATATACGACGACGGCTCGGCCCCGCACTCGGTGGACACGCTGCATGCGGTATTGAAGCACGAGGGGGCCGTCAAGGTGTCCCCCGGGTCAGTCCCCCCCGCCATGGGCTGCATCATAGTGCCCGGCGGCGACAGGGGAGTGCGGAAGTACTATCTGGACACCAACGCCCCCTCCGTACCGGTGCTGGGCGTCTCCGAGGGCGAGACCGAGGGCCTCCTGGCCCAGGTGGACGTCAAGGACGTGCACATGTACACAGAGAGGCTGCGCGCGGCCAACTACGACACCGACGAGATCTCCCGGCTGGAGGTTACCGTGGACGGCGCAAGCAGGTACCAGGTCCTCAACGACGCGACGGTCTGCTCCGCAAGGAGCGCCATGCTGATGGAGTACCTGCTCACCATAGACGGCGAGGAGTTCTGGCACGACAGCAGCGACGGCGTGATCGTGTCCACCCCGCTGGGGTCCACCGCCTACGCCATGTCGGCGGGCGGCCCGATGATATTCGCCGGCTCGCCGGTGTTCGGCATAATCTCGATAAACTCGCAGGACGTGGAGCGGCGGCCCCTGGTGGTGCCCCAGAGCAGCGTGGTGGAGGTCAGCGAGATATCCTCGCGGAGGCAGTGCAAGGTGGTGCTGGACGGCGCAGAGAGGGCGGCCGTGAGGGAGAGCGTCAGCTTCTCCAAGTCCGACCCCCCCGCCAGGATAGTGCGCCTGAGGAGGGACACCATCAGCATATCGGCCATGGCCAAGAGGCACCACCTCTCCGGGGATCTCTTCAACATGGCCCCTTCTGCCAAACTGCTGCTCAAGACGCTGGAGTACGAGGGGACACTCTCCCGGAGAAAGCTGGCCGAGCGCACCCTGCTTCCGGACCGCACGGTCCGCATGTCACTGGCCAGCCTAATCGAGAAGGGGTACGTAAAGAGGAGGGTCTCGCCGCGGGACGCCCGCCAAAAGATGTACGAGATCGCCCAGCCCGCCGCGCCCCGCGACGGGCAGTCGGAGCGCAAGGCGGGGGCCTGAACTCGGACCACGCATGCTCTTGCTGATCTGGACCCCGGAAAAGGAGACCGCTTTTCGCATGATTTTACACAGACTCTGACCACTCATTTACGCCTTGCCTCCCATGATGCCAGAAACTCGGCTGGCGGGACGTACTTCAGGGCAGAGTGCAGCCTGGTCTGGTTGTAGTCTCTGAACGCTTCTGATATGACAGCCTCCGCCTGCTGGTAGTTGGTAAAGTCATGAGGCCAGATGTACTCACGCTTGAGAGTGCCGTGGAAAGACTCGATGTGTCCGTTCTGCTCCGGCGTGTGGGTGCGGATGAAGCTGAGGTGGATGCCCAGAAGGGAGGCGGCCTTTCGGAACTTTTTGCCCGCGTACTGGGAGCCGTTGTCACACTGGAGCGTGAGTCTGGAGCAGTCGGGTTTGGCGGCGGCGACCGCCTCCACCAGCGACTCTATGGCGACGTCGGCGGTGGCTAGAGTGCCGAACCGGTAGGCAAGCCACTGCCGGGTGAAGATGTCCAGCACGTTGAAGCAGAAGCACCACCCGTCCACCGGGCCGCACCAGACATACGTTATGTCCGTCTCCCAGACCTCGTTGGGACGGTCCGCCCTGATCGGCGTCCAGCGGGTCTTGGCGGCCCGCATGCGCTGTGGCTCGTCCCACCCCATCACCCTGTAGATGCGGCGCACCGCCTTGCGGTTGACCGCCCTGTCCAGCCTTCTGGACACCTCCGCGGCCACCCTTCGCGTGCCGTAGAACGGCCTCTCGTCCCGGATCTCCCGTATTATCCGCAGCAGATCCAGGTCGATGGCCGCCTCCCGCCGTTTTGGCTTGTGGTACCACCTCTTTTTGGTCATGCCGCACAGTCTCAGGGCCTTGTTCAGGGACATCTCACGTTCGAGCAGGCTACGCACTATAGTCATTTTTTCCTCCCCTCCAAGGCTTTTTTTAAAAGATCGTTGGCCAGGGTGATCTCGCCCACCAGCGTCTTGAGGGTGGCGTTCTCCTTCTGGACCGCCCTGACGGTCCGGGCGCTGGGGCTGCCGGCCAGGGCCGCTTTGCCCCCGTCCAGGAACTTTTCGCGCCAGGGGTAGAACGTGTTGGGCGAGAGGCCGTACTTTTTGCATATGTCGACGGTGCTGGTCGACGTGGTGAGCGACTCCATGACTATCTTGGCCTTGTCCTCGACGGTCCATCGCTTCTTGGTCATGGCGTGGTCCTCCCGGGCAGGGCCAAAAACTCTTTGTTGCCGATCGGTCTCTCTCTAGCGGGGTCCCCCCCATTGCAAACCCGGTTAGTGTAGAACGAACGTACCAAGACGGCAGTGTCCCGGCTGCCGCGCTAGCCGTCCAAATCCCGCCTAAGGGCGTCAATAATGGTTGAGATGTAATCCGCCTTGCCACGCATATCGGCTGCCATGACCTCGTGGTTTTCAGCATATCTGGTGAGGGACTCACGCTGCTGTTCCGGCTCAAGCAACGCGTTCTCCGCTCTGCGTTGTTCGGGAGGCGACAGCGTAGTTTATACGATATTGCTCCGCATATATGCCATGGGACTGACAGAGACCGCAAGGGAGTGCGAGGAGACGGCAGATCTCATAGAGGTATCCAAGCCCGAGTCCGCTAGGCTCTTCCGTGCGGCCGCATCCACACTCCGCGAAGCGGACGCGCTGCTGTCATAGATCCGGCCACATCAGGACACCATGGCAACTAGTTCCAAGAATGGTTTACGATCACGTCTTGCAATCTCTTTCGTATGCTTGGGCTGTCCGCTGCCAAGTCAACCGTGGCAAAGTGAATCTTGTGTCCCTGAATAGTGGTATGTTCGTCTACGGCATTTCCAACCGAGGGGTACAGCAACAACCCCGAAGCGGTATACGACAATGGATCCTCCTGCTTTTCCTGCGACCTCAAGTAAGCATATATCTGATATATGTGAGCACTTTTCAAGACAGGCTTGCCGTGTTTGGGCACGGTCAAAATTTCAGTGAACTTGGTGTCTATTACTATGCGCGACTGGGGGCAAGGCCCTGGATACTCCAAGACAATGTCAGTCTTCATCTGCGGCAAGATGTTCTTTATACCAGTAGTGGAGTGTTTGGCTTGCCATTCTATCCGACTGCCTGTCTGGACATCCCAGCCACGAGATCGGAGTACGACTTTATAAAAACTGCCCACAGCAGCCTCAAATAAACGACCGCCCTCGAGAAGTTTATCCCTGTCCAGTGTAGACAAATGCAAGCTTCCGGGGTCTTCCGTAGGCAGTCTCAGATCGAACGCCAATTCTGCAGCGGCCAGCATCTGCCTGTCTTCGACATTGACGCGCCCGGTGACAAAGGGGGTCTTGTTCCAGTGGCTGCTAGCCCCACCAACACCATATCGCTCAAAAGCAACTGCGGCGGCACGGCACCGCCGGTTCAATTCTTCATCTTCTACATGTCGAGCGATCTCATTTAGTGCTGCTTTGACAAACCGGTTCTTAGGAGTGTCTGCGGTGAACTCGTCGAACAAACAGGCAACCTTGCCCTGCTGCAAGAGATAGTGGCGTTCTGTGCGAAGATGATCTATGCGTCCTCGAACGCGGGACAAGTCAGCCTGCCGACACTCTATGTCCAGGCTCAGGTTGCGCCGGAGCCGACGTTCTACTGCACTGGTCAGTATCCTCGCAACTAGGTCAGGAACGTCATCTGGAACATCTTCTACAGCATACTTACCAGTCCCAAGAGTTTCATTATATAGCTTTGAGGCGTAGTAGAGCAATAGGTACAGATTCTTTATCGGAATACTGCTTTTGGCTTTATTTGAGGACACAGCGCTCAACTGACACGTAGCTTGTTCTTATTGTTGCGGGCAGTATCTGGGTCATCAAACCAGTATTCGTCTAGAAGCGGCCCGATTTCGGTTTCTACAACGTGATTGAACCAATTATCTGGATCATTGATTTTTTCATTTGGGGTTACATAACTGTGGCCTATTTTGAACCGAGCACCAAGGGATTTGTTCTCAGATATTGTTTTGTTCAACTCGTCAAGGCGAGCAGCAATTTTACGTAAAAACTCATCACTTATACCACATTGCCTACTTACCCAGAGCCGCCAAGAATCCCCAAAAATAGGCTCTAGATTATAAAAGGCGAAACGCCGGCGCAGTGCAAAATCCAGCAAGGCCAGGGAACGGTCGGCAACATTCATGGTGCCTATAACGTAGAGGTTATCTGGTACATACACGCGCTCGTTGTCATACCGCGGGTAGCTCAGCGCCAACGCATACTCCTCTTTCCGCTTGTCGACCTCCAGCAAAGTGAGCATTTCACCCAGCACATTGGCCGGGTTACCACGGTTTATCTCTTCTATGACAATCACAACCTTTGAGTTAGGCTTACTCTTGGCTTCAGCAATTGCCTCTAGTAGCGGCCCATCCCTGAGCTCAAGCTTACCGTCGACCACAGGACGCCAGCCTCTCACAAAATCCTCGTAGGCCATGCCGGGATGAAACTGGAATTGTCTCACCTCGGAGTCTGACTTATGGCCTAGTAGCGCGAATCCCAAGCGCTTTGCCAAGTAAGTTTTGCCAGTGCCAGGAGGTCCCTGCAAAATTAGGTTTTTTCTACTCTTCAGCCGATTCAGAATCATTTTAAGATCGACCTCTTTCAAAAAGCACCCCTCATTAATAATGTCTTTAATAGTGTATGAAGCTGTCGATTCATTATTCGGTTTGTATGTTCTTGGGTCAATATACCTATTTGAGTGTGATGAGTCGGCAGATTTGGCCTCACGCCCTGATTCCGGATCTTTGGCATCGTCACCGTGTGAAGCACTAGACCTTTTGCCTGGACCCTGCTTGTACTCCGCAACTAATTTTACATAATCTGCAATATTCTTTGACACATCAGGTCCTTTTATCGCTGTAACAATAATTAGCTCTCTGTTACCTTTGTGGTCTTTAGCATTAATGCTCTTAATTTTACCACCTTTACGTTTGAAATAGTAGTCGGCAAAGCCAGCTTTTGTATTTCCGCCGCCCAGCTTTCCTGTATGTGCCAAATAGACCCTGCCGTCATTATCTTTAACCATGGCGCTCTTAATCCTTCTTCCATTGTCTGTATATTGCTTTGATACATTAAATTGTACAGTGGGAGCTATAGGTTTAGTCCATGGCGGTTCCCCATATCCAAAATTGTTCCAATATGTATAATCAGTATAATATTCATCAGACAACCAATCGTGTCACCATAGTCCTGCCTCCTTGTCGTATTTTGCTGTAGCAGTACCCACATGGCCGCCGGGAAAGCCCAGTTCTATCTCGCCATCACGGGTGGCAAGTTTGTTGAGCGAGTCATATAAGATATGAACTGCGTTATAGTTTTCGACCTCATCTGTTACCACTTGGTATTCTATCTCAGCCACATGCTATCACCAACTAGGTTCAATATATTTATTCAATTTATTACACATGCTCAAAGATCTGTAGACATAATATCAGGCGGTACGGGCGGCCGCCCCCACAAAGGCCCTGTACGAGGCCTCCGGAAAGCCGGGCCGGCTGCTGAACTCGGGATGAAACTGCACGCCCATGTAGAACCGGCACCGCTGCACCTCCAGTATCTCCATGCGCCTTCCCCCGTCGCTGTCCGCCGAGAACACCAGCCCCCCCGACTCCAGCTCCGGTATCATGGAGCGGTTTATCTCATATCGGTGGCGGTGCCGCCGGCTCACCGCTCCCCCGTACAGCCGGCCGGCCATCGTGCCCGGCCGCACCGCAATGTCGTGGGCTCCCAGCCGGAGAGACCCCCCGGTGGCGTGGTCGTCCTGATCCGGCAGCAGGTGCACCACCTGGTGCGCCGAGTCCGGCGATATCTCGGCGGTGTCCGCGTCGGGCATGCCCAGAACCCCCCGGGCGAACGCCACGGCGGCCAGCTGGAACCCGAAGCATATTCCCAAGTATGGCACGTCGCGTTCCCGGGCCGCCTCGGCCACGCGCACTATGCCCTCTGCCCCCCGGGTGCCGAACCCCCCCGGCACCAGTATGCCGTCGTACCCGGACAGGTCGGGGTCCTCGCCGACCGTCTCCGAGTCCACCAAATCTATGGATATGGACACCCCCAGGTCGGCGGCCGCGTGCCGCAGCGCGTGGTTGACGCTGACGTAGCTGTCCGTCAGGGCCACGTACTTGCCCACCATGGCTATGCGGGTCTTGCGGGGATGCTGCGCCGCGAACGGCCTCACCGTGTCGTTCCAGGCGTCCCACCTCTCCGAGGAGTCCACCAAGCCCACCATCCCAAACTTGCGGAACACCGAGTTCATTATTCCCTGCTTGTACAGCATCCGGGGGACCTCGAATATGGACTCCGCATCGTGGCACGAGAGCACGTCGCCGGCCCGCACGCCCGTGAACATGGCCAGCTTCTCCCGGGTCTTGTCCAGAAGCGGTGTGGTGCACCTCACCGCCAAGTAGTCGGGCTGTATCCCTATGCGGCGCAGCTCCTGCACGCTGTGCTGCGTGGGCTTGGTCTTCTGCTCGCCCACCACCTCCAGCGACGGCGCCAGCGTGACGTGCACGAAGAGCGCCCTGTCATCTGGCGGGCCGGCCACACCCATCTGCCGGAGCGCCTCCAGAAACGGCAGCGACTCGATGTCGCCCACCGTCCCGCCGCACTCCACCACCAGCACGTCCAGCGACTCGTCCTCCCCTATGGCTGCTATGCGGCGCTTTATCTCATCGGTCACGTGCGGTATTATCTGGACGCAGGCCCCCAGGTACCTGCCGTCCCGCTCTGCCTCTATGACCGACGAGAAGACCTGCGCCGTCGTGATGTTGTGGCTCTTGGGCATGTTGCGGTTCAGGAACCGCTCGTAGTTTCCCATGTCCATGTCGCACTCCCCGCCGTCCTCGGTGACAAAGACCTCGCCGTGGGCCACCGGATTCATGGTCCCGGCGTCGTAGTTCAGGTAGGGATCTATCTTGACACAGGAGACATCCAGCCCGGCCAGTTGGAGGAGCTTGGCCGTCGAGGAGGCCACCACGCCCTTGCCCAGGCCCGACATCACCCCCCCGGTGACAAAGATGTACTTCACGCGAGGTATGGTAACGTCTTATGGCTATTATTTCTTGCCGGATCCCAAATGTTTCACGTTGAACCGCACAAACGACACCAAAAAGACCGCCAGCATGGCCACCCCCGTGACGTACGAGTAGCGGAAGCCGTCCCCCTCCTCCATGTAGTACAACAGGAGCGTGACCCCCAGCAGTGCCAGGCCCAGCATCGTCAGTCGGCGGTCGTACATGGCGCCACAGGGCGCGGCGGGTACTCAAATGCGTTGCGGAAGGTGGAGAGGGATTTTTGCACCAACCCCGGAAGGTGGGATCCACAAACTTTAACAGCGCATCCCCGCTATCATACGGGTTGAAGCAGACCTCCAAGTATCCCCAGACGCAGAAGGCCGACCAGAAGCTCTTGGTTATATGCGTGGACCGGGACAATGATGTGGGCGACAAGGCCAACATAGCCACCCCCACCTTTGGGCGGGACGCCTGCATAGAGGCGGCACAGCGGCTGGCGCTGGAGGACCCCGAGGACGCCGACTCCAACTCCATATTCGCCGCGGTGAAGACCTACGAGGACATCATAAGCAAGGGGTATGCCGCCGAAGTGATCACGGTGGCCGGCTCGGCGGACCGGGGAATGCACGCCGACGAGAAGATAGCCGGCGAGATACGCCTCGCCTTGGAGAGGTTCCCGGCCACCGGGGCCGTCATAGTCTCCGACGGCGAGGACGACGAGTCTGTCATACCGGTCATACAGGGTGTGGTGCCCATCGTCTCCGTAAAGAGGGTGGTTATGAAGACCAGCCGCACCGTGGAATACTCGTACGCTGTCCTGGGCAGGTACCTCAAGATGATAGCCTACGACCCGAAATACTCAAAGTTCTTTCTGGGGCTGCCCGGAGTGCTGCTTCTGATAGGCGGGATAGGCAGCGTCTTTGGGTATACCGCCGAGATATTCGCCGTGCTGGTCAGCGTCTTCGGCGGCGCCCTGCTGGTACGGGCGTTCGACGTGGACAAGGTCCTCTCCGGATGGACCCGTCCCACGCCGGCCGGCTTCATCCGGCTCTTCATGCTGCTGGGCGGCGCCGTGCTGATGCTCTCGTCGGTTCCCGCCGGCCTGACGTCGCTGGATCCCGCCGTCTTTGGGATGGACATTGCGGTGGCCATAACCGACAAGACTGTGCTGGGCCAGTTCGTGGCCGGCGCCCTGCCCATACTGTGGGTGGGGGTGGGGGCCGTCCTGGCGGGTGCGCCGCTGGCCAGCCTCATAGGGAGGACCCGAGTCCACGCCGGCTACATACTGCGGCTGGTGGTATTGGGCTCGCTGTACCCCACCGTATACCAGTTCACAAACATAGTGCTGCATGACGAGAGCTCCTTCTCGCTTATAATACCCCTGCTGGGCGGCCTGGCCGCCACCCTGGTGGCCGCCGGGGTCCTCTTCTGGAGGAGCAGGCGGGACAGGGCCTCCCACGTGGACTAAATATGACCCGGTGCCAGCGCCTGCAATGGGCCGCGCTCGCGACGCACTACTGCGGTACTCTGGGTTGTACAACATATACGCGCGGCGCCTGGAGCGCGAGACGCGGCACGGCGACATACCCGGCCACATAGCAGTGATACTGGACGGGAACCGGCGGTGGGCCAAGAGACAGATAATGGCCGAGAGGTCGGGGCACTTCCGGGGGGCCGACGCCGTCGAGAACCTGCTGGACTGGTGCGAGGAGCTGGGCATACGCATCATAACGCTGTACGTGCTGTCCGCCGAGAACCTGTCCCGGAACGATGCAGAGTTGGAATACCTGTACGAGCTGATAGAGGCGCGCCTCCGCAAGCTGTACGACGACCCCCGTATACACCGCAACCGCATGAGGGTGCGCGCCATCGGCCGCACCGAGCTGCTCCCCGGGCCTATCCAGGATATAATATCCAAGCTGGACGAGGCCACCTCGGGGTATGACCGCCGCTACCTGAACGTGGCCATGGCGTACGGGGGCCAGAACGAGTTGGTCGACGCGGTCAAGAAGATCGGCTCCCGCATCCGCGACGGCGGGCTGGACGTGGACGGCATAACGGCCGCGCACATCGAGGAGAGCCTGTACACCTCGTACCTTCCGCAGCCGTCCCCGGACATGGTGCTGCGGACCTCCGGCGAGAAGAGGCTCAGCGGCTTTCTGCTGTGGCAGAGCGCATACAGCGAGCTGGTCTTCATGGACATAATGTGGCCGGAGTTCCGCAAGATAGATCTACTCCGGGCCGTACGCATCTACCAGAGGCGGAGGCGGCGCATGGGAAGGTAGGCCGGGGCGGTTCGGCATGTCAACAAATTAACGTGGCCGGGGGCACCAGACCCCATGGAATCATCAGCGGGTGTTGTGCTCTACCGGAAGACCGGGGCCGGGAACATGTTCCTGCTGCTGCACTACCCCTCCGGCCACTGGGACTTTGTCAAGGGCCATCTGGAGCCCGGCGAGACGGAGATGCAGGCGGCCGTCCGGGAGCTGTACGAGGAGACCGGCATAACCGACGTGGACTTTGTGGAGGGATTCCGGCGGCGCATAAGGTACACCTACAGGTTCGGCGGCAAGAACCGCGTCAAGCAGGTGGTCTTCTTCCTGGCGTCCACCGAAACCGACCGCGTCCGCCTCTCCGAGGAGCATCAGGACTACATGTGGTGCAGCTACGAGCAGTCCCTCGGGCAGGTCACCTTCAGGAACGCCCGGAGGGTGCTGGGCTGCGCCCGCCGCTTCCTAGAGTCAAGGGAGCAGTGACCTAGCCGTCCGGGCCGGGTCGTCCGACTCCAGAAGGCCCCTCCCCACTATGATGTAGTCGGAGCCACGCTCGAACGCCTCCCGGGCGCTACCCCCCTGCGCCCCGACCCCCGGCGAGACTATATCAACGGAGCCACCGGCCTCCCGCCGGCACGCCGATATTATGTGCGGGAAGGTGGCCCCCACCACGATGCCGTCGACCCCGGCGGCCAGCCCCCAGTCCAGGAACTTGGTGTACAGGGCCCTGCCGCCCACCTGCATCTCGTATGACACGGCCCCCTCGTGCGAGCTCATGTGGCACAATGATATTATCCCCCGCTCCTTCTGGTGCGCCGAGCCGGCCAGCTTCGAGAGGGCCGAGGGGCCCATTATGGGGTTGGCTATGAGGGCGTCAAAGCCCGCCCCCCACAGCATCCTAGAGACGGCCGCGTTGGTGTTTCCTATGTCGTTCAGCTTGATGTCGGCTATGCACTGCAGGTCCAAACCCGCTGCGTGGTGCGTGATGCGGCGTATCTCCCCCGCACCCAATGGCAGCAGCGCCTGGAGGTTCATCTTTACGGCGCAGATGCTCCCCTGCAGCGTATCCAGCATGGAGACGGTATCACGCACGATGTCGGCATCCGGCGGCAGGTCGGCGGCCAGTATGATGGGGCCGCCCCGGCGGGCCGCCTCGGCCAGCCTCTCCCGGAATGCGGCCGTCACGCGCCGCCCCTCCTGTCTATGACTGCCGACTCCTCGGGTCCGGTCCCTATCAGGGAGACGGGAATCCCGGCGTTCCGCTCCAGCTCCTCCACGAAGGAGACGGCCGCCCCGGGCAGGTCCCCGTACGAGGTGGCGCCGGAGCACTCCGGGAAGACCACGTCCAGCTTGGTGAGGGCTATCTGGGTGGCCCCGTTCAGCATCACGGCCCGCCGGACCAAACCATAATCCATCGGCGCGGCCCGCCGGGGGCGCCCCGTCACGGTGCCCCGCTCCGACCATCCGCGGCGCGCCGTCTCGTCGTCGGGCAGCTCCCCGGCCAGGGGCCCGGTGCCCACCCGGGTCACGAACGACTTTAGCACCAGCACCACCGAGTCCACCGCGGTGGGCCCCACGCCCACGTCGGCGCATATGGCCGAGGCCGTCACGTCCTTGGAGGTCACGTACGGGTATGTTCCGTGCCACAGGGAGAGGAACGTGCCCTGGGTGCCCTCTATCAGGACATTTCCCCCTGACCGCATGGTCTGGTGGATGCGCCCGGGGACGTCTACAATTACGCCGGACAGCGACTCCACGTCCCGGGCCAGCCGCAGGGTCCGCATGGCCCGGGCCGCGTTGGCCGGGCCCGTCCCCGAGCCGGTGCTGCCGATCTTCTTCCCCAGGTGGGAGCCCGAGTCCGCGTCCATATGGGACTGCTCTATGATACCACAGTTGCGGTCCACGAAGGCGCGTCCCCCCGCCCCGAACTCCTCGATCTCCCGCAGGAGTATGGCCGGGTTAACCACGACGCCGGGGCCCACCAGCACCTGAGAGCGGTGGTTCAGAAAGCCGCTGGGCAGCATGCGGATCTTGTACGTGCGGTCCCCGCGGCGGATGGTATGGCCGGCATTCGGCCCGGCCCCGCCCCGCGCCACTATATCTGGGTCGTCGGCGGCGGCCAGGTACGATATCATCTTGCCCTTTCCCTCGTCGCCGTAGAAGCCGCCCACCACTACCGTTACGCTCACGTGTTAGTGCGGGGCGGTGGCGCCATATAATGTGTCCCCAAACACCAAGTAAATGGGAATGTGCTCTTCCGGCGTTACTGCAAAAAAAGTCTTATAATGATCAGCCCCTCCACTCCAAACAAAAGTTGGCAACTGTCAATCAAAAGACAATCGTATTGTGTCTAAGCGTGGTGCTGGTAGCGGGCACGCTGGGCTTTGACTGGGCAAATACCCTCTTCCCGTCTGCTGAAGCCCACGGTGTGCAAGCACAGCTTCAGAGCCGCTTCGTCCGGATCGAGGATGAGACATTCAACAGGCAGTCCCTGCAGACCGGCGAGATACTGACCATACAGGGGCGGTTGGTCAGCTTGGTTGAAAGGGATCTCCGCGGATGGATATCGATATCCACCGAATCTGCAGACGGCGGAAACAGGTGGGAGATAGTGGCCAGGGATCCGCCCGGCAACTTTGACATTGCGGGCAACCAATCCTTTGTGAACCCGGACACCGGCACCGAGGATCCGCCCGGCAACTTTGACATTGCGGGCAACTCGGTTATTCCGTATTCAATCTCTGCAAGGGCTCTGGATGAAGGTGTGTACCACGTGCATACCCAGCTCAATATAGAGTCGGTGGGTCCGGGGCTCGGTCCGGGACAGACCGTTGTTGTAGAGGGCGAGCCAATTATCAAACCTGCTCCGTCCGATTCCATGGCAGTGTCGATGCCGTCCGGCGGCGCCTCTGACGACCCACCCATGTTCCAAATAGACCCGGAGGCAGAGGCCACAGCGCTGGCAGAAGGCTACGACCTACGCCAAATTGCCAACATCACCGGCCACCTGACAGACCTTGTAGTGGTAAGCGAGATCCTCGCCCAGGATTTAGGCACTCCCAGTTTGTCGGTCGCATACACCCAACACCCAAGCAGTTTGGAGCTGCCGGATACTGTCATGTTGGTCATCCAACTCTTGGACAGCTCGGACACGGCGGGCGCTGTCGTTCAAATTTCAGAGTGGCTATTATCAAGCATCACTCCGGATATCATTCAAGAGGTTGGGGCGACCGACGAGTTTGCCGAGGTATTGGGGTCGATCGGGGAGGTAAACCTGACGGAGTGGACGACTGGCTCGCTGGATGCGGCCGGTCTGGGCGATGAGGCATTCATACTCACCGTTGGCGGGAGTGTGGAGGATCAGGAGTTTCAGATGCAGCAAATTGTATTCTCCCGCGACCGTCTTGTCATCTCCGTCTATTCGGTGGGCCTCAGCGAAGAAGACACAATAACAGTAGCAGCAGAGTTGGATTACAGAGCGGCTCAAATGGTCCAGCCGGAACCTGCCCCTATGGAAATGCCCGTTGTGCCGGCCACGCCGCAGCCGGATGGCAGCGGCGGGACGGATGCCGGTGGCAAGGCCCCGGCTTTCACCTCTGTTGGTGCCGGGGATAGGCACACGTGTGGGGTGAGGGACGACGGAAGTGTGGAGTGCTGGGGATCCAACCAAAGATGGGACGGACTTTTTGTCGGCCAGGCCATGCCGCCGGAAGGTGTGTTTGTTTTGGTCAGCGCAGGATACGAGCACACGTGTGGGGTAAGGGACGACGGAAGTGTGGAGTGCTGGGGATCCAACCAAAGACGGGACGGACTTTTTGTCGGCCAGGCCACGCCGCCGGGGGGCACGTTCCTATCGGTCAGCTCCGCGCACGAGTACGCCTGCGGGGTGAGGGACGACGGGAGTGTGGAGTGCTGGGGGTCCAACGAGCACGGCCGGGCCCGACCGCCCGATGGTGCATTCGCCTCGGTGAGCGCCGGGGAGAGGCACGCCTGCGGGGTGAGGGACGACGGGAGTGTGGAGTGCTGGGGATTGGGATGGTGGCCGGGGGCCACGCTGCCGGAAGGTGCGTTCCTGTCGGTGAGCGCCGGATACGAGTACACCTGCGGGGTGAGGGACAACGGAACAGCGGAGTGCTGGGGCGATGACCAACATGGCCAGGCCACGCCTCCGGAGGGTGTGTTCGTCTCGGTCAGCGCAGGATACGAACACGCCTGCGGGGTGAGGGACGACGGGAGTGTGGAGTGCTGGGGATCCGACAGCGCTTATGGATTCTTTGCAGGCCAGGCCATGCCGCCGGAGGGTGCGTTCGTCTCGGTCAGCGCAGGATACGGGCACACCTGCGGGGTGAGGGACGACGGAACAGCGGAGTGCTGGGGCGATGACAGATTCGGGAAGACTAGAACCCCCGACCAGCCCACGCCGGCTCCTGAAACGACGCGGAGCGGAGAAGGTCTGGGGCCGTTTGCTTCGGTCAGCTCCGGGACTATCCACAGTTGCGGGGTCAGGACAAATGGCTCTGTCATCTGCTGGGGCTCCAACGAGGACTGGTACGGATCCTTTACAGGCCAGGCCACGCCGCCCGGCGGCCCCTTTGTATCAATCGATGCCGGAGACTTTCATACCTGCGGGGTGAGGGACGACGGAAGTGTGGAGTGCTGGGGATCCAACGAGGGCGAGTATGGATCCTTTACCGGCCAGGCCACGCCTTTGGGATTTTCCTTCAACTCGGTCAGCGCCGGACACGATCACACGTGCGGGGTGAGGGACGACGGGAGTGTGGAGTGCTGGGGATCCAACGAGGGCGAGTATGGATCCTTTACCGGCCAGGCCACGCCGCCGGAGGGTACGTTCCAATCGGTGAGCGCCGGATACGAGTACACCTGCGGGGTGAGGGACGACGGGAGTGTGGAGTGCTGGGGATCCAACGAGGGCAACTATAAGGCCACGCCGCCGGAGGGTACGTTCCTGTCGGTGAGCGCCGGGGACAGGCACGCTTGCGGGGTGAGGGACGACGGAAGTGTGGAGTGCTGGGGATCCAACCAAATATGGGGCGGACATTTTGTCGGCCAGGCCACGCCGCCGGAGGGCACGTTCCTGTCGGTGAGCGCCGGGCGCGAGCACACCTGCGGGGTGAGGGACGACGGGAGTGTGGAGTGCTGGGGATCCAACGAGGACTGGTATGGATCCTTTGCCGGCCAGGCCACGCCGCCGGAGGGGACATTCGTATCGGTGAGCGCCGGATACGTGCACACCTGCGGGGTGGAGGCAGGCGGCGCCGTGGTCTGTTGGGGAGACAGCGGGTACGGCCAGGCCACGCCGCCCGAGGTCCCCCCGGTTGCGCATACCCCCCACGACGACCACGCCAACACGGGAATGGGGGCCACGCCGATGACGGTCGGCATATCGGAGGTGGGCACACTGGACTACGCAAGGGATGCCGACTTCTTTGTCTTTGAGGCCGAAGAGGGCAGCATCTACCGGATGGGTGTACTGAGCGGGCTGCGCGAGCCCATGTTGGTCTTGTATGATGCCGACGTGCGGCCGCTGGCATCCCCTGACGGTTCCGCATACGGCCACATACCAAGCATAGTCTGGAAGGCTCCGCAGACCGGAAGCCACCACCTCAGCGTGGCCGGCATCTCCGGGGATACGGGTCCCTATGTCCTGTTCATAGCGCCGTACGAGGGCACCGATGACTACCCGAACACGGTCCGGGAGGCTGGGCCCATACCGGTCGATGAGGACGTTCGGGGGAAGCTGGACTACCACGGCGATATGGATGTCTTTGCCTTTGAAGTAGAGAAGGACGGCCCATACCGGATAGCCGTGAGCTCGGAAGCCCTGACCAACCCCATGGCTACCCTGTATGATGCCGGCGGGGAGGAACTGGCATCCGGCGACGGCCAAAGGCACCCCCTAGCATCGCTCATCCGTTGGGACGCGCTAGCCGCAAACCAATACTATGTAGAGATAACAGGCGAAGGTACAGGATCCTACACCCTGGCCATACTCCCGGATGTCGGCGATGATCACGGCAACCTGTTGGAAGAGGCCAGTTTTGTGGAGGTCCGCGATGTCATAGAGGGAGCTCTGGACTATGCCGGCGATGTGGATTTCTTCGTGTTCGAGGCCGAGGAGGGAGAGTCCCACATCATAACGGTGACGGTAGAAGATACCCAGGCTAACTATAGCATGGGAATTGGCATATACGGACCCGGCGGCCACTCGTGGCACGTGTCATCTGGTGGTAATGGCGGATTGGTGGAGTCGGCATTTCTAGAACACGAGATCTCCGGGAGATACTACATCGGAATAGACGGCAGCCTTGACAGCGCAGACGGCGCCTACATGCTGTTCATTGCACCAGCCATTGTTCCTTTCCCTTATTCGTCCACGGTGGTATTGACCCCTCCCCCTGCACACTGAGCACCGATACAGCTGCTGCCCCCTGTAGTGGCTGGGCAGACCCCCGGCAACACATACTCCGTTCCATGTTAAGCGCCCCTCCGCAATCCGTATAATGGCCCCCGGCCCACGCCAAGCCGTGTCAGAGGAGAGCATCAGGGCTGCATGGCACCAGTTCACCCACCCCTCGCTGGTGCGCCAGCAATGCACCAGAGGCGTATACAACCAAGGCGCCAAGTACTACAAGGGAAACAGGATAGCCTCCGTGCGGCTCGACGGCGGCATGGCCGAGGCCAAGACGTCCGGGGCGCAAAAGTACGACATATTCCTGAGCCTGGACGACGAGGCGGTCAGGTGCACCTGCCCGTACGGACAGTACGGGTGGTTCTGCAAGCACATGGTAGCCGCGATGCTGCACGTACACCACAACCTAGAGGAGCTGCTGGAGCGGGAGCAGAGGCGCACAAAGGCCGTGGACAGGTTCCTGGCCACCCTCCCCGCCGAGAATACGCTGGGCTTTCTGGCCGCCAAGCTCAAGCACGACGGCGGCATGTACGCGGAGTTCATTGAGGAGATGGGCCTCAGGGACCCCTCGGCGCGGCAGGATCCCGTCCGCCTTCTGGGGCGAATGTACCAGGACGCCCTGGCCAGGGGCCGGATACGGGGCAACCTGAACCTAGACGAGATATTCAACATAGCCCGGGACTGCCGGGAGGACGGCGAGCACGCCGAGGCGACGGGCGCCTACCTGGCCCTAGCGTCGGCCATCACCGAACACATGGACTCCACCGAGGACCCCGACGGGTTCTATGCAGACTGCACCATAGAGGCCGTGCAGCATATGGCCGAGTCGGTGGCGCGGGAGGACCCCGACTCGCAAAAGAAGGCCGAGTACGTGTCGCGCGTGCTGGGGCTGTGCGCCGCATCCGACGGGCGCCTCGCGCCCCACTACGCCGATGCCCTGGAGACCATGTGCGTCACCACCCAAGACACCGAACTGATGGAGTGCATGGTCAACGAGTCCCTGCGCTCAGACATTCCCAAGCACAGCATGGCCGCCCTGGCGCGCGTAAAGGCCCACATACTGGAGGAGACCGGGCGCCGCGGGCAGGCCGTCCGGTTCCTGTCCGAGGCATACCACATAGACGAGGGGTTGTGCCTCAGGTACATGAGGATGTTATTACACGAGGACCCCGAGCATGCTCGGCGGGCCGCCCGGGAGGCGGCCGCCGCGTTCCCCGGCAGTGTCGCGGTGGGCCGGGCAGCCCTGGAGATCTTTGAGGCCGGAGACCCCGACTACATGAACACGGCCCGGCAGCTCTTCCTGGACACCGGGGAGTGGACGTACCTGGACATGATGAAGGGGCACTCCCCCGACTGGTGGGCGGAGCTGCGCCGCCTGCGCGACGCCATGATCCGGCCGGACGCGGGCCGCGTCGTGGAGATGTACATGCGCGAGGGCATGCACGGGGAGGCCATGGATACCGTAGAAGCCGCCGACACGCTGGACATATACCACGAGTTCAGGCCCCGGCTCGCCCGCAGGTACGGCGCCAAGTACTTTGGGGCGTACGGCAGAAAGATCCTGGAGTTTGCCGCCTCCCGCACGGGCCGGGACCACTACTCCAAGGTGAAGGACCACCTCATGTGGCTGCGCGAGATACCCGGGTGCGGGGAGGCCTTCGATACGCTGCTGGGAGACATGCGCGCCGCTCACCCCGGCCGGCGCCTCCTCCTGGAGACGGTCAGCGACCTGTAGGGAGCGCGCCCGCGTCCACGTAGTACCCGTCGGCGCGCGTCTCGGGGGAGAGCGCCCCGGCCGGGTTCTGCACCGCGAGCACCGTATCACCGTCGGCCACATACAGGTGGCACAGGCCTGCCAGCATGGCCGCCCGGAGCCACTCGTTGGGCGTGAGCCTGACGTAGCCGTCCATGACGGGCCGGGCCAGTATGTACCGCGGCTCCGGACCCTCCGACACGATATCAAACCCGCGGCCGCTGCCGTGCACGTCGCGGGGGCTGGCGCCCCGCCCCGTCTCGAACCGCATCGCCGCGTCCAGCGCCCGCAGCCGCGCCCGCACCTCCTCGGCGGGGCCGGGAACCACGCGTATCACCCCCGCCAGAACCGGCCGGCCGGCGGACAGCATCCCCTCCATCCTGGTGCGGCGGCGCAGCCCGGCCTTGGCCTGGAGGTACTTTTTGCGATCCTCCCGCTTGTTGTGTATGGCCAGGTTAACGTTGCCGCCGGCCCTCTTCTTGGCCAGCAGGCCCACTATGTCGTCGCCTATCCTCTGCAGCAGTATGTCCATGGAGGCCAGCCCGTACTTTTCGGACGAGGCGGCGCGGCCCTCCCGCTCCTTCCGTACGCGGTCCACCTGCCCGGCCAGCGCCGAGGCGGCCGCCCCCTCCGACTCCAGCACGGCCGCCTCGTATCCGGCCGGCGCTGCCGGGGCGCCCCCCATGTACAGGTCCAGGATGGCCGAGGGCGGGACGTCCCGGGCCCCGTCCCCGTTGCACACGCAGGCGGTCATCATCTTGGCGGCGGCGCGGCCCGTCCCGTCTACCACCTCGCCCTCGTGAAACACCATGTATCCGTCGGTGCCGTACGGATCCGTAAAGACCGCTTCGGGGCCGGCGCCGTACAGCCCCCGGGCCCAGTCCAGCGCCGCCTCGAACAGCGGATGGCCGACGGTCACCAGCTCGGCGCCGGGATGCATCATCCGGGTCCGCTTGTCGAATGCCACGGCCGGCAGTGTGTCGGTGCGGTATCCGGCCCGCAGCGCCATCTCCTCGGGCATCCTCACCGAGGCCACCCCGTCGGACACATGCGTCACCGAGCCGCCGGCCCGGCCCAGTATGAGCGCCAGCATCTGCGCCGCGTACCCGGGGACCAGACGCCCCTCCCGGGCCGCGTCCCGGACGTCCCGCAGGGGGGTGAGGTCCATGTACTTGGTGGCCAGCCCGTCTTTCATGTACTCCCGTATGCGCTCGCTGTCGGGGGCCACCGCCTCGCCCAGCTCCCGCATTATCTGGTCCTGGCTGCGGGAGCTGACCGCGGTGTCCAGCAGCATCTGCGAGAGGCTCCGCCCCGGGATGATGTCGCTTATGACATCAAAGACCTTGTCGCTCCCCACGGCCTCCTTTATCTCCTGGAGCTTCGCGAACAGGGTCTGCATTATCTGCCCCTCCCGGGTGTCCGCATATACCATGTTGAAGACGCGCACCGGGCGCCTCTGGCCGTACCGGTGTATGCGCCCCATCCTCTGCTCCAGGCGGTTGGGGTTCCAGGGGAGGTCGTAGTTCACCATTATGTGGCAGAACTGCAGGTTTATCCCCTCGCCGGCGGCCTCGGTGGCCACCATCACCCGGGTGCGGTCCCGGAATACGGCCTCGGCCTCCTTGCGGGCGGCCGGGGCCATGCTCCCGTGTATGGTGTTCACCTCATACCCCCACTCCCGCATCCGGGCCGCCAGATAGTCCAAGGTGTCCTTGGACTCGGTGAACACCAGCACCTTCTCGTCGGGGTCGTTCCGGTCCAGGGTTTCCATGGTCTCCCTCAGCTGGGCCAGCTTCGTCTCGGCCCCCCGGCGCATTATGCTATCTGCCTGCGACATGATATCCTCCAGCGTCTTGATCTCGGCCTCCAGCTCGTCGCGGCTGCGTGCCACGCTGAGGACCTCCCACTTCTTCTCCTCGTCCCACCGCTCCTCCTCGGAGAGCTCGTCCATGCGGTCCATGTACCGTATGGTGTCCTCCCCGGCCTCCCGCATTATCTCGGCGGCCTTCCCGGCCCCCTGAAGCAGCTGGTAAAGCCGGTCCCGCCTCCGCCTCAGCGACTCCAGCAGGGCGTGTATGCTGGAGGCGAACCGCCTCTGCAGTATGATGAGCGCGAATGTGATGTTGTGCCCCTTGGCCGACTGCAGGGCCAGGTTGTACTGCTCGTGCACGTACCGGGACAGGGACTCGTACAGCCGCCGCTCCTCCGACGACAGGGCCACATCAGGGGTCGACACCGTACGCGGCACAAATAGCGGGCGGCCCCCAAAGTCCACCATGTCTTCTTTGGCGCGCCTCAGAAACAGGGGGTTGTCCCCGTCCCTTACGGAGCCGGCCATCATCCCGTCGGCGGCAAAGTAGCCCGGCTCCAGCAGGTCCAGAAGCAGCCGGAAGTTGGCCGGGTCTCCCTTGTGCGGGGTGGCCGTCAGGAACAGCAGGTTCTCTGATATGTCCGAGAGGGTCTCTCCCAGGCGGTACCGCCGGGTCTTGGTGGTGCTGCGCCCCGTGGAATAGGCGCTCATCTTGTGCGCCTCGTCCACTATCACCATATCAAACCGGACCGTTCCCAGCGACTCCAGTATGTCGGCGCGCTTGGCAAAGTCTATTGATGTGATGATCTGGTCGGCGTCCCAGACCCTGGCGCCCCCCGCCTCGCCGTAGCGGCGCCGGTCGACCACCTCAAACCGCTCGTCGAACTTGTCCAGCATCTCCCAGCGCCACTGCTCCCGGAGCTGGCCGGGCACCACTATCAGGATGCGGCGTATGCGGTGTCGCATCTTCAGCTCTTTCAGCGCCAGGCCGGCCATTACGGTCTTGCCGGCCCCCGGGTCGTGGGCGAAGAGGTACCGTATCCGGGGCATCCTGAGCAGGCGCCCGTACACCGCGTCTATCTGGTGGGGGAGCGGGTCCACCCGCGAGGCGCTCATGGCCAGTATGGGATCGTATGTGGAAGCGTACCCGAACCGCCGCGCCTCCAAGGCCAGGAGCGCGTCGAGCGGATCTGGTGGGGCGCCGGCCCGCATCATGGTACGGCGGGGTTCCGTTCCACAATAAAAGCCGCAGCATGCGGCTCCCGCAGTAGCGGGCGGCCCGGCCGCGTTGGGGCATGTGGGCGCCTCCACGGCGCCGTTGTACCTGCCGGACACGATGTCAATGGCAGCGCCGCACCATATCACGCCGCCCCCCGCGGGAATAGCCCGGCGTTACCGCAGCGTCACGAACCCCAGCTCGTGGAACCGCTCTATGTCCTGTCTCACCTGGACGTTGCAGGTCTGCTCTATCTTGAAGTCCTCAAAGCAGGCATTGTAGTTTTTCGCTATTATGATCATCTGATCGTATGGTACCCCCGCAAACTCGGGGACGTTGCCGCACTGCAGCAGCCTGAGGCAGTATGGGAACCCGGTGGAGGGGCGGGTCTCGGCTGGGGCCGGCGGCGATAGAAACAGTATGGTTACCACAGAGGCGGCCACCACGATTCCAGCCGCCACGATCATCACACTCCACTTGTCGGCCACTTGTATGGTAGTGGGGCGGCCTTGTTTTAGAGTTTAGACTGACTGGAGTTGAACGGGATACGATCTGCTAGAGATCAAGAGGGCCCTGCCGGCCGCCGTTCTTGCATATAGGCTGGCGGAGCCCCCGCCTCAGCCCAGGGATGACAGGTATTCCAGAGCCGTCCGTATATCCCTCTCCCCTATGGCTCCACTCCAGTACATCTTCCACAGACCGGCGGCGGTATCCCGGTACGTCTCTGATATGTATGGATCGGGAACCGCCCGCAGCATCATGTCGTCGCCGGGGCGCGGCAGGCCCCGCCCGTCGGTGTTGCTGGTTATCAGGTATATGGTGCCGTTGGGGTGCTGAATGGGGGCGCGGATCCGGCCCTGCTCGCCGGCAAACTCGACCACATGGAGCGAGCCGTCCGGCGAGACCACCCCCAGGTGTGCCCCGCGCAGGGCCCCGTACAGCAGCATTCCCTCCCACTGTGGGATGTCGCCGTTCTCCACAAATGCCAGTCCAGAGGGGGCCCAAGTGTCCAAACCCGAGTGTATCAGGGGCGGAATGGTTCCCTCGGCGACGCGGTCGCCCACCGAGTCGGGCCAGCCGTAGTTTCCATACGGCTCTATGCGGTTGATCTCGTCGTGGGCCCACTCCAAGAACCCCGAGGGCCCATGGTCGGTGGCGAACATGGTGCCGTTGTAGTCCCACGCCATGCCCTGGGGGTTGCGCAGGCCGTACGCGTACACGGGGCTATCCGGCGCCGGATTGTCAGGCGGTATGGTGCCGTCGGGGTTTAAACGGAGTATCTTGCCGGCCACCGACGACACGTCCTGCGAGAGGCGCGGGTCGCCGGCGTCGCCCGTCCCCACGTACAGCATGGAGTCGGGGCCGAAGCGTATGCGGCCGCCGTTGTGGAACGAGGCCGCCGGTATGCCGTCTATGATGTCCATGTCGTGCCGGAACCCGTCGGCATCGTGCACGTACCTGGAGACCATGTTCCCCCTCGTGGCGTCGGTGCGGTACACGTACACCATGTCGTCTAGCGTGGCGACCCCCAGCATGCCACCCTCCCCGCCGCCTACCGGCAGGCGGAGCAGCTCCGCCATATCACCCTGGTATATGCCGTACAGCACCCCGGGCCGGGCGGTGACATACAGCCACCCGTTCTGGCCAAAGGCCACATCCCAAGGCGTCTCCAGGCCCTGTAGCACCGGCTCCAGCTGGACGCCCGTATACGCCTCCGACGTGCAAAAGGCCAGCGCCAGCACGCACAGTGCCAGCGCCGCATACTGGTACATCACAGTGATGAGCGGCGGAGGCGTATTCAGGCTTTGCGGCGCCGGGCCACTCCTGCCGCGCGCCGGCATGCAGGGAACGGCGCCGCCCGTTCCTGCCGAGACGAGGGCCGCCCTCTCGCTCGTGGTCCACTAGACTGCATCCGGCGCGGACACGCGCCCGCCAGATGCGCCCATCACACATGCGCCAGCAGAATGCATGCCGGCCGACAGGGCGCATGCCCAGGCAGTCCTGGTGTGGCTACCTTGGCCACGGCCCATGTGCCGGCCGGCGCCGGGCACGCCCACACTCCCAAAGCCCGTACCGGCCAACCACCCCAGCCACACGGTGTTCCCTGCGAGCTGCAGAATGGCCACTACAGAAGGCGCATATCCGCAAGCCGCCCGCTCCGCAATGCGGCGCCCGCAGCCAAACCTGGCGCAGAGAGGGGGATTCGAACCCCCGTGTCGTTGCCGACACAGGCTCTCAAGGCCCGCGCCCTACCAGGCTAGGCGACCTCTGCGGGAACGGAGCCATGCGCCAGCGATAAAACTGTTCGGTATAAAAAGAGAAGAAAAAGACGCCTAGTCGTGGGCGTGGGGGTTGGTTCCCGCGGTCAGCTTCACGTATGTGCCGGCTGCCTTGTCGTGTGCCTCCATGTTGGACTGGTCCACCTGTATGGCCTCGGGCGGGCAGACCGAGACGCACGCCATGCAGTAGATGCAGTCGTGCTCCCGTATCGGGTCGGCCTTGTCGGTGTAGTCGGTACGCTCCTCCTTTACGGCCTCGCCCGAACCATCAAAGGTCTGGCCCACCACGTCGGCGGCCGGAATGTCCTTCTCGGTGCGGTACCACTGGAAGACCTGGACGGGGCAGGCCTCTATGCAGGCTCCGTCGGCCACGCACGAGTCCCAGTCCACGGCCACCATGGTGCCACTGACTCCCAGCGGGACGTACTCCTCGCCGCGACTCTTGTAAGCCTCTTGGACCTCCTCGTTGGTGGCGCTTTCAGCGTCCGCCCGGCCGGGCCCCCACATGAAGTGGAAGTTACCGTCCGAGTTCAGTATCTTGCCTTTGGGCTCAAAGCCTTCGGGGAAGTTCTCCGGAATTGGCATACGTTCCATAACCCGATATTATTATTTAAAGCTAGGGAAAATTAGTCGGGACTAAACCACCGGACATCCGTCCGCCGGACGGCCCCTCGATGCCGGTCAGCGGGCCGTCGGTGTCCCGCACATGTCCGGATCCGGCTGGGCCGCCTGCCCGAAGAGATGCTGCAGGTGCTCCAGGGTAAAGTGTGGCCGGCCGTTGACTATATCTAGGCAGTGCAGCGGGCCGTCGGCGCTGTCTATGATGTCCGTCAGGGCCCACGTATCGTCGCGTATGTGCCATACGCCGTACGCGGCCGAACCCCTGTCCCCGTACACGTCGAAGGCGATGGCCCCGCCCACCCCCGCGTGCGTGTGGCCGTCCAGGTATGCCTTTAGCGTGCCGGCGTCGGTTCTGCCGCTCTCCAAGACGGCCATTCCCAAGAGCCACACCGCGTCGTACTGCTGGTACGCGTAAACGCTGGAGAGTCTCCCCAGCTCCCGGGCCAGGCGCTCTCCGAGGGCCGCGCTCCGCTGGTCGCCGAGCGAGACCGGCTGCACGACGGTAAAGTTGACGGAGGCGGCCGCATCCAGCGGATGATCGTGCAGCAGTGTGTTGGCGTCGGCGCTGAACCACTGTACGCCGGCCAGTCCCCCGTACCCGGCGGCGTCCCGTATCAGCTCGAACGTCTCCTCGAACCCCACGTACAGCACCGCCACCCGGTCGTATCCCAGCGCGTCCCCGGCCTCGCGGGCCATATCGTCCATGCGGGCCAGCCCCTCGCCGAATTCCTCATACGTGTCATACACCACCATATCCGCGGCCTCGCCACCCCGCTCCGTAAACCGCTCCACGGCAGACTCCAGAAGGTCGGTGACCCACGCGGAGTTGCGGCCCACCGGCACAACCAAGGTCTTGCCGCCCTCGTACATGATATCTGCCAGTATGATGCCGTGGTGGGTCTGGTTGGGGGTCATCCTGTACAGGTTGTCGCCCGGTATGGCGCTCTCCAGCGTTACCGAGCAGCAGCTGAGCAGAAGCATGCCGCGGTCGGAGGCAAGCGCGGAGACCTCGGCGCCGAACAGGTCTATGGAGGGGCCGGCCACCACCTCCACCCTCAGCGCGTCGAGGTACTCCAGGCCCGGTATGACGGCTCCCGGATCCGTGAGGCTGTCCACGTATACGGGGACCAGCCGCCATGCGGCTCCCCTCTCGGCCAGATGCTCGTTAAAGTCTGCCACGGCCAGCCTCGATGCGGCCATGATATCGGCGCCGTATCCGGACGCCCCGCCGCTTGCCGGAGCCATCACGCCTATGCGCACATTCCCGTGCTCTGGGACGCCGGCCGCGCGCATGGCGTCCCCGGCCGTCTCCAGCCCCCACGCCGAGCCCGCAGAGGCGGCGAGCAGCGTGGCAACCAGTAGCGGGACAGCGTTCACGGCGTGGAGTGGCGCATGCCTCCTAAAGTATGTTGTATGATGGCAGGCCCTGCTCCGCCCCAAGTCCCGCGCGTCCCGTCGCGCCACACCACGGAGTCACCGGCCCCTGCCATGAGCCCGAACCGCCCAAGCGCCAGGCCGCAGACTACTCGGAGGCCCCCAAGACCGTCTGGCCTGATGCCATCCACGATCCGTCGGTCACCCTCCAGACGCCATATGCCGGTACCAGGTCCCCGTTGCGGTCGAACGCGGCCATTCCCAATATGCCGGGCGCCGTCTCGGATATGCGCGGGAGGGACTGCACCAGCGCCGCCGTGTCGCCGCTCTGGGCGGTCAGCATGGCGGCCCCCAAGGCAAGGACCGCGTCGTACGCTTGGTATGCCCGCGCCGCCGATCCTCCGGGCGGTATGTCCAGCCCATCTGACAGGGTACCCTGTATACGGTGTCCTGGCCGGACCGCCGTCGTGCCCTCCGGCAGGTCCGGCTCTTCCAGGATGGCATCCATGCCGTACCATGTCACATGCGGCGCTGCGGCGGCCCGGATGGTCCCGGCGGCCTCCGGATACAGCAGTACGGCGGCGGTGGCCTCGCCGTGCCGCACCGCCTCCAGTATGGCGGCAGCCGACTCGGTGTCGTTGCTGTGGGCGATCCACGACACCCTGGCACCACCCTGCAGCAGCTGGCCGGTTGCCGCATCTCGGAGGGCCATGCCATCTTCGTCGTGCCGGTATGCCACGATGGTATGGTTGGCGCCGTCGGCGGCCAGTGCCCCCAGCGCCGCTGCCTGTCCGGCATCGCCGGGCCCCATCCGAAACACGTGGTCGGGCATGGCCGTCTCCGGCGAGTCCGAGCAGCAGTTGATCAACAGCATGCGATCCCCGGAGGTCTGGTACAGCACTGCCCAGAGGGTCGCGTTGCCGGAGGGGCCCAGAACGGCCGTCGGCGAGTCCAAGCCACGGACGGCCATCAGCGCCGCGTATCCGTCATATGCCTCATACGTATCCAAGGCCAGCCGCCACGGCTGCCCCAGCTGGGCCACATACACGTTGAAGTCCCGGACCGCCAGGAGGGTGGCCGCCTCCACCTCGTCGGCGCCGGCCGTATCGTCCACGAACGCCACCCTGTGGGATCCGGTCAGCGGGGGGCCTATGGTGCAGAGGACGCCCGGCGGGGCCTCGTACGCCACGTGCAGCGCGGCCAACGAATCCCCGCCGTCGTGCCCGTCCAGCACCGCTATGGGTATGGTCAGGGATATGTGGGGCTGCAACTCCAGCCCGCCGTCCCCGCCCAGCCCGGGGGCCAGGTCCGCCACCAATCCAATGGCATCAGACACGTACTGGGGATGATCCAGCGGGACGGCGCCCGCTCGGACGGAGCCGGCAAATATCATGTACAGGTCCTGCGTGTCGTTGGCAGGCAGCACCAAGTCCATCCGCAGGACGGAGGCGGCGCCGTCGCAGGACACGGCCAGCGTGAGACTGTCCAGAGCCGGGCCGTCGGGCACCACGCCAGCATAGTACGCCACCTGTGTCTGCGGCCCGCCCTCCGGGACGGTGTCGGGCCGGACGGACAGGCCGGGCCGCACCTCCACCGGGATATCCGTGTCGGGCGTGCGGCTCCGTGCCTCGCCGGCCACCGCCCCCTCCCCTATGTGCAGCCGGGCATCCTCGGCGCCGACCAGCACGTCCCGGTATGGCGCATCCAGCCGGTACGATACGACGCCCCCGGACACGCGCTCCGCATCGGCCGTGCGGAATGGTATGCCCCCGGACCCGCCGACATCCTCCACAACCAGCGTAACGTCGGCGCCCACACCCCCGCCGAACGCGACGGCCAGCACTCCCGAGTCCGCATTATAGGCGGCGCGCGCCGGCGCCCCGGCAGGGACCACGGGCAGGCCCGGTACGGCCGGCGAGGCGTTGGTGTACGCATCATGCACGGCACCCGCATCCATGTACAGGTGCGGAGACGCCATCGCCTCCACCGCGCCCCGCTGCCCGCCGTCCAGCCGGAAGGTTATGGTGTTGTCTGGCCCCCAGTCGGCGTACCGCATGGTGATACCGCCGTCCCGGCCGTACTCCCGGATGTGCACGCGGGATGGATCCACCGCCAGGATGCCCCATGCGTCGTCAAGATATATGGTCAGGATGCCGGGATCCGGATCGTACGAGGCCGATGCCGGCAGGGGGACCGTGCTTTGTACCGTGATGGGCTCCAGAATCTGGAGAGCGGCATTTCCGGCCAAGTCCCTGACGGTCCCCACCCCCGCCAACATGTGGGGGCGGGCCATGCCGCTAAGGGCGGCGCGGCTGTCCTCGTCCAGGGCAAGCCTGACCATTCCGCCATGCACGGTGGCGTTGTATCCCAAGGCCACGGCCCCCGCCTGCCCCTCCGCGTACAGCGGCGCGCCTCCAGCGGTACCGTCCAGCGTCTCGTTGAACGCCAGAGAGAGAATCCCGGCCCCTGCCGAATACGCAGCCCACTGCAGGGCAGGCGGGTATGTGTCCCCCACGTCCACTGGTATTGGGGCGGACAGGGTGCCGTTGGCCGACTCGGCGCGGAGACGGGGGCTTTCCATGATGTGTATGGCATCGACGCCGCCCTGCCCCGGCCGGTACACCAGTGTCAGCGGGTCGGCTCCAGTCCTGTACATGGAGCCATCCATCGCTGCCGTAAATGTGTGGTTGCGCACCTCGCCCAACACGCTGAGCCCGCCGTGCATGGTGCGGTCCGCATCCACCGTCTCGTTGAACGATACCACAAGGAGGCCGACGGTGCTGTAGTACGTGGCCGATTCCGCCACGAGCAGATCTGGAGGCGGGTGTGACACGGACGACCCCAAGCCACGCGACGGCGCCGAGACGGGCGCCGGCATCTTGTAGGCGTAGATCTTGCCATCAACAAAGTCTGCAACCCACATGGTGGTGCCGTCCGACCAGATGCCGGTGGGGCTGATGTTGCCGGCGGCGGCCAGCGTGTCAAAGTCCTTCGCACTATCGCGCGTCCTGTCCGACATCTTGTAGGCGTAGATCTTGCCATCATCAAAGTCTGCCACCCACATTGTGGTGCCGTCCGACCAGATGCCGGTGGGGGTGTTGTTCCCGGCGTCGTTCAGCGTGTTGTTAAAGTCCTTGGATCCGTCGCGCGCCTTGCTTGCCAGGTTGTAGGCGTAGATCTTGTCATCAGTAGTGTCTGCCACCCACATGGTAGTGCCGTCCGACCAGATGCCTCGAGGGCCGGGGTCGCCGGCGGCAGCCAGCGTGCCAAAGTCCTTGGATCCGTCGTACGCCTTGGTGTTCAGGTTGTAGGCGTAGATCTTATCATCCCCAAAGTCTGTCACCCACATGGTGGTGCCGCCCAACCTGCGGTCCGACCAGATGCCGTAGGGGTCGTGGTTCCCGGCGGCGGCCAGCGTGCCAAAGTCCTCGGAGGGATAGCGCGATTTGTCCGACATCTTGTAGGCGTAGATCTTATCATCCCCAAAGTCTGTCACCCACATGGTGGTGCCGTCCGACCAGATGCCGGTGGGAGGGGTGTTCCCGGCGGCGGCCAGCGTGTCAAAGTCCTCGTCCGGGTCATACTGCTGCGCATCCGCCGCCGAAACGCAGCCGACCATCACCAGCGCCGTCAACGCAAGATACCGTAGCATGCTCGCCCCCCCCCCGGACTTGTCCGTAATATAGAGCCAGCCAGATTTGGCAAAATCACGGCAACACGCCCCGCCAGCATTTTTAAGTTGTTCGATTTGGGGTTCCTCCTGCAAGGACGGGTGATGGGTCGGGAGATCTGTCTCTACGATCTTAAACAATCCGTCGGATCGGGGCAGGCATGAGACACAAGAAGCCCCGGAAACGCCGGAGAGGCCGGGCCTCGGAGCAGTGCATAACGCGCCGCGGGCTCCGCATCTACCAGAAGGGCGATCAGATCAAGACCCTGACCGGGAACCGCTGGGACGTGGCATCCCAGAGTGGGGAGGGCGTATGGTATAGGGTCTCGTTTGCGGGCGAGAGCCCTACGTGCGAGTGTGCCTACCACACCACCGGAAAGGGGTGCCGCTGCAAGCATATAGCTGCGGTCGAGCACACGCTGCTCATATCGTCGGAGGCCACATTCGGCAAGAAGGTTGACATCGAAGAGAAGGATCTGTGCTGCCCAAGGTGCAAGAAGAAGAGGTATGTCCGTAACGGATGGTACCGCGGCAAGCACGAGAAGAGGCAGAGGTACAAATGTACAATATGCGGACGGCGGTTCCGGGACAACCTGGGTTTTGAGCACCGCCAGGTGCCGCGCCTGTACATCACGCTGGCCCTGATGCTGTCGGGGATGGGGACATCGGCGCCCAACATCCAGACGACGCTCGGGCATCTGGGAGTCAGGGTACATGTGGACGCCATAATCAGGATCCTGGGGAACACTGTTCCATTATTCCGAGACGGTGCAAAAGTATACGGAGACCATCAAGCCCCCGTGCGTGGGGGACAAGTGGGGCTGCGATGAGAAGCACCAGAAGGTCGGCGGCAGGGAGTCGTATATCGTCGCCATCATGGATCTTGCCACCCGGTTCATACTGGCGTGGGACGTATCAGCCACCAAGGAGGACTACAACGCCGCCCCCCTGCTGCGGAGGGCCCGGGAAGTGGCGGGCAGGATTCCCCGCCTGTTCATCACCGACGGCTTGGACCAGTACCACATAGCCTTCAAAAAGGTGTTCCGCACGCTGAAGGGCCTCAGATCCATCCACATACGCGACATCCACATACGGAACCTCCTATGCAACACCAACAAACAGGAGCGGCTCAACGGCGAGCTGGCAGGCCACTTCAAACATGCCCGCGGAATAAACAAGGAGGAGTCGCTGATATTCCGCATGGCGATACTACACCATAACTACATCAAGCCGCACGCTGGCATAGCATACAGGACGCCCGCCGAGGCCGCCGGCATAGACGTGCGGGGCGCCGACAGGTGGCGGACGCTCATCCAGAACGCCGTATCTGCCACATAACCGCTCAAAGCACCCCCGTCTCCTTGCCGTTCCATGCAGTTCCATTCCATGATGCCACATTTTACCCACGCGCCATACCATTTGGGCAGGACTTTGCCAAAAACCACCTCAAAATGTCGCCCCGCAGCCCGCGCATCCCGAGTTTGGGGCCGGCTGCGGCCTAGATCCTGGTCATTTAGATCAATCACCCATTCTTGCAAGGGGAACCTGGTGACCAGAGAGCCGGCAGAACGGCGGTCCGGTCCTATTCGCGTTCCAACGACTGGAACAGCCTGCGCGGTCTGCCCCGCACCATATGGATGGAGCCGTCGGCATCGTGGACCAGATAGGCGCGTGCGCATCTGGCTACACTCCCTCCGGGAGGTTGTCGGCAGGTTCCATGGCCGGCAATGGCGGACGGTGTGATACAAGCACGCGGCGCATGTCGGATCCGCGCACAGGACCGCCAGCATCCAGGCCTGCTGCAGGCCGTCATGGCGACCCGTCCGCCAAGATAAGCCAGAACAGGCGACCGAAGCCGCTCTGGAGGAGTCGGGTCATTTGGCATATCTCTCCGGGCCGCCACAGCTCGGATGCAAGTCCGGGCTGCGGCCAATGATTGCTTGGGAAGAATTTGGCCACGGCCTGATGAGCGGATCGCTTGACGCCCCTCGCCAAGCCACTAACTTTCCACCCACCGCATGGGCGGGCGGCGGGCATGGGCGGGACCCGGCGAGATCTCGCAACATAATTAATGACAGACGCGCGGACTCGACCCCGTGGACATAACCGCCTGCGAGGCGTACAGTGGGCCCAACATAGGACTGTATGCGGCAGCGGGCAACGACTACCTGCTGGTCCCCAGCGGCTTTGCTCCCGAGAAGGCCGAGCGCCTGGCCGGCCTGCTGGGGGTTGAGTGGCACGCCGTGTCCATGTGCGGGACCCGGCTGCTGGGCGCCATGTCGGTGCACACCGACTCGTCCATGCTGCTCCCCAAGACCCTGATGGAGTCCGAGTACGACATCCTGAAGCATATAGGCGAGGTGCACATCATAGAGGCGCGGTACACTGCCTTGGGCAACCTGATATGCGCCAACGGCCGCGGCGCCGTGGTGTCCCCCTTGTTCAGCGAGGCCGAGAGACACGCCATACAGGACGCCCTGGGGGTAGAGGCAGTACGTCTGGGCATAGCAGGCCTGGAGCAGAGCGGGGCGCTGGCGGCCACCAACGGTACCGGCACCATAGTCCACCCGCTGGCCGACGAGGACGACATACGCGGCATATCCGAAGTGCTGGGGACGCGGGTGGAGCCGTCTACCATAAACAACGGGGTGCCCTTTGTCACGTCGGGGGTGCTGGCCAACGACCGGGCCATACTGGTCGGCAGCCTGACCACCGGCCCGGAGATCATGATGCTGACCCGGGCCTTTATGGGCTGATCGTATACATCCCTACGGGGATAGCCGCCCCAGCACGCTGGGGTCGTCTGCCACATCCTGGTAGCTGACAGTACGTTCGGTCCCGCACTTCATGTCCCGCACTATCACCTCGCCCCGCTGCATCTCCCGGGGGGCCACTATGACGGCGATGTCGCAGTCCCTGGCCGTCCCCATCTGCTTCTTGAGGGGGCGGCCGGCTATGTCCAGGCGCACCATAGTGCCGGAGCGGCGGAGGGACGCGGCCAGCCGGGCGGCATCCCCAAATACTCTGTCGTTGGCATACAGCACGGCCACCCGCTCCCCGCCGGTCCGGGGGCCGTCCAGCGCAGATACGATGCGCTCGACTCCCCCCGCCACGCCGGCGGCGCCGATCTCGCGGCCGAAGGCCCCCGGCAGCATGTCATACCGGCCCCCGCCGGCCAGGGCCGTGGAGTCGTCGTTATGGCCGAACACCTCAAAGACCATCCCGGTGTAGTAGTCGAGGCCCCGGACCACCCCCAAATCTATCTGGACGTTGCGTATGCCGGCGGCCCGCAGCGAGTCTACTATGGTTGTGATGCCGCTCCAAGCGGGGTTGTCCCGCATGATCGGATCCAAGTGTGGTTCCACCTCGGAGGGAGAACCCCGCGTGCGGGCCATCTCCAGTACGTGCCGCACCTTCCCGGGATCATATCCGGAGAACTCCGACACTATATCGTCGGGGTGCCGCTTCTGCAGCTTGTCGACGGCCCGTAGCATGTCGGGGACCGCCGAGGCATCCCCCCCGAACGTCTCGCGGATGTATGACTCCATCAGGGATCGGTGGCTGAGGCGTATGGTGACCGGGAGGGGCAGCGACTCGAAGAGGCGGGCCGTAAACTCCACCAGTTCTGCATCCTGGGACGGGTGGGGCCTGCCATATATCTCGACATCCCACTGGTGGAAGTACCTGTAGCGGTTCTTCTGCGGCTCATCATACCTGAATACGCCGCCGAAGCTGGACATCTTGGCCGGGAGGGGCGCCGAGAGGTCGGCTGCCGCCAGCCGCGTGAGCCCCATGGTAAAGTCGAACCGCAGGCCCACCTCCCGGCCTCCCTTGTCCTTGAACTCGTATATCTCGTCGCGGATTGCCGGTCCCGACTTCGTCTCCAGGGTGGAGATCAGCTCCAGGGGCGATGGCCAGACCGGTTCGTAGTCGTATATGGCAGCCAGCCGCTCGAACCGCTCCCGGACGTATGAGATTCCGTCCAGCTCTGCGCCGCGTATATCCTTCATGCCCCGGGGGAGTGTCATATGGGCACGACCGACAGTGGGGGATTTAGCGTTTTGTGGATGAGTGGACCCTGTCCAAAAGTTTGAGAGGGCGCCCATACGCCGGGCGTGGCCGCCCGGGCCGACCTGAACCGGGGAGATGCATGGCATGTGGCCACAGCCCGACCATGATATTTGATCATTGCCGAGAATGCTCCACGGCGGGTGCGGTAGCGGTACATACCAGGCTCAGGGGGGCCCATCTCGGTCCGACCTATAGACTATCGTTAACGACGCGCTTAACGCCTGCCGCAACGGCTCCGCCATGCTGCCTCGCCGCCTCTTCACGTGGCATACCCGTCGGACAGAAAGCCCGCCACCAGACCGGCGAACCGCTCCGGGTCCTGTACGTACGGGGTGTGGCCGCAGTTCTCCAGTCCCACGAACCGGCAGTCGGGAATGGCGGCGGCAAACTGGGCCGCGTACGATATGGGTATGATGGGATCGTCGTACCCCCACAGTAGCATGGTCGGGACCCTTATGCTCTTGAGGTACGGGGTCAGATCCTCTGCGTTCTTGAAGCAGAGCAACGAGGACATGAACGCCATCTTCGCGTTGGGCCTCCTCATGTTGGCCATGAACGAGGAGATCAGCGTCCAGTTGGGATCCCTGCCGGATCCCTCCATCAGCCTGAGGGCATGGCCCACGCTGCCGGGCCGGGGGTACAGGGCCGCCATGATGTACGCGTCCAAGGCCGGGGTGGATATCTTCATGATGCCCGCCGGCGACACCAGCACCAGCCGGGAGAGGCACTCCTGATGCAGGGCGGCAAATATGGCGGCGATCTGGCCCCCCAGCGAGGCCCCCACTATGTGGGGCCGCTCTAGGCCCGTAGCCTCGATGAACCGCTTCAGAAACTCCACGAAGAAGCCCGGGGTGTAGTCGGCTACCGGCTTGTCGCTGAGGCCGTACCCTATCATGTCAGGCGCTATGACACGATGCGAGTCAGAGAGCCGTCCTATGACTCCACGCCACTTGTCGGCGTATCCGCCCAGGCCGTGCAGCAGCAGCACGGTGCTGCCAGAGCCCGCGTCCAGATACCTGATGCTGTTGCCGCCCACGCTTACGCGCCTGTCCTGCATGTGTGGTGGGGTCCGGTGTGGGCGGGTTTAAAATTTGGCCCCACTTTCGCACCTAGTCATATGCGCCGCCCCTACGCTGAGGCGAGTTGTCTCATTTTATTATATATTTTAAATAATTTTATCCATATTAGACCATTCAATATATATCAAAAAACCGGACCCTATCAACCCCACGGATGAAAGCGGCCGATGTAGGATGAACCGTCCGGTTCGGACCGCCGCCCCCCCCCCAAGCACACCCAATCACGCGTGCCGCGCGGCACTTGAGACGACGGAGCGCCCACGGGGCACGCCCCGTCACGGCCGGACACCATTCCGTGCAGACCACACGAAATCTGGGAAGCACGCACCGCACCGCAATGAAAAGAGCGCGCCAGCCGGTAACCGCGCACCAGAAGGGACGGCGGGCGCCGGAGGGCGTGTACAGGCACACACCGAGCCCAACGGCAGCCGGCTCCGCCCGCGGTGCCCGCGGGCCGCCTAGCGCATCCTAGCCCCGAACAGCAGCCGCACTCCGCACTGCGCTGGTACGGCTTGCAATTCCCGCAACTACCGCGGCAGCCTAGACCGATGCAGTATCTGGTCCCTGTACTCGGGCAGTCGGGAGTCGTGCGGATCCAGCCTGATTGCTCGGTCGTAGCAGCCCAGCGCCTCGTCGTATTTTCCCAGTTCTCCGAGTATGTCGCCCTTCATCCCCCAGCACTTTGCGATATTTGGGACCGCCTTGATGGCGGCGTCTATCGTCTCAAGCGCCTCGTCGTAGAGTCCCATATCCATGAGGGCCCCGGCCTTGTTCATCAGTACGGAGGGGTTGCCCGGCTCCTTTCTCAACGATCTGTTATACAGCGATACGGCCATGCGGGGATTGCCGTTGGTGAGATTGTCATTCCCCATGTGGAAAAGCCTCTCGGCCGCCTTCATGCTACACATGGTACGGATCACGTATTATTATGGTTGCCGCGGCCCTGCCCAGAACGGGCCACACGACGCGCCAAATCCTCCCGGCAGGAGTCCGAACGTCTGCGCCATGCGCTGTCTACTACACGGGCGCGCCGCCTGTCCATAGGAGAACGGATCCGCCACAACCCCACCGGTGCCAGCGGGCAGGGCGCGCTCGCCGCGCGAGGCATCTTCGCACCCTGTACCCAGCCGCATTCGCCGGCCCGGTCATGTGGTCCGGCCCATCAGGGGCCCGGTGGTTCGCGGCGCCATTCCAAGATATAGGAGTGAAACGTCGGGGCCCGGTGGCCTCGATCTCCGTCCGCGCTGCGCGTGCCGACGGAGTATTCCGATTGGCTTGCCAGCGCGCTACAGATTTGCGCCGGATCCTAGACGCCCACATCAGATGCCCGGCTGCGCCGACCTAGCCACACTGCGGAGCCCGTCCAGATACCTAGGCGTCCACGGTGCAAACGCGTGCTAGCGCGACCCGCTGTCGGGCCCCAGACACCCAGTCTAAACAAATTTAACAGGTAAAGACAAATAGTAAATATGCTGGCCTCGTTCATAAAGTGGCTTGAGAAACTAGACATGGTCAACTTCGCCTTTGTTGCAGACGACACCGACGAGGGGTTGGACACCCAGCTCAGGATACAAAAGTACGTCTTTGCTGCGCAACATCTGGGGCTGGGTACAGGATACGAGTACGGCGAATACCGAGCCGGCCCCTACTCGCCGGATCTCACCCGGGAGTATTACCGGCTCGCAGATCACCCGGCCTCGTACGAGGCTGAATCCGGGGAGGCCATACCAGAGCAGTTTAGACAAGATGACTTTCTCAATATCGTGGCGGGCCGCAACGACCAGTGGCTCGAGGTTGCCACAACCCTGATAGACATGAGCCCGCAGCACAAGTCTGCAGAAAGCCTGGCGGACCACGTGGCATGGATCAAGGGCGCATATCCCAAGGAGCATACCGAAAAGGTGCTGGCGGATCTGCGTCGGTCACCGATGAGAAAAGTTATCGGATACTGACAACCGCCTCATGCGTTCATCGTTGTTTCGCATCTTCGCTTCAGTGGCTTTAACGTTAGAGGCTATGCGTAATCACCCACGCACGGCTTGGCAGCATTGGGAGGCCCCGGCCCGTTCCGGCCGGGAAGCCGTCCCACCCCGGATCCGCCCACGGACTCCGCGTCCGCGGGATTTCGGCGCCCCGGTTTGTGCGCCCCCGGCAGGCGCCACTCGGCGCCTGCGCTGCGGCCCTCTAACAGCCGCATGATATCCGATAATGTCGATCTCTGGCGTACGGTCATGTCCTTGTGCGATATTGCTTCGCGCAGCACAGACAAGATGCCCGGCAGCGTGGTTCCGCTCGGCCCGCCGTCGCGGTCCGTCCACTCCATGATCAGCGCCAGTATGGTACGGAAGAGTATGTTGGCGCTCCCGTTGCCGTCCCGCTCGCGGATTTTATGGCAGGGCTGGCACCACAAATTTCGCACGTTTTCCTGTCGCACCACGGAGCGCCTCAGTCTTTGGCCGCACTCCAGGCACTTGGCGGACGTCCCGGCGGGGTCCACCCCCGCGTGCGGCAGCCCCTTGGACTCGAGGGCGTTGGTCATGGCGCGGCGCCTCTGGCCCGTGTTCAGCGTGGACTTTAGATTCCCACGCGTGTACGGCGCCATGGTTCCATTCTTGGTGTACATGCGGTGCGTGCTGAGATCCTCAAACCCCACGCCGCACCCGGCATCCGCGCACGCCCTGGCTTCCTTTCCCATGTGGTCCTTTGTGCGGTTCTTGTACGTTTTCCATGCCTTCTTCGTACATTTTTCCATGACGCGGGCGTCGCCGCGCCGCTTCACCCTCTGTATCTTGGAATGGGCGCGGTTGTACTCCTTGCCGTACTCGTTCCACACCGTTCCCGTCATGCCGTTCGCATACGCGTAGGTGTTGTTTTTGGCGTTCATGTCCATTCCTGCCCAGGCTGTCGGCTCGCGGTCTGGAACGGTCCTCTCGTACGTTACGTATATCTCGTTGCGGTCCAGTTGTACGGTCTTGGGAACGACTCCGGGCCTGGTCAGTTGTTCCACCACATATGGCGGCACACGGAACACCATCCAGGGGCGGCCCGGGCGCCCCCTGCCATATATGGCAACGTGTATCGCCGGCGAGCCGTCCCACAGTTCGGACGCCTCATCAAATACCAGTTTGAAGCGGTCCGTCCGCGCGACACCGTTGCGGTAGTGCGGGGCGCGGGCGTGCGGCTCGACGAGTCTGTTGGTGCGCCACGCCTTGTGGTCGCCGTGTATCTCCCGAATGATGTAGTCGGCGAACCTCGTCTGGTAGATGCCGGTGCGGTGCGCCGCCATTCGGTACAGCCCCTTGCCACGCGCCCCTGCGCGATACCCCCTGGCGGCATGGTTGGATGCCGCCACGACATAGTGGAGCAGGCCGCCTAGCAGGTGGCCCTTGTCATGCGGTACGTGGACGGTACGCCGGATCTTTCCCATGTGTGTCGGTATAGTACGATAATGTATATTTGAATATACCTATTTATTGCCGTACCATATAGGCATGGTGCGCAGAAGCCCGGAACGCCCACACATACACTGCGCACCGTAGCATTCCAAGGCCCCGGTGCCGGATGACTGAAAGTTTTGGTTTCAATTACGCATAAGGTCTGTTGTTCGAGAGCAGTTCTTGATCATTGGTGATCAGGTGGGTTGAATGTGGATCGCACAGTGCATGGCTCAAGATCAAGGCATCCGTAAACTCCATCCCCGTTTCATTGTTTAGATTCGTGGCCAACTCGGCGATCTTGGCGGTAATGGGGGGCATGTGATCCCTTGGATCCACCAGATTCCGTATTTCGCCAAGCATCTCCCCTATCAAATCCAGACTGTTGTCGGGGCTATTCCGCATCACCACGGCCACCGCCTCGCCCAACACGGCCTGGGGCACGACCACGTCAATCGTACCCGCATCCAGCTTGCGTAGCATCTGCTTGAAATATCTCCTGTCCCTACGCCCTCCCAACACCAAGCCAGTAAGCACCCACATGTCCAAGTAAACCCTACTTCTCGACATGTCGGCATCCGATGTCATAATCTACAAAATTGTATAGAGTGATATATTAGAATAGGGTAATAAAAACGGCACACGCTCCAGGCACCCCCTCCCCCGAGCCCGCACCAGAGCATACACGCACTACAGCACGATACTGGTTGCATACATGATAATCAGTCCAGCGGCCAGCCCCCCGCACACATATGGCGAGGCCAGTCCGCCGGGTCCCCGAGCCACCCACCGCGCCACCGTGACGGCCACCTGGAACGCGGCCCCCGAGCCCACCGCCAGAAACACCACCGAGGATATCGGGGAGTACGCAAAGCCCCCCGCCCAGGCCCCCAGCACCGCCGGAAACCCCGCTATGACCCCCAGCACGGCCAGGCGGCGCGCCACGCGGCTACGGCCGGCCAGCGGCGACGCTATGGCTATCCCCTCGGTGGTGTTGTGCATGGCAAAGCCGGCCAGCAGGTATGTGGAGAATGCCGCCGACCCCAAGCTTATGGCTGCCCCCAGGGCCAGCCCCTCCCCGAAGTTGTGCAGTCCTATGCCCACCGACACCATCAGGGCGGCCCCCATGGCCGAGCCGGAGACGGAGCCGCCGGTCGAGACCAGCCGGCCCGACACGTACTGCAGGGCCAAAAAGGCGCACCCCGCCGAGATCAGCGCCAGCAGCGCCCCGTTCATCGACACGGCCAGGTTCTCGGCGGACACCTCCAGGGCCTCCTCGGCCGAGTCCACCCCTATGAACAGCAGCAGCCCCGCCGTCAGCGCCAAAAAGAAGGATATGCGCTTCTGGCTCAGGCGGCGTATAAAGGGCAGCCACGCCAGCCCTATGAACACGGGTATCACCCCCATGTAGGTGCCGGCCAGCGCCAGCAGCCCCGCCTGCTCCAGGTCCGCCGGGACGGCGGGCGCCGCCGCCTCCACCACCCGCTCGAAGCGGGTCCCGTCGTGTACGGTGACCCCGATGGCGTACGGCTCGGCCTCGTTCCACGCGTATGGTATCCTCAGTATGGCCGTCTCGAAGCGCTCCAGATGCCCGTCCGGCTCCACCGCAGACGGCTGTATCCGGTCGTTTATGTCCCCCTGTACGATATCCACGGGTATGGGGCCGGTGTTGCGCACCACGACGCGCACCTCCGACTCCACAAAGTCCACCCGCTCTATGGTGATCTCGGGGAGGGGGTCGATCCCGGCCGTTATCCCCCCCGGCCCGGTTATGAATACCACCAGTCCGGCCACCAGAATCAGCGGCACCAGTCCGGCCGCTACGACCCGGGGCGTCAACTCGAGCCGTCTACCAGGAACGTGCCCACCCAGCCCTTCTCGGAGAACTCCACCTTGTGGGCATGGAAGACGTACTGGCCCGGATACTGGTACACAAACTCCAGTATGCCCCGCTCGGTCTGCGAGAGCGTCACCATGTCGGTGTAGTGGGAGGGCACGGTGTCCGTCCCGGTGGGATAGTAATAGTATAGATTGCCGTGCAGGTGGAAGTTGTTTATGGGGTCAAACTCCACCATGTTTACGGCATACACCCGCACCAGCTCGCCCTGCTGTATCCGTATGGGGTGGTGCTGGTAGT
Organism: Nitrosopumilaceae archaeon; assembly: GCA_965116995.1. Lineage (GTDB taxonomy): Archaea > Thermoproteota > Nitrososphaeria > Nitrososphaerales > Nitrosopumilaceae > VYCS01. The sequence continues at coordinate 138,456 of OZ220738.1, read as the reverse complement.
AGAAGGGGACCGTATTCGCCGCGTAAAAGTTGTTCTCGCCGTCAAAGTCGGTGTCAAAGCCGTTCAGCACCATCACCATCTCGTCGGCCGCCGGGCGGCCCCCCACCGGGTCCACTATGAAGACGCCGTACAGGCCGTGCACTATATGCTCCTCCAGCGGCATGACATGGCAGTGGTACGGGTGGACCCCCACGGGCCCGGCCTCGAACTCGTAGGTGAACTGCCCCCCTTCGGGTCCCACGATCTCAAAGACGCCGTCCATCTCGGCTGGGTGTATCCCGTGGAAGTGCATGGTGTGCTGTTTGGAGCCCTGGTTGATGAACTGTATCCGGACTATGTCCCCCTCGGTGGCCCGGATGGTGGGCCCGGGGACCGTCCCGTTGTAGGTCCAGACGTTATAGAACACCCCCGGCGAGATCTCCTGTACCTGATCGTCCCGGGCTATGATGGTGTACTCCCGTACGGTCCGGCCGTCCTCCTGCGACACCCGCCCGTACTCAAAGTTGCGCAGGTACTCGTCGGGGTCAAACTCGACGGTGGACACCGTATACAGCGGGTCCAGCACCTCGCCGGTGGTGGATATGACGGCGCCCGAGTGGGTTATGAACCGCTTCTCGGTGACGGCGGTGGTGGGGCCGGGCAGCAGCACCGCCACGCACAGGGCCGCCATCGCCACCACCGATATGGCCATCATGCTCCTGGGCCGCATGTCATATGGTACGGGGCGGTCAATATAAAATTTAGCCTAGGCTAACTTTTTTAGCACAGGCTAACTTTTTGGCGATATGGGCCGCACGGTTTTAATCCGCCCGCACATTCATATTGTCGTGGAAAGGCCCACCCTCATACTGCTCGGCATGGCAGGCCTGCTGGCCGCCGGGCTGGGACTCTCCATATATGCCGGGACGGTGGTGTTCGAGGATATCGTGCTGGTCGAGTCGACCGTCTCTGCGGGTGTACCGCTGGAGGTGACCGCCCCCATACCCCCGGGCATGGGGATATTCGCCCTGGACATACAAGACTATGAGGACGGAATGGTGATGCGGGCGTACGTGCTGGGCCCGCTGGGGTATACGATGGCGTCGGCCGATATAACCTCGGCCCAGTACGAGGGCACGTTCGAGACGGACGAGAGCTACGAGTACACGCTGGTAGTCGAGTCAGACAGTACCAGTCCCGTAAACGTGGTGGGCGCCCTGGGCCCCATACCGGACGCCGCCAAGACCTCCCTGGGCTTTGTCTCGCTGTACATGCTGCTGGTGGGGGTGGTGGGCATGATCGTGTCCACCGTATATCTGGTGTGGTGGCGGCGACGCCATTAGTTTAGGTACGAGTCCATCACCGTGACGCTGTCCACTATCCCGCTGTAGTCGGCATCCTCCATGGCACCGGCCATCTTCTCGGCGTCGGCCGAGTACGCGCCCTCCCGCACGACCAGAAAGCCGTGCTCCACCAAATACGAGAGCCGCTCGCGCACCTCGTCCTCGGGCATGCCGCACTGTCCCGCCAGGTAGGATATGTCCTTGGGGCCGTCCTCCAGCGCCGCCAAGGCCGGGGCCGTCTCCTCGTCGAAGAGGCACTCCCGGAGGCGGTCCTTGTCGTATGCCACAGCACGTGGCGGAGGGGGCCGTTTATTGCTCTTCCGCTCATATTCCAAATGTTGGGGTTGACTGATCAAGCCGTGCACTACCGAGGGAGCAGGTTTTCTTGCCGTGTTGATATGGTTCAAGAATTAAGCGCAGTCAGTGACCGCCTAGAAGATCTGCCATCACAGACCTGTTACGGCCTATCCAACCGGATGATGACGCCCTGCCAGACCACAATATTCCGAAGCGCTAAAGATGCAAATGCGTCCAGATATGGCATATCACCGCAACTTGGCGGCCTTGGCGCCCCGCACATAGTCGGATACCAGCATCCCGGTCATCCCGCCGTCCCGCGCCCAGTACATCCGCCCGCCGGTCTCGGCGGCCAGCCCCTCCACATACCCGGCCAGCTCCCCCTCATCGCTTATCACCACATAGTCCAAGTTTATGCCCTCCCGCCGGCACCTCCGCGCCTCGGACTCGGTCAGGGAGCCCACGCGCCCGTCCACCCCGCGGTACCTGTAACACAGGTAGACCTGCATGCGGGGGTCGGCGTCCAGCCGCAGCCCCTTCTCCCCCTCCACCCGGGATACGAGGGCGGGGTCGGGGGCGTAAAAGTGCGAGTAGGGCTTCTCGGCGAGGATGCCGCGGCGCTGCCTCTCGCTCTCCACGAAGCATGCGCTGGGCTGCCCGTCGGTTATCATCACTATTCGGCGGTTCTCGGCGGCCTCCCCGCGCAGCATCCTCCGGGCCAGCCGCAGCGCCGCCTGGTAGTTGGTGTAGTGCAGAAAGTCGTCGTTGGCCGTGAACGTCCCCAGATACGGGATGTCGTACGGGCGTATCCTGCATGCCATGGACGCGAACCCTATGACATGTATGGAGTCGCCGGGGTAGTGCCGGGCGTTCAGCGTGTACAGTGTCCAGAGGGCCCTCTTGGCGGCCTCTATCCGGCTCATGCCGTCGCTCAGCCTGGTCCTCATGGTGGAGCTCAAATCCAGGCAGTACGCCACCGCGACCCTGCTGTCGGCCTCGGTCACATATTGTTCGATGTCGCCGGGGCGTATGTCCAGGGGAAATGCCGCGTCCCCGGTGCGGCGCAGCGAGTTGAGCAGCGTGTCGGGGACACTCACACCGGACATGTCGTCGCCGGGCTCGTGTGGACGGGTGGCGTCGGTGACCATCTCGCCCGCCCCCGGGAACGTGGTGTGGTGGCCCCCGGGGCCACCCATGCCCAGGTCCCGCATGATATCGCCGAGCAGCACCCGCCCCACCGCCTCAAAGCCCCGCCGGGTGAGCCACCTCTTGTCGTCGCGGATATAGCCGCGCCCCTCCAGAGTTCGTATGGTGCGGGCGGCGTCCTGGTACGGGGCATCATCCTGGTACGGGGCATCATCCTGGCCTGATGCCGGATCAGACCCGTATGATATCAGGGCCGACTCCATGTCCTGAAGTCCGGAGATCCCCCCGCTCATGGCCATGCGGGCCAGCGTCCGGAGGGCGTCCTGCTCGTCACCCGGCGGCCGCCGGTCGGGGCGGGCGCCGGTCCGGGGCGCCGCGGCCACATATACGCTAGGCCGGCCCGTATGCATCCTCGCGCCTCTCCAGTACGGGGGGCGTGCGCCAGCGCAGGCACTCCAGAGCCACCTCCACGGCGACTGCCCGCAGCCCGTCTCCGGGGGAGGACCGCCCGGAGGCGGCGGCCGCCTGCACCGCCCCGTCCAGATCCCGCGCGTCTGTTGGTATCATGCTCTCGACCAGCCGGCCCAGCGCCGGGAAGTGGCTCATCTGCTCCCGGTACGAGTCCGGGCCGCCGCTCCAGACGTGGCTCTGGGACGTCACGAACTTTTTGCCGGCGAACTCGGCGGAGATGGACTCAGTATCCGCATCTGCTGGGCACATCCGCGCGTACGACTCCCGGAGGGACTCGGCCACTATATCCCGGACGGCCCGGGTCCTGTTCTCCAAGGTGTCGTCCATCTCTGCCAGCCGCACCTTGATGGCCTGCTCCAGGCACCCCATGTCAGAGGGACGCGGGCAGGCCCGCTCGGTCGGCCGCACGCGCGCCGCCTCGGCCACCAGCACCTCCAAGCCGTGTATACCGGAGCGGACGCTGACTCCCTTCTCCTGGTCTATGCGGTCATCGGAGCGGGCCCTGCGCACCGCCCCGGCCAGCAGCTCCAGCATTACACCGGCCAGCACGCACGGCGGCAGCGAGGCCTCCTGTAGTATTATCTTGGTCTCGTCGTGTGTGGTGGACGGGTACCGGGTTCGTATGTGGCTGGCCAGCCTGTCGTGGAGCGGCTCTATGATGCGCCCGGAGTGGGTGTAGTCCACGGGGTTGGCCGTGGCAAAGAGCGCCAGCCGGGGCTCGAATATGACGCGGTAGGTGCCCGTAGTGAACGAGCCCTCCTGCAGCACGGAGAGCAGCGCCACCTGCTTCCGCGGGTCCAGCACGGGCAGCTCGTCGATGCAGAATATGCCGTGCTTGGACTGCATCAGGTGCCCGGCCGAGTACGACTCGATGCGGTACATCTCGACGCCGCGCCTGGCCACCTTGATGGCGTCCACGTACCCCACCAGGTCCTTGACGGTGGTGTCGGGGGTGGCCGTTATGAACCTGGAGCGGTCCGTCCCGCCCACCCACTCCACGGGGGTGTCCAGGCCGCCATCCATGATCGCCCGGGCGGCCTCGGGGCTGACGCGGAACCGCAGGGGGTCGGGGATCTCCTCGCCCCCGAGCAGCGCCGCCAGGTCGCCGGGCGGCAGGTCCGTGGGGATGTCGTTGGTGGTCCCTCCCCGCACCACAGGTATGGGAGAGAGCAGCGAGGCGGCTATGCCCCGGGCCAGCATCGTCTTGGCCTGCCCCATCTGGCCCACCAAGAGTATGTCGTGGCCGGCCAGTATGGCCCGGTCCAGGGAGGGCAGCACATCATCATCAAAGCCTATTATGCCCGGGTACCGTTCGGAGTCGGACTCGGTGGCCGCCAGCAGGTTGCGGCGCATCTGCTCGCGGACACCCACCGCCTTGTAGTTTATGGCCAGCAGGTCCCCCACCGTCTGGATGTCAGGGTAGTTCTGGGGCACGCCGGGCGCCTCCTCCTTGTATGCTGGCGGCGAGTCGTAGCTTTTCTGCACCATACCCAGCATGTCCATGCCCCGCCTCCCGGAGCTCCGGATTTTTAATGTTCAGGATGCGCCGGCGCTCGTGCGGGGTGCGGCGCTCGCGCCACGGATTTTCGGGGGAACCACGCATAACAGCGCTTATTTTACCGCAAGCGGGCCTTTCCGCATGGCAATATCGGTCCGGCAGATGTACGACATAGAGAATGCCGGCCACGCCATGGGGTTCCACAAGAGGTACATGATGGAGAACGCCGGGGCGGCCGCCGTGCGCCGCCTCCAAGAGTGCGTGCCCGACATCGCCTCAAAAAGCGTGCTGGTGATGGCAGGCTCGGGCAACAACGGGGGCGACGGCCTAGTGATGGCCCGGCACCTGGCGGGATATGGGGCCCGCGTCAGGGTCGTGATGCCTTCTGGCGCCCACTCCATAAAGACCGACGAATGCCGTGACAACCACGCCATACTGGAGCAGATGCCCTCCGTTACGATGGCCGACTCCCCCGGGGACCATACATATGATATAGTGGTGGACGCCCTGCTGGGGACGGGCATCACCGGCGAGATACGCGAGCCGTACGCCTCGGCCATCTCATACATCAACGACTCGGGCGCGTTCGTCATGGCCGTGGACGCCCCATCGGGACTGGACCCGGACACCGGGGACACCGCCAACGTACACGTCACAGCCGACGCCACGGTCACCTTCCACCGCATGAAGCGGGGCATACCCCTGAGGCCGGAGGCGAGCGGCCGGGTATACACAGAGCGCATAGGCATACCCCCCGAGGCCGAGGTGGGCATACTGTGATGGTACACCAGATACCGGTGGGCGGCATGATGAACTTTACCTACGCCGTACGTGACGAGAATACCGGCGAGGCCATAATAGTGGACCCCTCCTGGGACCTAGACCGCGTCCAGGACATAATAGCCAAGAACGACATGACACCCAAGTACATAGTAAACACGCACCACCACTTTGACCACACCCTGGGCAACGAGGCCCTGTCCCGGGCCACCGGCGCCCCCATCATGCAGCATCCCTCCTCGGGCATGTCCCACGACATTGCTGTAGAAGAGGGAGACACCGTCCGCTTCGGGGACTCGAGCCTGGAGGTGCTTCACACGCCCGGCCACTCGCAGGACAGCATATGCCTGGTGGGGGATGGCAAGATATTCACCGGCGACACGCTCTTTGTGGGGAGCTGCGGGAGGGTGGACCTGCCCGGCGGCGATGCCTCGCAGCTGTACCACTCCCTCCGCCGGCTGGCCAAGATGGAGGGGTCGCTGGTGGTGTACCCGGGCCACCATTATGGCGACTCCAAGACGTCCACCATCTCCGACCAGCTCAACACCAACCCGGTGCTGTATCCCAGGACCGAGGGCGAGTTCCTGCGCATGCTGGGCGTGGCATGATACGCGGCAGCGGCGACCACCGCGCCCGTCCCGTACTGGAGGCCATGCGGGAGGGCCGGGCGCTCTTCTCGCTGGTGCTATCATACACGCGCACCGCCGAGATACCCGGCATCACGGTGGCGGGCGCCGGCCCCGACTCGATGATGTACACGCCGCCGGCCGATGCCGAGTACATAGAGTACGGGCACTGCCGCTGCATGGATGTTATACCCACCACACCCGACGGCAAGCCCACCCCCGCCGTCCTGACCCGCGCCGCCCTCATAACGGCGGACCTGCCCCACATCGCCATAAACGCCGGGGGGCCCGTGCGCCCGCAGGTGCCCCACATCGACGCGTGCATCGAACCGGGGGGCAACATACGGGATGGGCCGGCCATGACCATATCCCAGGCGCGCCACACACTGGAGTCGGGCCGCCATACCGGCGGCAAGCTGGCATCCCTGTGCGACTGCCTCATAATAGGCGAGTCGGTACCCGGCGGCACCACCACCGCCCTGGCCACCCTGCGGGGGCTCAACCTACCCGGACCGGTGAGCTCCAGCATGCCGGACAACCCCACATCCCTCAAGGAGGATGTGGCCCGCGCCGCCCTGGAGAGGCTGGGGATGGACGACCCCGTCTCGGTGGCCTCCAAGGTGGCCGACCCCATGATACTGTTTGTGTGCGGCATGCTGCAGGCCGCCACCGAGTCCACACATGTGGCGCTGGCCGGGGGCACCCAGATGCTGGCCGTCCTGGCACTGGCATCCAAGCTGGGGTACGACCACACCCGCGCAGTACTGGCAACCACCTCGTACATAGCCGAGGACCCCGGTATAGAGCTGGCGCGGCGGGTGGACACGATATCCCCCATACCGGTGCTGTGGACCGACCCGCTGCTGGAGCGGTCGGCGCATGCCGGGCTCCGGGCGTACGCGGCCGGCTTCGCCAAGGAGGGCGCCGGGGCCGGGGGCGCCCTGGTTGCGGCCCGCGCCAGGACGGGCGCCGGGGCAAAACAGATGCAGGAGGCCATAGACGCCGAGTACTCCCGCCTCACCTCAGGAGTACGTGCGCCCGGCTAAGCCGTCCGATCGACGCCAGCATCACGTATAGTTAGGATCAAAAGTAATCTCGTATTGCGCAAAGAATAAATGATCGGAATTCCTGCCTGACGCATGGACGACCAAACCGAAGCTGAAAAAATAAAGGCGGTCCTAAGACAAACCCGGGACACACGCGAGTACGTTCGTGTCGTGACCGTGAACATGGTGCACGTCAACAGGCAAAGCCCCCACATTCGCGGCAAAGATGCTCGACATCGACCACGGCACCGTCAGCGACTGGCTAGACGCTTACGCCCGCAACGGCTTGGACAGCCTCGCCGACGATGCGAGGCCGGGCCGCCCCCCTTTCGTCCCGCGCGCCGAACTGGAGAAGATAGTCGGCGGCGCCAAGCGCTTCACTGCCTACGAGTTCGTCGAGTTGGTAGAGAGAAGGACCGGCGTGAAGTGCAGCGAGCCGCACGCGCGTCGCCTGCTGAGGTCGCTGGGCTTCGCGGTCAAGAAGACGCTCCGGATATCCGACCGCGTCCCGTCTAGGGAGGAGCTCGAAATCTGGCAGAAAGATGTCGAAAAGGAGGTGGAAACGCTTGAAAACGATGGTTTTACACTCATGATGGCGGATGAAAGCCACCAAAATTCAAACATCTTCGGTTCTGGCGCGGTCTACGTGCGCGGCGACGCCGAACCTGTGCCGACACCACCCGGCAACCAGCGACAGACCATCTACGGCGGCATTACGCTGGACGGGCAGACGTGCTACATGGCCGCCGACAAGGCCAACGACAGGTCGTTCATCAGATACCTGAACAAGCTGAAAAAACAGTTCGGCAAGGCTGCCATGATAGTGGACAACACCGCCTACCACAGCTCTGGGCGCGTGCGGCGATACCTCGAAGAGAACGACGATTTTGTCAAACTGATATTCCTGCCATCATACTCGCCGTTTTTGAATCCGGCCGAATGGCTGTGGCGCAGCGGCAAGGCTGAGATACGGCGCATCTTTAGGCGGCCGGCCAGGAGCTATTTCAGACGGAATGTGATGCTCGTGTGTGAGTCGCTTGAAATAACGTTTGATCCGCGCAATATCCTGTTCAGGGATCTGGGCAAAATACTGCCGGCGTAAAATTCATGCGGGGTTATTTTTGATTCCAACTATACATATGGCAATGGACCATCCTTGGTAGCCGATTCTGGAATGTTCCATGACCGTACAGATCTTGATGCTGAAGCGCTTGTCGCACTCGGAGCAGTAGTACTGGATATCAGATGTTTTAGGGCACAGATGTATCTGTACCCACACCAAGAGCACCTGCGACCATCCGACTATACCGGAGTGACTAAGTTCGTGATCGAGATATGATTGAAACTAATCATTAATGCTCCAAAACCACCATACATCTGCCTAAATGAACCGGGCGGCACGAAATATGAGGGAAAGCAGGCCCCGGGACGGCGTTGCCGCACCGTGCGGGCCTGGTGCGGGAACGGTTTTGCCGTGGTGCCGCATATGGCGCCCCATATCGCCCATTCCACTGGAATATCGGGCGCAGCCTCCCCGGTACGGGCGCACTTGGGCGGCGCCCCATCGCCTCAGAGGGAACGCGTCAAATACTTGAGGATGTCCAAGCCGAACGTCTTGCCCGCGAAGTACTCGTCTATGGTCTGGCGCAGCCTGCCCAGGGTAACATAGGACACCTTCAGCAGATCCTTTTTGGACTGCCTCCAGCACTCCTCGACGGCGCTCAGCTCCGGCGAGGCCGCCGGAAGGAACGCCAGGCGTATGCCGGTCATTCCCCTGAGCGTCTCGCCCACTATGTTGGCCCGGTGCTGCGGCGCGCGGTCCACTATCACGAGGGCCCGCTCGAACTCCTTCTTCACCTCCTTGATGTACTCCGCGAAGGTGTCGCCGTTGAACCTGTCGTACTGCAGGAAGAGCTGCTCGCCGTCCAGGCCCAGCACCCCGTACACTATGGTTTTGTCGTGCGTTCCGGAGACGTGGCAGACGGCCCGTACTCCGTGGGGCGTGTACACCCGCCCCGGGCGGGCGTCGGCTACGAATATTGCCTCGTCCTGCACCAGCACGGGTATGCCCTTCCTCTGGCATCGCTTGATCCTGCGCCGTATGTTCCTCTGGAATTTCTTTATGTCCACGATCGGGGCCCGACTGACGTGCCGCTTGACAGCGACCTTCAGCGAGTACCCCCGCTTCCTGAGAAGTATGCCGCCGTATCCGGGGCAGTACCGCACCCCCGTCTTCTCCTCTATATGATCAAGTAGGCCGTCCGACGTCCACGTGGGGGACTGGGTGACCGCCCCGTCTATCTCGTCCCTGGCCACCTTGGGCGGCCTGCCGCTTCTGGGGCGGTCCTCCAGTCCGTCAAAACCCTCCGCCTTGTAGCGGGCCCACCACTTGGAGCCCCAGGGCTGGCTCATGCCAAGCTTCTTGGCCGCCTGGGTTATGTTCCCGGTCTCCTGCACCTCGCCGACCAGCCTCAGGCGGTCCCGCACGTTGGCGTTCTTGGTCTTCCGTATGCGTTTCTTGATTGCAGTGTTCATATCGGGTAGTGTACGCGTCCACGATCAAAATACCTTTCGGCTCCCGTGTTGGCTCACCCCTCCCCCGCATGGATGGATCGGCCTTTGGGGTCGTTAAACCATTACGAACTTCTTCATTCCGGTATACATGTTGCCTTCCAGCCACCCTGGCGGCTTGGTCGTCGGAAAACATGTCGGACAGCTCCGGCAAGGACAGGTCTTTGTATCTGGCCACGTCCGGGCTGTTTCCTGCTTTCGTAAATTGCTTGTCCATGTGGGTATCGTACATAATGTTTAACCTGCACTCGTCCGCTGATTCTCGATAAAAGTATCGTCAATTCTATCTCCAATATTAGCCATATGAGCGGCGTGAATTTGTTCTCTCCGTTATAAGTTAGGATCTTGAACAAACAAGTTTCTAAATAACGCTAATACAATAGCGGTGCCAGATTTATTTTTACGGTTATATTTTCTAGTCCACATGTGTGTTATTATATTTTTTGCTTTAATAGCATTGATTACTCTACTGGTAAAATCTGTATTTAGCCCACGACCAGTCACATATATTGAATCAAATTCATCTATCGCAGCTTGTTCAGCACGCCTAGTATATGCGTCAATGTTTTCCATTTCAATATTCTCCCATTTAGCAACCAATATTATCTTTAGTCCAAAAATTTCGTTTTTGAAGGACAATGGTACGTCTTGGGTAGGAGGCCGTTCTATTATAGTTATTAAAAATTGTAAAAATTTATCCAGTACCTCGCTTTTTTGCTTATCAGTTAATTCGTATAATCTTGATCCAACATGCTGTATCTCATTCAAATATATCTGAATAAACCATCCTGCCCTATCTAACTGTTTTAAACTTTCTATTGCGTGATTTATTGTCGGATCCTTTTTAGTTTCACTATGCATTATAGTTTTCTTAAACAGTGGCATTGCTTCAGGTCGTTGTTCGCTGATTATCTTGTCTTGCATTACCAGTATAATTGGCGACAGCACATTGGCTGGAATATTATTTTGAACGTCCGGCAACACCGCCATCTTAGCGTACTGCAATACCGCATTAAGGAAATTTTCCGCATCATTGCGATGATGGCTCATAATGACGATAACGTCGTCACCATCTATGTAGGAGCTATTTTGCTCCTCTGTTACCCATTTGAACCTTATGCCATACTTCATAATGTCGCCTACGGCATTATCTTTACGGTATGCTCTGATTTTGGATTGAATGCTTGCTGCTATGCTACGGCGTTCTGCTCTCATACTAAAATATGAAAATAATTTAGCAAACTTAGCAACTAAGCTCTCTGCTTTGTCGGGATTAAGTAGTATATATTATAGAAATAATTGCTATTCCTGTTGAGACTCCCAGTGCACCAACAAGTTGTGACAATAGTGATATAGGGTCAGCCATGCTTAATCTACATGATGCCAGTCTTCTTGTTTTTGTTGACTACATTATAGTAACACAAAACGTTATTGCATGTAAATACCAACTTACCGTCAAGTCGTCTCATGCTACCTAGGTTGTTAAGCGACAAGGTTTTAGAGCATTCAGTACACTTACATAATCCACTTTCAATGTCATCTATCAAGCTGTACTTTTGTAATATGCCAATAAGATCATTTGCATGTATTGCCGGAATCACCTTATCTGCTGCCTGCATGGTTATACTTGTTATTTTTTGCTTATAAATCTTAGTAAGTTGAGTAGAATCATCGAATAGATACAGTTTAAATACTAGACACGACACTCGCATGGACAAACAACTCACGAAAGCAGGAGACAACCCGGACGTGGCCGGATACAAAGACCTGTCCTTGCCGGAGCTGTCCGACATGCTTCCCGACGACCAAGCCGCCAGGGTGGCTGGAAGGCAACATGCAGCCGGATGGTCGCAGGTGCTCTTGGTGTGGGTACAGATACATCTGTGCCCCAAAACATCTGATATCCAGTACTACTGCTCCGAGTGCGACAAGCGCTTCAGCATCAAGATCTGTACGGTCATGGAACATTCCAGAATCGGCTACCAAAGATGATCCATTTCCACATACCGACACGCTACCCGCCAGAGCATATCCAACGTACAGCTGGGCCAGGATCTGGTAAGAAGCCAAAGCTCGATGTGGTTCCTGCCACAGGCTCAGGGAGAGGTAGCACATCCTGGTGAGACCAGACCTGTAGTCGAACCCAGCAGGTTAATAGCGCATCTATTCGCTGATTCCCTACTTAAGTGGTCAGGTCTTTATATAGTTTGAACCTGATGGGTGGTCAGGTCTTTATATAGTTTGAACACGGCTGGGGATTGGACCGATTAGAAGAATCCCAGAAACAGCACCTTGGTTCGGCCAAGATCCTGTTTCCACTACGCACGTTTGATGGAACAAAACCTCCACTTCCAATACATGCGCCTTTCGTTACAGCCGTTGTCAAGCGCTTGGAGTGTTACAGTTCAATCTCGAAACGGATTGGGCGGCGGCCTCCTGTCCGGGTCAGTGTTCAAACCGCCATATGCGGGCGAACCGCCCGCACCTGGGCCTGCCCCAGCCGCTCATTTCACGGTGACCGACTTTGCCAGGTTGCGGGGATAGTCGGGGTCGGCATCCCGGGCAACGGCCGCATGGTACGCCAGCAGCTGCGCCGCCACCACCTCCGAGAAGGAGTACGAGACCTCGTCGCCCGGCGGAATCCTTATCCAGTGGTCGTACGCGTCACTCTCCCGGTCGGATATCCCTATGATTTTGGCGCCCCGCGCCCGCGCCTCCCGCGCCCCCAGCAGCATGTCCCCGTACGTGGAGTCGTACGGGTTCAGGACTATGACGGGGGTGCCCTTCTCTATCAGGGCCAGGGGGCCGTGCTTCATCTCGCCGCCGGCCAACCCCTCGGCGTGTATGTATGTGAGCTCCTTTATCTTGAGGGCCGCCTCCGCCGCCGCCGGATAGTGAAGCCCCCTCCCCAGCACGTACACGTCGGTTATGTCCCGTATTTGGTCGGCCACCTCCCGTATGCGGTCGGAGTCCTCCACCACGCGCGAAACGGCCGAGGCTACCCCGTCCAGGTTTACGCCGGTGTCGCCGGCCAGCGCCTCTGCCAGCCTCAGCATGATGCTGTACTGGGCGCAGAAGCTCTTGGTGGCGGCCACCCCCACCTCGGGCCCGCAGTCCATCCGTATTACCACGTCCGAGGCGCGCGCCAGCGACGAGTTTGCAGAGTTCACCACCCCCGCTATCGTGCAGCCGGTCCGCCGGGCCGCCCGGACCGCCTCCAGCACGTCGGCGCTCTCCCCGCTCTGGGATATGGCCAGGAGAACCCCGCCGCGCTCCAGCATCGTGTCGCCGGGCATCTCGCTGGCTATGACCGCGTCCAGCCGCACCCCCGCAAAGCGGGCCAGCACGCGCCGGCCCATCAGGGCCGCGTTGTAGCTGGTGCCGCTGCCCGTCGCGTAGGCGTGGCCGGCGGCCCGCACCATATCGGCCACCTGCCTGATCTGTGCCTCCGAGGAGGCCCCCGCCCGCCGTATCACGCCGGGCTGCTCGTTTATCTCCTTGATGGTGTAGTGGTCGTGATCCCCCTTGTCCAGATCGCCAAACTCCCGGGAGACCTTGGTGGCCGGGCTCCTCACCACGTTACCCTCAAAGTCCATCACCTCCAGGACGCCGTCCCGCACCATACAGCACGTGCCGTTCTCCAGGTATACGGCATCGTCGGTGTATTCAATGAAGCCGCGCACGTCGCTGGCCAAAAAGAGCCCGCCGTCGGCCAGCCCCGCCATCAGCGGCTCGCCGTGCCGGGCGGATACCATCGTGCCGTCCCCGAACATCGCAATGAACGCATAGTGCCCCCGAATATCCGACACGGTCCCCAGCAGCGAGGCGCGCACCTCGCCGGTCCGGTCGTGGTACCGCTGCAGCAGGTTTGCTATAACCTCGCTGTCCGTCTCGCTGGCGAACACATACCCCGAGTCCTCCAGCGACCGGCGCAGCTCCTGATGGTTCTCAATGACCCCGTTGTGGACTATGGCGACCCCGCCGGCGCTGCTCATATGGGGATGCGCGTTGGCATCGCTCACCGTACCGTGCGTGGCCCACCTGGTGTGCCCCATGCCCGCATGGCCGGCCAGCCCATCCAGGCCAAGGCGGTCATTCACCTCCTCGACGCGGCCGGCGCCTTTCCTTAGCAGTATGGAACCGTCCTCGCCCCAGGTGGCCACCCCCACGCTGTCGTACCCGCGGTACTCCATGCGCCGCAGCCCCGAGACCAAGACGGGCGCGGCCGCGGATCTCCCCGCGTACCCTATTATGGAACACATCAGGACTCGGGTTCGCTCTCTGGCGGCTCTATCACCATCTTGGATGCCGGATTCAGGCGGATGGTCTCCTCCTCGTCGGCCCGCACCGTGTACGATGGTATGTCAACTATGCGGTCGCCCATCATTATGTGGCCGTGCACCACCGCCTGCCTGGCCTGGTACGGCGAGCGGAAACCCAGCCGCTTCCAGACTATCGTCTGCAGGCGCCTCCCCAGCAGGTCCGTGACCTGCAGATTCAGCACGTCATCCAGGGTGGCTTCCCCGCTCACCAGGCCGATGCGGGCCAGCGACGACATCAGCACGGGCTCGCGCTTCTCGCGGACCTCCCGCCGGAGGGCCAGGAGCGAGCGGGCCTGGTGCCTCACCCTGGAGAGCTCGGTGTGCGCCTTCCACAGCTCCCTCTTGGTGCGCAGGCCGTACGTGCCCAGCGTGCGCAGCTCCTCCATCTTCAGGTCGTAGTTGAGCGGCCTCTTGGGCTTGCGCCACACCTTACGCGGATACTTGGGGTCGCCCATCGCTCCGTCACTTCCCCGGCTGGGCCTTTCCGCCCTTGGCCACGCCCACCGTTCCGCCCTTGCGGCCGGTGGTCCTGGTGCGCTGCCCGCGCACCTTCAGTCCATACAAATGTCGGTGCCCCCGCCAGCTGTTGGTCTGCCTCTCCCGCTCTATGTCGTTGCGGATTGTAAACTGGATGTCGGAGGTGAGCAGGTGCCTGTCCTCGCCGGTCTCCATGTCCTTGCGGCGGTTCAGGAACCACACCGGAAAGCCGGCCCCCCGGGGGTCCTTGATTATGTCCTCTATCTTCTTGGCCGTCTCCTCTTCCATGTACCCCATGCTGGAGTCCGGCTCTATGCCCATGCGGATCAGTATGGCGCTGGCAAAGTTGTACCCTACGCCCCGGATCTGGGTAAGGCCGGCCAGGGTCTTCTTCTCGCCGGGTATGTCGTTACCCAGTATACGCACGATGTGCTGGTACTCGCTCAAGCGGAGGCGGGTGCCCCTCCCCCTGATAAAAACCATCACGTCGCAGGGGCCACAAGCCCCGGCCGGATTATCATATCCATGTAGATGTGCTGCGCCGGACTACGATAAACGGCATATGCACGCGGCCTTTCGCACAAGCGCAGATGGCCTAGCCGCGCCGGAATGTGCGGGTATCCGCGGCGCACCAGTGCAAGCCCTGCTGCGCCATCCATCAGATACTGCAGGTGTTCGGCAGGGGTGCCCTTTACTCCGGGCTACCGCACGTTTCCAGAGAAACCTGTCCCGTGCGGCGCGACAACTATAACCGGGCCCCGCGCATTTCATTCCAGTGGACCTGGACAGCATAGCCGAGACGCTGGAGCACATGCAGGAGTCACGGGACGCCATACTGGGCGGGTCCCGCCGCGTCATAGGACTGTGCAGCCGCGCCATAATGTCCATACACGGCGGCGGGGTGGACGAGGCCGCCCGGATGCTGGAGGAGGCCCGGCCCCTGCTGGAGGAGATGCGCTCTTGTATACACCCGCGGACGGCGCAGCACCTGATACCCGCTGAGCAGGAGTACGTGGAGGCGTCCGCCCTGCTGGCCGTGGTGCGTGGCGGAGAGATACCCGAGAGCGGCAATCTGGGCGTGATGCCCGAGTCGTACGTTCTGGGCCTGCTGGACATGGTGGGGGAGCTGAAGCGGCTCATGCTGGACCACATGCGCGCCGGCAGGACGGGGCCGGCCCTCTCGGTGTTCGATGCCATGGACGAACTGTACGGGAGGCTGTACAGATTTGCCGCCTACGACAAGATACTCAAAGAGTCCCGCCGCAAGCTGGACGTGTGCCGGATGGTCCTGGAGACGTCCCGCTCGGCCATAACCGAGGAGGTGCGGCGGCAGGATATGGTCCGGGCCGCCTCCGGGCACGATGCGGGGCGCGGCCCCCAGACCATACAGCGTGGTGCGGGCGATGGGATTTGAACCCACGAACTCCTGAGAGACTAGCCCCTCAAGCTAGCGCCTTTGGCCAGGCTGGGCGACACCCGCGATCACACCTCCCTGCATGGTTTTTATAATCCTTGAGGGGTTTTCGCACCCGTGCTGGTTCCCGTAAGGTGCTTTACGTGCGGCAATCTGATAGCCGACAAGATGGAGAGGTACCAGAATGCCGTCAAGGAGGGGCAGCCGGCCGGCGACGTTCTGGACTCCCTGGGGATCAGACGGTACTGCTGCCGCAGGATGCTGCTTACCACGGTGGAGACCATCCACCAGATAGTCCCGTTCTACGAGGCCATGTACGAGAAGAACGAGGCCATACGCCGGAACGTGCTTTGACCGACACCATATCGTCGGTGCGCGGCCGTGTCATATACAACAGCCGGGGACAGCCCACCGTCGAGGTGGACGTGGCCGCCGGCGGACACACCGGCAGGGCGGCGGCGCCCTCCGGTGCCAGCGTAGGAAAGCACGAGGCCGTCTCCTTCCCGCCCGGCGGGCCCCGCGCCTCCCTGGACATACTGGCCGACCACTCCTCGGATCTGGTCGGGACCGACCCCTCCGACCAGGCCGCCGTCGGCAAGATACTGCGAGAGATGGACGGCACCCCCAACTACTCCCGCATAGGCGGGGCGCTGGCGTACGCAGTCTCGGTGGCCGCCGCCGAGTCGGCCGCCCTCTCGCGGGGCGTGCCACTGTACCGCGCCATATCGGAGCGGGACTCCTACCGACTTCCGGTCCCCCTGGGCAACGTGCTGGGTGGAGGGGCCCACGCCGGGCGGGGAACGCCGGACATACAGGAGATACTGGTATGCGCCACCGATGCCCGCTCGGTGAGAGACGCCATACAGACCAACATGGACGTGCACCGCCAGCTGGGAAGCCTCCTGTCGGAACGGGCCGGATTCACTGGCGGACGGGGCGACGAGGGGGGATGGGCCCCCAACATGGACAACGAGGAGGCCTTGGAGGTGGCGGCACGCGCCTGCGAGTCGCTGGGATACACCCTGGGCAGGGAGGTGTCCTTGGGGGTGGACTTTGCGGCATCGACGCAGTATGATGCGTCCTCCGATAGGTACGTGTACGACCGGGCCGGCTTTGAGAACGACCCCGGCGAGCAACTGGAGTTTGCCGCCGACATAATATCCCGCTACAGGCTGATATACGCCGAGGATGCCGTGCACGAGGAGGCCTTTGCCGAGATGGCCGAGCTGGCGCGCCGCTTTCCGGACGTGCTGGTGACCGGCGACGACCTGACGGTCACAAACCACGCCATACTGGAGAGGGCAGTGCGGGAAGGCTCGTGCAACGCGGCCATCCTGAAGATAAACCAGGCCGGCTCACTGCACGACGCCATGCTCTTTGCGGGGGCGGCCCAAAGAAACGGTATCAAACTGATCACCTCGCACCGCTCCGGCGAGTCCACCAACGCGCACATAGTGCACGTGGGCATCGCCACCGGCTCGGTGATGCTCAAGGTGGGCGTGGTGGGGGGCGAGCGGGTGGCCAAGCTGAACGAGATGGTGCGGGTGTCCGGGCATGATTTAATACGTGGGGTGGCGGAGGCGTAGAACTGTGGCTATGGAGGAGTCGTTGGACAAGAGGCTGCTGGGCGCCGGAATACGCGTGGGCACCCATGTCAAGACAAAATTCATGGCGCCCTTCATCACGGCGGCCACGCCCGATGGCGTATACCAGTTTGACTTGGGCGTAACGCAGCAGCGGATAGCGGCGGCGGCCAGGTTCATAAACGGCGTGGGGACCGGAAACGTGCTGGTCTGCAGCGGCCGCGAGTTCGCCTACGCCCCCATCGAAAAGTTCTGCGAGCTGGTCGGGGCCCAGATGAAGCTGAACCGGTTTATGCCCGGTACCCTGACCAACCCCTCCCTGAAATACTACATCGAGCCCGGCCTCATACTGGTCTCGGATCCCCAGGTGGACGAGCAGGCCGTCATAGAGGCCACCAACGCGGGCATACCCGTCATCGGCATATCCAACTCGGACAACATCACCTCAAACCTGGACTTGGTGATACCGGCCAACAACAAGGGCCGGAAATCGCTGGCCGCCGTATTCTGGATGCTGGCCCGGGGCATCCTGGCCGAGCGAGACCAGGCCATGGAGTACGAGATAGAGGACTTTGAGACCAAGAACGTCGACGAGGGCTGAGTGCAGGCCGCCGGCCGTGTCCGGACTGTTCTATCCGGACGATGCCGACATCCTGCGCCGTACCATATCGGAGTGCTTCCGGAATGGTCCCGGTGACACGAAGGATGCGGGGTCCGGGGACATGCCGTACGGCGTGGTCTGCCCCCACGCCGGGTACGTCTACTCGGGCGCCGTCGCCGCGTACTCGTACGCCGAGATGAACCATGCCCGGCCCCCCCATATCATAATGGTGGGGCCCGACCACCGGGGCAGCGGCCCGGCCCTGAGCCTCTCGGAGCATGAAAACTGGGAGACTCCCCTAGGGGTGTCGCCGGTGCGGTATGGCGGGGACATCTCCGGGTGCGGCGCCTCACCGGACATGCTCTCCCACGCCCCAGAGCACAGCCTGGAGGTCCAGCTGCCCATGATACAGCATCTCTGGGGCGACGTGCCCATATCGCCCATACTGATGAGCGACCAGTCGCAAGGAGCCGCCGAGCGGCTGGGGAGGCACCTGGCCGGGATCGCAGGCCGGGATCGGCCCGCCTTCATAGCGTCCTCTGACCTCACCCACTACGCCCCCGAGGGGGAGGCCCGCCGGCAGGATGCTGCTTTTCTGGAGGCCGTGCTGGAGATGGACACCGATCGCCTCTACCGGACTTTGCGCCAAAGGCGCGTCACCGCGTGCGGGTATGGGGCGATCGCGGCGGCCATCGAGTACTGCAGGGCACGCGGGGCCACCGTCGGCCGGCTGCTCAAGTACGACACGAGCGCCACCGCCTCGGGCGACTCCTCCAGCGTGGTGGGGTACTGCGCCCTGGCGTTCTACTAGTACGCATGCCCGACGCGCCGCTACATCCACGTGCGCAAATTAAGGATTTTTAACCCCCTCCTGTGGGCCCACACCGTGGGCAAGATCAAGGATCCCTCCCTGGCAGGGGCTGGCAGGCTCTCGTACGGGTGGGCCCGGCAGCACATGCAGATACTGGACAGGACCATATCCCGGCTGCGCGACTCACAACCGCTGGACGGCGTCACGGTGGCCTGCTGCCTCCACATAACCAAGGAGACGTCCGTCCTGCTGATGGGCCTCAAGGAACTGGGGGCCACGGTGGCCTGCTGCCCGGGAAACCCGCTGACCACCCAGGATGAGGTGGCCGCGTTCCTGGACTCGGAGGGCATCAACGTGTACGCATGGAACGACCAGAGCCCCCAGGAGTACGACTGGTGCATAGACCAGGCCCTCTCGCACAGCCCCTCCATCCTGGTCGACGACGGCGCCGACATGAACGTAAAGGCCCACTTTGACCAGAAACACTCCCGCATACCCGTGATGGGGGCCACCGAGGAGACCACCGCGGGAGTCACCCGCATACGGGCCGTCGAGAAGAAGGGCCTGCTGCGGTACCCTGTAATACTGGTCAACGAGGCCTACACGAAGCACCTCTTCGACAACAGGTACGGCACCGGCCAGAGTACCATAGATGCCCTGCTCCGCTCCATGAACCTGCTGATGGCCGCCAAGACGGTGGTGGTGGCCGGATACGGCTGGGTGGGCAAGGGCGTGGCTGCCCGGTGCACCGGCATGAACGCCAACGTCATAGTGACCGAGGTGGACCCCGTGAGGGCCCTCGAGGCGCGCATGGACGGACACGTGGTTATGCCCATGTCCAAGGCCGCGCCGCTGGGCGACATATTCATCACGGCTACGGGCATGACCGACGTGATACGCCAGGATCACATGGACGCGATGCGGGACGGCGCCATACTGGGGAATGTGGGCCACTTCGATGTGGAGATCGACACCGACTCTCTCCTGGCCAAAAAGCGGGGCCAGGTCCGGCCGGGACTGGACGAGTGCGTGCTGGCCAACGGCAACCGCCTGTACCTCATAGGCGAGGGACGCCTGGCCAATCTGGCGGCCGCCGAGGGGCATCCGCCGGAGGTCATGGCCCAGTCCTTCTCCAACCAGCTGCTCTCGGTGCTACACATACTGGAGCACCACAGCACCATGCCAAAGGCCCTCATGAACGTGCCCGAGTCCATAGACCGGCAGGTGGCCTCCGACGCGCTGGCCGCCATGGGAATCGAGATAGACCGGCTCAACGCCAAGCAAGAGGCCTACGCGGACAGCTGGTAAGATTCCAAGATGGTCCGCGGACCCGGACTGCAGATTTGGGGACGTGTGGCCTCCCGGCCACCGACTCTGGCCGAGTATCTGACGGCGGCGGGCGGCATACGCCCTATATCGCCGCGGCCAGTCCCCAATGGGCTGCCAAATTTCGCCGTAGCGGACAGTCCCGCAGATAGAAGGCTGCGACTTGCCCGGTCCCGCATGGCACCCACACGGCCAGGCATACGGCTGCTGCCGTCCCTAGGCATGCTACGGGGCCCTGGTCGTCTGGCCGTCGGCCGCCCCACATTCCCGCCGCACAAAGAATAAATTGTGAGCATGCCAAATGTTTGGCATGCTCCTTCCCGCCGAGATAGAGTCAAAGACGCTCATACCCGCCATCCGTGCCATACTGGCCAAGAAGCTGACCGCCGACCACGGCATAAGGGAGGACAAGATATCAAAGATGCTGGGCGTGACCCAGGCGGCCGTCAGCAACTACATCCGGGGGACCCGGGGCGACCCAGCGCTCATAGAAAAGCTGCTCCAGGAGAAGAACGTGGCCAAGATGATCGAGGATCTCAGCGCCGACTTGGCCTCGGACAGGGCATACACCCCCTCCAGCCTCTCAAAGTTCATCAGCCTGTGCAACTACGTAAAGTCCAGCCTGCTGATATGCGAGATACACCACCACATGGAATCGGGCATAGACGAGCGCGTGTGCAAGGAGTGCGAGAACATGCTCCTCAAGGGGCCTGGCGCCGCATATTAGATTCGCGCTCAGACCTTTGTCATTATTATCTCGATGGTGGAAGCCATGCTGCCGTCCGGCTTCATGTCCCCGTCCAGCAGTATCTTGTATACCCGCGAGTTCTGCCGCATCATCTTCTCGGTCAGGATGTTGGCCACCACCACCGCCCGGGGAATATTGTCCTCCCTGGCCCGCAGGGAGAGCAGTCCCTTGTCTCCCAGGGTGGACATCGCCTCTATGACCATGGTCATAACCGGAGCTCTGCCCACCACCATTATTTGGTCCCGGGGTATGCCAGCGCTGGTCTTCGACACTAGACGCATCCGCCGCCGTCCGCTATTAATTCCTGTCGGGTTGCGCAGGGGTGTATTTTCAGATCCGCCCCCCCCCAAACAAGCACGAACCACTGCAGCATGACCATATTCTGGGCGTAAAAACCAAGTCTGCCCGAGGATGCGCTGCGCAGCGCTACGCCTAGGCTCAGCACAGGCACCAGCCGGTTTTTATCGGCTGCTTGATATGGTCCGCATGGTCTGTCGTGTCATATGGCCGGATCATGGCCGGTACGTCCACAAAAACCACCAGTGCGATGCCACGCCACACCCGGGCGTTCTCCGGCACCACACAGCCTAAACGCGCACCTGCACAGGAAGAAACCCGGAATCAGGCATCAGCCAAGCACCGCCGGTCAGGCAAAGTGGCTTATGGGTATGTTCTGGAAGTCCCCGTTGGGAAGGGCGCGTCGTATGACTATGGGGATTACCCGCTTCTCCAGTTCCTCCATGGCTATGACCAAGGACGTCTTGGTGCCCGCCGGTATCTCCACGAACGGCGGGGCGCCCATAGAGAGCTGCAGCGCCCTAGCCCCCATTATCCTAGCCTTCTCGAACCTGGTCAGGGTTGGTGGCCCTATGAGCACCCTGCCCTCTTCGGAGGCTATCTCCACGGGATCATGCTTCTCGCTGCGCTCGACTACCTCCCGCGACTCCATGGCCCTGACGCGCTCCTCTATCTCTTCGCGCTGCTCGTCGGTCAGGTCGTCCTTCTCCATCATCTTTCTGAACAGATCCACCGCCTTGCCCAAGGTTTGATCCCTCTCCAGATCCTCGACGCTGCTTATGGCCGGTTCCGGAATATTCGACAAGTAAGCGGCCACCTCATACTGGTTTTATAATTGTTGACGTTTGGCGCTTTGAATCCATCGCTTGGAAAGTATCGCTGGCGGTGCTCCGGACTGCCCGCACACGAACGGCCCGGCGTTGAAATGTGAGTCCTGTGTCGTACCGGACCATTTTTTTGAGTCCAAACCAGTCCGCATGAATTAGGCACACCACTAGATGTAGCGTTTCTTTTAGTTTAGAAATAGCAGGGCGGAAAATTGTCAGATCATGCGGCCGGCACCGGAGGTAGCCGCCGGGTGTCTTGGAACGGGCCATGGGGGCGCATCCCCCGCAACGCCAGCAGTGGATACCACAGGCGCTGCCGCACTGACGGATGCCTTCGGTAGATCTGGTTCAATGGACGGCTCGCTGCAGTGCCCACCATACAGGCACTGCGAGGTTGCCGAACGCGGCTTCAGAACGCGGGTGCTGCCGGGTACAGGATAGTCATCATCAGGTATTAGCCGCATGAAACCGGAGACTGGTTGGAAACCAAAAGCCCCAATGCGCAACGGCAGATCCCGATGCTGGCGTACGGCGACTTTTGGCCGCAGGCGCAGAATCATCCTCCGGCGCAGACGATCCCTGCGCCTGGCCATACAGTAGGATGCCCAAATCTATGAGAAGGCACGCGCGTACCCGCTGCCGGAGGGTGCCGCCAGGGGTTCTGCCATATTCGACTAGACAATCTCCACGGATCCCCCCCTTAGCATAACAAGACGGAGCTCGGATCGAAGAGAGGATACCGGCGCCGGCCTCTTCCTAGTCCCACTCGTCCAGTGTACCGCTAGTCTGAGTGGCCGCGCTTCCCGCATAGTCCCCCAGTATGTCCGAGTAAGTAGCGTCGTTGTGTGCCACATACCTAACATACTCACCGTACGACATCTCAAGATCGCACTCGGAGCACGTGACCAAAGAAAAGTCCGGGGAGAGATCGGCTGTCTCCTTGCACCGTGGGCACTTTATCTTCATCGACTATGAGTACCCGCCTGCTCTATTATGGGTTGTCCAGCCGGGCCGCATGTCCGCGTTCCAGGGGCGCCGCCCGGAATACACGAGTGGAGATGGCCTCGCCGCGGAGTCATTGGTTCTTGGGGGAGGGCGCAAGACACCAAGTCGAAAAGTCAGGTACCGGCGCAAGAGAAGAATTGAGACTGCGTGACGCCACGGGCAACTAGACTGCCTCGCGCTCTAGGGAACTCCAGACGGCGCTGATTTGCATGCCGGATCTGCATCCCATGACGGCGGGGTCCGCCCGACGTGTCCCCCCCCCCACTTCTGGGCACCGACTGCTGGATGTCCAGTCCAGTTTAGGTTGTGCGGGACGCCCTAGGCACAAGTCAGGATTAGAAGTCGGGCGGGTCCTGCCCGGCCGGTCGCGGCCCTTCAGCGGAGCCCGAATCTCGCAATTAGGACGGCCTGGTCGGCCACTCCGCAGACGGTGTCTCGGATGTGATCGTATTCTTCCAGCCTGCCCTCGTGCCGTCCCACAGCGTGGAATATTCTGGCTCTCCTGAAGATACTCTAGATGTGGGGGTGTATCATGGAGGGGACCTACCCCGGGGCTTCCGGGTTGGCTCCGGATCCTCCGCCCGTTCTCGGCAGGATAGAGCAGTCCAACCCCGAGGCGGCCCGGCACATGAAGGTATGCGTCGTGTTGCTGGGGTGGCGCAGACGATTGCGCGCAGGGCCCCCCATACCCCTAGAGGTCACGCTCCGCCGTATTCCATGCAAGATCATGATCCGGCCACTCAGAATATTGAGATACTGCGGCGCGGAATGGTCGCCCTCGATGACCTAGATATCCAAAATTTTTTGCATGTCAAGCCAACTACGCTCTTATTTATTATTTATTATTTATGAGGCTCCCCGCCACTAGCCCCTGAAGAAACGTAGCCGCAGATTAAATCTGGCGCCAAACTCAAAAAATACGGCGCCGGCGAAACTAAAAAGCCAAACTCAAGTGCGGCGCACCGCGCAGAACGCTAATCCTGTGGTCTGGAGTGTCAGTCCGCCCTGGTTGTGGCGCGTGCATGGCAATTCGCAAAAAATCAGATAAAACCAGAACAGATCTGCGCCCCGTAGCCATGCGGCTGTCCAGAGCATTGTTCAAGTTCCTATGCATATGGCGCACCGCCCCCCCCCCATCCGCCATCACTGCGGCATTTTATGCACCCTGGCGCCACACCGGCCAAGATCCCGCTCTTCACGTAATGCGGCGCCAAGCATCCGGACGCTGGCTGCAGTCCCGTCTTGGCATGATGCCCCATGGCGCACCGCCATAAGGCGCGCCGAAACCACCGGCGGGCCGGTCCACGACCCAGCCGCGGAGACCAGATGCTCCCCGCCACATCTCCAGCCGCCACGGCCAAGGCGGGAGCCGTTGCCCTGGCCGGCATTCCACACCCGCACGGCACGGTTCCGCCACACGGAATGTGGATCACCTTCCAGACCGCGCGGGCGGCATGCATGCGGACAGCGTTTCATAATTCTCATGCCTTCCGGCCGCAGGCCGGCATCACGGACCCACCCGGGCCGCCGGGGCCGGCAGGTCGGTAAGTATATAGCGCGCCATATGAATTTGAGGATCATGTCGGGACGGAAAGACCGGGCGACCAACCCCACCCGGTACAACAAGCCCAAGCGGTCGTCTTCTGAGCAGGACGCCAGGAGCGTGGCCCTGGGCAGGTCGCTCGTGATCAGACTGGATCCCGACTGGGAGGCCCAGCTGGAGGAGATGAACCGCTCCAAGAGGGGGCGGCCGTTCGTATACCCGGACCTGCTGATGGGCAGCATCGCATATCTCCGGTACATGATCGGCAAGGGCTTGCGCATAACGGAGGGCGTAGCGGACGAGATGCTGGGCGGGGGCGTGAAGGGTCCCGACCACATGACCATATGGAGGCGGACCTGCGCCCAGGCCGTCTCCATAGAGGGCGACCGCATCACCATAAAGACGACCAACGGCAAGACGCACATTCTGGTGGCCGACTCGACCGGCATAACCACCACCGGCAAGGGCAGGTGGATAGAGCTCAAATGGAACGTAAAGTGCAGCTTCATCAAGCTGCACATTCTGGCCGATGAGGAGTCCCAGAAGATACTGGCGTTCCGCATCACCGACGCCCGTGGGGGGGACGCCAAGAACCTGCCCGGAATGCTGGACCAGGCCCTGGACAGGCTGGGCATCCCGCTGGAGGACCGGGGCGCGGATCCGGCGGTGTCGGTGGAGGTGGACAGCGTCCCGGCCGACGAGAACACGGTGGAGACGGTAACCGAGTATGTGTGCGACTGCGGATGCTGCCAGCCGGTGGCCGCAGAGCGACGCGTCTCCAAGGTGAAGAAACCCCCGGTGGCCATCGTGCGCGGCGACGGCGGGTACGATTCCCGGGATGCATTCTCCCACTGCAGAAAGCGCGGCGTGCGCACCACAATACGCGTGCGCATCGACGCCAGCTGCCGGTCCGACGGCAAGGACAGGGCCCGGTCCGAGGCCGTCCTGGACCAGCTGGGCGGCGGGTGCACCGCCGCGCGGTTCGCCAGAATGGGAAAGGACGAGCGCAAGAGGCACCAGAAGGAGTGGAAGGAGAGGGTCGGGTACAACAGCAGGTGGATGGTGGAGATCATAATATCCTCGTTCAAGCGGCTGCTGGGCGAGGCGCTCCGGGCTGTGAAGCCCGAGTACATCACAATAGAGATCGCCACCAAGATAGCCGTGTATAACAAGACCCGGGACGTCATGGGCAGGGCCGTATGGTGAGGCGGGGACCTTGACGCCGGGGTGACTATAACGTCGCCCCGCGCGGTCCGGGGTCCGCATGGCGGCCGGACTGCCCACATCGCGTTAGGTCGCGAATTATGAAACGGTGTCTGCATGCGCAAAGGGATAAATTCACTGCCGCAAAAGGCCCGCCATGAGCGCCTGCACCAAATGCAAGAACGACATACCTCAGGACGAGGCCCTGGATCCGTTTGCCGCCCGGTATCCCTGCTGCAACAAGTGCTGGAGCGAATGGAAGGAGTACCGCGTGATGGTCATAAACGAGATGCGGCTGGATATGTCCATGCCGGACCACCGCAAGGTGCTCAAGAAGCATGAAAAGATATTCGCCGGCGTCATGGCGCCCGACGGTGGGATGGTCGACTACGCCAACGAGGACAACCGCAATCCCGACGCCTAGATGCCCAGCATACCCTTGGCCCCATCCGGAGTCATCAGCAGTATGCGCCTTCTGGACTCGGGATCCATTCCGTGCAGAATCTGGCGCGTCGACGAGGACAGCGCCTCCCGGCCTGCCGGCTCCATGTGTGCAAAGACGGCCACCAAGCCGTCCATGTGCAGGGCGGCCACCCGGCCAGGGGCCGCCGCGATACCCCGAGCGTACGCCCCCAGCAGAGCCCCCCTCTCCGCCTCGCCCATCCCGGCCAGAACGTCAAGCCACGTCCCAAAGAGCTTGGCGAACACCGGAAACGGTATCTCCGGGCTGGCCTCCAAGGCATGGCCGACGATCTCATCCTGCTCGTCGGCGGGCAGCACAGGAAATTCGGACATGCGCCTCCTGAGGATAGGTTTCCGCAGAAATTCCGGAAGCCCCGCCAGTGTAGCTATGATGTTGCCCGCATAGTTGTCCGCTTCGCCGTAACCGCTCAACCACATCCCCCCCGTGCCCATGATAATAAACCAATCCTGTACGGCTCCAGATACCGTGCGCCGCGGCGAACGGCGGAAGCGGCTCCAGAGGCCAGAGGCGGATCCGGTTCCGCCTGCATCCTTTGCACAGCGGCCCCTGCCATATTGCGGCGCAGCCGCAGCATGGGGTGCGGATGCCAGGGTATGGATCTCTTTCTGTCCAACCGCGTAGGCAGGGGCCGAAACCGTCCTATACGATCTTAAATACAGTCGAATTGTTTTTAAAACACAAAACAATATGCGGCCGCATGAGGGCGCATGTCATGCTGGCGGCGGTGCTGGCGCTGTCTGCGGCCGGCGCCGCCCATGCCCAGACCAACTTTGACACCGTACAGTTCATCAGGTATCTGGACGAGAACGCCGCCTTGGGGGACATACGCAATGGCAACATAGACATGTACTTTTGGGGGATACCCTCCGAGCGGCTGTCCAGCGAGCAGGACCGGGAGGGACTGGGGGTGTACGAGACCACTCCTGCGACATACAGTATGCTGGCCAACCCCGCCGAGACAGAGGAGTTCAACCCGTTCTCCCTACGGGACGTACGGTTTGCGCTAAACTACCTGATAGACCGCAACCTGATGGTGAACGAGCTGCTGAACGGGCTGGGGGCGCCCATGGTGTCCAGCATCAGCCCCTTTGATCCCGAATATATAGACCACGTTGAACTGCTGGAATCCTACGACTTTCGCTACGACCCCGGCCAGGCCCAGGAGCTGATAGACGGTGCCATGACGGAGAGCGGCGCGACCAGGAACGGCGCCGGTGTATGGATGTGGGATGGCCAGCCCGTCGAGTTGCGGTTCTTCATACGGAGCGACGACCCGTTCAGGAGCAAAGCCGGGGAGATACTGGCGCGGGATCTGGAGAAGGCGGGCTTTGAGGTGCGCCGCGACTACGGGGACCTGAACAAGGCGCTGGCGGTCGTATACGGCGCGGATCCGGCCAACCTGGGCTGGCACCTGTACACGGAAGGGTGGGGCCGCTCCGACTTCAAGAGATACGACTCGCAGACGCTGGCTGAGATGTACGGTCCGTGGTTTGCCCGGCTGCCCGGACTCAACGATCCCCAATTCTGGAACTATGAGCACCCGCGCCTGGACGAACTCACCCAGGCCGTATTCTCGGGCGACTTCAGGTCCGAGGAGGAGCGCACCGACCTGGTGCAGGAGGCGGTGGCCATCGGGGTGGACGAGTCGGTCCGCGTCTTCACTGTCGCCGAAAAGCAGCTGCAGGTGGCCCAAGATGGGGTGGAAGGCGTCATAAACGACTTTGGGGTGGGCATAGCCAGCCGATTCACCCCCATAAACGCCCACTCCGCCGACGACACCCTGAGGGTGGGCGTCAAGCACATCTACCAGGGGTCCTGGAACCCGGTGGCCGGGTTCGCCGACTTGTACAGCCAGCACATATGGTCGATTATACACGACCCGCCCGTCTTCCGCCACCCACACTCCGGGACCGCCATACCCCTGGCGGCTGGATTCGAGGTCGCAACGGGTGGCCCGGACGAGACATTGGAGGTGCCCCCCGACGCCATGGTATGGGACGCGGAGGCCGCCGCGTGGGTGCCGGTGGGCGAGGGGGCCAACGCCACCAGCATGGTCACGTACCACTACAAGTTCGGCAACTGGCACCACGGCATACCCATGGGGATGGACGACATATTGTATATGATCAGTTTTATGACAGAGTGGGGAACAGACGGCGGCGAGGGCGACCGCACCTACGACCCCGAGTACACCTCAAGGACCAACCAGTTCATGAAGACATTTCAGGGAGTCCGGGTGATCGGTCCCGACTCCATAGAGGTATACGTGGACTACTGGCACTTTGACCACGGCGAGATAGCCGAATGGGCTGCCGTCGAGGTCCTCATGCCTTGGGAGATGTACCGCGCCATGGAGCAGGCCGTTCTGGAAGGGAAGACCGCCTTCTCCAGGTCCGAATCCACCAGCAAGGAGGTGAGCTGGCTCTCCCTGATCATACCCGCCGATGCGGCCATCATGCGGGAGTATCTGGCAGGGTACGCCGCTGCCGGGGATGTGCCCGATTCGCTGGCCGGGACAGATACGATGCACAGAGACCGGTACGCCGCTGCCCTCTCATGGATTGACCGCACCGGCCACGCTGTAATCAGCAATGGTCCGTACACCATGGGCGGATACTCCCCTGAATCGGCCACCATTACGGTCCGCCAGTTTGCGGACGAGTCGTATCCGTTTGCGGCCGGCGCCTGGTCGGAGTTTGAGAAGGCCAAGACGCCCCTCATAACACGCGTCATCATGCCGGCCCTGGTCCTAGCCAACCAAAACATCACCGTCTCTGTTGCCGCAGAGGGAGCCGGCGCCCTCAAGTACTTTGTCAGAGACTCCGTGGGCAAGACCGTCAGCGGCGAAGTCGCCGTCGAGGAAGAAGGTGTGGCCATACGCCTGGATGCCGCCCGCTTCGCCCCGGGGGCCGCCAGCTTTACGATTTACGCCATATCCGAGTCGGTGCTGCGGCCCGACTCGCATTCGGGCAGCTTTTTCATCCTCAACGCGCCCTAGGGGCACGTTCGGTTCCGGGCCTGCACGCGTGCAGATCGCCGCCCTCCCACCCCGGCGCCCCCGCACCGGCAGTGCGGGCGCCGCTGGCGCATGCCGGAGAGCACCGCCCCGGCAGCTGTCTACATACAAGAATAAAACACGTGCAGGTTTCATAGACAGATTATATTAAATAATATCACCGCACTACCCTTGAATGATTCATGCGGTTAGGGGGAGGGCCATATACTTGGGTGCCAACAAAGATACGGCACTACAGGATTATCGAAAGATCTAATACTCAAATATTAAAAAAATGGTATCATGGAACTGATAGGTCAATGTTCCCGAGACTTAACGGATTTTCACCGTCTACATTCCCGGCATCCGAATCCAAATACCGGGATGTCGACCCCTTGTCTCCATGACACCATTCAATGATCAGGTGCTCCCGAATTGCCTGCGAGACTGGTTCTTTCTGTCCTTGCATGCCGTTCACGTCTCCGGACAATTACGGGGCGGCGCCGGATCCGCTCCACATATCGCCAGGTAGTAAACTCTATCACATAGATAAAGTAAAAAGAAGTTACTACGAAGAACTACTAACGTTGATCTTGGTAATTCCTTCAGGATAGTTAGTCTGCACGACCCTATGGATCTCAGACTTGTTGTCGAATGACTGCACCATAGTATCATTCATAGCCTCAGTCGGTACTGCATAGACACCATATGTAAAAGTCACAGGCATAGTATTGCCAGACTTAGCGTAGCTGTCAGTAACAGCCTTCTCCATAGAGTACAGGGCTTCCTCAATACTCTTGATAGTCCCCATAGGTATGCTCCTATAAGCATCGATACTCTGTGCCGGAAAGTGCTCGTCTTCGGTAACGTATACCTTGCTCATTGTCCAGACCGTATCGTATGTTCAATATATAGTGGTATGGGACTATCGATTCTATTGTAATACGTTCATATTCCAAATGTAGGGATTAGTTGATCGGACCGCACACGCCATCCCGCCGACATTCCGGGAGTGGACGGCATCAAAATACACCACATTATCCAGATGAGTCGCTCGGCCGATCACATGATCAAGCCCGCATTCCATCGAACCGGTCCAGAGTCATGGCCGGCGTGGCCACGAACCTACCGCTGAAGCCGTACTGGAGGGGGCAATCAGGCGCCACGGCAAGCCCGCCCCCATCATGACTGACCGTGGCTCGCAGGTCTATGCCCACAAGGCAGAAGCCAGGGAGAGGGGCGAGCCCGCATACGAGAAGAACCGGTGGAGACGGGCATCAGGAAGATACTGGCGCGCGTGAAGCACCCGCAGACCAACGGCAAGCTGGAACGGTTCCACGGCTAGATACAGCGCAAACTGCACCGCTTTGAGGCGTTCCCGTATGCCGGTGCGGTCAGGGATCCCGCATCCGGACACGTCGGAGGCCCGTTCCACACCGAACCGCCAAAGCCGGCCCTCGAGGGGTTCATGGAGTGGTGCAACTGCGGCAGGGCGCACATATCCCTGGACTGGGAGAGTGGGGAGCGCCCGCCCAGGCACTCATGCGCAAGATGGCGCCCGCCGGGAGACCGTCATGGGCTAGCAGGCCGGCGAGGAGTACCGAATGACCGGCATGCAGCACGAATCCGTACGGCCACAAGCAGGGCCGTGCGCACGTCTTCGGACGGGCACAACCAGCGGAGTGGAAATGATACTTGGCCCAGCGACGGGGATGGCCCCCGCCCATCCTTTCATAACGTACTTGGGTAGTCTGCAAATTCGGGCCATGGGGTCCCGGGCGTGAACCGCATTTGGGATTGCACGCAGCAGGCGACAGACCCCGGATGCCGCTGTATTTTTTATCGTCTCGGTGTGACGGTCCCCAATCGGCGGGCGGTACGGGCGCCGCCGGCTGTAGGGTTGGCCGTCCAAAATATAGATAGTATGCCTGGCCAATCGACGCGTATGGAAGCGGCCAACGACCAGAAAGCCAAGAGCGCCAAGTTGAGAAGGCGGCGCGGGTACCGCTGGGAAGACGGGCTGGTAAAGCGGCTCAACGGCGCCGGTGGCTGGAGGGCTTTCCGCCTAGGCTCGCCCAGTGTGGCGCTGCCCGACGTCTTGGCGGTCGACACCAGAAACAGAGCCATACTGGTTGTGGAGGCAAAATCAGGCGCAAAGACCAGCCTCTCGGTCCCCCCCAACCAGATCCAGCGGTGTTTGGACTGGTGCGATACATTCGACATATACGACGCACGCACCGTCGTGCTCGCCTTCAAGTTTCTCTCAAAGAAACGGCTGGACTCGGGCGCGTACAAGTACAGAGCCATGCGTGAGTACTACAAGGTGTGGGATCCGGCAGTTGAACCGGTGGAGTGCGTGTGTACGTACGACGGGCAGACGTACGCCCTGATAGGCGGGACGAGGCGGCGGATGGAGATGGCCGACTATTCCATGCCGTCGGCCTGACCAAAACCCCGGCGCGCCCGCCGTCCTCCGGAGATCCTGCCTGGGAATGGTTGGTTGGACACCAGTTAGTATGGTTTAGGCACTAGTAGACGCCGGGAACTATATACCTGAGTGCGCGCACGTCACGTACGCGTACCTTCCCAGGTGCTTCTCGGCGCTTGATGTCGCGGGACGGTTGCACGCTTGACTCTCGCGCCGCCTTACGGCGTCCGGATCTGCATGCGCCAGTCTTGGCGGCTTCCGGGTCCCTCCCAATTCACGCCTTTCGAGGAAAGTTCCTTCCCCCGCGGGAGCCTTCATTCCGGTTCCCCGTTGAACTATGTTTGCCGACGCGTTGCGGTCGGCGTGGTCATGTCGGCCACATGAGCGGCACAGGAACTTCTCGCCCTTCCGGTTATCCCTATCCGTATATGAGCACACGCAGCATTCCCGGCTGGTGTGCTTTGGGTTCACCTCGACGATGCGGATCCCCATCCGCTCCGCGACGATGCGCACCTTCTCGAGTATCTTGCCGTGGCGTATGTATCTCAAGCCGCGGTTCAGGCCGCGCTTGCTGGAATTGCCGCGCCGAGTCATCGCATCGAGGTCCAAACCCTCGACGCACACCGTATCGACCCCGTAGCATATCTCCTTGGCCAGCAGCCACTCGGCATAGTCGCGGGCGTTGGCGTTGTGCCAGTTGTACGAGTCGCGCTGCCGCTTCATCTTTTTGGTGGTGCGGGAGTGCTTGCTGCGCCGTGATATGGCGCGCCGCGCCCCGTCGTTCCACGCCTGGTTGTCGCGGAACGCCGTGGCGGTGTCGAAGCACGCGTATATCGACTTTTCACCGTCGGACTTGCACACCACCGTGGGGTTTGTGATACCACGGTCTATGCCGGCAGCGACGCCGGTGTGGACCGGTTCGGCTTTCGACAAATTATACACGACGCGCAGCCGGTAGATTCGGTCGCCGGGCTTCACGCGTGCCCACGACCTCGGCGTCACGTCGATGAGGTGGAACGCCCGCGCGCCGTGCAGCCAGTTGAACGGATACTCATATGGTTGTTCCTTGTCCAGCCGAACCACGCCGATGCCCGGCAGCGACGCGTGCCAGTTGTCCACGAACCGCGGCGGAACGTTGCATACGACCGCCATGGTTTCGTTTTCTTTCCGGGAGCGGAACTTCAAATTTCCCTTGCCACGCAGGTTGGAGAGGTCGCATGCCGCGCGCGCCTGTGTGATTGCGGCAGCCTGGTATATGCCCTCCGTTTCCTGCATATGCGGCGTGGCGCGCCTCACCCCGGTGAACTGTTTTCGCAGGTCGTACTCGGTGAGCGCGGGGTCGGCCAGCAGTCGTTCCACGGCCCAGTTGTACGCGTGCCGCTGGGCTTCCCGTATGTGGTGTGTGTGGCGCGCCTGGGAGTGCTTCAGGTTCATGCGGAGGCCTGCGGCGCGGTACAAGCAGTATGAAGCCGTACCAGTACCCCAAAAAAACGTTTGCCGATGCGAAGTGTGTGGGAATTGTGTTGTTGTAACTCAAGTATGCGTTTCCAACCTATGTGCACTCAAGTATGTAGTTCCCTAGACGCCGTTGGACACCGTTTCATAATTCGCGACCTAACGCGATGTGGGCAGTCCGGCCGCCATGCGGACCCCGGACCGCGCGGGGCGACGTTATGGTCACCCCGGCGTCAAGGTCCCCGCCTCACCATACGGCCCTGCCCATGACGTCCCGGGTCTTGTTATACACGGCTATCTTGGTGGCGATCTCTATTGTGATGTACTCGGGCTTCACAGCCCGGAGCGCCTCGCCCAGCAGCCGCTTGAACGAGGATATTATGATCTCCACCATCCACCTGCTGTTGTACCCGACCCTCTCCTTCCACTCCTTCTGGTGCCTCTTGCGCTCGTCCTTTCCCATTCTGGCGAACCGCGCGGCGGTGCACCCGCCGCCCAGCTGGTCCAGGACGGCCTCGGACCGGGCCCTGTCCTTGCCGTCGGACCGGCAGCTGGCGTCGATGCGCACGCGTATTGTGGTGCGCACGCCGCGCTTTCTGCAGTGGGAGAATGCATCCCGGGAATCGTACCCGCCGTCGCCGCGCACGATGGCCACCGGGGGTTTCTTCACCTTGGAGACGCGTCGCTCTGCGGCCACCGGCTGGCAGCATCCGCAGTCGCACACATACTCGGTTACCGTCTCCACCGTGTTCTCGTCGGCCGGGACGCTGTCCACCTCCACCGACACCGCCGGATCCGCGCCCCGGTCCTCCAGCGGGATGCCCAGCCTGTCCAGGGCCTGGTCCAGCATTCCGGGCAGGTTCTTGGCGTCCCCCCCACGGGCGTCGGTGATGCGGAACGCCAGTATCTTCTGGGACTCCTCATCGGCCAGAATGTGCAGCTTGATGAAGCTGCACTTTACGTTCCATTTGAGCTCTATCCACCTGCCCTTGCCGGTGGTGGTTATGCCGGTCGAGTCGGCCACCAGAATGTGCGTCTTGCCGTTGGTCGTCTTTATGGTGATGCGGTCGCCCTCTATGGAGACGGCCTGGGCGCAGGTCCGCCTCCATATGGTCATGTGGTCGGGACCCTTCACGCCCCCGCCCAGCATCTCGTCCGCTACGCCCTCCGTTATGCGCAAGCCCTTGCCGATCATGTACCGGAGATATGCGATGCTGCCCATCAGCAGGTCCGGGTATACGAACGGCCGCCCCCTCTTGGAGCGGTTCATCTCCTCCAGCTGGGCCTCCCAGTCGGGATCCAGTCTGATCACGAGCGACCTGCCCAGGGCCACGCTCCTGGCGTCCTGCTCAGAAGACGACCGCTTGGGCTTGTTGTACCGGGTGGGGTTGGTCGCCCGGTCTTTCCGTCCCGACATGATCCTCAAATTCATATGGCGCGCTATATACTTACCGACCTGCCGGCCCCGGCGGCCCGGGTGGGTCCGTGATGCCGGCCTGCGGCCGGAAGGCATGAGAATTATGAAACGCTGTCCGCCGTTGCCTACCTTTTTAAGCGGCGCATACCCACAATACGTATGGGACTATTCGAAAAGCTGCGCCGGGACTCATTCGGTTCCAAGAAGGCACACTCCGACGAAGAGGTGCCCGTGGAGGACGAGGGTGTGGCAGAGGAGGAGGTGCCCTCCGACGAAGAGGTGCCCGTGGAGGACGAGGGTGTGGCAGAGGAGCCCCAGGTCATAGAGGAGGCCGAGGCAGCCACCAAGAGCCTCTTGGCCACCGTATCGGAGTCCGAACCCACACGCCGCCGCACCAGATTCGAGGAGTTTGTGGACGAGAGGCTGTTGGTAAGCACCGACGCGCTGGGCAACAAGCAGATGAAGATAAAGGTCTTGGAGGTCTCCGACGAGCACCCGCCCGTCCAGTGGAGGTTTGGGGATCGGGTCAAGATAACAAAGATCCTGGTCACCATCAAGCACCTGGCAACCCAGGAGGTGGAGGAGGCCGAGTTCGACATCGAATCCATAGAGAGGGAGCTGGCCGAGAAGCGCCACTACACCTCCACCAACCGCTGGATACCCACCACCGACATCAAAAACGGCTATGTGGCCGGCACCCGCCACACTTCGCTGATCAGCGACGCAGTAGCCCTGGATTACATCATATTCTAGCCCCCCCGCGGCCGTCCCATCTTCTGGATGCTGTGTTTGAAAAGTACTCCCCGGGCTGCCGGCGACCCGGGTTAAAACCTATATGGACATGAACGAGCACATTCATCCATGATAGTCAACGAGGTGTCCGTTAACGGCTCCGTCTATAAATTCGCCCTTACAAACCAGCTCATGGCCCAAGTAGAATCCCTCAAGGAGTTGTACGCGTCGGTGTACGAGGATCCAGAGGGGTTTGAGGAGATCAGCTCTCGCATATCAGAGGTGGTATCAGAGATCGCCGATTCCATAGAGCCCCAGGCATCCAGCGACGACTTGGACGGCGTTGTTCAGATGATAATCAAGACGGCCGACAACCTCAAGGCAGGCGCAGAAAAACATACAATGCGAAAAAAGCGTTAAAATTAACTATATAGAATATATAGTATATGTCTGACCGGGTTATAATACTGATGTGGTATATTAAAGCATGACACTCACCATGACGGGAGACAGAGCAGGCAACACCACGCACAGCTGCCAATGCGGGATATGTGGCCACCGCGACGCGGCTGACTGCATAAAGAAGGAGTGTGTGTGCTGCCTGAATTTTCACATCAGGTCCGGTCCGAAGACGTAGAGTCACTGGCAGTGTAGCAGCTGCATTTTCTGGAGACGTGCATATAGCACCCCACCAACCGATGGTCCCTACAGCCGCATAAAATGCATTTTTTGGCCATCTACAGATCCAAGAACACATCTCGCATCTTCTCACTTAATCCTTTATCATGCAGTGCTTCTAGAATCTTGAGCCGCAGGTGCCTGAGCCTTCCGGGGTCGTCTCCATACAGCGGCTCCATGATATCCATCTCCCGCTCGAAGTAGTAGTTGTCCAAAAACTTCCTGGATCTGGAGACCAAGCCGGATATGTCCGCGTCAGGATAGTCCCTGGGCTTTATCTTGTTTACGATGACCTGGAGTATGCCCCGTATACGGAGCAGGTCCTGCCGCATCATGGTGAGGTCACCGGGTTTGTCCTTCAGATCCCCAATGTTCTGGCACGACTCCAGAGCCTGCTCCAGCATGCCCTTGAGGTACTCGGTGCGGGTCACCATGGGGCATGTGAGGCACACGTACGCTAAAAAAATATGCCCGGCTGGCCGGCCCACACATGGGCGTGGGACATTCAGGACTGCGGACGTCCGGCTGGTCCACAGCGTCCCATGTGCTTTAATATGGGTCGTATGGGGGCAGTGTGATGAGTTACGATCCTACTGTCCGGGACATCAATATTGTGGACGGCCTGTTGGAGTCCGGCCAGGGCGACCAAGGCAGACTGACGTTCATACGCCGGTGCATGGCAGACGGCAGGACCCCGTACGAGTCGGACATGAGATACGTAAGGATGCTGGCTGCCAAGGAGTCTGCAACCGCCGGTAGCCCGGCGGTAGATAGTGCCCCATCCCCGGAGGTCGGTGAGCTCGACATGGTGCGCAGCCTCGTACAGAGGGGCCTGGGCGACCAAGGCAGACTGGGATACATGCTCAGAACGCTGGAAGACGGCGGCCTGCTGCGTGTGTCTGACGCGGAGTATCTCCGCGCCAAGTACGCAGAATGCGAGTACATGCCAGAACCGGCCCCAGCCGCAGTAGAACCGGACGCAGCCGCCATGCGGCGACTGCCAGAGACGCCGGACATCCCGGCGGACCCCGAACTCCTGCAGGCAGAAGAGGAGCTGGAGGAGGTAAGAACGGAGCTGGAGGCGGCATCCGAATCCGCAGAGACCGTATCCAGAAAGCGGCAGGAGCTGGAGGCGGTAAGAACGGAGCTGGAGAAGGCCCGGCGCCTGGTGGAGGAGGACGAACGGGAGCTGGAAGACATGTCCGATTACAAGGACCGGCTGGCCGACCGGACGGAGGCGCACCAAAAACTACTCCAGGAGATAAGGGCGGAGCTGCAGAGCGTCAAGGATCTGGTCAGGGATCAGAACGACAACATGGACGAGCAGGTACGGGCGCTGGAGGCAATAAGAAGCGAGAGGATGCAGCTGGAGGACGACTCCCGGCGCCTGGTTGGCATCTCCGCCGAGCTTGCCGAGGAACGCAAGAAGCTCGCCGCCGCCCGCAGAGATAGCCGTGCACTAAAGGAGAAGGAACGCAGCCTGACAAAGTCCCGCAAGGATGTTGAGAAGGTAAACCGCAGTATCCAAAAGGAGCGCGAAAAAGTGGCCAAGAAACTCGAGGAGGAGAAGTCGAAGCTGGAGGAACAGGTGGCCCTGAGAAAGAGCCTGGAGCAGGAGACCGCCAAGCTGAAGGATATAGAGATGCAGAGGAGCAAGAACAAGCGGAGTATCAAGCTGGCCGAGAAGGTCCTCCAAGAGTCGCGGAGCCGCGCCTCCGGCTAGGCAGCCTTTGGCGGCACCACGCCGCAGGCTAGAGCTTTACGGTGATCTCCTCGCCGTTTCCTATAGGCAACGTCACGGTCCGGACCGAGGCGTTCTGGCGCACCAGCCTGCCGAACTCCCCCATCATGTCGGAGAACCTCTCCGGGTACAGCATGTTGTCGGTGGCGATTATACCGCCCCTTCGCACCATGGGCAGAACCAAGTCAAAGTAGCGGGGGATGTTCTCTTTGTCCGCATCTATGAGCACAAAGTCGTACATAGGGGACGACCCACTCAGGTCCTTGAGCACATCCAGCGCCCTACCCTGCACGATGTCTATGGCATCCCGCACCCCGGCATCCTCAAAGTTTTCTGATGCCCGCCGGATCTTTTTATCATCCATCTCTATGGAGGTCACCCTGCCGCCGGCCTCCATGACCGCCTCGGCCAGCCATATGGTTGAAAACCCGGTGGACATTCCGATCTCCAAGGCGCTTTTGGCGCCCATGGCGCGCAGCATGATATTGAAGAATTCGCCGGTCTCCCAGGTGATGGCCGACATCAACTCGCCAGCGGGCACCCTCACGGCGCGGGAGTTCTCCAGTTTGGAGGCGGCGTTGAGCCTCTCCAGCGTACGCCGGATGCTCGCGTTCATGGCGCGGGGCGGGCAGCCCGCCTTATAGCAATATCCATTCTGGCTGTGCGCGCCTGGTCCCAGCGTGGCTCCAAAAAGCCAAGAGGGCAGTACCGGCCTGGCAGTCTTTGCAGACATGCAGGCCGTGATCTGGCCATACGACATGTCAAGCCATGCGGGCCGGTGTGAGGCTGGCCGGTAAAAGTCAGCGGGTGCCCGTACAGTCCAAGGGCGCGCCCGCCGCGTCCCCTCAACGGCTAACCCAAACGCGACCGCAGCGGGTTCTAATTTAGCGGCTAGCCGCACATGGCCAAGATGATATGGGTACGGACGTGGGCCGATCTACGTCCTTCTCAGATAATGCGCTGCCAGCCAGAGTACATCTGGGTTAGATATCCAACGGTCAACAGATAAAATGGCGGAGGGCGCACGCCTCCCCGTTGACACTGGCAGAAGACGCGGCCCGGATCCGCTCCAGATTCGACTCGACCGACACGGCGGAATTTTTGAAGATCATATCCCGCATACGTGACAGGCTGCACACCCAGCAGACCCGGGAGTACCTGGGCAAAAAGCTGGAGGCGGCGCGGCTTGCCGACCCGTCCGAGCGTCGCGAGATGTGCAGGAACCTCCTACCGTATCTGGACTGGTACCTCTCCGGCGGCTAACCCGTTCCGCAGATGGCCGCCCTCGCCTCGCGCACCGCCCGGACCTTGGCATCCGGAACGGTGTCAACGCCCAACAGCCCGGCATGGTGCCGGGAGCCCCCTGCCGCCTGCCTTATGTCGGACTCGTAGCAATCAAGAGCGTTTCTTATGGTCTGCATCTCGTCCTCGGTGGGGACCGCTCCGCCCGCCAGAAAGTTGGAGACACTCTGCTGCGTCCGGCGTGCCATCGGATGGCGCTTGATGGCGGCCTGCCGGATGACGGCGCCGAACATTCCCGCGCCGCTGCCCGGGTCGTCCCCCATCGCCCTCAGCCTGCGGATGTAGTGTGCCAGAGATTCCAGCACGACGCCGTATCCGTCGCCAGCCACCAAGTACTCGATGCCGCCGGGTCCCACGAGTCCCACACCCATACCCAGCTAAATAAACCCCGCCACCGGGACCGCATCCGGCGCCCGCTCTGGCCACGCCGGCGGGTCACGAACCGGCGATCCGCAGGTCAAAGTCTGAGACCAGCCCCCGCTCCTTGGCCATTCCAAACATCCTGCGGATGGACGCCTCGCCGGCGTCGCCCATGTCCACCGTGGTCGGATTGACGTACATCCTGACAAACTTGTCTATCAGCGGCTTGGGGTTGCCGCGGCCATACTTCATGGCGTATTTGACCGCATCATCGGAATGCTCCAGTCCGTACCTGATGGACTCTTGCAGGAACTTATCGAACCTGCGGATCGAGTCGCCGCCCAACCCCGTTCTCATCACGTTTATTCCCAAAGGAACCGGCAGGCCGCCGGTGGCGCCGTCCCACCACTCCCCCACGTCCAGTATGCTTGCCAATCCCTCCTGCTGGTACGTTATCTGGGCCTCGTGTATCACCAGACCCGCATCCACCGCACCACTGCGGACGGCCTCCGGAATCCTGTCAAAGTCCATCTCTACATGGCCGAACCTGCCTATGATCAGTTGTAAAAGCAGGAACGCCGATGTCATCTTGCCCGGCACGGCAATCCGGCAGCTTCCCAGGGAACGCACGTCGATGGCGTCGCGGGCAACCACCCGCGGCCCGTACCCCAAGCCGAAGCTGCCCCCGCTCCGCAGTACGGTGTATCCCGGTATGTAGGCGCATGCGTGTACAGAGACTGCCGTAACGTCCAGCTCACAGTTCCGGGCACGACGATTCAGCGCCTCTATGTCCTCTACCACCTGCTCCACCTCGAAGCCGGGGGACGGCACCTTTCCTGAGAGCATGCCATAAAACATGAACGCGTCGTCAGCATCGGGCGTGTGGCCCACCGTTATCTTCACGCCTGAGCCAACTGGCGTGGCTATAAAAACCGAGTCGCCACCGTTTCGTACGCGCTCAGGCTCATCGCGATGCCGGACATTCGGGTTTTGTGGCACCGGTATGGCAGTTTTTGCAGACGTGTCGGCCACGATCCGGCCATATGGTCGTTAAATCGTGTGGATCATGCCAAATAGGTCGATGAAAATCAAGGCACACGCGCTGAGCCTAAACGCCCCTAATTCCGACTCTAACCGAGTCGTCCACCGTAATTCGTACGCGCTCAGGCTCATCGCGATGCCGGACATTCGGGTTTTGTGGCACCGGTATGGCAGTTTTTGCAGACGTGTCGGCCACGATCCGGCCATATGGTCGTTAAATCGTGTGGATCATGCCAAATAGGTCGATGAAAATCAAGGCACACGCGCTGAGCCTAAACGCCCCTAATTCCGACTCTATGTCCTAATTGCATAATTTGGCCATCTCTCCCATGACAAAGACGGACAACAAAATTTTATGTATCAACTGCCCGTATAATGGGTAGCCGGGTATGTACCGCCTAGACTCATGCCCACCATAGCGTGGGTCCTAGGTGCCAATTGTATCCGGTAGGTTCTCTGGACATGAGCCATGCCGCCGCACGGCCGAAGCTGGGCCGACAGATGAGTACGATCAGGACAGGGTTTTCCGCTCAAAAACCGATATATGGGATTTGCCTGGCGTTGCCTCATGGCCAGAGGAGTGGCTTACGCGGTGTTTGTGCTTCCCGTAATCTTCACGGTGGCGTTCAGCACCGCGGTCCTGGCCGGGGCGCTGGACACCATGGACCGCGAGCTGAATATGTGGCCCGGCGGCTCCCACGGGTCGTCCCCGGCCGACGGCGAGATAACGATAATCGGACTGCACCAGGAGTACGTCGAGTCCGAGGTGATAGAGTTCCAGATAGACATCGCCGAAGCCCGGTACGACTGCGGAATCCTGGACATACGGATGTACGACTCGATGGGCGGACTGGTCGAGGAGCGCTCGTACGAGTCGCAGTGTTTTGCGGCCGAATCCCTGTCGCTCCCACTGGAGGGATTCTCCACCGCGGCTGGCCCGCCGGGCAGCTATACGCTCACCATCACCATGAGCGCCGGCGAGGAGCAGCTGCTGGCTAGCGCCGTCTTCACCGTCCAGTAGGAGCGGGCCTCAGGCGGCACAGGCCGCGGCGCCGCATTAAACCAGAGCAGGCGCGCCGGGGGTACGGCCGGACCAGCCACCCCAACCGGAAGACACTCCCTATATGCCGGCGCCCTGCCGGCGGATACCGCCATAACTGCGCCGGAGGGCCGCCGCGGGGATACGCGCGGCGGCCACGGGGTCGACTCGGGCGGCGTGATATCTTGTTCCGTATAGAGGCTATGCATAGTCACCCACACACAGCTTGGCAGCATTGGGCGGCCCCGGGCCGTGTTCCGGCCAGGCTCCGCCCACCCCGGGTCCGCCTGCGCGCTCGCCGCGCGCGGGATTTCGGCGTCCCGGTTTGTGCGCCCCCGGCGGGCGCCATTCGGCGCCCGCGCTGCGGCCCTCTAACAGCCGCATGATGTTTGATAATGTTGATCTCTGGTATCCGGTCATGCCTGGATACGTGATGGCATCCCGCAGCGCATCCATGATTGTCGGCAGCGTGGTCTTTCGTGGCTCGCCGTCCATGCCGGTCCACGCCATCACGAGCGCCAGAATTGTACGAAAGAGTATGTTGGCTCCGGCGTTGCCGTCGCGCTCGCGGACCTTGCGGCAGGGCTGGCACCACCTGTTGCGCGCGCCGTCCCGCTGGACTGCCGCGCGCTTCAGCTTGCTGCCGCACCCCAGGCACTTGGACGACGTCCCGGCGGGGTCCACTCCCTCGTGCGGCAAGCCCTCCGATTCCGCGGCGTTCACCGTGGCCCGGCGTCGCTGCCCCGTGTTCAGCGTTGATTTCATCTGTCCACGCTTGTACGGCGACGTCCTGCTGGCCTTCGTGTGCAGTTTGTGTGTATTGAGGTCCTCGAAGCCGACGGCGCATCCCGCGTCGGCGCACGCGCGTGCCTCCTTGCGCATGTGGTCGGTTGTGCGGTTTTTGTACGTATTCCATGCCTTCTCCGAGTACTTTTTCATGATGCGTGCATCACCGCGCCGTTTTACACTCAGTATCTTGGAGTGGACGAGGTTGTACTCCTGGTGGTAGTTGTTGTGCACCACGCTTGTCATGCCGTTGGGGTATGCGTAGGTGTTGTTCTTGGCGTTCATGTCCACCCCCGCCCACATTGCCGGCTCGCGGT
Organism: Nitrosopumilaceae archaeon; assembly: GCA_965116995.1. Taxonomy (GTDB): domain Archaea; phylum Thermoproteota; class Nitrososphaeria; order Nitrososphaerales; family Nitrosopumilaceae; genus VYCS01. The sequence goes on along the minus strand of OZ220738.1, from coordinate 95,767 downwards.
CGGGAACCTGCATCTCGTACGTGACGTATATCTCGTGGCGGTCAAGTTTCACCGTTTTTGGCACGACTCCGGGCTTGGTCAACCGCTCCACCACGTATGGCGGCACCGCAAACTCCATCCATTCGCGGTCCGCGCGGCCCCTGCCGTATATCGCCACGAATATGGCGGGCGACCCGTTCCACCGTTTTGCAGTCTTGTCGAACGCCAGCTCGAACTGGTCTGTCTGGGCGACGCCGTTGTGGTAGTGGGGCGCGCGGGCGTGCGGGTCGGACTGTCTGTTGGTGCGCCACGCCTTGTGGTCGCCCTGCACCTCCCGCACGATGTAGTCGGCGAAGCGCGCCTGGTAGACGCAGGTGCGGTGCGCGGCCATGCGGTACAGTTCGCTGCCGCGCGCGCCGCGGCGGTACCCTTTGGCGGCGTGGTTGGATGCCGCCGTGATGTAGTGTAGCAGGCCGCCCAGCCTCTGCCCGTTGTAGTGCTTCACGTGGACGGTGCGCCTGATCAGTCCCATATAGTGTGATGTGTGGTGGTAGTATATGAATCAGTACCGCATGGGTGCTGTGGTTTACCAAGCAGCGCCCGGTGCGCGCCGCACGGGATTTGGATTGCACAAGACTGTTCAGGCCGTTCGCCACATGGTTGCGCTGCCTCCCGCTGACATGGATGGGGATTGTGCACATACGCCCCACGCACCGCAATTAATTTGAAATTTATGTGAAGCACAATCGAAATTGGATCAGCCACCGGACCTGCTCCTGCCGCCTACCCTGCGTCCCAACAGCGGCAGTCCGCGCGGCCATCTCTGTCCTTGGAAGGCAGCGCGGCCATGTGGTGACCGGTGCGATCATATGAGGAGATCCTCCCGTACTCTCATGGCAGCTGCCAACGGAACGCCAGGGCGTGAAGACCTTGGAACGCCTACAAACCAGCCATCAAACGGGAACATTCCAGCCGGAATTCGGGAGGGGGATCACGGTGGAGATCGCAGCGCCGTCGAACTGGAACCGTCAGCCTTGGACTGGCGGAACCGCACGCCGGACAGGGCGTTTGACATGTCACGGGTTGGGGAGGCTGCCATATCGGACAGGCGCCTGATCACCGCCCTGATGACAAAAAACCGGACGTATGGTCCGGAACGGGACATCCATATGCTGGTGCTGGCCAACCTGGATGGGATCATACAGGACCCCAAGAGGCTGCGCGCCACGACCATGATGAGTCCGGAGCAGTTCGACTACCTCTGCGTCAGGTTCGCCGAGCGGGTGGCTGAGCGGGGCCCCTACCGGCTCTTCTGGGACGATGATCTCCGGGCGTCTGATCCCGGAACGAGGTCCAGGCTGTACATCCGCCACGCCCTCCTAATGTCCCTGATCCACAAGAAGGAGGCCAGCACCGAGGCCTTTCTGGGGCCATCTTCGGGATAGACCAGGGGACCGCCAGCAGGTACCTGAAGGTATCCAACGGGGTGCTGGCCGAGATATTGCCCACCGCGCGCAACCTGACCGAGATAATACGGGGCATCTACGAGAGGCGTAGTGGAGCCGAGGGTGGAGCCGAGGGTGGAGCCGAGGGTGGAGCCGAGGGTGGAGCCGAGGGTGGAGCCGAGGGTGGAGCCGAGGGTGGAGCCGAGGGTGGAGCCGAGGGTGGAGCCGACGTACCGGGGACGGAGCCGCCATTCCGGGCCGGCTCCCCCACGCCGGTCCCGGCGGCCGTCGCCGGGCCCGCCCCTGGGCGGCCCGGCCCCCTCTCCGCGTCCGGGCCGCCGGCCCCCGTCGCCGCGACCGACGAGCCGCCGGCCCCCGCCGTGATAGGGGCGCCCGCGGGCAGTAACGGAATCCCGGGAATACTGGCAGGGCCGGCGCTGGAGGCGGCTAGAGGACTGCTGTCCACCAGGGTCGCCACCATCACCGACGGCACGCACACGCAGGTGGAAAGATCCAAGGACCACGACTGGAACAGGGCCACCTATTCCGGCAAGAAGGCGCACACATACAACACCAACATCACCACCGCCCCGGACGGTATTGTAATCCACATCAGCGACACGGTCCCCGGCAGCACCAACGATCTCACGCTGCTGCGGGAGAGCCCGCCCGACTTCGGGTCGCTGTCTGATGCTGCCGCCGACCCGAACATGCCGGAGGGCGAGCGGCCGATCCACATCTACGACAGGGGCTACCAGGGCATCCAGAAGGACACCCCCGGGGCCGAGGTATGGATGGGGCTGAAACGCAACGCCGGATCCGACCCGGAGACCGGCGGACTGACCCAGCAGGAGCGCGACCACAACGCCGAGGTCACCCGCGCCAGAATCGGCGTCGAGCACGTCATCGGGGACATCAAGCGGTACACCCTGATGCGCAAGCGCTACCACGGCACCCCGGAGCAGTTCAGCGACGAGCTGAATGTGGTCACCGGACTGGTGAACCTCAAGCGGATGTGAGACGGAATAAAGTCCAAGGAGGATCCTTCCCTGGTGGTACGGCTGGGGGCCTGGAGGGCACGCTGACTTTGGGGCGGCCCGGAGCCGCCCACACCCATGCATGAAACGGGCAGCACCGCACCGGTGCGGGGAGGCTGCGCACATCATCCCGACGGCCCTGTCATTCTGGGGCAGATCCGGCTGCCGTCGCCGTAAAGGTTGACATTTTGAAGCGGCCAAACCGGGTCAGGCCGCCGACAATGAGACTCAAAATCACAAAATCTGTTGGCAGTGGGGGGGTCTATGCATAATCTCTTATGCAGGCCCGAACGCCGGGCGGTCGGCACGCCTGCAGACTACCGCACATCCGGGACCGCATTGCGGCCGGGCATCAATCCTTGTGTCGGTGTCATCATTATGTTGTTCTAATAGTATTGTGTTATGTATTATATAATTAACGGTATAATATGATTTTATTATGACTATATATAAAATTTATTAAAAAGCGATATATAAATCCGAAGGACTTTATAGAATATGCTAAATCGACCTATGAAGCTCGTGGCCAGTGGTAACAAGTCCCAGAAAGTGTTGTCCAACACAGAAAAGGACATGGTGGAGAGGGAACTGAAACTGCTCAGACACATAAGGGATGTGCTGGATGTCAAGACCCAAGGCAAAAAGGCGGCCAACTCCGACTCGGCCGCCGAGGCGGTTGCGCCACCGAAGGAGGAACCACCGGTGACATCCCCTACTGCCGAGCCGGCCGGACCGCAGACCGGCTCGCCAGACCCGAAGCTCGAGCCGGCGACGCCGCATGCAGCCAAAGAGATCGACCCACAGCCCGAGGCGCAGCCCGTTGCCAAGGTTGCCAAGGGTGCCAAGGCCCCAAAGACCGGCAAGGCCGCCCGCCGTGCAAAGCCGGAGTCTCCCGCCCCTGAGACGGCCGGGAACGCGCCGCAGCCTGAGCCCGCGGAGCAGCCCGTTGTCAATGGTGCCAAGGCCCCAAAGGCCGGCAAGGCCACCCGCCGTGCAAAGCCGGAGCCTCCCGAGCCGCCCAAGATGGCAGAGGATCCCACGACAACGCCGGCATCCGACGAGGCCAAGAAACCGCCGACCGTCCGGCCCGCACCCGCCAAAAAACCCACGGCCAAGAAGGTGCCGTCCCCGGTTCGAATTACAGCCAAAAAGTCCGTCCAGATCAAGCCCGCAAAGCCCGGCGATGCCAAGCCCGCCGGCAAGCCGCGGTCTGCGCAGGAACCCAAGAAGATTCCGGTAAAAAAGCCCGCGCCGAAGAAGACGGCCGCAAAGCCCAGCACCAAAAAGGCAAAAAAGACCAGCCTGATCAAATCCGCCAAGACGCCCAAGAGGAGAAAACCCGCCAATGACGTTCCCAATACGCTGGAGGACGAGCTGGCCATACAGCTCACCCCCGAGGAGATCGACAGCTTTCAGATCGAGAAGGTGGACATGGAGAAACTCACCCACAAGGTGTGCGACATCCTGCTGAGATGCGAGTCCGATGGCATGCTCCAAGCCGACCTGTACAAGAAACTAAAGCTCAGTGCCAGAAACGGCGCCCGCCTCTCCCTGAAGCTGGAGAGGATGGGGATGGTAAACCGTGCAAAGCTGCTGGTGGACGAGAGGTGGACGTACAAGCTCATACTCAAGAAGACCCCCGTCAGCACCATATCCCTGGAGAACGCCCCCTGCCTGGTGTGCCCCGTGGAGCAGAAATGCTCGGTGGACGGCGACATCAGCCCCAAGACATGCACCCTGATAGAGGAGTGGGTTATGGTCGACCTGAAGCGCAGGCCATGAGGCTGCTTGACGCCCGCAGGGACCACTACCGGCGGCTGGCCCGGGAGCAGGGCTACCGCAGCCGGGCCGCCTACAAGCTGAAGGAGCTCAACAAGTCATACCGCATAATCGGGCCCGGCTTTTACGTGCTGGACTTGGGGTGCGCCCCCGGCGGCTGGACCCAGATCGCCGTGGGGCTGGCGGGAAACCAGGGCCGCGTCATGGGCGTGGACACCGCGTACGTGGAGGAGATACCCGGGGCTGGCCTGCTGCGGGCCAGCGTCGAGGACGAGTTCCTCGCCGACGACATAATGGACTATTTCGGCCGCCGCGTCAACGCGGTGATATGCGACATGTCCCCGTCGGTGACCGGGAACTGGTCCGTGGACCACGCGCGGCAGATATCCCTCAACTACTCGTGCTCGAAAATCATGGACAGGGTGCTGGCCTCCGGCGGCAACGCCGTATTCAAGGTGTTCGACGGCGACTACTCCGACGAGTTCCGGCGGTACATGGACGGAAGGTTCTCCCGCACCAAGACCACCAAACCCAAGGCCAGCCGCAAGCCCAGTAGCGAGCTATACCTTGTGTGCATGGGATTTCGCCGATGACACTATACGATACACGTCCGTGGCGGACGCATCGGTCCTAAATCCGGTGGGCGAGAACGAGGTGGCCTCCGCCGAGAACCCCTCCCCGCGGAGACACTCCAGCATCATACGCAGCGGCGGCGGCCCCGTCCCTGCCCGGGACGCCACCTCATCCAACGTGTAGAACGCGGCGGGCATGGCCGCCTCGCGGCGACACTTTTCCAGGTATGGGGCGTATGCGCCGCCGTTCTGCTCTGCGTCCCGCAGGGCCATCCTGCCCACAAAGTCCGCATCAAACAGCGGCCCGGTCCACAGCGGCCCGGCGGCCTTTGCGTCACCCCCGCACGACTCGCATGTGCGGAGATGCGTGTCTGATGCGCAGCGGTAGCCGCACCCTACGCAGTGCACCATATACCCCATCCGGAATGGCCCCGGTTTGGGCAGCAGCCTCGCATATACGCGATAATAGTGCATGTGGCTCTCCGCGTGCACCACAGATATCCCCATACCCAGGCGGCCGGCCACCGCAGCCGTGCACCCGGCGACCAGCCGGACGGCAGTCTCTGCGCCGTATACGGTCCAGAGGGGGACGCCCCCGTATATCCGCCGGCATGCGTCATCGTGAAGTCCGCCGAGCACCTGCAGGTCCGTGGCCGTGACCGCCAGCATGCCCCCATATTCGAGGGCGCGCAGGGCGCAGTCCAGGTATGGCGCGGGGGATCCGAACGGGTCCACGTCCACCGCCGCCCCCCGTCCCCCCCGGACCGAATGCTCGGAGAGGAACCTGCACGCCTCCATGTTGGAGAAGGCGACCCGCCCCAAGCCGTTCAGGGCGGCCGCCTGCCTGGCCAGCCCCACCGCATCGGGGTTGGAGTCGTTCAGGAATATCATATCGTACGACCCGGCCTCGGCGGCGACGCGGAGCCCCCGGGCGCCGACGCCGGCCATGGCGTCCAGGTATGCGCCGGAGTGACCCTCGGCGTGTGCCCCGGCGGCCAGCACGGCCAGGTCCCGGGTGCGCCGGGCGCGGGGGTTGAAGAACGCCGGGCGCCGGGGCGGCACCGCACCGGACACCGACCCGGCCGGGACCACCAGTGTGGTATTCCCCTCCACTATGCGCTTTACATCCACGGGTGATGGTTCCGGAGACCATTTAATACGTGTGGGGACGCCTCCGCGCACATGATAGTCTGCGGGATAGACGAGGCGGGCCGGGGCTCCTTCGTGGGCCCGATGGCCATAGCCGGCGTGGCCGTGGACGAGCGAGACCTAGGCACGCTGCGGGAGGCCGGCGTCCGCGACTCCAAGACGCTCTCGCCGCGGGCCCGCGAGAGCCTCTACCATACCATACTTGAGAACTCCGTTGCCCACACGGTGAGGCGCGTCCGTCCCCGCACCATCGACAACAGCGTGGTCCTTCACGGTCTGTCGGATCTGGAGATCAACAGGATGGCCTGCATCATGCGCGACGTGCGGGCAGACGCATACTACGTGGACTCCTGTTATGCGGACGCCGACCTCTTCGGGAGGAGGCTGGCGGAGGCCTCCGGCAGGCCCCGCGTGCGGGCCCGCACCAAGGCCGACTCCCGATACACGGTGGTGGCGGCCGCCTCCATACTGGCCAAGGTCGCCCGGGACCGCTCCGTCTCGCGCATACGCCGGCATCACCCGGTGGGAAGCGGCTATCCGGGAGATACGAAGACGGCCGCATACGTCAGAAGGATATACCGCGCCACCGGCGCCTTCCCCGGCTTTGCCCGGCGGAGCTGGTACACCGCCTGCCGCATAGCAGGTGATGAGCGCCTACGCGTCGCCGTATGAGGCCAGTATCATGACGTGATCCTTGTGGTACGGCATCAGGTTCTCTGTATGTACCACATCGAACCCGTCCAGTTTGGACTCCTCGCGCCGGAATATCACACCGGGGCTGCTGGCCACGTCGATGCTGCGGGCCTTCACCGCCAGAATCAGGTGCCCCCCGCGCCTCAGATACCTGCCGCAGTTCTCTATGGCGATGGCGGTCTGGTCCGGCTGCGCTATGTCGCAGTACACCACGTCCACCTTCCCGAAGACCGAAAAGTACTCCGACGGCCGCCGGGCGTCCTGCAGTATGGGTATCACGTTGCTGCGGTGCTGCGCGACCCTCTCCATCATGTCCCGGGCCACCCTGCTGGTGTGCTCCACTGCGAAGACGACCCCGCCGCCCCCCACTATATCGGAGACGTGGCTTACGGTGGTGCCGGTGGACGCCCCCAAATATAGCACCCGCGTCCCGTACGAGACGGGCATCTCCATGCCGTTCATTATGGCCGAGGCCATCTTGCTCCGGTACGGATCCCACAGCCGGTACTGGACACCCTTGCGCTCCACCAGCCTCTCCTTGTACACCTGTATGCCCGGCGCCAGATTTACGGTAGCAAGCCGGCTCTGGCCCTCGTACTTTATCCAGGTATAGTCGCTCAAGCCCTCGGCGCGCGCCGGCCCTTCTTGGCGCCGCGGGACTTGCCCCCGGTGCGGCGGCCGGCGGATCGGTCCTTGGTGCCGCGCCCTCTGGGCGGACGGTCCTTGCCGGAGATTCGGCCCCGTCCAGAACCCCTCCTGTCCCCCCGCTCCTGCCGCGCCGGCCGCTCGGTACCCTCCGGGCGCGGGGGCGGCTGGGAGTACTTTTCGCCGATCTCCCCGACCCGCACGTTGAGCTTCTCCAAGAGCGTCTGGTTCAGCACCGGCTCGTGCATGTCCATGCGGGCGGCGATGGCCGCCTTGGAGGCCACGGCCCGGGCGATCTTGCCCCTCTGCCACCGGGGCGCTCTGTGCACCAGGGCGTGCTGGAATATCAGGCCGTGCTTGGGCGGCTGCGAGCCGGTCTTTATGGAACGGAAGAGCGCCTTCTCGGCCCCCAGCACCTGTATTGTGCTGGCGGCCATGAGGGCGAGCTTCCGCAGGCTGCCGGCCCTGGCCAGCAGCCGGGCCCCCACCCCGGCCCCCAGTATGGCAGAGAGGTTGGGGGCCGCCAGGGCCATCTGCGCCTCCACGTGGTCCTCCAGATCCCGGCGGGCCTGGTACAGGTCCAGAACCTGCCGGGCCATCTGCTGTACCATGTTGAGGTTCTCATCAGATATGTCGCCGCCACGGCTGGTCTTGGCCACCAGTCCCAGCATGTCGGCCTTGGCGTCGGGAAAGCCCGCCTCCAGAAATGTATGCTTGTCCATCCCGTCGCGCCGCCCGGCCAGGGCCACCCGGCAGTAGCCGCCCATCCCGTCCACCACATTCTCCAGCTCGGGAAAGTGCAGCCCGTACCACTCCCGGAGCCGGCCGAACATGGCGTTGGCCATGCGCTCCACATCGTCCAGGGAGTTGACGGCCTGTATTATGTGCAGGTCCTGCGTTCCGGACACCTCGGCCACCCTCGAGGATGAGAGCTCCAGGGCAAACTCGCGGAGCTTTCCCAGGGCGTCGTGCTCGTTGGACGCAAAGCCCCCGCTCACCAGGACGGCCGGCTTTTCGTCCTGGACGGACGCGATCTCCGACTCCTCCATCATTCTGGCTTCCACCGAGTTGTCTCGCAGGATGGAGAGCAGTCCGTGGTCGTTTACGACGGCCTCCCCGGAGGACAGCATATTGGCCAGCGGGGCCAGCTGGGCGGAGCCGGACTTTACCGCCAGGTACTCGATGGCCCGGCGGGAGAACGGAAACGACCTGATATGCCGGCCGCCCTCGCTCACCATGATGCCCAGCTCCGTCAGCACCACCGAGTACATGGGCATGGTGGGATGGCGGTACCCTTTAAAATCTAAGGGTTGGCGGGCAGATCCCGGCCATGGCCGGATCCGCCGGCGGGCATGCGGCATATGCACGCCGTCGGAGACCCGGGCCAGCGGGACGGGGTCGGCGGGGTGGGTTATCTCCACCACCAGGAGACCATCATCTTGGGTGGACACCGCCACCGTGCAGGTGCCTGATCCCAAGGCCAGCGCCGCCACGCTCCGGGCCCCGCAGAGGTGCACGGATGCATCGTCGGTGAGACTGGCCACCGGTATAGGGTCGGCCGGATCAGTCAGGTTGAGTACCAGCAGTCCATCGTCGGAGGCCGAGGCGACGACCGCACATATGCCGGATCCCACCCTGATAACATCCACCGCCGAAGCCCCGCCAAGGGCAGTGGCGCCGTCGTCTGCGACAGATGATATGACCCTGGGACTAGGGATCCGTGACGTTGATCACCAAGATGGCGTCACCATATGATGCGGCGGCCACGTACAGGCCGGCATCCACCGCAAAGGCGTCCAGGCCTCGCACGCCAGACAGGCTGGCGCCGTCCCCGGCGGTAATGTTGGAGACTATCTCCGGTATCGGCGGGGATGCCGCGGCGGCCACGTCCATCTCCCAGGGATCGACGGGCCAGTACAGGCTGGCAGCGCCCACGACCAATGCGGCCATAGTAAGCATAAGGATAGAGCGTCCCGCGATCATCACGTATGTTCTACAATCCGCAAGATTGTAGCCGGATGAACCATCTGTATCATGTCAGCTCTCCCGCGGCTGCATCCTGTGCTACTGTACCCAGCAGGATCAGGGCAGCCGCCGTCGAGAGTAGGACTAGCTCCGGTTTCATTGGAGATGTTAATAATATTCCCATATTTATTATTAATTCATAACGCGGCGACGCAGGCTCGGACGCTGGGATTTTAGACGATACAGCCCTCGAGTACGGAGCCGGACCCGTACCTTCGATCGTGTGCGCCCCCGGTGCGCGGCCCGGCGAGTCCGGCTATCTGCCGGGCGCGATGCGGCCCAGATAGTCCAGTATCAGCCGGACCCCAAAGCCGGTGGCGCCCGGCGGGTTGTACGGCCTCTTCTTTGAGGCCGGCTGCATCCAGGCCGTGCCGGCTATATCCAGGTGGAGCCACGGGGTGTCCTTTATGGCGCTCTTCAGGAACGCGGCGGCGGCTATGGTCCCGGCCGCCCGCCCGGTCCCCAAATTCTTGATGTCGGCCACCTTGGACTTTATCATGTCCATGTAGTCCTCGTCCAAGGGCAGGCGCCACACCCGCTCGGCCGTCCGGTCTGCCGACAGCAGGACCGACGCGGCCATGTCGTCGCTGTCAGATATCATTCCGGCCACGTTGCACCCCAGCGCCACTATGCAGGCGCCGGTCAGCGTGGCAAAGTCGATTATGCACCGGGGCGAGAACCGCTCCTCTACATAGGACAGGGCGTCGGCCAGTATCAGCCTCCCCTCGGCATCGGTGTTGAGTATCTCGGCGGTCTTTCCCCCGTACAGCTTCACTATGTCGCCGGGCCGGTACGAGCCCCCTCCGGGCATGTTCTCCACCGAGGGTATGACCCCCACTATATTCAGCGGCAAGCCCATATCGGCCGCCGCCCGCATTATGCCCAGAACGGTACACCCCCCGCACTTGTCGAACTTCATCTCGTCCATCTTCTCGCCGGGCTTGAGGGATATGCCGCCCGTGTCGAAGGTCACCGCCTTGCCCACCAGAGCCACCGGCGGACCATCCCCTCCACCATACTCCAATAGTATGAGGCGCGGCGGGTTGGCGCTGCCCTTGCCCACCGCCATTATGCCGCCGAATCCCCCCTCGGCCAGCTGGGCCACCGAGAGTACAGTACATTTGATGCGTCTCTCACCTGCCATCTCCCCTGCCATATCCGCAAGCCCCGCCGGCGGGCACTCGTTGGGCGGCATGTTGGCCACGTTCCGGACAAACCGCACCCCCTCGGACACGGCCCTGGCCCTTGCCACCGCCCCGGCCACGTCGGCCCCGCACACCACCGTCAGGTCCGGCTCTGCCTCGGCCTTCTTGGAGCGGTACATGTCAAAGTCGTACAGGGCCAGCGAGCACCCCTCCGTTATCTGGCCCGCCGCGTCCCGGGGATCCGCTCCGCCCGCATCAGGACACACGACGGCGAACCTGGCCACCCCCAGCTCCTGGGCCCTCTTGGATATGGCGCCGGCGACATGTCGTATGGTGTCGGCCGTGATCTTGGAGCCCGGCCCCAGCCCGGCGATCAATATGCGCGGGGGGCTCCCTCCCGGGTTGGCCGCCACGACAGTCTTGGCGAACCTGCCCCTCAGGTCCCCCATACACTGGCGCACCGCCGGGGCCAAGGCGTGGTCGGCCCCAAGCCCGGGCACACCCGCCGACTCCTCGGTCACCATCCAGCACAGCAGGTCGGTCTCCACGGCCAGCGGATCCGCCGACGACGCGTCCACGTTCATGTCCCGCCCCCCGTCGCCCAATTATTTAGAGTAAGCGGAGGATGCGGCCGGCGCGTCATATGCTGCCGACACGACTGTGAGGCGCCAGGCCCGGTCCCAAGAAGCCGGGCAGGCCGCAGCCGCCCGCCCCCCGGCCACGTGTGCCGCAAGGACCCGGGGACATCCATTCGGGTGGGGAGATGCCACAACACCTGATACTAGGGGACGCGCAGCAGCCCGCCGTCGCGCAGGTCCCTCAGAATCTCAAGGCTTTGGGCATCGTTCTCCAGCGACGCGTCCAGCTTGCCGTCCATGGATTTTATCACATCCTTCGTCTCGGCCTGGCCTCGCCTCAGATCTTCCTGGCCCTGTTCCATCCTGGCCAGGGTCTCGTTGGTCTGGGCCTGGCCCTTCTCCAGCCTGGCCTGGCCACGTTCCATCCTGGCCAGGGTCTCGTTGGTCTGGGCCTGGCCCTTCTCCAGCCTGGCCTGGCCACGTTCCATCCTGGCCAGGGTCTCGTTGGTCTGGGCCTGGCCCTTCTCCAGCCTGGCCTGGCCACGTTCCATCCTGGCCAGGGTCTCGTTGGTCTGGGCCTGGCCCTGCTTGATCTCATTCGTTGTTGTTAGCAGTTTGACCACTGCTCGTGTCCCGGTGGATATCGCAGAAAACAGCTCCTCGCCAGAGTCGCCCCACACTATCTCAAAGCCCTCCATACCCGTGGCCGGCGGCCCATCCTCCACCAGCATGTCCTTTATGACGGCCAGCTCGGCCCCGGACCGTATTTGGCGCACCATCTCCTCGATGTCCGCCCGTTCAGCTTCGCAGACAACCAGGACGGATCCGTCCCTCGTATTCTCCACGGTGCCGCACACGCCCAGCCCGTCGGCGACGGCCTTGATATGTACCCGCAGGCCCACATTCTGCACGATGCCGCGGATCGTGATCTTCGTCTTGTGCATATGGCGGTACCGTCCTTCATAGTATAAATACCAACCGGTTGGCGTCCCTGTGAATCTTTGTCATACGGGCGCAGGCGGCCAAATCCCTCCCCCGGAACGGACACCGGGCGGGTAGCAGCGGGACGGCCGTGGGCGGGAACGGTGCGATATCCAATCGCACATCACGTCTAGGCACGCCCTGTCCGGATGCATCCTCCAGATGTCCGCTCATCCGGGACGCTTGGAGAACGACAGGGCGGACTGCTCAAACCCCATATCCCGGTAGAACCTGTGGGAGCCGGTCCGCCGGTTGCCCGACTCGAGGCGCACCCTGTGGCATCCGCTCTCCGCGGCAATCCTGATACAGTGCCCGACCAGCGCCCTCCCTAGGCCGCGGCGCCTGTATTGGTGGCCCACCACCAGCTCGGGCATGTACAGCTCGCGCGTGGCATGGTTTAGGCGCGGCAGCAGCAGGACCGACGCCATGCCGACAACCCTGCCGTCGACCACCGCGACCAGGACGCGCTTGTCGCCGTCTGCGATGTACCCCTCCACCATTCGTCCGAACTCTATGGCCTCGGATTGCCCGGCGGGCCGGGGCCTGCCCAGATCCCCGAGCAGTCCCAGTATGGCGGGAACGTCCTCCGGCGACGCCTCCCTGACTACGAAGCCATCCACGACGGCAGAATCCCCCGCATTGCCCCTATAAACGGAGTTCGGAATGTGGACCCCATTCCCCAACCCTCCCGCTGGGCCACAGATTCACCAGAACCCGGCATTCACCACGTTAAAAAGCGGCGGGGAGGGCCCGCCGGCATGGAGTCGGTGAACTTTGCACTGCTGGGCGGGGAGGATGTCGCGTCGGCCCTGGGCAAGAGGGGCACCCGGACGGACCTGGCGCTGTACGACCGGAAGGAGTCGGGCACCATAAGGACGTGGGTCGTGCCGGCGGGATTCCCCGAGAAGATACAGCCGCTGTTCCAGGCGGTCAACCTGGGCGAGTACGCCATACTGCACGTAGGTACGCTGGACAGGTTCGCCGGAGAGCAGATACTGGCGCTGGACTGCATGGGGGTGACCGGCGGGATACTGAGCCACCCCCATACGGTGGACCACGACTCGCTGATGCGGGCCGTGCGCGGCACCGCCGTGGAGGGGTACGAGTTCGTGGAGCCCTCGGGCCTGCGGGAGGCCGCCTCCGGGTTCGCCCCGGCCCGCCGGGACGGAGACGCTGTGGTGGTGATCGACCACTGCTTTGACGTCAAGGGGGCGGGGACCATAGCCCTGGGCAAGGTCGTCTCCGGCAGCATATCCAAGCACGACGACATGGTCCTGGCCCCCTCGGACATGGACGTAAGTGTAAAGTCCATACAGATGCACGACGACCCAGTGGACGAGGCGCGCTCACCGGCCAGGGTGGGGCTGGCCCTGAAGGGGGTGAAGCCGCAGGACGTCTCCCGCGGGGACCTGCTGTGCTCTCCCGGCGCCGCTCCCCCCGCAACCGTAGAGGTGCGGCTGGACCTTGCGAGGACCCCGTTCTACAGGGGCGAGCCGACCCCCAACCAGATGTGCATGCTCAGCGTGGGCCTGCAGATGGTGCCTGCCCGGTTCTCCTCGGCGGATCCGGTCGTCCTCACCCTGGACAGGCCGGCGGCGTGCCTGCCGGGCGAGAGGTGCGCCGTTCTGAAGCCGGACTCGGCGGGCGTGCGCATCATGGGAGGCGGGCGCATACTGGAATAGGGGTGGTGAAGCCCCGCAACGAAAATATGGCGCCACACCCCCGTCCCACTCCATGAGAAAGGCCATCCCCATAGTTGCGGGCGTGGCGGTGGCGGCGGCGGTGGCCGCATACGCCCTGAGCCCATACTTTATGGAGTCGGAGATATACGAGGAGATGCCCGAGACCATATCGGCGGCGCCGGGCAGCGGCATCACCGCGTATGGCGGCACCTTCGTGGGAGTAAACGACGGCATACACAACGCGGAGGGCTCGGCGCGCGCCCTGCCCCAGAGCGACGGAGGCTACGTGCTCCGCCTGGAGAACTTCTATTCCACGCCGGGTCCGGACCTGTACGTGTACCTCTCCACCGACAAGGGAATAGACGACCATGTCAATCTGGGAAGCCTGAAGGCAAACCGTGGCGACCAGAACTACCAGATACCTGCAGGGACGGACTTGGAGAAGTACGACCACGTGCTGGTCTGGTGCAGACCATTCGGGGTACTGTTCGGCAGCGCCCAGATACAGCCTCTGCAGTGAGCTCTCCGTATCGAACATGGGGCCCGCCTCCACGCCCCCTGCCTTTTTAACCCGCACCCCATGCAGGAGGCGCGTTGAGGCTCTTTGGTGGGGATCCACAAAAAAAGAGGAACGTCCAGATGGTCAAGGAGATACGCCGGATGGTCAAGGAGAAGAGGTACGGTCCGGCCCTCAAGACCGGCATAGAGTACCTCAGGGAGGTGCCCGAGAACCACGACATCCTGTTTATAGTGGGCGGCATATACTACATGCAGAAGCGGTACACGGCGGCCCTCCCCTACTTTGAGAGGGCGCTCAGGATAGGCCGGTACGACACCGAGGTGCTGGCGCTCAAGGCCCAGTGCCACCGCCGCCTGGGCCAAAAGTCCAGGGCCGACGAGTGCTGGCGGGACATACTGGAGGTCGACCCCAAGAACGCCGAGGCCCTAAAGATGCTGGGCGAATAGCCCCGCGCTACCGCACGTCCAGCCCCATGTCCAGGCACGGGGCCGAGTTGGTCACATATCCCACCGACACGCAGTCCACCCCGCTGCGGCCGTACTCGGCGATGTTCTCCAGGGTGATACCCCCCGAGGCCTCCAGTTCCACGGCGCCCCGAAGCCCCTCGGCCTCCAGCGCCGACACGGTCTCATGTATCAGGTCCGGCGTAAAGTTGTCCAGCATTATTACCGGCGCCCCCAGCCGGGCGGCCCGGAGGGCGTCGGCGGGCGCGTCCACCTCCACCTCGAAGCGGCCGCCCCTCCGGACGGCCTCCCGCACCAGCCCGTCCAGGGATCCGGCCGCGGCTATGTGGTTATCCTTGATCATTATCATGTCGCCCAGCCCCATGCGGTGCCGGAACCCGCCGCCGGTCTCCACGGCCTCCTTGTCAAACTCCCTCAGGCCCGGGGCCGTCTTCCTGGTGGCCAGGAGCCTGACGCCGGGAGGCAGCCGGGACGCCAACTCCCTGGACATGGTGGCTATGCCGCTCATGCGGGACAGCAGGTTCAGCGCCGTCCTCTCCAGGGCCAGCACGTCGGCGGCCCTCCCGCGCACTCCCATCACGATGCCGCCGGCCTCCACCACACCCCCGTCGGGCACCACTATGTCGGTGTCGCACCGGCGCATCCCGAATATCGCCGCGGCATGGCGCGCGCCGGAGACTACCCCCCGCCGCCTAGCCACCACCTCGGCGCTAATGCGTACGTCCGGCAGCATATCTCCGGTGGGGTCCCCGCCGGCCAAGTCCTCGCGGACGAACCGCTCCAATATGTGGGCGGTATCCATCCCGGTCAGGTCACCTTGAGGGCGTACTTGCCCTCGCGGCTTATTCCCAGCGTCTGGGCAATCATGGACATCTCCGGCTTCAGCACCAGCGCTATCCCCGTCCAGTCGGGGGTCAGGTCCGACGAGCGACAGGCAGGACACACCTTGCCCGTGGTGACGAACTTGCACCGCCGGCAGGCCATCTCCCGGACCATCTACTTTGCACCCCCGGGCCCGGCGGCGCCCTCCGAGGACTTTTTCACCTCCTCTTCTACCCACTCGTCGGCCCCCAAGAACGGCTGCCTGCAGGTTATGCCGATCTTGCCCGCCGAGGTATTCTTGGCTAGCGAGACCGCCGTGATGCGGGACCGCAGCGTCGAGCCCACGCGCAGGGTGCGGCCGCTCTGGTTGGCCACTATGACGCCGGCCTTGACGTCACTCTTGAGGTAGTCGTCCATAACCTGGGAGAGGTGTAGCAGGGCGTCGGTGGGGCCTATCCGGACGAACGCCCCAAAATCGGTTATGTCGACTATCTCGCCGGGGACGATCTCGTTCATCTTTGGGTACATGGTAAGCGCCTCGAACTCCACCCGGTGGAACGTGCCGCCGTCGCCGGAGACCATCTTGCCCATCTCGTCGACACTGGCATCCAGTATCATGATGATGTAGCCCAAGTCCGGGTTTATCATGAACTCGTACTTGTCCTTGAGAGTGTTTATGGCAGCCTTGCGGAGGGCCGTCCCAAAGAGGCTGGGCGGTATCCTCACCACGTCAACCATCGTGGTTATGTAATACAACTTTGAATCGCCCTTTGATTTTATTTTATGAATCTTTGGATTTCGAATGTTACAAGTTTTTGTGGTATGAATGCCAAATATTTGACGAGTTTTACCGTACAGTTCAAAAACTAAAAGCGAATTTCAAAACCGTGCAGCGGCCCTAGTCGGTGCGGCGGTATATCACCTTGAACTCTTCGGCTATCATGAACGAGATGTTCAGCATGTGCGTGAGGTGGTTCATGGTGGTGCGCGGGGCGCCCAGCTGCCGCAGTATGGTGAGGGCCTTGATGGCCGACTGGGAGTTGACCGGTTCCTCGTTGCACCACACCCTGAACTGGTCGGTGACGTCCAGTGTGAAGTTCAGCACGAACACCTCCCAGTCCGCCACCGGTCCCATCCCGGGCGGGAGTCTGGCGAATATCACGGCCAACTCCCGGAACTCCTCGTGGCGGTTTACCAGCAGTACCTCTAGCGCCCTGCCGGACTTTGGTCCGTCGTACCCCCACTTTGTGAGTATGCTCGTATTGGACATAACACAGCTGCATAATACGGGCTTAAAAAATAGCTCTGTGTGACGTACCGGCATGGCCGGCAACTCGGCGCTGCGCAGACACCCACTCCCGCACCGCCGTGCTGGAGGCGGCAGATGGGACCCCCGTACGGTCAGCGGGCACAAAAGAACAGTAGTTGCGCTGGCGCAGACTTGAAATCTTATGACCCTTCCCGCCGCCGGTCTTTAGTTATAAATAACACGCGGGGAGATTCACTCCCATGGTTGCGCTGGACAGGGTGCTGGAGCAGCTCAGCACCGTAATAGACCCCGACCTGAAGAAGGACATCGTCTCCATGGGGATGATCAAGGACTTGGAGCTGAACGGCGGGGACCTCAAGTTCACCCTGGAGCTCACCACGCCGGCGTGTCCCTTCAACGTGGAGATAGAGGATGACGTCCGGCGGGTCGTCGGGGAGATGGAGGAGATAGAGAACCTGGACATGAACGTGACCGCCAAGGTCATGGAGGGCCGCTCGCTGGACGAGGACACCGGGATGCAGACGGTCAAGAACATCATAGGCGTGGCCAGCGGAAAGGGCGGCGTCGGCAAGTCCACCGTGTCGCTGAACCTGGCGCTGGCCCTAGCCCAGACGGGGGCCAAGGTGGGGCTGCTGGACGCGGACATCTACGGCCCCAGCATTCCGCTCATGCTGGGCATGAAGGACGGGTACATGGAGGTGGAGGACAACAAGCTGCAGCCGGCCACATCCAACGGGATAAGGGTGGTCTCGTTCGGGTTCTTCGCCGAGCAGTCCCACCAGGCGGCCATATACCGCGGTCCCATAATATCGGGCATACTGAAGCAGTTTCTGGTGGACACCAACTGGTCTGATCTGGACTATCTGATAGTGGACCTGCCCCCGGGCACCGGGGACATACCGCTCACCCTGGCCCAGACCATACCCATAACCGGCATACTTGTGGTGACCACCCCCCAGGATGTCGCCAGCAACGTGGCCGTCAAGGCCATCGGCATGTTCGAGAAGCTCAACGTTCCCATAATAGGCGTGGTGGAGAACATGAGCTCGTTCATCTGCCCCGACTGCTCGGCCGTACACCACGTATTCGGGGAGGGCGGAGCCCGGAACATCGCAGAGCAGTTCAGCCTGCCCTTCCTGGGCGAGATACCCCTGAATTCGGGAATAATGTCGGGCTCGGATCGCGGCAGGCCCGTGATGATAACCACCCCCGACTCGGCGGGCGCGACGGCCTTCAGGTCGGCGGCCAAGAACATCGCCGCCCAGTGCAGCATACTGGCCGCCCGGCTGCGCGAGGAGCAGAACGGAGCCGCAGGGAACGCGGATCAGCTGTGAAGCTGCCATATAGGCACAGGCACCTGTTCCGGGAGCCGGTCGGGTACCTGATCCCCGAGGGGGAGGCAGGCCGGGGCCGCATAGCGGAGGTGGTGGCCGGCGCCGCGGCGGTGGTGACGGTGGGGGACCGCACCACCGAGAAGGTGCTGGAGTATGGCATACTGCCCGACATACAGATAGTGGACGGCGTGGAGAGGAGAACCCGCCGCACGGCGCCGGGCGGCGCCGTAGAGACCATAACCTGCGCCAACCCCCCGGCGCACATAACCGCCGAGGCCGTGTCGGCCGTCGCATCGGCGTACGAGGCGGGCCGGCCCATGCGCATACTGGTATCCGGCGAGGAGGATCTGCTGCTGGTGCCGGCCCTGGCGCGCGCCCCGGCCGGGGCAATACTGATGTACGGCCAGCCGGGAGAGGGACTGGTGGTCGTGAGGGCCGACGAGCGCTCCAAGGAGAAGGCCCGCCGGCTCATGGCCCTGCTGGAGGGATGATGAGACGGTGGCTGTATGACGGGATGATTAAGACGCACAGCGGAACTGACCTCCCTGCCGCTCCTGGGGGCACCCTTGGCGCCCTTAAATCTCCGGCCCGGCCCACCACACCGTGAAGCTTACCCCGGAGCTGAGGCTGCACATACTGGAGATGGCGGGCGTGTACGCGGCCCGGTTCGGCATCCCCGAGCCGCGCATACTGATGAGCACCCGGGAGGTGCTGGAGCTGCCCAGGCACATCACCACCGGGCGGCGTACCACCGCCTACAAGTACTACGGGGTCGCATACATCCAGTACAACACCATATTCCTCAACATCAGGAAGATGCCCGACGCCAGAGTTCTGGAGGAGACCATAGTGCACGAACTGGTGCACATGAGGTTCCCGTATCTATCCCACGGGAGGCGCTTCAGGGACGTGATACGGCGGGGCCTGGGGGGCGCCAGGTTCAAGCCGTACAGGAAGCGGATGTTCAGGACCAAACGACGCTGACAGCCGCAAAGATTTTTCAACACCGGCGCCGGCGCCACATCCGGATGGGTGTAATACGGGTGAGTCAAGTTACGGGCAGGTTTTCCATAGTGCAACCGGGCTTCACGCCCCAGAACTCCCCCGAGCCGCAGGATGCCCCCGTGATGTCCCTGGTGAACCGCGGCGGCATACTGCAGAGGCTGCACGAGGGGGGCGACGACGGGGATTGGTCGGTACGGATATTCGAGAGCCGCAGGCCGGCCGTCTCCCGGGATGCGGAGACAGTATTCCGCGACGAGCCGCGCCGGTGCCATCCCTCGTTCGGATACCACTACATCATGGCGGCCACCCGCCGCTGCGACACCCCCCTGGAGGAGTGCCAGCAGTGGTCCCACATGCTGGTGGCCATACAGGACAGGATCAGGTGGCTGTACGAACAGACCGGCGTTGGGTATGTGGCGGTCTTTGCCGATATGGAGAGCGGCGACGTCTCTGCGCCGCGCATGCAGATCGCCACGTTCCAAGCCGCGCCGCCGGTCATACAGAACGAGGGGCAGGCCAGCGACATAGCCTCCACCGAGCGGGGGGTTTGTACGATATGCCAGATGATCGGCGACGTATCAGAAGGGCAGCGCCTAGTGCTCAGGACGGACGATTTTGTGGCCTTCTGCCCCTGGGCGCCCTCCTGCCCGTACGAGTTCTGGATAGCTCCCAGGCGCCACTCCACTGGATTCCTGCATGCCAACCAGAGGGAGCTGGAGGATCTGGGCATGATGCTGCGGGCCACGCTGGGTGGGATGACGCGCATATTGGACGGCCCCCGGTTCGGCATCGCGTTCCACTTCTCCCCTGAGCGGAAGAACACCCGCCAGGTCCACTGGCACGCGGAGGTGTATCCGGCCACCCTGCCGCCCACCGCCCTGGAGAGGGGGTTTGGGGTCGTCGTCAGCGACACGTCGCCGGAGGAGGCCGCCGAGAGGCTCGGTGCCGCGGGACGGGACGAGATGGCCGCCATAATGGGTGTGGAGTAGGGCCATACTGCACATGTGTCCATCCGGGATTTTCCTGGCGCCGCGGCCGCATGGCTGGACCGCGTCTTGGTCCGGCCCCAACCATAACGGGAGGCTCCCAAGGCCCATCCCATCTATGCTCCAAAACAGACTCCCGTCCCCGCTGGGCCCCTAGTTACGGCACCGCCAGGCGCCACACATACCACGAGTCAGCATGGCAAGGGGTTTATTGGGAGAGCGTCCCCGCCGGGGCATGGGAAGGGAGCAGTGGACAGCGGCGGCCAGCATGGGCCTCTTTGCCATATTCGCCGGCGAGATGATATCCATGTACCAGTACATGTTGCAGGCCTCCGAAGAGATGGATTTCAGTATAGTCTTTGAGCCGGACCCCAAGACACTGCAATTCATCTCGATTGGCGCCGCTCCGGGATCGGTGATGGCTGCGGTCTCGTTCATCCTGTCCAGAAGGTACGGCTCCCGGCGGGTGGGAACGCTGATAGTGATCGGCGGGGCGGCCATGCTGGCCGGCATGTCCTACTGCTACTCTATCCTCGACTCCATACACCCGATATACATGACTACCACCGATTTCTCCCCGCCCCTGTACATGCTCACCCCGCCCCTCTTCATGGTGGTATCGGTGCCGGTCATGATATTCGGGGCGCTTCTGTTCCGCATCAGGACCCGGAGACCCAGAAAGGACTACCTGTGATCCACCCGCATCTGCACGCCCCGCCGCTCAAACCCCATCCGGGTGTAGAACCCCACCAGGCCCTCCTCGCAGTCCAAGGTGGTGCGGTAGCAGCCCCGCCTCCGGGCCACCTCCAGCAGGTACTCCACCAGCATGGTCCCGATATGGGCCCCCTGGTGTCCGGCCGAGACGGCCACGTCCTCTATGTGGCCGGCCAGCCCCCCGTCGTGGATGAACTTGCGCTCCACCAGCAGGGTTGCCGTGCCCACCACCCGGCCGCCGCATACGGCCACGGCCACCACATGGTTGGGGTTGGCGCTTATCTCCCCGTACGCGCGGCGCACCGCACCGGGGTCCGCCCCGCTGGCGGGCCGGAGGGCGTCCAGCGAGTCCAGCAGCCCGCGGTCCAGGTCCTCTGGCGCCAGCTCCCGGATTCGCGCACCGGGCGCGCTAGATCTCCCCAAGCCGCTCCCTGTACTCCCTGCTGGCGTCCATGTACGCCGCGTACGTACCCACGTCCCTGAAATTCCCCCGCCCCAGGTGGCCCAGTACCGTCCTGCCGTCTCCCATGGCGGACCGCACCACCGCGTCCATCCCCCAGGGCTTGCCGGGCGGTATGTACGACATCACCCCCGGCTCCATCACGTAGCAGCCCATGTTTATCTGGGATACTGTCTTGGGCTTCTCGCGCCAGGCGACCACCCGCCCGCCGTCGTCGGTGTCTATGACACCGTATGGTATGGAGGAGTGGTGCTCGTACAGGCCGATGGTGATGAACGCCCCGCCCTCCCGGTGCCGTCGAACCATCTCCCGCAGGTCAAAGTCGTACGTCGAGTCCCCGTACATGCAGACGAACGTGTCCGAGACCATGCCGGCGGCGGTCCCCAGCTGCCCGGCAGTGGCCAGCGGCTTGCGGGACGCCGCATATCTGATGGAGACGCCGAACCTCTCGCCGTCCCCGAAGTAGTCCTGTATCATCTTTCCCAGGTAGCTTATGCAGAGTATGATGTCGTTTATGCCGTGCTTGGCGTTCCATTCTATGATGTGCTCCAGGAGCGGCTTTTCGCCCAGCGGCAGCATGGGCTTGGGCATGAACATGGTATAGGGGAGCAGCCGGGTGCCCAGTCCGCCGGCCAGTATCACCGACTCCATGCGCGGCGGATCCCGTACAGGGTTATTTAAGATGAGGGAGGCTCTTCTGGTGTGCGCCGCATACTATCTGATATGCGCCGTATCTTGGAGACCACCTCGCCGGGATCCGCCCCGAATACTATGGTCATCGGTTCCTTGCCAAAGTCGCCCCGGTGGCATACGGCGTCGGGGGCCACCTCCGAGGCCGACGCCGCCTCGGTGACCCCCCAGGCCACCGAGGAGCCGGACTCCTTGATATTTGGCGGCTCCCGGCCGCGGTCATAGAATGCCACCACAAACCCCTCCCGGACCATCGCCGACACTATGCTTGCAGAGTACCTGATGTTGGCGGCCGAGAGCAGTTCCGGAAAGCGGGCGCGCACGGCGCATACAGCCGAGGCCACGTGCCGGGATCCCCCCGGCACCACCATCCCGGCCCGAACCACCGAGTCGCCGGCGCGCACCATCCTCCCCTCGATACCTAGGACCTGGTCCGGCGATGCTGAGTCGGGCGCCGCATGAACAAAGTTGGTCTGGCATTCGGGTATGAGGTCGGCCATGTGCGGGATGGCCACCAGCTCGTCGATGGCCAGCACCAGCTCCGACCCCCGAGGATCCGCCGCCACGCGCCTGCCGGCCCCCGGAGATGTGGATTCCAGTATGGAGCCGCGCACCGCATCCCGCGCCAGTGTGGTCGCCTCGGCGGCGGCGCGGCCGGCGGCCATGTGGCACGCTATGATGGCCGAGAAGGTGCAGCCGCCCCCCCGGTGACCCGAGTCCAGCCGCCGGCCGCCCATGTCCCGGAACCGGCCGTCATACAGCACGTCGACCACCTCATCGCCGGAGGCCACCCCGGTGACCACCGCGGCGGCGGCGCCCATCTCGCATATGTGGCGCGCCGCCGCCCTGGCCGCGTCCAGGTCACAGACATCGATGCCCGTCAGGTACCCGGCCTCGTACGCGTTGGGCGTCACCATGCCGGCCAGCGGGACCACGCGCTCCAGCAGGGTCTGCCGGGCGGAGTCCTCCAGCAGGGCGCCGCCGGTGGTCGAGCGCACCACCGGATCCAGCACTATGGGGGCATGCACATCCTGCAGGGAGTCGGCCACCGTCCCGGCTATACCGGCGCTCCAGAGCATTCCTACCTTTACGGCAGACACCTCAAAGTCGGACAGTACAGCATCCAGCTGCTGCCGCACCATCATTTGGGGTACGGGCTGCACGCCCGCAAACCCCGAGGTGCTCTGGGCTGTCACCGCCGTTATCACGCTGAGCGGATGGACTCCCATCGACCAGGCCACCCGGGCGTCCCGCTGCACCCCCGATACCCCCGAGGGGTCAGAGCCCCCCACAAACAGCACGTTCACGGCCGGTGTGGCTCGCGTCCCCTATTTGTGGCGTACGGGGTGCTGACAGTTCGGAGTCGCCCTGCCCTACGGCGGCTTTTTTCAGGCAAATTGTCCGGAACGCACCGCGTTGACCGCTTGATGCCGTCCTCCGACATAAGCAGTCGCTGCCCCTCTATTTGCGAGCCAAAGGATACGCCGTGCCGGATACCAGGGCACACTACAGTGCCATATCAATATATGAAAAACCGGCCGGAGGCCGAGCCGAAGGTCCTGACCAAACTGGTTTCCATGGAAGAATATGCGCATATTACCGTACTGAAAATCAGAGTCGGCATAAAACCACTCCACTGTCCATCCGTAGCTGGGTCTGTATACATTTCCCATCACTATTTTAGGAGCAAAAATGTCCTCCAAGAAATTACTGTGTGTCACGTCCTCCATGGCCGGCGACCGACATGCGCAGCATCATTTATGGTTCTCCAGAATGGCTATCGCATAATTGTACAGGCTAAGCCTGCCCTTGGAAGAGTTTTTTGCCAGTCTCTTTTTCATACCGTCATTTATGGGCAAGGCCAGCATATTGGCTGTCTGGCACAGCTCGTTGGCCACTTTCATTGCCTTCTGCGCTGGCATGTCGGGATACTTTGTAAAACACCAGAGCGCAAATCTCCTGGCGGCCCAAAGAAACGGTGCGGCGGCCTCAGCACGTCTCGCCCTATCGACTCCGGCAAGATGGTACGCGGCGCTTATTCCAACTTTTTCTGATCTGCCATCGCCAGAAATTAGGGTTCCAGATCGCATATTTACTCCATACCCTTCAGCATGGTCCTGGCTAAGCCAAAGTGCCTTGGCATATCAGCATACCGCACCGGAGGCCGGCCCGGGCCGTCACCTTGCATGGGTATGCTGCAGCATCCTCACCAAACATAAATTGCCTGCCCCTGCACGTCCTCCTCGGGGATTGTAGTCTAGCTTGGCATGATTCTGGTTTTGGGTACCAGGGGTCGCAGGTTCGAATCCTGCCAATCCCACTCAGTATAGCCGTCTACGGGAGCGTATGCGCACGCTCTTCTGGTACATCTCATCCAGCCTCTGGGCCGTCTCCGGGGGCAGGCGCACCGACGAGAGCGACTCGGCGGGTATGCTGGCCGTGTTCATGTCCGGCAGCACGCTGATCTTTGGAAGTCCGCGGTTTATCCACTGTTCCACCACCTTCTTCTCCAATCTGGAATCCCGGAAGCCGGCGCCGAACTTCTTTCTTATGTGGGACACCAGGGTCCGGTCGTCAAAGACGGCTCCCGGCTCCAGGGTGCGGGACTCGTCGGCGTATACGCTCTCAAAGAGGTTGCCCGTTATTTCGTCGGAGAGCAGGTCCCCCCGGTGTATCCGCCTCATCAGCTCCAGATAGTGCAGAAACTCGTGCGAGAGTACAGCGTGGACTGCCCCCTTCAGGCCGTACGCCACCAGCGGCGCCGATATCTGCACCACAACCCTGAAGTCGCCCTCCACCACCACCGGGACCGTCCTGGCGAAGAGCACGCCGTACCCGAACTGGGCGGCCGGCGATATCACGGCGGCCGGCTCCACGTAGGCCGCCGGATAGGCTATCCCCGTGGTGCGCTCGATGCGGTCTATGCCCGGTACCACTATTCCTGCAAAGCGCCGCAGCACCAAGTCGCACACCTTGTCGGGCAGAATGCCTTGTAGGCGCGCCTCCTTCAGCCGGGCCAGCGGATCCATCACCATGTCTCGATCTCGGCGGCGTAAAAAATCTTGAGTCAGCGGGCCTTACCGGCCTTGGATTTTTTGGTGCGCCGGCGGTCGGCCCTCTGGTCGGCCCACCTCTTGTGCTTTCCCTTCTTTCTCAGCGGCATGCGGGCACACCCGGGACCCCTTTGTTAACTGTTCCCAATATCTAGAAAGTCGAACCGGGCGCATGCGCACTCGGCTCCCAGGACGGAGCTGACCGACGGCTCCACGCCCTCGCCGCTCACCAGCCGCTTTATGGGCGTCCCCCCTTCCACCTCCGCATCCATCCGGAACGAGTCGGCGGACATGCGCCGATAGCGCACCGAACCCACCTCCTTGGTAGACGGCCGCCCCGGGCCGGTCCCCACCAGTACCCTGCCGGCCAGCGTCCTGATGCGCCTCAGGTCCGGCTCCCCCCCGAACCGCACCACAATACGCACCATAGAGCGGAACGGGGGGAGCCGGGCGGGCACGCCGGCGGCCACCTTCACCCCCGACGCCTCCACGCCGTCCAGCGATATGGACTCCGGCAGGGCGGCGGCCGATCTCGCCGGGTTGCGCACCCGGGCATACACGGGCCGGCCATGGCCCAGGACCAGGCTGTCGCGGTCCTCTCCCCCCACCCAGGTGAACCGCACGTCGGTGCCCCCCAGCCTCTCCAGCAGGTACCCGGCCAGCATTCCCTCTATACTGGGCCCAGACCCGGAGAACCCACATTCGCCGCACCCCCTTCCGTCGCACGAACCGCAGGGGACGCGCTTCTGCGGTACGCCCCGGCGGGTCTTGGTGTACCGCATGTATACCACTACAGGGCGGGAGCGGACCTCGCAGGATCCGAACCGCGTGTCCAGCAGTACGGTGAGGTCGGGGTCGACGCGGTCCACCCTCTTCTTGGTGCGGCGGGATATCATGCGCCCCACCTCCCTGGTCAGGGCCGCCTTTATGGAAGCGGCCCCCGCCGCCCCCGTCCGGGATCTGATGTAGTCGTCTCGGTCCAGCACCGACGGCTTCAGCGTCGCCCCCACCGTAAATGTCTCGTAGTCGTACCCCGATATGCGGTCCAGAGCCACTTCGGCCAGCCTCCCCAGCCCGTCCATCAGTCCCCGGCACACGAAGCACTCGGCGGCCAGCCCCGGGTCCATCAGGCGGGGCGGACCCCGCCTTCGGGACGCCACCCTCCCCAAGCAACTGCGACACAGGCCCAGCTCCGGGTGTATGGCCCGGGCGTCCTTGGCCGGGCCGCCCATCACCCCATGCCCATCCGGCGCAGCAGGCCCTGCATCTTGCGGCCCTTGTTGGACTTGATTATGTTCCTGGTGTGCTCGAACTGCTTGAGGAGCGTCTTGACGTCGCGCGTGGTGCAGCCCGAGCCCCGGGCTATCCGCGTTATGCGGGAACGGTTCAGTATGTCCGGCCGGGACTGCTCCTCCTCGGTCATGCTCTGCACTATATACCGCCACTTCTCGATGTTCTCCTCGGCCTGGGCCATGCTCTGGTCGGACATCTTGCCGGCCATCCCCGGCATGCTCTCCAGCAGGTCCTTCATGGAGCCTGCACTCTGCACGTTCACCAGCTCGTTCAGAAAGTCCATCAGCGTCATCTTGCCCCGGTATATCCTCTTGGCGCGATCGTCGTCCATCTGTCCCTCCAGCTTCTTGGCCAGGTCCAGCACGGCCCGGACGTCCCCCATTCCCAGCATCCGCCCCACGAACCGGGTGGGCGAGAACGGCGCCAGGTCGTCCACCCTCTCCCCGTTGCTCACGAACATGATACGGGCGCCCGTCGCCGCGGCGGCCGCCAGGGCCCCGCCCCCCTTGCCGGAGCTGTCCAGCTTGGTCACCACGATGCCGCCCACCGGCACCGTACCATGGAACGCCGCGGCCTGCCGGTGACACTGCTGGCCTATGGTCCCGTCTACGACCAGCAGCGAGACGTCCGGCCGGGCCACGCGGCTTATGCGCTTCATCTCCTCCAAGAGATCCCCCTCCTCCTTGTGGCGGCCAGCCGTGTCGATTATGATTGTGTCACGAGACTCCCCAAAGTGCTCCAGTCCCTCCCGCACTATATCCTCGGACTGCGCCCCCGAGTCGTTCCCGTACACCTCCGTCTTTGACTTTTCGCACATCGTCCTCAGCTGGACCAGGGCTCCGGGGCGGTAGTTGTCCGCCCCTATGACGCCTACCTGGCGGCCCTGCCCGGCGAGCAGCTTGGCCAGTTTGGCGCAGGTGGTGGTCTTGCCGCTCCCCTGTATCCCCAGAAGCAGTATCTTGGTGGTCCCCTCCGGTTTCAGCGGTAGGGCGTGCTCCTCGCCCAGCAGCGAGGAGAGCTCCTCATACAGTATGGTGACCACGTGGTTCTTCCGGGACAGGCCCGGGGGCGGCGTCTCCTCCAAGGCCCTCTTCTCCAGCCTTCCTGTTATCTCCACCGTCAGGGCGGCGTCCACGTCCGAGAGCAGGAGAGCCCTCTGCACGTCCTTCTTGAGCGCCTTGATCAGGTCCGCGTCCACGCCCTGCGACTTTACTATGCGCCCCACCGCGCCCCGCAGGCTGCCACGGAGGCTGTCCAGCATGTTACCCGGTCACTCCCCGGGAGCCGGCCAGCCTCTGCCGGTACCGGCGGTTGTACTCGTTGCGCCGGTCCCGCCACGCCTCGGCCAGCTCCGGGTCACCCCGCCTCGCCCGGCCATACCCCCGATAGTACAGCCTGCGGTACAGCCGGAGTATCGTCTCCCGGGCGTCCCGCACCATCCCGGCGTCGGGGTACGGCGGGTCGCCCGGCAGGGAGCCGGGGGCCACCTCCAGCACCAGCGTATCGTATATGTCCGCGTTGCGGACCGGCCATCCTTCCACCGTCAGGGCGCCGCTGCTACGCGCCGGATCCGGTCCGTAGTGGTAGTGGATGGTGGCGGCCTTGCCGCTCTTCTGCGCGTACGTGGCCGCCCGGACCATTGCCCGAATGAGTGGTTCTGAGGTGCCCCTCCGCATCTCGTACCTTCCCAGCACCCTGCCCATGCGCCGGGGGCGCCGCGGGATTATATTACGATTGCCTAGCTGGAAGACTAACGTTTGCGTGAGTCGTGGCATAGTGTAGCATGCGTGGGTTGGCCGTAGCATGCGTGGGGCAAAAAAGGCCGGGCCGCCGGATCATGCGGTCTGGCGGCCTGGATGGGTACGAAGAACTCGCCGTCGCCCCGCACGCTGATGCGGCCTGCGCCGACGTGGAATGGCTCGGTAGGCCTAGGGGGCCGCACAAAGTCGTGGTGCGGTTTCAGCCCGGAGGGCATGCGCCCAGCTCATGCATGTCACGCCATACACTGGCTCGCGTAAACGTTGCAGTCCCAACCAAACCATAAAACCGCCCACATACTACTACATCACATGACCGATAGCATGCGCGAGCTGTATGATCTTGAACGTCGGCACGACGCGGTTATGGTCGCGATAGCTGATATGCGCGCAAAGATCGAGAGACAGAAAACCGGATATTGGCAGAGGCTGAATCCTACCGCACGCTAGAAAAGCAGGCCATCGCACTGTACGATGCCGAATCGGAGATGGCCGCCAGGATACGCCGCCTCAGGAGCGAGCACGATCAAGCCTAGCCAACTCCTGCTGGAGTTCGGCTAGCTTGCGCTCATTGGCGCCGATGTCCTCGGATAGCTCGGCCAGCTCCCGCCGGACTCTTTCATCGTCCATGCGTATAGTATGCAGTTTATTGATTTAAGTGCACTGGTGTGCCTGGACTGTAACGTTTACGTGAGTCATGGATTGGCCGTAGCATGCGTGGGGCAAAAAAGGCCGGGCCGCCGGATCATGCGGTCTGGCGGCTTGGATGGGTACGAAGAACTCGCCGTCGCCCCGCACGCTGATGCGGCCTGCGCCGACGTGGAATGGCTCGGTAGGCCTAGGGGGCCGCACAAAGTCGTGGTGCGGTTTCAGCCCGGAGGGCATGCGCCCAGTTCACGCGTGCTACGCCATACGACTCGCATAAACGCTACAGCCTCCTAAGGGGCGCCGCACCCGATATCTCCAGGACGCCCCGGTAGCCGTCCCAGACCGGGCTGCCGCACAGCACTATGCCGAACCCGAACAGGGGGCAGTCCACCACCAGCGTCTCGGCCTCCCCGCCCTCAAAGTCGGCGGCCAGACCGTGCGAGGCGGCCAGCGAGTCCAGGCGGCCGGCATCATTCCCGGTCACGACCCGGCCCAGCCAAGAGCCGTCCAAGCCGCCGGCCGAGACGCTGACGACGACGAACCGGAATCCCGCCCCTATGATCTCCCGCAGATACCCGGCGCCCCGGCCCCAGACCGGCGCCACCGCCTCCAGCGAGTGGCGGCGGCACAGGTCCCCGAAGCGCCTCCGCTGGAACCGGCTGCGTATCCCCCCGTGCAGTATGCCCTCTATGCGGTGCTCGGCCACCGCCCTGCCCACCATCCAGTCCAGTGCATCTGACTCGTCGGACTCTTCTGTCGATGCGGCCGCCCGGCCGTACCACGGCAGGCCCATGGATCTCGCCTGGAGGCGCGCTACGTGCGTGCCGGGATGGTGCAGCAGGGGGCTCTCTGGCGAGCGGGGGTGGACGGTCATCAAACAGCAGACCCGGTGCCCGGCCCGGGTTGCCTCGCGTATGGCATATGTGCTGTCCTTGCCCCCCGAGAAGAGGGCCCCCAGCCTCACCGCATCACCGCGGACGCCTCATAACTCATAATCCTCATCACACCTCAGACGGCTTTTCCGGGAATCATCGGCGTCCGGCCTAGTTCTTGATCCGCATTATTTTAGTCCTGTCCATGACCTTCCAGTACTCGACGTTCTGGCCGTTCTCCAGCCTGTCCCGGACCTCCTCCTCCACCAGAGTGACGTCGATGGTCTCGAACGTCTCCGAGTCCATTATCTGGATGGTCTGCTCTATTATGGAGATCACCTGGCCCGTCCTCTTGTCTATGAGCGGCACGTGCACCTGCATGCTGACGGGCCCGACATGGGGCCTCTTCTGGCCGTCGAAGACCCCCACCCCCACGATTCGGGCCTTGGCGGCGCCGTGCTTGCCCGGCTTTGAGGTGTCGTACTCGGATATGCGGCAGGGCTCCCCGGTGGGCTGGTCGCTGACGGGCAATAGTATGTAGGAGCCGGTCTTCAGGGACCCCACTGGCTTGCTCATGTGTGGCAGACTGGCTTGCTCATGTGTGGCAGGGACGGCGGGGCGTATTTATCTCTATATGGGCTGCGGGGCACGCCGGATGGGCCGCGATTCGATAATTATTTATGATGAGTGTGGGTCCGTATAGGCGTCCCAAGCTAGCTCAGCCTGGTAGAGCTCCCGGCTGTAGTTGCCGGCTTAAGGCTGGACAAAGAGCAGCATATCAGGCAGACAGAAACCGGGTTGTCGAAGGTTCAACTCCTTCGCTTGGGACTACAGCCCGGGGCCCCGCCCCGGGCCTCCAGTCGTTGCGGGGAGGCGCATCCATATAGTGCGCAGCACAGGTACGCCCTTTTGATGTCCTGCCCCGGTGGTCGGAGAGCACACCCCGCCCACCGCGGCAGCCGCCGGGAAGGCGCTGATGTTTGCACGCACACCCAGATGCGCGGGCATGCACGAGTGGGGCCGTGATGGGGCGCCCAACCAAGGTTTATATGAAAAACTCCGGGAACCGACACAAATGTCTCTGATAACGACGGTAAGCGACCTCAGCAACGACTTTCTGTCGCGCCGCGAGATAACCTGCAACTTTGCCGGACTAGGAGGCAAGCTGAAGAAGATGGAGGCCGTCCAAATGGTCACCGAGCAGTACGGGCTGGACGGCAAGGTGGTCATACCCATCAGGCTGCAAAACCAAGTGGGCAGGACCAACGTGTCGGGCACGTTCTACGTGTACAGTGACGAGGAGCTGGCCAAGAAACACGTCAACCCCACCGTCTTTGCCAGGCTGGAGCGGCTCAGCAAGGGAGAGGAACCGGAGTAATGGCTGGCAAGAAGGGCTTTAGTCCCAAGGTTTACGGATACTACAAGGTGGAGGGCCAGAAGGTGACCAGGAGCAAGAAGATATGCTCCAGGTGCGGCAGGGGCGTCTTTATGTCAGACCACAAGGACCGCAAAACCTGCGGCAAGTGCGGGCTGACCGAGTTCGTCTGAACCGAAATCAAATTAATACGCCCGATTCTATGTGTGGCGGGCTCGTTGCATAGCATGGATAGTGCGAACGCTTGCGGAGCGTTAGGTCGGGGGTTCGAATCCCTTCGGGCCCGCCACTTTATGGTAACTTGAACAGGCTCTCGATGTATGCCATACAATGGGATTGACCGAGAGCAAGATCGCCTGATCCAAAGACACGTTGCCGCTGCGGCCGTTCAGACAATGCATAAGGGCAGATGCCAAGGGTGGCTATGACGGCCGCGCCAGTATCTCGTCAACTGCCCGCAGCTCTCCAGCGGCGGCCCGAAGCAGCCCGGCGATCTTCGGGTCGTGTCGTTCTATGTGTTCTGCCAGTTCGTCGCACTCCCTAGCGGAATTCTCATATTGCATATGTGATATATGGCGGGCCATAATATAAGCACGGTTCTACAAGTTCGGAACGCCACGACCTTGAAGAAAAACTGTGGACCTTGGAACAACAGCATGCAATGATCATCAAGTCAGCCGAAAACCACGAGATCAAGGCTGCCGACCTACGGGGCCGGGCGAATGTTCTAATTGGCATTATGGAGGAGATTCGACGTAGATTGGACCAGTAACCATACTACATAGAAGTCCGTGACCGAATTTCCCCTGCAATGATATGGTGACCGCCGGATTCATCTAGGGTAGTCCCCTCTCATGGAAACCGATCTTGGCAACATTCTATTCGCACCCATCGCCCATATCAGGTATGATACCCGCCAAGTCCTGCCTATACTGCCCGACAAACTCGGAGGGCGCCATGTACTTCAGGACAGAGTAGATTCTACGGCGGTTGCGGCCTCTAATGCGGCAAGCAACGCCTCTTTGGCTCCCCGGATGTACGTAAACTTGCACGGCCTGACGTACTCTTTCTTGAGAGTGTCCTAGGGAGGGATTTGATGTGCCCGTTCTGTTCTGGCGTGTTGATGTAGATGTATTCAGGGGCGATCCCCAGCGCGGCCATCGATGATCTGAATTCGTGACTGAGATATTGGGATCCATTATCGACCTGATAGTCAGGCCGGTCAGGCCGGTCAGGCCGGACCGGCGACGGCCACCGCGCCGGTCATTGCTATGATAGCCTCGCGGCGCGTGGTGCAACTCGCCAGCACGAACACCGGCCGCTGTATGGTGGAGACATCTATAATGCAGTATATCCAGCCATCCCTCCTAGCGGGGCTTCCAGTGCCGCTGTAATATCCTCGTAAAATTATCTTGTTTTTCACTTAAAACTGGATCTGCGTATACTTTCCAAGGATTGTAGATATTTCCCAAGATTTCCACCACATAAAACAACGGCCAGATCCCCCCCCCCGACGCCACCATAGTTTGGATCCGTATAAGCATACGGCCTCACAATGCAGCCTGTGCTGGCCAGTCCGTGCATCCCAGTAAAGTCGCTGCCATCGCTGGTTATGGAGGCGGCCGGACCGGCTCCGGATTCAGGATATCCGCCATATACGCGCCGTCTGCATCACCCGCTAGCATGTGCGACTTTTTTGATGTGTTACGTATAGCGATATTGCCTGCCCCCGTCCACCCATGCCGCGGGTCGGGGATCGTTCTGGTGCGTCCTTTCCGGATCAGGCCGGGTCATGGTACGTCGGATTCCCCGGACGGTCCGCCGTAACGCAGGCAGTCCACAACAGGATGCCGGCCTTGCCATACGCTACGAAAAGTAGTGCTTCTTCCAGGTCTCCCTTATCTGGTCCTCTGTATATCCCAGATCATACAGGGGGGACATCGTCTCCTCCACGCGGTCCACGTCTATTATGACCACGGTCCCGATGGGGCTCTTTATCCCCATCTCCCTGAAGCGCGCCACCATACCGTCGAACTCGGGGCCCTCCCGGACCACCCGGCCCCGGCCCGCAAACAGGTATCCCCTCCGCACTATGGGGCTGATGACGCTGACCTCCGCGGCGGGATTCGACTCTAGGTTCGCGACGGTGTCCGGCGAGCGTATGTCCGCAAACGCTATGCTGGAGTCGCCGCTGCGCATCAGGGACCCCTTGGGGGAGATGTTGGGCACGCTCTCCGGAGAGACGGTGGCCACGAAGCACAGCCGCTCGTTCTCTATGAACTGCGCCATCTCGTCGGTGACTCTGGCCATTGTATGTCACCGCATGAAGTCGGCTATATGACCGTATGCCAGGTAGTAGGTCAGCCCGCCGGCCAGTATGGCTGCCCATATCACTATCTTTTTGGTCCTGGACAAGATGCTGTAGCCGCCGCCGCTCCACTATTGAAGGTTCTGGCGGCCCCGGTCGTGCTCCCGCCCTATGTGCCTGGCCAGGCCGATCACGTCCCGGCCAAAAAGCCTGCCGCAGTGCGGGCAGCTGAACTGCATCTGGGGCACGGGGGCGCAGATCCTGGCGGCCACTAAAAAACCCGGCGCTACCCGTGTATGATGCAGTACTCGCACTCGCACTCCCTCTCGGGAGTGCCCAGGCACCTGGCGTGCTGGCCGGCCTGGCACTGCACGCATATGTCGTCTATGTTGTCTACACTAGTGTACTTGCGCGACTGGTCGAAGCCGAACCCGCCGTCCTGCGGTCCCACCATGGCATTGCGGTATCGGGTGGGGTTATTTTTCGCTATCGGCGCCGTCGCGGCGGTCCCACATGTGCATGTTCCCCCGCAGCATAAACGCCCCCACCACTATAGCCGCCAGCCCCACCGCCACAAAGGCGACTCCGCTGATCAGCGCCCGGGCCAGACCCATCATGTATGGCAGGGCGGCGCCGAATATATCCGGCGCGGCGCCGGCGGGCACGCAGGCTCCTGCACACACTCGCAAACACCCACCACGCATAATAGGCACATCCTGCCCCACCATGCCGTGAACTGCAGGAATATCGGGGCGGGATGCTACCATCTCCGGGCCGTGCACATGGACGGCCGCGGCCGGTGCACTATTCGGGGATGCATGTGCGCGGGGTTCGTCTGACAGACAAAAAACTGTAAAAAAGTCCGCGCCCTAGGCGGTTCCCGCTTGGGAGGCAAGTATCCTGTCGATCTCGGCCACGGCCAAACCGTCCCTGCCTATGGTGTCGAACTTTTGCAGGATTGCCTCGAACTTGGTCTCCTCCTGTACCTGCTCGGCGGCGAACCACTCCAGCAGCTCAAACGTGGAATAGTCGGATTTTTTGTGGGCCAGGGTCAGCGCCTTGTGGATTGCCGCCGTCACCACCTGCTCGTTCTTCAGCGAAGCCTTGAGGGCATCCTCCAGCGACTTGTGGCGTATGTCCGGGCTGGGCACAGCCGATACCTTCGCGGGTATACCCAAGCTGTTGAGGAATTTTATGATCTTTAGCATATGCATCCTTTCCTCGTCGGACTGGGCGTAAAAGTAGGCTGCAGCCCCCTCGTACCCGGACACCTCGCACCAGCCTGCCGTAGCCAGGTAGTACTGCGAGGCGCCGGCCTCCAGCGCTATCTGGTTGTTGAGGGCCTGCGTGATCTCCTTTGAAATGTCCATGTTTGCGTTTCCCGTGAGGCTCATAAATAGTATGGGAAACGGGCGGTTTTTGTCCGCATTTGTTCCATCGATGCAGAATTGTGCCCCCCACCCCATTCCAGAGACGGCGGTTGTGCGAGGGCTAGAGTCGGTGCAGGAAGCATCCTTGGGTATGGTCGTTGACCATGCCCGTCGCCTGCATAAACGCGTAGCATATGACCGGTCCCACGAAAGTGAACCCGCGCCTTTTCAGGTCCGAGCTCATGCGCGCCGACGCGGGCGTGGAGGCGGGCAGCGGCTCGTCGTCGCCGAACGAGTTGATTATCCGGCCGCCGGCCAGCCCCCAGATGTACCTATCGAAGCTGCCGAACTCCTCCTGTATGTCGCAGAACCTCTCCGCGTTGTTTATCGCCGAGTTTATCTTGAGTCGGTTCCGCACTATGCGGGGGTTCTGGGTAAGGGCCCGCGCGTCATCGGAGGTGTAGGCGGCCACCCTCCGGGGATCAAATCCGGCGAACGCCTCCCGGTACCCCTCCCTCTTGTCTAGTATGGTGCTCCACGACAGTCCAGCCTGGGCGCCCTCCAGCACCAGAAACTCGTACAGCTTCTGGTCGTCGTGCTGGGGCCTGCCCCACTCGGTGTCGTGGTATCTCACCATGGACTCCCCCACGGCCCAGGCGCAGCGGTTCAACTCAGTCATTCCAGGCCGGGAGACCCTTGAGCCACGCTATCAGCCTAGAGTACATACCGCTGCGTCCCACGTTCACCACGGGTATCTCAAAGTTGGTGGCCGACTTTATCGTCCTAGAGAAAGCCGGATGCTTTGCAAAGATTATCTTGTCCATGTAGGTGGTGCCGGCGATCTCCTTCTCGGCCAGCGCCTCGGACTCGGTCATGGCATAGCAGGCAAACAGCACCCCGTCGGCCCAGTACGCCAGGCTGGTCTCGGTGGACGACATCATGGCTATAAAGTCGTCCAGATCAACCCGGATTATATCCCGGACGCGTACGCTTTGGTATTCGTCGTGCGTGAACTCGGTCAAGCGGCGCGGCCTGCACATCTGCCATATTATAACCTTGAAAACCGTCCGGCGGCACGCCCCCGTGCCCGACCGGCTTTTGTACCAGGAGGCGGCCGTGCAACGATCATCCGCGTCCAGAGGCGGATCCGGGGCGCATGCCCTGTCCTGCAGGCGGGCCAGCCCGCGGGTGGCGGCCTGTGCAGGACTACGGGCGCACGGCATACGGCGCCAAGACCGGCATCCCACCCCTTCCCAACGGTTATAGCGGGTCTTCCGGGCGTGCGGGCATGTACGCCGTCAAGCTCTCGGACACCTCGGCGTTTGTCACGCTGCTGGCGGGCCGGGAGGTGCACACATCCCCCCATACACTGCGGTACCTGGACATGATGGACCTGTCCCCGGGGGAGGATCTCATACGCAAGTGCCTAAGGATATGGCCGCACCTGGACCAGCTGGTCAAGAACAGGAAGAGGTGCATCCTGGACGAGACGCTGGAGTGCCTGTCCGGCGGGATAGGGCAGGTGGTCATATTGGGCAGCGGAATAGACACGCTCTCGCTGGAGGTAGCCTCCAGAACGGAGGGGGTCACGGTGTATGAGCTGGACACCGACAACATGGATGCCAAGCGGCGCCTCCTGGACGAGGCCGCGCCAGATGTGGCCGGCCGCATCCGGTGTGTGACCGCGGATCTGGGTCGGCCCTCCGAGGCGGTGGACCGGGCTGCCAAGGCCGGATGGCGGGCGGATCTCCCGTCGGTTCTGGTGCTGGAGGGAGTGTCATACTATCTGGGGGAGCGGACATTCTGGGACATCATACGGCAGTTCGGGGCCGGCTCGGAGAACCACGTCATAATGGAATATCTGGTTCCATCTGGGTCCATAGAGCCGGGGCGGGCGCACATACCCGACGCCGTATTCGACACCATCGGGGAGTACCTGTCCGACCGGCTGGACATATACCGGCTGGACCACAATGTGGTACGTAAGAGGGCCGCGGAGCTGGGGGGCCGGGTGGTGCGCCGCCACACCATGCACACCATGGAGATACACAGGACCGGGGCCACCCGCCACTTTCCCACCGAGCGGAGCGGCTGGATAGAGGTGTGCCGGATGCTGACGCGGCCCGGGGAAACGCGCGGCGGCCCGTGACCGCGTCGGACCAGAGGAGCGGCTTGTGCCGCCCGCATCACAGCAACGACAGATGAGGCGTGGCTGCCGCGCATACGACAAGACTGCGGCATCCGGTCCTGTGGCTGAGCTGCGCGCCCCGCTCTAGGTCATGCCAAGCACTCCACGCCAGAAACGCCCGGCGGCGCCGGCCACTCCCACACGGCCAAGAGGCGCCAGGGGCAGTGCGAACACGCATCGTTATCTGGATGGGGGGCTCCTCCCGCCCGGCTCAGGCGCCGCCCCCGCGGGCCCGCTCCTCGTCCAGCTGGCGCCGGACCCGGGTCAGCTCCTTCTGCGTGGTGTCCAGCTTCTGCCGTAGCGACGCCACCAGGACTGTGGCTGCCTCCACCACCCCCCTGTTCGGCTGCTGCCGCGGGACCGGCTCCCGCATCCGGGCCTCGGCGGCGGCCAGCCTCTGCTCCAGGTTCTGCACCATCTGGACACGGGCGTCCAGCTGGGCGGCAAGCCTCTCCCGCTCGGCCTCGGAGGCGGCCAACCGCGACTCGGAGGCGGCCAGGTCCGCGGACAGGTTCTGCTGCGCCTCCAGCTCGGCGTCCCGTTTCATGTCGGCCCGCCGCCGCTCCAGCCCCTCCAGCTCCTCTTTGATCTCGCCCAGCCGGCGCCGCGCCACCTCCAGCTCCGCACCGGTCCGGTCGCGCCGGGCGGACTTCTCCTCCAGCTCCGCGGTGACGCTCTTCAGGTCCGCAGCCGTCCTGCGGGCCAGGTCCATGTCCTTGTGGCTGTCCCGGAGGGCGCGGCGCCCCTCCTCAATCTGCACCCGGATGCCCCCGCTCATGCGTTCCAGCCTCTCCTGCTCCCCCCGCTTGTCGTTGATCTCCTTCTTTATCCTCATCAGGTCCGACACCGTACGGTCGTACTCGGAGCGGACGTCCCGGAGCCGCCCCTCTGCCTCGTTCAGCTCGGACTCTTTCTCCCGCAGCCGGTCCTGCAGGGCGGTGACCTCCTCGGCCAGATTCCGGTGCAGATCCCGTTCCGAAAAGTCGCCGGATCCCCTCTTGAATATGCCCACATATGTGGTACGGCCGGGTTATCTTAATCTGTTTTTCACGAAGCGCATGTAAAAGCCCAGTCCCCCCACCACCAGACCCCCGATCAGGGCGGCCACCCCCAGCTCGGGCGCCGCGGGGTACGTGCTGGGGGCCACAAACAGCAGCAGCGCCCCCAGTATTATGAGGGCAAAGTATCCGCTCCCCCGCCGGTTGTGCGCGCTGTGGGCCACTACGCATACGCCTCCAGCATGGCGGCCACCCTCTCGGGCCCCATATCCGATATGAGAGGCCCCAGCCGGGGGCCCCGGCCGGCGCCCAAGATTATCCGATACAGCGTGGCGAACAGGTCGCGCGGGCGCACGCCCGATGCCCGGGCCGCCTCGAAGACGGCGCCCTGGGGGTCCACATCCGGGGACCGGCGCAGGCTGTCGGCCAGCATCCCGATGGCCCGCCGGGAGTCGGGGTCTGCCTCCACCCGCTCCCGCTGCACCTCCCCGTATGTATCGGCGAACCGGCCGGCCATCCGTATGAGATCCAGCACCCGTCCGTCGGCCGCCCGCTCGTCGGGCAGTATGTTGTACCGCACCAGCCGCCGCACGATATGGTCGTGGCGGCCCTCCCGGAACACCCTGGCCAGCTCCACCAGCAGGGCGTAGTTTACGTGTATGGGGGGGCTCTGGGGGGGCCGCAGCAGGTTGGCGTACTGGTACAGGCCCTTCTGCCGGACGGCCTTCTCGGCGTTGTCGGGGCGGACACTCCCAAAGTATATGTCCTCCAGCTCGTCGTACTCGCGCATCAGGGCCGGCACGTCCTCTATGCCCAGATGCCGGGCCCCCCGGATCCTCTTGTAGAGCAGCATCAGCAGCGACTGGGGGCTTCCCACATCCAGCCAGTCCTGCGCGGTCACCACGTTCCCCGACGACTTTGATATCTTCCTGCCGCCGCGGTCCAGAAACATCTCGTACCTGGCGTGGTGCGGCGGCGGCCTGCCCAGTATCTCTTCGGATACGCGGTCGTTGACCGCCACCGAGTCCATTATGTCCTTGCCGTACGCCTCAAACCTCACGTCAAAGGCGCTCCACCGGGCCGCGAACTCCACCTTCCAGGCCAGCTTCCCCAGTCCCCCGTCTATGCTGACGGTCCCCCGGTGGCCGCAGCCGGGAACGGCAGTCCCCCCCAGCGTTATGTCGCCGCACTCGTAGTGGACGAGTCTGGACTCGGGGTCATACCGGTACGAGATGGTGGTGTATAGCCTCTGGCATTTCCCGCATACGGCAAAGTACGGCAGTGTGTGGGTGTACTTGTCCTGACCCACCATCTCCATTATCATGCGACCTATCTGCTCGGCCCGCACCAGTATGGCATGGGCCTGGCCGGCCAGCAGGCCCTCCCGGTACGCATCGTACGCCCGCCGGAACTCGTACTTCACCCCCAGGCGGTCCAGCCCGTCCAGCAGTATGCCGCTCATATGCGAGCCGTAGGAGTCGCAGCAGCCGAACGGATCCGGTATGAGCGAGACGGGCCTCGCCATGTGCTCGGGCAGCCCGGCGGCGGCGTCGGCGGGAAGCCCCTCGGGCACCCGGCGCAGGCCGTCCATGTCGTCCGAGTAGGCCAGCAGCTCCGAGTCGTACCCCATGTCCTCCAGGGCCAGCTTTACGCCGTACGACCGCACCGCGTCCCCCAGGCTCCCTATGTGGGGGATGCCCGACGCCCCCAGTCCGCTCTCCACCCGCATCATGCCCAGGTCCCGGCCCAGCCTCTCCTCCCTCTCCACCATCTCGGCGGCCAGCTTGTCTATCCAGGTTCCCCTGCCTATCTGGGCCATCCTACAGCGTCTTTGCCATGTACGGCCCATATAACGAATACCCCGACGCGCGGTAGTACTCCCGGGTGCCCACGGCGCTAGTCACCAAGACGCGGCCGGCGCCGTGTTCCTGGCGCGCCGCGCCCTCGGCCTCGGCCAGCAGCCGCCTCCCCAGCCCCGAGTGCTGTATGCCGCCGCGCTCCCCCAGCCCCAGGGCCCGGCCGTACACGTGCAGCTCCCGCACCAGGGCCGCCCCCTCTTCTGGACCCGCCCCATTCCCGGGCATACGGAGCCGTATGAATCCGTATATGCGGCCGCTCCGGTCCACATACGATATGAAGGTCTCATGCCCGCCGGAGGCCGCATAGTCGGCGCGCCTCCGCTCCAGCCCGGAGGGCGGCCCCCGGGGCTCCCGGCACCGGATGCAATCGCACCGGGTGCGGCGCCGCGACATCTCCTTGTGAACCATCTGGCGCAGGTTGCCATATCTGGGACCCGCCACTATGTCGGCGGGGGGGATCTCCCTCTGCACCCGCATCACCCGCACCCACTCGGGGAACGCCGCCTTGGCGGTGGCCAGCACGTCCAGCATCGTACCGGTGTCGTACGGCTTGTACTCCCCGGCCTTGTACATCTCGTACAGGGGGGTGTCCCGCAGCACCAAACACGGGTATATCTTCAGCATGTCGGGTCGTAGGCGCTCGTCGCCAAAGAGGCGGGCAAGATCCTCCTTGTCCCCGTCGGGGGTTGCCGTGGGGAGTCCCGGCATCATGTGCGCCACTATCTTGAGGCCTGCGTCCCGGGCAGCCCGGAACGACTCGGCCACGTCCCCGAAGGTGTGCCCCCGGTTCACCGTGCGGTATATCCGCTCCCGCAGGCTCTGCACCCCGATCTCCACCCGGGTCACCCCGTACCGCAGCATCGTCTCCACATGGTCCTCCCGGCAGTAGTCGGGCTTGGTCTCGACTGTAAACCCCACGTTGCGGACGGCCGCCCGCTCGTTGAGCCGCTGGGCCGCCTCCAGCGTCTCTGACGCGGCGCCGTTCAGCGCATCATAGCACGACTTTGCAAACCACTCCCGGTACGGAGCGGGCATGAACATGAACGTGCCCCCCACTATGACCAGCTCCAGTTTGGCGGGGCTGTGCCCGTATGCCACCAGCTGGTCCACCTTGGTGGTTATCTGGCGGACCGGATCGTACCCGTGGCGAATGGCGCTCTGGGCGGCCGGCTCGGCGCCGGTGTAACTGTTGGGCGTGTTGGAATCCACCCCGCCGGGGCAGTACGTGCACCTCCCGTGGGGGCACGCGTAGGGCATCGGCATGAGGGCCACCACCGCCACGCCGGAACCGGTCTTGGCGGGCTTCTTGAGCAATATGGAGTGGAGGCGCCCGTACCCCTCCGGACCGGCCGCCGCCAGTATCTCCTGTTTTTTGGGAATCCGCTCCAAGGCCCGCCGGGCGCACACCGACCTTACTATGCGGCGGGCATCCTCGGCGGTGGGCTCGTCCGCCGACAGGAGTCTCTGGGCGATCTCGCCGCACGCGTCCGCCACGGTGCTGCCCCCCTGCTGCATCATGGTGCCGGATCCTCTCCCGGGCCTTAAAATTCATGGCGGAACGGTTGCCATGGCGCCGTCGCTCCGACGGGATCCGGCGGGATTTTTTTGAGTTCTTGGCGCGCATCCCAGGTGTACGACATCCCGCGTCGTGCTACTGCGCATATTGGCGGCCACAAGAATCCGGCGCTTTTCTGGCGCCCTATTGGACATGGAGAAAAATGCGGGATCTTTGGCCTGCCGAGCAAATGCCCGCGCCGCCCTCCACGCTCTGGCCCGGAAGGCCGCCTGGCGCAAGGCAGGTGTTTCGGAATGGCGTCGGTCACCTCGAATATCTCATGCAAAAACCCGTCCCGCTGCAGCAGGGATCCACAACGGTGGTACGCGGCTGCCCTCTGGTCCGGAATTTTTCGTAGATTCGGACATCTGAAGACTGGTAGGCCGGAAAAAATGGCAGGCCGTGGACATTCCGAACGTGGACATTCCGAACGTGGATATGCCAGAATATTAGGCGAAGTCATCTTCGAGACGCGGACGTTGTGCAGTGCAGAAAAAATGGCGGAGCTCTTGCTTGTTTTTTATCTGGCAACCCCCGAGGCGCATTGCAACGCGCGCAACACCGCCCAATCTTGGAACTGCTGGCGTGCGTCCCACTATTTCAAACCAAAACCCGTCCGGCGGCGCCAAAGATGGAAATGACCGGATGGCACGTTCATCCTCCGGGCGGCCGCGCGTCCTTACGTCGAACGCGCAGCACGCTGCCTACCTGCCAAGCGAATGATATCAGACCGGATTGAAAGGCGCCGGCGCACCCGAGTGTTTTGTATCAAAAAAACAGATCCGAGGATGCTTATCCCCGTCGGTACTATGCCTGGTTTTTCCTGGGCCTGCCGCGCCGCTTGGGTGGCGCGTTGGGATCCTTGGGCGGGCGACCGCGCCTCTTGGGGGCGGGCGCCTCCTCGGCCTTTGCGGCTGCGCTCTTGGGTGGCCTGCCGCGCCGCTTGGGTGGCGCGTCGGGATCCTTGGGCGGGCGACCGCGCCTCTTGGGGGCGGGCGCCTCCTCGGCCTTTGCGGCTGCGCTCTTGGGTGGCCTGCCGCGCCGCTTGGGTGGCGCGTCGGGATCCTTGGGCGGGCGACCGCGCCTCTTGGGGGCGGGCGCCTCCTCGGCCTTTGCGGCTGCGCTCTTGGGTGGCCTGCCGCGCCGCTTGGGTGCGGGCGCCTCGGCCGCAGCATCCGCTTTTTTGGCTCGCGCGCGCCGCTTCGGCATCGCCGCTATCAATTCCCTGATCCTGCTTAGCTCTGTCTTTATGCTCTCAATCTCCTCACGTACTGGTATCGCACTTTCACTCATGGCCTGTGGAAATGTATGCTAGTATTTTAGATTTGTGGCGTGCCGGAAGATTTTGGATGTGACAGGCGCACAAAAATACGTAAGCAGAATTGGGAGCCGCTAAAGTTCCGGCTTATATTGTATACCCCACAAGGCCTACATGTCCGGACATCGCGGCGCTCATTGGAGCACATCGAGGACAGGGCATTCCGCAAAACATTACGCCAATTTTTACGCATCTGATGTTATACTCCGCTCATCTAGCGGCCTTGGAGTCTTTCGGGAATTGTTAGTGGATATTACGTAGCAGCCATTAGGATGCTGCCCTGCGCATTGAAGACACGTGTCTCGCGGGGTGTGCAGAATACCGGATCCGCCTTCCGGGAACTGCCCGTGCTGTAGGCAGTCATCCGGCACTTTGCATGGCTGATCCCCCCGGCAAATGCCTAGCGGCGCGCCGGCCAAGCCGCACTGCCAAAATCCAGCGTGCCGGGCC
This sequence comes from Nitrosopumilaceae archaeon, assembly GCA_965116995.1. Lineage (GTDB taxonomy): Archaea > Thermoproteota > Nitrososphaeria > Nitrososphaerales > Nitrosopumilaceae > VYCS01. Next base: position 52,748 of record OZ220738.1, on the reverse strand, counting down.
GCATGCGGCAGAATTGCACCGATTTGTGCCTAGCCTGGCGCGCCCCGGGCCGCGCCACCTGCCGCCCCACTTTTGGATCCCTTCATCTCTTTTTTGTACTCCATCTTCAGCCAGATGGGCGTGATGATGGTGGTCACCGCCACCATTATTATGATCGTGGAGTAAACCTCGGGCATCAGCGAGCCAGTCGTAACGCCGACGCCGGCCACTATCAGCCCCACCTCACCGCGGGATATCATGCCGATGCCGACCCGCATCCCCCGGGCCCTATTCTTTAGGAACAGCATGGCCGGCAGCCCGCATCCGAAGAGCTTGGTGGCTACGGCCACCGCCACTATCACCCCGCTGAGCATGAGTACGTTGAGATCCACCGCTCTGAAATCCACCTGCGCCCCCACTATTCCAAAGAAGAGTGGGGCGAATATCAGGCCAATCTTGTCGATAAATTGCTCCACCTGCTTGAACGTCCGGGTGGTCGAGAGGGCCATGCCCACCGCAAAGGCCCCCACTATGGGCGAGAGGCCCAGGGTGCCGGCCAGCGCGGCGGCCCCGAAGAACGACGCGGTGGCCACCGCCTCCACGCTGCCCTTGCCCTTCCAGAGCCGCTGGTTCATCACCCGGGGCATGACCAGCACGGAGACCAGCAGCATGGCGCCAAAGATCCCCAGTACCTGCAATACGGTGATCATCACGTCCTGAGGAGACACGGTGGATATGTCGCCGCCCCCTATGGACGTCACCACCGAGAGCACGGCGATGGCCAGTATGTCGTCCACCACCGCGGCGCCTATGATCAGGCGGGCCTCCGGGGTCTTGAGCTTTCCGAACTCGTTGAGCACTTGTATGGATATGGCGATGCTGGTGGCCGTGAGCGCAGTTGCGATCAGCATGGACTGGAACGTGTCAAACCCGAAGAACTGGAATACCATCAGCCCCACGAAGAACGGCACCACCACCCCCAGCGTGCCCACGGTAAACGAGGCCTTGCCCCCGCGGATGAACTCCTTGGGGGTCATCTCCAAGCCCGCCATGAAGAGTATCACTATGGCGCCGATCTCCCCCAGCACCCGGACCTCCGAAGTCAGCTGGAACAGTGGGGCGCCGTCGGGGCCTATGATATAAGCCCCCAGGGCGAACGGGCCTATGATCATGCCCGCTATGAGCTCCCCCAGCACTATGGGAAGCTTGAACCTCAGGAAGAGTTCTGCCATCAGCTTGGAGGCGAAGAGCAGAATTCCCACTCCGATTATGGTCTGGATAAAATGGTCCTCGGCAACCATGGAGGATCGGGTAAGGCCATCCAATATTAAGGAAAGTCACGGGTGGGAAGTAGCACGTGGAATTCTCCCGTTGGGGCGGCGCGGGCAGATTCCCTCTAATGCCATCTGGTTTTTGGGGATAATTTTGAGATCTCGGCGCGCGAGTGGACGCCCGGCATGAACAGCCCCGGGCAGCTGGTGCGTCCGCTCCGAGGCGGCGCTGCATGCCCCGATGCGCCTGGATGGTGGGAGGCCGCACCCGGCATGCCTGCAAAGCCGCCGATCGGGACATCCGATCACGTGCCGCGCCGGAACCGCCAAGCGCCGGACCGGCGCGGCGCACAGTCCGGTTTCTGGGCCCGCTCTTCGGCGCACTATGCCGCTGGACTCGTTCATGCGGTCGTGGTGAGATTCTGGGGGCGTCTGTACATAATTTGGATTACTTTCTGATCACAGGCCGCCTCGCTTGTGTACGCCACCCACGGCTACGCCAGGGTGCAGGGACCGACGCGGACTCCCCGCCGGCCGGTGACGCTCCCTATCACGTCGGAGTCGATGCCGTGCCGCCGGAATATGCGCCGAACATCTTCGGCCTCGGCCCGGGGCGCCACCACGCAGAACCCCACCCCCATGTTGAAGGTGCGGTACATCTCCGTATCGCTCACCCCCTGCTCGGCTATCAGCCCCATGATGGGCGGTACGGGGGGAGGGGCATCTATCTCGAACCCCGTATCCTTGAGCCGCGTCAGCTTGGAGAAGGAGCCGCCGGTGATGTGGGCCAGGCCGTGTACCTCGCACCCGCGCAGTATGTCCAAGACGGGCCGGGCGTATATCCGGGTGGGCTCCAGCAGCGCCTCGCCGATGCGGCCCACCCCGCGCACGCTGTCATGCACGGAGAATCTGGGGAAGAGTGCCCGACGAGCCAGCGTGTACCCGTTGGAGTGGAGGCCGCTGCTGCGCGCGCCCACTATGGCATCGCCTAGGTTTATGTCGCCGCCCAGCACGACGCGGTCGGGCTCCACCAGGCCCGTCACGGTCCCGGCCAGGTCGAAGGCGAACCCGTCCCCGGCGAAGATGTCCGGCATGATGGCCGTCTCCCCGCCCACGATGGGAACGCCCGCCGTCCGGGCGCCCTCCACCAGGCCGGCCACCAGGGCCTCGAATACGGCCGGCTCGTTCCGGTTTGCGGCGATATAGTCCACGAACGAGGCGGGCTCCGCCCCCACGCAGACTATGTCGTTGACGTTCATTGCCATGCAGTCTATGCCCACCGTGTCGTACTTTTTCAGGGCGTTGGCCACCATCACCTTGGTCCCCACGCCGTCCGTATGCGTGGCCAGCAGCCGGCCCCCGGGAATCTCCACCAGCCCCGCGTAGTGTCCGAAGCCGTGCACGGTGGTGTTCTGGTGCGTCGCCGCTATCATTCCCCCGATGGACTCCTGGCTACGCCGTATGGCAGCAATATCCACGCCGGCCTCTCCATATGTTATTCCCACGCCGGTCCGCCCATGCTGGCGGTTAAAAGGATCCCGGGAAGCGGACCTTGTCCAAGGGTGTGAGGCCGGAGTCCCGAAGTGGGCCTCCGGGGGCATTCTGCACGCCGGCGTCCGCAGGCGGCCTAAACCGCCGGCGCCGCCGGGAACGTCCCACTCGGACAGAATCTGGGGCCGGCATGCGCGCTGCTGTGGGACCGGAGCCCTCCAAACCGGTTTCGGCCTTTCGGCCATCCAGATCATGGCGCCGCAGGCGCCCCACCAATTATATTGTCAGGAGGGGCAACTGTCCAAGTGGGCAAGCGCCAAGTAAAGAGTGAGAGCGACCTCAAGGAGATACGCCTCCCCGAGGAGGGGGAGCTCTTCGGGCGCGTCCTCAAGATACTGGGCGGCGAGTACGTCATGGTAAAGTGCACCGACGGTCTCACGAGGCGGGGCCGCATCCGGGGCAAGCTCAAGCGCCGGGTCTGGATCCGGGACAACGACATCGTGATCATAGCGCCGTGGGACTTCAAGGGCGACGTGATGGGTGACATAGTGTGGCGGTTCACGCTCCCCCAGGTGGAGTGGCTGAAGGCAAAGTCCCACGTCCCCCGGGACTTTTAGCGGCGCGGGCAGTTATATCCGCCGGTCTCCGGCCCCATGTCCGTGAAGATATCCAACGCGGCGGCTCTGGGCACCACCAGGAGGGCCCGCCACGCCCTATCCATACTGGAGGCCGGGCTGGCCGCGGCGGATCCCGCCCATATTATACCGCGGTTCGTGCGGGAGGGGGCGGTGCGGGCCGGCGGCGCGGACATTCCACTGGACGGGTACGACTCCATATGCACGGTGGCCGTCGGCAAGGCAGCCGACGCGATGAGTCGTGCCGTCTCCCGCATACTGCCGGTGAGGGCGGGCATGGTGGTGGTTCCCCGTGACTCCAGGCCGGCGACGCGCGGCCGCCGGTTCGTAGTGTGCAGATCAGAGCATCCCCACCCCGGCAGGGGCAGCGTGGCCGCCGCCAAGGCCGTACTCAAGTTCCTGGGCAACCGGCGGGAGAACGACTTTGTGCTGTTTTTGGTGTCCGGGGGTGCCTCCTCGCTGCTGGCCCTGCCCGACGGCGTCACACTCCAAGACAAGATGCACGCCACCCAGACGCTGCTGCGGTGCGGCGCCCCCATATCCGAGATAAACTGCGTCAGAAAGCACATCTCCCGCATAAAGGGCGGGCGGCTGCCGGAGGCGATGCCCTGCGCCGGGGCGTCCCTGATAATGTCCGACGTGGAGGGCGACGATCCGGGGACCGTGGCCTCGGGCCTGACGCACATGGATATGACCACCTTCGGCGACGCGCTGGATGTCATATCGCGGTACGATATAGAGTCCAGGATGCCCCCCGGCGTGGTGGAGCGGCTGCGGGCGGGGGCGGCCGGCTCCATACCGGAGACCCCCAAGACCGCCCGCATCCCCCATCAGGTCATAGCCAACAACCGAACCTGCCTGAACGCCATGGAGGCCAGGGCCAGGACCCTGGGGTACGCCACCGAAATGGTCCAATATTATGGCGACATAGACGAGGCGGCCGCCTCCATACCGGACCGCATCCGGGAGGGTAGATGCCTGGTGTTCGGTGGCGAGCCTCGGGTCTGCGTGGCCGGCCGGGGAAGGGGGGGTCGCAGCCAGGAGCTGGTACTGCGGGCCACCCTCCTGCTGGGGGCCGGGTCCCTGGTGGCATCCATGGGGACCGACGGCATCGACGGCAATACCCGGGCGGCGGGCGCCATGCACGAGGGGCCGGCCTCCGACACGGAGATGGCCGAATCGTGCATCTCGCGCAACGATTCCCATGCCTACTTTGCCAGGTACGGCGGGCTAATCACCACGGGGCACACCGGCACCAACCTGCTTGACATAGGGGTGGCGCTGTCCGGGCGCCCCGCGCCGGGGGCATAGCCCAACACTGCCGGAGCGGTCTCGCTCCAAAGCACATCCCCGATCATGCCATCCCCAAGGTATTTATTCAAACCGCAGAATGGCGCAATCATGGCCATCAACAAGCAGGCCCTAGCCAAGCGCCGCCTGATAAAGGGGAAGAACCCGGACTTTGTCAGGCCGGAGAGCTGGAGGTACGTCCGCGTAAAGCCCCGGTGGAGGAAGCCCAAGGGCGTGGACAACCACCAGCGCAAGCAGAAGAGCCGGGGCAGGCCGGGGCTGGTCAAGATAGGGTACGGCGGACCACGCCTCGCCCGGGGGCTTCACCCGTCCGGATACACGGACAACCTGGTGTACAGGGTGGAGGATTTGGATGGACTGGATCCAGCCCGGGACGGCGTCCGGCTGGGCCACTCGGTGGGGAGGCGCAAGCGCATAGCCGTCATAAAGAAGGCCATAGAGATGAAGTTCAAGATATTCAACGGGCGGGTGGACGTGAATGGTGGTTAACCTAGCCGCCAAGAGGCGCCTCCTGGCCAGGGTTACGGGAGTGGGCATCCATCGCATACGCATGGACCCCGAGAAGCTGCCGGACATATCCGACGCCATCACCCGGCAGAACGCGCGGGGCCTGGTCACCGCCGGGATAGTAACCATAAGGACGGCCGGCGGCACTTCCCGGGGCCGCGCCCAGGACAAGAGGGACCAGCGGCACAAGAGGGGCACCAAGCAGGGCTCAAAGCAGGGCCGCAAGGGGGCCCGCACCAGCCGCAAGAGGACGCACGTGGCCAAGGTCAGGGCCCTGCGCCGCCTGCTCAAGATTGCCAAGGCGCGCCAAGACATCACCAACCCCGAGTTTTGGGCGCTGTACAAGAGGGTGGGCGGCAACACCGTCCGGAACAGGGCGCACCTCCGACAGCTCATAGAGGAGACCGTCTCAAAGAGAAGGGACTAGAGATACGCAGCCGTTTGGGCGCCCTAGTCGGGGAACCTGTACATCTTGGAGCGGTCGCGGATGCGGCCGCCCTCCACCCGCACGCCCTCGCTCTCCAGCATGCCGGCCTTTACTGGGACCCCTCCGTACCCGTACCCGCCCAGCCGGCCGTCGGACATCACCACGCGGTGGCAGGGGACTATGACAGGATATGGGTTCTGGCTCATTATGCGCCCCACCGCCCTCTGGCCGTTCTTGAGGCCCGCCGCCCGCGCCAGCTCGCCGTACGAGACCACCATCCCCGGCGGCACCTCCATCAGCTTGCGGTAGACGCGCTCGGCGGTCTTCACAGCCGCACCACCTCCAGGTCCGTACCCTCCAGCATCTCCAGGATGCGGCGGCGGTGCGGCCCCATCACATCCCAGTCCAGCAGGGCAGCCGAGGCCCCCGCGTTCCTCTCCAGGATGTGGGACAGCATGGAGTCGTCCACCCACTCCAGAGCGTGCGCCGGAACTATGCTCCCCAGGGCGTACTCCCCGTGTATTGTCTCGCGGGTGAACTTTTTTGGGTAGTGCGTCCCGCCGAAGCAGACGGCCACGGGGTGCCTGCGCGCGGGCCGCCCCATGGAGTCGGCCAGCGCGTCGGCCACGCTCCCGCACAGGCCGGTATCGTTCCACTGCTCGGGCGTGGTGCCCACCTCCACGAATATCGACCGTACCGAGAGGGCCGTGGGGCCGTGGTGCGTCGCCTCCAGGGTTATGTCAAAGCCTCCGAACGAATCCCTCCTCCCCCACAGCGCCCGCATGTACTCCTTTTGTAGCGAGGGGTACGGGACGGCCACCTGCCGCGGGCTGCCGCCGAACGCGGCCTCCTCGCCGAAGTTGCCGGTGGAGTGGCAGGTCAGCGCCAGCCGACCGGACTCGGCGGCGTGCTTGGATAAGAAGACGTACCCGTCGTATTGAAACTCCGACTCCAGCCAGTCGGCCGAGATGGCCGGCGTCTCCAGTATGGCCAGGTCGTACGCGTCCCCCCTGTACACGCCGTCCCGGTATGGCATGTCCTGGGCCAGGTGCTCGGCCATGTTCCTTCCGGCGGGATCCGAGCCGTATGCGACCAGCAGGTCCATTGGACAAAAATTATATTGGCACCGTATTTATTTGCAGCAGTGAATCCAAGGCAGACCCTCAAGAACATGATGAACACCATAAAACTCACCAAAAAGCCCGACCGGGAGGAGTACAAGCAGCACCTGCGGCTGGTCCTGCTGGGCATAGGGGCGGTGGGGACCATCGGCTTTATCATACAGTTCGTCTTCTCGGTGGCCACCTACGGCAGGTAGAATTGTCCGAGGAAGAGCAGTCGCACCTGTTCGCGGTCAAGACCAGCATGGGGCAGGAGAAGAAGGTCATGAACCTGCTCCAGACCAAGCTCCGGGCTGGAGAGACCAACGTACACGCCGTGCTGCTGGTCGAGGAGCTGCGCGGGTACGTGGTGATGGAGGCCCCCGACTCCAACGACGTCTTCCACGCGGTGGACGGGGTCCGGCACGTCCGCGGCCAGCTGCGGGGCGAGCTGGCCTTCAACGACATAGAGGGGTACCTGATCAAGAGGTCGGCGGCCGCCACGCTGAACGTCAACAACGTGGTGGAGATAACCGGCGGACCGTTCAAGGGCATGAAGGCCACCATAACCAGGATAGACCGCGAGAAGGAGGAGGCCACCGTCATACTGCTGGATGCCACATATCAGCTCCCAGTGACGGTGGATGCCAACTACCTCAAAAAGTCCTCCGAGTCGTAAAGGATTAAATCGCCCCCTCCGGCGCCCCGGCATCATGGGCGAGACCCAGAAGATATCCACGCTGGTGACCGGCGGCGCCGCGTCGGCCGGACCCCCCTTGGGCCCGGCGCTGGGCCCCCTGGGGCTCAACATAATGGAGGTCATAGCGGCCATAAACGAGCGGACCGCCGACTTTGAGGGGATGAAGGTACCCGTCACCATATCGGTGAACGCCTCCACCAAGGAGTACGAGATAGAGGTGGGCATACCGTCGGTATCCCCCCTCATACTGAAGGAGGCCGGCATCCAGAAGGGGTCCGGGGCGGCCGGAACCGAATGGGTGGGCGAGATAACCATGGACGCGGTGGCAAAGATAGCCCGCACCAAGCTGGAGGCGTCCTACGCCACGGCGCTCAAGCCGGTGGCCAAGACCGTGGTGGGGACCTGCCAGGCGCTGGGCGTCAAGGTAGAGTCCAAGACCCCCCGGGAGATAACCGCCGAGATAGACGGCGGGGTCTGGGACGAGAAGCTCCAAGACTGACGCGCTGCCGATTGGATGTAGTGGGCAGCAGGGTCCCGATGGGCGCGTGGTGATATGGGCCGGTCAGGCGTCGATCGGCTTCAGGTAGGACGGGTCCTTGTCTATGCGGTCCAGCTCCACGAAGGTCTCCATATTCCGGACGCCCTCTATCTTGCCGAGCTTGTCTATCACGGTGGCGTGGAGGGTCTCCAGGTCCGCCACCTGCACCGTAACCAGGATGTCGAAGCGGCCGGTCACCTCGGTTATGGAGACCACCTCGGGGGTGCTCATGAGCCGGTTGTGTATCTGCGTCTTGAGGCGGGGGCTGCGGTTGATGCCCACCTCGGCGCGCACCCCCATGCCCAGCTTGGTGCCGTCCACCTGGATGGTGAACTTTTTGATTATGCGGCGGCGCATAAGCCGCCGTATCCGGCTGTACAGCACCGACGGGCTGGTCTGGAGCTTGCGGGAGAGCGCCGGGACCGACGCTGCGCCGTCCTGGTATAGCTCGTACAGGAGGCGCCGATCAAGCTCGTCTGTGCCGCCCATGAGGTATGGTATGGTCAGTTGTTATTAAGTATGGATTGCCAGTTTCGAGGAATCGTACGGAGTCACGCCGGCATGGTATGCGGCTTCCCGTCGGCAGCATACCCCACGGTTCGGTCCCGCCCGGCCGCTGTAGACAGATGGGGCGTACTGTCATTGGGCGCCATTCCACGTCAGAGGTGTGAGTCGGGCGTATGATTCCCCGGCCTCCCGTCGCCGGCCGGCGGCCGTACCCTTCCGGCACGCCACGCCTGAAGGGCCTGGCCCCAGTTCGCGGCCCCAGCCGTCTCAGACGCCGCAGCCGGCGTTCAACGGAAGCGGGTCCGGCGGGGAGTCGCATGGTACGGGGCTGTGAGGCAGACACACCCCATCATGGTGCTCCGGCGCCCGGGGTGCGCAACCCGGTCGGGCAGCCTGGCGTCTGATCTCCGCCGGCGGACAGGCCCGGCCGCGGCCCCCTCCAAACCATATGACGGCGGCAGCCCAACACTAAAAATGCGGCGCCCCCCACGACCTCCATGCTGAACCGGAAGCCCACCCTCAAGGAGGGCGTCCACGTGTTCAGCACCGTGCAGGCCGGCGAATACAAGGACTTTGTCATAGGGACGGTAACCGGTGTGGACGGCACCCGGGTCGGCGTGAACGGCATCCGGGTGGACATGGTGGGGCTGAAGAACAAGGTTGCCCAGGACAAGGCCGGGCAGCGGTCCACCGAGATACTCTCCAACCCCACCCCCGACAACGTCATCATGGGCCTCATATACAGGGTGGAGCACTACGACTTTACCGAGGTGCTGGACCTGGACAGGGACAGGTGCGACATCATACCCCCCAAGGTGTATGCGGTCACCGACGGCTGGATCCGGGAGTCGCTTCCGGAGCTTCTCAACGCGGTACTCTCCCTGCCCCCGGGCGAAGAGAGGGACGAGGCCAAGAGGGTCGTCCGCCACCGCATGGACACGCTGCTGGACAAGAACCTCAAGCGGACACTGTACTCGGTGTGCAGGAGCCTCCGGATACTCAACTAGCGTGGGACCCGCGGCCGGATCCGGTACGTCCGCTTTACGGTTTATATTATGTGCGGGGAGGCGCCACCGCATCATGGAATATGTCTATGCTGCTCTACTCCTTCACAAGCTGCAAAAGGACATCAACGAGGACAACCTCAAGGCCGTCGTCTCCGCGTCGGGCGCCGACGTAAACGAGGCGCAGGTAAAATCGCTGGTGGCAGCATTGGCCGACGTAGACATCGACGAGGCGGTCAAGGCGGCACCCGTCGCCGTGGCGGCCACCGCCGCTCCCGCTGCCGAGGAGGCTGCCGCACCCGAGGAGCCCAAGGAGGAAGAGAAGAAGAAGGACGAAGGAAAAGACGAGGAGGCGGCCATGGAGGGCCTCTCCTCCCTGTTCGGCTAGGTACCGCAGGGTCGGTTTTTTTGTTATGTCTGGGCGCCCCCCCCCCCGGGGCGGCGGGCCGCCGCGCACCTGCGCCCGGCCATATGCGACATTTCCGGTGTGACCCATCTGGCAGAGCCGGCCGAAAATCCGTCCGGCGTTATATGATCGGCGGGGCGCCTCAGGAGGGCGTGTAACCGGCCCGCTCGGCCAGGGCCGTGGCCCGGGAGTGGGCGGCGGCCAGCACCTGGTCGCGCGTATCGGCGGTCACATACCCCGACTCCACAGACAGGGAGCGCGCCGACGAGGACGCCTTGGCGAGTATCTGCACGATGTTGTCGGCGGTGGCGTAGCCGGCCTCCACCGACAGGTTCACCGCCTCCTGGTGGGCGGCGGCCAGGCTCCCGGCCACCCTCTCCACATCTATCACCAGCTCGTCCCGCCCGTACTTGAAACCGTCCTCCAGGGCCGTGTCCAGCAGTATGGACGCCTCTATGGGCTTGATGTCCAGCTTGCCCAGCATCGAGGCCAGCTTCTCGCCGATGACCTCGCCCTTTCGGACCGGCACCGTATCCTTTGCTATCCATATCGTCCCCTGGTCTATGCGGGTGGGTATGCCCGCCTCCTTGAACTCGGTGAGCATTGGGCCGGGCGCTATTCCGGTGTTGCGGGCGGCGACCTCCACGTCCACGCTGGCTATGTCTCCCCCCCGGGCCGCCAGCATCACCTTGTTCTTGGCAAGAATCATGTTGAGGCGGAACGGCGACATGTCGGTGAACAGCAGCATGCACTGCCCCCCGATGTCCTGAGCCAGGCGGTCGACCCCCGGCGTCTGGGCGCCCTCCAAGGCCTTGACGGCCAGCTTGTCCTTTATGCTTACAAACTCCACCTGGCCCTTCAGCTTCTTGCGCAGTTGTAGTATCTGCGAGGCCCGGACCTTCTCCAGCCGTATGAGCGCCACAGTGCCGTACTTGCGGGGCGTCTCCTGGAGTTGGGCGTACATCCGGGCCTTCCTGGGGGGATACCGGGTCCTGTTCTCATGCATCGCGCCTGCTACCCCGCACCACGCCACCCATGGTGGCCTTTACCAGAACGTCCCGTATGTTCTTCTCGCCGTTGGGAAGCTTCTTCTCTATGGCCCCCAGCACGGCCATGGCGTTGGCCGCCAATCCGGCGTCGTCCATGGCCTGGTCGCCGATGCGGCAGGAGACCGACAGGGACCCCCGTACCCTCACCCGGACCGAGCGCCGGAACCGCTGCAGAAACGCCTCTATGGGGGCGTTGAACGGGACGGGCGCCGGCATCTTTCCCCGGGGCCCCAGCAGCTGGCCCAGCGACTTTCCCACCGTGGGCATTATCTTGGTGTCGGCCAGAAAGAAGTCGTACTTGTTGATGAACTTGCGGGCCGCCCTCTTGTCGCCGGCCAGCCGGCCCAGCTCCTCGGCGTCCACCACGGCGCTGGCGTTGGCCGCCTTGGCCTTGGCCCCCATGTCCCCTCCGGCCAGCACGCAGACTGCCGCCTCCGAGCCGGCCTGGGGGAGCTGGACCACCTCGTTCAGCTGAAAGCCCTTCTTGACGTCTATGTCCTTGAAGACGGTGATCAGCTCCATGGTCTGGGTGAAGCCGCGCTTGCCGGCGGCGGTCTTGGCCTCCCCTATCATCTCCCGCATGCGGGGCTCGTCGATCACGGGGGCCGCTTTCGTCGGGCCTCATAAAACCGTTTGTCGACAATCACCGCCGTGTCCTGAGCGTAAAAACCAAGTGGTCCGAGGACGTACGCGCGGACCCGCTGTGTGTTGTACAAGAATCATGTCGCGCCCCGCCTTGGCCGTCAGCCATTGATGTCGGCCTCCATCCATTTGGAATTCTGGCTTCGTATGTCGTCCGTAGCGGCCTTGTTGCGGAAGGCCATCATGGGCGTCTCGTAGTTGTCTATGTCCAGCGCCCAATGCAGCCTGTCTGTGTTGTAGTATTCGATGTAGTCGTCCAGGCAGTCATAGTGCCATATCTCGTCCTCGACGCTCTTGTGGAACCGCTCCAGCTTGCCGTTGGTCTGCGGGTGATACGGCCGCGAGTTGATCAGACCTATGTTGAGCGCCAGCAGCTCGTTCTCGAACAGGGTCGGAGTCCAGGTACCGGTCGGCTTTTTGCGGCCGCCCCTGCCCACAAAGCAGGAGCCGTTGTCCGACAGGATGGTCGCCGGCACCCCGAACCTGTCCACGGCCTGCCTCAGCACCGCCACCGCATTCTTGGAGGTGGCCTCCCGGAACAGGGCCGCCCCGGTGACGCACCGCGAAGCGTCGTCCAGATAGGTGATCAGGTTCAGATCCTTCATTCGCGGGTCCTTCATGACATGCCAGTCGGTGTGCCACATGGCATTTGAGTAGAGTCGCTCGTATCTAACCCACTTTCGCCGCTTGGACTTGGCGGGCGAGGCGGTGACCAGGCCGTTGGACTTCAATATCGCATATACTCGGTTGTATCTTATATCGTATCCGTCCTGATTGAGCCTCCTGGTAGTCCGCAGAACCCCCTCCGGCCTGCGGTGGTGTGCGTCCAGTACCGCCTGGACCTCCTCGTCAGACGGTCCGGATCCCTTCGGCCGTCCGGCGCTGCCCAAGGCGGGCAGGGTGCCGGTCCTGCGGTATTCTGCCCACAGCCGCTGGACGTGCCGTTGCGTCACACCCGTCTCCTCGGCCACATCCTTGGTTCTCCTGCCCTTTTTCATCTGCCTGACTATGTAACGTATGGCTCTGTCTGTAAGCTTCGGCCTCATTGTCCGATCCGATCTAAATAGTCTATTGTAATCTTGCGGTGTACCCTTAGCTGCGCCTAAGCGACATGATTCTTGTACAACACACGCGCGGACCCGCTGATATCAATTTATATAGTAAGATGGCGATTCACGAATATGGTCACATACAGGACAAGCATGCAGATCATCGCAGATCTGCTGACCGCCACCCAAGACTCGGGCATGGAAGGAATCCGGACGACCTCGTTGCTGACCAAGGCAAACCTGTCGCACTCCAGGCTGGGAAAGTTCCTGGAAAACCTCACCGGTGCCGGACTGGTCAACCGCATAGCGTTCGACGGCAAGCACACCTTCGTTATCACCCCCAAGGGAAGGCAGTATCTGGAGTCGTACCGCAGGTTCTCCAGCATAGCAGAGTCCTTCGGGCTGGAACTGTAGCCCTCATCTATCCCTTTTCCTCTTGTATTGCCGGCGGGTGCCGTACGCCGAGTACATGATCACTATGATGGCGCCCCCCAGCATCCCGTAGAACGGCAGCCACCGGCCCTGGCTGGCCATTATTATCATGCCCCCGATCATCAGGATGAGTATCACCAAAAGGTAGCGGTTCACCACAGAGTGGCGGGGGCGGTCGTATAATTGTATAATGGATAGAGTGTGGTATCCGGTAAGTAGTTCCCCCTAGGCTTTGGTACGCAAATCTCCTTCAATCTCTTCCGTGGTTATGTCTTTTGGCGCCTGCTTACGCACGTATGCCTCCACGGGAGGCTTCTTGCCGTCCACAAGCGACATGTGCGGCAGGTCGTTGTACCAGTCGACCAGCCGTGCCACCGGATCCGCTCACATGCAGGCACGCATTAGGGGCGGAACTACTTACCGGACAAGTCAGTATAATGGATAGAGTGGCAGGGTTATATTCCACCATATACGCACCATACCCGTGATCAAGCTGCTGGAGCTGGTCGGATTGGCGGCGATAGGGGGCACCATCTACTCGTTCGTGGGGATGGTCGGGAGCGATTACAGGTGGCCTGTCTTTCTGGCGTGCGCCGGGGTGGCCGTCGCCGTCATCGTATACCGCAAGAGGCTGCGGGAGCAGGAATCGACAAATGTATAAAGGTCGATCCAAATGAATATTGAAATGGGCGAGCAAATCCCTCAATGGTGGAGGGGAATGGGCGAGAAGCTGGAGACGGACATCGAGGACATCCGGTGATGCTGGGGGACCGGCGGGCGGCCCCCAACAACAGCAGCAAGCCTCGAACGGGCTTTGAACCCGCGACCTAACGCTTACGAGGCGTTCGCTCTACCAGGCTGAGCTATCGAGGCACGGGTGCGCCCTCCGCCCGGAGTTTATAAAAAGCCTTTCCGGGTATGGTATGGTGAAGGTTACCATATCGGGGATCAGGGGTGTGGTCGGCGAGGACCTGGGCCTGCGGGAGGTGGCGCGGTTCTGCGGCAACTTTGCGCGTATGATGCGGGGGGGCGCCTGTGTATTGGGCCGGGACACCAGGCCGTCGGGAGGGTCGATGGCCGGGGCGGCGGCCGCGGCTCTGGTCGCCGGCGGCATGGACGTGATGGACATGGGGGTGGCGCCCACCCCGGTGGTCTTCTTTGAGGCCCGCCGACGGGGCGCGGGGGTGGCGGTGACCGCCTCGCACAACCCTGCGTCGTGGAACGGGTTAAAGTTCGTGGCGAGGGGCCGGGGGGCCGACCACGCCATGATGCGCCGCATATGTGACGGCGGGGGCGGAGGGGGCCCGCGGTGCGGTTCTCGCACGGCGATATCGTCCGGGTACGTGGAGGAGGCCGCCGGCACCATAGGGCGCATAGACGGGGCGCCCTCGGTGCTGGTGGATGCCGGGGGTGGGGCGGCGGCCGGGGCGGCCCCCGAGCTGCTGCGGGCCATAGGGTGCAGGGTGGAGACCATATCTGGCGGCGTGCCCCGCCCGGACCCCACCGCCGGGGGGCTGGAGAGGCTGGCGGCCGGCTCGGCCACATACGACATGGGCGTGGCCTTTGACATGGACGGCGACCGGATGGTGCTGGCCGTGGACGGCGAGGTGCAGCCGCCCGATGCCACCTTGGGGCTGGGGGTGGCCGCGGCCATGGAGCGGGGGCACCGCGACTTTGTGCTTAGTGTGGACACCAGCGTTCTGGTGGAGAGGTACATATCGGAACGGGGCGGAACCGTGCGCCGGTGCGCGGTGGGCGAGGCCAACGTGGTCGGGGCCATGACGGGGTGTGGCGCCGGGGCCGGGGGCGAGGGGAGCAGCGGCGGCTTCATCCTGGGGGAGTTCAACTGGTGCCGGGACGGCATGCTGGCAGCAGGGCTGCTTGCCTCCATGGTTCCGGGCGGCGCCATGCGCCGAACCCTGCGCGAGGTGACCGGGAGCGCCATAGTAAGGGAGAGAGTGAGGGGGGACGCCTCCGCCCTGCCACGCGTAATGGAGCGGATGGGGCGGATCTCCTCGGAGGTGGATTGTACGGACGGGGTGCGGGGCATCATAGACGAGGACACATGGGTGCTGGTGCGCCCCTCCAACACCGAGGATATAGTGCGGGTGTCTGCCGAGGCGGCCGATATGGAACGGTGTCGGGGGCTGGCGCGCCAGATGTCCGAGGCGGTGCGGGGTCATGTCTGAGGACGAGATAGTGGGGATATACCGGGAGAGGCTGGGGCTGGGGGAGGACGCCCGCAACGACGTGGAGGCCGTTCGGGTGGGGAACCGCCTTCTGGTCTCAAAGGTCGACACGCTGGTGTACGGCACAGATGTACCGCCGGGAATGACGCCCCGACAGGCCGCAAGGAAGGCCGCCGTGGCCTGCGTCAGCGACTTTGCTGCCAAGGGCGTGCGGCCCAGGTGGGCGCTGGTGTCTATCACGGCCCCGGCGTCCTGCACGGCCAGGACGCACGGGTCGATGGCCGCCGGGCTGGCCGATGCCGCCGACGCGTACGGGTTCAAGGTGCTGGGCGGCGACACCAACCGGGGGGCCGAGATCTCCATCACCGTGTGCATGATGGGCTTGGCCAAGGGAGTGTTCCCCCGGAGGGACGCCCCGACCGGTCCCGGATACTGGAAGCATCCCCCCGCCATTCCGTTCCGGGGGGGAGCGTCTCCCGGGGACCGGGTGTTCGCCACCGGCCCCTTCGGGCTGTCCGCCGCCGGGCTGTACGCCATATCGCACGGCGTGCCCGGTCCCCGGGGGGCCCTCAGGGCGGTGATGGAGCCCCGGGCGCGGCTGGACTTTGGCGCCAGGGCGGCGCCCTACCTCAGCTCCACCATGGACTCCAGCGACGGCCTCTCCACTACCCTCAACGAGATGGCCGCCCGGAGCGGCGTGGCCATAATAGTGGACGGCGAGCCGGCCGCCGACGGCGTGGCCGAGTTTGCCGCCAAGCACGGACTGGATCCCGACGGTCTGGTGTACCACGGCGGCGAGGAGTACGAGATAGTGTTCACGCTGCGCCCGGGGGGCATAAACGACATATTCAGCGCCATACGGGACACCCGCACCCCCCTGACACCCATAGGGCGCGTGGAGGAGGGCGAGGGCGTGTACCTGGGGCAAAAGGGCCGGAAGCGGCTGGTAGACGGTGGGTGGAAGGTGTTCTGATCCTCCCGACGACCCAGGGCCGGCGGCGCCGTCCCGGCCCGCCGCTGCACATAGAGCCGGCTGGCTAAGATGCCGCATACCGAACCCACCTCCTTGGTAGACGGCCGCCCCGGGGCTGCACATAGAGCCGGCGGGCAAGATACCGCATACGGCGCGTTTGCGCCCGGAGACCGGGCTGACCCGGTCGGCTGCACCCTCCGTAACGCGCCGGCCTGCCTTCCGGGCGGGCGTATATTGGCGCCGTGCGGCCCGCCCCGGTGCGAGTCCGCAGGAGGTTCGGGGTTGCGCCCGTATTCCGATAACACAATACTTTGCTGATTATGCACGATCCGGAGGCAGACCTGGCCTCATGCGGTCTTTCTATTCAGCAGCACAAGGATTGGGTTCTGTTGCAAACGCGTAGTCAAGGCCATTTGAATGCGCCACTTTTCCGTCCGGCACAGCATTTTGGACCGGGATTTGTCAAAGTACTATGGCACTCTCCGCGATGGCGGCCACAGGACGGGCGCTATGCAGGCCTCGTCCGCTGGAATTGACCGGAATCGGTGCTAGAGTGTTAACACATGAGAATGCGTGCCGCATCCGGCCGTACGCATGGTATCAGGGAATGGGCAGGTTTTGTATGCTGGCCCGGGGCACCTCGCCGGACTCGACCAGCGTACGGATTGCCGCATTCAGCTCATCCGCGCTCTCAAAGTACCTGCCCGCAAGCCGGGCCTTGATCATCCGCCACTGTATCTCTATGGGATTCAGCTGTGGCGTATACTTTGGCAGGAACAGCAGCCGGACAGCCCCGTCGGTTGATTCCAGGTACCTGTCCACCTCTCTGGATTTGTGGTATGAGGTGTTGTCGGCTATAAACAGCAGTTTGGTGTGCTCGTGGCGCAGCTCCTCCAGAAATTCTATGAACGTTCCCGAGTTGGTGGCTTCGGCGGTCCTCACGCGCAGGCTGTCCTTGCCGAGCGCCCCAAAGACCCGGGTCAGCACCTTGGCGAATCCGTTTATCGTCTCCAAGCGGTCCTCCGCCAGGTGCCAGCTGCGGCGGGTCGTGTCGCCCGGCTGGCAGGCCATCTCGTCGCCGTACACGATTGTAAATCCGTCCCTGGCTGCCGCGTCCACCTCCCCCTGTGTGTCGATCCTGAACCGCTCCTGCTCCTCGGGGGTGGCCGACTTGCGGTATGTGGGCCGCTTCTTGCTGAACGAGAGCCCCAGCCGGCGCAGCGTACGCCTCAGCGTCCGGAGGCTGACACATATGTCCAGCTCGTCCGATATGATCTTCCTGAGCAGCCGTGGGTCCCAGGAGCCAGACTCATACCCAAACTGTGTGGGGGGCAGCGACACCCATCCCAGGATGCGTTCACAGGCCGCATCATCCAGTATGCGAACCCTGTTTGAGACGTGCCTGTCGTACAGGCCGTCCAGTCCCCGTTCTGCTATCCGGACCAGCCAGCCACGGAGGGTTTGGTAGGCCATTCCCAGATCCTTGGCGGTTCTGTAGTCGTTCTTCCCCTCCCGTCTCTTGATGACCGCCCTCACCATGTGGGCCTGCTTGGCGGTGCTCCTGCGACCCGACAGCGTCCCAAGCAGGTCACTCAGCCCGGCCTCATTCAGCTCCGGCAGCAGCTCGCCCGCTTCGACATGGCATGTACGGCTCGGCTTGCCGTCCGGCTTGCCATTCTGGGGCTCTTTGGTACCCATCGGGGGTGTCGGGGGGCGTTCTCGGATCTAAAGCTTCCGGTTCGGCGGAAAACTGGCGTCTCTGTATATGCGGCGAGTTGGATCGCGCATTCAATTGGCCTCGACTACGCATAATGTCTATTATAATTTAATAAATAAATTAAATGTGATCCATACACTTCTGAAATGAATAATAACTCGTCACCGAGGCTGTGGCACTATGAAAGCAGTCCAGCTAGGCGGGGTAACAGGCATGTTACACGGTGGCTGGCGTTGGCGGCGCTGCTGGCTGCTGGCTGCATTTCGGCGGCGGAGGCGCAGCAGTACGACCCCTCCAATGACTTTGGCACACTGGCCGCCGACAACGCCGAACCCACCGGCATCTGGTCGGACGGCATCACCATGTGGGTGGTAGACTATGATGATGCCGAGATCTACGCCTACAATCTGGCAAGCAAGGAGCACGTCTCCAGCTTCACGCTGCCCGCCGAGAACGCCGAACCCGTCGACATCTGGTTGGGCGGCACCACCATGTACGTGGTAGACTCTGAAGATGAAAAGATCTACGCCTACAAGATGTCGGATAAGTCGCCCGACCCCTCCAATGACTTTCGCACACTGGCCGCCGACAACAACAACCCCGCCGGCATCTGGTCGGACGGCAAGACCATGTGGGTGACAGACTATCATGCTGCCAAGATCTTCGCCTACAACCTGAACACCAAGGCGCACGTCTCCACCTTCGCGCTGGCCGCCGGCAACAACAACCCCACCGGCATCTGGTCGAATGGCGACACCATGTGGGTGGTAGACAATGTTAAAGAAAAGATCTACGCCTACAAGATGTCGGATAATTCGCCCGACCCCTCCAATGACTTTGACACGCTGAAAGGCGCTAGCAACAACTACCCCTATGGCATCTGGTCGAATGAGGACACTATGTGGGTGGTAGACGAGAATGATCTCAAGATCTACGCCTACAGGATGCCTGTCGCCACGCAGCCACCCGATACCGAACAGCCCCCGGCCGAACAGCCCCCGGCCGAACAGCCCCCGGCCGAACAGCCCCCGGCCGAACAGCCCCCGACCCCACCGCCATCCTCCACTACCACCGTACCGTCATTCTCCGCCGGACTGTTCCTGCCCCGGGACACGACGCCGCCCACCGTGGTGAGCGTGGAGCGGGCGGGCAACGCCACCACCGCCGACCATGCCCTGACGTGGAACGTGACGTTCAGCGAGCCGGTGGTGATACGCCCGGATGTCCATTTCAACCACACCTCGGCGGCCAATGCGACCATACCGGATTTGGGGGTGATATCCGACGCCATGCTCGTGGACGTGCCGGGGGCGGTTACCGGGGGTAGCGTCTCGGTGGATATGCACCACTACATCACGTCCGACCTACTCATCGAGCTCGTCGCCCCCGACTGCACCCGGTTTCTGATACACAACCAGACCACCACGTTCCTGTACATGCTCCGGCAGCCGCTCGACCTAGGCGATCTGGCCGGGGTCGGGGCGGGCGGCTGGTGGACCCTACACGTCTCCGACCACGAAAAGTTTTGGAACGGGACGCTCAACTCCTGGACCCTAACACTGGAGTCGGACGGCGCCATCGAGGGCGGCGGGGCCGCATATGCTATCACCCGGCACGTCGCCGGCCCCGGCAACCACACCCTGTATCTGGACGGGTACGACATACGGGACCGGGCCGGCAACCCCTTGGCGGATGCGGATCCGGGTATAAACGAGCCGTACCGTGTGGTCGGGGCGGCGGCCCGGACCTGCCAGACGGACTGAACCGGCCTGCCTCGTGTCCCCCCCCCCGGGGACGGCGCGGCGGCGTGCGGACGGGCGCCCCCCGACGACAACGCCGCGATGCCCAAGGCGGCTGCCGTTCCGCGGTGACGCTCTCCGACGCTCCGCCGGCCGCCATCCGCTTCGCGGTCTTTCGGCGTCGCCGGCCGCGCATCCTGCGCGACTCGGACCGCTCGGTTCGGAACGCCGGCCGCCATCCTGTCGGACAACGGATCGTGCTTCGGCAGGGGCGGCAAGACGCGTGCTAGTGCCCGGATCCTGACCCTGTTCGAGAGCGGGCTGCTTGGCCTCGACATGGGGCTGATCGACTCAATGCCGTACCGCCCGCAGACCAGCGGCAGGCTGGAGCGGTTCCAGAGCCTTGAGGGCGAGATCCGGCGCCGTTCCAGTCCGGACGGCCATGTCGAGTGCTGCAATACGGACCGGCTGCACTCCCCGCTGGACACTGACAACTGCGAAACGCCGCTGATGGCGTTCGGCAACGAGACCGACGAGACAAGGCGGCAGGGTCCAAAGCGGATGAGGAGGACATCGATGGCCGGCGGCCAAGACGGGGCGCGACATGATTTTCATATACTACATGTCGTACGGGATTAGGTGAAATCCAACATACTCGCTTCCATCGAGGTGGAATGGAGAGGGATCAAGGCGGCCATAGCCGACATCTTCTTTGGCGGCCTGGACAAGATGCGGGACGCCATAAGGCGGATGATCCGCAACGGGGAGATACCGATAGTCAAGATGTTCGACTGGCTGCTGGCCGCATAGAGGCCCGACGCACCTCCACGATCACGTAAGCGGAAGCGACCTGCCCATCACCATCATTTGCAAACCGTCGTGCCCGCGGGTCCGCCCGTCCTCCGCAGCCATCCCGCGGGGTCGACGGGATGATCATGCCCATCTATTCATCCCGAGTTTTTCCATTCTTTTTGGCCAGTACTATGCGCTCCAGCTTGCCGTTGGTCTGGGGGTGGCCCACCCTGGCCAGTATGTGCCGCATGCCCAGGTTCTCCAGGTGTCTCTCGAACTCGGACGCCTTCATAGATTTCTTGAAGATGCTGCAAGAGACATACCGCAGGTTTGCCTATGTGCTGGACAATGCCTCCTGCCACCGGGGCATCCGGATGCAGGATCCGGAAGCAGGCCAACCCCGATCTTCGACCGAGCCGGGGCACGCCTCCGGCCAACATGGGTTTTAGATCAATTTTGGTCGAACTACTCTGTCCGGCACTACGCGTTACACCCTTGTCATCTCCGCGATTACTCGCGAAATCTCATCCCTGTCTATCCCCAGCACCTGCGAAGCCAGGCCATAGTCACTATTGGTGAACCTGGAAACCGTTGAGAAGATCTTGGCAGAGCCAACCATCGCGCGAATGCTCTGCTTCATATCCGAAAATTCCGTATCCGAATACCACACAAGCGAGTAGATGTCGGCGATGTCCTTGATCCTCTTGTCCTCCTTGGACCTACCCAGAACAGATCTTATCTTCATGGGCGCCAGCACATCCGGGTCCGGCATCATCGTCTCCTGCCCAAAGTACCCCGACATGGTAAACCGGTTGTCCGAAAAAACGTGTGCAAGCAGCGGCTCGTCAATCGGATCCAGTCCGAAGAGCGCCTTGGTTCCCGGATGGATTTTGTCGACTATTAGGTCAACGAACAGATCAAACATTTCGTATTTGGGGCGCGTCCTAGACTCGTCCTCTGTCAACGGCCCGCCGGTCCCAATATCGTGATGTTGGACAAAACGTGATCCTACTCCGTAATACCCCATGCCCCTCAAGATTCCAATCGACTCGGCAAACGCGGACACCCGCAACTGCCCATCAGGCCAGGTTTCGTCCACATGAAAGCCGAGATCAATGTCCCGCGAACCGACGTAATTTCGTCCATGCTCTGCGCTGAAGTTTTGGTTTACTGTGGCATAAACTGCCCACCCACCCAGCAGGCACACAGGACCCTTGACGTTTGAAACGACGGCTGACAGGTTCGATTTCGAAATGCCCGTCTCATCTTCCGTGTACGTGTCGCCCCGCCTCCTTTTCCACCAGCATCTCTGCCGCCTCGACACACGGTCCGCCTTCCATCAGGAGATCGACGGCCAGCTGCGGTATCGACACCGTCTTTAGCCCACTATACTCGGATGAGTTGTAAAAAACATGCTCGTCTCCGATTAGAACCCTAGTGTTTCCTCCGCCAACAAGTCCCTTTTGCGACAGGATCCCATGCCATCTTGCCTGGTCCTTGGAATGGATGTAAAAGTCCGTCCTGGATGGAAAAAGGTATCGTTGCACCAGGTTTTCGGCTGCATACGTGGTAAGCGCGTACTCCATCCCTGCAGACTTGAGAAGATCAAGCGGTTTTTTTATCATGTAGTCCCTCTTCTCAGGAACAACTCGAAAGTCCCTCCAAAACAGGATGAGATCCCTAAAATTCTCCACCCTGGTTTGTTCTACCAAACCCTTGTTTTCTAGATCCCTGAGGCAGTCATGAACCCAAGAATACGTCGCTTCTACCGACTTTGCCACCCAGTATTTTGTATGTTCACCGCTGGGATGGTTCAACAACACTCGGAGTATCCTCTCCCTTACGACTCCCCTTCTTTTAGGCGTATTGCTATATCGGTACGCCTTAAATAGGTCATCCATTACCGATATATCGGTAACTTGTCTGGTATTTAATCTTGACCGATATACAGTTAACACAGAAGTAACCCGATCCAGCTAGGGGCCGGCCCCCCGGAAACCGGCGAGCCGGTTGGACAAGAATTTTTGATAAGCGGTTAGTTTTGATCAAGTATGGGGGTTAAGGGTAGGGTGTGTTAGTCCCCACCAGATCTTCACAAATGATGGGGCAAACACACCAGCCGGAATGGACCACGACCATATTTAACCGTCAGGATCGCATGTTCCTCCCCAGCCGGCCAGCCGGGGGTGCCTGCCCTGGCTAGCTTCGGATGCCTGCCTCACCATGTCGTCAGGTCCATGAAGAACGACTCCAGGATGCGCGACGGCATCCGGGCAGAGGCGGCCAGCGTCATGGAACCGGCCGTTCCCGTCTCCAAAAGGCACAACGCCACATACAAGATGGCGGACTTTCACCGCATCATGCTCGCCGCGTGCGTGCTGGGCATCAGCGCCTTTGGGTATGCGGCCTCCATACGCAGGATCGTGACCAGCCGGCGCGGTCTTGAGGGCGGCCACCGAACGTCGCCCTGCGGCGAATGGATTAGAAACGTGATTGCGCACGTCGACGCGCAGCTCCTGACCGACTCGTTTACCAGAAAGATATCCCAACAGGTGACAGTCCTGATGGGGATGGGCATGATCCGGGGCAGGATTGATGTGGCGATAGACATGCACCTGATACCCAGGTGGGACGCCAGAAAGACCGCCGACCTGGCGCGCTCCAAGATGAAGAGCGGCACCACCTGGTTTGAGAGATACATGACGGTCCAGTGCGTAAAGGCCGGCTCCCAGCTCACCATTGCGGCCCGGCGCATGCCGGCCCTTGAGGATACCGCCGGGTTCGTGAGCAGCGTGATCGACATGTGCAGGAAGGGCGGCGCCAGCATAGGGGTGGTCATGCTGGACCGCGAGTTCTTCTCCGTCGGGGTAATCGTGGCGCTGGAGCGGGCCGGCGTCGGCTACCTGATGCCGTGCACCAACACCGACGGGGTGGTCCGGGCCCTCCGCGAGTTCGCCGCGGGGACGCGGCCGGCCGTATCCACATATGCCATCCGCAGGTCAAAGAACGAGTACGCCGCATATACCATGGTCATCACCAAACGAAGACGCCGCAAGTCAAAGTCTGCCAGTCCCGAGGATGCCTACATCGCGTTTGCCACCAACCGCCCAAAGATCAACGTAAGGCGGTACGCCAGGCGGTGGATGATCGAGACCGGCTACCGGATGATCGGGAACCAGCGGGTGCGCACGCGCAGCAAGTCGGTGACGGCAAGGCTGCTCTGCTTTCTGTATTCGATGCTGGTCTACAACGTGTGGGTCATTGCAAACGCCGGGGCAACGGGGAACCGCGTGTATCCCCGCGTTACCCAGACGGATCTCATGCTGAACACGCTGGTGGACCTGCTCCCCTGGGAGTGCATAGTCGGCATACCGCCAGACGACGCGTGCAGGTGTCAGTGCAGCTGTGTGGCACCGTCCGGCGCGGCGTCCGGCTGACCGTCGGGGGACATCCCGTACCGTCTGTGCCATCGGAAGCGTGCGCAGGAGGCAGGATCCGGCAGGCTGCACGGCCATTGCCCCGCGGTCTGCAGACGTCATTGCCGGATCCTGCCTGCCTCTGCGTGCCCGGCCAGCCGGGCCGGCATGGCTGGAAAACGCCTGCGCAAAAACACATGATGCCATGCCGCAGACAACGATCATCAGTATTACGCCCTGCCCCATCGATTGTAGGCGGATGAGTCATCTGCCAGCGTGGATTATGGGGCGCGTCTGGGCGCGGGCTTCGTCTAGCCTCGGTTACTTCTGTGTTAACTGGATATAGAACCTTGCCCATCACAATGTATGCCGCGTCGCCGTAGTGGCGCAGGTGGTCGCGGCGGAACTTTCCCTAGTCCTCCTCATTCCCGCACGGAACACCGTCTGGAAACGTCGGGTGCTCGTAGACGTCCCGCGGAACGGGGAGGCATACCCATACGGTCGGGGCGATTTTGTCGATGTTGGCGATGGATCCTTGGCTGATCCCGAACAGGTGGGCCATGGTACCCTGGCAGGTAGGTGCGGTGGTACATCAGGACGAGGAGTACTCTGTCCCACAGGTACAGGGTGAACGGACGGCTCGCGCCGACCCCCCCCCCCCGCTTGCGGTCCGGCCGGTCGACCCCTTTCGTTCGACCTAAAGATAGGCTTATTCTGATCTGGATAGGCGGCGGATCCGGTCCGCACCATCCCTGCCTCCGAAAATGCCACTCCATGCGGACGCGATCAGCTGTCCCAAGAGACTCCCCGTTCCCGGAGCATCCGATAAACGTCTATGCGGCGCACATCAAAGTGTCCGCACACGTTGGGGATCTTTGCTTTGTTGGATGTGGCCGGGTTCCTCTGCTCGTGTGTGACGACCGCCCCGCCCGTGGCCATGGCGTGTGCGATAACCCACGGATCCGCCCTGTCCAAAAACCGTCTCCTAGGCTGGTTGTCCGGATAGTGTTCTGCAGCGTGTGCGCACACCCTTTGGAATTGCCGCTGTACCGCCATGTCCGGATCTGCGAATAGCCCCGTTCCCTTGCGGTTCCGGGTCCAGCTCGCCAGGTCGTCTTGGCCGTCCAGCAGTTCGTCGTACACCATTGCAGGGCACGCCAACAGGCCATCACCTGCCATCTCATCTAAAATCTCCCAGAACCGTGGCGCCAGATCGAATCCGTACGGCCCTTTGGCGCCCTCAATGAAGACGTTGCTGTCCAGCCAATATTCAACCAAGGCCCAATCAGCCCCCAGCCAAGTGCTCTGCTATGCCAGAGAGGGAACGGACCTTCACACCCAGCAGATGGGCCGCTTCGCTGCTGAGTGTCGTCCCCTGGGCCGCGCTGGAGACGACTGCCTCGGTGAACGCTCTTCCGTTGCGCGACACCAAGGTACGGTAAGAGTCTCCCCCCGGTTCTTTGGCGGCCTTGAGGGCTGCATCCGCCGCCTCGGCCCGCGCAACGAGCTGGTCGTACCACTCCCTGTATTCGGGTACGGTGATCAAGTCGCTGTCGAGCGCCCGGCGCAGGACCACCATCGTGCTGACTTTGTAGTGTCTCCTCAGACCCTCCAGTTTTGCCTCCAGCGGTGTGCCGCCGGATCTCCAGCGGGACAGAAAGTTCCCGCCCGGCACCAATGTCTCGGCGGCAACGCGGTTACAGAATACCTCCACCGGGCCATCCTGCAGTTTGGACCGGAGGCCGTAGTCCGGGTTGGATATGCCCCCCCTGCCCGTCCAGATGTGTGCCAGCTCGTGGGCCAGCGTGAATATCTGCGCCCCCTTGAAGTCGTGCGCGTTGATGAAGACGAGCGGCGCCATACCATCAGATATCGAGAACCCGCGGAATTCGTCCCTGCCCAGAGGCCGGTAGTTGTTGCCAGCGACCACTCCGCTGCGCATAACAGATATTCCGACCCCCTCGGCGCTGCGTATAAGGCCCCGCAAGAATCCCTCCCAGCCGGCGGCCCGCCGTCGGGCGCCGTCGACATCAAGTGTTGCCCGTATGTCGCCGGCCACCTCCGTCTCTGGATCCGTTGTGTCAAAGCGGCCGACGAATGGAAGGTTGTCCGCTCCCTCAGACTCCCTGTATTCTCTGAGCCACTGCTGCTTGCCCAAGGTGTCGTGGAGCAGGTCGAGGAGGTCGGGGCTGGCCTCAGGCTTAGCCCGTCTCGCGGCCCGAAAGTCGGCAAGCGGTACCTTCTCGACGGGCGGTTCCCGCAGGTACAGGTACCCAAACGGGATGTAGAGTGCCCGGGCAAGCCTCTGGGCCTGCCGGAAGGTGGGCATCTTGTCCCCGCGTTCCCAGCCGGCCACAGTCTCGGACGACACCCCAAGCTTTTTTGCAAGGTCGGATGCCTCCACGCCCCGCCGCCGGCGCGCCCAAGACAGGAGGCGCGGAGTCACCTCTGCCCTGGTTGCGTCCATCATAGTATCCATATTCCCAATGTATTTTAAACCCGCACAGGCTATCGCCCTCGTTGTCCGCAGACCAGCCCACCGACTCCGCGCCCAAAGATCCGGAGCCGGACGCGGACCGCGTACCGGAGAACGTAGAGAACACCAAACCCGACGCAGATACAGCGGAGGGTGCTGCCCCGCAGGACACTGCAGTGAGTGAGGATATGACCGCGCCGGAGGACGAGGGTCCGGAGCCGACCGCCACGGCAGATCCCGTCGAGGAGGCCGCCGAACCGGCTGCGGATACGGAGGTAGACACAGTCGGCGCGCCGGAGGACGAGGGCTCGGAGATATCGGAGACGCCCGAGGATGGAGGGGACGTCATATCCAAGATTCCCGAGATATCCCCGGAGATGCGCGAGCGCATAGAGGCGATGCTGGCCAGCCGCAAGAAGGACGAGGACTTTGGCGACGGGGAGCCGGTCGTCCAGGAGAAGCCCGAGAAGTGGGGGATAGCCCACATCTTCAGCAGCTTCAACAACACGATAATCCACCTGACCGACCTCACGGGGGCCGAGACCATCGCCATCAGCTCCGGCGGCATGCACTCCAACGCCGACAGGTACGAGTCCTCCCCGTTCGCGGCCATGAAGGCCGCCAACGCAGTGGTGGAGGTGGCCCGCTCCCGCGGGTTCACCGGGTTCCACATAAGGGTCAGGGCCGTGGGAGGGGTCGGATCCCGGGTCCCCGGACCCGGGGCGCAGGCAGCCATCAGGGCGCTGGCCCGGGCCACGTCCAACAAGGAGGACGAGGAGTCCGGCGGCAGCGCGTTCCGCATAGGCCGCATAGACGACGTCACCCCCATACCCCACGACACCACCCGCAAAAAGGGCGGCAAGCGGGGCAGGCGCGTCTAGGCCAGCTTTACCTCGACGCCGCACCCGCGCGCCTTGAGGTAGTCCCCCAGAAACTTGGCGAACTTGGTGTCGGGCTTGCCCCACCCGTACCGCCGTATCATGTCCGCGAACCGGGACTCTATGCCCTGCCGCAGCTCCGGCTTTACGGCCATCTGGAAGAAGGTCCAACCGAAGCGCGAGGACGGCTCGCCCAAGGCATACCCGTTGTATGTCACGAGCAGCGACTCCAGCTGCGACATGGCCTTCTTTACGAGCACCACGTCGGTGGCATAGTCCTTGGTGCCCACCTCCAGTATGATCAATTCGTCCCGTCCATGCCGCGTATACGCTCCGAGAGCGATGCCATCTTGCCGTCCCGCTCCACGCTTATGCGCGTTGGCATCCGGACGTGCAGCCCCAGCAGGCGGAACACCTGCAGCAGCTGGCCTCCGTCGATGGTCTGGGTCAGCTGGCCGGCCCCTATAAGAGCAGCCAGCCGCGAGACCACCACTCCAGCCTGCTGCGGGAACTGCTCCTCGGCGCGCTCCAGCACCTCCACCCCCCGGTGGCCCAGCATCGACACCAAAGCGTCCCGCGGGGGGCGCCGCTCCCCGACGGGTTCTGTACCCTGCCGCGCCGCCGACCGCATCTCGGCCAGCCGCCTGGCCATGATGCGGTCCAAGTCCCTGTCGCCGCTCATCCCTTTATGACCCCCACCGGAACGAGCCGGACCGCCTTGGTGGCGATCCCCAACATGTGGGAGACCTCCACCACCTCGTCTACGTCCTTGTACGCTTGGGGGGTCTCCTCCACCACGCCGTTTCCGGTGGCCGCCTTCACGAGTATGCCCATCTCGTTGAGGGAGCGGATGACGCCCGACTCGGTGTAGCTGCGGCGGGCCCGGGAGCGGGACATGGTGCGGCCGGCGCCGTGCGCCGTGGAGCCGAAGCTCAGCCCCATGGAGCCGGGTCTGCCCACCAAGACCCAGCTGGCCGTCCCCATGGAGCCGGGTATCAGGACGGGCTGGCCTATGTCGCGGTATCTGTGGGGGACCTCGGGGCGGCCGGCCGGAAATGCCCGGGTGGCGCCCTTGCGGTGGACCACCACCCGGCGGGACTCGCCGGATATGGTGTGGGTCTCGACCTTGGCTATGTTGTGGGAGACGTCATACACCAAATCCATGCCCAGGTCTGCAGCGGTCCGGCCGAACACCTTCTGGAAGGAGCGGCGTGTCCAGTGGGTTATCATCTGGCGGTTGGCCCAGGCAAAGTTGAGCGCCGCGAACATGGCGCCGCGGTACGCCTCGCCCTCCTCGGACGTGTTGGGGACGCATGCCAGCTCCCTGTCCGGCAGCCTTATGCCGTACCGCTCCAGCGCGCGCTCCGATATGCGGAGGTAGTCGCTGCATATCTGGTGCCCGAAGCCCCGGGACCCGCAGTGTATCAGTACGGTGATGGCTCCCCGTTCCAGGCCCATCCGCTCGGCGGCCTCCGTATCGTATATGCGGTCCACCTTCTGCACCTCCAGAAAGTGGTTGCCCGAGCCCAGGCTCCCCAGCTGCGGGGCCCCCCGCTTGCGGGCGCGCTCCGAGACCACATTCGGGTCGGCCCCAGATATGCGGCCGCTCTCCTCGCAGGAGTCGGCGTCCTGCCTTGAGCCGTACCCGTTCTCCACTGCCCATTCCACCCCCCGCACCATCACCTCGTCCAATTGTGAGCCGGAGAGCCGGACGGCGCCCTTGGAGCCCACCCCCGAGGGTATGGACGAGAAGAGCTCGTTCACGATATCTTTGAGCCGGGGGCGCAGAGTATCCTCGTCCAGGTTGGTGCGCAGGAGCCGCACGCCGCAGTTGATGTCATACCCCACACCTCCGGGGCTGATCATGCCCTCTTTGGCATCCATGGCGGCCACCCCGCCCACCGGAAAGCCATACCCCTCGTGGCCGTCGGGCAGCACCACCCCGTGGCCCAGTATGCCTGGTATGGAGGCCACGTTGCGCGCCTGTTTGAGGGTGCGGTCGGTCCGCATCTTGGAGAGCAGGGCGTCGCTGGCGTACACCCGCACCGGTACCTTCATGGTATGGTCTGCCTCGATCATATACTGCCCGTTCCCGGCCGGTTTTATGGTGGGTGATGACATGGGGTTCGGGGGCGATGCGGGTCCCAGCCAATTTAAACTATCGAAGGAGGGCATCTTTCAGCAGTTGCACTCTATTGCAACGCCCAGCGCCTCGCCCACGCTCCGGCACCGCTGACGGAATATCGCGCCGGGGAGGATCCGCTCGTTTCTGTCCACCCTCAGTAGCAGCCTGCCGTTTCCTGCCTCCAGATGTAGTCCGGCCCCGGATATGATCGCCATGTCGCAGAGCAGGAGTAACGGGGAGATCCTCTTGATCAGTCGGAGGTCGCCGGGGCGCAGCAGCGGATTATATCTTCTCATGAGCAGCCTAGTCCTCTTCGGCTTTTTGGCGTACGCCAGGCACAGGGTCGAGAGCAGCTGCGCCCGATGAGACAGGGCGCTGGTCCCGTCCAGCATGCGGTACAGAAAATCGTCCGCGTCGCGGAACGTCCGGAGCCACTCCAAGTTTGCGGCCGCCGCCCGCAGTATGGTGTGCTCCTCGCCGGACAGCAACCCCGACGAGCTCATGGTCCGCACCACCCCCGCCTCACTGGACGGCATGCGCGGCGCCCATGAAGGGGCGCGCACCAGCTCCCGAACGTGGTACGCAGAGATTCCGTGCAGGCCAATCTCCGGATACCTGCCGGCGAACGCGAGCACCCCCTCCCGCAGCCCCGTGGAACAGACGCGCATGGCATCCAGCCCGCACCAGTCCATGATCTCGGAAACTATGACGGCGCCCGCCTTTATGATGTCGGCCCGGCCCGCGCCGATCTCGTACATCTGGGCCAAGATGGGGCGGCCCCGGGAGAGTATGTCTATGGCGACGTCTCGGAGCAGCCGCCCGGCCATCACATAGTTGTGGAGCTTCCTGAGCGGGTACGACTCGTAGGACTGGGCATACCTGGCTATGGCCCTTACCGTGCCGCCCACCCCCACCAGGACCGTGTCCCGGCCCAGCGAGCCCAGGCTCTCGGGTGGCGGCAGCGACTCGCGTACATGCGCGCGCAGTCGTCGTATGGAGTCGCCGTCAAAGTCCGAGTAGCCGGCGAACCGGCGGGTGGCGACCAGCGCCCCCAGTGGAAGGGAGAGCACCCTGGTCACGGCGTGGTTTCTGGAGGAGACGATCTCCAGCGAGCCGCCCCCGATGTCGAAGAATATACACGTGGGTATGTCCAGATGGGTGGCCGCCCCGGCGTACGAGCACAGCGCCTCCTCGTCGCCGGAGAGCACTTCGAACGCGAATCCCGTCTCGTCCCGTATCCGAGCCAGCAGGGGGGCGCGGTTCGCGGCGCGCCTCACGGCGCTGGTGGCCACGGCCAGCACCCTGCCCACCTCCTCGTACTGTATGATATTATGGAAATGCTTGAGCGTGTCCACCAGCTGGTCGGCGGGTCCTTGGCGTATGATGCCGTCGTCGTACTCGTCCAGCCGCACCTTGGCCGACTCGCGGTGGTACGGGCGGTACGCCCCGGTGTGGTCTGCCGAGTAGCAGACCATCTTGACGGAGTTGGAGCCGAGATCCACCACCGCCGCCCGGCGCGGGTACTCCGTATCGGTGAGCGGGTCGGCGCTCACGACATCATCCCCATCTGCTTGGGCGTCAGGATATAGCGGAGGGCGCCATATCCCAGTACGGGGAGCCGCACGCAGGCCAGCCCGCCCTTCTTGAGGGATATCTGTACGGGGCGGCCGGATGTCATGTGGGATATGAGTCCGGTGAGGTGGGGCTCGTGGCCCACCACCATGATGGCGTCGGCCCCCGTGGAGCGTATTGTATGTAGTGTCTCGTCCGGTATGGTCTCGGGTTTTAGGTCCTCCCATATCTCCACTTCTGCCCCGACATATTTTGAGACGGCCTCGGCGGTTTGTATGGCCCGCAACAGGGGGCTGGATGCCAGCGTGTCGGGCCGTATGCCCATACGGCGGAGGGCGCGGCCCGTCCTGGTAATCTCCCGGCGGCCCGCATCCGTCAGGGGCCGGTCTTGATCGCTGGGAATGCGGAGGGACGGGGGGGCGGCCTTGCCGTGGCGCAGCATGTACACGTCCATGCCGTTCCATACCGGGTGTGCATATATGGTTACGTAGAGTGTGGTGGAGCCAGGCTAGGAGACCGATCAACGATTCATGTTTTAGGGGTGGGAGGCCGGACGGGTCATAACAAACAAGCCACGGCGGAGTACAGATGGGAAAATCCGTCGTATTCCAGACGTTTAACCCTCAGATCGGCATGATAGAGATATGCCACGAACACAACCTGATGCCCAAGACCGTATACGGGTCGAAGGAAAAATTCCTGACTGGCAGACGAGGCCCACTAGAGGGCCCTGACGCCTCCAAACACACTCCGTACGGTCACCCCAGATCTCCCCTCAATGCATCTAGGGATCCGGCCACCGTATGCACCTCCGATATATGGTGAGATACGCCGAACCGCTCCAGCTCCTCGGACGTAAACGGTCCAATGGAGATCACCGCCACGCCGTCCATATCGACCGGACTCTCAGACATGCGGCCCATGATATCAAAGAAGGCCCGCACCGACGAGGCGCTCGTAAACACCAGCCCGTGTATATCACCGCGTTCCAGCATGGCGGCAAACTCCTCCCATATGGGCCCGCCGGGGTGCGGCTCCACATCGTACAGGTGCACCTCCCGGACGTCAAAGCCCTCCTTCTCCAGCAGTTCCCTCAGGAACGGGGTGGACGCCCCGCTCCGGGGCACCAGCACGCGATTCTGGGCGCGGTCCATCCTGGACATGACCTCGCCCACCCCCACCGACGAATACACAGACTCCGGCATCGCGTTGACCCGTATATCATACCCTACCAAGGCGGCGGCGGTCTTGGGGCCCACCGCCACCACTATAGTATTGGCGACGGCCAGCCTCACCGTATCGTATGTGCCGCGCGACCTGGCGTCCTCCATGAGCAATTTCACCGCCTTGGAGCTCATGAACACCGTATAGTCGGGGCCGTATGCGCCCGACTCCCGCACGTATGTGGCCGATACGCTCTCCCCCCGGCCCACCAGCCGTATGGTGGGCAGGGGAATGGCGCGGCCCCCCTCCCGCTCCACCACGGATACGAACTCGGCGGCGTCCTCGGGCCCCCGGGTTATCGCGATGTTGCGGGAGCGGAGGGTCATCTCCAGGCCAGTTCCCCGCCCAGGCCGGCCACCCTGCCTATTATGATGTTGGCTGGGGGCCGCATCCCCTCCACCATATCAGATATGTTGGATATGGTGCCGGTTACGGTATCCTGCATGGGCGTGGTCCCATATCGTATCACCGCGACCGGCGTCTGCGGGTCCATGCCGCCCCGGACCAGCCCCTCGCATATTATTCCGATACGGGAGAGGCCCATCATCACCACTATGGTATCCACCGCCCCGGCCAGCCGCTCCCACTGTACGGCCTCATCCGATTTGGTGGGGTCCTCGTGTCCGGTCACAAACGCCACGGACGAGGAGTACCCCCGGTATGTCAGGGGTATACCGGAGTATGCGGCCGAGCCCAGGCCCGAGGTGATGCCGGGTATGATCTCGTACGGGATGCCGTGCGACTTCAGGAACCGGGCCTCCTCGCCACCCCGCCCGAATATTATGGGATCTCCCCCCTTCAGCCGGACCACCGTGTCATATTCCCGGCCGTACCTGAGCATCATATCATTGGTGGAGTCCTGGTGTGTTGTGTCATCTCCCACGGCCCGGCCCACATATACCATTTGGGCATCATTTCGTGCCATCTCCAGAATTTCGTCGGCCACCAGCCGGTCATACAGCACCACATCCGCCGTACGCAGAAGCTCGGCCGCCCTCACAGTAAGCAGCCCGGGATCCCCCGGCCCGGCCCCCACCAGATACACGGTCATCGCCACCCCTCCACGCCCTGGCGCCATTTTAAGGCAAACGAGGCGGCCCCCGACTCCAGCAATATGCGGCCGGCCTCCTCGCCCACCGAGACGGGATCCGTTCCGGCACACTCCGCGCGTACGGCCCCCCCTCCGGCCTCATACGCGGCCGCCCTCATCCGTACCATATGTCCGTCGTGTCTGGCGCAGGCGGCCACGGGGAACCGGCACCCCGACTCCAGCACACGGGACAGGGCGCGCTCGGCCTCCGCCTCCGCCCGGGCGTGCCCGTCCTGTATGGTCTGCAGCAGCGATATCATGGTCTGGTCGTCATTCCTACATACCAAGGCCAGCGCCCCCTGCCCCGGGGACGGGATGAACGTGTCGCGCGGCAGATCCATCGTGTGCACGTCCAGGTCCAGCCGTCCCAGCCCCGCCCGGGCCAGTATCACGGCATCGAACGTATCGCCCACCTTGGAGACGCGGGTGTCCACGTTCCCCCGGATGGGCCGCACCTCGCATTCGGGGAATGCCAGCCTGGCCTGCGCCGCCCGCCGCAGGCTGCTGGTCCCCACCACGAACCACCCCCCGGTGTCCAAGTTTGGGCGGCACACCATGGTGTCGTACGGGTCGGCCCGCTCCGGCACGCAGGCCAGCACCAGGCCCGGCGCCATTTCATTGGGGACGTCCTTCATGCTGTGCACCGCAAAGTCGGCGCGGCCGTCGGCAACGGCCTGGTTCACCTCCCGCTCGAATATCCCCCGCCTGTCCATTGCGAACATCGGCCGGGAGTCCATATCACCCCGAGTGGTCACCGTTACTATATGGAATGACACCCCGGGCGCCGCATCCCTCAGCATGTTCATCGCCAGGCGGGCCTGCGCCACCGAGAGGCGGCTCCCCCGCGCCGCCACCGCATACGCTATGTGGCCATCGCCCCCAGGGCGTCCTGGTAGGCCCGCGCCACCATATCGATGTCCTGATCTGTGTGGGCCGCCGACAAAAACGCGGTCTCGAACTGGGACGGGGCCACGAATACGCCCCGCTCCAGCAGGCCGGCGAACAGCCTGGAGAACGTATGGGCATCCGCCCTTTTGGCGGTGTCATAGTCGTGCACCACACCATCCGTAAAGAAGACCTGCATCATGGATGAGGTGTGGTGCACCGCGCATGGTATGTTATGGTCGGCGGCGGCGTCACGCACGGCTCCGGCCAGGCGGCCGCACTGCCTCTCCAGCCGGGGATACAGCGAGCCGGCCATCCCGTTTATGGTATGTATGGAGGCGGCCGCGGCGGCGGCGGCCACCGGGTTGCCCGCAAAGGTGCTGGCCTGGTATACCGTACCGCCGGGGGCCAAACACTCCATTATGTCTCGGCGCCCCCCCACCGCGGCAGCTGCAAAGCCGCACCCCAGGGCCTTGGCCAGTGTGGTCAGGTCCGGCCGCACGCCATAATATGACTGGGCTCCCCCCGGCGACATCCTAAACCCGGTCACCACCTCATCGAATATCAGCACCACATCCCGCTGCCGGGTGGTGTGGCGCACCCCCTCCAGGAACCCCTTGCGGGGCGGTATCAGCCCCATGTTGGCCATCACCGGCTCCATTATTACCCCGGCGATATCGTCGCGCGACTCCATCATACCTGAAAAGCCCTCGGTGTCGTTGTACGGCAGCACTATGGTGTGGTCGGCCATGCCGGGTGGCGACCCCGCCGAGGCGGGCATCGATGCCGAGCCGCTGCCCGATCTGACCAGCACCGCATCGTGGGCGCCGTGGTACCCCCCCGCGAACATCACTATCTTGTCCCGGCCCGTATATCCCCGAGCCAGCCGTACGGCCGTCATGGTGGCCTCGCCGCCCGTATTCACCATGCGGCTCATCTCCATAGAGGGGTAGTTGCCTCGTATCAGCTCGGAGACCTCCACCTCCATACTTGTGGGAGCACAGTACAGGGTGCCCCTCCCCATCTGTTCTGTGACGGCCCCCAGTATATCCGGGTGGCGGTGCCCCAGGAGTAGCGCCCCGTACCCGTTGCACACATCTATCAGGGTATGACCGTCGGCGTCCCACATGCGGCAGCCCTCGGCGCGCTCCGCAAAGAACGGGTACGGATCATAGTGGCGCACCGGGCTGTTCACACCGTATGGTATGGCATGGCGGGCCCGGGCCGCCAGCCCCTCCGACACGCCCATTCAGAGAACCCCCCGCTTGTCCATGTCGGCGTGGGCGGGCGCAGCAAATATTTGTGTAAGCGCTCTGGGAGATATGGCCGTAGCATACTTTGGCCCTGCCAGGTGCGGCCAGCAGGGTACGACTGCCAGCGTAGAATGACCCGTAAACCTAGACTGGTGCATAGACTGCCCTGAAACAAATGGTGCCCGGAGTGAAAACGTGTGTCTGGAACAATCAGACATGTGTTTCTTGACAGGCAGCTACCTGTACTCTGCCTCGATAGCGGCTATTCGACGGAAGCTGTCCGTCAGGTCGCGCGCCACCTCTGCCAACTCATACTTGCCCAGCCGCTCGGCCACCTCGATCGCTGCCTCACCGGAGTCGATGGCCTCCTGTATGGTTACCATGCATATTAGTAACTGGTGTTGGATTTTAAGCCTTAACTCACCAGTGGGGCACATACCCAACTCAGTTAATTTTAGGCGCGCTGCACACTCGGCGCCGCACGCTACCATACGTTGCCTATTGATGTCGTTTTACGCCGCAAGACCGAGATACCCGCATCATACCAAAATCAGGCCTGGATCAGAGGAGGGGTTGTGTACATCATCTCCACCATATGTGGCCGCACGCGCCCCGCCATACGGTTCCCGGATGCGGCGCGGTCGGTTGCGGGGGGCTCGTGGACCGGCGGGCGCGCCGGGCGCCGATAACTTGGAGGTTCAGAAAAATCCAAATACTCATAACGCAACCTCCCCTCCTCCGCCCCCGTGGACAAGTCCCAGATACTGGCTAAATTCTCCGCCGACCCGGACCGATACTATACGGTGGAGTTATTCCAGAACGAGGGGTTCGAGAGGAGGGCGTGCCGCACATGCGGCCGATACTACTGGAGCGCCGACCCCGGGATGCTGGAGTGCCCAGACCACGACCCGAACACCTACTCGTTTATCGGCCGGCCCCCCACCGGTGTGCGACTGGACTACACAGAAGCGTGGAAACGCATCGAGGAGTTCTTCGTATCACAGAACCACACCTCCATACCAAGGTACCCGGTGGTCTGCCGGTGGCGCGACGACCTGTACTATACGATTGCATCCATAGTGGACTTCCAGCGGGTCGCCGGCTCCCAGGTCACCTTCCAGTTCCCGGCAAACCCCCTCGTAGTGCCGCAGACCTGCCTCCGCTTCAAGGATATCGAGAACGTGGGGGTGACCGGACGGCACTTCAGCAGCTTCTGCATGGTGGGCCAGCACTCCGTGCCGGATACGGGCGGCTACTGGAAGGACACCTGCATGGAGCTGGACCACGACCTGCTCACCGGCCCCTTCGGCATACCCTCCGAGGAGATAACCTTCGTGGAGGACGTCTGGGCGGGCGGGGGCTCGTTCGGCCCCTCCCTGGAGTATTTCGTGCGGGGACTGGAGCTGGGCAACGCCGTCTTCACCGAGTTTCAGGGCACCATAGAGAACCACACCACCCTGGAACACCGCATCATAGACATGGGCGCCGGCCTGGAGAGGTTCGCCTGGATTACCATGGGCACCCCCACCGCGTACGACTGCTGCTTTGGGCCCGCCCTGGACACCATACTAGACATATTCGGGGCCGACCCCGACCACCCCGCCCTCAAGCCATACTACACAGGTATAGCCCGGGGGCTGGACTCGATGTCCATATCCGCACTGCGGGAGAGGGTCCGGGAGGGGGCCGGCATCGACCCCGACGCATTCCGCAGGATAATACTCCCCCTGGAAAAATCGTACATGGTCGCCGACCACCTCCGGACCCTGATATTTGCAATAGCCGACGGCTCGCTGCCCAGCAACGTGGGCGGGGGGTACAACCTCCGCATGATGGTGCGGCGCATAGCCGACTCGGGCATACCCGACATACACGACATCATAGAGGGGCAGGTGGACTACCTCTCGGCCACCTACCCGGAGCTGGACCGGCGGCGGGACGACATACATACCATACTGGACATAGAGACGGAGCGGTACCGCTCCACCCGGGGCCGCATGGCCAAGGTCGCCTCGCGCATCAAGCAGAAGAGCGACAGCATAACGGTGGACGAGCTCATAACGCTGTACGAGTCCGACGGCATAACCCCCGAGTATTTGGTGGAGTGCGGGGCCATACCGTCGGTGCCCGACGGGTTCCGGGCGGCCCTAGCCTCGCTCCACCAGAGCCGCCGCGGGGCTCCCCCCGAGTCGCCGGAGAGGCCCCTCCCGGCCACCATTCCCCTGTACTATAGGGAGGACCCGCACGCCTTTGAGGCCCGGGTGCTGGCCATACACGGGGACGCCATAATACTGGACAGGACCTCGTTCTATCCCCGGGGCGGAGGCCAGGAGCCGGACCACGGTACCATAGCCGGCTGCCATATACACGACGTAGAGAAGGCCGGCGAGGCCATACTACACCACACCGCAGACACGCCGCCGGAGGCCGGCCATACTGTACAATGCGCCATAGATGAGGAGCGGCGCCATAATATCACCAAACACCACACCGCCACCCACATACTGAACGCCTCCTCCCGCCGCACCCTGGGCTCCTGGGTCTGGCAGCACTCGGCCCGCAAGGATGCCGACCACGCCCGGCTGGACATCACCCACCACTCGGCGCTGACCACCGGACAGATACATGCCATACAGGACATGGCCAACGACATGGTACGGCAGGACCTGCCCGTCTCCATACAGTACATGGACCGGGGGAGCGCCGAGTCCGAGTACGGCTTCAGCATATACCAGGGTGGCGTGGTCCCGGTGGACTCGGTCCGTATAGTATCCATAGGCGATGTGGACGTGGAGGCCTGCGGCGGGACGCACGTTCCCCGGACCGGGATGGTGGAACATATCACGATAACCCGCGCCAAGCGCATACAGGACGGTGTGGTGCGCCTGGAGTTTACGGTCATGGAACGGGAGGCGCCGCCCATAGAGGACACGCACCGGGAGGGGCGGCCCGACCACTCCGGGACCATATCCCGGCTGTGCGGCGAGATACCCGCCGGCTCGCACGAGAGCCCCACAATATCATACAACATGGGCGCCTGCGTCATACACGACGATATGTACGACCAAAAGTTCCACACCACCCTGGCCAAGAGGCTGGTAAAGTCCGGCCACACCATAACATACTGCGGCATGTTCCGGAGCGGCCCGGCAGTCCGCGTCATGGTATATTGTACGGAGGACTCGCCCCATAACGCCATGGAGATAGCCGGAACCATATCCGAGATGCTGGGGGGCCGCGCCGCCGGCAACCATACGTTCGCGCAGGGCGGCGGGAGACATGCCAGTATGATGCAAGAGGCCGCCGCCTGGGCCAGGGAGACCATACTATGACCGAATGGCATGATATAGAGGAGAGGTGGCAGAGGGCGTGGAACAAGGTCCGCCTCTTCGAGTCGGACCCAGACTCCCGCCCCAAGAAGACCATCACGGTGGCGTACCCCTACCCCAACTCGCCGCAGCACCTTGGCCACGGCCGCACCTATACCCTGGCCGACATCAACGCCCGGTTCTGGCGGATGCGCGGGTACAACGTGCTGTTCCCCATGGGGTTCCACTACACCGGCACGCCCATACTGGGGATGGCCCGGCGGGTGGCCGGCGGCGACCCGGACATAATGGACGGCCTGCTGAACATATACGGGGTCCCCCCTGATACGGTGCGGGAGTTTGTCGAGCCGCTCAAGATAGCCGACTACTTCAGCGCCGAGATAGAGATGGGCATGAAGGAGATGGGCTACTCGATAGACTGGCGGCGCCGCTTCACCACCATACACCCCGCATACCAGAGGTTCGTGGAGTGGCAGATAGAGTCGCTGCGGCGGCGGCGGCTCATACGTCGTGGCTCCCACCCGGTGGGGTGGTGCCCCCAGGACGGCAACCCCGTCTCGCAGCACGACACCCTGGGCGACGTGGAGCCGGAGTTCGCCGAGTACACCATAGTCAAGTTCGGGTGGGGCCGCCACATACTGCCCGCCGCGACCCTGCGCCCGGAGACCATATTCGGCGTGACCAACCTGTGGGTGAACCCCGACATACGGTACGGGATATGGCGGGTGGGCCGCGAGAGGTGGATCATGACAGAGGAGTGCGCCCAGAAGCTCGCCCACCAGGGCCGGCGGCCCGTCCACATAGGCGACATACCCGCCTCGGAGATGCTGGGCGCCGCGATCCAGTCGCCGGTCGGCGGCCACATCCCCGTGCTGCCGGCCGGGTTCGTGCGCCCGGACACCGGCACCGGCGTAGTGATGTCGGTGCCCGCCCACGCCCCCTTCGACCATATGGCCCTCCGCGCCATCGACCCGGACGGTGCCATACCCTCCCGGCCCATAATCAGGGTATCGGGGTACGGGGACGACCCCGCCGCCCAGATATGCGAGGGGCTGGACCCCTCCGACGAGGCGGCGCTGGAGAGGGCCACCGAGACGCTGTACAGCAAGGAGTTTCACACCGGGGTGATGCGGGAGGAGTGCGGCCCGTACTCGGGCAGGAGGGTCTCCGAGTGCAAGGACGACATAAGGGCATGGCTGGCGCGCAGGTTCGGGGCCAAGACCATGATGGAGATGGCCGGCGAGGTGCGGTGCAGGTGCGGCGCCAAATGCATAGTAAAGATGCTGGAGAAGCAGTGGTTTTTGGACTATGGCGACGAGTCCTGGAAGGCGTCCGCCCGCCGCTGCCTGGATGGCATGGAGGTGCTGCCCCCCGAGATACGCGGCGAGTTCCACAACATCATAGGGTGGCTGCGGGAGCGGGCCTGCGCCCGGCAGCGGGGGCTTGGCACCCGGCTCCCCTGGGACCCGGACTGGATCGTCGAGAGCCTGACCGACTCGACCATATACACCGCGTTCTATATCATAATGAAGTACGTGAACGCGGAGGCCATCCGGCCCGATGCGATGGACTGGGACCTCTTCGAGTATGTGTTTCTGGGGCGGGGGGAGCCGCCGCACCCGGCGGCGCATGAGATGCGCCGGGAGTTCCTGTACTATTATCCGGTGGACACGCGCCACTCCGGCCGGGACTTGGTGCCCAACCATCTGACCTTCTTTGTGATGAACCACACGGCCCTCTTCCCGGAGAGGCACTGGCCCCGCCAGATAGTGGTGAACGGCTCCGTTCTGATGGACGGAAAGAAGATGTCCAAGAGCATGGGGAACATCATACCCCTGCGGGGAGCCATACTGAGGTATGGCGCCGACCCCATCCGGCTGGGCATCACCATATCCGCCGAGCTGCTCCAGGATGCCGACGTCAACCTGGAGTCGGTCTCGGGGATGGGGGCCCGGCTGGAGCGGATGATCCGGGAGTGCGGGGAGGCCGAACCCGGCGAGGCCGGCGGGGAGTGGGAGGACATGTGGATGCGCTCCAGGATGCACGGCACCATACGAACGGTGACCGCGAACATGGAGAGGATGCGTATGCGGGAGGCGCTACATGATATAATGCACGGCATGGAGCACGATATACAGTGGTATGCCCGCCGGCTGGCGGCCCGGGGACGCGCCATGCCCCCCGGGATAAGGCGCCTGATATGCGATACGAGGGCTCGGCTCCTGTCCCCCTTCGCCCCCCACGCCGCCGAGGAGATGTGGCACGCCTTGGGGAACGATGGTTTGGTGGCAGCCTCTGAGTGGCCCGAGGCAGGAGACGTGGACCACTCCATGATACACGACGAGGACTACCTGGCCTCGGTGCTGCGCGACATATCCCATATAGTGAGGGTGTCGGGCATCACACCCAAACGCATACGGGTGTACGCGGCCGAGTCCCGCGAGATATACGGTGTGGTGCTGGAGTGCGTGGCGGGGGGCGCCGCGGACATGCGCAGCATAATGGGCATAATATCCGGCGACGATTCCAAGAGGCATCTGCGTGTATACCCCAAGGAGATAGCCGCCTGCCTGAAGGACATACTCTCTGAGAGCGTTACGACCCGCGAGGCGCGCCTGCGCCATGTCGCGTTCGATGAGAGAAAACTGCTGGAGGGGCACCTGCCTGACGTGGTGAGAACCGAGTACGACTGCACCGTTACGGTATATGGGAGCGAAGGGGTGCCCGAGTCCGAGGACCCTAAAGGAAAGGCGCGCCTTGCCCGGGCGTACCACCCGGCCATCTACATAGAATGAGGTGGTTTACGGGGGGTGCATCTGTAGCACCTGAGACACCATCGGGAGCCACATCTAGATTTTCCAGCCATAGGGAACCCAAGAGGGCAGAACTAGCGGCCAATCCCGGTTCTGGCAAGTCGGCGATCTACCCGACTCAAGGCATGATGGTGGTATGGTCGGTTATGGCTTTGTGGAGATCGGCGCCGCTGAGGTTGGCGCCGCTGAGATCTGCTCTGACCAAGAAGGCGCCGCGCAGGTCAGCGCCGCGCAGGTCAGCGTAAGCCAAAAGCGCCCCGTCCAAGTCGGCTCCATACATGCGGGCCTCGCGCAGGTCAGCTTCTAGTAATATGGCATCAGACAGGCTAGTCCCGACCAAAGTGGCCTAGCGCAGGTCTGCACCATCCAAAAAAGATTCACCGAGGTCTGCGCCGCGCAGGTAAGCCCCGGCCAAGTCTGCATCGGAGAGGGCTGCTCCGCGCAGGTAAACCCTAGTCAGATCTGCGCTGCTAAGGTCTGCCCCAAACATGATGGCATCGCCCAAGTCAGGGGACTGTTAAGTTGACGTGGGGTGGGATCTGGTGTTAAATCTGTGGGGTGGTGTTAAGCGTGTGGGGCGCCACGGTACTTTTGCATTAACGCGTGGTGACCAGCCCAGGGCGGCATGGGCCAAAGCCGGACGACTCTAGTCCTCTACCATAATGGCCAGCCGCCACGCCTGTATCACCCCGCCTTTGGAGGGGCCGCCTGACGGAGACCTGCATAATGGCCGCGTGGCTGCACTACAACTACCTGCGCCCCCACATGGCCCTGGGCGAGATCACGCCGGCCGAGAAGGCGGGGATGATCATATCCTGCCCCGACAAGATGACGACCCTGTTCCAGAACGCGGCAATGTCCGGAACGGCGCTGCCGCAGCCTCAGTGGCGTGCAAACGTGAGGGCAGGCTGCATGGCGGCCTGATGTGACATGTGCGGGCAACAGGCCTGCCGTGGCAGATGCACCCTGTAACGGCTCCGGTCACGGTGCCGGCCCGGGTCCACAAGCGGGCTTGCGCGGTGAAGACATCAGGGCGGGCAGTCGGGCCGTTGGAACGGTGCGGTGATGCGCGGATACCGGCACTGTAGCACACCGGCACCACGCGTTAATGCAAAAGAACCCGGTGGTGGGAAATGTTAAGACGCCGGGAGAGGGAATCGAACCCCCGCCACGTCACGTGAGCGAGTCATCATGCCCGCCGTCATACCACTAGACTATCCCGGCGCCGATCTAGCCATGCATATGATAAGATGCCGCTGCCCGACCGTGACGTCAAATCGAACAGCGGTTGGTCGTTTCGACCACGTCGAAAACGACCCGCCAGACCACGCACCACGCAGGCACCGCACCTAGCGTGTTACATTTCTGCGAATCCGGTTATAAACGTGGTGAGAAAAAAGAGATCAGGCTGCGGACCCGCGCGACTTGGCCGCAGCCTGAATGAGGGTGAGGATCTTGTCATTCCCCTCTATGCGGATGCCGGCGGCCTCGCCGGGGGTCTGGCCGTTTGGCAGGGCCAGGTGCGGGCGGACGTGGTGGTTCCCCTTGCAAGAATGGGTGATGATCTAAATGACCCAGATCCAGGCCGCAGCCGGTCCCAAACTCGGGATGCGCGGGCTGCGGGGCGACATTTTGAGGTGGTTTTTGGCAAAGTCCTGCCCAAATGGTATGGCGCGTGGGTAAAATGCGGCATCATGGAACGGAATGGCATGGAACGGCAAGGAGACGGGGGTGTTTTGGGCGGTTATGTGGCGGATACGGCGTTCTGGATGAGCGTCCGCCACCTGTCGGCGCCCCGCACGTCTATGCCGGCGGCCTCGGCAGGCGTCCTGCCGCCTATGCCAGCGTGCGGCTTGATGTAGTTATGGTGTAGTATCGCCATGCGGAATATCAGGGAATGCTCCTTGTTTATTCCGCGGGCATATTTGAAGTGGCCTGCCAGCTCGCCGTTGAGCCGCTCCTGTTTATTGGTGTTGCATAGGAGGTTCCGTATGTGAAAAGCAGGTAAATCCTACGTCCGATCTGGGACGGGTGGTGAGCAGCGCCCTCGACATCCATTGGCCTTGTGCCGCCACAAGCGGCCTTGCGCCATTCTATGTGAATGGGCGAATCTGCGCTGCATCTTTTCTGGGCCTTGCGCCCTTATGGGTGATTGCGGCCTCACTGCTTGCCGACCACAAAAAGGAGGTGAAAGCAAAATCAACAGTTCAAACGATTTCATAGGCATTGACGTAGGATACCGGAAATGCGACGTGTGCGTCATGGATGGTGGCGGCAACGTGCTGGAACGCACCAAGTACACCAACAAGAGGGCCGCCGCCGACGTGTTCGCCAAGTACGCCGCGGCCAAATACGACTGCACCGCCGTCTTCGAGTCCACCGGCAACTATGGCTTCAAGACGCAGCTCGCGCTGGAGGAGTATGGCATACCATACAAGATAGCCAACCCCCTGCGGCTCAAGCTGTCCCAGTCCGGCCTCAAGACCGACAAGCTGGACGCCGAAAGGCTCGCCAACAGGCTCCGCATGGACGACATACCGGAGTCGTACGCGTACCCGCCCGAGGACAGGCGCGTCTTGGACATACTGCACGACCGCATCAACCAGGTCAAGGCCAGAGTCATGGTGCTCAACAGGCAGCACAGCATCCTGGCCAAGTACGACTACGAGATCTCTGCCAGCGGAAGCACCGACTCGGCCAGCGACACGACTACGAGAAGCTGGACGGGGGCGACATGCGCCGTATGGCGATGCACGTCCAGGACGTCAGGCACATCAACGGGCAGATCCGGACACTGGAGGGGATGGTCTCAAAGG
The DNA here is from genome assembly GCA_965116995.1 of Nitrosopumilaceae archaeon. Lineage (GTDB taxonomy): Archaea > Thermoproteota > Nitrososphaeria > Nitrososphaerales > Nitrosopumilaceae > VYCS01. Next base: position 8,413 of record OZ220738.1, on the reverse strand, counting down.
AGACGCTCCAGAACGAGGACGCCAAGCTCATAATGAGCCTGATGGGGTTCGACGCGTTCAGCGCCCTGCTGGTGGCCGTCTCAATCAGCCGCGTGGAGCGGTTCCCGCACTACAAGCAGCTGGTATCGTTCCTGGGCCTGTGCCCACGCATCTACCAGTCCGGCGACCGCAAAAAACACGGCCGCATGAAGAAGGCAGCAGACCGCAACCTCACCTGGGTCATGATGCGCGCGGCCATGGTCGCCGCGCGGCACGATCCCAGGATGAAGGCCCGTTACGAAACCCTGCGCAAGCAGCACCCGCCCGTCGTCGCCTACAGCCATGTCGCAAACTACATGGCATACTGCATCTACTACATGCTGAAGCGGCGCGAGCCGTACAGGTACCACGACAAGTCCGCCTATGAAACCAAGCTGAAACGACTAAAAGGCAGGTGCGGGTAGCCGCCGCGCGCCGGGGTTTCGCTCCCTCACAAACACCCATGTAAATCCGCAGCGGATATGCGATGTCATCCGTACCTCGCTTCATGCCGAGTCTAGTCCACAGAGGCTCCTTTTATATCATGTGGTTGGTTTGGCTGTTCTATGAATTTTCGACGACACGGAAGGGGACGCGAGGGGCACCCCGCCGCCCCTCGCCCGGCAGGGGGCGGCGGGGTGCCCCGGCGCCGGGTGGTGCGCAGGCTCCCCCACGGCGTATTTTGGTACGGTAATTGTACCGTACCATGTGTTCGCATGCGTGAAAAAAGTCACGGGGTGTGCGGCCGTTTTTGGCCGCTTGCGCAGGTCCGGTGCGATGGCGCCTTTCCGCGCCGGGGCCGTCCCAAAATTTTGTGAGGGAGCGAAACCCCGGCGCGCGGCGGCTACCTGCACCTGGCCTCCAGACGCTTCAGCTTGGTTTCATAGGCGGACTTGTCGTGGTACCTGTACGGCTCGCGCCGCTTCAGCATGTAGTAGATGCAGTATGCCATGTAGTTTGCGACATGGCTGTAGGCGACGGCGGGCGGGTGCTGCTTTCGCAGGGTTTCGTAGCGGGCCTTCATCCTGGGATCGTGCCGCGCGGCGACCATGGCCGCGCGCATCATGACCCAGGTGAGGTTGCGGTCTGCGGCCTTCTTCATGCGGCCGTGCTTTTTGCGGTCGCCGGACTGGTATATCCGGGGGCACAGGCCCAGGAACGAGACCAGCTGCTTGTAGTGCGGGAACCGTTCGATGCGGCTGATGGAGACGGCCACCAGCAGGGCGCTGAACGCGTCGAACCCCATCAGGCTCATTATGAGCTTGGCGTCCTCGTTCTGGAAAGCCTCCTTTGAGACCATCCCCTCCAATATCCGGATCTGCCCGTTGATGTGCCGGACGTCCTGGACGTGCATCGCCATACGGCGCATGTCGCCCTCGTCCAGCTTCAGGTTGTCCAGGAACTCCTGGCACTTGTCGCTGGCCGAGTCGGTGCTCCCGCTGTCAGAGATCTCGTAGTCGTACTTGGCCAGGACGCTGTGCTGCCTGTTGAGCACCGCGACTCTGGCCCTGACCTGGTTGATGCGGTCGTGCAGTATGTCCAGGACGCGCCTGTCCCCGGGCGGGTACGCGTACGACTCCGGTATGTCGTCCATGCGGAGCCTGTTTGCGAGCCTTTCGGCGTCCAGCTTGTCGGTCTTGAGGCCGGACTGGGACAGCTTGAGCCGCAGGGGGTTGGCTATCTTGTATGGTATGCGATACTCCTCCAGCGCAAGCCGCGTCTTGAAGCCGTAGTTGCCGGTGGACTCGAAGACGGCGGCGCAGTCGTATTTGGCCGCGGCGTACTTGGCGAACGCGCCGGCGGCGGCCCTCTTGTTGGTGTACTTGGTGCGTTCCAGCACGCTGCCGCCACTGTCCATGATACATACGTCGCATTTTCGTTTGCCTATGTCAATGCCTATGAAATCGTTTGAACTGTTGATTTTGCTTTCACCTCCTTTTTGTGGTCGGCAGGCAGTGAGGCCGCAATCACCCATAAGGGCGCAAGGCCCAGAAAAGATGCAGCGCAGATTCGCCCATTCATTTTGAATGGCGCAAGGCCGCTTGTGGCGGCACAAGGCCAATGTTTGACTAGGGCGCTGCTCACCACCTGTCCCAGATCGGACGTAGGATTTACCTGCTTTTCATTTTGGGACGGCCCCGGCGCGGAAAGGCGCCATCGCACCGGACCTGCACAAGCAGCCAAAAACGGCCGCACACCCCGTGACTTTTTTCACGCATGCGAACACGCGGTACGGTACAATTACCGTACCAAAATACGCCGTGGGGGAGCCTGCGCACCACCCGGCGCCGGGGCACCCCGCCGCCCCCTGCCGGGCGAGGGGCGGCGGGGTGCCCCTCGCGTCCCCTTCCGTGTCGTCGAAAATTCATAGAACAGCCAAACCAACCGCGTGATATAAAAGGAGCCTATATGGACTAGGCTCGGCATGAAGCGAGGTACGGATGACATCGCATATCCGCTGTGGATTTACATGGGTGGATGTCGCGTATGTGGATGGATCTGAGGCCCTTCAGCGTGCGGAACACCTTTTTGAAGGCTATGTGGTACTGGTCCAGGCCGTCGGTAATGAACAGGCGGGGAATCCTGCCCGCCATGTCCCGGGCCCTCCGCAGCAGGGGGGCGGCGTTGTAGTCCCCCTTGGTGGCAGATACGTCCCACGCCAGTATGAACCGGGTGGCAAGATCCATGATGGCGACGATATACGACTCCCTGCCGCCGACCTTCTGGTGCTTCTCGTCGCAGCCCCACTTGTCCCCCACGCACGGGGGCTTGATGGTCTCCGTATACCTTTGCACCGCCTCGGAGTAATGGAATAGTGTTCCCCAAGATACGGGTTATGGTGTCCGCATGTACCCTGACTCCCAGATGCCCGAGCGTCGTCTGGATGTTGGGCGCCGATGTCCCCATCCCCGACAGCATCAGGGCCAGCGTGATGTACAGGCGCGGCACCTGGCGGTGCTCAAAGCCCAGGTTGTCCCGGAACCGCCGTCCGCATATGGAGCACCTGTACTTCTGTCTCTTCTCGTGCTTGCCGCTGTACCATCCGTTACGGACATACCTCTTCTTCTTGCACCTTGGGCAGCACAGATCCTTCTCTTCGATGTCAACCTTCTTGCCGAATGTGGCCTCCGACGATATGAGCAGCGTGTGCTCGACCGCAGCTATATGCTTGCACCTGCATCCCTTTCCGGTGGTGTGGTAGGCGCACTCGCACGTAGGGCTCTTGCCCGCAAACGAGACCCTATACCATACGCCCTCCCCACTCTGGGATGCCACGTCCCAGCGGTGCCCGGTAAGGGTCTTGATCTGGTCGCCCTTCTGGTATATGCGGAGCCCGCGGCGCGTTATGCACTGCTCCGAGGCCCTGCCTCTCCGGGGTTTGCGGGGTTTCTTGCGTCCCATGCCTGCCCCGATCCGACGGATTGTTTAAGATCGTAGAGACAGATCGCCCGACCCATCACCCGTCCTTGCAGGAGGAACCCCTATACATAAGAACTATATTAGAAACTCTGCAGTCGCCCGCAGTGACATTCCGGCGGTGGGGGTACGCATGGCGGCCGGGCTGACGGCGGCTGTGCTGGTCGTGCTGGCAGTGGCCGGTGGAATGTCCTCCACTTATGCCCAAGAGCGTGGTTACACTTCACTGGATGTCCAAGCGGAGGTGACCCACGTGTCGAGGGAGCTCGGTACGTTTGCGGACCAGTGGACGTTTATCGTGGACATAGCCAACACAGACACCGAGCCGTTGCTTGTTGATGTGGGCTACCTGTATCTGGATGATGGTTCCTGGGCACCTACCGACTGTGTTGATCGGCTGGAGCTGAGACCCGGACAGACCGGGGAGCTCGTGGGCTGTTTCAGGGTTGGTGCGGGACTGGAGCCGGTCAGCATTGATTTTGTGGGGTCCTCCAATAAGGGCGATCCGATTCCAGTCCATGCACTGCCGTTTGTGCGTGGCGAATGCGATGCGTTTGCGGATACAGTATCCTGCCAGAGCGTGCAGGACATAGCCGGAATTATCCGGGAAGTCGAACACGAAGATTCCGCCGCCCTGCTGGCGCATGCAGTATACAGCTGGACTGAAAACAAACTGGTCCTAAACTTTACCGAGAAGATAAATCCCTTTGTGGTGAGGGTAGATCACATAAGGATAGCCAGTGCCGCATGCAGTCTCACGCTATCCCATGACGAATACGATGCACACGCACCGGACCTTAGGTCGATTACACTAAAACTCAGCGAGAGCAGCAGGGCGGCGCTGGCCGGCATGGCACACCCGCACGTGTATGCCAAGTATGGCGCCTTGGCAGCCCTCAACTGGACGCACTATCCCCCCTCAGACATTCCGCTCTCGGCGGACGGACCGGCTCCCGAGGGCCAGCCCTGTGTGGTTACATATGGGTTCGTCGAGCCTCCGGCCGCATGGCTTGAGTCGGCCGGCATCAACACGACGTACGCCACGGTCGTCAAGCAGGCAGTCTCGGATGGCTTTGGGGCGTGGACTGCCCTGAACCCCGGTCTGCTATTAGCTGAGGCAGAGGAGAATCCCGTCATAGAGATCCGGTGGATAGAGTACGACGGCGGAACCGTCGGCTGGGCCTGCTTTGACTGTATAGGCGATGATGCGTTCATAGAGGTCGTCATACACGAGACGGACTGCAACGGCGATCCTGTTCTTTACGGCCCCAACAGTATACGGAATACTATAGCACACGAGTTCGGCCACAACATTGGCCTAGAGCACCACCCAAACTGGACCCATTTAATGGCGGGCGGCGATTTCGTGCAGGACCCTTTCGATACGCGCGGGTATGTCATACCCGAGCCTCTGCCGGAGCGACCTGTGGGGGAGGATGGCCCAGGCGACCGCCTCTACCTTTTGGATCTGGAGCTGGACAGGTTGGAGGCTGAGCTTAAAGAGATGGTGGACGAGGCCATGTCGTTTGCAGACCGACACGCAACGGGCATGGATGGGGACAAAGTCCACTTCGAGACGGACCAGATGCTCAACAAGTATGAAGAGATGTTAGACAGGATAGACGCCCACAAAGAGGAATACGACGCCCTCATTGACGAACTCACAACCATTATCCGTGAGGAAAACTGCATGGACGACTTGTCGGATGGCATATGGGACCCCCGGCGCATACAAGAAGCCGATGACCCGTGAGGGAAACTGTATGTATAGTACTAGACATTATGCGTAATTTAAGAAATAAATAAGCGCAGGGTAAAAATAGGCGCGATACTCTTGCCCAACCCCTGCCGCCCCCGGGCGGTACGTGGCCATGCGGATGCGTCCAGATCACTGCAGGGCAGCGGAGGGTGCATTGCAAACCTTTGTAGGGGCATTCCGGAGAGCCGACGGATCAAACCATGACGCAAGCAGAACAAATCAAACGGCTGAAACGGCAGCTCGAAAAAGCACATGCGGATCGGGACGCGGCCCTCAAGAAGCTCGGACGGGCGGCAGAGGTCGCCAAAAAGGATGGTGCAAAACTAAACGACAACGCCAAACAGATAATGTACCTGGAAAGGCAGCGGCGGGCCCTGGTTGCGCTGAGCAACGGGTACGGGCTGCTGGGAACCGACCACGACACCATGTGGAGCCACGTCTCGGAGCTTGACCGGATAATCGAAACTCCCAAACTGCTGAAGAGGATCGCCGGGTGCACCCCCGGGCAGTTCGCGTTCAAGCTGAAATAGTTTGAGCCGCTCGCCATGGAACATGGACCGCTGTTCCGGGGGGACGGCCTGCGGGCCGGCGACTAGGGAAACCGGTGCAAGCTGTACCCGAGGCACGTCCTGCTGCTGGCGCTGATCCGATACTACACCGGAATGTCCGAGAGCTCCCTGCAGCCGTGGTTCGGCGTGGACCAGTTCGGCGTGGACCAGTTCGGCGTGGACCAGTCCGGCGTGTCGAGATACCTGGACCTGGCCGCCGACATACTGGAACGGATAGTCGTATCCCCGGAGTTTCTGACCGGGCTGCTGAGCATGGCCGAGTCAGTCGATGACATAACCGAGCTGGTCCCGCACCTGAGGCTGCTGGTGGACGGCACGCACATACTGCGGTACAGGCCCGACGACAAGGAGCAGAGGAAGGCGTCATACAGTGGAAAGAAGAAACGGTTCACCTACAACGTGCAGGTGATCACCAACTGCGCCGGCCCCATACTGAATGTCAGCGAGGCGGTGGACGGCAGCACCCACGACTATACCCTGTTCAAGAAGCATCTGGACGGGGCGGGCGCGTGGCTGCTGGAGCTGGCCAAAACATGCACTTCCCCCCTTGTTTTTGCACAGCGACGCATAGTGATGGCCATAAAGTATGCACAAACTAGCAACAGGGCAAAAGATATAGATCCCCCACATCTTCCAAGCCCCCATGCACAAGGCAGCGCGGATAAAGAGAGGGAAGGGGTACCTGCCCAAGGTGCCGCTGCCCGTGCTGGAGGAGATGCACAGACGCGAGAAGCCCGGCAAGTCCAGGGACCGGCTCCAGGCGGCCGTGCTGGAATGGCGCGGCAGGAAGGTGGAATGGATAGCCAAGATCGTGGGGCGCCATGCCAGCACCGTCTCCCGATGGCTGCGCCGGATGGAATGCGAGGGCCTCGAGGCCAGGCACGACAACAAGAGCCCGGGCAGGCCGCGGAAGCTGGACCCCGAGCAGGAGGGGACGATCGAGGAGGATCTGGACAAGCCGCCCGACGAGAGCGGCTTTGTCCGCGGCAGCTGGAACTCCAAGACGGTGGCCAGGCGCATACTGGAGCGGTTCGGCACCATATGCAGCCGGAGGACGGCCCTGAGGGTGGCCCACCGACTCGGGTTCTCGGTCCGAAGGCCGTGGTCCATACCATGGAACGGCGCCACGCCCGGGGAGCAGGCCGAGTTCATAGAAAAGACGGAGGGTACCATCGCCAGGTGGAAGGCGGAGGGCCGCACCGTGCTGGCCGTCGACGCGGCCACGCTGCGGGACTCGCCCACGTCCGGACGGGGGCTCCGGAGGCGGGGCGGGAAGGCCACCGTCCGCACCAACCACTCCAAAAAAGCCATCCATCTAATCGGGGCGCTGGGGGAGGGCACGCTGGACCTGCAGTTCCACGGGGACCTGAAGGCGGACAGCTACGCGGCCCTGGCGGAGTATGCCCGCCGGCGCCACGAAAAAATAGGGATCATAGGGGACAACGCCGGCGCCCTCACCGGCAAAACCATGCGGGACACGTCTCCGGCACGGACGGGGCGGTCGAGATGGTGCACATTCCGCCGCACACCCCGCAGCTCAACCTCATAGAGACACAGTGGAGGGAGATCAGGGCGGCCATAGCAGACGTCTTCTTCGGCCTGGACAAGATGCGGGACGCGATCATGGAATGGTTCCACAACAGGGAGATAGCGATAGTCAAGCTGTTTGAGTGGCTGCTGCCTCCTTAGCCGACTCGGCTACGTGGATTCCAATGCCGCCGCACGCCTGCCAGCTCGCGCCGCCCTCTGTTACTCGCTTGGTGCAGGGCGCCGGTCGGGAGTCCGGTGGGCAGAGCGACTCTGCTGCGTCATGGCACGGTCAAGGGCGGCCGGGGGAATGCGCGTATGTATTGCGGTTTTTGTTGCATTCTTTATGTCCATCACTATGCGCCCGCGCTGCCCGCCGTTCCGCTCATTCCAGCATAGGCCACGCCACACGCCCTCCCGCCATCCAGCAGCCTGTCCCCCGCAGGCCTCCGCGGCGCAGGCCTCCTGTCCGCGGGGCGCGCACCCCGCATGGCGACCGAACCGTCCGGCGCCACACCCGGGCCGGCGCCCGAAGGCCCGGATGCGAATTGGCCGCTCCCTGCCACTGGCCGGAACGCGCCGTCATGAGGGCGAACGCGGTTTGGGGCATTGCAGTGGCACGGTTTGATGGATTTTTGTAGTTGGATCGGCTGATGGCCACACCGTGTGATGACTAGCTTGGCCTAATTTTGGCTTAGCTGTATACACAGGGGTTGTCCAACATTCTGGGAACCCAACGGCCTGACAAAAATACAAAAAACGTCCGTACTATTATAAACTATTAGAGCATTTAATTCTTCAGTACGCTTAAAGATCATGGCAGCGCATACTACACAATGGCAAAGAAGACCAATCTAAAGAGAAGAAGTAAAGGGTACAAGAAGGGCGGCTACTACAAGGACTATGAGGAGAAGCGGAAGAATTCGGGCAAAAACGCCCAGATGAAGTACAAGAAGATACGAAGGCAGGTCAAGAAATTCGTCAAGAAGAATCCGGAATATGGCAACCGGGCAAGATTCCTGATGGTGATGCTGGTGATGGCGCGCTACAACCTCTCGTATCGCGGCATGGTTGAAGAGCTGGACTGGAACAATATGCAGCGCAGGAGGCTGGGCTTTTCACA